>NZ_JAHKQR010000018.1 GCF_018860805.1 Aestuariibacter sp. A3R04 | reverse complement strand
TACCTCGTCACGAAGTGATTCCAAGGTCTGGACGTTGTTTTTACTGCGTTGCCTGACATCCTCTATACATTGCTTTTGCATTTGCTTCGAGTTACCCTTTCTGGTCTAACCAGTTGAGGCGAGTTTAAAAGGTCAATTCGACACCGCGTAATGCGTGTGTAGTCGACGCAAAAAATCGCCATTGCTTAACGTAGTCTTTTAGTAAAACGCAGAGACCAAAAATGGCCGATAATTATTTACTCAAAATATATAGTAGGTTTTTAAAACTTCCTTGTGGAAGAAAGCTATTTAGCTGGTATTCAGCTCGAAGAGCGCCGTATTTCTCAACAGTCTCTCCGCTAATCACAGAACTCAAACCTAACCGTTGTGAAGTGTTGATCAAGAAGCGAAAGGGATTACAAAATCACATTGGTACAGTGCACGTTATAGCTATTTGTAATGGGCTGGAAATGGCGATGGGGTTCATGAGCGAGGCATCGATCCCCAAAAACTTGCGCTGGATACCAAAGGGGATGGAAGTGAAGTATCCCGCTAAAGCTGATACAAACATAAGGTGTGTTGCAGAGGTCTCAAGTGATGACTGGAAGCCAGGAAATTTACCAGTAGTTATAAAGGCTTATGACGAACAAGGAACCGTTGTTGTTGAGGGAACGATTACAATATGGGTCAGTGAAAAAAAAGGTAATTCTTCAAGCCAATAATCGCCAAGTTCAGTGTACACATGACAGATTTATTAATATATCGATAAAAGCGGCGATTGCCGCTTTTTTTGTTTGACAATTTGTCGCTAAATCACTATTACGTGAAGGGTTGATGTGTCTTCGTATAGCTAGGGCTATACGACGTTCATTCGCGGGAATCAAAACGATGATTTTGATAACCACTTAGCTAAGAAACCAGTTCCAGTTTTAGGTAATTCATAAACAGGGTTTGACTATGACAGAGCTAAAGCGTGAAGCATTGCTAAAGCGTCCTTTTAACGACCGAAAAAATTATCCCTACGGTTTTGCGCGATCCGGGGACTTTTCGATAAAAGAAGCGAAAATTTTGACAGAAAGTGGTAGTGTTATCGCCGCGTTAGTCGACGGCATACTAGCACCGGAGTCAGAACAGGATATGCGTTATATTAAGGTCGCTCACGGTCAGCTAGAAGCAACGACGCCTGAGGAAAAAGTGTGGTTGAAATACCAAAAGCGCATTAACCGCCCCAAAGCCGCATCTATTTACGGCTCTAAAAAAGTGGCGGTGATCGAGAGCGATGATGACATAACTTCAGACGATACTGACTTGGTTCTTACCGACGATTAGTTTGTAAAGAACATGTAAATGGTTATCCTAAGGTAGCAGGAAAAGCTTGGTTTTGTGAGATATTCATCCTAATTATTCCGTATATTGGGATATATATCTCACTTTTGCCTTGTTTGTTGTTTTATCTTTCTAATTCCTTCGATATAGTCCGCGCTACGGTATATTCCGCAAATACGTTAAGTAAGGTTACGAGAAACAAATCCAAAAACAGGAGATCTGACTGTGAAAATGATGTCAGGCGCGGCCATGGTGGTTGAAGCGCTAAAAGATGTAGGAGTCACACATGTGTTCGGCTACCCAGGTGGTGCCGTTCTAGACATTTATGATGCGCTGTTTGCGCAGGAAGATGTCAAACACGTGCTCGTACGTCACGAACAGGCTGCCGCCCACATGGCGGATGGGTATGCGCGTTCAACTGGCAAAACTGGTACAGTCCTCGTCACCTCGGGCCCAGGTGCAACTAACACCATCACGGGTATTGCCACAGCTTACATGGATTCCATTCCCATGGTGGTGCTGTCAGGCCAGGTCGCCTCTTCACTGATTGGCGAAGATGCATTTCAGGAAACCGATATGGTGGGCTGTTCACGGCCTATTGTAAAACACAGTTTTCTGGTAAAGCGCGCGGTAGACATTCCTGAAGCGATTGCCAAAGCGTATTACATTGCCAACACTGGGCGTCCTGGTCCCGTTGTGGTGGATTTGCCAAAGGATATTGTGAATGTACAGGAAGCTCATCCTTACGTATTCCCGAAGTCTGTATCAATGCGCTCGTACAACCCCACTGAAAAGGGGCATATGAAGCAAATTAAAAAGGCTATTGCTTCAATGATGAAAGCAGAGCGGCCAGTGATGTATGTGGGGGGCGGTGCGGTTGCATGTAATGCGTCTGAAAAGGTCATTGCCCTGGCAGAACAATTGCAGGTGCCGGTAACCTGCACACTTATGGGCCTTGGTGCCTTTCCAGGTACTCACGAACAGTTTGTTGGCATGCTGGGTATGCACGGCACACTGGAAGCCAATAAAACTATGCACAATTCTGATTGTATTATTGCACTGGGCGCACGGTTCGACGATCGGGTTACGAACAATGTGGCTAAGTTCTGCCCCCATGCAGAAATTATCCATGTTGACATTGATCCGGCGTCAATCTCCAAAACAGTGAATGCTCACATTCCTGTCGTGGGGAGTATCGATAAAGTGCTGGACCAGATTTTTGAGCAGTTGGAAAAGCAGGATTTATCAGGTCAGCAGGAAAAGTTAACGGACTGGTGGCAGCAAATTACTCAATGGCGTAAGCGCGAATGTCTCAAATTTGAGCAGGGCGATACGGTAATCAAGCCGCAAACAGTTATTGAGTCTTTGTACAAGCACACAAACGGTGAAGCGTATGTCAGCTCTGACGTGGGTCAACACCAAATGTTCGCAGCATTGTACTACCCCTATAAAAAGCCTCGCCAGTGGATAAATTCTGGTGGTCTGGGCACCATGGGTTTCGGGTTACCTGCAGCCATGGGCGTGCAGTTTGCTCACCCGGAAGCCACCTCTGTTGTGGTAACAGGTGATGGCAGTATTCAAATGAATATTCAGGAGCTGTCTACCTGTTTACAGTATAACTTGCCGGTTAAAATTATTTCGCTGAACAACCGTGCACTTGGCATGGTTCGACAGTGGCAGGACATGATTTACAAAGGCCGTCATTCTCATTCCTACATGGATTCTATGCCGGACTTTGTCAAGTTAGCTGAAGCCTATGGCCACGTGGGTATTAAAGTTGATCGTTTGGAAGATCTGGATGCCGCTATGGAGAAGTGCTTTAGCTATACCGACAAGTTGGTATTTATGGATATCGCGGTAGATCAAAACGAACACGTTTATCCCATGCAAGTGAAATTTGGCGCAATGGACGACATGCGTTTGAGCAAGACGGAGCGAACTTAAATGAGAAGAATTATTTCAGTACTTATGGAAAACGCGCCGGGTGCACTGTCACGTATTGTGGGTGTTTTTTCTCAACGCGGTTATAACGTAGATTCTTTGTGCGTGGCGCCAACGGATGACCCTAGCCTCTCTAGGTTGACCATTACGACCCATGGTGACGATAAAGTCATTGAGCAAATTACCAAACAGGTAAATAAACTCATCGACGTGTTGAAGGTAGTGGATCTCACTGATGGTACTCATGTTGAACGCGAGTTGATGTTGATTAAAGTCGCTACGCGTACCGATGACATTCGCGCAGAAGTCAAACGCAATAGTGACATATTCCGCGGACGAATTGTGGATGTAAACGGTAGTAACTACACCATAGAAATTACCGGTACCACTGATAAACTCGATGCGTTTGCGGCGGTCATGGCCGATTGCGCCGAGATTATTGAATCTTCTCGCACAGGGGTGTGTGGCTTAGCCCGCGGTGAGCGATCTCTGCGTCCGTAAATTAAAACCTATTGGTCGCGTTAAAAGCCGGCTATGTATGTCGGCTTTTTTGATCTTCTACTCATTCTCTGTACTGCGGATCAGGTACCTTTGCCGTAATAAACCTCGACGCGCAGCGCAAGGCCGTACGAAGGTTTGAAGTCTTCGTCTCTCAGCCATAACACGAAGGGTTCAATCTCATAGAACAACCAATCTCTGGTTGGGTTTGTGCGGTACCTGACGCTGGTATAAACCTCTGTCAACGCTCGATGAGGCTTTTGCGTACCCTCCGTGTACAAGGTATAAATCATGGCCGAATGGGTTGAAAGGGGTTGAAGATACTGCACGTCGTGCCGCCAAAACCAGGATTCACTGTCATCGCGGTAATAATAGCGGTTGTTAAACCTGAAAACGTGATCCCGGGTACTCAGATACTGCAAGGTCGCCCCTGCTTCTGCACCTAAGCCGTCACGGTTGTAATAATACAACTCAGTGTCGTAGAACAGGGCCAATTGTTCGTTGAAGGGCAATATATCCTGGAATCGGGACTTTCCATAAATCTGTCCCCGACGACCCGTGCCTAAGCGATGGGACAATCGGGCATTGTCGCTGGCTTTATAACGCAGTGCGATAGTTGTGTTGTCCTGACCTCGGGCTTGCTGAATCCGCGCTGCTTTAATGGCGTTGCGACTGTCGCTTTCTTCCGTATCACTGAGAACTAAATCGACTCTGTTTTCCAGTGCTGGCAATTTTACGCGAACGCGAAAGCGAAGGTCGAACTCGTTGAGTTCCCGGCTTCTTGGTTCCCAGCCCAGACTGACCCTACCTTCAGCTGTAGCATCCCGATAGGCGTCGCTGCCGGCGACAGCAAAAAAACTGTCTAACTGGCGGGCGGTGTAATCCATTGACTGGGTTAGTTCTTGTTGCCAGGCATCGAACCAAAGCTTGTTAGTTTTGTCAGAAACGACATTGACAGGCTGTATGCCATCAGGTGCAATCGCTGGTACTGACAGACATATCAACAGTAAAATACATGACATGAATGATCGTTAACATTTCCGTGTAGTAAGTCGTAGCATGCAGGGTTATGGAGAATAGGTCAAAGTGATTTCTATACCACAGACGATTAATTGCCTGAATCCTGCGACGCACCCTAAATAATGTCGTGAAAGCTGTCACTGGGGGTGGCATACTGTACACCATAGTTGTAGTTGGAGAATTTCAATGGGCGGAATTAGTATTTGGCAATTACTTATTGTGTTAGTAATTGTAGTTTTATTATTTGGAACCAAGCGGTTAAAAAGTATTGGTTCAGATTTAGGCGGTGCGATAAAGGGGTTTAAAAAAGCCGTAACCGACGAAGAGGCTGATGCCGACTTCAAAGAAGAAAAACAAGTGGCGCGCAAAGAGACTGCTGAAGAGGTAAAAGCGGGCACAAAGGCAGACGTTAAAGAAAAATCCTGATGTTTGATATTGGTTTTTGGGAAATTCTGGTTATTGGCGTTCTTGCTTTGCTCATTCTTGGGCCGGAGCGATTGCCTGGAGCATTGCGGTCGACTATTAATACCGTTCGCAGTATTCGAAACACGGCTACGGGCTTTAAGCAGGAAATGGAACATCAGTTGCGCGTGCATGAGTTGCATGAAAATCTGAAGAAAGCCGAACAACAGGGCCTTAAGAATATGTCGCCAGAGTTGCAGCAAAGCGTCGAAGAACTGAAAGGCGCGGCTGAGTCTGTGCAAGAACCATATAAAAAGAAATAGATGTCTGACGCAAATTCACTTATATCTCACCTTATCGAGTTGCGCAGCAGGGTGTTAAAAGCACTGGCCAGTGTACTGATCGTGTTTCTCTGTCTAGCGTATTTCGCTCAGGATTTATACCGCCTGTTGGCCGATCCTTTGCTGCAATCAATGCCGGAAAATTCGTCGATGATTGCCACTGACGTGGCGTCGCCTTTTTTCGCACCGTTTAAGCTAACACTGGTGTTGTCGTTTTTTATCGCTATACCGTATGTGTTGTATCAGGTATGGGCGTTTGTTGCGCCCGGCTTGTACAAAAACGAGAAAAAGCTCGTCGCACCACTGCTATTTTCCAGTACGTTGCTATTCTACGCAGGTATGGCGTTCGCCTATTTTGTAGTATTTCCTATTGCGTTCGCTTTTTTCAACAGTGTAGCGCCGGAAGGTGTGACTGTAAGTACGGATATATCCAGTTACCTCAACTTTGTTTTAAAACTCTTTTTTGCGTTTGGCGTCTCATTCGAAATTCCCATAGCGATCATCTTGCTGTGCTGGACCGGTGTAACCGATGCCAAAACTCTCCGTGCCAAACGACCTTATGTAGTCGTTGGAGCATTTGTTGTGGGTATGTTACTCACGCCACCCGATGTCATATCACAAACTTTACTGGCTGTGCCTATGTGGTTTCTGTTTGAGGTTGGCGTCATCGTGGGGGGCTTTTACGCGGGAAACAAAACCGATGATGGCGAGGGCGAGGATGACAGTGCATCAGATTCAGTCGCTGAAGAAAACCGTATAGAAGAATAATGACAGTATTAGGAATGA
Source organism: Aestuariibacter sp. A3R04 (assembly GCF_018860805.1). Taxonomy (GTDB): domain Bacteria; phylum Pseudomonadota; class Gammaproteobacteria; order Enterobacterales; family Alteromonadaceae; genus Alteromonas. Next base: position 113,835 of record NZ_JAHKQR010000018.1, on the reverse strand, counting down.
AAATGAACAAAACTTTACATATTGCAGGGGCTTTAGTTCTGGCGGTCTTGTCTTCAGTTTCTCGGGCCGAGACGGTGGCGGATGCCATTCAGGCCTGCCGAAACGAACAAAATGACCTCAAGCGTTTGATATGCTTCGACGCTGTTGCCGAATCAATGAATATTTATGCCGGGGCCGCAAAGTCAGTTGATGAGGTTGCCAGTGAGCGTCCTTCTCAGCCGGCAAACATTGTTTCCTCGAGCCGTCAGCCGCGCGGAGATGACTTTGGGCTTGAATCTCAGCGTTTGGCTAAAGAAACCCTGCCTTCTGCGTTGAGTGCAGCCGTGGCAAGCGTCACCGAAAGCCCAAGAGGTGATCGTATTGTGACTTTGGATAACGGTATGGTGTGGCGTGAAAACGACAAGCGCAGTAATCTTCGCCTGAAAGAAGGCGACGCAGTAACTATCGAGCGTGGCGTACTTGGTGCGTTTTATCTGGGCAAAGAAAATCAAAATAGTCGCATGTCAGTGCGCCGGATTAAATAACCCGTTATAAGCGCTAACCTGGTGAACTGGTTCGATGCAGGCGTTAACCTTCTCGACGGAAGGCTTGATGCAGATGAAGTAATAGAGCACGCCCTTCACGCCGGCGTGAGCAGATTGTGCTTAATTACCACTGCACCTAATGAGTGGGAGCGTGCAGCGTCTCTGTATTGTCGTTATCCGGATGTGCTGCGTTATACCGTCGGCTGTCATCCTCACAATGCGAAATTGATGACAGCTGCCGATTTTTCCACATTGGAAGCGCATTTATCGTCCCCTGGCGTAGTGGCGGTAGGGGAATGTGGCCTCGATTTTAACCGGGACTTTTCGCCCAGAGATGTTCAGGAGCAGGTCTTTAAAGCTCAGCTTGATTTGGCTGTGGTACACCGAAAACCGGTTTATTTGCATGAAAGAGATGCATTTGACAAGCAGTTGGCCTGTCTCAATGCTGTAAGCGAGCAACTGGTTGGCGGTATTGCCCACTGTTTTACTGGCGATGTTAGCGCTATGCACGCCTATTTAAAGCTCGGCCTGCACATCGGAGTCACCGGTTGGGTTTGCGACCCTAAAAGGGGGGGCGCTCTTCGCGAATCGGTGGCTAAATTGCCCTTGAATAGATTAATTTTAGAAACAGATGCTCCGTATTTGTTTCCCAAAAACCGTCGTCCAAGAGCGCGAAATAATGAGCCCGCTTTTATATCGTCGGTGGGCGAGGTGGTCGCAGATATACTTGAACTGTCTATTGGGGATGTGGCGGCAATCAGTTTTGCCAATGCCTGTGATTTATTCGGGCTACCTGATTAGGGGAAATCATGGAGATTAATGCGAGCACAGTCCGTCGCTACGATGAGTGGCTTATTGCCATTACTGTGGTCGTGGTTGCACTATTTATTTATACTTTTAAGCCTCACACCGGTTTGGAAGCGCATCAGGACAGACTTTCGCCCATTGAATATATCGCCCTCCCCACTGAAAGTATGCCCTTATCAATTTTGGCGCAGTCAGACTCCGTCGATTGGCGCACCGTTGAAAACCCAGTCAACCTTGGCATGCTCAACGACACACAATGGTTTCGATTCACCATTGATAGTCATGGCGAAACGCAGGCCCGCTCCTTGTTAGAAGTGGCGTATCCACTGCTCGACAATATCGAGGTGGCGTATTTTGCAAAGAATGAATCTCAACCCCTTGCTGTTTATCAGGGCGGTGATTCGTTGGCATTTGACAGTTGGGTTATTAAATATCCCTCTATGCTTTTCCCGGTGCCAGCGACGGAAGAGCCTTTACACGTGTTGTTGAAGGTACAGACCAACGGTTCTATAAAGGTGCCAATCAGGGTATGGGAAAAAATCGCTTTTATTGAATATTCAAGCGGGTTGACGCTGCTGATGGGATGCTTTTTCGGTTTCTTACTTGCTGTCGGGCTGAGTAACTTTTTCTTCTTTCTGACTACCCACAGCAACGTTTTTCTCTCCTACACGTGTTATGTATTTAGTCTTACTCTTGCGCTATCGGCGATGAATGGCCATGCATATGCGTATATTTGGCCTAACTGGGTTTGGTTTGAGCACCGGGCTGTGGCTGTCTTTGCCAACGCCGCCATTATGTTTGCTATGATTTTTTCCCGTCAGATACTGGATATTCCACAGTACAGTGCCCGTTTGGATACGATCATGAAATGGGGGAGTATTTTGTTTGGCGTTAATGTTTTAATTAGCTTTATTCTTCCCTATGGCTACCTCATTAAGGCATTTTTGGTACTGTTGTGTTTAGTGGTGATGTTCATTTTTACCAGTGGCGTATGGTTGAGTTTAAAAGGGCACATCGCGGCCCGGTATTACTCTTTTGCGTGGGGAATTATTCTGGTAAGTGGTTTTGCTGCGAGCATGGACAATCTTGGAATTTGGGTACTTCCGATGCCCTCCAATTATTTGTTAATGCTCGGAGCCACCGTTGAAACTATTTTATTGGCATTTGTCATAGCAATTAGCTACAGCCAGCACAAAGCGGCGGTTAACGCATCACATCAGCGAGCGCTGATTCAGGAAAAAGATGCCCTTGCCGCGAGAGAAGACTTACTTGCGTTGCAAAAACAACATCAGGACGATCTCGAATACAAGGTACAGGAACGTACTCTGGAACTAGAGATTGCGCTCAGAGAACTGTCAGAGGCTAATCAGGAACTTGAAACCCTGAATAGTATTGATTCACTGACGGGTATTAAAAACCGCCGCCAATTTGATAAGCGCTTATTAGCCGAGAGTCGGCGTAGTCGTCGTGAACAAACGCCGTTGAGTTTGGCGATGGTTGATGTAGATCATTTTAAAGCGATCAATGATACCTACGGCCATACCGCAGGTGATGAGTGTATTCGACACGTTGCAAACCAGCTAAAAGTGATGTTGCGACGTTCTTCAGATGACGTGTGTCGCTATGGCGGCGAAGAATTTGGCATTATCCTGCCTAACACCGATGCTGAAGGAGCCCTGCAGGTGCTGGAGTCTATGCGCGTAAAAGTTGAAAGCACACCTGTGGTTGTGGATGGCAAAGTTATTTCCATGACTATCAGTGCTGGTGTCGCGTCAACGGTGATAGCTTACGAAGAACACGAACTTAAATTGCTCAAATTCGCTGATGCGCAACTATACAAGGCTAAGCAACAGGGCAGAAACCGAGTCATCGCACAAGATTATACGGGAGACTAATATGTCATTTTCTTCTTTTCCCGCGAAAAGAATGCGTCGTTTGCGCAGTCAGGATGCACTGCGTCATATGGTGGCAGAGAGCCACTTAACGGTTAACGATCTGATTTATCCGGTATTTGTATTGCCGGGAAAAAATCAACGTGAGGCAGTACCTTCCATGCCTGGTGTCGAGAGAATGTCGGTGGACGCGTTACTGAATCACCTCGCACCGCTTGTTGACAAGGGGCTGCCTGCTCTGGCGTTATTTCCGGTTACGCCAATGGAAATGAAATCAGACTGTGCTAAAGAAGCATTCAATCCGCAAGGTTTGGCGCAAGAGGCGATGAGAACTTTGAAAAAAGCGTTTCCTCAACTGATGCTTATGTCAGATGTGGCACTCGACCCGTTCACGTCTCACGGTCAGGACGGACTGATTGACAGCGAGGGCTATGTAATGAACGATGAAACGGTTGACGTGTTGGTCAAGCAAGCATTGTCCCATGCTGAGGCGGGTGCCGACATCATTGCACCATCAGATATGATGGACGGGCGAATTGGCGTCATCAGAGACGCACTGGAGCGCAACGGTAATATTAATACTTGCATCATGGCTTATTCAGCTAAGTACGCATCCAGTTACTATGGGCCGTTTCGCGATGCAGTAGGCTCGGCTGCTAACATTAAAGGGGGTAACAAAAAAACTTATCAGATGGATCCGGCTAATTCCGATGAGGCGATTCACGAAATAGCTATGGATTTGCAGGAAGGCGCCGACATGGTCATGGTTAAGCCGGGTATGCCCTATCTCGATATTGTAAGACGCTGTAAAACCGAGTTGGAAGTGCCAACCTTTGCCTATCAAGTGAGTGGGGAGTACGCCATGCATAAAGCGGCTTTCCACAACGGTTGGTTAAATGAAGATACAGTTATTCTGGAGTCTTTGCTGGCATTTAAACGGGCAGGTGCTGACGGTATCTTAACGTATTTCGCACCACAGGCAATGTCGCTGCTTCAGGACTGACGTTTCACCAAATAATACTGGGGCTGAACTCATGACAGCCCCGGCACTTTTTCCAATAGGGGCGGACTATTGACAGGTGAGTTTCCAACCGGCTCTGTGTTGCAGCCAGGTCTCATTGGCCAGTTCGGCATTTATTAGCGGGTGTGCCGCAAGCCAGCCTTGTGGAAAAACTAACGTCCAGGCCTCGCCTTCTACTTTCAATTCCACTTCCGGGATATGCTTGTTTTGTCTGCGCAGACAAAGCACGACAGCAATTCTAAGTACCCGCAGCAGCCCTTCTAGCATGGGTCGTACTTCGTCGTGATAATGCGTAAAACGCGAGCGATCAATACTTAGTCGGTGCCCTTGAACTAGATCGCGAATGGCGACCCGTTGAAGTTTAGTAAAGCCTGGCAGATCGGCATAGGTAAGAATATAAGCGCCGTGCTCGTGGTGTTTTTTAAACTCAATGTGTAACCCCGTTTCATGCAATGAGGCTGCCGCACCTAATACTGCTTCTGTGTCGAGATGGCAGAGGCTGGTTTGGGCGCACAGTTGGTGACACAAGCGCAGCGCCAGACCTCTTACCGATTCGGCGTGGTGTCTGTCAATGTGATAACGGGATATCATCTGGTTGATGGTTTGGCTGCGTCGGTCGTTTTCCTGCAGGTTGTCCAGCATGCCGTAAATTAAGCCTTCCCGCAGCGCACCTCCGGAGATATTCATGTCTCTGATCTTTAAGCGTTCAAACAAGGTAATGAGAATAGCCAGGCCGCTGGGGAATATGGGCTTCCTCGAGCCATCCAGGCCTTTGATACTAAGATTGTCAATGTGGCCACAGCGAATACATTGGTCGCGAAGATCACAAAGGTAATCAAGCCGGATGGCGTCACTTATACCCTGAGCTACCAGTATTTCCGTTATTGCCTGTGGCGTCCCGGAAGCACCTAAGCAATTGTGCCAATCGAAGCACAAGAATGTGTCGGCAACCTGTTCAAGCAGTAAACCCGCATGGTGTTGTGCTGTTGCAAAATTCTGTTCTGAAATTACCCCGTCTTTGAAGTAACGCTCCATAAAGGTGACGCAACCCATGTCCATGCTCACCAGGTGAATGGGATGCATGTCATTGCCGATGATAATTTCTGTACTGGCACCACCAATGTCGATAACCAGGGAATTGCCCTGATTAGCTGAAGTATAGGCCACGCCAAGATATATTTGACGAGCTTCTTCCTCTCCGCTTATGACATCGAGTTCGTGGCCGAGAATTTGTTCTGCTTTGGTAATAAATGTGCGGGCGTTAGTGGCAAGACGCAGGGTGGCGGTAGCGACAACTTTTACATTGGAGCGGGGGATGTCCTGAAGCCTTTCTGCAAAGGTTTGCAGGCATTGCCATCCTCGTTCCATGCTTACGTCATCGAGCTCCATCGCTTCGTTCAGGCCTGCAGCCAGTCTGACTTTTTGCTTTATTTTTCCAATGATTTGCACACTTCCGTTTACCACGTGAACCACAACCATATGGAAACTGTTCGAGCCCAGGTCAACTGCCGCATAGTACTCGCCGTGAACTACGGTATCATGTTGAATTTCTGGCTGCATAAAACCCTTTAGCTTGACGTTTTTCTACTATTGCTGCCGTTACCCCGACCTTTGCCCCTTCGGGAGGCATTTCTATTATTAGCCGGTCTGCGTCGGCGGGGTCTCGGTGGCGTTACATCATCCAGAAGTGCGGTCTTGTCAAAGTCAGTGACAGGAATTGCATGCTGGATATATTCCTCTATGGCTGGCAGGTTCTGAGCATATTTCTCACAGGCAAAACTAATGGCTTGCCCGCTTTGACCTGCACGACCGGTGCGTCCAATACGGTGAACATAATCTTCCGCGTCGTCGGGCAAATCATAGTTGAACACGTGAGTTACCTTATCGATGTGTAACCCTCGGGCTGCAACGTCTGTTGCCACAAGTATGTCGAGTTTATTGGTGGTGAAGTCTTCCAGAATAGACAACCGTTTCTTCTGTGGAACATCACCACTGAGCATGCCAACGCGATGACCGTCGGCTGCAAGCCAGTCAGTTACGCGCTCACACCCACTCTTTGTGTTGGCAAATACAATGGCTTTATCTGGCCATTCTTCTTCCAAGAGGGTGAGCAGCAGCAACATTTTGTCTTCATCAGACGGATAGAAGAGCTCTTCTTTAACCCGCTTCGCCGTTTTCCGCTCTGGTTCCACTTGTACATGGGTGGGATTATTCATATGCTCGTAGGCCAGTTCCTGCACCCTGTAACTGAGTGTAGCAGAAAAAAGCATACTCAATCGCTCAGTTGCCGGTGGCATACGACGGAATAAAAAGCGAATATCCTTGATAAAACCCAGATCGAACATACGATCTGCTTCATCAAGCACAGCGGCTTGGATGTTATCGAGGGTAAATACGCCCTGTTTGTAATAATCTAATATGCGGCCCGTCGTACCAATGACAATATCTACCCCTTCTTGTAAGGATTCACGTTGACTTTGGTATCCTTCGCCCCCATAAATTAGAGCAAGTGAGAGACCGGTGTGCTCGCTAAGAGGCTTGGCATCATTATAAATTTGCACAGCCAATTCGCGGGTAGGTGCCATAATAATGGCTCGTGGACCAGGTTGACCAGTGGTGTCGGCTTGCGCTTTTTCCAGCAGATGGTGGAAAGTTGCGACAAGAAATGCCATTGTTTTGCCAGTACCCGTTTGCGCCTGCCCAGCGATGTCCAACCCCTCTAACAGGGGCGGCAAGGAAAGCGCCTGGATTGGCGTACAGTGCGTAAAATTTGCTGATTTTAATGCCGTAATGACTTTGGCATTAATAGGCAAATCAGAAAAATGTGTTTCAGTTAAATGTGTTGTTTGCATAGCTTATAGCTTATCTGTGCTTGCATCAAAAACGGTTTCTTATAACACTAATGGTAAAGCTGAGACAAATCAGCTGCAGACCAAATATTGGAGAAAAGAATGAGCGACAAAATTATCAAGTTAACTGACGACAAATTTGAAGCAGATGTTATCAATGCTGAAGGCCCCGTGCTAGTTGACTTTTGGGCCGAGTGGTGTGGCCCCTGTAAAATGATCGCACCAATTCTTGAAGAAGTTGCGACCGAGTTTGAAGGCAAATTAACAGTTGGTAAGTTGAATGTCGATGAAAATAATGAAACACCGCCAAAATATGGCATTCGTGGCATTCCAACATTACTGTTATTCAAAAACGGCAATGTAGCCGCAACCAAGGTGGGCGCATTGTCTAAAACACAACTTGCAGAGTTTTTGAACGAAAACCTGTAAGTATGCTTGTTTGACCTGAGGTTAACATGCTTTAATAGCGAAACTGCTGTCTTTGACAGCAGTTTTTTTGTTTTTTTGATTGGGAATAGCACCCCGCTGGTATCTCCTGCTATATTTTTTGTTTAGGATGTTATCCGCAGAATGTAAATAGTTTTTAACATATCTTGGAAAAAGAGTGGACGCTGGCGAAATAAGGTGCTAACTTTCACCTATTAGCTCATTTGCCGAGCTGCGCACTGCTTACGTCCAACCTGGGCGAACATCTATTCCAATTATTAATTTTAATCAGGGGCTAACGTCCCGTAAATGAAGTTCAAGCACAAAGACCCACCAGTATGAATTTAACCGAACTTAAGAACAAGCCGATCAATGAACTGGTCGCCCTGGCCGAGGAAATGGGCCTGGAAAACATGGCGCGAGCCAGAAAACAAGACATTATCTTCTCCATTCTGAAAAATCACGCCAAGGGCGGTGAGGATATATTCGGAGACGGCGTTCTCGAAATACTACAGGATGGCTTTGGCTTTTTGCGTTCCGCAGATTCATCCTACCTGGCAGGGCCTGATGATATTTATGTTTCACCCAGCCAGATTCGAAGGTTTAACCTTCGTACCGGCGACACGATTTCGGGGAAAATCAGACCGCCAAAAGACAGCGAACGTTATTTTGCGTTGCTGAAAATTCGCGAAGTTAACTTCGACAAGCCTGAAAACTCCCGCAATAAGATTCTCTTCGAAAACCTAACCCCACTTCACGCCGCCGATCGCTTGCGAATGGAACGTGGTAATGGTTCTTCAGAGGATATCACTGCCCGGGTTCTCGATTTGGCCTCGCCCATTGGGAGAGGTCAACGCGGCTTGATTGTTGCGCCTCCTAAGGCAGGTAAAACGCTGTTGCTGCAAAATATCGCCCAGTCTATTGCTGCTAATCACCCAGAATGTGAATTAATGGTATTGTTGATTGACGAGCGTCCGGAAGAGGTGACAGAAATGCACCGTCTGGTTCGCGGCGAAGTTGTGGCTTCTACTTTTGACGAACCAGCCAGCCGCCACGTCCAGGTTGCAGAAATGGTGATTGAAAAGGCCAAGCGCTTGGTCGAGCACAAGAAAGACGTGGTTATCTTACTCGATTCAATTACCCGTTTAGCTCGTGCGTACAACACGGTAATTCCGTCCTCCGGGAAGGTACTTACCGGTGGTGTGGATGCTAATGCATTGCACAAACCCAAGCGTTTCTTTGGCGCGGCCCGAAATGTGGAAGAAGGTGGAAGCTTAACCATCATCGCAACTGCACTTATAGATACTGGTTCTAAGATGGACGAAGTTATCTACGAAGAGTTTAAGGGCACAGGTAACATGGAGCTGCACCTAAACCGCAAGATTGCTGAGAAGCGGGTATTCCCGGCTATCGATTTCAATCGCTCAGGTACCCGTCGGGAAGAACTGCTGACGAGCCAGGACGAATTGCAGAAAATGTGGATTTTACGCAAAATCGTACATGAAATGTCAGAAATTGACGCAATGGAATTCCTCATCAATAAACTTTCGATGACGAAAACCAATGACGAATTCTTTGATGCTATGAAGCGCCAGAAGAGTTAAAGCAAAACATTGTGAAAAAGCGGGCTTGCCCGCTTTTTTTGTGTCTGCCATTCCGCGGGAATCCCTTGGTAATACGCTTTCAATTGTGTCCACAGCAGTTGGTATAACACCCTGGTCATAAACTGGGGGTATGTTGGGCAGGTCCAACGAATTGGTATGCACATGAAATTTGATTCCATTAAATCCCGTTTATTACTGATGACACTAATTTGTGTACTGGGTATGGCGCTGATGATAGCTAATCAGCACTTATTCACCACAACGTTATTTGGGTTGCAGGCACAGCACAATTTGCTTTTGAACCTGGAAAAGGAGTTACTGCAGTTACGACGCCACGAAAAAGACTTTTTACTTAGGCATCAAATGACCTATTTTCATCAGTTTACCAGCAGAGCTGAGAGGTTTAATCGACAGCTCTCTGCTCTCTCTCCGCTGTTGAATGAATACGATTTGCCGGTTGAGCAAACAGGGCAGTTGGCAAAAAGTATGCGCGACTACCAGCAATTATTTCAGCAGGTAGTCACATTGCAAAGTCAGTTGGGTATGTACGCGCAATCCGGTTTGCAGGGAAGGTTATATGATATTGAAGCTGCTATGGCTGGCTTGTCTTTTTTTAGTTATGGCAACGACGGATATCCGTTAAAGGTAAGCCTGCAACTAGCAATGCGGAGTTATTTGCTCAACAAAGACAGCTTTCATCACCAGGATGTAAAACAAGCCTTGGCAAAGCTTAGTCACCTTGCCAATACGCAAAGCGACACTCAGGCTTTAGCGCTTGTTAATAAGTACGACAACACCTTTTCGCGATTGAGCGATGCCTACTCGGCTATGGGATTGACCCACAATGATGGTCTACAGGGAGAGTTTCGGCGGCAGGCTCATGATGTGGAAGAAAAACTTAAGAGTGTGGAGTCTGCCTTGCAGCCTATGATTAAGAGTCAGCAAAAAAAGGTAAAAATAATCAGTTTTTCTATTGCCGCAGGCACGTCTGTCGCGCTGGTATTACTGCTGGTCAAAAGTTTCGCGACCTTTCACAGTGCTTTTGCTAACTTTGTCATGTTTTTTTATCGCTGCAAAAGGCAATATCAAAAAATTGACACCCGAAAACTAGGATTCTCTGAATTCAAATCGTTGGCTGAACTTGCCAATGAAATGGTTGAGTCGAGACGGGAAATAGAAAGTAAACTCGCGAAAGCAGAGGCCAAGCTGAAAAAGCACAATACTTCCTCTGCTTAGAAACGCAACGAAAGGCAAGAAAATCATGAAATATACCGCCCTTGGAAGCAGTGAATTATCTGTTTCTGAAGTCTGCCTGGGCACCATGACCTGGGGCATTCAAAATGATCAAAACGACACCGATACGCAAATGGGTATTGCGCTGGACAGCGGAATTAATTTTATAGATACCGCGGAAATGTATCCGGTTCCTCCCAATGAACCAACCAGTGGTGACACAGAACGTATGCTGGGGAACTGGTTGTCGCGTCATCAGGCGCAGCGAAGTAAGCTCGTCATAATGACCAAAATTGCCGGGTCGGGAATTCGCTGGATCCGCGACGGTGGAAACATCACTGGTGATGCCATTATTACTGCGCTGGAAGCGTCGTTGCAGCGCTTGAAAACCGATTATGTGGATGTTTATCAGTTGCATTGGCCAAACCGCACTACGCCGCATTTTGGCAAGCACTGGCCTGGCAAAGTGAACCCGTCGAACATCCATAGGGAAGATGAAGTAGCAGGTATGCGAGATATACTTGCAGGTATTCGCCGGGCGTTGGACAGTGGTAAAATTCGTCACTGGGGTCTGTCAGATGATACGCCGTGGGGCATTCATACCTTTTTGCGTTTGTGTAAAGAAATGAATGTGCCTCCACCGGTTTCAATTCAAAATGAATTTAGTTTACTTCACGGTAAAGACTGGCCCTATCTCATTGAAATGTGTCAGTTAGAAAATATTGCTTACCTGCCTTGGTCACCACTGGCCACTGGGCTGTTGTCGGGTAAGTACTTAGATGATGCGCGACCAAAAGGATCAAGGTGGACTTTCATACAGCGTCAAGGGTTGTTCCGGGATAAGTCTTTGGCTCATGAGGCCACTCGACGTTACGTCGAAATTGCTCGTCGGGCGAATATTACTCCGTCTCAGTTGGCGCTAGCATGGTGTCAGCAGGTACCCGGTGTTACTTCTACCATTATAGGGGCGACGACATCGTCTCAGTTGTCTGAAAATATTGCTGCCTTTGATCTCACGCTGGATGAAGCGGTTTTGCGTCAAATTCACGAGGTATATAAGCGTTACCCGCAACCTTTTTAACGAAAGCGGAGAAAATAAGGCGAGACCAGCATCTAAGGGGCGTCATGGATCTGTCATAAATACGACATAGACTGGTGCGACTGATACTAGTGAGTAATCGTATGACGCTCTCAACCACTAACACGGAACAGGTCCTACAGGCCGGAACGCCTCGTCATTCTGCACAAAACTGGTTATTGCTTATGGCATTGGTGTATCTAATGCTACTGGCGGTGTCCATGATAGGCAGTGGTTTTAAGTTTGCCACTGCTGACCATGCAAAGAATTTATTTGAATTTGCCTCTAACCCGATTATGGGGCTTATCATCGGCATGGTTAGTACGGCGTTAATTCAGTCTTCCAGTACAGTCACCTCTATATTAGTGGCCATGGTGGCGGGCGGCCTGCCTATTCCCATTGCCGTGCCCATGATCATGGGCGCGAATATCGGTACGAGCATCACAAACACCATTGTTAGTTTGGGCCATGTGGCACGTAAAGATGAGTTCAAGCGTGCATTTCACGCCGCTACTATTCACGACTTTTTTAACGTTTTGTCTGTATTGTTGTTTCTGCCTTTGGAAATTGCCACAGGTGTGCTGGAGAAGAGCAGTGAATTCCTGGTTTCTCTGCTACATATGGATGGCGGTTTGGCGATGGACGGTGTTAATCCGGTTAAAGCAGTCACCCAGCCCGTAGTTAATTGGGTAACCGAGGCACTAATGTTCTTGCCGTCGGTTTATCCGGGAGTGGCTAAAATTGCTATCGGGGTACTGTTAATTGTGCTGTCTATCACCTTCATGGGTAAAATCATGAAGGTGTTGATGGTGGGGAAGGCAAAAGAAATTTTGCATACCAGTATTGGTAAAGGCCCGATTTCCGGGATAGCCTCCGGCGCGGTGATGACAGTATTAGTACAATCGTCTTCCACCACCACATCACTCATGGTGCCTTTAGTTGGCAGTGGAATATTGCGGGCTAAAGACGTATACCCCTTCACGCTTGGCGCAAATATCGGAACCTGTATCACGGCTCTCATAGCTGCACTAGCTATTACCGGTCCCATGGGGGGCTTTGCCATGCAGATAGCGCTGGTACATTTACTGTTTAATCTCTTTTCTGTGCTGATAATATTCAGCATACCTTTGCTCAAAAACATCCCCCTTAGACTGTCTTATGGCTTGGCGTGCGCAGCTTCAGAACGCAAGTTATACGGTGCAGCTTATATTGCTGGGCTTTTTTTTGTGGTGCCGCTGTCAGTTATTTTCCTGTCTCAATAAAAAACCCTGTTAAGACAGGGTTTTTACAGAAATATTAAATTGTTAGAACGCGTACTTCGCTGAAACCTGAATGCGGTTCATGTCGCCGTCCAGCCCACCTTCGGTTTCTCGTTTGGCATAGGCGTACTCGGCGCCGACAGTTAATGATTTTGTGGGTGAGTAGAGCAGGTTCACCCTGGAGCTGTAGGTACTTTCAGTCACACCTGTACCCGTGAGGCTGGTATCGTTGTCGATATCAAGGGCTGAAAACATAATGCTGCTGCGCATTTTGTCGCTCCAAAGATGCCGGTAGGCAATGGAATAACCCATGGAATCGATGGCTTCAAGTTCGTTGTTGGCAGTGATCACAGCACCATTGGAAGCATTGAGTGCAGCATAGCGGCCCAAGCCCGCCCCCGTGTTAAAGGTCCAGCGTATATCATCGCCGTTGTTTACTGTGAATTTACCTGACAACTGAACGCCATAGCTGGTTTCATCATCGTCAATTGCACCGCCGTCGTCATAGGACAACTGGCGTACAATGCCCGCAACCTTTACATAGCCCCAGTCTTGCTTCCAGGTGTAATTGGCGATTACGTCGGGCACCGCGTTATCGTCTGCTACGATGCGTCCGCCTCCGCCAAACGGCGTGATTGTGGTTTCCGGGTTTTCCAACGCAAACTGAAACCCGCCCTGGGAGTAGCGCACCATGACTTGGCGACCAAAGGTTATGCCGTCGGTGGTGCCGATGAAATCTAATGACTCTGGTAGCGAACCCACATCCATGAATGTTGTCCACGTTTGGCCAACAAGCCAATTTTTATATTTAATAAAAGCGTGTCTGACTCTTGGGGTATAAGAGTTACTCACACGCTCATTGCCGCCGTCAGTAACCAGGAAGTCAAGTTCAAGAACTCCTGTTACTGTATCGCCTTCAGGGGTTTCAGTGTTGGATGTAAAGCGAAAACGGGATTGGCGAATATGTGAGTCGAATTGTGTGCCTTCGTCGTTGCCGGAGACTGGGGTCAGGGAAGGGATATAGAACTCCCTACCAATGCTACCCGCCCCAAGATTGCCTTCTGAGTAATTACTGACCATCGCATCGGCTTTAACATAGCCGGTAAAAGCGATATCAGTACTGCCCAGGCTGGCTGCCTGAATTGCTGTTGTTGCCATCAGGCTCGCAGCGACAACAGAAAGAGACAACGCCGATTTTTTAAATGTGTGTGTCATTATCGTTCCCGTATTCTTGTGTTAAGTTAAGAAACTGTAAAAAAGGAGTTAACGAGGTTTAATTTGGCTGACATTTCACCAATTGCAAATAAGCGGTTGGTCTATAAGACTAAAGTCGTAGCATTCTGTCTGAAAAACGGGGAAATCGCTAAGACCAAAGTCTCATTTTGCTTTACATTAATAGCGCTACCCTGTTTCACAGTTAGTTTTTAATGAATTACATATGACATCGGAGGCATTATCCATGACTGCCAGTAAGACGTATCCTGTCCCTCAGAATATTCTCGATCAAACGCATTTGACTAAAGAACAGTATGATCAAATGTACAAGCGCTCTGTTGAAGACCCAACGGCGTTTTGGGGGGAGTACGCAAGTACCCTGGACTGGTACACCAAGCCGTCAAAAGTGAAGAATACCCACTTTGGCAAGGATGACGTGTCCATTAAATGGTTTGAAGATGGCGAAATTAACGCGAGTTATAATTGTATTGACCGCCACCTTGCAGAAAACGCAAAAAAAACTGCGCTGTTCTGGGAGGGGGACTCGCCGGAAGACAGCGAAGAAGTGTCTTATCAGCAACTGCATTACGAAGTATGCAAACTGGCGAACGGTTTGAAAAAACTCGGGGTAGAGAAGGGCGACCGCGTGGCGATCTACATGCCAATGGTTCCTCAGGCTGCCTACGCTATGTTGGCCTGTGCCCGGATTGGTGCGGTTCACTCAGTTATATTCGGTGGTTTTTCACCCAACGCCATTGCAGATCGAATTAACGACAGTAAAGCGAAAGTGGTTATTACCTGTGATGAAGGACGCCGGGCCGGGCGTCATGTGCCATTGAAACTCAATGTTGATAAAGCCCTGGCCGATGGCGCTTGCCCCTCAGTTAGTGCTGTTGTTGTGCATAAACTCACGGCCGGTGATGTAGCGTTTAACGACGCAATCGACGTGTGGTGGGACGCTCTGATCGAAGATTGCAGTGCGCAGTGCGAGCCCGAGGTCATGAACGCTGAGGATCCGCTGTTTATCCTCTATACCTCTGGGTCGACGGGAACGCCAAAAGGCGTAGTCCACACCACCGGAGGTTACCTCTTGTACACCTCCATGACATTTAAATACGCTTTTGATTATCGCGAAGACGATGTTTATTGGTGTACCGCTGATGTGGGTTGGATCACCGGGCACAGTTACATGGTATATGGTCCACTTATTAACGGGGCGTCCCAGGTATTTTTTGAGGGTGTGCCAACGTACCCTGATGTCAGAAGAATTGCGCAAGTGGTGGAAAAATACAAGGTAAATAGCCTGTATACTGCGCCTACTGCTATTCGCGCGCTCATGGCCCATGGTGACAAGCCCGCAGAAGGCTGTGATTTATCGTCCTTGCGGATACTGGGCTCTGTCGGTGAACCCATAAACCCGGAAGCTTGGGAATGGTACTATAGAGTGCTAGGGGAAAGCCGTTGTCCTATTATGGATACTTGGTGGCAAACAGAAACCGGTGGTTTGATGATCACGCCAATGCCTGGAGCAACGCCGCTTAAACCGGGTTCTGCAACACGCCCGTTCTTTGGTATTCAGCCTGCGCTGTTCGACGCTGAAGGCAATGAACTAGAGGGTGTTGCAGAAGGTAACTTGGTTATAAAAGACAGCTGGCCTAGCCAAGCAAGAACAGTGTATGGCGATCACGACCGCTTTATCAGTACATATTTCAGTGCCTACAAAGGGGTGTACTTCACCGGTGATGGTGCAAAACGCGACGAGGACGGCTACTACTGGATAACCGGCAGGGTTGATGACGTGTTAAATGTATCCGGGCATCGCTTGGGCACGGCAGAAATAGAAAGTGCACTGGTGGCGCATCCTAAGGTGGCTGAAGCCGCTGTGGTGGGCTTTCCCCATGATATCAAAGGCCAGGGGATTTATGTTTACGTCACGCCTAATGAAGGCGTGGTTCCTGACGAAGCACTTACCAAAGAACTCCGTGCGTGGGTGCGACAAGAGCTGAGTCCCATTGCCACACCGGATATGATTCAGTGGTCAACCGGTCTGCCTAAAACCCGTTCGGGCAAAATCATGCGCCGTATTTTGCGTAAGATAGCGGCTAATGAGCACGAGCAACTCGGTGACACATCAACGTTGGCGGATCCCTCCGTAGTTGATACACTCATAGAGGAGCGCCTAAACAAATAAATAGGGAATGAAATGATAACGTTGTTGATTGCTGACGACCATCCGCTATACCGGGATGCCTTAAGGGGAGCGTTATCGTTAACCTTGCCCGACCTGGTGCTGCGCGAGGCCGGTGACCTCAACACAACAGTGGATATTCTTGAAAAAGAAGATATCGATTTGTTGTTATTGGATTTGCACATGCCGGGCAGCAATGACTTGTTCGGTTTGTTGCATATTCGCAAGCTCTATCCCGAACTTCCTGTGGCTGTTGTATCCGGCACAGAAGATGCGGGAATTATCTCTAAAATTGTCAGTGTTGGGGCTCTTGGTTTTATTCCTAAAACAGCAAGCTCCGGTGATATTGCCAACGCAGTACAGTCTATTCTCGATGGTGATATCTGGTTGCCGGAATCGGTAAGTGAAAAGATAGAAGAAGTGGACGATAGCTTTTCTCAGCTGGCCGATCGTATTGCTTCCCTTACCCCATCTCAATACAAAGTGCTGTGCTACATGCGCGATGGCTTGTTGAACAAACAAATCGGCTACAATCTTGATATTGCAGAAGCAACAGTAAAAGCCCATGTGACGGCGATTTTCAAAAAACTCGGTATTAATAACCGCACACAGGCTGTGCTTATTGCTTCTCAGCTGGAGTTGGAACCGCCCAAATAGGCGGTCTGCTTGTGGTAGTTAATACTCTCAGTTACGTCATGGCCAGGCGCGTTTTTGCGTGAGCAGAAATTCGTGCTCGGGGTCAACAATAAACCGACCGTTCATCGCCTCACGACCAAATAGCATCAGGTATGTCATTTCCCTGCGATCGGTAAGGGTGAGCTGAATGCGCCAGGTTTCTTCGCACATGACAATTTCAGTATCAATCACGTAGCGGCGTTCCAGAGTGGCCGTTGAACTCTTTACTTTCTTTTGCGCGACTACTTGGGCTTCCCGTCTCACAATACTGTCTACGTTATGGATGTCAGGATGAATATCGAAACTCACCCACAACCGCCCATCCCTTTCAAATTCGTCGATATTATCCACGTGCAGCGATGAGGTAGCTGCACCGGTATCTACGCGAATGGTGAGATCGTTAATGGCTAACTCGGGCAAATCGCAATATTCCAATGCACCAATTAATCGCTTTTTCTGCTCTTGCATAGCGTCTCCTCAGGGGCCGGGCAAGCCGGGTTCATCAGGCACCAGGTTGTCCTGTAACAGCTCTACGTGCTCTGCAACAGAATCTGGTTTGTTAAAATAGCCGATGTGGTAAATTGCTTCGCCTTCCTGCGCCAGTGGAATATTTTGTTTCCCCACTATCACGCCGTGCATCGGGCTGTACATCGTCGCTAGAATTTCACCAAAGGGATCTGAAATAGTGGCGAGCCGGTCACCTTTTTCCACGTGATCACCCAATTGCGCTAAGTGCCGGACAAAACCACTTTCTGGCGCCCGGACCCAGCCACTTTCGCGGGCAATAAAGCGTTGTATATCGTGGCCTTTGGCGCGGCTTTTGTTGAGCATACCGACGTGGCGCATGGTGTTGATGATTCCCCTTACACCCGCGCGAATAGAAAATTCGTCGTAGCGAAGTGCTTGCCCTGCTTCGTACAAGAGTATTTTCACCCCGGCTTCACTAGCGGCCTGTCGTAAACTGCCATCGCGCAAATCGGCGTTTAACAAAACTGGTACTCCAAATGCCTTGGCCATTTCCAGTACGTCTTCGTCATCGAGATCTGCACGGATTTGCGGCAGGTTGCTGCGGTGAATGGCCCCAGTGTGAAGATCGATGCCGAAATCACATTTGGTGACGATTTCTTTAAAAAACAGGTTTGCAAGGCGCCCGGCTAATGAACCTTTTCTGCTGCCTGGAAAACTGCGGTTTAAATCACGGCGATCAGGCAGGTAGCGCGACTGGTTGAGTACGCCGTATACATTTACCATAGGAACCGCGATTAACGTGCCACGTAGCTTTTCAATGGCTTTGGCGTGAATGAGTCGGCCGACTATCTCAATGCCATTGAGTTCGTCCCCGTGGATGGCCGCTGAGACAAAAAGTGTTGGCCCTGCGCGCTTACCGCATTTAACATAAACGGGAATACTCATGTTCGTTGAGGTATACAACGGCGGCATTTCCAGCTTTATCTGTTTAGTTTCGCCGGGGAGTATACGCTGGCCACCAATCTCAACAGGCTGGTTTGCCATTACCCTTTGCCTCTGGTGCGGGTGTTGTAGGGCTTCGCTGACTTAGCGATAAAATCGATGATCATGCCTGCAACGTCTTTCTTCGTAGCGGTTTCGATACCTTCCAGGCCTGGTGAAGAATTTACTTCCATCACCACGGGGCCATTGTTCGAGCGCAATATGTCAACACCACAGCAGTTTAATCCCATGGTTTTGGCCGCGGCGACAGCGGTCTTGCGTTCTTCAGGCGACAAGCGGGTGAGACTGGCAGAGCCACCGCGGTGCAGGTTAGAACGAAACTCGCCGGGTGCAGCTTGTCGTTTCATTGCAGCAACCACTTTATCTCCTACCACGAAGCAGCGAATGTCTGATCCGCCGGCTTCTTTGATGTATTCCTGCACTAAAATACTGGCATTTAAGCCCATAAAAGCTTCAATAATTGATTCTGCGGCTTTTTGTGTATCAGCCAAAACCACGCCAATACCTTGGGTTCCTTCAAGTAGCTTGATAACAACGGGGGCACCGCCTACGTTTTTAATTAGGTCGTCTATTTTATCCGGGTGATGTGCAAAGCCGGTTCTCGGCATGCCTATACCTTTGCGAGAGAGCAACTGTAGAGAGCGCAATTTGTCTCTTGAGCGGCTAATTGCCACTGACTCGTTAATGCTGTATGTCCCCATCATTTCAAATTGGCGAACCACCGAAGTACCGTAAAAGCTCACCGACGCGCCAATTCGCGGAATAACTGCGTCGTAGAAAGGCAGTCGTTTACCTTTATAACGCACTGAAGGTTTGGCACTGGTGATGTCCATGTAACAATGCATTGTGTCGATAATGTCAACGTCGTGACCTTTCTCAAGGCCGGCTTCTTTAAGTCGGCGTGTGGAGTAGAGCTTGGGATTGCGGGACAGGATAGCAATACGCATAACGGCAATAGACCTTAACAAGTGAATTCGCTGTCACGACTGCGTTAAAAACGTGACAAACTGAGGTATGAATGGATATTATATTATGCAGGTCTGTTCAGGAAGATTTCTTTTTTCTGGCGCGTAAATATTCCCACTTATTTCTCGTAACTGTCTATTATTTTTCAGGGTGTTTTCATGCAGTGGCTGCAACAAACTAGCGCTTGGTTCATCGAGTATCAGACGAATGTCATCTGGACGGTGGCGATGCTGCTTCTCTATCTCATTATGACCCGCTTTGCCATTCCTCGTCTTGAAAAAAACGTAGAGAAGAGCAAACTTAAATCATCAAGCGCGATGAAAGGACTCTTTACCGCCCGTATATTAAGCGGCACTATCGCGCTGGCACTTATTCTCTTGGTGTG
Source organism: Aestuariibacter sp. A3R04 (assembly GCF_018860805.1). Classification (GTDB taxonomy): domain Bacteria; phylum Pseudomonadota; class Gammaproteobacteria; order Enterobacterales; family Alteromonadaceae; genus Alteromonas. The sequence continues at coordinate 94,243 of NZ_JAHKQR010000018.1, read as the reverse complement.
GGGCGTGGATGTCTCAGGGTTGTTAGTCCTGTCCACGTCAATTCTCACATTGCTGGGCGTGGCGTTGTTTGCCAACTGGTCGCTTATTAGTAACGTCACGGCATACTTTATTTTACTTACCAGCGTAACCTATCGTCGGGGTAATTATGTGCGCATACTGGACGGTGATAACTTTATTGAAGGGTACATCGCCGACATCAACCTGTTTAATACCCGGTTAGTAACCCAGGATAGAGAAACCGTGCTCTATCCGAATAATTTGATATTAACCCGCCCCGTTCTGATAAACCCCAAGGGGAAGTGGGGAACCTTGGGGAAAGTCACTGCAAATAATTCTTTACCACCACAACACCCGACTGAATCAGAAGAAAAAGAAAAGCCAGCTCCTTAGATCAGCTTTTCTTCCCGTCTTTGATGTGGCGCGAAAGACTTTGTAGTAGCGCCCGCAGTTTGGCCGGTTTGAGTGGTTTAGTCAGGTAATTTACACCTTGCTCCTTACACCGGGCGATGAGCTCGTCTTCGTGGTTTGCCGTTACCAGCGACGCCGGTACCACTATATTTAAGTGTTGACGGATCGCTTCAATGAGATCCAATCCATTTTTGTCTGCATCAAGCTGGTAGTCCATGAGTAATATTTGCGGCGCAAAGATGTCGGCTTGCTTTAACGCGTCATCCCAATTGCTTGCCAGCACCACAGTAACACCCCATTTCTCCAGTAGTGTTTGCAGCGCATCAAGGTTTTCCTGCTGGTCATCAACACACAGTACCCGAAGGCCCATGAATGATGACGTCTTAGAAGGCGTTTCCTGAAGCGCCTGGCGACGAGTAGCGGCTTTGCCTATTTCCAGGGTAAAACAACTTCCCCTTCCGGGCATAGATGACACCGAAATCTTGCTCTGCATTTGCTGGCCTAACCTTCGCACAACGCCAAGGCCGAGGCCAACACCGTGTTCTGCAGAATCATGGGTGCGATAGAAGTCACTGAATATCATGCCTTGCTGCTCTTCGGAAATACCAATGCCGGTGTCCCTGACTTCTACGAAAACGCGATCTTTTTTAGGTCTGACAGAAAGCAGAACCTTACCACTATCGGTATATTTCACCGCGTTTGATAGCAAATTTTGTACGATTCTGTAGAGAAATGTTTTATCCGCCAGTACCCAGCAATCTCTTATACGCGTGCGCATTTGCAGCCCTTTTTCCTCTGCCTGCATGCCCATTTCATCCACCAACGGGCTGAGCAACGTAGGTACATGTATGGCTTCAATGGATGGCTTCAGCTCGCCCTGGTCCAAACGGGCTATGTCTAAGAGTGTGCCGATAAGGGCTTCACTGGATGAAACTGAATGGGCCAACTTCGTTACTATATCATTGACTGGGCCGGATAACCCTGCCTCTTGCAGAGCGGTAACATACAACTTTGCCGCGTTGAGGGGTTGCAATACATCGTGACTGGCGAGGGCGAGAAATCGCGTTTTACTGGCATTGGCATCTTCTGCTGCTTTTCTGGCCCGAATAAGTTCTTTTTCCGCTTCCGATCGTCGTTCAATTTCGAGCCTTAGCTCGGCATTAATGGAGTGAACTTCTTCTGTTCGCTTTTTAATTCGGGCTTCCAGGTCCACATTCGACTCTTCCAGGGCTTGTTGAATTTCGATGTGGCCGGTGATGTCGTTAAAACTCGTCACGAAGCCTCCGCCGGGCAGCGGGTTGCCGACCATTTCAATTACCCGTCCGTCATTGCGTTGCCGGGTAAAGCGATGAGGGGTGCCCGAGCGCAAGTGTTCGAGCCGTTTTTCTATTTGTTTTTCCGGATCGCCAGGTCCAAATTCGCCTTGCTGCGCGTTGTAGCGCACCAGTTTTTCTATTGGCGTGCCGACAGCGAGCATCCCTTCCGGATAATTGTAAAGCGCGGAGTAACGTTTGTTCCAGGCCACTAAGTTGAGGTGTTTGTCGATAACGCTAATCCCCTGATCCATGTTTTCCAACGACGTCAACAAGGCGGTCATGTTGAATTGCATGGCCTGGGTGGTATCATCAAAGAAGTTGATGATTTCGGTAAAATCCAGCTTTTTCCCTTTCAAAATAGAATCAATAAGCGCCTTTGCGCTGGCAGCGCCAATTACCCCGCCTAGTGCCCGTTCAGCGAATGCTAGGAATCCGTCATCCGGGATGTCTGTTCTTGCCACCTGGCAGTGATTGAGGTGCTGATATTCTTCAACTAGCTGTTCACAGCGCCCCTTGCCCATAAATGTCGACAACAGAGTAATGAGGTCTTCTACCGTCACATGGGTATTGTTCCGGCGAACGGTACCGTTTCTCACATCCGTAGGAGAAACGAAGGCTTCTGCCTGAATTCTGTCTACCAGTCTGGCTGGGGCAAAAACAGAAAACCCAACATAGGCAATGAAATTCATTCCCAGGCTTAACAGTGCACCCTGACTGATTTGTTCACTCTGCACCGCGGTAGTGGGAGCACCGTTAATCAGGGGAAGAATTAGCCACAAAACCCAGGTGAACAAGCCGGTGACCAGGCCTGCATATACACCATTGGCGTGGGCTCGTTTCCAATAGAGGCCGCCCACTACGGCAGGAATTAACTGAATGACCAATGAAAAGGCAATCAAACCGATGGAGTGCAGTGAGCGGCTGTTTGTCATTTGCTGGTGGTATAGGAATGCCAGTAACAGAATAAGCCCGATGACAATGCGGCGTATGAGTCGAATGCGTCTGCCGTAATCGGCGTGCCGGGGGCCGCCAGGCTTGAACAGTAAAACCCGCGGAAGAATAACATCGTTGGTGAGCATGGTACTCAATGTTAGCGTGGCAACAATGATCATTGCCGTTGCGGCTGAAAGGCCTCCGGCAAACACAATAATCTGAATAATCAGTGAATCTGAATATATGGCCATGGAAAGCACATAAGTGTCGGGTTCCACATTTTGCCCGGCAAAAATCGCATTTCCGGCAATGGCAATAACAGGAATAACTGCTGCTGTTATCACCAAATAGAGCGGAAATAACCATCGTGCAGTTTTCAGATGACCGAGACTTAGGTTGTCAATAATGGCAACGTGAAATTGCCGGGGCAGGCACACTACGGCAGCGGCAGCCATCACCGTTTGTGCCACGAAGGAATAGGAGCCAAACTGAGACAGTGCTTGCTGGGTAAAAAAGTGGTTGTACTGGGCTGGGTTTTCCATCGCTTGCCATGCAGCGTAGCCAACAAAGGCAACCAGTACCAAGGCGATTAATTTTATCGTTGATTCGAAGGAAATGGCCAGCATGAGGCCGCGTCGGTATTCGGTAACATCAGTTTGCTTTGTGCCGAAATAAATAGCAAAAATGGCAATGAAGCTGGTGGCAACAATGATGATGAAATGACTGTTCGGCTGTTGTGTTAAAAGCTGAAAGGTAGAGCCGATGGCCTTCAGTTGCAGGGCGATGTAGGGAATAGTGGCCAGCAACGCAATAATGGTTACCAACAAAGCAACCCCCTGACGTTTGCCATAGCGAGAAGCAATAAAGTCGGCAATGGTGTTGATATGCTGTTTTTTACTGACCAACGTGAGCTTATAGATGAACCGGTACCCAAGAACATAAACTAATACCGGACCGAGTAAAATTGGCAGATAAATCCAGGTGTCCCGACTTGCCTGCCCCACAGCGCCAAAAAATGTCCAGGCGGTACAATAAATAGCCAGTGCTAAAGAGTAGATGGCAGGGTGCGAGGTTAGCCACCTGGCGGTGGGCGAATTTTTATCCCCCCAACTGGCAATATAAAACAGGGTGAATAGATAAAGCAGTGCCAGTGAAACCCATGCAAAAGTCATTATTTTATATACATTCCCTTAACAAGTTTGTGTGTATTATATCTGCTTGATTATTTCTTGACCTACGACCATGGTCTCATTTCTCGATTGCCTTACCCCGTCTAGAGTAGAGGAAAAATAAGTCTCGGCAGGTTTTTGCGCGTTTTTCATCAATAAACGAATGCATCGTTTTAATGAAAAAAACGGTAAAAAAACAGTCGTTATACAAATGTAAAAAAAACATCTGCTTAACCTGATAAGAGGACGGAAAGATGGCATTTAAAAATGAAGACGACAAAAAGGCATACTGGAAGGAAAACCTTTCCCTCCTCGCCAAATTGTTGGTGGTCTGGTTTATTGTTTCGTTTGGAGCTGGCATTTTATTTGTCGACGCACTTAACACGATTCAATTCTTTGGTTTTAAGTTGGGTTTCTGGTTTGCACAGCAAGGCTCAATTTACGTGTTTGTTGCGCTGATTTTTGTCTACATGGCGAAAATGAATGCACTGGACAAAAAATACGGTGTAGACGAGGAGTAAGCCATGGACGTTCAATTATTAACCTTTATCATTGTTGGTGCTTCTTTCGCATTATACATTGGCATAGCAATTTGGGCCCGCGCTGGTTCAACCAACGATTTCTACGTAGCCGGCGGTGGCGTTCCGCCTATTATGAACGGCATGGCAACGGCTGCTGACTGGATGTCGGCTGCGTCATTCATTTCTATGGCGGGTTTGATCTCTTTTATGGGATATGACGGCGCCGTTTACCTCATGGGTTGGACCGGAGGTTATGTTTTACTAGCCTTATGCCTTGCCCCATACCTGAGAAAATTTGGTAAATTCACTGTACCGGATTTCATCGGTGACCGCTACTATTCACAAACGGCGCGAACGGTTGCCGTGTTTTGTGCCATCTTTGTTTGCTTTACCTATGTTGCCGGGCAGATGCGCGGTGTAGGTGTTGTATTCAGTCGTTTTCTTGAAGTTGATATTGTAACCGGTGTGGTTATTGGTATGGCCATTGTGTTCTTTTATACCGTTTTAGGCGGTATGAAGGGGATTACTTACACTCAGGTGGCGCAGTATTGTGTACTGATTTTCGCTTATCTTGTTCCCGTTGTGTTTATCTCTATGATGGTGACCGGGCACATATTGCCGCAAACGGCCTTCGGTGCAACATTGGCCGACGGTTCAGGTGTATACATGCTTGAAAAGCTGGATAACCTCTCCGTTGAGCTTGGATTTAATGAATATACCAATGGCTCGAAGAGTACAATTGACGTCTTCTTTATCACCTTTGCCCTAATGGTCGGAACCGCTGGTTTACCCCATGTTATCGTGCGCTTCTTCACTGTACCGAAAGTACGTGATGCCCGTAAGTCTGCAGGCTGGGCGTTGTTGTTTATCGCCATTTTATATACGACGGCACCAGCACTGGCGTCATTTGGCCGCGTGAACATGATAGAAACCATCAATGGGCCGGATATGGCCGGAACTGAAATTTCCCAACGTCCGGAATGGATTAAGAATTGGGAGAAAACCGGTCTTATTACCATTAAAGACAAAAACAATGACGGTAAAATGTTCTATGCGGCGGGTAGTATTGATGACCCTAACAGCAGAAATGAAGTCAATGTCGACCGCGATATCATGGTGTTGGCGAACCCAGAAATTGCTAATTTACCAGGGTGGGTTATCGCATTAGTTGCTGCCGGCGGTGTTGCTGCAGCCCTGTCAACTTCAGCGGGGTTATTGTTGGTAATCTCCACGTCGGTGTCTCACGATTTGCTGAAGCGAAACTTTGCACCCAACATTACCGATAAAGCTGAGTTGTTTTACGCACGGTTGGCGGCCGGTGTTGCTATTGTCATTGCCGGATACTTTGGCATTAACCCGCCTGGTTTCGTGGCTCAGGTGGTTGCCTTTGCCTTTGGCTTGGCGGCATCGAGCTTCTTCCCAGCAATTATTATGGGGATCTTTAGTAAACGGATGAACGGAACCGGCGCTGTATCAGGCATGATTGCCGGTATAGCATTCACCGCTGCCTACATTATTTACTTCAAGTTTGTCAATCCAGCGGCTAACACGCCTGACAACTGGTGGTTTGGTATTTCACCTGAAGGTATTGGTACGTTGGGCATGGTTGTAAACTTCCTGGTTGCTTTTGCCGTTTTCAAAATGACAGGTGAAGCACCAGAAGAGATTCAGCAAATGGTTGAAGATATTCGCTATCCCAAAGGGTCAGGTGAGGCGTCAGCGCACTAACATCGCCTGATAACAATACCTGAAATAGAGGCTTATCCCAGCGATGAGCCTCTTGTCGTTTGCAGGTCGAAGAAGGAATTGACTACACTCTTTTTGTCCCGGTAACGAAAAGGTTGTGAAGGGGGTTACCATGAGCGTACTACCACAGCAGGTGACGGATTTTCTCAAAACGTCGGCACCATTTGACCAGTTAAGTGACGCCGATATGAGTGACTTAGCTAAGTACGCCTCACTGATATATCTCACTGAGGAAAACCAAGACACTTTGCTAGAGGAAAATGCCGGCAGGCTTTTTCTTATTCAAAACGGGCAGTTTTCCGTCAGGGATTCAGAAGAGGGAGAACGTCATCTCAGTGAAGGTGACTATTTTGGCTATCATCAGTTGATCGACAATATCTCTTATCCACTGACGGTAAAAGTGGATAAACCCGGACTGGTGTTTTGCTTTACTGCAGAGGCATTTAAGCGGGCTATGGATCTTCCGGCGGTTAACGATTTTTTTCACGGTTCCCGTGCAGATGCGTTACAAAATCAGGCTGTGAATGATTCAAATTCAATGTGGTTGTATAAAGCCCTCAATGACGTTATTGCCGGTACGCCGGTTCAGGCATCTCAGAATGTAACCATTCGCGATGCCGCGAACGTTATGGCACAAAACAAGGTATCTTCGCTCTTGATAACCCGGAACGATAAACTGGTAGGGATTGTCACCGACAGAGATTTGCGCAACCGGGTCGTCGCGAAGGCAACAGATATCACTTTGCCAGTGCACACCATCATGACCCGTACACCTGCCATGTTGCATCAGTATCGCACCATGTTTGATGCCATGGCATTGATGACAGAGCGAAATATACATCATTTACCGGTAGTGGATCGCAATAGCAGAAAACCCCTTGGTATGATCACGACGTCTGACGTGGTCAGACATCAACGTGGAAACGTACTCTTCATCATTGGCGAGTTGGCCAAAGCAGATAATTTGTATGAGTTGACGCGCTTGTCTTGGCAGATGCCCCATTACTTTGCCACTCACGCCAAACGATTAGGCGATTTTGATATTGCCGGGAAAGTGCTTTCCCAGGCAACGGACATCATGACCAGAAAGCTCATATATTTTTATCAGCGCGAACACGGTCCGGCACCGATAAAATTCAGTTGGGTTGTCTATGGTTCTCAAGCGAGAGAAGATCAAACCATGGGGTCGGATCAGGATAACGGTTTGTTGCTGGAAACCATGCCTGACCATGCTGAGGGCCAGTATTTTGAAGCCTTGTCAGCCTATGTGTGCAACGGTTTGGCAAAGTGTGGCATTAAGTTGTGCGATGGTAATATTATGGCGTCTAACCCCGCATTGCGCCTGTCGTTAAAGCAAGCAGAAGGAGAAGCAAAGGAATGGGTAAGACAGCCCACTCCCGCTGCCATAATGCACTTTAACATATTCCTCGATGCGCGCTGTGCTGCTGGCGATACTGATTTATTTCACTGTCTGCAGCGTTTGCGCGCTCCTGTATTGAAGCAGAAGATCTTTCTCGCCGCACTTGCCAGGCACAACAACGATGTGTCTGTGCCCTTGTCCATGTTTCAGAAGTTTGTATACGAGAAAGGCTATGAGCATAAAGATACGATTGACTTAAAGGTCAAAGCGGTAGCAGTTATCAACAATTTAGCCCGCATATATGCCTTGGCGAGTGGGCTGACTGTTCCTGCCACACTATCCCGTCTGGCCGCTTTACCAGCGGGGGCAGGGTTATCAACCAAAGATGCACAGAATCTTCGCGATATTTGGTTGTTTTTGAACCGATTGCGCTGGCGTCACCAATTGACAAACAAGGTTACCGATAATCGCGTTCGCGTTTCCGATTTATCATCTATCGAAAAGCACCAATTGAAAGCGGCTTTTAAGGCCATTGAGCGGGCGCAGCAGGGGGCCGTGATGCATTTTTCCGGTGGGATGAGTTAACGTGCTTGCCGTGTTAAGACAGTGTTTGGGGCTATTCAACAGAATACCGGCTGACAAAGCGGAGCGCCTGATACATGAGGCGCCTCTGTTAGCGATAGATCTAGAGCTAACCTCACTGGACAGCGCAAAAGCGAAAGTAACGTCAGTGGGCTGGGTGGAAGGGCTGGGAAATACCATTAATCTGGATAGTTGCTTTTATTCTGTGGTTAGAGCCTCAGGTGATTTCGCGCAGAGCCCGGTTATCCACGGCCTCATCCAGGAGCACATTGCCGGAGGAAAACACGTGCGTGATGTATTAAAACGCTTAAAAACGTACGCCGACACACATATTTGGGTGTTCCACAATGCAAACCTCGATTTATCCATATTGCAGCGGGTGTTTGCTGATACGGGTATTCACTGCCCGCCAGTGATGTTCATTGATACACTGAAGCTTGCGGTCTATCAATTAAAAAAGTACCACCAAATTCTACCGCCCAATAGCGCTACCTTGTCGGTATGTCGGCAACGTTTGGGGTTACCGGCTGCACCGGCACATAACGCCTTGGATGATGCCATGGCTACGTTACAGCTATGGATTGCACAAAATCACGCTCTTAATGGCAGCAAGGCGATTAGATTTGGCGATTTGTTACACACTCGCGCAGTTGATTATAGAAAAATGGAAAAAAAGTGATGCAGGGAATTGACAAAACCAACGATAACCCGTAAATTGCGCTCCCACAACAAGGCAGGGTACCGACCCGAATTGTTCTTGTTAGCCCAGGTGGTGAAATTGGTAGACACGCTAGCTTCAGGTGCTAGTGACCTAACGGTCGTGGCGGTTCAAGTCCGCCCCTGGGCACCATTTAAAAATAACTCTCAATATCACTCTTCTCAAATACTATTAATTCCTATTATTAAGCAGTGTCAAATACTGTTGCTGGCATAGTTTGCAATCAATGTTATCTTGAACCGTCTTTGGTATTGCGGTTTGGTTTTGCGCGACATCAACTTTTTGCCTGTGCTTAAATTCTGCTGAAAAGGCTGTATCCCACGGGATAGCTGGCGTTGCCTAGACAAAAGTCTACTGCGAATGATAGGGGACAATAAGCAGTTATAAAGGTTTATACCTATTTGTATGGACGGAGCGATACAATCGTCGATAGTAGCCAATATTCTATTGGTTTAACCAATGTATTACGAACCAGGACATGCAAAAAAATCATGCCGCCGGCCTTACTATTAAGCAGATTGTCGTTACACATATACAAACACGTGTTTCTCGCGGTGGCTTTGTGCTCATTGGCTTTGATGATGTTTTCTCATTCCTCTTTTAACAAAAACGAATTGAACGTGTTGAGAGCGTATTCGGGCATAGATGTCACAGGTTATAGAAAAGAAAGTTTGTTTGAGTTCGATGAGCGTCAGGGCGTTATTTTGGACTGCGCTATCAGTAGTATTCGCGCCAATAATTTATGTGGGTTGCAGTTTGACCTAAGAAGTCAAGAAGGCACAGACATCTTTGTTCATTTGGATAATCTGGCCTATATAAGTGTGAACGCTGGGGTGGAAACAGTTGGTGTCGAGGTAAATCTGCCGTTAAAGCTAACCTTTCGCTCCTTGCGCAATGATCTGGATTACAACGAAGAAGATTTAAGCACAACCCGTTTTCAATCCGTGAGGTTTTCACCAGGGGGGCCTCAACGGCTTTCTCTTGATCGGGTAATCACCGATCAGTGGTGGGTAAGACAGTTTGACGTACCATTTGCAGCCGCTGGTACTGATCTCTCTTCAGTTTCCCATGTTTCGGTGAATTTTGCAGGTAATGTGATCAGTACCCCAGGTACCTATATTTTGCATATTCACGAATTGTCATTCGTGAGCTTTCTCATTTCACCGTCGTTTGTGCACACATTACTTTCCTTTAGCTGGCCAGTGCTGATCCTCTGTTTTTTGATTCACTATCTGTGGGTAAAGAACCGGGAGTTGGCCAGGTGGCGGACGTTAGCTGACTATGATGCTGAATTCGACATGTTAAACCTTCGTGGGTTTAAGCGGCGCTACCCCGATCCTCTGAAACAGCCCTTAACCCTAGTCAATATTCGGATAAGAAACTTTGCCGCTTTGCAGCGAGAATTCTCCAGAGAAACGGTACTGGAACTAATTCACTCAACCTTTAAACCTTTTTCTCAAGGGGAAAAGCACGGACCGATACTGGTTAAAAAGCAAGACGAAAATTTACTAATGGTGATGGACGATTGCAACGAAGCCTTTTTCGCCAGGTTGGTTTCGGCGTCACAGCGGGGGGTAGATTTCTCATCTCTGGGGCATTTACGGTTGGATGTAAAGCTGGGAATTGCCAGAGGGATGCCCGGAATGAATATTGATGAGGTGTTGTCCCAAAGCACCATCGCCATCGATGCAATTTTAGATTCAGAACCCAGCTATACAGTCTACGAGCCCGCATTAAAAAAAGAGTATCGCCAAGCGCGCTATATCGAACAGGAACTGCGCATAGCATTGGAAAGAAATGCCTTCAACATTGTGTTTATGCCCGTATATGATGTTGTGTCTAAACGGATAAGTGGCGCGGAAGTATTACTCAGAAGCAGCCACCTGCCGCTGGCTGGCTTCTCTCCCGAAGTGTACATTACAGTAGCTGAAAAGGTCGGGCTGATCCGCGAAATTGATTTTTGGGTGATGGAACAGGCGGTTTTGGCCCTCAAGTCCATACCTGAAAGAGACTTCACTCTGTCGGTTAATATTTCCAGCAAAGAATTAATGGACACGCGCTTCGCAGATGAACTCAAACGACTCATTGAAAAATACCATGTGGATGCGAGTAACCTTTGTTTGGAAATCACGGAAACCTTCTTCGTCGACGTAAACACGATGTGCTTTGAATCTATTCAGGCGTTGAAACAATTGGGAATTCGTCTGTCTCTGGACGATTTTGGAACTGGCCATGCTTCACTTCAGCATTTGCTCAATATGCCAGTGAACGAATTGAAGATAGATCGCAGTTTTGTGTGGACGTTAAATGACAAGAAAAGCGCCGTGATTGTTGATGCGATCATTTCAATAGCCAATATCTGTAAGTATGACGTAGTGGCTGAAGGGGTAGAAACCGAAGAGCAAATGCAGAAAATGACAGGGTTGGGATGCAGATATTTTCAGGGTTATCTCATTGCGAAGCCTGCGCCTTTGGCAGCACTTCTCAAAACTTGCCAGATAATCAACAAAAAAGTGCGCACGTTGAAGTAAAGTCCGTCGCTCACGTTTCGCTACTTTTTGGAAAACTAGCGGTAGTGGAGCGCTAATTCACCCATCAAAAGACTAATTTCATGTTCTACGGCGTGAATGTCCTTATCTGAAATGCTATCCGGTGTCATTTTCACAATGGTTTCGACGCGGGCCAATTCAACGCGAAGGGCTTCGGCACCGATTTCTCCGGCGGAACCTTTCAGTGTGTGCAGCGCAAATCGCAAAGAGTCAGTATCCATATCCCGGTAGTTTTGCAATGTTCTTCTTATATCTTCAACTTGCTCCGAAAACAGGATCACGAGCTTGTCGTACAAGTTTTCATTGTTCATAAGACGCTTGAGCGCCGATTTTTTGTCAAGTGTTAACGTTGTATTCATAGTGTCGTTTTACAATCCTGGAGACTCGATGACGCCCGCTTCGCTGATGTATGCGTAGGTGTTGCGGCCGTTCTCTTTGGCCTTGTACAAACATTGATCTGCTTTCAATACGACTTCATCAATATTACCGATCCCATCGTGGGAAAATGTGGCTGCGCCAGCACTTACGGTTACCATGCCGGTGGGAGAACGATTGTGCTTTAACTGCAGGCGATCGACGGTGACAAGTATCCGTTCACACACGGTTTTAGCTCCGGCTTCATTAGTGTCAGGAAGAATAATCATAAACTCTTCACCACCTATTCTTATCAGCCTGTCCATGGGTCGCAATAAGGATTCCTTCAGTGCTTTGGCCAATTTCCACAAACAGGTATCGCCTTCTATATGACCGTACTCATCGTTAAATTGCTTGAAAAAATCGATATCAAAGATGGCAATGGACAAAGGGGTTGCGTCTCTGTTCGCATCTCTGACGATATCTGGCAGACGTTCCTCAAGATAATGGCGATTGAAGCAGCCAGTGAGTCTGTCAGTATAAATGAGTTGTTCGAGCAAATCGGTTTTGAGTTTGTGGGCGAGGTGAGATTTAACCCGATTGATTAAGGTGGTAGCGTTGACTGGCTTTTGCACAAAATCCACGCCGCCAGCATTCCAGCATTTTTCCTGCTCTTCGTCAGAAACTGACCCGGTTACAAACACCACGGGTATTTGTTGGGTTTTGGGGTTAAGGCTTAACAGCGCGCAAGCTTCGTGCCCGTCCATTTCTGGCATAAATACATCCATCAGAATCAGATCGGGTGGTATGTGAGCACAGTAATCGAGTGCTTCCCTGGCATTGCTCGCCTGAACACAAGTTACGATATCCTGTAACAATGTGGCAATCACGAGACGACTCGATGTCTGATCGTCCACAATCAGTACCGTGCAATCCTTAATCGATCGACGGGCCGGGCGATGATGCAAAACTAACCCCTTAGTTGTGAATAAATGGCGTCCATCACTTGGTTACACTAAACCTATGAAGGAAAGATGTACATTAACCCATCGTATAAAGTGTTAAACACAAAACCCGGTAGAGGTTAAAAAGAAACGGTAAAGTGATACGCTAATACAGCAAATAACGCAAGGTTTGCCACCAATCCGATTAAATAGAAGTAGCTCCTGGGACTGGGATTTTTTTCCGTGGCGATAAAGTAGTACAGCAGCATGTGCACAACCCTGGCTATGGCGTAAACCCATATAATAGCTGATAGCGTAAATTCTGACACCCCGGCAAATATGGCGATTAACGCAGGACCTGCGAAAATAAGTAAATTTTCCAATGAATTATGGAATGTTCGGTGGCTGCGGAATACGAAGGAATCATGGCTAAGGTTATCGCATAACTTTCCAGGAACTGCACCAGGTGCTTTTGCGTGTGCGATCGCTGCCGCTATACTCTGAATCATTACAGTAAAAAAAATTACCGACAATCCCATCAAAGACCATAGATATGTGTTTGCCATTGCGCCCCCGCCTGTCATTGTGTTTGCTAGTCTTTTTTCTCATTTTATGCTAAATCAGATCACTTAAAGAGCAAGGGCTGTAACTGAAGTGAATAACCCAGGTGGTGGTTTTTTCCTTATCGTGTTACACGGCTCGTGCTTAGCTCGTGCTTAGCTCGTGCATAGTCGCTTGCTGTGTCACGTCCTTTTTGAAGTATTTATAGGAGGCCATCCTCATCGTTTCATTTGATACGCTTCTCGCCTTTCTAATCGCCGCTTATGCACTTAGCTTGTCCCCCGGTCCTTCTAACCTGTATATACTCGCATGCACTATGGGGAGTGGCCCGCGGGGAGGAATAGCGGCGGCGACTGGTATGGCGTTAGGCAGTATTATTTACGCGATACTTACAGCCGCGGGTATCGGTGCGTTAATTGTAGTGTCGCCGACATTGTTTGTGGGCATTAAGGTGGGCGGAGCGTGCTACCTACTTTATTTGGGCGCAACTACGTTGCACAAAGCGCATAAACCTCAGATGAAAGACTCAATTGTGAAAGCCAGGAGCAAAATTTTCAGACAAAGTCTTATTGTTGAACTGACAAACCCTAAAACCATTTTGTTTTTTCTCGCCTTCTTACCGCAGTTTGCTGAGGTCGAGGGCGGAGGTGTGCCGGTTCAGCTATTAGTGCTTGGACTAATATACGCGCTAGTGGCCCTGAGCAGTGACCTGTTGGTTGTATCGCTGTACGCAAAAATAAAAATGCTTATTGAGCGCCGTCCACAGTTTGCCATCTGGCAGGAGAGGGTTGCGGGCGCTATTCTCGTTCTTCTTGGGCTGGTCATTTTCACTCAAATTTTTTATCACCCTACTGCATAGCGAGGCCGTATTTACCTTGACTCCAGTTCATCCCACAGTGCGGCGATTTGCAAACTGACTTTATGAGTCGGGGTAAGAAAGGGCATGGGAGTGCGCTTCGAGTGTGATTCCTTCACTTTTACGGTACTGGTTATTTTACTTTCAAATACAGGCAGAGACTGACTTTTCAACTCGTCAATGAGTGCCGAAGGCAGTTTCGCCTGAGGGTTGAACTGATTGATCACTATACCTTCAAAGGCGAGGTTGGGGTTGTGATCGGCTCGCAGTTCCAGAACATTGTTCAACAATCGCCCAATTGCCTGCACAGAAAAGTCATCGCAATCAAAAGGTACAATGAAGCTGTCGGCAGCAATGAGAGCGGCTTTCGAGTAAAAGTTGAAGTTGGGCGGGGTGTCGATATAAACCCGATCAAAATGTCCTTCCAACGCAGCCAGAGTTTCCTTTAACTTAAACATTTTATAGCGGGTTTCCAACTCCCGCTCCAATTCTGTCAATGTGGGGTGTGCGGGCAGTACTGAGAGTCCCTTGAAGGGGGTTTCGTGAATAAATGCAGTCGCAGGCTGGGGTTTACTGAACCATCCGACGATCTGTTTGAACATATCTGCGACTGTGAGGGCATTGTCTGTGTTGTCCACACCACAATAATAGGAACTGTTTCCTTGGGCGTCTAAATCGACCAGTAATGTACGCAGACCCCGACGAGCACTTTCCGCTGCAAGATTTACGCTTATTGTCGATTTCCCCACGCCCCCTTTTTGATTAAACACAACGCGCTTCATGTTTTTCCTTGGTGAGAGTTCGACACTTGATGTTTAAAATATGCACAGTTTTACATGCATTTGTAAAGGACAGAAGTTCATTTGTTTTTTCTTGCGGTGGAACGCTGAATAATACATGTGAATTAAATGTTAATGCCGGCGATGTGAGCTATAATTTGAATACGGACCAAGTTTGGAGGACACGCCGATGCTGGGACGTAATTTAAATTATAAATTACTTATTATATTGCCTGTATTGACCCTGTTTGGGTGTCAATCTACTGATTACACGGTGAGTGAAACCGAAAAGTTACTTAGTGATAAAACCTTTCCTGATTACAAACTTGTAACAATTGAGCAGCCTGATGAAATTTTTGAGCTAGACAGGGCTGCACGAGCCTTTGTCGACAGTACTCAGTTAAAGACAAAAACTGAGAATGAGAATCTCAAAAACCTGGTCAGGCAGATTTTTGATCACTCGGAACACGGATTGCGATACAAATCGGATGCTAATTCTGTGGCTTCTGAAACGTTTGCGAATCAGGCCGCCAACTGTTTGTCATTGACCATCATGACATATGCGATGGCTAAACACGCCGGTTTTGACGCCACGTTTTATGAAGTTGAAATTCCTGAGTATTGGACGCGTAGGGAAGGGGTTAATCTTCTCAATGGGCACATTAACCTGCGTATTTCATTGCAAAATAACAGCAAGAAAAACCAGATGTCAGATGATTACATTGATGTGGACTTTGATCCTCAGGCCATTCGGGATGATTTTCATCGCTACGCGGTGGGTAAAAACGAAGTTATTGCGATGTTCTATAATAACAAGGGGGCTGATGCCTTGTTGGCTGGAAATGATACGCTGGCCTATGCGTACTTCAAGGAAGCTGCGTCCTTTTATGACAAATTTGGTTCTACCTGGGTAAATCTGGGCGTACTGTACCGTCGTATGGGGCAGTTCGAGCTGGCTCAGGCGAGTTATGAAAATGCCATTGCCCTTGATGAAGATAACTATACTGCGTGGGAAAACCTGTCGTTACTCTTTCGCTTGCAAGGTAAGGAGGAGGCGGCTGAAGATATTCGACGCAAAGTTATAGCCAGGCGGGAAGCGAATCCGTTTTACCATTTTATACTGGGAGAAGAAGCGCTGGATTATGGTAAACCTGATGAAGCCATCGTTCATTTTAACCGGGCAAGGCGGTTAGATAGAAACAGACACGAAATTCTCTTCGGGTTGGGTAAAGCACACCTGGAATTGGGGGATATCGCAAAGGCGAAAAAGTTCATAGAGTTAGCAGCTAAGCATGCTATTGACACACAGGACGAGTATCGTTATTTGAGTAAAGTTTCAACGCTGCAAAGCGCCCTTTAGATTCTCGCGCATTCCCATGTGCCGTGATTTGATCACAGCGCATGGGTTTACATTGGGACTAAATCACCCCGAGTTCTTTTAATCGCTCTTGCAGGTAACTGTGGGCAGTGTGCTTGTCTGACAACACCACATCTGGACGAGGGTGCAAAAACAGGGGTAAGGAAATCCGCGATTTGGTCATGTCTGCACCATCCGGGTTGACTACACGGTGGGTCGTAGATGGGAAATAGTGACCCGACGCTTCTTGCAGCATATCACCTATATTGACGATTAGATTGCCAAAATCACACGGCACGTCAAGCCAACTGCCATCTTTGGCTTTTACCTGTAAGCCAGGTTCGTTCGCGGCTGGCAATATCGTAATAAGGTTAATGTCTTCGTGAGCCGCTGCCCTGATTGCGTCGACGTCCTCATTGCCTTTTAACGGTGGGTAATGCAAGATGCGCAGCAGCGTTTGGTCGCTGTTCTCTATCATGTCAGACAAAGGTTGGCTGTAATGCTGGCTAACTTCCTTAGGGGAGTGAATTTCAATCCAACCAAGTAATTCCCTGGCGAGAGTGTTAGCTCGGTCATAATAGTCTTGCAACTGTGGTCGTAGATCGTCCGGACACTGACCCCAAGGGTAAAAGTGAAAATACTCCTTGATGTCTTTCTTGGTAAAGCCCTTCGCGACTTCAGAAACACTTTGGGGGAAAAAACCGTCCTGGGTTCCCTTGTTGTAGTGGAATGCCTCTTTATTTTTACTGTCAAAAAAAGCTTGCCAGGCGTCGTAGATCGCTGTGACCTTGTCCTGGCTGATGGGATGATTTTTAAGTACGCCGAAGCCAGTTTCGCGCAGTGAGGCGACAAATTCTTCTTGGGCAGAAGGAGATTGGTAGTCTACAGCTTTTAGTTGCATAACATTATCCTGTTTAATCGATATACAGATTATAGAAAATCTGTCTTGCCGGTAAAAGGTTCGAGACGTAATATGCCTTAATTACCCTTGTTTTTGTGGTCAATAATATTTACAAAGCTGACCATTCAGTCTGGTTTTGAAGGGCAAAAAAGTGAGTGTTACTCACTTTTTTGCCAATGAGTGGTTAGGCCATCGTAAGATAAAATCCAGCCAGTGAGGCGCTCATCAGGTTTGACAAGGTCGCAGCAAAGACGGCTTTTAAACCTAAACGGGCTATTTCTTTTCTGCGCGTAGGGGCCATAGCCCCAATTCCCCCCATGAGAATGGCAATGGATGAGAAGTTGGCGAATCCACATAATGCGAACGTGATAATTGCTTGCGATACTTCAGAGAGCTCGCTCTGGTGTTTTAAAAAGTCGAGATACGCTACAAATTCATTAACGACGAATTTTTGTCCGATAAAGCTTCCCGCTAACTGAGCTTCATCCCAGGGCACGCCGATGGCCCAGGCGAGGGGTTGCAACAAATAGCCAAGAATGCCTTGGAAGGTAACATCTTCAAAACCGAGTAGTGCAGCACTCCAGCCGATGAGCC
Organism: Aestuariibacter sp. A3R04; assembly: GCF_018860805.1. GTDB lineage: Bacteria > Pseudomonadota > Gammaproteobacteria > Enterobacterales > Alteromonadaceae > Alteromonas. The sequence goes on along the minus strand of NZ_JAHKQR010000018.1, from coordinate 76,594 downwards.
CGTTCAGCATGGCGATAAGGGCAACAAAGGCCAGCAACATTGCGCCTACGTTGAGAGCCAGTTGTAAGCCTGAGGCGGCGCCGCTGGCTGCGGCATCAAACACATTGGCATAGCTGGTTTCCGATGCTTCAATTTCTTTCAAACCGTCTTTGGTCTTCTCGGTTTCTGGCAACATAATTTTGGCCATCAGCAGACCACCGGGTGCGGCCATGAAACTGGCCGCAAGGAGATATTTGAGCTCTACGCCCATTCCTGCATAACCTGCCATCACGGAGCCTGCGATCGAGGCCAGGCCTCCTACCATAACCGCGAAGAGTTCTGAGCGGGTCATGTGTGGAATAAAGGGTCTTACTACCAGCGGGGCCTCTGTTTGGCCGACGAAAATGTTGGCCGCAGCTGACATGCTTTCAGGTCTGCTGGTGCGAAGTACCTTTTGTAAAAAACCACCGATAATGTTGATTATCCAGCTCATAATTCCGAGGTAATAAAGCACGGCGATAAGGGAGGAAAAGAAGATAATGACAGGCAATACATTGAAGGCGAATATAAAACCAATAGATTTGTCGCCCACAGGACCAAACACAAAATTGATGCCGTCTTGGCTGTAGCCAATAATATTGCCGACAAATTCAGTCATGTTTAGCAGCAACTTTATACCGGGCTCAAAGTACAAAATAAATGCACCAATTAGTGCCTGAATTGCAAATGCTCCGCCCACCGTGCGCCAATTGATTTGGCTGCGATGCGAAGACAACAGATAAGCGATGCCAAGCAGCAGCACTATGCCCAGTAAACTCACCATGATGAGGCTCCTTTAATTATTATTGTAATGCCTGTTGAATGTGTGACTTAATGACATCCAATGCAATTTGGTTCTTACCACCCTGGGTTACCACGACATCCGCAGTAAACCGGCTGGGTTCAATGAACTGATGGTACATAGGTTTTACCGTGGATTCGTATTGTTTGGCAATGGAATCCAAAGTACGCCCACGTTCTTTGACGTCGCGCATCATCCGTCGCATCAGACAAATATCCAAAGGCGTGTCAATGAAAATTTTAACGTCGTAATGGGGCAGTAGCTCGGGCCTGGCAAGTAGCATTATGCCTTCAAGAATGATTACCGGGGCCGGGTTTAACCGTTCAGTATCCGGTAGTCTGGTGTGTGTCTTAAAGCAGTAATGGGGGTAGTCAATAGGCTCGCCGTTTCGCAGCGCTTGCAAATGGGCTTTGAGTAACTCGTGCTCAAATGCATTGGGATGATCGTAGTTGTTCTTTTCTCTTGCCTCCATGGGGAGGTGATCCTGGGCGCGATAGTAATGATCCTCCCGCAATATCTGAACGGGCCTACCTTGAGCACTGAATGCTTTTAACAAATTTTCGGTAAAAAGTGACTTTCCAGAGCCTGAAGCTCCGGAGATTGCAATGATTAATGGCGACTGCATAACTTTCGAGGGCTGTTTTTCCTCTTGCAAAGATACGCATTTGACTTGTGTGAATCAATGTATAATTCTCGATAATTAGTGAAGGTTTACCGTTTCGGCTTGGTTTTTGTCCATTTTTAAGGGGGTTAGCCAATACAAGCGAAACATAAAGTCCGTATCAACACCGTCTTATTTCTGTGCAACTACTTCCCGATAATTGTTAAATCTTCTTCTGAGAGGGGGGGCAGGGCGTAGGAATGCTGCTTGGACCGCGAACCTTCACCTTGCGCTCGCGGAGGATAGTACTTTTCTTTGTCCTGGGGATATGCCATGAAAGATTCGTCCAGGGCTGCGCGGATTTCACTTAACGTTTTGTCCAGGTTGGCATTGAAATCTGGGCGTTTGCGTTTGGTATGACCAAGCTCTATAAGCCGCAGGAAAACCCGGTTTGCAATGTTGATGAGTTCCTGAGGAGCGTCTTTATTTTGAGGCAGCGTAGCCTGGGGGTTGTCAATACAGTAGCGCACGAGAGCAATATAAAAACAGAATGGTTTGTTTTGCATTTGTACAAATTGGCTGGAAATGCCATTGCCTATAGATTTGGCGTTCATATCTATAACCAGTTTGGGTTTGGGTGGTGCAACCACGTCTTTGTTTCTGGCTCGCTTTCGCTTAGTGCCTGGTCTGCGCTGAAAAGCCACAGGGGCCAACAATAGAGCAAAGAGAATGGGAAGTGGGTGCAGGTGTAATGCAGTTGTCACAGGCGCCATTGCAACGGCTACCTTAATTTGCTGTTCTGCAGTTGACAACACAAGCACGGTTTCTGTTGTCCAACCGCGGTGAGTATCACTTTGAACGCGCACGTTCTGTATACTGCTTATGAACATAGGGTATTGCTGATCCTTCAAGTAGCCATTGATCTTGCCGAGGTATCGATAGACGGCACCATCATTAACTGGGGTATTTAATGCCTGATTCCCCACATCGAGATAAGCAGAATCCAGACTGATCCTACGTTCAATTTCATCCAATGCCCGGTGTTGATTAACAAACGTGGCTGCCATTTGCCCTATGGCGGTTACAGTCTGAAATAGGATAAAGAGACCCACTGCTACCACTGCTAATTTGAGCCACTGTGACAATGGCATCTCACTGAGTGACTGCATCAATACAAGGCTCCTCTATTTGTACTTGTTGATAGTACTTCTTGGTTTGATTGGCAGACATAGTTTGTATGGCAGATTGCACTGCACAGCGCAGATCTGTGTTTCGTGTTTGCATTTTTAAATACCAGCGCATGCCACTCACACTCTCTTCCAATGCAGTAATGTAGCTTCTCGATAATTTTTTTCCGTCGTTTTTGTCCCAATAGGAGGAAATGATGTCTACATCTCCAGCCAAGAGCGCCCTGCGCAGTTCTCCGTGTGAATTGTAATAATGCAGGTGGATATTATTGGTGTTTAAGCCCAGGGCTTTAAGGCGGGTTTTAGGGACAATATGACCAGAGCGACTGCTGGGGTAATCCAAAATACCAATGCGCTTACCGAGTAAATACTCTTTTGTCAGCTCGGGTTTTTCTTTCAAAGCGATAAAGTACGCACTGTAATCCGGGTGCATAGCCACTTCCTCGTACCCGTAAATTTCGTCGGCTCCGAATGCGGTAACTACATTGGCTTTAACCAGCGCTAAATTACTAACGCCATGGCTAATGTAGCGAAACGTGTCGTAATCATTTTCGCCTATTGTCACCCTTACATTGCCAAATTGTCTTTGAATGACGGGGTTGCTACACAAGGCAGACAAAGCCAGTTCCGCAAAAGATTGTTCAGTTAAATAGATGTCGAAAGTCTCAGGATTAGTCGAAAGTGCCGTTGAACAGGTCAATATTTGCCCTGTTTGTGGCGGAATCGGAGTTAATTTTACAAAATTTTGTGAAAAACCTGCGAACACACAACAAACAGCCATGAGCGTGGCTATGAGTACCCGATATTGTTTGAAAATCTTTAGGTAAACCAAGATGAATCGTGTTTCGCAGGGTTATTTAATGAATGAATTTCAACAGTTAACCTTATTTAATGCAATAGGTAAGTTTATTTTAAAGAGTTATGTATTTGATTTTTAATGTTTTTTAATTAAGGAGTTTGAATTCTATTAAACGATGGTTATCCGAGAAAATACAGAGTTGAATAGATTTGCTGACAGTGTGAAGCAATCGCAAGTGTTTTATGAATAACTTTTCCAGACCATTTGTTCCGGATTATAATAAAAAAATCAGCTTTCTCAGCGTGTTATATTATGTTTGGGAGACGAAACTGTCATAAAGCTGACATAAAACTCACGAAGAATTGCAGCGGCTCTCAGTTAAAATCGGATGACACAAGAATACTGGCGTGTTGTCCGTTTGCTGATTGTGACCAGAGGAAAAGCCACTTCTCCAAAGTGCACGGCTTTTCCTCGGTCAGAATCACAACCTGTGCAAACTGACCAAAAATATAATATAGGCAGGGGCACAAGCCAGGAATACGGCTAAGTACAACTGGCGACAGAATTAAACAGGCTACCAGCCAGGTAGCTTGTTCTTTTTGCCGGGGCGGGAGCAATACATAAATTTGAATTTCACCGTTGCAGATAAGCTCGCTTGTTTGCAATGGCAAAAGGCGTACACTGAACCATATATAATATGGTCAGAGTTGTCATAAGAGTGACACCTGTAAGAGGCACAATGACGCCAAGATCTTATCTCGTAACGTCAGACAACAATAATTCGCTGACGTTCAGATAAATTTTTAAAAACGATAGGGAAACACACATGTTTAACAAGTCTAAGCTAAGTCGCGTTGCGTTAGCTGTTGCTGTGTCTGTAGGGTTATCTACAGCAGCAATGGCTCAGGAAACGTCTTCTGCTATTAAAGGTAGTATTGTTGGTCCACAAGGGTCTCCAGCTGCTGGTACCACTGTGACAATTACCCACGTACCTACTGGTGCGGTTAAAGTAGTTACAGTCGGAAACAGTGGTCAGTTCAGCCTGCAGGGGCTGCGTGTAGGTGGTCCTTACACGGTGGCATTTGACTCCGACCGATTTGACGATAAAACCGTAAGCGATGTTTACCTGCAGTTAGGTGAGCCATTAGTGTTAAATTTGGCGCTGTCTGACGAATCAAGCATCGAGCGTATCCAGGTAACGGCTTCTCAAATTGGTGCTGATGTTTTCGGCCAGAAAAGTCCTGCTGCGACTTTTAACCTTGAAGATTTACAGTCAGCCCCTGCTGCTAACCGTGACTTAAAAGATATTGTTCGCGTTGACCCGCGTATCAGTATCTCAGAAAGTGACGGTGAAGAAGCCATTATCTGTGGTGGCGGTAACCCGCGTTTCAGTGCATTGACTGTTGACGGTGTGCGCATGAATGACAGTTTTGGTCTTAACCAGAACGGTTACCCTACTGTAAGAATGCCATTCTCTTTTGATGCTATCGATCAGGTAGCCGTTGAACTTGCTCCGTTTGACGTACAGTACGGTGGTTTTACAGCGTGTAACATTAACGCAGTAACCAAGTCTGGTACTAATGAAGTGCACGGCGGCGTTTTCTTCGATTACACCAGCGATTCTCTGATGGGTGATAAAATTGAAGACACTGATGTTGATACCGGTGACTTCACTGAAAAACGTTATGGCGTTAATGTCGGTTTCCCACTGATTAAAGACGAGCTTTTCTTCTTCGGTGCGTACGAGAAACTGGAAGGTGCACAAATCTTTTCTTACGGTCCTATGGGCAATCAGGTTTCACAAGCTGACCTTGACCGCATCAGACAAATTGCCAGTGATGTTTACAATTACGACATCGGTGAAATGCCTGGTTCAATGCCAGTAGAAGATGAAAAAGTGTTGGTTAAACTCGACTGGAACATCAACAGCGACCACCGTGCCTCATTGGTTTATAACTACAACGATGGTTTCCGCATCGATCAGTCTGACGATTACTCTACTGCGTTGTCACTCGACAGTCACTTCTACGAAGTTGGCGCAAAGCTTAATTCAACTGTGGCATCCTTATATTCTGATTGGTCGAGCAGCTTCTCAACCGAAGTACGTTTAGGCCACATCAGTTTAACTAACCGCCAGAACTCTTTAGATGCTGACAGCGGTTTCGGTGAAATTCGCATTGATAACGTAAACGGCGCTGATGTTTATATCGGTCCCGATGACTCTCGTCAGTCTAACGAAATGGACTGGAACAGCACCACAGCGAAATTTGCAGGTACGTATTACTTAGACGACCACACTATTACGTTTGGTTATGAGTGGGAAACGCTAGAAGCCTATAACTTGTTTATGCAGCATACTATCGGTGAATACCGTTTCAACACTATTGATGACTTCGAAAACGGCTTGGCCGACGATATCTACTACAATAACTCTGCCGGTACGCACAATCCTCAGGATGCCGCTCAGCGTTTCACTTATGACACGCACACCCTGTATGTTCAGGACGAGTGGGTTATTGACGACTTGACGTTGTTGTTCGGTTTGCGCTATGACAAGTACGTGAGTGATGATAAGCCTAAACTGAATGAAGTATTTGAAGATCGTTATGGTTATGCCAACACCTCAACCTTCGACGGCATTGACTTGTTGCAACCACGTGTAGGCTTTAACTACATTATTAACGACAGCATGGAACTTCGTGGTGGCGTAGGTCTGTACTCAGGCGGTAACCCGAACGTTTGGTTGTCAAACTCCTTCTCTAACGACGGTATTACTAACATTGATACCTATCGTCGTGACTTCTACCTGTTCGACGAAAATGGCGTGAACGTGCCTATCGCAAACGGCGGGCGTTTAATATACGACCCAGTTCAGGAGATGTACGACGAAGTTTCTGCAGCGAATCCTTCTTTGGGTAACGAGCCATCAACCAACGCTGTGCACCCTGATTTTGAAATTCCAAGCGAGTGGAAATTCAACTTAGGCTTTACCTGGGTAACAGAAGACGACTACGTGTTCCAGGCTGACATCTTGCACAATCGCAAGCAGGACAGCGCACAAATCATCAACGTAGGTTGGGATACTGAAAACGTAACTTATACTGCTGACGGTCGTCCTATTTACAACTACATCCAGGTTGGTACTGACGATGACGGCGATGCTGTTGTACGTAACTTCCTGAAGAGTGACCTGGTGCTGACAAATGCCAAAGAAGACGGTAAGTCCACGACTATCTCCTTCGCGGTACAGAAAAACTACGACTTCGGCCTTGATGCAAGCTTTGGTTATGCTTACAACAAATCTGAAGACGTAACGCCTATGGCAAGTTCTGTAGCTTACTCGAACTTCACAAACTTTGCGTCTTCAGACCCATTGAACCCAGGTGTTGCTACTTCAAACTACGAAGTTCCGCATCGTTTCACCTTTAACCTGCGTTACTCCACTGAGTTTGTAGATGGTTACAAAACCAGCTTCTCATTGTTCGGTTCGCGTCAAAAAGGTCGTCCGTTCTCTTATACCTTTGACGGTATCACAATTGGTGAAGCGCAATTTAACACTGACAATGCCTTGCTTTACATCCCTGAGGAAAACGATGCTATCGTAACCTATGCTGAAGGTTTCGACCTCGCTGCATTCAACGAATTCATCGACCGTGAAGGGTTAACTCGTGGCGAAATCAACGGCCGTAACTCTCAAAATGCTGAGTGGTATAGCCGCGTAGATTTCCGTCTTGATCAGGAATTGCCTGGCTTTATGGAAGGTCACAGAGCGAGTGCATACTTCATTCTTAAGAACGTAGGTAACTTCTTGAATGATGACTGGGGCGTACGTCGCATTGGTCCGTTTGTATCTGCACCAGTGCTGGATGCGTCGCTGAACAGCGATGGCACCTACACCTACAACGAGTTCTTTGAAGGAAACACTAACCAGAATGGTTACTTCAACGAACAGTCGTTGTGGCAGATCCGAATTGGCGTGAAGTACGACTTCTAATTGCCATTGGTTCTTCAAATAAAAAAACCGCCGTATCACACGGCGGTTTTTTTTCGACTGTTAAAAAACTGCCGTTTGGGATAGGGTGTAGAAAAACAAAAACTAAACACACACCAAACAGGAATAATAATATGCGTAAGCAACTATTTGGCGTTTCCCTCGCACTAGCGTTTTCCTCCTGCTCTTTAGCTGCAACTAATGTCGATACCATGGCAGACAACATCGAGGCTGATGTTATTAAATGGCGCCACCATCTGCATCAACACCCTGAGTTATCTAATCGTGAATTCGAGACGGCCAGATACGTTGAGACGTATTTGCGTTCTTTGGGCCTTGAAGTAGAAACCGGGGTAGCGAAAACCGGGGTGGTAGCTATTCTCGATAGTGGAAACCCTGGGCCAGTTGTGGCCCTGCGGGCAGATATGGATGGCTTGCCAGTACCTGAGGAAAATGACCTGCCCTGGCGTTCTCAGGTAACCGGAGAATACGACGGCAAAACCGTGCCAGTAATGCATGCATGTGGTCATGACACTCATATGGCTATGCTAATGGGGGCCGCGAAAATTCTGTCAGATATGAAAAGCGAGTTGAAAGGAAAAGTGAAGTTTATCTTTCAGCCTGCTGAAGAAGGCGCTCCCCCCGGTGAGGTCGGTGGTGCTGAAATCATGGTAAAAGAAGGCGTGCTCAAAGGCCCTGACGTTGACGTTATTTTCGGATTGCATATCAGTGCGAATCTGGATGTGAACAAAGTAAGCTACAAGCCTGGGGGCGCTATGGCCGCCGTCGATCCGTTTAAAATTGTTATCAAGGGTAAGCAGGCACATGGCGCGTACCCTTGGAAAAGTGTTGACCCTGTGGTAACGGCTGCACAAATGGTGATGTCATTGCAAACGATAGTGAGCCGTGAGATTAAATTAATTGATGATGCTGCCGTGGTGTCTGTTGGTTCTATTCATGGTGGAAACCGTTCCAACATTATTCCTCGTGAGGTTGAGTTGGTGGGAACCATCCGCACGTTAGATAAAAAAGCGCGTGAGCACGTTTACGAAGCCATGGCAAGAAAAGTAAAAGGCATTGCCGACAGTATGGGGGCTTCGGCGGAACTGATATTACCGCTCGATTATAGTTACCCAATTACCTATAATGACCCAGAGCTTACAGCAAAAATGCTGCCAACCTTGCAGCGAACAGCGGGTGAGGATAAAGCAGTACTTGCAAAGGCCGTGACGGGAGCAGAAGATTTCTCCTTCTACCAGGAAAAGGTGCCCGGTTTATTCTTATGGGTAGGCGGCAAACCGCTGGATGTGCCGGAAGAAGCGTCACCAGCACATCATACACCTGAATTTTACGTAGATGACGAAGGCATGAAGCTTGGTGTTAAGTTGTTGACAAATCTGACGTTAGATTACATGAACCAAGCAGACTAACTACTGGGGTTGGTCTCGCGTAGAGAATGGCGTAATGCGCGATAAAAATTTTAAATGGCTGGTGGCATTAACACTGATTGGATTTGGTCTGAGCTTTCTGCCACAGCCGTTTATAAGTGAAGGGTTAACGCTTTTTGGGTTGCCCGTCGCTGTACTGATAGCATTGTTTTTCCCGCCGCGTTGTGCTTTGTTTGCTATTGGCGTTGCGCTATCGCCCGCGCTCTATTTGCACGCTTTGAGCTTACCGCTTGTTGCCCTGTTTGCGCTACCGGTGTTTGTGTCGCTGCAGGCTTACGGGAAGGCCATTTTTTATCACTTAAAAGTTACTACGGTTACATACAGCTGCGCTCTTGTGCTCATTTTATTGGGGTATTACAGTGTCAGTTTGGGCAATTTCTCGCAGCTTACGATTACCGCTACAGCGGTAACCTGGTTTTGTGCCCTGATGAGTATGATGACGGGCCATTTGGCCTTTCTTTTCATTCAACTGAGATTCTTCCCGCAACGTATTTCAGAGCAAATTCACGTTAAGCAATTGTTGGGGTACTGTTTTAGTGCATTGTTCTTTGTGGCAGTGTTTACTGTCAGCTATGCGTTTATTTATCAGAACCAGCAAACTCAGTTGCAGCAGTTTAGCTACTACATGAAGCAGCGTGTCTTTGTGTTAAGTGAGCAAATTCAGTCCTATCTCGGTGAACATCAGGGCGCAATTAATTTAGCTGCCATCAGTTTGTCGCAGGCAGACAATTCTGTTTACGTTGAGAGTGATAACGCCAACGCTATTCTGGCGTCTTTGTCGGTAACAAGCCCGTCATTTTTAACCTTTCTGACCACCAATAATAAGGGCATTATTACCAATGCCTGGCCTGAGAACCTATTGGAACTGGTAAAGCGTTCGGGCATGCTGGATATTTCGGAACGGACTTACTATCGACGAGTCGTACAAACTGGAGAACCCTATTTTTCCGAAGCCTTCGAAGGGCGAGGTTTTGGCACCGAGCCCATTGTGGCAATATCCGCTCCTGTGAAAAACGCGCAGAATGAAATCATGGGAATCGTTGAAGGTTCACTGTCGTTGAGTGCATTTAATCGTTTTGATGCGCAAAACATCGGCGGCTTCAGAATGATGGTTGAAGACAGCGGTGGCAGAGTTGTATATGCCTCAACGCCACTCCATATCAATACGCTGTCGTTGTTTTCCTTTGATTCCTGTGACGCCGCGTCCTGCAACGGAGTGGTAGGTTTTAACGGCAACAAATGGTTTGCGCAGAGTGCAGTTATACAGCCTTATGGTTGGCATGTACGGTTCTTTTTCGATTACAAAGAATTTGTTGCTATTACCAATGAATCACTGGTAACTGTGCTCGGTTTGCTTGTCATTCTCGGGGTGTTGGGTCTTACAGGTGGTTTTGCCTTATCCGGCTTTTTGGCGTTGCCGCTCAATCGGCTAGTTGAACAATTTGAACGCTTTGATCCTAAGTATTCAAGGGTTTCCGCAAAATCCGATCCACTCCAGCCTATTGCTGAAGTTCAAGCACTTGAAAAGGCATTTTCGTCGTTACAGATGCGCCTTATACAAGCGTTTAATGAACTCGATTCTGCCCACCTGGATCAACAAAAGTTAAATGCCCAACTCAATTCTTTTAATCAGACGCTCGAGTCTCGTATTGAAGAAAAAACCCAATCTCTTGAGTTGGCTCTTCGTGAGGCGGAAGCCGCTAATATTGCCAAGTCACAATTTCTTGCCAATATGTCTCATGAAATTCGAACGCCGATGAATGGGATTATCGGTTCCTGTGAGAATTTGTTAGACGATGATATTCCACCACTCATCACGCGCAGGATCACGATGATTTCTCAGTCGGCCGCGAATTTGCTGATGATTCTGGACAGTATTTTGGACTGGTCTAAAATTGAAGCGGGTAAAATGCAACTCGACAGTACGTCTTTCTCCCTGCAAGACGTGATCGAAGCATCCTTTTACCTGCATCAGGACTCGGCGATTAATAAAGGCGTCACCTGTTCGTTAACGTATTTGAATGACTTGCCCAATGCCGTGCTTGGTGACATGGGTAAATTGTCGCAAATTATTAATAACCTCCTTAGCAATGCCGTTAAGTTCACGCAAGACGGTGAAATTACAGTGTCTTTGGGTTATGAGGAACAATGGGCAACGCTAACGGTGCAAGATACCGGTGTCGGGATCCCGGACGATAAGCTGCAAGGTATTTTTGAGCAGTTTGCCCAGGCTGATACATCCACCACCCGGGTATACGGCGGTACTGGTCTTGGGTTGGCAATTACGCAACGGCTAGTTGAATTAATGGGGGGGAAAATACAGGTGGATTCGAAAGTGGGAGAGGGCACCACTTTCATTGTTACCTTGCCATTTAAGCCAGCAACCCGCCAAGTACAAAGTTTCGAAAATGCCCCGGTAACTCTTCCGGACAACCTCAAAGTACTGGTAGTGGAAGACAATGATATTAACGCTCACATAGTGCTCGATATGTTAAAAGCGCAAAAGGTGAAATGCATCAGAGTCGGACATGGGAAAGACGCGTTAAACGCAATACATCAGTTTAACTTTCACATCGTATTAATGGATTGTCAGATGCCAGTGATGGATGGCTTCGAGGCGACCCGGGAAATCCGTGCTCTGGTGGGTGAAAAACGCCATATCCCCATCGTGGCGCTCACAGCGAACGCATTTAGTGAAGACCAGGTTCGTTGCTTGGACGCGGGTATGAACGGGTATTTAAGTAAGCCCGTCAGGCGGCAAGCGCTGTTTGCCAAATTGTCGGAAGTTTACCAACGCCACTATGGCTCAAGTGGTGTATCCACATCCGTTGCATCCGCCGATTGAGTCGGTTTTCCCACTACGTACAACACAAGGTAACCGAGGAGGGCGGCCACCACCGAACCTGAGAGTATACCTACTCGTTCGTCAAATACTCGGTTAACCCCGGTGCCTTCAAATGCTAACGAACCTATGAATAAACTCATGGTAAAGCCTACGCCACATAGCAGCGCACAACCGTATATGTGTTTGAACGACAAATCATCAGGTAATGTCGCCAGCTTTAGCTTGACTGCCATCCAACTGAACGCAAAAACGCCAAGCTGCTTTCCTACCACCAAACCCAGAAAAATACCAAAGGTGACAGGGTGAAAAATACCTTCCGGGCGAATTTGGCTAAAATCAATACCGGCATTGGCAAAGGCGAAAATTGGTAAGATAGCGAAGCTTACTGTGCTGTTCAGGCTGTGTTCCAGCCGGGTTACGGGAGAATAACCCGGGTCTTTGTTATCACGCATGGGAATAAACGCGGCCAGTACTACGCCGGCTAGAGTGGCATGAACACCAGACTTTAGCATAGCAACCCACAAAATAATGCCCACCATTATATAAGCTGGAATATCAACCACGTTTTTTCGATTCATCATATACAGCACCGGCAGGCACACGGCGGCAACAATGAGGGCGGTTAGTGTGATGTTTTCGGTGTAGAAAACGGCAATGATAATGATGGCGCCAATGTCATCAATAATTGCGAGGGTAACTAAAAAAATCTTTAGACTGGCAGGCACGCGACTACCCAGCAGAGCCATGATGCCCAATGCAAAAGCTATGTCCGTTGCTGCCGGAATCGCCCAGCCCGACATGGCATTTTCGGCTCCCCAGGTGCACCACAAATATATGGTTACTGGTGCAATCATGCCGCCAATGGCACCTGCCGCGGGCAAGACAATGTCCTTAGGGTTGGAAAGTTCGCCTTCGGCAACCTCTCGTTTTAGTTCCAGGCCGACGTGAAAGAAAAACACAGCCATCAACCCATCGTTGATCCACAACAACAAAGGTTTGTCTATGGCAAAACTACCAGCCGCAATGGTGACATACATGTCGATAAGTTGGTTGTAATAATAATTGAGTGGCGTGTTGGCTACGATCAATGCCAGGACGGTAGCTGCCATCAGCACGATTCCGGCCGAAGAATCGCGGTTCAGAAAATTGTGAACGTCAGAGACAATATCATCTAGTACCTGTTCAACATCTCTTTTAGCCATGTAACTACTCCGCGCTCAATAGCGCCCGCTTAAATGCTTGGGCGGCAAGACTTATCTGTCGGTGTTTTACGGTGACAGCCTGCCAGTGGTTCACCAGCGGAAAATCTTTTACCGTAAGTATTTTTACACTTTCTCTGTGGGTTTGTTCCAGTGTGTGCTCAGAAATGATAGCCAAACCCAGACCTGATGTCACGGCAAGGCGAATAGCCTCATTGCTCTCTATTAACATGGGATTCTCAAACACGATACCGTGCTCATCACAGTAGTCCTGAATAGTCCGGCGGGTGCCACTGCCAAACTCCCGGAGTAAAAATTTTTGCTTGCTGAGTGTCTGTAAATCACAGTGATCAGGGCCGTCATAATTGGGTGGGGCGATCACGACCAGTTTGTTTTGCAAAAACGGCGTACATTCTAAGGTACTGTCTGCAGGTGGTTGAGTGAAAATATAAATGTCGTCACGGTTGTGTCGGAGGCGTTCAATGATATCTGCCCGGTTACCCACTGTGAAACGTACATCAATATTGGGATGCTGTTGACAGAAAGGGCTGAGGATTGGCGGAATGATGTACTTGGCAGTGGTGACTACCGACAGCTTTAACGTGCCTATTTCAACACCCTGCAAAGCGCGAACCTGACTTTCAAGTCGGGACTGAGAACCGAGCACTTCTTGGGCACACTGATACACAGCTTCACCCGCCTCAGTCATCTTTAACTGTCCGTAAGTTTGTTCGAATAATGGCATGCCGATAATGCCTGTGAGCTTCTTTAATTGTAAAGATACTGTCGGCTGTGACAATGAAAGGGCAGCGGACGCGGCGGTAACGGAACCATTGTCAACAATACTTTGAAACACTTCCAAGAGTCGAAATGTGAGAGACTGCATATAAATCCTATCTGTCAGATGTGTTTTGTGCCGTTTCCCTTATAGATTATAGTAAAAAAGTTAAAAAGATAGATTTATACGCGCATGGCTGTCGTACGGTATATGGGTATTATCAGAATTTATGCTAAAATCTCCCGCTCTTTGGCTTGTTGCATAAATATCAAACATTCGCAGGCCCACAAGCTATTAATTTGATGACGGGAGTCACACGATGGCCAAAGTTGCTATTGTTATGGGGTCAACCTCTGACTGGCCCACCATGCAGAACGCTGCAAAAATGCTAACAAACCTTGGCGTTGACTATGAGGCAAGCGTGGTGTCTGCTCATAGAACACCAAATTTGCTGGTGGAGTTTGCTGAATCTGCGCACAAAGAGGGGTTTAGTTGTATTATTGCCGGCGCTGGTGGTGCTGCACACCTGCCAGGCATGATCGCCGCGCATACGCATCTGCCGGTATTTGGTTGCCCTGTAAAATCTAAGGCGCTAAACGGTATAGATTCTCTGTTGTCCATCGTGCAAATGCCCAAAGGTGTTGCTGTAGGTACTCTTGCGATCGGTGATGCCGGTGCCGCCAATGCCGGATTACTTGCCGCACAGGTTGTGGCACTGAATGACGGTAATGTGCGTGATAAAGTCATTGCTTTCAGGCAGTCGCAAACCGATACCGTGTTGAGCAGTGGTGAATTGGAGTTAGATGAATGAGAGTTTTGGTGTACGGGGCGGGGCAACTCGCGCAAATGATGTACCTGGCGGGTTGTCCCCTGGGTATTGAAGTGCATGCAGTGGAGGTCAGCAATGACACCGTTGTACACCCCGTCAGCAAGCGTCCGCTGGACATTACCCTGGCTCAGGCTATTGAATCTTCAGATGCGCTGACTGTTGAGTTTGAGCACGTACCGGAGCGCTTACTGGAAGAAGCCAGTAAGTCAGAAAAATTATACCCCTCCATCGATGCTGTGTTGGTGGGCGCTGACCGCGTCAGGGAAAAACGCTTGTTAGACGCACTAAATGTGCCGAATGCCGCTCATAAGGTCGTGACTTACATTGATGAGTTGGAAGATTGTATATCAGCCCTAGGGGATAAACTCATTATTAAGGCCAGTCGCGACGGTTACGATGGCTATGGGCAGTGGCGTTTAACCAGTGAAGAGCAGTTACCAGAGCTAAAACAAGCGCTGGGTAATCTCAACCTCACTACAGTACCGCTGGTTGTAGAGCAAATGGTTAATTTTGACCGCGAACTTTCCTTGGTGGGTGTACGCGATAAATCAGGCGATATTAAAGTGTATCCTCTGGCTGAAAACCTGCATCACCAAGGGCAGCTCCACGTATCCGTGGCGCCGGCGCCAAATGTGAGTGATGATTTGCAGAGCAAGGCAGAAGACATCTTTCGCAACCTCGCCGACGGCATGAACTATGTCGGTGTGCTGGCCGTAGAAATGTTTCAGTGTGGTAACGGTTTGTTGGTGAATGAACTGGCCCCACGCGTTCACAATTCCGGTCACTGGTCAATGAGTGGTAGTGATACCAGTCAGTTTGAGAATCACTTGCGCGCCGTTGTGGGCTTGCCGCTGGGAAATACCGCTGCCCGAGGGCCGAGTGCTATGGTTAATATTATCGGTTGTAGCAGCTTTTCCCGTGATTTGCTTAAAATACCCGGTTGCCATTTGCATTGGTATGGCAAAACAGTGCGGGAAAAGAGAAAAATGGGTCATATTAACGTTACTGCAGCAAGCTATCGCGAGCTGGGTGAGAAACTGGAAGCGCTGGGACAATTTGTGCCTTCCGAGTTTTTCCCAACGTTAGGCAGAGAAGCGAGAAAACTAAAACACATAGAGCCTTGACACAGCGGAATTCATAGCTACAATACGCATCCGCTGTTCGCAGCAAAAAGTGTGAAAGTGTGCCGACTTAGCTCAGTTGGTAGAGCAACTGACTTGTAATCAGTAGGTCGCCAGTTCGATTCCGGCAGTCGGCACCATTTTTCTCACTTTCCCATCCTTATCTCTCCAATGTCATCTTTTGGCGCAATTTTATCAGCTTTCCTTGTTTTACATCACCTTTGGTAAGGTTATTTCAGCGCAAATTACTTCATTCTGTGTCTGCTTAGGGATAGTATGGCAATAACGCAGACACGGAGTGGCAGATGATGAATGTACGAGGTGTGGCCGGTTTAACGGCATTGTTTTTCCTTTTTTTTTCGACAATGAGTTTCGCGCAAATTAGCATCACAGATGCGTGGGCCAGGGCAACATTTCCAATGGCAAACTCTGGTGCTGTTTATTTAACGCTTAGTAACAAGTCAAACAGCGAGCTGGTGCTTGAGTCTGTAGCTACTGAGGCGAGCATAGCAAGAGCTGCTCAGATTCACACTACACTTATGTCTGAAGGTATGATGAAAATGCGCGAGATGAAAAAAGGCCTCGTGATCCCTGCGCAGGGATCAGTTGTGTTAGAGCCGGGAGCTGCGCACATCATGCTTGTGGGGCTGAAGGTAGGGCTAACGGAAGGGCAAACAGTACCTTTGTATTTACAGTTTTCTAACGGGCAAAGCTCTTCTGTAAATGTCCCCGTAAAACCGGCTGAAGATAGGGATATGCCTGCGCATCATCACCACTAGTACGAATATTATTCTGAATAAGTGTAATCCAAAATTAAAGCATGCTAGTATCATAATTATAGATTTGAAATTTTCTTATTAATTGGTAATTGCTATCAGGAGAGTAAGATGAGTAAGATAGACATCGGTATTTCAGAAACAGACCGCACTGCAGTTGCGGAAGGTTTAAAACGCTTACTGGCCGACTCGTACACATTGTACCTGCAAACCCATAATTTTCACTGGAACGTCACAGGCCCGCAATTCCGTGAACTGCATTTGATGTTTGAAGAGCATTACACCGAACTTGCAGAAGCCGTGGATGAAATTGCGGAACGCATCCGCACATTAGGTGTAGCAGCACCAGGAACGTATAAGTCATTCGTTGAGTTAAGCTCAATTAAAGAAGTTGAAGGTGTACCGGAAGCGAGTGAAATGGTGCGTCTGTTAACCCTAGGTCATGAAGCTGTGGTGAAAACGTCCCGGGAAGCGCTCAAGTTGGCGCAGGATGCCGACGACGAGTCTTCTGCTGCGTTGGTGTCTGATCGTATGCGGGTTCACGAAAAAACTGCGTGGATGCTTCGCGCGACTTTGCCAAACTAGTGATCACATGATCACTTCACAACTTAGAAAGTGGTGTCTGGCTGCCTCGTTGGGCACTGCTTTTTTCACATCGGCATGGGCGCATACGGTGAAAGTGGAAACACTGACCGATGCACTCTCTCACCCTTGGGGTTTGGCATTTTTGCCTGGGGGAGACATTGTTCTTACTGAAAGGCCGGGAAATATTAGGCTTTTTCGTCACGATACAGGGCTGGGTGCACCGCTTAAAAACGTGCCAGCTGTGGCTGCGGTGAATCAAGGTGGCATGTTGGGGATAGCCGTCGACCCACATTTCCGAGACAACCAAACTATTTACTTTTGTTACAGTCAGCCCGGTGAAGATGGCAGTACCAGTGCGGTTAGTCGCGCCCGCATTCAAGGAGATCGGCTAGAAGATGTCGAAACACTGTTTACGGCATCGCCCAGGGTAGACAATGGTTTTCACTTTGGTTGTCGAGTGGCGTTTGATGGTAACGGCGATTTGTTTATTACACTGGGTGAACGCTATAAGCTTATGCAGGAAGCGCAAAATACCGACAATCATTTGGGCAAAATTGTGCGCATTCGCCCAGATGGATCGATTCCTGACGATAACCCCTTTGTCGACGGTAAAGCGCCGGAGATTTATTCTTACGGACACCGCAATGTACAGGGGTTGACCATTCATCCTGAGACCGGTGCGGTGTGGGCAATGGAACATGGGCCGAAAGGTGGTGACGAAGTCAATTTGATCAAAAAAGGCAAGAATTATGGCTGGCCGGTGATCACCTATGGTATTGATTACAGTGGGGACATCATCTCTGATAAAACAGAGATGCCAGGTATGGAGCAACCTGTGTTGTACTGGGATCCATCTATAGCGCCAAGTGGTATGGTATTTTATCAGGGCGATAAATTTCCTGACTGGCGTGGGGATTTACTCGTAGGTTCACTGAAATTTACCCACTTACGTCGCATCGGGATGAATGAGGGAAAGCCAGGCCAACAGGAGGTGTATTTGCAAGACAGAAAAGAGCGGATCCGCGATGTGGTTGAAGGGCCCGATGGCTATCTTTATCTGCTTACTGATACGCCAGAAGGCAAATTGCTAAAAGTGATGCCAGGGGAAGATTGAGCACCCGCATAAGAAGCCGGTCAGTGCTACAAGACCGGTTTCTTGCCTGTCAGTTATGGGCGTTGCTTGACCACGTAAAGTTCCCCGTCATACAAGCCCTGGATGGTTAACTTTTGATTCGATAATGAGCGCATGTAATTAATGTGGTCTTCTTCAATGCGCTGCCCAGGAATGATGAGCGGAATACCCGGCGGATAAGGCGTTACTAATCCGGCCGCGATACAACCTTGACTCTCCTGCCACGGAACCGCTTCGCGTTCACCAAAAAAGGCCGAAGACGGCAACATTTCCAGGCTTATGGGTGGGATGATGGCAGGGAGAGAAGGTCGAGACTTACTTTTTGTAAGGGACGCTTTGCCTTGATCGAGTTTTTTCAGAGCATTGTATAATCTGACAATTTTAGAGCGCATACCGCCAAGGGTAAGCAGAACCAGAATAGTGCTGTGAGTAAATTTCTCAATTTCCAAGCCAACCTCATCCATAAGAAAACGGTGAATTTCCTGATTCGAATAGGACAACTCCGACACGTCAATCAAAATTTTAAGGGGGTCGTGGCCGATATTATCTTCGCTAAAGTGAGGGAAGATTTTTTTAAAATCTGCGCTTTCCAGAATACGGATTTTTGAGAAGCGGCTTACCTGTTCTTTGAATTCTGCCACGTTACTCAGCAACTCATTGAGTATTTTATACCCTTCCATTTCCAACTGCTGTCGACATACATCCAATGATGCAATCAACTGATACTTTGGCGATGTACTGGTGTGAATACTGTACACTTCTTTAAAGAAATCCTTGTCGAAATCCGGGTCGTTGACATGAATGAACGAGGCTTGAGAAAATGCAGATACAACTTTGTGAGCCGAGTGAGTGATGTAATCGGCGCCGGAGTTAATGGCAGAATAGTGCCTGAAGTAAGGGTGAAATAAGGAATAGGCAAACCATGCTTCATCAATGAAGACTTTCATGCCGTGTGCATGTCCAAGGCTCACCACCTGTTGTAAGTCGGTGAGCAGCCCGTCATAGGTACACCCGGTTAACACTATCAGCTTGGCGTCCGGGTTACTTTCAATGAGTTCCCGTAGTTGAGACAGTCTGGGCGGAGAAAAAATGCCGTAGTCCGGGTTAAACACACTGTCGAGGTAAACTGGCATGGCCCGGGCTTGCACAATGCCGTAATGTACCGATTTGTGACAATTGCGATCGGCAATCACTTTATCCCCTTCGCGAAGTAAGGTTTGCAATATGATTTTGTTCGATGTTGAAGAGCCGTTTGTGACGAAGTAAGATTGTTTAACTTCAAAGGTATTTGCCAATGCCGCTTGCGCCCGGCCAATTGCATGGGTGCCATCAGACAATGAGCCTAAGGAATCTACGCTCACCGACAAATCACTGACAAAAACATTGCGCCCAAAGAAACGATAGAAATCGCTTATATATGGTGAGTTTCGAAAGCTGGCACCACCACTGTGGCCGGGCGTATGCCAGGAGTCATTGGCTTCGAGTACATACTCTTTATAAGCAGTCCAGAACGGCGTTTCATTGCGATCATCGAAATCGTTAATGATATACCCGAGAATGGATTCGGGGTCAGAGATGATGTCATTGCGATAGAAAAACGACTCCATGCCGTTTGACTGGTTAACTATATCAAGGCCTTTGATGGCGTCTCCGAGTACATAAACCGGCAGTTCCGGACGAATCGCTTTAATCGCTTCAATAACAATGGCGTTATTTTCTACCCGTTGTTTGCCGGGGTTGTCAGCGTCTATTTCGCATTGCTTGACATCAGTGTCCCAACTGAAGACCACTGCTTGTATATCTCCATCGCAATGCACCACTTGCAGCGCCTTTTCCACTGAAGCTGCCTCGACTATTGATATATCAATGTCAGGTCGATCAAATAACGCAATTGTATTTTGAATACTGTCAGTTAGTTGTTCAAGAAGCGCAGTTGAATCTTCGATGATAAGAATTTTTAAGGCAGGAAGCATGTTAGTGGAAGATGCCCATTAATACGGTGTTTGTTTAGTGTATCCTGCTTTTGTCAAACTGTCAGTGGAATTCAAGGCGCGATTTCAGTATATGTATTGCGCGTTATATTGTGTCTACTGCTTTTCGCGTACTTGAGATTTATTTTGGGATACCCATATCATTGGGCAAACAGTTTAAAGGCGACATTCATGGATAATTTAGTAGCAAACCAGACCGTTGACATCACCCCGGAAAATTTTCAGCAAGTGATATTGAACGACTCCCAGGAAAAAGTGGTGCTGGTGGATTTCTGGGCCGAATGGAGCGAACAAAGTAAAGATGTTTCTCCATTATTGGAAAAAATTGCAGCTGAGTATGGTGACAGTTTACTTCTTGCGCGGGTTGATTGTGACGCGCAGCAGGAAGTAGCCGCTCAGTTCGGTATCCGCAACTTGCCCACCGTGATGGTTGTGAAGGATGGCCAGCCAGTTGATGGATTTGCCGGAGTACAGCCAGAAGCGCAAATCAGAGAAATGTTAGAAAAATATTTGCCTAAACCAGAAGACGCCTTGTTGGCAAAGGCTGGTGAAGCGATTTACGAAGGCGATTACGCGGCAGCATTTCCCCATGCAAAGCAAGCCTTTGAACTAAATCAGGAAAACGTCAACGCGCGTTATATGTATATCGATTGTTTGGTTGAAACTGGCGCGATTGAGATGGCAAAAACGCTGCTTTCAGAGATCAAGCTCGTTGATCAGGATAGTCGTTATCAGACTCTGTCAGGTAAAATAGAGCTTGCAGAGCAAGCTGCCGATTCACCGGAAATTCAACAGTTGACGAAAGACGTTGAGGCCCAGCCCGATAACTTGCAGCTCAAAGTGGACCTTGCCGTACAGTTACAACAGGCACATAAGTCTGCAGATGCATTGGCATTGTTATTCAGCGTGCTGAGTAAAGATCTGAATTTTGGTGAAGCGAAGAAGTTAATGCTGGATATGATTAACGCATTGCCAGACGGAGACCCTCTGAAGTCGGAATACCGCCGAAAGGTATACAGTTTGTTGTATTAAACAAGAGGATGCTCTTGCCGTGTGTGTTAGCGCTGGTGGCTGTTTTGCTTGCTACTGATTTGCTGACAATGCCCAAAGGCAGTGACTATTTGTGCTGGTAAGGTGTGAAGCCATCTCTTTCCAACCAGCACAGTGCTTCAAAATATCGGGTAAAATACGCCCTGTCGTAGTTGTGGTTTGAGATGTCTTCCCGCAAGTGGGGATGTGTCCTTTCTAACTGGGCTCTTTTAACCATACCTGAGTCGAGTACGTAAGCCGAACGAACTAACCCTTTTGCAATGCTTTTCTTAATAGCAACGGTAAGTACGTTCTGACATTCCGGTGTGGACAACACCCATCGTCTTCCGTCCATTAGCACCGCCCAGGGGGTTCCAGACAAAGGTTCTGTTATTCGGTGCATGTCCTCGGCAAGTGCCTCAGCAGTTGCTTTATTCCAAGCCCCCGTCGCATATACTTCCAGCACATTGCCTGATACATCAAGTGCGTAATGGCCCTGTAAAGGAAACCTCATTCACAATCCCTTTTATATTACTTACTGTATTGATATAGCAGATTTTTTAGCGATTGTTATTACAAATTCACTGGTCAAATCAGTTTGCGATTCCGGGTGCGTGCAGTTGCCCTTCGCGTTTACTGTCGATTAGACGGCAACCAACATATCAGTTCTGGAAACGCAAAGACGTATTTGTTGTGGTAGGACGTGTGAGCCTGTTCCGTCAGTCAGGCAATTAAAATAGTGAGAATTGCACATAGTCTGACGCATTGTGGTTTTTTTGCGCATAAAACAGATGATCATGGGTCAGTATTTTTGTTAGAATCCTCACCTAATTTTTTTACGCACTAGATTCATGGCAAAGAACGTTGTGGTACTCGGCACTCAATGGGGTGACGAAGGTAAAGGAAAGGTCGTAGACCTGTTAACAGATCGCGCTAAATACGTGGTTCGCTATCAGGGCGGTCACAATGCCGGTCACACACTGGTAATTGACGGTGAGAAAACCGTTCTTCACTTAATTCCATCCGGCATTTTACGCGATAATGTTACCTGTATTATTGGTAACGGCGTAGTACTGAGCCCGGAGGCACTGATGAAAGAAATCTCCATGCTGGAAGAGCGTGGGGTACCTGTTAGGGAGCGATTAAAAATCAGTGAAGCCTGCCCGCTTATTTTGCCTTTCCACATCGCGTTGGATGTCGCTCGCGAAAAAGCCCGTGGCAGCAAAGCTATCGGTACTACTGGTCGTGGCATCGGGCCAGCATACGAAGACAAAGTATCCCGCCGTGGTTTACGGGTAGGAGACTTGTTTAATCCGGAAGATTTCGCGGCCAAGTTGAAAGAAGTTCTCGACATACATAATTTCACTTTAACCCAGTACTACAAAGCACCAGCCGTTGACTTCGACGAAACGCTGAAGCAGGCGCTAAGCGTGGCGGACATATTAAAAGCCATGGTTGTTGATGTAACCGATGAGCTGGATAAAGCCCACAAGGCCGGTTTACCCATTATGTTTGAAGGTGCGCAGGGTACGTTGCTCGACATCGATCACGGTACTTACCCTTACGTGACGTCTTCAAATACCACCGTTGGCGGTGTTGCCACCGGTGCTGGGTTTGGTCCGCTGAACCTCGATTACGTACTCGGTATCGTGAAAGCATACACTACCCGCGTGGGTTCAGGTCCGTTCCCGACAGAATTGGATTGCGATGTGGGTGAACACCTGGGTGTGAAAGGCCACGAGTTTGGTGCCACAACCGGCCGCAAGCGTCGTACCGGTTGGTTTGATGCGGTCGCGATGAAGCGCGCGGTACAAATTAACTCGATTACCGGTTTCTGCTTAACAAAACTGGATGTTCTGGACGGATTGGATACGTTACAAATTTGTGTAGGCTATAAAGATGCCGAAGGCAATGTTAAGGATGTACCGCCAATGGCGGCAGATGGTTACGACCTGGTGACACCGGTATACGAAGAAATGCCTGGCTGGAAAGACAGCACATTTGGTGTGACCGAATTCGATAAGCTGCCACAAGAAGCGAAGAACTACATCGCTCGCCTGGAAACAATTACTGGAGTGCCAGTCGATATCGTGTCTACAGGGCCTGACAGAAATGAAACTATCGTACTGCGTCATCCATACGACGCATAAGCGAACATTGATTTAAAAAGCCTGCCTTGAGCAGGCTTTTTTGTGTCTGCTATTCGTCAAAATAGTTGGCAACTGATTGCACAATTGCAGTACAGTGGAGCTGTCTTCGTAAGGAGTGTTGTTTTATGCATTTAGTGTCAGACACTATTCAAACAAACGCAGAAAACGAACCAGATTATTCATCGCTGTTTTCGCTACTCAAGTCCGGTTTTAATACTGATAAGACCCGCTGTATTCAATGGCGGAAGAAGCAACTTCAAAGCCTGGTGAGCTTGTTAACCGAGCATCAACAAGAGATAAAAGAGGCGTTGTATCGGGATTTGGGTAAAGGGGAAACGGAATCCTGGACAGCAGAGATAGGCTATTTGCTTTCGGATATTCGCCACACGGTAAAACAATTAGATAGCTGGGCTGATCTGCGTCACGTTTCTACCCCCCTGGCTGCGCAACCAGGGCGTAGCTATTTACAACCCGAACCGTTGGGCGTGGTGTTGATTATTGGCGCCTGGAATTATCCTGTGCAATTGTTGCTTGCGCCCCTAGTGGCCGCGATTGCTGCCGGAAATTGTGCTGTTCTAAAGCCAAGCGAGCTAGCTCCTGCGTGTTCCTCTCTTGTGGCTCGTCTTATTCCACAGTATCTGGAGCAAGACACAGTCGCAGTGGTAGAAGGGGGAAAAAGAGAGACACAAGGGCTGCTTTCTCTTGCCTGGGATCACGTGTTTTATACCGGCGGCGCACAAGTTGGTAAAATCGTTATGCAGGCCGCGGCACAGCACTTAACACCGGTTACACTGGAGTTGGGTGGCAAAAGCCCCTGTGTTATCGACCGCTCCTGTAACTTAACCGTCACTGCTAGGCGGTTAGTGTGGGGCAAATGGATGAATTGTGGTCAAACCTGTATTGCGCCGGATTACGTGTTGGTAGACAAACATCAGGTGACGGCAGTCATTGAGGCACTAAAGGCGGAAATTTATCGTCAGTACGGCAATGCGCCTGTCGCGAGTAAAGACTACGGGCAAATTATTCATCAACGGCATTACAACAGGTTGTGTGAGCTTCTGCATGAGCAAAATGTAGTGTTTGGTGGAGAGCGATTACCAGAACAGCGCAAACTGGCTCCCACCATTGTACTTAATCCTGATCTCAATAGCCCTTTGATGCAGGAAGAGATTTTTGGCCCAATATTGCCAATTATCGTACTTGAGAATATTGAAGACAGTGTGGCTTTTATTCGCCACAGGGAGAAGCCGTTGGCTTTATATGTCTTTAGTGAAGATCACGGTTTTCGTGACCGTTTGCTATCGAAAACCAGTGCCGGGAGTGTGTGCGTGAACGATACCATGATGTTCATGACAAACCCGGCGCTGCCTTTTGGCGGGGTGGGAAACAGTGGCATGGGGCGATATCACGGCAAGTTTGGTTTCGACACCTTCAGCCATCTCAAGGCAGTGATGGTGAAGTCATCCAAGTTTGATGTGAAAGCGAGGTATGCCCCTTACTCACGTTGGAAACTCTGGTTACTAAAAAAACTCTTATAAAAAACAGGCATCAAGGAGTACGTTATGCCCCAACCCTTTCATTTAGCAATACCCGTTGACAATCTCGACGCAGCAGAAGCATTTTATGGCACAGTGATGGGATGTGAAAAAGGAAGAAGCGACACCCGCTGGATAGATTGGAATTTTTTTGGTCATCAGTTGGTCACACACTGTGTCGATACCATGCCAGCGGCACCACAGCACAACGGTGTTGACAATCATGCCGTACCTGTCCCTCATTTTGGCGTCGTGTTGTCGATGAACGAATGGCAAGCCTTAGCCGATAGGCTGCAAGAGGCAGGTACTGAGTTTGTGATCGCACCTTATATTCGCTTTAAAGGAGAGCCCGGAGAACAGGCCACCTTGTTCTTTTTAGATCCTGCAGGTAACGCGTTGGAATTTAAAGCGTTCAAATCAATGAGCCAGCTGTTCGCAGTTTAGCCGTCTGCTGCCAGCTCATTGTGATAGTTACAAGGATGTTTCTTCAACAGCGGCTTTACCCCTTCCACGGGCTTCTGATGCCGCTTCGAGCCCGTTGGCAGTTCGTTTGATCAAGTGGACATCACCAAAATTACTTTCTTTCATGGTGTATCCCATGGCGGCTAACTCAGCCACTACGTCTGCAGAGAGACCACTGTGATAGGCAATGGTATCTTTTGGCCACAGTTGATGATGAAAGCGGGGGCTGTTTGCCGAGGCTTCTGCATCCATATCAAAAAACAACGCATTGAGAATAGATTGAGCTACTGAAGAGATAATGGTCGTGCCGCCGGGAGAACCGGTTACCAGTGTCACATTGTCACCCTTGAGCACGATAGTTGGCGTCATTGACGACAACATGCGTTTACCGGGCTGAATTTCGTTTGCAGTGCCACCTATGGCGCCGAAAAAGTTTGGTACGCCGGCTTTGGCGCTAAAATCGTCCATTTCATCGTTGAGAATAAAACCCGCACCTTCAACTATCACACCACTGCCAAAAGAAAGATTAATCGTGGTGGTATTGGCTACTGCGTTACCCCATTTGTCCATGACAGAGAAATGGGTTGTATCCGGACTTTCGTACAAGCCGGGTTTGACGTCTTCAGTTACTGAAATAGCATTGACATCGACTTCACCAGCACGCTTGGCTATGTAATTTTCATCGAGCAAGGCTTTTACCGGTACGTCGATAAAATCGGGATCACCTAAGTATTCCGCCCTATCCGCAAAAACACGCTTACCTATTTCCGACATCAGGTGAACATAGTTACGGCTGTCGTGAGCCGGCAATTGCTGAGTTTCCAGCACTTCGTTGAGCATACTGATCCATTGAGCAACTGCTACACCACCAGAGCTAGGAGGCGGAGCGGTAAGGAGCTTGTAGTCTTGCCATGGATAAACAATCGGCGCGCGCCACTTGGCTTCATAGGCCTGTAAATCACTTTGTGTTACCAGTCCGCCATTGGCAGCCATAAAGTCGGCGATAATTTTTGCGGTTTCTCCTTTGTAAAAACCATCCTGACCTTGGTCGCGAATTCTTGTCATTGCCGCTGCAAGTTCGGGTTGTTTAAATATGACACCGGCTTGTCTGGCTTCACCAAAATAGTTGCCAAAATTGCTTTCTATTCCTGCTTCTTCCATTCTGGCCATGTATCTGGTAACGCGATCAGCCAGTTTCTCAGGGACCGGGAAACCGTTTTGGGCCAGGTCTACAGCAGGTTGAACCAGTCGCTTCCAGGGCAATTTGCCAAAGCGTTGATGTGCCGCCCACATACCCGCTACCGAGCCCGGAATGCCGGACGCCTTTGCACCAAACAGCGATTCGTATTTTTTCACATCGCCATTTTCATCTAAGTACATATCGCGATGGGCGGCAGCGGGTGCCATCTCACGATAATCCAAAAAAGCCGCTTCGCTGTTCTGGTAGATGGTCATGAAGCCCCCTCCGCCGATGTTGCCGGCTTCAGGAAATGTTACAGCCAGTACAAATTGTGCAGTAATGGCAGCGTCCACTGCGGTCCCGCCATCGTTGAGTACAGCCATAGCGGCATCAGCAGCGAACTCGTCGGGCATCGCTACCGCTTGCTGCGCTATTTTAGCGACTTTTTGTGTGTCTACAGGGAGCGTTTTGTCGCCGGAGCAACCTGCAGCGACACAGAGAAAAAGCGATAAAAACAATATTCTCATAGTGTTATCCAATCATAATGATACTGGCAATGACATAAGCAATGAGCGTCAAACCACCAGCGGTGAGTGCGTAGGGCAGCTGAGTGCGAATATGAGTAAGTAAATCACATCCAGCCGCGATGGATGATACGGCAGAGGTATCGGAAATGGGAGAGCAGTGATCGCCGAACACTCCGCCCCCTAAAATGGCTGCCACTACCAAGGAGGGAGGCAGTCCCAAAGACTGAATGAGGGGAACGCCAATGGGAATTAAAATGGCGAAGGTTCCCCAACTGGTTCCCGTGGTAAATGACATCACGGCGCCAGCGACGAAAAGCATGGGAACAATAAGAAATAATGGTAAGTACTCACCAACTAATCCGGCTACGAATTCTCCGGTTCCCAAGACCTTCAGACTGGCACCTAAGGTCAGTGACATCAATACTATGGTAACGAGAGGCAAGAGTTCCCCCATGCCTTTGAAACCGATTTCCACGGCTTTGTGGTGGGTAAAACGCTTGTGACCAATCAACAGGAAATACGCCGTAGCTGTGGCCAGAATAGTAGCGTAGAGCACGGATTTACTGCCGCTGCCGTCGGCTAATACGCCGTTGCCTGTCCACAACATAAACCCTACCATACTGACAACCATGACCAGCAAAGGCACAATCATAAAGCGGGCTTTTGTGGGGGGCTCGGAGGATAGTTGAGTGTCTACCTGGCTCATGGCTTCTTCTTCTTTTGCCATCGGGCCGTGTACTTTGTCCGCAGCGATAGTATAAACGACTATCGCCAGTGTAATAAGGGCATAAAAATTCAAGGGTACCGACCCCCACAATATACTCGCGGATGAAGCGGGTAGAGCATAGCCATCGAGAAGGCTTAAAACAAAAGCGCCCCAGCCATTTAACAAAATAAGAATGCACACTGGGGCGCTGGTGCTGTCTATGAGATAGGCCAGCCTTGCCCGACTCATTTTGAATTTATCGAACAATCCACGGGCAAAAATACCCGCAGTGAGCACGCTTAGGTTAGATTCAATAAAAACGGCAATACCCGTGAGCATGGTGAGACTTCCCACCTGTTTTTTATTTTTGGCTACGCCCTTGCCTACTAACCAGTTTACGGTAGCGGTTACACCACCAGAGTCTCGGATATAAGCTAGCAAAGCTCCTACCAGTACAGAGAATATCAATATACGGGTATTGCCCGGGCTGGAAGCAACACTAATGGTGCGCTCAATAGCATTGATTGGTGCCAGCAATACACTGTCGGAAATGCTGTTTAACAAGATTAGGGCTTCGGCTGACAATACGGCCAGCAACAAAGCCATAATGACTTCTTTTTTCCAGAACACCACAAAAATGGCGACTAATGGGGGAATAATGGAGACCCATTCCATGAACACTGTTTCCTGCTTTTGTTGTCTTTACTGACATTGTGTTGTTTGGAGAACACGCAGCAATGCGGCAGTTTTTTATTATATTTTGAACGTAAAATGAGCCACTAATGACACCGATAGCGGTACTAAGTGGCCATTTTGATATTACCTTAACCGAAAATAGCGGGTTAAAGGAATAAATGTTTCTACTTTGCGATAATTCCCCTAATCTTTGCCATCGTTGTGTGACGGCGGGCTTATTTCTCTAGTATTGCTTCGTATACCCGGGTAATAACACTGCCGTATTTGCCCGTTTCAAACTCTGAGCCTGCAAAATGCAACTGTCCGGAATCATCTTCGTTCACGGGGGTATGCCTGGCATTGGTTAACAACACGATACCCAGGTTCTGCAAAGGGTCGATCACCGTAACCGTGCCTGTCCATCCGGTGTGACCATATGCCTGGCTGCTGGCGTATGGGCCAAAGTGCCAGCGATTGCGGCCATCGGCTGCTCGTCGCCAACCCAGTCCAAAGCCGGGGTCAAGGGACGATGGCGCGGTGAACAGCGACAGGGTTTGTTCATCGAACAGTGTAACATTGGCATATCCACCTTGGTTGAGGAGCAACTGTAAAAGCACACCCACATCGTCTATAGTAGAGAATAATCCGGCGTGGCCCGCTACGCCTTGCATGCTATACCACGCCTTTTCGTCGTGTACTTCCCCTTGAAGTGTGTACTCACGTACACCTGGGAAATGTATATGACCACTGCGTGTATTGCCGTTTATTTCTGTTGCTGCAACAGACGTTGGAAGCACGCCTTTTTGCAACGGATTAAACATCGTGTGATTGAGTTGCAGCGGACTGTATAACAACTGCTCGCAGTAGCGATCTAAGGACATGCCTGTTACGCGTTCAACCAGCAATCCTAGCAGCATAAAGTTTGTGTCGCTGTATTTCGCTTTCAATTTATTGCCTTCGCGGAAAGGCACTTTGGTGGCCAGTAAATAGTTTGTGTGTGGCTTGCTGCGTGAAAAGAACCCTTTGCCGTAACTTTTCTGTGGCTGGAAGAAACGCACTTCCGGTCCATAGCCGGTTTGATGACTGAGTAAATCCCTTACTGTCCTGGCTTCTCTGCCATCACCGTGGTATTCAGGTAAGTACACATAGAGAGGGTCATCCACATGTATTTTGCCCTCCGATACCAACTTCATAAGAGCGAAATTCGTTGCCAGCATTTTGGTATTAGACGCCATATCAAACAAGGTTTCCGGTGTCAGCGGTTGCGGGTTTGCCAGCAGGGTACCGTCTTCGCTGTACTTGCGCGCATAGCCATACGCACTGCGTTTAATAATCTTGCCGTCTTTTACCACTAGCAGAGCGGCGCCGGGGAATCCCGCAGCAATTTCTTCGTTGATAAGGGCATCAACCCTAACAAACCTTGTCTGCCAGTTTTCGGTGTCATCCTGTAGCGTTGGCCAGGGAATGCGCACGTGCAACTTGTCGGTATCGTTTTGTGTTTTTATTGACAACGCATTAATACCGTCTTTTGTTCTTCTTTTAAGGGAATAGTGATAGGTTTTACCTGCTAGTAGCGGAGTCGCAATATTCAGCTCTTCACCATTCACCGTGATAGTGGCGTGGGTGTCCTGCTCTGCGCGCAAAAAGATTTCTCCTCGACCCTTATAAGCGGCAAAGCGCAGTTTATCGTTCACTTCTTTGCGGTCAGAACGGATTTCCTGTGGGAACACGCTATCTATTTGCCCATGTGTAACGGGGGGCGGAAGCTCGGTTTTTAATGCAAGTTCACGTTCGTATCTCGCCATTAACGCGTTTAGCTTATTGGGGAAATATTTCTCCAGCAGGGCAAACAACGCAGCAGCGGTTTCACTGTTTAATTGGCCATTGACGCCATCCTGGACAAAATGCATTTGGAATGCAGAAATGGCGCTGTAGGTGTTTTCATCGAATACTCCGGTTTCAGTAACGTCATAGCCATAGTCGCGCAGCGCCTTTTGAAATAAGCCTGTTTCGGGAAGTCGCTGGTTAAACCGTTTCCAGTATTTGGTAAGTGTGTCGTTGTCGTACCAGGCTCCTATACCGGCTTTATATAATTCAAACCAAGGAAAGCGCGGACCCGGATCGTTTTTACGGGTGTAAGCAATATCCGAGTGACCAACCACTGCGGTAGGGTGAATATCGGGATTACGAGCGAGAATCTCTTTGGAAAGACGAATCACGGCCTGAATTTGAGCGGGGTTGAAATCGGGAAATACACAAAGGCGGTTTCTACCGTGCTCTGAGCGAGACATACTTGCGGTATTATCTCTTTCACAACTTGGCACATTGACAATCTCTATACCGATAGACGTGTCATTGAGGTTAGTTCGATTTTGCCAGTAGCTGGTACCAGCGTGCCACGCTCGTCTGCCCTCATCTACCAGTTGAAGTACTAGATCATCATCTCCTTGGTAGCTGGGATCGGAAGGATCGGCAACTAAATAATGAGCGCTCAAACCACCTTCATCAACCAAGGCGCGCAAACTCTTTTCATAGTCAATTGCAGTGAAGTGCATCACCAACAACTTAACCCGTTCACTTGCATTCTTTGAAGGAATGGTTGTGTAACCGGCTGCGCAACCTACTATCACCGCGATACCGGCAACAATGACGCAGGTGCGAAAAAATTTGAAAACGCTGCTCATACTACCCATCTGAAAAGAAAAATTCATGTTGACCAAATTATCACAAATCGTATGGAAGTAAATAATAAAATATTCCATAATGATCAGGGAAACCTTCACAAACCCCTCTAAAATCAGGGTATACAATGAATAGAATTGCTGCAATTGATGTGATGCGCGGGTTAACGATTGTGTTGATGGTACTGGTGAATAACCCGGGAAGTTGGGGCAGTGTCTACTGGCCGTTGCTTCACGCTAAGTGGCACGGATTAACCCCTACTGATTTGGTTTTTCCTTTCTTTGTTTTCATTATGGGCGTTGCCGTGGCAATTTCTTTGAGAAAACACGACAAGGAGGTGCCATCTGTATTACCTCAACTGCAATCTATTGCAAAACGCAGTGTTATCCTTTTCGGCTTGGGCCTACTACTAACTTTGTTTTACGTAAATACCCTGGATGCAAATTACAGTTGGTTACATGACAAGCTGTATAAGGTGCGGGTGATGGGGGTATTACAGCGGCTAGGCTTGGTTTACTTATTAACAGCACCGTTACTCATTTTTTTGAGCCAAAAAGGACAGCGGTTTGTTCTGGTAGGCTGCTTACTGGGATATTGGACAGTGATGACATTTGTTCCTTATAGTGACGAGCAGGGTAATGTATATCAGGGTATGTGGGCCTACGGAAACAGTGTTGCCGCGTGGCTGGATAACGCGGTCTTCGGACAAAACCATGTATATTATCGAACTGCGTCTCCTTTTCCCTTCGATCCGGAAGGTTTGTTGAGTACAGTGCCTGCCGTAGCGAGCTGTTTATTTGGTGTCGTGGCGGGGCAGTGGATTCTGGCTGGTGGTTGCGGTTGGCAAACGGTGAAAAAATTACTGGTATATGGTATTGCGCTATTGGCGTTGGGGATCGTTATTTCGCCCTGGGTGCCTGTTAACAAAGCCCTGTGGTCGCCCAGTTATACAATCATCACCGCCGGACTGGCAATGTTACTGTTGGCCGGATTGATGATCGTACTGGATATACAGCAGCACCGTCGATGGGCTAAACCCTTCATGATTGCGGGTGCGAACAGTATTGTCTTTTTTATGCTGTCCGGACTCATCGCCCGGATTTTTCAAATGATAGCAGTGGATGATATGACGTTTAAATCCTGGCTCTATAAGCAGGTTTTCCTGCCCCTGGCCTCACCACACAGTGCGTCATTACTATTTGCTGTGTGTTTTCTTATTGTGTGCTTCTTACCCGTCTGGTGGTTGTACAATAAACGAATTTTTGTGAGCATTTGAAGTGCAAAAGACAGAGTAAGAGAAGCCGCTAAAAGGGTTTTCATATTGGAAAACCCTTTTTCCATTTTAACGAAGAGACATCCAATGTCCGTCCAGTACAGCAGCCACGGGACCGGCGCTGTCCTGAATAACAAAAAACGCAGGGTCACCAGGTAGGATAGGACTATTGGGTTTGTCTTCACCGACCACTTGTACCGGGTAACGGGTCTCAATAGTCAATTGGTGCCCATTGTCGATAAAGTATGTCACGCCGTCTTTTAAAAAATTTAGATAAGCATTGTCATCGAGGGTAATGGCTGCGTTCACTGCAAATCCTTTTCCCTGCGTGAGGTACATGCCTTTTCCATTGATGGTTGTAAAGCCGTAGAGGGTTCGCAAATCACCGATGGCACCAATTTGGCTGCACTGGGTTTTACGGTCGACGGTCACGCTGACATCCGCCTGAAAAGCTTCGCGATCACCCATTCCAATGTGTTCTATTTTAATATCACACAAGCCATTTTCACGATTGTCCGGAATACGGTAGTAATCAGCCAAGGAGTACTGTTCGAATTGTTGAGTCAGCAAACTCTCCAGCGCCGTTTGAAGCGCTATCACGTTCATTTTTCTGGCAACTTGTCGGTTGGGATCATTGTGGGCAGCGCCACTTTCAATGAGAATGGTACTGGCTCCTGAGCCCGCAATATTGTCGCCAAACGAGCGGAAAGAATAAGTGTCATCGTAGCGACCAATACAGTCAGGGATATAGTACTGCAGGGTTTCATTCATAGCTGCAATGAGTTGCTTGGCGCGTAGCCTTGGGCCATCTACGTGTTTGTCTTTGTGGTAGGCTGGTGCAAGAAAAGCAATGGTTGCCGGGTTAGCAGACATTCCTGTGGTGTAATAGGGGTTTTGGTCATGAAGGTTAAACGCGATATCTGGCGATAATTCGGCAACCTGCTGGTGAAGAATACGGCCCTCAGGTGACTGCAGGGCTTTGGCATCCCTGTTCATATCGATGCCCTGACCATTTACTCGGGTTCTGCGCTCGGCTCCGTCGGGGTTTAGCATGGGAATGATATGCAGTGTAACTCGCGATCGCCAGTCAGTGGGGAGTCCCACAGGTGCGGATGTTAGTAAAATTTGTAGCCAGTCAAGTACGGAAGCCGTGGCGGTAGCTTCATCGCCGTGCATTTGCGTCCAAGCGAGGAGCGCCAGCGGGCCATCGCCCAAAGAAAAGCGTTCAATGCTTCTGCCTTCATAAGATGTACCTACCTGAGTGGAGATTATTGAGACGTGAGAGCGAATGCGCTCCATCACTGGCGCAATGTCAGACGCTGTGAGATGAGCCTTATTCAGTTCTTGCCAGTGCAAACTTTCAAACTTTTCGTCGATGTCGGCCGAAGGCAAATGAGGGTGAGCAGTCATACAGCGTCCTTAGCAGGTTAGTGTACTTATTTTTTATACAGAATAATTTACCTAGTAATGTAATGGTATTTTGATATTCTCTTCAACTGGTTTATATTTGAATAATTAATTCTGTGAGATAAACAGCGTTATATTCGCTGTTAATACTGTCTCGATTTGCCATTAGTTTAATAAGTGAACGATCATGTCTGCATTTACAAAAATAAAAGCAATTAAGCACTCACTCTCAGCGAGCGAGTCGAAGTTAGCGACCTTCACTCTTGATTCGCCAAACGCTGTTCGTGATTTGTCATCACAGGAGTTGGCTAACGTAGTAGGTGTGAGCCAGTCGAGTGTGGTTAAGTTTGCTCAGAAGTTGGGTTACAAAGGTTACCCGGCGTTTAAATTGGCGGTGATTGATTCGCTCAATAAAGAAGCACCGAATACGCAGATTCACGGTAAAATTACCTTAACTGATGGCTTTGAGCAAATGGCTGATAAGCTGGTGGCGAGCAAAATCAGCGTCTTGAACGAAACCCGAAACCTCAATGAGATGGTGGCGTTCGAACGTGCCGTGGAACTGATTAAAAACGCCAAGCGGGTTATGATCTGCGGTGTGGGTGGTTCGGCATTAGTATGTAAAGACTTCGCCTACAAATTACAAAAATTAGGCATTAACGCGGTCTCTGAAGCTGATGGTCACATACAGTTGGCACTGGCTGCAACATTTTCTGAAAGTGATGTTGTGGTGGCAATAAGTGAGTCTGGTACCACCAGTGAAGTGGCTAATGTAGTTACAGAGGCAAGACATAATCACGCGACTGTGATTTCCATTACTAAATACGGCCACAACATGATTGCCGACCTGGCCCAGGTGCAACTTTACTCTGTGGCCGAAGAAGCATCTTTGAGGTTGTCTTCCATATTGGCCAGAACGGCACAAGAATTGATTATCGACATGTTGTTTATCGCCTTGACCCAGGCATCTCGCCCGGGCAGGAAATTACTCGAGAAGACGAACGACGTGGTCTCGCGGTTTAAAATGCAGCGCAGTTAATGCGCTGTATCCGGATATAATAAATATGGCTTACGTTGTTTGATAAATGTCGTCAGCGCGGGTTTCCATTGAGCGCGAATTTCTGCTTCTGACTTTCCTGCTACGATCGCCTTGCGCAAAGTGTCAGTCCCGCTTAACTTGTCGAAAAAGTCAGGCCGGTTGATAAGAGATTTATCTTCGGCTTCAAATTGCTCGTGTACCGCTATCAACAAACCCAGGTCAAAGCCTTTTACTTCGCTGTTGCGCAGGTCTTTGCCGAGGAGCCTCTGATCCTGCAGTTTAGGAGACGGTGCACTTTGAGGCATACTGACTGGAGTAAAAGAGAAGGTTCCAAGAGCGACCTCGTTATGACCCACTACCTGAAATGGAAATGGCGTTCCCCGTCCCACGCTTACTACGGTACCTTCAAACAAACACAATGATGGGTATAGTTGAATAGCTTTGTCGTTTGGTAAGTTCGGGCTGGGAGCGACGGGTAAAGAATACGCCATGGTTCTTTCGTACCCGGCCATAGGAATAATGGACAAAACTAAAGACGCTGCGTTGTTGATCCACCCTTCGCCTTTAATCATCTTTGCCAACTCACCAATGGTCATACCATGAAGCAAGGGAATGGGATCCATGCCCACAAATGAGGCAAAGGCTTCTTCGCGCACGGGCCCGTCAACGAAAGCTCCGTTAGGGTTAGGGCGATCGAGAATGACTACTTGCTTACCCTGTTCCGCGGCTGCTTCCATGACATAGTGCAGAGTACTGATATAGGTGTAAAAGCGCGCGCCTACGTCCTGAATGTCAAACACCAGCGTATCTACACCTTCCAGCATTGCCACCGTAGGTTTTTTGGTTTTGCCATAAAGTGACAAAATGGGTAGACCCGTTTTTTCGTCTATACCGTCTTTGATGGTTTCACCAGCGCCGGCATCCCCACGGAAACCGTGTTCGGGGGCCATTACACTAACCACATTTACATCTTTGGACAGTAAGTAATCCACTAGGTGTTCATCACCAACCATAGACGTTTGGTTTACCACCAGGGCAACACGTTTAGAAGCCAATAAAGGCAAATATTTGTCTGGTTGAGCGGCGCCCAGTGTGATTGCCTGCACTGGCAGAATTAGGCTAATCAAGCTGACCAACCAGCAGATAACTAACTTGCTCATTGCTCTTCTACAGCCCGGCGCAAGAAACCATTATGTGTGGTGAGCATCGATTCTGCCTGTTCTGCAGTGGTGTCTGTCAGAATCATCATAATGGCCACTTTGGCTTTGTGATTGGCGGCTTCCAGCGCCGTGGCTGCTTCCTCTTTCTCGCAATCCGTTGCCTGCATGACAATGCGAATAGCACGGGCCTTGAGTTTCTCATTGGTCGCGTTTACGTCCACCATAAGGTTTTGATAGGTTTTCCCGAGGCGAATCATGCTGGCAGTACTAAGCATGTTCAACACCAGTTTTTGCGCTGTGCCCGACTTCATTCGCGTAGAGCCTGTGAGACATTCTGGCCCAACCACAGGACAGATGGCAATACTTGCACTATTTAGCACAATCGAGTCTGGGTTACAGGCGATGCTAATGGTTTTTGCGCCAAGAGAATTGGCATATTCCAGCGCGCCCACCACATATGGGGTACGGCCACTGGCGGATAATCCCACCAGTACGTCATTCTCCGAAAAGTTAATCGCCTGAATGTCCAACGCCCCCTGTGCTTTATTGTCTTCGGCTCCCTCGACAGCGTGCTGAATGGCGGGTTCACCACCGGCAATGACGCCTATCACCAAACTGTCCGGTACACTGAAGGTGGGGCGGCATTCTACGGCGTCGAGGATCCCCAGTCGCCCACTGGTGCCTGCACCTGTGTATACCAGCCTGCCTCCTGAAAGTAATTTTTCTACGATGGCATCTACAGCGCTCGCAATATGTGGAATTTCCTGTGCCACGGCATTAGCTACTTTGGCATCTTCCTGATTAATTTTACGCAATATGGCCTCAGTGGACAGCAAATCTATATCCATGGTGTCGGGGTTTCGTCCTTCAGACACGATTTTATTTAGCTGTGCCAGTAAATCTGATGTTCCACTTACTTTTTTTGCCTGCATAGTTTGCCTTATCTGGTTTCACTGCCCGCAAAATGATCCTGGCAGTGTGCTGTATTTCAATATATAACGCTGTACTATAATACTACGGTTAGTTTTTCGACGCTTTACCCATGGCACATACGACTGCTGCAATAAAGGTGCCGATTACCAGTTGCCAGGTGAAGCCAAGCTCAAATTGCCAATGAGTTGGCAATACCGTGTCTATTACGTAGGGTTGCATAGACAGTGGAACAAGAAAGCCCACTATCAGTGCAGCGATAACCGAGAGTTGACTTCCCCGCTTTGAAAACAGCGTAATGAAGTAAACACCCAGCAAACCGCTGTAAGAAAATACCATGACGCCAAGGGCGAATTGGAGCAGTGGCATATTGGTGTATTGTTGCCAATAGTAACAAAGGCATGCCATGCCGCCCAATGCTGCTGCCACCAGTGCCATTGCCCAGCGCCCTACTTTTACGTAGTGCCCTTCGTCAGTATGGGATTGTTGTTTTTGTTTCCACGGTCTATATAGATCTTGTACCAGTACGCTGGCCATGGAATTTAATCCTGAATTAAGGGTGGAAAGGGCAGCGGCGAGTATTCCAACCGTAACTAACCCTCTTACGCCCGCGGGAATTTCTGTGAGCACGTAGTACATAAAAATGGTGACCGGCTCGCCGGCAAACGTCGGTACCGGGCCATCCGTTGCTCCGGCGGCCATGATGTCAGGGCGCTGATAATAAATATAGAGCAGCAGGCCAATCACCAAAAATAGCAACATTACCGGTATCACCATTACCACAGACATCAACATGGCTTTGCTACCTTCTTTGGCATCTTTACACGTGAGCACTCGTTGAGTCATGTCTTGATCGAGACCGAAGGCGGCAATGTTTAACAAAACAAAGCCCGTCAGTACCGACAGTAAGCTAAAGACGCCAGTGTTAGAAAAATCAATATCGGTGTTGATGAGCCTGAGTTTAGACGTTTCACCCGGTGCCGGTTGTTGTAGTGCATTTACAATATCGCCAAACGATGCGGGAATAGCTTGGTACAGTACAATAATCACGGCCACAGCAGCACCAACATATATAGCAGCCTGAAGTACATCAGAATAAATTACTGTTCTAATGCCTCCATAAACTGTATACACCAGCCCGCAAACGGTAATGATTAAGGTAGCGGTAATTACGCTGGAGGCGTCAATATTGCCAAACAGGATCATCGATACAGCTAATGCGGCCATGTATAGGCGGGCGCCGCTGGCAAAGACCCGGCCAAATAAATACATCAATCCGGCAAGTCGCTTGGCACCTGATCCAAAGCGTTGCTCTAACAGTTCATAAACCGTGAAAACTTTCTGTTGATAGAAGCGGGGAATTAGAAAAATAGCGACGAAATATGCTGCGATAAAGGCACCAATGTTGGTAGACAGATAAGTGAGATCATTTCGGTAACCCTGGTCTGGCCCGCCGAGAAAAGTGGCTGCAGATTGGGACGTCGCGAGTACAGAGATGGCTACCATCCACATTGGTATGGCGTTTCCGCCCAGGAAGTAGTCATTTGCCGAACGATTTTTTCTGTTGAAAAGCCAACCACTGCCTAATAACAGCAATCCATACCCAATAAACACCAGAATATCTATGAACGCATACTGTCCTAACATGGCACCCTGTTACATTATTTTTATCCACTTGAAATAATAGAATAGATTATTCCATTTAATTTGTATAGCTGGAATTTTCTCGTCATTGTAAAATAGCGTAAAGCATAAGTGCGACACAAAACAGGATCGACACCCTTTGAGCAGACAAACCCAAGCCATTATTGATGCCGACGCCCTCGTCCACAACTTCACCCTTTTGTCGGGCATGGCCAGTGGTGGTAACACGATGGCGGTTATAAAAGCAGATGCATATGGCCATGGCGCAGTGGCCGTGGCCAGAATTCTAAAACCATACTGTCAGGGTTTTGCTGTGGCCATTACCGAGGAAGCCATTACTTTGCGAGAGGCGGGTATAGAAGGCCCCATTGTTATTTTGGAGGGGCCACATCAACAGGCCGAGCTTGAGCTTGCCAGTGATATGCATTTTATTCCGGTGGTACATCAGCATCAACAACTGGCATGGCTTAATGCATGCGCGCAAGCTAAGCGACCTAAAGTGTGGTTTAAGATTGATTCCGGTATGCACCGGCTGGGATTCTCACTGCAAGAAATTGGCCCGGTTGTAAAACAGTACACGACGTTATTCAGGGAAAAGCCGGTGCTGATTACGCATCTGGCCTGTGCTGATGAAACGGATAATCACTTTACCGCGCAACAAATTCACGATTTTGAAAACGTGATAAGAGAGACGCAATGCGCGGCGAGTATCGCAAATTCACCCGCTGTGGTGGGGTGGCCTCAGTCCCATGGTGATTGGAACAGAGTGGGGATAGCTATGTACGGTGCTCAACCTCTTAGTAAAAAAAATACCCCGTTGCTACAGCCAGTGATGACCTTGCAAGCCAGTATTATCGCTATCAGACACCTGAAGCAAGGTGATACTGTGGGTTATGGGCAACAATGGAAAGCAAAAAGACCATCAGTCATTGCCACTGTCGGTATTGGTTATGCCGACGGTTATCCCCGACACTGTCCAAACGGTACTCCTGTGTACATTAACGGGTATCAGGGAAAGCTGGCCGGGCGGGTTTCAATGGATATGATTTCCGTGGATATTACTGACATTCCATTGCCCGCCATCGGCGACACAGTAGAATTGTGGGGCAAACACTTATTGGTTGATGACGTTGCCAGGTGCGCAGGTACTATTTCTTACGAGTTGTTAGCGCGTATTTCTCCTAGGGTGCCACGACTTGTGCGCTGGCAATCGTGAATAGCGCCGAAGCGCACGTCGTTGTACCAATTAACTACTGACGAACAGACAGTAGTTGATGAATACTACGGTTAAGTAGTATCTGCATCTTGTACGCAGCGCTATCTACTGCGGCATCAGTGGGAGAAGGGGCAACTGTACGCGCGGCCAGTGTAAACTCCCTTTTACTGTTTTCAGCGGGGAGACAGACGTGCGCCAGTACCACAGTTTCGCCCTGACCACGGGTTTCACTGGGGCCCCAGCCTATTTTCTGGAATACTCGCCACTGCCCGTGAGTGTACTCATCAAGTATGGTTTTAGGGGAGCGGTTGTCGCCCGGAGCAATCGCGTTTGCCAAGGCAGTGTGCAGCATTCTGCTTATGCCTGCCATCATGCCGCCTGACGGGTTGGCATTGGTGTCATGACCCGGCGCATATAACAAGCTGATCACTGCGTCGTCGGACAGTCCGGGCATAGCAGCCTCAGGTACACGTTTTTGCGATACCATGCGTTTTAAAAATTCTGCCTCAGCCAGTGTGGTCATTGGCTTGTTGCCATTTTTGTTGCAGTTGTTGCACAGGTAAGGTTGATAATACGGGTCATCGGTTGCTGCTTTGTAATAGCCTATTTCTTGATGTACTGCAGCCTGTTCACTGCTAAACATGGCAGGATTTGGCGAGAATACCTCTGCGCCATATGCACCTCGAAAGCGAATATCAGGATTACTGAGCTTTAACCAGTTATCGTGGAAAAGGTCAGTTAAAAACTCTCTGCCTGCAATGTTGGCAAAAAAGGTCGCGATGGCATTTGAATTCCCATCCGCTTTTCCACTTATACCATAGGAATTGATACTCGTAATGAGGTCGGCTACACGGGCGTCGCCGGCCATTAAGTCTTCGGGGATATTCGGTAGGTTCAGGGTGGCCATTGCCCCAGCGTATGCCATGATTTTAGACGAACTCCACGGTTCGTAGAGTGTATTTTGGGTAGCGCTGTTGGCAAGATAGCGGTAGGCAAGCTGGTTGTCTTT
Organism: Aestuariibacter sp. A3R04; assembly: GCF_018860805.1. Taxonomy (GTDB): domain Bacteria; phylum Pseudomonadota; class Gammaproteobacteria; order Enterobacterales; family Alteromonadaceae; genus Alteromonas. Next base: position 35,868 of record NZ_JAHKQR010000018.1, on the reverse strand, counting down.
CAGCGCGTAATCTATGACGGTTACAAAGCCCTCGTCCGCCGGTATAGTGAAGAAAGTCCAGTTTGCTGACACTTTTGATTCCCACCCGCTTTCTAAGCCGCTTTCCTGTATCGTTGAATACGCGGTATTGCTGCTGGGTACTGTTGGAGCGCAATCGGGCCAGATCGCACGGGTATTGGCGGGAAAATAAGGCGGTGCATTCATAATCATCTGGCGGAAATTCTCCGGAGGCGAGTGGCGCTGGGGTGTGCCAGCGATAGCGGCGTGACACATAAAGCACAATGCTGTAACGAGCGCATGGGAAGCAAGCATAGGTTTTCCTCTGCCATAAAGTTTATTTATTCAGTATGTTCAAATTATAGAGAATAAAGAATTTCTTGGTGTATGCAAGCTAGCCGTTGCGAAGGGTTGAAGAGTTGGGGGCTTTCAGTTAATAAATTTTGATCATTGAGTTGATAAAATATGTGGTGAACACGATATTTTCACTACGCACTGAATACTGGTTTGGAATAAATTATTTAATATTTTCTGTATTTAAACTATTATTTAATCTCTTTCTGGCGGCGCAGGCCATTCTTCGGTGTTGGAAGCTGTCAATTTTTAATCAAGCAGGATGGGTATGCAGGGAAAAACACAGTTCAACGTTGGCGTTGATGGCGGAGGCACTAAGTGCCGCGCTGAAATATTTGACAACAAGGGCAGCGCGCTGGGCGCTGGGATAGGTGGGCCGGCAAACGTGGCTCGGGTTGGCGAGAAGGCTACTGGTTCAATAGTAGACGCGGTTACCCGGGCTATCGAGGATGCAGGCTTGGCTGGGCGTGTGTTGTTGTCACAATGCCGTGTTAGCGCTGGCCTGGCGGGCGCAACTGTTGAAGCTGCAAGGCAAATGCTAGATCAATGGCGTCATCCCTTTGCGACTTTTTCTTTTATTACCGATTTACACGCTGCAGTTGTAGGGGCACACGGGGGCAAAAAAGGAGCGGTAATGGTGGTCGGCACAGGATCTTGTACGGCGTCATATGCCCATGACAAGGTGCAGCAATACGGTGGCCACGGCTTTACTCTTGGAGACAAAGGAAGTGGTGCCTGGTTAGGATGTGAGGCGGTAAAAGCGACCCTTGAGGCTTTAGATGGTGTGGCACCATCATCAGCATTAACTCAGGCCGTGTGTGAATTTTATGATGCATATTCAACCGGTGAGTTCGTGAACAAACTCAACAACGGTTTACCGGCAGAATTTGCTCGCGTAGCCCCATTGGTGTTCGAATTTGCAACAAGGCAAGACCCAATCGCGGGCGATCTTGTTCACAGAGCAGCTAGCTATTTGTCTGCCATAGCAGAGCGAGCATTGTCCGATTGCGAGGGTAACCTCGTGCTGATCGGTGGCTTGAGCGAACTGGTCAGGCCATATTTAAACGCGCGTGTTCAACGGGCAATTGTGCCTGCTCAATTCGGCCCTGAGTGGGGGGCGGTGCTACTGGATAGTATGCGTGTTCAGTAATCTACTGAGCGTGTGCACCTTTGTCTGAAATGCCAGAAGGTTGGGCGTTTGGGGATGAGTTTACTGCAAGCGAATACCTTTCTGGGCGGTGATTCAAAGACAACACCATATTGAGGAAAAAGGCTGCCAGCACAGAAATGAGAACCAGTTTCCAGTCGAGTATAAGTAGCGAGCTAAGTAAAATTACAGTATCAACCATTAACTGAAACGTTCCTGCTCGTAGTGCAAATTTTTGCTGTAGGTAGAATGCCAAAATGCCTAGTCCACCCAGGCTGGAACTGTGGCGAAACATAATGAGCATGCCAACGCCAATGAGTAGACCGCCAAATATTGCGGTGAAAATGGGGTTGGCGTGTGACACGTCAACAAAACGGGGGATGAGATTGGTCAGTACGGAAACGGTAGTCACTGATATGAAGGTGTTGAGAGTAAACCGCTTACTTATTTGCGTCCACGCCAGCGCATAAAAAGGCAGATTGATGAGAAAAAACAGTACGCCAAAATTAATCGACAAAACGTGAGTACCCAGCAGTGCAAGCCCAGCCGCACCGCCTACCATGAGATTTTGCGACTGAAATAAATATACGCCAAAAGCGACAAACAGACCGGCGCTGACTAACGCGAAAATGTCTTCAACAACGCTGTGTTTGTGTTTCTGCATGAGCGGCTCTCCAATGAATAATGGCGTATTATATCGGGGATGGTCACTCATCCTAAGTCGTCATAACAAACTCAAACACGTGAAAGGCGGGACTGTGGTAGCTATTCTTTACGCAAATCATATTATTCGTAAGATACATGTAAATTTATTGTGAGTGTTTGCAGAAATTACCCCAGTAGTTCTTTAAAGGCTTTCCATATGTCTTTCGTGTGACAAGCGAGGTATATGCGTTCGGGAAATTGCCTCCCACTGGCATGAAGACGAATATTCCCCAGCGCAATTTGACAGGCTTGCATTAAAGGGTAGCCATAGTTACCACAACTGATCGCCGGGAAAGCGATACTTCGGATATTGTTTTCACTGGCCAGTTTTAAACTGTTGCGATAACAATCTGCTAAACGCGTTTCTTCAAAATGCTCCCCACCTCGCCAAATTGGTCCCACAGTGTGAATAATGTATTTTGCCGGCAAATTGAACCCAGGCGTGAGTACTGCCTGGCCGGTTTTACAACCACCGAGGTGCCGGCAGTGCTCAAATAAAGCGGGTCCTGCGGCGTAATGTATGGCTCTGTCAACTCCCGTTCCCCCCAGTAACGTGGAACTTGCAGCACAAACAATGGCATCGACGCTGAGTGAAGTGATATCGGCTTCAATTAAACGAATACTGATCATAGAATACCTGCCAGATATGTTGCCATTAGCAGACAGTATGAGAGGGGAACTGCTGTGTATTGTGTAGCAATTTTGTTTTCGGCACGGTTTGCGATAGCTGGCCTCTGGCCACTTAAAGCCGCTTTTGGTGGGCGTGTAAACAACGGTATAGTCCATTAATTTTGATACAGTTGTCTCTGTTTAATCAGAAATCGTGCCACCAGGTTCAGTTGTGAGAAACACGCTTAATGCTAAGTGTTTTGTTTTTAATAGCAGAAATTGACGATACGGAAGATTAGGTGGTGAGTTTGGTTTGCCAGTAACCCACATCCACCCATCTGTTAAATTTGTAACCTACTTCTTCAAGATGGGCGACTTTGATCATGCCTAACTTTTCATGGAGGGCAACACTGGCGGGGTTAGGTAGTGCTATTCCGCCAAAAGCCGTATGAATATTATCCTGCCGTAGGTGGCTGAATAAAGCGCGATAGAGATCTATACCCAGGCCCTGTCCTATATATTCTGGATCCAGATAAATGGTTACTTCTACTGCGAAACGGTAAGCACTACGGGGTTTCCACGGTGTAGCATAAGCATACCCGACAACCCGTTCATCGGCCTCAGTGACCAGCCAGGGAAGGGATGATGCCGCTACCTGTGACAGTCGAGCCCGCATCTCCTGCGCATCTACCGGGGTTTCTTCAAAAGTCACTATGGTATTTGTCACATAGTGATTATAGATGCTGGCGAGGTAGGCTGCATCTTCTGCCTGACACGGGCGTATGGTTGTCACATTAATCTTCGCTGGTGAAAATACAGTGTTTGGTGAAATCTGTTGCTTCGTTGGCTGTCCAATCGCCTTTGGGTTTTTCTTTCATGTCTTCACACCAGCCTTTACTTCCCACTTCAGGTGCACAGCCCGCCAGAGTAAAACTTGCGGCGACAACGCCCAGTAGTAATTTCTTCATTATTATTCCTTATAAATAAAAATACCTCGCCAGGTCCGGCGAAGGCGTCAACTAACAGCAATGAATATCTATTATGCAGGGTAAATTAATAGATTGCAGCAGAATTTACAGTCTCCTAGCGGAGGGTCATTAAAAAAAATACTCGTTAAGATAAATATAATTATATTTTAAGTTATTGAAAGTAAACAATATAATCAGCTTGCTTGTCTCTGTGGTACAGCGCATACTCAGCCGATTTTTTCATCCAACCGGACTAACGTCATGTCATTTTCGAATAACCGGGTTTCTGTATTTATTCTGCCTATTGAAGATACTGAGACTTTATTACAAACTCAACAAGGTACAGGATATCGCGATGCTGTGCTTTTTCGGCTTCCCGGCGGTGAGGCCTGGATGTTCGATTATGGCGTGCTGATATTTTGGGGCATCGATGAAGATGAGCGCGTAGCATTCTTGCATCGGTCTCAGGTCAGCAGTGACGCATTAGCCTGCCAACATCAGGAACATTTTCGCTTTGCCACAGGGGCTGAAGCCTTAAAACTCAACCGCGATTTAATTTCACTGCCGGGAGACGATCATTTATTGCGTCTGGCGGTAAGCCATGCGCTTGCTCAGTCTACCAAGTTAGAAGAGTATGAAAAACAGGCGGAGAGGACCATTGAACAATATGCGCATTTGCCTAAAGCACTGGCTGAGTCAGGCAAAATTAAACTCAGTCGCCAGCGCATAGCCAGTATTAGAGGCCACTTATTCAGTACCAAAAGCGATATCTTCTTACATTACGGTTTATTGGATACGCCGGAGTTTTTCTGGGAATATTCAGAGTATGAAGATGCCTATAACGCTACCTGTAAGTATCTTGATATTCGCTCGAGAATTGACTTGTTGTCGAACAAACTCAATGTAATACACGAGCTGTTTGAAATGCTGGCAGATGAACTAAAACACAAACACTCTTCGTTCTTGGAGTGGATCATTATTATCCTTATTGCCATTGAAATTGTGATGTTTGGCGCGCAGGAACTAACCATTCTGCTATCATGAGGCAAACATAGGGCGTATCCCTGAAATAGTCGCCCTATCGCCTTGGTGAGTTTGATATTACTAATTTGTAGGTTGAATAAGATCCCATTTGTTGCCGTATAAATCCTCAAATACGGCAACGGTACCGTATATTTCCTCCCGAGGCGTTTCGTGAAAAACGACACCTCTACTTTTCATTTTTTCGTAATCACCCCAAAAATCAGCCGTGTGTAAAAACAGCAACACCGGCCCGCCAGTTTGATTGCCAACTAAGGCGCGTTGCTCTGCGGTGGTGGCTTTGACAAGTACAAGGCTGACACCACCTTCTGCGGTCGGAGCAACCTGTATCCAGCGTGAATCTTCACCTTTATCGATGTCGCATAACAGGGAGAAGCTGAGGCATTCAGTAAAATAAGTAACCGCCTCATCGTAATTTTTTACCAGAAATGCGATGCTCCCTATGTGTCGTTTTGTATTGCTTGTCATATTGATATCTACCCTTAGCGGAGCGCGCCTGACCCTAATAGTTACCGTTATATGTGACGAAAACCACAGCGTCGCTAATTCTGCGTATTGCTGACAGCCCGCGCTGTGTTATGGGTTTATCTATAGACTGATAACGGCTGGCTTTGGCGGTAAAAAGCTTAATGTCTTCGCTTTTCTTACCAACATTAAAGCGCTTTATAAATCGTTTACAAGCGTAAGATTGGCGGTTCTGGGTTTTCCTGCAGGCGTCGCCACTGTCTGCCAGCGATTCGTAACTTTCCACGGCGTCTACGAGAGCAGACTTCGTTTTTATAGTCGACGCACTAACGGTAGTACTAGACAGTAGTATTGTGATCGCCAATGTTAAAAACTTTGTTTTCATAGTGTTCCTTAATAAGCTTTGTTGTTGCGTTATACACTGTGAAGGTTATCAATAACATACACTTATTTAGTGAAATAGCCTCGCTTATCGCCAGTTCCCTGTTGTTTTCTTTGTGTAGGATCGCAGATTTAATAGGGCTGGAAACACAAATGTGCTGACAATCAATAACAGCGTTACTGCAGGAAGGGTGCTTAGACCTACAAAAAGCAACAAGTATACTGACGTCATTACTGCCACGGCTATTGCCACGCCTATTGTGATATAGAGGCATTGCCAGAACCAGCGGGCAAAAAACGGCTTATTATTCACGCTGCCGTATATTCCCAGTGACACTACTAATGCAACAAAAAGGGGAGTGTAACGGCTTGAAAAGCCGCCGCTCTCTGAATAAATACGCTCAACCATTCTCGCAATGCTAAATGCGATGAGCAGCAGTATGTAGCAATACCAAAAATACTTACCAGAACGGCCTTGGAGCATGCCTTTGTATACCCTTTTCACGAGTTGTTAACGGTGTTTTTGGCGTATAATCGGTATGCTATGGCAACGAGCATACACACTACCGCGGGAATAAATAGCGCGTTAAACACGAAGTGGGTAAAAAGCAATGCGCCCGACGTACCACCAAAAATAAAACCCAATATGATATAGACAAAAAGTTTGGCTTTTCGTCTGTCAAGGGCCTCTCCCTTAAAAATTGAGCCCAGCATAATACCTAAGTCAGTAAAAATACCCGTGACATGGGTCGTTCTAATAATAGCGCCGCTATAGGTGGTGGCAAGTGCATTCTGTAAACCACACGCCGCTGAAGCAAGAAAATGGCCGTAAAACGACCCTGAAATTAAAAGTAATGACGAAGCAAACAACAACAGCGATTCAATGAACAAAGCAGTATCGTAATGCCTGCCTAATTTTAGTGTTGAGCCGTGTAATAAAAATCCAGCGATACACGCACCGCCTAAAAAGGAAAGCAGAATACCGACGAGGTGAAATATTTTTTCGAAGGACAGGCTGAGTATCTCAGTACCGAGTAAAGTGGCGGTACCAGACATATGAGATACCGACTGATGTTCAAACCCAAGCAGGCCAATTGCATTGATGCAGCCTGCAATAACTGCGAGAAAAAAAGCGCCAATCTCTACCCATTTTGGTAGTTGTGAAATCAATACGTAAACTCCCTATACGGTTAAAGGTTAACGGCTGCGGTCATTAGTGCTAGCGAATTTGAGGTAATGCACCAACCTGTGCACAGCGATGGGTATCTCAACATTATCCTATTTTCTCAAAAAACAAAGCGATGTGAAATGCAATGGTTTATTTGTGTGGAAGATAGATATCTGTGATCATTTCACGTTCTGAAACCCCGGGAAAAAACTAACTCTTTCAAAGAAAATGGGAAAGTCTCTGACCTCAAAAGCTGAATTGGGCAGGCACAGTAAATCGCTTGTGTTAGTTTGCCACACAACGCGTTTTCTCCTCAGCCATTTATTACCACGAACTTCTGCTGAACTTTTCTTGACCAAAATTACTCAATTGTTAGCAGGTGCGTGTGATGTTACCGGAAAATGTAACTATCATACGTCGGGTATTTTGAACAGAAGATCAGTTGTCCCTACATCTACTCCAAGTTGAGAAAATAGGGTAGATACTTGTCCACGGTGATGAGTTCAGTTTTTCTGCCAGAGGCAACGCTTGAACACAATCCAGCGAATCAAAGCCTATGGAATGCGAAGCAAAGCGTTTTAGCCATAAAATATCTGCCAATACAACATGACTCAACGTACCAAAAATAGAGCCAAAAAAAGTCCCCCTATCTTTCATTAGTTCAACTGGCCTTAATTCAGAAGCCGCAGCGTATATGCCGTCGTTCATCCATTTTGTTGTACGTTGCCAGAAGCGTGAAATGATGTTTCAAAGAACATGGACTATCCTAATTTGCATTGCAAATCGCAAGTTAAGTGTACGCTGAAGATGTGGCCGTGTCATGTGAGGGAAAAGCTGTCATATTGTATTTTTCACCAGGTTTTCCAGTGACTGAATGTTACTCAATAAATCAGTGCGGGAAGGGTATACTTTATACACTTGTCTAAGTAGTGACAGCGCATCCTGATATTGTCGCTGATCAATAGCAATTTGTGCTCTGCCCAGCATTGCTCGCTGTTTTACATCCTGTAGTGATTCTGCGCGTAAATACATCATCTTGGCACGCTCTATATTGTTTTGTTGACGGTATAAAGTAGCTAATGAAAGCAGGGCTTCACCGTTAGCTGGTGCAGCGTCAATCGCCTTGGTTAACAGAGAAATTGCCGTTTTATCCTGCCCTTTATTCATTGCCAGTTGTGCTTTCAATACGTTCAATGTGGCCACTTGCGATGCTGAAAAGCCGGTGGTGATCTTATCTGCTGCGTTGATCATTCGCCCTAAATCAGACCACTGTTCATTTGCTGCTAAGTAAGAGGCAATGTCTGAAAATGCGTTGAAACCTTCTCCGTCTGTTAAAAACGATTTTGCGTATTGGGCAAGGATATCCGCAGCGCGTCGAGGGCTGCCATCTGAAACATGTATTTTCGCCACTGTAATCAAGTTAGACAGTGAGTTGTCGCCGAGGGAAAGGGCAGTTTCAAGGCTGCTTAGGGCTTTCACTGTGTCACCTTGTTTCAAGGCGATTTGACCGCGCTGTAACCAAAGCTGTTTGTTACTGGCATCGTCGAGCAACATCTCGTCAAGTAAGCTTTCTGCTTGTGCAAGGGCGTTGCTTTCAATAAACGCGAAAAGTAAACCTTGATACCATTGTTTATTTTCGGGCTCTAACATTAGCGCGTTTTGATAAGCGCTAATGGCTGTTACTGGTTTGCCTAATTGCAAATTGACGTAGGCAAGCTGACCGAATAGCTGTGCGTCCTGAATGCCCAGCTCTACACTTTTGGTAAGGTGTTGACGTGCGTTTACTAGCTTACCTGTCATCATATAAACCATGCTCAGGCTTCTGTGTGCAGAGGGCAGGTCAGGCACTGTTTTCAGCACATCCAACAACACCTGTTCAGCTAAGGCGTAATTCTTCTCGTTTAACAGTACCTGGCCATAGAGTTCGCGCAAACGGGGGCCAAACTGGGATATGTCGTGGGCAGCAAACGCCTTTGCCACGCTGCGGTAATTCCCGGTTTGTAAATCTTGCTGAATGGTGCCGATGAATTCACCCTCTTCTCGCGAAATTCGCTCTCTGTGGTCGTCACGCTGATGGTTGCGCAAAACAAATTGCCAATCAGGCTCTGCTATTTCCACTGTTATTTTCCCATGGGCAGGTTTCGCTAATGCCAATGTGCTCGCAGCACAGCCAAGTAGGCTTGCTGTTACCAGGTTTTTTAAAAATCTCACGTTTAAAACCTCTATACCTTTTGTGTTCTAGGCTTCAATTACAACAGGCCATATGAAGCGCGCCTTTACCGCTTCATCGTGCTTGTAGGGTGATGTAAATTTGCTGGCTTTTACAAAGCGCATGATTTCTTTGTTAAGTTCGTGGTGTGGATTTTCTACTATATCCATAAGCTTAACGTTTCCCTGTTCATCAATCATGACGTCTAGTTTCACCACAACTCGTTTCACACCTTGTTTTTTTAGTCGCTTGGGAAAGCGAATTTTCACCGGCGTGAGCAAAGTTGGTTTTGAGTCGAGTTCGCTAAGGCCAAAAGCTTCCAGTGCAATATCAGGCATGTCCCATTGTGTATTCGTCACTTTCACACTGGGCATATCTGGTTTGGGTACCTGGATGTCAGGCTCAACGGAAAGATCAGCCATGGAAAGTGCGGCGCCTTTTCCCTCTATTTGCATAGTCAGTTCGGTTTCTTCTACCACATTTTGCGTTTTAGGTGGGGGAGGCGGTGGTGTATTGATAGCAATATCTAACTTGCGTACCACCAAGGTGTCGGGTTGATGGTCAGATAGAAGATGACCTAGCCACATAACCCCGAGAGCACTGAACAACACAGCACCACTAAGTAAAAAAGGTTGAAGATTCTGTCTCATCAAATTCTGCCTTATACACTATGGTTTCAAGGTTGCGATATTTACTGTTTCGGCACCCGCCAATTTGGATTCGTCTATTACTTCCACCAGTAACTCAGAACGAACCGCTTTATCTACTTGAATAACTACCGGTCGCTGTTCTTTCATTAATAATTGTTCGACGGTCGATCGAACACCGCTAACACCAATATTGGCGTTGTCGTATACCACTTCGCCGGTCCTGGTAATAGCAAGTAATATGGCCATTTGGTCGAGTTTTTGGGCTGATATGGCTTGAGGTTTGTCTACCTCTACTCCAGTTTCTTTTACAAACACAGTAGATACAATGAAGAAAATAAGCAGAATAAAAACCACATCAAGCAGGGGAGACATATCAATCCCCTGAGTTTGCTGCGTTTCAAGACGTCGCTGCAATCGACTTGCCATAGTTAGGCCTCCCTTGCCACAGTGCGCTTAACTGCACCATTTATGAACATCATTAATAGCCAACCGGGAATTGCCAGGGTTAAGCCGAGTTGGGTGGTGAATAAAGCATCTGCGATACCACCAGAAACGACCTGACTGTCTACGCCCAATGTCATCATGCCGGTGAAACTTACTTGTAAGCCTGAAATGGTTCCCAACAAACCCATCAGTGGAAGCGCACTCACTAATACTGAAGGGACCATTTCTCGTTTACTCAGTTCTTTTGCTCCGTCGTGCACGGAAGCTATTTCTTTTCGAGTGGTAAATAGGACAAAGATTTGCTGGTAGGCGAACCACGCGACTGCCAACATAAGCCAACAAAGAGTATTGTCTGTCAGTTGTTCAATCATCATCCGGCTCTCGCTTGCGGTACGTCTGCATCATCGACGCTCTCGGGCTCGTCATTACTCAATACCAGCGCAAAACTCTCTAGTTCTTCGTAGTAGTGACGGGCCTTGCGTGACAACACCGCATTTAGAATTAACGCTGGAATGGCCACAACCAACCCCAGCTCAGTAGTAACCAGTGCTTTGGCGATACCTCCGGAGATGACTTCCGGGTCGCTAGAACCAAATGCCGTCATCATTCTGAAGGTCTCGATCATGCCGCTCACCGTACCAAGCAAACCGAGTAGCGGTGCTACGGCAGCAGTTACTGCAATGGTGCCGTTGTATTTTTCGAGCGTGATTTTGTCTTGTTGTAGTTGTGAAAACAGTTCATCATCTCGTTGGGTTGGCGTGCCAGCCCGCTTCGTAATATCGTACAACTTCCGTTGCATACCTTTGAAGAAAGTGACGCCTGAATTACCCACCATATTCACCAGGGCTTTACCCGAGGCAACTTGTTTCACTTTGGGTAAACGCCATAGTTGGACTACTTTGAATAGTGCGATCAGTGTGGCAATGAGTGCAAACAAGACAATGGGAATGACCCAAACGCCGCCTTTTATTACGTGCTCTGTAATTCCTTCAGACGCTTGCGCTTTTGTTGCAGCACGCCCAAGAGTGGGGTCGATGTGAATACTGCCACGGCCGGTTTTCGCTAAGGTGCTAAGGTTCTCTCTATCTGCATCATCGAAGGTTGATGTTGCCGAAAATAAGGCTTGCTTAGTGTTTGCGGTTCCTGCTACCTGTTGATCCTGAGCCAAATACCAAGTTACAGGGCCTAAGGTAAGCACTTGGGCGTCGGAGATTTCACCGTTTGCCAGTACAACTTTGCCCGGCATGAAATTGGGCGTTTGTTGTTTGGCAAACGCATTGGCGATTTCTCCTACCTTTTTTACTTTATCTGACAGACTTAACCCGTTGAGAGAAATACTATCTACACCTGTTTGCAGTAGAAATCTGTTTAATAAATTTTGTTGAAATTCTTGCTGTTCACTCCAACTGGAAAGGCGGTTTTCCAATTGCGACAAACTTAATGTGCGTTCATCCATCTTTCTCCGTGCTACACTAGTTTCGTTTCGCAGCTTAATGACTTGCTGCTCTAGGATCCGTAACTCATTGGCAAGTGCGACTCGCGCTTCAATAATTTTGTTTTCCGTTCGCGCCAGTCGGGTTTTCGCTTCGTCAATATTTACCAACATACTGTCTTTGGGATCCGCGCGCGCAAAAGAACTTAACATTGCGATGGCAAATAAAGACATGATGAATGGAAAAATGTTGTGCAGTAGCTTCATTCGTTATCTCCTGTGAAAAGCGTCAGAGGCAAGGATACGTAGTCAGGCTCGTGCTTTTTCTCAAAAATAGCGACGGCGAGGGATACGGCGCTACTGTCCATGTCATCTGTAAACTGCCACTGCCATTCTCCACGCAGGCTGTTACCAACGCCTTGGTATTGGCCATCGGCGTTGGTAAACCATGCATAGCCGCTACCTACAAAGAACTGTTTTACGAACACGTCCTTGCCATCTGGGGTGCGCATTACCGCTTCGTTCACCAGCAACTTACTATTGAACTGCTGCAACGCAGAAAGCTTTGCCAGTGTGATTTGCAACTTGTTTGAGGTGTCTGCGTCGGCAGTGAGTTCTGCTTGCTCTTTATCCCAGCTTTCTCGGAGTACTTCAGGTAAGGATGAATAGAGGCTATCTACGCGGTCAATCACGCGGGTAAGGGTACGTTCAACGCCACCTTGTTGCGCTTCCAGTTCACTTTGTTGTGATAACAGTGCTTCGCGTTGGGCTTCTGCGTCGGATGTGGCTGCACGACTTTCATCAATAATATTTTGCAGTTGCGCTCGTTCTGCTTTTAGTAATTGGATGCGTTGCCGCAATGCTGGTTCCGCTTCTCGCCACTCGTTTTCTAACACTTGCGTTTGACGTTCAATGCGAATCCATTGCTGTGTGAGCCCGTCTATGTCTTTGGCTCGCGTTTCAGCTGAAACACGGCTTGTGACCGATATAGCAAGCGAAAGCGTAATTAGAGGAATAGAATACACTGCACATTTTTGAACTAACATCCAGATCCCTTAACGTTCTGTAGTTTATTATCGAGTGTACCGGCACATCGAAATATTCATTGAGGCCGGCCCTTAGTTACATATTTGTCTGCGAATTACTTTTAAAATGATAAGTTGCAGACAACAAAAAGCTTCTTTTGTGATATTTGATACCCCCTGCGCTTGTTTGAGTTCTTCAGAGGCGGCCTGTACAACCGTTGTTTCAAGTGTTTCTACTTCACTATTCTGTGCCAGTGAACCCATTGAGGCGATGGGAAAGAGTGCACTCAATAAAGCAATACGCTTACTATTTGCAGGCATTAAAAGATCCTTACTCAATTGTACCTAAACCAGCAAAAAACAAAGCCGGTGTATAAACGTGTTAATGCCTTACAGGGGGGAAAGACACTTTTCAGGGTTCTGTCGTCGCGATTTATCACTTTTGTTATAGGTATCTAGGGCTATGTAGCTATTGCTAAGAACCGATAAAAACGAAACGCTATCTAACTTTCCATGAACAGTTTGAAAAAAAATAAATATCTTTGCTCATACAGGTGATTATCTTAATGAAAACCATTATCATTTGCAATTCAATAAATGTTTAGAGTTTCTTTATTTTAATTACACGACAGTGACGAAAATGCATAAACAACCACTTAACGCCATACCGCCCACGTTAGCTTCGGTATTTGATTATGAAAGACTGGCTCAAGAGCGTATGACTCCTCAGGCTTGGGCTTATATTTCAGGAGGTTCTGGAGATGAGTTAACGCTCAAAAGAAACAGAGAGAAATTGGATGGGCTGTGTTTGTTGCCCAGTAGTTTAAGTAAAGTCACCGATGGCAATACCAAGACAACATTGCTGGGGCAGCAATTTGAACACCCGATTATTTCTGCTCCAATAGCCTACCAAAAGTTGGCTCACCCCGAGGGTGAAGTGGCAACAGCCATGGCAACAGAGGCACAAGGCGGGTTATTTATAATGAGTACCTTGGCAAGTTGTTTATTTGAAGATGTGGCAGGTCAGGTAGAAAGTCCACGATGGTTTCAGTTATATATTCAACCTACGCGAGCGCAAACTCTTAAACTAATTCAACAAGCAGAGCGCAACCTGTTTTCTGCACTTGTTATTACCATTGACTCGCCAATTAATGGGCTGCGAAATCGCGAGCAGCGAGCAGAGTTTGTGTTACCTCCTGGCGTTCGCGCTGTTAATATAGACAAGCCGCAGGCTATCACCCATCCGGGAGAAGGAAGGAGTTTAGTATTTCAGGGAGTTATGGCACAAGCTCCTTGTTGGAGTGATATTGCATATATCAGGCAGCACACCGCTCTTCCCATCATATTGAAGGGTATTTTGAATCCGCGTGATGCTGAAAAAGCTGCGAGAGCGGGGGTGGCTGGAATTGTAGTTTCAAATCACGGTGGACGTGCATTAGATGGCGTTCCGTCGCCTGTAGAAATGCTGCCTACAATTCGCAACATAGTGGGGGAGGATATGTTAGTGCTAGCCGACAGCGGCGTAAGGCGAGGTGCAGACATTGTTAAGCTCATTGCCCTTGGTGCTGACGCCGTGTTAGTTGGCCGGCCAATTATGTATGCTCTAGCTACAGCTGGGGCCTTGGGCGTAGCACACTGTATTCGTTTATTGCGAGATGAACTTGAAATGACCATGGCCCTTTGTGGGTTTGAATCAGTCACACAAATTGATGAAAGTTGCTTGTGGAACGCGCCTTAGCTGTTTACGTCTCGCTCCATTGCCTGAGTAAATTGTGATAGACCCCGGATAGCCTGACTATTTCAGGGTTGTGAGGATTTTCAGCTGTGAGCGTTTGAATACTCAAATCCAAATCATACAAAATACGCCGTTGTTCAGCACTTCTAACTAAACTTTGCATCCAGAAAAATGACGCTAAACGCCGGCCTTTTGTTACCGGCGATACCCTGTGCAAACTGGTCGATGGATACATGACAATATCACCTGCAGCAAATTTTATGCGCTGTTCACCATAGGTGTCTTGAATGATCAACTCTCCTCCTTCGTACTCTTCCGGCTCGGAAAAAAAGACAGTCATTGATATATCAGTACGCACTTTTACAGCGGTTCCTGAAACCCGTCTAATGGTATTATCGATATGACTACCAAATTCCCCGTTTTCCTGATAACAGTTAAACATGGGAGGATAAATTTTGTTCGGTAACCCGGCGGCAAGTATTTGTTGAGATTGACCGATCAAACTCAAAATAAAATCACCTAGTTTGCGGGCTGACGGTGAATTTTCGGGAAGCTGTAGGTTTTTTTTGGCGTGAAGCGCTAAGTGACCTGCTGTGGTAGCGCCATCTATCCAATCAGATTGCTCCAGTAATTCAACAGCATTAGAGACTTCCTGTTTTGTGAGAAAATTCTCGATTCTAACCAGCATATGCACTCCTAAAGCAGTAAAGTAAGGGAATAAAAAAACCAGCCGACTGTGCAGCAGGCTGGCTTCATTATCGTAGTAATGTTACTAGAAAGCGTAGTTCACAAAGAGAGCGACACTTCTGGGGTTACCCGGTCGGAAATGCCCTTTAGCGCTATAATCAACTACGTACTCTTCATCGGTTAAGTTATCGATATTCAACTGAAATTTGAGTGCTTCATTCACCTGATAAGACGCCATTAAAAACACCGTTGTGTATGAGTCAACCGTGAAATAAGCTCGATTTTGACGCCAGTAAGTTTCGCCCGAATTATAGTAGATACCTCCTCCAACGTTTAGTTTGCTGTCCATTGCAGTGTAATTAACCCAAATATTGGCAGTATCGTCCGGAGAAGATTGAAGGCCGTTTCCAATAGATGCTTCATTAGTATCTTGTGATACTTCCGTATCTAGATTTGCATAATTTGCCGAAATGGACAGTGAGTCGGTAAGCATACCCGTTACACTGACTTCAAAACCTTTGGATTCTTGTTCTCCAGCTAATGAGTATATTGTAACGCCATCTTCGACATTTTCCGAGTCGACTACGTCTTTTGTCGTTTGGAAAACAGCGCCGCTCACTAGCAACTGATTATTGAAAAATTGCCACTTCGCGCCGAGTTCAGTGGTCACTGCATCTTCTGGTTTAACTTCGTTTTGCGCAGGCGTCGTAGAGAGTGCTAAAGCAACGCCGGGGGGTTGTTTTGAATTGCTATAGCTAACGTAAATATTACCGTTTTCTGTAGGCATATAGCTGACGGCAGCGCCATAACTAATGAAGCTATCTTGAGCATCTAAACCGTCAACACAACCACTTCTTCGCCCACATGCAGAGCCGGAAATATCGAAGTTATCGTAACGGGCGTTGAGATCAAACTGCAGATGCTCACCCATTTTAATTGTGTCGAACAAGTATAGTGCAACTGTACTTGCGTCTCCGGAAGTATTGTCTCCTGAACGCGATGTACCACCTGTTGCAAATACATTATTCTGTATATTGAAAGGATCAATCGTCGGATTTTCCAGTATGTTTCCTTGTCCATCAACATAAGTGTAGTCAGTCGAGATACCATAACTCGTTTTTTCTTCCTCAGCGACTTCACCACCGATGACAATGCGGTGATCCAGACCTCCAGACTGTAGCGAAATAATAGCATCGAGCTGAGTAACAAATAAATCAGTAGCTTCGTCCAAGGCTTGCAGGCGCTCGGCATTTAACAATCCGGCTTCGTCACCTGAATTCCACCATGGCCGCCCTAAAACGGACTCCTTTTCGTTGCTGCCAACTCGTGTCTGACTGCGTATGGTGACGGAATCATTGACGATGTGATTAATCACAAAGGTATACATCTGTGTAGATACTTCTTCAAAATCACGTCCGGGAACACTGTAATATTGATCCCACAGATTAGCGTTAACAGGACCTTCTGGTTGGTTAGTTGCTTCTGCGGCTGCAGATGTAAGGAAGGGAAGGCCCAGTACGGGAACATTATCCTGTTCCATAACGAATATATCGAAGTTGATATCGGTGGCCTGGCCTGGCTTATACAGAAGAGAACCAGCAACGCCAGTTGTTTGATACTCCTCGACACCGTTATCAAAAAAGTCACCGCCATTGCTATAAAGCAGATTTACGCGACCTGCCAGGTTACCGGTAAGTACTTTGTTATAGTCAAGTGTGATACGTGTATTTTCAAAGGTGTCATACCGCGCTGAGACTGAGCCGAAGTCTTCAAGTCGCGCCCTCTTGGTTGACAGGTTCACACTGCCGCCTCCTGTTGAGCGACCGTCTATAGAGCCACTGCCACCTTTAATGACTTCAACTGCTTCGTAATTAAATGTATCACGGCTGTAGCCAGCGATATCTCTAATGCTGTCTACGTATATATTTGAACGCGCATCGAAGCCGCGAATGGTTACCTTGTCACTGGCAGAAACGATACCGCCGCCTCCTTCGCCACCACCGAAAGTAGACACGCCCGCAACATTGCGGAGTGCGTCGTTAAGATTAGTAATACCTTGATCTTCAAGTAGTCGCTGTGAGATAACATTGATTGATCTGGGAGTGTTTGCAATGGGTTGGGTGAGCTTTACAGAAGACGTTTTATCGACCTTATAGCCAGCATCTTCTGTCGTTTGAACTGTCGTAGTGGCTAGTTCGGTCATTGGTGTTTCTTCCTGTTGCGCCAGCGCAGTTCCAATTGGTATAGCCGCAGTAACCGTTAACGCCAACGCACTATTTCTCGCGTTCATTTTTTTCATGAAATAAATCCCTTCATTATTTACGGTGTATGAATTTTGCAAGTTGAGTTTTGCGGCAACAAAGTACACAAAAAGAAAGGTAAATGCAAATGGTTCGCATTTACCTTTCTTTATTGATTTGTGTCAACAAGCCTTAACGATTTATTTTTGATAAGTATTTTCTAAGTCCTTCTTCAACCTTTGGCAGAGCTGTATCAATTATTTCTTTACCTAAAACCATCATAATTTAATTATCCATTTAGGGGTTAACTGTTCCAATAGGCTCTCAGAGTCAGGCTTTCCCTTCAAAAACACAATATTTCACTTTCACTCCAGTTTTTCCTACACAGGAAGCTGATTTATTTCCGCGCCTTGTATGGTGTAGTCGGGCCATTTCTATAAGGTAACGCCGTTGTCGAATTTGAGGGAGAAACTTAAACGCAGCATTTGGCAAAGCAATAATCAAACTAACTACTATATTGCATGTTTAATGAAGTGGTCGGCGTATTAACTTACATTTTGTGTTTTTAACACCCCGTGTAAGTACAAGTACGGTAGCGACAAGTCGAAGGAAAAGGCTCAAGTGTCGTGTTTTTGTCCTTGCGAGCCAAGGAGAGAGTTAGTTGGGATGCAGGTGTCCTCATAAGACAGCTTTGTTTGGTTTAATACCGCGTTATAGAAAAAGTTCGATTGAAAAAATTTAATACTTGATCACTAACCCTGTCATGCACTTTGGCTCGGTCGACAGTTGGCGGATCTGTACACAAAATTTTCGCATAGATCTTACCCGAATCAGTGCACTCGGATAAAAAAGTGTAGTGTCCAGCACCTTCAATTTCAGCATATTCGGCACCGCTAATATGAGAAGCCACTCTTTTGGCATTTGATGCAGCTGGCGCCACGGTATCGTTTGTTCCGACCACCACAGAGACTGGAATCTTTATTCCGTGCAAGCTGTCTTCGGTAATTGACTGAACCACCGCGGGTGACAATACGAATACCGCCTTTATTTGAGCAATTTTATAGGAGGCATGCTGCCGTTTAAGTGATTCCTTGACAATCTCGGAGTCTTTAACCTTGTTAAACTCTTCATTAATATTAGAAAACTCTGTTTGAGCGTCACACGTGAAGTCTCTTTTATCACTGTCGCAAAATTCCGCAAAGAGGGCTTTATCTGTGATACCGCCGATCGATGCGATAGTCGTGTATCCGCCCAGTGAAAACCCTAGCATGCCAATTTTCGCCGGGTTGATATAGGGAAACCAGTTTTTATCGCTGCTGATTTTGTCCAATGCAACGGCGATATCCCTGCTTCGCTCCCACCAGAGGACAAAGCCTTCTGCGTACTTTTGGGTTTCTATTGCCGTGTTGCCATGGTGGTTTACCCCGACTACCAGATAACCGTTTTTAACAAGCTTTTCCGCAAGCCAAGACATTTGTAGCGCTGATCCTCCAGTCCCATGTGACATCAGGACTAAGGGTAGCTTCTTTGCCTCTGCGGGCGTGGCATACCAGATCGCATTTCCCGGCACAAAAAGTTCTTCTGTTGGTTTGTTTAACGTAGAGGGGGCAGAGGGGCTATCATGAGTAGGATAGAAAACATGCACTGTGATCGGACGTTGGTGTTTTCCATCCCAAGCCATCCTTAGCTCGTCCTTTAGATCCAGTTTTTTGATCCCAACGTTGACCACAGCTATGCAGGTACTGGAATAAAGAGCGATTAACAAAAAAAAAGTCACTTTGAGGTTTTTCAAACCTGTTTCCTTTAGCTTTAAAGCGTCCAGCTCACACAGTGAGCGCTATCGAAGGTTGCGAATTGCTATGCTTTGTTAGGCATTAGCCAGTGCATCTATTGCGTTGAGATACTGTTGTTTATCAAACACAAAGCCTTCAAAAATCGAATAATCCCAATCCTCATCTCTATGAGGCTGTTCGAAATCCGACCAAACGACCCTGGCTCCTTGCACGTTAATTTTGCAGAGCAATGGCCAACAACCTAAAGTACCGCAACTACAACCTAGTACTGCAGTTTTGTTTTTTTCATCCCCCCAATCTGCTTCGACTTTTCCAAGGTAGTATTGTTTGAGTGAAGAAGATGAAACTGCAATAGCATGGTAGTCCCCGGCAAGGCCCGGGCTTCCCTCCTTTGTAGCCATTGGCATCTCATAATCTTTCATAATTTCTGCCAAAGGTCTACCGTCAATAAGGATATTAACTTTAGATTCCTGATAGCCAGAATCGTATTTTTTACGGTTCTCAACTTTAAATAATATCTTGTTCATTCTTCTGCGGCTAACGGCGTGCTCTGCGGCAAATTTGGAGCACAGCGGAGAATTTGTCCGACAGCAGCGCCTTGCTATGTTGATTTGACATCTAAACCTAATTGTTTAAATGTTCGTATGTAAGATTCAATAGAGTCCAAAACGGTTCCGCGTGGTAACTCAATAGCCACATAGGAATCTGCACCTTCATCATAATATGTAATTAAACCTAACTTATTATCGATTGCAACATACCACCTCCATGCCGTACCTGAATCTGATGATGTGTTTATGAAAAGATCCTCATATTCTGTAATATTCCTTGGTTTTGTTTTTGCAAACGATTGAATTTCACCAAGGCGACATTCTATCCAAGCAACTTCTTCGAATATTATCGAATCTGATCCCCATTGTTTGAGGAATAAGCCCTCAAATTCATTTTCTTCAAGCCATTCAATCATTGATTATCAACATAACGCTGGCAACAGCAGTGGCGCGCAAATAAGCGTAGCATTTTAGGCGTCCCTGCTGCCAAAGGAAGCGAACTGCTTGCCCTTGTTAGGCGCGGAAAGGACGATAAGTATCTGGCCACTTTCACTGTTGATATGTTTTAGAAAAAGCAATGCCATGACAAGCTCAATAGAAACCGGAAGAAATATACCGGCACCCACTGAGCCGCGAAAATACTCTACTACCCCAAGAATAACGAAGCCGGCCATAAAAACAAACATTCCACTTGCCAATGTAGTGTTCGCTTCTCCCGCACCTAAGTTCCGCTGCAGCCTACGTGTTTTTGTCCCAAGGAGCGACTGCGTTAATGCGTTTGTAAGTTGCCGTAAATTTAATAGGCGTGCTAACATTTGTGTGTACATTGCATACGGAGTTTACCATGGATACTCGCATACAATTTAGAGTAAATGAAGAAACTAAGCGGCTGGCTCAGATAATGGCCGAAAGCCAAGGGCGCACTTTAAGTGACGCTTGTAGAGAGCTTACGGAAGAACTTGCTGAACAGCAACGCAAAATAATTGCCCATGATCAGTGGCTTACCGAAGAGGTTAATGCTGCGTTTAATAAATTAGAAAGTGGGCAGAGTAAGTTTGTCAGTCATGAAGAGGCGAACCAGGACATGGAAGCTCGAAAAATGAAAATTAGGAATAAAGCCAAAAAATGATCGTGTGGGAAAAAAGTTCGCTGGACGATCGTGAGGCTATTTTCGAATTTTTATACGAATTTAACCCATTAGCAGCAGAAAAAACTGATGCAATAATTGAGAAAAAAGTCGAAAACTTGAACCAGCAACCTCTAGTGGGAGTAGAGAGAGAGGGTATACCGGGAAGATTGTTAATAATTCCTGAGGTCTCAATGATTGTTTCATATTTCACAAAAGACGAGATCATTCACATTCTTCGAGTTTTACACCAAAAGCAAAAATTTCCTGTAGGCAATTAACTTTTAAATAAATGGCACAGATGCGTGGGGCATAATGATGAAGCCGCCCACGTGTTAGCGTCCCAATACTTTTGATAGCCTTAAGGCCATTTCTGGCGTTACTGCACTTTTGCCCTTTACAACACGATTTAGTGTTGAAGCTGCAACACCAAGATGGGTAGCTAGAGCTCTGCAACTTATACCGTGCGGCTCCATGTAAATGGACTCAATAAATTCACCGGGATGTGGTGGGTCATGCATATTCATTAGTGATAATCCTCGTAATTTAAGATGTAAGCATGACCATCCGTGAACTCAAAAGTTACTCTCCGGTTACCGTTTACTAATATTGTCCAAATGTTTGACCTTTCTCCCTTGAGTTGGTGGAGAGAAAAACCAGGTAGATTAATGTCATCAATATCTTGTGCGGTATGAATAGCTGCTAACTGCAGACGAAGTGTCCACTTCCCAGCGAACGCAGTGAGAGTGTTTATTGAGTTGTTATGCATGTGGCGATTAGAGCTATTTTGTTTGTTTATTCTACGTCCAAGCCAGACCTTTTAGCTATTTCTGTTTCAAAACCATCAATACTTTTTTGGTTCTTTTTAAGCCAGTATTTTTCTATACCTGATGTACCTTGTTTTTCTGACCAATTCGCTAGGTCTTCACGGTCTCCCTCATAGGTAAAGTAAGGAACTGACATTCCGCAGGAAGACTGTACCAAATCGACGTCTAGGACAAAGATTTGTCTGGCAGCAACAGTTTCCGGAAATATCGGTGCATACTTACCCCAACTATCGTCTTGAGAGTGCAAAACAGTAGCCTTACCATAGGCTCGAAGGATTATAGGAGGGCCCTCAAAAGCACAAAACATAACGGTCATTCTTGGGTTTTGAATGACATGTGATGCTGACTCATTGCCACTTCCTGTTAGGTTTAACCAAGCTATTTGCTTCGGGTTAATAACCCGCAAGGAGTCTCCCCCTTTAGGGGAAATATTCACACTACCACTCTCTGCGGCAGTGGCTACAAAATAGATTTTTTGCTGTCCGATAAATTCAATGTGTTTATCGGATAACTCTGAAAATTGCTGACCCAAAACGATTAACCTCCATGTAAATTTTCGATAAAAGGCATAGCGCTGAACGAAGCGGCGCGTCTCACGCAACCGCCTTCCGTGACTTGTTAGAATTATTTGGCAATTTTTACGTTCTCAGTTGCATTCACCAAGCCTTTCAAAAATCTGATGGCCTTTTCTAAATCATCTCGCTTCACAATATGTGCTGAGTTGGCGTTAGTGGTAGCTTTGTGTGCGGCATCTCCTCGCTTTGAAATTAGCTCATTTAGAGCCTTCTTTGCTTGCGGCGGCTGATAATTATCCCACTTCCAATGGTCAGTGATATCAATGTCGAAATAGGTTTTGAAAAGATTTTTGGTGCGATCGTGATTTGGGTTGAAGAAGCGCTTCAGTTCTTCATCGACTTTCTTTAACACAAAATTCGATATTTGGCTTCCCTTTAAAGAGCAGAGCCAAACATCAATTTCTTCACGAAACCGATCTTTGACATAAGTTTCCCAAGCGGCCAGCGCGATAACCATACCAGCCCGTTTTAAGGCCTCTGACCCATTCGTGGGATCCTGTTTATCTAAATCAAATCGCGCTAATAACTTTTCCGCATCTTTTATCGAGTATTCGAATAGCTTCCCAGCTTCAGACAACTTCGTTTCCTCTTGTGAAATTCTAACACCCAGCGAAGCGACTTAAAGTGTTTGTTATACACGCCTTTATACCGCCGCCAGATTATAAGGTGAGACATGCAAAGAACTTTGATATTGCCGCGTTTGCCATAAATCAAAAGCATTTTGTAAACGTAGCCAATGGTCAGCTGAAGGCTTACCAAAGACGAGCTCCAGACGAAGTGCCATTTCTGGCGTGATGGCTCCTTTGCCATTAAGAACTTTTGACAGTGTTTTGCGGCTGACACCTAAATGCTGAGCGACATCAGTGATAGTGAGTTCTAGAGCATCAATAACAAGTTCTTTGAGTATCTCACCGGGATGCGCTGGGTTATGCATATTCATTAGTGATAATCCTCGTAGTTAACGATTTCAACATCTCGTCCTACAAAGCGATATGTAACTCTCCAGTTACCACTCACTCTGACAGACCAAATATCATTTCTGTGACCTTTGAGTTTATGCATATAAAGACCGGGCAAATCCATGTCATCAGGCGTTTCAGCTTGATCGAGATTAGACAGGATCAGGCGAAGCTTATTTTTATGCATCTTCTGAATTCCTGATGTGGTTCCTTTAGCGTAAAACTTCTGAAGGCCTTTATGCATAAAACTCTTAATCGTGCAATTATTGTAACCTCATGGGTTACAAGTTGCCAGAGGAATTTTCGGCGTGTATAGCTTTAAGCTAAGGGGCGCAGCTGCGTGGGTTACAATGCGAAGCAGCCCACGTGTTAGCGTCCCAGCGACCGAAGGGAGTGGCTTGAGCGTTTTGTATATTCCAACCATGCTTTGCAATGCGCATCTGTATGCGTATACTTGGTGGTAAAATTAGTCGGAGTGATAAAATGCAAGATTTATATGACGTCCATGCCCCCAAGAAAGCGACAAATCTAAGCTTAAACAGCGACTTATTGCAAAAAGCTCGAAGTTTAAAAGTTAACCTGTCTGCGACCTTAGAGCAAGCACTTAGAGACAAGCTGAAAAGTATTGAAGCAGAGAAATGGAAAAAAGAAAACAAAGCTGCCATAGCTGCATACAATGAGTTTGTCGCTGAGAACGGTTGTATAGGTGATGAGTACAGGAACTTTTAATGGCGCAATTTGATGTTTACAGAAACCCAAGCAAGAAAACTAGTAAAGCTTACCCATTTCTTGTTGATGTTCAAAACTCTGTAATTGACCAATTGGCAACAAGGCTGGTTGTACCGTTAACAACTAGCAATACTGAAAACAGTTTTTACATGAAGAAGCTGACGCCAGAGATAGAATTCGAGGGCACAACATACTTATTTCTAGCACAACAACTTAGTTCTATACCCGAAGACGTGCTCAAGGATCGCATTGGTTCGTTGGAGCAATCCAGAGAACTGCTGATAGATGCAATAGACTTCGCTATCACTGGAATATAACACCCACATAAGGGGCAGTAACACGTGGGCTAAAATCCGAGCGAAGCGACAGAGCCCACGTGTTACTGTCCCAGCGAGCCTGCGAGCGGCTTAATGTGATTGTTATGGGCTATTGACTTACAATGCGCAAGTACCATAATTAGGTATATATTGGTACTTGGAGAAACCAGATGGCTAAAAACACCAGCATTACCCTTGGAGACCATTTTGATGGCTTTATTGCTAGCCAAATTCAAACTGGTCGGTATAGTTCAGCAAGCGAGGTGATTCGTTCAGCTCTTCGCTTGCTAGAAACACAGGAAACCAAATTAAACACTCTGCGTCAATTACTTGTAGCAGGTGAAGAAAGCGGCGAAGTTGAATACGACCTTGAGCATCTGATATCAGAACTAGACGGTGAATTAAAAGAGTGAAACCGTTTAAGTTAACCGTACTAGCAAAATCAGATCTAAAAGATATTGCATTGTTTACGCAACGGAAATGGGGCCGAGAACAGCGTAATGTATATCTTAAACAATTCGATGATTCATTTTGGATGTTGTCTGAAAATCCTGATATTGGTAAAGGCTGCGACGAAATAAGAGATGGATACAGAAAATTTCCTCAAGGTAGCCATGTTATTTTCTACAAACAAACGGGCAGTCAGGAAATTCTGATCATAAGAATCCTTCATAAAAGTATGGATGTAAATCCTGTACGCTTTGGCGCATAACACCCGCATAATGGGCAAAAATACGTAGGCTATAATACCGAGCGAAGCGCAGGGAGCCTACGTGTTTTTGTCCCTACCGAGCGCAGAGAGTGTTAATGCATTTGTCATGCGCAACTTGCCACACTTGTAGCGCATTGCTACAATGTGGTGATGAACTATTAGGAGACATATTATGGCAACCGCGAGCGTAAGACTAGACCAAGATCTAGTTGAGAAAGCTACCATTATGGGCAAAGCACTAAACCGAACTATGCCAAAACAGATTGAGCATTGGGCAAAAATAGGTGAAATGATGGAAGATAATCCTGATTTGCCATACGAATTCGTGAAACAGGCAATTATTTCCAAAGCTGAAAAAGAGGCAGGCAAATTGGAGCCTTACGATTTTGGCTAAGAGTACGAGTGTTTTACAGACAGCTAATTTTAAGAGAGCAGTAAAGAAGTTACATAAGAATCAGAAAAAAGACTTGGATCAAGCTGTAAAGGAATTGATGGACGATCCTCTTCTAGGTGAACAGAAAAAAGGCGACCTGGCTTTTCTTCGCGTGTACAAGTTCAAGATGGTTAAGCAGTTAACCTTACTAGGTTACAGCTACGAGGACGGCACTGTAATACTTGAATTAATAGCTCTTGGTTCTCATGAAAACTTTTACCGCGATGTTAAAAAGTTATTCTGACCAATTGCGTATAACACCCAAATATGGGGCGCGGACGCGCAGGCGAAAATGGCGAAGCCGCCTGAGTGTTTGCGTCCCAGCAAACGCAGTGAGCGTGTTGATTGGCTTGTTATGTGCGTTCACGTTAAAACTCCGTTTAATACCATGCTTGGCATAAAGAACATGCCTGCAA
The DNA here is from genome assembly GCF_018860805.1 of Aestuariibacter sp. A3R04. Classification (GTDB taxonomy): domain Bacteria; phylum Pseudomonadota; class Gammaproteobacteria; order Enterobacterales; family Alteromonadaceae; genus Alteromonas. The sequence continues at coordinate 10,173 of NZ_JAHKQR010000018.1, read as the reverse complement.
AAGCAACTGAACCTGTTAGTACAAACGCCAAAGAACAAAACGCTGCCTGTACAAAAAACACCTTGGGCTTTGCTGAAGCACTAGTATGATAAGTCAAATAGGCTAGAGCGGCTGCTTCCTTTGCTTTTACGATGTAAGCCTGAATTTGCCGAAGAATAGGGAAGTAATAATAAGCGACAAAGGCAAATACTACTTCTACACCACCAAAATGAAACAGCAATGCTATTTCTGGAGCGAACCAACCCACTATTCCGATTACGCACCAGAATGCAGCTTTTTGATACCAGTTTAAATCTTCCCACTTGATCATGGTCTATCCTTTAAGCACATAACGAAGCTAACGGGCAGTAACGTAGCGGCATAATCGCGGAGCGCCGCTGCGTTACTGTCCCAGTGTGGCACGTAGTGGCACACGTGTTAAGCGCCTTGTTATATTCACACCAACGACTTCGCATAACTAGAACGATCAATGTCTATTACTTCCACAGTGATTGAACAATTAACATATTCGTTTTCTTTGATCTTCTGTAGTACTGAGTTTGAAAGTGATTCTTTTTGTTCTTTGCTTCTTCCGGATAGAATTTTCAGTGACACGTGAATAAATGAACCGAGAGAAGCACCACTAATATGATGGTCGTAGGCAATTGCCCTGACTTTTACATCTGTTCCCGATTTGTCAAACAAATCCGAGGCGATTGCGCCTTTAAAAACAGAAGACATTAATGATTCTGGTGAAATATCTGATGAATATTCAATAACGCAATGGGGCATTCGATATGTCCAGTGAATATAACTTTTAAATAAGGGGCGCAGGCATGTGGGGCATAATGGCGAAGCCGCCCCGCATGTATGCGTCCGAACGACCAGAGGGAGTGGCTTGAGCGTTTTGTTAGCCGCGTTCGTGCCAATACCCTGGTTTTCGGTGGTTGTGCATAATAGCTACCACACTAATTTCCCTGTTTTCGATAATTTTATAAATAATAGAGTATGGGAACCTGCTTAAGACAAAGCGTCGGTGAGTTTGCCCCATTTTTGTCCATGCCGATGGCAAAGACCTAACTGAGTCGATGGCTTCCTTGAGTTCTTGGGTAAATTCGTACCCCAAGCCCAATGACTGCTCTTGATACCAATCAAACGACTCTTTTATTTCCCTTTTAACCTCTGGGTGAAAGGAAACAGGCAGTATCTTTTAATTAAGATCCTTTTCTATCTCTTCCCAACTAATGCTTTTTACCGCACCAGACTCTAGCTCTGCGCTGCGAGCTTCTGCAAGTTTTACCCACTCAGATTCCACATCGCTATCAATCTTAGTATCCATAGCCGTTAAAAGACAGTGGGCAGCAAGTGCTTTCTCTTTAGTGCTGAGTTGCTTGATATTTTCAAGCATCATTTTTAATGCATCAGACATAAAGTAACTCCCATTGAGTATGATTTGATATTACCACTAAAAAAGAGAAGTGAAAGGCTGGATTTACAAGTAGCAGCTAACTTTTAAATAAGGGGCGCAGCCGCTCCGCATGTATGCGTCCCAGCGAACACAGTGAGTGTGTTGATTGAGTTGTTAGCTGCCATTGTTAAATTGAAAAGTGATAGCATATACGCTAGCATGTAAATTATGAACAAAGTAGTTATTGACACCAGTGTACTTATTAGCGCCCTGATTGGTAAAACAGGGCCAGCCCGAGAAGTGGTACGGCAATGCTTGTTAGGTCGGTTAAAGCCGCTGATTAGCACGACCTTATTTTTGAAATACGAAGCAGTAAGTAAGCAAGACAAAATCAAAGAGTTGTGCCCGCTTACCGAGGACGAAGTAAATAATTTATTAGCAGCATTTTTTAGTGTGTGCGAATGGGTGCAAATACATTATTTGTGGCGGCCAAATTTAAAAGACGAAGGCGATAATTTTCTCATTGAACTTGCAGTAGCAGGAAATGCCGAGAGCATTATTACGAACAACCTGAAAGATCTGCGAAAAGCGGAATTACAATTTGACGGTTTGAAAGTGTTAGCGCCAGAAGATTATTTGAGAGGAGTTTAATATGTCTACTTTAACAGTACGTTTACCAGACGATAAGCATAATCGATTAAAGGCTTTGGCTGCGCATAAAAAGTTGAGCTTAAACAAATTAATAGAAGAGTTGACTACACAAGCGATAGCTGAGTTTGATACTGAGGTAAGATTTAAGGCGATTGCTGCTACTGGAGACAAAAAGAAAGGTTTAGAACTTCTAGAAAAGCTTGATTCACATTTTGGTAGCTAACTTTTCAATAACGGGCGCAGGCATGTGGGGCATAATGACGAAGCCGCCCACATGTTTGCGTCCCAGCCCGCGCAGCGGGCGAGCTTAATTTTTTTGTTAGGCGGTATGCAGATCTATTGGCTGCACGTTATCCAAGTTAATGTTTTGTTTCGCTCGCCAAAGTTCATAGTTGTCTTGCATGCCAAGCCAACTTTCTGGGCTTCGGCCTAAGACTTTAGAAAGTCTCAATGCCATTTCTGGTGTTACAGCACTCTTGCCTTTGACAACCCGGTTAAGCGTTGAAGCGGCAACGCCAAGATGTGTAGCGAGTGTTCTGCAACTTAATCCATGCGGTTCCATGTAAATTGATTCAATAAATTCACCGGGATGTGGTGGGTTGTGCATATTCATTAGTGATAATCCTCGTAATTTAAGATGTAAGCATTACCATCCGTGAACTCGAAAGTTACTCTCCAATTACCGTTTACTGATATTGACCAAATGTTAGACCTTTCTCCCTTAAGCTGATGGAGAGAAAAACCAGGTAGATTAATGTCATCAATACATTGTGCGGTATGAATAGCGGCTAATTGCATACGAAGTTTTTTCGCATGCTTAGTCTGTATGCCTGAGGTTTTCCCTTTTTCGAAAAAGAGCTTCAGACCTTTGTGTTTAAATGACTTAATCATGGGATGAGTGTAGCGTATTGCGCAACGCGGTGCAACTTGACGCCTAACACCCGCATAACGGGCAATAACACGTAGGCTAAAATTGGAGCGAAGCGACTGAGCCTACGTGTTATTGTCCCAGCGAGCTCGCGAGCGAGTTTATGCGCTTGTTAAACAAACAATGATAGCCTAAAATGACCTAATTAAAGTCCTTTTAGGAGACCGTTATGGCGGCGAGAGTTTTGGCTGAAGTTGCTGCAAGTATTACAGAACTAAAAGCAAACCCTATGAAAGTTGCGAGCAGTGCATATGGCGATCCTGTCGCCATATTGAATAGGAATGAACCCGTATTCTATTGTGTCCCGGCTGAGATTTACGAAAAAATGATGGATCGTTTGGAGGATCTGGAACTACTACAGCTTGTTAAGGAAAGGCAAGGTGAAGAAAGCGTTTCGGTGAATTTGGATGACCTATAAATTAGAGTTTAAAAGAAGCGCCCTAAAAGAATGGAATAAGCTTGGTAGTACTTTGCGGCAGCAATTGAAAAAGAAGTTAGCAGAGAGGTTAAAAACACCGCACATAGTCCCAGATAGAGTGTTAGGTGCTGATAATGTTTATAAAATAAAATTACGTCAATCGGGATATAGGTTGGTGTATCAGGTACTTGATGACGTAGTTGTAGTTACAGTGCTTGCAGTTGGAAAACGCGAAAGAAATGAGGCTTACAAAAAAGCATTAAAGAGACTTGATGCTGAATAGGGGTTAAACGCCCCAACATTTGATTGTTATCTTTTGCTGCGATTGCCGATAAATAAACCAGCTACACTTAAATCCTCATCCAGTTGCGGCCAATGAATACCTTCACCATCCCCTAACAGCTCCCAATCCTGTAATTGAGATGTGCTAGCTTGAGAAAGACTAGGAAACCAGGATAAGGGGACAGAAATAGTTCTGCCGTCGATTAATTCGACAATTAAAGAACTTTCATCGAAAGACACCGACAGAGCTTGTGGGTGATGTTCAACTGCTAAAGTAGCCATTCCAAGCCTCCAAAAAAGCATCTCTATTTTCGACAACAAGCTTTTCCAAAGTTCTGAGTTCTTTGGGAGTAAAGCGAGTTGAACTTGCTAACGCGACAGGACGAAGCCAGAACTTAGCTAGCATTCTTTCGCGTTGAATATGAATGTGGGCAGGTTCACCATTTTAGTTGCTATAGAAGAAAAAGCGATATGGCCCAATTTTTAGTACTGTTGGCATGATAAAAGGTTATATGAAAAGTGCGGGAATGCCAACGAGAAGATAACTTTTAAATAAGGGGCGCAGGCACGTAGGGCATAATGGCGAAGCCGCCCCACGTGTATGCGTCTGTCCACGTCCCAACGAACGAAGTGAGTGAGTTTATTGGGTTGTTATGTACGACACAAAACTACCGTCTAAACTCATTCAAATCAAAATGGTTTGGAGGCGGAAATAGAAAAGCTAAAATCGTGTAAATAACTATAGCGAACCCAAAAGAGAAAATACCAAATATTACCCAACCAGCTCTAGCTCTAGTGGGTGACCATCCAACAAATTCTCCCATTCCTGCTGCAACCCCTGCTAAGAGATTGTTTTGTGACTTTTTTAAGCAACGAAATCTAGACATTAAACATCCTTTTAACTTAATTTTCCTACAAGTACATAACATTAAGCTAAGCGGCGCAGTTGCGTGAGGCATAATGGCGAAGCCGCCCCGCGTAAATGCGTCCGAACGACCGAAGGGAGTGAACTTTAGCGCCTTGTTATGTGACGTTTTAAGAACTCAGGTGCTAGATCGACACCATTCGGCCAAACCACTGTCTCCAATTCTGGGTCTACTGCAACTTTAGAAAAAAACGAAGAGTCTTTAAGAGGTTCAAAGACGCTGCCAGATAGCTTGTTTTCTAAGTTGACTTCTCCAGCTGTACCATCGTCAAATGTTACCCACAATTTAAAGCCGTCCAGATATTTTGCGTTTCTAACGTGAAGCATAGTTTTACTCCAATGGTGCAATGTAATTTAGCGGTTCGCCATTTTGAGCCTTATGCCAGTTTTCTTCTAGTTCGGCTCGATGCTCTGAAAGCCATTCTTGAACGAATTTCGTAGCTCTGTTGGGAAGCTCTCCTTCAAGTATTGAGCCGTCAAAGGCAAAGAGTGCTTCGTAACCAGAATATTTAGCATGAAAATGAGGAGGATTATGATCGTTAAAGTACATTGCGATAATAATTCCATAGAACCGGCTGATTACGGGCATTGATTGTTTGACTCCTTTACGCGGCATATGTCCTATTCTATACGGTTTATTGCGAAATGAAAAAGTGAGTCACCTAACTTTAAGCTAAGGGCCGCTAGCATGTGGGCTAAAATCCGAACGAAGTGAGTCAGCCCGCGTGTTAGCGTCCCAGCGACCGAAGGGAGTGGCTTGAGCGTTTGTTATGTGTTTCCACTCAGAAGCTCAGCAACCGTAACAAACTTAAAGCCTTTAGAACGTAACCCGTTGATAATAAGTGGCAAAGAATCCCTGGCCTTCTTGTTGTTACCTCCCAAAACATGCAGCAGCACTATTGAGCCGGGTTTAGTATTGCCTATGACATACTCTGCAATAGCAGAGCTACTTTCGTTTATACCATCATATGACTCAGGCTCAACATCCCATGTCACACTTACAATACCTTGTTGCTCCAAGTAGTACGGTAACACAACCAGCTTTTTGCCATATGGTGGCCGAAAGTAAATATCACCCTCAAAACCGATGGAACGAATTAGCTCGTTTGTACTATCAATTTCCCTCTTAACCTCACTCAAGCCTTTAAACATCATCCGATTATGAGAATATGTATGATTTCCAATCTGATGTCCTGCTGATACCAGAGCTTGAGCTGAGTCAGTGTTACTTTCAATTCCGCGACCGTTTAGGAAGAAGGTTGCTTTCACATTTAGTGAGCCAAGAGTATTTATTACGCTCTGAGTGTACTTAGGATTCCATGGCCCATCATCAAATGTTAAGGCGACAACTTTATCGGCTGTTTCGACTCTTGAAATGATTTCGCCAAAAAACTGAAAACTTCTGGCTCGACTAACACTCCAAAGACTTACTGCTAATACAACAAGTACCAGAAAGAACACTGCAACTTTTTTCAACGCACAACCTCCCAGAAACACATAACACCCACATAAGGGGCAGTAATACGTGGGCTAAAATCCGAGCGAAGCGACAGAGCCCACGTGTTACTGTCCCAGGGAGCTTGCGAACGACTTAATGTGCTTGTTAGATGTTCTCACTTATAAATGCCAAAACATCATTATGTATTCTTAAGTCTGTACCGTGGCCTATATTTTCATAGGTTCTAAATGTAACATTTGCGTTTTGCTTTAAATATTCGTTTTGACAACTTTTCCAGCGATTTGGCTGCATAATTCTACCTAATGCTGAGTAAATAGTCGCCTTTTCTGAGTCCGAGTAGGCATCGTCGAATTTCGCTGAATCGTTTGTGTCATTTTCGCCCATAAAAAGAAGTTGAGGTAGGGCCGTCCATTGCTCTTTTTCAAAAGTTTTACCAGTTATTTCCTTAAAGTCATTCAGTCCTAATGGATAGTTAAGTTCTTCTTCGTTCAATGAGTTTGAAGGTACCATAAGAATACCGTTTAAGCCGCCTGCGACAACAACTTGAAGGGATTCGGGGTGCAGAAGTGAAAATCTATTCGCAAAAGTACCTGATGCAGAAAATCCCGTCATAATAACCTTTTCATTTACAGTAATAGAATGGGTTTCCAATACAGATTTTGCTTCGTTGATCATAGCTAGTAATTGGAGGTCAATCCTTTTTAATTTTCCAGACTCCACTAACATTGTATCTCTATCCAACGCATGCGTGTACGTTTCCCAATCTTTCTCTGGCCTAGGAAAAGCAGGAACAAGAATCGGTGCTTTTAGTTTTTTAGAAACCCACGGACCCAAGGCGTTTCCGAGAACTGCTTTACGGGCACTATTGCGATGGACGTTGAAATCGTCCGAGACTTTTCCAGTATTGTTCGTCTCAACAATCAAGTAATTCGTTTCGGTCGCTTCGGGTACTTTCAAAAAGAAAGGATAGGAAAAACCTTTTTCTGGGTTGGCAGGAACTTCAACAACAAGGTCTGCGGCGCAGAGGTCACTTGATACTATAAAAAACAATAAACAAAAAATCTTTTGGCGCATCCATCTTCCTTATTTTAAAAAATCCTAGGAGAACATCTAACTTCCAAATAAGGGGCGCGGACATGTGGGCGAAAATGGCGAAGCCGCCCACATGTTTGCGTCCCAGCCCGCGAAGCGGGCGAGCTTGATTTTTTTGTTATGTGCCATTGCTAAAACTACGACCAGTTATCTTTTTAAACAGCGACTGAACTGAATCTTTACCTGTAACGCTGAAACGAATAAACAAAACACCGACCAAAAAGCCTAATACACTTCCTAGTGCAGCTAAATGCTCTGTTAGAAAGACATAGCCATATATGGACATAAAGACTAGGCCTAAAATACCCCCTAATATCCGTATGGTATTCATAGCAAACTATCCTTTTTCAATTTGGCACATAACGCTTTACTAAGCGGCGATAAATTGTTGGCTAAAATTGCGAGGAACGAGCGCTAGCCAACTGTTTAGCGTCCGTTTGAGTAACTTGTTATATTTCACTTTGATGCACTGCTTTGATATTAAAATTGGGAACAATAGCTTTTGTTGCTGGCCTTGACCTATTCTCTGATGGGAAGTGCCATATATTAAAGTCTTTATTTGGATAGGTATCGTAAACAAGTTTATCCCAACCCAGCATCGCTGCCATTTTAATAAATGCAGCCTCTTTAGCTACAGATAAAGTCAATTCTGGTTTTAAGAATTTCATATATCCTGAATTTACAGCACCCGTTAAAATATCTACAACCTGCAAACCTAAATGCTCTTTTGAATCATTCATAGTTACTTCTTGGATAGTTCTATCAGAGCCAAGTTTTGCCAACATATTGTTAGCTACAATACCCATAACTTCATCGTTCTTTTTGTATTTATCACATTTTTGGTCAATCAAAACGATCAGTTTTGATTTTAGTTGTTTAGCTGTATTTTTTAAAAGGTATGTATAAGTTTGATAAAATGCTTTTTCTCTATCTGTTTTATCCGTTGTCCAATTATTGTAAATTGATTTTTCGACAATGATAGAGTGAAAACAGCATGAACTTCTTAGCACCATAGAAAGTAGATCTATACAAATATTAGCTTGTCCTGCACTATTTTTTATCTTCGACCATTTTAATTCGCCTACAATCCCACGTTTTTTCTTTAAATCTAGAACGTATTGATTGAATTCATTTACTTTAGTTTTGGTGACGCAGAGCAGACCTATCGAGTAACAACGGTCACTTCCTGTTGTACCACTTTCATCTCCGTATACTAAATAGTCCAATTGAGTCTCCATACTCTGCGTGAAATATAACATTAAGCTAAGCGGCGCAGTTGCGTGGGGCATCATGGCGAAGCCGCCCCGCGTAAATGCGTCCGAGCGACCGAAGGGAGTGGTCTTAAGCGCTTTGTTAGAAGAAGAGCCAGTTCCTTTGGTCTGTTTAAAAACTGTTGAAGCCAGCATACGATTGATTGTTAACACAAACAAGCAAAACGACCGTGCAGTGATGGTTTTGATTTGACTGAAGCTAGCCGCCAGCTGAGCTACCGAGTGTAATGGCGCTTGCTGACTTAAAATAAGAACTTGTCGATAAAGCGCCTATTACACTACCTTTGAATTGAAAGCGGCGGATTTAAACCTACCACAAGCTAGAGCGATGCTAATGAAAATAGGTGAGGGTAATTGCACTGAGGTTTTTATAGAGCCAAACGCAGTTTAGGCTGACGCCTTATAACTTCCAAATAAGGGGCGCGGACATGTGGGCGAAAATGGCGAAGCCGCCCACGTGTTTGCGTCCCAGCCCACGATAGTGGGCGAACTTGATTTGTTTGTTATATGCAAAAATACAGTCAATTACTAGTAGTAGATTGGACATCGTTTTTTACCACTAGAACAATTAAAAATATGAGTGCTACAGGCGGCAATAGTGCAGTGAAGAACGCGATGACCGCTGTAAGAATAGGTGTTTGAGTTTTTCTTTTACCCAAATAGTAACCAAGTACAGCCATTATAACTGCCAGAACAATAACAACTTGGCCGAAGAGTGTTGCATTTATATTCATTGTACAAATTCCTTTTGCATATAACTTCCAAATAAGGGGCGCTGACGTGCGGCATAATAGGCGAAGCCGCCGCGCGTTAGCATCCCAGTGACCGAAGGGAACGACTTGAGCGTTTTGTTAGAAGCAGAGCCTGTTCCGTTGGTCTTATTTAAAACTATTGAAGCCAGCATACGATTGATTGTTAACACAAACAAGCAAAACGACCGTGCAGTGATGTTTTTGATTTGCAGAAGCTAGTCGCCATTTGAGCTATCGAGTGTAATGGCGCTTGCTGACTTAAAATACGAATTTGGCGATAAAGCGCCTATTACACCACCTTTGAGTTGAACGCGGCGGATTTAAACCTACCACAAGCTAGAGCGATGCTAATTAGAAAAGGTGAGGGCAGTTGTACTGATTTTTTATTAAGCGAAACGAAGTTTAGGCTGACGTCTTATAACTTCCAAATAAGGGGCGCGGACATGTGGGCGAAAATGGCGAAGCCGCCCACATGTTTGCGTCCCAGCCCGCGCCAGCGGGCGAACTTAATTTGTTTGTTAGGTTTTTATATTGAAAATGGATGGCTAACATTTTCGCTATGCAAAGATGTTAGTTTCTTAACATCTTCATTTAAAAACGCTAAAAGTTCTTTCGTATGCAGTAAAACTTTATCAATATCATCTTCAGTATGCGTTGAATAAGGACTACTGTTTTTACGAGAAAAATATTCATGTAAATAGGCATTATGCGCACAAAAATTTCGCCATCGCTCAACCTCTCTCAATTTTTTTATCAAATCATCATTTGATGACACTAAAGAATACATTTTAACCAATCCGCCTAGAGCACTGTTTTTAATTGAATCCTTATTTATTTTGTATGTGACAGGTTTAGGCGTTGTGGCTGCGATAATTTCATGAGAAAGCCCAATACATTGTTTTAAACCTTCCTCTATCATTTGGAATAGGAACAATGCTTCAGTCACTTTAGATATGTAACTTTGATTCAAAATGAATGCTCCATAAAAACCTAACGCTAAGCTAACGG
>NZ_JAHKQR010000013.1:3147-3462 GCF_018860805.1 Aestuariibacter sp. A3R04 | reverse complement strand
GATTTTGCACGAAAGCTACTCTATCTGACAAACGTGTAGCCAGGAAGGTTAACATGCACTCTTGAGTGTACTGTGAGTCCTCCTTGCGCAAAAGTCGACGAACAACGTCGATTTTGCACGAACAATTGATTAGACAGTCATGCATACAACAGAGATAACATCTCACCTAACCCTGGACAAAAAGGCGGGGTTGGCGCAGAAAAATCCATCCTTTTGAGTTGTCGCAACTCTTGGATTTTCCTGTCATGCTATGAAATCTTATTCCTTAACTCATGTGAATAAGAGGCAATAGCAAGTGATTGGTTTCTCATCGAG
>NZ_JAHKQR010000013.1:2533-3078 GCF_018860805.1 Aestuariibacter sp. A3R04 | reverse complement strand
CGAAGCTATTTAGGGTTGTATGGTTAAGTGACTAAGCGTATACGGTGGATGCCTTGGCAGTAAGAGGCGATGAAGGACGTGTAAGTCTGCGAAAAGCGGTGGCGAGTTGACAAAACGCATTTGAGCCATCGATGTCCGAATGGGGAAACCCACCCGCTTGCGGGTATCATTAACTGAATACATAGGTTAATGAGGCAAACCCGGGGAACTGAAACATCTAAGTACCCGGAGGAAAAGAAATCAACCGAGATTCCCTTAGTAGCGGCGAGCGAAAGGGGAGCAGCCGATGTTAGTTGTCATAGTGGAATATTCTGGAAAGTTTAACGGTACAGGGTGATAGTCCCGTACACGAAGTGGCAACGAGCACATATTAAGTAGGTCGGGACACGTGTTATCTTGACTGAAGATGGGGGGACCATCCTCCAAGGCTAAATACTCCTTACTGACCGATAGTGAACCAGTACCGTGAGGGAAAGGCGAAAAGAACCCCTGTGAGGGGAGTGAAATAGAACCTGAAACCGTATACGTACAAGCAGTGGGAGCCC
>NZ_JAHKQR010000013.1:1861-2477 GCF_018860805.1 Aestuariibacter sp. A3R04 | reverse complement strand
TGGGGTGACTGCGTACCTTTTGTATAATGGGTCAGCGACTTATATTTAGTAGCAAGGTTAACCGTTTAGGGGAGCCGTAGCGAAAGCGAGTGTTAACTGCGCGTTTAGTTGCTAGGTATAGACCCGAAACCCGGTGATCTAGCCATGGGCAGGTTGAAGGTTGAGTAACATCAACTGGAGGACCGAACTCACACCTGTTGAAAAAGGTGGAGATGACCTGTGGCTGGGGGTGAAAGGCCAATCAAACCGGGAGATAGCTGGTTCTCCCCGAAATCTATTTAGGTAGAGCCTCGGACGAATTCCATTGGGGGTAGAGCACTGTTAAGGCTAGGGGGTCATCCCGACTTACCAACCCTTTGCAAACTCCGAATACCAATGAGAACTATCCGGGAGACACACGGCGGGTGCTAACGTCCGTCGTGAAGAGGGAAACAACCCAGACCGCCAGCTAAGGTCCCAAAATATTGCTAAGTGGGAAACGATGTGGGAAGGCTAAGACAGCTAGGAGGTTGGCTTAGAAGCAGCCACCCTTTAAAGAAAGCGTAATAGCTCACTAGTCGAGTCGGCCTGCGCGGAAGATGTAACGGGGCTAAGCAATATACCGAAGCTGCGGCAG
>NZ_JAHKQR010000013.1:1456-1756 GCF_018860805.1 Aestuariibacter sp. A3R04 | reverse complement strand
CTGGGTAGGGGAGCGTTGTGTAAGTGGCTGAAGGTGAACTGTGAAGTTTGCTGGACATATCACAAGTGCGAATGCTGACATGAGTAACGATAATGGGGGTGAAAAACCCCCACGCCGGAAGACCAAGGTTTCCTGTCCCATGCTAATCAGGGCAGGGTAAGTCGGCCCCTAAGGCGAGGCAGAGATGCGTAGTCGATGGGAAACGGGTTAATATTCCCGTACTTATATAATCAGTGATGGAGGGACGGAGAAGGCTAGGCAAGCTTGGTGTTGGTTATCCAAGTGAAAGTGCGTAGGCTG
>NZ_JAHKQR010000013.1:0-1409 GCF_018860805.1 Aestuariibacter sp. A3R04 | reverse complement strand
AAGGCCGAGACACGAGACGAGCTCCCAAGGGAGTGAAGTTGTTGATGCCCTGCTTCCAGGAAAAGCTTCTAAACTTATGATTATGTGAACCGTACCCCAAACCGACACAGGTGGTCAGGTAGAGAATACTAAGGCGCTTGAGAGAACTCGGGTGAAGGAACTCGGCAAAATAGTACCGTAACTTCGGGAGAAGGTACGCCCCTGTTTGTGAAGGCTTTACGCCGTAAGCAGATGGGGGTCGCAGTGACCAGGTGGCTGGGACTGTTTATTAAAAACACAGCACTGTGCAAAATCGAAAGATGACGTATACGGTGTGACACCTGCCCGGTGCCGGAAGGTTAATTGATGGGGTTAGCTTAGGCGAAGCTCTTGATCGAAGCCCCGGTAAACGGCGGCCGTAACTATAACGGTCCTAAGGTAGCGAAATTCCTTGTCGGGTAAGTTCCGACCTGCACGAATGGTGTAACCATGGCCACGCTGTCTCCACCCGAGACTCAGTGAAATTGAAATCGCAGTGAAGATGCTGTGTACCCGCACCTAGACGGAAAGACCCCGTGAACCTTTACTACAGCTTGGCACTGAACATTGAACCTACTTGTGTAGGATAGGTGGGAGGCTTTGAAATGCAGACGCTAGTTTGCATGGAGCCGACCTTGAAATACCACCCTGGTATGTTTGATGTTCTAACATAGGTCCCTAATCGGGATTGTGGACAGTGTCTGGTGGGTAGTTTGACTGGGGCGGTCTCCTCCCAAATAGTAACGGAGGAGCACGAAGGTTAGCTAATCACGGTCGGACATCGTGAGGTTAGTGCAATGGCATAAGCTAGCTTAACTGCGAGACAGACACGTCGAGCAGGTACGAAAGTAGGTCATAGTGATCCGGTGGTTCTGTATGGAAGGGCCATCGCTCAACGGATAAAAGGTACTCCGGGGATAACAGGCTGATACCGCCCAAGAGTTCATATCGACGGCGGTGTTTGGCACCTCGATGTCGGCTCATCACATCCTGGGGCTGAAGTCGGTCCCAAGGGTATGGCTGTTCGCCATTTAAAGTGGTACGCGAGCTGGGTTTAGAACGTCGTGAGACAGTTCGGTCCCTATCTGGTGTGGGCGTTGGATGATTGAGGGGAGCTGCTCCTAGTACGAGAGGACCGGAGTGGACGAACCGCTGGTGTTCGGGTTGTTTTGCCAAAGGCATTGCCCGGTAGCCAAGTTCGGAATCGATAACCGCTGAAAGCATCTAAGCGGGAAGCGAGCCCCAAGATGAGTCATCCCTGAGGTTTAACCTCTCTGAAGGGTTGTTGTAGACTACGACGTTGATAGGCAGGATGTGGAAGTGTTGCAAGGCATTAAGCTAACCTGTACTAATTGCCCGTGAGGCTTAACCATACAACGCCTAAATGGCTT
>NZ_JAHKQR010000009.1 GCF_018860805.1 Aestuariibacter sp. A3R04 | reverse complement strand
CACAGATTGTCTTGTTATAATTTGTTAAAGAACATTTTTGCTAACTTTTGTCAGCAGCTTCAGTGGTTTCCCCTGAAGCGGGACGCGCATTCTACGCGCTTCGTTTTCAGTGTCAACAACTTTTTGAAATTTATTTTCTAAAGTGTTTTCAGTGAAAACCGCTACCAGACACTTTACTAAAGCTCTTATAACGACTTCTTCGCGGCCCGTTTGACGTTCCCCGTCGAAGTGGTGCGCATTCTACGCATTAGAGTTTTTTCGTCAACCCCTTTTTTATCCTTTTTAGTGATTTTCTACAAAAACAGGGTTAAACGTCTAGTTTTCCTACAAATGCTCGTTGCGGACTAGCCTTTAGTATACTATTTCAACAGATCGTTGTTCAATTTGTAACAAATGAGTAAACTATAAGCAGCCTCCACCGTTCACTAAAAATAATTAAGGTAGGTATATGAAAGTAGGCTTCGTTCCATGCGCAATTATTAGCGCGGTTTTCGCTGTAGCAGGCTATGTGATTTTTTCTTCGGCCAGTTTTGAAGATTCCTTACCGATCACTGTTGCTATTTCTTTATTGGTTAGTGGTATTGTTACGCCATGGTTGGCTTCTTTACTAAGTGCTTCTTCGCAACATACTCCTGGCCCCACTCGCAGTGCCCCATCAGCTAACGCTGAAACGGCAACGCTATATGTGGGCAATTTGCCTTATAAGGCAAATGAAGATGCGGTTAAAGAGTACTTTAATCATTATATCAATGTGCAAAGTGTTCGTTTAATGAAAGATCGCCGAACAGGTAAACGCAAAGGTTACGGTTTTATAGAAGTGGTAACCGCCGATGTAGATGCTGCTATTGGTCAGTTAAACGACAAGGTGTTTTTAGAAAGAACGCTTAAAGTAAGAGCAGCAAGGGAGAAAGGTGAATCTGATTCCGAAGAATAGAACTGCAATTTAAAACAAACCCGGGCATGCCCGGGTTTCTTATATCTGTCACGCAGTTATTTATTACTACTGCTCTGCACTTGGCGTTTTAATCGGTTGTGTTTTTTGTTGTTCGGGCACTGCTTCTAACAATCGCTGATTGAAGGTATGAAAGCGATTTATTGCGGAAACTAAATCCGGTACCTGAACATCTTTCATTTCATTTATAAGCCCGTTGATTAAAGAATTGAAATCTTCACCTGATGCCAGCTTATCAACGGCACTTTCAAACACGCTGAGCATCTTATCGAGATACTGCGCTATTGGACGAGCCTCATCGCCATGAGTGCCACTTTCAGAACCTTCTTTGTAATGTTGTATTTCGCCATAGGTTCTAACCACTTCAGTTTGCTGTACTCGATTCATCTGAAGTGCATAGCCAACCAACTCTTCGTCGTCATACCCAATTTCCAACGCCTGTTCAAAGGCCGAGTCGATATCACCAGAGTAGAACGTATCAGCAAGGTCATTAACAGACCCCACCAGATCAGCAATTGCCGTTAATTCCCCATCATCTAATTCACCTTTGAGAGAAAAACTAATTCCTTGTTTCTCAAAGAAACTGTAATTCTCAGAATACCGTGTACTATCCACCGGCTGCTCACTTGCAGAACCGATTTCGCCAGAAACAACTTCATTGCTGTTTAACTGCCGTTGATACTGGTAAGACTGACTGCTTTCAAAACTCAACGTTACTTCATCACCGTCTCGAGTGCGAATAAGTAAACTGGCCGATGCCGCGTTAGCAATGCCAGCATTCAACTCATTTTCAACAGCATGTGCTGACGAGTCGCTTGCCTTGTCGAGTAATCTATTCTCTAGATCAGTAAGTCGGTTCTCAATTAACGATTGGCTGCGATCAATACCTGTTGAAATCTCGTCATTCATAAGCCCGCCAATATCTCGCTGAGCTAATGCTATGCCACGCGCCACACCGTCTCTTGCCTGGGAGAAAAGGCCGTTTAACTTATCAGCGTCCGCGCCACTATCGGCAGCCCCTTGAATTACGCCTCCTACAAAGCGCATAACATTTTTTGCAACAGCTTCAAAATCAAACAATGAAGCTTCTTTTTCTTTGGTCTCATCGGTTTCTTTACCAAACTTCCCTTTCTGACCATCCACGGTGACCTGTGATTCCATCGATGAACTGTAAACCTTTAAACCGATGGATGTCTGGGAAGTACTCATACTAACCGAAGCATTTTGGCTTTGTTGAAACTCAACCGCTTGTCGAAGCCCTTCTTGCTGCAACTGCTTTTTCATTGCTTTAACGGGGTCTTCCACTGATTTTTGTTCAGTAACAACGGGCTTTTGCTCACTAACAAATGCCTTAATATCACCTACGTTCATAATCTTGTCCTCACTATCCTCTCTCTTGATATCGGCAGCGAAGAGAAATTGTTTAATTTTAATGCAATATATTCTTGTGGATTGCACAATATTAGAAACACTCTACAATGCGCAGCCCAGACGGCAACGCAAAACGAACTTGTTTACCATGCAAAATCACAGTCAGCAATACAAAGCGCAACTTGAAGAAAAAACCCACCGCTTAGCGAGTTTACTGGCGCGCTTTGACAGCCCTCCGTTGTCTGTTTTTAGTTCAGAAGAAACCGGCTATCGCATGCGAGCAGAGTTTCGCGTCTGGCACGACGGTGATGATCTGTATCACATTATGTTTAACAGCGAGACCAAAGAAAAATATCGCGTTGATGAATTTCCGCCAGCCAGTGCAACCATCAATGCCGTGATGGAGGCACTGATGGAGACTATTCGCCCGCAACCCGTGCTGCGAAAAAAGCTCTTTCAGATAGATTATTTGACGGGTTTGTCTGGAGAGTTAGTAATCAGTCTTTTGTACCATCGCCAGCTTGATGATGAATGGGAAAGCACCGCCGCAGCGCTAAGAGAAACACTGTCAAAACGGTTTGGCACTGTGAATATTATTGGTCGGGCTAGGAAACAAAAAAAAATATTGGGCTACGACTTTATCATTGAATCGCTGCCAGTGAATAATCGTGAGTTTCAGTTTAAGCATATCGAGAACAGCTTTACCCAGCCCAACGCGAAAGTAAATTGCAAGATGATAGAGTGGGCGCTTTCCGTCTGTGAATCAAGTGAAGGCGATCTGCTGGAAATGTATTGTGGTGCTGGGAATTTCTCATTGCCCTTAGCCAGTCGCTTCAGACGGGTTATCGGAACAGAAATAGCCAAGCCCTCAGTACAAGCTGCGCAATTTAACATCGACATCAATAACATTGAAAATGTTGATATTGTCCGATTATCTGCCGAGGAATTTACTGAGGCCCTAAAAACCGGTCGGACGTTTTCCCGTTTGAATGGTATCGATCTATCACGTTACAACTTTACCACTGTATTGGTCGACCCGCCGCGGGCGGGGCTTGATGACGCATCGCTAAAAATGATTCAGGATTATGACGATATTATTTACATATCCTGTAATCCAGATACGCTGGCAGCTAACCTCCAGGTCCTGACACAAACCCATAGGGTGGAAGCAACAGCCCTGTTTGACCAATTCCCTTTTACCCACCATATCGAAGCCGGTGTGAAACTAGTGAGGAAAACCAACGTTTAGCTAGCTATCACCTTTTGGCCGGTAATGGGTTGCGCCCAATTGTACAAATCGCAATTGGGCCTTCACCCGCCTGCCAATATCCTGTCTCAACGCCACATCAACTTCCAGAGCTTCAGCACCAGCACTGAAAACCAACCTCACCATTGCTTCCGCCTGCAGACTGGCAAGCTGATGCTCAACGCCCTGACTTTCCACAATATAATCCGCCAGCTCTTCGATGAAATGCTGAATCTCCCGCAGTACGGCCATTCGATAGGCCGTAGAGGTACCGGTATGCTCTCTTAACAACAGACGAAATACATTCGTATTAGCAGTTATAAACTCCATAAAGGTATCTACCGACGTGTCAATTACCCCCCCTCCCGACGCGATTCTTCGTCGCGCCTGACGCATTAGCTGACGAAGTGCTAAACCCGCCTCGTCCACCAGCGTTAGCCCCAGTTCGTCTATGTCTTTAAAGTGACGATAAAAAGACGTAGGGGCAATACCCGCAGCTCGTGAGACCTCTCTTAAACTGACGGCGGACAAACTGCGCTGCTCATCAAGCAAGCCAAAAGCAGCATCAATTATATTTTGTCGCGTTTTTAGCTTTTGTTCCTGTCTCGTCACCCTGTACTCCTACCCCTGCGATTCTCAAATCATAGTTTACCTGATAACGCCTGTGATGCGAGCCTTGTTAAGGGTTAGCCCAATATTAAAAACGGTACAAACTCAAAGAGTTAAAAACTCCTCCTGTGCCAGATGAAAAGACTGGACTATGCTTTAGTGGTAAAAACCGTCATTTTCCTTGCTTGATGGAAGGGAAAACGCTAAATTAGCGTACAGTTGTAAGCTGAGTTGTGAACATGAAAAAACCTCGAATTATTCTCACAAATGTACTGGTATTCATTATTACCGGTACAATCGCCCTGCTCGGTGTTCCGCTCTGGGCCATGACCATAGGTTTCGATACGACAGAAGTGATTGTTGCTATCTGCCTTTTTTACTTTACAGGTATGTCAATCACCGCTGGATATCATCGCTTGTGGTCCCACAAAACCTATGACGCCAATATTGTCGTCCGTGTCATTCTTGCTATTGGTGGTGCAATGGCGTTGCAAAACAGCATATTGCATTGGTCTTCAGATCACCGAGTCCACCATCGCCATGTAGACAATAACGAACGGGATCCATACTCTGCCAAACGCGGATTGTGGTTCGCCCATATCGGATGGATGTTGCGGGAATACCAGTCTCACCGTTATGATGACTACAGCAATTGCCGCGACCTGCAAAAAGATGCAGTGGTAGTGTGGCAGCACAAGTATTATCTGCCTATAGTTTTAACCGCTAATTTCGGTATCACTGGTCTACTGGGCTGGCTCAACGGTGACGTGTTGAGTATGATGCTTTTTGCTGGCGTATTTCGCTTGTTTCTCGTCCATCATGTTACCTTTTTTATTAATTCTCTGGCTCATTATTGGGGCAGCCAGCCCTATACCGATAAGAATACTGCGCGAGACAACGGCATTTTGGCCTTTTTTACATTCGGTGAAGGGTACCATAACTACCACCATATTTTCGAATACGACTACCGCAATGGTATTCACTGGTGGCAGTTTGACCCCACAAAATGGCTGATTAAAGGGCTCTCGTTTGTGGGGCTCACATCCAATTTGCGGCAGGTTCCCGAAGAGCGAATTGAAAAAGCCAGAGCCGCTATGCAACTTCAAAAAACGAGTGCCAAACTCGCCGCTATACCTGATGCCGACGAATTGCTGGTAAAAGTACAGCAGGAATACGATTTACTGGTACAGAAAATGACTGCCTATTACGAAGCTAAGAAGCGCCTCATGGCTATTCGAAAACGGCATCTGACACGAAGTGTAGAACGCTTGGAAATCGATTTTCACTACAAAGAACTAAAGCACGCGTTGGCGCTGCAAAAAGAAAAGTGGTTACAACTGCAATCTTTAGCCCCTCAATTTGCTTAGTCCTTATTATCTAATACGCCATCCATTGGGTGGCGTATTAATCACCTCTCCACTTGCAAATTCAAGAAAATAGTCGAAACTCAATATAACGTTTGCAGATACAGACGCAACGCGATTTTAGCTGCTGTGTCATTCTTAGGTGCCATGTTGAGTGATTCCCATTGAAAAACCCCCTGTATCCGGCCTAAAAACGGGGCTCAACCACGTCCTGTTGTATGCTCTGAACATCACCTTATCATTTTTGTCCGCCCTGATGGTGTATCAGTGGTATCACGACAAAGAACTGTCTATCATCGAAAAAGAGCATTCGGCCATCATTTCCAGTGTGAACTCGGCTTTTAGTCAGGAAGTCGGAGATATAACCAACATTGTGCGTCTGGCAAATGAACATCTTATTGACCGGTCTAAAAACAACGACGGCTCGAGTTATGAAGAACATTTTCTTCACATCGGTCGTGTGCTGAATAACCTATCACAAATGCGCTGGCTTAATTTATCAGGCGTGGAAAAAATACGGGTAGATTTTCGTGCTGATGGAATACAAATTACCCCGTTGGAAGACCTTCAGGACAAATCACACAGAGATTATGTTGCAAGAGCGCAGAATACTCCTCAGGGAAGTATCATCCTTTCATCTATTGACCTGAATGTCGAAAGGGGTGAAATAACTACGCCCTATCAGCCCACGTTGCGGGTTATTCTGCACACCTTTCCCTCTCACCCATTAGGAGAGGGCTTTCTTATCCTCAATTTCGACCTCAGCTACCTATTGAGGTATTTTACCTCACTGGAAACCGTCAATACTAAATTGCTAGTCGCCTCAGGAAACAAGGAATGGATGCTCCATCCGAATAGTCAGTTAACCTGGCAACGCAGTCGAGGCCTGGCAAATGAAATTTCGCTAGAAGACTCAGCCTTACAACAATATATCCTCCAAACACCGCAAATGTCGATCACAGAAGACAGTAACGGTGCCCTTTACAGTGCCTTGCAACTGCATCTAAAAGTGCGCCAGGGTTATTTTACTGATCATTACATCGTTCTGACCTACACTGATGCGTCTGACTACCACCTCATAAAAAAGTCGGCATTCATACCGGCTTTTGTCGTGTTCATTAGCGTATTTTCGTTCCTGAGCTTGCTAATTTTAAGAGAACTAAAACGCCAGACAACACTTGCACAACTAAACAAGCAACTGCTTGTAGAAAAAACTGAATTATTAACAGCACTGAATAGCCAAACCCAACTGCGTAGCGAGCTCATGGAGTCTGAAAAAATGGCGTCGTTAAGCATACTGTTGACCAATGTGACAGATGAACTCAGCAACTCCATCGGCGATGCCATGATGTACACCTGTGCGCTGCAAGACAAAGTGACTCATCTTGAGAACACTTCGCAACACGAGTTGAGACATAGTGATTTACTCGATTTTATCGCTTACAGTAAAGAAAGCACCGATTTATCCGTTGCCAATTTACACAGCGCAGATGAACTCGTTAAACGTTTTAGTCGTTTGGCTCGTGACAGAAGGCACAGCAGCCCCACCCTGTTTTCAGTAAATCGGGTGGTGAACGACCTTATAAAAACGATCGAAAAACACGCCCATGACAAACAGGTAGACATTCGTGTTGACATCGACGGAGACATCAATACGCACAGCCTCCCCGGACTTTACGCGCAAATTATTCAAAACCTTATTTACAATGCACTGGACAACAACAGTACCGCAAATCATTGCAGCCATATTTCGCTGAAAGTCGCCAAAACACCGGGAGGGGCGATTGAACTTCGTCTGCGCAACGATGACATTGAAAGCGATACACTGATAAGCGCTGGCTCATCAGAACCGTCTGCCAGCACAGGTAAACTTGACCAGCATTTGTACTTGGTTCACTTCTGGGTGACCCATATCCTGAACGGTCAAATCACCGTTACTTCAACCGCAGAGGGAGGTACAGAAATTGTTCTGATACTGCCGGAAAATATCGTTCCGTCAAATACTTCACCACAATAATACTTTTGCTAAGATGATGAAAATATTGCTAGACTTTATTCACGTGGGCCGGAACACAGTCTGTCTCCTCCTAACCTCTCTTATCGGGAACCTCATTAGTCTGAGTGTAATTTGTTATGACAAAAAAAAGTACAAAATCTGCACCTGTATACCAGTATGATGCCGTTGTAATCGGCACCGGTCCTGGAGGTGAAGGGGTAGCCATGCAACTGGCTAAAGCAGGAAAAACGGTTGCGGTGATTGAGCGATATAGCGCCGTAGGTGGCGGTTGTACACATTGGGGAACGATTCCGTCTAAAGCGCTGCGCCACTCCGTGAGTCGCCTGATAGAATACAACAGTAACCCTTTGTTTTCCGACAGCTTGCGCAACAGGCATATGACATTTGCTGAAGTTATGAGCCATGCCAGTGGAGTTATTCGCAGTCAGTCAAAACTCAGAGCTTCGTTTTACGATCGCAATCGCGTAACACTTATTCATGGTGAAGCCCGCTTTGTAGACGCAAATACTATTCAGATCGTTAAAGCTGATGGTTCAACAGATCAAATTACGGCAGCGCAAATTGCTATCGCCACCGGCTCCCGTCCCTATTGCCCAAAAGACATAGATTTTAACCACCCACGGATCTACAACTCTGACACCATCCTCTCATTAAAACACGAACCGCAAAACATCATTATTTACGGCGCCGGTGTAATTGGTTCTGAGTACGCCAGTATTTTCAGAGGAATGGGTGTAAAAGTAGATCTGGTCAATATGCGTGACAGATTACTTTCCTTTTTGGATACAGAAATTTCAGATGCACTGAGCTATCACCTTTGGAACAATGGCGTAGTAATAAGACATATGGAAAGCTACAAATCTGTTGAAGGGCGAGAAGACTCTGTAATTGTAAACCTGGAATCAGGCAAACGCATGCGCGCTGACTGCCTTTTATTTGCCAATGGTCGAACGGGTAATACAGATATGCTGAACCTGGAAGCGGTTGGTTTAAAAGCTGACTCCCGCGGACAATTGAAAGTTGACGCAAATTATCGCACTACCGTGGAAAACATTTTTGCAGTGGGTGACGTAATTGGTTATCCCAGTCTCGCTTCAGCGGCCTATAACCAAGGGCGGTCTGCAGCCGAATCAATGATATCAGGAAAAGCGGATTCCCAACTGGTAGAAGATATCCCAACAGGGATATACACGATTCCTGAAATTAGCTCGGTGGGCAAAACAGAACAAGAACTCACAGCGCAAAAAGTCCCGTACGAAGTTGGACGAGCGCAATTTAAGCACCTCGCCCGAGCGCAGATCGCATCGACCACCGTGGGCAGTCTTAAGATTTTGTTCCATCGCGAAACCAAAGAGGTATTAGGTATTCACTGCTTTGGAGAACGTGCTTCGGAGATTGTGCATATCGGTCAGGCTATTATGCAACAAAAAGGACCGGGGAATACTATCGATTACTTTGTCAATACCACCTTCAATTACCCCACTATGGCAGAAGCATACCGGGTGGCGGCACTCAACGGGTTGAACAGGATTTTCTAGCTGACATAAAAAAACCGGTCTCAGACCGGTTTTTTTAGTTTCTTGTCATTACAAGGGTATTGTTTGCTTGAAGTGCATCTCTGTGAGCAACAATATCGATCTGCATTTTTTCCTGATCGAAGGTCATTGTCGCAATGGCGTAGTCGCCCAGATTATCACTGGCTAGCTCAGCCATTTGGTTCTCTGCATCGCGGTAACGAATGTTACTGCTGATTTTGTCAGCCATACATTGGTTATTCATTTCGAATGATTTCGCATCCATACAATCGAAAAGCTGGTTGTCGCCAGACTCCGCATGCGCAACTCCAAACGTAGTTACCAGCGCCAAGCCGATTAATGTTTTACGCATGTGATTACTCCTGTGGTACAGTGGATACTGTATTTGTTAGCATACTGTAAAAACGGCCATTGGTCAAATTTGGATCACACCAAGATGACAGCAATGTGACAACAATGATATTCTTTGCAATATATGTCAAAAACTTCATCTCAATTCGATAATCTTATTACCAGAATTTATCAGTGTCAGCGCTGTGTTGCGGCTCTGCCATACCCTCCAAGGCCCGTTCTATCAGTAGCTGAAGAGAGTCGCATCCTCATTATTGGTCAGGCGCCAGGATTAAAAGCGCACGAAAGTCAGACACCATGGAACGATGTCAGCGGAGACCGTCTCAGAAACTGGATGGGTATAAATAAAAATACTTTTTATAATAAAAACATATGTTCTGTGGTGCCAATGGGCTTTTGTTTCCCAGGTTACAACAAAGGCAGTGACCGACCACCTAGAAAAGAATGCGCTCCCGCATGGCATCAACAGCTATTGTCACATGTTAATCCCGGCTTAACACTGTATGTCGGCAGATATGCACAGCAATATTATTTACCGCAATTTAACACCTTGACCGCTGCCATCGAACACCAGCGAACAGTTGGTCACGAGCACGCGCAAACAGAATATATTTTGCCACATCCATCTGGGAGAAATAATCGCTGGTTTAGCCGCCACCCCTGGTTTGAGGCTGAAGTTATTCCCAGCCTGCGTGCCGCGGTGAAACGACAACTACCACAATAAAACGTGCTAGTCTTTATTGCTGTTCTGCAAGAATGTCAGCAAATCATCAAACGGCATAGGACGGGCAAACAAATATCCCTGAGCTTCATCGCAACCCAGTTTGATCATGTAGCTTGCCTGCTGCCGTTTCTCAACACCTTCGGCAATTGTTATTAAGCCAAGTTTATTACCTAGCGTAACAATGGTTTCAGCGATGACGGCACTTTCTCCAGGTTTAATGTCTTTGACAAAGGAACGGTCTACTTTAAGCCTGTCTAAGGGAAGTTTCTGCAGATAACTCATAGAAGAAAAACCGGTGCCGAAATCGTCGATGGCGATAGATACACCAAATTCCTTTAAACTGGTAAGAGCATCGATAACAATTTGAGGCTCGTCCATTACCACACTCTCGGTAATTTCCAATTCCAGTTTGTGCGGCGCACAATCATATTTTTCTAGCGCACCTTTCACTTTATCGACAAACAATCGATCGCGAAACTGAGGTATGGAAACATTCACCGCAACCCTAATGTCGCCGTAGCCTCGTTTGTCGAGCTCCCGAATTCGTTTGCACGACTCATCTAGCACCCATTTCCCAATATCCACAATTAACCCGGAATATTCCGCCAACGGCACAAATTCAGTGGGAGAAATGTAACCTCCATTCCCATCCGGCCATCGCAACAACCCTTCCACACCAATGACCTTTTCGCTTGCTAGCTCAACCTGTGGTTGAAACCACAATTGCAACTTCCGCTCGTGGAAATCAGCGCGAAGGCTGCGGATCATATTCAACTGATAAGTCGTGCGCTTTTCAAATTCAGGCTTGTAAAATTCAAAATTGTCACTGATGTTCTTTTTCGCCCGATTTAATGCAATGTTGGCTCGTTTCAGCAGTTCTATACCTGTTTTTTTCTCTTTGTCTATTTTGTAAAAACCCATGGTCACATTGACAGGCAACGTGTGATCTCCAGCCCGAAAACTGGAGGCAAACACCGCATTAATATTTTCTGCGCTAACCAGAGTTGACGGCCCTATCAGACCAAATACATCAGCGGCAATGCGACTTTTTCGCACTTCTTTGGGTAAGCTTTTCTCAAGACGCCGGGCAATGGCGCGCAACAATTCATTCCCGGCTTCCTGGCCAAGCCCATCGTTTATATCTGAAAAGTGATTAACATCAATCACTGCTACACATAAATCAGCAGCCCCCAATACGGATGGCCTGTCCAGCATATTAATGAATTCATTTCGGTTTGGCAGGCGAGTTAGCCAATCACGGAAAGCGGCATTTCTCAACTCGTGAAACAAATTAACGTTTTCATACCCTACCGAAATACTAGACAAAAACACTTCGAGCAACTGACGGTCCACAACACTCAGTGGATTTACCATATCGATATAAACCGCCGCCTCGAAGCCAGAACTGTTTAGATACAGTACCGTCAGGCTATCTTCCACAATGTGACGCTTTAGCCGCAAGCTTCGATTGATATTCTCAACAATCGATTCATTATTAATTTCTTCAACCGGCTTATTTATGAAGGACGCGAAATGCCCTGCTGCGCCAAGCACGTATACGCCATCGTCATCGCGGTCTAATACTGAGCCTGCACGGGCACACACCACCCCCTCAGCCTCCAGCCCAAGTAACGAACTGATTTGTGTGACAATTCCCTCACAAAACCCCTTGATAGAATGCTCTTCTAACAGGTTCGCCGCAGAGGCAATAATTTTTTGCAAACCCAATCGGCTCTGATTAATGGTGAGAATTTGCTGATAAGATCGAATAGAGGACAAAACAGTAGTGAGTAACTTACTGCGCGTGAGTTCCGTTTTAGTTTTGTAATCGTTGATGTCGTAATTTCGAATAACATCTTCTTCCGGAGCATAACCCGGTTGACCAGTACGCAGAATAATCCGCGGTTCGTGCAAGTTTAACTCTTCACGTAAATATTGAACGACAGAAAGTCCGGCATCATCTGTTTCCATGACCACATCAAGTAAAATAATGGAAATATCTCTGCCGAATTCAGCGAGTAGAGTTTTTGCTTGCTCACCTGAATAGGCATGAATGTAATTTAACCGGCGTTCAGCAAAGGTTAAGTCCGCTAGAGCCAAACGGGTAACCGTGTGAATCTCTTCGTCGTCATCCACAATGAGAACGTTCCAAACCTTAGAAAATGCGGGTTCCAGTTCGGGGTGTGTATCCTCGTCGAGGAATATTAACTCATCGTTCTCATATCCAGAGGATGACATTTCCGTTTTGTCCTATTTAACTGCCTAATCTAATCGTACTCGGTGGTTTCGTATTTGCAAGTTAATACCTGATACCACTCTGAATAAAAGTATGGTTTCATAAACACAAAGTTGCAAAGTTTTTGGGTAATGCGATGAAAATCGATCAGACTAGTGAAATTGCCACCGCGTCTCTGGTAAAAGACGTGAACGCCACAGCGAAAAAACGCAGTGACTCAGACAGCGTGAGATCGACGACAGCGGGCAGAGCCAATCACGCTGCGGCACACAATGCAGATCGTATTCGCCACTGGTTTAGCCGCATAGGTGTAGCCGACAATATGACGTTACACGATGCAGCACGGCGACGGAATATTATCGAACGACGGCGCGAAATGTTAGCCCTGCAACGAATAAAAAACCTGCAAAATATTATGGAAGAAGCCTTGGGTACAGCGCTCACTGATATCAGCAGCGAAAACCTCGACCCGGATTGGTTTTTCGCGTTTTCTCACATGGCCGAGAATATCTATTCCAAAACCATGCAGACACTATGGGGGAAAATCCTGGCGGTGGAAATCAGTTGCCCCGGGTCTTTTTCCCTGCGAAGTTTGGAAACCCTGAAAATTCTCACGCAACGGGATGCCGATGTATTTTCCAAAGTGGTCTCCATCTCCGCCACCCGACCCGGAGATACCGTCCCCCGCATACTCATTGGCTACCATCAAAAACCAGGGTTATTTTCACTGCTCGGACACCGACAACCAGATCCCGTCAATCTGGCGGAGTTCGGTGTGGGTTATCCAGATTTACTCGCCCTGTCAGACATGAAATTAATTTATAACAGTGAGATAGAAAGTGGGGAGTTACCCAGTGAACAGGCTTCGAGATGGCGCGTTGGCACATCGTCGTTTATGCTAAAGCCAGCCCGTACCGGACTGGCTTTAGTTTACATAAAATTCACCGCAGTAGGTGCTGAACTCGCGAAGCTTATCAGCAAGAAAGACAATGCATCCTATCTGGCCGCATTGAAACAAAAGCTCAACGGCCCGTTTGCCGTCGTTGATGGTCACTGAAGCCTATATACCATCGCCGAATTCGTGCAAACCACATTCTCGTTTAAGACCAAAAAAGCGCGTATCCTGCTCGCTCATGCCCTCTTGGAGCGACCGGGTGGTATGCCAGTCACCAATAGACACATAACCTTCCTCCCAAAGTGGATGGTAGGGAAGCTCATTGTCTTTCAGGTAATAGTGCAGATCCTTATTACTCCAATCGATAATGGGATACACTTTGTACTGGCCACCGACTTTTTGCAGTACGGGCAATTTTTCACGGGTATCAGACTGACTTCGTCTTAGCCCCGCAAACCAGGTATTGGCTTGCAGCTCCTTCAAGGCCCGTTGCATGGGTTCAACCTTGTTCATGCGGTTGTATTGCTCGATGCCTTCAACCCCCTTTTCCCACAAGCGGCCAAAGCGCGCTTCCTGCCACGCCGGAGACACATCGTTTCGATACACGTGTAAGTTGAGAGCCAGCTTTTCTGTTAACTCATCAACAAAGCGATAGGTTTCCGGAAACAGGTAGCCGGTATCGGTTAACACAACCGGAATATCAGGCTTGCTTTGCGTTAACAAATGCAGCATGACCGCTGATTGTGCGCCAAAACTGGAGGACACAATGGCGTTTCCCGGCAACGCGTGTAACGCCCATTGGATGCGGGCGGCCGCGTCCATGGTTTCCAGCGTCTCGTTAATTGCAGCGATGTCTGATGCACTCGCCTCCAAAGACAGAGAAGAGGGCAACTCTACTAGGGTATCAGTCATAGAAATCTCTTGCTGAATCGATGACAGGTGCAATGATGCCGGCACGCACGACAAAATCACCAAAGGCTTCGCTTTGCTCTCTTTCTTTTGCCCAACGGGCAACAAGGCTATCCAGCTCCGCGAAAATCTCATCTTCACCGATATTTTCCTTATACATCTTTGGAATACGCGTGCCCTCGCGGTTACCACCGATGTGAAGGTTGTACTTTCCTGGTCCCTTGCCTACCAAGCCGACTTCCGCCAGCATAGCCCGTCCACAACCGTTCGGGCACCCGGTAATTCGGAAAATAATACTGTCTTCCTGCAAACCGTGCAGAGCCAGTATTTCTTCCATTCTGGTTACCGCTTCTGGCAGATAACGCTCAGCTTCAGCCATGGCCAACGGACAAGTAGGCAGTGAAACGCAAGCCATAGAATCAAGCATCTGCCTGGAAGTATCATCCTGAATAAGCCCGTGTTCTCTGGCCAACTTCTCGATAATATCTTTCTGATCGGCTGGTACGCCGGCGATGATTAGGTTCTGATTGGCAGTTAATCTGAAATCACCTTTGTGCACCTTGGCAATTTCTCTGCACCCCGTTTTCAGTGGCTTGTCAGGAAAGTCCAGGATCCGTCCATTCTCGATAAAAAGTGTCAGGTGAAACTTGCCGTCAATACCTTCCGCCCAGCCAAAACGATCTCCGCGGCTGGTAAATGTATAGGGGCGACTTTCGGCAAACGCAATGCCAGCCCGCTTCTCGACTTCCGCTTTAAAGTTCTCTACACCAACGCGTTCGAGGGTATATTTGGTTTTCGCGTTCTTGCGATTAACTCGGTTCCCCCAATCCCGTTGGGTGGTAACAACGGCTTCGGCTACGGCCAGCGTATCGGCCAGTGAAATGAACCCAAAGTCACTTGCTTTCCGTGGATATGTTGATTTATCGCCGTGAGTCATGGCTAAACCACCGCCTACCAATACGTTAAAGCCAACCAGTCTGCCATTGTCGGCAATCGCCACAAAGTTCAGATCATTAGCGTGTACGTCTACATCATTTTGCGGCGGAATAACCACGGTGGTTTTAAATTTGCGCGGTAAGTAGGTATCACCCAATATCGGTTCAACGGGCTTCTCTGTGGTTTCTACTTTTTCGCCATCTAACCAAATTTCTGCGTAAGCTCGGGTTTTAGGCAACAAGTGCTCACTGATTTTTTTCGCCCATTCGTACGCTTCTACATGAAGTTCAGATTCGATAGGGTTAGACGTACACAATACGTTGCGGTTGACGTCGCCGGCGGTGGCAATAGAATCAATCCCCGTACTATTGAGCGTTTGATGCATCAGTTTAATGTTCGGCTTTAATACGCCGTGAAACTGAAAAGTCTGACGCGTAGTAAGACGGATACTGCCATAAATGGAATGATCTTCAGCGAATTTGTCGATTACCAGCCATTGTTCTGGAGTGATAATTCCACCAGGCAAACGCGCTCGCAACATGACATTGTGCAACGGCTCAAGCTTTTGCTTGGCGCGCTCTGCCCGAATATCGCGGTCATCCTGCTGGTACATACCGTGAAAGCGAATGAGCTGGAAATTGTCAGCAGTAAAACCACCGGTCAGATCGTCTTTTAAGTCTTGGGCAATTGTGCCCCGCAAATTGTCGCTCTCGCGCTTCAAGCGTTCATTGTCAGCCAATTTGCCTTCAACAATGAAAGGAGATTTTTCGGTACTCATTAATAGACATCCTTTTGATAACGTTTGGCTTTACGCATTGCAACAAGATAAGCTTTGGCGTCGTCTTCAGACTTGCCACCGTGTTCTCGAATTATCGAAAGTAGCGCTTCTTCTACGTCTTTAGCCATATGCGTTGCATCACCACACACGTAAAAATGTGCGCCGGACTCAAGCCATTCATACACCGCTTTACCGTTTTCCAACAAACGGTGTTGAACATAAATTTTTTCTTTTTGATCTCTGGAAAATGCCAGTGTGATCTTGTCGAGCAAACCAGATTTCACATAACCTTGCCACTCAACTTGATACAGGAAGTCCTGAGTGAAATTAGGGTTGCCAAAGAACAACCAGTTCTTACCCTCAGCGCCCTGAGCATCCCGTTCCTGCATAAATGCGCGGAATGGCGCAATACCCGTGCCCGGTCCCACCATGATCACGGGGGTGTCCGGGTTTTCCGGCAAACGGAAGTTGTCGTTCTTTTCGATATAAACCTCTACCGAACCGCCCTCTTGCAGACGCTCACACAGGTAGCTCGAGGCGCCACCTTGGTGACGCTTTCCAAATGCTTCATAGTCAACATGGGCTACGGTCAGGTGTACTTCTTCATCAACTTCAGCCTGACTGGAAGCAATGGAATATAAACGCGGCGTCATGGGGCGCAATGCATCCACCAGGACTTGTGCAGGTACTTTCGCTGGGTGGTCACGAATAATATCAATAATCTGTCTTTCGGCGAGGTACGTTCGCAACTGGGCAGGCTCGGCAAGCAAAGCCCCTAGCGCTTCTGAGCTCGTAGCGGCCTGATACGCCTTGACAAAAGTCGGGTAACTCAAGGTCAATTCCAGTTTGTCCGTCAAGGCATCTCTCAGTGTGAGCGCGTCTCCCCCAACCGTTACAGATTCACTGCCATCAAGTTCAGTTAATGCCAATACCTCTGCAACCAGCTCGTCGCCGTTCTTAAACCAAACGCCCAAAGCATCACCGGGGCGATACGAAATACCAGAGTTTTCCAAGCTGATTTCAATATGACGAATGTCTTTTACAGAATCCCGACCAGTGATTTTTTGAGACTCCATCAGTGTGGCAGTAAAGGGAGCCTTTTTCGTGTATACCGACTCACCTGTCTGCACCGCTAATACCGGTTGCGCAGCCCCCTGTGCAAAACCCGCTGCGCCGAGATCGTCTTTTAATGCTCCAATGACCTTTTCAGACCACTGAGCCGCCGCGTCTTCGTAATCAACATCGCAGTCGAGACGTGGTGCAATCGCAGTTGCCCCTAATTTACTCAGCCGTTCGTCGAAATCTTTTCCGGTTTGACAGAAAAACTCATAGCTACTGTCGCCCAAACCAAGCACGGCAAATTTTAATCCTGCCAGTTTCGGGGCTTTTTTACTCGCAAGGAATTCGTGCAATTCCACGGCATCGTCAGGTGCATCCCCTTCACCATGGGTACTTACGAAAATAGCCACGTGAGTTTCATTTTTAAGTTGGCGGGGCTTGAAATCAGCCATACTAACCAGTTTGCTGGCATAACCTGCCGCTTCAGCCTGTGCGTGAAACTGCTGTGCCACGCCCTTTGCATTTCCGGTTTGCGAGCCGAACAATACGGTTATAGAGGCCTTGCTGTCACTCTCTGTTGCAATACCTGCATCCTGCACCACTGCAGCGCCCTGCGCAGCAGCCATACCGGCAACGTAGCCACTCACCCAGGTAAGCTGGTCTTTGTTTAATCCTGCAATGGCTTGCGTTATCGCATTCCATTGTGTTTCATTGAGCACCGCACCGGGTGCCTGATTTTGATTTGAATTCGCTGACATAAACCATAAGCCTTAGTTAATTGCCCACAAGGCTAGCGACTTTCTGCTATAAGCGAAAAGAATTAATCACACTTTTTTATTCTCTAAAGTTTTTAAAAAAGTGAAATTTATGTCTAAAACGACAAAAATTGAGAAGAAAAACCCGGCGACAACCGTGCCGGGTTTTCATATATAGAGAAAGAAGCAGGATTTAGAAGTGAATTTCAATACCCGCAAAAGGGCCATCGAAAGTCATGTCTGCGTAAATATCGTCGAGATCTTCAATATCGATGTCTACACTGCGATAACCAGCCTGAATAGTCATATCTATCGCCAAACTTTCAATAAATGAGTAAGTCAGTGCGATTTGATAGTCACTAAATTTGTGATCGTCGAAGGACAAATAACTTCCTTCGGCATAGGCACCTAAACCGGTAAACGGCAAACCTACCTGCACGCGGGAATACGCCATGGGTACAACACCAGAGAAAGCCTGGCTGCCCTCGGTATTACTGCTTGTGTCAATGGCGTATACAGTGCCATCAACATACCTGCCATTAATACCTACATCGAAACTAACCAGATCATTGTCAAACAGCTCGTAGTAAAGGATAAAGTCTGTTGTGGTTAACTCTGTTTCAGTGTAAAGATTAGTACCTGCGGTATACAACTCGCCATCAAAAGTAAATGTGCTTTGCAGTGTGGTGTTTCCGTCGCTGTCGAGGGTGGTGTAATTCACCTTCACATTTGGAAGAAAAGGAACAGGGTGTTCAATGGCGGCATAAAACGCATTGTTCACCTGACTATCGAAATTGAAATCAGCCATCGTGCTGCCATCCAAGAACGTACTGTTGTCAGCAAAGCCCCCGGAGGTACTGGTTCTCCAACCCTGTGCGCCGACGTAAAGTCCGGCAAGGGTGTCTGCCATAGCCGGTGATGCAGATAAAGCGGCCGTGGTCACTACCGCCAAAATGCATTTTTTCATGAATTATCCTTGATTTAGAAGTTCGGTCAGTTCGATTAGTGCTGCATTAGCACGAGAGATATAATTAGCCATAACCAGTGAGTGGTTAGCCATCATGCCGAAGCCATCACCGTTCAGTATCATAGGGCTCCACACAGTTTGTTGTGTAGCTTCCAGTTCACGGATGATTTGTCGAAGACTAACAAGGGCGTTCTTGTCTTCCAGAACATCGGCAAACTCAATTTCAACAGCTTTCAGGAAATGCAGCAAGGCCCATGTAGCGCCCCTAGCTTCATAAAAATTGTCATCGAGCTTCCACCAACTTGTTTTTAATACCCGTTCAGACACAACAGGGGTGGATTGCTTAGCATTTCGCTGACCGGCCAGGTCAGTATTAACCTTTGCGGAGCCAACACTGGCACTTAAACGCTGAGAGTAACTCCCCAGCCTTTTTTCCACCTGTTTTAACCAATCGCGCAGGTTGTCAGAACGCGTGTAGAACTGACTTTCTCCTAACGTTGGATCCACCAGTTCATTGCGATACTGAAGCAAATTCTTAATCCCCTTGCGGTAAGAAGATTCCGCAGATGGCAGCGCCCAGTTTCTGTTATTTACATTGAATTCTGGTTGGGCCTTCATCAGGTTGGGATTTTCAATAGACTGAGACTGAGAGCGGCTAAAGTCCTTGCGCATAGCCAAAGACAAATCGCGAACCATTTCCAAAGCGCCGTATTCCCAGGCCGGCATATTGTCCAGAAAAACGCCTGGTGGCGTTACATCGTTAGACAGATAACCACCGGTCTTATCAAGTAACGTTTCTGACACCAGAATAAGTGTCGACGTTACAGTGTATCCGGGAATGTCAACGTGGGTTTGGTTTGCCGCTGTGGCTGCCACCCGCTGCTTTACGTCAAACGTGTCCGGTTCTACACTCCAGAACACACCGATAAGCCAGAAAATAAATACGAGTAACAAGATGATACCCGAGATAGACTTGGTGTTTATATTCGCTTTTATGCTCAACGTCAGTTTCCTTCTCTATAAACAAATGAGCGTATAAACGCTCATTTATAACGATCTTGCCTGCATGTTAGCACCCTATTTGCGTTTTTTCTCGTTAAATAGCCCTTAAGACGACATTTGCGAGTGCTGACCTTTGCGGTAGATCCAAAAGCCTGCGCAAACCAGGGCGACGGGCCAAATGGCACTAATACCAGCAAACACCAATGCTGCAATACAGGCGAATATGGCAAGGGCTATCGTGCCGAACACGCTCAATGCCACAATAAGGCCCACCATCACAAACACAACACCTACGATGGAAAAGGCAAACAGGTTTTCCAGCGGCGAAAGCATATTATCACCCATCATCAGGTGGATCCCCCACCATTCGGAAAACAGATTACCAAACGCGTATGCCAACAATACGCCAATGAATATCGCTACCAGTGCATTTTTCATTACACCCACCTCGGCAGTAAAAACGTGGCGGCTACATAGGCAATTAGTGCAGGAACGCTCACCATCACCAGTGCCGCAACTGCTGCGACACGCACCCACATCACATCAACAGACAGGTATTTGGCTAGTCCTGCACAAACCCCACTGATCATGCCATTCGTTGGATCGCGGTAAATTCTTTTGTCAGTTTCGGGAAATTTCATGTCAATACTCCTGTCTGTATTTATTGGTCACATGAGGCTGCGCTGTTAACAACACAGCATTCAATTTAGGCAGCGCGCTTTTTTTTCAGCGCCGCGAGTTCCTGTTCTATCCCGTCGTTGTCTTCCAGGGCTTTGAACTGTGCCTCTAGTGAAGTCCCGTCGGACTGAGTACCAACGACATCGTAAGCATCGACCTGAGCTTCCAAATGCTCAATGCGTTGCTCGTAACTGTCGAAGCGATTCATCGCGTTTTCAACGTGCGAGCTGTGAGTGACAGCGCGCACTTTCAGGCGTACGCTGGCGTTGTGTTTTCTCGATGCCAGGGACTTTTGCTTACTGCGTGCTTCAGACAGTTTTTCCTGAAGACGGCCGGTGTCTTCCTGTACTTTGCTCAACATTTCGCTGATTTGCGCTTTCTGCTCATCAATGCCGATCAACTTATCTGCAACACTCTTCTTTTGCACCAACGCGGCTCTGGCGAGACTTTCTTTTTCTTTATCCATAGCCAGTTCTGCTTTAGCGTGCCAGCCATCCATTTCGTTTTGCAGGACGCTCGCTTGACGGTTGAGGTGCTTTTCTTCGGCAAGGTACTTTGCTGCTACCGAACGCATTTCAACCATAGTCTCTTCCATTTCCTGGATAATAAGACGAATAACTTTTTCAGGGTCTTCGGCTTTATCCAACATGGCATTGATGTTTGACTGTACGATATCCGACATACGTGAAAACATACCCATTCTCTCTCTCCTTCACTTTACTTAATCTGTTTTTTTCAATTACACCATTACTTAATCAATCAACGTGCCAAAAATATAACAAATTGATTTTAAAACTTTTTTTGCATTTAAGTTTGAAGTAAGAACCAAGTGAGATATACAAGAAACAACTATGTGGTTAAATGCGCCACAAGAAGTGGTTGTTTTGACCAATGGGAATTATATGTTTATTACTCGCTTTTTCCCCAATGAGGTGGCTCAGAGAAAAGGTGATAATTAAATAAACCAGAAGAATGCTGCAAACAACAACAGAGATAGTTATAAGTGAAAAGAATATATCCGTTTAGCTGAAAAAAGCGCGTTATTTATTGCGAGACGGAGAGCTGAGCGTTAGATAGGCTGAAATTACCAGCTTTACACAAATAGGATAAAAAAACAGGCAATCAGCTTTGCGATTGCCTGTAACTTCGAAAATAAATTTTAAGCGGGTGACATCCACTAGTGTGGAATGTATGCCACATATTACTCATCTTCTGAAAGTTGAGAAGACGGTTGTGCCTCTTTGCCGCTATCAGCGATATCTGTAACGCTTACTGAGCCGCGCTGCTGGTCGCTATCCAGTGAAAAATGGTAAGTCGCATTCACAACAGACTGGCGAACTCCTGACTCAATTTCATTTCCAGCCACTGTCACTGCCCGCTCAACCATATGACTCAGAAAAGATTCCAGCGGACTTTCGTTGGCCATCGCCGACGATGCAATAAAAGTTGAAGACAATACCAAACTTGCAGCTAACATTTTAAATTTCATCATTTTTTCCTCTGTAAAGTGTCGTATTAACAAAGCATAAGTGCATTTGATACAGGTATTGCGAAACCTGTGCCAACCAGAGAAATTTTATTAACGCATTGAAATAATTATAATTTTATAACATGCGGCAAAAATAATGAAAAAGCACAAAAAACAAACAGGCCAAGTAATGGTTAAATTAACCAACCCGTGTGTGATTTTAGCCAAACTTCGTATTGGCAAATTTTTCCGCATTTGCCTGTGCCTGCTCAACTTGCTCGAGAGCATTACGCAATAGATGTGGATCGGGAGACTTGCCTGTGCCATTTTGACTTAAATAGCGTCGCCAGATACGCCCGCCAGCCTGGCCCTGATAAAGTCCCAACATGTGCCTGGCCACATGCCATGGTTTAAACCATTCATCAGTTTGTCTTTCAATGTAAGCCTGCATAGTATTTACCAGCTCAGCTCTACTGGGGAGGGGCAATGGGGAACCAAACAATGTTTGACTCACAGAGGCGAGCAGATAAGGGTTGGTATAAGCTTCTCTTCCTACCATCACACCATCTACGTGCTGTAAATGCTGCTGCATCTGTTGAATAGTTGTAATGCCCCCGTTAATGCTGATAGACAACTCGGGATGCGTCGCTTTGAGCTGATAAACCCGCGGGTAATTAAGTGGTGGTATTTCCCTGTTTTCTTTCGGGCTCAACCCCTGTAGCCATGCTTTCCTCGCGTGTACGATAAAGGTGTCACAGCCAGCGTTGGCAACGATATCTATAAAACGAGCGAAATCGTCGTATTCATCCATGTCGTCAATGCCAATGCGACACTTAACCGTCACTGGTATATCCACCAGCTTTTGCATTTCTCTTACGCATTCAGCCACAACCTCTGGTTGTGCCATTAAACATGCGCCAAAAGCGCCATTTTTTACCCGATCTGACGGACAACCAACATTAATATTAACTTCGTCATACCCGCGCTGTTGCGCCAATTCAGCACATCTGGCCATATCTGAGGCATTACTGCCGCCAAGCTGCAATGCCACCGGGTGCTCTTCGTCATTAAATACCAGGTAATCACCTTTTCCGAAAATGAGCGCGCCTGTGGTAACCATTTCGGTGTAAAGCAGCGCCTCTTTCGACAATTGACGCAAGAAATATCGGCAGTGTCTGTCAGTCCAATCCAGCATTGGGGCGACTGAGAATTTACGATTTAATGAGATGTCAGACATAGATATTAAAACCTTGATTAATATTTAAAAAAGTAAATCTCATCGCATTTTTACCGATTTCAAAATTAGTGACATTTCCGTGGTGTTTTACTCAATCAACTAGCGGCTTCGCGGAGAACGAACCGCACATTCTACTTCCGTTGAGCGAAAAAACAAAGGTAAGATAGTTTTCTCGAAGTCTGAATCAAACTGATATGGCTTCCTTCACGACATTCGGCTTATAAACGCCGCTTCACCGCTGGCTATATGAGAAGAGGACTCGTGGACGATTATATTGTCAGGTAACAGGGTGTATTGCCCCGTTACCACTAATTTTAGAGCGCGTTATTTTTGGCCGGCACGCAATTGGAAAAAAAGATGTGGCTAGAACTAAAAACGGAGAGATACCTATGGGCATCTTTCACATCACTTTGCGGGCCGATATGACTGAATTGGAAGATGCCCTTCAGCGGAAAACCGCCAGACAATATTGGCTTGCGGGTGTATTGGCCGCGAGCACAGTAACCCTACTCGCGGTTTTTAGCTATACCTGGCTTAATTTTGACAGCTTGTACGACCCGTATCTCAGTGCTTACCCTCGAGTCAGCACTGTGTTTTCCCCCATAAACATGACCGTGATTGGCATAGTAAGCCTGGCCAATGGCATTGCATTTCTGTGTTTAAAGCGTGCTCAAGAACGCTTGGCACTGGTTGCTTTCATGCTGATCAGTCACAGTGATTCCTCGCTTCTGAAAAGCGCCTACCCCCCTTTGCTTCCAAGCTTCCTGAGCGCTGCTGGTTTACCTGAAGCATATTCCCTGTCTTCATTGAAAAAAATGAA
Organism: Aestuariibacter sp. A3R04; assembly: GCF_018860805.1. GTDB lineage: Bacteria > Pseudomonadota > Gammaproteobacteria > Enterobacterales > Alteromonadaceae > Alteromonas. Next base: position 57,830 of record NZ_JAHKQR010000009.1, on the reverse strand, counting down.
CATGCGTCACTTCTTGGTGACATCTGCGCCGATCAACCGCACTATTGCGCGCAACAAAAATGAATGGATCGCACTCAGCAAGGCGATGGTCTCCCGTTCCTAACCCCACTGAACAATTGTGACTTTTGTTGGCTTATTCACTGGATTACTCCAGAATTTAGGGTTACATTTAAATTACTTAACCTATTGCCTGTTTTATCGTGTCAGGATAGTGTTTATTTGCCACCAGGAGAGAACAATGGCAAAAGAAAATAAAAAGGCTGAGCAGCCCGAAATAGCCGACGAAAACTCTGAAATCGGACAACTCAGAGAAATACTATTCGGCCAAACTAACCGCGAATTCCAACAACAGCTGAGCCGGTTAGAAAATAAATTTGATGAACAATTCAAAGCGCTATCTCATCAGCTAGAAGATAACGTGAACCAGTTAACAGCTTCCCTTGATCAGCACGTTAAGACACTTTCAGCACAACTTTCTGACGACAGCCATCAGCACCAACGCGCCGAAGAAGAATTGAAAGGACTCCACGATACCCTCAGATCGGAATTGGAAGTTGCCGAAGCCGCCGCCCAGGATGATACAAGCAAATTGGCGTCTAAACTCTCCAAAGAGCTGGATGAAATGGAAACGCTGTTTAATCAACGTCATGAGGCATTGTTGGCGCGCTTACAACAAGTTACCGACGAGTTATCCACCAGCAAAACCGATCGTAAAACGCTGGCGAGCTTACTTTCTACCATGGCTACCAACCTCGCCACTGATCAGTCGTAACAGTCATGGAGACGTCTGCGTACCAAAAGGATTCTGACGCTCGGGCTATGGATGCAGTGCGTACGCTTATTATTGGCGGCGATGAAAAACAGATAGAAAATGTTGTTCGCCGCAACGCCAAAGGGCTGGTTTCCGAGGTGGTATCTGAAGCACTGAACGACCGGGAAACCCGAGACGGTTCGGTTAATCGGGTGTTGGTCCCCTTGGTTGAAAAATCATTGCATCGTTCAGTTGAAGCGAATAGTGACAAGATCGTCGGCGTACTTTATCCGTTAGTAGGTTCTTTAATTCGAAAAGCCGTTGCCGCGTTTTTGGTTGAATTTGTTGAACGCACCAATGCACTGATTGAAAACAGTTTTTCTTTTAGAAGCATCAAGTGGCGCTTTGAAGCCTGGCGGGCTGGCATTAGTTATGCCGATTATGTGGCCACCAAAATTTATCAGTATCAAATACACCAGGTTTTCATTATTCACCGAGAAACCGGTACCTTGTTAAATAGTGCCGCTTCCGACCCCTCTCGCAGTAAAGATGGCGATCTGATTTCCTCTATGCTGGTTGCCATGAATGATTTTGTCGCTGATGCCTTTGGTTCAGCAAACCCAGAGGCCGACACCGATCTCGATGAAATTCGTACGGACGATTTCACCCTGATTATAAAAGTGGGTCCCCAGGCCATACTAGTTGCTGCTGTAACGGGTTCAATTCCACCCGATGTGCGCGGTAAATTACAAGTGGTTTTAGAAGACTTTCATCGCTACTACCAAACGCCGTTACTAGAGTACGATGGCAATACTGAACCGTTTCTCGCCTCAGACTCCCTTTTGCACGACTGTCTGGTAAGTGCCCGCCGAGAGCCGGAACAGAAAAAGAAAAGATTTGGCGTTGGAGCCATTCTGTTAATTTGTGCTATTGGTTTTCTCGGATATTTGAGTTTCTTCCGTTTGCAGCTTTCACTGTTGATGTCAGAAATTCAGCAAGCTTCAGCACCCGCGGGAATCGCAGTACTTGACACCAGAATAGACAAAGGGAAAATCGTCTTGTCGCTGCTTAAAGACGAAGCTTCAGTAAGCGCTTCTGATTGGCTGACGGATCTGGGGATAGATGTGGATAAGGTGCAAATTAATTCACAACCGTACCTGTCGTTAGACAAATCCCTTATAGCTGCAAGGGTCAGCAAACTGGTAAGCAACTACGCCAGTTTAAACCTGCAACAAACTCCCGAACCTGTGTTGTCCGGCTCCATCACAACACAGGATTGGAACAGGTTTCGGCGGGAATTGCGGGTAGTGCCCGGTATCGGTAACTACCCCCTTGATACAACAAATGTATCCGTAATCACCGATCAGGCCATTGACCAAGAGAAAGCATTAACCTACTCAGCCAATACCCTCATGGCAGAAATAGCAGCATTGTCTGTACACTTTAAAACTAATGAAGCCTCATTGTCTTCAGCCGCACTTTCAACTATTGAACATATTGCCGAACGCTATGTAACACTGCAAAATATAAGCGACAAACTCAGTGCGGGTTTAGACTTGTTTATTATCGGTGTTAGTGACAACAGCGGCTCCGCAGTGAAAAATGCGCAATTGAGTCAGGCGAGAGCCCAGGCAGTGAAGCGCGCGCTTATTGAGGCAGGCGTAGAAGAAAAAGGCCTTCACACGAGAGGGATTGGCCAAATGCAATTATCACAGGAAGACGCCAGTCGAATGGTTTTTCTGCATGTCCTGTTAACACAGAGCGACGAAAGTAAAGGAATAGCGCGGTGATACAGAAAAAAGTATGCCTGCTTGGTCCCACTGGAGTAGGGAAAACAAGTCTTGTAAGGCAGTTTGTTGACGGGATATTTTCAGATAAGTATCTCACTACCATCGGTGTCAAAATTGATAAGAAACAGGTACTGGTGGAAGACAAAACTGTACAACTTCTCATTTGGGATATCGAAGGCGTCGACCGCTACTGCGGTTTTAATCCCCGTTATTTACGTGGGGCGTCTGCATTCATTATTGTCGTTGACCATACCCGTTCCCAATCATTGCTGGAGGGCATAGATATTCTGCAATCCGCGCGTCAGGAATTTCCCGATACACCAGCGTTTTTTGTTATCAACAAAACTGACTTGAATTGCGAGTGGTATTGGAGTGAAGACGAGGTCAGCGAATATGAAAATGCCTTTACCGAAACCATTCGCACCAGCGCAAAAACGGGGGACAATGTTGAATTCCTCTTTCAAGCCATTGCCAAAGTGACGCTCTGATCATGGATATTTTTCAGCTTAACGCGCTAGGCATCACCGACTGTGCATTGTTTGAATTCACCAGTGGCAATGAGTTGCGCTGTTTAACTCCCACCGTTCACTGGCTTGCTGACATCATAAAAATTAAAGAAAACTCGCTATTTGTCGATACCGTCGAAAGCTTGTTTTTAGACGACTTTATGATTGATGCGCAAACCTGCTGGGAAAGCGCTGAAAAGCGTCAGGTATCATCGGGTTTTTGGACAGAAACCACCAGCTCCACACAACTGCGCTTAGAAGCAATAGCAATTCAAAAAGGTCCCCACGATCGCTATCTCGCGATCAAAAATGTCAGTAAGGAATTCGAGTACCGACAGCAATCATTGCAAACCGCCCGAGAATTGCTTCTCACCCACCATGCAGTGATTAGTCAGCAGGACTATCTGAACGACAAACTGCGCACTGTACTGAGCGAAGCGGAAGATTGTCAGTTACAGCAAAATGCCATTAAACAAACTATACAGCATTTGCATACCGGCGTACTTATTACCGATGCGTCGAAAAAACTGTTTCTGGACAATAGCGTGGCCAGACAGATGTTGCGTGCAGACGACACCAACAGCACGCGACAACTGTTTCAGCTATTGCAGGATGTACACATTAGCGCTTCCTTTTTAAGTACCCTTGAAGCCAGAAAGGACTCCTGGCGAGGCGAGGTATATTGGCATAACGCCCCTGGGGGAGGTCGCTGGCTACAGTTGACGATAGCCTCTGTGTTTGCCGACGATACACTGACTCACTGGGTATTTTTGATTTCTGATATCAGTAAACTTCAACAATCCAGCGAACAAGCCGAACCGACCTTTGGGCGCGACTCTTTAACCCAAATAGCTTCGCGACAAGCCTTTAAAAACGAAATAACGCGGTGGATCACCGAAAAGCGCTGCTTTGGATTGTTTATCATTGATGTATGCGAGTTTAGACGCATAAATGAAAATCTTGGCTATCGCATCGGCGATGACATTCTCAAAAATGTTGCCAAAAGGCTGAGTAAACACACGTCAAAAGGCAGTTTCCTGGCCCGTATTTCCGGTAATGAGTTCGCGTTGTTAATGCCTCTAGCCGAAGAAAACGAATCTGCATTGCTAGAAGCTGCGCGTCTATTAAAGGGCGATTTCGACCATGCCTTTGTCAGTCTGGGAAATACCAAAACCATTCTCGCCGTGAACATGGGTGTCGCTCAGTATCCAAAACACGGCGATAGCGCCGATACCATGTTCCACAATGCGGGGCTTGCCCTGCAATTTGCCAAGTCCAACGGCCGCAATCAGGTGGTTATTTATCGGGATCAATTAAAGCAGAAACAACAGGAAGTGGCAGAACTGGAATCCGCTTTGACTATTGCCATTGCGGACGGTCAACTTAGCCTGCATCTTCAGCCTATTGTTGAACTGGAAACAGGTAACCTTGTCAAATGCGAAGCTTTGACCCGATGGCAAACGAAAGACGGGCAAATGATACCGCCGGACACCTTCATCCCTGTTGCTGAAAACAGCGATCTTATCTTCTCGTTTGGTGATTGGCTCCTGGAAGAAGTATGTACTATCGCGAAACAGTTTCAAGAAGACTTCCCAACGCTGCGCATCGCCATCAATATTTCAGGGAGACAAATCGCCGACCCAGACTTCCTGAAAATAGTGTCTGCTGCGGTAAAAAAACACGGCATTTCACCTTCTCAGTTGTCTATTGAGATCACAGAGACCATATTCATTCAGGACAACAATACCGTAGCCGTTACCCTGACAGAATTGCGCGCTATGGGGGTTACTATATCCATCGACGACTTTGGTACCGGTTTTAGCTCGCTGGAATACCTCAAACGGCTGCCCATAGACGAACTAAAGATTGACCGGGCATTTGTGCGAGATCTTACCGTCAATGCTGACGATAAAGCGATCATACAGGCCATTTTGGCGCTAGCCGCAAACCTCGATCTAGCTGTAGTAGCCGAAGGGGTGGAAAGTGACGAGCAACAACACTTTTTGCGCAGGGAAAATTGTATCTTAGGGCAAGGTTATCTTTTCGACAAACCCATGCCCGTAGACGCGTTTATCACCCGGTTCAAATAGAAGTTCTGCGCAATACTGTTTGACTACAACGCGTTGCCAATCCCTAAGTGACTGGCGTGAAATGCGAGGTGTTCGTCAATAAACGTCGCGATAAAGAAATAGCTGTGATCGTATCCCTCATGCATGTTTAGCGTAAGTGACGTATCGCTTTTTTGTGCGGCATTGAGCAATGCCTGAGGTTTTAACTGCTCTTCGAGAAATTGGTCTGCCTTCCCCTGTTCCACGAGGAGTGGCACATAATGTTGCTTTTGAGAAAGTAGTACAGATGCATCGTATTGTTCCCAAGCTGCACGATCTTCTCCCAAGTACTGCCCCAGCGCTTTTTCGCCCCAAGGACAATCAGATGGATTCGCAATAGGACTAAATGCCGACACAGATACGTATTGTTCAGGGTTTCTCAGGCCTATAACCAAGGCTCCATGCCCCCCCATGGAATGCCCGCTAATGGCTTTTTCTCTGGTCACAGGAAGGTTTGCTTCCACCACTGCGGGTAATTCTGTTACGACGTAATCATACATTTGATAATGGGTTTTCCAGGGATCCTGGGTTGCATTAACATAAAAACCGGCCCCTTTGCCAAAATCGTAGGCTTGTTGCTCGTCGTCGGGCACGTCATCGCCGCGGGGGCTGGTATCCGGGGCAACAATGGCCATACCCAACTCAGCGGCACGCTTCATCGCCCCAGCTTTTTGCATAAAGTTTTCGTCTGTGCAGGTTAAGCCAGATAACCAGTAAAGCACAGGCACCGGGTTCTCGTCTGACGCGAATGGCGGCAAAAACACGGCAAATGTCATCTCGCAACTGGTGGTTTCAGACTGGTGTTTAAAGCGACAATGGCGACCGCCAAAAACTTTGTTTTCGCTAATTAAGTCCATCTTTCCTATGACTCCTAGAAATGGATGACGCTTTGAATGCTCCTGTCTTCATGCATCACAGTGTGAAAGCGTCGTTAATATCTGCCAACGGCATGATATGGGTACTAAATTTGTTTCAGGTTATGTCGCCGTTGAGGAACTGCCCAACAATTTCTGGCAATTCAGAGCGCATAACATCTACCTTACCTTTGCGTTCAAAGGAGAAATCCACGCCACCGTGGCCCTACATAAAATGCCCTGCCCTTACACGAGTGTCTCCTGCGATTTTTTAGTCATTTCGACACTGTCTCAGTAAAGGGCGTATCGGCTTTTAGATCAACATCGTTTACACTAATGCACAAATTTAAGAGGTAAATAACGATGTTCAAAACAATTGGCTATCACTTGCGTGGCACTCTGTCAGTGACGGGCTATTTTATCAACACCGTATTTTGGTTTTTTCCCATTTTTGTACTCTCTCTTTTAAAGTTGCTCCCCATTTCGTGGTGGCGTCGGATTGTGTCTTACCCCCTCGATGCCTGCGCAACCATGTGGATAAGCATCAACCGTATTAATCAGGACATCTTCAGTCGTACAAAAATGTACGTCGATGGCCTCGCATCCCTCGAACCAAGCGATTGGTATCTGGTCATTGCCAATCACCAGTCCTGGGTAGATATTTTGGTACTCCAACGCATTTTCAACCGGCGCATCCCCTTTCTTAAATTTTTTCTCAAACAAGAACTCATATGGGTACCTTTTTTGGGGCTGGCCTGGTGGGCTTTGGATTTCCCTTTTATGCGTAGGTACAGCAAGTCATTTCTCGCCAAAAATCCTCACTTAAAGGGCAAGGATATGGAGACCACCCGCAAAGCCTGCGAGAAATTTAAATCCAAGCCTGTCAGTATCATGAACTTTGTCGAGGGCACCCGCTTCACACCGGATAAACACGCTCGTCAGGCGTCGCCTTTTACCCACCTCCTAAAACCTAAAGCCGGTGGTATGGCATTTGTGCTAAGTGCCATGGGTGATCAACTGCACAAGCTTATCGACGTGACAATCGACTATCCGAATGGCGTACCGAGCTTTTGGGATTTTACCTGCGGAAAAGTCAAAGAAGTGCGGGTTCAAGTGTCGGTCGCGCCTATCAAAGACATCATTGAGGAGGGAGTATTTAATGATACCTATTTCTCAGACCCAATGCAGAAAGCCCGGTTTCAACAATGGTTAAACGCGCGTTGGAAAGTCAAGGATGCGCAACTCAATGCCATGAATTCATCGCAGGCACCGTTATGAGAACATACCTCGCTCCCCTCATATTTGTTGTGCATACCTCACTACAGATTGCTAATCTGGCATTATGGGCCACGCTGGTAGTGAGTGTCGGGCTGGTTAAGTTTCTACTTCCCGCTCCAAGGTTACAGAGGCAGTTGTTAAACATTATGCATGTCTTTATGCATTGTTTTGGCCGTATCAGTGTGATGATGATAAAAGGGTTTAACAAGGTTAACATCGACTACAATACCGAGGGTACACTCTCGAAAGAAAGTTGGTACTTACTTATTGCAAATCATTTAAGCTACCTGGATATTGTATTACTCATTGACTTTACCCGCGGGCGTATTCCGCCTCCTAAGTTTTTCTTAAAGCAAGAGCTTATTTGGCTGCCCTTCGTCGGGCTGGGCGCGTGGGCTCTGGATATGCCGTTTATGAAGCGCTATTCCCGAGCTTACATTGCCAAACATCCAGAGAAAAAAGGTCAGGACATCGAAACAACCAAACGGTTCTGTCAGAAGTTTAAAACCCAACCTACCACGGTGATTAATTTTGTAGAAGGCACGCGATTTACGCCCGCTAAACATCAGGCCAAAGGCAGTCAGTTTACCCATTTACTGCCCCCGAAAGCCGGTGGCATTGCCTTCACCCTGGCAACCATGGGTGAGCTGTTTACCAATATACTCGACGTATCTTTACTTTACCCAAACAACCCCAGGTACCCCATGATAGCCATGCTCAGTGGCCAGATGACCCATATTGTAGTTGATGTAAATGTTCTGAATGTTACTAGTGATGTGCAGGGAGACTATTTCGAAGATAATGCGTTTCGCACTCGTTTCCAACAGTGGCTGAACGATTTATGGTTAACCAAAGACAGCCGCATTAGTCAGCTTTTAGGGCGTTAAATTATGCAAATAGCTTCTTCAATCAGAGACACTTTTATTCATCTCATTAATGATGTGTTCCCCAATGTCACCACGGATATGTTGCTATACAATACACTCGCGGTTAGCGCTATCCTCACCGTTGCGCTAATTGCCTATTTTATCAGTAGAGTGGTGCTAAAAATCCAGATAGCTCATCTAGTAAAGCGAAGCAAGAACGACTGGGATGATGCTTTGCTCAATCACGGTTTCTTTCGACGTCTGACTCATCTCGTTCCCGCCGTCGTAATATTCCTGATGACCCCGGTACTGATAAGCGATGACAACGTCATCCTGGGCTTCCTGCTAAAATCTTCTCAGCTCTACATGATGGTAGCCGCTCTACTGGCCATTTATGCACTGCTGAACACAGTTCAGGATGTGTACAACGATTCATATCTTGCGAAACGCGCGTCAATTACCGGTTTTATTCAGGTAGCCAAACTGGTTTTTGCGGTTATTGTACTGTTGTTGTCCATTTCCCTCATCGTCAACAAAAGTCCAATTATCATAATGTCCGGACTAACTGCACTGGCTGCCGTATTGCTGCTCATTTTTCGGGATACCATTCTCGGTTTTGTAGCCGGTATTCAAATTGCCGCCAATCGCATGTTCAACACCGGTGACTGGATCCAAATTACCAAGTTTGAAGTGGACGGCGAAATCCTTGAAATAGGCCTGACAAACGTTAAGGTACAGAATTGGGACAAAACTATTTCTACCCTGCCCAGCTACGCCCTTACCACAGAAGCGGTAAAGAACTGGCGGGGTATGCAGGAATCTGGTGGACGACGCATTAAACGGTCAGTGTACATAGATATTCACAGCATCCGGTTATGCGACAGCGACATGATGACACGTTTTAGCCGCATCCGTTACATATCAGAGTATATCGAAAGAAAAGTGAAGGAGTTACAGAGCTATCACAAAGATTACTCTATTGACGAGTCGGACCTGCTTAACAGTCGTCGCCTGACCAATATCGGCACCTTTCGGGCTTATCTGGAAGCATACCTGCAAAAACACCCGGACATCAATCAGTCCCTCACGTTAATGGTTAGACAACTGCCTCCTAACGAGCTGGGTTTACCGCTGGAAATATACTGCTTCAGTGCAAAGAAAGAGTGGGTGTTATACGAAAAAATCCAAGCCGACATTTTTGACCATATCATGGCCATGCTGCCCGTTTTCGACCTGCGAGCGTATCAAAGAGACGGTTATATTCCCGGTCTGGCTTCAGCCCTTTCATCTCATGGGAACAAAGCTACTGTGGACGACGTTAGTAAAGACTGAAGTAAAAAAGGCGCTTATGCGCCTTTTTTACTGAAATCTGCCCGGTTAAGACAGCGCATATGCCATGAGAACACAAACAACCAAACCAGACACGCCGAAAAAGCCGTACTCGATTTTTTCCTGCATACCTTCAGCACCTGATTTCGCCGTCATAAAACCCATAATGATACTGGTTAAACCCAGAACAAACGCCACAAGGCCTGCTCCAAAACCAATAGCACTGATCCACTCATTCATACATTCAACCCTTCGCACTGTCTCAGTGGCCGCACACTTTGCAGCCATCATAAAATCATTCTGTCACTGTGTTTGCCCGGATATCTTCGCACTGACGCATCAAACCACAGTAAGTGAAGTGTAGTATGCAACAAAATTGAGCTTTTGCGTACGAAAAATCCCCGTAGGCTGCATTTTTTTTGATCTTAGTCAAAACCGCTAAATAGTTAACAAAACCACTAATTGTTATTCCTACGCTTGTCTTAGCAACCCCAATAATTAACACAACATATTGAAATTAAATGATTTAAATTAATGGCCCATCGATTGCTTAGACTTCTAGCGTAACTTATGTCAAATACCCAAAAAAAGGAACTCTTCATGAAAATGTCAGCTTTGTCAACGGCTCTAGCCGCAACCGTTTTAGCCTCATCTGCCACGGCCATTGAGATTGATAACGAAAGTTGTGATATCACCGTGAAAGGCGACATGTCATGGAACGCAGGCGTACTTGCCGTGCACATTCAGGACGACAAAAAAATGGTTATTACGCCCGCGCACACACTCACCATCAATGGTCATTCCGTTGCACTCAATGACGAGGAAAAGGAATGGGTCGCAATGTATTACAACAACATTAATACCGCTATTCCCATGACACTGGATATTACCTATGATGCACTGGAACTGGCGGGATCAGCATTAAACGAAGCGTTTGGCGAATTAATCGGTACAGACAATGGATTGGTAGATGATGTCGATGCTTTATTTGCGGATCTGCGTCGGGATATGGATGCCCACTTCTACGATGACAATGGCCAAATCAGAGTGAACTCAGCGGACTTCCAGGACGATGGCTGGTTCGCACAAAGCTGGGAAAATCGTTTGGAATCCCAGGTAGAAGATATCATTGAACAATCCGCCGGCCGGTTGCTCATTGCCCTTGGTACACAGATGCTCTCCAGTGATGGTGATATGGACGACTTTGCCGATCGAATGGAAAATTGGGAAGACGATTTCGAACAACGAATAGAACAGAGAGCCACGGCAATTGAGGAACGCGCCGACGCATTGTGTGAGGTTCTGCAAAAGGCAGACTACGTAGAATCCAAAATGCAAAAACACATTGCGGGTTTGGAAAACCTGGATATGTTCACCATCGATGGTAAAAGCATGATGAAAATGTAATCCGCCGTTTACCTGACGTTTTTTTGCTATACTGCCGGAAACATCTTTCCGGCTTTATTTTATGTCATTGTCTACATTCACCACCACCGGGAAATCGGTCACCTTTTGCGGATGCGGTTGGTTAGGTCAACATTTCGCGAGACAATCTACAGACTGGACAATTGCCGGCACCACGCGTAGTAAAGACAAAGCTCGTCTGTTAAAAACACTTGGCGTTACTCCCCTTATTTATGCGTTAGGCGATGATCCCCATCGTTTAACCTCGTCTCTTGCGCACAACAACCTGGTGCTCAACATTCCCCCGGGAAGAAAAGGCTCCATTGATAGCGACTTTGTCAACCACGTGACAAAGCTGGTTGATACTCTGCTTTTATCCTCAACCCAGCGTTTAATTTTTATCAGCACCACATCGGTATTCGGCAAACGCGAAGGACTCGTTTCAGAAAACAGCGAACGGGCACCCGATACAGCTTCGGGCAAAGCGCATTGTGAAATAGAAGACCACTTGCTGGCAAAACAAGATGCCCGCATATCGGTGTTACGACTATCTGGCCTGATTGGTCAAGACCGTCACCCGATCAAGTTTCTCGCTGGAAAGGAACTTGTCAATGGCGGCCAACCCGTCAATTTAGTCCATGTAGATGACGTGATCACGGCGTTAAAAAACGTGTTAACTCAAAAACTAGAGACGAGACAACCAAATGTATTTCATTTGTGTAGCACTGTTCATCCGACCCGCAAGGCATATTACACCGAAGCTGCCAGACAATTCTCCTTGCCGTCTCCGATCTTCAATGATGAAGCCGGTGTAAACAGCAAAGTCATCGACTGTCATTCGAGCTTAAAAAAGCTGGGGCTATCGCTAAAATACGCCAGCCCCTATGGCATGTTGCCAGACTGCTTATCCGAATAAACTGGTACCAAAGTATTTCACGGCTACCGTATTTATGAACACCACCAGCAAAATTACCGGAATAAAGGTGCCCACAGAAATATCCACGTATTTCTCGAAGAAGCTGCCTTTGTAACTTTCGGCCCCCTGGTCTAACGCCTTGTTAAAATTTACCTTTTTCCAGCGATAAATCACAAAGATACAAATCAGGAAACCGTTTAACGGTAAAATTGTGTCGTAAAACACATCGTAAATCACGTCGAAGAATGACTTACTGGCTCCGGCATAACTGACAAAACCAGTAAAAAATTGATTGTAGCCAAAAGACAGGGCGCACAACACCGCAAGAATAACCATGAGGGAGCCTAGAATAAACAGTGCAGGCTTTCTCTCCATATCTTTCTCATCCATCAACGCCGCTACCGGAACTTCGAAAATCGACACCAATGACGTGATGGCAGCAAAAAAGACCTGCAGGAAGAAAATGGCAGCCACAATACTCGCACCTATGTACCCGATCGAGTCTTGCAAGGCGAGGAAAATTTTCGGTAAAAAGGTGAAAATCATACCAATGGAAGACTCGCTGAGTTCGTCGGGATTCGTGTTGGGATCAAAAGAAAAGATGGCAGGCAAAATCATCAGGCCAGCCGTGAAAGCCACGGCTGTGTCGGTGAGGGCCACTAATTTCGCAGAGCCTGGAACATCGGCGCGTTTGTCAATATAACTGCCATAGGTAATCATGATCCCCATGCCCAACGACAAAGAAAAGAATGCCTGCGACAGTGCACCATTAATAACGGAAGCGTTGATCTTGCTGAAATCCGGAACCAAATAAAACTCTACGCCCTTCATGGCGTTGTCCTGCATGAGCACAAAACCAACCAATAACAACAACATGATAAACAAGGTAGGCATCAGCAGTTTAGCAGCCTTTTCTATCCCTTCCTTTACGCCCCCTTGCAAGATGAGGTACACCACAACGAGTACCGCAGCCATATAGATAAAGATTTTTTCACTATTTATAAAGGCGTCAAAGGTTTCCGGATTCGCCAAAACATCCAGGCCACCGGTTAACACTTCATACAGATAACCGAATATCCAAACCGTAATCACCAAATAAAATACGGCAATCATAAAGGGGGTAATAATAGACAGCCATCCGGCCACCTTCCAGGCACCGTTGTTATTGCTAATCTCGCGATAGGCGCCGAGGGGATCTTTTCTCGCATGGCGCCCCACTGACATTTCCGCGAGCATCACGGGTAAACATATCGCAACAACAAAAATGGCATACATCAGCAGGAATGCGCCGCCGCCGTTTTTCGCTGCACCCACCGGGAACCCTACGAGATTGCCGATCCCCACCGCTGAACCAGCGGCAGCCAAAATAAAACCTATGCGCGATCCGAACTGTTCTCTGGTCCCGCTCATATCATCTTCCTCTTCACTTATTGTTATAATTGGGTGGCGATGACGGTTGTGACAATCACAATGTAATTAATTGCTATGCGCCGGTTTTATATGTCGTTATTCCGGCTTTACACCTTCCCCAAACACCCTGTCAGACTAACGCATCGCGCAGCTTCCACCACGGGTAATGGCAAATATTATCAGCGTCAGCACGGAATGTCTCGAACTTGAACGCGTGAAACGCGAAGTTTGACCACTGCAAATTTTACAGGCTTCTACCAAGGAATAGTATTATGGGCCCAATCAACGAAATGGATGTTGCCCTCTGAGCGGTGAACGTTATTGATGAATGCCAACAACTGTGACGCCGTATAGACCGGACTGAACAATTTCCCCTCAGGAACATTCTTTTGGAAAGGGGCTGAGAGGTTACTCTCAACCGTACCTGGGTGGTAGCTCACCAGGACGGTGTTTTTACTTCTGCGGGCGTACTCCACAGCCGCCGTTTTCAGCAGCATATTCAATGCCGCCTTCGATGCGCGATAGCCATACCAACCGCCCAGCTGATTGTCGCTAATACTGCCTACACGGGCACTGAGACAACAAATCACTCCGCGCGACGGTGCCATGGCGGTTATTAAGGCTTTTAACCACAAAGCCGGAAGAACGGCATTTACAGCAAAATAATTGAGTAAACCCTGACCGGTAATATCCTCAACTTTCTTCTCTGGAAACAGAGAATGACAGGCACCGTCTCCGTGCAACATACCGATAGTGCAAATGACTTTGTGAAACAGTACTCCCTGTTTTTTCCGCTCACCGACCCAGTCGGTTACGGCCTGCTCGTCCGTCGTATCAAGTTCCACATATACGACGCCAGTTTCTCTCTGGCTGTCTATGTGCTTTCTGGACACCGCATAAATAACGGTCTCCGGCGTATCTTCCAACAGTTTTTCAACTACGGCCTTGCCAATGGCACCGCCGGCCCCGATAACCAAATGTGCGGCCTTAACTTCGCTCATCAGTGCGCTTCCCACCACTTTTCATTGTTGTGACGCACTGGCCGCTACTACAGTCTCTGCGTTTGCCCGTAAGTAAAAACGAAATGGTATAGCGGTGTTTGGCGAAAAGCTCATAAGCACGGTCGGCTAGAATGCGAATTAACGGCCAGCGCAAAGGGGCATAGAACCACCCCCTGCCCACCGTTTTCCAAGCTGCGTGAGTAGCATCGAGCCCAGACACCAGACGCCCGTTTTCCAGCATCACGTGAATACGGGCATTCAGTGCATGCCAATCCAATTGCGGATATTGTCGCGGGAAATCAGCCCCGTTTATATCCACCAGTTGTATCACATTGTCGCCGTCCCGATTCTTTAAATGCCGCATTTCGGCGCAGCACAACGGGCATGTACTGTCGTAAAAGATTTTCATATCATCGCCTCGGCGCTTGTTGATGGTTGCGTTGTCGCTTACTACTTACAGTTTACGATTTCTGTGCCATTGTATAATTAAAAATGTGTAAGCTTCCCTTGAAGAACACGGTCTGTATGACCACATTATAGTCATCAGAATATTGTAAGGATAAACCATGTCAACAACACAAACTGCCACCCTTGCCGGTGGTTGCTTCTGGTGTATAGAGTCGGCGTTTAACAGTGTCGATGGAGTGGAAAGTGCTATATCCGGTTACGCTGGGGGCCATGTCGACAACCCCAGTTACGAAGCGGTTTGCAAAGGTGATACCGGGCACGCAGAGGTTGTCAGGATCGATTTTGATAGCAGCAAAATTAGCTACCGGGAAATTTTGGAGATTTTTTTTGCGCTACACAATCCCACTCAGATTAACAGACAGGGCAACGATGTAGGCCCTCAGTATAGAAGCGCGGTGTTTTATCACAACGATGATCAAAAGCGGGAAGCACAGAACATCATTCAGGAAATGACGAATGATGAAGTCTGGCCAGACCCCATCGTTACCGAAGTCACCGAAATAAATAACTACTTCCCGGCGGAAGACTACCATCAAAGTTATTTCAAAAATAATCCTGAAAATCAATACTGCGCGATGGTAGTGGCCCCTAAACTGGCTAAATTTAAAAAGACCTTTGCAGAACGCCTGAGATAGTGCTTTCTCCTGCCCGCCGGTGTGCACAGAGCACACCGGTAAGTACGATTAATCGTTAAACCAAGCCGATTGCAGGGGAGTGGAAAACAACAACGGCGCCATGGCTTCATAATGTCCTTTGTTCGCTTCACAACGAATATTCTTTAAATAATTTTCTTTCCAGGGGTCATTCAGCATCCACAGCGTATTATCCACAACGACAAGCCCTTCGATAGAGGCATTGTCCATGATTTCAGGCGACTGACAGGCTGAACTTTTGCTGTCCACCGGTGCCGTAAAGTGCATCAGAATGCGTCTGAAGGGCGAGCCGTCCTCAGGAATGATCCACAATTCGTTATCGTTGCGCGCCGCTGCCAACAAATACCCTTTTTCATCGTCATGTTTGTAGTAAGCCAAACCATTTATGGGATGATTACCACTGCTAAAAGCTGGTAAAGCTAAGGCAGGTTCGCTCACGGCCACAAAATCTGTGCTGTCCCAAAACCCGTCATCCAATTGCACAGAAAAAATACGCGGTTGCCCGTTGGCATCTTTTTCAAGGCCCAGGTACAAGGTTCTTTCCTCGTTCATCGCCATACCTTCAATGCCGTCGTTAGGAAAATCACCTACTTGCATAGCCATATCAAACTGAATGGGCCTGACGCCTGTCATAGTGGTGCCAAATTCAGTTTTCTCCAGTCGAACCAACAACGTGGGATAATCGGTAGATCCTGTCTCCTGGTACTTCTGCTGACAGCGCACAGACAGTGCTCCGGTTCGGGTAGCGTCTTCTGTCACCGTGTAAAACACGCCAGGCTGATTCGGATCCGCTACCAGCGCTTCCAAATCAGGTTTATCCGCCAAATAAGCACTAAAACAACTGCGACGAACAATATTGGCCATGCGCATTTTTTCACTGTCGCTGGAGAATACCGCTTGCTCTGCATCAATATAGTGGAGTTTGCGCTGCATATCTTCTGTGGCACTGGCATCGGAAAGCGTCACCAACTGACCGTTCCACAGGGTCAGACCAGAGGTCTGTGGATCGGCCATAATCTCACCCTGATTATTTTTAATCCATTTTCCCTCGACAGCTAAAGACGATTGGATAGACTGAACATCAATGTGTTCTGGCGCTTCACTGCAAGCGATCAATGCGCACAAAGCAAAGATGGCTAAAACAATATTTTGTTTCATTGTTTTCCTTTAACTGATTGAGGAATTCAGAAATAATTCCCATCATCGCGTATTGCAAGTGGCCAGGCAAGGGGCCAATGTGCAAAACGTTTCACGTTTATCGCAAAGGAGCGTTACAAACAGATGTCATTGCTTCCCCTGATCATAGCCGGGCCGCTGCTGCGACATACCGACAACAACGGTTTCACCGTATGGTGCGTGAGCACGGAAGCATGTACCCCGTCACTTACCCTAAACGGCGAGCGCATCACAACATCTGTACACACAGTTTGTATTGGAAAAAAGGCCTTTGTCTATTTGCTTACAGCGACACCAGAAAGCGGGCTCTCAGCCGGTGAGCGATACAGTTATGACCTCACCTTTTCCGCCACCGATCAACAAAGCCGTTGGGACCGTGAAAAAGCAGAATTTTGCTATCCCGATGAAAACGCCTTTTCGTTTTACTGGCAACCCACACTCAACAACGTACTCCACGGCTCGTGTCGCAAACCCCATCACCCTGAAACCGATGCGCTCACCAGAGTAGACAAACTGATAGCTGAAGAGCTAAACGGCGGCCTG
This sequence comes from Aestuariibacter sp. A3R04, assembly GCF_018860805.1. Taxonomy (GTDB): domain Bacteria; phylum Pseudomonadota; class Gammaproteobacteria; order Enterobacterales; family Alteromonadaceae; genus Alteromonas. The sequence continues at coordinate 40,777 of NZ_JAHKQR010000009.1, read as the reverse complement.
ACACGGCCAGATATATTACTGCTCACCGGAGACCAGGTTTATAGCGACGACGTGGCAGGCCCTACTCTTCAAGCCATTCAAAAAGTCATAAGTCTCCTTGAACTTCATCCTGAACCCTTGGAAGGGGCAATTATCGATCACAGCAGTGCCTTAGCGGATCACCCGTTAAACTACTACCAGCGCGACCGCATCCTTCCCAGTATTGCCACTAATACTGCATTGTCAAAGCTGTTTTTCGGCGCCAAGCAAAAACCCGTTTTCACATCGGTGAATGCCAAAAATCACCTGATCAGTCTGGCGGAAATACTCGCCATGTATTTATTGGTATGGTCGCCGTCATTGTGGCGCTGTATCCGGTTGTCTGTCGACGAAGTACCTGATGAGTACAAACAGCAGTTCGAGCGGGAACAAACGGTCATTCAAAAGTTTGTCGAAACCCTGCCCAGGATTCGACGGGCATTAGCCCACATCCCTGTTTACATGATTTTCGACGATCACGATGTTACCGACGATTGGAATCTGACCCGGGGATGGGAGCAGGAAGTATACGGTCATCCGCTCTCCCGACGAATGGTAGGCAACGCACTGGTTGGCTATTGGCTTTGCCAGGGCTGGGGAAATCAACCCGACAAATTCATTCATATTGAAGAGCAGGCACGCACGGTATTCACCTCAGAAGGTCTGGTTGAGCAAGACACTTTCATCAGCACGTTGTTTGATTTTGAAGAATGGCACTACAGCCTAAACACCTCCCCACCGGTTTATGTCATGGACACGCGAACCCGTCGTTGGCGTTCAGAATCGAGCTTAAACAAGCCGTCCGGGCTCATGGATTGGGAAGCCCTGTGTGAATTTCAACAGGCGTTGATTGGCCAGCATGCCGTTATTGTTGTGTCTGCGGCGCCAATTTACGGGGTAAAAATGATAGAAGCCATTCAAAAAGTATTTACCTTCTTTGGGAAGGCACTGACAGTTGATGCCGAAAACTGGATGGCACACAAAGGCACTGCCAACGTCATTCTGAATATTTTCAGACACTACAAAACGCCGCCTGAATTCATTATATTGTCAGGTGATGTGCACTACTCATTCGTTTACGATGTGCGGTTGCGGTTTAGGCGAAATAGCCCGCACATCACACAATTTACCTGTAGCGGTATTAAAAACACATTTCCCCCGGGCTTACTGAAATGGCTGGAACGCCTCAATCGCTGGTTCTATGGTCATAAGTCGCCGCTAAACGTCTTTACCAGACGACGAAATATGGCGGTGCGTTCACGCCCGCCCAATGGCAGGGGCAGAAAGGCGCTGCTCAACTGTTCTGCCATTGGACAACTTGTTTTAAGGGAAAATGACACCACTGTTACGTGCAGAGCATTGTGCGGGAATGGAGATACGGTAGAATTCCCTCCCCGCGAGGAAGATAAGAAAGGTGATGAATGAGTGACGCAGGTCTGTCTATCGGGTTGTTTTATGGGTCTACAACCTGCTACACCGAAATGGCGGCAGAAAAAATTCAGGCTCAGCTAGATGCGCTCTTTGAAGCGCCTGTTGTCAGTGTGTTCAACATCAAAGAGACTGCGCTGAAGCAGTGCGAAGCGTTCGACATTATCGTCTTTGGTATTTCCACATGGGATTTTGGCGAGCTTCAGGAAGATTGGGAATCAAGCTGGGAAGACGTTTACCAACTCAACCTGAAAGATAAAACCGTCGCTCTTTTTGGACTGGGTGATCAGCTAGGTTATGCAGACTGGTTTCAGGATGCGCTGGGTATGTTGCACGACGCACTATCGGAGTCCGGCTGCGAGTTTATCGGGCTGTGGCCTAATCAGGGCTACGATTTTGCCGCATCCAAAGGGCTTACGGAAGATAAACGTCATTTTGTTGGGCTTAGCCTGGATGACGAAAATCAGTACGATCTTACCGATGATCGCATTCAAACCTGGTGTCACCAACTCTTAGATGAACTCGGATAACAACAAACCTGGCAGGCTTCATCGGGAGTATTTTCGCAATGGCCCATCGCACCGCGACGGAGCCGACGTGAGCTTTCAGGATATTCGCAAGCTCTTTAACTTCGCGAGTATTACCGTAGGAAAATGGGTTACTCCACAAGAGCAACAATTAGCGGCAAATCTATTTTTCGATGCATTGTACGATCTGGCAGAGATCTTACATGTTAGCGAACAGGTTGTTTCGCTAAACGGTAGCCTTTCACTGGCATTTGGCAGTGGCGGTCAGAAACACGCCAGTGCCCATTACAACAGTGCGAAGCGCCAACTCGCCTTGGCTAAAAACGCAGGCGGCGGCGCATTAGCCCACGAGTGGTTTCACGCTTTCGATCATTACATTGCATCTTACGTTTTCGATGATCTACCGACGGGATCCTTTGCTTCAAAAGCGTGGTTAGACAATGCCCCCATTCGCTCTCACCCCTTGAATGACGTGCTATGCGATTGTTTTAAACTGATGTTTTTGAACGATCAAAATAACCCCAGCACGTACCTTTTGCGATCAATTGAAGCTGATCGCGCGTTAAAAATGTATTATTATGCTACGCCTCAGGAAATGGCTGCCCGGGCTTTTGAAGCATGCATTCAGGACAACCCATTGAAGAACGCCTTTCTTGTTCAGGGAACAAAAAAGTCTGCAGAGGCTAGACTTGGTATTTATCCTCATGGTAATTTGCGTATACAGCTTAATGATTCGTTAATGTTGTATTTTTACCAACTCGGGGTTGCCCTGACGAAAAAATCACCGCAATAACGATACTCTCCGGTGATAGTGGCCAAAAAGCCACCAACAAGTGTTAATAACGGTGTCTGTTTCTTACAAAATGCTATCAGTTTTGATAACAAACAGTATACTAGGGTGCTCGAACTTAAAGAGAAGAAAGACTACGAGATGAAAAGAAAAAAGCATACCAGTGCCGATGACGAGGCACAGATTGACATGACCCCCATGTTGGACATCGTGTTCATCATGTTGATCTTCTTCATTGTTACAACCTCTTTTGTGAAAGAGAAAGGTCTGGACGTAAACCGGCCGGAGGATAACAAGTCGAATAACAATCAGCCTTCAAGATCCCTGTCTATTCGCATTGATGCGAATGGTATTATCAGTATGGGTGGCCGTGAAGTTGACATTCGTCGTGTTGTAGCCAACGCGCAAACGTTTCTTGCTGAAAACAACACGGATTCTGCAGCTATTCAGGCAGATCAGGATACTGAACACGGTATTGTTGTTGAAGTCATGAACCAGGTAAAAATTGCAGGTATCGAAAAAATTTCTGTACTGGTTAAAGACGCCTGAGTTTTTCACTATCGCTTTGAGTTTTTAAAACGCGGCAATTGCCGCGTTTTTTGTGCCAGTTTTAAATAAATGACTCGGTACATTTAAGCCAAAGCGCTATTGCCTGATCCCCTCACCAACGGCCAGTAAGCTCAGCATCACTAAACTGGCGGAAACATAATCCATATCATCCCGCAAGACCAATGTATTCGTCAGTGCCGCGTCCCGAGTTCCGTTAACCCGGTAGAGCGTCCTCACCGCAGCTTCTACTGCCAGCATGTCGGCGGTCATTGGATATCCAGCTTTTTCATTGGAGAGTAAATTCCAGGTAGCCGGTGCGCGACCTTCATTCCAATACCGCAGAAATGGCGCGACCAAAGAAACATTGACTCCCTGCCATGCCAAATACAGCGGCACGCGATAGGCGTCAGCATCAAACTCGGGAGAAACCACCCCGTTAAGTGACACTCCTTGTCGGCTAACGCGAAGCCAGGCGGGGACGAGCTGCCACTTACTTTCACTTTGCGCAATAAGTGCGATACCTGACACCGCTATGTCATCCCATATTTCATCTCCGGTAGCCTCTGCGAAAGCCTGTAATGCTGGAAACACCCAATTCGACAGATTTACCTGCACGTCGCCGTTAGAAAATACTCCCTTAGGGCCACCAGACAATAATAGTGTTTCGCCATGACGAGAGATGACCATATGGTTACTCAGGGCATGAATAATCGCCATTGCCTCGAGCTGATAGTCTGGTTTATTCCATTTATGTGCGGCTTTTAACAGCGCCCATGCAATGAGTATATCCCCCCCGGTATCGCTGTAGCGGTTATACACACAGCCCCTATCTTTGACCAAACACGGCCGGGATAGCCGGCGAAAGAGCCTGTCTTCACGCTGTAATCCAGTCTGCGACCATGTCCACAAGCGACTAAATTGTGCCTGATCATCCGCTGCGACGGCAAACAGCATGCCGTATCCTTGTCCTTCGGCGCAGGACACATCAGCATTGTCCGTATCGACAATACGCCCGTTTTCATAGAAACGCGCTTTGTATTGACGCCATGCAATATCGAACGACGAGAGGGGCTTCTCAGCGCACGCCACAATCAGCAACGCGGAAACAATTACGCTAACCACCTGCCAAACTTTTACCATTGTTATACTCACCTTATTTTTCTGTCTGCCCACCAGCCTGCCTCGTCGAATACACCTGGCAAGGCCACATAACTACCGGTGATGTAATCTGCAGGACATTAAAAATTCAAATAGAAAGCTTCACATAACCGCTTGTATTCCGGCGTATATACGTTGTTCTCATCTCTTACCACGAGTTGCTCATGGCGCAAGGTTGACACAGAGCTACTAAAGCAAAGCCCGTGTAAATAAGGTGAGCGTCCGGGCGCTGCTGTTACTTCCAGGCAGGCGCTGAGATAAAAACCTTGGGTTGCTGCAGCATCGACAACTTCTCTATGACGAGTAGCCGGGTAAACGCAATAGATTTGGCCCACCGGTTTCAATAATCGGCTACAGTTGAAAAATAACACTCCAGGCGTAAGTGTCTCGTCCTGACGCGCCGTTAAACGCTTATCTTTTGCGTTGTCAAACGCATTGGTTGGAGATGCCGCGTGATGGAAGTACGGCGGGTTGCTAATAATAACATCAAAGGCCTTCTGTGATTGGAATGCGGCAACATCCGCCTTCACGACTTCAATGCGATGTGACCATAACGAACCAGCGACATTAGCTTTAGCCTGGCGAACAGCGTCATCATCAATATCGATGGCCGTAATGTGTGCCAATTTATTTTTTTGCGCCATCATTAACGCCAGAATGCCCGTTCCAGTGCCGATGTCCAGTATGTTAGATGCGTGTCCCGTTTGCGCCCAACTCCCCAAAACAAGGCTGTCGGTACCCACCTTCATGGCACACTTGTCCTGGGCTACAAAAAACTGTTTGCACTGAAATCCTCTTGCCATCAAAACACCTGTAGTGACATCATCTTTCTCGCCACCTCAGCAGCTCGGACGGGTTTGTATTTAGCCAAAGGACCACGCATGGCCCTACTCCACACAGGCGCAAATTTTTTAGCAATATATTCCAATGGCCGTAAATCAGCCCTCTCGTCCAGAAGTAAAGAAGGTCTAACCGCCGAGGCATTGTGCAACTGGGGCATTCTCATTAAGGCGTTTTCCAATTCCCCCTTCACCTTGAGATAGAAATTACTGCTTTTTGCATTTGCCCCTACAGATGAAATCCACACAAAGCTATCCGCTCGCTGGGCACGGGTTAGTTGTGCCGCAACGTGTATATATTCGAACTCAACCTGCCTGAAGGCAGCTTTTGAGCCGGCTTGCCCTGGGGTGGTACCCAGACAACAGTAAACGTGATTCACGCCGAAATACCCCTGATAATCCTGAAAATGCGCAAAATCGATAACAATAGGCACCAGTTTTTTCAACGGATCGACAAACAAACGGGACGGCAAGGGCTTGCGTATTAACAGTGTGATGGCATCATACCTTGGGTCCACGAGTAATTGCTGTATAAGCGCCCTGCCGACGAGGCCGGTTGCACCTAAAACTAAAGCGGTTTTATTACGACTCACCTTGTGACACCCTGTTCATTCACCTAACTGACAACCTGAAAACGTTTAGAACACAATGAAAAAAACACTGCTATTCGGAGCCTTTATGCTCAGTTCTGTACTACACGCCAAAGAGCTCACTATAGAGCGGATCTTTGACTCTCCCTCTCTCGACGGTGATGCACCCCGAAATTTGCAAGTGTCACCAGACGGGCAGCGAGTTACCTTCCTAAAAGGTAAAAAAACAGATTACGACCAGCTCGACTTATGGGAATACCATATAGCATCTGGTGAAACCCGTATGTTATTCGACTCTGCTGCCTTACAACAAGGCAACAGCGAATTATCTGACGAAGAAAAAGCACGTCGTGAACGTATGCGTCTATCTGGCTCCGGTATCGTCAGCTACCAGTGGTCTAAAGATGGCAAAGCACTGCTCTTTCCCATGGGTGGCAACGTGTTTTACCACGAATTGGGCAAAAGTGGCGCAACACAATTACTAGATACCGAGGCGTTTGAAACCGACATTAAATTATCGCCTAAAGGGAACTACATTTCATTCATTCGCGATCAAAACCTGTATATCAAACACATCACTAGCGGAAAAGAAATCGCTATTACAGAAGATGGCGGTGGCGACATCAAATACGGCATGGCTGAATTCGTAGCGCAAGAAGAAATGAACCGGATGACCGGTTACTGGTGGTCACCCGATGAGAGCCACATCGCGTTTACCCGTGTTGATGAAAAACCGGTAGACATTATTACCCGTTCAGAAATTTATGCTGACAGCATTACAACAATCGAGCAAAAATACCCTGCAGCTGGCACCCCCAATGTAGCAATAACACTGGCGGTGCAAAACATTGAAACGGGTGCCAGAGAATGGATTGACTTAGGGAAAGAAAAAGACATCTATTTTGCCCGTGGCCAATGGATGTCTGCCGGTGTATTCACTTATCAATGGCAAAGCCGCAACCAGCAAAAACTCGAACTACGCGCTTACGACCTCGAAAGTAAAACCCAACAATTGCTGCTGTCAGAAACCAGCAATACCTGGGTAAACCTTCATGATGATTTGACATTTTTACCCAGTAGGAACCAGTTTATCTGGGCATCTGAGCGGGATGGTTTTAAGCACTTATACCTGTATAACAACGATGGTTCGCTGGTAAAACAACTCACGAAAGGCAAGTGGGTCGTCGACGAATTAGAAGCTGTTGACCTGAAAGCCAACAAGCTCTTTTTTACCGGTCGCAAAGACACACCACTGGAAAGGCATCTATACAGTGTGGATTTACACGACAGCACGATTGCCAAAGTTACCGAGCAACCCGGTTTTCACGGCATTGCATTCTCCAGTGACGCGTCTATATACGTAGATACGGTTTCAACCGCCAACAATCCACCACAGGTAAGCCTTCACAATGCCAGTGGCGAGCAAATCACGTGGCTCGAAGAAAACGCAATCAATAAATCACATCCATTATATGTTTATCAGGATAGTTGGACCAAACCCGAGTTTGGCACTATCACCACCGACGACAATGCTACCTTGTATTACCGTTTGTACAAACCTGAGAACATGAAGAGAAAAAATCCGGTTATCGTGTATTTATATGGCGGCCCCCACGCACAGGTAGTGACGAACAGCTGGGGCGGTAATCGCGGTCTGCTTATGCAATACTGGGTAGATCAGGGGTATGTGGTGTTCAGTATCGACAATCGGGGCTCTAACTATCGCGGCAAGGCATTTGAAGATCCTATTTTCAAAAAAATGGGGAGCATAGAAGTCAGCGATCAGGTTGCTGGGGTGAAATTCCTGCGCACCCTTCCCTACGTTGATGGCAATCGCATCGGCGTGTATGGCCACAGTTATGGCGGTTACATGACCCTCATGAGTATGTTTAAGGCTGGTGATTATTTCGCGGCTGGCGTCTCAGGAGCGCCGGTAACAGACTGGCGTTTATACGATACCCATTACACCGAACGCTACATGGGTAACCCTGGCACCGATGACGACGCATATACGGCCTCGAGTGTATTCCCATACGCGAAGAATTTGAAAGGTGAGCTACTTATTTATCACGGAATGGCTGACGACAACGTGCTGTTTACACACAGTACCAAGCTTTACAAGCATTTACAGGATATGGCAATTCCATTCGAAACCATGGACTATCCGGGTAAAAAACACAGTATTAGGGGAAAACAGACAGGCATTCATCTGTACAAAACTATTACTCGCTTTTTCAATCGCAATTTGCATCCTGAAAAAGAGTAACCTTTACCTTGTCAACAAGGGCTGTGAATTCAGCCCTTTTTGTTTAATCCGGTATTAGCCAAATAACTGTGTCGCTAAGGCTTGCTGAACCCCTTGTGCTGCGTTTTTACTAAGTTCAATTTCGATAGCTTGAGATTGACCAGACACCCAAATTTTGAGCTCTGAGTCAGTATCAAAGTGACCGGCGGTTTCCACAACGAATTGTGTTATCGATTTATACGGAACAGAGTGATAATTAACCTTGCGCCCCGTAATACCCTGTTTGTCAATAAGAATCATCCGACCGGTCGTGAACACAACCAAATCTCTGACAAGTTTGTAAGCACTCACAACCTCCTCACTCGAAGAAAGTACAGGTGCCAGCTCTTCAGCCACCACAGCCGTATCCGTTTCGCTTGCGTTACCTAATAATGCATCGAATAAACCCATAATAGTTCCTTGTAATCATTAAGCTCGCAACAGAGTAACATTATTAACCGGTGCGAGGCGATTCATCAATGGTATAGGTTTCCCTAGCGCATATCCCTGGCCGTAATCCACACGTAATTCTCGCAACGCGTCACACGTTTCCTGATCTGCGACAAACTCCGCGATAGTTTGTTTTCCCATACTGTGTGCAATGGCGCTGATGGCTTTCACTGTTTCATGATCAATACTGTCACGGGCCATATTTCTTACAAAAGAGCCGTCAATTTTGACATAATCCACGTCTAAATTTTTCAGGTACGTAAAGGAAGACATACCAGCGCCAAAGTCATCCAAAGCAAATCGACAACCTTTGTCTTTTAACGTTTCCATAAAATGCTTCGCCGCACCGATATTGGTTACTGCCGTGGTTTCGGTAATTTCAAAACAAATTTTTTCTGGCGGTACAGTCGAACGCACGACCCGGTCGACAATTTTCTGCAATTGCGAATTGTCGCCGAGTGTGAGGCCTGATAGGTTTATGGCGACTTTCCCCAAGCGATTGATATGAGCCGGGTGAGCTTCCAGTATAGTGAGTGTTTTATCGACCACCCACCAGTCAATTTTGTTCATCAAACCATGTCTTTCCGCGAGGGGAATAAACAAGGCGGGGCTGATAAGCCCACCGTTGCCATCGGGAAGACGAAGCAATATTTCATAGTGGAGCAAATCGTTTTTACCCGCTTTCATCGGCATTATCGACTGGCTGAACAACTCAAACTTGCCATTCTGTACTGCTGTATTCAGGACGTTTAATACATTGCTCTCGCTAGATAGGCCCTCGGTATCCCCGTTGCCTCGGTGAACGTAGTAGCGGTTTCGCCCTTCATATTTCGCCTGGTAACAAGCATTGTCCGCCGCTTTTATAAGCTCTGCAGCAGTACCGCTTCCTTTCTCTACCGGGATCACACCAATGCTGGCGCCCACGTAAAACAACCTGTCTTCGTGAATAAAGCGGTAGTTTGATATCGCCTGTAGCATGTTGTCGAGCTTGGCCGTGACCGTAGTCAGTTTCTGATTGCGGAATATAATACAAAACTCATCCCCGCCGATACGAGCCAACAGTTCCTGGTCAGTCACTTGTTGGCGGAATAAATCGGCCACTTCTTTGAGTAACTTGTCTCCAGCCGGATGCCCGCAGCTGTCGTTTACCAGCTTAAAACGATCCATATCGATGAAGCACATTACCCCAAACTGCTCATCCCGCTCCACGCTCTCCAGCAACAAGTGCAATTCATTGTCAAAGGCGTAACGATTCATCAATCCGGTGAGTTGATCGTGACTGGCCTGATAAGCCACTTCATCTTGCAGTACCTGTTCCTTTGTTACGTCCCGGGCGATACCTTCCACTGCCTCCAATTCACCGGTTTGCGAGCAAATAGGTGTATCGGTAAATTCGATAATAAATACTTTGCCGTCAGCGCCTTTAAAATGAACGAAGTAAGGCTCTGGCTTCTCACCTCTCTGAATTCGCTCGGTGATCTCTCCATAATTGTCAGGCACCTGACATACCATCTGCGACGACCGACGACAAAACTCGGCCTCACTGATCCCGAGAATAGTTTGTAGCCCCGCACTGACGTATACAAACTGATGATCCGGGGTTTTAGTGTATACAAAGTGCCTGTGCATGTTATCCACAAGCCGGCGATAGCGTTCTTCACTTCTTTGCAGGGCCATGCGAGCGCGAAATCGCTCAGACACATCCCTGACGGTCATTGCCAGGGTTTCTTCCGCCTTTACCATTTGTATTTTTAGCCATTCCGCCTCTGTGGCATCGCTTTCTGTATGCAGATAAGTTTCGTGATGTTCACCGGTTTTTGCCACCTCAAACGCTTTTTCCAAGAGTGCGCTGTGGCCCAGATAATCGAGGTGAACTTTTAACGACTTTTCGCTTTGTTGATTACCCAGACGTGGAAATAGCTGATAGCTAACTTTGTTTGCTTCCAGCAAGAGAAAATCATCGCCAGCGGATTTGTAAATCATGAGTCCATCGAGTGCCGCGTCACTGGCGGTTTGATAGCGACGCTGGCTCAACACTAGGTTGAGAGCACTTTTCAGCTGTTTGTGTAACACCCAGCTCACCAACAGCGACATGGCAATGCCCACTATGGCAATCAACCAACCTGCATTGAACCTTCCCGGCTGACTTTGAATGTGTAATGTCCACTGACGACCAAGAAAATCTATCCCCTCAGTGGTGACAGTAGAGCCATCATTTTCAAATTCACCTTCTTCCAGTAAGTGCGCCTGCCCGTCCAGGATCATGAAATTAAACTGCGGCCCCACCAAATCACCGATGATCATGTCCAGAATTTCGCTAACATCAAAGCTAGCAATAAGAAAACCAAAATGAGGCTCTTGAGGGCTGATAGCCCGGGAGTAGACTAAGTAGTAGTGACCGCCCTCTCCGGATTGAATTAACGTACTATGGAAGTCATCGGAGACAGAAAATGATGTAATCCCTAAATCTTGCAACGGAGTACTCATCATAGAGAAACCCGTGCTGGATATTCCCTGGCTGTTTGGTAATGTTATCCAACGGATACTGCCTTGTTCATCGGTAACCGCTAACGATGTATACCCATACTGCATGTTCATTAGAGAAACGGCTTGGGCATTAAACCAATCGATATCGTTGGCGGAAAATGCAGGCCAACTTTGCATGAGATTAATCATAGCCTGCCGTCGCTCGGAGGCAAACAGCGACATGCTGTTCTCAACCTGACGGGCCAGCGATGCCGCTTTCGACACACGGGAATCGAGGTCGTCCTGAATGAGAAACGCACCAGCGACGACAAAAACGCCACTTAACATTGTGAACAGAACGAACGGCAAAAGATAAATTCTGTTCTTTTTCTCTCGGGGCATGTGGGCGACTAATGTAGTAAATACCTACCATTTTAGTAATGATATATGACATTTTTATTAATTCGCCGGGGCCCTAAAAGAATGGTAGGGTATGCGGTTGTAGTGCTCTATCGGTAAGGACCTTGTTTTGAACATCCCTGCACAGCCCACTTTTGATGATATTTACGCCGCGTCTAAACGACTAGATGGCTGTGTTGCCAGAACCCCACTATTGGAAAGTACCTTATTAAATCAATGGCTGGGTCAACGTATTTTATTTAAAGCCGAGTGTTTACAGAGAACAGGCGCTTTTAAATTGCGGGGGGCAACTCACTTTCTTATTCGCCTTAAGGAGAAAGGTGAATTGCCCGAACGTATCGTCGCCAACAGCTCGGGCAACCACGCTCAGGCTGTCGCCTATGCAGCTAGTCAATTTGGCATTCCCGCATGCATCTATGCAACCGAGTCTATTTCTCCGGTAAAAGCCGCAGCCACCAAAGCTTATGGCGCACAGCTTGCGCTTTACCCCACTCGCCCTGAAGCTGATGCTGCAGTGAAAGAAGCGGCAAACACACCAGGTACAGTATGGATCCCACCGTTTGATCACCCGGATATTATCGCCGGGCAAGGTACCGCCTGTCTTGAAGCCCTTGAAGACGCCGGAAGCGTAGAGGCGGTATTTGCCCCATGTGGCGGCGGTGGAATACTCAGTGGCACACTCATCGCTGCCCGCCATTTGCAGCCCAACGCAAAGGTGATCGGCGCAGAACCCTTGAACGCTAATGACGCATCACGCTCTTTGCAAAGTGGAATTATTGAATCCCTTGCCGGCACCCCAACCACACTGGCTGATGGTGCTGCTACGCCTTCAGTTGGTAGGAATACCTTTCCAATATTGCAGCAGCTCGACGATTTTTACGAAGTAAATGAAGAACAAATCGCCTACTGGACACAATGGCTACAACATTTATTAAAACTGCATATTGAGCCCACCAGCGCCATGAGTATGGCCGCTGTTGCGTCTTGGGCCGTAAATTCCCCTCCCGGACAAACCGCTGTTGTTATCCTTACCGGGGGTAACATAAGTCAGGCCACGATGCAGGAAGTATGGCAGACCGACTACTTACTTCAACCACCTAATGTTACTCAACAAGAAGAGGAATAACAAAACGCTATGCGCGTAGGGAATGTAAGATCTATACTATGACGAAAGCGGGTAATTATTCATCGATGAAGGCAAAACGAGGCACGGTTGTTCCATCTATGATGACTGTTTCACAAAACATATCTAACGGCCTGACCCAAAGCGCTTTCTCGCCATACTCTGGCCTATAGACCACCAGTTTCGATTCGTCTTCAGAATGCGTTGCCACTCCCAATACGGTGTAGTAGTTTCCTTTGTAGTGTTGATACCGTCCAGGCTTTACATCGTTAGTCATAGTTAATCCTCCAGAGGAAGTGTAAGTTGTTGAATAGGCGCATCATCGGCCAGCCCAAGATGAATACCCACCAGCCTGGCGCCCCGGCCCCGGGCCCGCATCCAGGCCTCGTCAAGCAGCGTGTGAAAAAAACCTTCGTCAATATCGTGATGCCGGTGCTCGACGGTGGTTTGCTGAAAATCACTGAATTTCAGCTTCACACCCTGCGAGCGAATGGCACAACGTTTAGCACCAGTCTTTGCCAGGTATCCCGCTACCCTTTCCTGTAGCTTATCCCACAACATAGGCATGACTTCCCGGCACGCTTCTAACGTGTGTAAATCTTCGCTAAATGTTCGCTCTACGCCAATGGATTTTCTTTCCCGGCTTACATTTACATCTCTTTCGTCCACGCCGTGGGCGCGATTCCACAATACAGTACCGAACTTGCCCAACTCTTTTTGCAACCTCTCAAAAGGATATGCCCTGACGTCGGCACAATTTTGCAAGCCCATGCGTTGTAACTTTTGTTGCGTTACCTTGCCCACGCCGGGTATTTTTCCCAGAGGCATAGCTTTCACAAAGGTGTCTAAATACTCAGGTGTCACGACACAAATGCCATCGGGCTTGTTTTCATCACTGGCGACCTTAGCAACAAACTTGCAGGGTGCAACTCCCGCCGATGCGGTCAGATTTAACTCACTTTTAATGCGTCGGCGTATGTCTTCTGCAATCAGTGTTGCGCTGCCATTGAACAATTGAGTATTGGTGACGTCGAGGTAAGCCTCGTCTAGGGACAAGGGTTCAATCAGGTGCGTGTAGTCGGCAAAGATCTCTCGGATCCGCTGACTTTCTTTAACGTAAACCTCCATTCGCCCTTTGAGTAAAATTAAATCCGGACATAACCGCTTGGCATACGCCGTCGCCATGGCTGAGCGCACCCCAAACTTTCTGGCGGGATAATTACAGGTTGAGATCACGCCTCGCCTGTCGGCGCTGCCGCCGATAGCGATGGGTTTATGGGTTAACGATGGATTGTCACGCATCTCAACCGCAGCGTAAAAGCAATCCATATCAACGTGAATAATTTTTTTCACTACATAGCCAACACTGTATATTCAAACAGCATTTTACGATAAAACGGAGTAAAGTCACATGACAAATTTGCAGGGGTTGAGGCAGGTTGCAATAAAATGAAAAAGCGCGCCAAAGCGCGCTAATACTAATTACATGATTTGGTTGTCTTTCCATTCAGCAATGCGTTTCTGACGGGCTTCTTCCCGCTCAGTGCGCGCCTTTTTGCGATCACAGGGTTCAGGGCAATCACAGGCCTTATCAATACCTAACGCTCCCAAGCCACCACAACTACCGGAAATCGACTTTTTCTGAACTACATACCCTATGGCCATAGCCAAGACCATGGTGAGAAAAAAACCAAACGCGAGAATAAAAGTAGACATGACCTCTCCTAATCTTTAACACTCACGATGTCTTCAAAATGCGGCGACGCATATTCCTCGAAGCCATCTTCAGTGCGCTTAATAAGAAACACGGCTAACCCTTCCTGTTTGGCCAGTGCTATTGCTTCGTCCCACCCCATAACATTAAACGCTGTCGCAAGACCATCTGCGGTCATCGACGAAGGGTGAACGACTGTAACTGAAACTAAATTATGCGTAATCGGCTGCCCAGTTCGCGGATCGATCAAATGAGAATACCGCTTGCCATCCACCTCGTAATAATTGCGGTAATCACCGGACGTAGCGATCGCATTGGTGCCTATTGAGACAATTTTTTGCACTGCGCGTTCCGTAGTAACGGGTTTTTCAATAGCAATTAACCATGCTTCCCCGTTGCCCCGTTCGCCCTTCACACGCATTTCTCCACCAATCTCCACCAGGTAGTTACTGATACCTCGTGATTCCATTATATCAGCCACCTGATCAACCCCATAGCCCTTTGCTATTGTAGATAAATCAACATATAGCATAGGATGAGTTTTACTCAGCGCATTGCCATTCAAGGTGAGCTTATCGAGACCGACGTATTTCCGTACATCGGCAATTTGCTCTGCTGATGGAACTTTTTCCGGCCGTTTGTTGGGGCCAAAGCCCCACATATTTACCAACGGCCCAACGGTAACGTCTAACACACCGTTACTCAATTTACCCAGCCGAATGGCTTCTTTCACAACTTTGGCCGTCTCATCTGAAAGTGTGTAAGGCGTTGTATAGCGACGCTGGTTAAAGCGAGACAATTCAGACGTTGGGTCGTAAGTAGACATCAGTTTGTTGATGTGAACAAGTCGTTCGTCAATGGCTTCCTGTAAGCCGTCAATTTGACCGCGCTCGTCAACCACGTATTTTACGTTATAAGTGGTGCCCATGGTTTCGCCATGCAAATGAGCAACCTGCTTGGCCTCTCGGGCGCAACCACTGACGACAAGAAGCAACAACAGAACAATACTGCTTCGCAAAACGTGTGTTATCACTTGTATTCCTCAGTTATCAAAAAAGGGGGCTGTGCCCCCTTTTTTAATTATACCTTTTCACTATTAACCGCCAAAGTCATCCAACAGGATATTTTCGTCTTCTACCCCAAGATCTTTCAGCATGTTAATAACCGCAGCGTTCATCATAGGAGGCCCACACATGTAGAACTCACAATCTTCTGGCGCCGGATGGTCTTTGAGATAATTTTCTAACAACACGTTGTGGATAAAGCCAGTGTAGCCTTCCCAGTTGTCTTCCGGCTGTGGATCAGACAACGCCACATGCCACTCAAAGTTATCATTTTCTGCCGCCAATTCGTCGAAGTCTTCAACATAGAACATTTCGCGAAGCGAACGCGCACCGTACCAGAACGTGATCTTACGGTTAGTTTTCAAACGGCGAAGCTGGTCGAAAATGTGTGAACGCATAGGTGCCATACCTGCACCACCGCCAACAAATACCATTTCAGCTTCAGTATCCTTCGCGAAGAATTCACCGAACGGGCCTGAAATAGTGGCTTTATCACCTTCTTTCAAACTCCAGATATACGATGACATTTTGCCTGCTGGCAGACTCAGATTATTAGGCGGCGGCGTAGCAATACGCACATTCAGCATAATAATGCCTTCTTCTTCCGGGTAGTTCGCCATGGAGTACGCCCGGATAGTTTCTTCATCTACCTTTGACTCGATGTCGAAGAAACCGAAACGCTCCCAATCAGCACGATACTCTTGAGGAATATCGAAATCTTTGTACTTCACGTGATGAGGTGGCGCCTCAATCTGAATATAACCACCAGCGCGGAAAGGTACACTTTCGCCATTTGGAATTTTCAGCTTCAGCTCTTTGATAAAAGTAGCTTTGTTGTCGTTAGAAATAACTTCACAATCCCACTTCTTAACACCGAAGATTTCTTCTTCCAGTTCAATTTCCATGTCCTGTTTAATAGCAACCTGACATGACAAGCGGCAACCTTCACGGGCTTCGCGTTTAGTGATATGGTCGAGTTCGGTAGGCAGAATTTCACCGCCACCAGATTTAACATCTACCCGACACTGACCACAAGAGCCACCGCCTCCACACGCTGACGATACAAAAATGCCTGCTTCGGCTAATGCGCCCAGCAGTTTGCCGCCAGGCTGCGTAGTGATGGCTTTATCTGGATCACCGTTGATCATGATAGTGACATCACCGCTCGGTACCAGCTTGGATTTGGCGAACATGATGATAAACACCAACGCCAGTACGATGACAATGAACATGCCAACGCCAAGTAACATTTCTACATTCATTTTATGCTCCTTTGCGTTATTACAGTGCTATACCAGTGAAAGACTGGAAACCTAATGCCATCAGACCTGCAATCATGAACACCGAGCCCAGGCCGCGAACGCCGTCTGGCATGTCGGCGTACTTCAGTTTCTCACGTACAGCGGCCAGCAATACAATTGCCAACGCCCAACCAAGACCACTTCCAACACCGTAAACAATACTCTCGGTGAAGTTATATTCCCGTTGGACCGCAAACGCCACACCACCGAAGATGGCGCAGTTAACGGTAATCAACGGCAGGAATATACCCAATGCGTTGTATAAAGCAGGGAAGAATTTATCCAGCGTCATTTCCAGAATTTGCACTAACGCTGCGATAACACCGATAAACGTCAGGAAGTTCAGAAAGCTTAAGTCTGTATCAGGAAAACCCGCCCAGGCCAATGCACCAGGAGCAAGAATATTTACATAGATGACCTGGTTAACCGGCACGGAAATACCCAATACCACCACAACAGCAACACCCAGGCCCATGGCGGTTTTTACTTTCTTGGATACCGCCAGAAAAGTACACATCCCCAGGAACAAAGACAGCGCCATGTTTTCGATAAAAATCGAACGAACGAATAAAGACAAATAGTGTTCCATGAATTACTCCTTAGGCTCTACTTGTTCCGGACGGAAAGTACGAATAATCCATACCATACCGCCAATCAGGAAGAATGAGCTAAATGGCAGGATCAACAGGCCATTGCCCTGATACCAGCCACCGTTTTGTACCAACGGCAGAATTTCGAAACCCAGTATGGTACCGAAACCGAACAGTTCTTTGACTGTGCCAATACAAATCAGAATGAAAGAGTAACCCAAACCATTACCAATGCCGTCGAGGAAGCTCATCAGCGGTGGGCTCTTCATCGCATACGCTTCTGCACGACCCATTACGATACAGTTGGTAATAATCAGTCCCACGAATACCGAAAGCTGTTTTGAAATCTCATAGGAGTAAGCTTTCAGGATTTGGTCAACGACGATTACCAAAGAGGCGATGATCGTCATCTGAATGATGATACGCACACTCGATGGGATCTGGTTGCGAATAGCCGAAATAAACAGGTTGGAAAACGCCACAACGCTTGTCAGCGCGAGTGACATAACCAAGGCCGTTTCCAGCTTAGTGGTGATCGCCAACGCAGAGCAGATACCCAGTACCTGCAGGGCGATCGGGTTGTTATCTAAAATCGGTCCAAAGAGGACCTTTTTCATTTCTTTAGTGTCAGCCACGAGAAAACCCCTTTATGAACGCCATGCTTGTTTCTTAAGGAAAGGACCGAAGCCCTGCTCACCTACCCAATACTGTATGGTGTTTTGAACACCATTACTGGTTAGGGTTGCGCCGGACAGTGCATCAACTGAATGTGGGTTGTCAGGGTTAGCATTTTTCTTAACCTTGATAGCAACTTCGCCGTTTTCATACAACTTTTTGCCGTCCCACTTTTCCTGCCATGCAGGGTTTTGCACTTCACCGCCCAGCCCTGGCGTTTCTTTTTGCTGATAGTAGATAAGTTCTTTTACTGTTTTGCCATCGGCGTCAACAGCCAGAAAACCGTACATCAAATCCCACAGCCCACTGCCGTGAACGGGCAGAACTACGCGTGTTACTTTTCCAGCTTCGTCGCGTACCAAATATACACTGGCTACGTTAGGGCGACGCTGGAAACCCACATTGCTATTGGTTACAGGCGTGCTGGTTTCAGTGACTTTAGCCGCCTTGTACATATCGTAGTCAGGCGAAGGTGCTTCAGTAAACTCACCAGAATCCAAATCGACATAACGGGGTACAACGAACTCTTCGAACTTTGCTTCGATGGTATCGTTGCTCATGCCAGTCTCGTATAGACCTGCAGCAACAAGGATATTCGTCTGTTTATCGAGTTTTGCATTGGTTTGCTGGAGTTCGCGCAAGCCTACCGCCGCACCAGATACCACAATAGAACAAACCAGACAGACGGCGACAACGATGCCGACTGTTTTTCCTAATGATTCTTTCTTAGCCGACACGTGCTACCCTCCGCTTGATGTTGCTTTGCGCGACAAAATAGTCGAACAGTGGCGCCCACAAGTTAGCGAACAGAATCGCCAGCATTACACCTTCAGGGAAGGCCGGATTGAGGACGCGGATAAGGACCGTCATAAAACCGATGAAGATACCGTAAGCCCATTTACCCTTATTGGTGAATGACGCTGAAACCGGGTCGGTTGCCATAAAGAACATACCAAATGCCAGGCCACCGATGACAAAGTGCCAGTGTGCAGGCATAGCAAACATGGGGTTGGTGTCACTGCCAATCATGTTCAGTAAGGTGGCGAAGAAAGCAACCCCGATTGCAACGCCGGCAACGATACGCCAACTTGCAATGCGCATATACATGATGAACAAACCACCAATCATAATTGCCAGTGCTGATACTTCACCAGCAGAACCAGAAATGGTTCCAATGAAGCTGCTCATCCACTGATCCATATTGCTGTAATCCAGATTTCCGGATGCCGCCTGACTTAGCGACGTAGCACCAGAGAAACCGTCGGCAGCTACCCAGACTTGATCGCCTGAGATTTGCGCAGGGTATGCGAAATATAGAAACGCACGGCCAGACAGAGCCGGATTGAGGAAGTTACGCCCCGTACCACCGAACACTTCCTTGGCAATAACAACCCCAAAGGTGATACCTAACGCCACCTGCCACAGTGGAATAGTGGCTGGTAATGTCAGAGCAAACAGAACTGACGTTACGAAGAAGCCTTCGTTCACTTCGTGCTTGCGCACCGATGCAAAAAGCACTTCCCAGAAACCACCAACTGCAAAGGTAACTGCATAGATTGGTAACCAGAAACAGGCGCCGTAGAAAAACAGACCCAGTGTGCCAGCATTAGCCAAATCACCACCAAGCGCCGAGAAAAGCGCAGCCTGCCAAGCATCAGGTACAGTACCTGCGCCAGCTGCTATCGCATCCTGTGCCTGTAAACCAATGTTGTACATACCAAAAAACATGGCTGGAAAGGTCGCAATCCAGACCATGATCATGATGCGTTTCAGGTCAATACTGTCACGAACGTGTGTACCGGCTTTATTCACCTTACCAGGTGTGTAGAAAATGGTTGCAGCTGCTTCGTAAAGCGCATACCACTTTTCGTATTTGCCACCCGGTTCGAAATTTGGTTCGATTTTTTCCAAATATGCCTTCAAACCCATGACTTAACCCTCTTTCTCAATGGTAGTTAAACAACTGCGCAAAATTGGACCATAGTTGTATTTGCCAGGGCATACGTAAGTACACAGAGCCAAATCTTCTTCGTCCAATTCCAAACACCCCATTGCCTGAGCACTATCCGTGTCACCTGAAATCAGGTCACGCAGCAATAGCGTAGGAAGAATGTCCAGCGGCATCACTCGCTCGTAGTTGCCAATTGGCACCATGGAGCGCTCTGAACCGTTGGTTGTCGTTGTCATGTCGAATTCTTTGCTGCCCAGGTGACCGAGATAAGCCCGTGTCACCGAGTGTTTATCTGAACCAGGTGTGATCCAGCCGAACAGCTTTTTCTCACGCCCTTCTTTCAAAACGGAAACTTGTAAGTGATAGCGTCCAAGGAAACCGTGTACGCCTTGTGCAGTAGTACCGTTTAACACAGAGCCAGAGACTACACGTACATCGCCCTCTACTAACTCACCGGCAGTTAGTTCTGCGATGTCAGCGCCGACAACGGTGCGAACCAAACGAGGCTGCTTCGCCGCAGGGCCCGCCAGAGAAACGACGCGACGTACATCTAGCTCACCGGAAGTGATTGTGGCACCGAATGCCATCACGTCCTGGTAATTGATTGTCCATACGACTTTGCCTGCACCCACCGTGTCGAGGTAATGAATGTGCGTGCCGGGAAGACCTGCTGGGTGCGGGCCTGCGAATTCAGCGACATCTACCTGGGCATCGCCTGTTGCCACAGATACACCTGCCGCTTTACAAACGTAGACCTTGCCTTCGGTAAGCCGTTTGAGCACTTTCAAACCGGCAACGAAGTCCTCATTGCGTTCGGCAATAATGGCGGTTGGGTCTGCGGCCAACGGGTTGGTGTCCATCGCGTTGACGAAAATGGAACGAGGTGATGAACCAACGGCTGGAACTTTACTGAATGGGCGGGTGCGGAGCGCTGTCCACAATCCAGATTCCACCAGTGTGGTTTGCAGTTGTTCAATTGAAGCGCTGGCAATCTGGTCTGCTGCAATCTTGTCGAAAGTGACAGCTTCGCCGCCCTCAGACTTAATTACTACAGATTGAAGAACACGCTTGGCACCGCGGTTAATTTCTACCACTTCGCCTGAAGCTGGCGCGGTGAATTTAACGCCGGGGTTCTTTTTGTCTTCAAAAAGAACCTGACCTTTCTTCACTTTGTCACCAACCTGGACATGCATGGTAGGACGCATGCCAACATATTCTTCTCCCAGAATGGCAACGCGCGTGACAGCAGCTCCATCGGAGATCTGCTGTTCCGGCGCTCCCTTGATAGGGAGGTCGAGACCTTTCTTGATTTTTATCATACGTAATCGCACTACTCTAATAGAAGAACCCTTATGCATAACTGCAGCATCGCTGCCTGCATGCAGAAGCGCTCTTTGTCAGGATCAATTCCCTGTTTAGATTTTCCGTTGCAGCGTTCTGGTCGGTTTTCGAACCTGCCCGTACTAAACGTGCCAAGAATATAATTATTGTTGAATTGCTGTCTGGCCGACGGACCTTTCAAGACTGTTAACCCGTAGAACAACAAAAGCGGAGAAGGCGACTCCCCCACTTAACTACGGGATTTTAGCACCAATTTCGCGAAATAGGCTATGCAAATAATGGATTAATCACAATTTTTGTTAATAGTTAAAATAACCGAAACCCATTTTTCGCAAACAATTCGTTACATGGCCAGTCTCTGAGCGGCAGTACCCTTATTTATTCCAACCGCGTAACCCATACGCGTAACCCTCTTCGGACACTGCTGCCGGGCTGACGAACACCAGCGCGGCAGGATTTTATCACATTTTTTTGCTGCACAGCACACAACCTGGGTTCAATTTAATGTTACTGGCGTAAAAAAGCCGTCACTTCATCGACGGCTTTTTTCTGTACTCTTTATTTACCAGCTGACCATTGGGTCTGTATCGGCGTCGTAATCCACACCTTCAATATCAAAGCCGAACAGCTTGAGGAACTCGTGATGATAGCCTGCGTAGTCACTCAGCGTGTGGAAATTTTCCTGCGTCACTTCATCCCACAGCGCCTGAATTTTAGCCTGTGTGGCATCGTTGGTTTCTTTGCCATCCATGCGAAAGCGATTTGCTTCATCTAATGTTGGTGTATCACCGTACAAGCACTGATTAAACAAACCATATATCTGTTCAATACAACCTTCGTGAGTGCCTTCTTCCTTCATCACTTTATATATGAGAGAGATATAAAGTGGCATAACGGGAATAGCAGAACTCGCCTGTGTCACCAGCGCTTTTAGCGAAGAAACATGCGCCTCTACCAGCAAGTCAGTATGCTTGCCAATGATCGCTGCGGCAGCGCGGTCGAGATCTTCTTTCGCTTTCCCAATGGTCGCCTGCCCGTAAATTGGCCAGGTCAGGGCTTTACCAATGTACGTATATGCTGTGGTTTTACAGCCTTCAGCCAATACACCAGCATCAGCCAAGGCATCCATCCAACGTTCCCAGTCTTCACCGCCCATCACTTTTATGGTGTTGTAAATTTCATCGTCTGAAGCGGGTTCCAGTGTGACATCGTGAACTTTGTCTTTGTCTGTGTCATAGGTTTTCGTGGTGTACGACTGACCAACAGGCTTTAAGGTAGACTTGAAAGTCTCGCCGGAAACCGGGTCAGTGCGGCGGGGTGAAGCAAGGCTGTAAATAACCAGGTCAACCTGACCGAGGTCTGCTTTAATTTTCGCAATCGCTTCGTCTTTCAATTCATCAGAAAAGGCGTCGCCATTGAGTGTTTGCGCATATAAACCGCTTTCTGCTGCTTCTCTGTGGAACGCGGCTGTGTTATACCATCCGGCAGTGCCGGTTTTACGCTCTGTGGGTGCTTTTTCGAAACAAACGCCCAGGGTTTTCGCGCCATAGCCAAACGCTGCTGTAATTCGGGACGCAAGGCCATACCCTGTGGAAGAGCCAATTACCAATACGTTTTTCGGGCCCTTACCCAGGTCGCCTTGTTTTTTGATATAGCGGATTTGTTCGGCAACTGAAGCAGCACAGCCAGCAGGGTGCGCATTTGTGCAGATAAAGCCTCTCACTTTAGGCTTGATAACCATATTCTTTTTCCTTCATAAACAATGCGGGTATTGTAATTGTGTCATCCGGGATAACAACTCTGAGCAGATGGTGTAAGACAAAAAAATTTAATGATGGCAGTGTGCACTGCCATCGGAAGGGAAATTACCCCAGAATGTCGAGTAGCTCAACATCAAACACTAAGGTGCTATAAGGGGCAATTGCGCCACCAGCACCCTGTTCGCCGTATGCCAGCTCGTGTGGAATGTACAATTTCCACTTCGCGCCAACAGGCATCATTTGCAAGGCTTCTGTCCAACCGCGAATAACGCCATTTACAGGAAACTCTGCAGGTTGTCCGCGCTTGTATGAGCTGTCGAACACCGAGCCATCGATGAGTGTACCGTGGTAGTGTACACGTACAGTGCTGTCAGCAGCGGGCTTGTCGCCTTCACCGGCTTCAATCACTTCGTATTGCAAACCACTATCTGTAACGGACACTTCGTCTCGCTCAGCATTTTTCGCCAGAAACGCACTTCCCTCTTCGATTACGGCTTTGCTCTCTTCGGCTTTAGCCGCTTGCATACGCTGATGAATTTCGCCAAACGCATTACGCAGCGTGTCGGTGTCAACCTGCGAAGCTTCACCGTTAAACGCATCGCGAAGTCCTTCAACTACAGCGTCCAGAGAGAGCCCTTCGAAAGGGTTAGATTTTAGTTGCTCTCCCATTTGGAAACCAACACCATAGCTTGCTTGCGTTTCTACGCTGGTAAATTTGTCAGACACATTGACTCCTGAAATTAAATTACGAGATACGTTCAAAAATTGAACGACAAAGAGCGAATTAACAGTATGCTAATTTTGCTGTGGCGCAGTGTATCATATCCCTCGCAAACATGCTTGGGGCTTAACTTTCCGTTAAGTGAACTTTTCATTAAGGTTTAATTTATAACTGAAAGTGGTTAGACAATTTAAATCATAATGGAGTAAGGTTATGGCCATACAATATAGGAGGATGCTATGCAATCACACTATGACGCCGAACTGAGAGACACAGTGCGGTACCTGGGAAAAGTCCTGGGCAAGACCATTAAAGCTGAATTAGGCGAAGAGTGGCTTGAGCGTATTGAAACGATCAGAAAAGACGGGAGAGCCTCTTATCAAGGCGACAATACCAAAAGTGAAAACCTGAAAGAAATTTTCAAAAAACTGGAAGATTCTGATCTTTTGACAGTTGGCCGAGCTTTTGCGCAGTTCCTCACCCTGGGGAATATTGCCGAGCAGGAATACAACAGTGCGATGAGTGTGGATGCATCCATGGATGCACTTTTTGAGCATCTCGACAAAGCCGAACTTTCGGCGGACAACGTACAAAAAGCGGTGTCAAAGCTCAATATTGATCTTGTACTTACCGCCCACCCAACGGAAGTAACCCGACGCACACTTATCCACAAGCAAAAAGAACTGGCTCAGTGTTTACAGAGTATTCATCAGGAAAGTCTTGACGCCCACGAACGCGAGCGCATTGAAACCCGAATTGCCGACCTGATAAGTCAAGCGTGGCATACTGAAGAAATCCGTTCTGTGCGGCCCACACCGGTCGATGAAGCCCGTTGGGGTTTTTCTGTTATCGAAAACTCGCTGTGGGAAGCGGTACCTGATTTCCTGCGTGAGCTGGATAACCGTCTTAAAAACGATTATGACGTAGGTCTGCCTCTCGATGCTGCACCGGTTCAGTTCAGCTCCTGGATGGGTGGCGATCGCGACGGAAACCCGTTTGTTACCGCCAAAGTCACAGAACAAGTATTGTTGTTAGCGCGCAAACGTGCAGCTAAACTCTTTGCTTCCGACCTCGACCGTTTGCAGGTTGAGCTTTCAATGTTCGATTGCAGCGACGCTCTTCGCAGCGTTGCCGGCGACGACGCAAACGAACCATATCGCGCTTTATTGCGTCCGTTGGTCAAACGTTGTAGCGTCACCAGAGACGGTATTGCTGATTATCTGTCGGGCAAAAAAGTCGACCAGTCAGAATGGATACAAAGCAACGACGAATTACTTGAGCCTCTGCTGTTGTGTTATGAATCGCTGGTTGAGTGCGGAATGGAAGTCACGGCAAATGGTTTGCTTCTTGACACCATACGTCGGGTAAAATGCTTCGGTGTTCATTTGTTACGCCTCGACGTTCGACAGGATTCCGAGCGCCATGCAGATGTATTTAGCGAAATTACCCGCTACCTCGGACTGGGCGACTACGCACAATGGAGTGAGGCCGACAAACAGGCCTTCTTGCTTCGTGAACTCAGCTCCAAACGACCGCTTTTCCCGGCTCAATGGGATGCATCGGACGATGTAAAAGAAGTTCTCGATACCTGTAAAGTCATCGCTCAGCATCGCAAGGAAGGGTTCGGCATTTACATTATCTCGATGGCCAGCGAGCCTTCCGATGTTCTTGCTGTGCAGTTATTGTTGCAGGAGTCAGGTGTAGATTGGCCCATGCCAGTAGCACCTCTGTTTGAAACACTGGACGATTTAAACAACTCACCATCGGTGATGCGCAAATTGCTCTCTATCGACTGGTACCGCGGTTACATCAAAGGTCGTCAGTTTGTCATGATTGGCTATTCTGATTCTGCAAAAGACGCTGGTGCGCTGGCTGCGGGCTGGGCTCAATACGAATCTCAGGAAGCCTTGGTGAAAGTGGCTGACGAATTTGAAACTATGCTGACTCTTTTTCACGGTCGCGGTGGCACTATCGGCCGCGGCGGCTTGCCTGCTCACGCCGCCATTCACTCTCAACCTCCAGGTTCGCTGGAAGGTGGCTTTCGCGTAACCGAGCAAGGCGAAACCATTCGCTACAAATTTGGCATGCCTAAACTGGCGAAACGCAGCTTAGGCATTTACGCTTCTGCCATTATTGAAGCCATGTTATTCCCGCCCCCTGAGCCAAAACCAGAGTGGCGTGATCTCATCACCAGAATGGCAGCAGAAGGCCGTGACAACTATCGCAATACCGTTCGCCACGACAAGGACTTTGTGCCTTATTTTAGAGTGGCAACACCGGAACAAGAACTGGGTAAATTGCCATTGGGCAGCCGACCTGCTAAACGCAAGCCGTCAGGTGGAATAGAAAGTTTGCGCGCCATTCCATGGATATTTGCCTGGGCGCAAACTCGATTGGTATTGCCTTCATGGCTGGGTGTAATGCGTGCCATCGACTCGGTTAAGGCAAAAAGCGATCAGAAAGTAGTGGAAGAAATGTTCACTGAATGGCCCTTCTACCGCTCAAGGTTGTCTATGCTGGACATGGTATTCCAAAAGTCTGACCCTAGGATAAGTGAGGCCTATGATGACCGTCTTGTTCCCGATGAGTTAAAGCACTTCGGAGAAGCCTTGCGAGAAGAGCTCACAGAGAGCATTAACTCGCTGCTCGCCCTCACTGGCCAGGAAAGCATTATGGACAAGGACCCCCAAGGCAAGGAATCAATGAACATTCGCGCCGGCTATCTGCAACCTTTGCATTATTTGCAAATTGAGTTGCTCGACCGCATTAGAAAAGCAGGCGACGACGCTCACAACCCGGTGTTGGAACGCGCCATGATGGTAACCATCGCCGGAATTGCCATTGGTATGCGCAATACAGGGTAACAATACACAATACCGCAATAAAAAAGGCCTTTAAGGCCTTTTTTTATTGCTATCCATTCATTGCCAAAGTGCTATTGTGCCAATTTCGCCGGTACCGGTTATGACGATTTTATCTTGCCACGGAGCCGACAAATCAAGCGGCACTTTAATGTAGTCCCTCCCCCCTTCTTCCCGTGCCACCTCAATGTGCAAGACTAAAAGGGTGTCGGGTTCTGGTTTTCCAGCTTCATTATAACCATCCCAGTGCAGTGTCAGAGAGTGATTCTTTCTCGTTGCTCCTGCAAAACCGTCGATCAAGTCACTGTTCATCCGCCCGACCTTCCGCCACCAGGTACGCAACTCACTGAGCCAACGTTCACTATTACCGCGAATGGCAAGATGCTTCACTATTTCCAGTCTGTTGTTCGTCAACCAAACTGCGACATACGGGCCATGGTAATTGGGAATATTGAATTCAGGCAATGTCATTGTCATATCAAAACTGCGGGTCTCATTCGCCATGCCCACCTTGGAATAATATCCCGGCGTAGCAAATACCCGTTCTTGTCGATCAATAGTCTGAATGTATACCTGCGACTTTTCGTCTGCGAATTGCGCCAACTCGCGCGTACTGGCTACAGCACCAAGATACGCCACCATCGCAGCTTCCGTAGCCGAGTTGGCCACCCCGCGGACATCCCGTTCCGACACTGGCCAACCGTCGCTGTGATCGAGCACACCGAATTGCGCCGCGCCTGGCATTATCTTCCGGGCACGTCCGTTGAGGGAAGCGGCGAATATAATTTGCCGTTCTTCTGCCTTGCCGTTTTCTGCCCCTCTCTCCTGCAAATTCACCGTCAATCCGTTAAGGCGTAAACGGAGACCAGTGGGCGCACCGAGACTACTTAAGTACTGATAAATTCTATCCAGTACGATACCGTCGTTCAGAAAAGTGAGGTTCCATATCAATTGTTCACCTGAGAGCACGTTAGCGGTGAGTGTTGTCTTGTCCAGTTGCACTTTGGCCACTCTTGACTGACGAGCTAATCGCCGCGCTTCCCTGCGCTCCATTGGCCCATCGTCGTAAATGTGTTGTTGCCAATAACTGAGTAACGCTCCGTTTCTACAACTCACTTTACCCTCTGTTCGTGCAAACCATTTTTCGCACAAGCTTAGGGCTTGAAATAGCCATGGAGAAAGGATGGCAACGCCCTTTTCATTGAGCAGGGCTACTGCGCTCTCTGCCTTGTCGCCAGTCAGTTCAGCCTGGGTATCACGCCAAAGTGCTTCTATCTGAGGTACATTTACAGTACGCAAAAACGTTGCATCGCCGTCGATATACAACGTTTGACCATTGAATGGCACGGATACCGAATCCTCTGCCGAGCCTGCCTGTACGACAAATGACAGACACAACAA
The DNA here is from genome assembly GCF_018860805.1 of Aestuariibacter sp. A3R04. Taxonomy (GTDB): domain Bacteria; phylum Pseudomonadota; class Gammaproteobacteria; order Enterobacterales; family Alteromonadaceae; genus Alteromonas. The sequence goes on along the minus strand of NZ_JAHKQR010000009.1, from coordinate 12,756 downwards.
AATGACCAGACAGGTATACTTTCCGCCCGTCATCGCGTCACTTGTGCTGTGTTGGTTTGTCGAGGATCGCTGGCCGTATCAACTGGGGCTTTTCTAACAGGCGCAGGGTCAGCCAGAGATAGTATACCGTCCCCGCTAGTGTCGTAACGCATAAATGCCCGCATGCCTGAACGCATGTACTCATTGAACGTCATACGACCATTTTCATCGGTGTCTAACACGCCAAACCTCACATAGGTCTGTTTAATCTGACGGTCGTAGGTTTTTTCGTACTGTTTATCCAGGCGATCTTCAAACTCAAGTACGTATTCCTGTTCGGTAAGTTTGCCATCACCATTTTCATCTGTGCGCTGAAAGTGTGCGTCTCTGACGGCCTGAAACTCGGCGCTGTCCACAACATCGTCGCCATTTGTATCGTAAAGGCCCATAAAACCGGCCACATTATGTGTGGTAGGCATGCGTAGCATGGCCCTTTGTTCCAGCCTGGGTTTGTCGCTGGTTGATGTGTTTTCCGGATCAGGATCCGTTGCGCGAATCACTCCGTCCTTGTCTTTGTCGAGACGGGTAAACCCTTTTTCACCTACAGCATCCAGCTCGGACTTGGCAATAAAACCATCATCATTTTTATCAATGGCATTGAACCGGATGTGCGTCTGTTTCACTGATGCTTTTCTGTCAGCCGCCATGCGTGCAGAAAGCGTTCCCTCCCATTCGTACACATATTCACCTTCTTCTATAGTGCCGTTTTTGTTGGTATCGGTGGCGATAAACCGCGCGCGTCTGGCGGCTACAAATTCTTCCATCGACAGCGTTTCATCACTATTTAAGTCATAGGTAAGAATAATGCCACTGGCACTGTGGGGGGCAGCTTCCAGGTAACCATTAAATGCCATGGCAACGATGGATACGGTAAGTATTTTCTTAAACATGGGATCCTCAGAATGCTTCAATCGTTAATGTAGTGGTATAGCTGTAAGCAGGTACTGGTGCGCCCTCGGGAGAATCAGCACGCAAACGGGCCATCACAAGGTATACGCCTTGCGTCAACAAGGTCACAGACACTTTACCGTTGTTATCACTGGTTAAGTTTTGCGAATCAGACTCTTCAGAGAACTGGTCATGGCCCTGGTAAAGCGTTATGTCGTGATTCGGAACGGGTACGCCATCATACGTAAGCGTAAAGGTGAAGGTATCACCGGTAAACAGGCTGTTTGGGTGTGTTTCAGGCACCATTTCCAACCCCACCCCGGTTGCTTTAAGCGCTTGATTTGTAGGTCCCTTTTTGGTCACATAAGTCACTGCGCTGGTTACCGATTGAAAATGAGACTTAAGCTCGGCACCTTCCGGTAAAGGTTCATCATTGCCGCGCACCGAGCCTCGCTCTCCGTTTAATTCGTACACGCGAAAAATAGCGCCTTTGCGATTGCCGGTAGAAAATCGATAGGTACCATTCTGATCAAGCTCGTGTTCAAGGACATTTCGGGTAGTTAAATTAACCACAGTCTCAACATCAGATTTCACACCATCAGGCGCAACGACATCAAATAGGGCTTTGCTGATAGCGACTTCCGGAACAAAAAATTGCTCCGCAAAAGAGGCATCCAATGTAATCATATCGCGCCCCGCTGGCTCAAAGCTTAGCGGTTTCAAATACGGTACGTGAGCATGAGACAAGGTTGAGACCAGTAGTAAAACACCGGTAGTGAAGAATATTTTTTTATTCATGGTGACCAAATATCCGAGTAAAAGTTAACAGGATAATATTGCAAACGATAATCATTATCAATATCATTGTTGTCAAATCTGATTGGAAGGGTTGTTATAGATCGGCTTTTTACTAAGTATTTCCCGCCTTTTCTCACCACACAGATAAAAATACTAATCATTAGCACTTTTATTATTGATATGGAGTCACACATGAATGTAAGGCATTCTGCTTTATCTGTTTCCCTTTCTACCCTTTTCGCTTTGAGCACGTCGGCACAGGCGCAGGCGCAGGCGGAGTTAGACACGACAAAGGTTCAAAGCGAAGCATCAGCGGAAATTCCCGCCAACGAAAAAACCATGGATGCAACAGCATTATCGGAAGCTTCCATTACCAATATTGAAGACACCGCGCGCTACGTAGCGGGTATCCAGGTAAATGACACTGGTAATCGGTTTGGGAGTGACGGTTTTAATATTCGCGGTTTCAGTGGAGATGCAGTAGCCGTTACAGTAGATGGTGTGGCACAAGGAGAGACCTTAAATCCCGCATCGTTCGCAGCATATGGCATGTTCGGCTCAAGCCGCAGTGACGTTGAGGTTGAACACGTCAAAACCGTGACTATCTCCCGTGGCCCCAGTGCAGTTGATAATGGCTCAGGAGCATTGGCAGGAGCCGTCACTTATGTCACAAACGACGCGGCAGACTTTGTATCTGCAACAGGTGACGATACTGCAGGTCGGGTTAAAACTGGTTTTGACTCCCGGTCAAATGAATGGCTCATTCACGGCTCAGTGGCCAACCGGACAGGCCAGCTAGAAACACTTTTGCAATTTACCCGTCGTCAGGGTAATGAAACCCAGGCTCATAACAATGGTGCAGATATTGTCGGCCCAGCCAGGGGGCAGGCAGACCCTTTTGATATCACGTCAAACGCCTTGCTTTTTAAGCTTGCCTACCACGTAAATGACCAAACGCAAATGGGTGTTGTGTATGAGAAGTCTGACCGCAGCAACGACGGCTCTCCCCTTTCCAGAGAGCCAAATGAAGGCGAAAGTGGCAGTTACTGGAATTTCGGCGCCAAAGACGAAAACAATCGTGAACGCTTCGGTGTGTTTTTAAAACAAGATAACGCAAACCAGGTATTTTACGACTCACTGTCGGTTGCCATCGACTATCAGGAATTATATACATCTGGCATCACAGACTTTTTATATTCCCGAGGTGGCCCGGCAATTCTTCGTGCTGAAGACAGAAATTTTGAGCAGGATACACTGAACGTTACCGCCGATTTGACTAAAACCTTCCACAGTAGTCTTCACCATGTAGTGGAATACGGCTTTAACTATCAAGATACTGCCGTTGAGAATATCATGTACGACCGTCGTTATAACGGCGAGACTTCAGACGCGGATATTGTCGATGGCTATCCCATTCGGGATCAGGGGTTTGTACCTAAAACCGGCAAGTCCCTATTCTCTGTTTACCTTGCAGATACGATATCTATCACTGACCAGGTTAATCTGCGTCTCGGGGGCCGCTATGACAGCACGAAATTTGAACCTGAACTCGACGAGGGGTTTTCAGACCCCACCGGGCAGAGTGTTTCCGATGCGTCGTTTAACGCCCTCATTGGTGAAGTAGGTATCAGTTATGAATTTGCAGAAGGTCATCAGGTGATCGCTAAGGCCGTTCAGGGCTACAAAGCGCCTACCATGCAAGAGCTTTATTTTGGTACCAATTCGGGAGAGGAAATTACCGACAGCGTAACTGGGCTGACCTACGCCGATCTGGACGAAGTTGCTAACCCAAACCTCGATCCAGAAGAATCTGTAAGTTATGAGGTGCGATATCTCGGCGAATTTGAACACGGAGAGTTGAGTATTAACGTGTTCAGAACCAACTACAAGCACTTAATTCAAAGCGAAACCTTTTCCACTCCCTACGGCACCGATGTAACCACAGAGAGTTGTAGTGCATTTACCGGAGAATGCGTCACCGAAATAACAACCCTCGATACCTACACGCAAGCGCAAAATACCGGAGAAGTGTCTGTTCAGGGTATTGAAGTGAGTGGTAGCTATTTTTTCACCCCCAATGTTTCTGGCAGGTTCAGCTATTCGTCGCTCAATGGCGAGTACGAGTCTGAATACACCCCCGCATCAGAGGCAGACTTCGATTTTTACGACAAAGGAGATGATCTTGAAACCCTGGCGCCAGATTCCGCGGTTGTATCACTGGGTTACCGGTCTGATGATCGTGACTGGGGCATTGAAGCCCACATGGTGTATTCTGATGGTGTAAACAAGAGTACGCAGAAAAGCTTTACGTCGTTGAATAACGGCAGCGGACCATTCTATTATCCCGCTAGTTATACCGTGTTCGATTTAACGGCCTATTTCGATATCACTGAAAACCTCAGGTTAACCGGCGCTATCTACAACCTGACAGACAAAGAATATTATCGCTGGAGTGTGGTACAAAACCTTCGTGCAGGTAACGGCGGTTTCTTTTCTGGGGTAAGTGACAATGGATATCAACGTTTTTCTGAGCCAGGCCGAAGTGCCAGCGTTTATATCTCTTACACATTCTGAGAATCCGGCGACCAGACTGCATTCCGGGCTGGTCGCTCTTCTAAAAAGAAATAATTCCTATTATCATAGTTAGTTATTTTAAAGCAATATACGCGCTATTAGGACAAACATGCGAATTTCACTGGGCAGTGCCCGCCAATGGCACTGGATATCCGCAGCAATATGTTTAGCTGGCATGCTCATGTTTGCTGTCACCGGCATTACGCTGAATCACGCCGCCGATATAGAGGTAGAGCCTGAGACCCGAAACATCGAGGCTACACTACCTGCCAATGTACTGGAAAGTCTGACATTACTGCCGCAAGGCAACGCCGGTTTACCGTCGGAACTAACTGATTGGCTGGTAAACAGCCATAGTATTAACCCCCCTTCAAATAAAGAAGCGGAATGGGACGGCGTAGAATTGTATATGTCCTGGCCCGGACCGGGACAGGATCACTGGTTTGCCATAGATGGGGAAACCGGCAAAATGATTTACGAAGGCGTCGACAGAGGTTGGATTGCTTATTTCAATGATCTCCATAAAGGCCGCAACACCGGCGTATTCTGGCAGTGGTTTTTAGATATTTTTTCGGTGATTGTTATTATTTTTACCGTTACCGGCCTGCAGTTGCTCATCAAACAAGCGCCACATAAGGCTTCAACCTGGCCTGTGACCGCACTGGGACTTCTCATACCGGTTTTCATCATGCTGGTTTTTATTCATTGAGTGTGAGGGCAGTACACTGTGACTGAATTAGACCGCCTACTTCTGGCACTGGCGCTTTTAACCCTATATATATTATGGGTTTGCGTGCTACTTTGGAAACACAATAAACCTGGCTTGCGGCCAGGTAATACTGACAAAACAGATTTTCTCGTTGCTTATGCCAGTCAAACAGGCAACGCCCGTGCACTGGCTGAAATGCATGCCAACGAGAAAGCACAACACCACAACGTTGCTTTATTGCCGTTGTCGTCTGTCACCCTGGAGCGCTTACAACAGGCAAAACGGGCGTTATTCGTCGTTAGTACATATGGTCACGGTGAACCGCCGGACAACGGCCGCTCTTTTTTTCGCATGCTGAGAAAAACAAATAAGGAACCCGGCTGTTTGTCATCTCTTGTCTTTGATGTTGTGGCTCTAGGCGACAGCCAATACCCCCACTTCTGTGCATTTGGCGAGCAATTGTATAAACAGTTGCAAGTATGGGGCGCAATACCGGCATCATCCATCACCCGCTTAGATCACGCCAAAGGAGAAGACGGGCTGCAAGATGACACAGAACGCAACCACAGCCCGTTAGACGAATTTGTGCTGTCGTCCCGACAGCAGTTGAACCATGGCACAGCACATCCGCTATTTGAGATCACACTTACGCCAGGAAATAGTGACTGGCAAGCTGGCGACATTCTTGATGTCATGCCTCAGAACAGCGCTGATGCTATCGAAACATGGCTGCAAAGCCACGATATAGACGGCAGCTATACTTTTGAAATCAATAATCAGAACTGGACTGCCCGCCAGTGGTTGGCAACAAGGCAACTCAATACGCCGGGTCCGGACGCCTGCCTCTCGGATACATTGACCGCACTACCGAGGCTGGCTACAAGAAGCTACACTATCGCATCCATTCCTAAAGAGGGTGTAATAACTCTCATTGTCCGGCGCCATATGCGCGATGGAAACAACCCCGGGATTGCGTCAGGGTGGCTAACGGCATTTGCCGAGGAACACTCGGCCATACAAGGCAGAATAAGAGTTAATCCGGCTTGCCATTTATCGGTAGGAAATGGGCCGCTTCTTCTCATTGGCGCTGGCAGTGGAATAGCCGGACTCAGGGCACAAGTCGCAAAGTTTACCGATACACGATCAGCAATAAAGCCGGCACTGTTATGGGTGATATATGGCGAACGGGATCCGCTCCACGATGACATAGCGATAGCTACCCTGCCTATTCCAAACTGTCACAACGATAATATTCGCGTCGACAGTGTGTTTTCACGTTGCCCTGATAACCCCCAATACGTACAGGATAAACTTCGACAGCACGCAGAAGAAATAAAGCAGTTGATAATGCAGGGCCTGCAAATTTATGTGTGCGGCAGTTATGCAGGTATGGGAGAAAGCGTACATGCGACGCTTATTGATATTCTGGGTGATGATGATTTACAAATGCTGACTGATCATCACCGTTATCACAGAGACATATACTAACACCCTTACCGGTTCTTTAAAGCTTGCACAAAAAAACCGGCTTACGCCGGTTTTTTACAAATACGACCTGTTTGCCTTAGCCGTTTACGAATTCAACACCAATTTTGATGTCACCACGTAAGCCTTCCAGCATGTCTTCTTTCGCTTTTTGTTCGAAATCACTCAGTTCGCCATACGGCAATATTTCTTCAACGCCATTCGGCCCTAAACGAACGGGATGAGCAAAGAACGCAGCGTCTTCACTCTCGTCAGTTTGTACATAAGTGTACTCAACGACATTCTCGCCCTGCATTGCTGCAACCAAAGACAGACAGAAACGCGCAGCCGCCTGGCCCATAGACAGGGTTGCGGAACCGCCACCGGCTTTCGCTTCGACAACTTCAGTGCCTGCATTTTGAATGCGAGTAGTCAGGCTGGAAACTTCTTCATCAGAGAAAGTAACACCTTCAACCTGACTCAAGAGAGGAAGAATAGTAGTTCCGGAGTGACCACCAATTACAGGGACGTGAACGCTGGAAACGTCCAGGTCTTTAAGCTCCGCAACGAAGGTTTCCGCACGAATTACATCAAGGGTAGTTACACCAAACAGTTTGTTCTTGTCGTACACGCCTTTGGCTTTCAATGTTTCAGCAGCAATGGCAACTGTGGTGTTTACCGGGTTAGTAATAATACCCACACACGCTGAAGGACAGTGGTCGGCAACACCTTCGATAAGCGCTTTTACAATACCTGCATTAATGTTAAACAAGTCTGAACGATCCATACCCGGCTTGCGCGGAACACCAGCGGGGATTAAAACCACGTCACAACCAGTCAGTGCGCCACCCAGATCATCTTTACCATGACCGGTAACTTTCACCGCGGTGGGGATGTGGCTCAGGTCAACGGCAACACCAGGAACAACTGGTGCAACGTCGTACAACGCTAGCTCAGAACCTGCTGGCAATTGTGTTTTCAACAACAATGACAGCGCTTGACCAATACCACCGGCAGCACCTAACACGGCTACTTTCATACCATTTCTCCTATGGATATATACTCGTCAAAAAACGGAGCGTCACAGTAAATCAACGCTCGTAAAAACTCAATCACACAATGGTCTTATGCATGAATATCGGGTATTCACCGCAAATTTATGCATTTTAATGAATGAATATGCATTTTGATTGCGATTAACTGAAGGCTACGGCACAATAATAACGTTAAGTACCCGTTAACACCAATAACGACAGGAAAATATGGCCAATTTAAAACAAGAAAAACTGATCAAAGCCTTTAAAGAGATCCTAAAAGCAGAATGCTATGGCTCTCAAGGTGAAATCGTCGATGCATTAAAATCTCAGAACTTTGACAACATCAGCCAATCAAAAGTATCCCGTATGTTGAGCAAATTTGGTGCTGTGCGTACCCGAAATGCCAGAGGCGATATGGTGTATTGCCTACCGCCTGAGCTTGGCATGCCAACCGCCAAAAGCCCACTTAAGCAACTCGTTCTGGACATTGTACACAATAATGTGATGGTAATCATAAGAACCAGCCCGGGCGCTGCGCAGCTTATCGCGCGTCTGCTGGACTCACTGAGTCAAAAAGATGGCGTACTCGGCACGATTGCCGGTGATGACACCATATTTATTGCCCCGGCTGACGTGAGCGAAATTGAAGATCTAAGACAACGCGTTGAGGATTTATTCGAAAACGTATAAAAACCTATAGCGGCTAACAAACCTGACTGTTAGCCGCATATGTGCTGCTCGCAGACATGGTGCTTTCATGTTCGGGCAATGCTGCCACTTCACCATTCACCAAAGCAACAACGCGGTCAGCGCTGGCAATGGTTTCCGGTCGATGTGCAATAATTATTCGGGTAATATTCAGCGCCTTTATCGCCCTGTTTACCGACGCTTCTAACTGTGTATCAAGATGGCTGGTTGCTTCATCCATAAAGAGAATTTTGGGTTGACGATATAACGCCCTGGCTAACAGTATACGCTGGATCTGCCCACCAGAAAGCGCCGCGCCCATATCTCCAACGTATGTGTTATAGCCCATAGGCATCGCCATTATGTCTGCATGTATTGCGGCAACAGAGGCAGCCCATGCAACTTTCTCTATATCTGGTACCGACTCAAAAAAACAAATATTGTCGGCCACCGACCCCGACAGTAGTTGATCGTTTTGCATAACCGCTGCTACTTGCTGACGATACTGAATTAACCCTATGTGCCTGATGTCCACGCCATCAACTTCTATCTTTCCCTCCTGAGGGGTAAATAAACCAAGCATCAGTTTCAACAGTGTCGTTTTTCCACCTCCGGACGGACCGATAATTGCCACAGATTCGCCGGCGCGAACGTCAAGTCGGAGGCGTTTAATTACAGGTGGCTCACTTTCGCTGTAGTGGTACGACACGTTATTTAACGTCAGTGCGCCTGTCAGTGAATGAGTTGGTACATTACCACTTAAATTAATCTCTTTCTTTGCCAGCGAAATATCGGCCAATCGATTTAAGTGCAAACCGATCATTTTAAATTCAATCACCTTTTCTATCAGCGCAGCGGTTTTTTCGGTAAATTGCCTCTTGTAAGACATAAAAGCGAAGAGCATACCCACCGTGATATCTCCCCCCATCACAAGTAAGGCAGCCAAATACACCACAAGTACGTTTTCCATACCAAACACCAGTTTGTTGAAGGTGTCGTAGCCAATGTTCAAGTGCCCAACCTTAATTGCGGCATTGAGGCTGTCAGCAAATCGATTCTGCCAAATCCCCTGGCGTTGAACTTCCCTTCCAAACAGTTTTATGGCTTGAATCCCCCTAACTGTTTCCATAAAGTTCGACTGCTCTTTGGCTTGGCTTACAATCATTTCTTCCGACAATTGACGCAAAGGACGAAACATTACAATGCGAAACCCTGCATAAAGAAAAATGGATATCAATACTACTGCACTTAACAGAGGGCTATACAAAAAGATCATTACAAGCGTCGTAATGGCCATAACGCCGTCAATCATCGCTTCAATAATGCCTTCAGTTAATAATTGTCTCACTTGTTGAAGAGAACCAAACCGCGACACCACATCACCCATGTGACGTTTTTCAAAATACTGTAGGGGCAAACGCACCAAATGATGGAACAGGTTTGCACCCAGTTGGATGCTCATTAGATTGCCAAAATGTAAAAGCAACGTACTTCGCACCGCACTGGTGATCATTTCGATCACAAGGAGTAATCCAAACCCGATAGCCAGTACGTGGAGCAAGTTTTTATCGTGAGTTAATATCACCTCATCGACTACCAGTTGCATGTAGTAAGGGCCAGCAATGACAAAAGCCTGTAGTAACAGGGATAAAAGAAAGGCCTTAGCCAGTGCAGATTTAAGCCCGCTAATTACTGTGTAAAAATCTGACAAGCCAATTTTTATACGCTTGTCTTTCGACCGAAAAGCGCGAGTTGGTAACAACTCAAGTGCAACCCCGGTAAAGTGTTTGGAAAATGCATCAAGGGTATATGTACGGGCGCCCAGCGCCGGGTCGTGAATGTCAACACTCCCCTTCCTCACTTTTTTCAATACCACGAAATGGGAGAGATCCCAGTGTAATATGCACGGCGTCTGAAGTTTTGCCAGCTCAGAGGGTTCAAGTCTGAGCGCCCTGGCCTGAAGGTGCATTTTATCTGACATGTTCATTAATGCTTCAAGACTTGCCCCTTTCAAAGACAACGCGAAGGTTTGCCTAAAATGGGCCAGATCGGTTTTATACCCATGATAATTTGCCACCATAGCAAGGCATGCCAGCCCGCATTCTGCCGCTTCCGTTTGCAGAATAACGGGCAAACGTTTCATCCCGCCAAAGCGAAGTAAGTCACTTGCGTTCTCCATCTATACGCCCCCTTTCAAGCTGATCAAGGGTTCAAAAAACCACTCCAACAAGCTGCGTTTGTCTATGATAATATCGGCCTCCAGTAACATCCCCGCTTGCAACGGCACTGCAGTGCCATATGCTTTTGCGGACTGCTGCTCTAATCGCACCACCACTTGATAAACCGGCTCTTGTATTGCCACGGGCGCGGACGTTTCTGTGGGTAGGATCACCGACTTCGACACACGGCTAATCACCCCGCGGTAAATGCCGAAGCGCTGGTATGGGAATGCCTGATAGCGGATGCGTGTATGCTGTCCTGGCGCCACAAACCCGAAGGCACGGGTAGGAACAAATAACACAGCCTCAAGGGATGCATCTAAGGGAAGTACGGTAAGTATGGGTTTGTTGGTACTGGCCATAGTACCATCGGTAGTTAATATGTTAGTGATAACACCGTCGCGATGACTCACCACATCAAAACTACGCTGAGCTTCAGCTTGAGCCAAGCTTTGTTTGATACCAGAGAGTTCGGCATCCAGTTGTGCCATTTCACTATCTAGCTCAATAGGCAATTGCTGGAGCTGAAACTGTAACTCCCGTAGTTGTGCCTTACTGCTATTTACTGCCATCTGCAAATCATCCCGCTGCTGACGGATGGCTAGTAAGCTGTCTTTTTGCTCTGTCATATCCAATTGACTAACGTAGCCCTTCTCAAACAACCGCGCCAGTTTAGTTAACTTTTTTTGACGCAGTGCGATGCGCTCTTCCAGGGTATTAAGCTGGTTAGTTTGCTGGAATATCTTTAACTCGAGGTTAGATATACTTTCTGTGTGTTGTTCGCGGCTTACCGCATATAATGCGCGCTGATTGTCTATTTTTGCCATCAGCAGGTGTTTCTGTACTATCAATTCCTGCGTGATAGATTCGTTCAGCGCGACACCTGTTGAAAGCTGCCGGTCCAGTCTTATACGTGCTACTGCTTGCCCCTGCCGCACGTTTTCATTTTCTTTGACATAGACCTTATCGACAATACCGGGGGCCACTGGATATATTTTTGTTAGGCCCGCTGTCGGTCTGAGGTATCCTGCAACCACTTCTTTGCGATGGTATTCCCCCCACGCAAGAAATATCAGCACCACCGCAACGGTAAACAAAATAATAGCCAGAATAACGTTGAAGGAAAAGTGCGTCACAATGGTCACTTCGCCGTCTAGCTTCTGCTTTTGGTGGGCAATCGCTTCTTTTCTGAATAAATTCGCCATGTGCTTAGTTCAGGGCAATACCAGATAAACGCGTGAACACAACGCTCATTAGTACATAACGCGAACGAAAACTCAGCTCCCAAAGACGCGATCTCTGAGGCTTTCGAAAAAGAGTAATGTGCAATGCCATCGTAATGCCCTCTGTGTAGAATGCGGTTTACACAAGCTAAACCAGCTAGCTACACATACATTACGTGAAACGGAACACGCAAATAACCGTATGGAAGTACAGTTATTTCAACACAATAGAGAGTGAGTAAAGTACTCCCTTTTCACAGCGAAGGGAGCACAGGTGAGGTGTTGCTGTTTAGCCTTCGAGACGCTTCATTAAGGCTTGTGCGGCGGGCCGTGAGCTTGCGGGGTTTTGCCCAGTGATGAGATGACCAGATTCAACAACGTAGGGTTCAAAATCACCTTTTTTCGTGAATTCTCCACCTCGTTTAACCAGTTCATCTTCAACCAGATAAGGCACCACGTCGATGAGATCTACTGCCGTTTCTTCGGAATTGGAGAAGCCTGTTACCGCACGCCCTTTTATATACGGTTGCCCTTGGCTATCGTTCACGTCTTTCAGTACGATCGGTGCGTGACAAACAGCCACAACAGGTTTCCCTGCCCCCAACATGGATTCGATAAGCATTTTTGAATGAGCATTGTCGGAGAGATCCCACAAAGGGCCATGACCACCGGGATAAAACACCGCGTCGAACTCGTCGGTTTTTACATCTTCAAGAGGTATTGTAGCACTTAATGCCGATCGCGCAGCTTCATCTTCAGCGTAGCGCTTTGTATCTGCTGTCAGGGCATCATCGGTAAGACTAACAGGATCAACAGGTACTTGTCCGCCTAACGTAGAGGCAAGTGTTAGGGTATAGCCAGCATCAAGGAAAGCATAGTAAGGGGAAGCGAACTCTTCCAGCCATAAGCCAGTAGGCTTGCCCGTATCGCCTAGAATATCATGAGAAGTCATCACCATGAGAATGCGTTTAGCCATTGGTTATCTCCAATTAATGAATGTGCGGTTTGTACTGCACAACTCCCGGATGGGATTACTCCGGAACATTAAATATAACCGGTACAAGGCCCTGGGCCGTGAAAAACTCAACGATAGAAAAGAAAAAAGGCCGCTTGCGCGA
>NZ_JAHKQR010000016.1 GCF_018860805.1 Aestuariibacter sp. A3R04 | reverse complement strand
ATACAACGCCTAAATGGCTTCTTATATCTCGCTTTGCGAGAGTCGTGAAAAATGGCTTAAACGGAAGGAAATCTTCCAGACCATTTTTCTACTCGCTAAAGTGGTGGATGTATGAACGTTAAGTGTTGTAAGACTGACTAATTAATAAAGTAAGTTAGAGTAGTAGAGTTACTCTGATTGAGATTGATATCACGCTTTCCGAAATTGTTAAGATACAGCTTTAAAAGTTTATAAAGGCTGATAGACATACTCTTGAGAGTACTGTTTGTCCTCCTTGCGCAACGAAATCAAACAGGATTTTTTTGCACAACAGTTTTTGCCTGGCGGCAATAGCGACGTGGTACCACCTGATCCCATTCCGAACTCAGAAGTGAAACGCGTTAGCGGCGATGGTAGTGTGGGGTTTCCCCATGTGAGAGTAGCACACCGCCAGGCTCCCAATTAAAACAAAAAGGCCATCCCTAACGGGGTGGCCTTTTTGCTTGCGCGCTTCACCCCCATGTGAGAGTAGTTCTCGTCACGAAGTGAACCGTCACCGGCTCATTGCGAAGCGATGGCAAATACACGAAAAAGCCCACTCAAACGAGTGGGCTTTTTCGTATAAGCGAAGTGTTTCTTGTTTTATATAGACTTTTTCAGGGGATAGTGTTGCAACACCAAGTCAAATGTAATTAGTTAGCTAGTTGTTCGCGTAACGTTGAGAAAAACAAGTTAATACGCTCTGCGTTTTTGCCCAAATCACTTTTCCCTACCCTGGATTTACTTCGAACATCTACCATCGTGACATTATTTTCACTGGTTAAACGCACTACTATGTCATCTTTGAAACCAAACCAAAAGGTGGTATCTGTCGCTTCCAGAGTATTGGGCAAGGCTCCTTCGGATAATCGCTTCCAGCCCAAACTATCAACGGTTTTTTCCGCCGCTGAAAAAATATCTTGTATCGGTTGAGGAAACTGTTGTGTTTTTATCTCGGGATAAGCAGTCAGTTGCTGTTTTGTTACTTCCCCCCCTTCATAAGTGATGGGGTTGGGTGATTGCTCTCGCAAGGGCGCAATAGCAACAAATTCAGGCGGGTTGGTAACGTCAGTTGTGATGTCGTGTATTGGAGGCACACCACTAGCCTTGCTCATCATACTAACCGGCATTGCCACTGCGACGAGAGAAAGCAAAGCGCAGACCAAAGTACTACCCCACTTGATGTCTTTTCGGTTAATTAATAAATGAAGAACAATGAGAATCAGAGATGCGCCTCCAACATATACACCAAAGCGCAATGAGGTAAACGCGGTACTTAGGTTAACATCTGCAAACTGATAAAGCGGGCCTGGTAAAACCACCATCAGAAATCCAACTATACTTGCGAGGGCAATGAGTGCTTTCAAGAAGAGCTCCAAATTCAAAATATGTTTGGCTACATTAACATGTGATTTGCGAAAGTGGATGACTTTTACGGCGAGTGACAACTGGAGCTAAAAAATTAGTAACAGATAGATGCGTCATTTCAGTCTTTGTAGACATGTTGTATAAAGATAGATCTATAATTTTTCGACGGCGCTATAACGGTTGAATTATCGGAATAAATAGCTAATGCCTGGCGGCAGCGAAGCCCATCGATTAAACACATAAATTAAATTTGTTCGGGTATCGGTGCAGAAAGTGTGGAAAGAGTAGAACGAGCATTACCGATGCCATATTGTATTTTCAGGTTTTCTATCAATGTAGGATTGGCATTCATAAAGGCTTCAATTTTACTCACCAGATCACGATGCTTAATTGTAGCAATTTTGAATTCAGTCATTTTTTTCGGCAGATGAACTCCAACGGCGAATCTATCGATGCTTGGGCTGCTCTTCGATAAGTGCCTCATAACAAAATAGTCTATTTCGGTACCGTCGGCTTTCCCTCTATCTACATATTGCAGGGCTTGTAGACTACTTGTCACTTCGATGAGCTTAATAGCACCCTGGGTAATTAATCCTCCCCAATCCATCGTAGCAAAACCCGCAGGCAGCGACAGACGGTGAATATCATTTTTGGATGAAAAATCGAATGTTGGTTTTACAGCAACACAACTAATAGTTTCTACGATGGTGTGGGAATAATATTTGTTTTTTGGTTCGAGATAAGCAGGGCGAAAGATTGGATTATCGGGGTAGATAATATCTACCGTGCCCTTTACAAGTTCAGTCTGTAATCGTTTTACGGGCAGTGACACATAGATAAATTTATCCCCACTGTACTTGGTATAGGTTTCCAAAAGCGCCCAAATAAAGCCTTTATCTTCATTTGAGGAGAAGTGGTAATGGGGAAAATAATTAAAATTTTGTGAAGCAACGACATAAGTCTTGCTGTGCGCACAACAACACAGAAGCAGACTGAAAAAACACACTAATTTCTTAACAACCACAATAACGTTTCTCACCTGCATTATTAACCCTATTTGTTTGGATGTGGTTTGGGCGCTTACACGAAGATGCCACTTTATGCATTATGCTTATCTTATGTAATGTGTTCAATAACTAAACAATACGTTTTAAAAATGATACGAATAAGACAAATTTAAAAAATCTAACCCAGGGTTTTTACTGTTTAGCCCGCCGTTTGAGTAATGCATGTATCGCAGCGCAATTTGTTGCTGGTCTGCTCCATCAAGACTAAGTAGAAGGCCTAGGCGATCTTCGAACTGGTAGTGCGAGCCTATGTTTTTACCCGCAAATTCGCGATCATTAACCAAACTAGCCCCAATACCCGCTTCAATGTACAACGGGTATTTGTTATTGAGGTCTGTTATTTTTTTCACTACTACTGGGGAAAGCGCAATGGCTACATTAGTACTGTGAGTGTCGTTTTCACCGTATTCCCACACGTTAATGCTGGCTTCCCAATACAGTTTGATATCACCAAACCAATCTGTATATATCTCAGTGGTTACTGGCCTGTAAGCTAGTCGAAGGCCGCTAATATCATCGAATCCATACAGGTAATCTATCGCCACCGCTTGCCTTGCATTTGCGTGAACGGGCAGTAGCAAGATGGAAAGCAGCAAAAATGAAGTGTAAATAGTATTCTTGGTCATAGTTCCTCCAGGTAGACATACCCTAGACCAAGCAAATTCATAGCCATATTAAAAATGTCATAAAATCAGTTTGTTATGATTTTTTCTAGGCGGGATACTTAAGCGCTGATGTATAAAATTTCCAACAAAAAGTAAAAAATACATTGATGTATGTATATGAGGCATTGTCGCTTTCTGTGGTTAGTGAAAGTTTCTTGCGCTCACGGTTAGCGATGAAAACCAACAGCTTCTGTCAGTCAGTTTCCCGGCAATAACATGAACAACGCCTTCTGTAGATCGTTCTAAAATACCATCAACTTGAAGAATTTGAGCCTTGAGATAGGCTTTCTGCTGATGCCTTGCTGTAGACTGCCAAACCACGATATTCATGTTTCCCGTGTGATCTTCCAAGGTGAAAAAAGTGGCGCCCGATGCCGTACCAGGGGCCTGTCGGCATGTAACACACCCTACAACATGCACCACACTGCCATGGGGTTTGTTGTGTAACTGGTTGGCCAGGGTGAGCCCCTTGATGGTGCGTTCCTGAAGCACAAGTGCGATGGGATGGTTTTTTAGAGACAGCGACAAGGAAGCGTAATCCTCTACAGTGTCTTGCGCATCGTTAGGAGCAACTTCCAGAGGCAAAGCAGACTGTTGGTTGCTGAATAGGGGGAGGGAAGCCTGTTGATCCATCATGGCCCACCTTGCTTGGAAACGATTCCCACCAAGTAACGACAGTGTATCGGCACTGGCTAATGCAGATAAATCTTTCTCGCTGATCCCGAGCTGCTTAAGTTGATGCATGTTGGTAAATCCATGGGCCGGCCGTGCCTGAAGGACCCTTTGAATAGCTTTCTCGGACAGCCCATTTACAAGCTTGAAACCAAGCCTTATAGCTTTGACACCCTTTTGGCAGACGAGCGTGTGCTCTCTGTCAGAATGATTGATGCATACTGCAAGCACGTGAATATGATGTCGTCTAGCATCCTGCACCAGCTGACTGGCGGAATAGAAACCCATTGGCAGGCTATTTAGTAGGGCAATGTAAAATTCAGTAGGAAAGTAGTATTTCAACCAGCACGACACATAGGCGAGCACGGCAAATGAAGCTGAGTGAGACTCGGGAAACCCGTAGCCGCCGAAGCCCTTGATTTGCTCAAAGAGTTGTTCAGCAAAAGCCATGGAATAGCCTTTGTTTGTCATACCGTGGATGAGTTTATCCCGAAATTCATATATTCGGCCATCTTTTTTCCAACTCGCCATGGCTCGTCTGAGTTGATCTGCTTCACCGCCGGTGAATCCGGCGGCAACCATGGCTAATTGAATAACTTGTTCCTGGAAGATAGGTACACCCATGGTTCTCGATAGTACGTTTTGCACTTCTTCTGATGGATAAGTAACATTCTCTTTTCCGTGTCTTCGCAACAGGTAAGGATGAACCATATCGCCCTGGATGGGGCCAGGCCTTACAATGGCGATTTGTACCACAAGGTCGTAATAGGTGCGTGGCTTAAGCCGGGGGAGCATACTCATTTGTGCCCGTGATTCAATTTGAAAAACACCAACTGTATCGGCTTTACAAATCATATCGTACACTTGGGGATCGTCGCCTAAACGAGTTATAAAGGGAATTGAAAGCGGCTCTGGAAATTGCGTGTTCAATAAGTCGAAGGTTCTCCTGATGGCTGTGAGCATACCAAGGGCAAGAATATCAACCTTGAGCAACCCTAAAGATTCCAAATCGTCCTTATCCCACTGGATAACAGTTCTTTCTGCCATTGCTGCATTTTCTACAGGTACCAGTTCATACAAGGGGCCGGCCGAAATGACAAAACCTCCGACATGCTGAGAAAGGTGACGGGGGAAACCAACCACCTCCTCTACCAGTGCCACCAATTGACAAACTTTAGTACTTCGTGTGTCTAATCCACATGCTGACAATTGAGATTGCCAGGGTACCGTTCGATCTCGCCGATTGATGTTTTTAATTACAAAATCAAGCTGCGATTCTGGAAGTCCTAGAGCTTTTCCTACTTCACGAAAAGCACTTTTGAAACGAAAGGTGATGACTGTGGCGGCTAACGCAGTTCTTTCTCGCCCATATTTTGCGTAAATATACTGAATGATTTCTTCTCGGCGACTGTGCTCAAAATCCACGTCAATATCTGGTGGCTCATCCCTTTCTTTAGAAATAAAACGTTCAAACAGCACGTTAATTTGTCTGGGATCAACGGCTGTAATTTCCAGGCAATAGCATACTACCGAGTTTGCCGCGGAGCCCCGCCCTTGATAGAGAATTTTCTTTTTTTGCGCAAATTGCACAATATCGTGAATAGTGAGAAAAAAGTATGGGTAGTCTTGTTCTTCAATTAAGGTCATTTCTTTTTCAATTACTGCCCGAATTTCATCGCTCAAGCCATTGGGAAAGCGCTTTTTAATGCCTTTTTCAACACAGTTGCGCAGATGTTCAATGGCGGTTAGACCTGGTGGAACAAGTTCAGCTGGATACTGGTACTTTAACTCGTCGAGAGAAAATTCGCATTGTGAAGCCAGCTTCTGTGTGTTGTCTATCCACTGTTGTGGAAAGAGCTTTTTTATCTTGCTGATATTGCGCAGTGCCCGCTCAGCATTTGCTAGAACAGCGCTACCCAGTTGATCTACAGATGTGTTTTCTTGCATAGCATGAAGTACGTGTTGCAGCGGCAACCGGCTGGTATGGTGAAACAACGCATGGGTCGTGGCAAGGACAGGGAAGTGGTGAACACGGTGTAAGTGGTGAATGGCGTTGAAACGCACTGTGTCCAAGTTGTTGAGAAAGCGGGTCGCCCCTAGCCAGGTGCGTTTGGGGTGATGGCGGTAAAGCCATTGCCCCCAATGGGAGTTTTTTTCGTTTTCCGGGCCTGGAAGCCACACAATTTGACAGTGTTTGATTGCTATTAAGTCCCACTCTGCCAATTTGTATTCTCCTTTGGGACTGCGACGTCTGGCTTGAGTAATAATGCGGCATAACTCGGCATAGGCCGCTTTGTTTGGGCATAGTAATACAAAGCAAAAATCATCCTGGAAACAAAAGAAACTGCCCACGATGAGCGAAATGGGAAGGCGATGGCGCTTTATTTCACTGTGCGCTCGTACCACACCGGCAACCGAGCATTCATCGGTGATGGCAATTGCTGAATAATTGAGAAAAGCGGCAGTAGTTACGAGTTCTTCCGGGCTGGAAGCGCCGCGGAGAAAAGTGAAATTACTCTGACAAATCAATTCTGCATAGGCCATGTTATATATACCAGCCATTAATGAACCATTGATCCGATTCTTTAAATATTTGCATTCTCTGACCGCGATGATTTCTCGCGATGTAATAGTCGCGCTTGTATTTTTTTTCGTCCCACCAGCCTGTTTCTATCCTCACCGGACCGAATTCAATAACCGGAGATTCATTCAACTGCGCGGGCTCGGGTAAAATAATGCCCGGTAAGTCGTTATAGCATGTATTGTCAGCATTTTTGGAAGTTGTACTGAGTATGTGTAACCGGTGATCTTTCGGCCACATCGGTTTGCTTACTTGGCTTTCTCCGAGGCGTGCCGTCAGCTTACCGATGAGTTGTTGTTTTGCAAAAACACCGGTGCGGTTATTGAACAAATCCTCATTGTCGCTACTCGTTTCACATAGTTCTGCTGCACAAACAGCCACGGCAATAACAGGGGCCGGAATTACCAGAGTTTCAAATTTCAGATTAATTAATTCAAGCCATTCGTGTTCACAAAAGTGAGGGCTGGCTTTACCTATCCCGAGTGAAAAGGGAACGTGATCACGGAACATCAGCGTCATAGTGATGCGCAACAAACCAGTATTTCTCAGCCTTAAAAAAACAGCCAAATCTTTGAGTGTCTTAGCAATAAATGGCAGTAATCGTTGGGTGTTTTCTTCCTCATAAGGCAGGTTTATTGTTTGTTCGAATTCAGCAGGAGGGTGATAAAAAACGAGCCTGTGATGGCGTTCTCCACGCAAGGCAAATACGTATTGTAGCGTGGCATTGTTAAATCGCTTCCCCAGTTCAGTGGGGGATATGTTCAAGAGTTGCTTCACCTGTTTAATACCAGCGCGAAACAGAGCCTGTAGGGATTTAGGCTCGAGGGATAACGCAGATACCGGCAACTGACCTAAAGCCTTCTGAATAGTATTTTTGTCGATGAAAAATATATCGGTACCTGCGTTAGCTAACGCTTCCGCAGCCTCAGGGCTACCGGCTGTAGCAAAGTGAAAATGCACCTGGCGTTCTTGCAATACAGATTTAATCGCAAACCAAACACTTTGCAGATTTCCGTAATAGCGGGTTAAATTGTCAATTCGGATATGCAACGCTGCCGGAGGGCTTAAAGCAACTTCTGCCGCACATTGATAAACCAGTGAGGCTAGACTATGCAGATAGCCCATTTCAGTTTGTTTTTGGTAATCAACTACCTGAAGTGTTTCACATAACGAAGCGGCCTGTGCCAGGCCCATACCGGGTTCTATTCCTGCTTGTTGGGCTGTACCACTGGTTTGTACAATACTGTTGCTCCTGGCGTCGTAAACTACGATATTTTCTCTTTGTTTAACCTTGGGTAAATTGTCCAGCGTGAGCTGATAGAAATGAATGTGCAACCAGAGCATGTTAACCCTGCAAATTCAAACTGGTGGATGTAGGGGAAGCGTATAAACGGAACACTTTGGCAAGGATGTTATTATTAGGGGTGTAGCCAAAATACACAGGTATTTGTTGATGGCTCCAACCGGCAAGTTGTTTGTGCACTTCTACACTGAAACCCTGCTCTGTAGGTTGAAGTGATAAATCTAGTGACACCGGCAGCGAACGTCTTGCAGCTGTCAAAGACTCAAACAGAAAAACCTGGCACTGAGTGTTTTGCGCTGCAACTTGTAAGCGCCGGGCCTGTTTAACGGTTAGCCCAGTCACCCACATAAATACGACATGACAGGCTGATGATCTTACGCAGGTTTCTGTTGCCCATTTGGCCAGCTCGTTGTCGGTATTGATAAGCAATGCATGAGCCGGGTTTACTCCAAGCTGTTTTAGCCAAGGTGCCAGAATAATACCCGGAGGATTAACAAAAGCGCTGTGTAGCGTTTGCTTTCGGTTTTTTAACAATGCAGACAGAAACGAGAGTTCGCCGGTGCCAGGCAAATGTCTAAGCCGAATGACTCCCCAGTTGGGAATACCACCGCGCAGGGCATGGTCCAGCGAGGCATAACCAGTAGGTGTTCTGTTCGGCTGTGGGGTATTGGCATTGCCACCGCGCCATATAGCCGGATGTTGTTCGACAATAGAAAGAGAATTAGCCATAATGATACCTGTATATATGTACAGTATTATAGGCTAGATCGCGTTTTCTTCAATGATCTTTTTACTAGGAAAATTCAGCTGTTAAGATTTTTTCGGCAGAAGCAGGCCTGTTGTTATATGGTCTATGGCTGAAATAAAGCCTTCAGGAGTATTTTTTATCCAACACATGCGAATGTCGTCGGGTTGGCCTTGGATAAAGGTTTGGATTTTTTCGATCGACATGTCTTGATTATCGCGCAGGGCAGAGGTTAAACCCTCTTCAATAGTGCGTTTTTTTTCGCTGCTTTCAAAAATGATTTTCGAGGAAGTGCGCAGAATAAAAGCCAGCACTTCTTCATCGTTACCACTAATCAGACCTTTACTACTGGCGCTCTCAAGGCGCTGAACAAAGATTGTCTGCAGGGCTTTTGCCGTTGTGCTCAAATTGACATATGCGCTGTTGGCTTTGTTGGCATTTTGTCTTGCCAGTAACTTATTCTGATTAATTTGGTTGTGCAACGTCTGAATTTTAAACACAAAGAAAATAAGTAGAATTACCAGAATTCCAATAACACCAAAAGCCACCATGTCGATTTCCTAACCACCCTGTATTCGTTTTATTGTGACTTGCCGACTCAGATTCATGAATCGGCGTGTTTTGCCTTCGTAAATACATGTTTTACTGTAGCAGCCTGGGTACTCAATCCTGGGAGTTGAGCGCTAGCATGCAATACAAAAGGAAATATCTGCAAGGGCAATAAGAATACTATTACACAGAAATGTATAACTTTTTTATCCGTTAAAGGTAACCTTATTTATCGGGGCTAGTATAAATAGGGCTGGGAAACGCCGTAACTTTATCAGAAAGCTTAGTGATTTTTGCGGTACCTTGTTTTTTCACGGCATCAATGCGTAACACAGTGTGCAGAGGTATATACGTGCTGTCTACGTCGGCGAATTCCGCTTTTAGCTTTTCATGACTGGGGTCGACCACTAAACTGGTATGGGTATCCCAGACGAAATCACCAATTTCCACAAATCCAAACATGCCACCCTGGCTGACTTCGCGCACGTATAACTCATAACGTTCGCCGTTACTTACGAATTGAATGCGATAAAGACGCTCTTTACTACTCATAATATTCAGTGACCAATTAAACAGAGAGCCTGATTTTACTGCTTTTTATTAAACCTGCAATGGGGTGAGCAGGGCTTCTGTTGCAATGACCATTTCTTCTTTGTTTTCGGCGAGGATGCCGTTTACTGCAAAGCCTTGCACGTAGCTGGTGAGTTGAAGTGCGGCACTTTCAACATTGATGTCTGGCTTGATTTCCTTGGCCAGTTTGGCTTTCTCCAAACAACCTATAAAATCCAATTGCAGGCGGTCGAGATAATGCCTGCCCATTTCTTTTATCACGTTGTCTTGCTTGCCGAGTTCACACACGCAGTTAATTAGCAAGCATCCTCGGCCATACACCAAGGGGATATAACTGAGGAAGAAAGTATTGATAGCGGTAATGCCATGATGGTTTTCCAATTCACTTACCACTGGCATCAATTGCGTATCCTGGTAGTGCGCCAGAACTTTATACAAAAATTGTTGTTTGGAACCAAACTCGAGATAGAATCCTCTCCGATTAAAGGACGTCCTGGCAATGATTTCGTCCATGATGGCACCGTGGAAGCTATGCTCCAAAAAAATGTCTACGGCTTGCTGTAGAATTTGTTCAACATCGTACTGAGCGCGTCTTGGCATGGTGATAATGTCAATGGTTACATCTGTTTAGCGTAGCGCAAACCACGGAAGTATCAAGGCCTGACATTAACAACCAGTGAGATGCGTGGTGGGTTTTTATCGCTAAGTTATACCCTAGTTGGATTGGTATCAGCCCTGGTCTGGGTTAACATGCCCGTGGTTATTTTCTTAACGATAGACGATTATGATAAAAAAAATACTATTAAGCAGCCTTATTGCAGTGTGGGCATCAGCGGCATTTGCTGATCATGATTCTCCGGCAAATGGTCACTTTTCACCAGACACAAATAGAATCAAGTCACACCTTTTCTTTCTTGCTGACGATTTATTAGAAGGGCGGGATACTGGTTCCCGCGGGCACGATATTGCAGCGCTTTACATTGCTACAGAGTTCGCTAAATATGGGTTAAAGCCCATGGGCACGGATGGCTACATGCAAGAGGTTAGCTTCCGTAAAGCGAGCTTAGTACAGACGTCTCCCTCTCTCACTTTTGATATAGATGGTGAGCAGGTGTCCATGTCCTATCCGAAGGAATACCTGACCGGACCTAATCTTATGTCACTGAACACCACCTTATCGGGAGAGATGGTGTTTGTCGGTTACGGTATTGTGGCTGATGAGCTTAATCACAACGATTACAAAGACATTGATGTGAATGGCAAGGTTGTCGTGATGTTATCTGGAAAGCCGGCTTCTTTTCCCAGTGAAGAAGGAGCGCACTTTGCTTCGGGTTATCAGAAACAAAAATATGCCGCAGAACGCGGCGCCATTGGTATCATTACCCTTTCTACACCAGTGGCAGAAAAGGTGCGACCTTATCAAGGTCGCTTGAATTATATTCACACCCCGCGTCTGGCGTGGATGAACAAAAACGGTGAACCGGCTAATACCTTTGCCCAGTTGAAAGGCTCGGCTTATCTCAGTATTCCCGCGGCAAAGAAACTTTTCGCCAAAGCTCCGGTGTCTTTAGATGACATTTTTGCATCCATTGAAAAAAATGACGCAGCGCCTAAGGGGTTTGACTTACCCGGTACTGTATCTCTGACTAAGCAAAGTCTGCATTCTACTATTACCAGTCCCAACGTAGTGGCCGCTATAGAAGGAAGCGATCCCAAACTGAAAGACGAATATGTGGTGTTCTCGGCTCATTCAGATCATATTGGGTTTGCTAAAACCGTTAAGAAAGACAACATTAACAACGGGGCGATGGATAATGCCTCCGGAACAGCAGTGATGTTAGAAACTGCCCGGTTATTCAGTGAGCTGGATACTAAACCCAAGCGGTCTATCCTGTTCGTGTCGGTAACCGGAGAAGAGAAAGGGCTTCTTGGGGCTGATTATTTTGCTCGAAACCCTACTGTGCCTTTGAAGTCTATGGTGGCAAACGTAAACCTGGATATGCCGATACTGACATATCCGTTTGCAGACGTTATTGCTTTCGGCGCCAGCCACAGCGATATGAAAGGATCTGTTGAAGAAGCGGTTGCCAACGCGGGGATTTCTCTCAGTGATGACCCATGGCCAGAGCAGGCCCTGTTTACCCGCTCTGATCACTACGCTTTTGTAAAGCAAGGGATACCATCGGTATTTATGGTACCGGGCCTGGATTCTAAAGACCCAAACATAGATGGCAGTAAAAAGTTTGGTGAATTTTTGTCAACCCATTATCACAAACCCAGTGACGATATTACTCAGCCCTTTAACTGGGATGCGGCTAAAACCTTTACCGAAGTAAATGCTGAAATAGGGCTGACACTGGCTACTCAGGACAATCGTCCAAGCTGGAACGAAGGGGATTTCTTTGGCAATACCTTTGCGAAGTAACATTTTGAGAGACGCTTGAAAACGGGCACGAGAAGTGCCCTTTTTTTTGCGAAGTACGTTGCCAAGGACGGGCTCTTTAGCTTGGAAAAGCGCCTTCGCTGAGGGTATACTTTCGCTTCTTTTTCATGCCTGAAACTGCGTTTATATGACTGTACAAGCCGAAAAACACTTTCTCCTCATGGCAAGGGGAAGTTCTCATATTCGTTATTTTAAGCGCTTCGCCGCGTCGACGTCACTGAATGTTAGTGTGGTTCAGGTAAACAAAGTGTTTTTCCATCCGGGGTATTTTTCTTACTGGCGATTCACCCGTTCCTTAGATGTTGATACTTACCTGATCCCACACTTTGCGAAAAAACGGAAAAAATTTCCTCGTTTGTGCAAAACCTGGTTGTGGGGAGCCTATGAATGGCTCATGAAAGTTTACGCGAGAGCTGAAATCGCTAAATTTTGCGGGCTTATTGATAATATGCGCGCCGATGTAGTAGGGGCGTGGAACGGTCAAAAGTTGCCTAGTTCAAGCGTTGCGTTTGCCGCCAAAGCTATGGGCAAAGAAGTCGTATATTTCGAGAATGGTTTGTTGCCCCATTCTACTACCTGCGATGTCAACGGTGTGAACTGCCAAAACAGTTTACCTAGAGATGCGTCTTTTTACGACCAGTTCTCCGGCGAAGTAACGTTGCCACAAACTCTCCAGGTGAGGGCCAGGGCTAAAGCAAAAGCCGACGGCGCTAAAATAGAGTCCTTGCCAGAGCACTATATATTTGTGCCATTTCAAGTAGAAACTGACAGCCAAGTTATCGCTAATTCACCTTGGATAAAATCTATGGCGCAGTTGTGGCAGCATATTGTTAACGCCTTGGACATGGCTGACAATCCGAACCTAAAAGTTGTTATCAAAGAGCATCCGTCGGATGTCATTCGTCACGACAATTTACACAATAAAGATCCGCGTATTATTTTTACCAACCAATGCAGCACCCAGGAATTAATTGAAAACGCAGATGCTGTAATGACAATTAACTCCACCGTGGGAATCGAATCGCTGTTGCTGGGTAAAAAAGTCATTGTACTGGGCGACGCCTGTTATGACATTCCTTCAATAGCATATCGGGTTAGCGATGAGGCATCTATGGCCTGGGCGCTCAATCATATCGACGACTGTGGTTTTGACGAGAAAAAACAACGACAGTTTTTACAGTGCTTACACGATTATTATGTGATTCCTCAGGCTTGGGCGCAGGCCGGAGAAGAGAATTTCAAGGCGCTGGAAAAAAGGTTACAACAACAGGATGCTTTTTCTGTTCTGGTGGCTGAATACAAACAACAAAAAAGGGCTTAGTAGCCCTTTTTTATGCAAACATATGCTTAAATGTGAGCCACTGCTCGGAAAACTGCTCTGTGGGCTTACGGTTAAAGCCACTGCGAATATACTGATTAATGCGTCCATCCACGTAGCAAATCATAAGGTTGGCTATAACACCTTCTTCTGCCGTAAGGGTTTTTCCTTCCCGTAACTTTCGCTCGCGCAGAATTTGTTTCAACTGGGTTTCCAGTCGTTCAAACAGCTTGGCAATGCGAGCGCGTAACCTGTCCTGTTCGCCCATGAGTGCGTCGCCATTTAAAATTCGTGTGATACCAGGGTTTTTTTCTGCAAACCCAAGCAATAAATGAAGAATTAGTTGGCAGCGCGCTGCGGAATCTTTTTCTTCGTTAAGTATTTTATTTATGCGCGAAAACAGTGTTTCTTCAATGAATTCAATTAACCCCTCGAACATTCTGGCTTTACTGGGAAAGTGGCGATAAAGCGCGGCTTCCGACACGCCCACTTTTTCAGCCAGTTTGGCAGTTGTTATTCGTTGACCCTGATGGGTTTCGAGCATTCCGGCCAGTGCTTGCAGTATTTGCGCCCGGCGATTTGTTTTTTTGACAGCAGGCATAACGCGAGTAATTCCTCCGTTTGAGGGCCAGAATACGCCCCATTTCCTTTTTAGGTGGTGAGAAACCTGTTTTTACCTCATGATAAGGTTATCGACAGGCCATCCATTATTTTGACATTTTATTATTATATTGTTTTGCAACTAGCGCGATTAGCGTTTTGGCTAAATCCGTCTTTGAAGCAGGTGGCAGATGTTCATCGCCGTCATGCCAAATCACGTGCAGTGCATTTTCATCGCTATTAAAACCGAGGCCTTCCCGGGTAATATCGTTAGCAGCAATCATATCCAGCTTTTTGTTTCTTAGCTTTCCCCGTGCGTAGGCTTCTACATCCTGGCTTTCAGCGGCGAAACCCACGGTAAACGGTGGTGAAGGTAGCGCTGCTACTTCTTTAAGAATATCAGGGTTTTTAACAAAAGTAAGTGTTAACTTTTCATCTGATTTCTTTATTTTATTTTCGGCGACGTCGCTTACTTTGTAGTCAGCTACCGCGGCTGTTGCAACAAAAATATCCGCCTGCGGAATGTGCCTCATTACTGCTTCATACATTTGCTGAGCGGTTGTTACAGAAATTGTGGTTGCATTAGCCGGTGGGGCAATGGTGACCGGGCCGGCTATCAGGGTTACTCTGGCCCCCTGTTCTATCGCTGCTTGTGCAATGGCAAAGCCCATTTTACCAGAACTGTGGTTACTGACATATCTTACCGGGTCGATAGGCTCTCGTGTGGGGCCTGCGGTAATGACAAGGTGTTTTCCTGCCAGTTTATCGTCACCTGACATGGCGGCCAGGCTGCTAACAATGGCTTCGGGTTCAACCATTCTGCCTGGACCAACATCGCCACAAGCCTGCTCCCCGGCGTCGGGGCCAATAAAGTCAACGCCGTGCAACTGAAGTCGGTGTAAGTTCTCCTGGGTGGCTCTGGCCTTCCACATTTTTTGATTCATCGCAGGGGCAAGGCACACCCTGGCGTCGGTTGCTAAATAAATTGTAGTCAGTAAGTCGTCAGCGAGGCCTTGGGCTAGTTTGGCCATACAATTTGCAGTTGCCGGTGCAATTAACAAGATGTCTGCCCACTTCGCGAGTTCAATATGGCCCATTCCCGCTTCTGCCTGCTCATCGAGTAATTGAGTATGAACAGGATTGCCTGAAACGGCCTGGAGTGACAACGGGCTAACAAATTCGGCTGCGCCGCGAGTGAGTACCACCCGCACCTGCGCGCCCTGTGCTGTTAATTTTCTCACCACATCCGGTGTTTTATAGGCGGCAATACCGCCAGTGATACCCAATAGGATCTTCTTATTGAACAGTTGCATAGGTCGTTATTTGTACAGTCTGATGGCTACAAGCCTAGCAGATGTTTATTAAACGGCATAGCACGTCAGTAAATCTGGTAGTAGAGCCAGTAGTGACAACACTGGGTTTTATCTAGTCTTACCAGGTAAACGGAGGAAGTATGAATGAGTTGAAATACTGGCCTGTTTCGGAAAGGCCTAGAGAAAAGTTATTAAAGCGGGGGGCGGGCAGCTTGTCAGATGCAGAAATTCTGGCGGTGCTATTTGGCAGCGGTACCGGAAAGCAGGGGGCTATGGTCATTGCCAATGAGCTAATTGACAAGTTTGGTCAGTTGAGACACGTCATTCACGGGAAACGAGAGCAATTGTGTGAGGTATGTGGCGTGGGTGAAACCAAGTACGCTCAACTTGCGGTGATTTCCGAAATTAGCAAGCGGATCCTTGAGACAAGCCTGCAAGCCCAACCTGTGTTTCATCAGGTCAGTGAAGTAAAAAATTTTCTTCTGGCTACGTTACGGCACGAACACAAAGAGCACTTTGGTTTACTTTGCTTGAACAGTCAACACCACCTCATTGCATTCAGGTTGTTGTTTAGTGGAACCATCAATGCCGCAGCAGTGTACCCACGTGAAATTGTTCGACAAGTTATTGAAGATAACGCGGCAGCTGTTATTTTGGTCCATAATCATCCTTCGGGCGTATCAGAACCCAGTGAAGCAGATATTCGTCTCACCAAAGATATTCGCAGCGCACTGGGCTTAATAGATGTAAGCGTGCTAGATCATTTCATTGTTGGCGATGGTGATGTATTATCTTTAGCTCAGAGGGGATTGATGTAATTTTGAACCTTGTTATACTGTAAGGTGTCGATCTTATCAGATCGTCTCAGATCCGTGCGGCGAGCATGTGAAACGTATTTTTTTTACGACCAAATTATGGCTGAAGAGTAGTCAGTTTCTGACGAATGCTTTAGCATAGTGCGTCGGTGGATTTTTTAGTAAGGACAATTATGAAACAGTCATTAATTTCATTGGTCATCGGTGCAACTATGGCATTTGGCGCAGTTGCAGAGGATGAAGCAGGCGCTACTACTCTAGGCGCGCTGGGTAATGTTACAGGCGAGCAAGTGGCTACAGGCGTTGTAGGTTTAGGTGTGTTAGCTGCAATTATCAGCAACAACCGCGGCTCTTCTGATATCGTAGATCCAGTTGACCCAGATCCTACTTGTAACGATGGCGACGAGTTAGTTGACGGTGTGTGTGTTAATACAACCGTTAGTGTAACTGACACAGTTACAGTTTCTGGTACGCAAACAATTACAGTGACTACACCAATCACTGTTATCTCAACTTACGCGCCTACTGTACAGTAAACGTTGAAGTTTTTTCGAAAGCCGCGCCTTTTTGGAGCGGCTTTTTTATTTCTGTATACTTTCCGGTTTTTCAGCATCCCTATCCATGAAACTTAAAATACAATTCGCTCGTTTTTTGCCCTTTCTATTTATTGGCATGGTCATTACGGGTTGTTCCAGTACAAACCGTGCTTACTACGATACCCTCAAGCTCGCTATGTCTCAGGAAGACAACGAGGTTACGTTGGACCAGGTTAGACAGACCCGGGGCGACCTTATGGCCGTGAAACACGGAGCGCGTGTTCAGGTCATCATGGCGCTGGCTTTTATTGAAAATGGTTTACAAAAATGGGTTTCTGCAGATAACGCGATTTTGAGTATGCACCATGGCGTCATAACTGAAAGTTACGGTTTTCCCTACGACTTAGTTTTCCACTCGAATTTGTCGGGTAATCCGTTGGCAAAACCAACAGCAGGAAAGGGGGAATGGCACTACATCACAGACGTAGAAGAATACGGTTATGGGCTAGAGGTCAACTCCACTTGGCAAGGTGGAGAACCTGCGTCGTTGACAATTTTCGGGAATAGTTTTGCAGTAAATGTCATTGAGCAGCACGTTACTTTCCCTGGCGCTTTGCCGTTTTATGAAGCAAATCTGTCCTGGGTTAACCGGTACTGGGTTAGCGTTGAAACCGGCGAAGTACTGAAATCTGAACAGCAGGTTTCTCCGGTGGGTGAGCGACTGATAATGGTTTATCTAAGCAGGGCGCAACGGATGATTGACCAAAAAGGAGCGAACAAGTGAAACAGCTATTCTTGTTTATTGCTCTGTGCACTTTCTTAAGTAATGCGGTTGCTGCTATTAATGTTGATGTGAACGGGCAGCAGTTTCGCTATCTCAATCCGGTTCGGTTATCACTCGTATTGCGTCAGTTTGCGGACAAGGGCGACTGGTACTGGCCCGCTTGTACTATTTACAATGCCGATGCTACTGAAATAGAAGCGAAACGTCAGGCGGTTATTAAACAAATTGACGCGTTGGCCTATGAACTTAGGCCAAGGGACGAAAAAGCCATTGCCTTGGCGGCACTTCGTCGTCAGGTTGAGAGTTGGACGCTGGCCAAGCGACTACCGGTTTCTGTCAATTACGATGCCGCAAGACTGGATATAAAGCAAAACCCGATGTTGCAAGAGGGCAACTATCTTTTGCGGCTTACGGGCCGGCCTGGTGTTGTGTGGATGTCTGGCATGGTAAAAACGCCAGGAGCTTACGAGTATCAATCATCTCGCTCTCCATATCACTATGCATCGGGGATTGCCATGCGCGATTATGCCGATCCTGACTTCGTTTATGTGATATCACCAGAGGGCGACATTAGTAAACACAATATTGCTTATTGGAACAAATCCTATGCTCAGATTATTCCGGGCAGTCAGATTTACGCGCCATTATTTACCTGGTTGTTGTCGCCCGATGTGGATGAACTAAACCAGGCCGTTGTTGAGCTTGCTGTACACAGGGTGTTGCCATGAAGTTTAGATTTAGCAAAAGTCAGTGTGCACTGGGAGTCACAGCAGCGCTAGCAATTATGTCGGCCGCTGCGCAGGAAGTGGTATCCCTGGGAGTAAAGCCTTCGCAAATGGTGCAGGGTGGCACAGGACTTATTCAAACCCCAACCTCTCGCATGGGTGAGGTTGGTGATTTATACATTAACTACACCGATAACGACGAGTACCGCTTTTGGTCGGTAAATCTGCAATTGTTCGACTGGATGCAGGCCACGGCGCGCTACACTGATGTAAGAACGCGTCTGTACAGTGATGTTCCCAGTTTCAGTGGCGATCAAACCCTTAAAGACAAGGGGTTGGACGTTAAATTCAGGTTGCTTCAAGAGGGTTATTATTTACCTGAAGTATCCTTGGGATTTAGGGATTTCGGTGGTACGGGCTTTTTTGAAAGTGAATACGTCACGGCGTCTAAAGCCTATGGTCCTTTTGACTTTCACCTTGGACTTGGTTGGGGCTACCTGGGGACCGCTG
Organism: Aestuariibacter sp. A3R04; assembly: GCF_018860805.1. GTDB lineage: Bacteria > Pseudomonadota > Gammaproteobacteria > Enterobacterales > Alteromonadaceae > Alteromonas. The sequence continues at coordinate 420,164 of NZ_JAHKQR010000016.1, read as the reverse complement.
ACGATATTACTAGTCCGTTCTGTAAGCTAAAAGAGAGCTATTGCGAGCGACCGACAGGGTTTTCAGGTCGTGGTGGAAAAATTGATTACGAGCAATTTTTTAAAGGTCCTATGGCGGTTTTTGGCGGTGTGGAATATCAAACACCCTGGGAACCATTGCGCTTTAAATTGGAATATGAGGGTAATAACTACACCCGTGACAGGGCTGGTGAACTTCAGCAGGACACGCGCTGGAACTTCGGTGCGGTATATCGCTGGAAAGGCTTCGATTTTTCAGCTAATTACCAGCGTGGGAATACCTTTGGTTTTGGCGTAACGTATCATTTCAACATGAACACCTACAAACAGGTGAAGTTTGATGATCCCCCCCGGGAAATAGTGAACACCAGAGTGCCAGAAGCAATTGCCAACGTAAACAAGCGGCGTTTGTATAATGATTTGGCTTACGATGGCGGTTTTGTATTGTCTGATGCCGATATTAGTGAGCAAAGAGCAATATTTTATGGCAATCAGATTGCCTATCGGGATAAAGACGAGGCGACTCAGCGAATTGGTCGCATTATTGCCTCCGAGTTACCGGATTCGGTGAGCCGGTATCACATTGTGGAAAATGCTGGCAGAACGCCTATGGTGGATACGGTAATTGATGCCGCGTCGTTTAAAGTTGCGGCGAAATACGAAGATATTGAAGCGGAAATAGATAAGACATACTATCGTCAGGCTCCGGACGACGATGTGCTAGCCCCCTATGACCCCGCCAAAACCAGTGGCTTTTTCTATGGCATGGATTTCTTCTACACCCAGACGTTCGGGAATCCGGAAGCATTTTATCTTTATCAAACCGGTGTGATTGTAAGCGGTGGTTACGCTGTAAATGAAAACCTTTCGTTCATCTCTTCCGTTCGCGCTACCGTGCTGGACAATTTTGATAAGTTTAACTTTACCACCGATCAGGAAAATTCCACTTTGCCACGAGTTCGCACCCGGGTGCGGGAATACGTGAGCAATGATGTATGGCTAGACAGTGCATTCTTGCAATGGAATGAAAGCTTAAGTAAAGATTGGTTTGTACAAGGGTATGGTGGATATCTTGAAACCATGTACGGCGGTGTTGGTGGTGAAATACTGTGGCGTCCGGTCGACAGTCGTATTGCCGTTGGTGTAGATATCAACTATGTGAAACAACGGGATTACGACAGTCAGGTCGATTTTCTTGATTACGAGGCCATAACCGGCCATGCCAGTGTGTACTGGGAGCCGGAAATATTACCGGATACGTTGCTCACAATAAGTGCTGGTCAGTTTCTGGCAAAGGACAAAGGCGTAAACATCGATTTCGCCAAGCGCTTCGACAGTGGCATTATCGTTGGGGCTTATGCTGCAATTACTAACGTGTCATCTGAAGAGTACGGCGAGGGTAGCTTCACCAAAGGCTTTTACATTTCAGTTCCCCTGGATATTTTTACCCTGAAGCCGGCGAAAGGACGAGGCACTTATCCTTGGATCCCGATTTCCCGGGATGGCGGACAGATGCTAAAACGGCCAGTAAGACTGATAGATTATACCGGTCTTAGATCGTCTTTTTATGATTGATCCAGATCTTTGGGTAAAAGATCTGCGATCAGATCGTTACACCGACGATTTTAGGTGCTATCATGCGCCCCCGATTGTGCGCGGCCAGAGAATTTTTTTCTGCCGAAGCATGTAAAAGTGAGCGTTAAGTAAAAAATATTGCGACGTAAAAAAGGTTTTTTGGCCTTTTTTATTGAAATTCGCCTGTGTTTGCTGTATAAAATGCGCCCTCTTATTTATCGTAATATCGTCAACTGACCCAGAAGACTTATTAGGTGGGATCGATTGGCGCGACAGTTTTGTAGTTCTGGAGACAAATACAATGTCAAGAGTATGCCAAGTTACTGGTAAGCGTCCAGCGGTTGGTAATAACCGTTCGCACGCGCGCAATGCGACTCGTCGTCGCTTTTTGCCAAACCTTCAATCTCACCGTTTTTGGGTTGAGAGCGAAAACCGCTTCGTTAAGCTGCGTCTGTCTGCTAAAGGCATGCGTATCATAGACAAAAAAGGCATTGATGCAGTATTAACTGACATGCGTGCCCGTGGTGAGAAAATCTAAGGAATCCGACAATGCGTGATAAAATTAAATTAGTTTCTTCTGCAGGTACTGGGTTTTTCTACACCACTGACAAGAACAAGCGTAACATGCCTGGCAAAATGGAGATCAAAAAATACGATCCCGTTGTGCGTAAGCACGTTATGTTCAAAGAGGCAAAAATCAAGTAATAAAACTTGCTTTTGTCTCCACGAAAACCCAGCCTATGCTGGGTTTTTTGCGTTTAGGCCTGCCTGGGTTTATCTTGTTACTTACTGTTTTACCAAGTTCATCTTCAACAGTGTTATTCCGTAAAGTGAGTTAGGTTATGGCTTTAATGTCTCAACGGGCAATGAATAACGTGGTGATCTTCGCCATGTTAATTATGATTGCGTTATTTAATATAGATAAATTTCTTCCGGTCGAATCACCGTCTGTTCTCAGGCCGCTGTTACCTGAAAACGCCCACGTGCTCAAAGTAGAGCAAGGAGAAAGCCAGCTGGTGAGAAGTGGCCGTGGATGGCGCCAGATCACTGTTGATGGGGAAATGGAAGTTACGCCAGAAGAGCAAATTACGGCATGGCGAGAGGGTATGTTGTCGTCTACAGGCGAGCCGATAGGAATCACTGGTGAACCGTTGGTGACTGTGGTTTGGTTAGCAGGGCAATCGGACGGTCAGGTGTACGCGTTTTATCCCGTGGAGGGCGTGACATACGTCAGGGTTGAAAATACCTGGTATGAGCTCAGTAACACAACACTTACCTCTCTATTGCCCTGGTATCAATAACACATCGGAGACATCATGCCTGAGTTGCCTGAAGTTGAGGTAAGCCGGTTAGGGATCACCCCCTGGCTGCAAGGTCAAACCATTACCAATATTATTGTGCGCGATGTGCGTTTGCGCTGGCCGGTGCCTGATACATTGCAACAAGCGTGTGGAAGAACAATTCAGCACATTCGGCGCCGGGCCAAGTACCTGTTGATAAATGTCGGTATTGGCGACATTGTCTTGCATTTGGGGATGTCTGGGAAGTTGCGGGTGATTGACGCGCAACACCCACCGGTTAAGCACGATCACGTGGACATTGTACTTAGCAACGGTAAGTGTTTGCGCTACAACGATCCGAGGCGTTTTGGAGCGTGTTTGTGGCAACCTAATGACGTCCTGTTGCCATTATTATCAAAATTGGGGCCAGAACCCCTTACAAGCGATTTTACTCCACAGCGGTTGATCACGTTAGCAAAAGGTAAAAAGAGCCCGGTAAAAACCTTCATTATGGATAACGACGTGGTTGTGGGGGTAGGGAATATCTACGCCAATGAAGCCTTGTTTATGGCGGGCATTGACCCCAGGCGAGCTGCAGGCCGGGTAAGTGCAAAGCGTTATCAGATGCTTACCCAAACAATCAAAACCGTTCTGGAAAAGGCCATTGCCCAAGGCGGAACCACACTGAAAGATTTTGCACAAAGCGATGGCAGCCCCGGCTACTTTGCACAGCATCTTCGGGTCTATGGCCGCAGCGGCGAGCCCTGTGAGGTGTGCGATACAGAAATAAAAAGCGTGGTAATAGGGCAAAGAAATACGTTTTTTTGCCCCGAATGTCAGCGCTGAGCTTCGGTATTTAATTAGTTTGAAGGCGCGGCATCACCGTGAAAGCGCTTCATCAGTGCGCGTTCGACTACCGGAGGGCAAAAACCGCCCACGTCGCCTTTGTGTAGGGCGACTTCCTTAACTAACGTGGAAGAGATAAACGAATTTTCTTCTGCAGGAGTGAGAAAAACACTTTCTAATTTTGGGTTTAAATGGCGATTCATATTGGCAAGCTGAAACTCGTATTCAAAATCGGATACCGCACGCAAGCCTCTTATCAGAATGGTCGCATTGATTTCATCCGCAAAGGCTGCGAGCAAGCCGGTAAATCCTCTTACTTCGACATTGGGCAGAGCATGGGTCACTTCGCGGATCATTTCCACCCGTTCGTCTAGAGTGAACAGGGGTTTTTTACTGGGATTAGAGGCAATTGCCACAATAACATGGGAGAACATCTGCGATGCTCGCTCGATGAGATCTGCGTGTCCATTGGTAATAGGGTCAAACGTGCCAGGATATATTGCTCTAGAGTGCATAATGTGTATTCTTATGTTTGTTTCTAATTGAACACTACCGCATTCGCGGCGGAATCAACAGCTATTCCCCGCGCAGGCCGCCTAAAAAAGCAGACCAGTCGTCGCTGTTCCAGTGAAACGTCGCAGCTTTCGCTTTTTCCTTTTTCAACGAACGAAGGAAACGCTCCACATTTCGCTGTTTCCACGGGCCGTTGGCACGAAACTCACAATGGTCAAAATCAATAATCCAGATAGTGTGTTGCTTGTCTATCATGATATTTCGCGCGTTCAGATCGCGGTGAAATACGTTGGCAGATTGCATTTTTCCAACAGCTTTTCCTATGGCGTGCCAAAGTGGCGCCGAAAGCGGTTCGCGACACAGCATCGCGTGTAAATCACTACTTTGCGGAATTAATGAAGTAATTAAATCACCGCGATAAATTAACCCTCGGCGTTCTACGTGCACGGCAACGGGTTGTGGAACATTCAAGCCTTTTTGTACCATAGCGTGAAGTAACCGAAACTCTTTAACAGGGCGGGTGTTCTCCAGACCGGCAAACACGTACTGATCTGACAATATCTTTCCAGGTAACCCGCCGCGCTTATAATGCCGCAGCACTAGGTCGTGTTCGCCTTCACGCACAAACAGGGTTGTACCACGGCCCTTGGCCTGGCCGGTGACAGCGTTTTTACCATGCCAGTACTCTGGCGAGAACCACGATAACGTGACGTCAGGGAATCTACCCTTATCAACAAGAAGGTGGTGTCGTGGGCTGATGAAAACCTGTTTAATGGTCATGGTAACTTGTATTTGTGGTAAATTAGCCATTGTAATGAAAATTTCACAGTTTTCAGCTTTAGAGGTGTGTATTGAAGAAAAAGATTTGTTTGATGAGGTTATCTGCCATAGGCGATGTATGCCATGCGGCAGCATTGGTTCATCGGATAAAAACCAATTGGCCAGAGGCTGAGCTTACTTGGATTATTGGTAAAATAGAGTATCAGTTACTAAAAGGAATGACCGGCGTGCGGTTTGTCGTGTTTGATAAAAAGCAGGGCAAGCAGGCGGTAAGAGATCTTCGTGAGGCGCTGGAAGGCGAGTACTTTGATACATTACTGATGATGCAGGTAGCGTTACGTGCAAACCTCGCTTCGCGTGTAATTAAAGCCAAGGAACGCATTGGTTTTGATTGGGCAAGAAGCAAAGAACTACACTGGATATTTGCCAATAAAAGGGTGAAAGCGGCAAGCAGCATGCACGTTTTAGATGGATTTATGGATTTTGGCGATGCTCTGGGTTTGCCTTCGCAAACTCCCCAATGGGATATTCCCCTCCCCCGGGAGGCCAGCGCTTTGGCCAGTAAATTGAGAGCGGAAATCGGACCTTTTGTGGTGATAAGTCCTGCTGCCAGTAAAGCTGAGCGCAATTGGTTACCTGAGCGCTACGCCCAGGTGGCTGACCACATCCATCAAAAAGGCTATGCTGTTGTACTTACCGGCGGCCCCGGTGCCCTTGACCAGACGTTGTCAGTCTCCATAAACGCCCACACCAGTGCGGTAACTCGTGATCTAATAGGTAAAACATCGTTGCAGGAAATGTTGGCGGTGTTGTCTGAAGCTGCCTTGGTTATTGCCCCTGATACAGGGCCGGTTCATATGGCAACGGCAGCAGGCACGCCGGTGATTGGCCTGTATGCACATTCAAACCCACGTCGAACCGGACCATATAATAATCTCAATAACGTGGTGTCGGTTTACGATACGTGTATTGCTGAGCAGACCGGAAAATCATGGGACACGTTACCCTGGGGGACCCGAGCCAAAGGAAGTACGCTTATGTCGCAAATTTTAACTGCCGACGTAGTGGAAATGGTTGACCAGTTAATTTAGAACCTCTACTCTGCCAGTATCATTAAAGATTTAATAGCAAAAATGGCCTGATTCTCTACACTTAACGTAAAGATCTTTCGCACAGGCACGTTTCTTTAAGGATAGAGGTGTCATTTGATCAGGTTCACCTGGGTAGCTTTCCGAAAAGGATGGAGCGTACATTATCTTCAAGCTCTGGTTGCTTGGTGCCTTCTTAGTGTATCTTGTGCCGCCAGCGCCCAACAGAATGTAAAAGTGGTTGTGAATAACGACGTTAACGTTACTTCGTTGATGCGCACCGAAGTGCGAGAAATATTCACAGCACGAAAACAATACTGGAGCGGCGGGTCTAAAATCACCGTCTTTGTGCTCGATTCCAACACTTCTGCTCATCAGGCGTTTTGCCGTCAGGTGCTAAATATGTTTCCCTATCAGCTCGACCGGCTTTGGAATCAGATTATTTACTCCGGGCAAGGGGAAAGGCCCGAAGCTGTGGGATCAGAGTCTGCGCTTTTACAAGCGGTAGCAAGTACCCCAGGTGCCATAGGGTACATCTATGAAGAAGCTGTTTCTGTGAATGTTCACGAGGTCGTTATACCATGAATGTTAACGCGATACTGATGTCCAGTCTCTTTCTGTGTTCAACCTCGTCAGCTTTGGCAGAATCCTCATTTAGTTGGCATGGGTTTATTGCTCAAGGCGTAAATCAATCTATTGATGGTGATTTTATCACTGACAACAACAGCGTAAACTTTGACCTCACGGAAATCGGTATCAATATGCGATACGATATTAATTCCTCGCTAGCAATTGTGGGGCAAGCCGTGTATCTCGACGGCGGCAACCGCTATGAACAGGGAGAGCGTATCGACTATTTATTTGTAGACTGGACACTGCCAGAGTTAGGGAGCTGGAATGTTCACGCTCATCTCGGTCGTTTTAAAAGTCCTCATTGGCTGTATTCTGCTACCCGTGATGTGCCTCAAACCCGGTCGACGGTGGTGCTACCTCAATCTATTTACTTTGATAACTTTAGAGATATCGCTTTGGGTAGTGACGGTATTTTGCTGCAGTTCAGCCGACCTGCAGACAGCGGTAGTATTCGCTTTAACTGGAGTTACGGCAAGGCGCCACTGAGCAATTATTTAACCAAAGCCCTCCTTGGTCAGTTTACTCAGGGCGATGTAGAGCAAGATTTTGTTCATCAAGTGAGCGTATTTTGGCAACCGCCGTCACTCAATTGGCAGGTTGGCGCGAGTTGGCTGGATTCTGACTTTTCCTACAATGCTTCACCAATCGAAACCTTGGTAGATGGCGGGCGTTCGGTACAGCTTTACACGATTTCCGCCGTGTATTTTTCTGAGAACTGGGAATTTACCACCGAGTTACAACGCAACCACAAGCGGGATTTTGGTGGTTACTCTCCCGACTACTACGTCGATCAACACGGTGAAGGGGGATACGGGCAGTTGCGTTACATGTTTAATTCAAAGTATAGCGCAGTGCTAAGATATGACCTCTTCTTTGCCGACCGCGACGACCGCAATGGCAATGCTCTGGAGGCAAGAAGTGGCGGCGTAATACCAAACTATTTCGGCTTTATGAAATCTACCACCCTGGGCTTTCAGTGGGATCCTGAGCCAAATTGGCGGGTTCAGGTTGAGCATCATTGGGTAAATGGAGCGGGTCGCTTAACCAGTATACCGAGTTCGCTAAACCGTCCGAATACCGACAGAAACTGGCGGATGTGGGCAGTGCAGGCTATGTATTGGTTCTAATATGAAAGTAAGCGTATCGGTTACTACCAAGTTACTCACAGTTGTGTCGGCAATGATGTTAACCGCCACCATTGCCATTGCTGCGATGCTTATTGCCCAGTCGCAAATCAGTATCGAACAACAACACAAGGACTTTCAGTCTAAAAATCAACGCCAGCTCGCCCTGATGGAAGAACTGCTGACCGTTCGGTTACTGGTATGGGTAGAAACCTTCTCCCGGTGGGGAAAAACGGAAACCTTGTCCGAAGATGAACTGGCCATGGCGTTGCAAGAATCCAAAGACGCCTTGTCAGTAAGTTTACAGATCAGCGATATGTGGTTGTTTGGTCCAGATGGGGAATTGCTCATGGGAGAAACTGGCAGTATGCCGTCCTTTGTGCCGAATATGGAATCCCTAACCCGAGACACTATGCGTCCTCAGGACAACTTGCGTTGTTCGGGCAGTTGCTATCGCTATTTGTCTGCGCCCATCATGATCGACGGACAACGAGTAGCTGTACTTGTGCTTAGCTCAAACTTCGCTGAATTACTGGCGGCGTTGTCACAGTTTTCCAGTGCATATAAAATTGCTGTTGTAGAGAGCGTAGAAAACGACAACGGTATTGCCTTTAATATTGTTAGCCGCTTATCTGAAACCAACGCCAATCTGCTGAATAGTCTTTTAGCTAAAATTCCCGGGTATACCACTACCCGGGATATGGTAGAGAGTGGTGCGTTACTGCGGCAGGACAAACGGGATTTGATGATAAGTTTGCTGCCCATGTCTACAACGGGAAGCACTAATTACGCCATACTATTCGTTCGGGATATCTCCGAGCGTATTGCATCCGTTGAGGAATATCAGAATATGGTCATTGGCACGGCAGTGAGTATCTTCCTGCTGTTTACCATTATTCTGCTTATACTCATTCAACAGTATCGCCGTAAACTCATCCAGTTATCAGAACAATTGCCATTGCTGGCGGAGCACCGCTATCACGAATTTTCGCTTATTAACGGCCGGCATCGCTTGTGGAAAGACAAAACCTTTCCCGACGAACTGGATTTGCTGGAGGAAACGGCGAGAAATGTGGCAAAGCGGCTGGAAGAACAGGATTCCAAACTGGCAGCGTCGAATGCGCAGTTGGAAAATATGTCTATGTTTGATGGCCTCACAGGCTTGCCAAACCGCACAATGATGACATTTCAAATAGAAAAGCAAATTGCTGTTGCCACCAAAAACAGCGGGTTGGCGGCGGTGCTTTTTTTAGATTTGGACGATTTTAAAAAGGTAAACGACAGCCATGGTCATGACGTCGGCGACCAATTGCTATCTGCTGCTGCTGAGCGCATTGTGCGGGCGGTGGGTGACAAACATGTCGTAGCCCGGTTTGGCGGCGACGAGTTTGTGGTGTTGCTGGACGACGCAAAAGATAAATCTCAAGTAGAAAGTGTGGCGCAGTCACTTATTGATGTGTTCAACCGGCCCATTCAGATAGCCAGTATGCCCTTTTATATCTCTACCAGTGTGGGTGTTGCCATGACTAACCAGCCGGATATTAAGGCTGTTGAACTGCTGCGACACGCTGATATTGCCATGTACGAAGCCAAAGCTCAGAAAGGTGCGGCGTTCAGGCTTTACGACGCTTCTATGAATGTGAAGGTGATGCGCAAAGTTGAATTAGAGCGGGAAGCTCGGGTGGCGTTGAGGGAGAATCAGTTTAGTCTGGCGCTGCAACCACAAATTGATATTCAAACCAATAAGGTTGAAGGGTTTGAAGCCCTAATCCGCTGGCGGCATCCGGTAAAAGGTGTTATCGCGCCCGGAGAGTTCATTCCGCTGCTCGAAAGTACGCCATTTATGATGGAACTGGATTACTGGGTAATGACTCGCTCATTGCGTATTTTAAACGAGCTGAGCACCAATGGTTACCCCAATGTAAAGATGGCCATCAATGTGTCGGCCGCGCAGTTCTCGGATCCAACGTTGCCCCATTTTCTGAGCCAGCAATTGTCGCTTTATGAACTGGCTCCTGAAAAAGTCGAGCTGGAGCTTACCGAAACGGCGTTGGTGTCTGACATCAACTCTGCGATCGACGTGTGCAAGGCGCTGCAAGACATGGGGTGTTTGGTCGCTATCGACGACTTTGGCACGGGCTATTCTTCGCTGAGTTACTTAAAGTCGCTGCCGGTGGATTACATCAAAATCGACCAGAGTTTTATCTGCGGTATGTTGGACAACGCCGATGATAAAAATATTGTCCAGTCTACTATTTCTCTGGTGCGCAGCTTAGGCAGAACGGTGATTGCTGAGGGCGTTGAAACGCCCGAACAGTTGGCCCAGCTAGGGGCTTTTCACTGCCACCAGGCCCAGGGGTACCTCATCAGTGCTCCCATACCCGAAGTTGACCTGTGGAAACGGCTGGAAGAACATGTCGTGAACGGGTGTTGGCAAATGAGTGATACCGTTAAAAGTTCATTGACTCAGCATCAGTTTGAGTTTTAGCTGTGTCCGGGTTTACCGGCTGTGGTTAATTATTTACACTCAGTGGAAAACGCTTTGCGTTCATACTCGTTAAACAGTATACCCATCAAACCCTATTCATTAAAATACGCGTTTTCTATGGCGGAGAAATAGATGTCGGAATTATTCATTGCGCACCTGCGCGGGCAAATTGATACAGTCAAGCAGGAAGGTTTGTACAAAAGCGAGCGGGTTATTACCTCTCAACAGCAGGCAGATATTGCCGTTGGTTCGGGGGCCGATGTCATTAATTTTTGCGCCAATAATTATTTGGGGTTAGCCAATCACGACGATCTTATCGCTGCAGCGAAAGCCGGTTTAGATTCCCATGGCTTTGGCATGGCGTCGGTGCGATTTATTTGCGGCACGCAAGATATTCACAAGCAGCTTGAAGCAAAAATTAGTCACTTTTTGGGTACAGAAGACACTATTCTCTATCCGTCTTGTTTCGATGCTAATGGCGGGTTATTCGAAACCCTTCTCGGCCCGGAAGATGCCATTATTTCAGATGCGCTGAATCACGCCAGCATTATTGACGGCGTGCGCTTGAGCAAAGCCAAGCGTTATCGATATGCCAATAACGATATGGCCGCCTTAGAGTCACAGTTGCAACAAGCGGTTGCCGATGGTGCGCGGTTTAAAATAATCGCCACTGACGGCGTATTCTCAATGGACGGCGTTATCGCAAACCTGAAAGGAGTGTGCGATTTGGCTGAAAAATACGACGCCATGGTAATGGTTGACGATTGCCATGCCACAGGCTTTTTGGGTGAAAATGGCCGTGGAAGCCATGAATACTGTGACGTGATGGGGCGCGTGGATATTATCACTGGTACCCTTGGAAAGGCATTGGGTGGTGCATCCGGCGGTTATACGTCGGGTAAAAAGGAAGTGGTAGAGTGGTTGCGTCAGCGTTCCCGACCTTATTTGTTTTCAAACTCTGTGGCACCGCCTATTGTATCTGCTTCGCTTAAAGTGTTTGATATGATGGCCGACGGTCATGATTTACGGGCAACGCTGTGGCGCAATGCAGCGCATTTCCGCAGCAGAATGGAAGCGGCGGGTTTTACACTGGCAGGCAAAGATCACCCCATTATTCCAGTGATGCTTGGCGATGCTCGCCTGGCAAGCGAAATGGCAGATAAACTGCTGGAAAAAGGCATCTACGTTATTGGTTTTTCTTATCCTGTGGTGCCTAAGGGCCAGGCCCGTATTCGTACGCAAATGTCTGCCGGTCACACACTTGAGCATGTCGATAAAGCCGTTGATGCATTTATTGAAGTTGGTCAATCCCTGGGAGTTATTCAATGAAGTCACTGGTAAAAGCGCAGCGCGAAAAAGGTATTTGGCTGCAGGACACAGCAAAACCCGAAGTGGGCCACAACGACTTACTCATCAAAATTCGCAAAACGGCCATTTGTGGCACCGACATGCATATCTATAATTGGGATGAATGGTCGCAGAAAACGGTTCCTGTTCCTATGGTTGTAGGTCACGAATACGTGGGTGAAGTGGTTGGAATGGGTCAGGAAGTTGCCGGGTTTGCCCTTGGCGACCGGGTTTCCGGGGAAGGACATATCACTTGTGGCCACTGCCGAAACTGCCGCGCCGGACGCCGTCACCTGTGTCGCAATACCGAAGGGGTGGGGGTTAACCGCCCAGGTGCCTTTGCTGAATACCTGGTTATTCCTGCGTTTAACGCATTTAAAATTCCGGATAATATCTCCGATGATTTGGCGGCCATATTCGATCCATTCGGCAACGCTGTGCATACGGCATTGTCTTTCGATTTAGTTGGTGAAGATGTGTTAATTACTGGTGCTGGCCCCATAGGCATTATGGCCGTAGCCGTTGCAAAACACGTCGGTGCCAGACATGTTGTGATAACTGATATTAACCCTTATCGCTTAAAACTTGCCGAGAAAATGGGTGCAAGCCGAGCCGTAAACGTGGCAACAACATCATTGAGTGATGTTATGAAAGAACTGGGGATGACAGAAGGCTTTGATGTTGGGCTGGAAATGTCTGGCGTGCCCGTAGCGTTCCGCGATATGCTCGACAAGATGAATAATGGTGGAAAGGTTGCTATGCTTGGTATACCGCCAACCGATGTGGCGGTTGACTGGAATCAGGTAATTTTCAAAGGGCTTACTATTAAAGGTATTTACGGTCGGGAAATGTTTGAAACCTGGTATAAAATGGCCAGTCTGATACAAAGTGGTCTGGATTTATCGCCTGTTATCACCCACCAGTTCTCCATTGAAGACTTCCAAAAAGGCTTCGATACCATGGGTTCAGGGGAATCCGGAAAAGTCATTCTAAATTGGTAATAAACATGTCAGCATTTCAGCATATCAGTATCCAAGACGCCGCGGAGAAACTCGACACGTTTGCGGTAGTAGATATTCGCGATCCGCAATCCTTCGCCAACGGCCATATGCCTGATGCGCTTAATTTAAATAACGATAATTTTGCTGAATTCCTCGACGAAACAGACAAAGATACACCCGTACTGGTGGTGTGCTATCACGGTGTGAGCAGCCAACAAGCCGCTAACGTGATTGCCAACCAAGGTTACAACAGGGTGTTCAGTATGGATGGCGGCTTCGAAGCCTGGAAACTCAATTATACCGTGGTGACAGATCAAGCGTGAGTAAACCGCTAATTGCAATCAGTAGTGAGGGGTATGCCCATCTTCTCGCTAACTATCTTACCAGCCAGTCGCTTCCGGCCCATGTACAGCCTCATCCCGACAACGACGACTATGTGGTTGTACTGCAGAACGCTTCCGATGTAGAACTGGCGTTGCCTATTTGCGAGGCATTCCTCAAGCATCCGGGGGATCCAAAATATCAGCAAGCAGCTTGGCAATCGGGTGAGCATGTTGATTTACACCCTGGAAAACCCAGTAATCTGAGTGTCGCGAATTTAGTAAATTGGGCAAAAACAGCCCCATTTACTGCTGTTATATTGTTTATCTGTACGGCAGTTTTTGTGCTGTCTTACTTGGGCTTTTTCGACGTGCTAGGCAGTTCGCTTCGCATGCTTCCCTTAAACGAGGTTTTGTCTTCACACGAATATTGGCGCTTGATCACCCCTGCCTTTCTGCATTTCAGCGCTCTGCATTTTATCTTCAATTTGTTGTGGTGGAGCATGATAGGCGGCCAAATCGAGCGGGTCCTGGGGTTTAGCATGATTCTGTTGGTGTTTTCTATATCGGCGGTAGCGTCTAATGTCGCTCAGGCTTTGGTAAGCGGCCCTGCATTCGGCGGGTTGTCAGGAGTGGTATACGCCGTGTTGGGCTTCGTATGGTGGTTGGGGTGGTTAAAGCCGACTTGGGGGCTTTCCATGCCCCGGTCAATTGTCGGCTTCATGCTAGTGTGGCTGGTGTTAGGCTATACCGATGTACTGTGGGTAAATATGGCCAATACCGCTCATACTGTTGGCCTCATTAGTGGTTGTGCCTTGGCGGCGTTGTTGGCATTGGGTGATAGCCGCAGGAAACAGACTTAGCCGTGATACAGATATTTGGTAAAAATAACGTCTTTGACAATGGTTGCGCCGGTTTCTTTACGCATGTGGTCTTGTAGCGCTTTAAGAATAGCTAGTCTTATTTCTTCGCGGCCGGTTAAGGATTTCACTTTGTCTTCTGGTTGCTGACCGAAGATTTCGATAGTGGTCGCTCGAAGCAGAGGCATGTGGTGTTCCGCTATTTCCAATACATCGACGCTGTCTATCATTAACTCAACGGTTACGCGAACGTAACCAATCTTCTTGGCAGAAGGCCCGACGAAATTGGTAATGATGTCTGGCTCCAACCCAAGGTAGGCGAAATTGGGCGGCTCTTGTGCTTGAGCGTGGAAATTAAACGCACTGCTTAGTAGCGTAAAAAGGGCGACAATGTGTAAGGATGACTTTTTCATAAAACCACGCAAGTGAAGGCAATAAAAATAAACACTGGGATGATTGTAGAGTTTAGCAAACACCATAAAATAAACACGGAAAAATCAGGCTTTAAGGGTATGTATGAACACGTTTTTGAGCCTTTTACAATACCAATGATAAGATACGGCTCTGTTTTTTTAAGGTGTATTAGCCTTTGGATGTAAATCTTCAATTTCCCGTGGGGTTGAACACAACGTGGCAAACGCCGACGTCAATTACAAGTATGTCTCAGACAGTGGCGTCCTGGCTACTGGATACCGGGTCGCTCACTGAGCGTGTGCAGGCAAATGTCCCCGCTTTTTCACTACAGGTAGTAGGCGAGGGCAAAGTGCCGCTTCACCGCAATGAAAGGCAGGGGTTAAGGGGCTCTCCGGATCATTATCAGGTACGAGAAGTGCTATTAAAAGACGGTGTCACGCCCTGGGTGTTCGCCCGAAGTATATTGCCTGAGGCGTTGGTGAACGCAGAGTTCAAAAATTTAGGTACCGAGCCACTGGGCAAGCGCTTGTTCAATGACAGTCGCTTTGTACGCGGTGAATTTGAAGTGTGCCGGGTGTCGCTTCCCCCTTTATCAACGCCAGAGGCGCCCGTTCTCTGGGGCCGTCGCTCGTGTTTTTCTTTTCAGTCTTACACCATGCTGGTGGCTGAGGTATTCTTACCTGCGTCACCTTTGTACTAACTTCGGGGTTTAATCATGTCGCTGGCGTTGTCATTTTCCAACTGGCCTGCCTATGTGCAACTTACCAGGCTGGACAAACCTATTGGGATCTACCTATTGTTATGGCCCACCGTGTGGGCGCTGGTAATTGCGGCCGACGGTGTGCCTGATTTGTGGGTCTCGGCTGTGTTTATTGCAGGTGTAGTGCTGATGCGCTCGGCCGGCTGTATTATTAACGATTATGCCGACAGAAAAGTCGACGGTAGCGTGAAGCGAACAGCGCAGCGCCCCCTGGTAAGTGGCGCTGTATCCGAAAAAGAAGCGCTTCAACTCTTTGCGTTCTTAGTGCTGATTTCCTTTGTGCTTGTGCTTACACTCAACTGGCAAACCATTGCGTTGTCGGTAGTGGCTTTGGCACTGGCAGCGTGCTACCCGTTTATGAAACGTTATACTCATATGCCTCAGGCCGTTCTTGGTGCAGCCTTTGGCTGGGCTATCCCCATGGCTTTTGCCGCTGTGAATGGCAGTGTGCCACTGGTGGGCTGGTTGCTGTTTATAGCCAACCTGGCTTGGACCATTGCATACGATACTTACTACGCCATGGTGGACAGAGATGACGATTTAAAAGTGGGCATTAAATCGTCTGCCATTTTGTTTGGACAACGCGACAGAACCATTATCGGTATTCTGCAGCTATTCACGTTATTACTGCTTACAGCCATCGCCTATATGATGAATTACGGCTGGCCTGTGTACTTGAGCATCGTAGCGTCGGCGCTGTTGTTTTTCTTTCAGGCCTATGCAACGCGGAAAAGAGACCGTATGGCATGTTTCAAAGCCTTTTTGGACAACCACTATGTAGGGCTGGTGATAGCTGTTGGTTTGCTCGTCGACAGAGTTGCGCTGTCAGCGGTGTAAACACACAACCTGTGTTTGGCAGTAAATAAGTTTACAGAGTGTAAATGTCTACTTATTTTCTTCCAACTGTGCTTCAAGCGCAGTAATGCGCGCTTCCATTGCCTCGAGTTTTTCCCGGGTACGGATCAGCACTTGGCTTTGAATGTCGAATTCTTCGCGGGTTACTAAATCGAGTTTACTCAACTGTGACTGTAACACTTGTTTCACGCGTGTTTCGGCGCCTTCGGCCATTGACCGTACGCCGGGAGGTACCGCCTCGGAAATTTGTTTGGCGATTTCTTCGAGTTTTTTCGGATCAAGCATGGTATTTCCTTTATAATGCACGTCATCGCGACAGGTTGCTTGGTATTGTAAATAGATAAGAAGTACATGCAACGAAAACCGTCTTTCATCAAACCCGTTTAACATTTCCCGCAGCTTATGAAATTAAATGATGCACAACAATCTGCTGTGACATACGTTTCCGGTCCCTGTTTAGTTCTCGCTGGCGCAGGTAGTGGTAAAACCCGTGTCATAACCAATAAAATTGCTTACCTGGTTCGAGAGTGTGATATGCCAGCAAGGCAAATTGCGGCGGTGACTTTCACGAACAAAGCGGCCAGGGAAATGAAAGAGCGGGTAGGGCAAACGCTGGGGAAAAAAGAAGCCAGAGGCCTTAAAGTGTGTACCTTTCACACGTTAGGTTTAACCATTATCAAAGCTCATATCAAAGAGTTGGGTTTAAAACCGGGGTTCTCTTTGTTCGACGACAAAGACTCAGTGGCATTGTTAAATGATCTTACTGCTGACACGATAGACGGCGATAAAGAACAAATTCAGTTGTTGCAGAATTGCATTTCTAACTGGAAGAACGATTTACTCTTGCCTGATACCTTGAGTAAAAGCGCAACCAGTTCTGGTGAACGAGATTTTGCTGAAGTGTACCGGCAGTACCAGAATCATTTAAGAGCTTACAATGCCCTTGATTTTGACGATCTTATTTTATTGCCTACATTACTGCTTAAAACCAATGAAGCAGTACGCTTGAAGTGGCAAAGCAAAATACGTTATTTGCTAGTGGACGAATATCAGGATACCAATACCAGTCAGTATGAGTTGGTTAAGTTGCTCGTGGGTGAGCGTGCCAGATTTACTGTGGTAGGTGATGATGATCAGTCAATCTATTCTTGGCGGGGTGCCAGACCGCAAAATTTGCATTTACTCCAGCGGGATTTCCCCCGCCTTAACGTGATTAAATTGCAGCAGAACTATCGCTCTTCCGGGCGAATTTTGCATTGTGCGAATATTCTTATTCAAAATAACCCTCACTTGTTCGACAAAACCCTGTTTTCCGAAATGGGATACGGTGAACCCTTGCGGGTCATTACGGCTAAAAATGAAGAGCATGAAGCCGAGCGGGTAGTGGCTGAACTTATTGCCCACAAGTTCATGAATAGAACCAACTATAAAGACTATGCAATCTTGTATCGGGGCAACCATCAAAGCCGCTTGTTTGAAAAGCTGCTCATGAGTAACCGTATTCCCTATCGCATTAACGGTGGCATGTCGTTCTTTGGCCGTGCCGAGGTAAAAGACATCATGGCGTACTTGCGCTTGCTGGTAAACCAAGATGACGACAACGCCTTTTTGCGCGTGGTTAATACTCCCGGCCGGGGAATTGGCCGCGCCACACTGGAAAAACTGGGCAATTTTGCCAATGAATTACGGGTGTCGTTGTTTGCTGCTGCCACGCACTCCGGGCTATCCGGTGTTTTGCCGGAATCGGCGTACCAAAGAGTAGCAGGTTTTGGCCGTTGGGTAGTGGAAACCGCAGACAATGTCACTCGCGGCGATAGCAAAGCGGTTCTCAGAGACATGATCCGCTCCATGCAATACGAAGAATATCTTTACGAGCACAGCCCCAGCCCCAAGGCCGCGGAAATGGCTATGGCCAACGTGAGTACCTTGTTCGGCTGGGTAACGGATATGCTCGAAGGTACCGATTTGGATGCGCCAATGACCATGCAGGAAGTGGTAAACCGGTTGATTCTGCGTGACATGATGGAACGGGCTGAAGAAGATGGCGAGGCGGATCAGGTTCAACTGATGACATTACACGCTTCGAAAGGCTTGGAATTCCCCATTGTGTACCTAGTTGGTATGGAAGAGGGGTTGTTACCCCATCAGAGCAGCATTGATGAAGGTAACGTGGACGAAGAGCGCCGGTTAGCTTATGTGGGAATTACCCGTGCCCAACGGGAGCTTGTTTTCAGTTTGGCGAAAGAACGTCGTCAGTTTGGGGAAGTGATAACCCCTGAACCCAGCAGGTTTTTGTTTGAGTTGCCGGTAGACGATGTGGAATGGGACGAGAAAAAAGCCAAACCTTCAGCAGAACAGCGCAAAAAAACCAATGAGGCTGGGTTAGCAAGTCTCAAAGCAATGCTTGGGAAATCCTGATCACGCCATCTTTCTGTAGGTCAATGACCTGGGCTCGCTCAGTACTTTTCCCTGCCCGTAGTGGCAATCGATTTCGTTGAGCGCATCGAGTTGGGCCGTGGCATCTACACCTTCGGCAATTACATCAAACTTCAGATGATCAGAAATCAACATAACAGACTGAATTAACTTAAGATTTCGTTGTGATCGGGGCAAGGATTTAATGAATCTGTGGTCAACTTTGATGAAGTCGAACGGATAGGCAAACAAGTAGCTCAACGATGCCAGCCCACTTCCAAAGTTGTCGAGTACCAGCGTTATTCCCGCCCGTTTCAATTTTTTAATGGCTGGCAGTATAACTTGTGAACGTCGGTTTAAATCGTTTTCGTCAAATTCAAAAACCAGCGATTTGGGCGCCACGTTGTGAGTTTGAATAACATCCAATATCCGCGTGACCAGTGACGCCTGCAACAGATGGTTAATCGACACATTCACCGCAATTTTTTTGATTTCGCCCTGGCCCTTTTGAGCTTTTACAATTTCACACGCCCTGTGAAGCTGAAATAAATCAAGCTCAAGAGTTAAGCCACTTTGCTCGGCTATTTGTCTGAATTGTGCGCGGTTCACTTTGCCGTGGGTTGGATCTACCCACCGTAAATACAGTTCGTGATAAAGACTGTCTTTTTCCCGCAAATCCATTACGGGCTGTAAAAAGCACTCAAACTCCTCGTCTTTTAACGCACGGCGGAATTCGTTTTCCAGTTCGAGTTCCTCTAACAGTCTGTCGCGCATAGACTTGTCGAACATAACAAAGCGGCCGCGGCCCAGGGTTTTTGCCTGATACATGGCGGCATCAGCATCGCGTAGTACTTCGTCGGCACTGCGATAGTAGGTTTCCAAGTGTGCAATACCAATACTTGCACCGGAATACATATTCTTCCCATCTAACACAAAGGGCTCTGAAATGGCCTGAATAATACGGAAAGCCACGTCTTCGACGTCTTCGGAATCTTCGAAATTGTCCAGCAACACCACAAACTCGTCACCACCTAACCGCGCCAGTAAATCGTGGCCGCGAATGCACAAACCGATTCGGCGTGAGACTTCCACTAAAAATTCATCACCGGCGTGATGGCCTAAGGTGTCATTGATATTCTTAAAACGGTCTAAATCGATAAACAGCACCGCGAAGAGGTTTTTCGGGTGACGATGCTTGTTGGCAATGGCCAGTTCAAGACGACTGGTGAACATGGCCCGGTTGGGCAAGTCTGTGAGGCTGTCGTGGTGCGCATCGTGAATGAGTTTTAGCTCAATTTCCTTTCTTTCTTCTATTTGTTTTTTCAAATAGAAGTTAATTCTATCGAGTTCTTTTGTACGCTCCTTTACCCGTTGCTCCAGCTGTATGTTGTACTGGTGAATTGCTTCGGTATTGCGCTTGCGCTCCATAGCAGTGGCTATGTGATGAGACACAAAGCGCAACAGCTCTAAATCTTTCGACGTGTACTTTGCCATTTTGCCGTAAGTTTGTACCGCAATAACGCCGTAAACCTCTCCATCTACCATCAGTGGTGAACCCAACCAAGAGTTAGCACTTGCTAACATATCCTGCGCGACACTTACGTCAAGCTGGCCTGTTTCAGCAAGTTCCAGTACCCGAGGAGGGTTAATAAGTTCGGTTTGCCCAGTGCGCAGTACAAATTCTGTTAGGCCCAGGCTCAGCGGTCGACGCTCGATAAAGTCGTCCTTAGTGTCGTTAAAGTAAGGAAAGTCAATGTACTCCTTACTGTCGTCCAAGGTGGCAATGTAGCAGTTTGGCGCACTAATTAAGCGGGCGAGAATTTTGTGAATAGTCGCGTAGAAGGCATCCATATTACCTTCGAGGTTTGCAGCTAATTCTGAAATTTCATAAAGCGCATGTTGCAAGGTTTCAATTTTTTGGCGTTCGAGTATTTCTTCCTGCAATTCATCATTAATTTTGCGCAATTGGCGGGTACGATCTCTAATCGTTTTCTCGGTTAGCTCTCGACTTTTCACCCGGTCTACTGTTGTCACAATGTGGTGTGATACAAACAATAGTACTTCTAAATCTTCTTCAGAATAAGAAACCGATTCATCGTAAGTTTGTACCACCATGGCGCCGATCACCTGCGAGCCACGTTTTAGCGGTACACCGAGAAAGTGGTGAGGCACGGCTCCTACCATTTTAGCGCCAGTGCGAGCGGTGAAAGATTCACTGTCTTTGCCTTGTAGTACAACGTGGGAACCGGTGCGCAGAATATGACCAGTGATACCGTCCATGAGTGTTTCGGCTGGTATTTGCTTGATAGTTTGCTCATCGAATTCGTCGACGAAATAGGCAAAATTGATGATGTTGGCTTCTTTTTCATAGAAGGCCACGAAGAAATTATCTGCGTTCATGAAATCGGCGATAATTTCATGAATAGCGGGATATAATCGGCTAAGGTTACTTACCGAGCTGGCTAATTCGGAAATATCAAACAGCGCCTTTTGCACGCGCTCTGAACGTTTGTACTTTTCCGTAAGTTGCTGAAGCTGTGGAATCAGCTCCCTGAGCTCTTCTTCTGACAGCTCATTTTGCGTCGACCCTGAAGACATCGTATTTGCCGTTTTATTATTGTACTGTTATCCGAAGCTAAATTAACCGATTTGTACGAAAAACGCCACTTTTTGCGGCTACATTTACATTAAATGCAGAGTATGTGTATTTTGGTATGGTGTTTAATACTCAGAAACAGCATTCGAAAAACTGCTTCTGAGTAGGGATGAACTGCGTTAAATCCCTTCGATCATGTACTCAATGGCGGCTTTAATTTCATCGTCGCTACAGTTTGAACAGGTACCACGGGGGGGCATGGCATTGATGCCGCTTAATGCGTTTTGCCACACGCCATCCAGGCCTTTTTCATCTAAACGGGGTTGCCAGTCGGCGCCATTGTGCAAACGAGGTGCGCCCAGTACTCCCGAGCCGTGGCAAGCAACACAGGCACTGTTGTACACATCTTCGCCCGAACGCGCCGCAGATGCGCCCGCGTCAGCGGCGGCTGCGCCCGCAACATGCAAAGACCCATAAGGTTTAATACGTTCAACGATTTCTTCGTTGGACATTTCTTGCGCGAATGTGGTGCTCATTCCCAGCGCAAACAAAGCTACACCTAACACTGCTTTTACTTTCACGTCTGTCTCCAGGCTACGGTCTTATGTAATGATAATCGCCTGATTATAGCGGTTTAATTATTGCGAACAACATTTAGGCAACAAATACCTATAAAAAGTGTGTGGATTGTTGATTTGCATTATATATAAACACTTACACACAAATAGGTTGAAGCCAGCCCAATGCATCAGTATTATAACGCTCCCGCTAAAGGCTGGTAACTTACATCGGGTTAATTCAGCATTAGCATTCTGTTACGCACCCGTAGCTCAGCTGGATAGAGCGTTGCCCTCCGGAGGCAAAGGTCATAGGTTCGAATCCTATCGGGTGCGCCAGATACCAACAAACCAGCCTTGTGCTGGTTTTTTTGTATCTGTTGTATTCCGTGGATGAGAAGCTTCGTTCGACAAAATCGCCGGGAGCGATTTTGAACGCGCTTTAGCGCGGCCCGGAGGGCGAGGCGCAGGACGCGCCGAGTAATCCTATCGGGTGCGGCATTTTCCCCAAGGATTAACCCACAGCTAGCTTTGCGGTATGTTGCCACATGAAGCTGGGCATCGGAGTTTTTAACTTCCAACTAATATTCATTGGTTGGGATCCAGTATGCGAAGCATACTCAACTTCACCGAAGTTTACGAAGCCCATTGTTCGTCCGTATTGGTCTTTTGTTTGCTCTCTTACAAATAAAAATAGACGCTTGCCAGTTTTTTTATGGTTTATATATTCGTAACCTTTTCCACGATCGGGTCTTGCGCTATTTTGAGATTGCCAATGAAACAAGTGTTCGCTGATGGCGTAATCGTGATACATAGTGGTTGGCGAGAAATGCTTTTCATTTTTGTTCAAAGTTACGAACATTAACTCTATGTTGTCGCGTGTAATAACAAACACGCCTTCACGAGCCGGTGGCTGGCGTTCAAATGTAATCGCGCCAAAGGCAACCAGGATCTGCTCCCGGTTATACCGAGCGTGAAGCTTTAGTGGTACGTTTGGTAGATTCTCCATATTTAGTTGTTGATGTTTTGTTTGCTGTATTTGCCAGCAAATTACATCTGTCAATTCTGTTTTGATATCAATTTTATTTAGTTGGCCAAGGCTTTGCTCTATTGACTCAAAACCGCATTCCGGTCCGGTTTTCTGCCAAAAGTCATAGTGGCACATCAGAGCATATCGATGACTGCTATCTTCTATCTTAAAATGGTTTTCGCATAGCTGTTTAACGAAACATAAATAGGCAAAATCATCACAGGTAAGAATCCGAGTATGTATCGCCTTTCTCAGCATTTTAAAATAATCTTTACCTGGCGAATTTGTGTTACTTTGGTTACGCGACTGCAGAACTAAATCTGTCCAGCAGCCACGCTTGTATAGTTCGTTCAAATCCAAATCCGGGTGTTGCGATAGGAAATTTGTCAACGTTAAGGGCAATGTTGTATGTTCGGGAAACTGCCTGATCATGGTTATTAATCGTCGCTGAGTGAGACTAGCCTGGCGAATGTTGCTCAGTATCAATTCTTGTGTTCGCTTAGTCATTTCTATACGACAACCTAAAGGTACATGTGGGAAGCCCTCTTTTATCTCCTCGCTTATGGCGCGATTGCTCTTTCCAACGAGGGCTCTAAACTTGTTGGCAAAGTCATATTCTGGTCTTGAATTTCCAACAAAATCTAGAACAGTGCAGCATTCTTTACCATTAGCCAAACGTAAGCCGCGCCCCAGCTGTTGCAAAAAAATGGTCAAACTTTCTGTTGGCCTTAAAAAAAGTAAGGTATCTACTTCGGGTATATCTACGCCTTCATTGAAAATATCTACTACACATAAAATATTAATGGAGCCGGAACGTATGGCTTGCTGTTTTTGCTGGCGTTCATGACTATTTTCGCTGGTTAAAACGTCAGCACTAATGCCCTTTAAAAGAAATTGCGTGCTCATGTACTTTGCATGTTCTTTGCTAACGCAAAAGGCAAGCGCTTTCATCTTACTGAGGTCGGTGATAATTTCTTGTAGGCTAAATATTATTTTATTACTGCGAGATTGGTTGCTCGTATATACGTTGGTCAACTGAGAGACATCATAACGCCCTCGACTCCACGGAATCCTACGCAAGTCGGTGTCATCATCAATGCCGAAATACTGGAAAGGACAAAGGTGACGCCGATTAATTGCTTCGGGGAGGCGGATCTCAGCAGCGATAACACCGCCAAAATCAGCCAGGATATCTCCTCCGTCATGGCGCTCTGGTGTAGCTGTGAGTCCCAGCAATACAGAGGGGGAAAAGTACTCGATAATAGCGCGGTAACTACTGGCGGTGATGTGGTGTACTTCATCGACAACGATATAGTCGTAATAATCTGAAGACAGGTTAAGTTCGGTGATTTGATTATTGAGAGTTTGTACCGAAGCAAATAAACGGCGATAATTTGAAGGCGTATTTCCACCTACCCACAATTCACCAAAATCACTATTGCGTAAAACGCCGCGGTATGCAGTTTGCGCTTGTTTCAATATTTCTTCTCGGTGAGCAATAAAGAGGAAATTTGCTTCTGGCTTTGTTCTTATGAAGTTGGCAAAATCAAATGCAGAGATAAGGGTTTTACCGGTTCCTGTTGCCGCCACAACTAAATTGCGGAAGCGCCCGTGAATGCTACGTTCAACAGCCAGCTGTTCAAGTATGTCATGTTGGTGAGGAAAGGGCTTCACATCAAAAAAATACACAGATTTATTTTCTTGAACACCGCGTTGCTGTGTTAATGCGGTTTTTAGCTTCGCACTGCTTATCTCGTCGTCGTTAAATAGCTCAAAATCACTGGATGCCCAATAAGTTTCAAATGTGCTTAAGGATTTCTCTATGATATGAGGGATTTCCTGTGACGTAATTTTTAAGTTCCACTCCAATCCGCTGGTTAACGCTGAATGGGAAAGGTTAGACGAACCGATATAGCCTGTGTGATAGCCGGTGTTTCGAAGGAATAAATAGCTTTTTGCATGAAGTCGTTCACGCTCGGTGTTATAGCTGAGCTTCACTTCTGTATTTGGCAACTTCGCTAAAAACTCAACGGCCTTTGCGTCAGTCGCCCCCATGTAAGACGTGGTGATAATCTTTAGTTCACGGCCACTTGAGGTAAATTCCTCAAGTTCTTTCCTAAATATGCGTATGCCCGCCCATTTAATAAATGACACTAACCAATAGATTCTATCGGAAGACAATATTTCACGTTTAAGTTCAGACTCAAGCGAAAGGCCTGCATTGCTACCACAAAATAATTCACTTTGAGTTAGGCCTGTGAGCGGAAAAATTTCCTTTATATAGCTTTTTAAGTTTGAGGATACCGGGTTTTCTAATTCATATAATGCAGTTAAAATTTTTCCCTGGCTATTGAGAAGGTTATCATCGATTAAATCGCTATCCTGGAGCTGCTCTTTTAACCAAAACAATAGTTGATTGGCTAATTCTATTTGTCGTTGGACCCGATCATCACCGGAGGGGACAGCGTCAATGGCGTATTCCAGAATTTGAGATAAGAAACGAGAAAGCCAAACAGATGCTTCGTTACTGTTTAGTTCGCGCTCGCCAACAAAAAACCTTTGTCTGTCTAACTTTTGGTCGATAAGTTGAGTGAGTAGCTGTTCGTAAATTCCTATTTGTTGCATAAATTCCTTCTAATATCTATTCGGCAAGTCAATAAAGAGCCTCAACAAAGGTTTGACTATGATGGTTTTACTCACTTTACATTTTAAATGTACTGTTTGTTCTGTGTTGAGGGTAGAAATATTTATCCGGAGTATTTGAACTCACTAGCAAGGGACCAAGCCTTTGTCCTAAAACACTAAATACTATTCAACCCACGTATAAAAACCACCCCGCACCGCCGCTAAATCCGATATACTCTACGCTGATATTTAAAGTGGAGCTTTGCAATGCGTGTATGTGGTGTAGAACTGGCGGGGAATGATGCAAATATTGCCTTGGTCAACCTGGAAAATGATATGTTTCTGCTTCCCGATTGTCGTACCCGCAAACTGAGCTTGCAAAAAGCCGCTACTGCCCACGAACTAAAGTACTTTCAGAAAACCTTTGCGCAATTGGTGCAGGATTATAAAATCGAAACTATCGTTATTCGCCAGCGCCCGATGAAAGGCAAGTTTGCCGGTGGTGCTATCGGTTTTAAATTGGAAGCGGCGCTGGAGTTGCTAAACGATGTTAAGGTTATTGTAATGCCGCCCACCGAGATCAAAGCGGCCTTGAAAGACAGCCGCATTTTCATTGAATTTAGCGAAACCGGCTTAAAGGGTTTTCAGAAATCAGCGTTTGAAACGGCACTGGCCTACATCAGCCAGCAATAAACAAGCATCCTCACTGCATCTTAAAAAATACCCCAAAGCATCTCATAGCCATCATTGTGTTTACACAAAAGCCTGATAGCATGGCTTTGAATAAATTCTGCACAATTTCATCAAGGATGCTGGGTATGATATTTAATAAAAAATCGATTGTCGTGGTGTTGTTGGCACTCTGTTCCCTATCCGCACTGGCTAATAACTCCAGTATTACACGCTCGGAAAGCGTGGGGGTGGTAAGCGGAATACTGGCCAGTGAAACGAGCATTGCTGAAATACCTTTAATGTACAACACCAGCCGTGCAAATATGGCGAGGGCTTATGGCTTTAAGGCGCAGTACCCGTTAGAGCTTTTTCTTGGCAAAAGCAGCTATCGCTCGTGCAGAATGTATTACAAAGACGAGAACTACACCGCTGAAGAATATATCGCTTTTGTTAATAAGTACGCGGGGGCCAATGTTGAACTCAGTGGTGTACAGCGACATTACGGTGCTGGTGGTCTGCAATGCACTTTTACCGGGTTTAAAGTACTGGCAAGCGCTGAAGAGGTTGCCAAGAAGAAGGCTGAGCAACAAAAAGCGCAGCAAGGTAATGTTGTTGTGGCAGATGATTATGTCATTGGAGATATGCCTGTATCGGTGCTCAGATTAATGCCGGAATTTGTTCTCTTCAGGCTACTGGGTGAGGATGGCAACCCGGTTAAGGATCCGAAGCATGAATGCGGAAACAGAATATATATTGACCCAGCAATAGAAAGAGGTGCAATTCATGCGTTTCGCGCTGAGCTCAACAAATATGGCAACAGAGCAACACTGAAAAACGTAAAAATGATGAATGGTAAGTGTACAGCAGAAAAGGTTGTGCCGCTTTCCTTATAAACGTATTGCAGCGCCGCAATGGCAACCACAGCAGGGCCTGGGCAGAAACCGCTAATTCCCCGGCCAATACCGAAGGCGGCAGATCCGAGTATTAACTTTGCGTCGATAGTCTTGCTTGTTGGTATTTCGAATTTATCAGCAAACAAAGGCCTGTTGCGCTTACGCACCCATTACATGCCGGGGGCTGCAGCCAAAATAGCGCCGCCCATCACGAAGGCTAACGCGGCATCCCAGTTTGCACTTAAATCCAAAAAATTAAGCACGCGAGCCGGGTTGCTCATACCTGAAATAAGTAACCCAAAACCAAACAAAAGACCGCAAATGAGCGAGGCAATAACCTGGAAAGACCTGCAACACCATGGCGCTACCCATCGGATTAAACGTTTAACTGCGCATTGTCTGCCAGCAGGCAATACTTCTGACAGGTTCGTGGAAGCCTTGCTTCAGGTGACGATAGCGAATGTTTTTAAAACATCTTTACAAGGATTGAATATGAAAATGTCTTTAAGGTTAGTTTTGTTAATTACACTCGTGTTTTGCAATTTAGGCATTGTGAACTCAAAAGAGCTCGAAATGGCCGAAGGGTTGGCAGTCGTTATTACATCAGGCAATGAACAGACCCAGATGATGGCAATGGTGATTTCGCTTCAAACAATAAAAGCGCATGGGAAAAGTGTGCATAGGAATGCTAGCGGGTTAAGAAACGAGCTTTTTATTGTTACTGAGCTTTATTCACAATGGTCGACTCTCGCAAAATGAGCTTTGGGTCGAACAAGGTTTTCACCGGTAGGGATTCACCATAAACCGCGTTGAGGATAACCCGGGCTGACATTTCACCCATTTCGTAAATAGGGTTTTTTACGGTGGTGAGGCGCGGGTAAACGTGGTGAGCAAATACGGCGTCATCAAAACCAATTATCGATAAATCGTAGGGCAGGTTCATGCCTAAATCCCGCGCGCAGCTCATGGCACCGGAAGCCATCCAGTCGTTGGCGCAAACCAGGGCGGTAAAGGGTTTATTACGCGACAACAAAGTTTGTAGCCCTTGCTTACCGTCTTCTTCTTCGTACTTACCTTCGTAATACAATTGTTCTGACCAGGGAATGCCCGCTTCTGCTAAGGCGCGGCGGTGTCCGGCCAAACGCAAACGGGCGTCGCGGGCTTTTGATGGGCCAGAAATACAAGCGATGCGAGTGTGTCCCAGCTCAATGAGATGTTGGGTTGCAAGGTAGCCACCGCGCTCGTTATCCAAACACACACAGGCGCTTTCCAGGCCTTCCACTTGGCGGTTAACCACTGAAACAGGTAAGCGATTGGTGTTTAACTCGCGCAGGTAATCGTCGCTCATAGCCTCCACATGCATGATAAGCGCGTCACAGTTTCTGCTAATTAAAAACTCAACGGCATTTTTTTCCGTTTCCAGATTATTGTGACCAACGGTAATAATAACGTGCTTGTCTGCTTCGCGAAGGGTTGATTCAACCGCTTGCATCAAGTCACCAAAGAATGGTGAATTCAACTCCGACACCAATATTCCAATGCTGTCCGTGCGGCTGTTTGCAAGAGAGCGGGCAACAGAACTTGGTCGGTAATTCAGTTCTTGCATTGCTCGCTCTACTTTTGTCCGTAGTGCTTCGTTAACGGTTTTTTTGCCGTTTAACACCCGGGAAACGGTAGAAAGCGAAACGCCGGCGCGTGCTGCTACTTCGTATATTGTCGCCACTTTGACTCTCTTATTGTTGCACTATCTGGCAGTTTACGGTGTCGATATTGTTTGTAAAGCATTCAACTACCAGGTTTGATTTTTCGGAAAACACACCACTATGGATGTGTTTACGTATTTTCTTCTGCAGCCCTGCGCACATGCAGTGTATCTGTCATTTCTTTCTGGTTACGGTCAGACAACGGATAAAATACTATGAGTACGGCACCAATAAACCCGAAAATAGCCGGGATCCAACTCATCAACGATTGCATACCGGGTAGGGACTGGCTAATAGTAGACGCATCCATACCGTCATACCCGTATGCGCCTAACACCAATAGCACCAGGGCACCGGCAAACCCGCCTCCGGTCTTCTGCACAAATGACCCCGCAGAGTAGGTTAGTCCAGTGGCTCTGCGCCCGGTGCGCCACTCGTTGTAGTCGGCAGAGTCGCCTAACATTGAGAAAAACAGTGTGGGCATAATGGCAGCGAAAAACTCAGCGGCCCCACCTAAAATAAACAACGGCAACACACCGCTTTCGCCCATAGGCACCCAGTAAATACCGGTGGTTATGACACTGCTTATCACCAGTGAGGCCACAAAAAGTTGTTTGCGACCAAAGCGTTTTGCTAGCCATGGCGTGGCAAAAGCTCCGGCGATGGATACAACCAACAGCGCAATAAAATACTGTCCGGTTAACGATGCATCGTTCAGGAAGTACTTGAAGTAATAAGCAATAACCCCGTAGCGAATGCCGTTGAACATCATGGTTAAAAAGCCCATTCCCAGTAATATCAACCAGGGTTTATTGGTCAATAAGTCAATGATGTCCTGTTGCGAGCGTGAATTTTCTGATTCCGGCCGCGCAATCCACTTTCTTACAAAATACCAACTCAGCGCCATAACCACGACAAATGCGATACCGGTTATCCAATTGCGGTAATAGAAGAAAGCGGTAATGGCAGAAAGCGGGATCAGGATGAACGGCAGTTGTGTAGATAAATCTTTGAGTTCTTTACGCAGGCTGGTTTTTGCCTGTTGATGGGGAGTAATACGTTCTTTAGTGGTAAATACGGTGATGAGCATCAGTGCGACCAATAGTGCCGCGAAGACGTACATGGTGTATTGATAACCCAACGCATCGTTTTCGCCATTACCACCAAAAAATTCTACCAACATGGGCAGGAAGCCCATTACCAATAAACCACCAAGGAAGGCACCGGCAAAACGGAAACCTGATAATTTGGTGCGTTCGTGATCGTCGGCGGTCATCACACCCATCAAAGCGGAATAGGGCACATTATTGGCTGTGTAGGCCAGGGTGAGCCCAATGTAGGTTATGTAGGCGTAAATCAGCTTACCCGTGTCAGAAAATGACGGTGTGCTAAAGCACAAAATCATGAATAAACCGAGGAAAGGCGTTGACGCTAAAATCCAGGGGCGAAATTTGCCCATACGCGTATTCGTGCGGTCGGCGATCATGCCCATAATGATGTCGGTAACGCCGTCGGATAACCGCACCACTAAAAACAGCATGGCCGCGGCGGCGGCGCTAATACCAAACGTATCTGTGTAAAAAACGGCTAAATAAGCCAGTGCTCCACGCCAAACCAGGTTAGCGGCGGCATCTCCCAGCCCATATCCGATTTTTTCTTTTATACTAAGCGGCTGAGACATGTTCTTACTCCTCTATTTGCGCTGTGACAATAGCGACTTATACGCATACGCGCTGTGCTTGAATAGCCTTTCCTGAGTCTCAAAGTCAACGTAAATTAATCCAAATCGCATCTCGTAGCCTTCAGCCCATTCAAAATTATCCATCAAGCTCCAGGCAAAATAACCTGAAACATTAACGCCGGCATCAATAGCTTTAGACAAGGCAAGCAAATGAGCTTCGTAGTAGTCAATCCTATCATTATCAGCAATTTCGCCATTTTCCAGTTTATCTGGCATTGCCGCACCGTTTTCTGTGATGTAAATAGGCGGTAAGTTATAACGGGCATGGAGCGATGTAAGCAGATCATAGAATGCCTGTGGATAAATTTCCCAGCCGATAGCGGTTTTCGGCGGTAGGTGTTCATGCTCGCTGAACAGCTCGCCTTCTTCCTGCGGCGCGGAGTACGTTAAGCGGGTATAAAAATTCACCCCAAGAAAGTCCAGCGGTTGGCAGATGGTTTCCATATCACCGGGATGAATATCGGGTCTTTCTTCAGGGACAAGTTTTTCTATCACGTGGGGATATTTGCCTTCCATCACGGGTTGCATATACCACTGATTGATATACTCATCGGCATACAACGACGCCAGTCGATCGGCGGGAGATTCTGACACCGGGTAACAGGGAGTGAAATTAAGTACAATGCCATGTTGAGCATGGGGGGCGTGTTCGCGCAGGGTTTGCATACCAAGGCCATGGGCAAGCAAAATGTGGTGCGCTGCCGTTCTGCCTTGCTTTCTACCTGTTTTTCCTGGCGCGTGTACACCGATTTCATAGCCAAGATAAGCAGAGCAGAACGGTTCATTAAACGTAGCGTAAGCATGAACTCGAGGGCCGAGGGCCCCGGCTATACAGGCAACATAATGCTGATACGCATAGGCTGTATCCCGATTTAACCAACCGCCATTGTCCTCCAGGTATTGTGGTAAATCCCAGTGATAAAGAGTAGCAAAGGCCTTAATGCCACGACGTGCCAATTCATCTAATAAGTCGATGTAAAACTTAACACCCTGAGGGTTCAGCTCGCCATTTTGTTGCATTACCCGCGGCCAGGAAATAGAAAAACGGTACGCATCGACACCAAGTTCTTCTAATAGATCTACGTCTTCTTTGAATCGGGCGACATGTTCGCAAGCCGTCAGGCCATTACTGCTGTCAGCAATCTTCCCTTCTTGTTCGCAAAACGTATCCCAAATCGATTGTAAACGACTGTCCGCAGCACCTTCAATTTGAAACGATGAGGTGGCAGTACCGAATAGAAAAGAACGGTTGCGAAGTGCGCTGTCCTCGGGAAGATTAATTGTTTTCATGATGATTGTTCCTAAGAGCCAGGTGAGATGCATTCGACTCACTTGAGCGGTTAGTTGTCATGCTGCCGGTAAATATGATGAATAAGCCGGCAGCACAAAATGTGTTTGGTTTATAGCACAACTCAATCATAGCGAGAAAGCGCTTTCTTTAAATTATCGTAAACTAATTAACGGGTGAAAAAAATAGCAATTTAATATGGCAATGAGAAAAAATCATTTATTTTGTGCATAACTAATTAATTATAATAATAAAATTATAATGTGCATTTATTGTGTGTTAATGACTGTCATTGCTTGAATGTATTTTATGTAAAAAATATGTTGATCTTGAGTTGCTGATCTTATAGCTTGAGAAAGCGCTTTCTTGTTGGGTGAGTATTTTTGTGCGTAGGGTTGAGAAAGCCCTTTCTTGAGAGCGCTTATTTCATGCACATCAACGAAGAGAGAAAGACGGTGACACACACAATTCTTAAGAAAACCAAACTTGCGAATAGTCTGTCTTTAATACTGGGAACAACCTTAATGTTCCCGGTGCTAGCACAGGACGCAAATGACGATGTAGAAGTTATTCAGGTATCGGGTATTCGCGGCAGTGTTCAGGAATCAATGGGTATCAAGCGCGATTCTTCAGGGGTTGTAGATGCAATCTCTGCAGTCGACATCGGTAAATTCCCCGACACTAACCTCGCAGAATCCCTGCAACGTATTACGGGTATTTCCATTAGCCGTAACAACGGTGAAGGTAATCAGGTCACGGCCCGTGGTTTCGGCCCCGATTTCAACATGGTTACCCTAAACGGTAGAACAATGCCTGGTTCTGCTCTACCAGGAGGTGGTGGTACTCCCAATTCTCGCGCATATGACTTTTCTGATTTGGCATCGGAAAGTGTTCGCGCCGTTGAAGTGTATAAAACAGGGCGTGCGAGTATCGCCACAGGCGGTATTGGCGCATCTATTAACATTCGTACATCACGGCCGTTTGATGCCACTGAAACTGGCTTTTCAGCAAGCATAGGTGCCAAAGCCCTGGCAGATACCACTAATCGCGTAGGCGATGACGTGACACCAGAAGTGTCTGGTATGTTCAATTTCTTAAGTGAAGACGAAAGGTTTGGTTTTACATTCACCGGTTCGTTCCAACAACGCGACAGTGCGTCACAAGGAGCGTTTGTAAACCAGTGGCGTGTCAACCCATATGATGGTTCTATTCCCCAATCGCCAGATCCGTCAAACCCGGATAGTGGTGACCCTATCGTACTTAACAATGCACCTGAAATGGGGCAGTTGTTCGCCATTCCTTCTGATTTGCGTTACTTCATGGCCGACCGTGAGCGTGAAAGAACGAACGCACAGCTCACCTTTCAGTTTGCGCCAACAGAAGACATTGTTGCCACGCTGGATTACACCTATTCAAAACAAGATTTGTTTGAAGCGCGAGCTGAACAGTCTATTTGGATGGACGACCGGTATTTCACTGAGCTGACGTTTGACGATGAAACCGTGAAAACGCCTGTTATGATTACTCAGGAACGCCGTGATTTGATGCCTCGTGACCTCGGTCTTGCGATGCAGGAGTTAAACCAGGTTAACGAGAACAAGTCTATCGGCTTGAATATCGAATATTTCGTGAATGACGACCTGACGTTAAACTTCGACATTCACAACTCATCTGCAGAAGGACGTCCTGATGCACCCTATGGCACTTGGACTAACTTAGGTCTGGGCGCAAACGTTGTTCGTGGCCAGGGCGCGGATTTCAGCGGTGATTTCCCTATTATGTATGTGGATTTCGACGACGTATCGAGAGGTAACCTCAACCCTAACGGCACGCTGGATCAGGATGATGTGGGTACGTCAATCCTCGATATGAATTACTCACTGCAAGATACAGAAATTACGCAAGCCCGATTAGACGGTTCATATTATATGGACGCGGGCAGCATTAATTTCGGTATTGAATCTCGCTCCATGGAGAGTACGTCGCTGCAATCACTGACCCGTCATACTATGGGTAACTGGGGCATCGAAAATCCGGGTGAACTGCCAGCAGGTATTCTAACACCACTGGATTTGGCTAACGAATTCAGTGATTTTGACACAACCGGTATGTTCTCACAGGGCTACACCGGCAGTGTGGCGGAGTTGGGAGCGTTCGCGGCATCTGAATACGGCTTTAACCTGGTTGCTGATAATCCGTTTGCCACTAACCGTACCATTAAAGAAGATATCGTAGCGGTATACTTTGAGTTTGATTTAGACGGTGAATTGAACGGCATGCCGTACAACTTATTAACTGGTGTGCGTTATGAAAATACGGATGTCACGTCTATTGCCAATATCAGTCTACCAAGTGGAATAGCCTGGGAAGGTAACAACGATTTTAACGTGCGTTTCGGTAGTGATATGGAAGATGTGAGCATTGATTCCAGCTACGATCACATCCTACCTGCGTTGGATTTCGATATTGAGGTAGTGGAAAACATGATTGCCCGCTTCTCATATAGTAAAACTATCGCTCGTCCTACCTATAACAACTTGAGTGCAGCCGCTACGGTGTCACCGCCAAGCGGCCCTACGTTGATTACCGGCGAGGCAACGGCAACCGCAAGTTCGGGTAACCCGGCGCTGGTGCCGCTTGAGTCCGATAACCTGGATCTGTCTTTCGAATATTACTTCGACGAAACCAGCTACGTGTCAGTAGGTTTCTACGATAAGCGAGTGAAAAACTTTATTGGTAATGAACAGGTTGAAGAAAATATATTTGGGCTGCGCGACGCCACTGCTGGTCCTCGTGCCATTGCCGCTGCTGCAGAGCTTGAGCGCTTAGGCATTCCACTGAGCGATACTTCGCTGTTTAACATGGTTGCAGCAATGGAAAACGGTGTCGACTATTCGTCTATGACCGACGAGCAGTTTGAAGCCGCCTACGATGTATTGCCCAACGCCGATGATCCTCTGTCAACCTTTATCAATTCCAAGCCGGTCAATAACCGCGCTGCCAATATCTATGGCTTCGAGCTGGCGGCACAACATTTCTTCGGTGAAACAGGCTTTGGTGTGATGGGTAACTACACCACGGTTAACGGAGATATCGGTTTTGACAATGACGCAGATCCTTCGGTCACCCAGTTTGCCCTCGTTGGCCTGAGTGATACTGCCAACCTGATCCTGATGTATGAAAAAGAAGGGATTCAGGCGCGTATCGCATACAACTGGCGTGATAAGTTCTTAGACACTACCTCGCAATATGTGAACGAACCGGGTTACACCGAAGCGTATTCACAAATTGACTTTAGCGTGTCTTACGACTTCAGTGAAGATCTGACGGTGTCACTGGAAGGTATTAACATTACTGAAGAAAACGCCCGCCGTCATGGCCGCACCAGTGCCATGCTGTGGAAACTGGATGAACTTGGGGCGCGTTATGCCGTTGGTGTACGCTACAAGTTCTAAACATCGCTATGTATAGCAACAGGTGATATGACGCGGGGAAGTGACGCCCCGCGTTTTTTTGCGTTAAAGTGGGTTTCGTTTGTAACGAATTTACGTGAGGGGATGCAGTGGTGATTGCGCCTATTCGAAACGTTGTGATTGTTGGCGGTGGCACCGCAGGCTGGTTGTGCGCCGGTATGTTGGCGGCCAAGCTCGGTAAACGCGGGGAGCGGGAACGCGGTATCGCAATTACACTTATTGAATCTCCGGCGGTGAGCACCATTGGCGTGGGTGAAGGCTCCTGGCCGTCTCTGCGAGACACACTGCAGGAAATCGGATTGCCGGAATCGGCTTTCATTAGTTATTGCCAGGCATCGTTCAAACAAGGGTCTACCTTTGTTGGCTGGCGCGATGGTAGTGAGCAAGACTGTTATCACCACCCTTTTACCAACCCTGCAGGCTATACAGAAATAGATGTTCACGCCTGCTGGCAGGCATTGCATGGCACTAAGCCCTACCACAGTGCTTTTTGTTTACAGCCTGAATTGTGCGAGCAACACAAAGCGCCAAAGCAGTTAGCAACGCCAGATTATGCCTATGTGTTGAACTATGGTTATCACTTTGATGCTACCAAACTCGCTGAAATGGTTGCAGACCATTGTGTGAAACAGTTGGGCGTCAAGCATGTAAAAGCGCACATTGAACACGTTATCAGTCAAGACAATGGCGATATACAAGCGGTGACTACACAGTGCGGGCAAACGCTTAATGGCGACCTGTTTATTGATTGTAGTGGTCAGACTGCACTTCTGGTGGACAAGCACTACAAGGTTCCCTGGCAGTCAGTAAAAGACATTTTGCTCAACGACTCTGCCATGGCAGTACAAGTGCCTTACGATGAACAGGACACCACCATCGCCTCCACCACCATTGCCACCGCACATCCGTTGGGATGGAGTTGGGATATTGGTCTGCAACACCGTCGCGGTGTGGGCATGGTATACAGCAGCGATTTTGCAAAGCCAGAACAAATTGAGCAGTGTTTAAAACACTATTTGACCAAGCGTTTACCTGCTGATGCGGCCGAGCAGGCACAATGCAGGCAACTGAGCTTTTCTCCTGGCTATCGCAAGGAATTCTGGACCAACAACTGTGTGTCGCTGGGCATGGCCAGCGGTTTTATTGAGCCTCTTGAAGCCTCGGCTGTGGCCATGGTGGAGCTGGGCGTGCGCATGTTGTGCGATCAATTCCCACAAAACCGCGAGCACATGGCTATGCTGGCCGTGCGTTATAATGAGCGCTTTAGCTATCGCTGGGCGCGGGTCATCGACTTCATTAAACTCCATTATGCGATTAATCAGCGAGTGAATGATGCTTACTGGAATGCTCATCGAGACCCGGCCACATGGCCTGATCCTCTTCGTGAGTTGTTGGCATTGTGGCAATACCAGCCTCCGTCACGGTATGACGTGATTCAGAACGAAGAAATTTTCCCATCAGCCAGCTACCAGTTTGTGCTGTATGGCATGGGCTTTCAAACCCAGTCGCCAGCGCTTGCGTCAAGCAGCGACATGCTGAAACGCGCCACTGTAATCACCGACAAGCTAAAGGCAGCGCTGACACAGTACAATCAGGGTTTACCCGACAACCGGGCGTTACTCAACGCCATTTGCAACCGCTATCAACAGCAATCCGGAGCGCAGTTATGATTGAGCCTGATACCGTATCCAACAGAGTGAATAATGTCGTGATTGCCGGTGGTGGCACGGCAGGCTGGATGGCAGCAGCAGCTATATCACGGCTCATTGGCAAATCTGTGAAGGTAACGCTGGTGGAGTCGAAAGACATTGGTATTGTGGGGGTGGGTGAGGCTACTATTCCGCCTATTCGCACTTTTCACAAGCTACTCGGTATAGATGAAAAGGCTTTTATGCGCGCCACCAATGCCACTTTTAAACTGGGTATTGAATTTGCCAACTGGCGGGAACCAGAACATGCTTACATTCACTCATTCGGCGTTACCGGGCGGGAATGTTGGGCCGGCGAGTTCCATCATTTTTGGATGCGGGCACAACGGGAAGGGTTGAGTTCAGCTTTTGGTGATTATTGCTTTGAACTGAAAGCTGCCGAGCAATACAAGTTTGGTATTAGCAATAAAATGCCCATCAACTTTGCTTACCACTTCGATGCGGTGGCGTACGGTAAGTTTCTTCGTCAGTTTGCTGAAAACCTTGGCGTGACCCATGTAGAAGGTAATATCGACCAGGTAAACGTGAATGCCACGTCGGGGGATATTACATCGTTAACCTTAACCGATGGCCGTAAACTGGCGGGTGATTTGTTTATAGATTGTACGGGCTTTAAGGGTTTGTTGATAGAAAAGGCGCTACACACGGGTTACGAAAACTGGTCTCACTGGTTGCCGTGCGATCGCGCTGTGGCAATGCAAACAGAAAGTGTTGAAGCGCCAGCACCTTATACCCGCTCGGTGGCCCATGATGCGGGCTGGCGATGGCAAATTCCCTTGCAAAACCGGGTGGGGAATGGCCTGGTGTACTGCAGTCGCTATATGAGTGATGAGCAAGCCAAGCAAACTTTGTATGATCAAGTAACCGGTAAGCCCCTTAACGACCCGCGAGTTATCCAGTTTACGCCGGGTAAGCGTCGCCTTGGTTGGAATAAGAACTGTGTGGCATTGGGACTTGCCAGTGGTTTTATTGAACCGCTGGAATCGACCAGTATCCATTTAGTCATGACAGGCATCATCAGATTATTGCGCTTGTTCCCGTTTGACGGCGTAACCCAAAGTGCCATTGATGAATACAACAACAAGTACAATAGCGAGATGGCGGCGATCCTCGATTTTATTGTGATGCATTACAAGGTCACTAACCGTAACGATTCTCCTTTCTGGCAGCACTGTCAACGCATGCCTGTTCCCAATTCGCTGACGCACAAAATTAACCTGTTTAAAGAAACCGGCCGGGTATTTTTAGACGACGGTGACATCTTCCGGGTGGATTCCTGGACGCAAGTGATGTTAGGCCAGGGCTTGTTGCCTGAGCAATACCATCGCGTGGCAGATGAAATGAGTACTGAGGAACTCTCCCGCTTTATGAGCGGGCTGCATCAACATGTATCGCAGCAAGTACAGGCGCTACCAACCCATGGCGATTTTTTGAAGCAGTATTTGGGAAGCTAGATAACCGCCGTAGCATAAAGTGCCAGGCAGTTTTACTTTGCAAACAGAATGAACCCACTTTGTGATAGTGGTAGTATGATTTATCACCTATAACACAAGCGCGTTAATTCAAAAATACAAAGAGGGCGTATACATGTGCGACGACAGAACTGAATCAGATATAGCAAAGTTTGCTAAAGCGGGTGGGCAATTACATCGTCGCGACTTCAACAAGTTAATGGGGTTGGGTGCGTTTGTCTCCGCGTTTCCTCAATTTGCCATGGCTTCCAGTGATGTGACCAGTCGCGAGGTAACAGTTACCACACCTGATGGCGAAGTGGACTGCTTATTGGCTGCGCCAAAATCGGGCACTTACCCTGCGGTGGTAATGTGGACCGATATTATGGGGCGTCGTGCTGCGTTTGATTTAATGGGGCAGCGGTTAGCCGCAAGCGGTTACGCTGTGCTGGTAGTAAACCCTTTTTACCGCGATGTTAAAGGCGCTGCATTGCCCGACGGCATTAAATTTCCGGCTCCCGAAGCCTGGGAAATATTACGGCCCATGCGCGCAAAGTTAACGCCTGAAAATACGAATTCAGACAATCGCGCATTTTTTGATTTCC
This sequence comes from Aestuariibacter sp. A3R04, assembly GCF_018860805.1. GTDB lineage: Bacteria > Pseudomonadota > Gammaproteobacteria > Enterobacterales > Alteromonadaceae > Alteromonas. The sequence continues at coordinate 381,505 of NZ_JAHKQR010000016.1, read as the reverse complement.
TTAATCAGCAAGATGCGGTTGATGATAAAGCGAAAAAAGCCGTGCTCGGCTATTGCATGAGCGGTACGTTTACTATGCACGCTGCAGCAGAATTCCCACAAGAGGTCGGTGCCATTGCTACCTTTCACGGTGGTGGTATAGCAACCACTGAAGATGACAGCCCTCATTTAACGGTTGCTAATTCCACCGCATTGGCACTGCATGCCATTGCAGAAAATGACGCAGAAAAAAGCCCTAAAATGGAACCTCTGCTAAAAGAGGCTTACGAGAAAGCGGATATTCATGCTGATATCGCTGTATATCCGGGTACATTGCACGGCTGGACACCACCAGATTCACGGGTGTACAACGAAAAGCAGGCGGATATTGCCTGGAGCAGAATGCTGACTATTCTGGAAAAAGGGTTAAAAGCATCGTACTGAGTGCTGTAAAGCCAGTTTTCTGAGATTCAGCAGGCTGGCGTTTCCACAGTTGACGTAAGGCTCTACTCGGCCTGAGCGGGAAACAACACTGTCCTGTGCAGGTGTGATAGTATTGTCTTTTTGCGGTGCAACGCTACTCATAACACTATCTGGTCATACGATAGTCAACATGTTAAAAAGAAAGCCTTATTACCTTGAAATGACAGTATTCTTGGTTACCAATGACGAAAAAGCCGCCTGTTGATCACACAGATTATTACTCCAAATACGCAGCCAGCTTGAGTGAACAATATAACAGTGTTCCCTTTGAACAAGTTCACAAAGACTGGCTGCAATACGTACCTGAAAGTGGCATGGCATTAGACATAGGCGCAGGTTCTGGCCGCGACGCCCGCCATTTAGCAGCAAAAGGGTTAACGGTTTTTGCTGTGGAACCGTCCATTGGTATTCGTGAAAGAGCACAACAATATACGGTAAAAGAGAACGTTCACTGGTTGAACGATAGTCTTCCCAAACTGGAAAAAGTCTTTAATCTCGATATTAAGTTTGACCTCATTTTACTCAGCGCAGTGTGGATGCATGTTCCCCCTTCCGAGCGTGAAAGGTGCATACGGAAAATTAGCTCACTTCTGAAAGCAAACGGCAAAATCGTTATTTCCCTTCGTCATGGCCCCTGTAACGACGAGCGTATCATGTATCAGGTCTCAGCAGACGAATTAGCAACGTTCGCTAAGCAGTTTGGCTTAACGTTCAAGTTGCTCAATCATCAGCATAAGCATGATGAATTAGGACGGAAAGAAGTTAGCTGGCAAACCGTTTTACTCACTTTACCCGATGATGGTTCAGGAGCGTTCCCCCTTCTTCGCAATATCATCATGAATGACAGTAAGTCTTCTACATACAAAGTCGCCTTATTGCGTACATTGCTTCGCATAGCTGAAGGCCACCCAGGAGCTGTTATCGAAAGAGGGAAACACCGGGTTGCGCTACCTCTTGGCCTAGTGGCGCTATATTGGGTAAGGCTGTTTAAACCGCTTGTTGATCATTATGAGATCCCTCAGCACGGCCAATCCAGAGGGCTTGGGTTCATAAAAGATAGCGGCTGGAAACAACTTACCTCGTATACGGCAAGTGACTTTTACATAGGTGCTGCTTACAGAGAAGCAGCACTTGCCCAAGCCGTTTTTTATACCATTAAACACGCGGCCACCCTCATTGAAGAGATGCCGGTTTTCTATACCACCCTACCAGGGTCGAGTACGCCCATTTTTGGCGTGGAGAAAGGCAAAGCTAAACGGCCGAGCGCAATGCTTACTCTGGACAGTTCGTTCCTTTGTTCCCTTGGGAAGTTCTACGTTCCTACCTACATCTGGGATTCACTCTCGCGCTTTAGTGCATGGATAGAACCATCACTTGTCAACGAGTGGGTATCTTTAATGGAAGGCTACTGCCAGAAACGCAATGTTAGTTTTACAAAAAATGAATTGTTGGAAGCTTTGTCGTGGGAGAACCCTAAAAGGTCTACCAGTAAAATTAGAAGACGAGTCGACGATCTTCTTGTTGCCGACAACGTGAATTGTTGTTGGTCTGGGAATAGGATTTCAAAGGGGAATTACGCCATTGATCACGCCATGCCTTTTGCGCGCTGGCCGAATAATGATTTGTGGAATTTACTGCCAACAAAAACGCAGATTAATGCGATAAAGTCAGACAAGTTGCCAAGTTCTGTCAGAATGATGAACAGTCGTGCGCTTATTACTGAATGGTGGCAACAAGCATGGCTGGAACAGCAGGACGAATTTTTCATACAGGCCAATCTGGCACTGCCAAATCTCACTGCCAGTAATCGAAGCTTTGATGAGGTTTTTGAAGCCATGACTATTCAGCGAGATAGAATAAAAGATTTTCAGCAACTTGCTGAATGGTAGCAATGCAGCGTTTCATATAAATGCCGACGGACTACATCAATACAACATCTTTTCTGTATAGGTTGTTGTCGTTTGAAGCTTGTGGGGGCAAAGAGTAACCGCCCAGTCGCTGAGAGCTCTCTGTTTAATAAAACTCTCTTCCTCTACCTGACAATTATTCCTATTGTAAATTCCCCAATATGGTTATAGTGTAAAAATACAGGCAGCTAGTATAAATTTTAACAAGGTCAGTGGTTTACTAGTGATTTCTAAAACAATAAAAATTCTAAAAAATTACCTTTTACTCAACGACAACAACTTAAAAACTACTGATGCTGATATTTGGCGCCTTAGTGTTTTACGTACAACACTCCTCATTACCGTATTGCTCACGTCTGTGATAGTGGTTCATTCATCATATACTGCTTATGTGCAAGAGCTTTACTACATCTTGTACTTAACCGTAGGGTTCACTGTATTTCTCATCACAACCCTATCAATAGGTTTGAAACATATAAAAATAGCGTCGGCTTTCCTTGTTATTTCCGTGCTGGCGGCCTCATTGTGCATTATGTTTTTTACCGTCGATTTGGTGTCGTCACGGTACGGTTTGTTAATGCTGTTTACTTTACCTATTCTCGTCCGCGTATTGTATGGGGTAAAAGCCGCTTGTGTTGTTATGTTATTAAATTTATTGCCCTTTTATTTTCTGGTCAACAATACAAGGTTGCCGCCGCTCTTTGGTATCGAAATTGCGCTTCCTCATACGCATACCTACCTGGCTTCGCTCATCTTCCTATTCTTTAACTTCTGCGTTCCCATGGCGGTATTACGTGTCATGGCTTCATTAGAGAAGCAGTCTGAACACAATTTAATGCAGAGTAAAAAACTCAATAAATTAGTGAATGGTTATCAGGAGATCTTCAACAACGGCGGCACACCTTCATTTTTCTGCGATGATAAGGGAAGAATATTACAGGCCAACAAAGCAGCAAGGGCGCTAATAAAAAAATATCACCCGGAATGTGAGTATCTCCAGGATCTCTTTTCTATTACCCTACCTATTACCCGGGGTATCAATCAGCAAGCATCCATTTGCGGTGCGCCGGAGCACGAGTATAGAATTCAACCCGCGAGTTTGCAGCATCACAAAAAACAGCTAATTCACTGTTACGATTTGACAGAAAGTAAGAAGAGCCAGAGAGAATTCGACGCGTTTAAGAAAAAACAATTTGAGAAACTCTACACTCATGAACTTACCGGGATGAAAAACCACCACTACTGGAAAAAAGTCGAGTCGAGAGAAAGTATTTTTCATCGCCATATTGTATTGCTGAAATTAGCAAATCTGCGCGAGATAAACCTTCAGTATGGCTATAACCTGGGTGATAAATTACTTTCATCCGTGGTACCACTGTTGCAAAGAGATGTTGCGCGCGACACATCCGTATACCACTTTCCCGGCGCGAAATTCCTCTTCACCATGGACGAAAAGCAGCTTTCTTCGCTGGATATTAAGCAGTTTCTGGAAACTCGTTTGCCCAGTAGCATAGTAATGGGCTTACCAAAGGGGAGTGTTGACCTCCCATTGGTATGGCGCGCGGGGCATCATCATGTGGTAACGGATATTGGTGTGGACGCAGCAGCTGAATGTTGTGCCATTGCATTGAGTCAGAGCGATGATTTGACCCCTTACGTTTCGTTTAGTATGAACGCCGTTAAGCTTATTAAAGAGAATAACCAGCAAAAAGACAAAATTAAGAAACTACTCGACAACGGTTGTCTGGCATTGTATTTGCAGCCTCAGGTGTCTATTGATGGCATCACAGTGGGCTATGAAATACTGGCAAGATTAAGAGAACTTGATTCAAATAAAATACTACAACCTTATCAATTTCTGCCTGTTGTTGAACAGAATAAATGGGAAGTGCTGTTTACTCAGAAGGTTATAGATGGGGCGCTTGATTTGCTTGAAAACTGGCCAACCCGCTTACCGCATGTGCCCCTGGCTATCAATTTATCGGGCCCTGAGCTCCTTAACGATTTATTCTATGAAAAATTACTGCGGCGATATTCTGAAAGCCCTGAATTGCGACAGCGCCTTAAATTAGAGCTTACGGAAACCTCGGTACTCGCCAGTCACATTGAGACAAAACGGCGGTTAACGTCACTAGCGAATGTGGGCGCAACAATCATTATTGACGACTTTGGAACCGGTCACGCGTCACTTTCTCAGCTTATCGATATGTCAGCAAGCGTGATTAAAGTCGACAGGGATTTTGTTGAAAGAGTGGAAACCTCGGAACGTCATCGAAAAATCGTTAAAATGACATTGGATCTGGCAAAAAGCCTGGATATGCAAACCATTGCGGAGGGCGTTGAAACCCATGCGCAACTCGATGTATTAAAGAGCATGGGGTTTAAAATTTTTCAAGGCTACCTGTTTGGTAAACCGGCTCCACTTGAGCATTGGTTAGCCGAGGCAAAAATTCAAGCGTAAGCGTAGCCCGGGTTATTAGGGGCAGACATCAAGGTGTTTTAAAGAAAGCTATATCCTACTCTCACTCGTCATCTTCCCTTTGTTACATTTCTCACACAGAATTTGCAGGTTACTTTCTTCCAGTGCGAGTTCAGGATACAAGCTGCGAGCCTTGATATGATCTACATGTAGTGTGGCACCCTCATCAGGTGTAATGCCACACAGTTTGCAGCAGCGCTTGGCATTGTTGAGCACTTTGAATCTCAGCGCCAGCCAGGCCTGAGAACTGTAAAAGTCAGTTTGTTGGGAATGCTCATGATAGGGCAGTTCGTGTGCATGGTTGTAAACCACTGGTTCGCTGCCCGGTTCATACACCATGGCTATGCCGCTGTTAGTTTCAAACCAGCGTTTAATATTGCGAATAGCACTTTTGTGGGTGCGGTATTCCTTGCGAGTCGTTTTGCCGTTTTGCTGTAGTGTTACGCGTATGGTCATTGGGTATCCTTCCCTCTTGATGTGTAGCTAGAGCGGTCCGTGCGGTATCTATTAATGTAGATTAAAGTGTCAATACGAGTATATCAAGCGCAGGGCATGAATACTGGTCAACTTACCGGTATAATGTCCCTTCTTTTTCCAGCCGGCGATGCCGCCCCACAGGATAGTTGCACAATGAGTTCAGAGCAGCCTAAGCGCCTCAATAAGTACATTAGCGACACAGGCTTTTGCTCTCGCAGAGAAGCCGACAAGCTGATTGAGCAAAAACGGGTTTCCGTTAACAACAACCCGCCTGAACTGGGCACCAAGATAAACGCCGGTGATGTTGTAAAAGTAGATGGCAAAGTGGTTGGGGCGGTGGCGAAAGACAAGTCTGATCGAATTTACATTGTGTACAACAAGCCCATTGGTATCACCTGTACCACCGAGCGACACATTAAAGGCAATATTATTGATGCCATCAACCACAAAGCGCGTATTTTTCCCATCGGTCGGCTGGATAAACCCTCTGAAGGGTTAATTTTACTCACCAGCGATGGTGACATAGTAAACAAAATTCTGCGCGCCGAAAACGCCCACGACAAAGAATACGAAGTAACGGTGAACCAGCCAGTTAGCCCCCGTTTCTTGCAAAAAATGGCAAAGGGCGTGCCCATACTTGGCACGGTCACCAAACCCTGCATTGTCAAACCCAAAGGTAAATACAGTTTTACTATTATTCTTACTCAGGGGCTGAACCGGCAAATTCGCCGTATGTGCGAATTCTTAGGTTATGAAGTCACCAAACTCAAGCGCAACCGTATTATGCATATCACATTGGGTAAACTACGCCCGGGTCAGTGGCGAAACCTTACTGAAGAAGAGTTGAGCCAACTCAATGGGGCGCTTAAGCAGTCTCGAAAAACCGCGGAATAAACACTCGCCCATCGCGGTGAGTTAGGGTAATGCTCCGGATCTTTACACAACAAGCCCGATGAGTCGGGCTTTTTTTGATTTAGCGCAATTCCCCGTATTTGCATCTCTCTATACTAATGTGGCAGTTGTCTTTTTATGCCATTGCTATTAATGGCAAACCTCCACATTCTATTTAGCATAGGGAACGCCGCTGTGAAAAAAACACCGGTTATCTTGTCCGTCCTTTTTGTCGTTATCATCGGCATCCTTGTCAATGCCTTTATCAGTGAAACCGATGATGAGAGTGTTGTTTCTGGTAATGGCCGCATCGAGGCCACAGAAATTGGTCTTTCGGCAAAAGTGGCCGGGCGCATTGAAGAAATTTACGTCAATGAAGGCGAGCAGGTAGAGGCCGGAACTTTAGTCGCCAAGCTTGATACCGCCACTATTAACAGCCAGTTGATGCAGGCCAAGGCCCAGCGGTTGCAAGCGCAAAGTGCCGTTGAGGCCGCGAAAATGGCCGTGGCACAGCGGGAAAGTGAAAAAGCCGCGTTAAACGCCTCTTTGTTGCAGGCTGAAGCGGAAATGAAAGCGGCTGTCGCGCACGCTAAACGCACCAGTGAACTGGCGAAAACCGGCGCTGTGTCCCAACAACTGGCGGAAGATAATTTGACAACGGTAGACAGTGCAAAAGCGGCGGTAAATGCCGTCAAAGCCAGACTAACCGCTGCTGATGCCACCATAGAAGCCACAAAGGCTCAATTGGAGTCAGCTAAAGCTGCGGTAAGTGCTGCGGATGCCACTATTGCCCAAATTTTGTCTGAAATGGACGATATGCAGCTGAAAGCCCCTCGGGATGGCAGAATTCAATACCGCGTGGCTGAACCCGGCGAGGTAGTGGCTGCCGGTGGACGCGTGCTGAGTATGGTGGACTTAACCGATGTTTACATGACGTTCTTCCTTCCAGCCTCTCAGGTAGGACGGTTGTCTATTGGTGGCGAAGCGCGAATTGTCTTGGATGCCGCGCAAGATATTGCCATTCCCGCCACTATTTCCTACGTGGCTGACGTCGCGCAGTTTACACCACGCTCTGTTGAAACCCAAAGCGAGCGGGAAAAACTAATGTTTCGCGTGAAGGCCAAAATACCGGCTTCGCTGCTTAAGAAACACCTAAACAAAGTGAAAACGGGCTTGCCCGGTGTGGTATGGGTTAAGTTAGACGACGGTGCCGAGTGGCCGGACGATTTGCCTGAGCTTGTGGCGCAATGAAAAACATTGTCGCGTGTGAACACTTAACGGTTCGTTATGGAAACACCCTTGCCATAGATAGTATTTCACTGACGATTCCCACTGGGACAACAGTAGGAATTATAGGCCCGGATGGGGTGGGAAAGTCTACATTGTTGTCGCTCATTGCCGGTGAGCGGGAAATGCAGGACGGCCAGTTGCAGGTGCTTGGCGGTGACATGCGAAGTAAGGGGCACCGCAATGCTATTTGTGCTGATATTGCTTATATGCCGCAAGGGTTAGGGAAAAACCTGTACCCAACGTTGTCGGTGGAAGAAAACCTGCAGTTCTTTGCCAAGCTTTTTGGGCATGGTCGCGCCGAGCGACGAACGCGCATTGACGCCCTTACCCGTCGTACCGGGCTATACCCATTTTTATCCCGCCCGGCCGGGAAATTATCGGGTGGGATGAAGCAAAAACTGGGGTTGTGCTGTGCGCTTATTCACGACCCAAAACTGCTTATTCTCGACGAGCCTACCACGGGCGTGGATCCTTTGGCCCGTAGTCAGTTTTGGTCACTCATCAATGATATTCACTCCGCCCAACCCGATATTACGGTAGTCGTTGCCACCGCCTACATGGACGAAGCTCAGCAGTTTAACCAACTGGTGGCGCTAAATGCCGGTAAGGTGTTGGCAACAGGTACCGCCGCCGAGTTGCTGGCGCAAACCGGCACCCAGGATTTGGAATCGGCGTTTATAGCCTTGCTTCCCGAAGAGATAAAGCAACATCACACCGAAGTGGAAGTTACGCCGCTGGCCGACAATGAGCAAGCAGGAATCGCCATAGAAGCGAAGCATCTCACCATGCAGTTTGGTGATTTTGTCGCCGTTAGCGACGTGAGTTTTAGTATTCGCAAAGGTGAGATTTTCGGCTTTTTGGGGTCTAACGGATGCGGGAAATCCACCACCATGAAAATGCTCACCGGCTTGTTACCACAAACCTCTGGGGATGCGTGGCTGCTGGGAAGCGAACTGGGCTCAAACGACATCAGCACCCGTTATCGGGTCGGATATATGTCGCAGAGCTTTTCTTTGTATACCGAACTTACCGTGCGGCAGAACCTGGTGTTACACGGGCGGTTGTTTAACGTAGACAGCGAGCGGTTGGCTGAGCGGGTAGATGAAATGCTGGCCCGCTTTTCCCTCACATCACACCAACACAGTTTGCCGGCGTCGTTACCGCTGGGTATACGACAGCGCTTGTCGTTAGCCGTGGCCATGGTGCACAAACCGGAAGTGTTAATTCTTGATGAACCCACATCTGGCGTTGATCCTGTGGCCCGGGACAACTTCTGGCGTTTGCTTATTGCCCTTGCCCGTGAAGACGGCGTGACCATTTTTATTTCAACACACTTTATGAATGAGGCGGCGCGATGCGATCGCATTTCGTTAATGCACGCCGGTAAAGTACTGGTTACCGATACACCCGATGCCATTATCAGTGATAAACAGGCTGATACACTGGAAGAGGCGTTTATTGCATACCTGAAAGAGGCACAGACGTCAGGAACTCCCTGTGAGGAAAACACCTCAACACCGCTAACCACAGTCCATACAAGCCAAAATGCGCACTCGCGAAAAAAACGCGGTATGGCACTGCGACGGCTGCTGAGTTATGCCTCTCGGGAAACCTTGGAACTGGTTCGCGACCCTATTCGCTTAACCATGTCGTTTCTTGGCAGTATGGTGCTGATGGTGGTTATTGGCTATGGCATTACCATGGATGTGGAAGATCTCAAGTACGCAGTGTTCGACCGAGACCAGTCGTCCCTTAGCCTGGAGTACAGAAATGCGCTGTCAGGTTCCCGCTATTTTGTAGAAATGCCGGCCATTACCAGTTATGACGATATGGACAGACGAATGAAAAGCGGTGAAATTTCACTGGCTGTAGAAATTCCCCCTGATTTTGGTCAAACGCTGCACAATGGTGAAACGGTAGAGATTGGCGCCTGGATAGACGGCGCCATGCCTTCCCGGGCAGAAACCATCGAAGGTTACGTAACCGGCATTCACGTTACCTGGCTTTCGCAACAGGCATCGCAAATGAGTCAGGTGACATCTACAAGTAATATTAATGTGGTGTCGCGCTATTTGTACAACCCGGATATTCGCAGTTTGGTAGCCATTGTGCCCGCTGTTATTCCCATGTTGTTGCTGATGATTCCAGCTTTGCTTACTTCGCTGGCTGTCGTGCGGGAAAAAGAACTGGGATCTATCATTAACTTATATGTTACCCCAATTAAAAAAATTGAGTTTCTATTGGGAAAACAGTTGCCTTACATAGCAACCTCATTTGTTAGCTTTCTGTTGTTGGTTGCCATGGCGGTATGGCTGTTTGACGTGCCTTTGAAAGGAGATGTGGTGGCGTTGTCAGTTATCGCCCTGCTTTTTGTTACCTTTTCTACCAGCTTTGGGTTGTTGGCATCGGTGTTCACGAATAGCCAAATAGCCGCAATCTTACTTACCACTATAGGCACAATGGTACCGGCGATACAGTTTGCCGGTATGATCACTCCTGTATCCGCGTTGGAAGGCTTTGGTCGTATTGTTGGAGAAGGGCACCCCGTGAGTTACTTTTTGTTGGCCAGTCGCGGAATATTCAGCAAGGGGCTGGGGTTTGAAACGCTGGATTTCACGGTTTATGCCATTGCCGCTTCTATTCCTGTTACGCTGTGCCTTGCCACTATGCTGCTCAACAAACAGGAGCGCTGATCGGTGAAACTGAAGAACGTAACACATCTGAGTGTAAAAGAATTATGGAGCCTGTGGCGGGACCCGGCCATGCTGGTGCTTATATTGTATGTGTTTACCGTCAACATATACACTGCTGCTACAGCCATGCCTGAGTCGTTACACAATGCGCCCATCGCTTTTGTGGATCACGACCAGTCGCAGCTTTCCAAACGGATCATTGATGCCTTTGCACCGCCTTACTTTTTAACGCCTGAAGTCATTCACGACAACGAGGTAAACCGGGTACTTGATACCGGTGCCTTTACCTTTGTGGTAACCATTCCACCGAACTTCGAAAAAGAAGTCTTTAAAGGCTTACAGCCGGACGTTCAGGTAAACGTAGATGCCACTCGCATTAGTCAGGCATTTACCGGCAATGGCTATATTACTGAAATCCTCAATGCGGAAGTGAGTGCTTACCTTCAAGGGTATAAGTCGGAGGTGTCTTATCCGGTGGAACTTGTCATGCGAGCCAGGTTCAACCCCGCGCTGGAGAGCTTCTGGTTTGGATCGGTGATGGAGCTTATTAATGCGGTAACCATGATTGCCATTATTTTGTCCGGCGCGGCGCTTATTCGGGAAAAAGAGCGGGGAACCATAGAGCATCTGCTGGTTATGCCGGTGTCAGACAGTGAAATTATGCTGTCTAAAATACTCGCCACCGGCGCCGTGGTGTGGACAGTTACGCTGTTGTCGGTATACGCCGTAATTCAGGGGGCTTTGGGCGTGCCAGTTAATGGTGATGTGTGGTTGTTTATGGTGGCCGTGGCGCTACAATTGTTTGCCGTATCCAGTATGGGTATTTTCATGGCCACCATTGCCCGCTCCATGCCGCAGTTTGGACTATTGCTTATTCTGGTGCTGTTGCCGTTACAGCTTTTGTCTGGTGGCACAACGCCTAGAGAAAGCATGCCTGATTTTATCCAGTACATCATGTTGCTAACCCCCAACACTCACTTTGTGATGGCGTCGCAAGGCGTACTGTATCGCGGTGCGGAACTCAGCGTAATATACCCTCAACTGCTGGCGCTCTTTGTTATTGGTTGTGTTTTTTACACGGTGGCGCTGCGTCGATTCAAAAGTACCATTGGTAGCATGACGTAGCTGTTTTATTGGACAAAGGCTGGTCTATTGCAAATCGCTTTTGGGTATTCTTCGCAAAAAACTGGCGAATCTGGGCTTTCCCGTGTTAGTTGTGCCGTAATATTTATAGGTTACCCAACTGCCCACAGGGGGCGGGTGCAGCCTGTCGTCGTCAGAAAAGCCCGTTCCTATTTTAAACTGCACGTTGCTGGCGGTTTCCACAAGAAGGGAACCCATCATGCCGGCGTATTTTCCCTTTCCGGGCACATGTGCAATTACCCTCGCTTCGGCATCGTCAAATAATTTAACTTTTAACAGGTGGGGCGAACGACCATCGGCGTAAAGAGCTTGCTTGTGGTGCAACATAAGCCCTTCGCCGCCAGCGTCAGTAACGGCTTTTAGGTGTGCCTGTAGCTCATGGTGGTTGCGAAAAGTGAGTTGCTCAATAACGGCGAGATGGCCATTGTTGGTGTTTGCTATCAGTCGCGCCATGGCATCAACCCGATCTATAAAAGGGCCTCCGTGGGTGGGTAAATCAAATAGCATGAACTTCACATTCCGCCATCGTTCATCAGGGGTGTCACTGAGGACGATGGAGGCGATTCGCTGAAAATCAGCCCTTTTAGTCCAAAGCTCACCATCTAGCGGTACTGCTGGCCAGTGTTTGGTAAACCACGCTGGCGCATGAATAGGGTTGCCGCTTCGGGTGAGTAGCATTGACCCGGTCCAACGGGCTCTGATGCCGTCGAGCTTTTCACTTACAAAGTAGTGTTCAGGTGTGATGTGTTTGCTGTACGTCGACGCAAGTTGCAGTGGCATTTTAGCTGTTGCTATTGGAGCAAAAGCCAGTAAACACACACTGCAGAATAAGCCCAATAAACCTGTAAAACGAAACATTGCCTGTGCTCTGCTAATGGAACAATTCACCTCATACTAGCCGGCATTGATGGCGAATTCGCCGACCAAAAGGCGGGTTTGGCAACTAGCAGGTGTTTTTCACCTTTCCTTCACCCCGGTTTACCTAAAGTAACGTCAACACTATGAACAACGACAGGATCGCCGCGGTGGCCGCAGGTCTGGTGTCGGTCGTTACTGACTAAGGAAAAAACTCATGAAAGCGCAACACCTACCTATTCCCCTTTTTCTGGCAGCTGGCCTGGCGTTACTGGCAGGCTGTGGTTCCAGTGGCGATTCATCGTCATCGAATCCATCGCCGCTTCCACCGGTAACTGCGTCGTATCAGGATTGGCTGGACGACACCGTGGGAGATAATATTCCCGGTCTTATCCTGCATGTGCAGGGCGACGAAGTGTCGTTCACCGGGGCTGCCGGAGTGGCAAGTCGGACAACTTTCGAGCCTATGGAGGTCTATCATCAAATGCCAGCCGGCAGTGCCGGAAAAAAAGCGACAGCACTCTTGGTTGCCCTGCTTCACGAAGAGGGACTGTTGAATATAAATGATCTCATTGCCGACTACCTGCCCGACAGTGTCTTAAACAACATTCCACACAGCCGGGAAATAACCATTCTCCAATTGTTGAACCATACCGCGGGAGTGCACGATTATCTCGATGCCGACACATCTGCTGCTTGGTTTGAAGCCGGCCAAAATAGCGTAGGTACGCTTAAATCTGATATCGATGCGCTTTCATTTGTGTTCAATAAGCCAGCTTATTTTGCGCCTGGCGAAGGGGTTCACTATTCCAATTCCCATTATTTATTGGCGGGGTTGGTGTTAGATAACGTTCTCGGCGAACATCACCACACGGCGCTTAGAAATCGGGTATTTATTCCCCTTGGAATGAACAACACGTACTACAGTGGTTGGGAAAATGAATTGGGCGAATCGATTTCCGGCTATTTATTGCTCGGCGACGAGATGCTAGATACCCGGCCATTCTACGCGAGTGTGGGCGTTGCTGATGCGCCTTTAGTGACCACAGTAACAGACCTGTCTGCGCTGCTCACAGCCATTGTATCTGACGACAGCCCACTGTCTGAAGAGGTGCGTAATATTCTGGTGGGGGAAGACAGCATTATTGATACGCCCTATGACATGGATTTCGGCTTAGGTATTTTCAAAGAACTGATTAATGGTAAAGTTGTGTTTCACCACGGCGGTGACGAAGCGGGGTATAAAACCACTAACGCTTACGTGGAGCACAACAATACCGTAATTACACTGTTTGCCAACTGCAACGGCTATGACGTCTGCAGCGATACGGTAGATGCATTGATGCAGGCGGTGTTAGCCAGTGTGTTGTAAAGACATGGCAGGTGTTGTGTTACGGTAGCTTACTAGCGGTGAAGTTTCCCCCTTGAAACAGGATAAAAGGATGTCACAAAGCACACTGTCGGTGTTACTTATTGAAGATAATCTGGCCCTTGCCCGGCAGGTAAGCCGTTTTTTAGAAGGGCTGGGGTGGCAGCTGGATTTCGCGGACAAGGGCAAGCAGGGAGTGACGCTGGCGCTGAACCATCACTACGATGTTATTATTCTGGATCTAAATTTGCCGGATTGCGACGGGTTAACGGTTTGTCAGCAAATAAAAGAGCAACAAACCCGTCTCACGCCTGTTTTGATGCTCACCGCCAGGGACGCATTTGAAGATAAGGCCAAAGGGTTTACCCAGGGAACTGACGATTACCTCACCAAACCTTGTGACTTGCGGGAGCTGGCCCTTCGTTGTGAAGCGCTGGCTCGCAGGCCTCAGTTGCACACGGCAACTACTCTGTCGAAAGGTGGCCTAAAGCTTGACCTGAAAGCCAGTGTTGCTTCCTGGCAGGACCAGCAACTCAAAGTAACCAAGGTGGCGTTTCAGATCTTACGCGAACTGGTAAACGCCTATCCACAACCCGTGGCGCGAAGTGATCTCGTTGCCACACTGTGGAACGATGAGCTGCCGGAAAGTAACCCGTTAAAATCTCACATGTACAATCTGCGCAAGGCTTTAGCTCAACAAGCGCCTGAGGTGCAACTGGTCACCATCGGCAATATTGGTTATCAGTTGCAGGGACTGGACAATGTTTAAAGGGATCCGCGCGCAACTCTTTTTTGGGTTTGGAGCGTTGGTGCTGGTTATAAACCTGTTTTATTTTCGGGTTACGTCACTGTTTGTGGAAGTCACAGAAGACGTGGTGGCCCAATATGTATTGGAAAGGGAGGCCGCTGCAATTGCTCCGGGGGCGTTAAATCAGTTGGACCTGGATAACGCCAACGCCCAGTTTTTAACCCAGGGTGTGTTTGTCTTACCCAGAGACGATTTTATTCGTTTTCCGGCGGTGACAAAAAGCCTCCACGACGCGCGCCTATACACTTTCACCTATGAAGGAAAAAAGGGCTATGGCTACGCGCTCTTTACACCGGCTGACGCCAGTGCCTGGTGGCTGGTGCTCAATACACAAAACGTGGGTGCGCTGTCGTATTTTTCTTCTGTGTTCAGTGTCTTTCTGGTGAGTATTTCCGTGGCTGTTATTTTACTCACGGTGTTAAGTACCTGGTTTATCGCAACTAAATTGTCTGCCCCCATTATCGCCCTGACGAATAAAGTGGGGTCGCAGCAACCGGAAAAACCGTGCAGTATTGCGCAAGCGTCCAGGGAGGACGAAATTGGGCGGCTGGCATTGACCTTTGAGAGAACTTTTCAGGCGTTACAACAAGCGTGGCGTAGGGAACACAATTTTGCCAGTGATGTAAGTCATGAACTACGCACGCCCATTGCCCTGATCCGCAATACACTGGTGCTGAACGAAAATGGCGTAATGTCAGAAGACGACAAACAGATTTTGTCTCAATCTACGGATACCCTACAAAACACAGTAGAGGTGCTGTTGGCTCTTGCCCGAAAAGAAAACCTTGTTTTTAAAAGCTGGGTATTACTGCCCTTTATCGAACGGGCCATTCTGGCACTGTACGGTTCCACATCCGCCACTGATTTTGACGTGCGGGTTGATATCAGCAAAAGCATGGCGGTGGAGGGTAACGACCATCTCATTACTCTGTTGTTGCAAAACCTGATTAACAATGGTTTTTACCACGGCGGGGCAGGTGGCATGCGCATTTATACAGAAGAGCAGTACATCGTGTTCGAGAATGCCATTAGCGGCGCATCTTCTCAGGCTTATCAAGGGTTGGGGCACGGGCAGTATTTGGTAAAGCGCATCGCAGATGTGATGGGGTGGACGGTATCGGTAAGCAACACGCCAACGCACTACTCAGTTACTTTGATGCCAGTGCTCCCTGCGTCTGTATAGTGCGGCTTCGCCGGATAAAGGTGATGCCTACGGCCACGAACCACAGTATTTGCGTCAGGCCGAAGACAACACCTGCCGATGACAGCACCGGCACGAGCGTAAGACAACCAATGAAACCAATGATGGCACCAAAGGTATTTAGCAGTTTGTACGGTAGACGGAAATACAGGGCGTGTAGGCTCAAGGACAGCAGCCACACACCACCTACCCATTCCACCCCATCGCCCAAACCGGTTTGCAGGCTGTAAATGGCAAACCAGACTGAAGATTGTTCGTTTTCCGGCAAGTGCAATAGGTATTCAATAGACAGAGTGGCAATGAGACCACAGGCAATAACGTAAGACGCCCAGATAAACCCGAACATCATGGTAAGGTGGTAGCTCAAAGTTTGATAGGGGCTGATGAAGCGGTTTATGCCCTGGGTAAGTACGAGTAAATTAATACCGAACAATACAAAAATTATCAGGTACCACAGTTGGAAATAGCGCCCGTTGCTCAGAATAAATGCAAGCCGTTGGTGGGGGTTTAAATGAATACCCGGTTCAATGTAGAAAATCATCACAAACCCCACCACAAAACAGCCTGCGCACATTAACGCTGCCAGTCCGGCCATGCGATAGGGGGCATTGTATTGTGGTTGCATGGCGCTGCCTGTGGTGAATGTGTGAATTTACTGTGTGCATTATATGAGAATATTTCTTCCTATATAGCAAGTTAAGCATGGAATAATTTGCAACAAACCTTGTCAGGGGACTCGAATAGCGTGGGTTTATTCCGCGTGTGAAGTGCAGGGTGAACGGAAAATAAACAATTGCCTTAACTAAATGTAACCAGTAAGGTTTTACTTCAAATCTTGTTATATCAATGATACCTATTTGCTTTGAATCGGAATAAGCAGGACGCTGGCGGCATGGAAAACATCGGTAAATATAAAATTATAAAGTTATTGGGTGCAGGTGGGTTCGGACAGGTCTATTTAGCACACGATGAACACATCAGTCGAGATGTGGCCATTAAGGTATTTCACCCCAAAGATGAAAATCTTATTGCGTTTGCGACTTCGTCCGATACCGAAGGACTGGATATCCTGCGCAGGCGATTTGCCAATGAAGCCCGTATTCTCGGTTCGCTGGAAGACAATCCCTTTGTGATCAATATTCTGGAGTTTGGTGAACTGGGAGATGGCTCGCCGTACTACATCATGCCGTATATGGCTCATTCTCTTACCGAAAAATTAGGTAAGGATGTGTTTGATATAAATGCCGTATCTGAACTGGCTGACGAGCACAAACCCAAAGCCATGCCCTTCGATGAGGCACTAGCGGTATTCGCTCAGGTGCTTACCGGTATTGCTGGCGCCCATGAAAAAGGCTTGGTTCACCGCGATATCAAGCCATCGAATGTCATGCTTACCGCCGGTGGCGATGTGCGCATTGTGGACTTTGGCATCGCCAAAGCGCCAGATTCCGGCCATAGCACGGTATCGCAACTCGGTATGGGTAGCCGAAACTATATGGCCCCGGAGCAGCGGGAAAGCGCTAAGCACGTAGATGCGCGAGCTGATGTGTATAGTTTAGGCACACTGGGCTATCGCATGTTTACCGGCCGTCTTCCCTCGGGCCGCTATGCCGATCCAAATGTCATTGTGAACACGATGTCAAAGGCACTTAACGATGTTATTTTAAAAGCGATCAGTGAACGTAAAGACGATCGCTTTGAAAATGCCGTGGCCTTTAACGAGGCCTTTGCGCTGGCGATGTCCGAGCAAGATAGCACTGCGGGCTCAGAAACGACGGCTACCTGGGTGGGGGGCAATGAACAAATTAACCCCGAGCTGTTACCGTTGGAGCAAAAAATTATTCAGTTTCTTACCGATAATGGAGAGGTAAAAAACAGCGATAAGCCGGTATTACAAGCGTTGGCCGATTTGGCGAATCTCACAGAAGAGGCATTGGATGAACTTATCGCGCGGGTATCACAACAACAAGCGAACAGTTCGCCTCAGCAAAGAGCCCTTCAGCGCTGGGTTGATAACCTCAACAGAAAGCAAGCGTCTGGCGATAGCCTGTCGAAGGAACAGATAGATGCGCTGCTTGCCGCCGGCGTTGCCAGCACTGGGAAATTGCTGGCTGATTTGCAACGCATATTGAACCAAAAAAAGTTGGCCGGAGATGATGCGGCTACCATGTCAACAGTAGCAACTTCGACATCGTCTGCAAAAACACAATCAGATACATCTGTAACAGGGCCCGCAAAAACTTCGGCTAAATGGCCTGCGATTGTGGTTATTTTGGCCGTGGTACTAGGCGGGGCCTATTGGGTGAGCACCACATCAACCCCAAAGAACAAAGTGACACCAGATGAACTCACATTGAGCAGTAATAGCGATGAACAAACACTTAGGGTGAATGCAAGTAAAGGCAATGCCAAGCCTGTTGCTGAAGAGCCTAAAAAAGAACCTGGAACTATACCCAAAACGGATTTTGAAAAAGAGTTGTATGCCGCCGGCGCGCTGGCTGGTCAATACATAGATGATAAAATGGCGAAGCAGGAACTGCCGGAATCTGATGTGAGAAGCGGTTTTGAAGCGGGGCTTAGGAATGATGCTGTACTCAGTGCTGCCGATGCACAAGCGTTAATTAAAGCGGCAGAAGGCAAAGAAGCCTTTGAAATTACAGATAGAAATAAAGTGGCTTATGCCTTGGGACAATCGGTAGGGCTTTACTTTCACAGGGTATTTGAAGATTTCGAAAAATGGGACGGACAGGAAAAGCACGATTTGGTGATCAGTGGTTACGGAATGGTTATCGGCGGCTTTTTTGATGGCTTGCGTGCTTCATCTGTCCTGGCAGACGACGACATTAAAACCTACTCCAATAAACTCGGTGAAAGAGTGGCTTTACTCAAAAAACAATACGAAGAAGGCATCGCCAGCCGAAACATCGAAATCGGAAAACAATTTTTGGCGGAAAACGCCAGAAAGCCGGGTGTGAGACAAACAGCAAGCGGCCTGCAATACGAAATAATAAGAGCGGGCACTGGTATATCACCAGACGAGGATGACAACGTGACCGTGCACTATCGAGGCACATTAACAGACGGCACCGAGTTCGACTCTTCCTATGCACGTGGTGAAAAAGCGTCTTTCCCGTTAAACAAAGTGATTGAGGGCTGGACAGAAGGGCTGCAGCTAATGAAAGAGGGGGCCAGGTTTCGCTTGTTTATTCCGGCTGAACTTGCTTATGGAGAGCGTGGCACGGGTATCATTACTGCGAATAGTACGTTGATATTTGAGATCGAGCTTTTCGATGTTATTAAAAACTGATTGCCGCTTACGTCGGCAATCATGAAGGGAAAACGCGCCTGCGCTATAACGACGCTTTCGTGTATGCGAGGGTGGCTCGGGTACCTTCCATTTCGCTCAATCGTGTGCCTTCATATTCAATACTATAAAAGCCTGCAAAGCCCGCTTGCTGTAAAATAGCGAATAACGGTGGGTATGCCAGGGTGGTTTCTTCGCCGCGCTCATTAAAATCGTGGGCTTTTACACTCACGCCGCGTGTGAACGGAGCGAGATCATGTATGCCCTGAATTCTGTCGTAGCGCCGTTCAGGCTCAATATCCCATCCTCCCATGAAGAAGTTGTCCAAGTCGGTGAATACCCCCAGGTTTCGGTGATCAGCGCGCTCTATAAGCATGGCCAGCCAGGCGCCGTTGTTCGATGCGTAGCCGTGATTTTCTACAAGTAGTTCAATGTTCATTGCTGCTGCGTGGCTTGCCAGCGTGTGCAAAGACGCGGCGCAGTTATTCAGTTGTTGTAAGTATGAGCCATCGCCATAGGCGTTTACCCGAAGTTGCTTGCAGCCCAATGTGGCAGCAGTATCCAGCCAGCGCTTGTGTAAATCAATTGACGCTTGTCGCTTAGCGGCTGTACTGGCTCCTAGCTCGCCGGTTTGGTCACACATTAGTACTTGAAATGCCACGCCGTTGTCGTTTGCCCGTTGGGTAAATTCCCGCAAATATGCTGCGTTACTGTGATAGCCGAAGAAGAGAATATTTACCAGATCAACATGAGCCAGCCCGAGCTCCCTGGCAACCACACAAATGTCTCGTGGGTCGAGCGTGCCCTGCAACACGCGCTCTGGGTGGTCGGAATGAAGGGTTTTGAGGAATGCCGGGTAGTTGTCTTTACTGGTGCCTAAAATTGCGCGATGAAACGACCATTGTGATACTGACAACTGCGGAGTGTTTTGTGTCATATTGGCGGCGATAGCTAAGGGCGTTGTCGCCATTGCTGTACCTGTCACTGCGGCTTGAAGAAACTGACGGCGTGTAAACATAGTAACCCTGTTAATAATAGACGTTGAGAACCACTATATAACAATTTGAACCGGTTCATAAGGGGTGTTGATGCCACTTTTATTAACAAAGTGAGCGCTGTGATGGAGGGTGCCTCACACAGACAACCTGAAATATGAACCCTATCTGCTGCTAAATTAAATGGTTTGCTGGGTTGCCCGTTTAATTTTATGTGTGAAAATGCCACGCTTGCCGAGACGTTAAAAAAATGTTGATCTGAACGGTTCATGTAAGTATATTGTAAAAATAAACCGGTTCATTTTGTTCGTTCCGGTTTTTTAAATAACTAAAAATGAACCGGTTCATTTAGTTGGGCCAACGTGGGAAATGAGAACAATGAACAGAAACCGAATGCTATTTGCTCGTAGTATGCTGGGTGCCAGCATACTGTTGGGGTTGGGTGGTTGCCTGGGCGGCGACGATCTGAATACTGAAACAGCTGTTTACCAACCTGAAGAGAAACCGCTCAATATTATTGCGCCTGATAATATGGAAATTAAGCCAGGCGACGCAGTGACATTGGAAGCGAAGCTGGTGGGTACAACCAGCGGTGAAGTCATTATGTGGGAGCAGGTGAGTGGCGCGGAAGTAGCTCTCAACACAAACACAGGCTCAACCGTTTCGTTTGCTGTTCCTGACTCAGTTGTTTCCGACAAACTGGTGTTTGATATTGCTATTGTTAATAGTCAGGGCGAAGTCGTTACCGATGATGACGGTAATCCCTTAAAAGACACGGTGGAAATAACGGTATTCGACCCGGATTCGGTGATCAATGCAGACGTTAGCGATGCAGATACCATTCTAAATGGCGTGGCTTTAGTGGTTCCGGGTGATGAGAAATTCATCCTAGGTGCAAACAACGATGCCCATACCGGCGATATTGAGCCTGGCATGAGTGCTGTTTTTCCCATCAATACCACGCCGGGGTTTTATACCCTTAACGTGCGCTACGCTATTCCTTCAGACTACGGCGGCAAAGTGGCCAATGTAAATGTGAATGGTGTCGACTATGCGCTTGAATTTAACGCCACGGGCCAATGGGAAGAAATGCGCGTAGGCGTGGTGGAAATCGTTGAAGGTGAAAACACCATCGAAGTTGGCGGCGGCTGGAATTACTACCGCATTGACGGTATTTCGCTCATCCCATCTGCAGAGCCGCCGGCACCATTGCCCGTTGCGCCAGAGCTGGTAAACCCAAATGCCACTCAGGAAGCGGTTGATTTAATGGCGTTCCTGAGCGAAAACTATCTGACGTCTACACTCAGTGGGCAAACCGAGTTTCCGCAAAAAGAAGATAATACCTTCCCACTGTTCGAAACCCAGAAAATTGAAGCGGCAACCGGTGATGATTCTCCTGCGATTATAGCCTTCGATTATATGAATTATTCATCGTCTTACGATGGCGCAGATTTTGATGGCCTCACCGAGGCGATTATTGCTCACAAGGCGTCCCGTAATTTTATTGTTTCTGCACTGTTTCACTGGCGTGCGCCAAGTGGCAACACGGGTACTGGCAATGGCAGTTTCTACACCGACGGCACCACCTTTGACATTGCCGCCGCGCTGGCTGATACCAGCTCTGCTGAATACGCAGAACTGCTCGCTGATATTGATATTGTGGCGGCAGAACTAAAAACGCTGCAAGACGCCGGTATACCTGTATTGTGGCGTCCGCTGCACGAAGCACAAGGCGGATGGTTCTGGTGGGGGGCAAAAGGTGCAGAGGCCTTCAAAGGCTTGTGGACACTAATGTATGACCGCCTCACTAACCACCACGGTTTGAACAACCTTATTTGGGTGTTTACCCACACCGATGGTTTGGGCGAAGACTGGTACCCAGGCGATGAAATGGTAGACATTGTGGGGTTCGACGGCTACGGCGATCCACGCAATGACGATACCCATACGTTCGCGTCCCAGTTTAAAACACTGCAAGACCGTCACAACGGAAAGAAAATGGTGGCGCTGACGGAAACCGGCACCATTCCCGACGTACAACTCATGCACGAACAGGGCGCGATGTGGTCGTTCTTCATTACCTGGAATTCAGAGTTCTGGAACCCAGATTCAGTGATTGGCCCTCAAGGCGCAGCGCCGGCTGAAGTTGATGCTAACTACGCCTTTGACGGTGTGCTCAACGTCGATGACGTTCCAGGCGGACGAGCCAAAGTCAGTGGTGTTTATGCCGATTTTGAATTGTCGGTAAGTAGCTGGGAAGCACAGCTTAATTGGTCTCCCACCGACGGCATTGCCATTTCTGACGCCTGGGCGCAAAACGGTGCCTACGCTTTATCTGTCACTAAAGATATGACGCAGCCAGATACGTTGGACAACGTGGTATTTCAAACCTATCCGGCCGGCGGCATCGATGTATCGGAAACTGATGAACTGACCATTGCGGTAAATACGCTGGAAGCAGGTGCCAACATTGTCGCGCACATCTTCTTTAAAGCGCCAGATGGCGTAGAGAGTTGGCCAGACGCGGTAGCGGTTGCCGAAGGTGGAACAACCCTGTCGATTGATGTAAGCGAAATAGACGTGATCAACGGTTTGGGGGTGCGCTTCATGGGCCTTGACGGTACAGCGACGCAGGCGACTTACCTAATCGATAGCATTGCTCTTGACGGAGAGGTTTATCAAGACTTTGAACCCAATACCATGGGCTGGGGAAGTCAGGTGAACTGGTCTGGTGTAACGGGTACTACCTTGTCTCGTGAGTGGGCAAGCGAAGGTATGCAATCGTTGGCGTTGTATCAGGATCTCTCTCAGTTGGACTCAGCTGAAAATATAGTGCTACAAACCTATCCAACGGGCGGTATTGATGTAACAGGAATAAACAGCCTTACCATTGATGTAAACGCCATGGGCGCTGGCAGCAGTGTAGACGGACATATTTTCTTCAAAGCCCCGGATGGCGTGGAGAGCTGGCCTGCAGCAACGGCGCTGGAAGAGGGGGGCTCGACCTTGTCCATAGACGTCAGTGAAGTCGACACGCTGAATGGTCTGGGTGTGCGTTTTAACAACGCTGATGCCACCAGCACCGATGCGAGGTTCTTCGTCGATGCCATCAAGCTCGATGGTGAGCACTATCAGGGCTTCGAAGGTACAAACGGCTTTGAGCTGCAAGTGAACTGGTCGCCAGCAATGGGGTTAGCACTGGCAGATGATTGGGCTGACAGCGGGAACTTTGCCCTGCAAGGTCAGGTAACCCTAGCCGATGGCGATGAAGTGGTGATACAGACATACCCTGAAAACGGTATTTTATTGGGTGATGACGTAAGTACACTGAACATGGTGGTTTATGTTCCCAACGCGGCACAAGACACCACAGCCAAACTGTGGGCGAAAGATAAAGATGGAAACTGGCGTGATGCCGGTGCCGCGGCCTTAACCGATGGGATGGCGAGCTTGTCGCTGGATATCAGCGACATCAGTGAGTTACAGGGCTTTGGAGTGCAATTTCAGGGGTTAACCTCTGCTCACACCACCTTTTATGTAGACACCATTTCACTCGACTAAAGCGAAGGCCGGACACCATGGTGTCCGGCATGCAACGAACAAGGGAACAACTATGAAAAATTTACAGCAACTTTTCTGCAAGCACGCCATTGCTGCCAGTGTCAGCAGTGTTTTTCTGAGTGCTGCTGTAGCGGCGCAAACACCGCAAAGCCCATCACCGGGTGTGGACAATACCGACGATAGCCTGGTTGAAGTCATTCAAGTACGAGGTATTCGGGGTTCACAGATTAAATCATTAAACGAGAAGCGATTTGCTGATTCAGTAAGCGACTCTATTAGTGCCACAGACATCGGTAAGCTGCCCGACGTGACAATTGCCGATTCTTTGCAACGTATCACAGGCGTGCAAATTAACCGTTCCGGTGGTGAAGGAAGCACCGTAAACATTCGTGGTATAGGCCAGGTTGGTACCACCCTGAATGGCGAGCAAATGCTATCAGCAAGTTCAGTAACCACGGTACAACCAAATTTTACTGATATTCCTTCTACCATGGTTTCCGGCCTGGATGTGTATAAATCCCGTGAGGCAAGCATGATCGCTTCGGGAATGTCGGGTATTATCAACCTGGCCACATACCGGCCTTTTGATCTGGAAGAAGGCTTGACGCTGAACGCCAAAGTGGAAGCCACAGATGGCTCTATGGGCGAAGACGTGGATAGCCTGGCAACCGCATTTATTGGGTACAACAATAACCATGACTTTGGGGCCACCTTGTCGGTGACCGTGTCAGAGAAAAATCTGGCCGATTATTTGATTGGCTCAGCAGGTGGCGATTGGGGTTTTGCAGCAACCGAAGCCAATACCTTTGTAGAACCCAATACCGACGCAAATGGTAATGGAACGACTGACGACGTTTATTATGCGTTTCAGGGGCATCAGGCTTCAAACCAGTTTGTTACTCGCGACCGTGTGGGAGTAAATGGGTCTTTTCAATGGCAGGCCACTGACGACATCGAAGTGTTGGGCGAAGTGTTTTATACCCAAATGGATGAACTTAACAGGCAGGCTGGCTTTATTGCAGCGCAAGCCTGGCAAAGTGTGACAGGGTGGTTCACACCCGCTGCCGACGGCTTTACCGCCCATGAGAACTATATTAAGGATGAAGACGGCAACATTGTCGATTTGGGTGGTACATTTAATTCTTTCTCCAGTGGTGTTTTACAAGCGCGCAGAACCATGGTGCACTCCGAGGCCAATGCGTCAGAACGAGAAGCCATTAATACCAACCTTGAAATTAAGTTTGATAACGGCGGCGATTTTTCCGGCAGCGTGCGCTGGGTGCATGGGGAAGCCCGTGATGACAATGCGCTGAGCGTTGTCGATGCCTATATAAACAGTGGTTCACAGGTGGGCGCAACTTATAAAGGCGCTGGTGGCGTACCGGTAAGTGACGTAAACCCCTGGGGCTACGACGGACAACCTGCCGAGCTACCCGATGGTACTGCGGCCGGTGACTTCACCATGATCCCCATTGGTATTACTTACTCCGGCGGCGAGCAAATCTGGAATTTGCCATCCACTATGTATATAGACGGTGAAGAAGTCAATGAGGTCTTTGGCAGCAACATCAACCGATATTCCGCAACATCAACCAACCTTACCGGTGCAAACCGCGATGCTGATCTTGATGTGTTTCGCCTTGATGGCACGTATTTGGCCGATTGGGGGCCTGTCATGTCGGTTGACGCTGGCGTGCGCTATGCCAAGCGTTCTGTAGAGCAGCAGGCCTGGATCGGCGGCGTGGCCCGTACCAACGAATACGGTGAAGCGTTTTTGTCGCGCTGGAAAGATTCAGCCAGTCAGGCGCCAAACTCGCTGGAGTCTTTCATTGAACCGATTTCGTTTACCGAGCTCGATCAAAAAGGCATGATCACCCAAATCAGTGATTTCCAGGGTGCTTCTGGTCTCGGCAGCCTGTACTTTGTTGATCCGGAAGCCATGTCTGATCCCCTCGGCTGGCACAATGAAGTGTACGGGCAAAATATCCAGTCGCCTGATGGTGCAAATTCTTACGACATGGAAGAAACGATTCAGGAATT
Organism: Aestuariibacter sp. A3R04; assembly: GCF_018860805.1. Lineage (GTDB taxonomy): Bacteria > Pseudomonadota > Gammaproteobacteria > Enterobacterales > Alteromonadaceae > Alteromonas. The sequence continues at coordinate 356,031 of NZ_JAHKQR010000016.1, read as the reverse complement.
TTACTTGCAAGCCAATCTCGATGGCGAAGTTGGCGGTATGACATATCGCGGAAACGTGGGTTTGCGCTATGTGAAAACGGAGCTGGATATCAACCAGTCAGACGTGGCAACCAATGGTTTTGCTACCTACAACGGTGTTGACTACATTCTCTCTGGCGCTTTGGGCATGCTTCCGCCTGCCTCGGCGCAAATTAATACGAAGCGTGATTATTCAGATCTACTCCCATCTATCAACCTGGTGTTAAATCTCACTGACGACCAGTTGTTGCGCTTCTCGTACACAGAAACGGTAACGCAGCACAATACCAACAACCTTGCTGGCGGTATCAATGTGTCGCGAATATTGGCGTGTGACGTGCAGGCACCCGATGGTTCAGATGTATTCTGTGCCGTATCGGCCAGTCAGCAGGGCAACCCACAACTTGAGCCCTGGCGTTCAACGAACCTCGATGTGTCTTACGAATGGTATTTCAGTGAAACCGGAATGCTAAGCGTGGCTGCATTCTCCATTGATATTGAATCCTTCATCAAAAATACCACGGTATTCTTACCTATCGCGGACAGCGATGGTCAGGTGCGGGGCTATGATCCGGCCACAACTGAGTTTACCGGGTTGGTACCCACAACCACCATTGGCAACGGTCAGGGAGCAAGCGTAGAAGGCATCGAAATTGGCTATCAACAGGGCTTTGATTTCCTTGATGGTATTTGGTCAAACTTCGGTATAAACACCAACTATACTTATTCACCCAGTACCAGCGATGAAACTGACTACTACGGCAATGACACGCCTATGATGGACAATTCAGAACATCAGGCCAACTTTGCGTTGTGGTATGAAGATGATGCACTGCAAGCGCGTATTGCGGCAAACTACCGCAGTAAAACCTTCCTTTCCATGCGACGTTTGGGCGACTACGAGTTAGCGAAATACCTGGATGCCACAATGTATGTTGATGTCTCTGTCAGCTACGACATCAACGAGAACTTTACGGTGTCCTTGCAGGGGTTGAACCTGACTGAAGAAAGCCGTGATCAGTACTACCAGTGGACTGATTTAACTGACAAACGCTATATCAACGAGCGTCGCTTCACTTTAGGCGTACAGTATCGTATGTAATGTGTCCCCGGCTTTGCGGTAGTAGGTGTCGTCCCCATTGTACACGTGCTGCTCTTAGCCCCAACTAAAGTGCTGGCTGATAGCTGATATTGGTCGGCACTTTTCTTCTTTCTGTCGCTTGTATCTTGCCTTCCCTGTCAGCAACGATATATCTCCCACTCGTCTTTTTTTCCAAAACAAGTGAGCATTTATGAGCTGGGTGTATTTAGTTCTCGCAGGATTCACGGAAATAGGCTGGCCGCTGGGCTTAAAAATCGCACAATCCGGCCAGCACAGGGTTGCAGGTATTGCCATGGCAGTTAGTTTTATGGCTTTAAGCGGGTTCTTACTTTTTCTCGCGCAAAAAAATATTCCCCTGGGTACGGCTTATGCCGTGTGGACGGGTATTGGTGCGGCCGGTACTTTTCTGGTTGGTGTATGGTTTTTTAACGATGCAAGCTCAATGCTGCGTTACGTGGGCGTGATGCTTATTGTGGCTGGCGTGGTACTCCTCAAAGTCGGATGATCGTGTGAAATTAATTAACAAAGTTGACATGAACCGGTTCAAATATTCGGGTGTGTGAGTAGAATTTTGGTGACGAAATAGGGCCGCAGAAGTGTGCGGCCCTATTGAGGTGAGGTAGTACTTTCCCGAATGATAAACTCGTAGGGCAGAACGTGTTCGGTAACGGGTTGAGGTTCGCCCCTGATAAGCCCAATGAGAATTTCTGCAGCTCTTTCGCCTATCTTTTCTGCAGGTTGCGCTATTGTGGTTAACGACGGTACCGTGTATTTGGACACGTCCATGTTATCAAACCCGGTAACGGAAATATCGTCTGGTACACGAATGCCTTTTTCTGCAAACCCCCGTATGGCGGCAATGGCCATTTCGTCGTTAAAACAACACACTGCAGTGGGGCGGGAAGGCATGGCGTTAAAGCGTTCGGCTGCACTGAGTCCCGACCAATAGTTAAAGTCACCCTCAATAACAATACTGGGGTCATAGTCTATTCCCGCTCCTGCTAGCGCATGGCGGTAGCCCTTTAATCTGTCGATGGTGTGGGGGTTTTGCTTAAGCCCTGTGATAACACCAATGCGTTTATGACCAAGGTTCAGCAAGTGTTCTACCATTTTTTTTGAGGCACCAACATTGTCAATGCGCACCGAGTAAGACGGCGTGTTTTCACAACTACTGGCGGCCACGGAAAAAATATCATCACGGGGAAGTAAGGCGTCTTGTTCTCGGTACGGGCGAAGGTTAATAACGCCATCGGCCAAGCGGGTTTCCACCATTTTTATAAATTCTTTTTCCCGGGCCTGGGAATCTTTCGTGTCGCCTAGCAGCACGCTGAATCCGGCGTCTTGGGCTACGCTTTCAATACCACTAATGACCTTGGCGAAAAAGAGGTTGGCAATGTCGGGTACCAGCACTACCAGTGTGTTTGAGCGTTTGCTGCGAAACTTTTGTGCCAGCATATTGGGTTTGTAGTTTAGCCTGGCAATGGCTTCTTGTACCTTCACCAGGTTTTTCGGAGAAACGCTCTCTGGCTTACTCAATGCTTTTGATACGGTGCCGGTGGACAGTCCTGCTGCTTTTGCTACATCCCGAATTGTGGCCATATAAATCTCGTGACTGATTAAAATCTGTGGAATACCCGTTCAATAAATAGGTATTTACCGGTTCATTAGTTTAATGTTATCGGACTGCGGGCGCAAATATCTATTTCGGAAGGCAAAAACCACTTGATAAATGAACCGGTTCATTTTAAGGTGTGCGAATATTTACAATTATGTAACGAACAGTGTGTTTTGAGGGAATTATGGTTTTAACGTCGTTAGATATAGCCATCTTGCTATTGTATCTGGTAGCAGTTTTGGCGTTAGGCGTGGTAGTTTCGCGCATGGCCAGAAAAAGCACTAAAGGTTATTTTCTCGGCGGCAACCAAATATCCTGGCCTTTTCTCGGGCTCTCCAATGCTTCGGGCATGTTTGATATTAGCGGTACCATGTGGATGGTTTACCTGCTTTTTATCTACGGGTTAAAAAGTGTTTACATTCCGTGGCTGTGGCCCAGCTTTAATCAGATTTTTCTTATGGTGTTTCTGTCTGTCTGGTTGCGTCGTTCTGGTGTGATGACGGGAGCAGAATGGATCCGGTTCAGGTTTGGCGAAGGTCGCGGTGCGCAGTTAAGCCATTTTGTTGTGGTGTTCTTTGCGTTACTCAGTGTGCTGGGTTTTCTGGCGTACGGGTTTATTGGCGTTGGAAAGTTCGCCGCTATCTTTTTACCGTGGGAATTGCATGCCGATCCACACAATAATGCCCTGATTTATGGCCTTATTATCACCTTGTTCACATCTATTTACGTGGTAAAAGGCGGTATGGTGAGTGTGGTTTTTACGGAAGTACTGCAGTTTGTCATTATGACAGTGGCGTGTATCGCCATCGGCATTATTGCCATGCAGCAGGTGTCGCCTGAAATGCTTGCCGAAGTAGTGCCCGATGGGTGGGGGTCCATGGGTTTTGGATGGACTCTCGATCTTGACTGGAGCGGTGTGCTGGCGCAGGCGAACGAGAAAATTGTGGAAGATGGCTGGTCATTGTTCTCTATATTTATCATGTTGGTGCTGTTCAAAGGCATACTACAGAGCATGGCAGGACCCGCGCCGAACTTTGATATGCAGCGAGTGCTGTCGGCAAAAACGCCGGCCGAAGCAGCAAAAATGAGTGGGTTTGTAAGCATTGTTCTGCTGTTTCCCCGCTATATGATGATCACAGGGCTGACCATTCTGGCGCTGGTGTATTTTATGCCCACCTTGCAACAAATGGGGCCTGATGTAGATTTTGAACAAATCCTGCCCTTTGCCTTGGCTAATTTTGTGCCCAGTGGCTTGTTGGGGTTGGTAATCGCAGGGTTGCTGGCTACTTTTATGTCTACGTTTGCCGCCACCACCAATGCTGCGCCCGCCTATGTGGTTAACGATATTTACAAGCGTTACATCAATCCTCAGGCAACCGAAAAGCAAGCGGTAAAAATGAGTTACCTGGTGTCTGTAGTGTTCATCGTGGCCGGCACACTTATCGGGTTGTTTGTTCCCTCATTGAACAGTGTGGTGATGTGGTTGGTTTCTGCCCTGTATGGCGGCTATACGGCTTCAAATTTACTGAAATGGTATTGGTGGCGCTTTTCCGGATACGGCTATTTCGCCGGTATGGTGGCTGGTATTGCAGCCGCAGTTCCACTGATGTTTACCGATTTGTCACCTCTGTACGCCTTTCCCGCATTGTTTGGATTGTGTCTGGTCGTTTGCGTAATTGCCAGCCTTAAAAGCGGCCCTGACGACATGGACGTGCTGGTGAATTTCTATGTAAAAACCCGCCCATGGGGGTTCTGGAAGCCCGTTTTACAGGCTGCACAACGAAAAGATCCGTCGGTGACAAGCAATACGGCCTTTAAGCGCGACATGTTCAACGTAGGCGTGGGCCTTCTGTGGCACACCTCACTAACAGCGGCGCCAATTTTTATGGTGATACAGAACTGGTCAATGTTTACCGCTGCAGCTGGAATGGCCTTGTTGACCACCGCAATACTCAAATTCAGCTGGTGGGACACACTGGAAGACGACGATAGCCTTGTCCCAGCTCTGGCAAGCACAGTAAATGAACCGTTTATACCCAAACATCAAGGTAAGTAATTTTATGGATACGACACAATTTCAACAACGCAAAGAGGCCTTGCTTTCTGCACATGAAGCGCTGTTAAGCGCGACTAACAAGCCCGTGGCGGGTGGCAATGGTATTTATCAGCGCTGGAAAAACCCCGTGGTGACGGCAGATCACATTCCCCTGAACTGGCGGTACGATTTTAGCCAAAGTCGCAATCCGTTCTTAATGGAACGCATTGGTGTAAACGCCGCGTTTAACGCCGGCGCAATTTACCACAACGGAAAATACCTGATGGTAGTGCGCGTCGAGGGCAGTGATAGAAAGTCCTTTTTCGCAGTGGCTGAAAGTGACAATGGCGTAGACAACTTCCGGTTTTGGCCCCGTCCTGTCACCATGCCCGAAACCCATGAGCCTGATACCAATATTTATGACATGCGTTTAACAAAGCACGAAGATGGATATATCTATGGGCTGTTCTGTACCGAACGCAAAGACAAAACTAACATGGCAGATACGTCTGCCGCTGTAGCTCAGTGCGGCATCGCCAGAACCAAAGATCTGGTTACCTGGGAACGTTTACCTGACCTTATCACTAATAGCGGGCAGCAACGCAATGTGGTGTTGCACGAAGCGTTCGTTGATGGCAAATACGCACTATTTACCCGTCCACAGGACGGTTTTATTGACATCGGTGGCGGCGGTGGCATTGGCTGGGGCTTAACTGAGTCTATGGAGAATGCCCGTGTAGATGAAGAAACCATTGTGCACCCTAAGGCTTATCACACTGTGTATGAGCTTAAAAACGGTCAGGGTCCCGCTCCAATAAAAACAACGCAGGGCTGGTTGCACCTGGCTCACGGTGTGAGAAACACCGCCGCGGGTTTGCGCTATGTGTTATACATGTTAATGACCGATTTACACGAGCCCTGGAAAATTACCCACTGTCCTGGTGGCTATTTTATTGCACCTGAAGGTGAAGAACGGGTGGGCGACGTAAGTAACGTGGCGTTTAGTAATGGCTGGATCCGCAATGAAAACGATGAAGTGTTTATTTACTACGCGTCTTCCGACACCCGTATGCATGTCGCTACCAGCACGGTATCACAGTTGGTGGACTACTGCGTGAATACACCTGAAGACGGCTTTACATCGGCTCGATCTGTTGCCGCTATTAATGCATTAATTGACAGCAACGAGCAGGCAGGCGCATGACTATCGCGGCTAGAAAATTCAATGACAGATTGACAGGCCACCAAGTGGATGCGCAGCTAACCGCCATTGCGTCGTGGTGGAAACGGCACAGCATCGACAATGAACACGGTGGCTTTTACGGTGAAGTCGACAACCAGTCAAAGCCCGTTCGGGCGGCCAGCAAAGGCATTGTGCTCAATACGCGTATACTGTGGTTCTTCAGCGAGTATGCCAGGCACACCCAACTGGCGGAAGACAGAGCCATGGCCGATAGGGCCTATCAATATCTCACAGAGTACTTTGTCGACCAGCAATACGGCGGGTTGGTGTGGGAGCTAAGCGCATCCGGTGCAATCATCAATGGGAAAAAACAGGTGTATGCTCAGTGTTTTGGCATATATGCCCTGTGTAGTTATTTTACCTTGAGCCAGTCTGAAGACGCCCTTAAGCTCGCCCAGATCTTGTTTCGGTTAGTGGAGAACTTTGCCCGCGATCACAATGCCGGCGGTTATATCGAAGCGTGTAGTCGCGAGTGGGGAAAAATCACTGACTTTCGCCTGAGTGAGAAAGATCTCAACAGTCCTAAATCCATGAACACCCATTTACACGTACTGGAAGCCTACACAGCGTTGCATCAGGTTGACGCATCACCAACCACACAGGAAGCACTTGACCATGTGATGGCCGTGTTTTTAGACCGTGTCGTGGTGCAAGACAAGCAACATCTGGCGTTGTTTTTTGACATGGATTGGCAAAGTCAGTTCGACCGTCTGTCTTTTGGTCACGATATTGAGGCCAGCTGGTTGTTGTGTGAGGCGGCAGAAGTACTGCAAAATCCGGCGGTTAGTGAGCGGACACAGCAAGTTGCCATTGCGCTGGCAGAATCGTGTTTGCGCAAAGGTGTGGCCTCTAAAGGCTATGTCATTGACGAATATGACAGTGCAACGGAAACTTTGGGCGAGCACAGCCATTGGTGGGTTCAGGCCGAGGCGCTGGTGGGGTTTTTAAATGCATACACGCTTACTGGTGAGCAACGGTATCGCGAAGTCTGTGACCGCATCTGGCGCTATATAATGGCTGAACATGTGGATGACGGTGAGTGGTTGTGGTTGGCGCGCAGTCATGGTGGGAAAAACCAGGATTACAAAGCCGGCTTTTGGAAAGGCCCTTACCACAATGGGCGGGCAATGCTGGAGCTCAAACGTCGTTTGGTTGCTGAGGGTTATTAGTATGGCAAAACACGTGAAGTTCGCGGCCGTAGTGCTGTGTATGCTTTTCAGTTCAGTGAGTTACGGTTTTGAACACTTCATCACCCGACAGGGAAGCCAGCTCTTTGATGGTGAGACACCGTTTCGTTTTTTTGGTATTCACGCCCCTGAATTGCACCGCATTGAAGATGATGCCCGAGGTAAATGCGAGGCTGACAGGCGCAACTGGGGGCAATATTTCAAATTGCCTACCCGCGATGAGCAGGAAAACTGGATTAAGGCCTTAAGCCTGACCGGCCACAAAGCCATGCGTATTTACGTGCTGTCGGTAGCGCATCCCGACGATGATGCCTGTGGCCGCCCGGTGCACATTTTGCCACCGAAAAAGTCAGGCGGAATGCCGGTGCTCAATGAAACTGCCATGGTGGTATATGACCAAATGATTGCCCTGGCGGAAGAAAATCAACTGCGGTTGATTCTTCCTTTCATCGACCACTGGGACTGGTGGGGAGGTCGCAAGCAGTTAGCCGCATTTTACGGCGAAACGGCAGACGATTTTTACGATGTAAAGAGTAAGACGTTTCAGGCGTATCACCAAATTATTCGTCAGGTCATCACCCGTAAAAACACCATTACCGGCCGGTACTATTACGATGAAAAAGCGATCATGGCCTGGGAAACCGGCAATGAACTCAAAGGCAGCACGCAGGCATTTGTGGCATCGACCGCACGGTTAATAAAACAACTGGCACCGCATCAACTCGTCGTAGATGGCAACTATACAGCCATTACCCCCGGTTCATTGAACAACGACGATATCGATATTGTTAGCAACCATTTCTACACGAATGTAGGGAATAATAGCCCTGACACCGTTTATCGCGACCTTGCAGCGATTGGCGGCAAAAAAGCGTATTTGGTGGGGGAGTACGGTTTGGTTCCCATTGAAAAAATGCGCACCATCGCCGACGCATTGGTGACAACATCTGTTGATGGCCACAAGGCCGTAGGCGGTTTCGTGTGGGGCTTCAGAGGCCATCGTCACAACGGCGGGTTCTATTGGCACCACGAAGGCAACTCGGGATATAAGAGCTATCATTTGCCGGGCTTTGCTGAGGCTCATGCCAACCAGGAGCTTCAGGTCACTGCGCTGGTGAGACATACACAAGCCCGCATGGACGGCAAAGACTACGCGGCTCCCCTGGCGCCGCCTTCGGCACCTGTACTCAGGGCGGTGGACAAATGCGGAGAGATCGCGTTTATGGGGGCACCACTTGGACGTGCGTATCGCATCGAGCGAAAGGCCAAAGAAGGTGATGTGTGGGAAGTGGTAACACCGAATTTCTCAGACGGCATTGTCGACTTCAACCCTGCGGAAACCCCCTTGTTCATCGATGTAAGCGCCCCCGGTTTAACCGGCGCGTTCCTGTACCGGGTTATAGCCGTTAACGAAAGTGGCGAATCGCCGCCGTCCAACACCCTTACCTGGCACGCGGGGCAATGTGAGAAGGCAGCGCTTTAACCCCGTCAGGTCACTTTAAAGTGCCCCATGGTGTTTTGCAGTACTTTGGCATTTTCCCGCAAATCGGTGGCCAGTTTGTTTAGCTCTCTGGCCAATTGATGTTCTTCTGCTGCGGCTTGTTGAACACTCACTACATTACTGGCGATTTGCTGAGCGGTTACCGATTGCTGTTCAGTGGCGGTTGTCATGGTGTTGGCCAGCGTTTCCACCTGATCAGCATTCTGGCGTACCTCTTCTGCTGCAGCCTCGCCGTCTTCAGTGGTTCGCAATGCTGTGGTCGTCTGTTCAGCGCTATCGCTGATACTGTTGATAACATCATTACTGGCTTGGGTGAGGCTGTCGAGCAGGGTGGATATTTTATCCGTAGAAGCTCTGCTCGCCGTAGCCAGCTGTCTGACTTCATCGGCAACAACAGCAAAACCTCTGCCGTGCTCTCCCGCCCGGGCAGCTTCTATGGCAGCATTTAGGGCAAGTAAGTTGGTTTGCTCTGACAAGGAATTAATGGTGTTGATAATACTGCTGATTTCCGACATTTGTTCACCCATTGCCTGGGCTTTTTCTGACGCGTTTTGCATGTCTACAGACAAACTTTCAATCGTACGACGAATATGGTTATTGGCCTGCAATGAGCGGTCTGCTACTTCCTTTAGAGATTGACTCGCTGAGAGTGTCTCTGACGTTGATGATGCAATCTCCCGGCTGGTTGCCGCCATTTGTTCAATAGCGAGCGTAATATCACGCGATTTCTGTTGTGTGGCATCGGCATCGGTTAGTACTACAGAGGTGGCTTGTTGTAAGTCGGCAGTGAGAATATCCGAGTTGGCGAGGGATTTACTTAAACCCACAATGAGATCCCTGAGGGCCATAATCATGTGCTGGACCTGCCTGGAAATAACCCCCAGTTCGTTATTGCTGTCGAGGCTCACGTCTAGCATCAGGTTGCCACTGCCCGCCACGGTATCGAGTTTCTCTTCCAAAATACCCAGTTGAGAGCGCAAAAGCTTAAGCATGGCAAGATACAATAAACTCACCAGTAAAATGGCCATCACCGTAATGGCAACAACCGTATACAAAAAGGTGGTTTCCTTTTTCACATTGGTAGCGGCGGTGTCTTGAATATTAAGCCATTGTTGATCCAGAATGCGTTTTATACTGCCAATTTGTTGTGTTGCTGCAGTAAACCAGGCATTGGCATCAGGCAGTGACGAATACACAACATCGGGCTGTTTTAGCGCATCTGTTACGTTGCGCATCAATGCTGTGTTAGAAGAGTTACTGGCTGTCAGGAAATCTTGCTTCTGCTTCCCACTTAGCAACTGCTCTAATAACGTGCTAAGGGCCTGAATTTCGTTTTGATACGTGGCAATTTCTGCCAGTGTGGATGCCGTGACTGACTGCTTTGCCAGTACGCCGTTTACTTTCCCCCGTACTTGCCCGAGACGCTCTTTTAACCAGGCCAGTTCCAGGGCATTTGTCAGCCCCGAACTGGCGCTTTTGGCGCTGATGTTCAAAGTAATGTTTGCCGCGGCTTCCAATGCCGCTTTATTCAGTGAACTGTAGTAGCTGAAGGCTTCACTGCCGTTTAGTTTATCAATCTGGCGGCGAATGGCGGCTTTTTTTTGCAGGAACTGCTGCACAATGACCACATTTTCACTGATTTTATAGCCCGGTGGCCAGTCCAGGCGCAATTGTGCCTGGAAATGCTGTACAGCGTCATCGGCTTTGGTGCGTTGTGCTATAACCTTTTGCCGGGCTTCGTTGGTGTTTGATCCCAGGAACCCCGCGGTTAGCCCCCGCTCAACAGCGTGATGATGAGCGACTTTCTCAAGTGCATCGAGTAACGCAATAAGACGAATATCATCTTCGGCTAAATTTACCTTATCAAGTGTATTGCGCGTGTCTTTGATCACTAAGGTCAGAATGATGACGAGAAACAAACATGCACTGGTAACGGTAAGTTGAATGAGCGAAAAACGTTGGAGCCATTTCAAGATGTTGTCCTCTTTGCGGTAGTTGCTTTACAAATAAGCAATGCCGTGTCAAAACAACGGCCTTTAGGAAAGTATAACTACTCTCGGTAAATTGGCGAATTAGTCAACAACGAAATGGCAAAATTTCGACTAATTAATTAATTTGGCAAACTTTTATGACGAGTCAGAACACATTCAGAGAGCTATTTTTCACCATAGTCTTCCACATCTTCAACGACCCGGCGTTCGGGCCTGGCTTCTCCAATGGGATCGGAGTGAATAATGACATCGGTATCGCTAAATGCAGCCTCAAGCGCCAGTTCCACTGCATCGGTGATATCATGGGCTTTGCGAAATGTAAGGGAGGCGTCGAGCAAAATATCCAGCTGAATAAAACGCTTTCCTCCGGCCTTGCGGGTGCGCAAAGCGTGGTAGCCTTTCACTTGCGGGTTGTTGTCTAAAATGGCTTTTATCTTATTTTTGTCTGCTTCAGGTAGTTCTTGGTCCATCAGTTGCGGAATGGCTATTTTACTTACCTGAATAGCTGAATGGCCAAGAAATCCACCCATAACAAGGCCGGCGATGGCATCGAGTCTCGGAATGCCATAAGTTTCGCCAATTAATACGGCAGCCAGAGCCCCGGTGAGGGCGAACACGTCGCCCAGGTAGTGGGCACGGTCAGACTTTATGATCAGGGAATCTGTTTTTTTCACGGCTATGGTCTGAAAGGTAACCAGCACGAGGGTGGCAAACAGAGAAATGGCTAAGGAGCCCACTGCGATGTCAGGTTTGTCGAGTGGCGCAGCCTCGTAAAAGCGCTGTGTAGATTCCCAGATAACCAGGGTGGCAGACACGCTGATGAGCACAACCTGTCCCATGGCAAAGAGCGCTTCGGCCTTGTGGTGACCAAATTTGTGGTTGTTGTCTGGCTCAGTTGCGGCAAAGCGCGCGGCGACAGCCGCCGCCACACTGGCAAGGAGATCAATACTACTGTCTGCCAGCGACCCCAGCACAGCTGTTGAACCTGTCATCAGCCAGCCCACGGCTTTCAAAATACACAAAGAAGAGGCCACCAGGATAGCGGCAACAGTGGCAACCCTCACCCATCGGCTGCGATCACCTCTTGATACACCTGTCATTCTTGCTCCGACACTCCAATCCGGTACTATTTGCCTATGTTAACGCAAAGCGCACGGCGGGTCTTTATTCTCATGGCCGTCTTGCGCATTCAGTTGTGTTATAAACCACGTTAGTCTGAAAGGGGATTGAATTTTGTTGCTATACGTTTGTCGTCATGGGGAAACCGAATGGAACCGCGATCGGAAGTTGCAAGGGCAGTTGAACAGTCCGTTGACGTCTCTTGGCGTGCAACAAGCCACAGAGATGGCCAGTAAGGCAAGTGCGTGGGCATTAACCGGTATTTGGAGTTCACATTTGGGACGTGCCAAGCACACGGCGGATATTTGTGCCACAACCCTAAAGGTCAGTCATACTGTTGACGAACGGTTGTGTGAGCGTTCGTTTGGCGAATGGGAAGGTAAACCCATGGCAACCTTACCCGATTATCTGGAATTCAGGAAGTACCGCTATACTCAACCTGAGCGCATGCCAGACAACGGTGGTGAAAATGCCAACTCGGTTGCCGCCAGACTGAGTGATGCTCTGCATCACATTGCCCGTAGCAGCCGCGGCAACGCACTGGTGATAAGCCACGGCGATGCTATGGCTTGCCTCGCCAGAACGTTTTCCCAGGGGCGGAAAATAGGCAATTGCTCCGGTTATACCCTGTGCGCTGAAAATGGCGAATTGCACTGGGGAAGTTGGCTGGACTGAAGCAGACATCATCGGCCCTGACTTAACCCGGTGAGGTGAGTTTTAGTGGGTCCAGTAGTGTGCTTAGCTCGTCTCTTGAGATATCCGTCAACTCTTCAGCCACGTCAATAACCGGGCGCTTAGTTTCGTAGGCTTTTTTGGCAATGTCTGCGGCCTTGCGGTAACCAATAACAGGGTTAAGTGCCGTGACCAGTATGGGGTTTTTGTGAAGTGGTGCGGCGATGTTTTCTTCGTTTACAGTAAAGCCGGAAATGGCTTTGTCGGCCAAAATAGTGGCACTGTTTGCCAACAGTTCCAGGCTGCTGAGCAGGTTAGACGCAATCATAGGCAGCATGACGTTTAATTCGAAGTTACCCGACTGGCCACCCACTGTAATCGCGGTGTCATTGCCCATCACCTGTGCCGCTGCCATGGCTACTGCTTCGGGGATCACCGGGTTTATTTTACCCGGCATAATTGACGAACCCGGCTGCAGTGCGGGCAGCGCAATCTCCCCTAACCCCGCCAGAGGCCCGGAGTTCATCCAGCGCAGATCGTTGGCAATTTTCATCACAGTCGCGGCGGTTGATTTTAACTGTCCCGACAAGCTAACAGCCGTGTCCTGTGACCCAATGGCAGCAAAAAAATTGTCTGCTGAGGTAAAGTCGATTTGTGTGATCTTACTCAACGCCTGGTTAAAGCGAATGGCGAACTGCGGGTGAGCGTTCACACCTGTGCCCACTGCGGTGCCGCCAAGTGCCAAGCGCTGAATGGTGCTCTGGAAGTAACCAAGGTGAGCCATCTGCTGGTTAATTTGCGCCTGCCACCCTCTCAAGCTCTGATCCATGCGCACAGGCATGGCGTCCATCAGATGCGTACGCCCGGTTTTGCAGTAACCTTTAAGGGTATCCGCTTTAGTGGCAATGGTCTTTGAGAGATGCTCAAGGGCGGGCAGAAGATCTTTATTCAGGGCCAGCGCCGCACTGACGTGAATAGTGGTAGGGATAACATCGTTGCTGCTTTGACCGTAGTTAACATGATCATTGGGGTGGATGTTTGTGCCGGTGAGGCGATAAGCCAAGGTGGCTATTACCTCGTTAGCATTCATGTTAGTGCTGGTACCTGAGCCCGTTTGAAATATATCGACAGGGAAGTGTGATAATAACTTTTCGTCGTTGAGCAGGGCCTCACAGGCACGAATAATGCCATCGTGTACGGATTGATCAATACAGCCTAAATGCAGGTTGGCCATGGCAGCCGCTTTTTTTACCTGAATAAGGGCGCGAATAAAGGGCAGTGGCATGGTGTGCCCGCTGACGGGAAAATTGTCTACCGCACGCTGAGTTTGCGCGCCATAGAGGGCATCGGCAGGCACCTTTAAGGTTCCCATGCTATCTGACTCTTCTCTGAAGTGTGACATTTTGCTCTCCTGTTCGTACGCGGTTTTACGTGTGATTGGGGCATTGCTTATTGATGTGTCTATCTAAGTTAAGTTGAACGGTCACAACACTCATTTGGTTTAGCTTTCGATGGGTTAATCTTCATTTCATCGCAGCACGTAGTAAAGAATGTGCATCATAATTTATGTTGGTTATCATATTTATGAATGATAATTATTATCATTTTCTATGTTGAGACCGGCATCTTATGGTACTGTTTTACATGTTTAAAATGCGGAGTGAAGCAATGAAACAAATGATTCTAATAGCGACAACGCTGTTTAGTGGCCTTGCGCTGGCGGAAGACTGTGCAATGACAATCGACAGCACCGACACCATGCAATTCAGCACGTCGGAAATGGTGGTACCCGCCAGTTGCGACAGTTATACAGTAACACTAAAACACACTGGCACATTGCCCAGAAATATCATGGGGCACAACTGGGTATTGTCTAAAACCGCTGATGCACAGGCCATCGCAGGTGATGGTGTGGGCGCAGGGTTGAACAACGATTACATCAAGCCTGGCGACGGGCGTGTTATCGCCTATACCAAAGTAATTGGCGGCGGTGAAGAAACCTCCGTTACCTTTGATGTGAACGCCCTATCTGCTGACGAATCGTATCAGTTTTTCTGTTCGTTTCCCGGCCATATTGGGGTGATGAAAGGGGCGCTGAAGGTTCAGTAATAGTGCTCTGGCCGTCACCTGCTTGCGCGCTCCTAATGTTATTCGTGGTGCGCGCTTTGTTTGGCATACCAGGCAATGTATAAATACCCGGCAACAGGAACCACAAAGCTAAACTGCACGGCTGTCATGTCTGCTACCACGCCCTGTAACAAGGGCACAATAGCGCCTCCGACAATGGCCAGACACAATAAACCTGCCCCCTGTGCTGTATCTGTTCCCAACCCCCGAATACCCAGGGAAAAGAGAGTGGGAAACATGATGGAATTGCAAAGTCCAATCAGCACTACCGCCCACACTGCAACATTTCCACTGGCAAACATAACCGTGATCAACAATGCGATGGCGGCGAATGCGTTGAACATTAATGCCGAAGAGGCGTTGATGAACCGCATCGCGAATGACCCTGCGAATCTTCCCACCATTGCACTTCCCCAATAGAGACCAAGATAGCCTGCGGCCTCACTATGACTCAATCCGGCAACGGTGTCGTCGGCCAAAAAGCTAATAATAAAACTGCCCACTGATACTTCCGCACCTACATACAGAAAAATCGCAACTGCACCTAATACGAGATGACGATGATGAAAAAGCCGTGATAGAGGTTGGCTTTGCTGGTTGGCATCATGGGCCTCTACAGTCAGTTTGGGAAGTGGGTAAAACTTGAAAAACAGGGCTACCACACATAGCGCCAGAGCAATAGACAGATAGGGAACTTGCACTGACTCCGGGTTTGCAGTACTGCCTTCTGCGGCGGCACCTACAATAAACAGCGCCCCGAAAAACGGTGCCGCAGTATGTCCAACAGAGTTCATGCCCTGACAAAAGTTTAGCCGGCTTGATGCCGTTTTTTCATTTCCCAGCGCTGCCACGTAGGGGTTTGCTGATACCTGCAAAATTGTGATGCCGCTGGCCAGTACAAATAAACCCGCCAAGAAGAAGCTGTAAGTTTTAAATGCTGCAGCAGGATAAAACAATACGCATCCCAGCGCTGTAACCAGCAAACCTGCAATGATACCCCGCTTGAAGCCGATTCTGGCAATGATTTTACCGGCCGGCAATGAGATCAAAAAGTAAGCGCCAAAAAAGGCTAGCTGCACAAGCATGGCCTGGGTGTAGTTCAGCGAAAACGCACTTTTCAGGTGTGGAATAAGTACATCATTCAGGCTGGTGAGAAACCCCCAGAAGAAAAACAGTGCAGACATAGTGACTAAGGGCGTTCGTATAGAGGGAGAAGTGGATTGCGTAGTCATGGAAAGCCTGCTTCTTGTTAAATGATATGGGTACGGTCTTACCGAATGTGTCTATGTTGAGGCCTTTTTGTTGTTTTGGCAATACCAATTTTGGGGTGGTTTACACTTTAAACAGTTTTTTCGCGACAATTTAGTTGTGCTGTGATAGTGATTTCGCAAATATTAACCAGACAGTGATACTATTTATACCATTGAATAATAGTATTTTTCATTTGTTTTTAAAGGTTTTATTTGATTTGTGAATTGGTTATGTAAATAAATGGTTGTAAAATTTGAACGTGTATGTTTTATTTGTTTGGCCTTACCAGATTGGTAGTGCCTGTTGAAAGCCGTTAAATTGCGAAAAAAGAAACTGCAAAATGTTACCAATAGTCCAGCAACCAACAGCGAAACGTTTGTATCTGCAAGTCGCCGAGCACATTATGGCGCGGGTCCAACGCGAAGCGCTCAAAGCCGGTGATAAGTTGCCTTCAGAGCGAACCCTCGCGGAGGAACTCAATGTCAGTCGTCCGTCGGTACGGGAAGCCATGATCGCTCTGGAAGTCAATGGCATTGTTGAAATTCGCCCGGGCTCGGGCGTGTACATGGCAAATACCTTCGAGCAACACGAGCTATGCACAGATGAAACACTACCCGGTCCCTTTGAAATTCTCGAAGCCAGACTACACTTCGAATCTGAGGCCGCAAGCCTGGCTGCGCAGCGTATATCGGTGGAAGAGATTGAACAGCTGAGGGCGTTTCAAAAAGCAATGCAAATGCTGGAAGATCAGGATTTGGGCGAGATGCACAATGTAGACCGTCAGTTTCACGAATTGATTGCAAAAGCTACACGCAATGCCAGCATTATTGAGATTATCAGTTGGCTGTGGTCGTTAAAAAGCCACTCACAAATGAATAAAACCTTCGATACGCTGATCAGAAACTGGGGCACCACGTCTGTGGTGTCGGACCACGATAAAATTATCGATGCACTCCAACAGCGAAACCCCGAGCGTGCCCGAGCTGCCATGCAGCAACATATTCAGCACGTTATTCACGAATTCTCCGCCTGTAAACTGGATGATGAAGACTAACGCATCTTAAGACACAGTACGATTTGATAGGACGTAAGCATATGAAGTTAAGCAAACAGCTAATCCCTGCGCTGGTGATGACAATTCCCATGATGGGGTGTCAGCAGGCGAATGAAGTGCAAATGTCGGTTCCAGCTTCGGCCGAAGTCGGGGTACAACAAGAGCCGGTTGATTTAGTGTGGCCGTGGCTCGATTCTGCCAATTCCCGCTGGTTTTACTTTAATTCAGCAACCCGTCCTTTCGGCATGGTTAACCTCAGCCCTGATACGGAAATAAACGGTGCATGGGGAAGCGGTTATCGCTATAACACGGAAGAAATAAAAGGGTTTAATCACGTTCATGCCTGGCAGTTGGCGGGGCTATCCGTTTTCCCTGTATCCCAAAATAGCAATATCAGCAGCATAGAAAAAGACTACTTCTCGCCTTTTTCCCACGATAACGAAGTCGTGAAAGCGGGCTATCACAAGGTCACGTTAGACCGCTACGGCATTGATGCTGAGCTTACCGCTACAAAACGAGTTGGCTTTCACCGCTATACCTTCCCCACGTCTTCGTCCACGCCGCGTCAAATTTTGCTTGATATGGACGGACAATTTGGTCCATCGGCCTTGTCAAAAGGGCATTTTACACAACTATCAGAAACGGCATTTTCAGGTTCAGTTATTAATGCGCCCACTATTCGCCGTCCAAGGCCCACACCGGTGTTCTTTTATATTGAAACCGATTCGCCTATGGCGGTGAGCGAAACCGATACCGCAGTTTTGCTTACCAGCACTGCTAAGCACAATGAAATCAAAATGAAAGTGGCTATTTCTTACGTTGATGAAGCCGGGGCCAAAAACAACATGGCATCGGAGTTAGCTGGTTGGGATTTCGACGGAACTGTTGCAGACGCTCGTGAAGAATGGAATGAATGGTTAAGTCGGGTGCAAGTGACGGGGAGCGATGAGAAAACCCGTCAGCGCTTCTATACCGATTTATTTCACGCACTACAGGGGCGCAGAACCATTTCTGACGCCGATGGACGATATTCTGATCAAACTGCTCAAACCCGGAGAATTGGCCAGATACCCCTGGATGAAAATGGTGAGCCGGCGTTTAGCCATCACAACTCTGATTCCTTCTGGGGCGCGCAGTGGACAATTCAAACTCTGTGGCCGTTAGCCTATCCGGAAGTGGTATCTGACTTTACCAATTCCATGTTAATGATGGCCAAAGACGGCGGCATGGTACCTCGCGGTCCGTCGGGCGGGAACTATACCTATGTGATGACGGGGGCGTCCTCCACGCCGTTTATTGTTAGTGCCTACATGAAAGGCATTCGGGATTTTGACGCCGGGAGTGCGTTTGAAGCGTTGAAGAAAAATCACTTGCCAGGTGGCATTATGGCCCGAGCCGGATATGAGCACGACACCGCTGTTGGAGGGGGCTTGAGTCACTATATCGAAGCGGGATATGTGCCCTATCCACTACCTGAAAAAAGCAAAGCGTATCATCAGGATGGCGCCGGACAAACCCTTGAATATGCTTATCAGGATTACACCCTGAGTCAGTTTGCACAGGCACTGGGTAAGTCCGCTGATGCAACAGAGTTTGCCCAACGCGCAATGAACTACAAAAATCTTTACGATGTTCAAAGTGGGTTTATGCGACCAAAAAATGTGGATGGGGCGTGGAAAACACCGTTTGACCCGTATCAATACCAGCATGGATTTGTTGAGTCTAATGCCGCACAAATGACGTGGTATGTTCCTCACGATATAGCTGGCCTGGCTGAACTCATGGGCGGTAAAGCGATGGCGGCGGAAAAGCTTAACGCTGCGTTTGAAGAAGCCGCCAGGCTGGGGTTCACGTCTGGCACTGCTCACGACAAGGAAACTCACGAAGAGTATCGTCGCATACCAATAAACTACGGCAATCAGCCTTCGATGCAAACGGCGTTTATTTTCAACGCCCTTGATGAACCCGCTAAAACCCAGTATTGGACTCGGGAAGTCATCAACAACGTTTACGCTAAGTTGTCACCGGAATTTGGCTTTAATGGCGACGAAGATCAAGGGTTAATGGGCTCGTTGTCAGTATTGATGAAAATTGGGTTATTCCAGATAGATGGCGGTGCCAGTATTAACCCGGTTTATCAAATTGGCAGCCCTATTTTTGATCGCATCGATATTGCCCTTAGCGACGATTATTACTCTGGTGAGCACTTTGTGATTGAAACGGTGAATAACAGTGACGAAAATCGCTACATTCAGAAAGCATGGCTAAATGGCAAACCGTTGGATCGCTTCTATCTTACCCATGAAGAAATCACTTCTGGAGGCACCTTACGGCTGGAAATGGGACCACAACCTGCTTCCCACTAGTTGATCGATGCCGCGTAATGTGAATGATGTGCGGGGACTAAAAAAATAGTACCCCGCTCACTCCGGCAATGGTGCCATACAGCAGCATTACCCAAACTGTTTTTGTTAAGATTTCGCCGTCTTGTTTATTGAGGGCCAAAATGGAGGTTACAGCGACAATATTGTTAATACACACCATATTGCCCATGGCCGCGCCTACTGACTGCATGGCCAGAATAGTGGTTACCGACAGCCCCAGTTGAGAGGCAATGGACGCCTGAATGGCTGCGAAGGTCAAATTTGATATGGTGGCAGAGCCAGAGAAAAAAGACCCCAGTGCGCCGAGGAAGGCGGCGAAAAAATCCCACTTTGAGCCGGTAAGTGACGCCAGGTGCTTGCCGATTTGCTCCACCGCACTCACGCTGTTGTTGTCTGTGTTATTGCTTAGCATCATTATGTTTACAAACACCAGGGCGCCAAAGAGCGCTAAAACGGGTTGTTTCATTCTGACAGCGGTATCAGCAAAAACCTTGCCGGCTTCTTTTACCCGATAAAGCCAAAGCGTAGCCAGACCCATTACCAGAAAAGGGAGAATTGATGGCACATACAACAAACTGTGCTGCCAGTTCGCCGCAGTATGAAAAATACCTTTCAGAGACAAAACCAGTGAAGCGCTTACGCTAAACTGACCAAGATAACCCAGTGAAAGGTCAGCCGACGGTGAGGTGGCCTGCAAAATACCCTTTATTCCGAACTGGTGAATGCGGGTAATAATGAGCATTACTACTGTGCCCCAAAGGGGGAAGCCGGCTTTAATCAGAGACAGCTCGCCGCTTTCGCTGTTGGGGTGCTGGGTTGTTGACATTTCGACACAATGCAAGCCAACGTTGTAGTGGGCCAGCACCAATGTGATGAACAGCCCAATGGCACCACCGATGAGCGAGGGAAACTCTGTACTTACCATACTGAGTAGCAGGTAGGGCAAGGTGCAGGAAAGCACTGACAACACCACAAATAGGGCGTTTTTCCACAACAGGTTTAACGGTCTTACCACAAAAGCCAGTCCGGCGAATACCACAAAGGGCGCAGCAACGGTGTTTATGACAGCCGCTTTTACGCTAATCTCCGAGAGTGCTTGTGCACTGAGATCCACCACCGAGAGCCCAAACCAAATAGGCGTGCCTACGGCGCCAAAAGACACCGGAATACTGTTCATGATCAGACAAAACACAGCAACTCTGAGGGCTGGGAAACCCAGTGACATTAAAATGGGCGCCGCGATTGCCGCGGGTGTACCAAAACCACTGGCTCCTTCAATAAGGAATGCGAACGCCCAGCCAATGATCATCAGTTGCGCCACCGGATTTTGACTAACCCGGTTCAGTCGGGCGCGGATAGTGTTTAGTGCGCCGGTCACTTCCATGCACTTAAATAGAAAAATCGCGCCGGCAATAATGGATATGGGAGTCAGTGCAGTAAGTAGCCCGCTCAACACATTGGCGTTCACCCACGTAAGGTTGTAGTGCCAGGCAAAAATGACTACCAGGTACGCGACAAAAGCACACAGAGGCAGGGCCCGACTAGCAGCCATACTGTTCTTTTTGCTCATTAGTACAACGAGCAATACGATAGGAAAATAGGCAAAGAGTATTGAGGGCATGGCGTGGAAAGAGCGAATGGCTGATACGTTATATCAGTATGTCAATTAACGAAGCGGGATAAAAGGGAAATGTAAAACACAAACAAAGCTGCTGAAACACTTGTTTGGCAGATGGCAGCGGGCATTGCCGCTGCCCAAAGGTTACACCTTAAAACGGTTTACGTTACTTTCAATACGTTGAGAGGCCGAACTGACACTCGCACTGGCTTCGCCTGAAGTCTCTATGGTTTTCATCACCTGCTGGCTAAGGGAATTTAATGCAGATACCGTTTGATTGAGATTATCCACTACCTGGCTTTGTTCTTCTGTTGCTGCAGCAATTTGGTAAATGCGGTCATTGGCACTGACCACTGAGGAAGTTACCTGATTGAGCCTGTCATTTAGCGTATTTGATATATCGACAACATCCGCCATTTGCGATGAGCCCGTTTCAATGGCATCTACTACCTCCGCAACCCCTTTGTTTAAGTTGATGAGCATCTCGTTGATATCTGTGGTGGCTTGCTGCGACCGGTTTGCCAGTGAACGCACCTCGTCGGCAACTACGGCAAAGCCCCTGCCTTGCTCACCGGCGCGGGCAGCTTCGATGGCTGCATTCAGTGCCAGCAAGTTGGTTTGTTCTGAAATGCCGCTAATGACTTCGAGCAAGGAGGAAATTTGTTTCGTTTCCATTTCAAGTTTTTGAATGACAGTACTGGCGTGATTTATGGCTTTGGAGGTCTCTGTTACTGTGGAGACGGAAGAAGCCACCGCCTCCTGACTATTACTGGCATCTTCATTTGCGGCCTGGGTATCGCCAAGGGCCACTTGCGTGTTGTCGGCTACTTCTCTTAGAGCATGGCTTAGCTGATTGACGGCTGTGGCAATTTGGTCGAGGTTATCACGTTGTTCTGAAGCAATACTGGTCACGTCTTTAGATGACGCTAACATGGCTTTCTCTGCCTCAGTCAACGACATAGCGTCTTCTTTAATCAGTGAGATAAGACGCTGAAGATTGTCCATGAGGGCATTGAATGCACGGGCAACATCGGTGATTTCGTCCTTCCCCGTGGTTTTTATCCGCTGCGTCAGATCTCCCTCGCCTTTGCTGATGGAATCGAGCATATCCCGCAAGGTGTGGATGCGTTTGGTAATAAGGCGCGGGCCCACCACAATAGTTACCAAGCATGCCAGTACCGCCAGAACAATGGCAATAACAAGGTAAACGGTTTGCTGGTCGCTGGAGCGAAGATTCGACTGGGTCATATTATCTGCGAGCTGTTTCACTTCCTCACCTACGCGGTCGAAATTGCCGCGCAGCGTTTCAAACAGGGGCATACCTACGTTGTGATAGTCATTGGCCGCTTGGGTAATATTTCCGGCTTTTACCAGTGCCAATACCTTGGAATTGGCAGCCTCCCAACTCTGAAAATCCCGCTTGTATGAAACCGACTGAGCTGTCACAGAAGGAAAATCCTTTGTCAGGCGAAGCACCTGTTCCATTCTGTCTTTGGCTTGCTGTACGTTCTCTTCGTAGTCGGAAATAAGCGATGCCGATAACTTGGACTGATCGAGCTGTGCAGCTAGCATCAAATCGAGAAAGGCGGCGTGCGCCTGGTATAAATCACGGTCAGCATTTAATGCAGCACTCAACGACTGGGTAAATATTGAAGACAGGGTTTTGGTGTTATGAGACAAAAATCTGCCGTTCGAAATACTGATAAAACTGACTATAAGTATGAGTACAGCTACAAAGCTTGTAGGTACTGCCAGCTTTTTACGCACTGTCATATTATCGAAATTGAGCATAGCTTCCACTTAATAAAAAAATTGATGTTGCCAGACATTCACAACTGTTTACTCACTTTAAAATAGCTGATGTTTTTACGTTGCGCGAGTCTACTTTGCGCCAATTTAGTGCGTTGTGATAATACCCACAACGGTGCACTAATACGTAAACCCAACAAAAGGAGTAGCGCGTTATTACGACATAGCACCTATAATTATCACGTACACCACAGAATTTATTTTTCATTGTTTAAAAGGTTTTTTAATGGGTATATCGAAGATTGTTGCGCTGCCAGTAGTTGGTGGCCTTGCAATGGCGCCTGGCGCATCGCTTCAAGCAGAAGAGCTTGAATTGGATTACAGCGGCTCGGTGAGGGCGCGTTACGAAACACTGAACAATCCCATTTTCCCCACCACCGAAGAAGCGCGGCCAAAAACCAACAACCGGCTTTCTACCCGCATTCGCTTAAAGGGCGAGGCGAATTATGGCAGTTGGAACGCCACCGTGGAAATAGAAGATTCTCGCGCTTTTCTGGACGATAACGACCCAACACTGAAGTCTTCACAGGTAAATGCCCTGGAGCCAATACAATTTTTCATAAGTTACAAAGGGATCAGCAAGCATGTCGAACGCATTACCGCAGGACGCCTTACGCTTGACCACGGCAGTCGTCGTCTGATGGCCAGAACCCGGTATCGCAACGCAACCAATACCTTTGAAGGCGCATTGGTCGACACCAACTGGTATGACTGGAGCGTAAGAGGGTTCTATCTGCAGCCCGTTTCCCGTTTTCCGGCAGATGCCGCTTCAATTGATAGTAACGAGCGGGCTTTCGATAAGAGCTATAGCAACCGCAAGTTTTTTGGTGTGTATGCTGAGTCAGACGACAAGGCGTGGAAAATACACAGCTATTGGCTGAAAGAAGACGATTCGCCAGAGTTGGCTACCAAAAATCGCGATTTATACACCTTGTCTGTGGACTATTCAAAAAGCTTCGCTGCAGGCTGGAAGGGCAATATTGAGGCAATAGGTCAAACCGGTACAGCCCGGCAGTCTTCGTCTGCGTCAGATACTACCGATCGCGATGTCAGAGCCTGGATGGTCCATGCTCATATTGGAAAGCAAATTTCAGACACTACGTTCGTACGGGCAGAAATCGATGCCGCCAGCGGTGACGACGACGCTACCGATGACAAAATTAACGCCTTTGATTCACTCTACGGTTTGCGCCGATTTGATTATGGCCCTACCGATGTTTACCAGACTTTCCCCCGCAGTAACATACTGGCGCCGGGCTTGAGAAGTGTGACTAAGCTGGGCAGTCTCCACAATATAATGGTGGGTTACAAAGGCTTGTGGTTACAAAACGTAGCAGCTGGCGAAGACGATTTTCTCGGCCATCAGTTAGAAGTGCGCTGGCGCTATCAGGCGATGAAACCACTGCGTCTGGAGTTTGGCGGTGCGTATCTGGCAAAAGGCGACGCCCTTGAAAGCGGTGCTTACCCGGACGACGCCATGTATGCCTACACCGGGTTTATGTACTCATTTTAATGCCTGGGCAGGGGAGTTTGCCGAATCTTTGTCGAATTCCCTTTTGCCCTTAGGTACACTGCACGCCTTCGACACACTTCGTGGATTAACACTTTGCACAATTCTGTGATGGCCCTTCGCCTGCGAGAACTGGCGAAATCAACCCGACCATTTGTTACCCGGGGTAGTCGGGTTGTGCGCTGCGAAGGGTGTTTATTGCCAGAGAATACCTGTATTTGTGCTGCGCGCCCGACTCCGGTAGCGAAAAGCGCGTTTGTGTTTTTAATGGCCAAAGGTGAGTGCTACAAGCCCACCAACACCGGGCGTTTAATTGCCGACGTGGCAGAAGAAAACTACGCGTTTAGCTGGTCGCGTACCGAGCCTGAGGCGTCACTGCTCGCGTTGCTGCAAAACCCCGTCTATGCCCCGATCATTATTTTTCCACACGACAACACGCCTGCAGAGAGACAAATACACGAGGTACCGGAGGACGAAAGCAAAATTCCACTTTTCATTATGCTGGACGGCACCTGGCGCGAGGCGGGGAGAATGTTCAGAAAAAGTGCGTATTTACAAACATTTCCGGTTTTGGGTATTCAACCTGAGGTCGCGTCCGATTACGCTCTGCGGGAAGCGGCCCATGCTCATCAGCTTTGTACTGCTGAAGTGGGTGTGGAAGTGTTGAAGCTCGCCGGAGAGGACGTGGCGGCAGAGCAGTTGCGGTCTTACTTTGAACACTTTCGACACCAGTATTTGATGGGGAAACCGCACAGTAAGGCACGACACCCCGAATAGGCTTCCTTCACGGCAATGCTTTGTGGCACACTGAGATGAATGAAACACAAGGATGACCTATATGCAGCCCTATCGTCCACTGTTTAAACATATCCGTAATCACACAGCGCTTTTTAGCGACATGAGCCGGTACCGCAATAACGCTGTTCAGGCATTAGGTGTCACTGGCTATGAATTTCATAAAACCCCGAAATTTATCACTGAAGATGGACAACGCCTCACTATTGAGCCTGAGCGCAGTATCGTGTTGCCCCGTGTTACTGATTTAAAAGGTGTCAAAGCTAAACTGGCAGAATCTATTGACGGTTTTTCCCTTGTCACACACAGTGAAATTGGCTATCGGTATCCCACCGCTGCCCTGGCGGGCGCTGATGCGCCATTTATCAAACGCATGCGTTCAGAGTACTTTCACCGGGTAGATGAAGATCGCAGTATCTGCCGACCGGTTAACTTATCTTACGGCATTAAGAGCCGTGGCAAGGCTGATAACCGTCAGGAATATGAAGTGTGGATGCCAGACGAAGCACCAGAGCAAAGCCCGTTGCCGCTTATGATAGAAAGGTATGGGGAAGATTTGCCTAACGATGTACGTCATTTTATTGAGCAACCCGCCCGGGTTCACGGTTGGATGGGAGTAAAGCGGGCTGCTTTTGAGGCTTTGTACCGCAACAAAGCAGAATGCGGCGATTTGATCATTGCCGTGGCCATGAGTGTCGATGCCTACAACATTGGTGCCCGGCCAGATTTATCCTACGCGCCGGAAGCAGAGAGCTCCATCGCGGTGAGTAACGCCGAATTGGAGTGGGAAATAGAAGGGTATTATGCGCCCCGCGACTGGCAGTTTGATCACGATGCCGTATGGGCGGCCATTAACCATACCTTAAATGCAGTAAATGCGCCGCTAATAGACTTGTACGGCAACACGCTTATACCCCTTACGGAAAGCAAAACCGAGCGCATTTTATCGACGATAACTGCCATGGGTGTCACTAATGATGAAATTGAAGCCATGGATTTGCAGCCCTGGGAGTTTATGCTGACGGAAAGCGAACACAGGGTGAAAACCCACGACCCAAGCCGTTCTGTGAATTTTTTAGGCAGGCTGAATCGCTTGTTCTACCAACCTGACAGACAACTGCCGTCGCTTAATTGGATGCATGATTTGATTTCGTGATGTCGCTTCACCCAACCCCTGTTCTTGCTGCTGTTGGGTGAAGGCGCATGAAAAGCTAGTTATCCTTCAAGTCACTTTTGCCATAGGATTTTTCCATATCATTGTTCGGTGTCTTTGATTCTGACGCTGAGTCCTGTGGACGTCCGCTTGCGCCCCCTTCTTTACCTCGCTCGGCATCCTGTCGTGGCAAAGTTGAGGTAGCCTCTTCACTCACCCCTTTGCTGGCCGTGAGTACGGTAAGGTAGTCGGGTTTGGCGCAACACGCTTTCATCAGATGTGTAAGGTCAGAAAGATCAGCGCTACGTAAATAGTAAACACGCTTTGTCATGGCTTCTATTTCGTTTTCCAATACCTGCTTTCCCTGCCGTGAATAAGGTTTTTCTATTGCTTCCTTTTTGGCCTTAAGGCGTGCCTTTACTGAGTCTTCCGTTGGCAGCGACCCCAAAATTAGTGAAAGTGAGACGATACCGCTGTTGTAGGTCACACCACTGTTCTCTAATTTGTAGCGGTACAACAACATGCCTAAAAACAGCCACGACGCATCGGGGATCTGAAAGCGCTTTTTCAACTCGGCAATCTTAGTCTCGTTGTTTTCAGGTGGTTTACTGTCGAATTGCTCATTCTCTTTGTCGAGCAAGAACATTAAATCTTTGCGGTAATGTTCAATTAAATCCAGGCTGCGAAGCTCCATTAATCCAATGCCAAAGTTACCTGAGCCAAAGCCGTCAACAATGTTCAAAATGTCGAAAAACTGCGTATCCAAATGGAGGATATCAATAAGCTTGTCGCTGTAAGGGGTTTTGTCATTAGGCCTGTCTTCCTGCTCAGATGGCGTGTCCTTGCCAGACGGCGCGTCGTTATTAGCCAGTTCTTCAAAAATAGATTCGATAAAGGACTTTTTCTGATTCTTGGCCTGCCCGTTGGATGTTTTCTGCTCCACAATAACGCTGCGGTAGGTGGAATTCTGAAAGCATCGCTCAATGGTCTGCACCAGGTGATCAAGCCGCGCTTCCAGCGTAGTTTGAAGCATCTGCTCTTTGTCTTCGAAAGCGTGATAAGTAAAATCTTGAAAACATTGTTTAATGGTTTGGGCGAGGTGATCTGATCCAACTTCTGGGATAGCTTCCCGCGATTTATTTGGGGAAATGTTTCGTTTCCTGATAAAAGGCGATGGGTTGTAAAGGTGTTGATTTTCCCTTTCTGTTTGTTGAATGCTGAGGTCTTTGGCAAATAGCAATACGGCACTGCACGCGCGCCGCGCATCAGATATCGCCCGGATAAGCGCAGAGTTGTATTCAGAAATCAGAGTTACCTCGGCTTCCATCGCTTTAACGTGGGCACTGACGGAATCATTTTCCTGTATTTGCGCAGCCACACCAGCAATGCGAATGGCCACCAATGCCCCGGCAAACCCAAGGGCCCAACCACCTAGTGCGTCGAACAAACCCGTGTCTTCCTGAGACAGGAAAGGGCTAACCAGCTCAGTGGGCAATAGCTGCCAGTAAATGGTGAGCCAGAAAACATAAAACGTCAGGCTGCCAAAAAGCAGGGTGAGTACGATCAATTCACTGGTGGGGTTGAAAAGGGCGCGTTTTATCCAAGCAAATGGCTTCGCATTTGTTATTTTTGTAGTGTTCTCCATACTTGTTAGATCCCGCCTTTACCACTACCACTGTCTTCTTCGTTTTGTGCCAGAATGGCTTCTATGGCCTTCTTTTGTTCGTCGGTCAGGCTGTCCAGCTTGTCTTCTATGGATTTGCGCCAATCGCGGTTCGCCACCTTGTTCTTATGCTTTTCAATAAGTGCGTTGAGTTTTGACTGGGCTTCTGCACTGTCGGTCAACAGCGTTTTGAACAGCTCATCATAGCTGCTTTCGCTGAATTGCAGAATAAATGACACGATACGTTTAATTTGTGAGGTGTGAATAACACCTTTGCCCCGCGGAATGTCAATGCTGATCTTCAATTCACCGTCTGCAGGGTCTAACGACATCGACAAGAATTTGTATTCAAACTGGAACCAGGCCACAGCGCTGGCAACCAGGTTATATTTAGTTTTCTCCAGGTCGAACTCATATAACCATGGGGTTTCAAAACGCAGTAAGTCATCGTCGGAGTAATCAATGACAATTTGCAGGCTTTGAGCATTATTTCTGTTCGTGTATGAGTCGGTATTAAAACCAAAAATGAAGCGCTTGTTAGCTTCATCGTGTTTATGCTTATAATTCAGCTCTGTGAAATACTGTTTAACCACATCGTCAATACCCATAGCCCGCTGCTGAGTGGCTGGGTAAGTTGCACTGGGTTTGTCACTCGGAGTGTCAGACAGATCTTTCGTCGATTCGTGAGCATCGCCCACAATTTGCATAAGCAGGTGGTCGGCGGTTTTAGTAATACTGTCGAATTGGGTAGCAAATTCTTCCGGGCTCACTTCGGTGGCGTCGTATACAACGGCAAAACCGTCAGAGTCTATAATGATCACCAGTCCGGAGTCTTCGTCTTCCTGCTGAATTTTTTCTTCTTCCTGAGTTTGAAGGACTTTTTGTGCTAGTGCGGTAAACGGGCCATCGTCATACAAGTTGAAAAACAAATGCGCCTTGGTATTGCCGCCATAAACGCTGATAGAGAGGGGCAGCATGTTGTGTTCTGATTGACGACTGATGGTTAACGGAGAATTGTCAGTTACCGACCAGTCTTCGTATTGTTCAGCGATACCAGTGAGAAGGCTCGAATAGTCTTGCATTAAACTCATAAATGACTCCTTTCAAAAATTCAGGTACGACGTCAATCAACTACTTTGAGTATCGGTAAGACACAATCGAAAGTATCGAGTGATAGATGTTTAAGTCATTAAACGTGAAAAAACAATGTGAATCAATCAGCTAAAAACGATTTCCGTTATTGGGAATAATACGTTTATGTGCAGGCAAAACTGTGATTTCGCAGGGTGTCATGTCACTATACCACTCTAAATACCCCGTGTTTTTTCAGGGACTGACACATTGAGAACACTACTGCTTTTTGCCAAACACATCGCCCTTAGTGAAGATTGTTTTAAACTTTACAAAGAACACCTAACTGCGGCACTGCTTTGTCTCAAGCCTCACGTAAACGCCAACACCAGTTCACGAACTATA
The DNA here is from genome assembly GCF_018860805.1 of Aestuariibacter sp. A3R04. Classification (GTDB taxonomy): domain Bacteria; phylum Pseudomonadota; class Gammaproteobacteria; order Enterobacterales; family Alteromonadaceae; genus Alteromonas. Next base: position 326,708 of record NZ_JAHKQR010000016.1, on the reverse strand, counting down.
TATGAAAAGCTTTGTGATATTTTATTGCCCGCGCCTGCAGATGTATTAATGATGGCCGACAACTATCGGGCTGAAATAAGTCGTGACACCCTGGAACAGATGGTTTCTCGTCCGGTACTCCCCTTCTCCAGCCAGTTATCAGCAATACTGGATACGCTGCAGCCTTTGGCCACCAGCGACAACTGGATTAACGACACCCAGTTGTTTCGCATACCCGACGAATCGGCAAGCTACCGCGAGCAGCTCAGCAGGTTAGAGCAGTTAAAGCAAACCTTGTTAGGTGAGGTGTATGGTCAGGACCAGGCGGTAGAATATCTTATCGACAGCATGGTAAAGGGAGTGTGGCAGCCCCAGCAAAACCGGCCCCAAGGCTTGTTTTTCTTTGCTGGTCCGCCGGCGTCGGGAAAAACCTTTCTGGCTGAACGCTTTGCTCATCACCTCGGAGACGGATACCACTATAAGTACTTCGATATGACCCAATACACCAACGCTAACGAAAGTTTTGGTTTGGTAGGGGCAAAGAAAACCTATGACGATTCCGCACCGGGAGAACTTACCAGTTTTGTCGACAAACACCCTAAATCGGTACTGGTGTTTGACGAGTTTGAGAAAGCTCATACACAGGTTTTGCTTTCATTATTACGCATGTTGTCTGCCGGAGAGCTCACTGACGAGTACACGCAAAAAGACGTGGACTTTCGTCAGACCATTGTGCTGTTTACGTCAAACTTGGGCAGCGCAATGTACAATAAGCCCGACTACCTTGCCAGTATAGAAAACCGCCCCGAACAGGCCCGCGCAGCCATGATCACCGAACTGCGCAGTGAAACTAAAATTGAACGAGATCGTCAGGTAAAAGCGATACCGCCAGAAATGCTATCGCGTTTATCTCAGGGTAGTATTGTGCTGTTTAAAGCGCTTGGCGTAAATGAACTGCTGTGTGTGGCGGAAAATCAACTGCAAAAGGATTTACAGCACTTCACCGGGAAAAGCCAAATCGGGGTGTTGCCGTTGTGCACTAATACCATTCGCATGTTGTTGACGACCTTTGCGCCGTTTTTTGATATTCGCGACATCAAGGCAAACATTACCGGCAAAGTGCTTGACCATGTAACTGACTTCATTCGGGTGAACCCTGGTGCCATCATTAAAGAGGTGAGAGTGGCACTGGCAGATGATGTACTTGCTCTTTTGAACGAGGCGTCTTGTGAAACCCACATTCAGTCACTAAAAGTGCGTAACGAAGCGTTTTTTGCTGATGCTGGGTGTCGAATTGATGACGGCACACTTACTGTGACTTTCAGTAACCCCGAGTCCAGATTGCTGATCAACAGCGACGATGCCGGGTGCAGCGGCGGCATTGTACTGGATATGCCAAACACGGGCTTTGACGACATAGCCGGCCACGATGCGGTGAAAGCCAGGTTAAAAGAAACCATTAATATTCTTCGTCACGGCGAGGCATTGGTCAAAGCGGGGGTGAGCGCACCGAAAGGCATGGTCTTGTTCGGCCCGCCGGGAACAGGAAAAACGACGCTCGCCCGGGCGCTGGCCAGCGAAGCGGGCATGCCCATTGCTACCTGTTCAGGCAATGAACTGCTGGCAGACAACTTTATAGAAACGCTGTTTGCCCGAGTCAGAAAATACGCCCCCTGTATTTTATTTATTGATGAAATTGACGCGTTACCGAAACGGGGGCAAGCTGGCCCTAAAGCCGATGCGCTCATAAACCGGCTACTAACGGAGATTGATGGCTTTACACAAAGCCGCGCGCCGGTATTTATTGTGGCTGCCACTAATCGCCTGGACAAACTCGACGATGCCCTGCTGCGGTCGGGACGACTTGATTTACACGTACGTGTGCCTTTTTTAGACAAGGCTGCAAGGCGCTGGTTTATCGAAAAATTCCTCCGTTACGACGGTTACAGTGGCGATATTGATGTTGAGCTTATTGTTTCCCTCACCGCTGGGATGAGTGGTGCCGATCTGGAAAAAATTCACCGTGAGGCTGTGCTTCGAGCGCTGAGTAAAGGCGCAACGCAGATTTCCCAGGCCATGCTGACAGAAGAAATAAACATTCTTAAATACGGCGCGAAACGCTCACTGGATAATTGCGAGAAAACTCTGGCAGAAACGGCTTATCACGAAGCGGGCCATGCGGTTATTTCTAAAATACTCATGCCGGAACGGGTAATAGAACAAATTAGTGTAGTGCCAAGGGAGCAAGCGCTGGGTATGGTGGCTTACGCCAATGATCAGAACATCGACTACACCAAGGCGTTCTGGTTTTTCCGCACTTGTGTGGCATTGGCGGGCAGGGCAGCACAAGTGGCGCAGTTTGGCGAGGAAGGGCTGGATACCGGCGCCAGTAGTGATTTGAAAAGTGCCATGTGGTCGGCCTGGTCGGCCATTGGCAAATACGGTATGCACGCCGACAGCTACAATATGGACGTGACCGCATTAAAAGACATGGCCGGTGAAACCTATTTCAAACAGCACACGGAAAAACTCATTAAGCAATGGATAGATGACGCCACCGTCAAAACTGAGGCATTGGTGAAGCAGCACTGGTCAAAAATTGAAGCCGTTGCACAGGCATTGCTGGATAAAGAAGTGTTGTCCGAAGCGCAGTTTATGGCATTGCTCCACGACTGACCACTTTCATAGTGTAAACCCTGCTGAGCAAGGTTTACACAGTGTGTTTCAGGTTGTAACAACGGTCGTTACTATTCAGTTTACCTTCACCTTTCGTTCACTTTCAAAAAGTCAGAATAGCGTCGTTCTCAACACTTCATTACAAGGAATGAAACATGAAACGCTCACTAACTTTTCTGGCTCTATCTTTAGCGGCAACACTGGCTCAGGCAAATGATCTCAGTGTCGCTAACCCTGTTACCCGTTCGCTCACACTCCAGGACAATGAAATCTTGTTAAGCGGCGGCGTGGCGTATGGAAAAACCAATGGTGACAATAATACCGGCGTTATGCTGAATGCGGCCTACGGCCTGACGGATAATCTAACATTGGGTGCCGGTGGTTTGCGTTACAACCTCATGCCCCGGGCATACAACGATACCGGCCTGGAAATTACCGTAGATGGCGGTTTATTGGGGATGTACGATTCAGCTGAATTTGGCGACAGCTACGCCCTCGGTGGCGGGGTGACCGGTAAGTACGTGATGTCGCAAAATCTGGCGTTCACCTTTTCCGGCCACTATTTATTCTGGAACGAAGACGAGCGGGACAACCGCAGTGAAGTGCAGTTGTCGGCCGGCACCATTTGGCGGGTACACGAGCAGGTGTCTTTGTTTGCCAATGCCCATTACCGAGAGTTAAAAGACTTCGCCCAGGACAACGCCAAAGGCGCTTCTGTTGGGGTTATTTATAATTACAGTAACCAAACAGACTTCACATTGGGCGTGGGTACCAGTGACTTTGATCCTGAGAAAGACGGTTATGACAACGATGCTGCCTTTGAGTCGGTGGCAACGGCATCTGTAACCTACAGGTTCTGATAAAGTGCTATAAAAAATGATCTTTTCATTGCTTAACACACGAATTAATGTCAAGAATAACGATTTGAGACGCGTTTGTGCTAAGCGAATTAACATTAGGCGGCATGTTGTTCAGTCCAATGGTGGTGATCATCCCCCTGGCTTTTCTTTTGTCGCTGGCTACCCGCTACCTCATGTATGCCACCGGTGTGTACCAGAAACTCTGGAAAGCCACGTGGTTTGAGGTGGCGCTTTTTGTGTGTTATCTCGCTGGCACAGTGTGGTTGTTAGCGGGGTAGCCTGGCCATGAACAAATTTCTGCAAGTGGGGGCAACCCTGCTTATTCTGGTGCTTGCAATTGGGGCCGGCCGATGGGTATGGAGTCACTATTTGTATTCTCCGTGGACCAGGGATGGCCGGATCCAGGCCGATATTATTACACTTGCGCCCGATGTTTCCGGCTGGGTGACTACGCTGGCCGTAAAAGACAAACAGCATGTGAAAAAGGGCGATGTGGTGTTTCAGGTAGACACCAAGCGCTATCAGGCGGTGGTGGATGAGCTGGCAGCCAGCGTTGAAACCCAGTCTCTTGCCCTCGAACTGGCCGAGCATGAGCTCAGCCGGCGTCAGGGGTTAAGAGAACGCAACACGATCAGCGATGAAGAACTCGAAGCCAGCCGCATTAAGGCCAGTATGGCAAAAGCGGCGTTAGCGCTGGCAGAAGCGAAACTGGAAAGTGCTCGTATTGATGTAAAACGCGCGACTGTGCGATCGCCGGTAGATGGCGTGGTGGTGAACATGTTGTTGCGGGAGGGAAATTTCGTTAGCCAGGGCACGCCTGTGCTGTCAGTGGTGGCCGATAACTCCATGTACGTTACCGGCTATTTTGAAGAAACCAAACTGGCACTTATAGAAGAAGGGCAACGGGCAACCATTACCCTCATGAGCGGGGGCGAACCGCTGAAGGGCAAAGTGATCAGCATTGGCAATGCCATTGCCGACAGCAATACAGCGACAAACAGCCAGCTGTTGCCGCAGGTTCAACAAACGTTTAACTGGGTACGTCTGGCGCAGCGGGTACCTGTAGACATAGCCATCACAGATAATCCACAAAACACCCGGCTAGTGGCGGGTATGACAGCCTCCATTCGCCTGCAAACAAAACAGGACTAACCCTGTGCCGCCCGTGTTGTCTTTGTATTTGTTCCCACCAAAACACACCCTGATTTTTGCCTTCAAGGGCGTTATTGCTATGGCGATGGCGCTGTACGTGTCGATGTGGATGGGACTCGACAGACCTTACTGGGCATTGGTGTCGGCGGTGTTTTTGCAAGTGCGGCCGGAAACGGGAATGGTGCTGGAAAAAACCGCCAGTCAGATAACCGGTACCCTGGTGGGAGGTGCTTTTGCATTACTGGTGTTGTATCACTTTCACGCCTATGCCGAAATAGCCTTGTTTTGTCTGGCCTGCTGGTTGTGGTTGAACGCGGGGTTTTCCTCTTTAGTCCGGCGGGTTAATTTTATCTACTTTTTTGCCATGGCCGGTGTTACACCCTGCATTATTATCTTACTTAGCATGGCGACACCGGCCACAGTAACCAGCGAAACCATCTTTCTCATTGCCCAGGCGCGAGTAAGTGAAATTATTGTGGGGGCGGTGTGTGCTATGTTGGTATCACTGATGTTCTGGCCACGCCGGGTGGAAACCGCGCTTATCGATCAGGCCAGGGTAGCCATCAACCAAACCATGACCTATCTGTCGGTGGAGTTGTCTGCTTTTGGCTCCCATGATCAACGTCACACAAATATTGATTCCACCTTGGAAACCCTTATCACCTTGAATGACGATTCCAGCGCTGTGGTGTTTGAAGGTCCCAAGGGGCCCGGCCAATCTCGCGCGGCAACGGTGATCTGCAATAAAATTCTCTCGTTAGTGGCAGTAGTGCAAATATTTGGCCGATTACAGCGCAACAACCCTGATTTGTTGTCTGAAAACATGGCGGCGTTACTGAAAAAACTAAAACAGGACGTTGAGCTGATTGGCAGTGCCACAGATTTTGATGTGTGCTACAACATCGCACAAAAACAACGTCGACAATGGCGAAAGCTGTTTGACACTGAAGGTTTGAGCCCACTTGAGTACCGGTTGTGCAAAACTGCTCAGGGGTTGGTTGCTGATTTGGTTATTGTGTTGCGGGCTTTTCGAGCGTTGTCACGGGGCGAAGATTCCCACTTAAACGCGCCGTCTCTGAAGCCATACCGGGATCCGCTGGTGGCGATAAACACTGGCTTTCGCACGGCATTGGTATTCTCACTGGGCGCGATGATTTGGGTGGGAACCGGGTCGCCTGCCGCCATATTGCTGATGATCCTACCAGTGATTTTTTCCATTATGTTTGCTCGTCTTCCTCCTGCCATTATACGCTCATCGTTGCGGGGAGTACTCATTGGCGCCGCCATTGCTGTCCCGGTTGCCATCTTCTACGCACTTAACCTCATCGCCCAAAGCAGCGGCGATTTTGTCCTGTTGGTGATGATCTTAGCCGGGCCGCTATTTCTTGGCCTGATGGCCCTTTCGCAGCGGGCGTTTTTGCCCTATGGGTTGGGGTTTTGTATCCCGTTTGTGCTCTTGGTACAACCCGCCAATAATATGCAACTCCCCCTCAACGTCAGTTATACCGCCAGTAACGCCTTTGCCATTATGACCGGGGTAATTATTCTGTACTGGGTGTTTAAACTGTTCGCCGGGCCGGGTAGTGCACGCATGCAACGGCGTTTGCTTAAAGCCACCACCCGCGACCTTGCCGTCGTGGGCAGTCCGGGTCACAGTGAAGATTGGTTTAACGCGCGAATGTGCGACAGGCTATTGCGTCTCACCCGCAAAGAGCAGGGGATGGCACAGCAGGGGCGGGTGGTCACCGATCTTGCGCTAACGGGTCTGAACCTCGGTCATATGGTAGGACGGGTACAGCGGGCAATGAATACCATTGCTCCGGGGCAAACTGAACACCTTTTGCAACAATGGCAATATGCCCTTTCACGGTCGTATATTCGCGCCGCCCGTGGGGAGTCACCTGTATTGTTTCAGCGTGTATGTGACGACATTGTCACTGCGCTGTCAGAACACGCAGGGCCAACCGAAAACGTACTGTTATTGGAAGGAACGTTCCAGCGTCTGAACATGACGTTCCAGCGAACCGCAAAAATGATGCGTACTGCAAACGTTCGCCAGACCAATGACAACATGGCTACAGAATAAAACTACGGGGTAAGTTGGCGCTTACTCGTCTAACGAGTACTGTGAAAACTCGTTGATAACACGTTGTATGTGTTGTTGCATCGCCCGTTTTGCCGATGGTGCATCACGGTTTTGCATGGCATCTATAATTTTTAAATGGTCATCCATGATAGGTGTGGCACCGCGGGTGCGAATAAGCCTGTCGAGCGTGGTACTCAACTGAGACTGACGGCGCAACGCCCACAGCCATGAAATAGCTTGGTGAATACTCGTGTTGCGCGTGGCTATGGCAATCATCTCGTGAAAACGGAAATCAAGATCGTGGGTTGCTGATAAATCTTCTGCTTCTAACTTCTGCATCTTTTTTTGCAGTTGTCTAAGCTCAAAAATTTCCTGGTGACTAATGCGCTGAGAAGCCAGTGCAGCAGCCTCTGGCTCGAAGTGTAATCGGGCTTCAAGAATTTCAAAGGGCCCGGGTAGTGATTCGTCAACATTCAGGGCGGGGGAGGCTTCCTTCGCGATGACGTAAACCCCGGAACCTGGCCTGATTTCTACCGTACCACTGACTTCCAGGGCGATCATCGCCTCGCGGATAGTCGGGCGACTTACTTCAAAGTTTTCTGCCAGTTTGCGTTCAGCCGGCAAGCGGGAGCCTACCGGATATTCCCCTTGGCCAATTAATAACACGATTTTTTCAGCAATTTGTAAATAAAGTCGCTTTTCTGAGCCTGTAGACAACAAGGTAGCCATGATTCTTCTCGTTCCAAACCAGCGTAAAGTTTACGTGCAATCCCCCGTATAGGCAACGAGTGGAAGTGAATAGGTATGATTTTACTATTGTAAATTCTATTGGTAAGGCCAAAGTGGATTATGATTTGTTATCTTCACGAAATTAACTTAATATTAAATTAATTGGCATGACCAAAGGGGTTGCAAATGATTGAAACTTGGCGCTGGTTTGGACCCGGCGATAGCATAACACTTGAAAAAATTAAGCAAGCTGGGGCAACGGGTATTGTGAGTGCTTTGCATGAAGTACCTACGGGTGAAGTGTGGCCCCTTGCTTTAATTCAGTCTCGCAAGGCAATGATTGAAGAGGCTGGCCTTGCCTGGGATGTGATTGAGAGTATCCCGGTACACAACGATATAAAAAGTCGTTCCGGCAATTACAAACAATTGATTGAAAATTACAAGCAGTCGGTGATGAATGCAGGTAAAGCGGGCGTTACCACGGTGTGCTATAACTTTATGCCAGTGGTGGATTGGACCCGGACCAACCTGAACTATCAATTGCCAGACAAAAGTTATGCCCTTCGTTTCGAATATTCTGATTTCGCTGCCTACGACGTTTTCGTTATGCAGCGGGAAGGCGCAGAAAAAGACTACAAGCCGGAAATGCTTGAAAAAGCAAAAGCCCGCTTTGACGCAATGTCGGAAGCAGAGCGCGCTATGTTGGAAAAGAATATCATTGCCGGGTTACCTGGCGGTGAAGGCTCTTATGACCGCGATAGTATTCGGGCAACCATACAGCAATTTATAGATCTGGGGGAGCAGGGATTGCGACAAAGCCTGTATGCGTTCCTCGAAGCGGTCATTCCAGTGGCGGAAGAGGCGGGAGTGAAGATGTGTATTCATCCTGATGATCCACCGTTTTCTTTGTTTGGCTTACCCCGCGTCGTTTCAACGCAGAATGATGCTCGTCAGTTGTTGGAAGCAGTAAAAAGCCCTGCGAACGGTCTTACCATGTGCGCGGGTTCTTACGGTGCCCGAGGCGATAACGACCTGATAGCCATGGTAAACGAATTTTCCGATCGGATTTATTTCGTACACTTGCGCAACGTCAAGCGGGAAGAAGACGGGTCGTTTTACGAAGCGGCGCACTTAGACGGCGATAACGATATGGTTGGGCTGGTGCAGGCGCTGCTGGGTTGTGAGTCGTCACTGGGATGTCAGATCCCCATGCGCCCGGACCACGGCCACCTGCTTGCCGACGAGCAGGATCGGGAAGACATCAAGCCAGGCTATTCGTACCTGGGGCGCCTAAAAGGTCTGGCAGAGCTCCGAGGGCTTATCTGTGCAGTATCATATATGTCGGCAAAGTCTTAACAATATCGCTATCCCCGGGGCGGTAACTGCAGTGTTATCGCCTTTGTTTTTTCTATCAAGAGGTCAGGCCATGATGATAAAAACAGCCTTGCTTACCCCGTTTTGCCTGCTGGCATTCGCATTTTCTTCTTTGGCGTTATCTGCACCAGTAACCTTAGTAGACAACAAGCAAACCGTTAGTGTGGTAATAGACAAAAACAGTGTTCCTGTGATTCACCACGCCGCTAATATGTTGATTAGAGATATTGAAGCTGTAGCAGGGGTTAAACCCAGCCTGCTATATCACTTTGGGAGTCAGGCCAGTCAGGGAGCCACTCACATCGTTGCCGGTACTGTCGGACAAAGTGAGCAGCTGGCTCCTTACTTTCGCAATGGTACGCTGAACAAACGGGCGCTGACGAGTGCCTGGGAAACGTACCAAATTGCAGTAGTTGAGAACAGTGGCGGGCACACCATTCTGGTTGCGGGAAGCGATCGCCGTGGAACGGCTTACGGTTTACTGTCTTTGTCCCGGGCGATAGGGGTTTCGCCATGGGTTTGGTGGGCCGATGTAACGCCGAAGAAACAATTTCCTCTGGTAACAGACATTACACCGCGCATCTCCGACACGCCATCGGTGAAGTATCGCGGTATATTTTTAAATGACGAAGACTGGGGGCTGCAAATATGGGCAGCAAAAACCTATGAGCCTGAAGTCGGTGATATGGGGCCAAAAACCTATGCCCGCATTTACGAGCTATTGTTGCGCTTAAGGGCCAATACCATTTGGCCTGCCATGCACAAAACCACCAAGCCCTTCTATCTTATCGACGGCAACAAGGAAATGGCTGATGAATACGCCATAGTTATTGGTACGTCTCATGCTGAACCCATGCTGTCGAACATCAACGGTGAATGGGATAACAAAAAATACGGAGCATACCGGTACGACAACAATGCCGAAAACATTAAGCAGTTTTTTCAACGCAGGGTACAGGAAACCGCTGGCTACGAAGGTATCTACACGTTGGGAATGCGCGGCGAACACGACTCGCCCATTATCACCGAAGTGGCTGATATGAACGGGCAAGTGGCATTGATGCAGCAAATACTTAAAGATCAGCGCAGCATTTTATCTGCGCAGCTGCAAAGCGACGCGAGCGTGATCCCTCAGGTGTTTATTCCCTACAAAGAGGTACTGACTTACTACCAGAATGGCTTGAAAGTACCCGACGACGTTACGCTGATGTGGACTGACGACAACTATGGGTATTTGCGCCAGCTGAGCAATCCGCAGGAGCAAAAGCGCGAAGGGGGGGCCGGTATTTACTATCACACGTCTTATTGGGGGCGGCCCCATGACTATCTGTGGCTGAACTCTACCCATCCGTTGCTGATGTGGAGTGAAATTTCCAAAGCATACGCCATGCAGGCTCGGGATATGTGGATCCTCAACGCAGGTGATATCAAACCTCACGAATATGCCACCGAGCTGTTTATGGATATGGGGTGGAATATGTCTGCGTTTGCAAAAAGTGACGCGGTATACGGGCAATTGGCCGCCTATTTTGCCCGTGACATCAACAGCGACGCCGCCGAAGCACTTACCCGTATTTTTAAACACTACTACCGGTTGTCGTTTTCCCGCCGCCCGGAGTTTATGGCCTTTAGTCAGGTAGAGCCCGTCACGCTTCCCGGTAAAGCAAGCTTCACGCAAACCCATTACGGCGACGAGGTCCTCGCCAGGGCCGAACAGTGGGAAGCCCTGATTGAACAAACGGAAGAACTCGCTTCACAAATCCCGGCGGAACAGCGGGATGCGTTTTTTCAATTGGCGGGTTACCCCATTATTGCGGCCGGGCATCACAATTTGAAATGGTTGTATTTTCAGAAGAATCAGTTTGCCGCGGCACAGGGCAGGGGGGATGCCAACTGGTATGCTAACAAAATGCGGGAATCGCATAAGGTTATCCGGTCTCAGACTGACTATTACAACAACGCACTGGCAAACGGTAAATGGCAGCATATGATGTCGCCTTCACCGCGAAATTTGCCGGTATTCGACCTGCCGTCAAATGCTGTGCCGGTATTGCGTAACGAGCCGGTTACTGTGGTGCTTGAAGGGTTCGATATGCCGGTAAACAACGTCATTACGAACAGTCATGCCGATTCGCTGCCCTTGTTTAATGTCTTTAGCAGAAAACGCCACTACATGGATTTGTCGCTAAACAGCGATAAGCCGCAAAAGTGGCAGTTAACCGCCAATAAACCGTGGATACGCTTTTCAGAAACCCAGGGCGATTTAACGCCTGAACAACCGACAAAGCGCATTTGGATAACGCTTGACTGGGATCATGTCCCCTACGGAAAAGCAGAAAAAGAGCCACCTCTGGGTCACGACCATCAGCTTATTCCACCTTCTTATAAAGTAACGGGTGCCATCGAGTTAACCGTTGGTAAGCAGGCCAGGCACATTGGTGTGTCGGCGTATCACCCCAGGCTCCCGGCCATGCACAGCTTCAGGGGCTACGTGGAAGACATGGGCTATGTATCGCTTCGGGCAGGTGATTATCAGGGGAAAACAGATACTGTCAGTAGCCGGTGGCAGCGCATAAACGACTTTGGCTATGACGATAGCGTTATGCTTGCAGGTCCTTATCAAACCAGCGTCGCAGCCCCGGGAGCAGGCGCTGAGTTGCAATATCAGGTTTATACGTTTAACGCTGGTGAGGCAATGCTGCACGTGCAGGCCATTCCTACCCATCCTATGTACGAACAGCAAGGTGTGCGTGTGGCAGTGTCGGTGGACGGCGGTGCCTATCAAACGCTGAGTTTTAAGACAATAGGGCGCAGTGATAAGTGGAAACAGAATGTGTTGAAAAATGCAGCCGTGGTTAGTGTGCCGGTAACCATTGCCAAACCTGGCCAGCACACCATCAGTGTTCGCATGATCGACCCTGGCGTTATGCTTGACAGCATGTTGCTTGATCTCGGTGGCTGGAAACACAGCTATCGCTTCCCGGAAGCAACCTATTCCCCGGCCCTGGCACGAGAGCTCAAATCCTCGCATGAGTGAATTCGCCCGATGAGCTTCCACCATCGGGCTCTTTTCGCCTGGCACCTGTTCATATAAAACTTGTAAATGAGAACGGTTATTATTAAGATGTTTTAAATAACCGTTCTCTTTCCCTATGAGTAAAACCCAAATTCTTATTGTTGAAGACGATGTCACGTTAAGTGATCAAATCGCTCAACTGTTGCAATCAAGAGGCATTCAAACCCGCCAGGAGTACGATGGAAACGCGGGGCTTGAAGCTGTGCTTGAAGTCAATTTCGATCTGGTTTTGCTCGATATCCTGCTTCCTTCTTTAAACGGCCTGTCGCTGTTAAATCAGTTGCGTCAGGTAAAGCAAACGCCGGTAATGATGATTACCGCGTCTGGCGCAGAGCAAGAGCGCATTGAAGGCTATCGAAAGGGCGCCGACGATTACCTGCCCAAGCCCTTTAATTTTACTGAGATGATGCTGCGCATTGATGCCTTGTTGCGTCGCAGTAAGTCGGCCAGTGATGTGACCGTGCAAAAAAGTGAAATTACGACGGGATCCTTGTACTTAAACCGCATTGGGCAATTCACCCGCTACCACAATACGGTGTTAGATTTTACACCCATTCAGTTCAAGCTGTTGTGGATGTTGGTGGAGAATAAAGGCGAAACCCTGAGTAAGGCGTTTCTTTACCACAGCGTGCTGAATAAACCTTTTTCCCGCTATGACAGAAGCCTGGATATGCATCTTTCCAGAGTGCGAAAAAAACTTGTGGAGGCAGGAATGCCCTCTGAAAGGATGGTTACCGTTCACGGCCAGGGCTACTGTTTTCATGAAAAATAAATTGCTGTGGCAGCTTTGTGCGTTTATTGCTGTAGGTACGGTTCTCTTGTTTTGGGCTATTGCGTGGCTCACTAATCACACTGAAACCAGCATGAGTTTCATTGATGACGCCCATCAGGAAGAACTTTATGCCTATGGCAAGCGGGCGGAGTACATTTATTTACACGAAGGTGAAGGCGCACTCGCCGCTTACCTCGAACATATTAAAGAAGAGGAAGACACCTGGGTTGCTGTGGTCAATTCGCAAATGACCGCGTTTGCGAATACCCGGTTGTTGGACGATTATACCGAGCGCTTTCAATTGGGGCGCAGCCCGGAGTGGAAGGTGCACCTTTACTTTGCCGAAAACCCGGTAATGGAAGTGCCGTTTGTCGATGAGCACACCCACTTCCTCATTCAGTTGCCCCAACGCATGCGGCCGGGCTCACTGCTATTGATTACCCGTTTGGCCTTGCAAATCGCATTGCCCTTAATCATCTTGAGTGTGCTTAGTTTTATGCTGTACCGCCGTGTTATGACTCCTCTAAAACAGCTGGAAAAAGCCACCAGGGAATTTACCGATGGCAACCTTGATGCCCGGGCTGCAGTGACAATGTCAAAGCGCAATGACGAGCTTACGGCTCTTGCTAAAACCTTCGATAACATGGCAGAAAGAACAAGTAGTCTTATTTACAATCAACGTAGTTTGCTAGCGGATTTGTCTCACGAATTGCGAACGCCGTTGGCGCGAATGGATATGGCTATTGATTTTGTCGAACAAGACATGCAGCGGGAACAAGCGTTAAATCGATTGCGTTATGAAGCGGGTACCATGCGGGAGTTGGTGGAAGACACCCTGACTTTCGCCTGGCTGAGTACGGAATCCCCCCGGTTGAATACTGATGACTTCGACCTGGTTGAGTTAATCAATGTGATATGTGATGACGCCAGGTTTGAATACCCGGACAGAGTACTGGAAAGTATCACGCCTGATCAGGCTGTCATTGTGAAAAGCAGTCAGCTCGCGTTGGGGCAAGCCCTGGAAAACATCCTCCGCAATGCTCTTCGCCATACCCCGGAGAAAGGCAAAGTAACACTCACTCTGACAGACGAAAATAATCAGTACCAAATTGTGATTGCCGACGAAGGCAACGGGGTACCTGAGTCGATGTTAAGCGCCATTTTTGAACCCTTCTTTCGGGTGGACACAGCCCGTGCTGCTAGCAATTATGTCCATGCAACAAAGCGTTCGGGATTTGGATTAGGCTTAGCGTTAGCCAAACGACAAATTGAAGCCATTGGCGGCAGTATTCTCGCCAGAAACAAACACGAAGCACAGGATGTATCATCCGGATTAGAAGTAAGCATTACCCTTCTCCGTGAAAGTAAGGCAAGTTAAACCGCTTTAGGGAGCCCTGCCCATTAAGCGCTTTATTCCCAACAATGTGCCCGTGTAAACCAATATACAACACAGTAAGCTGGCAAGGCCTGCGAGGGTTTGCCCAATGAAGCCAAAATACTCACCGGTATGAAGAAAGCGCGACGTCCCCCAAGCCTGATTGCCCGGCGACCAGTCTGCTTTTCTCAGTTCCCTGACAATATCTGCGCTACGGGTGTCAACGTAAAGGGAATATGCCAGTTCCTGGCGATGACCAATACTCTTATCAATATAAAACCGCGCTTCTCCTTCGTGCTTGCCAATTTCCATCCATATTGAATACCAGTCTTCGTAACCATTGTCGTTAGCGTGGGCTATGGCTATATCGAGTAATTGATGGTACTTAACACTATCGGCATCTAACGTCTCCACCATCTCAGGTTTCTCCCTTTCGGGTATGGCCTCGCCAAAGAAACCGTAGAGCAGTTGGTTTGCCCATTGAAAATGAAACAGCGTGGCGGTAAGTGCAATAACAAACAACGCTGGTAACGACCACATACCGAACACAAAGTGCCAGTGTCTGCGCCTGTGATGTTTGTTTGTGTATTTGTCGCGAAGGGTCAATTGTTGTTTAAGGGAAGCCAGGGAAAAGCGCTTGGGAAGCCAAATATACAAGCCTGACAACACGAGAAACACCAAAGCAAGGTTGCTGTAGGCAGTAATGGTTTTGCCGATACCACGGTATTCACCCTGGAATAGCAGATAGCGGTGAAGGTCAGTGATAACGTGGAAGGCTTCTTCTACAAATCCTTCTCCTTCTCGCAATATTTCACCAGTATAGGGATGAATGAGATAGCTGTGTTTGCCTGCCCAGGCTGGTATGGCCGCGCCCTCTCGGTTGACTTGGCGTACATAAATATGGGGTTCGGTTGGGTGAAGCTGCTGCAATATTTCTACTACCGCATCTGTTGTTATAGGCGCTTTTTTGTAGGAAACGGTTTGTGAATATGCCATTTCACTTAATTCTTTTAACTGACGTTCATAAGTGAGTAGCAGACCGGTGAAAGCCATAACAAGTACAACTACACTTGCAATTAGCCCGGTAAACAGGTGGGTCCAAAAGACCCACCTTCTTAAGGTACGATTCATAAGCTAACGATGAAGGCTAAGGTTAAAAATCGTAAGTCAGTGATATGCGAATATCACGCCCCGCCTCTTGTGGGCCTACTACAGAAGGAAAGACTTCGCTGTAATCACCCACGCTGGAGTGGTCGATATACGCTTCGTCGAACAGGTTAGTAACCGCAAGATTGGCGCGGAGCGCATTAGTGATCTCCCATTCGCCGTAAATATCTACCACAGTGTAGTCGGCTTTATTAAGGTTATAGAGAGAATCGGTCCAGCCGTTATCCAGCGCCTGATGCAAGGTGTCAATGTTGATGTCATCAACCATGGTGACGTTAATACCCACACTGATATCCGCTGTTACCGTGTAGTCTGCTCCCAGCACCCAGGTGTCACCACGGCTGTTACCCAGCCCTACAAATTCATAGCCGTTGATGTCAATGGTACTGTAAGGCACGGTGTATAAACCTTCCCGGGGAGACAGTTCAACATCTACACTTGAGTAGCCAAAATACACATCAACAGAATCCCAGCGATAGCCAAGGTTGAACTCAACGCCGCTCGATTCCAGATCGCCAATATTGTTATAAACGGAATTACCCGCATATCCGCTGAACAGCACATCATCGATGGTAGACTCGTAGGCGCTCAGTTTAGCGTTCAGGTTGTTGGCGCTGTATTCTAACGAGGCTTCAATATTGGTGACGGTCTCGGGTACAACATCATCCCCAACCACAGGAATATCTTCGCCGTCATACAGGTATGAATCAATGGTAAACCCATCGCCAATTTGCTTACCACGAGCCGCCTCTGCGTAACCCACACCCAGTGTCCAGGCTTCGGACAACTGATACGCCAAACCTAGGTTAAAGCTTAGCTCGTTGTCATCTAAGCCAGCAGGTTCATCGGTAACCGGCGTACCGTAGTAATCATCAAGCAAGATACGTTGTTGGAAATCGAAATCATCGAATCGCACCCCATAACTTAGTAGCAGTTCTGGTGTGATGTTGCTGTGAGCCTGGGCGTAAATACCCAGTACGCTGCCTTCTTCGGCGTTTTCTACCGCGCCGGTACCGGGGCCACTTTCTACTTCGTCACTGCGGTAGTCGATACCATAGGTAAATACATGGTTGGTGATTTCGCTGGTATTTCTTACGTCAAAGCCGTAGGTATCAATATCAGACAGCCAGTCGAAACGGCCGCCGCGGAAAGACGATGTGGTTTGATATGCTGTGGCTTCCAGAAACACCATGGCGCTGTGATCGAAACGATAGTTTGCCACATAGGTGTCGCGCTCGGCTTCGCTCGGGTATAACGCTGCGCCTTCAAGTACCACCCAGTTCGGGTGGGCTGAGAATGCTCCTTCTTCATCCCTTTGCTCAACACTGAGTGACAGATACTGGTTCTCAGTAATATTGCCGCTGGCCTTTACAAACAGCATATCCTGATCTGCTGCGGTTCCCAGCACCTCGTTGCCATCGCCATCTTCAAAGTTGTCGCGGTCAATGGTGCTGTAGTAACCCAATACGCCCCAGGTGTCGGTAACCTGACCATACAGGCTGCCGCTGTAGCGGGTGGCGTCGTTAGAGAAGTAACTGGCTTTTAAACGGCCGCCAAATTGCTCGTCATCATCTAATAAATCCTGCGCATCTTTGGTTTTAAAGCGAATTGAACCGCCAATGGCTCCCGGCCCACTGGTAGCTTCGCCGGCACCGGCTTGCACGTCAATTTGTTTGAGGAGATCCGGGTCAAGTGTAACTCGGCCAATATGATGAAACAGCGTCGATGTTTGTTGTGCACCGTCGACTGTTACATTCAAATAGGCATCTTCTAAACCGCGTATATAGATCTTTTGCGCCACGCCTACAGAACCACCCACGCTCACAGAAGGAGACTCGCGGAACACATCAGCAAGGTCATTAGCCTGGAATTGAGCGATGTCTTCGGCGGTAATACTTAAGTTTGTAGCGGCTCCCACTACAGCAATGTGTTCTATAGACGTTGAGTCCTCGCTGTTGTCTGGCGTAGTTTGAGCAAATAATACGGGGCTGGCCAAGGTATACACAGCACCGGCGAATACTAACTTTTTCATCGATGTCTCCATTCGATATTTTATTAACTGCAAATAGGAAACATTCTCATTAAGATTTTATGCAAAGGATAGTATTGTTACAATTGTTACATTTCGCTGTGTTGGAGCGAGGCCAAAAAAAGGCGCAACGAAAAGGTTGCGCCGAAGGGTGACACCAACGGAAGTGTTACCAGCGTGTGAGTCGGCAGCCTTTTACCGCATAAAAAATAATGAAGCCGTAGCAGGGAATGGTCATCCAGTAGGCGTTGAGTACGCCGTGATGGTCGGCAATAGCGCCAAACACCATGGGCAGAATAGCGCCACCGGCAATGCCCATAATAAGTAATGCCGAGCCACGGGCCGTGAACTGGCCCAATCCTGCCAGGGCCAGCGGCCACACCGCCGGCCATACAATGGCATTGGCCAAACCAAGTAGGGCGATACAGGTGACGGGGTCCGGTAAGGTGGCAACGCCTGTCCAGCCCCACAGAAGAGTGGCTAATCCATAGCTTTGTGGGTCTGCAAAGGGAATGTACAGCGCCAGTAACATACCGAGTACCGCCGATAGCATTAGTAGCTGGTGTTGGCTAAGTACCCGGGGAATTAACAACAGGCCGAGTAGGTAGCCAATTACCATGAAGAACATGGTGTAAGACGTAAGCCCAAGTGCGCCTGGCACACCCAGTTCAGAGCCCGCCAGGCCAATGGTATCACCGGCGATCACCTCTACGCCCACATAGAAAAACAGGGCTGCTACGCCAAGCACCAGTTGGGGAAACTGAAATACAGAACCCTGAACCTGACCTTTGTCGCCCAATTGACTGTCTTCTTCTTCTAAATCAAGTTCAGGTAAGCCCGAAAAGCGCAGCGCAACGGCCAGCAACAGCAGGGCAATAGCCATACCAATGTACGGTGCTACCAGGCTGTCTGCCAACGACTGTATTTGTACCTGGCGCTCTGCAGCAGGCATGGCTTCAATGCTTTGCGCCGTGATACCGGAAAACTCACCCAGTACCAGTGCGGTAAACACGATAGGTGCAAGCCATCCTGCTCCTTTGTTCAGCAAGCCCATAAAGGAAATTCTGGCGGCGGCGGTTTCTGTTGGCCCCACTTTAACCAAATACGGGTTTGACGCCGTTTGCAAAATAGTAAGCCCGGAGCCCACGACAAACTGAGCGGTAATAAACAGGCCAAACAATTGCGATTCCGCCGCAGGCACAAACAACAAACACCCGGCGGCTATAAGTGCCAGACCCAGAGACATGGCGTTTCGATAGCCGGTTTTATTCAGCACGTACGACATGGGCAAGGCCATAACCACATACGCAATGTAGAAGCTAAAAGCGATAAGCAGAGCTTCGGTACCCGATAGCTGGCAAACAATTTGTAAAAACGGAATGAGCGCGCCGTTCAGCCAGGTAATAAAGCCAAATACAAAGAACAAAGTGCCTATGATAACCATGGGCAGCAGTGTTGAGGGCTGCGAGGGTGATTGCGTTGTTGTCATTATTATTTCCTTCCTGTTGTTGTTCGTGGCGTCACCGCTATTGGGTTACGACATGCGCTGGCCGTTTCGCCAGAAGTCAGTAACGTTGAGTTTGTCGTCTAGCGCTATCCAGTTTGCACAGGCTCCTTCTTTTAGTACACCCACCTGGTTGTCGATGTCCAGGAACTGCGCCGGTGTGCTGGTGGCCATTTTCAAGGTACTGACAAGCGACATTTGTAAATCGAAGTGAGTATGCTGAATGGCCTCCTCCATGGTCAGTACCGAGCCTGCCAGCGTGCCGTCTTCCAGCTTTAACGTTGGCCCTTGCCGCAGCACCTTGATGCCCTGATAGTAAAAGTGATCGCTGTCGCTGGCTGCCGGTGCCATAGCATCGGTGATTAGCATGAGTTTTTCATCTCCCTTTACACGCATGGCCAGGGTGGCGCTAATCGGGTGAACGTGTTGATGATCCACAATCAAGCCGCAGTACACGTCGTTGCGAAACAGCGTGGCACCTACGGCACCAGGCTCCCGGCTGGTTAACGCCGACATCGCGTTGAACAAATGTGTCGCGGCTGTCGCGCCAGCGTCGAAGGCTGCAAGGCAGGTATGTGCATCTGCATTTGTATGGCCAATGGAAACAATTACGCCGGCGTCGGTAAGCCGCTTAATATCTTCGGGAGACACCATTTCCGGTGCTACGGTTACCATTACCGTGCCTAGATCACTGCGGGTAAACAGCGCAAACTCTTCGTCACTCAGGGGGCGAATGTGCCTGTCGCTGTGCATGCCTTTTTTCGCGGAACTCAAATGCGGGCCTTCAAAGTGAACGCCCGGAATGGCGGCTGGGTCCCATTTGTGTGCTTGGGCTATGGCATCAGCGCCTTGTCGCATGACGTCAAGGTCGTCGGTGATCAGTGTAGGCATAATGGTGCCTGTGCCCACAGTTAGGTACGCCCTGGCCATTTGTTGTAATGTCGCCAGGGTAGGGGCGTCATTAAATTGTACGCCGCCACCGCCATTCACTTGCACATCCACCGTGGCTGGCACAATTAAACCCTTCAGCACGGTGGCGTCTGCCGGCGTTGAACGGGTCAGCACCTGGGTAATTTTGCCGTTGCTAACTTCAAACCTTACATTGTTGTGCAGGTGATAGCCGTCAAAAAGTTGTTCCGCGAAATAACGCATCATAGTTATACCGTTTCAGTGACTTTCTTTAATCCTACCGGGCTGTCCGGATCCATATTCAGCTCGCGGGCAGCGAGTTCAATATCTAAATAGAAACGTTGCATAATGAGCAAAGGTGCCACTAAAGGCAAGGTGTCGTCAGACACTTCCAGCAGAGAACATACGGTGGCGCCCCGGCGCTTCACTTCCTCAACTTGAGCCTTGTGGTATTCGCTGGATGCATCGGGTACATGCACATCTAAAACAGCCACACCCCGGTTTAGCAGTGAAATAGGGCCATGGAGGAATTCCGCGCTACTGAAGGCTTCTGCCTGAATGCCGCAGACCTCTTTCATTTTCAGGGCAATTTCCCGCGATACGGCATAACCAAAGGCGCGGCCAAGTACTACACAGCGATCCATAGAACCCAGTAGGGATGATGTCATTACCGGGCTGGCTGCTATAACACTTTCCATCTTATCGGGTAACCCGGCAAGTGCGTTTTGCAAGTTTGCGTTGTCGGTACAGGCCGCCACAATATTCAGTAACGCATATAACGTGGCCAAATAGCTCTTTGTTGCTGCCACGGCAATTTCCGGGCCTGCACACAAAGGAATGAAGAAGTCGGCAATGTCTTTTAACGGCGAGGTTTCGTCGTTGACAAGAGCTACGCACAGGGCGCCTTCTTCTTTTGCCATTTTCGCTTGGGCCAGAATATCAGGGCTTCTGCCTGATTGAGAAATGACAATAACCAGCGCTTTTTGTAAGCGCAGTGTTTTGCCGAATACACTGTTTACTGAAGGGGCTGCTGCGGCTACGGGCAGGCCCATTTCTGTTTCAATAAGGTATTTGCCAAATACGCCTGCGTGATCAGACGTACCCCGGCCAATCATATAAGCAAATTCGGGGTCGCGATCTTTAATTGCCTGCGCAAGCCCGGCGATTCGGGCCTTGTTTGCTGTTAACTGGCGACGGAATACGTCAGGGGTTTCTGTGGCTTCGGCAGCCATTTTTGTGATTTCAGCCATGTTAGGCCTCCTTAAAATAATGTTTAGCCAAGGTCACTGCACCGTGTTCTGGCGCAAAAAGTGCCGGGCCAATAAGTCGTTGTAAATCGTCGTCCAGCCAATCGTGCCAATAACTGGCAAGCCCGCCTATCATTGAAATGCGTTCAGCGCCAAGGTGTTTCAATCGTTTAATGACTGATGATAAATAAATTATTCCATCTTTTTTTATATTTTGCGATACAAAATCGCAATCTGTGGCGAGTTCTATCACAACCGGTGCCAGTTTTGCGTAGTCGGTTGGTCTGTAATGTAATGATTTCCCGACTATTTCTCCTTTTGACGTAGTGTTGAATAGAGCGCAAACTTTCTCAAAAAGCGGCGATGTTGGTTGTAGTCCGTCGAATACTTCGAGGACATAGGTTAGCGCTCGCCATCCGAGCCATGCACCGCTGGCTTTGTCGCCCAAAGGAAAACCGTGGCCGCCAATGGCGTTCTGCCTGCCATTTACGCTGGCAAAAGCCGAGCTGCCCGTACCGGTTATTACGATGGCTCCATCGCTTCCGCCATGTGCGCCTGTGCAGGCTATGTGTAAATCGGTGGTAAGCATGAAGCGCTTAAACGGCAAAGTCCACTTTTCTGTCTCGGCCCGGTAGGCGGGAATATTCACACCTGCCAAGCCCAGGCATGCATTTATTTTCGACACGTCAGCAGAGGGTAAACCGGCGGCTGTAAGTGCTTGTTTCGCGGCATCGACAATAGAGGTAAACGCCGTGTCTGCAGATTGTGCAGGGTTGGCTGGCCCGGACAGACCTTCACCGATTACTTCACCACTACTGTTTTCTAACCGCGCTTTGCACTTGGTACCGCCACCATCAATACCAAGGTAAAGTTGTTGCTGAGACACTATAAATTCCTTGTTTTTAATACGGGTTCAATGAGAGATGTCGCCACAGAGCGGCTAGATCCTGATGAAAATTTGTTTGCGATACAGCCAGTAGACAGGCAAGAAGCACCCGCCCACGAACAACACTATCCACAACACGGCACTGAAGAATTCGCTCATACCGGCTTGTTGAGACCAGTTCACATACGCATTGTGAATGGAGGTGTCGCCGAGGGGCCAATCGAGTAGTTTTTCGATAACTACATGCAGCACATAGGCTGTTATGGCGTTAGCACCAAATATAACCGCGAGTTGTGTACCCCGGCGGTAGCCCTTGATATCGGTGTACCACATCATCGCACCCAGGATCATCGCCCCCATGCCGCCGGTGGCAAGTACAAAGGAACTTGTCCAAACTTGTTTTATTAAGGGGAATCCAAGGCTCCAGATACAGCCAATGGCAAAACAGATAAATCCGAAGACAAAGAGGTTCATAACCGCTTTTGTGAGGTCGCCTTTTGCGGTAATCAGAATTCGGCCCATTAGCATACCGATTATGCCAGTTACGACAGAAGGGAATGTACTTAGCAGACCTTCAGGATCCCATTCACCGCGCCACAACATGCCTGGTACAAATTGATCGAACCAGTTAACAATGTTCTCTCCCCGCTCGAGATGACCGGCAGGTAAACCCGGCGCGGGAACAAACAAAATCAATGCCCAGTACGCAATAAGAATACCAATTCCCGTTTTTACAATAGTGCGGGTTGAACAGTAAATGGCGAGATAGCAGCAGGCCAAATACACCAGCCCAATACGTTGAAGAACACCTAACAGGCGTATCTGTTCAAAATGGGTATAAAACAAGTTTACCACCAGACCAAGCCCAATAAGGGTAAATGCCCGTCGCCATACCTTTTTCAGCACCGGCCCCATATCTGTGGTGTGTGGATGAACATGTTTAAAGCCGAGGCTAACAGCCACGCCAACAATAATGATGAAAAAGGGAAAGATGAGATCGGCGAAGTGAATTCCCTGCCAGTAAGCATGGGAAAACTCACCGTACGTATTGGGACTGTTCACAACAATCATGGCGATAATGGTAAGGCCGCGGAATACGTCCAGCGACAACAAACGCTGTTTTGAGTTAGGGGTGGTCATAGATAAATTGCTTTTTTTATAGCCAGTACTTTACAGTAACGCTGTATTGTCAACGTTGTCAATTAAATTGGCAGAAATTTGTCTTTAAACCGGCGGCTTCGGTTGCCAGCCTTCCCGAATATCATTATGCTCCATACACATAGGAGAATGCGGCATAAAAGAACTTTCATGAAAAAGCCTACTATAAAAGATGTGGCCAAGCTGGCGGGCGTTTCGTTCAAAACCGTCTCACGGGTGGTGAACCAGGAACCCAACGTCAGTGAGGAAGTGAAGACGAAGGTGCAGGAATGCATTACAAAATTGAACTACCAGCCAAATCATACTGCCCGCACTATGCGCAAAGCACCATTTTCACTGGCTTTTGTGTACGATAACCCGAATAGTCACTACGTTATTGAAATGCAAAACGGCATTATTTCAGAGTGCCGCAAGCGGGGCTTTGAACTGGTTATACATCCTACAGATTCCCGTTCTGAAGAGGTGGGAAGAGAGCTGGCCGCTATGATTGGATCGAATCAGATTGGCGGCGTTATTTTAACGCCTCCGCTATCTGAAAACCGCGAACTGGTCACGTTTTTGTTAAACCGTGATGCCAAGGTCGTACGCATTTTATCCGGCTCAGGTGCGCCGGATGATCTCGCGCCGGTAGTTCATGTTAACGACGTTGAAGCCGGGCGGAGAATGACGGGCTATCTTCTTGATTTAGGGCATAAAAACGTGGCGTTTCTCGGCTATCATGCGTCTCACGAATCCAGCCGGGGGCGGCTGGAAGGGTTTGTGCAGGCACACAGTGAACGGGGGATGAAGGTAGACAGAAACCTAGTGCTCGACGGCGAATTTACGTTTGATTCGGGTATGGCTATGACTAAGCAGTTGCTTGGCCTGACCAATCGTCCTACAGCAGTGTTTGCCTGCAATGATGAAATTGCCGCTGGCGCCGTGTTTATGGCGAGGCTAAACCAACTGCAAGTGCCTGATGATATCTCCATTGTCGGCTTTGAAAATAGCCCGTTTTCCACCCAAACATGGCCACACCTCACAACCATCGATCAACCTAATTTTGATATCGCAGCCTGTGCTGCTGCTATGGTTATCGATATGATGCAAACGAAAGAAGTGAAGTCAGTAAAATCCCGGGGCTTCGATCTCAAATTGTTGGTTCGCGACTCAGCATCTGCCCCGCCAAAGCCATAGTTTTCTCGCGAATTATCTCCAACATAATTGGTAAGTCCGATTTGACAACGTTGACATCGAGTGGTAGCGTCAAAAAGGGATGATGAAAAAATCACCTGATAAAAATAATACAGCAATAAGAATACATTCAGCGAGGTTGCTGCAAGCTGAACGTCACAACCGTGTAGATATAATGGGAATCAAACATGAAACACGCGCTTGCAACTAAAGAATTAAAAAACGCTTGGACATCTTCGGTTAGTGCACTGTGCATGAGTGTGTTGCTTGTTTTAGCCGGGTGTGGCGACCAGGCAACGCCTGCTAAAACACCTGAAAACGACATGCAAAACAGCGTTCTGGCTGTATTACAGCGGGTGACTGATGGCGAGCTGGACAATGTATCAGTTATAGAGGTTCGCGATAATGAACCCGAATGGTTCGAGGTAAACGCCAGCAATGGTGAAGCCCGGGTAACCGGTAACTCAAAGTCTGCTATGGCGTATGGTGCTTATCAGTACCTGCGTGAGCAAGGTGCACTGTCGGTAAGCTGGGAAGGTAAGCGAGTGGCAATTCCTGCCACATTCCCTGATTTCGACGGCGAAAAAACCTACACTCCTTTTTCTCAACGAGCGTACTTGAATGTTTGCGCATACGGCTATACCACGCCCTGGTGGGACTGGGCGCGCTGGGAACAAGAGCTTGACTGGATGGCACTTCACGGTGTCAATAATCCGGTTGCCATGGAAGGGCAGGAGTTCGTGTGGCAAGCTTTGTGGAAAGAATTTGATCTCACCGATGCTGAGCTGGCTGAGTACTTTTCCGGCCCGGCTTTTACGCCTTGGCAGAGAATGGGCAACATTGAAGGGCACGACGGGCCCTTACCCCAAAGCTGGATAAACAAAAAACACAGTTTGCAGAAGCAAATTTTAGCGCGTATGCACGAATTGGGTATGAAACCCGTGGTGCCGGCGTTTAGTGGTTACGTGCCTAAAGCTTTTGCAGATAAATACCCGGACGCAAAAATATATGAAATGCCCCGCTGGACAGGTTTTCAGAATGCTACCTACTGGTTAGATCCCGCTGACCCCTTGTTTACCAAATTGGCAAAGCGCTTTATTGAAATTTATACCGCCACTTACGGTGAACAGCAGTATTACTTGTCGGATGCGTTTAACGAAATGCTGCCTCCAGTATCAAAAAACAATCGGCATGCCGGTTTGGCCTCCTATGGTAAGCGTATTTACGAGTCTATTGCGCAAGCAGCACCAAATGCCGTGTGGGTAATGCAGGGGTGGATGTTTGGTGCAGATGAAGAATTTTGGGATCTCGCGTCTATCGACGCATTCCTACAGGATGTACCAGACAGCAAAGCGATGATCCACGACATCGGTAACGACCGCTATCACGTGTGGCAGCGAACGGAAGGGTTTAAGGGTAAACCCTGGGTATTTGGTTTCATTCACAATTACGGTGGTTCCGACCCGGTTTATGCAGACTTCAATGATTACGTAGAACAGCTCAAGGTGGTAAAAGCATCAAGTAAGTCGGGTGCGCTCAGCGGGTTTGGTGTATTTCCGGAAGGTATCAATAACAACTCTGTCGCCTACGAGTTTTTGTTTGATTTGCCCTGGCAAGCGCAGCCAGATACAAGTAAGTGGGTAAGCACTTACACGCAAGCAAGATACGGTAAAACTTCACCTGAACTGGTTGATACATGGAACAAGCTGATAGACGGCGTGTTTTCTGTAAAATACTGGCAAAGCCGCTGGTGGAAAGATTCTGCCGGTGCGTATCTGCTGTTTAAACGCCCTACTATTCAGATCACTGAATTTGAGGGGCATCCGGGCGATATTGCCAGTTTGGATGCCGCTATAACCCAATTACTGGCGCAGGCAGACGAATACAAAAACGCACCGCTTTACACCTATGACCTGGTTGATTTTACGAAGCATTCTGTGTCGGTACATGCAGATAGCATGTTGCAGCAGGTTGTGTTGGCATATCAACGAAAGGACTTCGCCAGAGGTGATGCTCTGCTAACACAGGTAGAAAGTGCCGTATCCCGTTTAGATGATCTGCTGGGGTGGCATCAGGAATCCTTGCATTCCTGGTTAACCGATGCTGCCAGCTATGGCGATACGATTGAAGAATCGACTTACTATATCAGTAATGCCCGTCAGCAGATAACACAGTGGGGCGGCCCTAAGCTGAAAGACTATGCTTCTAAGGCATGGCAAGGCATGTACCGGGGCTACTATCTGCCCCGTTGGAAGCAATATCTGGCGGCGTATCGCGAGGCAATGAAGGCAGATAAACCATTTGACGACAACGCCGCACAACAAGCGCTAATTAAATGGGAACAACAATGGATAGGCCAGCATACGATTCCCCCACTGGTAAAACCGTCCAACCCCAACGCCCAGGTTAAGGCGCTGATGCGCGGGTTCAGCCATTAACACTTGCGCTCGCCCGCGGCGCAGGCGGGCCCGGTTACTGCTTTTGAATAAGTGAGGTGTAAAACTTTACCGCACTAACCATATTTTCAATGCTGATCTTTTCGTTAGTGCCGTGGAAGCCGTTTAAATCGTCGTTGGTAATGACCATAGGGTTAAACCGGTAGGCATTCGTGGTTTTTGCATAAAACCGGCTGTCGGTGGCGGCAATAGTTAAACCCGGCGTGACAATGGCATTGGGAAACACCAATTGAGTACTGGAGGCTAAGTCTGCAAAACTCTGGTTGTCGCTGGGCGCAACGGACGATGCAGGAAACGCTTCTGTAGTTTCAACTGTGACCCGAGGGTCGTCAATGGCGTTTACAACCCATTGCACTACACGCTCTGGCGTGTCGCGGGGGTGCAAGCGGAAATTAATAACGGCGGTGGCCGTGGCGGGTA
Organism: Aestuariibacter sp. A3R04; assembly: GCF_018860805.1. Lineage (GTDB taxonomy): Bacteria > Pseudomonadota > Gammaproteobacteria > Enterobacterales > Alteromonadaceae > Alteromonas. The sequence continues at coordinate 299,680 of NZ_JAHKQR010000016.1, read as the reverse complement.
ACACATTCGATTTCACACTGCCTGACAGCATGGTGGGAGCGGTTGTGGTGCGAAGCATGGCGTTGCCGCTGGTACTGTCGTCTAACACAATATTCAGCAGGGGTTTAAACAACCACAAGTTGGCAAACATCATGCGTTTGCCAAAGTCCATATGACGGGCAATATTACTGTACATATCCTGGCTAACGCCATCGAGGCCGCCGGGCAATGGGGCGTCTTTCACCTTTAAAATAGCGCTGGCAAGAATACTCACGGCGGTGTCCTGGGGAGGCATCGAACTGTGGCCGCCCTCGCCACTTGCCGTTAGCTTCACCGTTAAAAAGCCCTTTTCAGCAACGTTAATACTGGCGATGTCTTTATCCATACCGGGCAAAATGTCCTTGAGCACAAAAGAGCCTTCATCCAGCGACCACGCCAGTGCAATGTTGCGCTGCTCAAACCACTTCACTACCGATTGTGCGCCTAAATCGCTGCCCAGTTCTTCGTCGTGGGTAAAGGCGAAGAACACATCCCGCTTTGGTGTAAAACCTTGTTCCAGCAAAGCGGTGGCCGATGCCATGATGGCGATAACGGCACTTTTGTCATCCAGGGCGCCGCGGCCCCAAATCATGCCATCGTCTATCACGCCGGCAAAGGGTGGGTGCGTCCAGTCTTTTTCTGTGCCAGGGTTAACGGGTACTACATCGTAATGGGCAGACAACAATACAGGTGCATCGCCAGTGGTACCTTTCCATTGCAGCAGTAACGTGTGTTCATTGATGCGGTGTAAAATCAGATTGTTGAAGACTCGCGGATAGGTATCTTCAAGCCACTGAGTAAAGGCACTAAAGGCAGCGTAATTGTCTTTGTTGCCGTCTTCAAAGGAAATGGTTTTGTAAGTGATGGCTTCAGATAGCTGTTGAGCGAGGGCATTGCCATCTGGTGTTATTGCAGTAGTTTCAACGGGTTGTGGTATAACTTCAACGGGAGTAAAGCGCAGCGTATTTACAACCAGTACGCCTGTCAGTATAACCAGGGCTACAGCAAGGGTAAGAAAGATGCGTTTCATGGTTGTTCCTTTTTATTATTTTTCGCATTGTGACAAGTAGTGGGCAAGCGCCTTGCGCATAGATGCAAAAGCGATGTCTTCCAGTTGTATTTCCGGGTGTTTAAGCCATTTTACGCCCGCAATTTCTGACTCTTGTAAGGTTAACTCTGGTTTTTCCTGCAGGTGAGCCACGAAAAAACCATCGCAGGTGTGATAGCGCACATTGGCGTAATCGTAAGTGTTGGGCGCGGTGAGCAAATATTGCCATTGCGTTATCTCTACGCCCAGTTCCTCAAGGGTCTCCCGGCAAATAGCATCTTCCATGGATTCACCAAAATCAACAAAGCCGCCAGGCAAGCCCAGTTTACCTTTGCCAGGCTCTTTTTGGCGAATGGTAAACAGTACTTCATCTCCACACACTATAATACCTGCGGCGGCTGATGCGGCGTTTAAGAAAAACGTGAAGTGACAATCGTCACAGAAATAGCGGTTGTTAGTAAGGGTAAACGCGTGGCTTTTGCAGGCAGGACAAAACGTAAAAGGGTTGGTTTGCATAAACACTGTGTACGTCAACGGACAATAATAATACTGAGCATGCCAGAGACCCCCAACATTTTCACCTGTTTCTTACGTGCCTTTTGAACGACAAATCACAGACGGACAATTTCTGGGTGGTGGTGTCATAAAGGCTTCACCTAAAATTCATAGTGGTGTTGTTGAGTAGACATTTTGCCCTTCTATTTTAATAGCTTGACGAATATCAGCCGGTAATGCAGTTTGTGCAAACTGACGCTACCTTGTTCGACGAGTTTTCGTTGAACTAAAAAAAAAGAGCACTGTACAGTGCTCTCTTTTAATAAACATCAGGCATGCTTGCTTAAATTTCAGTTACGACTTTCTTTTACGTGAAAAGCCCAAACCTGCCAGACCCAGTGCTAGTAACATTAAGGAAGTGGTTTCAGGTACATTTGTAACGTTGCCTTGAAGGTTGAACGCATGATGCTGACCGTTGTCATTCCAATTATCGAAAGTTCCTTCATTTGATTCCATACCAGCAGCATTACTGGTCATGTCACCAGAAACCCAATAAATTTCATCGCGGCTATAGTCAGATGAAAGATTAAGACCGAACCAATAGTCGGTGCCTGCTGTTATTTTAAAGGCAAAGTGTAAAACTAACTGACAAAATACAAGGCGCCATTCAATTTATAGCGAAGGCAGCTATAAAGGAAGCGTGCTTCTGCTTTTTAGAAAATCAGGCTCAACAAACCTGCAAATATAAAAGCCAGTGACCCCAGCAGGGTTTCCATGACGGTCCAGGTTTTTAACGTGGTTTTTTCATCCATATCCAGTAGTCGGGAAACCAGCCAAAAGCCTGAATCGTTAAAGTGCGACAGCACAGTGGCGCCGCCGGCTATGGCAATAACCACGCAGCATAAATCCACGGCCGATAAACCGGGAGCGGCGGCCACAATGGGTGCCATGAGTGCCGCTGTAGTGGTAAGGGCCACGGTAGCCGAGCCTTGGGCAACCCGCAGACAGGTTGAAATAACGAACGCGGCAACAATCACCGGTAAACCGGTGTCGTGCAGCAGGCCGGCCAGCGCATCGCCAATGCCACTGCTGCGCAACACCCCGCCAAACATGCCTCCGGCACCGGTAACCAAAATAACGCCACACACCGGGGCCAGTGATTCGCCACACAGTTGTTCAATGCGTTTTTTTCCGAGTGCAGGCGTGAACAATACCAGGCAGAGTATTAAGGTAACGAGCAGTGCAATGGGGGTTTTGCCCAGGGTTCTGAGTATGTCTACCCAAGGGAGATCGGGGGGAAGTGTACCGGTGACAGTGAGGGTGTTTAAACCGGTATCCATAAAAATTAGTACAACCGGTGTAAGCAACACCGCGAGCACGGTGCCAAAAGCAGGAGGCTTAAGCGGAGGTGTCTGACTGGCCTGTTTAAACAGTGGTGGTAAATCAATAACAATACGCCTGCCTGTATAAAGCGCGAAGCAGTAAGCGCCCACATACCATGCGGGTAACGCCACAACTAATCCAATAAGAAGCAGCAAGCCCATATCTGCACCTAGTAAATCGGCCGCTGCTACCGGGCCGGGATGGGGTGGAACAAAGGCGTGCATCACGGCGAACGCCCCTGCTGCAGGTAGGGCGTATTTTAAGGTGGAACCACCGAATTTATCCGCCACACTCATGAGTATGGGAAACATAACAATAAGGCCGGCATCGAAAAATATGGGAAAGCCAAACAGCAGCGAGGCCACGCCCAAAGCAAAGGGCGCACGGGCTTCCCCGAAGCGGTTAATAAGGCCGTCGGCTAATACTTGCGCGCCACCGGTGACCTCCAGCAACTTGCCAATCATGCAGCCAAGCCCTACCAGCAGCGCCACCGAGGCCAGTGTGCCACCGAAACCGGATACCATCACAGGCACAATGCTGGCGCTGGGAATGCCAGCCACAACTGCCGTTAAGGCACTTACGCCAATAAGTGCCACAAACGCATGAATGCGCAAGATTAAAATTAGCAGCACCAGTACAACAACGGCGCCAAGGCCGGTTAACAAAAGATGTGTCGGGCTGGCGGCAAGGTTCATATCCATATTGTTACTCTCGAGATTGATCTTACAGGCTTCAAAAAACAATTCACAATGGGGTACGTTACCGGTAACATTACACGAAATATTCATCGGCGTTAAACAATTTTTTAACACCAGTGCGCTTGCGTAAACTGGCGTGGCAACAAGGTGGTGTGACAGGGAGGCTATAGCATGGCTACCGCAAATAAAGAACATAACGGCGCCTTTTCAGTAGTCGTGATGGGCGTGAGTGGGTCGGGTAAATCAACCGTGGGCGAACAGTTGGCAAAGGCGCTACACGCGGTGTTTATCGACGGTGACGACCTTCATCCACCGGGCAATGTTGCAAAGATGTCTGCCGGTGAACCATTAACCGACGACGATCGCCGCCCCTGGCTTGAACGAGTCAGCGAAGAAGTGCGCAGTCTGATGCAGCGCCATCAGTGCAGTGTTATTGTGTGTTCAGCGCTTAAAAAACAGTACCGGGATATCATTCGGGCGAAAAATGAGCATCTTTACTTCTTGTTTTTAGATGGCCCTAAACACACCATTTTGCAACGCATGGCCCAGCGGAAAGGGCATTTTATGAAGCCGAACATGCTCGATAGCCAGTTTGCGACCCTGGAGCGCCCGACAAGTGATGAAACTGACGTATTCACGGTGCCTGTTAGCCAAAGCCCTGAGGCAATAGTGAATCATGTACTGGGTTTATTTGAACAGCGCAATATGGATACCAGGGCGTGTTTACACCGAGCGACCATCGTTGATTGACCAAGGCAGTTCGGCAACTGGCGTGGCGGGGCGTTCTCCCCGCAGGCTCTGCAATATATTAGTGGCACTGACCCTGCCCATTTCCTCTCTGGGGGTTAAAACGCTGGTAAGTGCAGGTGTCATGGCCTCACCTATGTTCAAGCCGTTATAACCTGCCACTGCCATATCTTCCGGCACCCGCAAACCCAAATGTTTACACCTGAGCATAACGCCCACGGCAATATCGTCGTTAGTGCAAAATACCGCATTGGTTTTGGGGTGTTGGGTCAAAGCTTCTTTCAGCAATTCGCCACCTTGGGTAAAACTGGAATGTGCCAGTGTGGCCACCACGGCGGGTTGAAGCCCGGCTTGTTTCATTGCTTTTTCATACCCGGTTTTGCGCAGCAGGGTTCGACTGTCCATGCGGGCAGCCAGGTACACCACGTGCTGTTTGCCCGATGCAATAATGGCCGACACCATGTGAAAAGCGGCGGCTTCGTGGTTTAGTCCCACTGCCATATCAATAGGCGATGACGGCAGTTCCATGGTTTCTACTACCGGAATTCCGGCCTGATTTAACATTTGCAGCGTGCGTGGCGAGTGCCGCGTTTCAGTAAGAATGAGGCCGTCTACCTGGTACGACAGCATCAGTGCCACTTTTTCTTCTTCAATGGCTTCGCTGTAACCAGTATGGGCAATGAGGGTATCGAACCCTTCTTCGCCGGTTACAGCTTCAACCCCTTGTACTAAATCGGCAAACACCTGATTCGACAACGACGGCACCAGCACGCCAATGGTTTTGCTGGACGATTTCGACAAAATGGCGGGCACGCGGTTTTTGATGTACCCCAGTGTTTCTATGGCCGCAGCAATTTTCTTTCGGGTGGACGCGGCTACCGATTCAGGCGAGCGCATATAGCGGCTTACCGTCATTTTAGTGACACCAACTTTGTTGGCAATATCCTGTAATGTCGGGCGTTTCCCTTGCGGCATGGCGGGCTCAACGATGAGTGAATAACGCCTCAATGTTACATGTAACATCAACGATAGTTAATAAGTATTGTATCGTGAAAGACAATAAATGCTCGAAACTGCATCGAATTGTTTCTAAATATAACTGTACCTTTTAATCACGTCCCTTTCGCCCATATAGTGATAGAATGATTAAAAAATTCACACGGTAGTGAGGTAACACATGAAGCGAATCTTTCAAAATATTCTGTCTCCTGTAGTTAGTGGCATGGAGGCTGCGGGTGGTTGGTTTACCAAGGAAGTCCACCGCTTTACCATCACTGGGTTAAGCCGCAGTGGCAAAACGATGCTGTTTACCAGCCTCATGACCATTCTGAAATACCGCAGTGAAGGGAAGCACCAGTGCTTACCGCTGCTTCGGTATCTGCCTATGGAGCTGGTGGAATCTCTTCGCATGGAGCCTTTGGAAGGTTTCGAAATGTTTCCCCTTGAAGACCATTTAAGTGCGCTGGAGCGCGGGCAGTGGCCAAGATCCACCGAAATGGTGTGTGGCTTTAAAGCCATTATACGCCTGCGGCAAACCCACAAAATAAAAAAGCACCTGTTGCCATACACAGATGTAGTACTTGAGTTTATCGATTATCCCGGCGAGTGGATAACCGATTTACCCATGATCGACAAAACCTATGCCCAGTGGTCTGATTCCTGCCTGGCCCAACAAATGTCGCCGCCTCAGAAATACTACGCGGCTGAGTGGCACCGTACTTTGCTGAATTTCAACTTCGACAGAGAGCCCACACTTATGGTGGCGCAAGAGTTGGTGTGGAATTATCGCAACTATCTCAAACGGGCAAAGCAGGACGGTATTGCCATGTTACAGCCGGGCAGTTTCTTGCTCAATTGCTCGGGTTTCGACTGGGGGGAAGACGGCTTTACGCCACTGCCTACCGATATCAGCAGTGACGAATCACACCCGTGGACCGCTCTGTTCACAAAGCACTTCATCGCGTTTCAGGAGAACTGGCTGAAGCCGCTTCGCGAAACCACGTTTAGAGAATCTGACAAACAAATTATACTGGTGGATTTGTTCGAAGGCCTGAACCACAGTAAGTCACATGTAATGCAACAAAAGGAAACCCTTAGCCATCTTGCCGACGTATTTGCCTATGGTCAGAAACACTGGTTCAAAGAAACGTTCTTTCGCAAGCGAAGCATACGCCGTGTGGCGTTTGTGGCAACGAAAGCTGACAACGCACCGCGCGTTTACCGAAGTGATCTGTATTCCTTATTGCAAGACGTTGCCAGCAGCGCAGTAACGAAACTGGCTAAAAACCGCATTGCTCATGACTACTTTCTGCTGACGTCAATTCACCTTACGGATTTGGGCTCTACCAAAAAGGCTGTGAGGTATACCTCGGTAGATGGTGACTACCGGGAAGCGCGGTTTGATTCCTTACCGCCGTTTATCACCTTCATCATGGATGAAGACAATTATCCGGTGCTCAGAGCCGCTGTGCCCGACGACTATCTGCCGCGCATTTTAAGCGGAGTGGGCATGGACAAATTGTTTCAATACCTACTGGAAGATTAACTATGCCATCTACTGAAGATAAATCGCCACGGTATCGCTCTCGTATCACAGAAGTGTCGTTGGATCAGACAGCGCCTAAAATGAGTATGCCTGCCAGGCTCGATGACACCGAATGGGACGTAGAAGAGCAACAAGGTATATCGCTTAAGGCGGTGACTCTGATGCTGGGTGTGCTGGCTGTGGTGGCCTTTATGGTTTTCGATGCCATAGAAGCCATTGTTACCCGCTTTAGTGCGTTTCCGGTGTCGAGCACCATTCTCGGCTTGCTCATGGGCGGGTTTGTGGTGGCGCTGCTCACCCTGATTGTGCGTGAATGGCTGGGGTTTCGCGCCGTAGCGGCGTGCATTGAAACGCCCCTTAATTTTGCCACATTAGCAGACATGGAAAGCGCTGGGGAAGTCACTCAAATCATTGATCGCCACGCCAACCGTTTTGGCAAAGGCAGTTACGCCGCCCGTTGTTACAAGCAATATCAGCAAATGCTCACTGACGATATGACACCTAAAGACATTACCAGCCTTTACGAGCACACGGTAGCGGTGCCGGTTACGGCTAAAGCTGAAGAAATTGTAAAAAAAGAAGCAGTGGTTAGTGGTAGTCTTACTTTTATTAGCCCGAATCATTTAATTCAAACGCTGGCCATTAGCTGGATAAGTTTTCGCACTATTCGACGGGTTGCGCGGGTGTTTGGTTTGCGCCCCGGCACAGCAGGTAGCTGGCGCTTGTTTAAGGTACTGGCACAAAATCTGGCAGCGCAAAGCCTGTTTGATATGGCCACTGACGAACTGGCAAATCAAATTGGTGGCTCGCTGGCCGCAAAAATAGTAGAGAATTCCGCTGAAGCCGTGGCCGCGGGAGCATTAAACGTGCGATTAGGACGAACACTGATTAAATTGCTTCGCTAGATACAAACAACCCTTGTAGCGAAGGCACAGTCCCTCAGGTCTGTTTGGCTCATCTTGCAGGCCTTTTCCCGTGCCCATTGGGTGCGGGATTTTTTATCCAGGCAACAAATAGCAGAAGGCCTATGGCAGTTTAGGGCTGCGTTGTTAAACCAATGCAGAATTAAATACGATACTCGCTCTGCGAAGACAGTGACACCAGCCAACTCACGAATTCGCGGGTTGCTTTTCGGTTGGGTAAATTCACGTGTAGTTGATCTTGTTCGTCGGTATAAACCACTTTGCAGCGATTTACAGAAATAGCTTTAATTGGCGGTGATGCGCGAAGGCAATCGCCCTGAATTATTGTTTTTATAATGATAAACCTTAGGGGTAAAAAAGAAGGGTAGAACAGAATACAAAGGAAGCAGATAAACAAAGAGCCGGTAAAACCGGCTCTACAAGGCTAGCAATACATTACGCTACGCGTACGTTGCTTGCTTGTGGGCCTTTTTGGCCTTGTTCGATTACGAAGTTTACTTCCTGACCTTCTGAAAGGGTTTTGAAGCCTTCAGATTCGATAGAACGGAAGTGAACAAATACGTCTTTGCCACCGTTACTAGGAGTGATGAAACCGAAACCTTTATCTTCGTTAAACCACTTAACTGTGCCATTTGTAATATCAGACATTGTAGAACCTTTTAAACATATAAATAATTTTTTGTGTGACTAATTAAAATCACAGTGATCGCAATAGACATAACCTTTTCTAACAACGTAGGAAGATATCTATAGTCGACTGTTTAAGAGGAAAAGTAGAAATCGAACGGGGTAGTAAAGTGCTTTAACATCTAAAGCCAGATAACAGTACAGGTTTGTGGGGGCTGTGTCTAATAAATAATTCTATTATTTTTGATAATAATGCTAAGTGATTGTTTAAATGGCTTTTTTAGTTGGCGCGACAACATTGGCGAAAATGAGTCCGGCAATCAGTGACATAAAAATTAGAAATACTTCCTGGCCAACGTGTTCGGCGGCTACGAAATCCTGCCCGGAAATAAACGAATTTAAACCAATGTAGGTTTTTGAGCCCGGCACCAGCACAATAAGCCCGTGCATACCAACAATAGTATGGGGCTGATGCACAATGCGGGTGAACAGGTTGGCAAATACACCAAGGGCAAATGCACCGGCAAAGGTGTTGAGCCCTAAACCCAGATAAGGGACGCTGAACACAGAGGCGCCATAAGCCAGAAAGCCCGCAGCCAGGGCCCATGGAATGTGTCGAAAGCGGGTGCGAAATATGGCGACTAGAGAGAAACTGAGTAAAAACACCGCCAACCAGGTGCCCCACACGGGCAGTGACTGTGCCGGCTGATACACATTTTCGCCGAACAAACTAAAGCCAATGGAAACACCCAAAAACGCACCAAAGTACAGCTTAAACAACTGCATGAGGGCATCCATCACCCGCGCCGTACCCGACACCATATTCCGCGACGCCAGCTCAGCCAGGCCCATTGTCAGTGCCAGGCCGGGTACAAAAATAATGACCGAAGACAGCACGATAAGGGGAATATTAATGCCTGGATCGAAATACCGGCCAATACCACAGGCGGCAAGGCCGGCAATAAAGCTTGTCATGGGTTCCAGCATTAAATTAACCCGTTTTGAGCGCAGTGCCCATAACGACCAAAAATAAGACAATAACCCCAATAGCGCCGACCAGCCAATTTCAGGCCAGCTGGCCCCCATCAGCATGGCGAACGCCCCGGTTGCGGTAGTAAACGCACAGCCGGTGATAAACTTGCCGTATGGTGAGGGGAGCAGGTCGATTTCAGACAGGCGCTTGTCTGCTTCGGTCAGCGTAACATTTCCGGCCAGCAGTTCACTGGCCAGTTCGTCGGTAAGTGAGAGAGAGTTTAAATCCAGCTCGCCGGGCTGCAAGCGCGCAGCATGGGTATATTCGTCTTCGTGGCCCTCTGTCCAAATAACAAAAGTGAGGGCAGTAGGCGTGGCGATAATAGACGTGCGAATACCTAAGTAAGCGCCTACTTCCTGCAAATAAGCTTCTAAACGGAAGGCTGGTGTACCGTACTTGTGGAGCATTTTGCCAAGGCGCACAATAAAGCGCCGCTTCTGAATAAACTCTGCTGTTTGCACGGTACCCGCTCGCGGTTAACTATAAAAACATAAATACGCGGTAGTTACAGACACTTTAACATCAAACGACTGATTCGCCGCTACATTAAATTCAGTGCCGGTTTTGAACGATTGCCACTTGTCTGAGCCTGGTAGTTTCACAACCAGTTCACCTTCCACCACTTTCATAAGCTCGTGTTTGGAGGTATCGAATACATACTCGCCGGGCAGCATAACACCAGAGGTGCAAGGGCCGTTAGCAGATTCGAAGGCAATGGATTTAACCTGATCGTTGAAGTAAGAGTTGGTGGATAGAGACATTGAGTTTCCTTATAGGCTATACATGTGAAAAGGTGAGAAATGAAACCAGACAGGTCAGAATCGCAGACGTTATAGCTGCCCAATATAAAAACTGTGACTGAGAATAAACTGGCATTGCATTTGCTGCAACACTACAGTAGCACTTCTATTCTTACCATAATATTGCAGCTGTTGTTAACCAATATAGGGGCTTACCGTAGCAAGCAGTTACATTTTTACTCGGCTCCTCTTTCTATTTTTAATAATAGGGTGTGGTTGTATGTTTGTGCATTCGCACCAAGTTGGTGAGTAATAGAACTGTCACGGTCAGTTACTAATATTAACTACGCGTGAAAGTTAAATATCAATCCACGCCAAAGGACGGTAGCAAGTAATGAACGATAGTGGCGGTTTTATACGCAACAACCTTAATCAGTTTGCATTCATTTACAGACTTGTAGATATTTTTGTCATACAGATTTGCCTTATCAGTATTGCTTACATTTACCTTGGTCGTTTTGATGTAAAGTACTTTGTGTTAGGTCTGCTTTCTAACATGGCGTACTTATTTTTCGCAGAACTCTTCGTGTTATACCGCTCCTGGAGAAGTGGTTCGTTCAAGGAAATGCTGTTCTACACCGTGTGCAGTTGGTCATTGTCCTTATTTCCTTTGTTTATCATCATATTTTTTACAAAACAGAACGAATTGTTTTCTCGCATCATCTTAGGTTTGTGGATCATTTTAGTCATGTTGCTTCTGTGCGCGTGGCGTGCTTTGTTCAGAAAATTGCTTGTTTCAGCCCGCCGAAAAGGCTACAACACACGCGCTGTGGGTATTGTTGGGTTAACGAAGCGTGGCATAGACTTAGCCAATGAAATCATTCAATTTCCTGAAAGTGGTTTTAAGCTTATTGCTGTTTTTGACGAACGATCACCCGACCGTCTTAGCGTGCAGCACAAAGAACTGTTAGCGGGTGGCATTGCCGAAGGTGTGAAAATGGCACAGGAAGGCAAGATTGAGATTCTATACATTGCATTGCCCCTTACTGACAAAGCTCGCATCGACAACATACTTAAAGCACTTGGTGACACTACTGTAGATGTACACATCGTGCCGGACATTTTTACGTTTAACCTTTTGCACTCAAGAATGGGGCATGTAGGTAAAATACAAACAATAAGTGTATACGACAGCCCAATGCGTGGTGGTTATTCAATAATGAAACGAATGGAAGATGTATTCCTGTCTCTTACCATTCTATCCCTGATAGCTATACCTATGTTGCTAATCGCAATAGCAATAAAACTGACCTCTAAAGGCCCGGTGTTATTCAAACAAGATCGTTACGGCATCGTGGGTAAGAAAATCAAAGTGTGGAAATTCCGCACCATGCGGGTGATGGACAATGGCGAAGTGGTAAAGCAAGCCACGAAGAATGACCCAAGAATTACTCCTATTGGTGCCTTTTTACGCAGAACCAGCCTGGATGAACTACCTCAGTTTTTTAATGTACTTCAGGGTACCATGTCTGTGGTAGGCCCAAGACCACATGCGGTAAGCCATAATGAAGAGTATAGGAAGAAAGTGGCTTACTACATGCTACGTCACAAAATGAAACCTGGTATTACTGGTTGGGCGCAGGTAAACGGTTGGCGCGGTGAAACGGACACCGTAGATAAAATGGAAATGCGGATTAAATACGATTTGGACTACATCCGAAATTGGAGCATTTGGATGGATTTCAAGATTGTGGTTTTTACATTGTTCAGAGGGTTTGTTGGGAAGAATGTTTATTAAACATTGCTTATTTAATAAAAGAGAAACATTTTAGCGAAAGCTTAATGAATCTCTCTCACTATTCACGCTCGGCGGCTCAACTTGAAATCTCCATATAATAAGCGGTATAAGAATGGAACTCGCCGCATCAAAATTGAAACAAATAACCATGAAAAAAGAAAGGTTGAAATTAATACTGGAATGGTTTGAGGTAACGACGGAAAGTAAGTGAAAATTTTACTAAAAATAGGCATGAACAAAGGGTGTACAAGATATATTCCAAGTGAGTAGTTTTTACCCGCCTCTGAAAATACGGATTTCTCCATCTTACCTTTTAAACAAAGAAACATTATTGCGATTGTTACCAACGCTGTGAAAGCTGGAAATTGACGGGCCATTGCATTTGAACCAATCAAAAAATCCAAGAGAAGAGGTTCAGTAAAATACACTAAAAACAAGATAAATAAGGAAGATGCCATTAGGCCATTCAACGGAGTTTTATCAATATTTAAACGAGACATCTTGTAGCCAATAATAATGAAGGCCAATGACATCGTATGTCGAATTTTACCGTGTAATGCTGTAAATGCATTTTCAGTTTCTAGGTATGCTGCTAGATCAGTAATAACATATGCCGTAATTAAGATGAAAGAAACTACAAGCAATGATTTCGGTAAGGTTTTGTGCAAAAACTGAAAGGCCAGTAAGCCAATGGCTAATGAAGATAAAAACCACAGATGAAAGTATGTACCAGATATAACAAAACGAGTTAAAGTTAGTGATTCGAGATAATCGGGGTTTTTCATGAAGCAGTACGGCAAATACATGATCGATGAGATTAGAAATATCTTGAGAATACGAAATGCTTGTAGGTGGCATTTACTTTCTTTTTCTTGCAGTCCGATAAAGTAACCCGTTACCACAAAGAAGAATGGGACGGCCCATCGGCCTGCTATTCTTGCCAATTCCCCAAAAGTGTATGACACATCGCTGTAAGTGCCAACATGAAGTGCAATGACGAAGAACGCGGCCACTAATCTTGTACAGTCAATCGTACTATTTCTCATCCTTATTCCATTTTTATATATACTAATAGCAATTGGTATGACCCTTTCCGAAAAAAAGCACATAAACGCTGTCTTGGATTTGCGATATTTCAAGTGAAGTAATATGCGGAGGGATCATATATTTAACAATGTCTTGGGCTTGACTTCGTCAATTGTGTTTTAGTATTCACTGATTTGATGAACATAACAAGTCTATACTCCGCAAAACTTAAAAATGCGAGAAAGTTATACGATAGATTAGTAAAATTACCTTCTCACTAGACTTATGTTGAGTTTCGGTTGTGGTACTCACCACTCAAGAAAGGACTAATAAATAAGTGCGGAATGGGTGTGTGCTATAGTAAAGCGCAACTTTCTTGATGGTTCTTGTATCGTTGCTGCGAGAATCTCAGTGCCCAGTTCAATGGTGAGTATGAACGTTGGTTTCTTGAAAACTGGGAGTACTGACCTTTACTGACGTGATGGGTATCCCCATGCTTGTAATATATCGCATAATATTCTATTCAAAACTTGAGCGAATTTTGATTCACTGCGCTTGGTTTTTTGTCGAAAAGTCTGACACCTTTTGCTTTGTCTTTTGCACGACCTGAAGCAATTGGCTACTTTGTCGCTCTTCTTAATGCTCTCACAAGTTTCAATAAAGGATACAGCAGCAATTCATCTGTCATTAAAGAGTAGTCCATAGCTTTCATTTGACTTATACTTAAGTAATGAAAACCCGTTAAAATTGATAGCTTTTATTTAACAATATAGAGGAATAATTAACATGCAATGGAGAGCGGATATCGACGGGCTAAGGGCGATCGCAGTATGGGTGGTAATTTTAGCCCACGCCAAGTTTACTGTCTTTGAGGGTGGTTATATTGGTGTTGATATTTTTTTGTAATATCCGGCTTTCTTATTACTGGAATTTTAGATAAAGAATTTTCAAACGATCGGTTTTCAATAGTACAATTTTATGAACGAAGAGTTAGAAGGATTTTCCCAGCACTGATTTCAATGCTGGCTTTAGTTGCATTTATCAGTTGGTTTGTTTTACTTCCGTTAGATTTTAAGGAATTTGGAGAGAGTTTAGCTGCAACTTCGTTATTTCTTTCGAATGCTTATTTTAATATAAAAAGTGGCTACTTTGCTAACAGTGCCGATTTTCAACCATTATTGCATACTTGGTCATTAGGCGTTGAAGAACAATTTTACATTGTCTTTCCTTTAATCTGTGTCCTGCTGTATAAGTTTTTTCCAAATAAAATAAAGCTTTTCTTTTTTATATTATGGTTAGTATCTTTTTTATCTGCCACTGATTTAATAGTAGATGCGTCTTCGAAGAATAAGTTCTATCTACCATGGTATCGGGCATGGGAGTTTTTGACTGGAAGTTTACTAGCGGTAGGGTTTGGAAAAAGCATAATCCAAAAAATCCCGACACAAGTGCTGTCGTTTATTGGTCTCACAATGATAGTAGTTCCAGTATTTCTATACACAAAAAATACTCCATTCCCTGGGTTGACAGCTGTTCCTCCAGTTATAGGTACTGCGTTAATAATTTTGTCTGGTATGAAGGCGCAAGATACTTTTGTATATAAAATACTGTCGTTACAACCTGTCCGCTATATGGGAAAAATATCTTATTCATTGTATTTATGGCATTGGCCACCTTTAGTTTTTGTTTTCTACATAAGCGGTGGGCAAAGTACACTCTTTACGAACACAATTGCTGTAGCCATTGCAGTCCTGATTGCGTCACTGTCATACCGATTCATTGAAACACCCTTTAGAAATAAGAACTTTCTAAATAGAATGGTACTGTTTTCAAACGCCAGTATTTTCATAGTTCTAGCTCTGGCATTTGGTGTTATGGCCAGAGTCGGAAATGGAATCCCCGAAAGGTTGCCTGAAGACGTAGCTAAGGTGAGTCAGGTTGCCCTAGACATTAACCCGTTAAGGAAAGAGTGTGATCGTAGAAGCACAGAGCAAGTTAAGACTGGAGATGTTTGCCAGATTGGTGCCCAAGGTATTAGCCCAAGCTTTGCCGTCGTAGGTGATAGTTTTGGTGACGCATTTATTCCTGGTTTTGATTATGCAGGCACTTCAAAGGGGAAATCTGGCTTAGTATACACATACAGCGGCTGCTATCCTTTACTTGGCACGATGCAGGGGAATGGGAAGTGTGATCGCTATTATACTGAGGTAGTTGAGAAGTTACGCAAAAGTGATGATATTAAAAAAGTGTTTCTTGTTGCGCGTTGGTCATCAGCGGTTGAAGCATCTCGTGTTGGTTTAAATACAAGAAATGATATGTTTCTGACAAATAAAGATGTCACGGAATTATCCGTTGAGTCTACACGCCTAGTTTTCCAACAGGGACTGGAGACTCTTTTGGCTAGTTTAGAGGATAAAGAGATCTATATCGTTGCATTTATCCCTGAACAGCATATCAATGTGCCTCGTGCAGCTGGCATTGCGAAATTAGTTGGAAATGAAGTCAATATTCAAGTGTCAAGAGAGTCATTTGAAAAGCGGCAGTTAAAAACACGTGATTTATTGACGTCAATTAGTCAAGAAAATACCGCAAATATTATTGACGTTAGCTCACTTATGTGTGACGAGCACAGTTGCTTAGCAACCAAAGATGAAATACCCCTCTATGTTGATGATAATCATATTAGTACGTCAACGGCAGTTGAATTAAGTTCTTTGTTCATAGATGTCATGTAGTTTATTAAATTCTTGAACGTTTTGGTTGTGCGGTGAATTTGTATCCGAAGGACGCTAAGAGAATAGTTTTAAATGTGGCGCTATGATTGCTTTAATATCTTGATACAAGCAAATGTGTTCGCGAACTCTAAAGGCTTGGACACGTGCAGACAGGCTTGGGCGTGCACAGGCTAGTATTCTGAACGTAATGATATCGTTGCTTTGATTTGCATGAAAATCAGGTATAGTTACGCGCTGGTGCATGTGCACTGTTTTGGTGAGTAACCTTTTTGTCATTTTATTACAATATTATAACTACTCATCTTTCAATATTAGCCGCGTGCTATATACCAAGAGACGGTAGCGTTGAAATATATGTTTGGCTGGTTTGCTTGAGCACTCGCATACTTCCACCTACTCTTTGTCTTTTGAGGTAATTTAGGTCTTGCAGTTTAGCCAAACCTTACAGGAAGTAGCGAGCCGGCTTGTGACGCAAATCGAAGAAATGAGCAGTAAAATTTGGCTACCTTTTAAGGAGGCCTTTTTCTTCTGCTTATTAAATAACAGTTTTAATGTATTGGGTTAATTATGGATAACGCTGTAAGTCAACTGGATGTGGGTATTGTTCATGATTGGTTACCAGTTTTGGGTGGTGCAGAAAAAGTACTTGAACAGTTCATCAGTATTTTCCCTGAGAGTGAATTGTATACATTGTTCAACTTTTTGAACGAAGAAGATGAAGCTTTCCTGAAAGCAAAGAAAATCAACGTCAGTCGCTTAAATAAACTTCCCTACGTCGAAAAATACTACAGAAATCTGCTAATGATGTGCACCAGACACATCGAACAGTTTGATGTGTCTAAACACGATATTGTATTGAGTTCTTCTGCGGCCCTTGCAAAGGGCGTACTTACAAATGTAGATCAGCCCCATGTGTGTTACATGCATAGTCCGGCAAGGTACGCTTGGGATCTAAGCCATGAGTATTTAAGAGATATTCAGGGCCGATTCGCATTCTTGAAAAGAGAAATTGCAAAAGAACTGATATATAAGTTCAGAACCTGGGATCAGAGAAGTGTCAATACAATCGATTCCATCATTGCTAATTCTCAGTTTATTCAACGTCGAATTTATAAAGTATACAAACGCCATTCAACCGTCATCTATCCTCCGGTTAATATTGATAAGTTTAGTCTGCATGAAGGGCCCAGAGACGATTACTTCGTTACGGCTTCGCGGCTTGTATCATATAAAAAAATAGATTTGATTGTTAAAGCCTTCACCAGGATGCCGGACAAGAAGCTCGTGGTAATTGGAGACGGGCCCGAGATGAACTATCTCAAGAAAATAGCTACTCCCAATATTGAACTTGTGGGTTATCAAGAGCTTGAGCCTATGATATCACTAATTCAAAACGCCAAAGCTTTTGTCTTTGCTGCGTTTGAAGATTTTGGCATTCTCCCTGTTGAAGCCCAGGCATGTGGAACACCAGTGATTTGTTTGTCGAAAGGCGGAACTTCAGAAACCGTCAGGCCGTTAGGCGGGCAAAATTACCCCACAGGGGTTTGGTTTGATAATCAGCACGAAGACGACATCGTAACAGCCGTTGAGAGATTCGAGAAAAACATTGACAAGTTTTCCCATCAGGAATGCCGGGCATTTGCTGAATCCTTTGGAAACGAAAGGTTTGCTTCAGAAATGGCGTCTTTCATTTCAAATGGCATGAACCATGGTTTTGGAAACTGACCAAAAAACTGAGTACATGGAAAGATATGAGTGGAGTGTTGGAAATTGGGTAATCATAGTTTAGTTTTGAATGGTCGGTTTTTGCTTCAGAATATAACTGGGGTACAACGTGTTGAACGTGAAATTCTGGTTGCGTTGGATAAACTGGCTCAAAAAGGGCTGATTGCCACTCCAGAGGTTTTGTTGCCAGCTAAGGGGGAAATTATATCTCCCCCGGAGTTACAGAAAATACAACTAAAGCGTGTGGGAAAATTAACCGGCCATCTGTGGGAGCAAATTGAACTTCCCAAACACTGCAAAAACAAAGTGCTGTGGTGCCTTGGGAATACCGCCCCAGTTATTAGTTTGCTGTCATCCAGAACGAAGCTTCTGACGATGATACATGACCTCTCCTACAAGTATTTTCCTTCCGCCTATAGCTGGAAATTCCGCGCTTTCTATTCACTGCTTGTGCCATTGGAAATAAGTAAAAGCGATGTGGTAGTAACAGTGTCTAATGCCGAAAAGAGAGCTATGACAACCCACTACCCCAGTTTGGAAAAAGCTAACTTCCACGCAGCCCAAAATGGCGGAATACCGGACGACAATGCATTAAAAGTACTGGGTGAATCAGTGCCTGGGTTGGATGAAAGGCAGTATGGTATTTATGTTGGTTCGCTAAGCAAACGCAAAAATGCCGAAGGTGTACTTAAAGCCGCAATAAAATTCCTGGAAAAGTACCCTGATATGCGTTTTGTGGTGATTGGCGCGAGTTCAGGGGTATTTGACTCCTTTGAGATAGAAATACCCAAGACTGTAGAGGCCAGACTGGAAATGCGCGGGCAGGTGAACGACCCACAGAAAATTTATGATGCGTTCAGGCAGGCAAGGTTCTTACTGTTCCCTTCGTTTTACGAAGCAAGTCCAATGCCTCCGGTTGAGGCAATGACATTCGGGTGCCCGGTTATCTCGTCGGAAATTCCAAGTTTAATGGAACGCTGTGATACGGCGGCATTATATTGCGACCCACATAGTGAAGAGAGCATTTTTGACGCTGTAGAAAAGTTAATGTCTTCCAATGAATTATGGCAGCAATTATCAACTGCTGGCCGCAATAAAGCCGCTGAATATTCCTGGCGACTACAAACAGAGCGGTTATTGGCGTTAAGTGGGTATGAAAAATGACTACGCCAATAAAGCTAAGAATCATTCATGAAACTAACCCAAGAAAGTACTTTCCTGCCATTTACGAGCTTGCCAAAGACGGAAGCATAGAACTAGTTGGGGAGCACCGTTACAGTGTGTTTAAAGAGTGGGTTAGGTCATGGCTGAGAGACAAAACAGGCCTGGTACAACGAAGCAAAAATGCACTGGGTGACTTTCTTCTTCGGTTTAAGCTTCCCTTTATCAAAGGTGAAACCATTATTATCGGGTTTGCACCTTGGGATTGGCGTATTCTGCTTTATCGAGTTCTGGCTAAACGAAACAAAATTCTATACCAAACGTCTTGGCATGACTGGCGCATTAATAATACGCCAAGACAACCAAAACCCTTCTTTTTAAAGAAAAAACTGCAAAAAGTATGGCATGACTTTGTTAAGCACCCCAATGTTAAGGTGATCGCTGTTACACCAGTAGTTGCTGAAACTGTGCTAAATGAAACAGGTGTGAAAGCTCAGGTAATACCCCATGCGGTGCCAAATGAGTTTTTTGAAGCTGGGGCCGCTAAAAAAGAAAATAATTCCCAGCAACTAAAGTTACTGTATGTGGGTGAAATTTCTGAAAAGAAGGGTATTAAAGTACTGGTAAACATTTTGAATGAGCTGAACTGCGACAAGATTTCACTGACGGTAGTAGGAAATGGCCCTTTGGTGAAGTTAGTGGAGAGTAGCCCAAATAATGTGACATACCTGGGGCCTATTTATGACAGAGCTAAATTAGCCAAAGTCATGTCTGAACATGATGTGCTTATGCTGCTTTCTCAAAAAACACCAACCTGGGAGGAGTTGTTCGGTATTGTTATTGTGGAAGCCATAGCAGCTGGGTGTGCAGTCATCGCGTCTGACCATATTGGGCCAAGAGGCATATTGGAACAGCGCGATACCAATGGACTGGTAGCTCAAAATGATGAAGTGTCGGTTAAAGCCTTAATCAATACCCTACTGACTGAGGAAGGGGCGTTAGATACCCTGAAAGCTGCTCAAAACGTAGCGGAAAGCTATTCTACGGAATCAATCAAATTAAACTGGTTTAAGGCCATACAAGAGTTATGAATACACATGCAACTTTTTTACAAGGCATTGCAATTTTAATACAGTGTGTAATTGTTGCGATGTCTACAATATCTGACTCTTGGGATGCGGCCCTTAATCTGTCCAAGCTGTATTTACTAGCACACATAATTGGATTTATAGCCGTTATATTGGACAATCGCAGGGGCGGAATATCCTACCTAATTGAGTTTTTTCTTCTGTTTTTTATAGCACTGCCTGCAGTCATACAGGTAAGTCAAAATGTATTCCCTTGGTTTGCAATGTTACAGCCAGTGCATATTTGTGGTGCATTTGGCATCTTAGCGTTGTCGCATTTAACGTTTCATGTAGGCCTAATAGTTACTGGTGCTCGCAAAAAAAGTGACATCCAAAGCACTACTCAGCAATTACTTTCACCACAATCCGCTTTGTTCTATACCCGGTGGGCATGGGCAGTAATAATATTGGCTATATTTTTGGCTGGGTTGGCAGGGCCGTCAAACCTTTTTGTTGCTCGTTTTGAATTTTCTAAAACAGAAATGGGCGGGCTTACAGAGCAATTTTTATATATGTCCCGTTCGCTGAGTTTACTCGGCATGGTAATGCTTCTATTCCTCATAAAATACACACCTATTGTGCGTATAAAAAGAGCAAACATTTATGTGCTTCTCGCTTTTCTTCCGCTGTTTCTGGTAATTAACTACCTGCCGGCACTCCCAAGGTTTTTTCTATTTGGTATTTTTATTGCTATTAGTACAATTGTTATTAATTACTTCAACCCAAAAATTAAGAGTTTAGTTGCCATAGCTTCAGTTTTTATACTGTTTATCGTTTTTCCTGCAATAAAATCACTAGGTGAAGGTGAGCTGGATACATCCGCCTTTCAACAACGAGTAAGTTCAGGAACATTCGCTGATTATATGTTACGGGTAGATTTTGATGCATTTATGCAAGTTACAGAAACTGTGCATTATTACTCAGATGATCGTGGGCCTCTATTATACGGAAAGAATTTTTTAGGTGTCGCTCTGTTTTTTATACCGCGAGCAATTTGGCCTGACAAACCGCTTAGCACCGGCATTTTCGTGGCTGAGAGGTTAGGTTATGAATATTTAAACGTTTCAAGCCCGTTGCCCGCAGAAGCTCTGATGGCATTTGGCTTAATAGGGCCAATCCTGGTATTTTGGCTATTAGCCGCGTACGTAATTAATATTGAATATAACGCTAAACCATATAAAAACAGTATACCTGTACCACACGCTTTTGTACTAAATGCAATTTCGATGGCATTTATAGTAATCGTCCTACGAGGCGCGCTCAATGCTGTAGCGGCCCAATTTGCTACGGCTTTTTTGATCTTCTTTATAATTCTTTTTTTCAAAAATAGAAGAGTGAAATTTAGAATAAAATAAAATTTCAATAATAGCCTGGTGCTATGCCTCATACATGGTAGTAAATTTTATCAAGCATAATTTAACTATTTGCTAGTAGAAGAATAAGGGTTTGATTTTGAGTCTCAAAATAATAGCGTGGCCAAAATGCAAAAATAGAAAGCGAAATCCGTATCAATCACTATTGTATGGTGCCGTTGAAGCGTTGCCCAATATGGAAGTTGAGGAATTTACGCCCGTAAAAATGCTGTCAACGTCGGGTAAGGTGGTACTTCATGTTCATTGGCCAGATGTATTTTTAGATTCTGCTATTGGTTGGAAGTTTTGGCTGAAACTATTCTTTTTACGCGGCGTTTTTCTTATAGCCAAGATCAGGAAAATGCCGATAATTTGGACCGCTCACAACCTGAAGCGAGTGGGGCAACGTCACGGAAATAAGTTAGACCGGTACTTTTGGCCATGGTTTGGTAAAAAGGTTGACGGAATAATCTATATGACGGAAGCTTCTAAATGCGTTGCAGAAGCTTCTTTTAAAAATTGGAAAAATATTCCAAATGTAGTAATACCCCACGGCCACTACAAACCAATATTTGAAAATCTGGAGTTTATAAAACCAAGAGCGAACAGCAGCGCCGAATATCTTCCGGAGATACTGTTTTTTGGTTCAATCACAAAATATAAGAATGTTTATAAGTTATTAGAAGCTTTTCTGGAATTACCGCCGGGAAATTCACGTTTAAGTATTAAAGGCGAGCTAAGTAGCAACAGCCCGGATACCCGCTTAACAGAAATTCTATCTAAACTCCCTAAGGAACGTAAAGAAGAAGTTGAATTCCAAAATAGATTCCTGGACGATCATGAGTTAGTACAGGCAATAACTGATTGTGATCTCGTCGTATTTCCGTATTCGGACGTCTTAAATTCTGGTGCCGCAATATTTGCCTTGTCGGTTGGAAGACCAATACTAGCTAGCAATACAGCTCTGTTCAGGGAGCTACAAAGTTTAGTGGGCGAAGATTGGGTTTACCTTATTGATGGTGAACTCGATAAATCCACGCTGCTCAATGGGCTTAATAGGGCGAAGGCACTTAATACCGCAAAGCGCAAACCAGACCTTTCTAAATTTGAATGGTCTACAATAGCGGAACAATCGACCGATTTTTATCAACAATTAATAGCTGAGCGTGAAAAATAATGGGCGGCATCATCGCAAAACTCGGCAAGCTCATGAGTGTAAGAATGTTGGCAATTGGTCTGACATTTTTACAAACAATAGTGATTACCAGGGTATTTGGTAGTGAAGTTTTTGGCTTGTTGTCTTTTGCGTTATCCATATCGGCACTAGCGGTATTGATACTATCTGTTGGGCTCGATACCGTCTTGATGCGAGATATTGCGAGGATCGGAAAAGATTATGTGGCTAGGTCAAAAAGGTGGCGAGATACCTGGAGTTTAGTAAGGCGGCTTGTTATTCCCGTTACACTAACTGTCTCGGTAATTGGTGTCGTTTCTATTGGCACTACTTCTATAGCAGGTGAATATAGGTTTACAGTACTAACTGCTTTTATCATTTTGCCTTTTGTTATATGTCGCAAGTATATGGAAGCAATTTGCCAAGGTACTAAGCAAGTAGTTCGTTCTATTACTGGTAGTCAAATTATTTATCCATTACTAATGATCCTGGGTTCTGCATATGTTTGGTATTTTGGTATCGAACCTAACGCTATCAGCATTTCTTGGGTTTATGGCATTGCAGTCACAATAAGTTTATTGGCCTCATTTCTATTTATAGTAGGTTCCTTGAGAAAAATGAGAACCAGCTCTGTGCGATGTTCTGGTGATGATATAAATAATGAGTTGCACAACACTAGCCCTGGCGAAAAGAAAATCTTAGTGTCCGGCGTCCATTTTTCATTAATCTCACTCGGTTTTGTTCTTGGGCAGCACATCGATGTTTTGCTAATGGGAGTGTTGGCAACGCCCGAAGAAGTTGGAATTGTAAGAATAGCAGCACGCATTGCAGAAATGGCCGCGTTAATGCGAACCATCATCCTCTTACAATATAAACCTTTGCTAGCTGAATCCTACGGAAAGAATGACACTATAGAGTTACAGCGCTTGGCAAGCTTCATGACAAAGATTTATGTCGTTACCGGCTTACCTATAACCCTTGGCTTATGGATATTCGCAGAAGAGGCCATGATGGTATTTGGTGCAGATTTCGTTGAGGGGGCGTGGGCAATGCGGATATATGTACTAGGGGTGTTTATAACACTCATATTTGGCCCATCTAGTTCAATCCTGGCAATGACAGATAGTGAGAGCTTGTCTTCGAAAATTCTTTTTACGTCGTTGATTACTCAGTTAGTTTTAGATTTGTTGCTAATTCCTTTTTATGGTGTGATAGGTTGTGCTATTGCCAACTGTACTGGAATGTTAGTACTTGCACTGTTGAGTCGGAAAAATGTTATTAGTAAGTTAGGCATAGAGCCGTCAGCACTCTCATGTGTTAAATGGATAAAAAGATGAAGAATTTTCTAATCAAAACAATATGGAATATTAACACAGGGTCATTGCCAGTCTTTGTATCCGGTTCTCCTCGTTCTGGAACTACATGGATTATGGAGGTGCTAGAGAGAGCAACGGCATCCAGAATACACTGGGAGCCATTGAATTGGTATTTATATCAGCAAGGCCATAGTCGCTTTGCCGGTGAACAATATGCATTAAGGCCTGACGCAGAACTGTTGGCAGAAGACGAAGCTTATTCCAGAGAGCTTAAACGTGTTCTTTCTGGTGGTTCGCCCATAGTTGCTTCTTCCGCCAAAATAGCCAAATTGTCTACATTAGATAATATGGCCAGAATCTTTACTGCAAATAATACAATTATTAAGTTCGTATTTGCACAAAGAGCGCTATCTTGGATAGCTGAAAATTCAGAAAATAATGGTTGCGTTATTCTGAGGCATCCAGCAGCCATAGTTGCATCACAATTACATCACCCTTATAAGAGAAACGGTGAAATAACGCCGCACCCTGAGTGGACAAAGGAAGTAATAGAAAAAACACATCCTATTTATACTGAAATGGATCTAAAACGGTTCCCTACATTGAAAAATGTGTTAGCAATGGAGTTAAGCAGTGCTGGACGGTTAGCAGTAACAGCTTGTCTGGATTTACTAAACGCACTACATTCCGAGACAGCGAGAGATAATTATACGTATGTTGTATATGAGTCATTAATAAAGCAACCTGGAAAATTTGAACAGTTGATTGAATCGCTAGGGTTACAAATTAAACACAATCTATCTCTTGCAGATATTGAAGAACGAAGTCGAACTACGTCATTGCAGAGTAAAAAGTCTCCCAAAGGTACCCAACGATTATCTGAAGTCGAACGCGTAGAAATAACTTCTATTATGAAAAATCTTGGAATAGATTATTATAATCATGAAATGGAATTTGTCGAAGCAGGCCTTAAAGGCATGAATTTTTCTAAGTTAATTAGTTAGTGATGTATTAAATCAATAGGTTAACTTAGAGGAAATTGCGGATAAATGCTAACAGGATATTTTAATCCTATAAAATGCAACTAAAATCCGATCACCAAAAACAGGGATAAATCAACGATGATATCTGAGAAGTACAAATGTATATTTGTACACATACCAAAAGCTGCTGGTCAAAGTGTCGAACACTTTTTTCTAGACCATCACAACTTATCATGGGCGGAAAGGGCACCTTTACTGTTGAAGTACAATCCTGATCCTAACAAAGGTCCCGAGAGGTTAGCTCATCTCACAGCAAAAGAGTATGTAGAATGTGGTTATATATCAGACGAAACATGGAACCAGTTTTTTAAATTTTCATTTGTTAGAAATCCATGGGCTCGGATTGTTTCTGAATATAATTATAGAAATTATCATAAAAGAATGTCTTTCCGTAACTTTGTCACACGAGGAATGCCGGAAAAAAGCGATTACTCTGATTCCTATCGTCACTTGATGCCTCAATACGACTTTTTGCATGACGAAGCTGGTAACTTGCTTGTGGACTTTGTAGGTAGATTTGAAAATTTACAGACAGATTTTGACTATGTGTGTAGTCAGTTAGGGTTCGGTGATACTAAGTTACCACATGTAAACTCCTCTAAAAATCAGTCGTTACTTCAAAAGATAAGTATTTTTATGAGTAAAGAAAGTAAGAAACGGAAACATTATTCAGAATATTACGATGATGTTACCCGCAAAATAGTTCAAAAAATGTATTCAAAAGACATTGATACGTTTGGCTATCGTTTTGGAGAGTAGTATTGAAAAACGTTGCAGAGAGGAAAATGTTGAAAATAAAGCGATAAAATTTAACACATTCAATAGGTCAATATATTAAAGTGTGTTGGTGGAATCTCTTAAAAGTTTGATTTGGCATGAACTAGAAGCTAGGAAAAGATGCAGTTATTTCTATGTTTACCAGCTAGAAAAACAGTTTAATAGACAAGTAATATCATCGTACAACATCACGTCTAACACGAGTGAATATAAGTGATACCAAGCTCAATAAATTGCGCGCTGGCATTAAATAAAGCGTGGGCTGGGCAGAAAAATATCAATTAATATGCCAAATGAACACATCACTTATAGT
This sequence comes from Aestuariibacter sp. A3R04, assembly GCF_018860805.1. GTDB lineage: Bacteria > Pseudomonadota > Gammaproteobacteria > Enterobacterales > Alteromonadaceae > Alteromonas. Next base: position 273,876 of record NZ_JAHKQR010000016.1, on the reverse strand, counting down.
AACATGAATGAAAACCTAGCAATTGATTTCTGGATTTGTCTCGGTTAAATCTTTATGCTGAATCAACGAACTTTAATATATTTTGTGCTACTACCTTTACGAAAGTTATTGTAATAGGATTTTATTTATATGCGGCCCAAGTCGATATTTTCCATTACAATTTTCGCTATCGATAATATTTCCGTTAATAGCGATATTTTCGATGTCTAGAAACAATTCTTTTCTTTCAATGTTATCATAATCTTTGAGTCTAGCTTTATCGCTAGAGCGCCCATAAACGAGTAGCGCTGAATGTGCATTCATAGGGTCCCGACATGCTGAAGTGATGCTATTATTCGTTATGGAAATATTCTTTGCACCAAAGGTGCTATAGAAATAATCTGCGGCAATTAAAATACCAGCAACATCCGTTTCTGCAATTCTATTATTGCTTATAGAGATATCTGAACCACCACCAACCGCAATTCCTCTGCCATGGGAGTTTCCTAAGATATTATTATTGAATATCTTTATATTGTGGCTAACACCTTTAGGGTTTATATAGCTTATAACCGCTATGCCGTCATCTCCACTATTATCTGTGATATTGTTATATATAAGACCATATGCAGACGCCCCGGTAGTGTGTATAGCATCAGCCTTTGTTTCTAACACGACATTATCATGAATCTGGAAATAGCTGGAACCTCTGGCAATGACTAACCCCGCAGCTGCAGATCTATAGATAAGATTATTCTTCACGGTAAAGTTTTTTGAATTTAAAATTGAAATGCCTGTTTTTTCAAATTCTTGTCGCCGAAGCTCATTTTTCTCAGAAATTATGTGAAACCCGGAAATCGTAAAATCACTACAGTGGTTGAAAATGATGGCTGAATTATTGTGGTCGCTTGATACTAACTTAGTATTTCTACCTACTACTGCAAAGTGGCTTAAGTTTTCTATCCTTATAACTTTACTATAGTTATATTCGCCTTCGCTAAACTCCAGTACTACATTGTTCCTTTTTTTAAGTTCAGAAATAGCATTAATGATTGCGATTGTATCGTCTATATCGTCATTTGGAAATGCGCCGAATTCGCTAATATGCAAAACCTTGCTTTCTGCGTTGGTGTAGGTATTTTGCACAATATAGATGTCGCCAACATCAAATTCAGCACTATTCAATTCTTGTAAAGGAGGCGTGATTGAATAAGGCGTGATCATATTCTGTGAGGCTAACAGCTTCGTCGTTATGCGATATTTTCCACTCTTGAGATGTTCGATGTTATCAATAGACACTGGTATCGTGAGGTTATCGAAATCACCTTGTGTTTTTACTGTATCCTCTTGACTCACTACAACGTTATTGTTTTCATCATATAAAGTAGTTTTGTGTTTTACATAGGTTGAAAAGCCCGATATGGGTGGTAAATAACTAAAATTTATTTTAATGTTCTTATCGTTAGAATATGTTCTTGACCAGTCAATGCTATCGCTAATTAAACTGGGGTTTGTTGAAAAGCTATTGTCAACTACATTTATTCTGCTTATAGATGATTTAATGGTTTTGTAATGATCGTAGCCTTCGTTTTTTTCTAAAGACTTCTTCAACAGCACCGCTTCTATTCTGTATGATCCGTTTTCCTTTGGGGTAACTGCGCGAAATTTAAATTTTTCTTCAGCATTTTCCTCAAGGCGATAATTGCTTAATCTAATCTTCTTTGTTTTTTCAATGGTTCCATATTCATTGATAAAGTAAATCTCTAAGTCATAATTTTTAAAATCAATGTTGGCTAGATCGAAACCAAGATCTATGGTTGAACCAGGGATGTAATAACTTTCACATCGCGCAAAGGTAGGTAAAAATATTAGGAAAAATGCGATGTAGATGTATGTTGCCTTAATTTTCATTTCTCATTTCTCGACTTAGTTAAGAATTTACAGCAAGCTATACTACTTTAATGACTACACTACTTTTTTCTTAATATTATTCGTGTTATACCTGAAAAAATTCTAATGAAATAAAGAATGAAAACTGGGTATTTAGAATCGTTTCCATACTTTATATAGATCTCTTCTTTTGGGGGGAAAAAGGTTTCTTGTAATAATTTTAACTTTTTACGCATTCCTTTCGTTTTATAGAAGTTTCTAACCATCACTTTGAATTTTGATGGTGATTGAGTTAAGTATTCAAATTTGGTTATGTCATTGCTACTGGGTATTTTATCGATTAGTTCAGATAGTTTTTTTGAAGGGAATAGATAACTGGTTTCAATTAGTGCAAATTTTACTATTTTCCCCAAGTTATTTTCCGACACATTACCGACTAATATTTTTTCTTCACTGTCTGTTATAGATTCCACTAGCAGTTTTATATCGTAAAACCATATTAGTTTTATAAAATCGCCGTGGCAGGCATGGTGTAACATGTGAATTATTGCGTGTAACAATGCTATTGGTTTATTGAGTACTTTTGCTTCGATTGATGATTCAAACTGAGTATTCAGGACAAGTTCGTTCCACGGAAATAGCGGTTGTATTGCTCTATCGTTTGTTAGTTGTAAATGCACATCTACGTTTGCGTATACGCCGTTTACTATCTCTTTGCGCATTGAGAATTGGTCAATTATTTCCTTAGGCTCCCACCCCCTAGGGTTTGTGTACCCTAGCTCAAGCAGAATCTGTTTTACCTCGGCTTTAGACGGTGATGTTATCAGTATGTCTATGTCGGTCTTTGGGCGGGAATAGGGCGTAGTGTATACAGTGTGGCTTAAAGCCCATCCTTTCAGCACAATAAAGTCTATTCCTTTTTTTTTCAGGGCCAGGAAGACTTCATGAAAGGCGTTTCGTTGAAGAGTATGTATTATTTGTAGTTGTTTTGAAAAGGCCGTTAGCCGTTTACTTAATTCGAAAGTTGGCAAGGAGCTATTGGTTTCAGCAATTTTACTTGCCAGGAGCACTGCAACCCCATTTTCTATCAGTGTGTGTATGGTAATGTTGCTAAGGTCATGCCCGGTTAACACAGCTTTTTGATTAATGAGCGAGGCAATACGTTGCTGTGTTACATTCGTCAACATGGAATCACTCATTTTGATTTAATTTCTTGCCAGATAGTGAGAACAGGTAAAGTACACGTATTCCTCGTTCTTATTGTTTGCCTGATGCGCGTCGTTCAATAGTAGCAAAAGCCGCTAAGAGAAACAGATGATTCTACACCGGTACTCTATTTCTCTTACGGCATTCCTTAGCTATGCTTTTCAGGATCTACGCCGTAAAAACCATCCTGATAATAGTGTTCTCCGTAGTAGCTCATCTTCTGTGGAGATGCCTGCGTTAGCACTACCCCAGTGATCGTTGCATTTACTTTCTGCAGGCGTGTAACGGTCTCTTTAACCATGCTGATTTTAGTATCTTCAGCTTTTACTGCCACAATGGTGGCATCAACCATTTTAGCCAGCACACATGAGTCGCTCACAGGTAAGGTGGGCGGGCTATCAATAACAATATGAGTAAAGCGCTCTCGCAGCGAGTTAAGTAAATTAGCGAAGCGCTTAGAACTGATCAGTTCCATAGGATTTGGTGGAATAGTTCCACACGTAATCACGCTTAAGTTAGGGGCGCCGTTTACAGGATGAAACACATTGGTATCGGTTTTTCCTGAAAGCAGATCACTTAACCCCACATCGGCTTTAATTCCTAAATCTTTGCCTACAGCTGGCTTGCGCAAATCCATTTCAATTAGCAAGGTTTTGTCCATTTGACTCAAGCTAACGGCTAAATTGATAGCGAGTGTAGTTTTACCTTCTGATCCAGAGGTTGAGGTAATGAGGATCGTTTTCGGAGGATTATCAATATTCGAAAACAATAACCCTGTTCTAATGGTATTAATTGCTTCGGCGAATGTACTGCGCTGATCTTTAATGTACTGGTGTTCAGGTGGTACCGAATTTCGCTTCTTCTTAACTAATGGCGTAATACCAAGAGAAGGTAATGCCAGTTCGTTTTCAAGTTGGTCCGGCGTTTTAAATACATTGCCTAAAAGCTCTCTGGCAAAGGCATAAATGACACCGAAAAATGCGCCGAGGAACAAACTTGCTGCCATTACCAGAGAACCTCTGGGTTTAACCGGGTACTTGGGAACTGTTGCGCGGTCGATGATTCTTATATTACTGGCGTCGTAATCACTGGAAACGTCTGTCTCCATCAATTTTCCTAAAAATGACTCATACACTCTTCTATTGTTTTCTACTTCACGTTCCAGCCGGGTTAATTCGAATGACTCACCCTGGTAGTTTTGTAGTTCACTGGTAGTTTTGGCAATAAGATTTCGAATGTTATCAACTTGCACTTGTTTCAAGCGGTAATCTTTTCGTATGTTCTCTACGACTTTGCTTAATTCTCGTTCGAGATTCGCTTGGGCGCTGGCGAGGTCAGAGCGCGCAGCAATCATTTTAGGGTGCTTTTCACCGTAGCGCTCACTCAACTCTTTTACTCTGCGGTTAAGACTTCCTTCTTCACGAACGAGATCTCTTATGCTGCCATTTTCCATTACAGGCCCGAGTGAAAGATAATCACTGCTTTCGTTGTCTAAATTTTGTACCTGAGAATATAGTTCCTGAGCTTGTGAAAGCTGTGTTTGTGCTCTGATTAACTCGGTATTCAGATTTTGCAGCTGTGTTGCCGCTATGCGCTCTTGCTGCTCAGTATCCATGAGGTTTTCGTTAAGTCTAAAATCTCTTAGGCGCTGTTCTGAATTCTGTAGGGTTAGCTTTAATTCTTCTAATTGTTCACTTAACCAGGATGATGTATCTTTTAATCGACTCAAACGGGCTTCAAGACCAAATTCGCTGTACGCATCAGCAACGGCGTTTACAATGTCAGCAGCAAGTACTGGGTCGTCAGATTCATAATAAATGTTGATTATCTGGCTTTGGGTACCACCTTCAACTCTTACTGCACTCTGTATACCCTGAGCCAGCATTGTTTTAATTTGTGCATCGCTCAGCTGGTTATTTGCGTCTTCACTTTCGTCAGCTGAGTCAGATGAGGTAATGGCATTTTTTAAGCTTTGGATAAGGGATTCGTCACTTCCCTTCTTTTTTTCTTCTGCAAGTTCTTTTTTGTAGCGCTCTACAAGCCCCAGTTTTTCAACAACAGATTCTGCAACATTTCTCGATCGAATAATCTCGTACTGTGTTTCATAAAACAAAAAGATCATTGAATTGGAGACGTATTGGTCTGCTGCAGAGGCGTTGGGTTGTACCGGGTCGGCCTGCAATTTCATCGAAGCGGAATAAATGGGGGTAGCCTGTGAAAGGTAGTACCCCCCTAAGAGCGCTGATAGAAATATAAACGCGCATATACTCCACTTATACCGTTTAAGTATCCGGAGGTAGTGGGAGAGGTCAATGACTGCCTCTTCAGAGTTAGAATTCCAGTTTTGCTGAGCGTCCTTAGACTGCATTAGTGTTCCCTCTAGAAAAAGCTTTCCTCAACGGTGATGACATCACCCGGGCGAATTAAAGTGGTTAATTTAGCTGAAATAGGTGCACCTTCCGCATCTTCCCTTACTATGAAGATTTTGTTTTTTGCGGCACGGCCAGTAAAACCGCCAGCTAAGGTAATAGCACGTTCAACGGTCATTCCTTCCCGGTAACTGAAACCGCCTGGTTTATCCACTTCGCCATTCACATAAAACTGGCGGTATTCAACAATTGATACCGAAATATCCGGCTTTTTAAGGTAGTCGCCAAGGTACATGCGATGTATTTCTTGTTCAACGTCAGTAAGTGTTAACCCTCTAACGGCTACCTGCCCAATAAGCGGCATTGCAATAGTGCCAGAAGAGGAAACCCGGGCTTCCTTTAAACTCAAATCAGGTTCGTTGAACACAGTTACCGATATAACATCGTCAGCACTTAATCGGTATTGAGTTAGATCCTGCGCCGATACGGTGCTGGCAGAGAACACTGTGAAAAACAGGGTAGTAAATGCAATTAGAAACCAAAGTTGTTTGGTTAAAACGCTATGTTTTGCCGGCATGGTACCTTCCTCTGTTTACTAGATGGCTACTTTTACGGATAAACTCACCACGTTTGATTCGTACTCAGCAAAAGCCAGTGTCGAATCTCTGGTTTGGTGTTTATAAGCGCCAGCCAACGTTATCCTGGGCATAAATTCGTAGGCCAAACCAGCTTCGTAGGTATATCGCTTATCGTCTCGTACTGTTCCAAGGTTTAAGTCATCTTTGTAATAACTAAACGCACCGTTGAACGTCAGTCTGTCAGTAAACTCGTGTTTAATGGAAGTACCCAAAGTATTTCGTGTAAAGCTTCCAAATTGCTCCAAAGTGGAATCTAAAGCCCGACGACGCATAATAACGTTTATTTCAGTATAGCTGCTGACATCCCAGGTAATGGTTCCGTCGTAAGTTAAGCCAGAAGTGCTTCGAAAGCTCTGATTGTCAAAATCTGCTTTCTGATAACCAGCATTAACATCACCAGTTAGTTTGTTGGCAAAGTTCCAGGTAATACCGGCGCGATACACTTCGTTAACGTTATCTTGTTCAGGGGTACCAACTGGCGGTGTATAATCATTGTCAGTATAAATTGCTTCAAGATACGTTTTGGTTTTATCCGAAATGCGGTAAATAAATTTGGCGCCAAATTCATTGATTTTGTTATCCAAAAAGTCCAAACCGTTGTTAGTGTAGTCTATGTCAGCGTTTTTATACCTTAACTCCAGGCGGCCAGTTGAATCTGTGCCACCGTAGAAAACAGCAGCGCTATACTTTTTCTCGTCGTAGGTGTTGAATTCCGCTAAGTCTAACTGTACCCGATTGATGGTGCCTGGGTCCTGGTGATCGGTAATATATGCGGCTTCAAAGCGGGTTTTCAATTTTAATGAATGGTCAAGATCCGCTCTCACACTAAGTGAGTGATCGTCGTAGTCGGCATCGCTAAGATCAAAGTGTTTTGCGTAATCACCCTTGTAATCAACCTGAAACCTGTGTTTGCCAGCTGCGCCAACAAGCTTTGCTTCTGGACTGAGGCTTACGAGAGTGTCAGATTGCGCAAACTCATCTGTAGTGCGGTATATATTGTCATCGTGAGAAAGATTGAGCTTTGCACTACCTGAAAAACCGGTGATCTCTGTTTGTGCATAGGCCGCAGTTCCGGAGCTTCCCAGCGCCAATAAAATCGCGGATAGCAGTTTACTTTGTTTCTTTTGCATTCCTGTTACTTCCATAAATCCCAAAACCAATGTCCTAGCTTAAAATTAGACTCAGGGAATAAATCTATTCCCAGCTTCCATTTTACTAAATAAAGTACCATTAAACCGAAAAATGTGGATATCGTTATAAACGCCATAATTACCAGTGCAAATGTGAATGCCGAAATTTGCTTTTCCTGACGGGTAAGGTCTCGACGGTTACGACCCATTAACAGCACGAAATAGATTCTGCGTTTTACAAATGGAACAGGGAAGGTTGAACGAATGTCCAGTGAATGCTTTTTCCAACTGCGAGCGCCTAATACACTGTGCAGGTGAGAAAGCTGCTCCTCGGTAAAACTTTTTGCTACTTCAGGCGGCATACGCTGTAATAGCCTGTTTAGAGCTGGATCTTCCGTGCTCGATGTTTTATCGCTTTCCACTATATTCCTTTACATCACCACGGTTTAAACTCTGCGCACTATATAGGAACATACTATGCTCACAATTGGCACTATAATGCATTAAAAACTGATATGTGCCAATGTCTGTATTGGCGTATAGCAAAGTTTGCAAATTCGTACCCACAATTATTACAACAGATTATTACTAAATAGTGATACCGCGTAAATGAACTTATTATTGCCTATGTAGGTCGTTTACTTTTTTACATACGCAAATCGGTTTCTATTGTTTCTGCCAGATCCAACACAGTCGGCATCCCATAATAACTGGTGTCAATATGTAAGGAATTACCTATCCAAACAGGCTCTTGTGTGGAGTTGTGCCCGTGGATAGAAAAGTCCACACCGTGGTTAACCTTGTTTAGTTTTTTGGTAAAGCGTTCTCTGTCCCACAACAGCGGGGTTACACAGGCTTCGGTACTGCCAGGAAAGTGTTCCCAGCTCCATGTTGGCGGAAGTGTGTGAGAAATGCCAATTTTTTTTCCGCCATAGTTCAGTGTAATGGCCAGTGGTTGCTGCAAAAACCACTTGCACATGCCAACCAGGGTTTCGAACTTCGCCATTTGGTGCCACATGCCGCCGTTTTGCGTCCACAAGCGCATGGCGTAGCTGTCGCGGCTGAGCAGAGCTTCCAGCATCATGTGCTCATGGTTACCCAGTACAGCGTGCGCGCCAATGTCTTTCATGAAATCTACCAGTTTGGCGCTGTCTTCGCCACGGTCAATAATGTCGCCAAGGCTGAACAACACATCTTCTTCGGGGTTAAAGTTAACTTTGTCGAGTTGGGTTTTCAGGCGCGTAAAGTCGCCATCTAAATCACCCACTACGAACACTCGTTTGTCATCTTCAACGGTAATGTTCTTGTGCAAAGGCGCTTTACTGATGGCGTCGGTTTTTACTTTCATACACTGCGTGTTTTGGCTTGCTTAGCGCATCAGTGTATGTGGTTAATGTTCGTTTTTCAAAGGTTCCCAGCCATCCAGTATGTTAAAGGCTGAAAAAAGGGCTTTTTCTTCCTCTGAAAGCTGTGGACGTTCGTTATTCACTGCCGCGCCCGGCCCGGAGCTGCCGAATTCTGCAAAGCGCGCATCGTCGTAAGGCGAGAATACGTGGCTGCTGCCATCTTTGGTGTTGCCAACCATTGAAGCCCATCCGCCAGAGGTGATGTGCTTGTCCATCCAGGTATTGATGAAGGTGGCTTTGCCTGCGGCGAAAGGGTGCGCATAGCGGCCATCGGCAAAGGTGGTGACAGGGTGCCAGGGGCGACCCAGAGGAACGGAATTATCTGGTACGCCGTCTTCACGGGTTAGTTTGCAATTGACAAACGTAAAGCCGAAGGCGTCGGTAATAAGCGTGCTTGGAGCGGTTACATAGCCAGTGGCATGCTCTGTTTTTCCTCGCGGCCGTGAAACAATAGCTACGTTGTCGAAATACCCGTTGCCATTGCCCGATATGATGTCGATGTTGCCGCGAATTTCACCGCCGCGAAAATAGCTGCGGCCGCCTTGCACGTAAAGGGTGTTTTGATAGCCCAGTAAATGGACGTTGTCCACGGTGGTTTTGTCGGTGTATTCAGCCAGTTTCAACGCGATGGCTTGTGCGCCGGCAGTTTTTTTCGGATCATCTGCTTCCAGCGCGTCGTTAGTTAAAAAGTCGAAGGCGTTCTCAATAGTGAGGTTCGCAATGGTTGCGTTGGTTCGGGTAACTTCAACGGTTGCGGTGCGGTAGGCGCCCAGGGTTTCTTCGCTGGCCGGCATAACCGGTTTGCCCGCGTAGCGGTCGAACACTATTTTGGTTTTGTCCGGCCCTGCGCCAATAAGCGTGATGTTGGGTTTATTGATAACAATGTGTTCGTAGTATTCCCCCGGCGCAATGGCAATGGTCCAGCCACCATCTGCGGGGGCGGCGTCTATGGCGGCCTGAATGGATGTCTCGTGGGGCTGGTCAGTGTCAATGCTGGCAACCAATGCATCGGCTGTTACGCCGGGCGGCAGGAAATTCTCGGTTGGATCTTTGCTGCAGCCGAACAGCAATACCAGTAACGCGAAACATAAAAAACGGGAGCTAAACATCAGAGAATTCCACATTTTTCCGGTAAATCGGAGGTTGAGCCAGAAGATATTCTCTATAGTCTCAATACTGCAGGAATTATCAACCCTCCCGTCTAATTACAGGGCCAAAAAAACGCCGACCTACTGACCACCCTGTGTTCAGTAATCCAACGTTTTTTTAGTAAAGGGGTGTGTCGGCTCTGCATCCAGTATTTCTCTTAAGAGTGTATTCATAGTGAAACGGTCGTTGTCAAAACCACCATGACTAACAGAACGACAAACATCACTGCTTTCATTGCTGTAAACCACAGTAACGTTGTCAGGAAGTGGGGGTTGTTTTTCATTGAAATACTGCATGCCAACCAATGGTTCTTCGCGGGTTTCTTCGAAGGCGTTTGAAACGAGATACAAAAGCGATTTTTGATAAATATAACCTACGGTGTCGTCCAGCTCTTGTTCTTTAGTCAGGTTGAAAATAAACGCCTTTTCTATGTTTCCATTCTGCAAAAGCGGGTTGTATTGCGCGCGGAACAAGGTGTAGTTAATCGCTGGGGCCATTAAGAAAACCTTCTTCACCACAGCGTTTTCGTCTAACCTGGATAGTTGATTTAAACCGTAGGCGTGAAGGATGGCGCCTGTAGAATGCCCGCATGCATACAATTCTATGTCTGGGTTGGCAGACAGGTACTCAAGTACTTTCGATAAAAAGACGGAGCCGTCTGATTTCTTTCTTACAAATGGCTTCTGTGCGCCAGATTTCATTTCGCGCCAAATGGCACTGCCAATTTTTCGGGTGGCGTCTTCCAGGCGTCTGTCTATCCAGTCAAAAATTCCCCCGGCCTTGCCTTCAAGGCTTTTGTTTTTGCACGCCAGTACGTCTCTGATTTCTTCAAGCAGCCCGGTATCGTACATAAAGTGAATGGGGTAAATGCCGTTATCCAGGAACGTTTGTTTCATGGCAGCAATACGCTGGGCAGAGCTTTTTACACTGTTTAACCCGCCGTGAGCATACAGCAGCACCTTTTTACAGCCGCTTTTTTGTAAGTTGGCCAGCATGGGCGCTATGTCTTCCGGAGATGTCCAGTATTTGCCGCTGTCGTGGAAATGGCCGTCGTCCAGGTGAATGAAGTGATGCTGAATGCTTAACCGCGATACCGAATTGAAGAAGGTCGCGTGGGAGGTGTGTGACATTGGCCGGTAAAAGCCAAACAAACCGGGAACAGGCAGCGCTAATTGCACAACCCAGGCGTCCATAATATTGACTGCCCAGTCTTCATATTTCCACAAGGCAATACCCGATTTTTTCCAGTCTGCACCCCACGAGTTTTGTACCCAAAAGCCGTCGTTGTTATACCCCACTATAGCGAACGCATGGCCACCAATGTAGTTGTCGGTTATGGCTATTTCATGGCCGTCATAATTAAGCCAACCTTCGTGAATTTGTGCGGAAACAAAAATAACACCGCACTCATTCAAGGCTGAGTGGAAATCGGTAATATCTTGCTGCAGTCGAAAATATGCGCCGAGCGTACGCTTTTTCGCGTCTTCGTAAATGTCTTGGGTGAAGCGAAATTCACTGCTGTGTGAAAGGTTGTCGGTGAGTTCTTTTTTGCACACACCACTGTTGTGCCAGCCTTTTATGGCACCGCGACAACTGGAACCTTCATAATTTTCACCCAGCCACTCGTCGTATCGTTTAGCCATGGTGTACAGCATCCAGGGGCTAACTTTATCTGATAACCCCTGTTGTCTGTAAATAAAGTTAATTGTGGCCGCTAACCCAAACCCGGTGCAGGCGCCATCAGCCCCCTGATTCAATATGGTCAGATTTCCCGGTGGGTCGATAAAGGGTTTGAGTGGTTTAAGCAGTGGCTGATATATGCGATCGCGAAGGTCGGGGGCGTCGCTGGCTACTTTGTACTGATGGTTGGGCATATCATTTTCCTTATGATATTGAGAAACCAGCCAACAACCATACATCTGACTGATGTTAATATAGTGTTGATCAAATTATGTTCAGATGACGCTGTTAGTCAACCTCTATTTCAGTCTGGCTATCACGGGCTCACCGAACTAGCAGTGTTAACGCGGGTTGAAAACGCGCCTTTATCAACAATTGCGCCGGGAAAGCTAATAACCGTAGCCGCAACTTTGGCACCATATCCGGCAGATTCTGTCACGCTTTTTCCGCTGATTCTGGCCGCCAGATAGCCACCGTTGAAGGCGTCACCTGCTGCCGTCGTATCAACGACTCGCGCTACGCGCTCAACGGGCACAATGCAGTGGTTGCCTTTGGTAAAAATGTGTACGCCTGCGGCACCATTTTTCACCACAATTTCCGCAACGCCCAAAGCCGTCACATGGGCGTGAATGGCATCAACATCGGTATGATCGTACAACGCCAGGTGGTCGTCACCGCCAGGGAACGCGATGTCTGCATTTGCGTAGGCGAGATCTGTCCATATTCGGGCTTCCTTGCGAGATTGCCAAAGACGCGGGCGATAATTGGGGTCAAAGACAACCTTGCCGCCGGTTTCCCGTATTGTTTTAATAAGTGCAAACAGCTTACAGCGCTGGATTTCATCAAGAATGGCCAGCGAAATACCGCTGAAGTAAAAGAGATCAGCAGAAAGGGGGGTGTCACCTTTCAGGTTCATGGTTTGCGTTGCAGCAGAGTTGTCGCGCCAATAGGCGAAGGTGCGCTCGCCATGTTCGTCGGTTTGCACCATATACAGGCCGAGGTTGCGGGTTTCACTTCTGTACACCAAATCGGTATTGATTTCTTCCTCGCCCATTTTGAACAGCAATTCGTTGCTCAGGAAGTCGGCACCGATAGAGGTTAAGAAGCTTACCGATGTGCCGGGAGTACAGCGTTTGAGGTACACCGCTGTATTGTAAGTATCGCCAGCATAGCCTTTTGTGAGCGTGTCTTTGCCCTGGTTTACCAACTCAACCATGCATTCGCCGAAAACAACCACGTGAGACAACCTGTCCATTATAACTCCCCGAGGCACTGGGCCATGGTTTCATTGTTGAGCGACGCCATTTGCTGTACTTTCTTATGCACGGTGTTGCGGAAGGCCGGGTTGTCTGACAGCTCAGCAAAAACGTCCCGCTCATTGAGAACCGCATCGGTAAATGCCGTTGTGTCTCCCTGATGTTTTTCGGCCAGGCTAAGCAGGTGTTCACCCATCGGATCTGTGATGTTCTCACCCGCTTGCTGTCGCCTGGCTATAAACAGAAGCCACGCGGCCACAGGCACGCACAACCTTTCAAAACTGGCTTTCGCTTTAATTCTGTCACGCAGGGTATTTAATATTCGAAACGGCAACTTTTGCGATCCGTCCCAGGCAATTTGAGACAGCAAGTGACGAATGTGTTTGTTGTGGTAGCGAGTCAAAATTGCATCGGCATACGCTGGTAAATTCATTTTGTTGCCCACTTCAATGGTAGGCAGAATTTCGGTTTCAAGCAGGCGGCGTACAAAAGCCTCAATTTCCGGTTTACTGATGGCTTCGTAAACGGTGTCGATATTCAGTAGCGAGCCCACATAGGCCAAGGTGGAATGGGTTCCGTTTAAAACGCGCAGTTTCGCTTTTTCAAACATGTTTACGTCGTCTGTGAACGTCACGCCTACTTTTTCCCAGGCAGGGCGCGGCCCACTAAACTTGTCTTCCACCACCCACTGAGTAAAGGCTTCACGCTGAATGGGCCATCTGTCAGTGACACCCAGAGCGGCAGCTGTCTGTTCGACAAGTGCTTCATCGGTAGCCGGAGTAATGCTGTCTACCATGGTATTGGGGAAGGCGATATTACTCTTGATCCACTGGGCCAGCTCTGCGTCTAACAGGTTGGCAAAGGCAACCACTGCGGCACCCAGCTTGCTGCCGTTATCAGACACGTTGTCGCAACTTACAATGGTTATGTCACCCGTATTCGCTGCTTTTCTGGCGCTTAGTGCAGCAACCAGCAGGCCAATTGCAGAAATTGGTTCGTCGGGAAAATCTTTGTCGTGCATGATGTCCGGGTGCGCCGCATCCAGTTTGCCCTGGTTGTCCAGGCAGTATCCTTTTTCAGTAATGGTAAGGGTAACAATGTGGGTAGTGGGAGCGGTGAGCGATGCCATAATGGCGCTGCGGTCCTCGCTAAGCACATATACATTGTTCAGCGCGCCGATGATCTGGGTGTACGGCTGGTTGTCTAATACTACCAGCGAGTACAGGTTGTCTTGTTCGGCCAACTTGTCCTTCAGCGTTTTACTGCGCATGGAAACGGCATCAATGCGCCAGTTTCCGCCATGGGCCATCGCTAAATCAGTATAAACCGCCTGATGGGCGCGGTGAAACGCACCAGGACCAATGTGAACAATGCCGCTGGTGGTGGAGGCAACATCGTACTGTGGCAGTTTTACCTCACGGGGCAGCGTCGCCAGTGTAGAAGCATTCAAGTTCGCCATAATTTACCCCAGGTTGTAGGCGTTTTTCGCCAGGTTGTAAGACAATTGCTGCGCCAGCTCTGCGGCTTCCCAGTCGCTCAAGCGATGCTCGGTTACCAGTTGGGCCAGAAAACGGCAGTCTATCCGTCGCGCTACATCGTGTCGGGCGGGAATAGACAGGAACGCACGGGTATCGTCATTAAAGCCCACTGTATTGTAGAAACCGGCTGTTTCGGTAACCTGATGACGGAAGCGCAGCATACCTTCCGGGCTGTCGTGAAACCACCAGGCCGGGCCCAGTTTCAAACAGGGGTAATGGCCTGCAAGTGGCGCCAGCTCACGGGCATAGACGGTTTCATCCAGTGTGAACAAAATAATGTTCAGATTGGCTTCGTTGCCGTACTTGTTTAGCAGTGGCCTTAATGCATTTACGTAATCAGTTTGCATGGGTATATCGTGGCCTTTATCGCGGCCAAACTTGTGGAACAAGCTTTCATTGTGATTGCGGAACGAGCCTGGGTGAATTTGCATTACCATGCCGTCTTCCACACTCATGCCCGCCAGTTCAGTGAGCATTTGCGCGCGGAACAGTTCCTGTTCTGCCGCACCAGACTGACCGCTAAGCACTTTGGCGAATAGCGCTTCACATTCGCTGCCTGATAAATCTGCTGTAGCCGCAGTGGGGTGGCCGTGGTCGGTTGCTGTTGCGCCGTGCTGGCGGAAAAACGCCCGACGTTGACGCAAGGCAGCCAGGTAACCTTGCCAGCGCTGGGTATCTTCGCCGGTAATCACTCCCAATGTTGCGATGTTTTCTACAAAGTCTTCGCGGGAGGCATCTACTACGTCATCGGGGCGGAAAGTGGTAATAACGCGTTTGTCCCAACCCGAGCCCTTTAATGCGCCGTGGTGTGCCAGTGAATCAAGGGCACCTTCTGTCGTGGCAATAAGCTCGATGTTGAATCGATCCATTAATGCCCGCGGTTTATATTCGGCTTTTGCCAGCTCTGCGGTAATGAACGCGTAGTAGTCCATGGCGTTGTCAGAACACAGCATATCAGACAGTCCAAACACGTCTTTAAATACCGTATCAAGCCACATGCGCGAAGGGGTAGCTGCGAACAGGTAGTAGTGGTCTGCAAATATCTGCCAAATTTTCTTCGGATCGGTTTCTGACTCACCGCCGTCCCAGCGTTTAATGCCCAGTTGCTCTAAGGTTATACCTTGGGAATACAACATGCGGAATACATAGTGATCGGGCAAAATAAACAGTTCGGTGGCATTGCCGAAATTGTTGTCGTAAGCAAACCAGCGTGGGTCGGTATGTCCGTGTGGGCTGACGATTGGCAGGTTGCGAACAGACTGGTAAAGCTCGCGGGCAATATCGCGGGTTTTACCATCAACAGGGAATAACCTGTCTTCATGAAGCAAAATCGGTTTCATAATGATCTCTTTGTTATTAGAGGGTTACGCCTCGTTTCCAAATGGCAATCTCGTGACTGCCGTTTTTCTCGTTACAGGTCTGTTTGCCCGACGCTGTAGAGAGACAAAGTTGGTACAACTGCTCTGCGCAGTCGTCTGGCGACATACCTTGCAGTACTTGTCCTGCGTTGAAGTCAATCCAGTGTGGTTTTTGTTCCGCTATTCTGGAATTTGACGATATTTTGAGCGTAGGTACAGGGAACCCGAGCGGTGTACCGCGCCCGGTGGTGAATAAAACTATGTGTGCGCCGCTTGCGGCAAGTGCGGTAGAACTAACGGCGTCGTTGCCTGGAGCCTGAAGTAGCGAGAGGCCATTTTGATTCAACGGCTCGCCGTATTTCAATACACCGCGAACGGTTGCCTGGCCGCCTTTTTGAACAGCACCTAACGACTTTTCTTCCAGCGTCGTTAACCCTCCGGCTTTGTTGCCGGGAGACGGGTTTTCATACACGGGTTGCTTGTGATCTAGAAAGTACTGTTTAAACTCGTTGACCAAATCAACAATATTTTCAAATACGGGCTTGCTGACGGCGCGATCCATTAACAGTTGTTCGGCACCAAACATTTCCGGCGTTTCGGTTTGAATAACGGCACCGCCTAAATCGGTGAGAATATCGGTGATCCTGCCAACCAGCGGGTTTGCGGTTATTCCGCTAAATGCGTCGCTACCGCCACATTTTACACCCAACACTAATTCTGACACGGCAACAGGCTCGCGTTTATCGCCTTCCAATACTGACAACATCTCTGACACAAGGCCAATGCCTTCTGCTATTTCGTCGCCAACTTGCTGAGCATTGTAAAAACGCAGCCTTTGTGAGGGTCTGTCAACCTGCTTTAGCAACGTTTCAAGTTGATTGTTCTCGCACCCCAAGCCCACAACGAGCACGGCGCCAGCATTGGGGTGAGAAGCCAGTGCTGCTAAAATGGCGCGGGTGTCAGTCAGGTCGTCCCCCAGTTGCGAGCATCCAAAGGGGTGCGTGAATGCACGGAAACCGTCACACGCGTTGGGGAATCGACGTTCGCACTCGCTGGCAATGCGCTCGGCGGTGCGATTCACACAGCCCACGGTGTTAATTATCCATACTTCGTTGCGAATACCTACTTTTCCATTTTTTCGGCGATAGCCCATAAAGGTATCTGACGATATTTTGCTACCGGTAGCATCTTCGCAGGCATGGGACCAGGTATAAGCTTCCTGCCCACTCAGGTTGGTTTTCAGGTTATGACTGTGAATATGTTCCCCAGCCGACACATCATTGAGCAAATGACCAATAGGAAAACCGTATTTAACGATATTGGTACCGGCTGGCATGCTTTGCAACGCCACTTTGTGACCAGCGTATACAGCGCTGGGTAAAGTGATGCCCAGACTTTCGTTCACAGTACCTGCAGCAAGGTCCATTGTTGCAACGGCTACGTTGTCCTTGGGATGTACCTGAATGAGCTGTGTCTGACCTTGCATGGGTTGCTCCTGCTTTGCGATAAAATTGGGCCATTCGTTCTGTGGAAATAAAAAAACAGTTTTTTAACATTAGTGCCACCGGTGGCAATTGTAGGTCAGAAAACATTCACGATCAACGTCCCGGGGTTAATAAATTTTACTTTTCCGCTTTTCTGGTTGAGTCGCGAATGATCAAATGGGGTTTGACGAGGTAATCTTCTGTCTCGTCGTTGGGTCTATTTTCAATCATGGCGATTATTTTTTTCGCGGCCAGAGATGCCATGGCTGTTACCGGCCGCTGTACGGTGGTAAGTGACGGAATGACTCTGGCGGCAAGCAAGTTGTCATCGAAACCGGCAACCGATAGCTCTTGTGGTACATTTATGCCCATCTCGTGAGCCACTTTCAGCACACCGGCTGCCATCTCGTCGTTATTGGCAAAAATTACCCCGGGGCGATTGTTTTGAATGAGCAGTTGCCGCGCGCAGGAGATGCCGCTTTCATAGCTGTTTTTACCTTCAATGATGCGATTTTCCGGCAATGTAATACCCAGTTCTTTCAACGTGTCGCGAAAGCCTTCTAAGCGCTCAATGGAGGAATAGTATTTCTGTGGGCCACTGATTACTGCAATATCGCGATGACCAAGAGAAACCAGATAGCGAGCGAGATCGCTCAGTGCCGCACGGTCGTCTGATACTACGATGTTGGTATGGTCGTCTAAATCCACAGAGGCCATGCGCACGTAGTTGATTTTGTTGTCTCTGAGTGCCTGGGCCAGTTCTTTTGATTCCGACACCGGAGGTAAAATGGCAACGCCATCTATGTTGGATCGCTTTACGAATTTAACGCAGTTTTCTACAAAATCTGGCGCGGTATAATGACAAGGGTGCACAACCAGTTCATAGCCTTGTTCAGAGCACACACTAAGTACACCGCGCTGAACCTGATCGATAAACAAGGCATCCGGGTTGTCGTAAATTAAACCCAGTAGGAAACTGCGGCTGGCGGCTAATCCGCGGGCTTGTTTATCAGGTGAAAAGCCCAGTTCATCAATGATTTTTTGTATTTTTTCCTGTGTGGCGGCACCCACATTGGTCGCACCATTTATGACGCGGGAAACAGTGCGTTTAGACACGCCGGCGAGGCGGGCAACATCATTGATTGTAGGGCGTTTATCCATAGTTTTCACTTTTTAATGAAAGCGCATTCATTGCGCACAAAAGCCTGATCTTTCTATCATTTTAATAACGAATTGAATTACACGGTAGTGTAGCCCTATCCAGCCAGTTAAAACAACGAAAACCGCTGCAACTATTAGTCATTTTACCTGCGCCAAACACGGTTGCTCACTGTTCCCGGAAACCAGGCGGTGAATTCACTTCAAAGCACGCCGTGAACCCGTCCGTGGGGGCTCCACTGCCGCATCCCTGCGGCAGAGGGCTTTGAAGCAAACTCACCTCTTGTTTTCCCGCTCGCCGCCTCGTTCTGTTGCCGTTTACCTGCGCCAAACACGGTTGCTCACTGTTCCCGGAAACCAGGCGGTGAATTCACTTTTGGCTTTCATTAGAAACCGAGGGCGTTGGGTAGGGCTTCTGAGAACCAGGAGAAATAAGTTACTAACATGAGCACTACAAACATTGCTGCGTATAGAGGTAGTAAAGGTCGGATGATATTTTCGAGTTTGGTTTTAGCGATCGCGCATGTAATAAAGAGTACAGCCCCGACAGGAGGAGAGCACAGGCCAATAGACAAATTGAGGACAATCATTATACCGAACTGCAGCGGAGACATGCCCAGTTGCACTGCCACCGGCAGAAAAATAGGTGTAAATATCAGCACTGCTGGTGTCATGTCAAGAAATGCGCCTACTACAATCAATAACAGATTAATGAGCAGCAGGATAACAATGGGGTTGTCGCTTAAATCTAACAGCGCCTGGCTGAGTATTTGCGGAATATTCTCAAATGACAACAACCACGACATCGCTGTAGAAGCTGCAATTAGTAACATTACAATAGCCGTGGTTTCTGCAGACTTAAGGAAAATACCCGGAAGTTCTTTTATTTTTACCTCGCCATAAAAACCTACCGAAAGGATTAGCGAATAAACCACTGCAATGGCACCGGCTTCTGTGGCCGTGAAGATGCCGCCAACAATACCGCCAATCACCAGTACAATCAGAAACAAACTGGGTAACGCGGCGAATAGTTTCCCGACGACTACTTTCAAGGGCAGGCGCTCTGAAAGTGGGTACCCCTTTATTTTTGCCCACACATAGCAAACCACCATGAGTGCCAAACCTACCATGATGCCGGGAATGTAACCTGCCATAAATAATGCAGCTATCGACACTCCGCCACTAGCAATGGCGTAGACAATCAGAATGTTGCTGGGCGGAATGAGCATTCCTGTAGTGGCAGCTGCGGCGGTAACTGCTGCAGAAAAATTGGGGTCATAGCCTTTTTTCTTCATTTCAGGCAGCATAAAACTGCCAATGGCGGAACAGGCGGCAACAGCGGAGCCTGAAATTGCGCCGAAAAGCATGCACGACACCACGTTCACAAGTGCCAGGCCGCCGGGTAGGGCACCGATAAGTGCCATAGCGCATTCAATCAGACGTTTGGCAATACCGCCCCGGCCCATAATAAGGCCGGACATTACAAAAAATGGGATGGCCAGTAACGCGAAGCTGTTCAGTCCACCGGCCATTCGCTGTGCTATTGTGGTCACTGCGGGCTCAAATTCCACACTCGCCAGCATGGCAAGCAATGTTGCCAGCCCAATGCTCATTGATACGGGCACATTAATAAGCAGGAAGAAAAAGAAGCCGACGATGAGAATTACTGCTGTCATTTCCATTACAGTGGCTCCTGGGTTTCGTCTATCCAAAGGTTGTAGATATTCACACCGCAATAGAACGCGATAATGACGCCGGAGATGGGCAGTACTGTGTATATCAACCCCACTTTTACCCCCAGTGCTGCGGAAATCTGATTGAGATCCAGTGTTAGGTTCACCAGGGCGTGGCCACCCATGACTAATACGGTCACGCAAAACATCATCACCAGTAATTCCACAACGGTCATTATTAGCTTTTGTACTTTTTCTGACTGCTTGTGTACCAACAAATTAAAGCCCAGATGTACTTTCTGACGGTAGGCATAGGCGGCGCCCAGTATGCCAATCCAAATGAGTAAGAAGCGGGACAGTTCCTCAGTTGCCGAGGCAGGATCCTGTAATAAATAGCGTGAGATTACCTGCCAGATCACAACGAGAAGAATGCTTATCATGGCTATAATAAGTGCGCCAGCCAGCGTTTTGTCTATTAACTTCACCAAATTACGCATGCCTTACATCGCCTTAATTTTTTCAAGTAAATCACCCACATCAGTACCTTTGTAGCTGTCGTGGAAGGGTTTTACGGCGTCCACGAAGGGCTGTTTGTCGGGGTAAATAACCTCTACACCGTCTTCAATAACTTTAGCCAGCGACGCTTCGGTAGATGCCCGCCACAGCTCGCGTTGATGAGCAACAGAGTCGGCCATTGCCATGCGAACCCATTCCTGTTGCTGCGCAGTAAGGTGTTGCCAGGTTCTCAGTGACATCAGCATGACATCAGGTACAGAGGTATGCTCATCTAACGAGTAATAACGGGCAATTTCATAGTGACGGGAAAGATAATAGCTCGGCGGATTGTTCTCAGCGCCTTCTACAACTCCTTGTTGTAAGGCTGTGTAGAGTTCTCCCCAGGAAACCGGAGTGGCCGCTCCGCCTAACGCGCGCACTGTTTTGACCGCCGTTGGGCTATTGAGTACGCGAATTTTCATCCCTTTTAAGTCGGCCGGAGTGTTGATGGGGCGGTCATTGGTGTAGAAACTTCGGCTACCGGCATCGTAATAGCCCAGCCCTTTGAGTTTGAAAGTCTCCACACCAGTAAGAAGATCCTTGCCTATCGGGCTGTTAAGTACTCTCCAGTAATGTTCGTTGTCCCGAAATACATAAGGAATGCTGAATATTTGCGTCTCTGGCGCAAAGCCTTCTAGGGAACTGGCCGACACTTTGGTCATATCTAAAGAGCCAATTTGCAACAACTCTATCATGTCTCGTTCAGAGCCAAGCTGGCTGCCAGGGTAAATCCTTACTTTCATGGTACCGCCCGAGTACTCATGCAATCGTTCGCCTAGAAACACCATCGCTTTATGCACGGAATGCTGGGGGTCGAGGCTATGGCCCAGTCGTAACAAGACGTCGCTACTGCTGTTTTTATCTGCGCAACCTGCAATAAGATGAGCAGTGCCGCAGAGCAGAGAAAACAATATGGCTTTAACAAGGAACTTCATCACTTCAACGTCCTAATTCAATACATCGGGCGGGTATAACTTTTGCTGACTTACGGTGGACGCTCTGTCTTTGTGTATTGCCATATTGAGCAACCTTTGCATCCCGAACACTAAATGTAAATTCGTACAGCGAGTTAACAATATTAACATCTTAGAAAATAAATGCCACCGGTGGCAAGCGGTAATTCACTTTTGTTTAGGTTCAGAGGCCATGTTCAGTTGTAAATTGCTAAAGCCGTATAGTGTCCACCCCTTCCCATTTATTCAAAAGTCAGTTGTGTATTAACGCAGATCAGTATGAGAAGCACTGAACACCAGTTGAAAAATTTGAAATAAATGAGGTTAAACCAATTGAAAAATAAACTGTAACCGGTTACTTTGTAAATATAACGTTAAATTGACGCCTGAAAAGTTTTTGCTGCCAACAGAGTTGAGTGCTTTAAATAATGAAAAAAATTACCTATTGGTCAATTACCGTTTCACTGGCGGGGTTTCTTTTCGGCTTTGATACAGCTGTAATATCCGGGGCCGATAGACCTGTCCAGGCACTATGGCAACTAAGCCCTATGGACCACGGTATATGGATAATGTCTTCCGCATTGTGGGGGACGGTACTCGGCGCACTCTTTGCCAATATTCCCTGTGATCGCCTGGGGCGCAAGAAAACTCTGGTTTTTATCGGGCTGCTGTTTTTACTTTCTGCACTTGGATCTGCAGTCGCTCCTGAGCCGATTAGTTTTTCCGTATTGAGATTTTTAGGTGGCATAGGCGTTGGAATATCATCCATTGTTGTTCCTGCCTACATTTCCGAAATTGCGCCCCCAAAAAACAGAGGCAAACTGGCCGCCTTGTACCAATTTCAAATTGTTTTCGGGATCTTAATCGCTTTTCTGTCCAATTATGCCATTTCAGTGTTAATAGGGTTGAATTGGCGCATTATGCTTGGCTTAGAAGTCATTCCTGCCCTCGCTTATCTCGTCATGGTGTCCAGGGTAAAAGAAAGCCCTCGTTGGCTTATTGTTAAAAAAGGCGACGTTGCGCAAGCGCGAGCGATTATGCAAGAGTTGGGAGTTCAAAACACAGAACAGCAAATTGCGGAGATCCAGCAAGACGCTAGCTTTCACGCATCTGCTAATCTATTTGTTAAGTCCAACTTCATTCCTGTTACTCTGGCCTTTCTTATTGCTTTTTTTAACCAGGCTTCGGGGATAAATTTCATCATGTATTTCGCGCCGCGAGTTTTTGAGCTCGCAGGGTTAGACGCGTCTTCAGCACTTTTATCTACAGCGGGGGTAGGAGTAACCAATTTAGTATTTACGATGCTTGGTGTTTACCTCATTGACCGGTGCGGAAGAAAGAACCTCATGGTCATTGGCTCTTTGGGTTACATTTGTTCACTGGCAGCGGTGTCCTATTCATTTTTTACTGGTTTGGGGGGCGTTGCCGTTGCGTGTTTCGTTTTTGCATTTATTGCGTCACATGCCATCGGTCAAGGCGCTGTAATTTGGGTGTTTATTGCAGAAATATTTCCAAATCAGGTTCGTACGGCGGGTTTGTCTCTCGGGTGCAGTACGCATTGGGTTTTTGCAGCCCTAATAACGCTTTCGATGCCGCTTGTAATCAGTGTTTTTGAACCATGGGTCATTTTCTGCTTCTTTTCGAGCATGATGGTTTTACAGCTGCTATGGGTACTTTTTGTAATGCCGGAAACAAAGGGAAAGTCACTCGAAGCGGTGTCTGACGGTTTGCTTGTGAAACGGGTAAGAAACTAGTTTTGCTGGTTAGACATTCAGTTCATTTGCACCGGTTAATATCCTCATTTTAGCGAGATAACGTATTCAACAATGCCCTGAGGATCGTACCTCATCTTAATTAGTAACCGGTTACACTTTTCGGGCCGAAAATTAGTCTCTGAACAAGGAGCGGAAGAAATATGGCAATCACAGCGGTACTCATTTCAATAGCAATATTGGTTTTGCTTATTACCTGGGCAAAACTCTAGTCACTCAACCGTCTTTTATTCAGGTAACAGGGAATAGTAGTTATGAATGAGAATATAAAATCATCCAATAGCATTAATATAAGCTATCCTTTTTCGCCACCCATTGCCGATACCAGACTGCCGGATAACCTTGTTAAGGAAATCGCTGACTATTGTAATGAAATTTGGGAAAAGGAACTGAAGTCTGGCGAAAAAAACGGCGAGCTGGAATATGGAGACAAGCTCGTTGGGCGAAATTTTAGTGAAATCAATATTCGTGAAATTTTAGATAAGTCGGGCGCTGCGGTTGGTATTTGTCAGGTTGCTGCACACTTTTTAAATTCGACGCAAGTTTTATTAAATCCCGGACAACCGCTATTATCTCAAGACATAAGACTCGTTGGCGCATGGGCTAATTTGTCATTGCCCAACTATGATTACAACCCAATCCATATGCATCCTGACTGTTTGTTGACCACAGTGGGGTACTTAGAGGTACCTGATTGGAAAAAGATGCGTATGGCCGCAGAAAAACAAAAAGTAACGAAATTTCAGTTCAAAGATGGGCATCCAGGCAGCTTAGTGCTGCTTCCAGAGGTGGTAGCCAAACACAGCCCATTTGTACCCCATGCGATAAATATTATTCCAGAAGTCAGTAAATACTATATGTTTCCTGCGAATATCAAGCATTGTGTGTACCCGTATCCCGACGGCTATGGGTATCGGAAATCTTTTGTCGTCAATATTTCTTTATCAGCTGAAGGGTTCAGGAAAACGAATATTCCACAGTTTTGTAAAAGTACGTCTTTTGGAATGTTCAATTAACACCGCTGTTCACGTTTGGCCGTAAGTGTTCAAAAATGCTCTGTGGGAGGGGAGGCGGCGTACGGTGTCGTCTATTTTGAGGCGCATTTGGTCTAAAATAGTGACCATGGATCTTATATCGGTTAGTTCGGTAATGGGGTCTTGCCTTTTAGGGTGAACCTTCATACCTTCAAAAACTGAATACCAATTAACCGGTTTGAATAAATCATAAGGGTTGTAGAAAATAACCCCCTTGGATTGAAACAGCGCGATTTTTTCCTGCAAAGAAGGTGGGATAGGCATATGTCTACAGAAATCCCAAAAGGGTGAATCATCCCTTTGGGTCGTGCAGTAATGCAGTATTATGAAGTCTCTGATATTTTCATACTCTTGAAGCATGATCCGATTAAACTCATTCGACAGTAACTCATCGCAATTCCCGTCAGGTAACATTGTCATAAATACTTCCAGGCTTTTTACCACTAAATGGATAGCGGTTGACTCTAATGGCTCTAAAAAGCCCGACGACAAGCCTAACGCGAGGCAGTTCTTATTCCATAATTTCTTCCTAACCCCCGTTGTGAAGGGGATAAACCTTATATCTGAAATTAAAGTCTGATTGCCCAGGGTCTCTAGCAATGTCCGCTTCGCTTTCTCATCGGAACAATAGCGACTACTGAAAACATAGCCGTTTCCCATGCGGTTTTCCAGGGGTATTTGCCACATCCAACCGCTGTCTTTGGCCACAGAGTGGGTATAAGGAGGAATGTCGTGGATTTGCTCTGATTGCACGGTCACCGCTCTATCGCAGGGCAAATAGTCGCGCCAATCCGTATAGCCAGTTTTCAACGTCTCCTCAATTAAAATACCCTTAAACCCGGAACAGTCGATGAAAAAGTCTCCTTCAACCGGCGTGCCATCAGAAAGCGTTAAACGTCTAATATATCCGTGACTATCTTTTGTTACCTCCGTGACAGTTCCCTCAATGCGCTTAATTCCGCGCGTCTGCGCATAGTCGCTCAAATAGCGGGCCATTAAACCTGCGTCAAAGTGGTACGCATAGCTGGCACCCGAAACAAAAGATTCTTTCGGCACATCTTGTTCGCGGTAAAATTTATTCTGTTGGCACATGGATACCGCAGGGCAGAAATCAGTGAATTTCCCCTGGTAGCCATTAGCCCTTGCTCTATCCCAACTTCGATAAAATTCATTTTTGTCGAACACAACACCTGTTTTACCAAAGGCGTGAAAATAGGCATCACCTTTTGTGTGCCAATCGGAAAATTTAATCCCTAATTTAAAACTCGCGTTGGTTTTCCGGATAAAATCTCGCTCATTGATACCTAAACTTTGTAAAAAGGTTCGCATTGGAGGAATCGTTGCCTCTCCTACACCTACCGTTGGAATACTCTCCGACTCAATGAGGACGACTTCGATATATTTCTGTTTTAACCTGTTGACCAGACCCGCTGCAGCGATCCAGCCGGCTGTTCCCCCTCCTAAAATAACGATTCTTCTTAATCGAGCCTCGCCCATGGATTAAACCTCTTCCTTTAACATTGCCTACTCATTGCTACTCAATGGCAGCTGTGTCAAAAGCGGCAATGTATTGAGACTAAAAATGCGTAATCGAGATGTGAACAAACCCGATTACGCACAAACACCATTACTTTGTTTACATGGCTACTTTACGTTTCTCAGAAACGGAAACGAGCACCTAGCGTCGCTCTTCTTTCAAACAAGCGTGTGCCGCCGTAGTTGTCTTCAAACGAGTAGTAATAGTCCTCTTGCTCGTCGGTAAGATTCGAGATATTTAAATAGACAGTACTGTAGTCCGTAATGTCATAACTGACGGATGCGTCCACATAACTGACCGCTTTTTGGTATAATCGCGTTGTTTGATTATTTCCTCTTTCTCCCGCATTTCTCTCCGAGCGATAGTTGTACGCTATCCGCCCTTGCAGCCCTTCCTCATTTTCAAACCAGAGCACTAAATTCGCCTGATTTTTTGAGCTATCAACAAAAGGAAGATCTTCCTGAGTGGCTTCATCCGTACCTGACGTGGATGGGGAATAGGTGTAGTTGGCATCAACACCGAAATCTCCCCAGAACCCGGGTAAGTAGTCAAAGCCGTGTTTCAGGCCCACTTCAACTCCCTTAATGGTGGCCCCATCACCTTGCACTGGTGTGGTTAAAGGCACTGGTCGGCCTCTTACTACACCGTCACCATCGGCAATAGTGCGGTCGATAATGGTGTCGCTGCCAACGAAAGATGCTATGTCCATATAGAAGAACCCGATACTTGCAAGGGTTGTTGGGTTTGCGTACCACTCAACAGATACATCCGTATTGGTTGAATCCCACATGTTTAGGTCTGGATTTCCGCCTTGGTTCGCTGACGTGGCACCCAGACCATTGTTAGGTACAGGGTTCGTCAACTCATCGGGATAGCCATTCCCGATGCTGATATTACGCCCGCCTCCCCATTGGTTTAAGTCAAGTGGTGCCATTGTTTGCGAGTAGGCAAATCGAACAATAATATCTGAGGTGGCTTGAAGCGCGATATTCAATGACGGCAACACATCAGTTATGCTTCTTTCTGTGTGTTGTACACCAACAATGCGTTGGGGAATACCCGCGAACCCTGCGCCAGTAGGAGAGAGTTCTGTTGACGCACTACCATCTGTAATATTTTGGTAAATGGATAAGTCGGTTTTTACAACTCGCGCTCCCAGGTTACCCGTGTATAGCATGTCTCCAAGTTCACCGCTAAAATTAACTTGCGCGTAGGCACTTAGCGTATCTAGTTTTACCCGGTAAGAATTACCAGGGTTTTTGGCGTATGAAGCACTAACGCCATCGCCCCACCAGGTGTGAAATTTCTCGCGGTCATTGATGAAAACAGAAGGGTCTACTGACAAAAAGCCCGTTGCTCCGGAAAGCGGAAGATCAGTGCCAGAGACGATAGGGAAACCGGCATTTGCCACATCTTCCAACGTGCGGTACGGCATGAGTGTTCTTCCGTCCGCTGGGTGATTGACGTCGGCGGCACGCCAGCGCGCCCAGTACGTGACTTCATCGCCATTTTCCCACAATGGATTGCCATCGGCGTCAAGCGGTGCCGGAGCACGATCTGTATCAGCAGTTCGGGTGAAGGGAGATACTAACAGAGACTCGTTGTAGGTTACGTCTCGCTGTCCGGACCGGACGCCAAAATCTATGGAAGTGACAAAACCTTCATCGAATGCGTAATTACCATCGGCCCGAAGAGCAGAAACCTCACCTTCAGCCTCTTGTAAATCGCCCCATGCGGTTTTCATGGCTACGTTTGCAGGTTCTGATGCCACCCACAGGTTTTCCACGCTTGGAGACTCGCCCCAATGTACAACAGGTTCGAGAGTTGTTTGAGCGGGGTTTGGATTTCGTAATACGTTGCCGTCGATACCATCATTAGGGTAATCAGTGGTTAAGCTATCTCTAACCCAGTATTCATGATCAATTGAGTCACGATAGCGTTCCCAATTCGCTTC
This sequence comes from Aestuariibacter sp. A3R04, assembly GCF_018860805.1. Lineage (GTDB taxonomy): Bacteria > Pseudomonadota > Gammaproteobacteria > Enterobacterales > Alteromonadaceae > Alteromonas. The sequence goes on along the minus strand of NZ_JAHKQR010000016.1, from coordinate 246,157 downwards.
GCCGTAAATATATCGAAATGAACCGGTTAAGTTTCCGCCGTTGTCGTAATCAAATTTAATATTCGCATTTGTTGAATCCATGTCTCTGACAAATGCCTGAGTAAACATTGAATGGGTCAACGGATCAGTAAATGTCGCGCCAGAAATAGTTTGAAAGTTGCCAGGTAAATCGACACCAGAAGCACTTGCACCGGTATCTCTTACGCCAATTAAGTTTCCATACACACCCGCTGCAGGTTGGTTGCCCGCATTGTTGCGAATTTCAACGCCTTGATAGGTCTCTTCCTCACCCATGTCGGTGTAGAAGATATCTGAGGTCATGGTCCAGGCATCAGAAATTTTCAGTTGAAACGAACTGTTGAAGCCAAACCTTTCTCTATCGACTTGTCTGTTTCTGGCCTCGATTCTTGTTGGCAATAAAAACGTTTCGTCGAGATTGCCGTCGCCATCAAGATCAAGAGGAGCCAATTCACCATCATCAATGGTTCCATCGCCATTGACGTCAAAGGGTACCATTGTGTCATCAGCCCACGCCTGTGTGCTTACCGGCCGTGTTTGCGCATCAAGCAGGGTTGCGTCAGAATAAGACGCCGCCACAATTAAACCCATACGGTCGTTATTCCAACCAAACAGGCCATTTAGTGAAGGATTGGTACCACCAGTTTCAGAGCCTCTTGTGCCCTCAGCAGCAAATGCAAATGTGTATCCTTCATCCAGGTCGAACGGGCGACGAGTTTTTAAATCTATACTCCCCGAGATCCCGCCTTCCAATAACGAAGCAGTTGAAGATTTATAAACATCTGCGCCAGCAAAAAGCGATGACGGAATATCCCTGAAGTCTGGTTGTACGGAGAAAATACTGTTTGCTGTGAGAAATTGCTCACCGTTGAGTGTGGTTGAAACCTGAGGCAAGCCTCGAATATTTACCTGGCCCCCTTCGCCTGCAGTTCGTCTAATTTGAACACCACTAATTCGTTGCAAAGAGTCTGAAATGGTGACGTCTGGCAACTTGCCGATATCTTCAGCGGAAATGCCATCGACCACGGAGTCAGCGAATCGCTTAGTATTGATAGAATCTGCTTGCGAATATTTAATGCCTCGAACCTGAATGACTTCAATGCCTGAAGAGTCACCCGCTTCTTGTGCATATGCGGTTGGCAGACTGGCGGCTATGCAGGTCGCGAGTAATGTTCTCTTGTAGCGTTGAGCGCGATGCGTGTGCTTGGTTTTTAACATGCTAAGTGTCCTTTTAAAGTACTAATCTAAATGCGATTGGTAGTTCAACAGCTTATTTAACGAACTTGTTCGTCACAGGCGTAACCGGTTACATTTTTGATTGCAATGAATTGTAACCGGTTACAATTGTGCGGGCATTAAAATTCCCAAATGCCTACCCGCATAACAATAACTTAATTTACCATTAAATGTAAAATAAAAGTAAAACAGTGAAATAATAAGTTAAGTTTTGGTGCAATTTTATGGTTTTTATCGTTAGCGATGACGGAAAAAACGATTAGAAGAGAACATTAGCGGGAATGATGTAACAGGTTTCATTTTGTAGTCTTTTAACAATAACCAGGTTTTAGATAGCTGGATGCGCCATCACCAATCTCATATTCGCACTTGGCGTTTAAGGGTATAAAGTGGCTACGAATAGACTGAATCGTTTGGCACATCTTGTCGGGCGTAATCGCCGCATTTGCACTCACCAGCTCAGCTGAATAATATCACTTTGAGCACTAAGTGATTCTACCAACATCACCTTTTTCTCTATTGGGGAAATATCGAAGTGAAGACGAAAGCGATTGTCACCCACAGACCAGCATTGCTCCTGCGGGTGTTCTTCGTTCATTGGTTTCAATGACAGTTTGCACAGGAAGGCCTCGGGGATCTGATACTTAGTGTGATAAAGCGCATCATTGGTAAGGTACCAGCGGTTGGGTGACGCCGAGGTTACCTTGCCTATGTTTGACTCTTGTTGCCACTCTCCGTTGCTATTCGTTAGCGTAACCACCTGTAAATCTGCCGTAATGCCCATGGCCAGAGACGGCGAGTCGGGTACTGGTGCGAAAGCCAGCAGGTTGTTGGCCACAGGTGTCATTTGCTTACTTGCAACATCAAACGCCACAATATCCGGCTGATTGGCAGTAAGCCTGGACACGTAAAGTTGCTCGCCACCCTGATGCCAAACCGGATTCTCATACCTTTCCAGTGCGCTGGTTAAAAACGATACGGGCAGTGATTCCTCGTTGCTAAGACTACTAATAAACAAGCGGCCATTTGCCGAGCCTGCCACCAGGCTACCGTCCGGCGATACCACCACGGTGTTTAACCGTAACTGGCTGTCGAGCGTGGCAAACGTTCGCTCGCTGTTCTGCTGAGTTAATTGCTGAAAAAGCAGTTGTTTGCCCTGTAGTGATACAAAAAGAACACCTTGCTGGTTTGGGAGGTATTGAGGGAAATCCTGAGCGTTGTTTAGCCTTATTAATCGCCCACTGCCTATGAGCGGCAAAGTAGCAACGTCAGACACTCTATTGTGAATAGCTGAAAGTGGCGTTTCCTGAAGATCGAGGAAGTTGCCGTTATGTTGGCGCATGATGTAACAGGTTTCTCCGCAAGAAGCGAAAAAATCCAAACTGTTTTCTGGCAGATGTGGTGTACTACTGGTTGCGCCATCAAGCAGGTTGTATCTTAAATGGTCGCCGTAGAAACTGCTCATTGCGATAGTGGTTCCACCTGGTGTCCACACTAACCGGCTGGGTACAAAAGGCAGGGCAACATTAGCCAGTAGATTACCGTCCTCCATTGAGGTAACAAGAAGTGTGGCTTCTCTTGCGACCTCTTCGCGCAAAATGGCCAGTTTGCTTCCATCTGGTGAAAGTGATGCAGCGTAATCGCCGCGACCCGCTACATTCGGGTTGGTCAAGGCCGTTATTGTTGTTGAGCTAAGATCAAATTCGTAAATCCGATGCTGCTTGCCTGGCTCCATTTCTTCGGCCAGTAAGAGACCATTGTCATCGATTGTCCAGCCGATGACATACTTTTTGTCTAGCAAGGGGTTTGTGATGGTATCGAGTTGTGTGACGTTCAGCATGTGATCAATATGGGCGATATACCAGTTTTCACGATGGTCGTGCAGGCGCATAAACACCAGCTTTTTTCCATCGTGAGACCAATAGCTGTCATGGTAATTAGCTTCGTCCCAACTCAACCGGGTTATTACATTGTCATTCAGCGATTTTAAGTAAAGTTGCTGTGGGCTGCCACGAGAATCCCGATGTATTACCGCAAGCACATTGCTTGTGGCATTGTAATCAGCGTCAACTTCAGAGCCAGTCATGTTGGTGAGGCTGGTAATAGTGACACCGTCGGATTTGGCTTTGTTTGGGGTAGGGGCGGAAAAACCATACCAGCCCGCGAGACCAAGCAGCGCAAGGGCTATAAAACAAACTAACCATAGGGTTACTGTTTTGTTTTTCTGCGGTTTGGTTACAGGTTCTCGTATTGCATCAACCCTGGCTAGCCACTTAAAACCCTGTTTGGGAATCGTTTTAATATATTGCGGGGCACGGGCATCATCATGGAGTACATCTCTGAGCTTTTTAATGGCCGCGCGCAACGCGTCATCTGATACAGGGCGGCCCGCCCATACTTCTGTCTCTATTACTGGCTTTGACAGGATAACGCCGGGATGCTGAATGAAAAGCCATAGTAATGCGTACAATTGAGGCTCTATAGCCACAGGTTCATCGAGTCTGATTAGCCGTTCTGAAGCTGTGTTCAGCTGAAAATCGCCGAAAGCGTAAATAGTCGTCTCTTCTGGTTTTTTTGACATAAATCAGCTGCTTATCAGTGTGACTTTTTGTGAACATCCCATCTTATCGTAAAATAACAAGACATCACAAAAGTTTCCTGTCAGACGTCAATGCCTTGAGTAAGGATGCTATCTCTCAAAGCACATAATGTAACCAGGAGCATAGCATTGTCTACACTATTAAAACTAACAGGCGTAATTTTCCTCTTACTTTTTTGCCGTTTTGGCATAGCTGAAGCGCATCAACTTGGTGGGGTAAGTGCGCTGGATGAAAAAATACAAGAGCTGGTTCAACAGCACAGGTTGTCATCAGTAAGCTACGGGATAGTAGATAACAACGGAGCCACTCACATTGCGACTATTGGCATGGCTGATCTACAGAGCAAGAATGCGGTAACGCAAGACACAGTTTATCGGGTCGCGTCAGTCAGCAAAATGATTGTGGGCATTGCCATTATGCAGCTGGTGGAGTCAGGCCAGTTAAACCTCGATGATACATTGGTAAGCCACGTGCCCGATGTTCCCTTTAAAAACCCTTGGCGAGACACCGCCCCGTTAAAAGTACTACATTTGGTTGAAAATACCACGGGGTGGCGTGACATCTCCCTAAAAGCGTTCGCCTACAATAATGAACCCCGGCTTAGTCTTGTAGATGCGCTGGCTGTTGATGCCGAAAGCCGCACATCCCGCTGGCCGCCAGGGTCGAGACATGCTTATACGAACTCAGCTGCCGTGGTGGCTGCCCTCATTGTTGAACGCATCACCGGTATGCCTTTTGCTGTTTATGCTCAGCAATATATTTTTGCGCCTCTTGATATTAATAGTGCTACTTACGCTAATAACCCTACGAACCTGGCAACAGGCTACGCAAAGGGAAGCGCTGTCGAGTATAAACCCGTACTCATGACTTACGCTGGTGGGCTAAGTATAAGTACTGGTGATGCGATAAAACTGCTATCGGCGTTGGCGAACCGCAACGAAGCGCTATTGTCACCCTCAGGCTATGAACGGATGGAGCATTCTCACGGTACCAATGCTGGTATATTCCCGGCTGGTTACGGTGTGTATAACTATGCCCGATACTACGACGGCTGGCGCTTTCGAGGCCACGACGGTTCATTGCCAGGTTGGTTATCGGAGTTTTCTTATTCCCCCGAATTTAACACCGGTTTTTTTGTACTTCAGAATACTGAGAACGGCGCAGGTTTTCGGGCTGTGGTGAAAGTGATAAGCGACTATCTCACCGCGCAGTTTCCTGCGCCTGAGCTTGAAAAAACCGATGAGCACGCCAACAAAGCCCTTCACGGCTACTACCGTTATCAAAACCTCAGAAATCCAACTATTGCATTTTTAGAACGCATTGCTTCTTCAAATAAACTGGCAATCAATGAGAACCAGGCTCTGTTTTCCGGTGTTTTCCCTCCTGGCTGGCATCGTGAGCTTCACTACGCGGGGCAAGGTAAGTGGAAAAACGATAAAAATGAAATTGTTATGGTTGAAGCAAACGACCCCGTATTAGGCAAGGTTATTCATTATGGAGACAGGGTTTTCAAACAAGAATCAACATTCTTGGCGTTGGCCGACAAGGTTGTGTTGGTATGTTGGCTACTGCTTTTTGTTGTACTGTCGTTGGTAACGCCGGTGTGGATATACAAGTTGTGGAAGAATCGTTATACAGGCGAAGGTGCAGTGTTTACCCGACGAGCAACGCTAATTAGCCTCGCATCAACCTGGAGCTTTTTACTGTTTCTTTTGTTGGGTTTAATGTCGCCAATAACCCGGTTGGGGAGCCCTGGCGTGGTATCGGTTGGGTTGTGGTTTACCAGCATTATATTTGCACTGGGTACGGCGTATTCAACCTACTTGCTTATACGTCATAGAAACCTAGCGGTGAACCCGGTATTACGCATCTTGTGCTACGGGTTTACGCTATTTCAAATCATTGTTGTACTGTATCTGTGCTGGCACGGCACTATTGGTATTGTGTCCTGGCAGTAAAGAAGGCAAGACAAGGCACGACTGGCACTATCCGAACACCGGTAGCCAGTCGTGTCAGTCTATTGAGGCATATTGGGTATATCAACCTGCCTGAAAATTTGCTTTGCTCCCCGCAAATAAGCGATATAACTATTTTTTCTTAATAAAACGAAACACTACAACCTTTCATTCGTCTGTCTGGTAAGCATTGTAAAAAGGCCTCCTGCAACGGGGTTTCATAAAAGCGCAATGAAATCGTCATACTCTTTCGGGCACTTAACTGAATGATTGTACTTATGAAGTCGAAGTTTTTTGATCAGCTCTATCAGCAGTACTGGCCAGAACTGTGCGTCAGGCTGCAAGCGCGATTTGGCGCAGGCCCGCCTGATCCGGAAGACATTGCTCAGCAAGCATTTTGTAAGTATTCAGAGTTGTGCAACGAACAACGCATTGATAACCCCAAAGCCTTTATTTATACGGTGGCACGAAACCTTTTTATTGATCAATTCAGGCGAATTGACAAGCAGCAACAGGTAATGGATCAAATTTTTGAGGAGCTGGATATAGCACCTGTCTATGAGGACTCTGCGGAACAATCGGCCCTGCAAACCGAGCGTAACGCGCTTATCGAAAAAGCCATCTCGACTTTCAGTGAGAAGCAAAAACAACTGATGACTATGAGTATTATTGAAGGCAAAAGTTATCGTCAGATAGCACAGGAAACCGGGTTGCCTATTGCCAATATCAGCAGAACCATTACAGCAGCGCAAACATTGCTGGATCAAACTATTCGCACCTGGGAATACGATGGCTCCGTTGACAACGTCACCTACTTGCTCAAAGAAGGAAGTGGCCAATGAGCACATCTTACGACGAAGCAGTGTGGCAACAAGCAAGAGAATATCATCAGCTTATTCATTCTGGTATGTGCGATGTAGCGCAACAACAGCAGATTAAAACCTGGCTGCGCGCTGATGAGCGTCATGCAGAGTGTTTTCGGGAGCTGGAAGTGTTGCGCCGCCAAACCCGTTACAGTTCGCTTGGAGAAGAGGCATTCTTAAAACAAAAGGCAGAAGAGTCTACGGATAAAAAGCGCAATGGAACCCTTGGCGCAATTGCCGCTTGTGTTGTTTGTGTGGTGCTGTTTTTTACCTACCAGTACACGAATGAACCCGCGCCTTTAGAATTCGTGACAGCCCGTGGGGAAATAGCCGATTTCATGTTACCGGACGGGTCGCAAATTACGTTAGGGGCAAAAAGCCACGTGCTGGTTAATCAAAATGACCGTATTCGTGCGGTTACTCAACTTGCAGGCGATGCCATTTACAAAGTGACAAAAGACGCACAACGGCCGTTCGTTGTCAGTGTTGATGACGTGGACGTGAGGGTGCTTGGCACTGTATTTGAAGTGCTAAAACGGAAAACGTCCGTAAAGGTGGAAGTTGCTGAAGGTCACGTGAACGTGAGTAATCACGCTAACTATGAAGATCTAACCGCTTCTGAATTCGTTACGGTGAATGACCACGGTGAATTTTCGGAAGTGGGGAAGCAGCGCAGCAGGACATTTGCTAATTGGCGAAACCAGCGATTTTCTTTTGAAAATACCACTATTGCAGAGATTACCGAGGTGCTAAACAGATATCGTCAGGATTCGATTCGACTGGCACACCCTGAGATTGGTGAGCTTGTAGTGACGGCTTCATTCAGGCTCAATCAGTTGAATCAATTCCTGGACGCGTTGCAGGTGAGTCACGATATTAAGTGGCATATCGATGGTACGGGCGTAATTTGGCTACAAAAATGACAAGCGGTTTATGACGTTTTTGTTAAACCTTTCCGAATGTTGAAACAGAGATTAAAGCCAATCGTTATTTAGGTAAATCAGCTAATTCAACTTAAATAACATTGGAGCGTTAACACATGTTTATCAAAACCCGGCCACACGTACTGGCTGCTACTATTGCCATTGCGATGGGCTGCGCCCAGCCCGTGGCAGCCCAAGAGCGCTACTCGATTTCTCAGCAGTCTCTGATTGATGCTGTACCCGTGCTGTCTGAAAAATACGACCGGGTAATTGTGTTGCCTGAAGGTGTCGATAAAAACCTGATGGTTCGCAAGGTAACAGACTCTGACAGTTTGGTGGAAGCCCTTAATGCAGCATTACAGGGGAGCCGGTACGAAGCAACTGAAGGTGCAAGCGGTGCTATCGTCATCATAAAAAAGCCTGCGCCGGCCAAGCTACAACAACACCAGGCCGCTGTAGAACAAAATGAAGATGAATATCTTGAAGAAGTCGTGGTGGTAGGCTCTTACATTCAAGGAGCGAACATTGCCGGTACCTTGCCTATTTCCACCATTAGCAGTGAAGATATCGCAGCATTTGGTGCCACAGATGGCGCTGAACTATTGCGCATGCTACCACAGTCTGGCGACATCGAGTTCAACGAAACTAATTTCTCTGGTGGTGTGAATACGGTTCGCGGTGATATCGCGTCGGTAAATTTACGCTCTGTAGGCACGGGCAATACATTAATGCTCATCAACGGGCGTCGTATGGCGGTTCACCCAGGGTGGCAAAATAGTAATTCTGTGCCTGTAGTTACCTATAACGCGAATACTATTCCTACCGCAGGTGTTTCAAGGCTTGAAGTCATGCGTGACGGCGCCTCGGCGTTATACGGCGCAGATGCCGTTGCTGGCGTGATAAACACGGTGATGATTGATGATTACGAAGGTACCCGGGCAACCTTGCGCTACGGAACAGAAACCACACTGGGCCGAAAGGATGTCAATTTTACCATTGGTAGCGGAAGCGAGTTCGCTGACGGTAAGGGTTATGTGTCGGTGTATGGCGGTTACAGCCACCGAAATGCAGTACCTGCTTCCGAATACAAATATGCAGTGGCGAATCGTACCCCCTTTCTGGAAGGCACAGCTTTTGAAGGCAATAATGCATTTGATAACCGCACCTCCATTGGCGGGCACGGGTATTTTGACAAAGTGGAGTCAGGTGTTATCACGTTAGATGACGGAACGGTGTTAACCAATTCATCGGGCCGATTTCACGTTCAACCTACCACCAACTCCGGGTGCCTGGCGAATGTGAGTAGCGACATTTGTATTGATAATGGTTATTGGAGCTACGGTAACGACAACGCCATGTACCACGATCTCGAACAAGAGCGTGACCTGTTTTCAGAGCGACACAGAGCAAACCTTTTTTCGGTTGTTACCTATGACTTCGGCCCTGGCTTGCAATTATACGGAGAGTTAGGTGCGTATTTTGCTGAGACAAAGCGAAGAGGGGACTCTGCACGCATATTAACTGATCAGTACATCACCATTTCAAAAGATGCGTACTGGAATCCGTTTGGCAGAACGACGTTAAGCGATGGCAGTGTGAACCCAAATCGCATCGCCAATACCACCAATATTGCCGCCGGGGGGTTAGATTTAGTACTGCGCTCTTACCGTGTTACTGATACTGAAATTCCGCGCCAAGCCACCATTACCAATGAAACATACCGCGCCCTAATTGGGTTAAACGGACAATGGGGTAACTGGGATTTCGACACAGCGGCGATGTACTCTACTGCCATTAGCCGGGATAAAACCACCTATGCCGTGTCGGTAAGCAAGCTGCAAGATGCTATTAACCAAACCACGCCTGATGCGTACAACCCTTTTTGCGGGGCATGTAATTCGCCAGAGGTTGTCTCTGCCATTTACGATGATTTAGACAAAAAAGGTGATACAGAACTCGCGTTGGTCGATTTTAAATTGTCGAATAACGAGCTATTTAGCCTACCTGGCGGTAACGTTGGCTTTGCCTCGGGTATTGAGTTCCGTTATGAAAGCTTTAGCGACGACCGGGATGTGCGTTTGGATGGCACAGAACCTTATGTTGATGCTATTTCCGGTGCGGTACACCAAAGTAATTCGTTAGGCGACAGCCCTACCAACGATTTATCCGGCGATCACACTGTGTTGTCGGCGTTCGCTGAATTGGCCGTACCTTTAGTATCGCCTCAGCAAGCGGTGCCGTTAGTACAAGCGATAGATTTACAGGCCGCTACCCGCTTTGAACATTTTTCTGATTTTGGTAGCGTCGTGGTTCCACGTATCGCTATGTCCTGGGCGTTGAACGACGTTTTCATGGTGCGCGCGAGTTGGTCTAAAGGCTTCCGAGCGCCAAACCTTGTGCAAACCAACGCCAGTGCAGTACAGCGTCAGGCTTCCACCGTTGATTACGCCAGATGTGAAGCCATGCTACAAAAGGGCATCATTGAAGGTAACTACACCAACTGTAAAGGTGACCAGGTTGCCATTATTCGCGAATCGTCCGAACTGGAATCAGAAACCTCCTACAACCGGGGTTTAGGGTTAGTCATCACGCCTGCAGCCATACAGAACTTAACCTTTGCCATCGATTATTGGGAAGTCGTGCAGCGAGATGTGGTTGGTGTGTTGGGCGCAGGGAATCAATCTGCGTTAGATCAGCTTTATTTGCGAAGTGGTTCGCAAAACGAAAACGTGGTGCGTGCAGCGCCGACAGAAGAAGATTTCGCGTTGTTTGAAGGTACCGATATTACCCCGGTGGGTGAAATACTGCGTATTTACGACCCGTACATGAACTTAAACCAGCGTAAATCCAGTGGTATAGACTATACCGCCCAATATATTAATAAAGGTGAATTTGGTAAGTTTACCTATAACTTCTCTGCCGCCCACCTAAAAGGGGTGGAATCATTCCCTGGCAACGAGTCGCAGGTACTCATTAATGCTGGTTTGCCGGTGAGTTCGCTGGGTCAGTTAGTTGGCGTGAATGGGCGTCCTGAATGGAAAGCCAACGCGTCTGTGAAATGGAATATAGGCAACTGGACCAGCGCACTTTTCTGGGAGTACGTGGGCAATTTTGAAGAATCAAGCGCTAAAATTTCCGTGGACGGTATTGACCAACGCTGGAAAATTGATGCCTGGCAACAAGTTAACGCTTATGTCAGCCATAAGTTCAAAAAAGACACTTTCAAGGGGCTAAGAGTCACCATGGGCGTAAAAAACCTGTTCGACAAATACCCACCTTTAGCTGATGAAAGCTTCGGTACATTTGGTCGTGTACACAGCATTTCCGGTCGCTACTTATACACCAAATTAACCTACGATTTCTAATCAGCAAGCCCTCTGACGCTACAGCGCGTCAGAGGGCTTTGCTTTTAGGTTACTCAGGAACCATTACGATGAATTCTATTACACGTCGACACTTCCTGGCCGGTGCTTCTGCTTCTGTATTGGCCGCGGCCGCTCATAGTCAGAATCTACCTAATCAGGCTTTTCAGTTATTTGCTCACGGGGTTGCCAGTGGCGACCCCACCCATAGTAGCGTCATTATATGGACGCGGTTGTCTGTATTTAGCGCGGCTCAGGTACAGTGGCAGGTGGCGTTAGATAAAACGTTTACGCACATTGTAAAATCAGGGGCAAAGCTAGCCCGGGCCGATTCAGACTTTACCGTTAAGGTAGACGTAACAGGCTTAAAACCGGGGCAAACTTACTTTTACCGCTTCGGTTTTGAGAATGTTTATTCGTCAGTCGGGAGAACCAGAACACTTAGTGAAAGCGGGTTAGATCAGCTTTCATTTGCCATTGTATCCTGCTCAAATTTTCCGTTTGGGTACTTCAACGCTTACGAGCACATTGCCAACGACAATAACATCGACTTTGTGCTGCACTTGGGCGATTTTATGTATGAGTACAGCCGAAGTAGTTGGGGAAGCGCTACGGGAAAGCTGTTAAACCGACAGCATTTACCTGCCAATGAAACGGTTACGCTGGCAGACTACCGTACTCGTCATGCGCAGTATAAAACCGACGAAGGTTCTAAGCTGATGCATGCTGCTCACCCGCTTATTCCTACATGGGATGATCACGAGTCAACCAATAACCCGTACCTGCACGGTGCTCAGAATCATCAGCAAGATGAAGGCGATTGGTACGTTCGCCGTGATGCATCGTTACAGGCCTACTATGAGTGGATGCCAATACGCGACCCTAAAGAAGTGAGTGACAGGGCCAGGTTGTGGAGGCATTTTCAATTTGGCAACCTGGCGAGTTTAATTACTCTTGAAACTCGGCACACAGGCAGAACCGAGCAAGTTAGTTATGACCAACACTTGCCCGCTATAACAAGTGAAGCCAAGCGCAATAAGTTCGTCGAAACGCAATTATACAATGCCAACCAGCGTATGCTGCACCCGGAAATGGAAGCATTTTTAAGCACTCATCTAGCGCAATCGGTTAAGAACAACGAGCCTTGGCGACTTATTGGCAATCAGATCCCCATGGCGAAAATCAACATGCCGGATATCTCAAATCATGTGAATGTCAATCACCCTGCCTTTTCAAAGAAGACCAAGGCGAAAGTGGCGAAAGCTCAGGAATTAGGAAGATGGAAACTACCCATATCTTTAGACACCTGGAATGGTTATGCCGCTGCGCGAGAACGGTTTTACGAAACGTGTTTAGAGTCCAATGCTAACGACCTGCTTGTATTCACCGGTGATAGCCACTGTTTTTGGGCGAATCAATTGCATGCTCAAAGCGGTAAGAATTTGGGGTTCGAAATTGGCACAACCAGCGTAACATCGCCGGGCAGTTTTTCATATTTTGGCGAGTATGCGCGGGTCTTCGATGGGCTATTGAGCGCACAAAACCCGGAAGTGTTGTGGGCCGATTGCGAACACAGAGGTTATGTGAAAACCACGTTAACCTCAACACACGCTATGTTTGATTACATTGCCATGCGCACGGTTCTCAAGCGCTCAACCGACAGCTTCGTGCAAAAAAGCATGACCGTTAAGCGCACAGATCAAGGGCTGACGCTATCCAAACCCAGGTAGCCAGTCGTGCCATACCGGGTCGAGATGTTGCCGCTGCATGGCTTGAATCACATCTTCTACCGAGCGCGTATCTTCCGTGGCAAATTGTTCCAAGGCTTCAGTCGGCGCGCTGTAGCCGCCGGGTTGGGTTTGCGATGCCGCAGAAATGGTGTTGATGGCAATAGGCACCACGTTGTCTCTGAAGTGACTGCTTTCCCGGGTGGATAGCGTAAGTTCCACCTCTGGTTGAAACAGCCGGTATGCACAAATAAGTTGTACCAACTGCTTATCGGTAATGGCATTTACCGGTGCTATGCCGCCACCCGTGCAGGGGCGAATGCGGGGGAACGCAACGGAAAACCGGCTTTGCCAGTATTGCTGCTGCAACAGTTGAAGGTGTAAGGCGGTGAAGGCACTGTCGGTGCGCCAGTCAGACAACCCGAGCAGGGCACCCAGACCTATTTTGTTTATGCCTGCTTGCCCTAAGCGCTCCGGGGTGTGCAATCGCCAGTGAAAATCGGCTTTTTTGCCGCGCAGATGATACTGGCCATAGCGTGCGGCGTGATATGTCTCCTGATACACCAGTACGGTGTTTACGCCCCACTGTTTAAGCTGTCGATAATCCTGTTCACTGAGCGGTTGTACTTCCATGGCCACAGCACTGAAATGAGGTGTGATTACTGGCAGTACCTCTTCGAAATACGCCATACCGGCTTTGGTTTCATGTTCACCGGTGACCAGTAACACCGAATCAAACCCCATGGCTTTAATCGCCTGTACTTCTCGTTGTATCTCTTCGAGGTTTAAACGCGTGCGTTTAATACGGTTGCTCATGGTAAACCCACAATACGTGCATTCATTGGCGCACAGGTTCGACAAATACAGCGGCACGAATAGCGAGACTGTATTGCCAAATCGATGACGAGTAAGGGTTTGGGCGCGCTGGGCCATAGTGGCAACACAAGGTTCCGCAGCAGGCGAAATGAGTGCCAGAAAGTCTTCCCAGTTCAGAGCTGATTTAGCCAGCGCAGCTTGTACGTCTGCCCGGGTTTTTCCGTACAGCGATAATGTTACATCGTCCCACTGGTAGCGCATTAATGTGTTGGCGATGGTCATTCGAGTGTGTCCAAAAACGTGGTGAACGGGCTGCTTGCCACTGCGTGTCGCTGGCGGCTGGCCGTGCCCGCAAGATAGGCTTGTCTTCCACATTCCACGGCTTTGGCAAAGGCTACCGCCATGTCTGTCGGATGCCGGGCGGTGGCAATGGCGGTGTTAACCAGCACGCCATCTGCGCCCAGCTCCATGGCGGCACAGGCGTCGCTGGGGCTGCCAATTCCCGCATCGACAATAACGGGGACGTTCGCCTGTTCAACAATAATATTCAGGAAATCACGTGTTCTCAGGCCTCTGTTTGAGCCAATGGGCGCTCCCAAAGGCATAACCGCAGCGCAACCCGCTTCTTCCAGCCGCTTGCACAGAACTGGGTCGGCGCTGCAGTATGGCAGTACGTTGAAGCCTTCTTTTACCAGTGTTTCGGCGGCCTTCAGGGTTTCAACGGGGTCTGGCAGTAAATAGCGCTGATCGGGGTGGATCTCCAGTTTCAGCCAAGGCGTTTGCAGTAGCTCTCTGGCCAGATTGGCAGCGTATATGGCCTCTTCGGCGTTGGCCGCGCCGGCGGTATTTGGGAGCAGCGTTATGTCCATGGCCTGCAGATACGCCAGGGTTGGGTCCTGATTGGTATCTTTGATGTTCAGCCGCTTTAGCGCCAGCGTAACAATTTGGCTGTTACTGGCAGAGATAGCGTCGCGCATCTGTTCGGGGGATGCGAACTTGCCTGTGCCGGTAAGCAAATGTGAGCGAAACGACGTATTCGCTAAATTGAGCATGGTTTATCCTCCTGCAACCAGGGTGAAAGCGGCAATGTGGTCGTTTTCCGATAAGGCAAATTCTGCCCACTGAGAGCGAGGAACAATGGTGTTATTTACCGCTACAGCCAGCTTGCTATTGCTTTGCGTGAGTTCTTTCACCATCGCTTCCAGGCTGCATTCTTCAGGTACGGCAACCGGGTCGTCATTAAAATATACTTGCATGTTAGTCTCCACACACAGGGCAGGCCGGATCGCGTGCCAAGGTAAATTGTTGCAATGTAAAAAACGTGCCATCGAAAAGACTTAACTGACCCCAGTTAACCGGCGCCACCCCGGTAAGCAAATTCAGTGTAAGCATGGCTTGCAGTTGTCCGGCTATTGCTACCACAGGGCTGTAAATACCTTGGTCGATACAGGATTGTGTATCGTTTACGGCGTCTTCAAGACACTGATAACAGCCGGTTTTTAGCCAGGGTTGTAAAGCCACTACCGAAGCAATAAACCCACTGGCCGCAGCGGTAATCAGCGGTGTGTGGTACCGGTATGCCAAACGGTTGATATAGAATCGCGCTGTCTGATTGTCGGTGCAATCAACCAGTACATTGCATGTGTGCAAGTGCTCACTTATGCTTTTTTCGTCATTAATAAAAGGCACAGATACCACCTCACAATGAGGGTTAAGCGCCGTCAGTCGGTGGGCGGCGGCCTCAATTTTAGGTTGGCCTACCTCAGCGCTACCGAAAAGCCATTGTCGGGGAAGGTTGCTAACCGCTACGTCGTCGTTGTCAACCAGCACAAGTTTTCCCACGCCGGCGCCAGCCAGTGCCATACTTACCTGGTTGCCAAGTCCGCCTATACCAAAAATGATCACGGTGGCGCGCTTTAGTTGTTGCTGCGCATGGTCGTCAAAAGGTTCAAGCAGCAAATGCCGGCTATACCGGCTGAATTCCTCTTTCGTTAACATGGTTCACTCGCAGTCACAGGTAAAATAGGTGACTGGCAAGGCAAGGATGCGACCGCTGCGTCTGTTTGTTGGCCCTGCTGAATACGCTGCTGGAATTGCCTGACAACATCTGTAGGTGCATGACTGTTGGTGATGGCCGTCACAACGGCTACGCTGCTTACTTTCGCCCCCAGTACTTCGTCGAGATTGTGCAGTTTTATACCGCCAATAGCGACCGTTGGCGTGTTACCGCATAACGCTGTGTACTTGGCCAAACGAACGGGGCCCTGTGGTGACGACGGCATGTTTTTGGTTTGCGTTGGGTACACATGACCAAGTGCAATGTATGACGGACGTAGCGTAAGGCCGCGGCAAAGTTCTGCGTAGCCGTGAGTGGACACACCCAAACGCAATCCTGCACTGGCAATGCGATGTAAATTGGCATGATTCAAATCGCTCTGTCCTAAGTGCACGCCATATGCGCCGTGCTCAATAGCCTGCTCCCAATGGTCATTGATAAACAATTGCGTGGCGTAATTTTTAGCCAGTGCCACGGCTTGTTTTATCGCCGAGTAGATGTTTTGCACAGAGTGTTCACTGCGTTTTAATCGCAATTGAATAATGCGTATGCCTAACGGCAGCAGACGGGCGAGCCATTCCACACTGTCAACTACCGGATATAACCCCGGGGAGGAGTAATCCAGTGGAGGAAATGCGGGTAGGTCTGAAACGTCGGTAAAGTCGCGGTACACCCTGGGGTAATAGCTGTGGCTGTGGGGAACGGCAACAGAGGTGGCGGCACCAATGGCGTCATCAATTTTCATGGCGTGTTCGAAGGCGTATGCGATGACCGCTTCGGCCTGACACACGGCATCTTCAGGGTCGTAACCGGTGGCGAGGCCACTTGCTATGGCTGTGGCCAACAGGCAGCCGGAGCCACGAAGGCTGAAGCTCGCCTTTTGTTGGTGAGTAAAATGCCATGTCGATTCAGCGTAATAAAGAGTATCGGTAACGGTACGATTCTGTTGATGCCCTCCTTTTACCAGCACATACTGGCATCCGTATGCCAATAAGTTGTGTGCAGCAATTAACTGGGATTTGTTGGTGTTGACCGGCAAACCGGTAATGGTGCCAAGCTCATTAATATTGGGCGTAAGCACGGTAACGTGGGGTAAGAGTGCGGCTGCGGTATCAGGGGTTAGTATGCCCAGAGGCACGTCGCTGGAAGTGGTTTGGACTGGGTCCCACACTACGGGAATAGTGGGGTGCACCTTTAGTTTATCAACCACCACTGCAACTTGTTCTGCGTTTGCCAGCGCACCAATTTTAATGGCCCGGGGGGAGGCCAGTGAAAACGCTGCGTCCAACTGTTCTGCAAAAAGCGAGGTCGCGACAGGCATTACTTCGGTGGTTTTTGTATGGCTTTGTGATGACACCAGGGTAGTGGCCACCGCAGCGTGCAGGCCATATGCCTGCACGCCACGAGTGTCCTGAACAAGGCCAGCGCCACCGCTGCTGTCTATGCCACCAATTAATAGTACGAAGGGAATCATGGTTTATTCCTGGGTTTCTGCGGCATCAACGTATAATTGGCCGCCGGTGGCAGAAAACTTCGCGGCCATATCGGCCATGCCTTTTTGCTGCTCGGCGGCGTGATCGCGCACTTCCTGGGAAATTTTCATCGAGCAAAACTTCGGCCCGCACATACTGCAAAAGTGCGCAACCTTGTTGGCCGCTTGGGGTAACGTCTCGTCGTGATAAGCTCGGGCGGTGTATGGATCTAACGCCAAATTAAACTGGTCTTCCCAACGGAATTCAAAGCGGGCCTTCGACATAGCGTTGTCGCGAATTTGCGCCCCCGGATGCCCTTTGGCTAAATCGGCCGCGTGAGCGGCAATTTTGTACGTGATAAGCCCCTGTTTAACATCGTCTTTGTCGGGCAGTCCCAAGTGTTCTTTGGGTGTGACGTAGCACAGCATGGCACAGCCGTACCAGCCAATCATGGCCGCTCCAATGCCTGATGTGAAATGGTCGTATCCCGGAGCGATATCTGTGGTAAGCGGGCCAAGCGTATAGAAAGGCGCTTCGTGGCAGTGTTCAAGCTGCTCTTCCATGTTCTCTTTGATAAGGTGCATGGGCACGTGGCCCGGGCCTTCTATCATCACCTGAACGTCGTATTCCCAGGCAATTTTAGTCAGTTCGCCCAAAGTGCGAAGTTCTGCAAACTGGGCTTCGTCGTTGGCGTCCGCCACCGAACCGGGACGCAAACCGTCGCCAAGGGATAAGCTCACATCGTAAGCCGCGCATATTTCGCAAATATCCCGGAAGTGGCGATATAAGAAACTTTCCTGATGGTGGTACAAACACCACTTCGCCATAATCGCACCGCCGCGAGACACAATGCCCGTGACCCGGTTTGCCGTCATTGGCACGAAGGGCAAACGCACACCCGCATGAATGGTGAAGTAATCAACCCCTTGTTCGGCCTGCTCAATGAGGGTGTCGCGGAACACCTGCCAATCGAGATCTTCTGCAACGCCGTTTACCTTTTCCAGCGCTTGATAAATGGGCACAGTACCAATGGGAACAGGGCTGTTGCGCAGCAGCCATTCCCGGGTTTCGTGGATATTGCGCCCGGTAGACAGATCCATCACGGTGTCGGCTCCCCAGCGCGTTGCCCATACCAGTTTTTCCACTTCTTCTTCTATGGATGAGGTCACTGCGGAGTTACCGATGTTAGCATTCACTTTCACCAGAAAGTTACGCCCAATAATCATGGGCTCGGCTTCAGGGTGGTTAATATTGGCTGGAATTATGGCCCGGCCCGCGGCGACTTCCTGCCTGACAAATTCCGGCGTAATGGCGTCGGGTATGTGCGCGCCGAAACTTTGCCCTGGGTGTTGCCGGGTGAGATGAGGCTCGGTAATAGTGGCTCTGCCCATGTTTTCACGTATGGCTATATATTCCATTTCCGGCGTGATAATGCCCTGACGGGCATAGTGAAGCTGGGTTACTGCTTTGCCTGCTTTGGCTTTGCGCATACAGGGCTTTGCTTTAAAGCGAATGTTTTCGGTGGTGATGTCGGCATCGCGGGCTTGGGTGTAGGCCGATTCCGAGTGGGCGACTGGCTGAGTATCCTGGCGTGCTGCAATCCACTTATCGCGCACCAATGGTATGCCTTGGGTAACGTCTACATCGACACTGGGGTCGCCGAATACACCAGCGGCATCGTATACGGGAATGGGCGGGTTGACTTCGGTTTCACCACTGCTCAAAGCGGTTGGGGTTTGCTCAATCATACGCATGGGTACGCGTATGTCTGGTTGGCTGCCAATTTCGTAATGGCGGTATGAACCAGGGAATACCTGCCCCTTTAGTGAAGCAATAAATTCCTGGGCCTGTTCGCGTTTTTGGCGTCGTGTTGACATAGCATAAATTCCTTAATTTTAGGGAGTAAATGCTTGTCAGGAGTGAACACAAGGGGGCAACATGCACAGAGGAGACGGACGTCTGCCAAAACGGTGATGGTGATGTTGCTTTCTTGTTCCCTTCGCAGGTATTAGCCTGATCAGGTTCTACGGATCCCGCAATGCGGTCTCAGCTTGTTTTCAAGGAAGAAAACGAAGCACTCCGACAAGTTCTGTTAATTACTATAAGCCGGGGGGCCACCAAATAGCAACCCCCGAATTTTTACTCTGCAGCGAACCCGCGTTTGTAAAGTGACAGGGCTTGGGCATCGTTATGACGACGCTCGCTAATTTCAGCCAGTGCCATAAGATCGCGTTGGTTTTCCTGCAATTTAACGGCTTTTAGCAGCACTTTCTCAGCTAAAGCGTCATCTCCGGCATTGAAAGCTACATGGCCTAAAGTAGAGTAAAGGGCTGGGTTTTCACTGTCTTGCTTAATCCACTTTTCCAATAGCGCAATGGCAGCGGTAGGGTTTGGCATGCTGATTTGCGCCATCAGAGGCAGCAAAACAGCGTGAGGGCCTTTTTTCTGCCACTCGACGAGGCACGCCTCGGCGTCTTTGTGCATGCCTTGTTCCAGTAACTGCTGCGCATACGCGGCGCGATAGGCATCGTCGTTACGCATTTTGCGGGGGAGCTTCTGCCAGTACTGGCGCAGGGCGTTTGCCCCCTGTTTACTCGCAATTTCCGCGAACTTCCCTTTGGCTACTGTTTGTGCCCAGGTTACGTAATCTTCTTTTAGCGGTTTGCGCCACTGGGGCAATTGTTCCTGTAGGGTTTGCCACTGACCAAGTTCTCCCATCGCCCGGGCTTTAAGGCGAATAACCTGTGGGTGTTGAGCGGCTTTTTCATCGAGCTCGTTGAGTCTGTCGAGGGCGCGCTGCTGCTTGCCCTGAGCGAGATCGTTGCGGGCCAATACAATACACGCCGCAACTTTGGCGTTGTCGTATTCCGCCGCCCGTTCCAGCAGCAGGGCTACCCGATCAGGCTCGTTCAGAGCATGTGCTACCTGTGCAGCAGCAAGGTAATTTACGCCGTCAAAATCGCCATCGGTGGTGTCCTGAAAGGCTTTTTTAGCGCCTTCTAAATCGCCTTCCGCCAAGGCGTGAAAGCCGCGATAGAATTTGCGTTGACGTTTGCGCCGGCTCAAGCCGCCAAACCAGTTTCTCGAACCTGATACCAGACCAAACAGCCGGGAAATGAATCGCCACAAAATCCAACTGCCGATGCCCACCACCAACAGGGAAATGCACAGACTGACCACCGTCATTTCTATGTTTACGGTGCCCATGGAAATAAGTACGTAGCCTTTATCACCCACTACCTGAGGCGCAATTAACATTGCTGCCAGCAGGGCAACAATTAGCAAAATGGCATAAATCAGACGCTTCATAATGCCTCCGCGCCGTTTCCAAATGCGCCGTTTACGCGCTGTTCAAGCAGGCGTTGCAGCGGTGCCATGGCCTCCAGTGACGAAGGCAAGGCTTCTTCCACATTGGTATCCAGTAGGGTCTCCAGTGCCGACACTGTGCCTTGCACTTTGGGCGAGTCTGCGTCGAACCTGGTGTTCAGCAATGCAATAGCATTGTTTAGCGACTGTGAAAACAGGGCGTTTTTCCCGTCCATAACGGCCGACTGAGCCTGCATAATTTGCAGCTTGAATTGCTCTTTGTACAACCATTCTTCCTGAGAGGTCATCATGGGCTCAACAGGAGCATCGGTGCGTCGTACTGAGATAAAGTCGTTAACGATAGATCGCCAGACCTGCGCCAGGTTCGATTGCCAATCGTCAACGGAATTCGTCAGAGCGGCTTTTTCTGCTTCGTCTCGCGGACGAACAAAAGTGTTGAGGGGCAGGTCGTCAGCTTTGTTGAGCATGCCCGACAAGGTTAACGCCAGTTTTACCCTGTCTACCGAATTGGCCTGACGCAAGGTTTGAATGTCTTCTGCAATAAGACCTCGTATTGGAATAACGGAGGGGTCTGATAATTCTTTTAAGCGGTCATCTGCATTTTGTAACAGCAAAATAGCGGTGTCTGTGTCTTTTTCTAACCACACTTTGCGGCCGGCCATACGCACCAGGTAATCAGCTTCGGCAATAAGCCAGTCTGAAGGCCTGCGGCCTTCCATATCATTGAGCTGGGACAATAATTGTTCGGTTTGCAGCTGCATGGACTCAGCTTTGCTGGTGAGATTACTCACCGTTTCAGCCAGTTTTTGTTTGCTTGCTTCAAGGGCAATAAGCTGTTGCTGCAGGGCGTTGTTGTCGGCGGCTAACGAAGCCAAAGCGGCTTGTTGCCTGGCTTGCTCCGCTGCCACGACGGCGGTGGTATCGCCCTTTTTCCAAACGAACCAGTAACCGGCGGCAGCGGTGCCTGTGGCAATGAGCAGAGTAATGATAACCACAAACCACAGTAGTCCGCGGGAACGGGGTTTCGCTGATTTATCCCCGCGTTGCTTTTTGTCGCTGACGAAGGCAGAAGCAGCAGGTTCGTCGGCGGCGGGTTTACCCTGCGCAACCAGTTCCTGATCCGTTTGTTTATTTTCGTTGTCAGCCATGTATTACTCCCAATTGTCCTTTATCCACGCGATAAGCGCGATGTCACTGGCATTATCGCACACAGCGATACTGCCTACCCCCTCCGCGCGAAGCTTTTCAGCAATTCGGTTGCTGACAGTTAGCCACGGGCGTTCACAGAGAGCCTGTTTATCATAGATGCGAAACAGCT
Organism: Aestuariibacter sp. A3R04; assembly: GCF_018860805.1. Lineage (GTDB taxonomy): Bacteria > Pseudomonadota > Gammaproteobacteria > Enterobacterales > Alteromonadaceae > Alteromonas. The sequence continues at coordinate 224,484 of NZ_JAHKQR010000016.1, read as the reverse complement.
GTTCAGCCATTTCACCACTGGTAGCCACTATGCCTGTAATTACCGGCCACTGCCAATTCTCCGTTTGTATAGGGTGAACAAGGGGTTTGCGCGAATAAAACAAATATTCTTCCACCTTGTGACCGCTTGCTCGCAGGGTGTCTGGTAGAGTGGTTCGACCACCTTCACCCTTAATAATAACGATTTGTTGACAATTTGCACCATCGAGTTGCGGTAAAGCGAGCAAACCTTCGGAATTTTGTTGCTCCGGCACAATGACATTCACGCCGGCCTGACGCAAAATATCAGCAGTAGAAGTGCCTACGGCAAGCCACTGGGTTTCGGATCGAAAATACGCCTCAGAGGTAATTTTTGCGGCGGCAAAGGTGCTGGTAACAATGGCGACGTCTGGAGCAGAATGACCAAACCGGGTCTCGCACTGCTGTATTTGTCGTTGGTTAAAGGCAATAGTAAGTGGTGCCACGCCGGTAGTGCGAATGCCTGCCCGTCTGAAGGCCATTACACTGGCCTCCAGCTTTTGTTCAGGGCGGGTAATGAGCAGCATGTTACTTTTTAAGCGCCTGCAAGATCTCGCCTGCACCTTGTGCCAGTAGCGCATCAGCGACTTCCACACCCAGTTCACGGGCGCGCGCTTTGTGCCCGGTGGCCGAGGCGTACAGCAAGGTGGTGCCGTCCACACTGCCAACCATACCGGTAAGGGTCAGGGTCGTGCTGTCGAGGGTAGCGAAACTGCCAATGGGCACTTGACAGCCGCCTTCGAGGCGAGTGTTCATGGCCCGCTCGGCGGTCACTCTGTCTGCGGTTGTCTCGTCGTTAAGTGCCGTGAGCAATGCGATGAGTTCGTGGTCGTCGTTGCGGCATTCTACACCCACCGCGCCCTGGCCAACCGCGGGTAAAGACAATTCCGGCGGCAGCTGTTGTGCAATGCGATCTTGCAGCCCTAAGCGAATTAACCCTGCCGCCGCGAGAATAATGGCGTCGTATTCTGCGTGGTCGAGCCTGGCGAGCCGGGTGTTTACATTGCCACGGAGATCTTTAATCACAAGATCCGGGCGATGTTTTCGTATCTGGCACTGACGGCGCAAGCTTGAGGTACCCACTACTGCGCCTTCGGGCAGGGCGTCGATACTGTCAAAGCGATTGGAAACAAATGCGTCGAAGGGGTTTTCCCGCGGGCATATGGCATGTAAGCCAAATCCTTCGGGGAAGTCCACTGGTACGTCTTTCATGCTGTGAACGGCAATGTCTGCACGACCTTCGAGCATGGCCACTTCCAGTTCTTTTATGAATAACCCTTTGCCACCGATTTTTGCCAGGGGGGTATCGAGAATTTTATCGCCCTGGGTGCTCATGGGAACCAATTCAACGCTTAGGTGAGGGTGCGCTTCAAGAAGGCGCGCTTTAACGTATTCTGCCTGCCATAGCGCCAGTGCGCTTTTTCGGGTGGCGATACGCACGACAGAGCGTGCAGCGGCGTGTTGCGTCATAATTTATCCTGCATCAGAATGATGCTCTGGATTGTAACCAAAGTTGGCCCACCAGTACCAGCGCGGGCAACGACCTGGATCAACAAATCACCGTTATTTTAGCACGGCTTGTAGCCAGGCACTGATGTCGTTCACTTCTTCCATACAAACGCTGTGCTCCATCGGGTAAGCAGACCAGGTTGGCTGATAGCCATTTTCACGCAGTGCGTCGAAAGCGATTTTGCCCAGTTGCACGGGAACGACGTTGTCGTGGGTGCCGTGAGCCATCATAACAGGCGTCGATTTGTTTGCCTCGCTCGCTTCTTTTGCCAGTGAGCCCGGCGCGCACATGTAGGTGGAAAGCGCCATAATGCCGGCGAGTTTCTCGCCAAAGCGGGTACCTAAGTGCAGGGCTATCACACCGCCTTGCGAAAAACCCGCCAGCACGATTTTGTCGTAGGCAAAACCTGCTGCGTGCTGTTTCTCTAACAACGCCTGTATCATATCGGCAGATTCCATGACGCCTTGTGCATCGGCGCGATGGTTAAAATCCATTGATTTTATATCGTACCAGGCGCGCATGCGCATGCCACCGTTAATGGTAACAGGGCGTTCCGGCGCGTGGGGAAACAGAAATTTCACCGGAAGTGAGGCTGGTAATTTTAGCTCTGGCACAATAGGGGCGAAGCCATGGCCGGAATCGCCAAGGCCGTGCATCCAGATTACGCACGCCTGAGGATTTTCACCGGTGTTCACTTCGACAAAGGGGAGTTGTGTATCAGTCATAGAGGGCAGTCTGCTCTGGTTGTGTTCAAAACGGGCTAGTGGTGCATTTCGCGATGACGCTTTTGTCAGGGCTATGCTACCATTGTCTTCTGATATCACCACATCATGTTGATAAAAAGCAAGAATATGGCTTCCTTACTGGGTAATTTATTTATTTTGGCTGCGCCCTCTGGCGCGGGTAAATCCAGCCTTATCAAAGCATTGCTGGAAAAATACGAAAATGAAAGCTCACGCCCTATGCAAGTATCGGTGTCGCATACCACCCGGGCGCCCCGCCCCGGCGAGGTGGATGGCGTGCATTACCATTTTGTGAGTCGCGCTGAGTTTGAAGCGCTGATCGAACAAGGTGTATTTTTTGAATACGCTGAAGTATTTGGCAATTATTACGGCACCTCTCGGGTGACAATAGAACAAACGTTGCATTTGGGCACGGATGTCTTTTTAGATATTGACTGGCAGGGAGCGCGACAAGTGAAGGCGCAGATGCCCGATACCTGTGGTATTTTCATTTTGCCTCCGTCAACAGACGTGCTGCGACAGCGGCTCACAAACCGTGGCCAGGACAGTGAAGAGGTCATCGATGGGCGCATGCGCGAAGCCGTGTCAGAAATGTCTCATTATCACGAATTTGACTACGTGCTGGTAAACGACGATTTTTCCACTGCGCTTTTAGAACTCGAAGCCATTGTGTGTGCCCAGCGCCTGCGGCTGGTGAAACAGCAACTTCGTCACCGGGATTTACTAAAAGATCTGGTTGATCAGGCATAGATCCGTTTTTTGCGGTGGTTGCTGCAAAAGCGAACAAAATACTATGACTATTAAGGCTTGTGTTATATACTACGCGGCCATTTTTGAGTTTTTCGCTTTATAGATTTTTTCGGAGAGATACATGGCCCGCGTAACCGTAGAAGACGCCGTAGATAAAGTTGGTAACCGCTTTGACCTGGTATTGGTTGCAGCACGTCGTGCCCGCCAACTGGCAACCGGAGGCAGAGAAGCACAGGTTGATGTGCAAAACGACAAGCCTACGGTAACCGCATTGCGCGAAATAGAAGAAGGTCTGGTTACAGCCGATACTCTGGATCAGGATCGCATGCGGGATCAGGAAAGACAGGAAAGTGCTGATTTTTCTTCCGTGGTTAATATTCTGTCTGACCAGTAAGCCTTTAGTGCATTAAGACATCACAGACAGACGCCAGCGGATCTTTCTTTAGATCGCTGGCGTTTTAGCATTGGCTTTCCCTATAATTCTCATTATTCTGTTCCTATTGGTATTATTTCGCAGGAAACTAAGTAGCACGTGTATTTATTCGAGGGGCTAAAGCAGAAAATTTCAGAGTACTTGTCACCTGAACGCGTTCAGTTGGTTCAGGACAGCTTCGTTTTAGCCCACGAAGCCCACGATGGCCAAATGCGCTCCAGTGGCGACCCGTACATTACACATCCCGTTGCGGTGGCAGGGATCCTCGCAGATATGCACATGGATCACGAAACCCTGATGGCCGCGCTGCTACACGATGTTATTGAAGATACCCATTACAGTCAGGAAGATCTCGCCGAAGCATTTGGCGATACGGTGGCAGAGCTGGTAGAGGGCGTTAGTAAGCTGGATAAAATTGCCTTTAGCAGCAAACAGGAAGCCCAGGCAGAAAATTTTCGCAAAATGATGATGGCCATGGTGCAGGACATTCGCGTCATTCTCATTAAACTGGCTGACAGAACCCACAATATGCGCACCCTTGGCTCGTTGCGGCCGGATAAACGACGGCGCATTGCCCGGGAAACCCTGGAAATTTACGCCCCTATAGCCCATCGGCTAGGTATTCACGATATTAAAAACGAGTTGGAAGATCTCGGCTTTCAGGCTATGTACCCCATGCGACACCGGGCGTTAAAGTCGGCGGTAAAACAAGCCCGGGGCAATCGCAAAGAAATCATCGAAAATATCCGTCGGGAACTGGCCACAAGGCTGAATGAATACCGCATAGACGCGGCTGTATTGGGCCGCGAAAAACACCTCTATTCCATCTACCGAAAAATGAAAAACAAAGAACTTATGTTCAACGAGGTAATGGATATTTATGCGTTTCGCATTGTGGTGGACTCGCTGGACAACTGCTACCGGTCATTGGGGGCAATGCACAGCCTGTACAAGCCCATTGAAACCCGATTCAAAGATTATATCGCCATCCCGCGTACCAACGGCTATCAGTCGTTACATACCTCGTTAGTGGGTCCTCACGGTATTCCCGTGGAAGTACAAATTCGCACCACTGCTATGGATCAAATGGCGGATAAAGGCGTGGCCGCCCACTGGCTGTACAAAGAACCTGGCGACAGTGATACTACAGCACAGCTTAGGGCGCGCAAGTGGATGCAGTCGCTACTTGAACTACAACAAAGTGCGAGCTCCAGTTTTGAATTTATCGAGTCGGTAAAAACGGATCTTTTCCCCGAAGAAATCTATGTGTTCACCCCTGATGGCCGCATTATCGAGCTACCTGTAGGGGCAACCGCAGTGGATTTCGCCTATGCGGTCCACTCGGATATAGGTAATACCTGTGTGGGAGTGCGCGTGGAACGGCGCAATTACAGCCTCAGTAAACCCCTCGAAAACGGCCAGACGGTAGAAGTTATTACGTCTCCAAAAGCCAAGCCCAATGCCAATTGGTTGAACTTCGTGGTAAGTGCCAGAGCCCGTACGCGCATTCGTCAGTATCTGCGCAAACAGCACTCCCGCGAAGCGGTGAACATGGGCAACCGTCTGTTGCGCCATGCGCTAGGCGCAGTAAAACTCGACGATATCGCTCAGGAAGACATCGACCGCGTGGTTGCAGAAACCAAACACGATTCTTTTGAAGCTCTGCTGACCGACATAGGTTTGGGCAATGAGCTGAGCGCCATTGTAGCCCGCCGCCTGTTGGGTGAATCTGCAGAATTGCCAGAGAAAAAGGGCAACGTCGCGGTGGCTATTCGCGGTACCGAAGGCTTGCTGGTAAATTACTCTAGATGCTGTCATCCCATCCCCGATGATGAGATAGTTGCGGTACTGAGCCCGGGCCGGGGAATGACCATACACCAAACAGGTTGTAACAATATTCGCAAGCTCACCAAAGAAGAGCCTCAGCGTGTTTTACCGATGCAGTGGGACGATTCGCCGCAAGGTGAGTTTAAAGCATCATTGCGTATTGAACTGTACAACCATCAGGGTACACTGGCGAACCTAACAAACATGATTTCCAGCTGTGAGTCCAATATTATTGGGCTTCAAACAGAAGAAAAAGAGAGCAACATTTACTTTATCGACATTGAGTTGACCACTTACAACCGCGTGCATCTTGCACGGGTGATGAAAAAGATCAGAACCATGTCTGAAGTACAGCGCGTCTCACGTCACAGTAAATCAAGACACTAATTCATAAACAGGATCGAAAATGGCTAAATCAATTATTCAAACCGACAAGGCTCCCCAGGCTATCGGAACTTACAGCCAGGCAGTAAAAGCAGGCACCACCGTGTATCTTTCTGGTCAAATTCCGCTGAATCCGGAAACGATGGAAATGGTATCTGACGATTTTGCAGAACAAGCTAAACAGGTATTTGAAAATGTTAAAGCCGTTTGTGAAGCCGCTGGCGGCACCATGAACGACTTGGTAAAAGTGAATATCTTTCTGCCGGATTTGTCTAATTTTGCTACCGTAAATGAGATCATGGCCCAGTATTTCAACAAGCCTTACCCCGCGCGCGCTGCCATTGGTGTTAGAGCATTGCCAAAAGATTCTCAGATAGAAATTGACGGTGTAATGGAATTACCGGAGTAAGTCATTACTCTCTCTATGAGGCTCGACTTCCGGGCCTCATATTCTCTCCTGTTTATCTGCTTAACAGGCGCCTTTACACCTTTCCCTTGATGTGTTTTTCCTCCCACAGAGCCAAAATATCAGTTTTATGCGTTGAATCACGATAAGCTAAGAAAGTATTTGGTCATCACCTCGGTCTGTGTAGATTCAATTAACAAGGAGATAGGTATGCGTTATTTGGTTTTACTTGCCGTATTGTTCACGACAACCGTGTTTGCCAAACCCGGGCCTGCGCCTTCAGCAGAAGAAGTGCGGCCGTTACTCGAAGGCATGACTGTGCCCGATGCGGTGGTATCCGACACCGAAGGCTCACCATTTAGCCTTAAAGCGATGCTAATGCAGAAGCCGTCAATCGTGTTGTTCTATCGCGGCGGCTGGTGTCCTTACTGCAACCGTCAGCTTGCCGGGCTAAAAGACATTGAAAAACCGCTGACCGATTTGGGTTATCAAATTATCGCCATCTCGCCCCAGTCCCTGGACGAACTTGCTTCCCAGGAACTGAAAACCGAGTTTGCGGCGACGCTACTTTCTGACCACAAGCTCAACGCTCTTAATGCCTTTGGCATTAGCTATTACGTCGATGAAGAAACCGCGACGCGCTACAAAGGGCATAACATTGCGCTGGCTATGGATGCATCCGGTAAGCCAGTATTACCGGCGCCGGCGCTGTTTATTGTGGACAAAGCCGGCACCGTTCAATTGAGCTACGTGAATCCGGATTACCGTGTGCGCCCCTCTGCTGCGCTTATTCTGGCCGCGGCAGAAGCATTAGCAGAGTAAATGCAGGGTAGTTTGGGCCGGAAGTCAGCATCCTGTACGCCTGGCCCCTCGCCAAGTGGGAGTGAATGGCTTACACTGCAGCTATTCACTTTTATTTTGTTTTAACGATCATGCAGTCACTTGCTCAAACACCCATCACCACCCTTAAAGGCGTGGGCGCAAAGGTGGCTGAGAAGTTAGCGAAAATCGGTCTTCACACTATTCAGGACGTGTTGTTTCATTTGCCGTCCCGCTATGAAGATCGCACGCAAATTTATCCCATCGATACCTGTAAACCCTTTACCCATGTGAGTATTCAGGGTGAAGTCAAAACAGCGGATATTCAATACGGCAAGAAACGCATGCTGGTGGTGAAAGTGTCTGATGGCACGGGTACTATGAGTTTGCGGTTCTTTCATTTTGGAGCCGTGCAACGCACCATGCTATCGCCAGGCAATCAAGTAAAGTGTTTCGGTGAAATTCGCACTGGAAAATGGGGGCTGGAAATGATGCACCCGGAGTTTTCCCTGGTGGATGAAAACGCCGGGGAAACCGAAGACACGCTTACCCCGGTTTATCCAACTACCGAGGGTGTGAAACAACTTACCCTGCGCTCATTGACAGAACAGGCGTTGGCGTTGCTCGACAAGGGGGCGCTCGCCGATTTGCTTCCCGAAGGCATGTACGAGCATCAGTTGCCGTTGGCAGATGCCTTAAAACTGGTGCACAGACCGCCACCGGATGTGTCGTTGGTAAGCCTGGAAGAAGGTCAGCACCCTGCACAAAAGCGACTCATTTTAGAAGAGCTGCTGGCCCATCATTTAAGTGTGTTAAAAGTGCGTCAACAAGCTCAGGCTCAGCCGGGTATAGCTCTGGCGGTGAATCAGGAGCTAATCAATAGATTGTTGGCCAACCTGCCATTTTCCCCCACTGGTGCTCAGCAAAGGGTGGTGCAGGATATACAAAAAGATATGGCCATGAACCGACCAATGATGCGCTTGGTACAGGGTGATGTTGGTTCGGGAAAAACGCTGGTGGCCGCACTGGCAGCGTTGTCTGCCATTGGGGCGGGATACCAGGTGGCACTGATGGCACCCACGGAGCTGTTGGCCGAACAACACGCCAATAACTTCTGTAATTGGCTGGCACCTTTGAATATTGAAGTGGGCTGGCTTGCCGGCAAGCTCAAAGGGAAGGCCAGAGAGGCGGTGCTGACGCGGCTGGCTAATGGCGACATTCAAATGCTGGTGGGTACCCATGCCATTTTCCAGGAACAGGTTGTCTATCAACAGCTGGCACTGGTTATCGTAGACGAACAACACAGATTTGGTGTTCATCAACGACTGGCGCTGCGGGAAAAAGGTGAGCAACAGGGGCGCTTTCCCCATCAGCTAATTATGACCGCGACTCCCATTCCCCGTACATTGGCTATGACGGCATACGCCGATTTAGACACCTCAGTCATAGACGAACTTCCTCCGGGGCGCTCACCAGTAACTACCGTGGTGCTGCCTGATACCCGTCGCGGTGATGTTATCGCCCGGGTTTACGATGCCTGCCATACCCAGGGCCGACAGGCATACTGGGTGTGTATACTTATCGATGAATCTGAAGTATTGCAGTGCCAGGCCGCAGAAGATGCCGCGGTGACCTTGCGAACCGCCTTGCCTGACTTACGTGTCGGGCTGGTACATGGGCGCTTAAAAGCCAGTGAAAAACAAGGGGTAATGGATGCCTTCAAGCAAGGCGAGCTAGACTTACTGGTGGCGACCACGGTGATTGAAGTGGGCGTAGATGTGCCTAACGCCAGTATTATGATTATTGAAAACCCAGAAAGGCTCGGTTTGGCCCAGCTTCACCAACTAAGGGGGCGCGTTGGTCGTGGTGCAGTGGAAAGTCAGTGTGTACTTATGTACTCCGGACCTCTTTCTAAAACAGCCACGCAAAGGCTGGCTGTATTAAGAGAGTCAAATGACGGGTTTTATATTGCGCAAAAAGATTTGGAAATTCGCGGCCCCGGAGAACTCATGGGTACCAAGCAAACCGGTGTGGCAGAATTGCGTATCGCCGATTTAATGCGTGATGCGCCGTTAGTGCCTCAGGTACAACACATTGCAGAACGCCTGTGGCACGATTATCCCAGTCACGCTCAGGCTATTATTAACCGATGGATTGGCTTTAAGGAGCAATATGGCAACGCCTGATATTCCGGTTATCATTCCCGCCAACGGTGACAATGCAGAAATGGAATTGCTGTGTGCTGTGGCTGATAAATGGCAGTTTCCCATTCAAGAAGCCCCCACAGAAGGGCTCGCTATTACCGCAGAAAATGGCAAGGTCGCGGTGAGAGATTTCGCTGTACCTAAACAGCAGGGCGTGTATGTGGATTTTCTCTCTGGCAGCAGTCAGTATCGTCAACAACACGGAGGTGGAAAAAAAGAGCCCATTGCAAAAGCGGTTGGCTTAAAAGGTAAAGATGGTCTAAAAATACTGGATGCAACCCCTGGGTTGGGGCGCGATGCCTTTGTATTGGTAGCACTGGGGTGCGAGGTTACGCTGGTGGAGCGCTCAGCTGTGGTGGCCGCATTACTGGAAGATGGCATCAGGCGTCTGGCCAACGCTTCTGCGGATTTGGCCGCGCGTATGCTACTGGTTCACGGTAACAGTATTGAGCAAATGAAAGCAGGCGATCTTGCGGTTGATGTGGTGTATCTTGACCCCATGTTTCCACACAAGCGAAAATCAGCTTTGGTAAAAAAGGAAATGCGCTTGTTTCAGCATCTGTTAGGAGCCGATACTGATGCTGATGAATTACTTGCACCAGCCCGGGCCGTTGCCAGTCAGCGTGTTGTGGTAAAGCGGCCGGCTTATGCAGAACCATTGGCTTCGGTCGCGCCGTCAATGGCCATAACCAGTAAGAAACATCGATTTGATGTGTATATAACACCTAATCAATAGGAGAACAGCATGATCAACGTTGGCAGTAATTTGCCTGAAGTCACATTCGGTTTGCTTAAAGATGGTAAAACGCTCAATCCACGCACCAATGACATATTTGGTGATAAACGCGTTGTTGTTTTTGCTGTTCCCGGCGCTTTTACGCCCACGTGTTCAGCTGCTCACTTGCCCGGATATGTCGCGCTGGCAGACAAGATAAAAGCGAAAGGGATAGATGACATTGTCTGCATTTCTGTTAACGATGCGTTTGTTATGGATGCTTGGAAAAAGGCTTCAAATGCAGATGAAATTACCATGCTGGCAGACGGAAACGGTTACTTTACCAAATCCATTGGTTTGGATATGAATACCAGCGATTTCGGTGGTATTCGAAGTATGCGTTATTCCATGCTAGTAGAAGATGGCATTGTGACGAAACTGAATGTTGAAGATCCCGGTCGTTTCGAAGTATCGGATGCAGAAACTATGCTAAAGAGCTTGTAAGCAAAAAGTAACGAGAAATCAATGGGCAGCGCGTCAGTCTGTAACAATCCGCGCTGCTTATTTTGTTTTTATAGTGGGTTGTATACCGGAGAAATGCGCTCTTGTGGACCTCCGTCACGTTACTCACAGGCTATTAGAGCAGATTTTATCTAGCCCTTTTTTCCTAATCTGCTATTCTTAATTGCAGCGCAGTATGCCGTTGCGGTGAAGGTTTTGTTGTACTTCATATCTATCATCGTTATCTACGTGTATATCTGGTCAGTCAGGATGTCTGTACCACAAATCACGAGGTCAAGGAGGGACTAAGAGATGTTGAACAAACAGAAATTCAGCGTATACCTTATATCAGGGTCGCTGACGTCAGACGAAGCAAATGATGAACATGTCGTATTGTTTCGCCAACTGTTACTTACCTGTGGGTATCAACTCACAGAGCTTACCGCCATAGAACAGCTTGAGCGTACTTCAAATCAGGATCTCATCTTTTATGACGCCCGCGACGCAGAAGAAAAGCTGGCTGAATTTTATCGTTATAAAGGCCATGCCCGTTGGATCCTTTTCAATCTGCAACACGGTGATCTCGATGAATGTGAAGCCATCATTGCAGGTGTTGAAGGCATTTTCTATAAATCTGACTCTCCGGAATTGCTACTCAAAGGTCTGAGGCGTTTGGCTAAAATGGACGTGTGGTTTAAGCGCAACTCCATCAATGAAGCACTGCGTCGGTTACGTCAGCAAACGAAAAAAAGCGCCGCGGCTATTGCTTACCCAAGAGATATTTCAAAGTCGGTGTCACACCCCAGATTAACCAAGCGGGAAATTACTATCATAGAGTTGGTTGCCCAAGGCTCACAAAATCAAGAGATCGCCGACCAGCTTCACATAAGTGTGAACACTGTTAAAACACATATTTACAGTATCTTCAGAAAGACCCACTCGCGCAATCGCATTGAATTACTATCGTGGTCACAACAGTATGTGAGTGAGGGGCAGCAGGGGTAACACCACGCTGCTCTCAGTTTTACACTTGGGCTGCCACTACCACAAACCGCCTGTCGGGGTTGAGGGTTGCGCTGTTAAACGGGTAGCAGGTAATGAGGTGTACCTCGTTTCGATTCTGATCGATCATCCATTGGGTTTTCGTGCTATCGACGATGGTCTTTTCTGTTACACGGTATGACTGCCACACGCCGTTATTACTTTGTAAGTGAAAAATTTCCCCGATAGCGATGTTTTCCAAAAAACTGAAATGGGTATCTCGGTGCGCACTGAATACCTTGGTTCCCGGCTCTTCGGGCAGTGCAGTACCGTCGAGATGACCAGGGCCAAATGCCAGACTGGTACCAGTGCTTCCAGCTAGGGCAAAGAGGGTTTCATTTTGCGAGGGGAACTCCATTGCGGCCACGGGCCAGGTGTCAGCCCATGGCCAGGGTTTTACCGCGTGCCCTTCTGACAATGTCGATTTCCATGCGGATTCAATGAGTTGTTGCGCAACCACTGCTTTGCCGGCAATCCACAGCGAATTGCCCCAGCAAAGTAAACCGGTAAAAAGTAAAAGACCGCTGATGCCGCCGCGATAATCTTTTAGTAATGCTGTTATCGATGTCATGATAAATTTCCTGAACAGAACTATTTTGCGTTACAGCCCGCAAAAGTGAGCAAAACGCAGCGCAAGCTCAGCCATACACTGAGCAACAGAGCGCCGGCGATAAAGCTAAAGGTGCTGCTGGTGGCCGTTTGGGGAAATGGTACCTTCTGCAAGTGCTGATTGAGTGGCTGTTGACTACGTACTACTTCACGGGCAATTTGTTCTTTTGAAGGGCGCGCAATGGAGTCATCAACCGCCACAAATGCAGTAAACCGGGATAACATGTGGTGTTTCAGGGCCACATCTACAATGCGATTTCTCACTGCTATGTCGTCCAGCTTTCCCCGTCGGTGACTGGCTTCAAGGCCAGAAATTTTCGCCCGCGCCCAGAGTGCGCTTATTCCCTGAGATTCTTCCACCTGATAGGCATTTACCACGCGATGCCAGGTATTGACGCCATTATTGCCTGTTACCTCAATGGCAGGTATTGGTGCTGCTGATTTCGCTAGCGCAATAAGAGGTTCTGAGAAGTATAAATCGCCGCTTTTGGCCGGAAACGCTTCCGTGGCGACAGGCCAGTTGACAGCAATATTCTTCGTTGTTGCATGATTCAGTTTGGTAAACAGCCTTTGCATAATGGAACTGACTTCGCTGCTGCGCGCGATGTACTCATAAGTGCCACGTCCGGCGCGGGCTGCCTCACGCATGAAATAACTGTTTGGCGCAGCGCCGATCCCCACAGTGAACAGTCTGACATCCTGACTTTGTGCTTCAATTAACGAGAACAGCGCTGACTCATTGCCCACCGCGCCGTCTGTGATAAACACAACTTGTTGTAGCCTCTCGGGAGTCAAAGACTGAGCAAATGCGGCTTCGAGTGCCGGGTACATTTCAGTACCGCCGTCGGCGTCAAGGCGCGCCACCCAGTTGGTAGCCTGATACTTGGCGTTCGGACTTGCCCATTGAGGCGAGGCATAAAGCAATTGATAGTCGTTCGAAAAAGCAACAATATTAAACCGGTCTTGTCCTGAAAGTTGGTTCACAGCGTAGCGTAAACTCGCTTTTGCCTGTGCGATGGCGTTGCCTTGCATAGAACCAGATATGTCGATGACAAATGTAATATCGCGGGCGAGGGAGGTTTCTGGCAAAGTCGTTGGCGGCATCAGCATAAACAATGCATAGTGCTCGTTACCGAGAGTTTGTTTGAACAACGCTGCCCGGGGCTCCTGAGATGGCGTAGGCTGCCATTGCAGGACAAAGTCCCTATCCATCTCGGCCTGACCGTCAGCAAGAAAAACAGTATAAGAATTATTATTCTTCTCTACGCTGATATCGTGATACAAACCATTTACCTGAGTGAGCGCGACACCGGGAGTCAGCGTAACGTTAATGCCAATCGGGTTAACCACCGGGTGGTCGTGTGTTTCCATAGGAGGCGAAATCCAGCCCGCATCTGGCACTTCACTGGTGGGGTGTGCCCAGCCAAAACCCAATGCCTCTTTGTTCAGTGACACCTCGTCATTGCGGTTGACCGGGACGGGGGGAAATAGCGGTAATAGCGTTCCTGGCATGTAGCGCGGGGTAATCGTTGCGGGTAGTCGCCACTCAAAGGTACCTTGTTGGTACCGGGCTTTGTCAATAAATTGCAGCTGTACTTCAATGGTTTCACCCGGCGCGATATTGGCAATGCGCTGAGTAAAAAGATTGGGGCGCTGCTGAACGGTTAACGCCGCCTGTTTGCCGCTACTCAGCGCCTGGCGATAAATACGCGTGGCCTCTTCACGGGGTTTTATTTTTCCTACAATGCGGCGTTCACCCACACGCATTTCCATATGCCGCACCGCAGCGCCCTCGGGTAGGGGAAATGTGTATATGCCTTCCACCCAATGACTACTGGCATTGCGAAATCGTTGGGTATAGTTCACTGACACGATCATGCCATCTATGGTGGCATTCACCTGAGTGCCGGTGTGAAGGGCCTGTGAGGGTTCGCTTCCGGCGTGCCGGGTGGTTAGCAATCCTGCTTCGGGTAAGAATGCGCTTTGTGCTGCGTTGGCTTTACCCGCAACAATCCCTGCGGCAATACCTAGCAGCGTGAGCAAAAGCCATCCAACCCAGGCTTTTGAACGGCGTTTTGGTTGAGGGTCGAAAATCAGGTGTTTGGGTATGCGTTTTAATGTCATAGTGCGCTTCCAGATTGCGTTGATGACGTGAGTACAACAAAAAAATGAGCCCCTTTGAGGGGGGCTTTATGGTCAATTGTTTGTGAATTGTGACAAATCGTGGCAGCAGATAACGACACATTGATAAAGTCGCTAATGGAAAGCGGCGGTTTTTGAGCGTGGATTCATATACACTCATATTAAGATATTTTTAATACCCAGGGGCCATGTCTTCATCTGAACACCGAAAAAGCCGACTGTTGACGGCGCCTTATCGCTGGTTGCTGATGGCCGGAGCGGTTATCAGTCTCAGCATCGGTTTGGTTGGTGTGATCGTGCCCGGATTACCTACCACGGTATTCGTCTTACTGGCGGCCTGGCTTGCTGCGCGAAGTTCGCCCGCTCTGTCCGGATGGCTCGATAATCATCCCATCGCAGGTCCCATTATTCAGCACTGGCGGGACGGCCGCTGTATACCCAGAAAAGCCAAGTACGCCGCCGCAGTGGGTATGTCGCTGTCTGTACTGGTGATGTGGGGCTCAAGTGTGCCTTTGTGGGCGTTTTTGCCAACAGTCATCTTTATGGCAATAGTACTGGTGTGGTTGTGGCGGTTGCCGGAACCCCCAGCGTCTCAATAAACTGCACCGTGGAGTGATTTTATGGTCGTGAATCAACAGGCATTAGTTCGCACACTGCGCGCCTTTGAGGCAGAATTTACCGCAGGTATTAGCGAGTTTGCACTCATTACCCGTTTGCAGTCAGCGCCCTACCGCGTATTTGACCGTGACGCACTGGCCGACAACCTCACAATGTTTCAATGCCATTTCGTGCTGTTTAACGCCTTATATCAATTGCGTGACCAATGGTTTGACGAGCGCGGACTGCTGTTGGACATCCATACGACATCCATTGAAATACGGGGTGAAAAAGCAGGGCCACATGCCGTGATGGCCGATGATCCGTTGCGTACTTACTATCTCGACTGGTCTCACTTCACTAGTACTTCAATGCAGGACGTTGAAGCCTTGATAGACAGCTTCTGGGAAAGGATGGGGAACCCCATAGTGCCGGCGAATGAAAACGATGTAAGGCAGGCAAAAGCGCTGTTGGGTATTCCGTTTGATAAAACGCTTAGTAAATCATTGATTAAAAAGCATTATCACAAACAACAACACTTACATCACCCCGACAAAGGGGGGAACAATGTACAAGCTGGCAAGCTGAGTTGGGCCAACGAAGTGTTGCTACAACAATGTGAGCACCTAGGGTAGCGAACGGGACATTGCCTTGTGCCGGAATATTAGGTGTGCTGCAAGCGGCTGAAAAAAATGTCCATGAGTATGGGAGCTTTGTTGGGCATGTCGAAAGCATCCGGAGCTTCAAGATATTCAATAATAATGCCCCGAATGTAGCAGTTCATGGCAATGGTATAGTCGCCTGCGTCGGCGTTGCTTGGCAGTTGTCCGGCTTCAATGGCTTTTTGGAAGTAGCCGGAGAACGCCTGCATTTTTTCGTACTTAGCTTTGGTGTGTGCATCTCGCCTGTCTTGTAGCGCTCCGCTGTAGTCACATTTGAGCATAAATAAGGTGAGCGATTTTTTTCTGAATTCATCCTGATCGAGTTCCAGCAGCAAATTCGTACACAGTACCTGCAGTTGGCCGATTGGATTGGGGTGTTCAGCTTCCAGTCCTTCCAGAATGCGCTCAATAAAAGGAGTATGTAGCCGTTCGTGAAGCGCGTCAAAAATTTCCATTTTGTTTTTGAAGTGCCAGTACACGGCCCCCCTTGTTACATCGGCTTTGCGGGCGATTTCTTCAAGGGATGCCTTGGCCACTCCGCGATGAGAAAATACCTCTACAGCGGCATTCAAAATGGCCTGTTTTGTGAGTTCTGCGTCTTCTTTTGTTCTGCGCATCGCGGACCTCCGTTAATTGACAACATACATACAAGAACGTATCTTTAAAAAGTAAAGGTAAATTGTGCAATTGTCCAGCCCAAGAGGCTGAATTAGGAAGCCAGAGAGTTATGAAGAAACTGTTTTTAGCCGCCGTCGCTGCGTCTTCATTGATTGTCATCAGTGGATGTTCAGACCAATCTGAACAGGCTCAGGCCAGCCAGGGGCCAGCTCCCGCGCCCTCGGTGTCTGTGGTAACATTGTCTGCCCAACAGGTAGAACACACAGTGACATTGCCTGGCCGCGTTAGTCCTATGCAGCAGTCTCATGTACGTCCCCAGGTAGAAGGGGTTCTTACTGAAAGATTGTTCAAGGAAGGGGCGTTGGTAGAGAAAGGGCAGCAGTTATATCAAATTGACGATGCCAGATATTCTGCCCAGTTAGCCAGTGCCAAAGCCGATTTGAAAAGTGCCCGGGCTAATCTGAAAACGCTGAAGGCAAGAGCTGCCCGATATAAAGACTTGCTGAGTCGCAATGCGGTAAGTCAACAGGAATACGACGATGCTGTGGCGGAAGCTGAACAGGCAGATGCGCAAATTAGCGTAGCCCAGGCCGCGGTTGATTTGGCTAAAGTCGATTCTGATTACACCAGAGTTTACGCTCCTATCAGTGGGCAAATCAGCCGTAGTTACGTAACCGTAGGTTCACTGGTAACGGCGAATCAGGAACAGCAGTTAGCGACCATTACCCAGTTAAACCCAGTTTACGTTGACATGCAGCAATCGGGGAAAGGGGTGTTAACCCTTCGCCGTGCCATGCAGGAAAACGGAACCTTGCCCGTGCGTCTGATGTTGGACGAAGCAACGGGTGAAATGTACGAGCATCAGGGCATATTGAAATTTTCTGAAGTCACCGTAGATGAAACAACCGGTGCAGTTGCGCTGCGTGCAGAAGTTCCCAATAAAGACTCACTGCTGATGCCCGGCCTGTTTGTGAAGGCTACTGTGGTGTTGTCTACCACCGAAGAGCTGGTGGTGCCGCAGCGCGCCACGACCCGTCAACCAGACGGTTCTGTTGTAGTGATGACAGTGAATAAAGACAGTGTGGTTGAGCCACGCACTATTAAAGTCAATGGTGTGTACAAAGATCAGTACATTGTAACCAGTGGTGTAAAAAATGGTGACAGAGTTATCGTAACCGGTTATCAAAAAGTGAAGCCTGGCATGAAAGTCAATGCGACGCCCTGGCAAGAACAAGACAGTCAGTAAGCCCGTTTAATCAGGTAGGAACAAATTTTTATGGCACGTTTTTTTATAGACCGCCCGGTTTTTGCCTGGGTACTGGCGCTCATCACCATTATGGCCGGTATCCTTTCAATTCAGGGCCTCCCCATTGAGCAATATCCGAAAGTTGCACCGCCCTCGGTAAATGTCAGTGCAACTTATCCCGGTGCGTCAGCGGAAACCATTGAAAACACCGTTACCCAAATCATTGAGCAAAGCCTGTCTGGTATCGATAATCTTCGTTACTTCAGTGCCAGTAGTGAAAGTGGACGAATGTCGATTACGCTGACGTTTAATCCGGGTACTGACCCAGATATCGCCCAGGTGCAGACACAGAACAAAGTGCAAAGTGCGGTATCGCTACTGCCTTCACAGGTTCAGCAACAGGGGGTGACGGTAACGAAATCCAACGACACCTTTGCCGTTGTGGTAGGCTTTTATGCCAAAGAGGGCAATCTGACCCAGTTCGACTTGAGCGACTTGTTGGTATCAGAGTACAAAGACCCTATTTCGCGGGTTAACGGCGTTGGCAGCGTGCGGGTTTTTGGCGCCCAGCGCTCAATGCGCATTTGGCTCGACCCAGACAAGCTGTACAGCTACAGCATGACCCCTGTGGACGTGCGCAATGCAGTGCAAACGCAGAACACTGACATTTCAGCCGGTCAGTTGGGGGGCATGCCTGCCATTGAGGGGCAGCAAATCAACGCCACCATTACCGCCCAATCTATTTTGCAAACCGCGGAAGACTTCGAAAATATAGTCTTGCGGGTAAATACCGATGGCTCCCAGGTACGCGTGAAAGATGTGGCCCGTGTAGAGCTTGGCTCAGAAAACTATTCCTATATTACCCGTTACAAGCGCAAGCCGGCCTCCGGTATGGCTGTGTCACTGGCCACTGGCGCCAATGCGCTGGACACGATTGAGCGAGTAAAAGCCCGGGTGGAAGAATTGGCAGTTAACTTACCCGAAGGCGTAGAAGTTGTTTATCCGGTGGACAGTTCACCTTTCATTAAGCTTTCCATTGAATCGGTCATTCAAACACTTATTGAAGCCATCGTGCTGGTGTTTTTCGTCATGCTGTTGTTTTTGCAAAACTGGCGAGCCACTCTGGTGCCTACCATCGCGGTGCCTGTGGTGTTAATGGGCACATTCGCTGTATTGTATGCCTGTGGGTTTAGCATAAACGTACTTACCATGTTCGCCATGGTTCTTGCCATTGGCCTATTGGTTGATGACGCCATCGTGGTAGTGGAAAACGTAGAACGTATCATGGAAGAAGAAGGCCTGTCTGCGAAAGAAGCCACCAAAAAATCCATGACGCAAATTTCCAGTGCGCTTGTGGGGATTGCGGTAGTACTTGCCACGGTATTCATTCCTATGGCGTTCTTTGCCGGTTCCGCCGGTTCAATATACCGTCAGTTTTCTATTACCATTGTGTCTGCCATGACCTTTTCTGTGTTGGTGGCCATTATACTATCGCCGTCACTCTGTACAGTGTTGTTGCGCAAGAAAGACGTGATGAACAAGCGCGATAGCGGCTTTTTTGGCTGGTTTAATCGCAACTTTAATAGAGGTCGGGACAGCTATGAGCGCGCAGCAACAGGCATGGCTGGCAGAATAAAGCGCTCTCTTCTGGTGTACTTTTTACTGGTAGGCGGCATGATGTTTATCTTCACGCGTTTGGCGGGGTCGTTTTTGCCGAATGAAGATCAGGGCAGCATCATGGTATTGGTAAATGCTCCACCGGGCGCCACTGCAGGACGAACACTGGAATCGATGAAAAAAGTTGAAGACTTTTTCCTTACTGATAATGGCGAAGCCGTCGAGGATATGTTTACCGTTGTCGGTTTCAGCTTTGCCGGTGCAGCGCAGAATGCGGGGATGGGGTTCGTTCACCTAGTTGACTGGGAAGAGCGCGATGAAGCGCATAGCGCATTCTCCATTATTAACCGTGCTTACGGTGCGTTAGGACAGATTCAGGACGCAATGGCATTTCCAATTTTGCCCCCTCCAATTCGCGAATTGGGGAATGCCACAGGCTTCGAATTCCAGTTGGTTGATCGTGGGGGCAACGGTCACAAGGCACTGATGGATGCCCGGAATCAATTTTTGGGTATGGCCGCACAAAACCCCAAACTGGTAGGCGTGCGCCCCAACGGCCTGAGTGATGTCCCGCAGTTCAAAATTAACATCGACAGTGAAAAAGCGTCGGCGCTGGGCTTGTCCCTTGGTGATATCAACAATACGCTGAGTATTGCCTGGGGGTCTTCCTATGTGAATGACTTTATCGATTCAGGCCGCATAAAGCGGGTGTATATGCAAGCTGATTCTGCCTACAGAATGGCTCCTGAAGATCTCGACAAATGGTTTGTGCGAAACGACAACGGTGACATGGTGGCATTCAGTGCTTTCTCCAGTGTTGAATGGAACTATGGCTCACCAAAACTGGAGCGGTTCAACGGTGTGTCTTCAGTGAATATTCAGGGAAGTCCTGCTCCGGGCGTATCGTCAGGAGAGGCAATGGATGAAGCTCTGAAATTGGTAGCGCAGTTACCACCTGGTTTTGGAGTAGAGTGGTCAGGCCTTTCTTATGAAGAGCGGGAAGCCGGCTCTCAGGCTCCGATGTTGTATGCCTTGTCTATTCTGGTGGTGTTTTTATGTCTGGCGGCCCTTTATGAAAGCTGGTCGGTTCCTTTTGCTGTTATGCTGGTGGTGCCCTTGGGCATTTTGGGTTCGGTTGCCGCAGCGTGGATTTTTGGTTTGCCAAACGATGTTTACCTTCAGGTGGCCTTCCTTACCACTGTTGGGTTGGCAGCGAAAAACGCGATCCTCATTGTTGAATTTGCCAAGGAGCAGTACGAGTCTGGTACTGACCTCTTAGAAGCCGTTTCAACTGCCGCCAAGCAGCGTTTCCGTCCTATTCTGATGACTTCCATGGCATTTATTTTGGGTGTAACTCCGCTGGCCATATCTTCCGGTGCTGGTGCGGAAAGTCAGAATGCTATAGGTATCGCGGTGATGGGGGGCATGTTTGCAGCTACCTTCTTGGCCATCTTCTTTGTACCCATGTTCTATGTGATGGTGGTGAAATGGTTTGGCGCTAAGCGCCAGACAGACGAAGAATAAGCCTTTGAGGGTACAGTAAATGTGAAATTAAGCGCCGTTCCATATGAACGGCGCTTTGCTGTTTAAGGAAAATTCGTGGGACTTTGGTCGAACACATGCACGGGGATGTTCATCTTGTGTCAGAATAGGGAACACTACGAGTTGAACAGAGCAATGGAGGGTGTTGATGAGCGTGTTATTACCGCCGAAGCCTGCTTGGCATCAACTGATAAAATCCGGATGTCGAGTGCTCGTTGGGGGAAATGCGTCTGTGCCTCATGCCCTCATCCAGGACTTAATTGATAACAGCGTCGGTTTTACTGATATCGAAATGGTGCACATGCTGGCACTGGGTGATACCCGCTGGGCCAAAGAAGAGCACCGTCAGCTGTTCAAGGTGAATACATTCTTTATTGGCGGTGAGGAAGTACGCCGGGCGGTAGACGAAGGCCGGGCAGACTACACCCCGTGTTTTTTATCAGAAATCTCCAGTTTGTTTTCTGACGGAACGCTACCCCTGGACGCCGTGCTGGTTAATGTAAGCCCCCCTGACGAATACGGTTATTGTTCGCTGGGTGCGTCCGTCGATATTTGCATGTCTGCGGTGCGGCACGCAGACATCGTGGTTGCCCAAATTAACCCAAGTATGCCCCGTACGTCCGGTCATTCGTACATTCACATCAATGAAATTACGGCGTGTATTGAAGCCGACGAACCTTTAGTTGAGGTACCGCCACCGCCCATCGATACCATTACAGAGCGCATTGGCCAGTACGTGGCCATGTTGGTAGAAGACGGCTCGACGCTGCAGTTTGGCATTGGAAAAATTCCCAGTGCCACTCTTAAGTACCTTAAACACCATAAGGACTTGGGGATCCACAGCGAGATGCTCACCGACAGTATTATCGAAGTGATTGAATCGGGGGCAATCACCAACCGGAAAAAAACTTTTCATCCGGGAAAAATTGTTACCAGTTTTGCCATTGGTACCCAGCGCTTGTATGACTACATCGATAATAACCCGCACATTGAGTTTTACCCGGCCAGTTATGTTAATAAGCCCACCAACATTGCCAAGAACGAAAAAATGGTGGCCATTAACAGTGCGTTAGAAGTCGATTTAACCGGTCAGGTGGTGGCCGATTCCCTGGGCTACGACTTTTACAGTGGTATCGGCGGGCAGGTTGATTTTGTAACGGGGGCATCCATTAGCAAAGGTGGCAAGCCTATTATCGCGTTGCCATCCACTGCACAAAACGAAACCGTATCGCGTATCAAACCCTGTATCACCGAGGGAGCAGGTGTAGTCACCAGTCGTGGCAACGTGCACTACATTGTGACCGAGTACGGCGTGGCCTCACTGCGGGGCAAGAGTATTCGCGAGCGGGCACTGGAGCTTATCCGCGTTGCACACCCTAAGTTTCGCTCACAGTTGCTCGAAGAGGTGCGCAAGCATTACTGGGTGCCACACTATCAGGAAAAATACCCCACTGATATCGCCGAATTAGGGGCTATTCAGTTGCAGAAGCTGGTAATACAAGGTGAAACCTTTTATCTGCGACCATTGAATCCGGCCGACGAGCGGCGGTTACAGGAGTTTTTCTATTCTCACACCAAAGAGACCCTGCGCTTGCGCTATAACCATGACCCGAAACAAATGTCGCGGGAGAAATCCTGTAATTTAGTCAGTGTTGATCAACGCACTGATGCCGCCTTGTGTATTGTGCGTCAGGAAGGTTCTCGTATCACGATCCATGCGGTGGGGCGTTTTTACTACAACCCTGGCGATAATTCCTGTGAAGCGGCTTTTGTTACCCGGGAAAACCAGCAGGGTAAAGGCATGGCTAAACTACTGCTGGCTCGGCTGATCGACATCGCGAAACAGCGAAAACTGCGGCGTATGCTCGCGTATGTTCGGGCGGAAAATAAACCCATGATAGCCATTTTTGAGCAGGCCGGTTTTAAGCGGATGTTCTCCGATGATCCTGGTGAAGTGGAGCTGGAACTCAAACTGGAGGAGAGCGAGTGACCATTCGGATATTTCGCGGTAAAGATTGTTTGAAACACGATGTAGGGCATGATCACCCCGAGTGCCCCGACAGACTATACGCCATTGACGACCAACTGTTGGCCTCCGGCCTGGAAATGACCGTTGAACATCAGGACGCTCAGCACTGCAAGCGAGAATATTTAGCCTTGGCACACGATCCATACTACGTTGACAGCATCTTTCAGCGCGCCCCGGAATCCGGGTTGATTTGGGTTGATGACGACACCGGCATGACGCCCGTTACCTTAAGTGCTGCGCTGTATTCTGCAGGTGCGGGCACTGACGCGGTTGACTGGGTAATGGCCGGTAAAGACCGACAGGCATTTTGTGCTGTCAGGCCGCCAGGACATCACGCTGAATATGCCTCTGCCATGGGGTTTTGTTACTTCAATAATGTGGCAGTAGCGGCCCGCTACGCGTTGACGTACCACGAGCTCGCGCGGGTAGCCATTGTGGACTTTGACGTTCATCACGGCAACGGTACGGAAAACATCATTGGTGGTGACCAACAAATAATGATGTGTTCGTCGTTTCAGCATCCGTTTTACCCGCACAGTGGGGCCCCGGTTTCGGCCAGTAATATTCTGGGCGTGCCACTGGACGCAGGTACAACAGGTGAAGTATTCAGAGAAAGAGTTTCCTACTGGTTTGACGCTCTTAGAAATTACAAACCGGAGCTAATATTGGTTTCCGCTGGATTTGACGCCCATGCCGAAGATCACATGGCTCACGTTAGATTGCGGGAAGACGATTACAAATGGATTTCTTCTGAAATCCGAAAGGTGGCTGATGCGTGTTGCCACGGGCGGGTAGTGAGTACCCTTGAAGGGGGCTATAACCACAGCGCTCTGGGACGCAGTGTGGTTGCTCATCTAAAGGGGCTTCAGGGCGATACCCAGGAAACAGGTGGCGCGTAGTTCCGAGGCATTAATTGCAACCCGCTGTATTATTACGCATTACTTTCTGCTATTTATGGAGGCCGGTTCAGCAGATTAAGACAAAAGGATTCTATCGTGAAATTAGTGTCATCTGGTTGGTCAGTGTTGGGGTTGTATTTTCTCGTTTCTTTAGCATGTGCCCAGGCACAGGATTTTAAAGCCGGGCCTGTATTTAGTGAATATGGCCGCCACGCTGAGGTCGATGGTATCTCCTTTTCCAGGCAACACGTGTTCAAAGTGGCGTTTGACGTATCCCGGGGCTCAGAGAACGGTGAGTTAAACCGCCGGTACGATACCTTGGCACGGTTTATTAATATGCACGTGGCCCATGGCGTTAAGCTCGAAAATATTAAGCTTGCGCTGGTGGTTCACGGGTCAGCCACCCTGGATATGTTGGACAATCAGTATTTTAGAACTCGTAAGACAGGCAACAACGACAATATTCCGTTGTTAAAAGCGCTCATGGACAAAGGGGTTAAAGTGGTGGTGTGTGGCCAGTCGGCTGCGGCGCAAAATATCACCAGAGATATGTTAATTGATGGTATTGAGATGGACTTATCAGCGATGACGGCACACGCCCGGTTAAGCAACCAGGGGTATGCGGTCAATCCGTTTTAACTTAAAGCCAGCGTCGCCATAGCATGGCGATAAGCATGATCACCGCCAGGATCCCCATCGCTCCCATAAGGTATGCAAAGGCTGTAGGTGAATCCGTGCCTGGCAGGCCGCCCACGTTCATTCCAAACACACCGGTGAGAAACGACAGCGGAAGAAAAATAGCAGTGACCATAGACAACACATACATGCGCATACCCTGTTGGTCTGCCACGCGGTTTCGCAGCTCATCCTGCAATACCACAGCGCGTTCACGGGCTAAATCGAGATCTTCTACGTAACGGGTAATGCGGTCAGTTTGTTCCCGTAGGGTAAATGCTTCGTCTTGTTGCAGAAATTGTGGAAACCGAAACAACGCGTCGAGGGCATCTCGCTGGGGGGCGAGAAAACGCCTGATAGACGCTGCTTGCCTGCGAAGAGCGGCCAGCGTTTGTCTGTCTTTCTTGTCTAAATTAATGTCTTCTTCAAAACTCACCAGGGCGTCGTCAATTTCATCCACGGTATCGTGAATTTTGTCGGCAACCCGGGTAACAATGTCTAACAGTAAACTATTGGGGGTGGGAGGCGCTTTTTGCGCCACTACCGCGTCTTGCAATTCCTGAACGGACACCAGCCGGCGGTGCTTGCGTCTGGCGGTAACAACGAGGTGTTGTTGGCACCATACGCGCAGTGACACCATATCTTCTGGGTCTGCTTCCGGGTTTCTGTTTATGCCGCGCAAGTAAATGAGTGCGCCGTTATTAATGTGCATCGCCCGTGGCCGGGTTTCCGGTGTACACAAAGCATCTGCTATGCCGTCATCCAGTGTCACGGCCGAGAGCACAGTGTCCGCATCTGGCGCATCGCATTGCACGTGTAGCCAGAGATATTCGTTGTTCTGGCAGGTGTAATTCAGTTCGTGTTGTTTCAGTGGTCGACTGGTGCCGTCACAGGAAATCACTTGTGCAGACAAAAAAGCTGATTCGCTCATAAGCCTGATTCCTTTTTGTTCCTAAGTAGCGTAACCGCTCCATCTATATGCACATCTCGTTGAGGGAAGGCGATCACTATACCGGCCTCGTTGAACCGGTCATCAATGGCGTAGCGAACGTCACTGCGTATTCTTCGCAAGTCGCGTTCTACGGTGGCATTTACCCAGAAATACACCTCAAATACCAGGGAATTGTCGCCAAAATCTTCAAAAATCACCACGGGCTTCGGATCCTTGAGAATCGAATCCTGCACTTCTACCGCTTCTTCAATTAGCCGCGCCACTTCTCGACAAGGTGAGCCGTACGCCACGCCCACTTTCACCGAGGTACGCGTGAGGCGGTCGATCAGCGTCCAGTTGATAACGTTGTTTTCCAGTAGTTTACTGTTGGGGATGAGCATGTGTACACCGTCTATACGTCGAATGCGGGTGGAACGGGTGTTAATCGCCTCTACCGTGCCCCGATAGTTGTCAATTTCGAGAAAGTCACCAATGCGGATGGGACGTTCCCACATGAGGATCCAGCCAGAAATAAAATTGTTGATAATGTTCTGTGCACCAAACCCCACGCCAATGGCTATGGCACCGGAGAGAAACGCAAACGCAGTCAATGGGACATTGAGAAATTCCAGTGTGGTAATAATGAGTACTGCCACGGCAAAGATATAGAAAATACGTTTGAACAAATGCACTGTATCTGCACTGGCTCCTGTTCTACGCAGCCGGTACGTAGCCAAATGGGCCAACTTGTCGATGAGCCACCAACCTAGCCACAGAAGC
This sequence comes from Aestuariibacter sp. A3R04, assembly GCF_018860805.1. Classification (GTDB taxonomy): domain Bacteria; phylum Pseudomonadota; class Gammaproteobacteria; order Enterobacterales; family Alteromonadaceae; genus Alteromonas. The sequence continues at coordinate 198,787 of NZ_JAHKQR010000016.1, read as the reverse complement.
AAAGGCACTAATAGGATCTGCCCCACAGTGAAGAGGTGGTCAAATAAGGTAAATAGCTCCAAGGCGAGGAGACGTTTTATTTCCGCGTACAGTGCTGACACCTGTCAGTCCTCCGTTAGATTCTGTTTTTATCCGTCAGGCTACTGACGTGTGTTATTATGCCGTCACTTATACTGACTGTGAGGCACTATGCAACAAAAACGGTTTTTCGTCCCCTTTATTGTTTTAGCTTACTTCTTCTGCATTCCCGGTTCACAGGCTTTTACGTTTACGCTATCGCAACAGGATCTCAATCAATTCATAGGTATGGCATTTCCGCAAACTCAATATTATCAGGGTATAAAAGCGGTTTTCGACCACCCCGTTATTACCCTGAGCGACAACAATCAAGTTGCCGTGAATGTAGACATCGATGCTACGCAGGGCAGCCAGTATGTGAAAGCCAATGCCACCCTTAGCGGTAAGATTTACTACGACGGCATAAAAGGAGAGTTGCAAATTATTCGGCCAATGCTCGAAGACGTAACGTTAACAGAAAGCACGTTAAACGACGACGCTCAGGTACGTCGATGGATTGAACAGTTGACGGGACAATCTGCACCCATGATCCTGCTGCTGGATTTTCGCTCGCTGAATCTTTCGTTTATTGGGAATCGCGTTCCTCGTGCTATGCATGTAGAGAAAGGCCAGCTGGTGATCGATTACTAAGGAGTTGACCTGTGAAACCTATTGCGTTTTTATCCATGGACGCCGACAGTGCGGAAGCGTTCTATGTATACGATGATTTACTCATCCCGCATTTTAATGAACACGGTTATGAGGTTGAAACGATTTCCTGGCGCAACGAAGGTGTTAACTGGGATGACTACAGCCATGTAATCGTGCGAAGTACCTGGGATTACCAGCAATCGCCGGAAGCATTCAAACAATGCCTGTACAATATCGAAGCGTCTTCGGCAAGATTACACAATCCGTTGTCATTGATGTTGTGGAATATTGAAAAAACCTACTTAACCACACTCCAGGAAAGAGGTGTTCCCGTAGTGCCTACCCGTTGGGAGCGTTTTTTTGACGCTGCCTGGTTTGCACAGCAATTCAACTATTTCGATACAGATGAACTGGTCGTTAAGCCTGCACTTAGTGCGAATTCAGATGATACGTTCCGGGTAACCCGGGAACAGGTCGCCGCTATGGAAGATACACTTGGGTCGATATTTTCAGATCGGCTGTTCATGGTTCAACCTTTTCTTCAGGCAATAGTGGAGGAGGGGGAATACTCGCTGTTTTTCTTTGGTGGAACGTTTAGTCACGGGTTGTTGAAACAACCTAAATCAGGCGATTTTCGCGTGCAAGAAGAGCACGGTGGTCGTTTATCTGCGTTTACACCGGATAGCGCCATGCTGAGTGTGGCCGAGCAGGCGCTGACTGCTATGCCAGCCCCCGCTTTGTATGCCCGGGTGGATTTGATAAACGCAGCGGGAAGCTGGGCCATTATGGAGCTGGAGCTCATTGAACCGTCGCTCTATTTCAACATCGACCCGGCATCACCAAGGCGCTTTGTCGATGCCTTTATGACCGCGTTAGGTTAATCGCGGTTGCGGGGACGAGGTTTTGCCTGAGTGCGTTCACGGCTGGGACCACGGGCATAATTGCGCGTACTTGGTTTATCGCGTTTTGGTGGCGTGGAAACCGGCTTTGTTCGGTTGTAGTCGCTGCGTTGCACCACGTCGTGGCGAGCATTAGTGGTCAAGGGTTTGGGCCTGGTGTACTGCGGGCGCTCAGTCGTGACGGTACGGGTTGTGTTTACGGTGACCCGGCGCGGACGTTGGGGCGTGTAGTTAACCTGGCGCGTAACCGTGGCAGTTGAATACCGTTTAGGCGCCGCCCGTAACACAGTGTTTGAATATCTTACTCTGTGATGATCGGCGCGATGCTGCCACGGTTGGTAGTCGCGGCTGTATACCCGCTTAATGTCGTTGCCGTAATAAAAGCGCCTAACTGGTTTGCGGGTAATCACTACATGGCGATTCTGCCAGTGAATTCCGCCAAAGTAGAAGTGGGTAGACAGGCGCACACTTGGGCTCCAATAGAAACCTGGCGCCCCGGTTACCCTATAATGGACAGGGTGATACCAGTACACCGGCGCCACCGGGTGCCACCAGCGCCCATAAACAACCCTGGTGTCGTAGAAAGGCACATACACAATTTCTTTTCGCGCGGGTTCAATAACAATGATATCTCTGTCGCGCTCAATGCGCTGATACTCATTGTTCACCAGTGAACCTGCGTTTAAGGCGTGTTGACGCAAAACCTGAACGCGAGCGAGAACCCGACTTTGGCTAATGAGTACATTGTCACCCAGTGCCTGTAGCCAATCCAAATCATCACTTAGTGTTCGCAGAATATCCGTGAAGGGTACCAGGGCTTTGACACTTGGGTCCCAACTAAATGCGTCAGCGGCCTGGCTGGCTTTTTCGGCATCAAGATGCAAGTGCTTTTGGCGCCAGCGGTCAGCTGCAACGACATCCAGCGGATACGTCGCGGCGATTAAAATGTGGGTGAGAATGGTGTCGGGATAAAGGGCAACAGGGGCGAGTAAACTGTCGAGTTCAGCGTCGGAATACCCGTGATCCTGTTGGGTTTCATATTGCGTGTCAGAACCGGCGTTAGCATATGGAGTCACGGTACTTGCTGCCAGTATTGTCACTAATACTGCGGTGGTAAAACGTGTCATGATCTCTCCTTATCCAACCAATGGCGCGCTGGATTATGTGATGATATGACACGTTATAGACCGGGAGAAATTAACCTGAGCTGAACGCTTTCCTGCCAAAGGGTTCAGTTAACGGCACTACTTGAACATGTGAGGGTCGAAAACGTGGCCGAGTTTTTCCGTTTTTGTTTTTAAGTAGTGTTTGTTGTCTTTTGTCATGCCGTGGTCGATAGGCTTTCGGGCGACAATATTGATGCCGAGTTCGGTAAGTGCTTTGAGCTTACGAGGGTTGTTAGTCATGAGCTCTACATTTTTAATGTGAAGCGTATCTAGCATCACTTTGCAGATATCGTAACTGCGCAAGTCAGCGTCAAAACCCAGGTGTTCATTCGCTTCTACCGTGTCCATTCCACTGTCTTGTAAATTGTATGCGCGAATTTTATTTAGCAGGCCAATGCCTCGGCCTTCCTGACGAAGGTACAAAATTACACCGAAGCCGTGATCGACTATATTTTGCATGGCTTTTTCAAGCTGAAAGCCACAGTCACACCGGGTGCTGAACAAGGCGTCACCAGTGAGACATTCTGAATGGATACGAATAGGTACAGTATCGTCTTCGTTCCAGCTGCCATAAGACAGCGCAACATGCTCTTGCCCGCTGAGTTCGACAAAACCATGAATACGGAACTCGCCCATACGGGTGGGCAGTTTGGCTGAGCTGACATATTCGTATTTGGGTTGCTTAGTGGTCATTACACTTCTATACCTGCTGCTAATTCCACCGTAATGTGGGGTTAACCTCACATTTTACAAGCGTTGAAATGCTTACTATAGCACGAGTTGTTCTGACCTATAACGGATGATGGCTATCCGGCAGTGCAGGAGCGCTGACAGGTTCTAATGAAATTGACAGTTATTTGGCCGTAATGTGTTCCCAAAGCAATGTGAGTTTCTCATCGTTAGCGCCAACAGGTTCTATCCAAATAGCTTCGCAAAGCCATTCGATATGAAAAAGGTATTGTTGCTGATGGCAGGTGAAAAGCACCTGTAAACGATCTGCGCCCCAGTCGGGGGCGTGCAATTTACATTCGAACGCCTGAGCAAACTGCGTTATCAGTCTGTTTGCTTCCGCTGGAGAGTGGGGAAGGGGCAGGGAAAGCACTATCGCGTTACCTTGTAGTTGGGCGCTTTGTGCAAACTGGTGGCAGTCAAACCGTAACATCAGGCATATCCTCTTTCAGAGTGAACTGTTTTGGCATCTGTCCCGTATAAGGAACAGCATGTCGCGTCTCGCGTCGTCGTATTTTTGCAAAGGGTCTGTATGCTCACCGTTCACCATCTTAACAATTCCCGTTCCCAGCGTATTCTATGGCTATTAGAAGAACTCGGCGTAGAATATCACCTTGAAACCTACCAGCGGGATCCTAAAACAGGCCTTGCACCAGCGCAAATGAAAGCTATTCATCCATTAGGTCGCTCGCCGGTATTAACAACAGATACCGGTAGTTTGGCGGAGTCCGGCGCCATTGTTGAGTTTATCATTAACTCCTACGGTGAAGGGCGCTTTCAACCAGCTGACGATTCCCTGCTTCGCCAGCAATACTGGTTCTGGTTGCATTTTGCTGAAGGTTCGTTGATGCCACCTCGGGTGGCAGCATTAGTATTTTCTAAAGCGAAGGATAAAATGCCTTGGTTACTAAGGCCCCTGGCGTCGAAAATACTCGACGGTATAACCGAAGCATACTACGGGCCCAATCTCAAAGAGAGCATGAAGTACACGGAATCATATTTGAAAAATCATGAATGGTTTGCAGGTACGGAACCAACTGGCGCAGATGTGCAGATGATATTCCCATTGGAAACCCTCGTCTCAATGGGGCGTGCTGATGCGTACCCGGCGGTGGCCAAGTGGGTAGAGAAAGTGCATGCCCGACCGGCTTATCAGCGGGCACTGGAAAAAGGCGGTCGCTACGACTACGCGTAATCGTTTAGTGCGCTGTCGAGATAATCGCGGATGAGATGTAAAAACGCCTCGCCGTAGCGCTCCAGCTTGGTTTTACCCACGCCACTCACATCCAGAAAGTCGTTTACAGTGGTTGGGGTGCGCGCGGCCATATCTGCCAGGGTCGCATCGCTAAATACCACATAAGGCGGTACGTTGTGTTCTTCTGCTAAGGTTTTTCGCAAGTGTTTTAAACGTTTGAACAGTGCTTTGTCGTAAACCGTCGTTTTCTTGCCAGCGCGGGGATCTGGTTTAAAGCTAAGCCGTGGTACGGCTAATTCTACAGGCACTTCGCCTTTTAGTACCGCACGGGCGCTCTCATTTAAGCGCAGCGTTGCACCGGCGGTCAGGTCAACACGAACCAGCCCTTGGTGAATAAGCTGGTTGATCATACTGTGCCAATAACCGTCGGGATGCTCCTTACCTATGCCATAGGTGCTAATAGTGTGATGCTGAGACTCGTGAATGCGTTTGAGTGCTTTTCCTCTCAGCACATCAATGAGGTATTGGCTGCCCGCCTGCTGATTGAGGCGCAAAATGCACGACAGAATTTTTTGTGCGATAACCAGTCCGTCAATGAGTTTTGGTGGATCCAGGCAAATATCACAGTTGCCGCAGGCCGTGTCACTGTATTGAGAGAAATAGTTGAGCAACACCTGTCGACGGCAGGTTTGCGCTTCAGCAAACGCTTCCATAGAGGCAAACTTTTGAATTTCCACATCGAGTCTGTCGTTTGCGTCGCCCTGTTCAATCCATTGTCTGACTCTGGCAGCGTCTTTTTCATCGAACAAAAGCAGTGCTTCAGACTCAAGGCCATCCCGACCGGCGCGACCCGTTTCCTGATAGTAATTTTCGATACTGCGCGGTACATCATGATGAACCACAAAGCGCACATTGGATTTATTAATACCCATGCCAAATGCCACAGTGGCGATGACCACGTCAATCTGATCGTTGAGAAAGCGCCGTTGTACGTATTCTCGTTCGTCAGCGTCCATACCAGCGTGATATGCGGCACAACTAATGCCGTCGCGGTGAAGACGGGCGTGCAGATCGTCAACTTTTGCGCGACTGTTACAATAAATAATGCCGCTGCCGTCCTGTCGCTTTACATAGTCCCGTACCTGATCGAAGGCCTTGTATTTCGGCATAACCCGATAGCGGATATTGGGCCGGTCGAAGCTGCCTTTGTAAACCAAAGGGTCTGTAAGGTTCAACTGCACCAGGATATCAGCCTGGGTGGCAGCATCGGCTGTGGCCGTCAGCCCAATAACCGGCGTTTGCGGGAAGCGTTGTTTGAGCGTGCCTAAGGCGCGGTAGTTTTGCCTGAAATCGTGGCCCCAATGACTGACACAGTGGGCTTCATCGACAGCAAACAGCGCCAGATGTTGCTGCTGCAAAAATGACATCATCCACGGAGATAACAACTTCTCGGGCGAAACATACAGTAGTTTTAGCGTATTGTTCTGAATGCTGTTGAGAACGTATTGCTGTGTATCGTGTTCCTGAGTGGAATTTAGGTAGGCGGCTTTTACACCCACCGCTTTTAGCTGTTCTACTTGGTCCTGCATCAAAGAAATAAGGGGCGATACGACGACAGCCAGACCGTCACGAACTAACGCGGGGATTTGATAACACAAAGACTTACCCCCGCCAGTAGGCAGTAGTACCAGCGCATCACGGCCTTCGGTGACGGCGTTGATCACCGCTTCTTGTCCGTCGCGGAACTGTTTGTAACCAAACACGCGGGAAAGCACTTCCAGCGGCGTGGATGCGGTATTATCTGAAGAATTTGGCGCTGCGGGAGAGGTTGCATTAGTCATCAGCGGGGATTTTACGTGTTTTCCACGTGATATTCACGAACTTCGAAGTACAGTTTGCGATAGGTAGTTGTGTATTCAGAAAAAAAAGCTACTATTCGCTCAATTGTCGGGCTTGTATCAGCCTGACAACGTATACAATGGTCAACGTGATCATATTGCCGTCGGTACGGGTACGTATCAGATAGGACAACGTCAGGGTGTTCACCCTTTTTGATTGGAGAACCAGCATGGCTGAACCGTTACCCGACCTCATAGAGGAACTGGTGTCAGACCCACAAAGCGACGATAGTGCAGCGCTGCTTACCACGCTGCTAAGTGAAGATGATGTTTCTATCGCCACCTTGCTTGAGTCCCTGCCGGTGGAAAACAGGATCACAGCCTGGGAAAGCCTGCCTCGCGACCGGAAAACAGATGTGCTGGTGGAAATGCGCAGCGACCCGCGGGAAATTCTTATCGACGCGACGCCGGACAGCGAATGGGCGCTCATGTTTGCAGACATCGAGGCAGAAGACCTACTTGAGTTGATGGATTCGCTGCCATCAAGGCTCATGGATCTCGCACTTGCGGCCCTGGATACTCAACAGCAAGCGTTTTTTCGGGAGGCGACCCAGTTTGCCGACAGTGAAATTGGCCACTGGCTTAGTCATGAGCAGCTTGTGTTGCCCATTAATGCCAAGGTTCGCGACGGCTTACGCCTTATCCGGCGGGATGTGCCCGCGCATGCAGATACTGTTTTTTTAGTGAACCGGTCCGGGCAATTTTCTGCAGCGGTAAAGCTAACCCGCGTGTTTGGCGCACCTGAGCACGTGCCACTGGTAGAACTTACAGTGGAGAATATGCCCGTGTTAAAAGGCACTGATGACGCCACTTCCGCGTCCTTGATGGTGCAGCGTTCAGGGTTTGCCTCGGTACCTGTGGTAGACGACAACAACAAGCTTATTGGCCGCTTGGACGTGACTTCGGCCAGTGAACTGGTGAACGAGAAGTACGAACGGCAGGTTATGGCCTCCGCCGGTATGGACGAAGATGAGGATTTGTTCTCTCCGGTGGCAAAAAGTGCGCGAAACCGTGCATTGTGGCTGGGAATAAACCTGCTCACCGCCTTTTTGGCATCCTGGTTCATTGGCCTGTTCGAGGGCACCTTGCAACAGGTTGTTGCCCTGGCCGTGCTTATGCCAGTTGTGGCCAGTATGGGCGGCATCGCTGGCAGTCAGACTCTGACACTTATTGTTCGCGGGCTAGCGTTGGGGCAGGTGACTAAAGCTAACTTCCGCGCGCTCATGGTGAAAGAACTCAAAGTTGGCGGATTAAACGGCGTGATCTGGGCCATTATTATTGGTGTCGTGGCCTCTTTCTGGTTTGCCGATGGCGCTTTGGGTGTTGTGATTTGCCTGGCTATTCTGGTGAATATTGTCTCTGCAGCTTTAGCGGGCGTGTTTCTACCGGTTATTTTGGAGAAGCTCAGGATTGACCCGGCTCTGAGTGGTTCAGTTATTCTGACAACGGTCACCGATATTGTCGGATTTGTGGCATTTCTGGGCCTGGGCACACTTTTTCTGCTGTAAACCGCGTAGAGCTTGCCATCGTAGGGCCGCGCCTTCACAATGCGGCGCGTTTCCAACCTTGTTTTATCAACGGAGTCCGTTTTGAACAACGCCGCCGATGAGGCTGCACGCGCCACGAAAGTGGGTGTGCTCAGTGCTATTGCCGCCTATACCATGTGGGGCGTCGCCCCGGTGTATTTTAAGCAGTTACAGGTTTTGCCCGCCATGGATGTGCTGATGCACAGAGTAGTGTGGTCTGCCGTTATTCTGTTGGGGCTGGTTGTGGCTATGAAGCAGTGGTCCAAGGTGGTGGCTGCAGTGCGCAGTTTTCGAGTGATGAAAGTGTTGTTCGTGGCCGGGTTGCTTTTGGGGGCGAACTGGCTGTTGTTCATTTGGGCTATTAACAACGATCATTTACTCGACGCCAGTCTGGGCTATTACATTAACCCCCTTATCAATGTGTTTTTTGGTCGCATATTTTTGGGGGAAAAGCTCAGACCATTGCAACAGGCTGCGGTGGTGATGGCTGTAATTGGGGTGTCTGTGTTAGTGGTTTCGTATGGAGAAATTCCATGGATAGCCCTGGTGCTTGCGATTACCTTTAGTGTGTATGGGTTGTTGCGCAAGAAGGTGGCTGTGGACTCACTGCCGGGTTTGTTCATTGAAACGGTGATGCTATTACCATTGGCACTTGTTTACTGGATTGGGTTTGCCAGTGAGCAAAGTAATATGTTTACCAATAGTTTGTCGTTAAATGCGCTGCTGCTTGCCGCGGGTGTTGTGACTACGGCGCCACTGCTTTGTTTCACCGCAGCGGCAAGGCGGATCATGTACTCTACACTGGGTTTCTTCCAGTACATTGGCCCGTCAATTATGTTTGTGCTGGCGATATTTGCTTATAACGAGGCGATGGATGAATACCGCCTGGTGACCTTCGGGTTTGTGTGGCTGGCGCTGGTGGTTTTCAGTGCCGATTCACTGCGGGTATACCGCGGACAACGCAAGGCATTTCAATCTGCTCGGTCGCAAACCTGATTGCGCCCCTGAGATTTCGCTTGGTATAAGAGTTTGTCAGCTTCGCTAAGCAGATTGTCCAGAGTCATGCTGTCGTTGCTAACGAGGCCAATGCTGGCGGTTACTTCCAGTAATGAGTCTTTAAACAAAATGGGGGTGTCTTCAATTTGCTCCCGAAATGCCATAATGCGACGCTTTGCTTGCCCGTGAGGAATATCGGGCAGGTAAATACAAAATTCTTCACCGCCAAAGCGGGCAACTGGCACATCGGCAAACAAGGTTCCAATAAGGTCTGCCACTGTTTTTAATACGGCGTCACCTGCGTCGTGGCCCCAGGTATCATTGACTTTTTTGAAGTGATCCAAATCGATAAGTGCCAGCGATTGTGACCTGGGAAGTTGACGATACCGGGTGGTAACGGTGTGAAAGAAGTGGCGACGATTGGGCAGGCCCGTGAGGTAATCTGAGTTGGCCACCCGCCTGATGGTTTCAACGCTTTCTAAAAGCTCAAGGTTTTGCATAACCCTGACGAGAAACTCTTCGTGGTAAAACGGGCTTTGCAATACATCATTGGCGCCGCTTTTCAAAAATGATGCCGTTGAAGTGCCAGATTGTTTTGCAGTAATACCTACTATGGCGAGTTCTTCTTTTGCGTAGGCTCGTCTGAGTTCAGCTGTAAAGTGAATGCCCTTTTTGTCATCCAGGCTCTCGTCAACCAACAGCAGTCGAATGTGTGGATGTTCTGCCAGTACTTGTTGTGCTGCGTCCTGATCTTTGGCTTCGTAAACCAGAAAATTGTGGCGACGCAACAAGGCGACCATGTCTCTGCGACGGCTGCGCTTGTAATCTGCCACCAAAACACCCAAGCTTTTATTTTTGTCCAATCTGGCCAGCAATCGGCTTAAAAAATCGTAAACCTGATGGTTCTCTTTCACCAGGTAGTCGACAATGTCTCGGCTAAGGATACTCTCTCTGACCTCCGGATCAGTCTGGTCGGTGACAACAATGGTTGGAATAAACGCGTCTATGGTGAAGTCTATGGCTTCTCCCCTGGGCGCGTCGGGCAGCGAATACGCCACCACTGCACAGAGATAGTCTTCGGGCATGGATGCGGAAAATCGCGCTTTTGCTTCGGTCAATGAACTGGCGCCCTCGGCCTGTAAACCCGCTTTGGCAACGAGTTTTGATACGACCTGCAGACTCTTGGAACTGTCCTCGATTACCAGCACTTTTCGCTGCATGTTATGCCTCAAGTAAGAATGGGAGTAAGCCTCGGTTTCCCAAATATTTTTATTGTCGTGGTTATATCGGCAGTAACTAAACAGGCTGAAGTTTGGCGTATGCCAGCACAAGCCATTTGCTGCCAAACTCATCAAAGTTTACCTGTACCCTGGCATGGTCACCCGCGCCTTCGTAGTTGAGCACAATTCCTTCACCAAATTTGCGGTGCTGTACACGTTGACCCAACTGAAACCCTGTCTGTTCGAAACTCTCGTGAGATGTTACCCGACTAAAGCGATTGTGCACAGGCCGGGAAACGGTGGACTTTAGTCTCACTTCTTCGACGAACTCGGCTGGGATTTCCCGAATAAAGCGCGATGCGGTGTGGTATTTGTCCTGACCGTATAAGCGACGACTTTCGGCATAGGTAATAAACAACTTTTGCATGGCGCGTGTCATACCCACATAACAAAGTCGTCTTTCTTCTTCCATTCTGCCCGGTTCGTCGTTGGTCATTTGGCTGGGGAACATACCTTCTTCTACGCCAGCCATGAAAACCAACGGAAACTCCAGTCCCTTTGCTGTGTGAATTGTCATCATTTGAACCGCGTCCTGGTCGGAGTTGGCTTGGGTTTCGCCTGCTTCTAATGAGGCGTGGGCGAGAAACGCGCTCAGTGGGGTCATGTCATCGGCTTCTTCAGGCACAATGAACTGTTTACAAGCCGTTACCAGTTCTTCCAGGTTTTCCAGCCGTGCCTGGGCCTTTTCCCCTTTTTCAGCCTGATACATGGCGTACAAGCCAGACTGACGGATGGCCTTGTCGGCTTGTTCTTCTAACGGTAAATCGTTAACGGCCTGTTCAAGTTCGGTTATGAGTAAGAGGAAGCTCTGCAGTGCATTTGCTGCGCGGCCTTTGAGCGCGCCTTCGGCAATGAGTAAGTTGCTCGCCTGCCAAAGAGAGCAATTGTGCTGTCTGGCCGTTTCCCGGATAGAGGCCAGGGTTTTTTCTCCCATACCTCGACTGGGGGTATTAACCACACGTTCATAGGCCGCGTCGTCGTGGGGGTGGTTAATCATACGCAAATAGCCGAGGGCGTCCTTAATTTCCTGGCGTTCGAAGAACCTCAAGCCGCCATATATTCTGTACGCTAGGCCCTCGTGTAGCAATGCCTCTTCAAGCACCCGTGATTGGGCGTTATTGCGGTATAAAATGGCGCTCTCACTCAGCGCGTGCCCCTGTTGTAACCAACTTTTGATCTGAGAAACAATAAAACGAGCTTCGTCGAGTTCATTGAAACCGGCATAAACGGATACGGGTTCCCCCTCTGCACCTTCTGTCCAGAGCTCTTTACCCAAACGCCCACTGTTGTTAGTGATAACCGCATTTGCCGCTTTCAGGATGGTGCTGGTAGAGCGATAGTTTTGCTCTAGCCGGATCGTTTCGGGTTGTGGGAAATCTTTAAGGAATTTATGGATGTTGTCAACGTTGGCACCGCGCCAGCCATAAATGGATTGGTCGTCATCGCCCACAATCATAATGTTATTTGTGCCATTGCTACACAGCATGCGCAGCCAGGCGTACTGAATGTTGTTGGTGTCCTGGAACTCATCAACCAACACGGCCCGAAAGCGCTTCTGATAATGGGCCAGAATATCTGGGTTTTTTGCCCACAGTTCATGAGCTCGTAGCAGCAGTTCAGCAAAATCCACTAAACCGGAGCGATCACAACTCTCCTGATATGCCGCGTAAATATCGCGCATTTTTTGTTGTGTGTGATCGTTGTGGGTTTCGATGTGCTGTGGGCGCAGTCCTTCGTCTTTGTTGCCGTTGATATACCATTGTACTTGTCTGGGGGGCCAGTGCTTTTCGTCCAGATTCATGGCTTTGAGGATCCGGCGAATCAAACGGTACTGGTCGTCTGAGTCCAGAATTTGAAAATTTTCCGGTAAATTTGCCTCAGCGTAGTGGGCGCGCAGCAGGCGGTGAGCCAGGCCGTGAAACGTGCCCATCCACATGGTGTGGAGGCTTCGTTTCATGAGGTGTTCAATACGCCCGCGCATCTCTTTAGCTGCTTTGTTAGTAAAGGTCACGGCGAGTATAGAAAATGGTGCAATGTTTTCTACTTCCATCAGCCATGCAATACGATGTACTAGCACCCGCGTTTTACCGCTTCCAGCCCCAGCCAGTACCAGCATGTTGGATGGGCGGGCAGCAACCGCTTCCCGTTGTTTGTCGTTGAGATCGTCGAGCAGTAAAGATACATCCATTAGGGGGGTCACCGGTTTCGTTGTGTTTAAAGCCCGGCAATTATGCCAGACCAAGCTGTGAATTTATACAGTGAGAAATCCACGGCATCAGCGTTACGGGCAATTTGTTAAACTAAAGTATAAATGAGGATAGACAACTACCGCGTTAAGGTAACGTGTACTGGGCGTTGTCTTTTTAGATAGTAGGCTGCGTCGCTGATCTACCCGTTATTTTCTTCCATTCTGGTTTCTGATTACATCAGTCTCCCGGTTTGGCCATGTAGGTCTTTTTAGCATAAGGCACAGCGATGAGCGGTGAATGCACTACCCCGGACGGCAATGCAGATTTAGGTCGTCTCGTTATTGAAATTTACGATGCTGCCCTTGGTCGTCGCTGGGGAAAAGTGCTTGAACAGTGCAATACATTGTTTCAGTCAAACAAAGCTTTCATGATCTTGCGGGACGTGGCGACCGAAAGCATTATTTCTTTTAAAATAAAGTCTTGTGTCCCCTTGCCTGAATCTGCCATTGACTTCTACCTGAAAAACTTTATGACAGACCCTGTGTTTCAGTTGGTGCAAACGAAGCTGGAAGGGGAATATGTAAACACGACGTATGCTGCCGCCTCGACTCAACCTTACCACGATGCCTTTTGCAAAAAGGTGACTGAACCAGTTGCATCGGACAAGACGCTGGTTAGTGTGGTATTAAAAGATGAAAACTACGAAGGCTTTTTCGGTGTAAGCCGGTCGTCTGGCGAGCTCCCTTTTTCAGATCGAGAGACGAGCTTGCTGGAACGCTTAATGCCTCATTTGATAAGGGCTTCCCGTTTTTTCCGCGACGAAGAATTGTTTAAACGCGATAGGGATATAGCACAGAACGTGTATGAGTATATTCAGTCGCCGTTTGCTGTGTGCGACAGACAATTAAACGTACTTGCCGCGAATTCTGGTGCAAAATACTATCTCAAAAACAGTGATTGCATACACATGAAAGGGAATAAACTTGTGCTATCCACCCCCCGGGTGTTTAACCAATTACTTGCATTAGTAAACAGCGCATATGAACACCCTCAGGAATCTAATGTTGAAAAAAATCTGGTGGCGGATGAAAGCCTGACGGCTATTTTGTTACTCAAGGTGAGCTATCTGTGCGCGAAGAACGATGCCAGGGGCGAAGAACCCGTATTCTTTATTAGTTTCGTGATTAAACCTGCTCCTGACTGGAAAAAAGTGCAGGACGGCTTCGAATTAACCAAACGCGAAACACTGATTGCCCGCTTCTTGTACAAGGAGGCGGACATAGAAGATATTGCAAACGCTATAAACGTGTGCCCTTCACAGGCGAAAGAGTGGGTAAAATTGCTGTTGGACAAGATGGTCGTTGCCGACACAGGGGAGCTGACGGAACTGATTATGGCGTTTCCTTATAAAAACCCGCTGCCGGATTAACAACGTTAAATTGCAAGACAAAGCCGCAAATGCGACCTTGCCGTGCAGGAGACTGACACCAAAGGGCAGTCAGTTCATATAAGTGTCGACTTCTTTTTCAGCGTCTTCACGGCTCTTCCCATAAGCTTGCTGAATTTTACCCACTAGTTCTTCGCGACGGCCGTCGATCTTATCCAGATCATCGTCAGTGAGTTTACCCCATTGCTGTTGTACTTTGCCTTTAAGCTCTTTCCAATTACCTTCAAAGCGATCACTGTTCATATGTCCTCCTGTGTGAGTGACGTAAATAAGCCATAAAATCATGGCACTACCGCAATACGTATTCGAAACGGGTAGTACTGTGAACCAAGCAAAGGTTGTTCCAGTGACCTAAATTTCGCGTAACTCATTGATGTCGCTTTTGATTGTTAGTTTTTTTGTGCTGAGCTTTGAGCTTTCGGTTAACAAATGGTGTAATATTTACAGTCGTATTTGAAAGGCAAACACGGTGAGCATACCCTGGTTATGAATGTTTTTTATAACTTATAAGGAAAACTCATTGCCACGTCCCTTGTCGAAAATGGTAGGCTTCCCGCGTCACACCCCTAAATGCTGGCAAACCGCTATGATCCCGACGCGATTCAGCGAAGATACAATCAAACAGGACTAATTCCATGCACGCGCTTTCTACAAATAACGATTTCTGGTTGACCCTTAAAGGCGAAGCTCAGCAGATAGCCGACAATGAACCGCTGCTGGCCAGTTATCTTCACGCGTGTATTCTGACGCATCATAACTTTGAGTCTTCCCTGAGCTTTATTTTGTCAAATAAAATGGCAGACGATGTGATGCCGGCGCTGGCGATTCGGGAAGTGTTCGACGAAGCCTATTTGTTGGAGCCTGGTATCACCGACGCCGCTGTGGTAGATATTCAGGCCGTATTCGACCGCGATGCTGCCGTAAAGGATTACTTAACGCCCTTGCTCTATTTTAAAGGCTTTCACGCGGTTCAGGTGCACAGAATGGCCCACTATTTGTGGGAACACGGCAGAGAACAACTGGCGTTGTTTCTACAAAGCCGAAATTCTGAAACCTTTGGCGTGGACATCCACCCCGCCGCCAGGCTGGGTAAGGGTGTAATGTTTGACCACGCCACCGGTATAGTGGTTGGTGAAACCGCTGTTATTGAAGATAACGTGTCTATACTGCAAAGCGTTACCCTGGGTGGAACGGGCAATGAATCAGGTGATCGTCACCCGAAAATTCGCCAGGGCGTTTTAATAGGCGCAGGGGCGAAAATACTGGGTAATATTGAAATCGGAGAAGGTGCCAAGGTTGGTGCAGGTAGCGTGGTACTCGATAGTGTTCCTCCTCACGTTACTGTTGTTGGTGTCCCCGCAAAAGTCGTTGGCCGACCCGGTTGCCAGCATCCCTGTGAGTCCATGCGACAAAATGTATTGGAAGACAGCGCGCTTAGCGACGACAAGTAACCGCTGCGCAACCCAGGGTGTTAGTACGCAGTACCAGTGTTTCGCGCAATGAGAAAAACACGGGTTTAGTTGGGTATCAGGTGTAGTAGGTCGCGCAAAGACTGCAGGCTGACATGGGGCAATACGGTAACCCGCTCTCTGCGAATGTCCATGCGGCGGTTTACCGCCAGCCACGCTGTTTGAAAACCCGCGTCAATGGCTCCCATCACGTCTTTTTCCATGTTATCTCCCACGTGAAGAATGCGCTGCGGCGGCAACGCCAGCAGGCTGGCCGCTTTGTTAAACATGTCGGCGGCGGGTTTGGCTCTGTAGGTTAAACTGGCGTGTAGAAACGTGTGAAAGTAAGTTGTCATGCCGGTTCTTTTGGGGTCGACGTTGCCGTTGGTAATGGCAATAAGCGGTATTCTCTTTGCAAGCTGGCTAAGCACTTCATGCACATCGGTATGCAAGGAAAAATTGCTTCTGGCAGTGTAAAAGCAATTAAAACATGCCGTAGCAGCTGCTTCGCGTTCCTGATCGTCGGCGATATCACGACGCAGTGCGTGACGCAGGCTGTGCATTCTGAGCTCGCCCATGTCCGATGCTAATCCAATATTTTTTTTAATTAACGCTCGTTTCAGGTCACGCCATTGTGCCGGTGTCATTGCCCCCGTTTTAGGATAACGGGCTTTAATATACTCACTGAGCGTTGCTTCCGCTTGCTGTATTATTGGCTCGTTGTTGTAAAGGGTGTCGTCTAAATCGAATGTCATTGCTTCGACAGACGTAAAAGGGCGGTAAAAACGCATGAGGCATTCCTGATGTTAAGCGTTACTTCTTTCGGGCTCGAGGGTGTGCAGTGTCGTACACTTTAGCCAGATGCTGAAAGTCTAAGTGTGTGTAAACCTGAGTGGTAGACAAGTTAGCATGGCCCAGCAGTTCCTGTACGGCACGTAAATCACCGCTTGATTCTAATACGTGGGTTGCGAAAGAATGGCGCAATTTGTGAGGGTGTACCGTTTGATTAAGGTGCTGAGATTGGGCTAGGGCGTTAAGGCGGTTGGCAACCTGTCGGTTGGAAATGCGGGTACCTCGTTTGCTGACGAACACGGCACGCTCGTAGGGAGAGGCAAACTGGCCGCGTATTTTAAGCCATGCCTTAAGCGCTTTTTGTGCCGTGCGTCCCATGGGAAGAATGCGCTGTTTATTGCCTTTGCCGGTTACTCTCAGGGTGCCGTCAGCCTGACAATCACTTAACGATAGGCCGGTTAATTCACTCAAACGCAAGCCACAACCGTACAAAAGCTCAGCCATGGCCATGTCGCGGCACTCAATACCTGCATCTTTGGGTTGGGACAGCAATTGTTGCATGTCGTCAACACTGATTTGTTTAGGCAAAGGGCGGCCCTGTTTAGGTGCCTGAATGCCATCTACTGGGTTGCTGAACAACTGATTTTGATCGATTAGGAACTGGCAAAATGTCCGCAAAGCCGACAACCTTAGGGCGATAGAGCGAGGGTGTTTCCCCTCTCTGTTTGCGGTGGCGAGAACGCGCTTTACATCAACGGGCGTAAGCCCTGACCAGTCAGTAAGTGCCAATAAACAGCCAATGTCATGCAATTGTCTGCGATAGTTTGAAACGGTGTGTTGTGACAACCCGCGTTCTACATCAAGGTGCAGTAAGAATTTGTCCAACCAGAATTTGCATTCCGGAGACAGTGATGGCTTTTCAGCCGCCTTGCTCATCAGTAGTCCAGAAGCCCTGGCATGGTGATATTGAGCACCTCTTGCAACTGTTTAAGCAACAGGGTATCCATATCGGGTGTGAAGTGCCCGGCGTCGTCTGAACCAACGGCAAGAATACCTAACTCTTGTGTATCGCCAAGAAGGATAAGTGCGACAGATTCCGCTGTTTCATCACCAAATAATACCTGCCGCTCGTGCTGGCTTAAGCGGCCAAAAAAGAAGGTGTCGGTTTTAAAGCGCTTTTCAATAATCAATCGCCGCTGCAGTTCCTGGAGTGCGTGCGGCCCTTTGAACAGATGCAATACCACAGAGTGCAGCGCGAGGCGCTCCTGCAATACCGATTCCAGTTTGTACTGAATTTCGGACACTGACTTACAGCGAAGTAGCTCGACGTTGAGATCAGTGTAAACGCGGTAGATTTTCTCGTTCTGTTTGGCCACGCCAATGAGCTGATTGAGTTTGTAGTTTAAGTGACGTACTTTTTTGCGCAGTTGTTCGCTTTGCTTTTCCACAAGGGAAACCGCGCCTTTTTCTTCGTGGGGAATTTCCAAGCGTTCAAGAATATCCGGGTTCTCGGCAAAAAACGCCGGGTTTTTTAATAAAAACGCTCTGACTTCTTCTGCTGATAGTCCAAAGGCTTCATCGTAACTGGGCTCAAGGGCCACGGTTTTCTTTGAATGGCCGGTAACATCACTCATAGATTAATCTGTCCGTCGTAAATGTGCTCGGCCGGTCCGGTCATTTTTAATGCCGAATCGCCGCCTTGCCAGCGAATACGTAAACTGCCGCCGGGTAAATCTACCCTGACTTCCTTTTCTAACTTGCCCTGAACCTGGCCTACGGCTACTGCAGCACAAGCACCGCTACCACATGCAAGGGTTTCGCCTGCTCCGCGTTCAAAAACGCGTAAGCGAATATGAGCGGGTGAAACGACTTGCATGAAACCTACATTAACCCCTTCTGGAAAACGCTCGTGGCGCTCAAGTAAGGGGCCAATTTCAGGCACGTTTGCCTCATCGACGTTATCGACCTCCATGACGCAATGAGGATTGCCCATGGAAGCTGCGCCTAAAAACAAGGTGTGTTCTTCCACGCGAAAGATATAGGTTTTCTCTTGTTTGTTCGCAACGAGAGGGACATTAGCGGGGTCGAAATCAGGTACACCCATATTTACGGTGACCTGACCATCCTTTTCGAGGTACAACACCATTTTTCCCGCTTTGGTGCTGACCTTAATTTTATTGCGGTTGATTAACCCTTTCATTTTGACGAAACGGGCGAAACAACGGGCTCCGTTACCACACTGTGACACTTCAGAGCCGTCTGCGTTAAAGATGCGATAGTGGAAATCCTGCTCAGGATCGTAAGGCGGTTCTACTACCAAAAGTTGGTCGAAGCCAATGCCAAAATGCCGATCAGCAAGTTGCTTGATCTTATCCTTTGAGAAAAAAACGTTCTGGGTGACGTTGTCTATAACGACAAAATCATTGCCCAAACCATGCATTTTGGAAAACTGAACCTGCATTGAGCGCACATCTTTTTTATTTGAATACCTCTAGTTTACGTAAGTTTATGCTCACCTTTCCAGAGATCTTTTTGTTTTTCTCTTTCCCGAACCACAATGACACTGTCGCCGTCGACCATTAACTCGGGCGGGCGACAGCGACTGTTGTAGTTTGAGGCCATAACAAAACCATAGGCGCCGGCACTGCGAACGGCCAGTAAATCACCGGGTTTTATTGCCAGTTCGCGGTCTTTACCGAGGAAATCACCTGTTTCGCAAACAGGCCCCACAACGTCGTAAATGCGTTTGGGAGCATCGGACTTTTCTTCTACGCGAACAATCTTCTGCCAGGCAGAATACAACGAAGGGCGTAACATGTCATTCATTGCTGCATCAACAATAGCAAAGTGTTTCTCATCACCTTCTTTAACAAACTCAACTTCGGTAACCAATACGCCCGCATTTGCGGCAATGGCGCGGCCCGGTTCCATTATGAGTTTCATGTCTTCACGACCTGACATGTGCTCTACCATGGCGGCTGCGTATTCACGGGGATGAGGGGGATTCTCATCGTTGTACGTTACCCCTAAACCGCCACCTACATCGAGGTGTGAAATGGCAATGCCTTTTTCTGCCAGTTCATCAATAAGAGCAAGCAGGCGTTTTAGGGCATCCACAAAAGGCTCAATAGACGTGAGCTGAGAACCGATATGACAGTCCATACCCTTGACTTCGAGATTGGGTAGGCTGGCTGCTAGTGTATAAGTGGCAACGGCCCGTTCCCGGGGAATTCCAAACTTATTGGCTTTCAAACCCGTTGAAATATAGGGGTGTGTTTTGGCATCAACGTCCGGGTTAATACGCAGTGATACCGGCGCTTTAACCCCCATTTCTTTTGCAACGGCATTAATGCGCTCCAATTCGGGTTCAGATTCCACGTTAAAGCACATAATGCCTTGTTCCAGCGCATAGCGAATTTCGTCGTGCTTTTTACCCACGCCGGAAAATACCACTTTGCCGGCATCGCCACCGGCTGCAAGGACTCTGGCTAACTCGCCTGCGGATACAATATCGAAACCGGAACCCATTTTCGCCAGTACACTTAATACACCTAAGTTTGAATTGGCTTTTACCGCATAGCAAATCAGGTGAGGGTGATTGCCCAACGCATCGTCAAAGGCGCGCCAGTGACGCTCAAGGGTGGCACGGGAATATATATAAGCGGGTGTACCATGTTGCTGTGCGATGCTGGATACAGACACATCTTCAGCGTAAAGCACGCCGTCACGGTAAGCGAAAAAATCCATTATTGGGAGTCTCCGGGAGTAGTAGCGGGTTGCTCGGTTGTATTCTGATTTTGTTCAGATTCGTCGGGAAGGTATAAGGCTCCGCGATAGCCACAGGCAGAGAGGCTATTGATAAGGACAACGAGACATACAATGAGTAAGGGCTTTTTGCGCACAGCGAACCCGCATAGACAGACTAAAATTGCTGCTATGATGGCATTGCGGTTCTAAATTGCAAGTGCCATTAATCGTTCCCGTGTCCTGTCGCCGTAGCGCACTTGTTCCCATAACGCGTCGCACAATGTGCCTGTGTCGTTAAGGTTGCCTTGTTTTAGCCAGTCTATAAGTACCGTGGGGTCATCGGGGAAGTGAATAGCTTCATTTTCAGGTGCGTCCAGCCACTCTTCAACGATATCCGTGTCCAGTTGAAACAGGGTATGGCATAACCCCATTCTATCGAGTGTTAAAACATTGGAAAGTTGTTCAAACTGACCGTGCAGTGGTTTTATGAGTAATTTCTTGCCTAAGTGCAGGGCTTCACTGGAAAGCTCAAAGCCGCCGTTAGCAATTACGCCACTACAGTGTTGTAGCGCGTGTTGAAAACCCTTCTTGGATGGCGGATTCCACGACAAGTGGCCTTGATCGAAGGGTTCTTTTATCTCGGGGTGGTAACACACAAAGCGTTGATCGCTTAGTGGCTCCAGGAGTTGTCGAATTTGGTCTATGTTCTCAAACGGCAGGTAAACCAGCACGTGGGCCTTACTGGGGGACAATACAGGTTTATCAGCAACGAAAGGCGGCACAATGGGCTGGTCGAAGTGGTACCAGTGAACGCCTAGCTGTACCTGTGTTGGTGCGAAATACTTCAGGATGATAGCGTTAATTATGGTGTCACCGGATTTTGGAACAGGGTAAGTGAAACACGCCTGATGACTGATGGAAATAGACGGTAAATTGGCGCGCTTTGCGGCCCATGCGGTAATTGGCTCAAAATCATTGATGAGCAAGTCATAGCCAGATACATCGAGGTGCCTGACATCGCGAAAGAAGTGCCCAATACGGTTTTCTCTGAGTGTCGCCAGGTTATCAACCCGCCCATTGCGGGTAACAAAGGTAAGCCCAGAAAATGTCCGGTAGTCACCAAAGACGTCCATGTCGAAGTACTTGCTACTTTCCCGTCCGGAGAAAACAAAATCTACCTGAAAATCGTCGCGATGCTGAAAGGCTGCTGCCATTATGCGTGCACGGGCTATATGACCGTTTCCGGTCCCCTGTACGCCGTAAAGTACTTTCATACTACCCCAGTATAGATAAACTCAGTGAAGCGATAGTGAGGCCAAGCAAGGTACCGGCAATCACGTCTGTTGGATAATGCACACCCAGCAAAATGCGGGACAGACCAATGAGCACGGCCCAGCTGTACGCGAGTAATGCAAATGGCGGATAGAAATGTGCCACCATACTGGCCATAAGCCAGGCTGCTGCTGTATGACCAGAAGGCAGGCTAAACTTGTCGGAAGGAGTAACATGGGCGGTAAAGTTGCTCAACAAGTCGCAAGGGCGTGGACGTTTGAACATCTTTTTCAATATAACGTATACAGGCAACTCCAGTGCATAGGCCATCAGTGCCGTGTAGAGAAAAAGCTCACCGTGTTCTGGTTCAAATGCCCATAGCAGCAGGCCAATCACAAAATACAGGTAACCGTCACCGGTTTTAGACAACCAAATGATGCCAGTGCAATTGCGTTTTTGCGTTAATTTATAAAGCCAAAAAAAGAGATTCGTATCGGCTTTGGTCAAGGATTTAAGACTTAGCATTGCCTTGGCCCCTTCGCTATTCGTTAGCGTATAAACTAGAGATACTGTATGACTGCGTAGTGACAGAAAAAAGAAACCTTTGTTACAACACAATCCGCCGACAGTTTTTATTGGCAATGCGGCACAGGCGTATGTATTTCATTGGAGGAATAGTGCTATGCTAGCACGGGTAGCATAGCGCTACATTCGATGGCAATTTATGCAGCAAACAAGGCACCATTATGGACTATAACACTTCTGAATTATGTGATTTATTCACAGACAGCGTTGACGTCGTTGACCCTATTTTTGTGAGTTACGGTGGTCGGTACTCATTCGGCGGTGAAATTACCACGATTAAGTGCTACGAAGACCGAGGCCTTATTGACCGTGTTCTTGCTCAGCCAGGTGCGGGAAAGGTGTTGTTGATTGATGGCGGTGGTTCAACCCGTCGTGCCCTAATCGACTCTGCGTCTGCTCAGCTTGCCATCGACAACGACTGGGAAGGTATTGTGTTGTATGGCAGCGTCAGGGAGGTTGATACCCTGGCTGACTTAGATATTGGTATTTTCGCAGTGGCTTCTATTCCTGTAAACGCAGAAACAGAAAGTGTTGGTGAAGTAGATGTACCGGTAAACTTCGGTGGCGTTACCTTCCTGCCTGAAGACCATCTGTACGCCGACAGCACGGGTGTGATTCTTTCACCCGAGCCGCTGGACGTAGACTAAGTCAACGGCCGTTAAGTTATTACTCAGCGGCTGAGGCAAAAATAGTATTCAAATATGTGGCTATGCGAATGCCAGCCTGTTGCAAACGTTGTTTGGCGACAGGCAAATGTTCGTATACGTAGTCATATGACATATTATTCGCATCTTCAGGGTAAATGGTGTCGCGGATTTGTGTCGATTCCGCAATCCATTCTTCCGGCGTAGCTTTACTCCAGGTATCAATGTCTTTGGCTGTAATTTTTCTGTCGAGCCAGCGGGTCCACTCGGTGTAAGACAGCTTCTTGCCATCAAGCATTTTTGAATCCCAAACAGTATGCAAGTTACTGTCTTCCCAGAAAAAACGCACTTTAACATCGTTGCCACCGCGGTCAGTGCCGTTACCAGCGTGTAAAGGCTGATGTAAATCACCGATGATATGTACAATAAAGCGCAGCGCCCGTTGTTTTTCTTCGCGGCCGGCTTTTTTGCTTTTAAGCGTGGAGGTAAAGGCCTTTAAAGCAGTGTAGGCATCGCCTTGCTCCGGTGCACCAACGTCGTGGTAGTGCTTGTGTTTTGGTACGGTTACGTAGTGCCACGGCGGTGTGATTTTACGCCAGTATTCACTGGGGTTTGATCGCATTTCATCTGGATAAGTTGACGCTTCTGCCAATGATTCGTTGGGCAGTAACCGTGCAATTGCAGCTTTTGCTGCTGGCGTCAGATGGTTTTCTGCAATAGCGCCGGTAACCCGGTGACCGGTCTGGCCCCAACCGAAAGCGGGTAAACTGGTAACTGTTCCGGCTGTGAGAGACAATGCCAATACCACAGCGCGTTTAACAGAAGCTTGCATGACAATTCCTTCTATTGTTAAGGAGTGGGTTGATAGCCCCATCTCATCATCAGTGTTTGGTCGATACCCAGGTGGTCGAGGATACGGGCGACGACAAAGTCTACCAAATCACTGATGCGTTCGGGGTTGTGATAAAAACCCGGGGAAGCCGGCATAATTGTCGCACCCATTTGTGACAGTTTTAACATATTTTCCAAATGAATAGACGACAGGGGCATTTCCCGGGTTACGAGAATAAGCTGACCGCGTTCTTTTAAAATCACGTCGGCAGCACGCTCAATGAGGTTGTCGCTGGCCCCTATGGCGACGGCAGACAGCGTGCCGGTGGAGCACGGGCAAATAACCATCTGTTTAGGGGCTGCTGAACCTGATGCCACCGGTGAGAACCATTCTTCTTTTCCACAAACCCTGATCTGGTTTGGCCGAGCAGAGAACCGCTCGCTGAAAAAGGCGCTGGCAGCGTCTGGGCTGGCAGGTATCTTGATACGCTCCTCAGTAGCAAAGACTACCTTGGCCGCCGAAGAAATCAGAACAAACACATCGCAATCGGCTTTCACCAGTACTTCCAGCAACCGCAACGCGTAGGGCGCACCGGATGCGCCAGTGATCGCCAACGTGATTTGTTTTTTCAACATCGCCTGTGGTTCCATGGTTTATTGAGGGTTTGGCTGAAGAGCATCGAGTATACGTTGATGAATGCCCTCAAACCCGCCGTTACTCATTATCAGAATGTGATCGCCGGGCTTTGCCGTGTTTTTTACGTTTTGCACTATATTTTCTACGTCGTAAAAACACTTTGCTGAGGTGACACTGCTCTTAACTGCATCAGCCAGTGACCAATCCATACCAGCGGGCTCGAAAACGAGTACTTCATCTGCTTGTTGCCAGCTGTTAACCAGTGTGTGTTTGTGTACACCCATCTTCATTGTATTCGAACGCGGTTCTAATATGGCGATAATACGCGCATTGCGTACTTTTTTCCGCAATCCTTTCAGCGTTGTTGCTATTGCTGTGGGATGGTGGGCAAAGTCATCATAAACCGTGATATTGTTTACTATACCTTTGCATTCCATACGACGCTTCACATTTTTAAACGAGCACAAGCCTGCTATGGCATCGGCGGTGGTTACGCCGGCATGATGGGCAGCAGCAATGGCCATTAAACCGTTATTTACATTGTGCTGGCCCATTAATTCCCAGCTTACTACGCCAGCTTTTTCACCTTTAAAGAGTACCTCAAATTCACTGCCATCGGCGGCAATCAAACTCGCCTGCCAGTCCGTGCCGAGGTATTGCTGGTCTGACCAGCATCCTTTTTGAAGGGTCTCTTCCATGGCTTTGTCATCCTTTGGTGATACGATGAGTCCGTTTTCAGGCACGGTTCTGATAAGGTGGTGAAACTGGGTTTGGATGGCAGCCAAATCAGGGAAAATATCTGCGTGATCGTATTCCAGATTATTTAATACCAGTGTTCGCGGCCGATAGTGAACAAACTTAGAGCGCTTGTCGAAAAAAGCACTGTCGTACTCGTCAGCTTCTATAACAAAGAACGGACTTTCTCCAACACGAGCAGAAATGCCGAAATTCTCCGGAATACCGCCAATAAGGAAACCCGGTGCCAATCCGGCTGATTCTAAAATCCAGGCTACCATACTGGAGGTTGTGGTTTTTCCGTGGGTACCGGCCACGCCAATCACCCATCGCGAGGTGAGCAGGTTGTCTAACAACCACTGGGGCCCGCTGGTGTAGGGCAGGTTTCTGTTAAGCACATACTCTACCGCCGGGTTTCCACGCGACATAGCATTGCCAATAATCACCATATCGGGTGCGGGCTCGAACTGCGAGGTATCGTAACCTTCCGTAAGCGTAATTCCCAGGGCTTCCAGTTGTGTACTCATTGGCGGATAAACGTTGCGGTCAGAACCAGTGACTGTGTGGCCCAGGGATTTAGCGATAGCGGCAATACCACCCATAAAACTGCCGCAGATCCCAAGAATGTGTACGTGCATAAATATCCTGTGTTCAGTTAAGGCGGCTACTTTAGCAGAAGTGCCCCCATGGGCGCCAATACCCGAATCAGGCATTTCCCCTGAAGGCTATTCGCGGTTACAATTGATTTGTCAGCTTTATAAAACGTGTCCGTGGCCCAGTCAGTGCCGACTGTCCACCGGGTAATAATAAACGGCAAGCGACATGAGTTCAGTTCAACTTTTGCAGGAAAGCGACAAGCGCTGAACACTCACCCTACACAAACAGACAAGGCTATAGCACACAATGAAACGTTTAAATTCGCAGTTACAAAAAGACGGAGCACCGCTGGAGCTCATTTTATTGATTCGAACCCTTCTGGCAGGTTGCAAAGAAATCTCTTTCCGCGTTAGCCAGGGCGCATTAGCTGGTGTACTCGGTTCAACCCTCAGTGAAAACGTACAGGGCGAAACACAAAAGAAACTGGATGTTATTTCTAATCAAATTTTAAAAGATACGCTGAAAGAATCCGGCTATGTGAAAGCTATTTCGTCAGAAGAAGAAGACACGGTGGTGCCGTGTAATCCAAACGGCAACTACCTGGTGAGCTTCGACCCGCTCGATGGCTCGTCAAACACTGAAATTAACAGTTTAATTGGTACCATATTCTCCATTGCTCATGCGCCCCAATGGATGGACGCCGACGACCCTTCCGCGTTTCTTCAGCCCGGCACTCAGATGGTGGCTGCGGGCTATGTGTTGTACGGTCCGTCCACGATGCTGGCCATGACAACCGGAAAGGGCACACATATTTACACGCTGGATAAAACCCATGGTGGTTTTTTGCTGACTCATCCGAATATTCAGGTACCGGCGCAAACGTCAGAGTTTGCTATCAACGCTTCTAACCAGCGCCATTGGGAAGCGCCTATGAAGGCGTATGTTGGCGACCTTCTCGCCGGAGCAGATGGCCCGCGTGAAAAGAACTTCAACATGCGTTGGGTTGCAGCTATGGTGGGTGATATTCACCGTGTATTGTGTCGCGGAGGTATTTTTATGTACCCCTATGACAACCGCAACCCGTCGAAGGCCGGTAAATTGCGCCTGCTATACGAAGCGAACCCCATGGCGTTCCTGATGGAGCAAGCTGGTGGTTTAGCCAATACCGGGCATGGGCGTATCATGGAAGTGATGCCTACAGAAATTCATCAGCGCGTACCGGTGTTGTTGGGATCGAAAGAAGAAGTAGAAACCTGCCTGACCTACTACGCTGACGCAAAATAATGGAGATTTGCTGGCAGATATCTTTGACCCAGTTAAGACAAGGGTCTTAACTGGTTTTTATTTTGCCGGACTCGCCGTATACTTATGCGCAATTTTCGCGGATAAAGCCCAATAGTCGGGTTTTTTCCGTTCAACGTTTCATTGTTTAAAATAACCAAAGGATTATTTCATGAGCCTGAACGCCGTTCCTGCTGGTAAAGATATGCCAGAAGTAGTGAATGTTATCATCGAAATTCCAGCCCATGCTGACCCTGTAAAGTACGAAGTAGACAAAGAGACCGGCGCAATGTTTGTCGATCGCTTCATGGCTACTTGCATGCATTACCCGGTTAACTACGGCTACGTAAATAACACCCTGTCTGAAGACGGTGACCCGGTTGACGTGTTGGTAATGACGCCATTCCCTATTCTGAGTGGTTCTGTGATTAAGTGCCGTCCTGTAGGTGTACTTAACATGACCGATGAATCTGGTAAGGATGCAAAAGTACTGGCTGTGCCAGTAGACAAGTTATCCACTATTTACCGCGATGTTAAAGACATCAACGACGTGCCAGAATTGCTGAAGCAACAGATTGAGCATTTCTTCTCTCACTACAAAGATTTAGAGCCTGGTAAGTGGGTGAAAATCGACGGTTGGGCTGACGCGGAAGCAGCCAAAGAAGAAATCGTATCAAGTGCAAAACGTTACGAAGCGGGTGAGTAAAGCTGTCGTCATTATTTAAAAAGGCCTTCGGGCCTTTTTTTGTGCCCGGTGATTCGGCGTTCTCGAATAGGCTCGCAAAGCGCTTACCCAAAGGGGTCACAATCGCACTTTTGTATGTGATCAAAAAAAGATGTCCACAAGCCATACTTTCGTGGTATGAGCGTCGATCCTGCGCAATGAAAATGATCCCAAACCACTAATTTGAGATCAAACTGTCTGATCGCACTGGCCAACAGGGTAAATTTATTTTTCTGGTGTACAGAAAGACAACTCTTGAGCCGGTAAGTGGCTTTGTTCTGTTTGGGCCTTGACAAATCTGATTTTGCGCTGCGTGAAAATTGGGGGTGCTAATTGTCTTTTCAGGCTGCATGCCTTGTGTAACAAGCCTTTAGAGATCCACATTCATCTTTCATAGTCAAGCGAGAATTTACTTTTTACGTTGCATAATTAGGTCGATTTTGGTGTCAGCCCGTGGGACGCGTTGTCTACTTTATGTGCGTAACAGGTGAGGGCAAGCTGGTCTGCGTTGTTAGCGATCGCTCTGGCCAGAGAGATCTGATCGCAGTTTAAAAACATAGTGCAAATAACCCTTACAGCGATCTGTGCACAAACAGTTCTATATGTAATACACAAAGTTATCCACAAGTTGCACAACTAAGTGTATAGTTTTTTGTCTGGGTAGCTTATTGTTTTGGGGTTGGCTGCCGATAAGTAAATTATCACTTTACTGTGGTATGGCGGTGGTGGGGTGAAAACACATCGTACTTATATAATGATAATTACATTACTAATTGATTGAGCGTAAGGTTGTAAGAAACCAGCTCGGGAATCACAGAGGAACGCATGTTTGTACTTAAATCTTCGCTAACAGCAATACAAGATGAAAATAGAAATCTGGCCAAGGAAAACAGGGCGCTGGAAGCCCAGGTACAAGGTCTTGAGCAACAGCTGGCCGAAGCCAATCTTCGCGCCAGCGAATCTGCCGCAACCGCAAGTAGTACTTTTAACGGTGTAACCTTATCTATGCTCGATTCTATTCAGCAGGTAGCAGGTATTCGTGAAACCGTTCTGAAATCCTTTATGAACATTAACCAAGAAAAAGAACATATTGGTGATATCAGTACACTGTTTAATGAAAGTGCAAATACTCTGAGTAATATCCTGAAAGATATGGATCTTCTCAATAGCAAAATGGGCCAAATGAGTGAGCGTATTTCCGGGTTGTCTGACACCGCAGATAACATCAATAAATTTGTGGCCACCATCACCAGTATTTCCGATCAAACCAACCTGTTAGCCCTGAATGCAGCTATTGAAGCCGCGCGTGCTGGTGATGCCGGTCGTGGTTTTAGTGTGGTGGCCGATGAAGTTCGAGCCCTTGCCAACGAAACAAACAAATCGGCCAGTGAAGTCGCCGAGCTGGTACAGGGAATTATTCAGTCGACCCGAGCAGCTGTAGGTGTGGTGAGTGGCTTGCAGGAAAACAACGAGCAATTATCCACCGGTATAGGTGGCTTGAATGCGAACTATGAAAAAATGGTGAGCTATTCGAATAGCATGAAAGACACTATTAACGACGCATCACTACAAACCTTTTTGCAAACCGTTAAACTTGACCATGTTGTTTGGAAAAGTGAGGTTTATGCAGTACTGTGTGGTAAGAGCAGTAAGCAACCCAACGATTTTGCAGATCATACCCAATGCCGTTTGGGTCAATGGTATCGTGAGAACATGCACAGCGAGATGGGACGCTCAGATGCCTTCCAGCGTTTGGAAAAGCAGCATGCTGAAGTACACAGAGCTGGTGTTCAGGCGATGCAAGCAGCGGCGCAAGGCAACGAAGAGGAAGCTGATCGCTTACTTGAGGCAATGGAGCGAGCCAGTGGCGAAGTGCTGACTTTACTTGATAGAATAGCCGAACAAACCCGTTAGTGAGTGCACACATTTTTGTCGTCGCCATTCGATCGGGTGAATGGGGAAGAGTGTGAGTAGTGAAGAAATCGAAAAGTTGAAGCATCAAATAGCGGTGCTTCAACGAAAACTCAGCCGCGAGCAACTGGCACGTACGGCGGCTGAAGATATGCTCAATAACTATTCCCGCGACGCCTATTTGGCCAACCAGAACCTGCGCAAGGCCCTAAGTGAAACCCGTGCTATTTATCACAACCTGCTCGCACAACTCCCTCAGGAAACGGCTGACACCCTCGCGGAAAAACCAGTTATAGACCAGCATGCAAACATGGTGGATAGAATGACTCTGCTTAGCCAACTGGCCGCAGGTATTGCTCATGAAATAAATAATCCCATTGGTTTTATTAAAAGCAATTGCGAAATTCAGGGCTACATGCTCAAAGACGTATTTGATGCCTGGGACGAAGTAAAAAACACCGTTAGTAGACAGCAAAGTGAGCTTAGCGGGCAGATCTTCGATATTGAACTTAAATACATGTTGTCAGATATAAGAGAAATGCTTGAGGACATCGAGCGCTCTTCTCTTGAGGGGGTAAACCGCATTGCCGAGATTGTTTCTTCTATTCAGATATTCTCTTCTCCGGTGGGTACCGAAAAAGACTTCATTACTCTGGAAGCACTCGTTGACTACTGCACTGCAGAGTGTATTCGTTCACTCCCTGAAAGTGTGACGCTCGACGTATCCTCTTTGAGTGATGCGCCCGAAGTGTTGGTGAATCAAAAACAGGTGAAACAGGTGTTTGATGCAGTTATTGAGAATGCTATAGATGCATGCAAACCCAAGGGTATCATTGGTGTGAAGTTTGCCGTTTTACCCGGGCTGGTTAAGTTGTTTATTCACGATACCGGCTCCGGTATCAAGGCGGAACATTTGCCACTTATATTCACCCCGTTTTTTACCACTAAACCACCTGGGGAAGGAACGGGCTTGGGGCTGTCGGTGGCCCAAGCGTTAATGGAAGTACAAAATGGCTGGTTGCAAATCGATAGTCAAGACGGGCAAGGAACGACAGTGACACTGAATTTTCCAATTCAGTAGTGTCCACCCGGCTGTTTTTATTGATGTCCGTCAATTTTTCGCGTGAATTATAATCGTGTATAACTATTTATAAATTTACAACGGTCAATTTGCTATATTATAGGCGCGGTCTTCCCAACCCATACAGTATATGATTGCATAAATAAACATCAATTAACCTAAAGTATATAATTGTACGAGGGTTATAGTGGCCTTCTTCCATTGTGTTCGCAGTCATGAAGTAAGGAATATTAACAGGTACGAGAGAATTTATGCGTAATAACCAGCCCGTTACACAAACACAATACAAGATCCCGAATCACTACAGACTTATTTCTTCCACCGACAAACGGGGTGTGATTACGCACTGCAACCAGCAGTTTGAAGAGGTGAGCGGGTATGATTACGATGAACTCATCGGAAAGAACCACAACATCATTCGTCACCCTGATATGCCACCTGGAGTGTTTCGCGAAATGTGGAAAACACTGGAAGCGGGAAATATCTGGATGGGGCTGGTAAAAAATCGCTGTAAAAACGGTGATTATTACTGGGTTTCTGCATTCGTGACACCAGTGTTTGAAAAGGGCCTGATCGTTGGTTATGAGTCAGTTAGGGTGCCGGCAAGTAAAGAACAAATTGCACGGGCAGAACATCGCTATAAACGTTTACGCGAAGGAAAGTCGAGTACTTCTGCTGGTGAGATGGCGCTCTATTACATCAAAGATTATTTACCTGTGCTTGTGTTGGGTATACCAGCATCTGCGCTTGCTGCTACACTTGGTAGCCCGTTAGCGGCTGTATCAACAGCGGTAGCCTTTACTGTATGCGGGCTGTGGATGGCAGCGAAAACCAAAACCTCATGGCAGGACATGCTAAGAATTTCTCCTAATAGCTTTTCCAACCCTGTGGTGTCGCAGACTTACTTCGACGATTACGGCAACCGTTCCAGAGCGAAATTGGTGCTGGGGTGTGAGTTGGCCCGTTCACGTACCGCGCTGGCCAGAATAGAAGATGCTGCTGATGGGTTAAACGACGTTGCTAATACCACCCACGAGCAGGCGGAGATCACCAGTGCTGCGGTACTTCAGCAAAATCAGGCCACGCAGGCGATTGCATCTGCTGTCCATCAAATGTCGACCACTATTCAAAGCGTTGCAGATCGGGTTGAAAAAAATGCTGAGAGTGCCCGTTCTGCCTCACTAAACGTGGAAGCCGGAAACGAAAAGGCCGATGAAGCGCTCTCTGCCATTCGCGCACTAAAAGAAGCCGTTGCATCAATTTCCAATACTGTTCAAGAACTGGCGCAGTCTACTAACGACATTGGCGAAGCCGCCAGCCTAATTTCTACCATTGCCGACCAAACCAACTTACTGGCATTAAACGCAGCCATCGAAGCAGCCAGGGCTGGAGAGCAAGGGCGTGGGTTTGCCGTGGTCGCCGATGAAGTGCGTTCTCTGGCATCAAAAACACGGGAATCTACCGACAAAATTCACAATATTATTGATGTGCTGGCTGAACGCTCAGAACGGGCAGTACGCGTATCGAACGACGGATTGGCCTCAGCAGAAGAAGGCACACGTATAGTGGAAGACACCCGGAAAACACTGGCTGAAATCAATACGGCGGTGAGCGTAATTGCAGACCAAACCGTTGAAATGGCATCTGCTGTCGACGAGCAAAGCTCGGTGGCTGATCATATAAGCCAACAAATTGTCGAAATTGCCGATGGTGCGAAAGACACGCAGCAAGCATCTGAAGCTTCGCTCACTGCTAGCATGAGATTACGCGATACCGTGAACCAGGTGCACTCTGTAATTACCCGCTTCACCAATAAGCGCAGTGAGCTTTAAGCAATTGTCAAACTTGCTTAACACAAACCCGGTTGGGGTGGTGAGTAGCACTACCCCAGCTTAAGCGCACCGCCCCATGGTGCAATAACTAGCTGTTTGCCTGTAGTTTAACAACATCGGCTGATTCCGCTTCCAACAGTGTTTCTGCCGCAGTACCTTTTAGCAGTTTGGCAACGGCGTCTTTGTTTTTCGCCAGCATCACTGACAAGCTTTCAATGACATCTTCTTCCAGCTTAATGCCCTTAGCGTTGATGTAGGCTGCCAGATTATCAGCCGTATCGAGCATCTTATCGTATTGATCGGCCTCTTTTTTATCTGTAGTCACCAATTTTTCAGCCCCTTTGTGTGTAACAACATACTGCACTGTAATCGCCATAGTGATCTCCGTGATTTAAAATTTAATTGTTACTGAATGCTCAAATACTGTATAAATAAACAGTATTAAAGGCAACTGTTTTTTGAACTATGTTGAGAATGATTCCTGTAGCGGCTCAGGCTGGCATCGTGGGGTGGAGTCTTGGAGTCTCCGGCACAGGAATACACGGAACTAGATTTGGACCTCAATGCTTTACGAATTGAAAACCTACCGTCACATTTATCGCGTTGGAGGAAGGCTATTTCACGGTAAGAAATAGTGTATTTGATGGCGATTGACAAAGTACCGGTAACGCTGAGTTAATGGCATGTATTGATTCCATTGATCAGCGCTACAGTAGTAGCACACAGGTATGGCGGCCAAGGGTATACCGCAGGAAAAGTGGCGCCTAACGCGGGCGCACCTTTTGCGGCGATATACCACGGGCCAGGAGCATACTCCGTGTTTTTATTGTCTGTAAGGGTAGAGAGGGTCCGCGCTCCAACTTATTTTGGTTGTTGTAAGTAGCGCTTTTTTTGAAATCTTAATTTCTCTACTGCTGGATCATGGATTCTGACGAGTTCCCGCTCCATGAGGTTTTGCATTTGTATGGCTGTGTGGCGATATTCGGGGTTGTTCGCCAGGTTGTTAAGCTCAAAGGGATCTGCTTTAAGGTCATACAACTCATCAATTTCATCGCTGGGATACCAGACAAACTTGTATTGATGGTTGCGAATAGCGCGAACTCCGAACCAAGCGCCGTTATACCATTCATAGGCATAGAGGGCATGATCGTCAGCGTCACTTCGGGCACGATTACCTTGTTCGATAAGCGGGTTTAACGATTCTCCGTCTACGTCTCCATCATTGTCGAGTTGCATCCATTCCGCTAGTGTAGGGGCAACGTCTATCATGGAGACGTGACGGGTTATAGCGCGAGGTGTTGCGCCGGGTTTGCGGATGAGAAGTGGTATACGCATGAGTTCGTCATAGGCGTAAGGCCCTTTGTCAAATAAGCCATGCTCACCAATCATACTTCCCTGGTCGCCCAGCAAAACGATGTGCAGTTGTTCGTAAATGCCTACTTCCTTTGCGGTGCTTATCAGTTCACCGACGATACGGTCGACCATGGCGATGGCGCCGTAATAGTGTGCCCTGGACTGACGCCAGTCTTTTTCTGTCATATGGCTTACATCGTGCCACGGCCACCAAATACCATCTTGTGCCATGGGTTTGTTGACACGCGGGGCGAGGTGGTTTTTTGGCAACGTGAGAGTGTCAGGGTCAAACATACTGGCATAGGGCTCTGGCACCCTGTAGGCCGGATGGGGCTGATTAAAGCTCACAACACCGAATAAAGGACGGCCGTCCCGGGCAGCTTCACGGAGCATCTGTTGACCATTGCGCATTTTCTCCGCCGCTTTGGTGTCGTCGAACGTACCTGGCAGGGTTTGATAATACTGATGTTTTTCATCATTCTCATCAAGCAGACCAGCTTGGTAACGCAGTATGCCCTGCTCTCTGTCTCTAGGCACACGAGGTTTGTATTTGACTGCGTCAGTTTCTGACTTACCGGTGACAAAATCCGCCCCGCGTAAACGCGGGCCCTGTGCTCCCAAATGCCATTTTCCTACATAACCTACGAAGTAGCCACTATCACTGGCGCGTTTAAGTAATCCACCTTCCGATGGCGACAGAGCGGTTTGTCTGGAGTGATAAAGTTCAACGTTATCGTCTAGGCCGGTTTTGTGTCCCCAACGACCGGTGAAAAATGCCGCTCGCGAAGGGGAACACAGTCCTGTGGTACTCATTGCATAGTCGAAACGGGTCGATTCAGCCGCTAATGCATCGATATTAGGGGTGTGTACAGGACCTCCTCGGTACGAAAAGCTGTCAAATCGCATGTCGTCAAACATAAGTATCAGTACGTTGGGTTTTTCCGCTTCTTGCACAGTTGCTTCACTGGGTGTTGCTTGGGACGTGTGAGCAAAAGCCAAAAAAGTCAGCAGCGCTAAACATCGTGATAAACAAAGGTTGGTCACAATTTGGTTACCTCCATAAACAGTGGGCCCACAGGTAACCGGCCTGCTTTGATGTAGGCGTGCAGATTACCTTGCCCTCGTGGGAGCTCAACACGCTCAAATGTAGCGGTTTTCTGTCCTTTCTTGACTGGTAGCGTCAAATGCACGTTGCCGTACTTAAGGTGGGCTTCACCATCTGATTGCAACTCGGGAAGATCGAGACGAATGTCGTACACGCCAGCATGTGTGTTTACCTGCCAGTGTCCGAGTTGATTGTCTTCCACCACACGTGGACCACCGTAATCGAAGCGTGAAATAACCCTTGGCCCACCCCAGTCGAAGCGAGAGAGGCTGACTATAGGTTGCGCGGGGTGACCAATACTAATTCTTTCAATGCCTGCTGCATCGCGCTCTTCGGTAACGTCGTCAAACCACTGTTCATAGCGCTCCAACATGGCGTTGACAATGTCTGGGTGTTCGCTTGCAATATTTACCCGTTCACTGGGATCGTGTCGAATATCGTATAACTCCAAATTCTTCAATACGTGAAATAATTCGTGGTCGGTTGGTTGATGCACAATACCGTGAGGAAAATCGTGAGGACTTACTAATTTATATTGGTTTGTACGGACAGCAAAATGCATATATTTAAATGGCGTCGGGCCGTAGTGCATTTGCACGAAGAAATCTCTGTCTTCGAGGGAGTCCACATCGTTTTTCCACAGAGGTAATAGTGTTTGCCCATCTATTGGTGCGGGAGACGTGTTTTTGACGCCTGCTGCATCAAGCAGCGTAGGGAACAAATCAATCACGGTACCCATTTGCGCGGTTGATGAACCAGGAGCTATGTTACCCGGCCATTGCACGAAGAAAGGCACGCGAATACCTGCATCGTATACGCTGGTTTTTGTTCCTCTAAGGTTTGCTGTCCAACGACCAGGAATACTGTCGTTTTTCGTGCGTCGGTGTCGTGGCCCATTGTCTGACATGAAAATGACTATTGTGTCGTCGGTAAGGTTGAGCGCATCGAGTTTATCGAGAACCCGACCTACGTTGTAATCGATACTCGATATCATGCCATATACCCGTGCGTTGTCTTCATGCAAACCCATGTCGCGATATGGTTTTGCTAGATCGTCGGGTACTTGCAAAGGCAGGTGGGGCAAATTAGTAGCCAGATAAACTAAGAAGGGCGACGATTGATTGTTTTCCACGAATGCCATGGCCGCTTCAGTGAAAATGTCATCACTGTATCCATCATAGGGCTTGGAAACATTGTTGTGTTCTAAAATAGGGTCGAAGTAGGTGTTACCAGCTGGCCCCGCAGCCTGCCCAATACCGCCGCCTTTATGAACAAGTGCTTCCTGAAAGCCCTGGTCAGTGGGCCGCATAGGGTGGTTGTCTCCCAAATGCCATTTTCCAAATATACCTGTTTTATAGCCATTTTCCGCTAACACTTCCGCCAAAGTCACTTCGTCACCGCGCATGAAATGGTCAACTTGCGTGACGGCGGTAACACCCGTGCGATAGGGATAGCGGCCGGTAAGTAACCCGGCTCTTGTAGCCGAGCAGTTTGGATAGGTAATGAAATGTTTCATTTCCATCCCATGCTTGGCTATTCGCTCGATATTGGGCGTTTTGAGGTGAGGGTTGTTGTGCATGCCAATATCGCCATAACCCTGATCGTCGGTAAGCATGATAACGATATTGGGTTGCTTTGCAGAAACGAGCGACGCAAAACACAGTAATAAAAGGGTACAGAAGCGTTGAGTAAGTTGTTTTCTAATCATGATATTCATCACCGATTTAATTTTAATCCAAATTAAATGTATGCAATTTAAATAGGATTACATATAATCTGATTAATCTAAAGTAAAAAATGTAACTAAAATGAAAATATCTAAGATAGAAACTTACTGTTTTTGGTTGGGCTTTCGCAATGTATGTTTGGTAAAAGTGGAAGCGGACAACGGGGTGTACGGGTGGGGAGAGTCGGGCTTGTCTGGGCGTGAACTGGCAGTTTCAGGTGCCATCGACCACTTTAAGCAATTTCTGATTGGTCAGAACCCGGCCAATATTGGCGCCATTTGGCAGCAAATGTACCGGGGGCAATATTTTGAAGGCGGCAGAGTACTCGCGGCTGCCATTGCTGCCGTAGACATAGCTTTACACGACTTGGTGGCGAAATCTCTGGGTGTGCCTGTATACCAACTGTTGGGAGGGAAGCAACGAGACGTTATTCCATTGTTTATTACCAGCATCAAACCCATGGGCGAAGCGCTTATCGATGAGCTATCGGCATTTAAAGCGCAAGGCTGGCAGGCACTGCGCATTACCACCGGAGAGCACGGCCAGCCTGGCCAGGGAACGTGTTTTGACCCTCGTGAGTCTATTGTTCAAACCAGTGCATGTTTAACCGAAGCGCGGCGCGTGCTAGGGCCAGACGTGGTGCTGGGTATTGATTACCATCACCGCTTAAGCGTGCCTGAAACGGTGTCGTTTATAAAACGCATGCCACCCGGCACCCTTGATTTTATTGAAGAGCCCATCCGCGATGAATGTCCATCAGCTTATGCTGCACTGCGCACAATGATAGATACACCATTTGCCATTGGTGAAGAACTCACGAGCAAGTGGGATTTCGCGCCCTACGTGACTTCGGGGCTTACCCAGTTTGGTCGCATTGATATTTGTAATGCCGGTGGATTCACCGAAGCCATGAAAATTGCTTCGCTCTGTGAACTGAATTACATCGATATGATGCCACATAACCCCCTTAGCCCTATTTGCGCTGCCGCCTCTATTCACTTCTGTGCAGCCATCAATAATTTATCCTGGTTAGAGCTGACACCCTACGACGGCGATGTTTCTGATTACGACAATTACTTTACCCATCGCCCGAAAGTGGAAGGCAATGTATTTAAGGTAAGTGACACGCCGGGTTTGGGCATAGACGTGAATGAAGCATTGGTAAAAACACGGTCGTTTTCCTATTGGGAGCCGCCAAGACTTCACAAACCCGATGGCTCTTACACTAACTGGTAAAAAGGACAATCAACAATGACAACAAAAGCTACCCACAAGCGATACAACATCCTTCTACTTATTTTTATCAGCGTGGTCATTAACTACATGGATCGCACTAACATTTCTGTTGCAGCGTCTGCCATGTCTGATGAGCTTTCTCTTTCAGCTGTACAAATGGGTCTGGTTTTTTCAGCCTTCGGTTGGACATACTCTATCTTACAAATACCCGGCGGTATTGCCGTAGATGTAGTAAAAGCACGTGTACTGTACCCGTTTATTCTGGTTGCCTGGTCGCTGGCTACCCTGGTACAGGGGTTTGTTACTTCACTGGCAGCATTACTTGGCTGCAGAATGGCCATTGGGGTATTTGAAGCGCCTTCGTATCCTTGTAACAATAAAATAGTGACATCTTGGTTTCCTGAGAGCGAACGCGCGTCGGCCATTGCGGTGTACACTTCAGGGCAGTTTATCGGTCTGGCGTTTTTGATGCCCGTACTGGTAGGCATTCAGGAGTGGGTGGGATGGCGCGGACTATTCATCGTATCCGGTATTATCGGTATTCTTTGGGCTGCTATCTGGTACGTGTTCTATCGCGACCCACAAGATCATAAAAACGTAAACGCTGAGGAGTTGGCGCATATCACGCAAGGTGTGCGGCCTGACACCGAAACAAAAGCAGCCAAGCGTATTCAGTTGAACATGAGTAACCTGAAACTCGCGTTCGGCCACAAAAAGCTTTGGGGTATTTACATTGGGCAGTTTTGCCTCGGTGGCACGTTAATATTCTTCCTCACTTGGTTTCCCTCCTATCTTGTGGAATACCGTGGGCTGGATTTCATCAAGTCAGGTTTCCTTGCATCTATTCCTTTTTTAGCGGCTTTTGTCGGTGTGTTAGCATCAGGCTTTACTTCTGATTACCTCACGCGTCGGGGTGTTTCGAAAGACATCGCCCGAAAAGCACCGGTTATAACCGGCATGTTACTCACAATGAGTATTGTAGGGGCTAATTATACTGACGATACTTTCTGGGTTATTGCATTCTTATCTATCGCGTTTTTCGGTAATGGACTGGCTTCTATTGCGTGGGTATTTGTGTCCCTCATTGCACCGAAAACTCACGTAGGCTTGATAGGTGGTTGCTTTAATTTTATTGCCGGGTTGTCGGCTGTTGTTGTGCCTTTCATCATTGGGTTGCTGGTCAGTGGTGGCGATTTTAAACCTGCATTGCTATTCATCGCTGTGCTGGCATTAACCGGGTGTTGTGCGTATTTGTTCTTAGTGGGTAAGGTGCAGCAAATAGAAGTGAAAGAATAAAGTAAGAAAAGAGCATGTGGTTGCCTTCATTGTTTGTCACCTAAAAAGCGACAAATAATGAAGGCTTTTTTGTGGGTTAGAAGTTACCTTTTATGCCAAATAACACTCTGCGACCATTGTCTTCATAAATAGCAGGGAAACCATTGCCATCCACAGACGCGGTAGGTTCATCAAGCAGGTTAATGGCCTCAACAACGACTGAGTAATTGTCGTTTACGTTATAGGTGATGTTGCCATCCAGAATACCCGTTGCTTTCACAAATCGACCAAAGCCTTCCTGTTCACCCGCTGACAGCAGATATTTGTCGCGCCAGGTGTAAGACAAGCGGACCGACAGTTTTTCACCTTCATAGTAACCACTTACATTGAAGTTGTTTTCTGATGCCCCGGTTACTTTCTCGGGTTCGGAATTATCAATATACGTGTAGTTGATGAGTGCGCCTGTATTGCTCCAAAGTCCTGGCAGGTTATCAAAACTGTGCTGGAAGGTAAGCTCTACACCGCGCAAATTGACGCCATCGCCATTGACCAAAGAGTTGATGATAAATTCTTCGGTAATATTGCGTTGAGAACCGTCTGACGATACTTCAATTATTTCCAGATCTTCGTTTTGAGTTTCCTGCTCAATGAGCGACTCAAGGTGCTTACTAAACAAGGTGGCAGACAGAATTGAGGAGTCGTCGAAATACCATTCCACGGAGGCATCGAGGTTATTTGAGCGAAATGGATCAAGGTATGGGTTGTTCCGATTAATTGTTGGGGGAACGTTACTCGCCGTGGTTGAAGGTGATATTTGAGCGAGTCCTGGCCGTGCCATGGTTTTAGAAGCGGCGAATCGCACTATCAAATCATCCTGCACTTCATAGCTGATGTTTAGCGAGGGCAATACATCTGAGTAGCTGCGCGTTACATCGATAGGCTCACCGGCTGGAATAGTAATAAGCGCACCGGCGTCGGGCTGAAATGTAATGGCCGACAGGTCTGGCGCAATGCCTCGCGTGGTTTGGTCGGTATCTACCACGCGTACGCCAATATTCCCTGTAAGCCGGTCGTCGAGCATGGCGAAATCTGCTTGTACGTAATACGAGAAAATATCTTCTTTGGCATCAATGGCGCCTGTTTCATTCTCGCTTATCTGCCCCATGGCAGATAGTTCGCTGCGGCTGAACGATTCAACAATATCGCGGGTACGGGTGTGAAGAAACGTATCGGGGAAGTATGCCGCGCCACTGTAAGCGCCCAGGAAATCACCACTGCCAGCTCCAGTAAGCTCAATCACAGGTGCACCTTCATAACCGCCGTTATCGTTAGTATCCAAATTCATGATGCGGGCAAAATCGTCGCGGTTCACATCAAGGCGACGTGAAATACCCAGTTGCTCCTGCTCACTATAGCGTGCGCCAAATCGAACAGCAGTTAAAAAGCCTGAATCGAAATAACGGGTTGCATCGAACCTGATACTGTCAATTTTGTCTTCTATTTTACTGCCGAATTCACCGAAGAAACTCAAAAACTCATAGTTGTCGGGGGTTGCCACCTCATTTCTGGCTGTCTCTGACAATACCAATGAGGTGATATCACCCACGGTGGAATCGTAACCCGCCTGACTGATATATCCCCGTGTAAGCACGTTTAACCCATCAGCAAGCTGGTCTGAGCCAGAGTGGTTCCATTCGGCTTTTAGTGTCCATTCGTCTAGGTCGTATTGTGTGCCCAGCGCAAAAGACGTGGTTGACCCTTTCCGTGATTGAAAACGTCCACCCGGGCGTACCTCTACGTTGGTCATTTCTGCGCGAGTGGTAATAAGGTCGCCATTGACATCTTCACGTGTGGTACCAGAGGCGATGAGTTGCTCGGCACTGGTATCAGAAATATTACGGTACGTATTGCCAAAGTTATAGGCGGATTGGCTGCGAATGGAAAGGTTGTCGAGCTCGGTGTAAAATACGTCAGCATACACTTTTAGCGTATCCATGGGTTTAAACTCAACGCGCCCACTTAAACTCAAACGCTCTTTTTCCTCTGTAAATTTTTCTAACAACAGCAGGTTTTGCACGAAATCGCTCGAGTGTCGAAAGCCACGACTCAGTGATGAGTGCGATTCAGCATTGCGCTCGGTGTAAGCTGCACCAATACTCACGCCAATGGTGTTGTCTGCAAACACATCTGAGTAGAACCCCGACATGCGAGGGGCAATATCGCCGGAATTCGATTCATAGGCTCCCTGAGTAGAAAATGCCATTTTGCGTTCGCCCAGTTGTAGCGGGCTATGGGTTCGCACGATAACGGTACCTGATAAACCGCCCTCCTGAATTGATGCCATGGGGGTTTTGTGCACTTCCAGGGAACTGACAAACTCCGACGGCAGGGCTGAGAACTCAAAATTCCGCGATGCATTTTCAAGGTAATCTAGCGCAAACGCTGAGGCAATATTTTGCTCATTCAATGTAGTAAGGGTAAACGCTGGGGGAAGGCCTCTTATGCTCACCCGAGAACCTTCGCCACGTACCCGCTGAATTTGCACGCCTGTAACACGTTGCAACGATTCGGCTACGTTTTCGTCGGGGAATCGACCAAGGTTGGTGGAACTAATAACATCGGCAATTACCGACGCATTGCGCTTGGTGGCCACGGCTTCTTGCAAGCTGGAGCGAATACCCACTACCTGAATAACTTCAGTGTCGTCGTTCTCGGCGGTGACGCTGTCGGTTTGTGACTGTGCAGACAGCTGGGCGCTAACAAACAGCGATAGGGCACTGAGGCCAGTTACCAATGATGGAGGTGTTTTTATTTTCATGTCCTTAATCTCACTTAATGTGTCGAAGGTTGTTGGCTGTTGCACACACCCGTTAAGGCTAGACTGCTGCAACACACGCATTGACTTAATATAAAATTAATGTTTTTGTATGCAATCGCTATCAAGATTGCATATAATTTTTGTTAAATCAATGTTGAGTTTGTTAATTTTTGGAAGATTTTATAAGGCAAAGTGGCGAAAGCGGTGGGTTGCAACGGCAAGCGAAGACACTAAAAAGCCTGACATGCTCTAGAGAAACCGGTGCTATTATTCTGTAAACTAAGTTGGTAGAGTTGACCGAAGCGCTTATATAGCAAGACGCACAAGAGAGAAACGCAACGAATGCAAGAGACAAATTCTGAGTTGTTTAAATCGGTATTGATCGCAGATGACAACTCGCTGTATTCACGAATTTTAAACGACATTGCCAATGCCGTGTATGTCAGTGGCGACCGCCTGGTTACCACTGCATTGGCAAAAAAGTACGACACCAGTATTACACCGGTGCGGGAAGCGTTAAAGCAATTACAGGGGGAAGGCTTTGTTACCATTGCACCCAATAGCGGTGCCCGGGTAGCGAAATTCGAGTACGCAAATATGCGTGACGAACTGGAAATTCTGCAACTCATTGAGCCGTATTTAATGGCCTTTTTTGTAGAAGAGTACACCGACGACGATTACCAGCAACTAGAAGCGCTACTTGCCGATATGGCGGATGCTGACGATTTGGCCTACCGGCGCTTAGACACTCGGTTTCACTGGACAATGTACAGCAAGCATTACAACAAAAGCGCGGTAGATATGTGGTGTAAGAAGCGTCTGACTATTATGGCCATGCATTCTAATGTAAGCTTAAATCCAAACCGCATTCAGCAGAGTATAAAAGAACACAAGCAAATCATGGCGGCCCTTAAAACCCGCGACGTAGAACAAGTGCTTCAGGCCATGGAAAACCATTTAATGTCGAGCAATAAGTACTGGTCGAGGTATATTGGGCGGTCGCTTACCTAAT
The DNA here is from genome assembly GCF_018860805.1 of Aestuariibacter sp. A3R04. Lineage (GTDB taxonomy): Bacteria > Pseudomonadota > Gammaproteobacteria > Enterobacterales > Alteromonadaceae > Alteromonas. The sequence goes on along the minus strand of NZ_JAHKQR010000016.1, from coordinate 156,111 downwards.
CAGGCAACCCATGAACCTAACCGGCATTAAAGGCGTGATATTCGATTTAGACGGCACGCTGGTGGAATCGGCCCTGGATTTTACCAAAATGCGCGCCGCTATCGGCTGCCCGCCTGGCCAGGATATTCTTGCGTTTATCGATACCTTGCCCACCAAGGCGCAACAAACCCAGGCGCACAACGCCATTTTACAGCACGAGCTAAACGACGCCCGCACCGCTAACTGGCTCGACAATGGCAAAGCCATGGTAACCCGGGTACAACAAGCCCAACTGCCCATGGCCATAGTTACCCGCAACTGCAAGGAAGCCACGGCCATTAAAATTCACAACAACGGCATTCCCATTACCACGGTATTAACCCGGGAATGTGCCCCGCCAAAGCCCGACCCCACCGCACTGCTGATGATAGCCGAACAATGGCAACTGCCCCCGGCAGACCTGCTGTATGTAGGCGACTACATTTACGACCAACAAGCTGCCGAGAATGCCGGGATGCAGTGGTTGTTGGTTTGATTAGTCGGGCTTGGGCCAAGTTGGAAGCTCTGGCACGTCGGGATACAACTTTTTCTTTTCAATATAATAACTATATTCTTTAGGAATTTTTTCGTCACTTGTGTAGGTGATATTTCCTCCGTTTACTTCTTTGTACAAGTTTATATCTATTTCTTGAATTTTTTTTAAATCTAATGTACTCATATACTTGTCTCCTCTTTCTCAAGTACGCTTAGATTATTTCAAAGCAAAAGGACATTGCTATGAAAAGAAGGATATTCCCTTGTAATACAGTGCCATTTTTGATTAATGGCCTAATTTTAATAGTTATTTTCACCTTGAGTAAATTTTCTGATGCAGCTTACTATTGGGATAATTCCAATAGTATTTTTGACGGGAAAGCTACAGGCATTATCCGAGATATTTTGTATCGAGAAGATGGAATTTGGCTGGGTGCAGAAAATGGAATATTTGTACTACGGGGAAATATAACCGAGAAAATTAGCCTACCAGTTCAGAGTAATGGTTATATCTCGGATTTGGAATCCTCCTACGGCAGTGGTGTCTGGGTTAGTATTTATGCAGATGGCCTCTACAAACTTACCAGACGTAATAAGTGGAATAAGTTAGATATAGATCCGAGGTTGAAAGATTCGTGGCGAGTTTTAGAGTTCGATAATTACTTAGCCGTTCTGACAATTGGAAGTCTGCTGATTATTGATAAAGAAACTTATAGGGTCGTGAAATCTATCAAAGGCTTCACTGATAGGGACTTTGATGAAATACCCTACGTGTCAAAAATTGATGACCTACTTGTTGTCATTGAAAAGAACAGGTTGCTGTTAGTTTCAATGCGAAGTACCGCTCTGGAAATATCGGAATATCAAATCGAAGATCTGTGGCCAGATCTTTCCTCCGTTTCAATGGTTAAGGAGCATAAAAATAAGTACTATATCGCTGGCCCTGAAGGTCTATACATTGGATCAGCTCTCTTCGATTCAAAAAAATTTTATGAATCAAAACAAAGGATTACTAATCCTATTTCTATCGCTGAGAAAAATGACAGCATTTTTTTAATAGCGAACCAAATTTTAGAAATAAAAAACAACTCACTATACAACGTTACATGGGATGGTTGGCTATGGAATTCTCAGAAAGTAGGTTTTCTGACAGGTTTTGCTGAAACAATTTACGAGGACTTTCTTCTAACCAGTTCGAGAAAGGGGCTCATCTATACTCCTACGTATTTTGATGCTATTAACTTGTCTAGAGAACTAAACTTTCTTGAAAATCAATTGATTAAAAAAAATAATTTTGCAGGGAAAGTAAAATCAAAATTATACCGCCAGCAAATTCAACGAGCATGTGAAAAAGTGCTTGACGAAAAATCAAAGCTATCACGGTTTCTCTGCAAGGAGGACATACAATTACTTATTCCGTATGTCGATCAAAAGTGGTTGGTATTGTACGGACACAATAACAATCAAAAACTTGTAGTGAAGGACGAAGCGCTAGATGACATCGAATCATTTGAACTTCCGAGCACAGTTGTAGATGTTGCAGTTGATCCTGAAGGGCAAATTTATCTATTAACTAGTGAAAACCGAATATATTCACAGTTGTCTAAATTTGTGTGGAAAGATATTGAGGTAACCATTCCGCATTCTTCGAACTTTACATGCTTCCTTGCTTCAGGTGATAACGGCCTATATGTATGTTCTAGCTCTTCGGGAGTTTGGCATATTACCAAGTCAGAAGCAGAGCTATCCAAGATTTCCGTAGGGGGAAATAGCAATATACGGTACATCAGAGCTGGGGCCATAGATAGCAATGGTGTTCTATGGTTAGCGACAAATTCCGGCCTGTTTTATTATGATAGTAACTATTCTTATTGGCAGGAACTTAGTAGTTCTGATGGAATTAAGGATGTAGATTTTGAGTATTTTGGTATAGCAATTATTGATAATAAAACATTGATAAAAGGAGATAATTTTGACTATGCAATTCAAAGTGACACTTTCAAGTTACGAGAGGAAAAAAGACGAAGAAGACAAACACACGTTCAAATTGAGGTAAGAAACGAGGCAACCGGAAATCTTATAAGTTTAGATGAAACCAAAAAATTTTATGCCGTAAAAAAAGGTAGAGACATTTTAAATATAGTTGCATTTACAAATGACTACATAAATAAGCTGGATTTGGGTATCGAGTACGTCGTTGACAAAACTACAAATACATGGGAGTTAATAAACTCTCCGAATGCGGATATTAACTTTCCGAAACTCTCACCAGGCGAGCACACTATTCATCTTAGAGTATCAGATCCAAGAAGCCAGGCCGAACAACCAGTGACTACAGTAAAAATTCGAGTATTGCCACCGTGGTGGCAGAGTTGGCAAGCTCTGCTGTCCTTCTCTGTTATCGTTGCATTTTTTTCCTGGCTAATTTACCTCAATTATCAGCGGCGAGTTCGAGAGCAGGCTATTTACTTGAGTGAACTTGTAGATGAAAAGAATCACGTACTATCTCAAACTCATGATTCGCTTAAGCAAATGTTAATACGGAAGCAAAAACAATTCACAAACCTTTCTCACGAATTAAGAACGCCTCTGTCGCTTATACTCGGACCGATAGCACAAATTAAAGAAATGATTACGTCTCCCGAGGTTATTGAAAAAGCAGATTTAATTGAAAGGAACGCCAGAAATATTGAAGACATTCTCACAGAGATGATGGAAATCGAAAAGTTTGAGAAAAATCAGGAAATTTCTCATTCGGAGTATGACGCTAAAGCTGATTGCAGCAGGCTTCTTTTTGATATGGTCGCGCTGGCTGAACTAAAGGGTAAAAAGCTTAAATGGAAATGTGACACAAAAATCAAAATTGTTCTGCGTGCTGGTACATTGGAAAGAATCATCAGTAATTTAGTTTCGAATGCAATTAAATACACGTCATCTAAAGGCAATATCGAAGTAAGGATATTTGAGAAGGATCTGCATCTATGTATCCTTGTGAAAGATGATGGTCGTGGAATGTCTGAACAACAAGTCGCTAGAATGTACCAACGGTACGTTCGATTTGGTGAAGATGGCAAAGGGTCTGGTGTTGGTCTTGCGTTGGTCAAAGAGGTGGTTTTGGCAAATGACGGATGGATAAATGTGTCGACCGCCATCGACAAAGGAACAACATTTTGTGTATTTCTGCCAGCACTGACGATGAAAAATAGAAATGTCCGAAGAGAACTATTGAAGAAAGTTGCCATTCGGGAACCAGAAGTAAAGGACTATGATGGGTTAGATAATAAAGATAATAAAGATAATAAAGATAATAAAGATAATGAAGATAATGAAGATAATGAAGATACGTCAAAGCCTGTTGTCTTAATTGTGGATGACAATGAGGAGATGCGCTTATATCTTCAAAGCATGTTAAGTGATCGCTATAAATGTCTACTTGCAGAGAACGGGCAACACGCCCTGGAAATTACCGCGCACATTGTACCTGACCTAGTAATTGCTGACTACAAAATGCCTGTTATGGATGGAACAGATTTAACTAAAGCGTTGCGTAATAACGATCTAACGTCACATATACCTATTATAATGCTATCGGGTTTGTCGGATTCAGACAGCGAGATTGAGGGGCTTGAGGCCTCTATTGATAACTACGTGACTAAGCCCGTGCACGCGGATATTCTGCGCCTTCGCATTCGGAACCTAATCGACAGAAACCGCAGTTTGCGAAGTAAAGACGCAACGGAAACGCAGCACGAAGCTTGTCAAATGGTGCCTGACCACGTGACTGAAAGAAATCAAAAATTCTATTTTGCGGTACTCAACGAACTGGAACTTCATTATTCAGAAGAGCGTTTTACCAAGCTACAGCTAGCTAAGAATCTGGCAATAAGTGAACGGCAATTACACCGAAAAATAAGTGACGTATTTGGAACCGGCTTCTCTGACTTGATAAGGGATTTTAGGCTGAGGAAAGCTAAAGAAATGCTTATAGCGGGGAAACAAATTACACGGGTTGTTTATGACAGCGGCTTTTCTACACCATCTTATTTTAGTTGCTGTTTTAAGGAAAATACCGGGCTAACACCAACAGAATACCAGAAAGCAAACCACAAACCTAAGTTGCAACCGGTGAAACATCCGCTGAGAAACCGACAAAGTTAGAGTGTTTTGTTGAAGACAATTAGGATGGAATTTTAAAAGATGCTACCGATCGATTGACCTTTCTTATCCTAAGTTCACCTTGTGAACAGTTGGTATTTGAGCCAATAGGCAGCTAGTGGCTTACTATCTTTATTAAGAATGAGAATTTTCTCAACGGTGCAACCAGCTTAATAGCGAATAGCGTTTTGCACCGGCGAAGGGTGTCACCATCTGTACGGCATGATCTTGCGGTATACGGAACAGGGTGAGAGTATTAAACGCAGGTTTGAAGCCTTGTTTGAGGTTGCCTTGGTCGTCGAAAAACACTGTATGCCCACCCCAGTTCATGTTCCAGTTTTCACTAAACCCGAATGTACAGGCAGCCACGCGATTGTGCTTACTGTGGGTGTCGTTGTGGTCGGTAAGAAAGTGCCCTTTATCGTACATTGAAGCGTAGCTATCGGCTTTGCGGATCGCTGTTTCTCCGGTAATTTCACGCATAAGGCTCAGATAATCCTCGCTGTTAACAAAACGTTCAAACGCGTGAAGCGGATGACCGGGGTTCTCGCCAAGCTCAATGGCCTGTGAAATGTAGTACTGCACAAAGGCATACTGAAAGTGGTTTGTCGCGCGTTGGTAAATTTCGTTCAAGCAGCGCTGGTTCACATCATCGGGTAACGCCAGAATTTTCGCATAGTCACACTCGTAAAACCCTTTGTTGTCATTGTAGGCGAAATACCAGTTTTTGTTGCTCTCGATACACGCCAGTAAATATCGGGCTGTGTCTTCAGTGAAGAAATCGGCTATTTGAACCTTACCGGTTTCTTTATAGGCACGTTTGGCCGCCTGTGTGTCGATATTCCGATTAATTGCTATTTCCACACCCTAGCCCCGGTATTCTTGCTGAATATTCCCTTCCCAAGTTATAAACTGACGTCGCTGAGGTAAATTAGCCAAAAGTCTAAAATATGAGCTGCAGCAGATATGCCGCAACTTGCTCAATCGAATTGCACCCTTATAAAACGTTTCACATCGTTCTACTGGCATGTAAAATTCTGTCGCGTACTTGGGTCAATAAGTCCAAGCGTCTGCACTCTTTCTATACCAAGGAACCAGAATGAAAAAGTCACTGATAAGCGCCGCACTTGTAATTTGCGGTTTATGTTCTCCATTCGCCCATGCCATGGATGCCACCTTTGCCACCAACGGCGTTGATGTGAATGGCAGTGCCGATGACGCTGTTTGGCAAAAGGCAGACTGGCACCCAATGAACCACTTAATGGTGGGTAGCATGCCTTCGCCGGAAGATTTTTCCGGGCGGTTTAAACTAGCCTGGGACGAAGGCAAACTGTATCTGCTGGTTGAAATTGTTGACGACGTACTCATTGATACACATCCTGACCCAACCGTGAAATATTGGGACGATGATTGCCTGGAAGTGTTTATTGATGCCGATGCGTCCGGTGGCAATCACCAGTTCAGTTACAATGCCTTTGCTTACCATATTGCACTTGACGGCAACGTGGCTGATTTTGGTGACGAAAACGATGGTAACGGTGTAGTGTTGCTTAACGACCACGTAACGAGTGTGTGGCGTAGAGATGAAAAAGCGCCTCATACTATTACCTGGGAAGTGGCAATTGATATTTACCCTGACACTTTTAGTACCGATAAGCCTGGCGAGCCATTAATGCTCAACAGTGGCCATGTGCTTGGTTTTATGCTGGCCTATTGCGATAACGACGGCAGTAAAACTCGTGAGCATTTTGTAGGGTCACACGCCATTACGCCTGTGAACGGAAGTAAAAACTTAGGTTACTTAGATGCTTCTGTGTTTGGCAAAATCACCCTGGTAAAATAGTCTGATGATATACAAAAACCGCCGGGTATGAGCCAGGCGGTTTTTCAATTTTAAAGTAAGTAAGCTTCTACAATAAAAGCTACGGTGTAGTAGGTGTTAAGCCTTGCCCCAAAAATAGCAGGCGCTGCTGTGCAACATAACAAACCAGCTTCACCGCCATGGCGTAAAGAAGAGTAAGCACTGACACAGCAAAGGCTGGCCCAAATATCGCGGGTTCGGTTATGCCTGCGCCCATGGCAACCCATCCGAGTACCGTCATGATGGCTCCCAGCCATAAACACGAGTTTCCCAGTACCTCAAACACTTTCACACTTTGCTTGATTTAAACTATTGACTCAGCGTGACTGCTAAGCAGAGAACTAAACGCCTCTTTTACATTGCCAACAGAAGTCACTGCCACTGTGAATACAAGTGCTGGTGGCAGGGTAAGAATTAATGATGGTACATCGAGAAATGCGCCTGTGTTGCCAGACAGCATCATTGCAAGAACGGTGAGCGCGACAAAAAACAGAACGCTGAATACAAACATAATGAGAACCTTTTGCGTGTGATTAAAATAATAAAATGATGTTGCTAATGCCTGCCGCCAATACCACATTTGGCAAGCTATTTTGTTTTTAGATAGTTGAATATCTTTTTAAAATTGGACGAAACAATATTGATTGGATCGATGAAATGGAAAGACATCTAGAATAGTGACTTTCAAACAGGGCGCTGGCATCTGACTGATACCTGCGCCCGAAAGTGTTTAGAATGTTAGCTGCCTTAGTAATAAGATAGCTTTTCCGATTTACCGGAGAATATCCGATAAACCATGGCGGTATAGGCAAGAATACAAGGCACCACGATTACCGTACCTACCAGTAGAAAGCGCAGTGAATTGGCATCGGCCAGCGCATCCATAATGGTAAGTTTACCCGGCACTACATATGGATAGTAGCTAACCCCAAATGCCGCGAAGCACAGCACGAAAACCAGCAATGCCAGCGCAAAGGGTAGCCATTCACCTTTGCCATCAGCTTCTGGCAATCTATTCAGTACCACGCCGCACAGCAACAATAGTGCAAAACACAGTATAGGAATGGTCATGAGTACCAGGCCTATTGGACTCTCCAGCCAGAGTGAGCGAACACTATCGTGCAGTGTTAGATTGAGCAAACTCACCGCGATAATGCCGCTTCCCAATATCATCAAACAGCGCTTTGCCCAGTAAAATGCCTTTTGCTGGAGGTCACCTTCAGTTTTAAGGATCAGCCAGCACGCCCCGATAAAGGCATACGCCGCCGTAACACCAAATGCGGCCAGTAGGGCAAAACCCTGGGCGTAAATATCACTGCGTAAACCAGTTACCCAAATGCCAAGCATATAGCCTTGCGATAGTGTGGTGAGCAGAGAGCCGTATTTAAAACACGTATCCCATTTTTTCTTCTTGGTTTGCGCAACCTTAGCGCGAAAATCAAAGGATACGCCGCGTAGGATAAGCCCAAGTAACATGAAGGTAGCAGGCAAATACAATGCCTGAAGCACTTCACTATGGGCTTGTGGGAAAGCGATGAGCAGCAAGCCAACCGCCAATACCAGCCAGGTTTCGTTGGCGTCCCAATAAGGCCCAATAGATGCCACCATATCATCTTTAAATTGCTCGTTTCGCGGTGGGAATAAAACACCTACGCCCAAATCGTAACCGTCCAGAATAGCGTAAAGTAGCACTGCCAGTGCCAACAAACCTATGTAGATATTCCCAAGCATTTCTGTTGACAAGGATTCAAAAGGCATAACGATCTCCTAGTTGGCCTGAACGGTATTAAAACGCGCAAGCTTTACACTATGGCGCTCTTCGTTGGTGATTTCCGCAGTGTTCACGGCTTTGCGACACATAAGAGTAAGGGTGCCCATGTAGGCTACCAACAACACTGAGTAAATAACCGCATATAGCGTAAACGACAGGGCAATGTTGGCCGGAGGCAGGCCGGTTACTGCATCCCGAGTCATAAGTACACCACTCACCAAATAAGGTTGTCTGCCTACTTCTGTCACATACCAACCTGCCAGAGTGGCAATCCATCCGCTGAAACTCATGGCGATAAACACCTTTGTCAGCCATGAGGGCAAGCTATGTCGCCGGTAGAGGTAATAGGCACCGGTCCAGGCAGCTGCCAGCATCAGTACACCCATGCCTACCATCACCCGAAATGCGTAAAATACGGGGGCAACTGGCGGGTGTTCACCTTCAAACTCGTTTAAACCTTTAATTTCTCCGTCCATATCATGAGTGAGAATAAAACTCGCCATATTGGGGATGCCAACCTCAAAATGATTGGTTTTTGCCTCTTCATCTGGAATAGCGAATAACAATAGAGGTGCGCCTTGTTCCGTATGCCAAACGCCTTCCATCGCTGCTACTTTTTGTGGCTGATGTTCAAGGGTGTTCAAGCCGTGCATATCACCCGCCAGAATTTGTAGTGGAATTAAAACCGCCGCGGTATAGGTAGCTGTTTTAAGGGCAATCTTCGGCGCAATTTTGTCGTCCCCCTTATAAAGCCGGTACGCCGATAAGCCCGCAATGAGGAAACTGGCAGTTAAGCCTGATGCCAACAACATATGTGCAAAACGGTAAGGAAATGACGGATTAAAAATAATGGCAAACCAGTCTTTGGCGTAAATAACACCGTCTATGACTTCGTGCCCTTGCGGGGTTTGCATCCAACTGTTTAACGACAATATCCAAAAGGCAGACATGGTTGTACCTGCCGCAACAACGAAGGTAGACAATGTATGTAGCCAGTTGGGCACACGACGAATACCGAATAGCATGATCCCCAGGAAGGTGGCTTCAAGGAAAAACGCCGTTAATACTTCATAGCCCAATAGGGGCCCGGCAACGTTACCGGCTTTCTCCATGAAGCCCGGCCAATTGGTGCCGAACTGAAACGACATAGTGACACCAGATACCACACCTAGCGCGAAAGTAAGTGCAAATACCCGCACCCAAAATCGATAGATACGCATCCACACGGGGTGACCGCTTAGGTTTGAACGCAGCTTGAAATAAAACAGAAACCACCCCAGCGCAATGGTGATGGTGGGGAACAAAATATGAAAACTAATATTCAGTGCAAACTGAAGTCTTGAAAGTATGAATGCATCCACAACAGTCTCCTGATCACTCGGATTTACTAGGAAGTAGCTTGTCTTTGAAATCCAGAATACGCCCTACACCTGCGCCTAGTTTCATTAAGGTGTCGAGTTTCTCTGGCCCTAAGTTTTGTAGCTCTTGCGACCACGCCGTCACTGATTCCAGCAGGTCGTGAATTTCGTGAAGACGCGCTTGTACTTCAGCATCTTTCTCGCCAGTGGGAGAATCCATCATAAGATCGCGAAGCAACGACATGGTTGGGTCTATTTCCCGTTTGCGCCGCTCTTCAAACACACGATTGGCCAGCACCCAAATCGACCCTGCCGGAATAAAGAACTCTTTGCGTTCTCCGGGTACGTGATGTTGCTTAATCAGTTGCCAGGATTGCAACTCCTTCAAGCCCATGCTGGTATTTCCCCTGGAAATACTGAGAGCATCAGCAATCTCCTGGGCTGAAAGGGGCGCTTCGTTTAAAACAATGAGCGCCAATATCTGGCCCACTGTGCGGTTGAACCCCCATCGGTTACCCATTTCGCCGAAGTGCATAACGGCTGAAGTAATAAGTGGTGACATTTTCATGTGTTACTGCCTGCTGAAGTTTCAGAAATTACTGAAAGTTTATGATCTTATTTGACCCAGATCAAATGAAATCAATGTCAGGTGTGGGTTCTTTGATGAAATGAACTGAATTGAGCGCCGCGGATATTGGTACTTGCTAGCCTTACCAATTTCTTGAAATCTTCATGATTTTCCTCGATTCTGTACGTTTAGTTGATCTTGAGTAGATTTCTCAACAGGAATAAGTGCCAATGTGTTCTCAGTTGTACTAGCTTCCTTCAACTGAGTACATTGGGTTTTAGCGTATGTGTTCACGCAACCGCGTTGCCCTTGGTGTTGGTCGGGCCACGCCGGCGCGGTATAATCTCTGCCAATCAAATAAACAGCCTGGATCAGTTTTTCTGCCTGGAGCGATATCACTATGTCCCGGCACGCCTTCTTTCGGCATGTGATATTGCCGTAATAGATGAGCAAGTAGCTCAATGAGTACTTGATACTGAGCTTCAGTATAAGGAGATTTATTACCTGCACTTGAATCAAATAGCTTAGAAAAAAGCGAAGATCTCAGAACAGACATCCATGTCAAACACGACCTTATCGATGTGATGTTTCTCATACTCATCGCGGTGCTTAGCGGTGCAGATGGGGGAAGTCTATTCAGGAATGTGGCGAAATGCAGCTGGACTGGCTAAGGCAGTATAGCCGTTTTGACAATGATATTTCCCCGTCGCTATTGCATCGCGAATATTAACCAAAGCCCAATCCCGCCCTGGCCATGTAGGGGGCAGGAGGCGATCTAAAAAAGCCCGCTATACAAAAAAATATCTAAAAATACGCTAACCCCATACTTGAAAGTGAGGTTGGTGTTCCTTATATCTCTTTAAGATTTTTGTAGGCTGAATACAACCTCAATTCCTTGGCCTTGCATTGATCATTTCTTTTCGGCTGTATTGGATCATGGCAAGGGCAGACCTGTTTTGATTGCTAAGCATGGAGAGAACGTTTTCATGAATACGAAAATATCGAAACAATTTTCGTCGATTAATTCAATCACTTTTATCGGTAACTACCTACCACGGCACTGTGGCATTGCCACTTTTACCACCCACCTTGTCAATGCGGTTTCTGACACCTTTCCCAGTACAGATTGCTGGACAATGGCCATGAACGATCAGCATCACAGGTACAAATACCCTGATGTAGTGCGTTTTGAACTGAGTCAAAATAATCTCAAGGATTACTCCCTCGCCGCAGATTTTCTCAATATTAATCAGCCCGATGTGATTTGCATTCAACACGAATTCGGCATATTTGGTGGTGCCGCGGGCAGTAACTTATTAAAACTGATGCAAGAGGCCCGCGCGCCCATTGTAACAACTCTGCATACGGTGTTAACCAATCCACCCAGCGACTACAGACATGTGATGTTGAAAATCGCAGAACGCTCAGATCGATTAGTTGTTATGAGCCATAAAGCTGTGGATATTCTTCGTGAGGTCTATGATATTCCTGATAAAAAAATCGCATTCATCCCCCATGGCATTCCTGATATTCCCTTTGTAGATCCAAATTATTACAAAGAACAATTTGGGGTTATGGGGAAAAAAGTCCTACTGACCTTCGGGTTACTTTCACAAAACAAGGGCATTGAATATGCCATAAAAGCCCTGCCTGAAATTGTTGAGAAGTATCCAGATATTGTTTACGTGGTGCTGGGCGCTACCCATCCCAACATTTTGCGCGATGAAGGGGAACACTATCGTTTAAAATTACAAAACCTGGTACGACAATTAAAACTGGAACAGCATGTTATCTTTCACAACCGTTTTGTCACCCAGGAAGAGCTTTGTGAATATCTGGCTGCCGCAGATATTTACATCACCCCCTATATCGGCGAAGCACAAATTACCTCCGGCACACTGGCCTACGCGATGGGAACAGGTAAACCGGTGATCTCGACGCCTTATTGGTACGCTGAAGAAATGCTGGCTGATGGTCGCGGTACGCTGGTACCGTTTAAAAACGCACAAGCCATTAGCGATGCCGTGCTTGAATACCTTGAACACGAAGATTTGCGTCATCAAACCCGTAAAAGAGCATATGATTTTACCCGCTCTGCTCGCTGGCGCGAGGTTGCCGCATCCTATATGGAAGTCTTTAACGACGCCGTATACTCTCGTTCACGGGAGCCTAAACCACAACAAACACAATCTTCCTTAGATACAAGAACCGCACAGCTCACTCAGTTACCCGAAATACGCTTTGATCACCTTTTTGCTTTAAGTGATGACACCGGCATGCTGCAACATGCAAAATACACAATCGTTGATCGTCGCCATGGTTATTGTACCGATGACAACGCCCGCGCTTTGATGGTAGTTGTTGAGGCCCTTCACAACAATTTTGTTCACTCCGAGCAATGCCGCAAACTTAGCGATACCTATCTGTCGTTTTTAAGCCACGCCTTTAATGATGAAAATGGCTATTTTCGCAATTTCATGAGCTATGATCGGGTCTGGCTGGAAAAGGCTGGCTCTGAAGATGCCCATGGGCGCGCCACATGGGCACTGGGTAAAGCGGTTTCCCTATTTAGTGGCGCCAGACAACAACCTTTCGCCTCCCATCTTTTTAAACGGGGTTTAGAGGTGACGGAGGGCTTTAACTCACTGCGCGGTATTGCGTTTACCCTACTCGGTTGCACCGCCTATTTGCGTGTATTTTCAGGCGACTCTGAAGTTCGTCGATTACTGGAAAAACTCTCTGAGCGATTGTTTTCTGCCTTTTCCCGCACTGAAAACAAAAACGTACAGTGGTGCTGGCCGGAAAATACCCTGACTTATGATAACGCCCGCCTTTGCCAAAGTTTAATTGAATGCGGCCAAACCCTCGAACGCCAGGATATGATTGACGTTGGCCTACATTCTCTGGATTGGCTGATGAATATACAGTTTGAAAACGATGTGTTTGTTCCCATCGGGTGTAATGGTTGGTATGAGAAGAATGCTGAACGTGCCCGCTTTGACCAGCAACCATTAGAAGCCTGCGCGAGTCTGCAGGCCTGCTTGCTTGCCTACACGGTTACTAAGGAAACCCACTGGCGTGATCGCGCCGTTAATTCATTCAACTGGTATTTAGGTAACAATGATTTAAATATCGCCCTGTACGATGCGAAAACCGGCGGATGTTATGACGGCTTAGAAAGCCATGGTGTTAATCTTAACCAGGGGGCTGAATCCACCTTGTCTTGGTTACAATCGTTAGTTGCCATGCACATATCACATGCTGAAGACAATTTAACTGAGCAACCCAAGAATACTTCAGAGAAGGCGATTTCACTATGAAGATAGCAATGCTTTCTCCTATTGCATGGCGAACGCCTCCTCGTCATTACGGACCTTGGGAAAGTGTGGTCTCTATTCTCACCGAAGGCTTAGTTGCCCGAGGTGAGGATGTGACCTTATTTGCCACCGGCGATTCCATTACCGCGGCAAATTTAAAATCAGTATGCCTTCACGGTTACGAAGAAGATAAAACCCTTATTCCTAAAGTATGGGAATGCTTGCATATTGCCGAGGTCTTTGAACAAGGGGATGAATTTGACATTATTCACAATCATTTTGATTTCCTGCCCCTGAGTTATAGCCACATGACGAAAACGCCAGTGGTCACCACCATTCATGGCTTTTCATCTAAAGACATCTTGCCTGTCTATAAAAAATATAACAAAAACACCCATTTTGTTTCTATTTCAAACAGCGATCGCGCTTCGGCACTTAATTATATTGATACCGTGTATCACGGCATTGATTTATCCCAGTTCGAATTTCACCACAAACATGATGACTACCTGGTGTTTTTTGGCCGTATTCACAATGACAAAGGTGCCAAAGAAGCCATCGATATTGCCAAGCGCAGTGGTAAACGTCTGATCATGGCGGGGATAATCCAGGATGAAGCGTATTTTGACAGATTTATCAAGCCAGCCTTAAGCTGCGATCAAATTCAATATGTTGGTGTGGCTGATCCGGTACAAAGAAATACCTTGCTCAGCCGCGCGGCAGCGTTGCTTCATCCCATTCAATTCGATGAGCCATTCGGTCTGTCTGTCATCGAATCTATGGCGTGCGGTACGCCGGTGATTGCCTTTAACCGCGGCAGTATGCCAGAGCTAATCAAACACGGCGAAAATGGCTATTTGTGTACCAACACGAATGAAGCTGTGCGGGCCGTCGACCGCATTGATGATATAGCACGAGAAAAGTGCCAAGACCATGTAAGACAACATTTTAGCGCTGATGCCATGGTTGATAATTACCTTACTGTTTACAAAAAAATCCTTGCCCAACAATAGCAATACGATGGAAATGTAATGAACAGTGTTAATACTTCAGAAATCCCGAAACACGAACTCAGTATTAAACGTCGCAAATGGAAATTACACCCCGATCCCTCATTGGTAATTTGCCGGCCTCACATACCTTCGGGAGGACCGAGCCGTATACAAGCAATTATCAATCGGGTATTGGGTTTATCGAAACAGGATGCAAATAAATTGTTAGACCGCTTGCGGCTGGATTTTTCAGAACGTCACCGCGATCTTAACAGTATATTGGACGCCAACTTTAAGTTGGTAGAACCCTATGCGCCGAGCAATCTAACCTTGTCGGCCAATCAGAAGATGCTGCTGGGGGCGTATTTTACAATGGAGTATGCCGTTTCGTCGGCGGCACTGTTTAATCCCTCTATAGTCAGGCACCCAGACCAAAGTAATCTTGGGCCCCATGAACTCCGCTTTGTAATGAGTTTGCGGGCCGTTGGTGAAGGGCATATTTCGTCTTTGTGTTTTCGCAGCGGTATCATTAAAGAAGATGGCAGTATCTTATTCGATCCGGTAAGTGATATTGTAGAAATGCCACTACAAAAAAACGAAACACTATTTGATAAAGCGACATTTTTTCAACGTGTTTACTCTTTTACACCAGAAAAAAAAGCGCTCAACGATTTATTGAACCGCCTGCCAGAGCGCTTTACACTGCGGGAAATCGACAATGCGGTCGTGGACATGTTATCGCGGAATGTCGGTGACGAATACGGGCAGTGTTTACATACTGTTCAGTTAGTTGCTCACGCTAATTACGAGATCAATTTTCACAAAACCCGCAGCATTTCAGAACGCGTTATCTTTCCCCTTTCGCCGAGCGAAGTGGCAGGCATTGAAGATGCGCGTTTTGTGGAATTTAATGATGAAAATCAACAAACCTACTACGCCACTTATACCGCTTATGACGGGCATAATATTTTGCCACAACTCATGGAAACCCGTGATTTTTCACATTTCAAAATTTCCACATTTAGCGGTAATGCGGCGCAAAATAAGGGAATGGCCCTTTTCCCTCGCAAGGTAAATGGGAAATACGCCATGTTGGGGCGTTTGGACGGTGAGAACAACTACATCATGTATTCCGACACACTGTCTCATTGGGGAAACGCGACGTTAGTGCAAACCCCCGAGCAACCTTGGGAATTCATACAGTTGGGCAATTGCGGCTCTCCCATAGAAACGGAAGCAGGCTGGCTTGTGCTAACTCATGGCGTGGGGCCTATGCGGGAATATTCCATTGGTGCAGTGTTACTCGATCTCGATGATCCTCGCCGTGTGATTGCAAAATTATCTCACCCCTTACTTCGCCCCCATGAACAAGAGCGGGAAGGCTATGTGCCCAACGTAGTCTACAGTTGCGGCGCATTAGTACATCGAAACGAACTTATTTTGCCATATGCCATGTCCGATATTAGCAGCGGCCTTGTCAGTGTAAACGTGAAGGAGTTACTGGAAAGCATGGATAAGATCTAATTCGAGAGGCGGTAGCTCGCGTTGAGAAGAGCGGGCGGTTTCACTGTCTGAGTTACCGGTTTCCTGAAGCGCCACGCCTAGTGGCGAGCGGAGCAATCGCCAGCAGAGTTCTCGCTGTATTAGAGGCGCCAGTACTGCAATTAATCCCCAATTCTGTCATCGAAGTTCTCAAGTAAATAATCTGCGAACG
The DNA here is from genome assembly GCF_018860805.1 of Aestuariibacter sp. A3R04. Classification (GTDB taxonomy): domain Bacteria; phylum Pseudomonadota; class Gammaproteobacteria; order Enterobacterales; family Alteromonadaceae; genus Alteromonas. Next base: position 139,862 of record NZ_JAHKQR010000016.1, on the reverse strand, counting down.
CTCTTACAGAAGCTGGTTGACCTTTGCGCGAGGGCATCATCAAGCTCAGTTGTGCTTTACCGGAAATCCAATCAGGCAACACTCTTACTAATGTCCCTTGTTGTAGTTCTTCGCGGCACACATAGGCTGGTAAACTGACCAAGCCAAGTCCCTTTTCAGCGGCGTGTTTTAATGTACCCATATCGTCACTACAAAATTGTGGACTAAAGGGGATTGTGGTTTTTACACCTTCAGTATTTTCCAGTGTCCAATGTCCCGTAGTAGTCTGCCAACCGACCTTTAAGCTCGGTCTTTTATAGAGATCATACGGGGATTTGGGGCACCCGGTCTTCGATAAATACTCAGGGCTCGCAAATAAATACCAAGATACAGTGGTTAAGTGTCTTTGAATAATACTTGAGTCTGGTAGTGCGTCGAGATGCCCTCTAATGGCTAGATCTACCCCTGAAGACACAAGATCAATCGCCTGATTAGTAACTTGCTGCTTTAGCTCTACTTTGGGATTGGTATGTAAGAACTCGGGGATTAAGTATTTAATTGCGAACTGGGCTACTCCCACCGAACAACTCATAGTTACCCGTCCGCTTAACGAAGTCTTCCGGGTTTGAATAGCGGCTTCCGCAGCTTCCATCTCATCCAACAGTGCGCGCGCATGCTGATAAAAAATATGCCCTGATTCTGTCACGCTAAAGTGGCGAGAGGTTCTTTGAATCAACTTAGTCGCCAGTCTTTCTTCTAACTTTGCAACGTGTCGGCTAAGGCGAGATTTTGGCATGTTGAGTGCAGCAGCAGCTGGTGAAAAGCCGCGTTTTTCAACAACGTGAACAAAATAAAAGTAGTCGTTCAAATCGATCATACCAATAATCTCAAATAATTATGTCGTTCTAATTATAGAACGGTAATTTCAAAAATTGCCACTACAAGGCCTGATTGTTCTATTGGTAGTATCTAAACCGTGATGAAAAAACACTGAATCGGGAGATAGAACGATGACTGTACAAGTATCCTCAGCGATAAACGGCAATATACTTAAGCTTGGAAATGGCTTTAACGCATTAGCTTTCAGAGAAAAAGATTTCTCTGGAGCAATGGATCCGCTGGTGATGGTTGATCACTACAGAATGACGCAACCCACGTTTGGTGCTCACCCACACGCAGGCCTTTCAGCGGTATCGATTTTGTTCGAAGATAGTCGGGGTGGGTTTCGCAATCGTGACTCGCTGGGCAATGATTTCAATCTTATGCCTGGCGACTTGTATTGGCTAAATGCTGGGGCTGGTGTTGTTCACGACGAATCTCCGCGTCCAGGCGCTCACATTCATGGTCTTCAAGTTTTTGTTAATTTACCAGCTGCCCTCAAGCAAAGTGCGCCTTCATCATTACATGTAAAGTCGCAGAACATGCCAGTCTTTCAGGACAAAGGCGTTCGGGTACGCATCGTTCTTGGCGATAGTAATGGTTTGCAAGGTAAACAATCACCCGTGTTACCCATGACAATTCTCGATGGAACAATTGCTCCTAATGGTTCGTTTTCTCATCAAGTAAACGAGTACGATAGCGCATGGGTATATGCCATACAAGGACAGCTTAGTTTAGAAATCAATGGTGAAAAGAAAAACCTTAGCCAAGGACAGTCCATAGCGTTACCTCAACTAAACGAACAGCCTGTCAATACGCTTCAGTTAAATAATCGCTCTGCAAACGAAACGCACTTTGCGCTCTTTACGGGGCAGCCGGTCAACGAACCTTTTGTACAAAAAGGGCCTTTTGTTATGAGCTCTCACGAAGAAATTGTACAGATCGAAGCTGACTTTGCGGCTGGCAAGCTCGGTAGCATTAACTAGTTGCTCGCTACAAGCAAAGTTTTCAATCAACTCCAATTAGGATATTCCAATGAAAGTATTAGCCATTCCTGCTAGCAATAGCCATAAATCGATTAACAAACAGTTGATTAATTACGCCACATCATTGATGCCCCAGCATGATGTAGAAGTCATCGACATCAACGACTATGAGATGCCAATTTACAGCAGCGATCTCGAGGAGGCTTACGGTATCCCCGAAGCAGCTTCGAGTTTTTTCTACAAAATACAGCAGGCCGATGCGTTACTCATTTCTTACGCGGAGCACAATGGCAACTATACCGTTGCTTATAAGAATCTATTTGATTGGGCAACGCGCGTAAATATGAAGGTTTATCAAGGAAAACCGATAATTATGCTCGCGACTTCACCCGGCCCTGGGGGCGCAAAAAGCGTGTTGGCTTTGGCCAGTGGGTCCGCACATTTTTTCGACGGCCAAGTAAAAGCATCGCTTTCAATTCCGAGTTTTTACGAAAACTTTGACCAGGACTCGAGAACAATAACGAACCCAGAAATGAACGCAAAGCTGCAAGCTGCATTGGCAGTTCTAGAACTCAACTAACGCAATCTTTCAGTGCGTCTGTAGTTAACAAGCTGCACTGACTGCATTGCTTTTTGTACGCAGAATCAAGTGAACATTTTTGTGATAGTTAGACTTGTTACAACTTAAATATTCGGCAGTGGGTTGGAAAAGAGCTGCTACACATTGAGGATTCCGAAATGAATATACAAAACAAATTTAGCAAAGCTGTATTGATGTTTGTGCCTGCAATCCTGTGGATACCTGTAGCTGCACTCCTGTCATTTGAAGGGGTATGGATGACACCTGTAGCGCCGCGACATGATCATAAAGCCTTTATAGATTATGCGAAACAAGCAGTGTCGGATAGTTTGAAAGGCAATGGTGTAGTAGTACTTTTGGAAAATGGCAAGGTGGTGGAGCGCCATTATCAAACAGCAAGTTCAGACGTCGCGAGCGTCGATGGTGATACTCTTTTCCCAGCAGCTTCAATGAGTAAATTTATCGCGGCATTATCTATTCATACTCTGGTCCAACAGCAAAGAATTGAGCTAGATGATCCCGTTGAAAACTACATTACTCGCTGGAGTTTGCCACCCAGTAATTTTGACCACGACCAAGTGACTATTGCACGTTTGTTAAGTCACACTGGCGGACTCACCGATGGCTTAGGTTTTGGTGATTATAGTCAAGATGAATCTTTGCCGAGCCTGGTTGAGTCGCTGAATAATCCTCGCAGCTCCGCTGGTGAAAAGAAAATCGTAGTCGGGATCGCGCCGGGAAGTGAGTTTCAGTATTCAGGCGGCAGTTATCTATTGCTGGAGTTGCTCCTTGAAGATGTAACAGGTGAGAGCTATGCCGCCTGGGTCAAGCACAATGTCTTTACGCCCAGGGGCATGGCGCGAACTAACTTTGATTTCATTCAATCCGATGAAAATAGTACACCTTTCTACGATGCAATGGGGCAACAAACAGCAGCATTTCAATATGCGTCTTCTGCAGCCACTGCGATGAATACTTCGGCTAATGATCTAGTTGCATTACTTCAATCAATTATCACTGAGCCGCAACTAATTGAGGCCTTGTCTACGCCTATGGCGAGCGTAATGGGAGCACCGATTTGGGGGCCCGGTGCGATGTTATATGCGCCTTTAGCCGATGGTCAATTTGTCATTGGTCACGATGGCAGTAATGACCCCGCCATCAACACCAGTATCCGCATCAATCCTGTGTCGGGTGATGGGTATATTGCATTAGTTTCCGGCCACCAAACCCTAGCATCAGAAATAGGCTTTGAATGGGTGCTGTGGCAAAGCGGAAAGCCTGATTTCATTTATTCAGATAGAGCAATCAATTCTTCCTTACTACCCATAATAGTTGGCTCTGTGGGCTGGGTCATCTTGCTTATTGTGTACTTCACAGTCACCAAGAGACGTACCCCAAAGTAGCGCTAAAACAGCTCTTAACACCTCTAACTTAAGACCGGAGCAGGTGGGTTTAAAGCCCAGCGCGATCGCTATCACTTATACGTTGCGTACATTTGCTCACGGGCGAGCCACTGTACGCGTGCTATAGGCCTGCGTTTTACATTACTTTGAAGCAGGTCAGTACGATCTGCACAGTATTAGATACGCTCTGCAAACATTGGTTTAACGCTCTGGATTAAAGTGTTTGTACTTTAATCATTAAGAGTGAATCAGAAATGAAATTTAACACAAACAAGTACTTAGTAATTGGTGCGAGTGGTAAAACCGGTTCTCGGGTTTATCAAAAATTGCATGATTTGGGTTTAGACGTGCAAGGCGCGAGTCGCAATGGTGAGATCCACTTTGACTGGCAAGCACCAGAAACCTGGGCAAGGGCGCTACTAGGTGTTGATGCAGTCTACTTAACTTATTATCCAGATCTAGCGATGCCCCAAGCTCCTGATGATATCGCGAAGTTCTGCGCACTAGCCAAAATCAAAGGCGTAAAGCACATCACACTGCTCTCTGGCAGAGGTGAGCCTGCGGCACAGGTGTGTGAGGAAATCGTTCAAACGTCAGACTTAAGTAATACAATTGTTAGAGCCAGCTGGTTTAATCAGAATTTCTCTGAAGGTATGTTCCACAACTTTATTGTGGCCGGGACAATAGAGCTGCCAGTTGGTGCAGTGGGTGAGCCTTTTGTGGATGTGGATGATATTTGTGACGTTGTTGTTGCGTCACTGCTTGATGAGCGCCACAACGGTAAGCTTTATGAGGTGACCGGCCCCGAGTTACTGAGTTTTGCCCAATTAGCCGATATTTTCTCAAAAGTACTGCAAACCCCGATTTCTTTCGTCGAAGTGTCCCTATCTGACTTCGTAGCAACACTCCGGGATCAGAAGGTTGATAGTCACGTTATAGATATGCTGACCTATTTGTTCACTGAAGTACTCGATGGCAGAAACGCTTATGCAGTAGACGGTGTTGAGCAAGCCTTAGGTAGATCTGCAAAAACTTTTGAACAGTTTGTGATTGCTAATCAGAACCATTTTGGCAGAGGCTCTCATGTTTGATTTTGCACTGACTATTACTGAAGGGATCATGCACTTGTCCATAGTGATTATGGTGGGCCTGTACTTTATTTTCAGTAATACCATAATGACTGTACTGGCGGGAAATTTTTCCGGGGCATCCGTTATGATTGAAATAAACCGTCAAATATTGAATCCGATTTTTTTGGCGTTGTTTGTTTTATCGGGTATTTCAGGGCTGTATTTTTTCTTCGTATATTCTGGAGTTCAAGCACTGGGTGGATTGCTGTTTTTCGCGGGTACTACACTTGTCACTATGCTGTTTAATGTACCGCTTAACAATGGACTTAGAGATGCTCCCAAAGCAAATCTCCAGAATGTATGGCAAGTGTATTTAAACCGATGGGTTCGTTGGAATCATGTACGCACTATAAGTGCGGTGTTGTCAGGCTTTATGTTGTCTGTCTAAAACGTTATTTAAAGTGCTAGAGGTGAAAAAAATGAATTTTGATTACAAAAATCGCGTTAACACACCTATTAGCGATGAGCCCATTGGCCGATTGCTAGACAGTTTGCGAATGGAAAGCGCCTTTTTCACCCAATCTATTCTAACCGCGCCCTGGGCCATGGAAATGCCCCCGATGCATAACTGCATGATGTTCCACTTAGTATTGGAAGGTGAAGCTACGTTCCACAATGGCCCTGAGAAGGTAACCTTACATGGCGGTGACTTTATGTTGTATCCCAAAGGTGAAGGACATAGGCTCAGTGATGGTTCATGTTCATTTTTTACCCCGCTACATGACTTACCGATAAAAACTGTGACAGAGCGCTATGAGACTCTCGAGTATGGTGGCTCAGGAACACCTACTTCAATGGTTTGTGGGGTTTTGCTGTTTCAACACCCACTGGCAATTAAACTACTCGGTATTCTACCTTCATCTATTCTTATCCGACGTAACAACAGTACTCCAGACAGCATTGTTGAGAATATCGCGGATTTGTTGAAGAGTGAGACCAACCAAATTGGCATTGGTGCAGAAGCGGTGATAGCGCGATTAGCCGACATCATGGTCATAACCGCCATGCGGCGTTATTTGCAGGAGTTGGGCGATGATAAAACAGGCTGGTTGGGTGCCTTGGAAGACGACCGCATCGGTAAGGCGTTAAAGCTTATTCACGATGCGCCTGCGCATCATTGGTCGCTCGACGAGCTCGCTCAGCGAATTGGTATGTCGAGAACGAGTTTTGCCAATCAGTTTAAAAAACTGGTGGGCAATACGCCTATAGAGTATCTCACTGAATGGCGCATGTCGTTAGCGTATTCACGTTTGCAGCTATCAAAAGATTCTATTTTGATGATAGGGCTTGATATTGGTTATCAGTCTGAAGCCGCTTTTTCGCGTGCCTTTAAAAAAGTTATGGGTAAAAGTCCTACTGAAGTCAGAAAAGCGTATCAAATGGCAATGTAGTTGCCCAGGTTTCTAATTGTATTTCCGTTGCAGCTCTTAGCTAATGGAACGCTTTGTACGATCTGCAAAAAGTTGTATTCGACGCGTCAAGTTCCTACCCCTAGCAATCCATATACTGATTTTGACATATTGAAAGCGTGCTGAACGACAAAGTAGCGTTTGTTTACTTCCAGACAGTTCTGACGTCAGCTATAGCAATCGTATCTTCACAGTTTGTCGTGCAAATGTCGTCACCGACAGCAGTGTCTTTCACCTAATTTATCTGCGAACAGGAGGCAGTGATGATAAACGTTAAAAAACTCAGAGAGCAACGCAATTGGTCACAAGAACAGCTGGCAACTATGGCGGGTTTGAGCTTGCGAACAATTCAGCGCGTTGAAGCAGGTAACCCTGCAAGTCGTGAAACACTTAAATCCCTTTCTGCTGTTTTTGAAGTACATACGGATGAATTAACAGAGAGAGTAACAATGATCGATAAACATTCAGGAGCTTGGCAAAAGGTACCCAGGTACATCTCATATTCCCTCTGGGGGATCAAAGAGAGACATCATGCGATAATAAGTATTGTGCTTTTAATAGTGTGTGGTATTGCATTTTATCTAACCAGTGGTTGGGGTGACCCAATGAGTATTGCCGCTTTCATGTGGTTAGGCGTATACCTTGCCGCTGTTGGATGGTTTGCATACGCGGTGCGCTGGGTTGATAACAAACGGCTTTGGTAGCTTGTGTATTATGGGTGGCTTCATAGCAGTCTATACAAATCATTTGAACTATGTCGTCGCCTAGTGTTTTACTCAACAGCACATAGACTTTCCCGATATGTCTTGGTATCACCCCCGCTGAAAAAGCATGTGGCGCTTTGGTCTACTTTTGCAATACATCGTTTTAAAACGCTATTGAGATCGCAAACGCGCGACATTCTTCACAAAATAATCGTAATAAGGGTGGTCTTTAGGGGCCGCAGCCAACGCTCTTTCTGCGTAATTCAGCGCTTGGGCGAGGTTATTCTGCGCCTCATAACCATACGCAACGCCTGTAATTGCATCAGGGTTTTGCGGATGATGAGACAGATTATGCTTGAACAATTGCATTGCGATATCTGGGTGCTGTTGCCAGCTAAAGTAATATCCTAATTCACGCACTACATTCTCTGGTGGGGTAGGATCTACACCCCACTGCTTGCCCAGTTGCAAATAGTAGCTGTCGATTACCTGCATATCGGCAGTGACGTGCTCCCGGGCAAATACCTTGTTCATAAAAAATGACTGATACGCGTTGAAGATCCCCGCTGTAGCGGTTAATCCATGAGCCACTCCAGGATGTTCGTTTACCACTAATTTTATATTGTGGTTTTCATTATTTGTAAACGCAGACAAAAGCGCATCGTAATAGGGGCGCATCGGCAAACCCTCATTACCCATATTCATAAAGAGATAAGTGGGTTTTGCAGGGTGAGTTGCTAACCATTGTTCCGTTCTTTTGACCATCGCCCCAGTGTTCCACCATACTGCCGGGCTATAAGCGATATGAGCATCGAATAGCCCAGGCCGTTGTTGCATAGCGTAAACACTAAACGTACCGGCAGCCGAGGCGCCAGCTATGATGCGTGTTGAGTGTGTCCGGTAACGTTTCTCAACATCAGGGATCAGTTCCTGTTCGATAAACGCAAGAAATTTATCAGCGCCACCTCCCAAACCAACTGGGCCATTGGTGTCTTCATTAACAGTAGGGTACATATCGCGAAGCCTATCGGTATTTTCAATAGCTACAATGATAACCTCAGGTGCTGCATTAGCTTCTTGCAACCTGTTCAGCACCTCCTTCATCAGTGGAATATTTTCTGCACCATCCAGTCGATAAATCACCGGGTAATGTTGTGAAGTTTCGGCATAATGCTTCGGCAGTAACACGTTGTACTGCCGCTGCTCGTCAAGTATTTCAGACTCAATATGCACTAAATCATAACTGTCTGCTAAGCAAGGAAGGGAAGACGCGAGACAAGCTAATAACGTTAATATCCAACCGAAAAAATTCATGACAATCCCTGGCGTTTTTTTCACTCTAGCAAAAATTTGATGGCGTGTATGCAAATGTATTTTGCTTTAACAGGCTCGAAGAACTTCGTATCGTATTGATAATTCAGGAAGTACTAAAAACGTCATTGATAGGGCAAGCTACGCCCCAGCGGCAAAGTGCTTCAGCCAAACTACTTCAAAACCACATTGGCATTTTGAACATCGCCTTCGAATTCTCGCCAGGAAGCCAGACTAACCAGAATGGGTGTATCGTTGTGCATTGTGATCAAACATGGCTTTCAATGGCAATGTCAGAACGCATTGTGGCTTTGTCTTTACCGGGAGGAGCGCCAAATAACTTGCGGTAGTCGCGACTAAATTGAGACGGACTTTCGTATCCAACCTGATAACCTACACTGGCCACTTCGTGCTCGGTGAGCAGTAATCGCCGGGCTTCCTGCAAGCGTACCAGCTTTTGAAACTGGATCGGCGTTAATTGTGTAATGGCCTTGAAATGCCGGTAGAACGACGCCGGGCTCATATTGGCCATATCTGCAAGGTCTGCCACGGGAAAGGTTTGGTGATAATGTTCCCGCAACCAGGCAGTGACCCGACCTATGCGGGCGGTTTCACTGTCTGAGTTACCGGTTTCCTGAAGCGCCACGCCTAGTGGCGAGCGGAGCAATCGCCAGCAGAGTTCTCGCTGTATTAGAGGCGCCAGTACTGCAATGTCTTTCGGATGATCTAATAGTTCCAACAAGCGAATGAGAGGATCGTACACATCGTCAGGCGCTCTTGCCGTCCTTAGTGCCTGGTGACCATTGCGGTTAGTTTGTTGGCCTGAAACCACTCCCGCGGAATCAGCTAAAAGCGCGGCCAACATGGCTGGATCTATCTCCAGACTGAGGGCGAGATAAGGATAGTCTGGCGAGGCTTCAATGATACGTGATATTACAGGCATGTTGACCGAAGCGAACAGGCAATCACCGGTTTGATATTGCACGGAAAGATCACCCACAGAAGTGAGCTTAACCCCTTGAAGTACGAGGCAAAATGACGTTTGATAGAGTGCACGAATAGTGCCACTTGGTTCGGTTGCCCGTGTTAGCCGCAAGCCCGCGATTGCATTGTCGGAGCCGTGCTTGAACCAGCATGACGCCATTCGTTTACGAAGTAGTGTTAACCCCTTGCCATCAGTCGTATCTGCCAAGCACATTTCGTTTCCCTTTTCGAATTGAATCAACACGCTCGTTGACTGGCTTTAGTCTACCTTTTACAAGTTCATTCGTCACAGTTGATAGGGCAATTGATAGGATTGTGCAATAACCTGAGATTTTCTGCCAATTGCAAAGTACAAAGTGCAATTAGTATAACGTCTCCAACTTAAGGAGACTTCCAGATGACTACTTCGAACGCAGTGAATAACCTTCAACAGCCAGAATGCCCATCGGCGCTTAACTATCGCACACTGGGCCGCTCTGGTTTGTTTGTGTCTGAATTGTGTTTAGGCACGATGACTTTTGGCGGCGGCGACGATATGTGGGGCATGATAGGCAAGCTGCAACAACAACAGGCTGATGAGTTAATGCTCACCGCCTTTGAAGCTGGTATTAACTTTATCGACACGGCAAATGTGTACGGGCACGGCAACAGCGAGCGCATAGCAGGCCAATCTATCAGAAATTTGAGCGTGAATCGCGAAGATGTCGTGATCGCCACTAAGGTATTGGGCCCGATGCGAGCTGGACCCAATGCGCGCGGAGCATCAAGAGGACACATCCTGAATGAATGCAAAGCCAGTCTTAAACGCCTGCAAACTGATTATATAGATTTGTACCAAATTCATGGGTTTGATCCAAAAACGCCCATGGAAGAGACCTTAATGGCACTCAATAGTTTAGTCGAGCAGGGGCATATTCATCATATTGGCTTATCGAACTGGGCAGCGTGGCAGGTGATGAAAGCGGTGGGTATTAGCAACGCAAAAGCACTGTGCCCTATTATCTCCTTACAAGCACATTACACTCTGGTTGGCCGGGATCTCGAACGTGAAGTTGTGCCCATGTTAGAATCAGAAGATATTGGGTTGATGGTGTGGAGCCCGTTGGCGGGTGGCTATTTGTCTGGGAAATACGAAGGAGAGCAAGTCGCAGAAAACAACCGGCGAACTAAATTTGATTTTCCGCCAGTCAATCGGGAGCGAGGTCGTGTTGTGATAAAAGTCATGCGAGATATAGCTGCGGGGAAAACAGTGAATGGGCGAGTGGTAAGTGTGGCCCAGATTGCATTAGCCTGGTTGTTGCATCAGCCCGTGGTTACGAGTGTGATCATTGGGGCGAAACGGGTTGACCAGTTACAGGACAATATTGCCGCTGCGAGTATTACCCTCTCAGGTGATGAACTAGCCGCTTTAGATAAAGTGAGTCGACTTCCGTCTGAATATCCGGGCTGGATGATTGAAAGGCAAGGGGAGTATCGCGCATAATTAACGAGAACGTGCTGAAATTATTCAGCACGTATGAGCTCTAATGCCAACGCGAATAGTCGTGACTACGCTTATTCCGCCCCACTTACAATTTGTACCTGGGTCAAATCTGTATCACCTTTGATAACTTTGTAAATCGCGTCTTGCACTAGCGTACGCATACCGTCTTTCATGGCCTGTTTTTTCATGTCAGCCACACTACCTTCTTTATACACCAGGCCGCGTAGTTCCGGCGTCATGCTTAGCAATTCGTGTACGCCAGTTCTGCCTTTATAGCCTGTGTCACCGCATGCTTCACACCCTTTCGCCCTGTGCAGACGGATGGGATTGGGCAGGTTGAGTTCGTCAAGATAGGCTTCTCCGTACTGGCGCTTTATAAAGGCGATATCATCTTCGGTGGCGTCGTACTCCTCTTTACAATTTTTGCACAACGTGCGTATTAACCGTTGAGCCAGAATGCCTACACAGGCATCAGAGAAGTTCACCGGGTCGAGGCCTAAGTCGAGCAAACGGGTAATGGTTTCCGGTGCTGAGTTAGTGTGAAGCGTGGACAGTACCAAGTGACCAGTAAGCGAGGCTTCAATACCGGCGTGAGCGGTTTCTTTGTCACGCATCTCACCGATGAGAATGATGTCTGGGTCGGCCCGCAAGAATGCGCGTAAGGCGTTGGCAAATGTAAAGCCAATTTTCGGACTTACCTGCACTTGCTGAAGGCCCGCTTGTGTAATTTCCACTGGGTCTTCTGCAGTCCAAATTTTCTTCTCAGGCGTATTCAAATACCCCAGCACAGCGTGCAATGTAGTGGTTTTACCGGAACCCGTTGGGCCTACGACGAGCAATATCCCGTGGGGTTTTTTAATCATGCTTTCCAGGCGATGCATATTGGAAGGGGCAAGGTTCATCTTTTCAATAGGCATGGCGCCACCTGACGCCAGAATACGCATCACCACACCTTCACCTGCCACAGTGGGAATGGTTGCTACCCGCACTTCGACCAGCTGGCCATTGGTACGAAAAGCGAGCTTACCGTCTTGTGGAACTCGCTTTTCAGCAATGTTGAGGTTAGATAAGATTTTAATGCGAGCGATAACTGCATTGTGGTATGACTGTGGGATTTGACTCATGTCACGACACACACCGTCGATACGCATTCGCACCCGCGTAGGCCCGTTCTTTTCAGGGTCAATGTGAATATCTGATGCATCCAACCGTTTGGCATCGTGTAAGACGCGGCTAACCAGCCGCACAACAACGGGCGCGTCGTCAGACATCTCGTCGACGTGCTCGTCTTTCTCGTCATCTCCGGCACTAATCTCGTCGAGTATTTCGCTCATGTCACCAGGTGAGCCACCCGCACTACCGTCACCCAAGTATTGTAGAATCTGATTTGGAAGTCCTACAGCAATCTCGTAGCTGTCGATACCCATGGCACTTTCGATTTCCATAATCAGTGCCGCGTTATTGGGTTCTGCCATAAGCACAATTGGACGGTCGTGGGCGTCGGCAATAACTGCCACAAGGTTTCGCTTCAGATACGATTGATTTAAGCGGCTCTCGTTTTGGAATAAGTGATATTTCTCAGGTACGAAGCCGATGTAAGGCACCTGATAGTGTACGGATAGAGTATTTCCGATGTCACCTTCGCGGATTCGATGTTCTGACATCAGCCGCTGAATGATAGTACGTTGATCCGCCGACCCTTCCACTATGTCGTTTAAAACAGTGGGAGAAATCTGATTTTTGTGGAGCAATAAATCGAAGGGATTGTTAGTACCGCCGAGTTCATAACGGAATTTGTTGCCAAGCAATTCGGTGAGTTGCTCGGCAAGTTCGAGATCTTTGTCGTTAAAAGGACCGGTTTGTTTATTGATAACCTGCATAACGCCCAACAACACACCGGCATTCATCACTGGTACGCACAGAATATTGTTGGTTTTAAAATTGCTGCTTTTATCAAATTTATCAGCAAATCGAACACGCGGGTGAATACTGGCCAACTCTTCTTTGTCGTACGGGTTTGCAATCAATACAGGGCGTTGGGCCAATGCGACATAACCGGCGATAGAAAGTGGCGAAATAGGGACCTTAATCTCTTGCGTGGCCTTCCCCGTTTTAAACCGGGCGACTAAATCCTGATGTTGACGTCGGCGCTGAAAAATACTCATTCGCTGAGCATCAAATAATTCGAGAATAACCGGCTCAATGTCACTAAAGGCATCCAGTAAAGAGGTATGCTTTTCTAAAAGCGTGCTTATATTGTCAAAGGCAAGCTGATAACGGCTGTTTTCGTGCATAACGGATCTGTTCACTTTATTGTTATTACGACATGCTGCAATGCCTGCATATAGCAGCAGATGGCAGGGAGTTCGTCAATTATTAGTCGTTCACAATATACCTTTATATGTAAAGCAGCAACTTGACCGTAGTAGGGCTTTCGCGGTTGGGGGGAGTTTCGTTGGTGCTGTACAAATATAGATCAATTATTCGCATATAAGCCTTGCGCCGATTGGATAAACCTGTATAATTCGCGCCCACTTGCCCGGTACAACTTGTATTAGCGGCATGGGTTTCGGCCGCATCTTCACTGCTTTTAGGGTTGATGCCAAAGTTACGGCAACGGCTAACATCGTCGACGTAGCGGGCGAGTCAGAAACAAAGAACAAGATTCCAATTGGGAATCACTGGTTTATACGCACGTCTTTTCATCCCGAAGTACAAAAGGGAGTGAGAAGATGATTTTTTTGTTCTTTCGATTGGAGCTTAATCGATGCCAAATCAAAGAATTCGTATTCGTCTTAAAGCGTTTGATCACAAGTTGATCGATCAGTCTACGGCTGAAATCGTTGAAACGGCGAAACGTACTGGTGCTCAGGTAAGCGGTCCTATTCCTCTGCCTACTCGCAAAGAACGCTATACAGTTCTGGTTTCTCCGCACGTCAACAAAGACGCGCGTGACCAATACGAAATCCGTACTCACAAGCGTTTGGTAGACATCATCGAACCAACTGATAAAACAGTTGATGCGTTGATGCGTTTGGACTTGGCTGCTGGCGTTGATGTTCAAATCAGCCTGGGCTAATAAGAGAGGGTATTAACAATGGCGATTGGTCTTGTCGGTCGTAAAGTGGGTATGACTCGCATCTTCACTGAAGATGGCACGTCTATCCCTGTGACTGTTATCGAAGCGACCCCAAACCGTGTTACTCAGTTACGCACTGAAGAAACTGACGGTTATCGCGCTCTTCAGGTTACTGCTGGAACTAAAAAAGCGAACCGCGTCAACAAAGCACAAGCAGGTCATTTTGCTAAAGCTGGCGTTGAAGCAGGTCGTTCTCTGGTAGAATTCCGCCTGGAAGACAACGAAGGTGCCGATATTGAAGTGGGCAGTGAAATTACTGTAGAAATCTTCAACGACACTAAGAAAATTGATGTAACTGGTACATCTAAAGGTAAAGGTTTTGCTGGTGCAATCAAACGTTGGAACTTCAGTTCACAGCGTATGACACACGGTAACTCTTTGTCTCACCGCGCACCTGGTTCAATTGGTCAAAACCAATCTCCAGGTAAAGTTTTCAAAGGTAAGAAAATGGCTGGTCAGCTTGGTAACAAGCAAGTGACTACTCAATCTTTGGAAGTTGTACGTGTAGACGTAGAAAACAACCTTATCCTGGTTAAAGGTGCCGTACCTGGCGCAACTGGCGGCGATGTTATCGTTAAGCCAGCTGTTAAAGCGTAACGTCTGGGGAGTGAAGTGATGGAATTAACATTGAAAGATGCGCAGAGCGCTCTTGAAGTATCCGAAGCGACCTTTGGACGTGAATTCAACGAAGCCCTGGTTCACCAGGTAGTCGTTGCTTACGGTGCAGGTTCTCGTCAGGGTACTAAAGCGCAAAAAACGCGTTCTGAAGTACGTGGTGGTGGTAAGAAGCCATGGCGTCAAAAAGGCACTGGTCGTGCCCGTGCCGGTACTATCCGCAGCCCAATTTGGGTTGGTGGTGGCCGTGCATTTGCTGCCAAGCCTCGTGACTTTGATCAAAAAGTTAATAAGAAAATGTACCGCGGTGCTATCAAAAGCATTCTGTCTGAACTGATTCGTCAAGACCGTTTGGTTGTTGTTGAGAAGTTCGCAGTAGATGCGCCTAAAACCAAGGAATTGATAGCTAAGCTGAACGATCTGGATTTGAACGACGTTCTTATCGTAACGCCTGAAGTTGATGAGAATTTGTTCCTGTCTGCACGTAACCTCTATAAGGTTGACGTACGTGACGTTGCTGGTCTCGACCCAGTAAGCCTGATCGCTTTTGAAAAAGTGCTGATGACTGCTGATGCAGTGAAACAGCTTGAGGAGGCGTTAGCATGAACGAAGAACGTCTACTGAAGGTGCTCCGTGCACCTCACGTTTCAGAAAAGTCTACTATGGCTGCTGAAGCGGGCAACACAGTTGTATTCAAAGTAGCTAAAGACGCGAACAAAGCTGAAATCAAAGCAGCAGTTGAGAAACTGTTTGAAGTTGAAGTAGCGGGTGTTCGCACTGTGAACGTTAAAGGTAAAACTAAGCGTCACGGCATGTCTTTCGGTAAGCGTAGCGACTGGAAAAAAGCGTATGTATCGCTTAAAGAAGGTCAGGACATCGACTTTGTCGGTGGCGCTGAATAAGAAGGGGATTAGAAATGCCATTATTGAAAGCTAAGCCAACTTCTGCCGGTCGTCGTCACGTTGTTCAGGTTGTTAATCCTGATCTGCATAAAGGTGCACCTTATGCGCCTTTGTTAGACAAGAACAGCAAGTCTGGCGGCCGTAACAACAATGGTCGTATTACTGTACGTCACATTGGCGGTGGTCATAAGCAACATTACCGTATTATTGATTTCAAACGTAACAAAGATGGCATTCCTGCCAAAATTGAGCGTTTGGAATACGATCCTAACCGTTCTGCTAACATCGCATTAGTGCTGTACGCAGACGGTGAGCGTCGCTACATTCTGGCACCTAAAGGTCTGAGCGCAGGTGATGCGATTCAGTCTGGTTCTGATGCGCCTATTAAGGCAGGTAACTGTCTTCCTATGCGTAACATTCCAGTAGGTTCTACTGTACACGCTATCGAAATGAAGCCTGGCAAAGGCGCGCAAATCGCTCGCTCTGCTGGTCAATACGCTCAAATCCTGGCTCGTGAAGGTAACTATGTTACTTTGCGTCTGCGTTCAGGTGAGATGCGTAAAGTATTGTCTGACTGCCGTGCAACAATCGGTGAAGTGGGCAATGCGGAACACATGCTGCGTTCATTGGGTAAGGCCGGTGCGAGCCGCTGGCGTGGTGTTCGTCCTACCGTTCGTGGTGTTGCCATGAACCCGGTTGACCATCCACACGGTGGTGGTGAAGGACGTACATCTGGTGGCCGTCACCCAGTTACTCCATGGGGTGTTCCTACCAAAGGTAAGAAAACCCGTAGCAACAAGCGTACTGATAAACTTATCGTACGTCGTCGTAACAAGTAAAAGCGAGGATTCACCATGCCACGTTCTCTCAAGAAAGGTCCATTTATCGACCTTCACTTGCTGAAGAAGGTAGAGGCTGCAGTGGAAAAGAACGATCGTAAACCAATTAAAACCTGGTCTCGTCGTTCTATGATCATCCCAGATATGATTGGGTTGACCATTGCGGTCCATAACGGTCGCCAGCACGTTCCTGTCATTGTCAGTGACGAAATGGTCGGCCATAAGTTGGGCGAATTTGCGCCAACGCGTACTTACCGCGGCCATGTCGCGGATAAGAAAGCCAAACGTTAAGGGGTAGGAAGATGGAAGCACTAGCTAAACACCGTTTTGCCCGCACGTCGGCACAGAAAGCGCGCTTGGTTGCGGATCAAATTCGCGGATTGCACGTTGAAAAAGCTCTTGAAGTTTTAGCGTACAGCCCGAAGAAAAGCGCAGCATTGGTTAAGAAAGTA
This sequence comes from Aestuariibacter sp. A3R04, assembly GCF_018860805.1. Classification (GTDB taxonomy): domain Bacteria; phylum Pseudomonadota; class Gammaproteobacteria; order Enterobacterales; family Alteromonadaceae; genus Alteromonas. The sequence goes on along the minus strand of NZ_JAHKQR010000016.1, from coordinate 123,064 downwards.
CTGGAGTCTGCCATTGCAAATGCAGAACACAACGAAGGTGCTGATATTGACGAATTAGTAGTTGCGAAGATCTTCGTTGACGAAGGTCCAACAATGAAACGTATCAAGCCACGTGCAAAAGGACGTGCTGATCGTATCTTTAAGCGCAGCAGCCACATCACTGTAGTTGTAGCGGATAACTAGGAGTAGACAATGGGACAGAAGGTACATCCTACAGGTATACGCCTGGGTATCAGCAAACCATGGACATCTACCTGGTACGCTAATACTGCAGATTATGCTGATAACCTGTATAACGATCATCAGGTGCGTCAGTACCTGACTAAGCAACTTAAAAACGCATCACTGTCAAAAATCGTGATCGAGCGTCCTGCGAAGAGCATCCGTGTGACTATTCACACCGCTCGTCCTGGCGTAGTCATCGGTAAGAAAGGTGAAGACGTAGAAAAGCTGCGTAACTACGTGTCTAAGCTGGCCGGTGTGCCTGCTCAGATCAACATTGCTGAAGTACGTAAGCCAGAGCTGGATGCACAGTTAGTCGCTGATAGCATCTCTAGCCAGCTTGAGCGTCGTGTTATGTTCCGTCGCGCTATGAAGCGTGCAGTACAAAACGCAATGCGCCTTGGTGCTAAAGGTATCAAAGTTGAAGTTAGCGGCCGTTTGGGCGGAGCAGAAATTGCTCGTTCTGAATGGTATCGCGAAGGCCGTGTTCCACTGCACACTTTCCGTGCGGACATCGATTATGCCACTTCAGAAGCGTTGACTACCTACGGTATCATCGGTACTAAAGTTTGGATCTTCAAAGGTGAGGTTCTGGGCGGTTTGCCTACAAACCAGGAGCCGGCTGCGCCAGCTCAACCTAAGAAGAAAGGCCGCAACGCTAAGCGAGAGGGCTAATCATGTTACAACCAAAACGCATGAAATTTCGTAAAATGCATAAAGGTCGTAACCGTGGTCTTGCTATTGCTGGCAGCAAAGTAAGCTTCGGTACTTATGGCCTGAAAGCAGTTGGCCGTGGTCGTATGACTGCGCGTCAAATCGAAGCAGCGCGTCGTGCTATGACTCGTCACGTTAAGCGTCAAGGTAAAATCTGGATCCGGGTTTTCCCTGACAAGCCAATTACTGAGAAGCCTCTTGAAGTGCGTCAAGGTAAAGGTAAAGGTAACGTTGAGTACTGGGTATGCCAAATTCAACCTGGCCGTGTTCTGTACGAGATGGAAGGGGTTCCTGAGTCTCTGGCACGCGAAGCGTTTGAACTGGCAGCGGCTAAACTGCCATTTAAAACAACCTTTGTAACTCGGACGGTGATGTAATGAAAGCGACTGAACTGAAAGAAAAAAGCGTAGAAGAGCTGAACGCAGAGTTGTTAAACCTGCTACGCGAACAGTTCAACTTGCGCATGCAGCATTCAACTGGTCAGCTTGAAAAAACAGACCAGCTGAAGAAAGTGCGTCGTAACATCGCGCGTGTTAAAACCATTCTGACTCAAAAGGCTGATGCGTAATGACTGATCAAAAAATTCGTACAGTACAAGGTCGTGTGGTTAGCAACAAAGGTGATAAATCTATCACTGTTGTTGTTGAGCGTTTCGTTAAGCACCCAATCTATGGGAAGTTTATCAAGCGTTCTACTAAGCTTCACGCCCACGACGAAAGCAATGTTGCTAACGAAGGCGATACAGTCACTATTCGTGAATGTCGTCCCGTATCCAAGACTAAAACTTGGACGTTGGTTGACGTTGTAGAAAAAGCCAGCATGTAATTGCTTGTTTTTCTCTGAAAAAGCCCGGTTTAACCGGGCTTTTTTGTGCGTGTTTCATTATTTTAATACTTTGTTACACACTCCTTTCTATCTTATCGATCTAACAGCGTATTCTCGATATTATACTCTGCACACACATGCGTAATGGCGGCGAAACAGCCCGCTGGTGTGGCGTGCAAAAACATCATAATAATAATTCCCTTGGAGAGCTTAATGAAATCACCAAATAAAACAGGCTTCTGCTTCACCTTAAGCCTGGTAGCAGCATCGATGATGGGATGTTCACCGGCGACAGAAACTTCGCAAATAACTACACAGCAGGAAGCGTCTGTCTCTACTGAGCAGACTGAATCTCAACGTCTTAATGCATGGTTTGAAACACAGTATGAAGCGCAACTTCAACGCTCGCCCATGACCATGACCATGCGGGGTAAGAAAGCTCGCTACGGGGAGATTGACGATTTATCGGAGAAAGCCACCGACGAGCGATTCGCGCTGGCTGAAGCGGCCGTAAAAGAAATGAAGGAAACCTTCGATTACGACAAGTTGGATGATGCAACAAAGATTTCCTGGAACATCTTCGAATACCAGTTTGAACAGCAAAAAAGGATGCGTCCATTCCAACGTCGTAATTACATCTTTAATCAGATGTTCGGTATGCACACCATGTTGCCGACTTTTATGATCAATTATCACAAGGTAGATTCTGAACAAGATTTGAAAGACTACATCAGCCGTTTATCGCAAGCCGGTCGTGCGATTAATCAGCTCATTGATCAAGCGCGCATTAATGCCGATGAAGGTGTAAAGGCGCCGTATTTTGCCTACGAGAAGGTAATAGAGCAAAGCGAAGGCATATTGTCTGGGAAGCCTTTTGATGACAGTGAAAACGACTCGGCGTTAATGGCTGATACCAGAACAAAGGCACAGGCATTGGTCGATAGCGGCGTAATTACGCGAGAGCAGGCCGATGCCTATTTGCAAGCGGCCGAAGAAGCGCTTAAAACCAGTATTGGTCCGGCGTATCAGAGTTTAATCCAATGGTTCGGCGATGACCTGGCTGATATGGACAAGGTGGCAAAAGGCGTGTGGGCATTACCTGATGGTGAAGCTTACTACAATGCTATGTTGGCTCAGTCTACTACAACGGATATGACTGCCGAGGAGATCCATCAACTTGGCCTTAAGGAAGTCGCACGTATTCGTCAGGAAATGGAAAAGGTAAAAGGGGAGATGGGGTTTGAAGGTTCGTTGCGTGAACTTTTCGATTACTTCCGCGAAGATAAAGACGATGCACGCCTGTTTTACCCCAATACTGACGAAGGGCGTGAAGGCTATTTGTCTGACACCCGTGATTACATCAATGCGATGAAGGAAAAACTACCTGATTATTTTGGGCGGTTACCTAAAGCTGATCTGGTCGTAAAACGGGTTGAAGCATTCAGAGAGCAGCCGGGGGCAGCGCAGCATTACTTTCCAAGTTCACCAGACGGGTCAACGCCAGGTGTGTATTACGTTCATCTGATTGACATGACCATGATGCCTAAAAGCGAAATGGAGGCGATTGCGTATCACGAAGGTGTGCCAGGCCACCATATGCAAATCGCCATTGCTCAAGAACTGGATAAAGTTCCTACGTTCAGAACGCAACTTTTCTTTACCAGTTATGTGGAAGGTTGGGCCTTATACGCTGAACGTCTTGCCAGCGAGATGGGTGCGTACAAAGAGCCCCTTAGTAACTTTGGACGGCTACATTCAGAAATGTGGCGTGCCATCCGTTTGGTCGTAGATACCGGTATTCATGCCAAAAAGTGGACAGAGCAACAGGCTATAGACTACTTCCTCGATAATTCGCCTGTTTCGGAAGGGCAGGCAGTTTCAGAAATCCAACGCTACTTTGTTATGCCGGGGCAGGCCACCTCTTACAAAATTGGTATGATTAAAATTCTGGAACTCAGAGAGAAAGCCAAGACTGCGTTGGGGGATAAGTTTGATATTCGTGAGTTCCATGACCTCGTGTTAGGCGGTGGCGCGGTACCATTGAATACATTAGAACTGATGGTAAATGATTGGATAGCCAGTAAATGAGTTTGTTGTGCCGGATCGAGGGCGAATAACCCTAGCCGGCACGTTTCAGTACCCGTTCACATTTCTGCCGCCATTCGTCATCAAGTACTTCTAAGTTGACGAAATGGGCGGCGCTTTCCGCTATTCCCTTGTCGTAGACGGCTTGCATTAACGCCGCAATGCTTACGGTATTTTCCGGCCTGGAAACCAGGGAAACAGTGTCACGGATGCGCACAGTTCCCGTTTTCAATACGCGGTAATACCAGCCCGTTATGCCTTCATTTCCCACAAATCTGTCTAGATTTTTGACCCCATAGCGATGAGATATCTTGTTGCAGGGAGCCCGTGGTGCGCTCACCTGCAATACAATATCGCCAACTTTGTATACATCACCGATGTATACGTTTGTATCATCCATTCCCTCTACCAGCATATTTTCGCCTATAGAACCTTTGTTAAATGAGGTGTCAGGATAAGCCCGGCGCAGTACGTCGTAGCCGCGGAAACTGAACTGGTGTAGCACTTTTTCCGGTCCGCCGTGAAGTTTTTTGTTGCCCTGTTCATCTTCTTTAGTGCTGTCTTGGTATACCGTTAAATTGTCTACCGGTAGTTTTTGAATTGCGCTTGGCGCGCCTCTGGGGCCAAAAGGTACGGGCTTTGCCGCGAAAAGTGAATCGATGAGCATGGTATTCTCCAGCAGAGTTGTTGCTGTGGCAAAGAGAATGCAGCAACAGGAACAATAAAAATATTTTGCATTACACAGTATACGGTTTAAACCTTTATCATCATACAGGCGACAAACCTATTAAATAAAACAGAATTACAATTAAGAGAACACCTAATGACAACGCATTATGCCACTGTGGTTGAGGCGACACAGGCGGGCGTCCGGCAGCAGGACGCAGCAGTGATTAAAGCCGCCCAAAGTGGAGATAGGCTCGCGTACCATCAGTTGTACCAGCAGCACGTAAAACGCGTGTACGCGCTCTGTCTGCGTTTGACCGGCGACCATGGCCTGGCGGAGGACGCCACCCAAGAAGTATTTATACAACTGTGGCGAAAGCTCGATAACTTCGACGAGCGCAGCCGGTTTACTACCTGGCTTCACAGCGTTACTGCAAACGTCACTATTAGTTATATGCGAAAGCAACGAAATTGGTTTCAGCGTATGTTCTCGTTAGAGGGGGGCATGGCCGAATCACAGGAAGCGCAAATGTGTAGCAGTGAAGTCGATCTGGATAGTTACATACGACGGTTACCGGAAAAAGCCAGGCTGGTTTTTGTGCTTCACGCCATTGAGGGGTACCGACATGAAGAGGTGGCAGACATGTTAAATATGGCGGTGGGTACCAGCAAAGCGCAATTTCACCGTGCGAAACAATTACTTAAAGAATGGATGGGCTTTGAAGATGCGTGATTTCGAGTCTGAATTGGCAAGGCAGGTTGAGGCATTGCCCGAAGAGGTCTCACCGCAACGAGACCTTTGGCGGGGTATTGCCCTTGGTTTAGAAACAGGCAAACAAGCGCCTGCAAGGAGAACGGCGCACTGGTCTGCGTTAGTAGCGAGTGCTGTTGCAGTGGCTGTAGTGTGTTTCTCTTTGATTTGGCAAAACGGCGATTCGCCCGAAAATAAAATGGCTTCCGGTAATGCCTTAGTACAGGTAATAAGCCAGCAGCATCAAGCACAAGTAGAGGCTTTGCTAATTCAATTTGACGGACAAGCTGCATTGAGCAGTAACTGGAAATCCCAGCTAACTGAGCTTGAAAATGCGGCTACAGCCATCAAGCGAGCGTTAGAAGAAGATCCGGACAACACCGCATTACTGGGTATGTTGCAACATGTATATCAACAACAACTTTTGCTAATTGAGCGAGTGCACGCGCCCAAGTGGCAGCAAATTTAACAAAAGGGCGTAAAAATGAACCAAGTAATTAATGCATTTAATCATCACAGAGTAAACCGGGTTACATGGTTGTCGCAGGTAAAACGCGCAGCCGGTTTGGCACTAATAAGTACGATCGCAACTGCGTTTGCCTTCGCCGGAGAGACCATTAACGAAGAAGCCGTTACCAGCTCAACGCCAAATATTGAAATTGAGCACGTGACCGGCGTCGCTACAATTAAAGGCTGGAACAAAGACCAGGTGAAAGTAACTGGTGAGCTGGGTAAGCTAAGTGAAAAATTTATTTTTGAGCACGATGACAACAACGTACTTATTAAAATAGAAACCAAACGGTATAAACAAGACTGGCGCAGCGGAGATGTCAGTAAAGGTGACAAGCTTACTATTTTCGTCCCTGAACGAAGTAAAATAAGTTATACCGGCGTCATCGCTAACGTTGAGGCTAGTGAATTAAAAAGTGACGGGAAATTCGAGTTGGTTAACGGAGAACTGAGCTTAACTGACCTAAGTGGAAGACTAAAAGTTGAATCGGTAAACGCTGACGTTGCAATGAAGAACCTTACCGGGGTATTGAGTGTTGAAACTGTAAACGGCGATATCTCAGGGAATCATCGCGGAAGTGATGACGTTCGGCTCATGACCGTTAACGGCGACATCGACTTCACGGCTCAAACTCCAACTGTAGCTATCGAGTCAGTTAATGGCGATGCCAACATTACATTGGGTGAGATTCGCTCGTTATCGCTCACCACCGTAAATGGCGACATGACAGCGTCACTGAACTTACTCGATGATGGTGACATAGACGCATCCAGTGTGGGGGGGACACTCAGCCTTAACTTTCAGCGGCAGGTCTCTGCGCGTTTTGAACTGCAAGCTCACGCGGGAGGGGATATTAAAAACCGCCTAAGTGATGACAAACCCAGTGCGGCCAAATACGGCCCCAGCAAATGGTTGAATTTCAATTTCAACGGCGGCAAAGGCCGGGTCGATATGTCAACGGTTAACGGTGAGTTGCGTATCGGTACATCTGGCAAGTAGTGAAAAGGGTACTGATAACTAAATTGGTACCCTTTTGGCTTCTCATTTTTTCCGGAGCTAAGTATCTGCTATTCCTGCAAATTAATGATGCTGTCTGAAAATCATCCCTGCGGACAATATCAGTAGCATTGCAATTTAGCGCAATTCGGGGAAAATATCAGATCCCTTGGATCCGGATATACCATCGTGAAAGCTGTTTCATCCTCAAAAGACAAAAATATCGAAAAGCTAAAAGTACCACCCCATAGCATCGAAGCCGAGCAGGCCGTGTTGGGCAGTATGCTTATCGACCCCGATAGTTGGGATAAAGTGGGTGAACTGGTAACAGATAGCGATTTTTACAATCATTCTCATCAGGTGATATTCAAGGCGGTGTTGGAACTGCTTAGTAAGAGCCAGCCGATCGACCTTATTACCGTATCTGAAGCGCTTGAGCATCGCAACGAGTTGGAAGATGCCGGTGGTTTTGCATATCTCGCCGAATTAGCTAAAAACACACCGAGCTCCGCCAATGTTACCTCTTACGCCAAAATTGTGAGTGAGCGGGCGATTACTCGTGAACTTATAGGAGTAGCGCATGAAATTGCAGAAGTGGGCTACAACCCGGAAGGTCGCGACAGCGCAGATATTCTTGATATGGCCGAAAGTAAGGTTTTTGAGATAGCTGAAAAGCGCACCGGTGAAAATGAAGGCCCGCGGGATGTGGATTCTGTTCTGGACAAAACCATCAAGCGTCTTGAGGCTCTTATCCAATCCAGTAAGGATGTGACCGGTGTTACCACAGGCTTTACTGATTTAGATGACAAGACCAGTGGTTTGCAACCTTCTGATTTGATCATAGTTGCTGCCCGGCCTTCTATGGGGAAAACCACATTTGCCATGAACTTGTGTGAAAACGCCATGATGGCCGAAGAGAAGCCTGTACTGGTTTTCAGTTTGGAGATGCCCTCAGAGCAGATCATGATGCGTATGCTGGCCTCTCTGAGTCGGGTGGATCAAACCCGCATCAAAACGGCAAAGCTTGATGATCAGGAGTGGGCCCGGGTATCTAACACCATGGCCATGCTAAAAGAAAAAGACAATTTGTTCATTGATGATTCATCCGGCCTCACCCCTATGGACGTGCGTTCGAGAGCCCGGAAGCTGGCCAGAGAGCGGGGCGGTATCAGTATGATAATGGTAGATTACCTGCAGTTAATGCGGGTTCCATCACTGAGTGAAAATCGGACGTTGGAAATTGCGGAGATATCTCGGTCGCTAAAAGCCCTGGCAAAGGAATTGGAAGTGCCTGTTGTTGCTCTGTCTCAGCTGAATAGGAGTTTGGAACAACGCGCCGACAAGCGCCCTGTTAACTCAGATCTCAGAGAGTCAGGCTCTATTGAGCAGGACGCCGACTTAATCATGTTTATATACCGAGACGAGGTCTATCACGAGAACAGTGAATACAAGGGCATTGCAGAAATCATTATTGGTAAGCAGCGGAATGGTCCCATCGGTACCAGCCGACTTACCTTTCAAGGGCAATTTTCGCGGTTTGACAACTACGCAGGCCCTGCCTTCGATGATGAATATTAAGCTAAAACAAGCGTAGCAACAGACATAAAAAAGGCGCCGGTTAAGGCGCCTTTTTCGTGTTGAGATTGCGTAATATTAACGCTTTTCCGGTACTTCAACAATCGCAGAAACGCGGATTGAGATGCGACGGTTAAGGCGGTTGGCTTCCGCAGAACTACCTTCCATCAGCAGATTAGATTCACCAAAGCCTTCAGTAGACAGGCGTGATGGATCAATACCGTATTCGTTGACCAGTACATCTTTAAACGCTTCTGCACGACGCTTAGACAGATCCATGTTATACGACTCGGTACCTGGAGCCGATGCGTGGCCTTCGATCACAGCCGTTGTCTTTCCGTAACGTTTGAAGAAAGCTACGAAATCCTGAATATCTTCAGAACGAGGTTCAGCAACTACGGCGCTGTTATTCGCGAAAAGTACGCGCAGTGTGTGAGAAACTTCTTCTTTATCGAAAACAGTACAGCCGTCTGCATCAACTTTATCGTTCATCGGTGTGTTTGGACACATATCTTTGCCATCAGCCACACCGTCGTTATCGCTATCTGCGATAACTGCACAACCCTTGCTGTCTACATTAGTACCAGCTGGTGTATTAGGGCACTGATCCATACTGTTCAGTACGCCGTCATTATCGTTGTCACCATCAACAACCGGAGCTGGCTTGTTATAAGTAGACTTAGGAGACTGGCCGATTGGGAAGGTAAAACCTACTTTCACACTGTAATCGTAGTATGAATCATCAAAATCGCGGTACGCGGCGATTTCAGTTGTGAGTTTGACGTCATCGTTCAAGTTCCAGTGTTTACCGATACCAATGTTTGCCAGATTGTAGTTTTCGTCGAGGATTTGACGTTTAACACCAGCAAACAGATACCACAAATCGTCTGGCATGAAGTAAACAGCATCTACTCCGAACATGTGACCTGAAACGCTGTCAGCTGAGCCCAGTTCTTGCGTGTAGTCGAGGTCAAGTGCGGTGTACTCACCACGAACGGCCCAGCTTTCGTCGAAGCGCCAGCCGTATTCGAAGCCAAAACCTGCGCCGTCATCGGCGATGTCCGGGGCGGGTTTCTCTGGTGTGGTATTGTAATACATACCGTGAATACCTAACCAACTATCGAATGGCTTGTTTTGTTCCTGTGCTGCCACTTGTGATGAAGTGATAACAGCAAGCGCCAGTGCTGTAAACTTAAATGTTTTTTTCATTTCCACATCCTGTATAACGTTGAGTGATTCATTTAATCAAAGGATAATACCGATAAGCACTATATGTGCCAATTATCAAAAAGGCGTAAAGTTGAAGGGAGCAAGATTTTACCGCCAAAGTCCCTGCACGGTAGCTACGATACGTCGATTACCACCAAAATTGCGATGTTCAGCCAATATTATACCTTGCCATGTTCCCATTTGTAACCGGCCATTTTTGATTGGGATCATTACTTCACACCCCAATAGGCTTGCTTTAATATGCGCTGGCATGTCATCCGGCCCTTCACAGGTGTGTGTAAAATATGCCGTATCGTCCTTAACAGTATGGTTAAACCAGGTTTCGAGATCACTTCGCACGGAAGGATCGGCGTTTTCGTTGATGGTGAGACTGGCACTGGTGTGCTGTAACCACAGGTGCAACTGGCCAATCGCTACCTCGGACAACACTGGAAGTTGGCTGGTAATATGGTCAGTGATAATATGAAAACCCCGCTTGTAAGCGGGGAGTGTTATCGTTTGTTGGTGCCAGTTACTTGTCAAAGCAAATTTCCATATGGGCTAGCCCCTCATCACACATGAAGGGCATGATAAGCTTGGAACCGTCTACCTGATGGCTAATGGTGTGCTGTTTTCCAGACACAACAATAGGTGTAGCCATACCAAACTCAAAGCCTTTCTCAGCGAGATCCCGTTTTGCGTTACCACAAATCATATTGGTCACTTCACCCACCATGTCACCTACTTCCGCATCCAGCTTCTCGGGGCGCTCTCCAACCATGCGCTCCATAATCGTGAGCGCGAGACTTTCGTCAAAAGTAATAGACATTGAGCCCTTCACTTGCGGCCCTACCATACCAATCAGCCCCGATACATCGCCTTTTGCAATATCACTTTGTTTTCTCTTTGGTTTACCAGGCTTAAGCTGTGTTTGAGCCATCGTTTCCATGACATTCAACAAACCACTGATAAACGGATTGACAAACTCAACATTCATGTTTCACTTCCTCAACGGCACTGTTCTCTGCGTCCTGGCATTCAGAACACAAACCATGGGCCTCTATTGTCTGTTTTGATACTTTAAAACCTTGCTTTTTAGCCTGACTATCCAGCGTTTCCTGTAAGCCTTCTGATTGGATTTCAGCCACATCTCCACAACTGTCGCAAATTAGGAACTGTACCGGATGATGGCAATCAAAATGGTGGCAGGCAACAAACGCGTTGGTAGATTCCAACCGATGTATAAAACCAAATTCTAGCAAAAAATCCAGGGCGCGGTAGACAGTAGCCGGTTTTGCGCTCGATTCAGTTAGCTTTAATTCATCCAGGAGTTCATAAGCTCCCATGGGCCCGTGTTTGCCCAACAAGATGTCATAGACTTTTTCCCGCAGTGGGGTGAACCTCGCGCCGCGCTGTTCGCTGTAGGCGCGAGCTTTATTTATTAGTGTAGTTCTGTTCATTGTTATTACCGGCAAACGTCGTTTTAAATAATTGTAATGAAGGCATAGTGATGGCTGAGTCAGGCCTCGAACGTATTCCTGGGCGAGAGTTTGTGCTCGAACATATGCTGGATAAGCGCATCTTCAAGGGCGAACCTTTGCTCAAGAGCTTCACCGACCTTTGCAAGTTGTCTGTCAAAGGATGCGGCCTGTTTTTCGGTGAAGGATTCACTGAAGTTGTCGGAAAATGCAAGGATATTGTCCGTTGTTTCGCTTATCTGTGGATATGTTTCTCGTCTGAGTTGCTCTCCGTCGTCATCTCCTTCTGTGAGCATGTCATAAATTTCAAAATGACCTGCTGAACAGTAATCTAGCAGCAGTGTACAAAACTCGCTGATATCACTGGCGTCGGGGAGGCTGACGTTTTGGGGGGCCAAGCCCGCAAGTGCGCAGTATTGCACCAACAGTTGCTGTCTGGCTTTTAGCCAGGTGTCGATGGTGTCTGAGCGGCCGCCCCACCTATCCTTCGCTTGTTGCAACTTGTTCAGCATAATGTGTCTCACTGGTTTTCCCCGTGTTACGCTCAGTATAACACCGGCTCACACCTTAACAATGCAAACCGGTGGCTTGCCACCATATTTACTGAAAATTTTCTCATAAAAAGGTACTATGTGTGGTGTTTAAGAGGAGAAAGCCCCTTCATGATCAGTATAGTGTCTGACAATCGACTTAGGTCCACCGAAGCTATATGGGTGGTATTCAGCCGCGACAAGCTTTTGGTTCCTTCCTCGGCTGACACCTTGTTTTCCGGTTTCTGGCAGCAGTTGCCGTTCCTCCATCACTATGCCCCGTCAGTAGTAGAACTTCCCCCTCTATCTCCTGAACACGAATTGCATCAGCCAGTGTTTTTATTAGACTTGGGCGCAGAAGCCCCTTCTCACGATGATTGGGAGCTGGCTTCTATGCGCAGCTTGTTAGCGGCAGGTAGCGAAGCTCAGTTTAGTGTGTTGGCCAGAGCCTGGCAGTACGTTTATTTTTTGCGCACCCACAGGTTTTGTGGACAATGCGGAACCCGAACAGAACTGGTTGACTGGGAAATGGCCGTGCAATGTCACTGTTGTAAACATCGGGCATATCCGCGTATTTCCCCTTGCATTATTGTGGCTGTTTATCGCGACAGTCAATTGCTACTGGCAAAAGGCGTTCGCCATAAAGAAAGCAATATGTATTCAACGCTGGCGGGCTTTGTCGAAAGTGGCGAGAGTCTTGAGCAGGCCGTGCATCGGGAAGTGGAAGAAGAAGTTGGGGTCAAAGTGAAGAACTTAACGTATTTTGACAGCCAGCCGTGGCCCTTTCCACATTCGCTAATGATGGGCTATTTGGCAGAGTACAAAAGTGGTGACATAGTGCCGCAAGAGAGCGAAATTGTTGACGCCCAATGGTTCGATATGGATGCGCTGCCTGTTATACCGCCGAAACTGTCTATTGCCGGGCGGCTGATTGAAGCGGCGATTGCACAGTTTGGTCCTAAAGATAAATAAAAACCCCGCAGAGCGGGGTTTCAGGAAAATTTCACGGTCCCTAAGAAGGGCTTCTTTGTGTAAGTCAATTTGTAACAATAACCGTCGAGGCATGCAAGACTAAAGTCTTATACTTTCGTATAAAGTTTTCATTGCCAACGGGATTTTCTTCTGTTTATTGATGCAGGTGCCACCCTGGTTGGTAAATCTTGCTATACTGCCGCGGAATTTCCACTCTTGCTATCGAGGATTTACATGACGACCAATCAGTCTTCAGTTGAGCGCCCTGCGCTGAAGAACGACCGCTACCTGCGTGCGTTACTTAAACAACCTGTTGATATGACACCAGTATGGATGATGCGCCAAGCCGGGCGTTATTTACCCGAGTACAAGGCGACACGTGCAGAGGCAGGTGATTTTATGTCGTTGTGTAAGAATGCTGAGCTGGCCTGCGAGGTTACTCTCCAGCCACTTCGACGCTTTCCCTTAGATGCTGCCATCCTGTTCTCGGATATATTGACTATTCCAGACGCTATGGGGCTGGGGTTGTATTTCGAAGCAGGAGAAGGCCCTCGTTTCAGCAATCCTGTGCAGTCGAAGGCGGATGTAGACAAGATTGGCCTTCCTGATCCGGAAGGCGAACTGCAATACGTTATGAACGCAGTGCGCACTATTCGCCGAGAGCTTAAAGGCGATGTTCCGCTGATAGGATTCTCAGGCAGTCCATGGACTTTAGCAACGTACATGGTTGAGGGGGGGTCGAGTAAAGCATTCACAAAAATAAAAAAAATGGCCTTTGCCGAACCTGCTACTCTGCATCTGTTGTTGGAAAAGCTGGCAGACGCCGTTACGGATTATTTAAATGCACAAATAGATGCTGGTGCCCAGTCAGTGATGATTTTTGATACCTGGGGAGGCGTCTTGTCTCCCAGAGACTACAAAACCTTTTCACTGCAGTACATGGCCCGTATTGTGGAAGGACTGAAGCGCGAAAGTGAAGGGCGCCGCGTGCCGGTAACCCTATTCACCAAAAACGGTGGTATGTGGCTGGAAGCCATTGCAGATACAGGCTGCGATGCAGTGGGTCTTGATTGGACTATCGATATCGCCGACGCGAAAGCGCGCGTTGGGGACAAGGTGGCATTGCAAGGCAATATGGACCCTTCCATGTTGTACGCACCGCCAGCTCGCATTGAACAGGAGGTTGCTACTATTTTGGCTGGGTTTGGCGAAGGCAGTGGCCACGTTTTTAATTTAGGCCATGGAATTCATCTGGATGTAGCCCCAGAGCACGCTGGGGTGTTTGTCGATGCCGTTCATCAGTTAAGCCGTCAGTACCACCATCGCTAAGGTATATCGCCTGACGTCGCTGGTTTTTTAGGCCGGCGGCTAGTCTGCTACCGGTGTGTCAGGCATCTCTGGGCAACCCTTTCTCAACCACTCTGATGAGACGCTGCTGCTGTCTGGCAGCCTCCTTTGCTGAGGTATTTTTTCGCTGCCGCGCTAACGCCCAGTCTATGTGAGTTTGTACCAGCGGTGAAACCTGCCCACTGCGTTTTTCCAGTGCTGCTAAAATGCTGGTGTCCGGATCGGCATTACCCATTGCTACCGCTATATTGCGCAACCACCGTTCGTGTCCGATACGGCGAATGGCAGAACCTTCGGTGTTTTTCAAAAAGGTTTCTTCATCCCACAGAAACAGGGTCTCCAGGCGTTGGCCGTGCAAGACTTCCCTTGGTGCGAAATCGGACTCTTCGGTAACTGACGCATAACGGTTCCACGGGCACACCAGTTGGCAATCATCGCAGCCATAAATACGATTTCCCATCAACGGGCGAAGTGCTTCTGGAATAGGGCCACTGTTTTCAATGGTGAGATAAGAGATGCACTTTCTGGCGTCCACGGTATACGGTGCGACAATAGCATTGGTGGGACACATTGTGAGGCAGGCCGTGCAGCTGCCACAACCTTCCTCTACCGGCTCGTCAATGGGCAAGGGTAAATTGACAAATAATTCACCGAGAAAAAACCATGAACCGGCATCGCGACTAAGGGTTAACGAGTGCTTTCCCGTCCACCCTATTCCGGCTTTTTCTGCTATGGCATGTTCCAGTACTGGCGCGGAATCGACAAATGGGCGGTACGCTGTGTGTGCCAATGTGTCAGTGATTTTTTGTCCGAGCTTTTTTAAACGGTTTCGAACCAACTTGTGGTAATCGCGGCCTAAGGCATAGCGGGAAATGTACCCAATGCGGTTGTTTTTAAGATGCCGGGCAAAGGAAGCATCAGGTGGCAGATAGTCCATGCGCACACTGATAACTCGCAGCGTGCCTGGTACCAGTTCCGCCGGTCTGGCGCGCTTCATACCATGGGCGGCCATATACTCCATATCGCCGTGGTAGTCGTTTTCAAGCCACTGGGTGAGATAAGTTTCATGCTGACTGAGATCAACATCGCTAATGCCTACTTGCTGAAAACCTAGCGCACGGCCCCAAGCCTTGATATCGTTTGTTAATCTTATGAGATCGATTGATTGCAACGCGGACATGAAACCATGCTAGATTCTAAACACGCTACAAGCTTATCACATAAACTCTATCGGGCTGAACAGGTAAGGGAAAACGAAGGCGAAGCGGCTAAACACAGTGGCTGTGATCTCTTTACCCTGATGGAGCGAGCTGGCGAAGCGGTGTTTCGTCAATGTCAGAATTTGTTGCCCAATACCGACGTGTATCTGGTTATTGTTGGTCAGGGAAACAATGCAGGAGACGGCTATGTGGCGGCCCTGACAGCCAGGCAAGCCGGCAAGCAGGTGCTGGTGGCGGCTGTTGAGCCTCATCGCATTTTGCAGGGTGATGCTGGTGAAGCGCAAAGGCGCTGGCTGGAGGCTGGCGGTCAAATCGAAGCCTTTAGCCCCGCGTTACTCGACAAGGCAGACTTAGTTGTTGATGCCATGTTGGGCACGGGTATTACCAGTTATATTAGAAATGAATTTGCAGACATCATTGATGCTCTAAACGAGCACAGCGTACCTGTTGTCAGTGTTGATGTGCCCTCAGGGCTGGATGCGAATACCGGTCAATCGCTTGGTCGTTGTGTGCAAGCTGATGTCACGGTTACTTTTGTCGGCATTAAGCCAGGGTTAACCACAGGTGCTGGAAAGCAATCCTGTGGTATGCTGGCGTTTGAAGATCTCGGGATCGGCAAGGCATTTTCGGCACTTGCCCGTTCGTCCGCCACCCTGCTCGACATTGAACAGTTTCGGGGGATGGGGCCTAGAGCCGTACATAGTCACAAAGGCACTTATGGTCGTTTGCTTTGTGTGGGCGGTAACAAGGGCACAGCAGGGGCCATTCGTCTCAGCGGTGAGGCTGCGCTGAGAAGCGGGTCGGGTATGGTACGCGTCTTCACTCATGAACAGTCCGTTATTCAGGTAAGCGCCGGCCGTCCTGAGCTAATGGTAACATCAGATAACCTAGATGACGCGCTCAGCTGGGCATCTTGCGTGGTAATTGGGCCTGGGCTTGGCCAGGACGATTGGGCAGAAACCGTATTTACCACAGTTATGAAACACTGTCAGACTCACCCGAAACCCATGGTCATTGACGCGGATGCCTTAAACCTGTTGAGTCGACAGGCGACGGCTTACACTATTAACGATTGTATTTTAACACCCCATGCCGGTGAAGCTGCGCGATTACTCGGTGTATCTGTGGATGATGTGGAAGCTGAACGATTTAATTACGTGCGCCAGTGTGCACAGCGGTATCACGCAACTTGCGTACTGAAAGGTGCGGGAACCATTATCGATAATGAACGGTCTACATGGGTATGTAAGCACGGTAACCCGGGCATGGCGACTGCGGGTAGTGGTGATGTGCTCAGCGGTATTTGTGGTGCCTTGCTTGCGCAGGGGCTGTCGCGGGATATTGCTGCGAAATACGCGGTAGCGATACATGCAAAGGCGGGCGATGATTTGGCTGATTTGTACGGTCAGCGTGGTATGATTGCCAGTGATTTGTTCGACGCAGTTAGAGCGTTGATTAACCAGTAAATGTGAGCAGCTTTTTTTGTGTAGTAAAAATATGTCAGGTGACACGTTACAGTTTAATTCTGAATCCGTAGAGGATACTCAAGCCATTGCCGCAAACCTGGCAAAAGGGGTAAAAGCCACGTTGCCCGCGGGTATGGTGATCTACCTTGAAGGCGATTTGGGTGCCGGCAAAACCACGTTTAGTCGTTATTTCATTCAGCAACTGGGCCACACAGGAAATGTGAAAAGCCCGACATATACTCTGATTGAGCCGTACGAACTAGAAGATATTACCGTATACCATTTTGACCTTTATCGCCTTGCTGATCCCGAAGAGCTTGAGTTTATGGGCATAAGGGATTATTTCCGCGAAAACGTGGTATGCCTGGTTGAGTGGCCGCAGAAAGGGGCTGATTTCTTGGCAACAGCAGATTTAGTGATTAACATTAAACCAACTGGTCATGGCAGAATTTTCGATGTAAAAGCCTTGTCTGCTCGGGGGCGTCAGCTTGTGTCTGCCTTGCCGAATTAAAAACAGGTATTGACCAGAAATAATAAAAACGATGACTGAAAAGAGGTTACAGGGTTAGTATGTTGCGCTTAATTGTCACCACATTGTGTCTTTGGTGTCTGACTGATGCTGTATGGGCACAAAACCAGATCAACGGCGTAAGGGCCGCGCCGTCTGGTGACAAAACCCGCCTGGTTTTTGATCTGGGGGCCGCACCTGAGTACACCTATTTTTCACTGTCTAACCCCGACCGGCTGGTTATCGATTTGGTCGATACCCGGGATGATCAGGATTTATCAACGGCAGACATCAGCGGTAGTCTGGTCAGAAAGGTCAGGTATTCCACGCCAAAGAATGACCATTCCGCCCGTGTAGTAGTAGAGTTAGCCCGGAAAGCCACACCATCGCTATTTCCCGTTGAACCTAACGGTTCCTTTGGTCACCGCCTGGTGGTGGACTTACTCGATTCCGAACCTCCTCAGTCTTTGCAGGTGGTGGCGCCTTCTGTTGTGCTAAACACCGACAACAACAGCAGAGACAGGGATATTATTGTTGCAATTGATGCGGGCCACGGAGGCAAAGACCCAGGCTCAATAGGCCGGGCGGGAACCTACGAAAAACACATTACACTGAGCATCGCAAAATATCTTGAGGAAATGGTGAATGCCGAACCCGGCATGCGGGCGGTAATGACCCGCAGTGGCGACTATTCTGTTGCGTTGAATAAGCGCCCTGAAATTGCTCGTAAGAGCAAGGCTGATTTACTGATATCCATTCACGCAGATGCATTTACTGCACCGGGTCCCCGCGGCGGTTCAGTGTGGGTGTTGTCCATGAGACGAGCGGATACCGAGCTGGGCCGTTGGCTGGAGAGAACTGAGCAGCATTCAGAGCTGCTAGGTGGTGCGGCCGAAGTAATTTCTGACAACGCCAGCGAGCGTTATCTGGCAGAAACGATCTTGGGACTGTCTATGGATCACTCTATGTCGACCAGCTATGACCTCAGTCAAAAGGTCATAAAGGAAAT
Source organism: Aestuariibacter sp. A3R04 (assembly GCF_018860805.1). Taxonomy (GTDB): domain Bacteria; phylum Pseudomonadota; class Gammaproteobacteria; order Enterobacterales; family Alteromonadaceae; genus Alteromonas. Next base: position 104,980 of record NZ_JAHKQR010000016.1, on the reverse strand, counting down.
GCGCAGCGTGACAAAAATGCACAAGTCTTCTCCCCAGGCTGCCAGTCTGGCCGTTCTCACGGCACCGGATATTCCATCAATTTTGGTTGAGACCGGGTTTATCAGTAACCCTCAGGAAGAAAAAAATCTCAATTGGAGTACTTATCGCAAGCGATTGGCAACGTCTATGTTTGAAGCCATTAAAAGTTACTTTAGGCAGGTTCCCCCTGACGGTACTTTGTGGGCCAGTCAGAAAGCGTTGAATCGTCAGCATAAAGTCCGCAGTGGCGAATCGTTGTCCTTGCTGGCGCAGCGCTATAATGTCAAAATCAGCAGTATTAAAAAAGCCAACAATTTAAATGGCGATACCGTACGAATAGGCCAGGTACTGACAATACCCAGAACCTGAAACACATCTACTATCAGCAGGATTTCACTTGCCAATACAGCTACTCCCACCACAGCTTGCTAACCAGATCGCAGCTGGCGAAGTGGTGGAACGACCGGCTTCCGTGGTTAAAGAACTGATTGAAAACAGTCTCGATGCCGGTGCCAGTAAAATTGAACTGGATATCGAAAAAGGCGGTCACAAACGCATTCGCCTGCGCGACAACGGTAGTGGGATCGGGAAAGACGAACTTACGCTTGCGCTTAGTCGTCATGCGACCAGTAAAATCACGTCACTGGATGATCTTGAGCAAATTCTGTCCCTGGGGTTCCGCGGCGAGGCACTTGCCAGTATAAGTTCAGTGAGCAGGCTTACCCTTACCTCCAAAACAGCGGGCCAGGAACAGGCGTGGCAAGCTCATTGCGAAGGCCGGGAAATGGAAGTGAAAGTGAATCCCGCGGCTCATCCTGATGGCACTACCATTGACGTAGTTGATCTTTTTTATAATACCCCGGCCAGGCGCAAATTTCTGCGTACGGAAAAAACTGAATTTCAGCACATCGACGACGTGTTTCGCCGTATTGCACTAAGCCATCCCAGCGTTAGTTTTATACTGAAACACAATGGCAAAGTGGTAAGAAGGTACATGGTTTCTGGCGCAGACCCTTTATCACAACGCATTGGCGCCGTGATGGGCCAAAAATTTATCAACAGTGCAGTCCATGTGGTAACTGAAACCCACGGTATGAAAATAGAAGCTTGGTTGGGTGACGAAAGCGCGTTGCGAAGCAGTAGCGATTGTCAGTTTAGCTTTGTTAACGGCAGAGGCATGCGCGATAAACTCATCCTCCACGCTATTCGACAAGCTTATGAAAGCGTTTGGGGCGTGTTAGAGCAACCCTCTTTCGTGGTCTATCTTACCGTGCCGCCAAAAGAGGTGGATGTCAACGTTCACCCGGCGAAGCATGAGGTGCGGTTTCAGCAAAGTCGGCTGGTACACGATTTTATTTGTAAAGCCGTGGCAGATGCCTTGTCAGAAGGCAACGAACAGGAAAACGGGCATTACAGCCAACCGGCCCATGATTATATTCGGCCTTTGATGCAGGAGACTTCTAAGCCAGGGTCTGACGACTCTCCTGAGTTTTCAAATAGCGGCAACTACCAGCCAGCGAGCAGGAATACGGCTCAAAAAAACTCAAGCGCCAGGTCGCCAACACCGAGGTTACCAACTCGCTCGTCGCCCGGTATCGTCGCAGAACATTACAGTGCGCTAATGACAACAGAGCGATGTGATTTAACTACGACTGAAGTCCAGTATTTAGAAATAAATGAATATGTAAGACTTTACCGGCATAAAAATGCGTGTTGGCTTTTTGACATAACGTCTATACTTTCAGAGTGGGTGTGTAAACAATTGCTGCGTGCCAGCACGTCTCAGCCGTTGCTAATGCCAGTTTCAGTAATGGCAGGAGTCAGTGGTGACAAAGTGGCAGATTTACTGACGCAGCATCACTTTGCGGTGAAAAAAGTGGCAGGCAAATATTTACTGCAGCAAGTACCCGCCGGGTGCCGACACTTTCCGTGGGTTAAATGGTTCCCGGAAATGCTCTCATCAGGCCAGAAAACCTTGCAAGGTGTGGTAAGTTCCATTCCAACGAATGCTGAGTTACCCAGCGATATTCGAGGGGCGTTGTGGAACGATCTTGAACAATACTCACAGCGTGATTTGCTTGCTACCCTGGCGCAGTTCGGTCAAGAAAAGCCAGTTGATGCTATCTTGAATAGTTGGGAGCAGTTATGACGGTAAAGTCCACAAAACCCGTTGTAAGTATTATGGGGCCTACGGCCTCAGGGAAAACTGGCCTGGCACTTGCATTGGCGGATGTGGTTCCCTGTGAAATTATCAGTGTGGATTCGGCACTGATTTATCGTGGCATGGATATTGGTACGGCTAAGCCAACCTGCGATGAACTGGCTGCAGTGCCCCATTGGCTGATTGATATACGAGACCCGGCAGAATCTTATTCTGTCGCAGAGTTTCGACAGGATGTCTTACAGTGTATTGAAGAAATACACAGTCGTAACAAGTTACCGGTATTGGCGGGTGGTACGATGATGTACTTCAATGCCTTGATAAAAGGTATTTCGCCCTTACCTAAATCGGATGAAGTGATACGTGCCCATATAAATCGCGAAGCGGCACTGTCTGGTTGGCAGGCGTTGCACGAGGAACTAGAGCGGGTTGATCCGGTAAGTGCCGGGCGAATTCACCCGAATGATCCTCAGCGCCTCACAAGGGCACTGGAAGTGTATCGCGCAACAGGCAGAACTCTGACGTCCTGGCAAGCTGAAAAGGGTGAACCTTGTCCTTATGACATTACTCAGTTTGCTGTGGCGCCTGCAGACAGAGCGGTGTTACACGAGCGGATAGCGCTGCGTTTTGACACCATGCTGGAAGCGGGTTTTATAGAAGAAGTGAAAGCGTTGTACGCGCGGGGCGATTTACACGAAGATCTGCCCGCCGTGCGTTCGGTGGGATACAGACAGGCGTGGCAATACCTGGCTGGCGAAATCGACTATGCAGAAATGCGTGAGAGGGGTATCATAGCTACTCGTCAACTGGCTAAAAGACAGTTGACCTGGTTAAGAGGATGGCCCTCACTCCATTGGCTGGACACGTTTGATAACAATAATTTGGCGAAAATTTTGTCAAAACTCACACTTTGATTTTCGAGTGTGTTATACATTAGGCGCGGTGGCATGCTATTTGGTATGCCATAGAAATAATAAAAACTAAGGATTTCAGATGGCTAAAGGGCAATCACTACAAGACCCATTTTTGAATGCGTTGAGAAAAGAACGTATACCTGTTTCCATTTACCTCGTGAATGGAATAAAACTTCAGGGGCAAGTAGAATCATTTGACCAGTTCGTGATTTTACTCAAAAACACAGTTAGTCAGATGGTGTATAAACACGCTATCTCCACTGTCGTACCCTCGCGTGCGATCACTATGCCCAGTTCAACCCAAGGGGATTCTGAAAATACTAAAAGTGAATAATACAAAAGGTACTTTGCTTGTTTGACCGTTATGAAGCCGGTGAACAGGCGATTCTTGTTCATGTAAACTTTGCTGATGAAAACAGCAAAGAAGATCTGGCCGAGCTGGAACTACTTGTGTCCTCAGCGGGTGTAAATGCGGTAGACGTGTTAACTACGTCGCGTAGCGCGCCCCATGCCAAGTATTTTGTTGGTTCTGGTAAAGCTGAAGAGATCGCCGCCGCAGTAAAGGCGCATGAAGCGAATGTTGTTATCTTCAATCATGCGCTGTCTCCCTCTCAGGAACGGAATCTGGAATCTGTATGTAAGTGTCGGGTTCTGGACAGAACCGGCCTGATTCTGGATATTTTTGCTCAGCGTGCACGTACCCACGAGGGTAAGCTGCAGGTTGAGCTTGCTCAGTTGAGGCATATTTCCACACGCCTTATTCGGGGCTGGACTCACCTTGAAAGACAAAAAGGCGGGATAGGATTACGCGGTCCTGGTGAAACTCAGTTGGAAACAGATCGTCGGTTGCTGCGGGGACGTATTAAAGCCATTCTACGTCGCTTAGAGAAAGTGCAAAAACAACGCGAGCAGGGTCGACGTTCCAGAAAACGCGCTGAGATCCCTACTGTTTCGTTGGTGGGGTATACTAATGCCGGTAAATCCACGTTATTTAACACCATTACCGACGCTCACGTGTATGCTGCAGATCAACTGTTTGCTACCCTCGATCCAACGCTCAGAAAAATTGAGCTTCAGGATGCCGGGCCGGCTATTCTGGCAGACACAGTTGGTTTTATTCGTCACTTGCCCCATGATCTGGTAGCGGCGTTTAAAGCAACGCTGCAGGAAACCCAAGAGGCAGATTTGTTGTTGCATGTGGTTGATATTGCAGAAGCCAACTATCGAGAAACCATGGATGAAGTCAACGAAGTATTGGAAGAAATTGAAGCCGACGACATTCAACAGTTAATAATCTGTAACAAGATTGATAAACTGGATGATGTTGCGCCCCGTATAGAAAGAAACGAGGAGGGTATACCTACTCGGGTTTGGTTGTCTGCGCACTCGGGTGAGGGTGTGGATTTACTGAGTCAGGCCCTTACTGAGTGCCTTGGTAAGAGCATGGTGAGTTACACCTTACGTATTCCTCCTGCGCAGAGTAAACTTCGGGGAGTGTTGTACGAATTGAATTGTATTTCCAATGAACAATACGATGCCGAAGGTGATTGGGTTGTCGACGTTAAAATGCCGGCTGCTGACTGGAACCGATTGGAAAAACGGTTAGACAGTGGATTGTCCGGGTATGTCGTTCACCACTGAGGTGGTGATGAACAGATTTTCTATTTAATTTTATAATCTCTTATGGAGTATCAGCATGGCTTGGAATGAGCCGGGTGGCAAAAATAATGACCCGTGGAAGAATCGCGGCGGCCGTGATGAAGGGCCACCGGATTTGGACGATGTATTCAAAAAACTGTTTGGTAAGTTCGGTAAAATGGGCGGTGGAAACGGTGGGTCAGGCAAAAGCCTGGGCACCATGGGGATTGCTATCATCGCTGCATTACTGGTGGTTGTATGGGTTGTAAGCGGTTTCTATACCATCCGAGAATCTGAACGGGGTGTTGTGCTTCGGTTCGGCGAATACTACGAACAAGTTGAACCTGGCTTGCGTTGGAAGCCTACATTTGTTGATACAGTGATCCCTGTCGACGTCACATCTATTCGCGACCAGGCTTCCAGCGGCTCGATGCTGACGGAAGATGAAAACGTTGTGCGCGTGCAAATGGAAATGCAATTTCGCGTGGTTGATCCCTATCGTTGGACCTTTGCTGTTACCAGCCCTGAGCTGAGCTTGAGTCAGGCGCTTGACAGTGCTATTCGCTATGTAGTGGGACACTCGCAAATGGACGATGTCCTGACCGATGGACGGGAAGTTACCCGTCAGCGCGTTTGGGAAGAACTTCAAACCATTTTGGAACCTTATGATTTAGGGGTAGTAATCACAGATATGAACTTCCGTGATGCCCGTCCACCTGAAGAAGTGAAAGACGCATTTGATGACGCTATTTCTGCTCAGGAAGACGAACAACGATTTATTCGCGAAGCAGAAGCTTATGCGAGGGAAATTGAACCCCGTGCTCGCGGTCAGGTAAATCGCATGAATGAAGAAGCTCAGGCTTATAAAGAACGCGTAATTCTTGAAGCCCAGGGTGAAGTGGCGCGCTTCTCTGAATTATTACCTCAGTATGAGGCCGCTCCAGAGGTTACCCGTGACCGGATTTATATTGAAACCATGGAAGCTGTTCTCGGTAACACCAGCAAGATTTTGGTGGACAGTGAAGGTGGCAATAACATGCTGTATCTGCCATTGGACAAGCTAATGGAACAGCGTGGAACAAGTACGCAAAGTCGCGACAACAGTTCACCATACCAAAGTGCGCCAATGTCCACTTCTGGTGATACTTCCCGCAATTCCACTACGAGTTCCGGGATTCGCGATAGTCGGTTCAGAGACGGAGGACAATAAGTCATGAAAAATCTGTTAATTGCAGTTGTCGTACTTTTTGCTGTTCTGTTGTCCGGTTCCTTGTTTGTGGTCTCTGAAGGTGAGCGAGCCATCGTTATTCAGTTTGGTAAAGTTCAACGGGATGACGCCACTGGCGATACCCGGGTATTCGCACCTGGTTTGCATTTCAAATACCCGTTTATTGACACCGTTAGACGCCTGGACGCACGTATTCAAACGCTTGATGATGCGCCGGATCGATTCGTAACTGCTGAGAAGAAAGACCTTATTGTTGATTCTTATGTAAAATGGAAAATTAACGATTTTGCCAAGTACTACCTGGCTACACAAGGCGGTAACAAACTTCAGGCAGAGGCGTTACTCAAACAAAAGGTAAACAACGGTTTGCGTTCTGAATTCGGTACTCGCACGATTTCCCAAATCGTGTCTGGTGAGCGTTCTGCGCTCATGAATCAGGCTATGGAGCAGGCGAGTGAATCGTCTAGCGAGCTGGGTATTAAGATTGTGGACGTTCGAGTGAAGCAAATTAATCTGCCGAGTGAAGTAAGCAACGCAATATTTCAGCGTATGCGTGCCGAGCGCGCAGCGGTTGCTCGTGAACACCGTTCAGAAGGCCAGGAGCAGGCAGAAGTTATTCGTGCAGATATCGATGCAAAAGTAACAGTCATGCAGGCCGACGCAGAACGTAACGCCCGACAGGTTCGAGGTGAAGGTGATGCATTGGCAGCGCAAATTTACGCTAACGCGTATTCTAAAAACCCTGAATTTTACAGCTTCCTGCGAAGTATGGACGCATATCGCAAGAGCTTCAGCAACAAACAGGATGTAATGGTGCTTGGTCCCGACAGCGAGTTCTTTAAGTACATGAACAGTGCCAACGGAAAGTAATCACAGCTAACGAAAAAACCCGCGCTAAAGTGCGGGTTTTTTATGCCCTCTGTAAAAACAACTGTTTTGTTATTCGTCAAAAAGTATGGAAAATCACCGATTTGCACGGTGTTTGCTGCCAGAACGCACAATCTTCGCTATACTACGCCCGATTATATAAAAATGTGACAACACACAAAGTGTTGCACTATAAAACGACAGAGGTTCACCGTGAGTACCAATCAATCTCAGGCGCCGTCACCAAGTGATGCAGCGCAGAGCGGATGGTTTGCGCGCTTTTTAGCTACCGTAGAGTGGCTGGGGAATTTGCTACCGCATCCAATTACTTTATTTGCTCTTTTATCTGTTTTTATCATTGTTCTAAGCGGCATTCTCGGCTATTTCGATATCGCTGTTGCTGATCCGCGTCCGGAAGGCGCAAAGGGCCGGGAAGCTGACGGTATGATAGAAGTCATATCTTTGATGAGCACAGATGGATTACAGCGTATTGTCACCGGTCTGGTCACCAATTTCACAAGCTTTGCGCCGTTGGGCACGGTGCTCGTTGCGCTGCTAGGTGTGTCTGTTGCTGAGCATTCGGGTATGTTGTCGGCATTAATGAGGTCAATGGTAATGGGGGCGCCGAAAAGGGTAGTGACCTTCGCTATTGTCTTTTCTGGTATTCTGTCTAACACGGCCTCTGAATTAGGCTATGTGGTACTCATTCCGTTGGCCGCGATGATTTTTCATTCACTTGGACGGCACCCGTTAGCCGGTTTGGCCGCCGCTTTCGCAGGAGTATCAGCCGGCTATAGTGCAAACCTGCTATTAGGTACCGTTGATCCTTTGCTCTCTGGCATTACCGAGGCTGCAGCACATATGATTGACCCGGGTTATACCGTTGGCCCGGAGGTAAACTGGTATTTCATGTTTATCAGTACTTTTGTGATTGCGTTAATGGGGACTATGGTAACTGAAAAGGTCGTTGAACCCCGTCTGGGCGTTTACAACGAAAAAGATGCCTCGGTATCACTGGACAATCAATCTATGGCTGCGCCTACCGCGTTGGAAAAGAAAGGGCTGGTAATGGCTGGCGTGGCTTTTGTAGTGGTATGCGGCATACTTGCCCTCACCGTTGTGCCTGAAAATGGACCATTGCGCAATCCTGTAACCGGAGGTATTACCGGTTCGCCCTTCCTCAAAGGTATTGTGGCGTTTATTTTCATTACTTTTGCCATTCCCGGTTTCGTTTATGGCAGGGTGGTAGGTACCATGAAAAACGACAGGGATATTATCAACGCCATGTCTAAAAGCATGGGATCTATGGGGTTGTATATTACCTTGGTGTTTTTCGCAGCCCAATTTGTTGCATTTTTCAAATGGACTAACCTCGGTACGTTTCTCGCCGTAAAAGGTGCGGCACTCCTGCAATCGGCAGGGCTTGATGGTCCATCGGTTTTTATTCTTTTCATCCTTATGTGTGGCATGGTGAATTTATCACTGGGAAGTGCATCAGCACAGTGGGCCGTTACAGCTCCTATTTTTGTTCCCATGCTGATGCTGCTCGGTTATGCACCGGAAGTGATTCAGGCGGCGTACCGTATTGGCGATTCCGTCACCAATGTCATTTCGCCGATGATGAGTTATTTTGGACTCATTCTGGCTATGGCCGCCCGTTATCGCAAAGACGTTGGCATGGGAACTCTTATAGCCATGATGCTGCCATACTCAATGGTGTTTATCGTCGGCTGGACAATACTGTTCTTCGTTTGGGTGTTTTTACTCGGCATGCCGGTTGGACCCGGCGCCGCGACTTACTATCAATCTTAAATCAGCTTGTGCCAGCAGGACTTCTTCTGCTGGCCTCATTTTCTGCACTTCCTGTTTCATCGTTATACCCGAACAATCCAATCGAATTTAAAACACCAGCATTTGGATCAATCCCGCGGTTTAACCAGTATACTATTATCAATCACTAGTTTTGGAGCGGCGCGAAAGTATAGCGTGTTGTTCTCACTCAAGGCGTCATTTTGTTTCAGGTAGAAGTGGTATGAAATATAAGAACAGCAATTATTTTACGCATGGACAAGCTGATAAAATCGGTGTGCTTGTAACCAACCTGGGTACACCTCAAGCGCCCACAAAACAGGCGCTAAAGCCTTATTTACGAGAGTTTTTATCTGACCCCAGGGTGGTGGAAGTACCGCGGTTGTTGTGGTGGGTGATCCTCAATGGCGTGATACTGAATATCAGGCCAAAACGTTCTGCAGAAGCCTACGCTGCGGTATGGACAGATGATGGCTCGCCGTTATTGGCTATTACGCGCAAGCAGAAAGACGCTATTGAAGCACGCTGCAATGCCGAATATGGCGATAATGTTGTAGTTGATTTCGCCATGCGCTATGGCCAACCCGCCGTATCGGATGTCATCAATAGCATGCTGTCACAGGGTGTGAGAAAATTAGTGGTGCTGCCTTTGTACCCACAATATTGCGCATCCACGACCGCGTCTACCTTTGATGCGGTGGCAGCTGATTTTACCCATCGTCGGTGGATGCCCGAGTTGCGCTTTATCACACACTATCACGACAACCCTGCCTACATTACTGCCCTAGCGAATAGTGTACGAGAACATTGGGCGAAAGAAGGCCGGGCCGATAAACTCATCATGTCTTATCACGGTATACCTAAGCGGTACTTAACTAATGGCGACCCATATCACTGTGAGTGTTACAAAACATCGCGATTGGTGGGGGAAGCGCTGGGTCTGTCTGCTGATGAATATATGACGACGTTTCAATCGCGCTTTGGTCGCGAAGAATGGTTAAAACCCTATACCGATGAAACGTTAAAAGGTTTGCCAGGACAAGGTGTCAGGTCTGTTCAGGTTATGTGCCCGGGCTTTTCAGCGGATTGCCTGGAAACCATCGAGGAAATAGGCGAAGAGAATAGGGAGTATTTTATCGAAGCCGGAGGCGAGCGCTACGAGTACATCCCCGCCCTCAATGACGGCACAGAACACATTGAGATGTTATTTGATTTGATTAAAACCAATCTCCACGGCTGGGCTATTGAGCCTGACATAGCTGGCAGGGAGCAAAGCGCTAAAGCGCTGGGAGCTGACCGCTAAAATGAATGATCAAAGTGAGTTTAAAGCCCCCCAAGCCCTCCGGACAGCTCAAAAATGGGCGAATACCCTAGACACAGCGGTAAAAATTCCGCTCTTGCCGATACGCATTGGCCTGGACTCGCTTGTCGGTCTTATTCCCGGAGCGGGTGACGCACTCATGCTCCTCGCCGGGTTGCGAATTATCCTGTTGGGAAAATCCATGGGTATGCCCAGTGCGTTGGTCTCTGCAATGGTGAGAAACACCCTTATTGATTTTGTTCTGGGTTTTATTCCTGTAGTGGGCGATATCGCCGATGTATTTTACAAATCGAATCAAAAAAACGTACGTATCATGGAACAGTGGTGGATAACCAACAACAAACAAAAAGTAGATAAAAATGCCGCTGAAAAACTGAAACAGTGGGAAAACCAGTTAGCCGACTAGACTGTCGTTCATCTCAAAGATGCCCTGGATGTAATCGTTTCTGGTGTAATTGGCGTAGCAGTCAGTACACAATATCGATAACCATTCAATTTTGAATGTAACCCTTGTGGAGCGCTATTGATAATGAAAGCATCGGATCTCTTTGTAAATGCACTTGAAGCTGAAGGGGTAGAATACATATTTGGCATTCCCGGTGAAGAAAACCTGGATTTACTGGAATCGCTGCGTACGTCATCTATAAAACTTATTCTCACTCGCCATGAACAGGGCGCCGGATTTATGGCTGCAACATATGGCAGATTGACGGGCAAAGTTGGCGTTTGCTTGTCTACTTTGGGGCCTGGTGCGACCAACCTTGTCACGCCTGCAGCTTACGCACAACTTGGCGCTATGCCCATGCTGATGATTACCGGGCAAAAACCTATTAAAACCAGTAAACAAGGGCGCTTTCAGGTAATTGACGTGGTCGATATGATGCGACCTATTACCAAATACACCAGTCAAATTGTCAGTGGCGATCGTATTCCGTCGGTGGTAAGAGAGGCGTTTCGCATAGCCGCGGAAGAGCGTCCCGGGGCTGTTCACATCGAATTGCCGGAAGACATAGCAGCTGAGATAACCAGTGCGCCGTTGCTTTCGCCGAGTTACTCGCGCCGCCCCATTGCTGAATATAAAGCTATTGCGGCGGCTACGAGTATGATTGAATCTGCCAGTTCGCCGCTACTGCTTATCGGAGCTGGGGCAAACCGTAAGCTCACAGCAAAAATGTTACGGGAATTCGTAGACAAAACCGGCATTCCATTTGTCACCACGCAAATGGGCAAAGGGGTATTGAACGAAAGTGATCCCTTGTTTGCCGGCAATACAGCATTGTCTGACGGTGATTTCGTTCATCGTGCTATCAGCCGGGCAGATTTAATCATCAATGTGGGTCATGATGTGGTAGAGAAACCGCCATTCTTCATGCATGACGACGGCAAGAAAGTCATTCATATTAATTTCGATGCGGCAGCGGTAGACCCGGTGTATTTCCCCCAGCTTGAAGTGGTGGGAGATATTGCCAACAGCGTGTGGCAAATCAAGGAAAACATCACGCCTCAACAGAGCTGGAAGCTGGATTTTTATAAAGATGTTCATGACGCATACGTGGAACACAGGGCTGAAGCAGAGGATGACAACCGCTTCCCCGTGTTGCCTGAGCGATTTGTCAGGGAAGTGCGAAAAGCGCTACCTGAGGATGGCATTGTGACGCTGGATAACGGTGTATATAAAATCTGGTTTGCCCGAAACTACCCGGCCTACCATCCAAATACCCTGCTATTGGACAATGCGTTGGCATCAATGGGCGCAGGGCTTCCATCTGCCATTGCGGCCAAACTAGTGCACCCTGAAAAGCAGGTCATCAGCGTGTGCGGTGACGGCGGGTTTATGATGAACAGCCAAGAGCTCGAAACCGCTGTCCGTCTGGGGCTTCACCTCACCGTTATCGTGCTTAGGGATGACGCTTACGGGATGATTAAATGGAAGCAAGCTCATATGGCCTTTGACAATTTCGGCCTCGACTATGGCAATCCTGATTTAGTTCAGTATGCGAACAGCTACGGGGCTTCGGGTTGGCGCGTCGCATCGACAAATGAGCTGGGAAAAACCATTGGGCATTGCCTGAATACGCCAGGTGTGCACCTTATTGATTGCCCTGTTGATTACAGTATGAACGACAAAACCCTGAATCACACAATTCGCGAACTCAGTAAGAAATTATAAGGAGTCTTTTATGTTGAAAGACAGTTATCCCTACTACCTTGCCAGTGAACCGGTGTTTGCAAATAGAGACCTCGTGGTAACCAATAAATATACCGGTGAAGCGGCTACCTGTGTTGCCAAAGCCGATGCGGACACAATTGACAAAGCCATTCAGGCAGCAACAGAGGCGCAGCCAGCAATGACGGCTATGAAGCCGTATCAACGAAAGGCGGTACTTGACCATTGTGTGGCACGGTTTACAGAAAGAAGAGACGAGCTTGCCAAAGCGTTGTGTATTGAAGCCGGTAAACCTATTAAAGACGCGGAAGGGGAAGTTACCCGCCTTATCGATACATTCCGTATTGCAGCGGAAGAAAGCGTGCGCATAGAAGGGGAGGTATTGAATCTTGAGATCTCCGCCCGCGCCAGTGGCTATCAGGGAATGACTAAGCTGGTGCCCATTGGGCCGTGTTCGTTTATATCACCATTTAACTTTCCGCTAAACCTGGCGGCCCATAAGGTGGCACCGGCCATCGCTGCCGGTTGTACGTTTGTTCTCAAACCGGCGTCACGAACTCCTATTGGTGCGCTCATAATCGGTGAAGTGCTAGCTGAAACTGATCTGCCTAAAGGAGCATTTTCCATATTGCCCTGCAGCCGTGATGGCGCAGACTTGTTTACCACTGATGAGCGGCTCAAATTGTTGAGCTTTACCGGTTCACCAGACGTGGGCTGGGCGTTAAAAGCCAAGGCAGGTAAAAAACCTGTGGTGTTGGAATTGGGGGGTAATGCTGCGTGTATTGTCGATGAAGATGCGGATATAAACGATGCCATCGATCGCATTATTATAGGTGCGTACTACCAGTCGGGGCAAAGCTGTATCAGTGTTCAGCGTATATTACTTCACGATAAAATCTACGATGCATTTCGAGAGAAATTTGTTCAGCGTGTTTCTTCCCTGGTTGCGGGCGATCCCGCCGATGAAAATACTTTCATTGGGCCGATGATTTCTGAATCTGAAGCAGAACGACTTGAAGGCTGGATCAGCAAAGCCCATGAGGCAGGAGGTACTATTTTATGCGGTGGGACCCGAAATGGTGCCATGCTGGAGGCTACCGTAATGGAAAATGTACCGGCGTCTTGTGATGCTAGCGCAGAAGAAGCCTTCGGACCCTTGTCAGTGTTAATGAAATTTAGCGATTTCGACGAGGCTCTTAAAGAAGTGAATAACAGTCGGTATGGTTTGCAGGCAGGCATATTCACCCGCGACTTGTACAAAGCTCACAAAGCCTGGGATGTACTGGAAGTGGGCGGCGTGGTGATTGGCGATGTGCCCAGTTGGCGTGTTGACAATATGCCTTACGGCGGCGTTAAAGATTCGGGCCTGGGCCGGGAAGGCATACGTTACGCCATCAAAGACATGATGGAAACCCGCTTAATGGTGATCCGCACGCCTTAACAGTGATACGAAAAGGCGCGGTTATATCGCATCAATGGCATACATCTCAAGTGATTCTAATGAGATGATATCAAGGGCTTTTTGATGAGTGGCCTCCAGGTTGACCCTGGGGGCGACGCCAGCGTGATAGGCTTCTAACCATCGCGCGGCGCACAAGCACCATTTGTCGCCGGGCTTCAGTCCGGCGAAAGCTAGTTCAGGGCGCGGCGTGACCAAATCATTGCCTTGGTTTACTGAATAAGCCAAAAAAGGCTCATCTACTACCGCACATACACTGTGGTTACCAATATCTGACACAGGAACGTAGCAAAAACCTTCCCGCGTGAAACCGCTATTGCCACAGCACAACTGCAAAGGGCGACCATAGACATTTTTTTCATTTGCCATAAAGCAAAACTCTGTTTACCAACGTAATAGAACAACGTTATCGCAAAACGCGAAGCGGGCACAGTATCAATTGAAAGTATGTGGAGAATGTAATGCTTGATAAAAGCAAGTTATCGGCCCCTGTTTCATCTGCAAATGTCAGCGAAGATGAAATAGCACGCTTTGATGCCCTTGCCGAAAGCTGGTGGGATCCAAACGGAAAATATAAAACCGCCCTAGCGTTTAATGCGGCGCGGGTCGAGCATATCGTTTCTGCTATCAACAAACACTTCAAACCCCATGGCGCAGCTGACCATCTGTTTAATGGGTTGTCTATTTTAGATGTGGGTAGTGGCGGGGGATTAATCTGCGAGCCTTTGGCAAAACGCGGTGCCGAGGTGACAGGCATTGACGCCAGTTCTGTAAGTGTGGAGGTGGCCAAACGGCACGCACAGCAGCGTAAGTTATTGGTCAACTATCATCACAGCCTGGCTGGTGACTGGGCACGGAAAGGGGAAACTTACGATGTAGTCATCAATGCTGAAGTGGTAGAGCATGTGCCCGATCAATATGCCTTAATACAAGATTGTGCTGCCATGGTGAAGCCGGGTGGCTTACTCATTTTAGCCACTATAAACCGGACTCTGAAAAGCTATTTGGTTGCCATTGTTGGCGCTGAATACATCATGCGCTACCTGCCTGTTGGCACCCATGATTGGCGTAAATTTGTCACGCCAAAAGAAATGGATGAATGGGTGGGCGAGGCGTTTGTGCGCAAAAGTCAGTGTGGGTTTGCCCTCAACCCCATGAATAAGCAATGGAGGCAGACGTCGTCGGTGTCAGTTAATTATTTGTGTTGCTACAAACACAGCGCGTAGCTAACACACCATAGCGAATAACGCTATCAATCGGCTTGGCTCGCTTCTATCAATGATTTTACCGTATCCAGGCGATCGGCTTCGACGGCGGGCTTATCCCACCTGATGCGGTGAATACGCGGGAAGCGCAATGCTACGCCTGATTTGTGCCGCCCTGACGGGTGCACTGCATCGAAAGCCACTTCCACGACCAGTTCCTTCTTAACCTCTTTAACCGGGCCGAAGCGTCCGATGGTATGACGCCTCACCCAATTATCTAACTGTTTGAGTTCCTCATCGGTAAAGCCGGAGTACGCTTTTCCAATGGGTAGCAGGGTATCGTTTTGCCATGCGCCGAAAGTAAAGTCGGAATAGTAGCTGGAGCGCTTTCCATGGCCACGTTGGGCGTACATGATGACCGCATCTACCAACAAGGGATCACGTTTCCACTTATACCACTGTCCTTTAGGTCTGCCGGATGTGTACAGACTGTCTTTGCGTTTAAGCATTAACCCTTCCACAGCGGTGTCTTCGCACACCTGTTGATGCAAGGTGTTAAGTGCGGCTGTGGTGCTTGGAGTGAAGCAGGTTGATAAATGCAAACGGGGGGAGGTTTGTTGCTCGAAAAATTCTTCTAACGCCTGTCGACGAGCGGACAAGGGTAAATCGGTCAGCGATTGGCCATCTAAAGACAGAACATCGTACACGACCATGCCTGCGGGTAAGGTCTGCATGAGGTTTTTAGTGGGGCGCCTTTTGTTTAAACGCTGTTGCAGCTGGTTAAAGGTATCCACGTCTTTGCCGTGCATGATCAGTAGCTCGCCGTCGAGTACGCCCATATGTTCAATGGTGTCGAGTAAATCCGGAAAGCCGTGGCTGATATCGTCGCCAGTACGACTAAACAGCGCTTTCCCGTTCGGTTTGGAAACAAGCTGCACACGTATACCGTCGAGTTTAGGTTCAATTTGCCAGGCAGTTGGGTCAATACTTTCTCGCGACTCTTCGTCGATAGGATGGGCCAGCATAACCGGATGAAAGGTGACTTCGCCTGAAATATCGGGCTTTTCCCCCTTACCGTCAAGCCAACTTAGTAACTCTGCGTAAGGCGGTGCCACGCCGTGCCACAGGGCTTCTATTTCTCCTACATCCACACCGCCGTAACGGGCGAGAATGTGCTTGATACTTCGTGCAGACACGCCCACACGTAAGCCGCGTGTGCCGAGTTTGAGCAGCGCCCAGCGTTGCGCCGCGGTCATGCGGTTTAACAATGAAGTAAGCAGCGGTTTAACTTCGGTTCTATTTGCATTGCTAAAGCTTTCAACCAACGCATGTAAACCGGGTAGTGGCGATGGATCTGGTGCTTCCTCTGTGGGTTGCCAGAGGTGGGCAACGGTTTCACTCATCTCGCCCACATAGTCATAACTCATGGCAAAAAGGGCGTCGTCCACTTGCTCAAGTACTAAGGTTTTAATGGTGTTTCGTTTAAAAAAATCGAATCTGAGTTCACCGGCTATGGCGGCAATGGCCCAGCCTCTGTCCGGGTCGGGCGTGCGCTTAAGATAGTCCTCTATCAGCGCCGCTTTAGCGTTATTGCTGCTGGTAAAGTATAGCTGTTCTAACAAGTCGCTGAATGCTTCCATTACCCCGTTTCTTCCTCGTCATCGTAGCCAATCATTGATAAAGCCTTTGCCTTGAAGCCCATTTGAGTTGCCTGGTAGGTGAGTGCATCCTCCCGGCCGTGAGTTACCCAGACTTCTTTGGGTGATACCTCATCAAGAGTTTGAACCAGTTCTGGCCAATCACAGTGGTCAGAAATAATGAGGGGTAACTCCACCTGACGCTGCCGGGCGCGAGCGCGAATTTGCATCCAGCCGGAAGCCATGACGGTTCGCACGTTCGGCAGGGAGCGCGACCAGCGATCAGCCAGCGCTGAGGGGGGCGCTAGCACAATCTTTCCGGCTAATGTGCTTTTATTTTCAACTTCTGACACCGGAATAATGTCGCCAAGGTCGATACCTTCTTGTTTATACAAATTACACAACTTTAACAGCGCGCCATGAACGAACACGGGCTGATGATAACCCGCTTCCCGTAATGCAATAAGTACTCGCTGACACTTGCCCAACGCGTAAGTACCAACCAGATGACAACGATCAGGGAAAACCCGTAGCGACGATAGAAGTTTGTCAATTTCTTTGCTGATGGGCGGGTGTGTGAAAACTGGCAGCCCGAAAGTGGCCTCGGTAATAAATACGTCACATGGCGTGATCTTAAAGGGCTCACAAGTGGGATCGGGACGGCGTTTATAATCACCTGATATCACTAACCGGCTACCACGGTATTCAAGTAACACCTGGCTGGAACCAAGAATGTGGCCTGCTGGAAAGAGGGTCATAGTCACCGGGTCGTCGATATCGCCTAATACAACCGGTGACTCATAGAAGAGCGGGATGGTGCGCTTGGCCATGTCCTCGCCATAGCGGGTTTTCATAATGGCCAGTGTTTGTGCGGTGGCGTACACGTGCTCATGTCCTGCCCGGGCGTGATCAGCGTGGCCATGAGTAACCACGGCGTTACACACGGGTTGTATTGGATCTATGTAGAGATCTGCCGGTGCACAATACAGGCCTGCGGGTTCAATCGACATCCAGTTTTCCGGGTGCAACGCTTACTCCCAACAAATTATTCAGTGTCGCACTTATACGAGGTAGCTATATTTTTAGATGACTCATCCATCAATCCTAAATCACAGGGGATAAAAAGATAGGTAAACCGCAATGCTGGTTTATGCGTATTATCAGAAAAACATGAACGGCTATGGCTTCAAGACTTCCAAAACCTTTTTATCAATGGCTTCGTTCCCGCGGGTGGTCGCTACGGGATTATCAGCGCAGCATGCTCAGCGCGGCAAAGGCCCACCATGCTACCTTGCTTATCGCGCCTACCGGTGCAGGTAAGACGTTGTCGGGGTTTTTGCCCTCGCTGGCAGATTTGTACCGGCAACCACAAACCGGTTTGCACACCTTGTATATTTCGCCATTGAAAGCCCTGACTAACGATGTCCAGCGTAATTTGATGGACCCGGTTGAAGCCATGTCTTTACCCGTGACCATTGAAACGCGAACCGGAGATACTCCCTCGCACAAACGGCAACGCCAGCGTAAAAAGCCCCCAAACATACTGCTGACCACGCCAGAGTCTTTAATGTTGCTGCTTTCATACGCTGATGCGCCCACCCTGTTTAGCGGTTTGAAAACCGTCATCATCGATGAAATACACAGTCTGGTCTCCAACAAGCGCGGGGATTTTACCGCCTTGGCCCTTGCCAGATTGCAGTACCTTGCGCCGGACATGCGGCGTATTGGTTTGTCGGCCACGGTAGCTGACCCGGCCGCCATTGCAGGTTGGTTAGGGGAAACCGGGACGCCGGCCCATATTATCGATGTACCTCACACTGTTAAGCCAAACATTCGATTGCTGGATTCCCGCGAGCGTATGCCCTTTGGTGGCTTTATGGCACGTTACGCCATGCAGGAGGTTTATGAGGCGATTTCTGCTGCCAATACCGCTCTGGTGTTTGTAAATACCCGCGCCCAGGCAGAATTGGTGTTTCAGATGTTGTGGGAGGAAAATAAAAACGGGTTACCCATCGCGCTTTATCACGGCTCGTTGTCGAAAGAGCAGCGGCGGAAAACGGAAGCACTTATGAGCAGCGGCGGGTTACGGGCCATAGTGAGTACTTCAGCACTTGAGTTGGGCATAGATTGGGGCGATGTAGATTTAGTTATCCAAATTGGTGCGCCCAAAGGCGTGAGTCGCCTACTTCAGCGCATCGGGCGGTCTAATCACAGGCTGAACGAGCCAAGTCAGGCACTGCTGGTGCCAGCTAACCGCTTCGAGGCGGTTGAATGCAGGGCTGCTATGTCGGCCATTGCAGCCGGTGAGCTTGATGGCGATGCGCTGTTGCCGGGCGCACTGGATATCCTGCCCCAGTTTATTCTAAATTGCGCATGCAGTGCCCCAGCGTCAATAGAATCTATTTATCAACAAGTGCTCAACGCGCCGCCCTATCAGGGGGTTGAACGCCAATTATTTGAACGGCTATGGCAGTTTACTGTGGATGGTGGTTATGCACTTCGCGCCTACGAGCGATACCGCAGAATGGAGGAAGTATCGCCGGGTGAGTTCGTACCGGCGTCAAAGCGAGTCATCCAGCGACATCGACAAAATATAGGTACCATCGTGGAAGCCGGCAGACTCAAAGTAAAGCGGATCCGCCGGGGAAATCAGGGCAAAATAATCGGGGAAGTGGAAGAGTACTTTGCCCAGCAACTGGTGCCAGGAGACACCTTCTTGTTTGCAGGGGAAGTGCTCAGGTTCGAGGCAATAAGAGACATGCAATTGCATGCCAAACCCACCAAAGGCGGTGAGCCTAAAATACCCAGTTATGCCGGTGGACAAATGCCCATGTCGACGTTTCTGGCTGATGGCGTGAGGCATATTCTCGATACACCTACAGCATGGAAGACGTTACCCAGGCAGGTTCAGGAATGGCTGGCGCTACAAGGTGAATTTTCTGCTTTGCCAGACAGCAATAAAGTACTGGTAGAACAGTTTTCGTATCGCAAAGCTAACTATGTGCTCTTCTATACCTTTGAAGGCCGAAAAGCCAATCAAACCTTGGGTATGTTGATGACCCGTCGCATGGAAAAACTCAAGTTAAAGCCACTGAGTTTTTCCGTGACGGATTATGGCTTATCAGTGTGCTTGCTGGAGAAAATAGATGAAAGTTTGCTGTCATCACTTTTTCAGCCAGATATTCTGGGTGACGAGTTGGAAAACTGGATGTTGCATGCGCCCATGCTAAAACGGTCTTTCCGGCAAGTGGCTGTGGTGAGCGGATTAACAGAGCAGCACTATCACAGCAGCCATAAAACCATGAAGCAGGTCACTTTTTCCACGGATTTGATCTATGACACGCTGCGGGAACACGACCCTGACCACATATTGTTAACCGTAACCCGCAGTGATGCAGAGCGGGAACTACTCGATTTGCAGCGCTTAGCTGATACCCTTATCCGCTTTCACGACAAACTGCAGTTTGTCGATTTGCCCAAGGTATCACCCATGGCTATTCCCATTGTGCTTGATGTGCGAAGCGAGCAAGTGAAAGGCGCTGGCGCACATGCCATTATTGAGCAAGCAAACTTATATCAGGAAGCTGAAGACATGATGGATGAGATAAAGGCATTACTTCGTGGCGATAGATGAACACTGGCTAAATGAAGCGGTGAGAGCACATCGCGTTCACCCTGTGAGGTTTGCCGGGCATACATTTTTACTCGACGGGAGAGGGGTGTTGTATTGTCCGGTCCGCGATGCCCTGGTGGTGTCCGATTTACATTTGGAGAAGGGTAGCTTTCTCGGACAGTTCGCCAATCCCATACCTCAGTTTGACAGCTTATCAACACTACGTCGATTGAATACTATCCTTGATGACTACTCGCCTCGGACAGTGGTGTGTTTGGGTGACAGCTTTCACGATAAAGGCGCGTTTGAGCGGCTGGGCACGCAAGAACGCCAACTGCTACAGACATTAATAGGGCAGTGTGAACAGTGGTACTGGATACTGGGTAATCACGACCCGGAGATCCCCCGTGCGTTTGGCGGTGTAGGCGTAGAATCAGTTAGGTGGCAAGGAGTTGTATTTCGGCACGAACCCGAACGTGATCCCACGCTTAGCCAGATCGTGGGGCACTATCACCCAAAATGCCGGGCAGTCATTGCCAGACGACGCTATAGCGGCCGCTGTTTTGTGCGCAATGACAGATTAATGATCATGCCTGCGTTTGGGCAATATACCGGTGGTCTGGACATCAATCACGAAGCGCTGTTGTCGTGGCTAGCGCCCCGTGAAAGAGAGGTGTTTCTCACCTTCGATAAGAAAGTTTATGCGGTTAGTCGCGCCAGCGTTTAGTCAGCTCATCGTAAGCGTCAATACGGCGGTCGCGGAAGTAAGGCCAAATTCGCTTCACTTTTTCCGTGCGCGCCATATCAAGTTCTACCGACAGGGTTTGTTCTTCATCGGCACTCGCCTGCGCCAGGATCTCACCCTGAGGACCACTGATAAAGCTTTGACCCCAGAATTGGATACCTGGATCACCATCCACTGGCGACGCTTCAAAGCCAGTGCGGTTAGCAACGATAACAGGCAGTGAGTTAGCCACTGAATGAGAACGCTGAATGGTTTGCCAAGCGCCGTGCTGACGAGCCCGTTCTTCTGGCGTGTCAGTCATGTCCCAACCAATGGCGGTTGGGTAGAATAAGATATCAGCACCCGCCATCGCCATTAACCGGGCTGCTTCCGGATACCATTGATCCCAGCACACCAATACTCCCAATTTCCCCACGCTGGTTTGAATTGGCGTGAAGCCCATGTCGCCCGGCGTGAAATAGAATTTCTCGTAGAAACCGGGGTCGTCAGGAATGTGCATCTTGCGGTATTTCCCGGCAATTTCGCGGCTTCTGTCAAATACCACAGCAGTATTGTGATACAGGCCCGAGCCCCGTTTTTCAAACAAGGATGTAACCAACACAATATTGTGTTTTTCGGCTAATTCGCCAAAAAAGTTCGTGGCTGGGCCAGGGATGGGCTCGGCTAAATCGAACGCATTGGTGTCTTCTTGCTGGCAGAAATACAAGGTGCTATGCAATTCCTGAAGCAATATACACTCACAGCCTTCTGCTGCCAGTTTCGCCACCTGCTCAGCGCTTTTCTGCCAGTTAGTGGCTTTATCGTTGTCTGCTACAGCCTGCTGAACCAGTCCCACTTTCAGAGTTGATTTAGCCATATACCGTTACCCCTTGTTTCAATTGCGTCAGAACGTCGTTGCGCAGTGTATTTGTGGGCACTTGCATGGAAATGCAATGCAAGCTACCGAATTGGCGCACGAGTGGTGCGCAGTCTACCGACACTATTTGATGACCAGGAAATGCCTGTTTTGCAACTGATAACGCCAGCTCGTCTTCTTCTTGCCCATATACGGGAAATAAAACAGACCTATTACAAATTAAAAAGTTCGCGTAGGAGGCGGGTAATCTGTCACCGTCGTCGTTAAACATACTGGGCAAGGGCAGGCGGAATTGCTTGTGTTCCGGAAGCGCGGCCGCGCATTCATCACACAGTGCTGTTAGCCCGCTAAAATGCTCGTCGTCAGGACGGTTGTCAGCAGCCTGGATAACCAGGCCGCTATCTGGCGTAAAACGCACTAACGTATCGATGTGGCCGTCTGTGTCATCACCCTCAAGATGCCCGTGTTGAAATACGGTAAATGTGCTACAGCCTAAGATACTGGTGAATGCCTCGCGGTAATCATTAAGTGACATATCGTCGTTTCGCTTCGGATTGAGCAAGCACTGGGCGGTAGAAAGCAAATGGCCGTTGCCATCTATTTCTAATGCGCCACCTTCTGCAACGATGTGGCTGGATTGAATAGGTAGCTGGCACAGTGATGCCAAATACTGTGTGTTAACGTCGTTATCGCGCAATGCATTAAACTTTTCGCCCCAGCCATTGAAGGTGAACTCCACTGGCTGACCGATAGCCTGAGCATCATGCGCATCGCGACAGGTCAAAAACGCGTAGTCGCGCGCCCAGGTATCATTGTACTTCGCACCTACAATTAACACCTTAGCCGTCCCGTCAAGACGGGCTTGCACGTCAGCGATGTCATCCGGGCGGCACAGCAAAATAACACCGGCGTCGGCCGCGTTAACTGCCTTGATCACACTGAGGTAGGTCTGCCGGGTATCTTCGAGCCATGGCGCCCAGTCGGTTGCATCGTGAGGCCATGCCAGAATAACGGCGTCAACGGCTTCCCACTCTGGTACGAGTGTAGAAACGGAATTAGTCATGAAGGATTCCACAAGTAGCGGTTAAGAGACCGGGCAAGTATACCTTGCCCGTTTTCATACACCAACACAGCAAGATAGAAATCTAGCTGAATTTCAGGTGGCGGCCGCCGTTTACCTGTAGCGACTCTCCGGTTACATACGAAGACTTAAGTAAATAGTTTACTGCATCCACTGCTGCTTCTGCTCCGGGTTCGCACGCCATGAGTGATTTCGCTAACGCTTTTTGTTTGTACGCCTCATCGTCGTGTTCATTAAACATCAACAGCGCAGGGGCTATGGTGTTTACTTTAACCTCTGGCGCCAACAAGCGCGCAAAAGACAAGGTTAAGTTGTGCAACGCAGCTTTGCTCGCCGCGTAGGCCAGGTGTTTGTCACTGCCGGCGTCTTGCACAAAATCAGTAATGTGGATGATATCAGCCTGCCCATTTGGGTTTGAAAGCAGTGAAGAAAGCCCCATATTTAAAAGGTAAGGGGCTTTGGCGTGAATTTGCATCATTTGGTCAAACAAGTGGGCGTAGTTGGTTTGCTGCTTTTCAGAATCCCATTGAGAGGCATTGTGAATGATAGCGCGTAAACCTTCGGTGCTGGCTTTTATTTCATCAATACATCGCGCAATACCGTCGTCAGTGCTAAAATCGGCCTGAATAACTGTCGCTCCCGCTTCGGTGAGCGCATCCACCGCGGGTTTGTGTGTTCGGTATGTTATTATTACCGCTTCGCCTTGAGCGAGTAAATCATTGGCAATGGCCAGGCCAACCCGTTGTGAAGCGCCGGTGATCAAAATAGGGTGAGGCAAAACAGGCTCCTTAGTGTTTAGCAATGCGTACTTGGTTGTATGGCTTTTGGCACAAATTAAAACATGAAATTTGTGTCATTTTCACTGATTAAGTGGTCTGCAAAGGCATTTATTTACGTTATAAAGTAATTTGGTGGTTTCGGAAAAAAGCAATGTTATCTAATGAAGCGGTAGTGGTACGAGATGCAATAGAACCAGGTTTGTCCTCATCGGCGATTTTGGTTAGAAAGGCATTAGAAGCGCAAGGGTTGGAAACGCCCATGGTGCACAACGGTTTGTCTAATGACGAAAAGCGCGCTCGCATCGAAGCCGCGATGACAGACATCATGGACACGCTCGGTTTAGACCGTGCTGACGACAGCCTGGCCGAAACCCCCGCACGCATAGCCAAAATGTACGTCAATGAGATTTTTGGTGGGTTAGATTACCGCAATTTCCCGAAGATCACGGTTATTGAAAACAAGATGAAGCTGAATCAGCCGGTGCAAGTATCAGACATCAGCCTTACCAGTACCTGCGAACATCACTTTGTGACCATAGATGGCACGGCGAACGTTGCTTATATTCCGAAAGACACCGTTATTGGCTTGTCGAAACTCAACCGTTTAGTGAGCTTTTTCGCGCAGCGGCCACAGGTGCAAGAGCGCTTAACACAGCAAGTGCTGGTTGCCATTCAAACACTGGCCGGTACTGAAGATGTGGCGGTAAGTATCAACGCCACCCATTATTGCGTAAAAGCGCGGGGTATCCGGGACACCAATTCCTACACCAAAACCGCTGCCTTGGGCGGCGTGTTTAATACCGACCCCATACTGCGACAGGGCTTTTTTCAGTCTTAGTGGCAAACAGGAAGTAGGCCGATTGGCTACTATGAGCCCGGCTAAAATAGGTTTTCTCTATGTAAACCTATTTTTTTTGCCACGTTATATACATGACATTGCAGATGATGATCCTTTGCTTTGGTATGAAAGGAGTGGTACAGCCAACAAGCGATATCTATAAGCAGATGAAAAAAGAACAATAATATCGGAAACAGAGAGTTCAGGCGCTGTTGTTCAAACTCATCAGTATGACGCTTTTGGCTTGCCAATGAATGACAGCAATTCACGCTTCAGATACACCGGCCAAATACTTCTGGAAGGAACAAGCCTCTATTACTACAAAGCACGGATTTATCATCCAAAGCTAGGTCGTTTCTTGGAAACTGACCCGATTGGCTACGCTTACCAAATGAATCTGTATGGTTGTGTGCATGATGTCCCGTTAATTTTATCGACCCAACAGGCTTGTGCACAGGCAGTGCAAAGCTTTGCTTAAGGTCTAAATTGAAAGACTTATTCACAGTTTCCTTAGAGGATAAACCTTGCGATACGGGAGGAGGCCATGTATTAATTCGGGAAACCAAACTGTGAAGTGGACGATTAGACACACCATGAATAAACTTAGAGGACTACTTATTTTAAAAACCAATCCTTTTTATGGTCTTTTCATTTTTTTTTAAATAGTCTTGATACTACTGCAGATTGCAACTACGATTTATTAGTCTTATCTGAATTATCTGAATTCGAGCTTCGTAAAAATTTAAGCACCAAAAGGTTATGGACTATGGAATGGCCAAAGGAATGGAAAAACAGCTGTGTATCCAGTTTGATAGATCGCTACGTCTGTGGTGGTGTTGCTTTGCGAGAAGGAAGATTAGTACCTCATGGTTCTTTTTTCTCATGTGTAATTGACGAAAGTAATCAATCCTCTCTAGTTGTCGATCTAAAACGTCAGGCAGAGGGTTTTCGTGATTCAGTAAAACTATTTCATCGTAACGGACTAAGTAAAAATTCAATTATCTCTGCACACAAAATTATGTACAGAGATGCCGATTATCATGGATTTCGTAGTTTACAAAACTTTGTTGGCCAAAAATCAAAAAAGGTAATAGTCCATATTCCTCCCCCTGCGGATAAAATTTTAGAGTTATTTAATGATTGGTTGAAAAGCTTCCATAACGGAAAAGATGAAGATTTAAATCAAATAATTGTTCAATACGTTCGCTTTCTTTCAATTCATCCATTCAGAGATGGTAACGGTAGAACAGCAAGAGCGATACTTGAATATCTATTGGAAAAGTCTGGATTTGCAGTGCCAAACTTAGAGCTTTATCGGTTTCGTTTTGACGAAGAGAATTATTCTCGTAATTTTTCTGTGAATCTTGATAATGATATATCTGAGAAAGGGTATTGGAAGGATTCGATAAAATGGGCGAAATTAGTAAATGAAGAAATTAATGAGAGACTTGAAAATACAAAAAAAATAATAGAAAAGAAAATTATTCTTAGGTCTTTAGACACCTATGATAGTGAAGTTTTAAAAAAAATTTTTAAATATCCTGTGTTGAATATAAAGTTTGCAGCTAAGATTTTAAATGTGAATGATGATATTTCTAGACAATGTTTGGAGCGTTTAGAAAGTATCGGAGTTTTTGAAAGAGTTGCAAGCTCATATAATAACGGATTTATGTATGTCAGTTCTGATGTTTTCCATTTTTTGTTTGCTGTAGATGGAATTATCTTTAAACGCGAAAATGTTACTAAGAAAAATTTATGAAACTTGCCTATGGAAAGTTAGCCATTGCCGTTGTTTGTTTAACAGGGTCTGTAAAAACTGATTTTAATATTAACACCATTAGCTGTACTGAGGAAAATATTTTAACTAAAGTTAATCATGAGTTTATTAAAGGTTGGGGATTTGGTTTCTCAAAAGCGAGTGCAACTTCGGTGGACACATGGGAGGTTTGTTGGTGCGGAGGGGATGATGACCCTTGGGACTCTTGGGATTTACCTATCGATAATGGGACGTTTGATGATGGTGACAATGGTGATGGAGGCGGCGGTGGTTCAAATACTGGTGGGGATACAACCGGTGATGGGGGTGAGGAGCCAGAGGCACAATGTCTTGCACGGGTCGAAGTAGAATATAGCACTTGTGTTGCAAACTTCAGAAATAGGTATTCACAAACTATTTCCCAACAGTGTACTCGAGGTGGCTTCATTGACTATCTTTTTACAAATTGTGTGGAAATTGCTGAGGCTGAGAGAGACGCTGGTTTGGCAAGTTGTGAAGTAGACAAAGCAACTGCCATTTATAATGAATGTAACTAAATTACTTAAGATAGGAGTTATTGAATATGAATGTAAAAATAGTTCTATTGTCTTTATCAGCTGTTATTGCCTCTTCAGTATTTTTGATTGAATTTAATAAGGAAAGTAACAAACATCCTGGATTTGACATAAATGCTAATTCCAGCATAAACAATTATAAAGCAGACACTTATAACGATTTTACGGAAACTGAAAATGGAACAGTTCCAAAGAAAATGACCGCTCTTCAGAACAAAAGTATCGATGATGATTGGTGTGTGGCATCCGTCGAACTAACGACAAAAGACAAGAATTTAGCACACAAAGAGGCAGAAGAATGGGCTCTGGAGAGGGGAGCAATTTATTATTCTAATGATTCAGATACGCTTGGTAGAGTTAACGAAGTTTATCTAGCTCCATATTTAGAGGATAGTCTAGAGAATCTCTTTTCGCACGCTAAAAACGATAATGAGTACGCACTTCTGGCCATATTGCAAAGAAACAGCATTCCTCTAGATTATAAAGATAAGGCTGCTCTTAATTTAATGGCCTTAGGGCATACATCAAACGCAATTTCATATCTTATCATTAGAGAGATGCAATCCGCTGACGAAATATACAGACAAGTTGGCAGAGTTAATTATCAAGTACGCCAACGAGTTGCAAGGGTACTTGCTTATGCGAGTTATGGTTTAGACCGGTTAGATGTGACCGGATTAGATACATATCTAATGTATGATAGCAGGTTTAACGATGGCACATTCAGTTTCGATCCTGATATAGCGTTGAGTAATAGCGATCTAAACAAGGTCAATGAGCAGAAAAATGAGCTTTTGAACTATATAAACCAGCAAAGGGAAAAAAGAAAATTACCAAAAATTGAAAATGTTGAGCTTCCTAGAATCGCGAAACATGAATTTCAATCTCGCTTGGCTATAACATACAACCTTTATGGTAATTTAATCGATAGTAGCTCGAATCTTTCAAAATTAAATTTTGTTTCTATTTCAAAAAATGATTGTGTACAGAAGTTAATTACCTTGCAGAATATCGATAGTAGCGATTATGGTGTTAACATGTGAAAATCATGATTAGGTAGAGAGAGATCATAGGACAGTCACTCTTAAAATAGCTAAGGGAGTGACTGTCACTATGTTCGCTGGTGTTTCCTATTGGAAAAATACCAATCACTTTAAGCAATAGCTCATCACTTTCGTCTGCTTCATTTACAGTTCGAGAAGGGAAGTGGGATTGGTTTTTTGGACGCGTTTCAAATCCACGCTCTTTGCAAAACCTCAAAGACCTTTCAACTTTTGGAATAAGATCTAACCGTCAGCTTTTAAGTGTATTCGAGCGAGCAAGAACTAATGGGGCAATTGTTGATTCACAAGTAAACCCTCACGGTATTAGCCTTTTGTGAAGAACATAGGACAGTCACAACAAGGAAAAGAACTTGTGACAGTCACTTATACAAAAAAGTTAGAAAAGAACTTGTGACAGTCACTTATACAAAAAAGTTGAAAGCCCTCTCTCGTGTAACCAGAATACGTTTTATCTCAAGATTTGTATGGATTGAGATACAAAATTTGCAACACGAATTCTTACGTACAGGTTAGGGGGATATAAATCTGAAAACTGTATCCTCTAGTGCAATATTTCCGCGGTGCTCAGAGGGAGTAATAAACTGTTCATTGGGCGGTGAAGTTTCAGGAAAATACGCTTTGCTACGCCGAGCTACATCTCCTAATTTTATTGCGCGTTTTTACCCATTTCTCGAGACTTACTGCGGTTTGAAATTCAGACTCAATTCCTGAAACCATTGCATTCCAGTCTGTGTTCTCGAGGCCAGCACGGACAAGAATGGGGTTGACAGAGTCATCAATCTTTCCAGGTTTATATGGGTGGTAGTGGCGCCCCGATAATTCTACAAGATCGAAGTAGTGTTCAACGCAAAAAGGTAAACCCTCGGCCATGTTGTCGCGAGGATTGCCAGCAAACGGAAGCAAAGAGGGGGGCTGACTTTTTGATTTGGCCGCAATTATTCTTTTTTGAATACTAGTATGGTCTGAAGTTTCAGGGGTTTCTGCTAAACAGGCGCGTACTGGGTTTAAGTCAACATAAGCCATGCATGCCGCTAAGGAGGCTTCATCTAATAGTACTTGCGACTTAAAGCGGCCTTCCCAAAAGTGCCCCGTGCACGCATCTTCTTTATTTGCTTTTCTGGCGATATATTCATTTAGCAAACGCATAAACCAACTGATGTCATAGAGACGCTTTCTATAGACCTCAGCCAGTGCTTTGACTGTTTTAACCTCAGCCTCTGACATCGCATCGCACTGCTCTTCTGTAACATAGCGCTGAGCTAACAACATGCCCTTGTAAAGCTTGTGCCAACGCCTTATTACGTCTTTAACCGATAACGCGTCAGCTTTCTTTTTGTTAATACGTAATACCAAATGCGTGTGGTTACTCATAACGGCAAAGGCACATACGTCTACGCAGAAAACGTCAGCCAGAAGCATTAGACGGTCCTCCACCCACTGACGTCGGTGCTCAAAGCTCTTTCCGGTAAGTTTATCTTTTCCACATAAATATGCTCGGCGCACGCAGCGCGAAATGCAGTGGTAATATGGAGTTTCTGACAAGCTAATAAGGCTTTTTCGAGGTCTTGGCACGGCTTTCACTTAAATGTTCAAATGATTTCTATTGTGCCGCTTTATTGTGATGTTCCAACTGTACGATGGCATAGAGAGTGACTGTCACACCATAGGTACTTTATGTGTTAAAAAACTAAAATGATGCTTGTATGTTTTTTTCCCAAATGATTGGAACGCTCTACTCAACTGGGCTAAAGATAGAAATGTGACAGTCTTTACAAACGAAGCAGTAAACTACCTGATGGGCATTTCGCTGGAAGTGACTGATACGATCAAGTTGATTTGTTCTCCAATCCCGTCTGCTGGAACCACTTCCACTACTGTATTACACCGTGAACAGGCTACCTGTCGCTCGATGTACATCTCCTTTGCGGGGTTGATTTCAAGAGTATTAATGTGACTACAATGCGGGCACAAAAATTCCTGCTGACGTGTCGCGTTCATCGTTGTTCCTTACAAAACTATCTGCGGCTTCATATCCGTGAAACCATCTGTACTGTAAGCAGCTTTACCCACAGCATTTTTGAACCGGTCGATGAAAACCTAAGATCACTGTGGTTGCCATGGTATAAACTGCCACCAATGGTGAGAAGTATAGTCCAATTTCCAGTACGTGAAGTCCGATTTTAAAAAGAATTGTGATTATTTACGTTATGACAGGAAAAAGGTTTTAAAAAGCCCACACGGGAGTGTGGGCTATGGCGAATTTTATGTTTTACTTTGCTGCTATTGGGTAAGCCACCAGCACTGCTGATACGGTGCCACTGAAAGAGATTGCTCTCTACCGCTGAGCGTTCCATCACTTAATAAGTCACGTGCCGGCTTTTGATTCAGCGCCTGCAAAATCAAGCCATCGACAACCTGGTGCTGTTCACTAAAATTGCAGATGACTAGAAGTTTTTCAGCGGCGTCGTTTTGTCGGATAAAAGCAAAACAATGAGGATTGCCGGTATCCAGAATTGCGGTACTGGCATCGCCAAACACACGGTAACCCTTGCGAATTTTTAGCATGTCTCTTAGCCCGTTAAATACACGGCGTTGACACTGAGCTGTAATAGTTTTAGCAGGCTCGTCTTGTGACAATGCATTGTCTATTTGCGCTTGGGTAACGGCAATGCGATTCACCCAACGGTCGTCGTGGCGTTTTGCTTCGTCGTCACGGTAGCGGTAGTCATTTAACAAGCCTAGTTCGTCACTGGAGTACAACAACGGAATACCGCCAATAGCGAATGTCACGCCGTAGAGCAATAACATGCGCCTGATGGCCATCTCGATTTCCCGCTCGTCCAGCGTGACCAGCGCTGCTTCCAAACCGCACAGCGAGGCCAGAGAGCCGCACACACGACAGTCACCGTTAGAGGGATTTTCGGCAAAGGGTACGCCCGATGCAAATGACCCATTAAACCGACCTGTGTAAAATTGATTCAAAAAGTAGCGATGATCATGAGGATTGATGCCGAGATCGTGAGCCACCCCATCGTCGAACGTCCAGCCGATGTCATCATGACAGCGTACGTAGTTTACCCATGCGGTATTGTGCGGAATGCTGAAGCTCTTTTTTAAAGAATGGGTTAGCAAGCGTGTTTTGCGGGTGGCCAAACTATTCCAAAGCAACGCCATTAGGAGCGGATTGTAAGACAACTGGCACTCGTCTTTGTGGATATATTTAACGACTTCATCAGGGTGCACAATTGCTTCAGATTTAAATACCACTGCAGGCGCTACAATTTGCAGACAGGCATTGAACGCCTGAATAAGCCTGTGGGCATTGGGTTGATTTTCGCAATTGGTTCCCATTTCTTTCCAGATAAACGCCAGTGCGTCCAGTCGCAACCCTGCACAGCCAATGTTAGCAAGGAAAAGCATTTCCGATGTGATGGCATTGAATACCTCGGGGTTGCTATAGTTTAAATCCCACTGAAAACTATTGAATGTGGTCCATACCCATTTTCCCATTGTGTCGTTGTAGGTAAAGCTGCCTCGACGCACTTGGGGGAATATCTCCCGCAACGCGTGTTCATATTGATCGGGTATTGTGCGGTCGTCGAACAGGTAATAGTAATTCTGATAGGTCGGGTCACCAGCTAGCGCGGCTTTCGCCCAGGCATGTTCGTCTGAAGTGTGATTGAACACAAAATCCAGCACCAGATCGATCCCCGCCGATTGCAACGCGTCAGACAGCCTGGCCAATTCATCGATGGTGCCCAGCGAGGGATTGACTTTGCGGTAGTCAGATACCGCGTAGCCGCCATCGCTATCGCCTTTTGGCGCGTCATACAATGGCATGAGATGTAAGTAGGTGATGCCCAGTGCTTTGAAATAGGGAATCTTGCTGTGTAAATCACTCAGAGTAGGGCCCAATAAGTCGACATAGCAGGCCATGCCTACTTGTTCCTCTTCACGATACCAAAGTGGATTTTTCAGCTTTGCTGCATCCTGTGACCTGAGTTTCGCTTTTCGTGCTTTGAGGCCGTCGCGCAAGGTTTCTACCAGTTTCAGCAAATGGTAGTAGCAGTCATACTGGTGACCGTAAACATGGATATAGCGCTCAAACAGCTTGGGAAAATGCGCTTCCAGCCGTTGAGTAAACGTTGCAGTATCTTTTTTACTCAAAATGGACAAATCAACAGAGGCCAGTATCCGATTCAAACACTGCTTACTGTCAGCGGCATAACTCATATTTAAACTCCTGTCCCAATGAAAAATCAGGCATCGAAATATTGGGATTTCACATTTGATTCACATGAATGTTTACAGACATTCCACGTTCTGTTACTTTATCTTAAACGATTAAGTTGTTTTTGCAAACTTTCTCAATTACCTGTGTAGAAAAGGTTTATGCGTTGGTGAAGGAAGTCATTGAATGCAACAGTCGTGACAATTTAATCAGGCAATGAAAAATAAATGTTAACACCCTGGGTGGTGCTTAAGTTGTTGATTAAGCGAAGCATCGACCGTATATGAGGCCCAATATGCAGCAGTCAAACAGCCAGTTCATTCGTTGGCTTACTTACCTGATGTTCATGATGTTTGCGATGACATCAGACTCCGTAGGCGAAATTATCAAAGAGGTAAAAGTGGCGTTCGAGGTCACGAACGCGCAAGCGAGCCTGATGCACTCTTTGCCTATGCTGGGTATTGCCCTGTCGGGTTTGCTGTTGGGCTTTCTGGCTGACAGATTAGGACGAAAAGTGACTATTATCTTAGGGTTGAGTGTGTTCGGCCTGGCGTGCTACAGCTTTTTTATTGCCAGTAGTTTTACCTTGATCGTTAGCCTCATGACGTTGTCAGGCATTGCTGTGGGAATTTTTAAAACCGGGGCGTTGGCACTCATTGGCGATATATCCTCTTCCACTCGGCAGCACACTGCAACCATGAACGGAGCTGAAGCGTTTTTTGGGGTAGGCGCTATCATAGGGCCTCTTATTGTCGCTTACTTAATCCATAAAGATGTTCCCTGGCAATACTTGTATATCATAGCCGGGGGCATATGTACTTTGCTTATCGTCATCGCTGGTTTCATGAAGTACCCAAGCTATAAAAAAGCCAATGCTGATGCAGCGCAAAAAGTATCTGTGAGGCAAAGTCTGGAATTAGTAAAAAATCCTTATGCATTGGGATTTTCAGTCGGTGCTTTTCTCTATGTAGCAGCAGAAAGTGCCATATACGTGTGGATGCCCAGTTATCTGTTGTGTGATGCCACCACCGTGAAAGCTGCGTACACTTGCTACAGTGAGGGGTTCTCTCAAACATTGGCCATTTATTCCGTCACTGCTTTTTTCATTTTACGGGCTGCAGGCCGGTTCTTAGGTATTTGGATGATGGCGCGTTTTAACTGGTCGCTGGTCTTATTACTTTTTAGTGGTGCAATTGTGTTATGCTTCGCCGGCGGATTAGCTGGCGGTAAACAAGTAGCACTGTATTTATTCCCGCTCACAGGCATTTTTATGTCAGTCATCTATCCGACATTTAATTCGAAAGGGATCAGCTGTTTTCCAAAACATCAGCATGGTTCTGTGGCAGGTGTTATCTTATTTTTCACAGCCGCAGGTGCTGCCGCTGGCCCTTTCATTATGGGGCTGGTCAGTGATGCCATGGGCGGCGATGCGAAATATGGTTTCATGGTGGCTAGTGTTTTTGCCAGTCTGTTGTTTATCGGGCTGTTGTACAATTATTTGAGAAACCCGACGCTTGCGCGTCTGAGAACCATTGAGGCCACAGAATATGGCGTTGAAAGATGAATACTATGCGGTTATTGAAGCCGGGGGAACAAAGTTCAACTGTGCGATCGTAAATAGTAACCGTGAAATTTTAGAAGATATCCGCATTCCCACTACCACACCGGAAGAGACACTGTCTGCGTGTGTTAGTTTTTTCAAGGCACAACGGGAAGCGGGTTATGCTTTTTCTAAAATGGGTATTGGTAGTTTTGGTCCGTTAGATCTGGATGAAAACTCAAAAACATTTGGTTATGTAACAAAAACTCCAAAACCACACTGGACGTTTGCCGCGGTGTCTCCGTACTTTGAAAAAGCGCTGGACTGTGAAGTGGTTATCGACACAGACGTAAATGCGGCGGCATTAGCAGAAGCGCGTTGGGGTGCAGCTCAAGGTACGTCAGTGTCTGTGTATATTACCGTAGGCACGGGTGTTGGTGGTGGTGTCGTGGTAAATGGCAAGCCGCTTCACGGATTAGTCCACCCTGAAATTGGCCATATGACGGTCATTCCACCGGAAGGTATGGAAGGCGTGTGCCCGTTCCACAAAAACTGTGTGGAAGGGTTAGCTTCGGGCCGCTCACTTGGCAAAATATGGGGCCAGCCATCAGAAACACTACCCGACGATCACGAAGCTTGGGATAAATTAACAGATGTGCTGGCTCAGCTTTGTCACAACCTTTTGGTGGGTTTCAGTGCACAACGCATAGTGTTTGGCGGCGGTGTCATGCAAAAAACGGGTATGATTGAACACATTGTGGCTAAAACTGAGAAAAGTCTGAACGGCTACATCGTGTACCCTGAAGGCGTAACACTGGAAGATATTATTGTATTACCAGGTCTCGGTACTCACTCTGGTATGTTGGGTGCCCTTGCACTGCTCGACCAGTAAATGACTTCTGAGATAAAAAAGGTACCGCACAGGTACCTTTTTTATCTCTCGTAAAGTTCTAAAGGCAGGCCGTCTGGGTCGTTGAAAAACGTAAACCGTTTGCCCGTGTACTCATCTACTCTGATTGGCTCGCTTTCTACCTGATTTGTCTTAAGCCTGGCTATGGCATCGTCGAGGTTGTCGACACGGAACGCCAGGTGCCTTAAACCTTGTGCTTCCGGCCGTGAAGGACGTTTTGGCGCATCGGGAAAAGAAAATAGCTCAATTTGTGAGCCATCTGGCAGAGCTAAATCACATTTGTATGACCGACGACTCTCCCGATAATTTTCATCCAGCACTTCAAACCCCAAAACTTCGGTGTAGAAACTTTTGGATACGGTGTAATTACTGCAAATAATTGCAATGTGATGAAACCCTTTTAGCATCATATTTTTCATGGAATCTCGTTTCCTCGCGCAGCAACCAGTAAGGCGTACCAGTCTTCCCGGCTTAAGGTTACTGTTGTTGCTTCTGCACACTGGGCAATGCGCTGCACGTTAGTCGTCCCTATAACGGGTTGAATATTGGCCGGGTGACGCATTAGCCACCCTAGCACTATTGCTTCTGCTGAAACGCCATATTTTTCTGCCAATGACGCCACCAGCTCAGCTGCTATTACATCAGCTTCGCACTCTGTGTGCCCACCAGAGTACTTGCCTTGTGCGAGGCTACCCCAGGCCTGCAATTGCACCTTGTTTTGCATGCAATATTCTAGTGTGCCGGGTGCGTATCCCATATTGCGGTTTGCTGCGCTGTTCGTCGTGATTCCGTCTTCAAGCCAGTCCCGAAAAGCAAGGCTCATTTCAAGTTGGTTTGTAACAATGGGCGTATCCAGTGCACTTTGCAAAAAGGCGATTTGGTGACCATGCATGTTTGACACACCCAGGTGGGTGATTTTGCCGGCTTTTTGAAGTTTCTCAACCGCGCCTGCTACTTCGTTAAGCTCCATCAAAGGGTCGGGGCGGTGCAGCAACAAAATGTCCAGCTGTTCGATGGCCAAACGCCTGAGGATATTGTCTACTGAACAGGTTATCCATTGCGCGGAAAAATCATAGCGCTTTGGTCCGAGTTCGTCGTCAAGGCGAATGGCACACTTTGATTGTAAAATCATGTTGTCGCGCAAAGAGGGTTGCTGCCGGAGTACTTTTCCAAATGCCTTTTCTGCCTTGGAGAAAGTATAAATATCTGCGTGGTCAAACACGGTAATACCGTTTTCAATAGCAGCGTGAACGACGGTTTCAGCTTGCTTTACATCGTCGTCTGAAAGCGGGTTTTTATTCCATCCTCCGCCCAGGCCCATACAGCCATAAACCAGAGCGCTCGCAGTGGGAAAGTAGTGAGTTAACATAGCTCGTCCTGCAACATTTATCAAAGGCTGAAGCGTAACACGAATGACATGGTCGATAACCCCGTTACAAACGTATGTAAGGTCCGTAAGGTTATTTTTATGCAGAAATTTACTACTGATGGTGTGGCAGAATGATGAGAAACACGATGCGGTATTTACTGCTTACTTTGACGAGCGTTTTGTGTCTGAGTGGTTGTATTTCCAAACCCGAGGGTATAGAGCCGGTGCGCGACTTTGAATTGGAAAAATACCTCGGTGAGTGGTTCGAAGTAGCGCGTTTACCCCATTCGTTTGAAGAGGGGCTTTCTCAGGTGACTGCCACGTATTCGCGCAGGGAAGATGGCGGCATTAATGTCATCAACCGAGGGTTAGATGCCAACAGCGGTAAGTGGAATGAAGCGAACGGAAAAGCTTATTTTGTTGAAGATGTGCAAACCGGATTCCTGAAAGTGTCTTTTTTCGGGCCCTTTTACGCGAGTTATCTGGTAGTGGCGTTAGACGATGAATACAACTATGCCATGGTGTCAGGGCCTGACCGCGAGTATTTGTGGATCCTGTCAAGAACCCCGGAATTGAATGAGACAGTTTTTGATTCACTGGTCAATCAGGCAAAGGCGTGGGGCTACGATACGAGTAGATTGATTTACGTCGAACAGCGGTAAAATGAGTCAACGTTGCTTTTGCTTGGTAAAAACCCTGATATAATAAGGGTTTTATTGCACTAAAGGATAAATGAAGTGGAAGATCGCGTTTTAACCCGGGCAGGGCACAGTTGTGAATTTTGTGGCAGCAAAGAATTGGTTGCTTTGTACGAAGTACCGTTTTCTCCGGCTTCTGAAGCAGACACCCATGTTGCGGCCTGCCAGGTTTGTCGTGATCAACTGGATGGCACTGCCTCCCTTTCGCCCGATCACTGGCGATGCCTGAATGATGCTATTTGGTCTCCTGTGGCACCGGTTCAGGTGGTGGCGTGGCGTATGTTGCACAAACTGAAGTCGGAATCCTGGGCGCAGGATTTACTCGACATTGCGTACTTGGAAGATACGGTGAAAGCCTGGGGCGAGGCAGGGTTGGTCGACCTGGATAGGGAACCTACACTGGATTGTAACGGCGTAGCTCTTAGCGCGGGTGATAACGTGCACCTTGTAAAAGATTTAAACGTCAAAGGCGCGGGCTTTACCGCCAAACGAGGCACGCCAGTTCGCAATATCAGCTTGAGTGACAACCCTCTGCACATTGAAGGAAGAGTTAACGGCACTCGTATAGTTATTATTGCCGCATATACGAAAAAATCCTAACCAGCTAACCCAGAAAGCAAAAAGTGTCTCTATTTTTTATGTATGGGTGCAGATGTTCAGGAGTTGAGGCATAATTAGCCTGTTGATTTCAGTATTTACAGGCTACTCATACATGCAAACGCTTACTATTCGAACACCGGACGATTGGCACTTACATTTTCGTGATGACGACATGTTGTCAGAAACTGTGCCGGCAACAGCGCGCTGTTTTGCCCGCGCTATAGTTATGCCGAACCTCGTTCCACCGGTGACAAACGCAAGTATGGCCATGGCTTACAAAGCGCGAATTGAAGCTGCACGTCCTTTGGGAAGTCAGTTTGAGCCGCTCATGACCCTGTATCTCACTAATCAAACCACGGCGCAGGATATTGCTGATGCAAAGCAAGCCGGCGTCGTGGCTTGCAAGTTGTATCCCGCAGGAGCAACGACGAATTCAGACGCAGCAGTGAAAGGGATTGAAGCGCTGTACCCTGTTTTCGAAACCATGCAGACTCACGGCATGTTGTTGCTTATTCACGGCGAAGTAACCGAGAGCCATATTGATATTTTTGATCGTGAAAAAGTGTTCATTGATAAGCACCTCAGGCCTATTGTTGACGCTTTTCCCAATCTTAAAGTGGTGTTTGAGCACATCACTACCGCCGACGCGGCACAGTTTGTGTCGAGCTCGAGCGACAATGTGGCTGCGACAATTACACCACAGCATCTGATGTTAAACCGAAATGACCTCCTGGTGGGAGGTGTAAGGCCGCACAATTATTGTCTCCCCGTGTTAAAGCGCAATACCCATCAAAAAGCTTTGCAAGATGCGGTGAAATCCGGATCGCCGAAATTTTTCCTGGGCACAGATTCCGCGCCCCATGCTCGTCACAAAAAAGAAAGCGCCTGTGGTTGTGCTGGGTGTTACAGTGCCTGGAGTGCCATCGAACTCTACGCTGAAATTTTTGATGAAATGGGCGCGTTAGATAAACTGGAAGGTTTTGCTAGTATTTATGGTCCTGCGTTTTATGGTTTACCGCTAAACGAAGACACGATAACCCTGGTGGAATCGCCGTGGCTGGTACCCGATACAGTCAAATTGGCTGACGGCACAGATATGGTGCCCTTTTTTGCTGGGAAAACACTGAAATGGAAACTCGCAAAGTCGCTTGTGTCTTAAAGTTCATCACGGCTGTTGTATTCAGTCTGTGTATATGTGTAACGGGCAGAGGCGAAACCCTGCCTGTTGTCATTAACCCTGTCCCATTTTTTTCCACCACCAATAGTGACGGTGACCTTGACGGTTATCTTGTTGCATTAATTGACGGCATGATGGCTTCTACGGCGTATGAAGCTTCGTACCGTGCTGAGCCTTTTGCCCGCATGATGGCGACCCTTTCTTCGCAACCGCGGCAAATTGGTACACTTGTGGTACGTACACCACAGCGTGAGCCTTTTTTCCACTGGATTACTCCCGTTACGGTTATACAAAATCAGTTGTTTGTCACTGACGAAAAACACTATCAACAAGATGCTGTTGGCGGTTTACAAGCGTTGCGAACCGTATCGGTAATGCGGGGAGACTACAGACATACGATGCTCGAACGAGCAGGTGTACCTGGCATTATGGCGGTGAGTAGCTGGGAACAAGCTATAGAAGCGGTACTAAGAGGCCGGGTAGAGGGCGTTTTTCACTCGTCATTTGGGGTTAACCTGGTGTGTCAGCAGGCGCACCTGGATTGTTCCGCACTAAAGCCGGTGTATTCCCACAGTGTTTCCACCAGCTATATTGTGTTGCCGAAGTTCGAAGGCAGCGATGCCATTGCAGAAGCCCTGACTCAGGGAGCGGCCAGGTACAAAGCGTCATCCGCTTTTAAAAGAATGGCAGAGCAGGAGATGGCACGGCTGCAATCTAAGGCTATTTTACTTGAACTCAACGACGGCGCACTGTCTATGCGTCCTGACGGTACTGACGCGTTAAATACTAGTTTATGGGTGTTGGGCGAGCAGGCCGGTGAGTTTGCCTATCTCAATGCAGAAGGTAAAATGGCCGGCTATTTTGCCGAACTGATAAATGCCATTTTACTGGAGGCAGACGTTACCGCAGAAATTCTCGCCGTGCCTTGGAAACGCATTGTGCAGGAAGCGCTTCAAAAGCCAAATATCCTGGCTTTTTCTGTGGCCAGAACGGCTGAGCGAGAAGCTTTGTATCACTGGATAACGCCACTTACCTCCAGTCGGTACCTGTTATTCGGAAAACCTGGGGTTCACTATTCGGGGTTGTCGAATATCCCCAAAACTATGATCGTCGCCGTGGTTAAGCGGGATTTTCGTGGCTCGGAGGCACGTCAGTACGGGTTGAGTACCATCGAATACGACACCTGGGAAGCCGCGTTTCAGGCCCATGCTGAA
This sequence comes from Aestuariibacter sp. A3R04, assembly GCF_018860805.1. GTDB lineage: Bacteria > Pseudomonadota > Gammaproteobacteria > Enterobacterales > Alteromonadaceae > Alteromonas. Next base: position 65,509 of record NZ_JAHKQR010000016.1, on the reverse strand, counting down.
GGGGTTGTGGATCTGGTGTTCGCATCTCACATTATTGCACAACACGTATGCGGGAAAGATTACGCATTGTGCGGCGACATTGCTGTACGAGCAGAACACGAAAGCAAAATGACCTGGTTAGTGATGTCAAAGCCCGGCACGCCAGACGTATTGGTAGAGAGAATGAAGACAGCGGCGCAAAGGGTTAAAACCGCAGACAGGTATAAAAAATGGGCCGAACGATGGGTGAAGGATATTAATAACAGAAAGCAAACCCAATATAGCGTCAGGGACGGCGTAATTTATTTACACAAAGTCGAATGAATACAATGACAAATTTTTCTACCCTTGGCGCCGTTCGCAATGAATTGCAGGAAGCGTTAAAACGCATGCAGTTTTCTGCAATGACGCCAGTTCAACACGGAACCTTGCCGCTGGCACTTGAAGGCCGGGACATTCTCGCTCAGGGACAAACCGGCAGTGGTAAAACTGTCGCCTTCGCCGTAGCAACACTTAATCGAGTGGTAGTAAGTGATTTCTTCACTCAGGTGTTGGTGCTATGTCCAACCCGGGAGCTGGCGGCTCAGGTAGCAGAACAATACAGAACTGTTGGTCAGTGCATGGCAAACTTAAAAGTGATGACGCTGTGTGGCGGAGAACCAATGGGACCGCAAATTCAATCGCTGCGACATGGTGCTCATGTGGTAGTAGGTACACCTGGGCGGGTGCTCGATCATTTACAAAAACGGCGTTTAAAGCTAGATGGCGCAGTGTGTCGGGTACTCGACGAAGCTGACCGTATGCTGGATATGGGGTTTTCAGAAGACGTGGACGAAATATTTTCATTTCTGCCAACACAGATACAAACCCTGCTGTTCTCAGCGACGTGGAACGACGGTATTAAGCAGATGGCTGAAAACTACCTTCATCAGCCTCATGCTTTTAAGGCCGAGCAAGAAGAAGTCGCTAACCCAGATATCGAACAACTGGCATACACGGTAGAAGATCACACCAGAATATCCATTCTTCAGGGTCTGCTCACCACAGTGCAACCAGCAAAGGCGATTTTGTTTTGCAATACCCGCAAGCGAGTACTCGAAGTCACCGACGCATTAACGCAAGCGGGTTTTGTTGCGGCGGGATTACAGGGAGAGATGGAGCAAAGAGAACGCACGGAAGTGTTGGCTCGTTTTGCTGCTGAGTCTTTGTCTGTGCTGGTGGCAACCGACGTCGCCGCTAGGGGCCTCGATATTAAAGACGTAGATTGCGTCGTAAACGTAGATGTAAGTGAGGAGGTCGATAATCACACTCATCGCGTGGGCAGAACAGGACGCGCCGGTGCCAAAGGGCTGGCGGTAACCCTGGTAGGTCCAAATGAACAAGATCAGTTTGATAAAATAGAGGCTTTTTCTGAAATAAAAATTCCAGCTAAAGGGGGACAGAGTCTTCGTTTCCATGCAAACCGGATAAAAGCTCCGGTGTACCAGTGTATTGTAGTGAACGCAGGGAAAAAGCAAAAGTTGCGGCCTGGCGATTTTCTTGGTTCTCTGGTAAAGGACGCCGATATACCAGCTGACGATATAGGGAAAATTCAGGTTCAGAATTCCCAAAGCTTCGTGGCGGTAAAAGCGCGTAGTGTAAAGCGAGCCCTTTTATTGTTCAGAGAGGGAAAAATTAAAGGTAAGCGCGTCAGAGCGCGTAAGCTAAATTAGTGGTTGTTCGCAAAATATTGAGGTGACGTTGACCATGAGTAACGGGGAAGTGAATTTAAACCGGCTGTTAGAAGGATTGTCGCCAGAACTGGTTGACGGGGATTTTGTGTTTGTCACCGTTTCTGAAGAAACCTGGCAGCGCAGTCAATGGCCGGTTAGAGGGCTGTTTCACGAACAAGAGGGAGTAACGTTGATCCTGTTAAAAGAGGTGGCTGAGAACGAAGGGTTGAGATTTGACGGGGTGTTTCGGCAGATCACCTGCCAAGTCCATTCGAGCCTTGAAGCAGTGGGAATGACGGCAGCCATGGCAACGGCTCTCACCCATCATGGGATCAGCGCCAATGTAGTGGCGGCGTATTATCACGATCATCTCTTTGTTCCCGCAACTAAAGCGCAAGAGGCCGTGTCAGTCCTTAGCATGATAGCAAAGGGCAAGGGCTAGCGCGTCGGTGCGACAGATACCCACTATTCATTCAATAAAGCAGTCGCGTGTTCTTTCACTGCTATAGTTACGAAAGCTAGATAGTTTTGGTAATTAAACACAGGAGTGGAGGCGATTCATGTTTGATAAATTTACCTCGGTGTCGGTGTGCGACTATGCTGATGCGCTGCCACGACAGCAGTTTATAGATTACCGGGTTCGGTCGTTGTGGACCCCTGTGCCGCGCATTGCAGGGCCGGCCTTTACGGTTAAGTGTGAACCCGGTGATCACCTGATGTTTCACGCCGCAGTTTATCGGGCTAGTCCTGGTGACATCATTGTGGCACAAGGAGATGACATGTTCGCACTGGCCGGCGGCAATGTATGTGCCATCGCGCAGGAACGGGGCATAGCGGGCTTTGTCATTGATGGCGTCATCCGGGATGTTGGCGAAGTGCGGCAGATGGCATTTCCGGTTTTTGCCCGAGGCGTATGCCCAAAGCCGGGGGCGAAGAAAAAACTATCCCCCCTGAATGAGCCTGTTCATTGCGGTGGCGTTAAGGTAAACCCCGGCGATATTATTGTTGCTGACGAAGAGGGTATTGCTGTCATTCCTCTTACCGAGGCCGCGGAAGTTTTGCAGATAGCACAGGCAAGAGCCGGGCAGGATAGCAACATGACATTATCGCAATGGCGCGAAAATCATCTTGAAAAACTGGAATTTATCCTCACTAAGCTAGGGTTTGAAGAATAATTTCCGAGCCACGATATGTTTTCATTTTTTGAACGGCTGACAAAGCCGTTCCCCAATGACGCCCCATCACAGCCCCCTGAGGGCATCATTGCATTTTGCCGCTATTACTCACAGGGTATGTGGAAAATTATCGCAGTGGTATCCATGCTCAGTGCCATCATCGCTGCACTGGAAGTGGCGCTGTTTGGCTTCCTCGGACAGTTGGTCGATTGGTTCTCTGCCCACGACAGAGCCACATTTTTGGAAAATGAAATGTGGACGCTTGTCGGCATGGCCGCGGTGGTAGTTATTGTCATTCCCGGTTGTATTTTGCTTCGGGCGCTGTTTAATCGTCAGTCGCTCATGGGAAATTACCCCATGAGAATACGTTGGCAGGCACACCGTTACCTGCTTAGCCAAAGCTTGAGCTTCTTTCAGAACGAATTTGCAGGTCGTGTTGCTACTAAGGTAATGCAAACATCTTTGGCAGTGCGGGAAGTGGTAATGAAATTGCTCGACCTGATGGTATACATTTGCGTGTATTTTCTGTCTATGGTCGTGTTGATCTTTTCAACTGATTGGCGCTTGGCTCTGCCACTCATTGTTTGGTTTTTTGTTTACATCGCCATTCTTCGGGTATTAGTTCCGAAGCTGAAAGCCGTCTCACAAGCGCAGGCCAACGCCAGGGCTGTGATGACGGGGCGAATTGTAGACAGTTACACCAACATTTCTACGGTTAAATTGTTTTCCCACAGTCGTAGGGAAGCAAACTATGCCAAAGAGAGTATGGATGATTTTTTACAAACGGTTTATCCACAAATGCGGCTGGTAACCGTGCTGGAAAATTGTGTGGAAATGGCCAATGCGCTACTTATTTTTGCCATCGGCGCCATGTCTGTCTACCTGTGGCTTCACGAGTTTGTTTCGCCGGGTGAAATCGCCGTAGCGATAAGCCTTGTACTTCGATTAAACGGCATGTCCCATTGGGTGATGTGGGAGGTGTCATCGCTGTTTGAAAATCTGGGCACAGTTCAGGACGGCATGAATACCCTGGCGCAACCAGTGCAAGTAAAAGATAAGAAAAACCCCGATGCATTAACGGTTAGAGGAGGGGCGATCAGCTTCAAGAAAGTGAGCTTTGCCTACGCTGGCAATGATAATCGCCTTATCAATGTGTTTCAAAATTTGAACATTGATATCAAACCAGGAGAGAAAGTGGGCTTGGTGGGGCGCTCTGGGGCCGGAAAGTCTACGTTGGTAAACCTGCTCATGCGTTTTTATGACGTTCAGACTGGTGATATTGTGATCGACGGGCAATCGGTGCGAGCGGTGGCGCAGGAAACCCTGCGGGAAAAAATTAGTATGGTTACCCAGGATACATCACTGATGCACCGTTCTGTTCGGGACAATATCATTTATGGCCGAACTGATGCCACAGAAGAGGAAATGATTGCGGCGGCCAAACAGGCAGAAGCCCATGATTTTATTTTGTCGCTATCTGATAATCAGGGGCGCACAGGTTATGATGCGCACGTGGGCGAGCGGGGAGTTAAACTCTCTGGCGGTCAGCGCCAGCGCATTGCCATCGCACGGGTTCTGCTAAAAGATGCGCCTATTTTGGTACTTGATGAAGCAACTTCCGCTCTGGATTCGGAGGTGGAAGCGGCTATTCAGGATTGTTTAAATACGGTGATGGAAAATAAGACCGTGGTCGCTATTGCGCACAGGCTTTCTACTATTGCTCAAATGGACCGTTTGCTGGTGCTGGACAAAGGTGAAATCGTAGAAGCGGGTACGCACAGTGAACTGGTAGAGAAAGGAGGCATTTACGCCAAGTTGTGGGCGCACCAGACTGGTGGTTTCATTGCTGTAGATTAAGGGCCTGCGCGTACGGCACTTAAAGAAGCAATTCGCAATGCCTGGGATAACAAAGATAAAAATCTGTACCAGGCAAAACTGCGCGGCCTTGATAGTTATTGATAAAACGTGAAGAGAGTGGGGATGTTTGCTTGTATCTCATTCAATGATCGGTATAATACGCGTCCCTCCCTTGCGATTCCGCGAATTCTTCTTAAAAAGAAACGCCACATTTCACAAGGGTAGTGTAACTGAATTTTGTCTTAAGACAGACTTTTAGGGGTGTAGTTCGAATTGGTAGAACAGCGGTCTCCAAAACCGATGGTTGGGGGTTCGAGTCCCTCCACCCCTGCCAGCATTAAACTCTATGGCAGAGTTCGTAGAGCCTGACGACGAAGTATTGCTAGGATCGTGACATGAGCGAAAAAACGGAAAATACGTCCAATCCATTGGACATGATGAAATGGCTGGTAATTTTTGCCTTATTAGCTGGCCTGATTGCTGCAAACCACAGTTTCGATGAGGTTTCAGTACTGATACGTGCGCTGGTGGCTGTTGGCGTAGTGGTTATTGCAGGTTTTATCGCCGCTACCACGGTTAAAGGCAGTGCATTTTTAACCTTCGCGAAAGAATCACGCATGGAAGTGCGTAAGGTTATCTGGCCTACCCGTCAGGAAACTAATCAGACCACTCTTATCGTTATGGCGGCAACCGTTATTGTCGGCCTGTTACTGTGGGGCCTTGATGGAATTATCGTTCGTTTAGTGGGCTTTATTACTGGAATTGGAGTGTAAAATGTCTGAAGAAAACCAAACACCAGAAGAAAGCCAGGCAGCGCCGGAGAACAAAAAGCGTTGGTATGTGGTTCAGGCCTACTCTCAATACGAATCTCGTGTAAAGAAAACACTGCTTGAATACATCAAAATGCACGAAATGGAGCAGTATTTCGGGCAAGTTCTGGTACCAACCGAAGAAGTGGTGGAAATGCGTGCTGGTCAAAAGCGCAAATCTGAGCGTAAATTCTACCCTGGTTATGTGTTGGTAGAAATGGAAATGAACGAGCAGTCGTGGCACTTAGTGAAAAGTGTTCCCCGGGTGTTGGGTTTCATTGGTGGCACTTCTGACCGCCCTATGCCAATTACTAAGCGCGAAGCCGACGCAATTCTTAACCGACTGGAAGAGAATACGGACAAGCCAAGGCCAAAGACGTTGTTCGAGCCGGGCGAAGTGGTACGTGTTACCGATGGACCTTTTGCCGATTTCAACGGAGTTGTGGAAGAAGTCGATTACGAGAAGAGCCGCGTAAAAGTGTCAGTGCTTATCTTTGGTCGTTCTACGCCAGTCGATTTGGAATTTGGCCAGGTAGAAAAAGGTTAATTGCCTTTTAAATTTATAGAAACCCGGCTTGATGCCGGGTTTTTTCGTTTAATGGCGAGCTAATACCTTGTGTTTACGCTTCAGCCGCAGCAAGTCGAACGTGTTGTAGTATCTCGTATGACGATGCTTGCCAGACATCCTGCGCCATGACGTAATCAAGTATTGCTTCCAGACAATGGATTCGATGGGGTTGACCCAAAAGCCAAGGGTGTATGTTCAGAGCAAGAATGCGGCCACCTTGGGTTTGTGCCTCTTTCAAAAGGAAGTTACACGCATCCTTTATTTGCTCGACATAACTGTCTTCTGAATGCTGGTTATTCATAAGAATGAACCTGTCTTCCAGCTCGTTGGAAAGTGGCATTGACCACAAAGGTCCGTTTTCGGTGTTAAACAGGTAGGGCATATCATCGTTAACCCAATTGCAGCAATATTCAACACCGTTTTTTACCAGTAATTCAGGAGTGTGCTCACTCTCGTTGCGCGCCGGACTTAACCAGCCTTTAACATCCTGATCACTCAATTCTCTCAACTCGTCCAAGGCTACCGATACACAGGCTTCTTCTTCAGCCAGTGGTTGTCCGCCATAGTGCAGAGCGTCCATGTGCAAACCATGGCACAAAATTTCATTATCACGCTCCTTAACCGCATCTAAGAGGTAGGGATAGCGCCGGGCTAATTCCGTATTAATGGCAAACGTCGGGGTTACGCCATAGCGGTCGAAAGCTTTGAAAAAGCGATATATACCTACCCGGTTGCCGTAGTCCCGAAGACTGTAGTGACGAAGGTCAGGATAGGGCATTGTCATACCGCCGGGCACCTTGAAGGGCACACCTTTTTGATTCAGCGGGTAGAATTGGAGGGAGACATTCACCCACAACGCAAGTTTTTTGCCTCCGGGCCAGGTAACCGGTTTCTGATTTGCAAGAAGTTGCCAGTCGTAACGGGTATGATCCATACCGTAGTGACGGTGTGGATAGTCCAGGTGGCTTTTATCAAGTGCCATTATTTCTTACCTCCCTGATAACGGGCAATGTCCTTCACTGCGTCGTCGTAATAGTTGTCGATAAAATACGAGGCAATGTCTTTGCCGGTTGTTATCCATACATCGTCATGAGAGGTGATGTAATCCAGCGCTTCTTCAAAAGCTTTAATGCGATGAGGGCAAGCGACCTGGTAATTATGGGTGGGAATGCACATAATGGTGCCTGAGTCGTCGGCTTCCTGATACAACCTGTCAAAATTGCGTTTTAGCATTTCACCGTAACGCCGGGGCTCTACCTTGTTCACCACAAAGGCAATGGTATCGTTCATTTCCAGAGAGTAGGGTACGGAAACAAACTTCTTAGCCGAGCGGGTGTGAATGGGAGTCGGTTGGTCATCATGAAAGAGATCACAAGTGTAAAAGCCGCCTTCATCACCAAATAACTCTGTGCCGGCCTCGGCGAACAAGTCCAGGGTGTGTTCAGAATGAGAAAGGGCTGGTGCAAGATAGCCCGCGCACTTTTGACCTGTATGCCGATAGATGGTTTCCATGGAATCCTTTATCATCGCCTTTTCCTGATCCACTGACATGCCGTAGGTATAGCGGGTATTGTAAATACCGTGACTGAAAAACTCCCAGTCCCGCTCTTTACACATGTCAATGATCTCGGGGTGGTGCTCGCACAATGCGGTAGATAACGACACCGAACCGCGTATGCCGTATTTATCAAGCAACGCCATTTGCCGCATATGACCAACGCGATTGCCATAATCCCGGATACTGTAGCCTTGATTCGCCGGATAGGGTTGTGGCCAGGCTTTTCTATGCGGATTAGATGGGGGGTTGAGTTCGTAAAATTCGATGTTCGGTGCCACCCAAAAGGCCATTTTCTTACCCCCAGGCCAGCGTATTTTTGGGCGATTTTCATAAGGCCAGTAATCGTAGTAGCCGGGTTCGCATTTCATGATTTACCTCCGCCTATTGCTGTTGAGCAAGCCAATCGAACACTTCTGAAACACTGAGTACATCGGCGTATTTCAGAGACAGATCAGTGAGATTGGCGAAGTGAAAGCTCTCATGCTTATCGGCTACGCACTCTTCCGGTACAATCGCCCTGTATCCTCTGGACAGCGCATCAACGGCAGTGGCACGAATACAGCCTGAGGTTGAACCACCGGTAATGATCACCGTATCTACCTGATGCCAAACTAAAAGAGACTGCAACTGGGTTTCAAAAAATGCTGAGGGCATTTTCTTGAGATAAACAACGTCTTTTTCTCTGTCTATGTGGAGCCGGTCATCAAACTCACTACGGTGAGAATTGAATTTGATATTTTGTAGCGAATCCGGCGTGTCGGTTCGGGTGCCCCAAACACCGGCATCGCAGGCATCAGGCATGTAGGCAACGTGAGTCCATACCACGGGCCAGTCAAGTTGCCGAAATAGTGCAGCGAGTTTGTTAATATATTCCATTTGGTTTGGATCGGTCTCGTACGCCGTTTTGTAGGTATTGACTTCTGTGTAGGCTTTCTGCGGGTCAACGTTTACCAACACGGCTTTATTACCAAATCCAAAGCGTTTGCGAGCCGGATTATTTTTTATGTCGTTATATATCTCGCGGGCAGTTTTGTTACTCAGTTCCATGGGAATTCCTGATTGTTACTTTGGGAAACGGAATAAACAGATTACCCTGTAAACCTACAGAAGGCAGCCCAGAGGGGCTGCAGAGATGCTCAGGTTTTGATTTTTATCAATGGGAGCGGGCCCGAATTACTCAACAATGGCGCAATCGATAATAGAGAGACAAGTAAACGATGGGTAAAGTACTTAGTAACTGGGACGATATTCTGCTGTTGAATAATCAATTGTCAGAAGACGAGCGCATGATCCGCGACATGGCACATGATTTTTGTCAGCAAGAGTTAATGCCGGGGATCTTAATGGCCAACCGGCACGAAGAATTTGACCCAAACATCATGCGAAAATTCGGTGAAGTAGGGTTACTGGGGGCAACCATTAACGGTTACGAATGTTCTGGGGTTAATTACGTCAGCTATGGTTTGGTTGCCCGAGAAGTGGAAAGGGTAGATTCCGGCTATCGCAGCGCAATGAGCGTGCAGTCTTCTTTAGTTATGCACCCTATCTATACCTTTGGAACAGAAGCTCAGAAACAGAAATATTTGCCTAAACTTGCCAGTGGAGAATACATCGGCTGCTTTGGATTAACCGAGCCTGATGCGGGTTCTGACCCGGCGGGTATGAAAACCCGTGCGAAAAAAGTAGAAGGTGGCTATCGCCTAAGCGGCTCAAAAATGTGGATCACCAACTCCCCTATTGCCGATGTATTTGTAGTGTGGGCGAAAAATGAAGCCGAAGATAATCAAATCTGCGGCTTTGTTTTGGAAAAGGGCATGGACGGGCTAAGTGCACCAAAAATCGACGGTAAGCTGTCTCTCAAAGCATCCATCACCGGTGAAATAGTGATGGACAATGTGTTTGTTCCGGAAGAGAACATGTTCCCGGAAGTAAGGGGGCTAAAAGGGCCATTCAGTTGCCTGAACATGGCTCGGTATGGCATTTCCTGGGGAGCGCTGGGAGCGGCAGAATACTGCTGGCATGCGGCCCGTCAGTACGGACTCGACAGAAAGCAATTTGGCAAACCTTTAGCGCAAACACAGCTGTTCCAAACCAAGCTGGCGAATATGCAAACAGAAATTACCTTGGGACTGCAAGCCTCGTTGCGGGTGGGACAAATCATCGACACGGGAAATTGGGACCCGACTATGATTTCTTTAGTCAAGCGCAACAATTGTGGCAAGTCTTTGGATATTGCGCGTTGGGCGAGGGATATGCACGGCGGTAACGGGATTGCGGATGAGTTCCACGTCATACGTCATATGATAAACCTGGAAACAGTGAATACCTATGAAGGTACTTACGATGTGCATGGCCTTATTCTGGGACGGGCTCAAACCGGATTACAAGCGTTTTTCTAAACTAGAAAGGGGCATCAAGCCCCTTTTGTTTATTGTATTTGACTTATATATTCTGCTATTTCTTTTACCTGTATTGACGAAATACCTCGAGACATCATCCCCATTTGCTCACCGTGGCTATCGTTGTCAGCCGACCCCCGAATGCCCTTCTGAAAGTGTTCCATTTGTCTGATGAAGTAATTCTCATCAAGCTCTGATAAGCGCGGTGCGCCTAAGGTTTTATTGCCTTGTGCCTCACGTCCGTGACAGGTTGCACACTTGTTTTGATACACCGCCTTGCCAGGCTCAGCTGTTGTTGTCTGCTGTTCTTCGCGGGGCGAAGCTGATGGCAGTTCACTGAGGTATGCGCTAACTGCTTCCATCGCGTCGCTATCAAGCGTGCCTGCAATACCTGTCATTATTTTTCCCTGTTGGTCGTCCGGATGAGCGCCCCGTGCTCCAGACTTATATTGCATCAACTGACGTAAGAGATACGCTTTATGCTGGCCGGCAAGTGCGGGAGATTGCATGACGGGATTACCTTCGCCGTTCACACCATGGCAGGCAATACATTGTTGATACACCGTTTTACCTTCTTTTGTCTCGGCGCTGACAACCAAAGGTATTGTCGAAATCATGGCAATGTGAATTATTGTGGTTAGTTTAATCATATTGGGTTCCGCAGTACGGCCGCTAACGGATAGCAGGCAAATTTTTTAACTACGTTACCATTACTTTTTTGACTCGGGCTTTAACAAATGTCAAAGGCTGAGTGTTTTAAAACTGTCACAGTGATGAAAAAAACAGCGATATGTTCCTGCATTCCGATATTTGATAAATATCAATTTCAGCGAGGTTTCGCTAAAGACCTTTCACCTAAAACAAGGCTATGCTGATTTTCACTGAAGGAAAATAAATTCATAATAACAATTTGCTAACAAGTATTTAGCAAGATGGGAGAGCAGGTCGTGAGTATTCAAAAACCCCAATTATCGCCAATCACACTGGCATTAATCGCAGCAACACTTTCTTCTCCGGTGTATTCACAGGAAGAAGAAAAAAACGAAAACACCTTGGAAGTGATTGAAATCACGGCTCGGAAAAAATTGGAGAGCATTCGCGAAATTCCCATCGCAATTAGTGCATTTAGTGCAGAAGAAATCGCAAGATCAGGGATGTCAGACGTCCAGGATCTTGCCCTGGCAACACCGGGGTTCTCCTATCGTGAAGGTTATGGACGTACAACGGGTGGCGCATCTAAAAGACCTTCTATTCGCGGTATGTCCAGTATTCTTGGTGAAGCAAACGCCTCTTTTTACGTAGATGGCGTATTTGTGGATGGCCCAATAGGTTCATTTAACCTTGAGAACCTTCAGCGCATTGAGGTTATGAAGGGGCCGCAGTCAGCGTCATTTGGTCGCGGTGCGTTTGGCGGCGCTATAAACTTTATTACCCGTCGCCCGGACGGCGACACCCGTGGAAATGTTACCGTGGAACTGGGGCAGTATGACCTGGCCAAAGTTCACGGCTTTCTCTCGGGAGCATTGGTAGATGATGTGCTTGCAGGAGAAGTGTACTTTTCTACTTACTCTCAGGGCGGTATGTACGACAACGCCTTCAATGGCAAAAGAGAGTTAGGCGAAGAAGACACAGATCAAATCGGGTTTCGTTTAAATTACACGCCTAACGACGATTTAAGTGTGTATTTCGATTACAGCCACACTAAAGACGAAGACGGACAGATTGCATACGGGTTGTGGAATGGTGGTGACAATGATGACCCTACCACTTACTTGCCCATCACTGAAAAATCGAATTGCTATACGCCTACAGAAATATTTGTACCTCCCTATTCATTTTTTGCCAAGCCGATGTCAACTCGCTCGCGGGGCTACTGGTGTGGTGAAATAGAAGCACTTGATGCTTATTATGCTGACAATGACGGCGCACCGGGTAACGAGCGTACAACTGACCGAATGAGCCTTATCGTAGATTATGATTTTGGCGACTGGTCGTTTAACTCTACGACGGGTTACACCACATTTGATTACCGTAACGGCTTTGGCAGCTTTGGCGATGGCACCACAGGGTCGTTCAGTGGTCGCGATGGACAAAAGAGTTTGTCTCAGGAATTGCGAATGGTATCTAACTTCGACGCGCCACTAAACTATCTCTTTGGGTTGTACTACTTCAAATCGGAAAACGGCACGCTGCATAGCAATAGCTGGTCGCTGGCTGACGAAGACTATGACGCATCAAGAGCCGTGGTCTCTGAGGACAATTCCAGCGTGAAGAATCAGGCCGTTTTTGGCATGGTAGAGTGGGACGTATCTGACAAACTGAACGTCTCACTGGAAGGACGTTATCAAAAAGAAGATATCACCCTGGATATCGAAAACTACAGGCGTTCTGACTCAGAGTCTTTTACGGCTTTCCTGCCCCGGGTCGCGTTCACCTATAAGTTTAATGAAACCACGAATATGTATGGTTCTGTGGCGAAAGGAAACAAACCGGGTGGATTTAACAGCGCGTACTATGACCCGGATTACTCAGCCGATCAACTAACAGAGGCGTTGCAAAACGGCCGTTTTGCTTACGAAGAGTCTGAAGTGATGGCCTACGAAATAGGCTTTAAATCGCTGTTTTTAGACGGTCGCTTGTCGTTAGACACCGCTTTGTATTTTCTGGATTGGGACAAGCAAATCCTCACTACTACGGAAACCATGGTTATCGTGGCACCAAACCCAGAAACCGGAGTTGAAGAACCCACTGGCGGTTACTATCCCGAGTCAATTCTTATCAATGCGGGTGAGTCATCTATTAAAGGTGTGGAAATAAGTGGAAACTATCAGATGACGGATGACTTACGGGTACGCTTTGGTTATGCCTATTCTGACGCTCAGTTTGATGATTATATTGATGAAAACGTGCAGGACTTACTCGACACCAACGGCTTGATTAATGACGCGGCCGATCCTGACGGGCAGGTGGCTGGAAATATGATCCCACAAACGCCCAAGCATATGGTCAACCTGGGTATTAGTTACAACACGGAAGTGACAGATAACTGGTATGGCTTTGCCCGGGTCGACTACAACTATGAGTCTAAGCGTTATGTGCAGTCAGCTAACCTGGCTTATGTCAGTGGGTCGTCTGAAGTGAACTTACGAATGGGGCTGGAGAACGAAAACTGGCGCATTACGGCCTGGGTACAGAACGCCTTTGATAATGATACGCCTGAAGCCGTTACCCGTTTGCTGGATTTCCGCGAGTTTATCTTTATTCCTGATGAAACCCGGGCTTCCGGGTGGCGTGGTACGTTTGCCAGAGACTTCGCAGTTACCGCGCCTCGTCCTCGCCAGGTGGGTGTAACCGTGTCTTATAATTTCTAAACGGGTTTATTCTCGGCTCACATAGCTGAACTGCGAAATGGCGTTGTAGTTCGGCTTTATTGGATATTCCCATGCAAATAAAAAACTCAGAAAAGCGCTGGGGAAGTGTCAGTGTTATTATCCACTGGATCTCAGCTGTAGTGATTATTGCTGCCATCACTGTTGGTTTGTGGATTTCCACACTGGAAGAAGGCCAGCCAGGCGCGTTTGAGTTGTGGCTACAACTTATGCCGCTACACAAGTCTCTGGGGATTACCGCATTAATTCTCGTGGTCATGCGCTTTGTGTGGTTAACCCGGTATAAGGTTGTGCCAGCTCGCCTTAATAGTGAGTCGACACTCACACATACGTTGGCCACATGGGCGCACAGGCTGTTGTACTTTCTTATTTTCACAGTGCCATTAATGGGGTGGTTTGCGTCTATGGGCAATGGCGCGAAAACCTATTTCTGGGGCTGGTTCCTCATTCCGAATTTCATCGAAAAAAGTAAGCTTTCTGTCACTGTGTTTTACTGGGTTCACTTTTATCTGTCGTGGGCGTTAGTTGTTTTACTGGTGGCGCATGTTGTCGCTGCAATGTGGCACCATTTTGTGGTTAAAGACAACGTGCTAAAGCGAATGCTCCCTTTTTCCAAGCTACCGTAAATGCAGTGCTAATTAATCGGTCTCTGGTGAGCTTTTTGACAAACGTCAACGACTTATTTTCAGCGTAAATTATTGTCGTAGTCAGTCGCACAAAAACGAGTTAAGCCAATGGTACACAGAACTATAAGAGGCACTATTCAGTACACCAGTAAACAGCCTGAGCGCATGGATAAGGAGCGCGGCAGAGAGTATTTTACGCTGACACAGCAAGCCGATGGCACGCAGGTACTGCAGGCGCATTGTGAAATTGACGATACGCCAAATGTGATACGTGACGTGGTACTCGCCATGAATGCTGATTCCAGCCCCATAGATTGTTCTGTCAGGCTTACCGTGGGCGATCGCTACGAGGGATCTGGCTGGATGCGCTTTGGCAAGCAAGCCGTTGAATGTGAGACTCACAATCAAAGGGATGGTCGGATAAGCCAGAAGGTTGAAATAGACAAACCGGTAAAGTGGCTGCAGGCTCATCCCATAGTAGGCGATGCTTTGCTCATGCGCCTTTACGATCTAAAAAGTGGCCCTGGCAAAACATTTTTTCCCAATCTGTTTCTTACTTCTCCTGATCATCGCGGCGCGACAGGTCCCTTGTTATTTAAAACTGGCTTCGGCATTCGTTACGTGGGAGAGGACGTTGTGACAATAAAGGCCGGGCGCTTCAAAGCCAGGCATTTTCAACTTGTGGATACTGCTGGCAATCTTCCCGAGGAGCACCCTCCCTATAACTTGTGGTGTACTGCTGATGAAGACTACATGTTCTTAAAAGCCGGCGTGGAGGGCTACATGCAAACCCACTATGAGCTTGCTGACTATCAAATTATTGAAGGTGCCTTGTGATGACAAAAGCGTTACCCACCTGGGATGTGTTAACAAAACACGACGTATTTCCCCATGCTAACCACGACGAAGTGGCTCGGTTGAATTTCCTCACGCACTTAAATGTGCATTTAAGCAGCAGTGTGGTACCAGGCATAAAACAAGCTTTCGAAAGCGAGGTGAAACCTGAGTTTGTATGGGCCAATGGCAGAGCGCCGTCTGATCGCCATGAACTGCGAGAAGCCATGTTGCAAAATAGCTATTTTCAAATGTGGTCAGCTTTGCGCAGGAATACCATGGAAATGCGTCAACAAGCTGGGCGAGCTCAAGTGTTGCGACAAATCGAGCCCTTGGTAAGCAAAGTTAACGAGCTGAATCACAACGCGCCTACGTTGCAACTCGATGATGAAGTCACTATTCCGGATAATGTAGGGCTGGTCGATATCCACTGCCAGCCGGGGTGCTACTACACCGAGTATTTTCAGGGTGATGTGACCGTAGCGGCCAGTTATGATTTAGGGTTATTTGTTACCACTGCAGGGCTTTTAGGAGCACTGAGCGATGGTGGTGGTCAGGGCATAGGCAATTGGTTGAAAACTCACCATCCCGATTTTTCGCCTAAACGCATTCTCGATATTGGTTGTACTGTAGGCCACAATGCTGTGCCACTGGCGCAGGCATTTCCCGATGCCGAGGTTATCGCCATTGATGTTGCCAGACCAAGTTTGCGCTACGCCCATGCTAGGGCAAAGTCTTTGGGTGTAGACAACATTATATTTAAGCAGGCAAATGCAGAATCGCTGCCTGAGTTCGAAGACGAGAGTTTTGACCTGATCACCACCGCCATGTTTTGGCATGAAACCTCCTGCACCGCAATGCCAAATATCTTAAAGACAATACATCGGCTGCTCAAACCCAAAGGGCTCACACTACACCTGGAGCAGCCGCAATACGACGGCATGGACATATACGAACAATTCATTCGCGACTGGGACACCTACTTCAACAACGAACCTTTTTGGGGGCCCATGCACGATATGGATCTGGCTGAACAACTTTCTGCAGCCGGGTTCGCCGCAGAGGATATGTTCGAAGTCGGTATCGTGTCTTTTGTGGACGAAAAGGTATTTGGCAAACCAAAAGCAAAGAACAACGGTGAAGATTACGGCCGGGCTCCGGTGTGGAATGCGTTTGGGCTATGGAAAAAGTAAGGGGAAATCATGGCAGATATAGACAAAGTAAACTTAGCCGGCACAAAAGCCAAAGGAAAGCGACCGTATTTTCTGGCTGACAAGCAAACCGAGCAAACCCTGTCAATTACCATGGCGTTGGCAATGGAGTTGGCTGTAGCCAGAGAGCGCATTGATACGCTGGAATGTCTCCTTGAAGAAAAAGGCGTTATTAGTCGAGAGGAAGTGGAGCACTACAAACCCAACGCTGAAGAGGTCGCGCGGCGTAGTCTGCAAACCCAAGAGTACCTCGCCCGAATACTGCGAATTTTGCAGCAAGACAGAGAGGCTTTAGCGGTGAATGACTTGTCTGTTCAAGAGGTGCAAGACATTTTAACCAGGCATCCTGAATGAGAAGGCGACAATTGTGGCAGCGTATTTGATTGTACAGGCAACGGTGACTGACTGGTCTCGCTTTAAGGATTATACCGACCTGGTCCCGCAGCTCATCGAACAGTTTGGTGGTGAGTATGTGGTCATGGATGGTTCGCCGGAGTGGATCGAAGGTGATAGCTGTCCGGGAAGCGTAGTGATATCAAAGTGGTCATCGAAAGAAGCGGCAAAAGCCTTTTGGCATTCGTCGGCATACCAGCAGGCCATTGGTCTACGAGCGGGAACGGGAGATTTTAATATCATGCTCGTTGACGGGTTGAAATAAGGAGTCACATGTATGTCGCAAGCTTATACCGCAATGGCGTTGCAAACCCGGTGTTTTGCAGTGAATCGTCTTTCCACCGAAGATGCCAGAGATAAAATAAACGCAAATATTGACCGTGTGGGCCGACATATTCGCGGCGCTAAAGGGTTTGTCGGTCCAGGGGTTAAACTGGTGGTGTTACCCGAATATTTTTTGACGGGTTTCCCAATGGGTGAGAGCTTTGCCCATTGGCAACAAAAAGCCTGCATAATACCCGAAGGCAAAGAATACGCATTACTCGGCAGAATTGCACAGGACAACGGCATCTATTTGTCAGGCAACTTGTATGAACTGGACGATCATTTTCCCGGTTTATATTTCCAAACAAGCTTCATTCTCGATGATACAGGTAACTGTATACATCGTTATCGCCGACTGGTGTCAATGTTTGCACCTACACCTCACGATGTACTTGATAAATACCTTGATATCTATGGCTTAGAAGGGCTATTCCCCGTTGCACAAACGCCGTTAGGGAACCTGGCTACCATTGCGTCGGAGGAAATTCTGTATCCGGAAATCGCTCGTGCGCTCGGTATGCAGGGAGCAGAGGTGTTCTTGCACTCTTCGTCAGAGGTAGGAGCACCAAACCTCACACCGAAAGACATTGCGAAACGAGCAAGAGCACAGGAAAACCTCGCTTATGTTGTTTCGGCAAATTCTGCCGGCATTGCAGATATCGATTTCCCGGCGGAATCCACAGACGGTCTTTCCAAGCTGGTGAATTTTAAAGGGGAAGTCATGATTGAAGCTGCTATGGGAGAATCTATGGTGGCCAACAGCGAAATTGATCTTGCTGCGCTGCGTCGCTATCGCAATAAGCCGGGTATGGGTAATTTATTGTCGAGGCAGCGAAATGAGTTATTTGTACCCTTTTACAAGCAGGAGGTATACCCGGCAAATACCATGCTAAATGAAAATGGTGATATGAAAACCGTTGAGCGAAGCCATTTTATGCAAACTCAAAGTGACACCATCGCACGCCTTCGGAAAACCGGAGTGATAAAGGAATAATATGCAAATACGCAACCCGAGAACGGGTGAAGCAGATTTTGAGTTGGAAGTCTGTAGTACAGAGCTCATCCACAAAAAAGCCGCTTTACTTCGCGCCAGTCAACCTGAGTGGGAACGCGCAACCGTACAGCACCGAATTGCTGTGTTAAGTGATTTTGCTGCGGCGCTAGGCGATGCCAGAGCAACGCTCATAGATGCTCTGGTGACCGACACCGGTCGATATCATGAATCGGTACTGGAAGTGGATGTGGTTATCAATAACATCAAACGCTGGTGTGGTGATGCCGCAGTGTTACTTTCAATGCCCCCGGCCAGAGCAGGGCAGATCCCCTTTCTGGAAATCACCCAGTCTTATTTGCCCTACCAGTGTGTGGGCGTGATAAGCCCTTGGAATTTTCCTTTGCTGTTGTCGATGGTCGATACCATTCCCGCGTTACTGGCGGGGTGTTCAGTGTTGCTCAAACCCAGTGAAGTCACTTCCAGATTCGTTTCGCCATTTCGTCAGGTACTGGCCAGTGTTCCGGCTTTACACCGGGTGTTTGACGTGGTCACCGGCACCGGTGAAACAGGGCAGGCACTGATAGATACAGTGGACGTAACTTGTTTTACTGGCTCCGTTACCACCGGGCGCAAAGTAGCGCAAAGGTGTGCGCAGCGGTTTATTCCCGCCTTCCTCGAGCTGGGTGGGAAAGATCCTGCGATCGTCTGTGAAGACGCCGACCTGGATGTTGCAGCCAGCGCATTGTGTTGGGGGAGTATGGTGAATGCCGGGCAGTCATGCATGAGCTTGGAGCGTGTTTACGTGCATGAAAAGGTGGCTGAGGTCTTTATCGAAAAACTCACAAACTGTGTGCAAAACCTAAAACACAACTTCCCAGATGTCACCGCAGGGCACATTGGTCCCATTATCTCGTCTGCACAAATTGACATTGTTAAGGGTCAGTTGGCAGATGCAAAGGAAAAAGGGGCCAAAGTCCTTTGTGGCGGTGAAGTCGTCGAGTTAGGTGGCGGTGCCTACTGCCAGCCAACGCTCTTGCACAACGTTACCGATGAAATGAAAGTACTTAAGGAAGAGACCTTTGCCGCTATTTTGCCGGTAGTGGTGGTGACGTCCGATGCGCAGGCAGTACAGAAAGCCAATGATACGGAATACGGGCTCTCGGCGGCGGTATTCAGCCGCAACCTGGATCGCGCTTACAGTATTGCATCACAGTTACACGCAGGTGCTGTGAGTATCAACGACGCATCGTTAACCGCTCTGGTTCACGAAGCGGAAAAACAGTCGTTTAAGTTGTCGGGAATGGGGGGCTCGAGAATGGGGAAAGATGCCATCATGCGGTTTGTCAGGAAAAAAGCATTTATCCGCAACACCGGTACGCCATCGCCATGGTGGTTTTAACCCGGTTTGCAAGCTTACTCCCGGCGCGTACAACACAAATAGTGCCGAATTTTTTCACCCGTTGCGACGATTTGAGAATTGTCAATTTCCCCCTGCCTTGCATCCTTGCTCTCGTTGACTTTACACACTGCTATTAATAAATTTGTCCGTACAAATTTAAATAAGAAATAACCTCACAGCAAGGACATCCCTATGACAACTATCGTTGTGTTATTTAACCTCAAACCCGGCGTTGATGAAGCGGTTTATCAAAAATGGGCAAGGGAAACTGATATGCCTGCAGCTGGTAGGTTGCCGTCTGTAGACAGATTCGATGTGCTAAAAGCAGAAGGTTTGTTGATGTCTGAAGCCACGCCGCCCTATGCCTATGTAGAAATTATTGATGTCAACGATATGGAGCAGTTTGGCAAGGATGTCTCTACTGACGTTATGCAAAACGTGGCCGCTGAGTTTCAGTCCTTCGCTGACAATCCGATGTTTATTCTGACTTCAAAGCTAGGAGCATAATCATGGCTAAATATCCGGAACTCGCGGACAAGGTGGCATTGATTACCGGCGCCGGTCGTCACAAAGGGCTGGGCGAAGCCATGGCAAAAAGACTTGCGGAAGAGGGCTGTAAAGTTGTGATCACCGATATTGGTAGTGCTCAAGGGCAGTTGATGCCAGAAGATGCTATTGGCACTACCAAAGAGATGCAGCAAATCGTTGAGGAAATTAAATCCGCTGGCGGAGAAGCCAGCAGCTATATCTGCAATGTCATGAGTCCGGAAGAAGTCAAAGGTGCCGCGCAGTTTGCAGTAGATACTTATGGCAGCCTTGATATCTGGGTTAACAATGCTGGCATTGGGTATTTGATGAAACCCATTTTGGACATGGATGTAAGCGAATGGGACGCGGTGATGAACGTCAATTTACGCGGCGCGTTTTTAGGCGTCAAATACGCCGCAGAAATGATGGTTGAGCAAGGTAAGGGAGGCCGGATCATCAACATTGGCTCTCAGGCATCGAAATCTGCTTTCCCACACGCATCCGCCTACACCACTTCCAAACACGGCATGAATGGCTTAACCCGCACGGCTGCGCTGGAATTGGGGCCACATCATATTACCGTGAATCAGATTTGTCCCAATCACGTGACCACAGGCCTCGGCGCGTGGCAAAACGCACATTTCTCCGGTGTAACCGGAAAAGGGCATGAGAAGTACATGGAGGACATGAAAGCCCGCATTCCACTGGGACGCCCTGGTATGCAGGAAGACATCGCCAAAGCTTGCGCGTTCTTGTGCTCAGATGAAGCGAGCTATATCACCGGAGAAAGTATGAATGTATCCGGCGGAGAAGAATACCACTAAAGCCCATGGCGTCGTTTACGCGGCGACGTCTTGTCCACGGCGAACACTACATGAGTGAAAGAAGCGATATGACTAAAGATTATGAATGGCCGGGCAACGCCCGACTGGCAATGTCCATTGTTGTCAATGTGGAAGAAGGGTCTGAGTATTCCGTAAAAGATGGCGACAAAGGTATGGAGCCTGTCGATGAATTACAAGTACACCTGAAAAAGCCAATGCGTAACTACGGCAATGAGTCGAATTACCAGTATGGCATTAATGAAGGCGGGCCTCGTATCATTCGTTTGTTGGATGAATATGGCGTGCGTGCAACCTGGACAGCAGCGGCCGTGTCTCTTGAGCGCGCGCCCTATCTGGCGAAAGCCATTGCCGCCCGGGGCGACGAAGCCTGCTCTCATGGTTATCGTTGGGTACATCAGTTTCGCATGAACGAAGCGCAAGAACGACAATTCATTCAGGATGCCGTGGCGAGTATTGAAAAAACCACCGGGCAGCGTCCTTACGGTTGGCTATCCCGTTATTTGTTGACCGAGAACACCCGGCGCCTATTACAGGAAGAAGGGTTTCTTTACCACATGGATGATTACAGTGGAGACAAGCCCTTTTGGGACGCCGTAGAGGGGTCGCAAGAGCCTATGGTGATTGTTCCTTACGCCCTTGATTCCAACGATATGAAAATGTGGGTAGCACCATCTTATACACCGGAAGCCTGGCTCAAATACGCCAAAGATACATTTGACGTGCTGTATGAGGAAGGTGAAACGCAAACCCGGATGATGAGTCTTGGGCTGCACTTACGCATTATTGGCAGACCTGGCCGCATTTGGGCGCTAAAGGCTTTTTTCGAGTACGTCAAAAGTAAGCCAGGTGTCTGGTTTGCCACTCGTCAGGACATCGCAACACATTTTCAAAAACAGGTGACCAAACCGGGCGGTCATGATGAATAACCTTATTCGCTCATTGTTATTTGTGCCGGGTTCTAAACCCGAGCGTTTTGAAAAAGCATTAAACGCTGGCGCAGATCTGGTGTGTATCGACCTAGAAGACGCTGTACTTCCCAGCGATAAGCACACGGCACGGGAAGCTGCCAGTAGCGCAGTCAGACAATTCGGCCGAAAGCTATGTGTTCGTGTTAACCCCTTATCTTCTCCATTAGGTGTCGACGATTTAGTCTCACTAGCCAAAGTACAGCCGCAGTTTGTCATGTTGGCTAAATGCGATTCAGTAGAGCACATCGATAATGCTTGTGAACAGTTGGAGAATACCGAAACCCGCATCATTGCGCTGATTGAAACTATTGAGGGTCTCGCACAGGCAGCCAACATCGCCGCCCGTTCAGACAGGGTCGCAGCGCTGATGTTCGGGGGCGCTGATATGTCGGCAGAGTTACGCTGCGATTTTTCCTATGAGCCGCTACTGCACACTCGCAGCCAACTGGTTCTGGCGGCAGCTAAGGCGGGTGTAGATCTGATTGATGTGCCCTTTGTGGATATTAAAGATGACGCCGGGCTCCTGGCAGAAACACAAAAAATTAAAGCGCTGGGCTTTACTGCTAAAGCGGCTATTCACCCGTGCCAAATTAACACGATACACCGCGCCTTTTGTCCCACAGACGCACAAATTGAAAAAGCGCGCGCCATCCAGAATGCCGTGAATGGACAAGACGATGCAGGTGTGGTGGTGGTGAATGGTCAAATGGTCGACCGGCCCATTATTTTGGCGGCGAAGAGAACACTTCAGCTGGCAAGCGCCGCTGACAATGAACACGTGAATGAGGAATAACAGATGGTACAGAGTGTAAAGAAAGTCGGTGAAAACCGTTACCGGGAGACGTTTGGACGTTACTTTGAAGATTTCCACGTGGGTGATGTTTACGAGCATCGCCCTGGGAAAACCATCACCGAAACAGAAAATCACATGTTCACGCTGATGACCATGAATACCCATCCCATGCATTTCGATGAGGAATTTGCGAAAAAATCTGAGTTCGGACGCACCATTGTTTGCTCGCCACTTACCGTTGCACTGATGGTGGGAATGAGCGTGACGGATTGTAGTCAAAAAGCCATCGCAAATCTGGGCTGGGATGACATTCGAATGACCCATCCGCTATTTGCTGGCGACACCTTATACGCCGAGTCCGAGGTGCTGGAAAAGCGGGAGTCCAAATCCCGTCCAACGCAGGGCATCGTGACTATTCGAACCATTGGGAAGAATCAGGATGGCGTACAGGTTTGCCAGTTTGTGCGCAAGATGCTTATCGCCAAAACCGGCCATGCCGTTGAAGATCTCATCGATTAACATAGAAGGACATTGTGATGTCAGAAGTCTGGTCAAAAGAAGATGAAGTTGCCATTCTGGATATGATTGATAAGTGGGTAGAAAACGATGTACGGCCCATAGCGAAAGAATATGATCAGGAGGATAAATATCCTCACCAGCTGGTAGAGCAAATGAAGTCGCTGGGGTTGTTTGGTGCAACCATTTCTCAGGACTACGGCGGCATGGGATTGCCCGCGTCTATTTACGCCAAAATTGTCATTAAAGTGGCTTCAGCATGGATGGCGCCGGGAGGTATATTTAATTCACACCTCATTCAGGCCTCTCTTATCGAGCGTTGCGGTACTGAGGAGCAAAAAGCGCGAATTTTACCGCGTATGGTAGAAGGAGAGCTCCGTGGCGGCATTGCCTTAACGGAACCCAATGCAGGCAGTGATTTACAGGCAATTCGAACGACTGCTGTGCGAGATGGTGACGACTATATCATCAACGGCGCGAAAACCTGGATCACCAACTCTTTGCATGGCAACTCTCTTGCTGTACTCGTGAAAACCAATACTGACATTGAGCCTCGCCACAAAGGCACATCCATGTTTTTCATAGAAACCAAAGATGCCGACGACAACTACTTGCCCGGCATTGAGGTGATAAAGATGAAAAAGCTGGGCTATCGCGCTATTGATACCTGCGAGGTGGTTTTCACTAATTTTCGCGTACCCGCAGATAACCTGGTTGGCGGGGAAGAAGGCAAAGGGTTTATTCAGGCTGTAGGAGGCTTGGAACTCGGCAGAATTAATGTAGCAGCTCGCGGAGCTGGCATTGCAAAAGGCGCCATGGAACTGGCCGTGCGCTATGCACAGGAACGGGAAACGTTCGGCAAGCCAATTGCGAATCATCAGGCAATTCAGTTGAAGCTGGGTGAAATGGCAACCAAGGTGGAAGCTGCCAGGTTACTCATCGAACAAGCCGCAAATAAATACGATTCTGGTGAGCGATGTGACATGGAGGCCGGCATGGCCAAGTACTTTGGTTCTGAAGCGGGTGTTTTTTGCGCCAATGAAGCTATGCGCATTTTTGGTGGTTACAGTTATTCAGTGGAATATGACATTGAGCGTTTTTATCGCGATGCCATGCTGATGTGTATTGGTGAGGGAACCAACGAAATGCAACGCATTATTATCTCCAAACAACTGGTGGAGCGGTACAAAATATGACTACGCCCGCACTCCCCCTGGATGGCGTTCGTATCATTGCTGTTGAGCAATACGGCGCTGGCCCTTACGGTTCCATGTTTTTATCCGACATGGGCGCAGAAGTGATAAAAGTGGAAAACCCACAAATTGGGGGTGATGTGTCCCGTCAGACAGGGCCGTTTTTCTTAGGTGAAAATGACAGTTACTTCTTTCAAACTTTCAATCTGAATAAGAAAAGTATCACGTTGAACCTAAAATCAGCAGAGGGGCGCAAGGTTTTTGAAGCCTTGGTGAAAACTGCTGATGCGGTAACTAATAACCTCAGAGGCGATCAGCCGGAAAAACTGGGAATTACCTACGACGCGCTCAAACACATCAACCCTAAAATTGTCTGCGGTCATTTATCTGCTTACGGACGAGACAATGACCGTGCTAATTGGCCGGGCTATGACTATCTCATGCAAGCAGAAGCAGGGCTAATGTCGCTCACCGGTGAGCCTGATCAAGCGCCGGCGCGGTTTGGCGTATCCATGGTAGATTTCATGACAGGCGCGGTGGCATCACTTGGTTTAACGGCGGGGTTGTTGGGCGCTTATCGCACAGGTCGGGGGAGGGATGTGGACGTGTCTCTTTTCGATGTGGCATTGCATCAGCTTTCCTATCCGGCTACCTGGTATTTAAATGAAGGTCACATTACCACCCGTGTCGCGCGATCAGCGCACCCTGCTACCGTGCCGTGTCAGTTGTATAAAACGAAAGACAGTTTTATTTTCCTCATGGCAATGACAGACAAGTTTTGGGACATTCTCATGACATTACTGGATGACGCTGTACTGAAAGAGACGAGGTTTAGTACTGTGGCACAACGACGGGAAAACCGCGATATCCTCACCCAGGAGTTCGATCGGGTTTTGTCGGCTCAGGATACTGACTACTGGCTGGCATTGTTGAAGGGCAAGATCCCTTGCGCGCCTGTCTACGATTTACCTCAGGCCATGAATAACCCTTACGTACGGGATATCGGGATGGTTCGGCAGGTACCGCACCCGCAAAATTCACATATGGAAATTCTCGGTAATCCAATAAAAATGGACGGCCAGCGTTTACAGGGCAAGGCCTGTGGCAGCATGGGTAATAATACGGATGAATTAATGGCTGAGCTTGGTTACAGCAACGACGAAGTGGCTGAACTTAAGCGTCAGGGAGCGCTGTAGTCATGAAGTTGGAAGGCATTAAAGTACTTGATTTGTCGTTGTTTTTACCCGGTCCTCACTTTACCATGATGATGGCAGACCACGGTGCAGAGGTGATTAGCCTTGAGCCACCGGGCGGCGAACCTGTGCGACATGTTGGATTGAAGCAAAACGGCGAATCTGTGTGGTTTCGCAATGTTTTCCGGGGTAAAAAATCCATCAATCTCAATCTGAAATCTGAAGCGGGTAAGCAGGCCTTTTTGAGGTTGTGTGGCGAGGTGGACGTGTTGGTTGAAGCCTTCAGACCCGGGGTTGTCGATCGACTGGGTATTGGGTATGACGCTGTTAAAGCCGTAAATCCAGGCATCGTTTATTGTTCTGTTTCTGCCTACGGACAAACAGGACCTAAACGACTTCAACCTGCTCATGATTTAAGCATACAGGCCGATTCCGGCGCGGTGTCAATTAATGAGGGGATGGACGGGCAGCCTGCTCAGCCCGCCATGCCAGTGGCAGACATGGCGGGAAGTTTAATGGCCTTCTCTGGTATTTTGATGGCGCTTCTTCGCAAGCAACAAACGGGTGATGGTGACTATCTTGATATTTCCATGCAGGATTCACTGGTTGCCTGGTACGCCAATGTGATGGGGCCGCCCTTTGCAGAAAATCGCTCTCCCGAACCTAAGGAAGAACGAAGTTGGGGCGGTGCGGCCATGTACAACATATACAAAACGGCAGATAACAAGTATCTCACCTTGGGCGGTTCAGAATTAAAGTTTACCCGCAACTTGCTCGTTGCCTTGGGGCGTGAAGATTTGTATGAACTTTGCACCTTGCCTCCGGGCGACGCACAGGCACAGGTTAAGGCATTCTTTGTAGAAATATTTGCTGGGAAAACACTCGACGAATGGTGTGACTTCTTGTCGGCGGTGGATGTCTGTTGGTCACCGGTGAGAGATCTCAACACCGCCATCAGAGATGCTCATTTACAACATCGTGAAATGTTACTTACCGACGAAAGCGGGAATTATCACCTTGGTGTGCCGATAAAGTACCACCAGGAACCCGCCAGACCGTGTTTTACCTTGCCGGGTTTTAGTGAGCACACGGAAGAAGTGCTACGTGATATTGGTTATTCAAGGGAACAAATAGACAAAATGAAAGCCGATAACGTCTTTCTTTAGCATGGGAAATTGACAATGGTCATTCACCCCGTTTGTGGGCTGTGAGTAAAGTGAGGGTCACACTTTTGATGGATACGACAATGACAAAAATAGTAATCGCGATATTGTTGGGGGCGACATTGGCCGGTTGTGCCACTTCTGTTAAGCAAAATCTATCCGTGGCACAAACTGCACAGAGCAGAGCCGAGGACCCGGTCAAAGAAGCGCTGTTTCATCAGTGGTTTGCTGCTGAATTCGACAACCATGAACAGCATTGGCAGGACAATATCGACAAGCAAAAGCAGCCTGACTTACAAGTTCACGAACATATCCATCATATATTTGCGCCGGTGCCTACGCCTGCTTTGGAAGGGCAAACGTATTATGTGAAGCAATACATGGATGGTGACCCGGCAAAAATTTATCGCCAGCGCTTGTATCAGTTTGTCAGGAATGAGGAAAAAGGAGCTATTCAGCTCAATATCTATCGCTTCAAGAACGAGAAAAAGTTCACCGATGCGCATTTAAATCCCGCTTTGTATGCCAATTTGACACCAGAAGAAATCACTACGTTTCCGGGGTGCGAAGTGTACTGGACATGGAACGGGCGTTATTTTGACGGCGCTATGGAACACAATGCTTGTGCGATTAAATCGTCGCGATCTGGCAAGATGATGTATTTCAATGATGAATTGCGGCTGACTGAACAAGAAATATGGATTGCTGACCAGGCACACGACGCACAAGGTAATCGTATTTTCGGAAACAAAGCTGGGATCCCGCATATTAACCGCAAAGTGACTTATTTCACCGGTTGGGGCGGCAACAGACTCGGCGGCCAAAGTGCGCCTGAAGATGCGAAGTGGGGGTTTACCCGTAGCATTACCATTCACAATGAAGGGCAGATTGTTCCCTTAATAGATGATAAAACAGGGCTGGAAACCGGGTATTCGGTGCAACTGGCTCAGCTGACGTATCAGGGCACAACCGACCCTATTCTCAAACTGGGTATTATTGATAACCAAAGCGGAAAAACCGTCACTTATATCTGGAGTGACAGAGATAACGTAAAGACCGGTATCAATCTGCGCTGGTTGCAAGCCGGTTTAAAAATAAAACAAGACAACCCCCATTTTAGTTTTTAGTGAAGTGGGCAACTATGACTATCAGTAGACTGACGCAGCGCGATCACGAGCAATGGCGATTTTTCATGCCGGGCTGTTGTTGGCGGACGTGAGCGCTTCGGTCAACGCATTCGGTTGGATTTACCGGGCGTGGCTTGGCTCAAGAAAAAAGAAGGTACCTAATAATGTTATTGAGTGAAGTCGTCGCCGGTCTTCGTCAGCTTGTTGGTGAACAACATGTGCTGACTGACAATGCCAGTAAGGTATTGTATGCCCAGGATGTATACGCTCGGGAGGCTCCCGCGGGTGCAGTGATTCAGCCGCAATCGGTTACCGCGCTTAGTCAGGCTGTGAAATTCATTACAGAGGCGGGTTTTGCTGTGCTTCCACGCGGTGGCGGTATGTCATACACCAAAGGCTTAGTCCCGGTAGAGCCGGATACCGTGATTGTTGATATGTCCGGCCTGAATAACATAGTGGAAATCAACACCCAGGATATGTACGTCACCGTACAGGCGGGGTGTACATGGAAAGCGCTACATGAGGCATTAGCGCAAACTGGATATAGGACGCCTTACTGGGGAACCTTATCTGGTATTCGCGCCACTGTAGGCGGAGGATTGTCGCAGAACGCCATATTCTGGGGAAGTGGCCAATACGGCTTTTCTGTTGATTCGGTGCTGTCTGTTTCCGTGTGCCTTGCAGATGGAACCATCCTTGATACTGGCAGTGCCGCACAGGTTAACGGTACGCCTTTTATGCGTCATTTCGGGCCTGATCTCACCGGGCTTTTCTGTTGTGATAATTCCGCGTTAGGAATAAAAACAGACATCACCTTAAGACTGGTTCCTACTTTACCTCACCGCGACGGTGTCTCTTTTTGCTTTCGTCATTTCGAGCAACAAGCCGCAGTGATGTCTGAAGTCGCGCGACAAAACCTGGTGACTGAATGCTGTGGGTTTGACCCCTATCTGCAAGCTCAGCGACTTAAAAGGGAATCGTTGACTGCTGACATGAAATCCTTAGGCGGCGTGTTTAAATCGGCTAACGGATTAGGCGATGCGCTGAAGCGGGGCGCGAAAGTTGCGCTGGCTGGTCGGAATTTTGTCGAAGCCGACGCATGGTCAGTACACTTCTGGGTGGAAGACAGAACCCAGGCTGGTATAGACGATAAGCTAAACGCCATCAGGAAAATTGCGGCGGCTCACCAGGCTACAGAAGTTGCCAATACCATTCCAACCATATTGCGGGGAACTCCCTTCGGGCCAGTCAATAACATGATAGGGCCAAATGGAGAGCGTTGGGCGCCGGTTCATACTTTGGTGCCCCATTCCAAAGCCGTGATTGCTTATCAGGAAACCGAGGCGGTCTTTGCCAGACATAGGGCCAGTATCGACAAGTACACCATTGGTATCGGGTATCTGTTAGCGCTGGTTTCAACCAATGTATTCGTATTGGAGCCGGTATTTTTTTGGCCCGATGAACTGCATGAGCTTCATCACTTTGCCATCGACCCTGGTCACATTAAAAAAGTGAAAGGCTTTTCTGCTAACCCGGAAGCAACAAAAGCGGTGCAGGCCATTCGCGAAGATCTAATCGCTCTGTATAGTAAAATAGGTGGCGTGCATATGCAGGTAGGTAAAACCTATGCGTTTAAAGACGGCATTGTCAGTGCTAACTTTGCATTGCTTAAGCACCTTAAGCAGTACGTTGACCCTAATAACCGAATCAATCCGACGGTGCTGTCGCTATGACCATGCACTGCGGGTTTCAATCTATTGTGCTGGCAAATAGCCAACCCCTTAATATCCGGTTTTTAGAGATTACCGGTGCTGGCACACCGATTATTGTATTGCACCCATCGCCACTCTCTTCTCGTTTCATGCAGCCGCTTATGTCAGTGCTGGCGACGGAGGGTAACCGTATTATTGCCTGGGATACCCCGGGCTATGGCGATTCTGACGCCTTGCCATCAAACGGGGGGAATTTACACGAATACGCTGATTGTTTGCGCGAGTTTATAACCGGTCTTGGTATTAGTTCCGCCATAATTTATGGCAATGCAACCGGGGCCCAAATTGCTATTGAGTTTAGCAAGCTGTATCCAGCTATGTGCGAACGACTTATTTTGGAAAACTGCGCGATTTTCACTGACGAAGAACGGGCCGATTTTTTTGAACACTATTTCCCTGATCTAACACCTCGCGCCGACGGTGGGCATCTGCAAGTAGCGTGGAAAATGGTAAACCAACTGTTCGAGTACTTTCCGTGGTATGACACTTCTGCCCAAGCCCGGTTGAATACGCCGAAACCTGATCTGGATGTGATTCAGGCGACCTTTATGGATTACCTGAAAGCTGGTCCGCATTACGCGTCGGCTTACAAAGCAGCGCTGGAAAACGAAAGGCCCGAAAAACTGCAGGCTGTTAGCGTTACTACAGACATTGTGCTTTGGCAAAGTAGCATGATTCATCATTACTGTGAGCGTCTGCGCGACCTTACATTACCCTCTAATATTGCTCTGCATCGAGCTGATGCCGGGTTAGCAGCACGGACAGAACAACTATGCAAAATACTCAGGTTACGTTAGCCAGTTACCCGGAAGGGTTTCCTGCCCCCGCTAACTTCGCTGTGGTTAATAGCGCGCTGCCCGCATTGGCCGAAGGGCAGGTGTTGGTGAAAACACGGTATTTGTCTCTTGACCCCTATATGCGTAGTCAGTTGGCGGGACGCCATATATCAGGCAGCATTCAACCCGGCGACGTCATGCTCGGTGAAGTGGTGGGCGAAGTGGTGGATAGCAGAGCGCCTGAGTGGCATACAGGAGACATCGTGCGCTGTATGGGAGGGTGGCAAACCTTTTCGGTCCATCACCACAGTCAGCTTTTTCCGGTAACCAACATCAAGAAAATCAGTCATGCGTTGTCAATTCTCGGCATGCCGGGTTTAACCGCATATGCCGGACTCATATGGCAGGCGATGCCAAAACCCGGTGATGTGATTGTCATTCCCGCCGCGACTGGCGCCGTAGGCGCAACCGCAGGGCAACTCGCCAAGCGCGCAGGATGCCGGGTGATTGGGATTGTAGGCTCAGATGAAAAAGTCGCCTATGCCATCGACACACTCGGTTACGACCACTGCATTAACCGCAAGCGTGAAGAGGTTGCAGCAACACTTGATACACTGTGTCCTAATGGTGTGGATATCTATTTTGATCTGGTAGGTGGTGAGCTATTGCACACTGTATCGGCGAGGCTAGCAGTGGGAGCCAGGGTTATTCTGTGTGGAATGATTGCAGAAACCAATTCTAATGAACGTATGGCAGGGCCTTCGCCAGCCTTGTGGATTAAATCACGTGCAACGGTATACGGGTTGGTTGTGTATGATTTTGAACCTCGTAGAGAAGAATTCATTGATGACTGCGTTGACGATGTCAATGCTGGAAAGCTTATAATGCGAGAAGATATCACTTCAGGCATTGAAAACGCTCCCGCGGCATTTTGTAAGCTTATGCGAGGGGAAAACCTGGGTAAAGTACTGGTGAAAATGATATAGCCGACGCCCGGTTTATCAGGCGTTGGCGCTGTGGTGGGGTTAGTCTTTTTCGCTTGCTGGCTCGTCTAGTATTTGGTTTATCTCAAGCCAGTAACCATCCGGGTCGCGGATCATGGAAACATTGACGGCAATTTTGCCACCATTGGCTCTTGGGTAATGCACAATTTCTGGAGATTCAATCACTGTAACACCCGGTGATGCGGCCACTTTATCCCAGCGCTTATCCAGATCTTTTGCATTAATCACCACGATGGGATCACCAGGTACAGGTTCGTCAAATTTTTCCTGACGCTGTGGCTTTTTGGGATGAATATATTCAAGTAAGCCTACTGCGCCAATGAAGTCATCATTGGCGCGCATCAATACTAATCTGCGTTGTCTTGTTTCTCCGTTTTCCATAGGGGAATTGATCATTTGATCGTAAATGACTTTGAGTCCCAGTGCGTCACGGTACAACTTCAACGATTTTTCGGTATCGTTGGTAATAAAGGTGGTTCTGCGAATGTCTACGGGTATCTGCTCGGTTTCCGAAACAGGCGCTGCCTGCGCCAGTGGGCCGCTCCAAAGGGTTAAACCCAGAGCGACGATGAGTATTTTTCTTATCATGACGGTTATCCACGGTTGACTAGTTCATCTGCAAAACGCAGAGCGTGTGGTACTAATCTTTTCTGACTAGTTCCTCTAATCTAAGCAGATAGACAAATAGCACATTGATAAAGGTCAATTACTCACATTTAGCTTTCAGCGTAAGCCTTTAACATATCTTGCTGCAAAATTGTGATTTGGTAATTGCTCTCAATGCTGATAAGCCCGTCTTTTTTAAGCCTGCTAAAGCCACGACTACTGGTTTCCAGGCTCATACCCAGGTAATCCGCAATGTCCTGGCGAGACATAGGGAGATGGAATTTGTTGGAACCGTGGCCCAAGCGGTGCTCCATATCAAGGAGAAAATGCGCCACCCGTTGGTGGGCGGTTTTTTGGCCCATAATAAAAAGCTGATCAAGAATAAGTGACAAAATATGTGAAGTCATTTCCTGATAGCGTTGGCCAATCATGGGATATTTGTCGAATGCGTTTGAAATTAGCTTTTGGTGTATTTTTATTACGGTAGCCTGAGTTAGGGTTTTTGCGCTAAAGCTGTAGTAAGGGAGCTCGGTGACACCCAGCATGTTGCCGGTAAACAGGAAAGCAAAGACTTGTCTAGAACCTGTTGACGTCGAGCGTTCTAACATGATTGAGCCGGATACGGGCACATATACATAGTCATTAGGATCTTTTTCTCTGAGGACGTATTTGTGTGGCTCTACAGTGATTTCCTCTGCTTTCGCGGCGAGCTCCTCGAAAAATTCCGTGGCGCCTTCCAGTTCCCGTATATTTCTTCCAAAACAAGATGCTAAAGACGTTTTGATGGAGACTTTATTGATATCTAGTGACATGTTATGCCTGCTTATTATTGTTGTCGTCTGCGCCATACGCGTGTGGCATGGGTCAAAACGTGACCGGTGCGGATACCGGCCCTTACGTCTTTAGCATATCCAGCATTGAGTAGACTGGCAATGTTTCTACGTACAAAAAAAGAGTGGCTAGGTACAACAAAGTCATGAATAAGTGAGGAATACAGGCTGTCTTCAGACCGGGCTTTCTTACCCGTGAACAGCCTTTGGTTTTGAGGTTGTTTACGCGTGCTTTTTAATTTGCGTTATTAACAAAAGGGCTATGGAAACCAGCACTGCGAACACAATGAAAGCCGGTTGGTAACTGCCGTAAATGTCGAACATCATGCCAGTGATGAAAATGCCCAAGCCACCGCCAAATGCATCCAGCACTGTGATGGTCCCCAGTAGTTTACCTGAGGCTTTAAGGCCGAAACACTCTATGGCATTAAGTTGGAACAAGGTGTAAAAACCACCCCAAGCGAAACCTACGATTGCGACAGAAAACAGCACAGTGGCTTTGTCTGCAACAATGAGCCACAGCAAACCCAAGAGCATTAGGAAGAGGTTTGCGTACAACACTTTTTTGCCCTGAATGCGGTCGGCAATTAAGCCAAAGGCGAATTTACCAACGAGCGCCGGAGTAAACAGCATAGACAGGCCTGCCGCGGCGGCACCTATGTCAAAACCCACATCCTGCAGGTGCAATATGAGATTCGCCTGAAGGCCCAGCAAGCAATAAAAAGTAAGCATGGCGATACAGGCAATAGACCAGAAAGAGCGGGTTTTCAGGGCGTCTCTGTATTCAACCCCCTGACTCGCCACGTTTTGCTCTTCTGCTGAGGCAGACGCGTTAACACCGAAGGGGAGCGCGCCGATGTCAGACGGGCGGTTTTTTACCATGAACGTAGCTAAAATGAGTAGTGCCGAGGGAATAATCGCTGCCATTTGAAAGGCGTCACGCCAATGCACACCATCGGCAATCCAGCCTCCGAAGATTGGCGCCAGTATGGCGCCACCGAGTGAGGTGCCCATAACAGCAATACCAATACCGGTACCCCGAAATTTGACAAACCAGTTTGAAACCAGAATGACTGCTACGTTCAGCCCACAACACAGCAGCACAACGCCGAATGCCATATGTATGAGATACATATGAGTAATATCGGTAATGTATCCGTAGGCGAAGGTAGCAAAAGCAAGGATCACCGAACCTGCCATGATGAGAAGTTTAACGCCGATACGGTCTATGATAATTCCGACAAAGGGAGCGAGCAGGCCGGTCACCACCAGAGTAATCAGCCCTCTGAGTTTTAAATCTCCCCGCGACCAATCGCTGAATTCAGCCAGCAGTGAGCTGTCGAAAGCGGTCAGTGCTGTCAGCGTCATGCCGTTAGAAATTAACAGGCTGACCATAGCAACAAAAACCATTGCCCAGTGTTTGAAATGGCCCTGTGAAGATGACCGGCTGTCTATTGCATTTGAATGTGCACGCATTACTTACCTCTTATTATCATTAGTTGTTGAACCCGGCCAGTTTTTTCCTCCCACCCATTCTCCTGCATAGGCACTGAATTCGTCACAGCTTACGTGATGCCAGATGTCAGCCTGATAATAGGGGTCAGATTGTATAAACTGCATGGCCAGGCTTTCATTCCCGGCTTCCAGTACGTATAAAGAACCGGTTATTTTCTCTTTTTTATCTCTTAGAGGGCCCGCTACTTTAATCACCTCCAAATGGAGGCTAACCCAACTCAAATGCTCGTTAAGATAGGCTAATCTGCTTTTTTCCTGATTGCCATTGTCACGGCACTGAATGCAAAACAACATGTGTAAATGCGATGTAAATTCCGGTTATTGAGTTATCTCACAATGCCTGGCAGGTGTACTTGACAATTGTCAAAACCACTCTCTCACTCGCTGTTATAAAGTACAGTGCTATAGCTGAAGCGATGTGCCGGAAAAATACTCTGGGAAACGAGAATTAAACCCTGATTGCGTTTTGAAAAGTATCGCCTGGTGATAAGCATGGCCGCAGTGCCGGTTTGGGCATTTATGAGCGGCGCCTGAGAAGAAGGTATAAGGCAAGCTTCAATGGTTTGCTCGACTTTTGCGATGTGCTTCATGTTTAAGGCTTTCATCAGCGTTTTTACCGCCTTTTTCGGGTGTTGCAAGCCGGCGTCGATATCGTCACAGCGGGGCAGGCGGAAGATATTGGTATAGCAAACGGGTTTTTTGTCGTGGGGTTCTACGCGAACTCCACCTAGATGAATACACTGATCGCCGGCTGCGCAATCAAGCAGGCGCGCTACATCAGCGGTGGCGGGTACCATATCAGAAACAGCCAGTTTGAAGCGGGTGGCATTGCCGAACATCATCAGCTCTT
The DNA here is from genome assembly GCF_018860805.1 of Aestuariibacter sp. A3R04. Taxonomy (GTDB): domain Bacteria; phylum Pseudomonadota; class Gammaproteobacteria; order Enterobacterales; family Alteromonadaceae; genus Alteromonas. Next base: position 30,603 of record NZ_JAHKQR010000016.1, on the reverse strand, counting down.
CAATGCTGTTGATAAACTGATTGATTTGCTCTGGCATGGACGAGCGAACCACTTTAGTGCCGGAACCTTGTCGGCGCTCGACCAAGCCGGTGCGCTGAACGTAGCGCAATGCCTCTCGGGCAGTATGACGACTTACAGAAAAGGTTTCACACAGCTCTTTTTCTGTGGGCAGGGTGTCACCTATGGCAAAGGTACTGTCGAGGACCCGGTGAATTAGCTGTTCACCAATAACCTGATATTTAGCAGGTAACGACTTACTCTGGTTCATAAATTCGAATCTTAATAGCTTAAATTAGAAAGTGAAATTTTAAATATGTCCGGACAAATTGAATGATTAATGTAAAGACAAGAATATGCAAATGCAAGCGTCTATAACAACAAGGCTTCTCGCCGACCTGGCAGAAAAAAACCTAGAGGAAAGCGATCTCAAACGAGCGGCTCTCCATGTGCTGGACTGGATCGCATGTTGTGCACTGGGCCGGTTATCTATAGCTGGTGATGTCTTTCAATCATTAATTGACGACGATCCTATCTCTTCCCCCAAACAGGCAATCAACCTGTTTCACGGAAGGGTACATTGGACGCAGGCGCTTAACATAAATGCCGCACTAGGTAATGTGTTGGAAATGGACGACATACATCGCTCGTCTATTTTACATCCGGGGCCGGTGATTATCCCGGCGGCCCTGGCAATGGCCCAAGTGCAAAAGGCAAGTATGAAAGACTTCCTGGAGGCTGTGATTTGGGGCTATGAAATAACCATTCGCATGGGGGAAGCGGTGGGGAGAAGTCACTATCAGTATTTCCATAATACGTCTTCCTGTGCCGCCATTGGGGCAGCGCTATCGGTAAGCAAAGTACTTAAACTTTCCGACTCCGAAACCGTGTGGGCGCTTGGTAATGCAATGAGCCGCACAGGTGGCATCTGGCAAATGCGCAACGAGAAAGTGTTGACGAAGCAATGGCACAACGCACAGGCAGCTCTCTCTGGGGCCCATGCCGCGTTGGCTGCGAGGCGGGGACTATCTGGACCGGCGTTTGTTCTGGAAGGGCCTCAAGGCGTATTTGCTGCCATGTCTACTGATGCCAGGCCCGAGGTGTTTAATGCGCCGTCCACACACTGGCGTATTCACGATTGTAGTTTTAAACCCTGGCCGGCCTGTCGCCATGCGCACCCGGCCATGGACGCACTGTTATCAGTACTACAGCACGCTGAGGTGGCAGCAACCGATGTAGAAAGAGTAACGATTAACACCTACCGGGATGCCATGGTCTTTTGTGATCGCAGAACACCGGTAACACCTCTGGAGGCCAAATTCAGTATACAGCACGCGGTAAGCTGCTTGCTTCTGTTCCAACAACCTCAACTACATCACTTTGACTGTGATTACATCGCTCGTGAAGATGTTATCGCGCTTCGGGATAGGGTGGATGTTGTATTTGACGCCAACATTGAGAAATTATATCCGGCCCATTACGGCGCCAGGTGTGAAATTTTGCTCAAGGACGGCAAAGTGCTGAGCGCACAGGTAGATGACACCCTGGGCGACCCTGAAAAACCGCTGTCAAAACCTCAGTTTGCGCACAAGATTAGTATGTTGCTGTCTGCAGCTGGCGTGAGCGCCAGCAAGACCGATGCCCTATTAGCCATGGAATGGGCCAAACAAGACGATCTCACTTCGCTCAATCGGTTGCTGGAGGACAAGATATGAGCGCGATGAATCAGCTCATTCGTCATATTGAACAAACCCGATACGAGAGCTTGCCTGAAAGCACGATTGACGCCTGTAAAACCTTTATCCTCGACTCCATCGGGGTGGGGATAAGTGGCTCCAGGGTACACTATGTCGATGTGATAAAGCAGGCGCTCGCCCATCAGGGAAATGCGGCGCAAGCTCAGGTGTGGGTAACAGGTGAATGGGCTCCAGCCCATGTTGCTGCGGCAATAAACGGCTATCAAATTCACAATCAGGAATGGGATTGTGTGCATGAACGGGCCGTGGTGCACCCCATGGCGGTTATACTGTCTGCGTTGGTGGCTTTTGCCCAGAAGGAAAATCTCAGCGGAAAAGCGTTGATACTGGGTGTCGCCGTGGCAGTGGATGTGGCTACGCTTATAGGCAGTTCAGCCTCCTCGGGGCTCAAATTTTTTCGCCCTGCTGTGTGCGGGTGTTTGGGAGCCACGGCAGGTATATGCGCCATGTTGAACATAAAGGGAGTGACGCTGGAAAATGCGCTCGGTATTGCTTACAGTCAAATAAGCGGGACCATGCAGGCACATGTGGAAGGTTCGCCCATGTTGGCCATGCAAATTGCTACTAATGCCGCCACGTCAGTGAATGCAATACAGCTTGCCTTAGCCGGTTTTCAAGGCCCCAAGGACATTCTTGAGGGGCCGTTTGGTTATTTGAAGCTATTTGAAGATTCCTATGACCTCGGTTATTTTCACGCCAATCTCGGCAAGCAATATCAAATTGAACGCGTTAGCCACAAGCCTTTTCCCACCGGTCGAGCCGGCCATGGCACTATTGACGGTATTCAAACACTGCAAAGAAATCACACTATTTCAATTGAACAGATCCACGCCGTAGAAATTGAGGCAACGCCACTGATAAACCGATTGGTTGGACGGCCAGCAAAGGCGGGTATGGATGCTAACTACGCCAAGCTATGCAATGGCTATATTGCCGCAACCGCGCTGTTAACGGGTAGCGTTAACGCGGAGGATTTTAGTGCCGTCAATTTGGCTTGTCCATTGCGACTGGCTCTGGCTGCAAAAGTACATACCAGGGTAAACACTACTACCGACCCAAATGCGCTCGCCCCGGTGACTGTGCGCATAGCGATGAAAAATGGAGAGGTATTGCACGTTGAGCTACCGGCGGTGTTAGGTCATCCAGATCGCCCGTTGTCCGGACAAGCTCAGCTTAAGAAATTCCGCGACGCCTGTAGAAGTGCAGCACGGCCATTTAGTGATACACAAATCGACAATTTGATAAATCGCATAGACACTTTAGAGCAGATGCAAAATATTAAGCAACTTGTAGAACTCACTATAAGTAATATTTAGGCTGACGCATGAGTAGTTACCCCACATATTTTGAATCGTTTGATTACACACAGATGTTAAAAGACTACCCTTTGGGCGATGAACTGATTCGTCGCTTTGAAGGCATGAGTCGGGACGCGTTAACGGCATTGCAGAACGAGCGTTTTCTGCATGTGGTTGCCCGGGCATGGCAAATTCCCTTTTATCAGCGAATTTGGGGTAAGGCCGGCGTCAAGCAAAACGATATTCAGTCTATAAGCGATATCCATAAACTGCCGCTTATCTCTAAATCAGATATTATGGACAGCGTCGCACAGTATCCGCCCATCGGCGATTTTCACGGTCTGGACGATATTCCCCCTGCCCGGCGACCGCCGCTAGTCTTTCACACCACCTCCGGCACAACCGGTACGCCGCAGCCTTTGCTGTTTGGGCCGAAGAGCAGAGAAATTCAGTCACTACTGGTGGGGCGCAGCTATCGTTTTATGGGGCTCAAGCCCGCTGCCACGGTGCAGTCGTGCTACGGTCATGGAATGATAAACGGTGGCCATTACATTCGTGAGGCTGTGACGCATTACACCAATGCCATCTTTCTTTCAGCTGGCACAGGCGTTGAAACCCGCTCAGTACAGCAAGTAAACCTGATGAAAAGCTTTGGCAGCAATGTGCTGGTGGGTTTTGTTGATTACATCAAGCGACTATCTGATGTGGCAAGGGAAGAAGGCATCACACCCGGCGAAGATATTCACATTGATATGATCATCGGTCACTTGGGTATGGAGTCAAGAGAAGCCATTGCTCAAGCGTGGGGAAGCGCAACCCATCAACCCGAACTATTCGATTGGTATGGTGTGGGCGATACGGGGTGTATTGCGGCCGAAGGGCCGGATCACGATGGCATGCACGTGTGGGAAGACGCTCAGTTTCTGGAAGTGCTTGACCCGGACACCAATGAATCTGTAGCCGACGGTGAGAAAGGAAACATGGTGGTCACCTGTCTTTACAAAGACGATGTATACCCCATTATTCGCTTTAACACCCACGACATCACTGAAGTCATTCCCACACCTAATACCACAGGTTTGCCTTTTAAGCGCATTCGTGGGTTTATGGGGCGTAGTGACAATATGGTGAAACTCAGAGGTATAAATATTTATCCTCAAGGCATTGGTCCGATGATGGATGAACGGGAAGAGTTTCTTGGCGAATTCATTTGCCGGGCTGTAAGGGATGAAAACGGCCGGGACGACATGATTGTGATGGCTGAGGTGGCCGTGCCTCGGGAGCAGCGCGATACACTGACACCTGTTTACAAAGCACTGTTGAAACAAAAGATCGGTATTGCAGTGGAGGTAGAGCTGGTGGGAGAGGGCGAATTAACACCTATGACGCAGGTCGATGTAAGACAAAAGCCCATTCGTCTCATCGACGAACGGTTCTGAGGAAACCCGAATGCAACCTGTAGAATTACTCCATCTTGATTTAACGGCACAACTGGCACTCATTGACGATGGCAAGGTAACAGCAGATGAGTTGACGGCCTTCCAGCTGGACTGGATTCACCACCTGAACCCGTTAATCAATGCGTTCATTTCGATTGCAGACAATGCTCGCTGTGATGAACCAGAGGGCCTGCTGCGCGGCGCAGCAGTTGCAGTGAAGGACAACATTAACGTGGCCGGTTTCACAACCACAGCTGGACTGAGTGTGTTGAAAGAGAACCGGGTTCATACTGATGCCAGTGCAGTTGCTAGGTTAAGACAGGCCGGCGGACGATTTATCGGAAAGTTGAATATGAGTGAGGGGGCGTTAGGAGCCAGTAATCACAATGCACATTTTGGCGATTGCTTTAATCCCTTCGATCTTGCGCTAACCCCCGGCGGATCGTCGGGAGGATCCGCTGCCGCAGTTGCATCAGGTATGGTTTCACTGGCTTTGGGCACAGACACCATGGGCTCGGTGAGAATTCCTGCAAGCTACTGCGGCGTGTTTGGTTTTAAGGCTAGCCGTGGGGCCATTTCAAACGCTGGTACCGTGCCGTGTGGCAGGGTAATGGATACCGTTGGCCCAATTGCCCGTTCTGCGAGAGATTTATCTTTGGCGTTTTCCGTTATGCAGGGCTACGACCCTAATTGCCCGCGTTCGGTACCCATGGCGTTTGACCCGGTAATGCCCTCATCACCAGTACTGTTAGTACCCGATGATTTGCCCAACCTGGGTGTCGAGGATGACATCATAAAAGACTTCGAGGCAAACCTTGAAGCCTTTGTTGATATGGGGTGTCAGCTCCGCCGGTTCAGTTTTGCCCACTATGATTTTGGCGCGGCCCGACGGGCCGGATTGATCCTCTGTGAAGCTGATATGCGCCATTTCCACGCTGCTGCCTGGGACGCGTATCCTGATGATTTTTCAGACTATCTTCGCAACTTGCTGTCGTACATTGATAGGAAAACGCCGATGGATGTGATGAGAGCTGAGGTGACACTGGACAACGCGGTGTTAACCGCCCGTACACTATTCTCCCAAGGCGATTTTCTATTGTTGCCCACGGCACCTCAACGGGCCTTCCCTATGGCTGGCGAAATACCGGTGAACCAGGCCGATCTCACTGGGTTTGCCAACCAAGCCGGGCTATGTGCGGTTTCTGTGCCAATGCTATCAGATAACCCTTTGCCCGCTGGAATGCAAATTGTGGGGCAGTTTGCCGCCGATAAACAGGTGTTGGCCCTTGCAGAAATGTGGGAGCAACACGTGCAATTTACTTTTACCATTCCTCAGACGCTGTTAAGCGCAATGGATAACAACTAAACGGAAAACGCTTATGGCCGGTCCATTACAAGGTATAAAAGTACTTGATCTCAGTCGTATTTTGGCGGGCCCATGGTCTACCCAGGTACTGGCAGATTACGGCGCAGAGGTATGGAAAATAGAGCGCCCGCAGCGAGGTGATGACACCCGACACTGGGGGCCTCCCTATGCGAAAGACAAAAACGGCGAACCTAGTGAGGAATCCGCTTATTACCTTTCCGCGAACCGAGGCAAAAAGTCGGTGACGGTGGATATAACTACCGAAGCAGGCCAGGCGCTCATCTATCAAATGGTCGAAGAAGCCGACATTCTGGTAGAAAACTACAAGGTGGGCGGATTAAAAAAATACGGGCTGGATTATACCACCGTCAAACAGCGTAACCCGGCAATTATTTACTGTTCTATTACTGGCTTTGGTCAAACCGGCCCCTATGCACAATGCGCAGGTTACGATGCCATGATCCAGGCCATGGGCGGGCTGATGAGTATCACAGGAGAGAAGGATGGCGAGCCGGGAGCTGGCCCGCAAAAAGTGGGCGTTGCCGTGGTCGATTTGATGACGGGGATGTATGCGGTATCGGGGATCCTCGCTGCGTTGTATCACCGCGTACAAACCGGTGAAGGCCAGCACATAGATCTGGCGCTACTGGATACACAAGTCGCTTGGCTGGCAAATCAGGGAAGTAATTACCTGGTATCTGGAGAGTTACCTAAACGAATGGGCACTGCACATCCAAACATTGTGCCTTATCAGGCCATGAAGGTGAAAGACGGCTACATACTGTTAGCCGTCGGTAACGATGACCAGTTTTCCCGTTGTTGTGATATTCTCGGCGCGCCAGAAATTGCAACCCAACCTGAATTTGCAACAAATGCACAGCGGGTTGCTCATCGCCATTCACTTATTCCGCTTTTGGAGGCCCTGTTAGAAGAGCAGCCTTTGGATGTCTGGCTGGAAAAATTCTCAGCTGCGCATGTTCCTTGTGGACCCATCAATACCCTGGACAGAGTGTTTGATAACGAGCAAGTGAAGTACAGGAAAATGCAGTTTGATCTTCAACACCCCACGTTAGGCACGGTGCCTCAGGTTGGCAACCCCGTCAGATTTTCAAAAACGCCGGTGGAATACAACTCCGCACCACCCTTACTAGGGCAGCATACTGTGGAAATCATCAATAGGCTGACCAAGGTGAAATAACATTAATGTGGCCAGTAGGGCGCTAATTGATAATAGTCATTCTCATACCTGGGTAAATCGCGAAAACTTGACTGCACAGTCCAATCGATTTTCAAACGAGATGCCTAATATGAAAATACTTGTCCCCATAAAGCGGGTTATCGATTACAACGTGAAAGTGCGCGTGAAGCCAGATTGCTCAGACGTCGACCTTTCCAATACTAAAATGGCCATTAACCCCTTTTGCGAAATTGCCGTGGAAGAAGCGGTACGCCTGAGAGAATCGGGAGTGGCCACGGAGGTTGTGGTGGTGTCAATTGGCGAAAAGGCTTGCCAGGAGCAAATCCGTACCGCCCTGGCGCTCGGCGCAGACCGCGGCATTCATATTGAAACTTCATCTAACCTGGGATCCCTGCAAATTGCCAAGCTATTGAAAAGCGTGCAGCTAGAAGAGCAGGCTGACTTAATCATCCTCGGTAAACAATCTATTGACAGTGATAATAATCAGACTGGTCAAATGCTTGCTGCTCTTATGGGTATGCCACAGGGAACCTTCGCATCGAAACTAGAATTAGCCGACGGCAAAGTGGCAGTAACCCGGGAAGTGGATGGTGGTTTGCAAACCTTATCGCTGACTCTGCCTGCTGTGGTGACCACCGACCTTCGTTTAAATGAACCGCGCTACGCATCGCTGCCAAACATTATGAAAGCAAAACGCAAACCCCTCGACGTGAAGTCAGCTGTCGAACTGGGTGCCGCTACCACATCATCTGTAAAGGTTTTGAAAGTGGAAGAGCCTGCTACCCGAACGGCCGGTGTCATGGTGGAATCTGTAGAAGCGCTGGTGGACAAGCTAAAAACCGAAGCAAAGGTGATCTGAATGACGATACTGATTATTGCAGAGCACGCCCAGGGCGAGCTTAAACCTGAAACAAATAAAGTGGTAACCGCGTCTTTGGCTTTGGGCAGTGAGATACACGTGCTGGTTGCCGGATACGATTGCAAGCAAGCTGCAGAAAGTGCAGCCGCGATATTGGGCGTAACCAGGGTGTTGATTGCAGACAAACCCGCGTATCAGTATCAACTGGCGGAAAATGTCGCGGCTTTGGTCGCAGAATTGGCGGGTGGATACGAATATGTGCTAGCGGCAGCAACGACCTCTGGCAAGAACTTCATGCCCCGAGTGGCAGCGTTGCTGGATGTGGAACAAATATCCGACATCATTGCCGTGGAAGCGGCGGATACGTTTAAGCGCCCGGTGTATGCCGGCAATGCTATCGCCACTGTTCAGTCAACAGATCACAAAAAGGTCATTACTGTTAGAACCACCGCGTTTGATGCCGCTGAGGTGGGGGAAAGCGCACCTGTCGAATATCTTGAGACCGACATTGATATGGGCGTGTCGACTTTCGTGGCTGAGACGTTGACGGTATCAGAGCGGCCTGAACTGACCGCTGCCAGTATTATTATTTCCGGTGGCCGAGGCATGCAAAACGGCGACAATTTCGCCATGCTGGAAAGCGTTGCAGATAAGCTTGGCGGAGCCGTTGGCGCTTCGCGGGCCGCAGTGGATGCCGGGTTCGTTTCCAACGATATGCAAGTTGGGCAAACGGGTAAAATTGTCGCCCCGGATTTGTACATTGCAGTAGGTATTTCAGGTGCTATTCAGCACTTGGCCGGAATGAAAGATTCCAAGGTTATTGTCGCGATAAATAAAGACGAAGATGCTCCGATTTTTCAGGTTGCTGATTACGGGCTCGTCGCTGATTTATTTGACGTTATTCCCGTTCTGGAATCCCAGTTATAACGCAGGCCATGTCGTCCCGACTGACTATTTGACAATTGACAATGTTGAAGAAAGTCGGGCTGGTTAACCTATAAAAATAGAAAAATTGATACGGTGAAACGATGTCATTTATTGAAATGTACGAGCTGCCTATTTTACGCTGGTTACACATAGTGGCCATGGTTTACTGGTTGGGCGGTGAATGGGGGGTGTTTCAAACCTCTTTTCACGTAGTCAACCGAAAGCTGTCTATGGCCGAAAGAAAGCGGCACATGGAAACCGCTTACAAAATTGATATCCTCGCCCGAACCGGCATTATTGTATTGCTGCCACTGGGTATGCATATGGGCTATTTCTGGGGCGTTCAACCATACGGAGGGGCGTTTATCTGGGCTGTGTGGATTTTCTATTTTGCGTGGCTTGGACTGTGTTGGGCGGCGTTCTTCAAACGAGAAACCGATATTGGTATCCGGCTGACGAAAATAGACGAAGCTATTCGTTACGTAGTGATACCTCTGGTATTTGTTTCTGCCGCTGCGTCTTTGATGGGGTACGGTCCGTTTAATGCGGAAACTGCGCAAAAATGGTTTTCAATTAAATTGCTCATATTCTCACTACTATTGATAATTGGCCTGATTTTACGGTTCATTATGCGGGAGTGGACAATGATGTTCCGCATACTGGCAGAACGGGAAGATCAGCAAGTAGAAGACAGACTGGAGAAATCCATTAACTTTGGACGCAATCTCGCTTATTTGTACTGGATAGGTATTCTCACCGTGGCATTCTTTGGTGCAGTAAAACCGATTTAACCTTCTTTATGAGTAAGGTTCGTCATTCTTACAGGATGACGAACCGTTTATCATCCTACCAGTTCTATCCGTTCGCCGCTCGGTCCAGTTAACAGTATGACGCGATTCGAGGGGTAGTAGTTGTCCTTTACAGTGTGTATTTTGGCGCCAAATTCACAAGCTAAAGCATCAATTTTTTTCGTTTGAACTGTAATAAGTGCAATCCCGGAAGGCAGAGAACCGGCATTGTTAACAACGGGCTTCGCCTGCTGTAACTCGTCAATTTCAAACAAACAGCGGCCGTCTAACTGCAAGGTTGCAACGGGAAACTGATGGTTTGTATCCAACCCCCAAGCATTGTTTAATACCGAGACTTTCGTGTTGAAGCACAACGCTTTGTCAGCGTTGTTCAGTTTTTCATAAAACGCCACTGATGCGGCGCGGCTGTGAGTACTTAGTACAGGAATAAACAAGCTGCCCGTTGTTGCATGACTAATGGGGAGTTCGAAGGGGGGAACCGGTCTCTCTACCTGTGTAAGGTATGCGACCTCTCCGGCAGGGCCGACAACTTGCATTGCCTTGATGGCGTCACTGACTTGCAGGTAGGCGGGTTCGCCAATAATGTGAAACTGACAGTCGTTAGTAAACGCTAATCTGAGTTTGTCTACGTCGCCGACACTGCTCTCAAGAGACATCCAGCCATGGGTTTTCAGCGGCTCAGGCGCGGTACAGTTTGGGTCTTCTACCACTCGCAGCCAACTGTGCCCATTGGCTGACTGCAGCACGCACATGGGGTGGCCCAGTAGGCTTGGTGCTTGCCACAACGCACTGAGTTCCTGAGACACTACATCCTGTTGAACCAAAGTAAAACCCAAGGTTTGCTGGTAAGCCAACACTACTTTGGATAGGTTGTTAGTCAGTAATGTGGCGCCTGCTACTGGCCCTAGTCGACGCAATGGTTTTGATTCATTACTCATATTGGCTGCCTTCGTATTGCTGACCCTCGGCCAATATGCGTGGTGTGCCCAGTAATTCATTGAGACCCGACAGATCAAGCATGCGATGGCGATAGGCATTTGTATTGCCTTTTTCTTTTAATGAACTTAAGAACTCTTGGGCCATGCAGGTATAGGCCCGTACCATGGCACCTGGAAATATTGCCAGGCTATAACCCATTGCTTGTAGGTCGGTTGCTGATTCTATAGGTGTGGAGCCGCCCTCTACCATATTCGCGAGCAGAGGAATTTTGTTGGCAAATGCCTGATTGATGCGTTGCATCTGATCAATGGATTCCGGTGCTTCTATAAATAGCACATCAGCACCAGCTTCATAGAAAGCGTGAGCTCTGTCTAAGGCCGAATCGAAACCCTCAACTGCAATGGCATCGGTTCTGGCAACAACAAGCGTATCCTCGTTGCTTCTGGCATCCACTGCGGCTTTCACTTTACCAATCATTTCTGCTTTGCTGATTAAGGTTTTTCCTTTTAAGTGGCCACAACGCTTGGGCATTTGTTGATCTTCTATTTGTATTGCGGTTGCCCCAGCTCTTTCAAACCGTTTAATGGTTCTCTGTACATTGATGGCATTCCCGAACCCTGTATCTGCATCAACAATCATTGGTAGTTCGGTACGCTCGCGAATGACAAAAATAGTGTCTGATACTTCGCTCATGGAAACCAAGCCGATGTCGGGTCGACCAAATCGGGTATAGGCAATACTGGCGCCAGACAGGTACATTGCGGCGAACCCTGCTTTTTCAATAAGGGATGCAGACAGTCCATCGTAACCTCCCGGTGCCACCAGTATATCGTTGGATAATATTAGTTGTCTTAGGGTTTGGGTTTGCATAACGACTCCTATTGCGGTGTAAAACGCCCTTTCAAAAACGGCATCAAACCGCCTGCATTGACAATTTTCATGAGTTCTTCGGGAATGGGCTCACATTGAAATGATTGTGCTTTCGTCTGATTTACTACACTACCTGAAACGGGGTCGACACTAACTATGTCACCTTTTTCAACGTTCGCCAGGGCAGGGCAAAAGAGCACGGGTAAACCCAGGTTAAGGGCGTTTCGATAGAATATTCTGGCAAAGGATTTTGCGACCACGGCTGACACACCTAGTTCTACAAGTACCTGGGCAGCCTGTTCCCGGGACGATCCTATTCCAAAGGCGTCGCCCGCCACGAGCACGTCACCTTTTGCCACCTGATGGGCAAAGTCCTTATCGATGGCTTCCAGACAGTGAGACGCTAGTTCGGTCAGTGGTGCTTTCATGTATGGACCAGGCGCGAGTAAATCAGTATCTATTTTGTCGCCGTACACCCATGCTTTTCCGCATAATGCTGTCATTTATATCTCCTGAGTACCGGGGGTGAGAAGTGGGCGGGGGTCTGCAATTTTCCCCATCACCGCTGATGCAGCAACGGTATACGGAGAGCCAAGATAGACACTGGAGTCGGGCGACCCCATGCGGCCTTTAAAGTTACGGGAAGTAGATGATATACAATTTTCACCGTTTGCGATGGCACCGGCACCCATGCCGGCACAGGCCCCGCATCCTGTGGGCAGAATAATAGCGCCTGCATCTGTTAGTATTTCCAGCGTGCCGTCTTTTGTCGCCGCGTTGGTTGTTTTTACCGATGCCGGAGCAATTAGCAGACGGGTACCTTTTGAAACGGTTCTGCCTTTCAGAACCCGTGCCGCCATGTGAAGATCAGATAACTTTGCGCCGGTACAGGCACCTATGTAAGCCTGGTGAACCGGAATATGAGCAAATGTGTCAACGGGGTGCGTGTTTTCAGGGCTGTGTGGGGCAGCAACCTGAGGTACCAGTACTGATGCATCGAAGCGGTATCGGGCTTCGTAGTGACAGTTGGTATCGCTTGTCCAATTGAGCAGACTATTGTCGACGGATGCTCCGGTATCGGTTATCCACTGAGTTGTGGTTGTATCTGCTTCAATGATACCGGTTTTGCCGCCGAGTTCGGCAGACATATTGCACATGACCATGCGCTCGTACATGGACATAGCGCGAATGGTCGAGCCACCAAATTCCATGACCTTGTAGTTGTTGTTCATACCCAGTTTGGCGCACAGAAATAGCATTATGTCTTTGGCGCTACATCCGTCGGGAAGGACCCCGTCCCAGTCTATGCGGATCGTCTCTGGTACTTTTATCCATATTTCTCCAGTGGCCAGTACGCCAGTCATTTCCGTAGCGCCTATACCAACCATGAAAGTGCCAAATGCACCGCCTGTAGGAGAATGTGAGTCTCCTCCCACAAGAAACATACCGGGTTTAAGGTGACCTTGTTGAGGTAACATGACATGACAGATCCCCTGCATATCATAAAAGTGGCCAATGTGTTGGTCTTGGGCCCATTGTCGGGTAAGGGCAAGGATTTCCGCACTTTCCGGGTCTGTGGCTGGCACAAAGTGATCACTCACCAATACCACTTTTGATGGATCCCACACTTTTGCACCAAGTGCTTCAAGACGGGATTTAATCCGTCGTGGGCCCGATGAGTCATGCATCAGTACCATGTCCAGTTGACAGGTTACTATTTCTCCAGGGGAGACGTATTCATTGCCACTTGCCCTGGCAATAATTTTTTGCGAAAGGGTTTGTGGTGAGGGCGTCGATGGCAGCATCTTGTTATCCTTTGTTAACGTGCCCACGATTTGCTTAAAGGCAAAAAGTCAGCGCAACAGGCTTGTCAGTATGTGATTGCTGGTGTTATTTGTTTAATTCAGTGATGTAAGCCAACCAACAACGTTCATTTTAGTGGTTTTTATGGTGCTTAAAGGGCACGGCGAATACAACAAACTATGAAAGTGAGCAGGGATGATTTTGATAAATGTCAACAGTTAAGCTAACAGTAGACGGTGCGGTGGCCCGTATTCACATAGACAGAGCAGAAAAACACAACGCACTGACCCAAACTATGTGGCAGCAAATCGCATCACATTGCCAAACGCTGGAGAGCAGTATTCACCCGCGGCTGTTGATTGTCTCAGCGTCGGGGCAAAAAGCCTTCTGTGCCGGAGCTGACATCGCAGAACTCTCCGATATTATAAGTGACGAACGCCGTCTTGTGGATAACAACAAGGTGGTACAGGAAGCACAGCGTGCATTGCAAAACCTACCCTTCGCAACCCTTGCGGCTATTAATGGTGTTTGTGTTGGCGGTGGCCTTGGCATTGCCATGTGTTGCGACTTTCGCATTGCCGCAGAACACAGTAAGTTTGCTATTACTCCGTCAAAACTGGGGTTGCTATACAGTATCGAAGATACAAAGCGGCTGGTGTCGCTCGTGGGGCTGGCTAGGGCAAAAGAGCTGCTGTTCCTGGGGGCAACCATTGATGCTCATACCGCTTGTCAGTGGGGGTTACTGACCCATGTAGTATCCGCTGATATGCTTGAAACCAGCGTGTCGAACTTTAGTGAAAAAATACTTGACGTCAGTCCTTTTTCGGTGGCTGGAATGAAAAAAACACTTCATGTGTTGTGTGGAACGTCACACCACAGTGAAGCTGAGATCAAAGCGCTGTTTGACGCGGCCTTTTCGCAACCTGATTTCGCTGAAGGTGCACAGGCATTTCTGGAAAAACGACCACCGGCGTTTGGGCGCACAATAGGAAAAAAATCGTGACTGAAGCATTAATTGACCGGGGATTTTTACCCGTTGAAGGTCTCACGGGGTTTTCCTGCCATATTGGCCCGTTTTACGAGAAGACCCATGACGATGGCACCATTCATCGGGCTGTGATGATGGCAGATCATCATTTGAATCCGGAAGGCGTGGTACACGGCGGTGTTTTGTTGTCATTTATGGATTACGTCATCTATCGGGCAATTGGCGACGATATCGGCCACCAGATCCAATTTGCAACCATTAATCTCAACACGCAATTTCTGGCAGCGGCAAAAAAAGGTGACATCGTTATTGGCATGGGAAATATGGTTCGCAAAACGCGCAGTGTCATCTTTGCCCACGGGCAACTATTTACGCAGCAGCGTCCGGTAATGACAGGGTCGGGGATCTGGAAAATTATCGGTCGATAATGCAAGCTGTATCAGGCTGGACTTTACCGCCGTTGTATCGGGAATTTGACAATTCTCAAAGCGCAAAGAAGAAGAAAAGACAACACTGAATTGTGCTATTAGCTTTCCCTCTAAGGAATAACAATGAAAATAAAAACTCTACTCACCGCGCTCTTCCTGGCAGGGGCAAGTGCGGGTGCCGGTGCCGCGAGCCGCATCAATTTGAATACCGAAGAAGGCAATACGGCGGCCATGCGCAAAATCCTGTGTTCCACAGAAGACGGCAAAGTGTCTTACTGGCAATGGAAGGGCAAAGCCTATTCGCGCAGAATGGGAGAAGCAGACAAGCATCTGTTCAATGTGGAAGGAATGAGCGCCAGAGCTTGTGACACCATTGATGGTGGTGTAAAGGGGAAAACCTACAAACTTGTCACTCGTGAGATATTGCTGTACACAGATCCGAAGACTGGCGAACCTATGGACAACTGGGAAAACCCCTTTTCCGGTGAAAAAGTGGACGTTGTTCACGTGACGAATGACCCGGTGAATCAAGGGCCAAGTTTTCCACGCAATGAAGAAGGAGTTACCTTTCCGTGGAAAAAACGCTTTATGGGCGAGGTTGATGGCCCGTTGTGGTCGTTGATGTTTGACGTCCCGCTTTTCTATCACAATGTGCTGGGTGGTGATTATCAAAAGCAGATCGGTGGTGTATATCACGCGACGGAGATGTTCGAGTTTTCCGGAGACACTAACAGCTTGCTGAACGAAGACTTTGCCCACGTGCACGTCGACTGGATAAGGGTGTCAGACTGGCTGCCGTGGATGATGATGACAGGCCGCGAGGGAATGATTTACTTCCATGCTTCGGGTTATAAACAAGAGGCATATGAAGATTTGTCCCCCGTGCTGAAGGCGTTCATAGAAAATCATGCACCGGCCTATAAAACCGCACCGCCTCTTGACGATGAACGGGCAAATGAAACGAGTTGGTCAACTTACAAAGACGACGTTCAAGGCGCACCGTTTAAAAAAAGCGGCCACTAGTACCGCTCAAATAAATGTACACTGGCACAGTGTTACTGTGTGAAAACAGAACAGCGTTTTGTGACACCCCAAAAGCCGCCATATGAGTGGCTTTTGCGTTATGAGATACAGGTACCCTAGAGTTAAGCAAATTATTTTATACCAAGGCTTGCGTGAATAGATTAATTGTTGTACATTACGCGCCCTTTTGAAACACAATGGGAAGCCGTTAGAGCAAATATTCTCGGGTATTTGCGAGGCGTTAGACCCAAAAACGAGAGCATTAACATGGCTAAAAAAGTAACTGGCTTAATTAAGCTACAGGTTGCAGCTGGTGCTGCTAACCCGTCTCCACCTGTTGGTCCTGCACTAGGTCAGCACGGTGTTAACATCATGGAATTCTGTAAGGCTTTCAACGCAAAAACTGAAAGTCTTGAGAAAGGCGCTCCGGTACCAGTAGAAATTACGGTATACGAAGACCGCTCTTTCACATTCGAAACGAAGACTCCTCCTGCGTCTTACCTGCTTAAAAAGGCTGCTGGCATCAAGAGTGGTTCTGGTCGTCCTAACACTGAAAAAGTGGGTAAAGTGACTCGCGCTCAATTGGAAGAAATTGCCAAAACTAAAGAGCCGGATCTAACTGCAGCTGATCTGGATGCAGCAGTTCGCACTATCGCGGGTTCTGCTCGCTCAATGGGCTTGAACGTAGAGGACTAATCGAATGGCAAAATTAACCAAACGCGCTCGCCTGATCCGCGAGAAAGTAGACGCGACTAAAGATTACGATATCAACGAAGCTGTTGCTCTGTTAAAAGAACTGGCTACTGCTAAGTTCGCAGAAAGTGTAGACGTTGCTATCAACCTGGGTATCGATGCTAAGAAATCTGACCAAAACGTTCGCGGTGCAACCGTACTGCCAAACGGTACTGGTAAAGAAGTTCGCGTAGCAGTGTTCACTCAGGGTGCAAACGCTGAAGCCGCTAAAGAAGCGGGTGCTGACATCGTTGGTATGGAAGACTTAGCTGAGCAAGTTAAGAAAGGCGAAATGAATTTTGACGTGGTAGTTGCCAGCCCAGACGCAATGCGCGTTGTTGGTCAACTGGGTCAAATCTTAGGTCCTCGTGGCCTGATGCCTAACCCTAAGACTGGTACTGTTACACCAGACGTTGCTACAGCAGTTAAAAATGCTAAAGCTGGTCAGGTTCGCTACCGCAACGATAAGAACGGTATCATTCACGCCAGCATTGGCAAGATTGCTTTTGAAGCTAACCAGATCCAAGAAAACCTGGAAGCGCTTCTCGAAGCACTGAAGAAAGCGAAGCCTTCTTCAGCTAAAGGTACTTACATCAAGAAAGTCAGCTTGAGCACCACTATGGGCGCTGGCGTATCTGTTGATAAAGGTACTGTAGGTCTGTAAGACTTTTCTCAGGTGGCATAAGCCCATCTGTCTCTTAAGGTTATGGGTTGGAGCTGTTGAATATCGCCAAAAGCGAATATTAATAGCTCCCGTCCAAGACCGCAGGCGCTAAACGGCAAAAGAATTAAGAGAGCTTTTGCAAAAACGTTTGGCTTAAAAACACAGCCTGCGCAGACGGTGGTTTCGACTCAGACTCTCTGGGATAACGAACACCGTAGAGCGGTACAACCACACCGTGGATGTATCAATCTGTGAACACTGATGAATGGGAAGGGCAACCGGAACAAACATCAGATTTTATGAGGTGAACTCAGTGGCACTAGGTTTAGCAGCAAAAAAAGAGATCGTAGCAGAAGTTTCTGAAGTTGCGTCTCGCGCTCTATCCGTAGCCGTTGCTGAATACCGTGGGATGGAAGTTGCAGAACTGACTGACCTGCGCGTTAAAGCTCGTGAGCAAGGCGTATACCTGAAAGTTGTACGTAATACTCTGGCTAAGCGTGCATTGGCAGACAGCAAATTTGCAGACTTGGATAGCGCCTTAACTGGCCCGCTTATCTATGGTTTCTCTATCGATGCACCTGGCGGTGCAGCACGTCTTTTCAAAGACTTCGGTAAGACTAATGATAAGCTGAAAGTTACTGCTCTTTCAATTGGTAGCGGCTTACTTGGTCCAGAAAAACTGGATGCAGTAGCAGCTCTGCCTACCCGCGACGAAGCGCTTGCGAAATTGCTTGCGACCTTCAAAGCACCAGTTGGGAAATTCGTTCAAACAATCAACGAAGTTCCTGGCAAGTTTGTGCGTGTATTGGCGGCGGTCAAAGACACCAAATAATTGGCGTCTTTGGCATATTGATTTTTTTAACATTTTAATCCCAGGAGTTTAGAGAACATGGCTCTGACTAAAGAAGATATTTTAAACGCGATCGCTGAAATGCCAGTAATGGAACTGGTTGAACTGATCGAAGCAGCTGAAGAAAAATTCAACGTTTCTGCTGCAGCTGCTGTTGCAGTTGCTGGCCCAGCTGCTGGCGGTGACGCTGCTGCTGCAGAAGAGAAAACTGAATTTGACGTTGTAATGACTTCATTCGGTGGCAACAAAGTTGCTGTTATCAAAGCGGTACGTGGCGCAACTGGCCTTGGCCTGAAAGAAGCTAAAGAAGTAGTTGAATCTGCTCCTAAAGCTATCAAAGAAGGCGTATCTAAAGATGAAGCTGAAGCACTGAAGAAAGAGCTTGAAGAAGCTGGTGCAGAAGTAGAAATCAAGTAATCTGTTTGTTCAGATTACCTGCCTTAAACGGCAAGGCTGGTGGTTAATATTGACCACCAGCCTTTTTGCGCTGTAGGGTGTACAGTTTTTAACCCTTTACTGTACTACTCCAAAAAGCACATCGGGAAAAATAAAAAAGCATAAAACCAACATGTTAACTAATATATGGTTGAATTTTGGTGTATGCTAAGTAATTACCCCGAAAAAGGGTCGTGGAAGTTTGTTGTTTGATTAGTTCAGACAGCAGGTTGGGTCAAAAATCAGCAGGCTGAGGAACCCATGGTTTACTCTTATAGCGAAAAGAAACGTATCCGTAAGGATTTTGGCAAACACCCACAGGTATTGGAAATTCCATACCTCCTTTCAATTCAGCTAGATTCTTTCAAAAAATTTATTGAGATCGATGCAGACGGTCAATACGGTTTAGAAGCTGCTTTCCGTTCTGTGTTTCCAATTAAAAGCTACTCAGGCAGCTCTGAGCTGCAATACGTCAGCTATCGCCTGGGCGAGCCCGTGTTTGACGTTAAAGAATGTCAAATTCGCGGTGTAACCTATTCAGCTCCGTTAAGAGTAAAACTGCGTCTGGTTCTGTACGATAAAGATGCTGCACCTGGTACTGTAAAAGACATTAAAGAACAAGAAGTGTACATGGGTGAAATTCCATTGATGACAGAGAACGGTACGTTCGTCATCAACGGAACAGAGCGTGTTATCGTATCTCAGTTACACCGTTCCCCTGGTGTATTCTTTGATCACGACAAAGGCAAAACCCACTCATCAGGTAAAGTGTTGTATAACGCCCGCGTTATTCCTTACCGTGGTTCGTGGTTAGACTTTGAGTTCGATCCTAAGGATAACCTGTTTGTTCGTATTGACCGTCGTCGTAAGTTGCCTGCAACGATAATCTTACGCGCGCTTGAAATGACAACAGAAGAAATCCTGGATTTGTTCTTTGACAAGGTACGAATTCGAATTGAAGACAATAAGCTTCTGATGGAAGTGGTACCCGATCGTCTGCGCGGCGAAACTGCTCAGTTCGATATAAAAGACAACGAAGGTGAAGTTATCGTTGAAACGGGTCGCCGTGTATCTGCACGTCACACTCGTGCTCTGGAAAAAGCCGGCGTCACTGAACTTGAAGTACCAGCGGAATATATGGTTGGTCGTGTTTTCGCGCGCACTTACGTGAATGAAGACACTGGCGAGGTTATCGTTAACGCAAACGATGAAGTGACCCTGGAGTTGATGGCTGAACTCAGCCAGGCTGGCGTTAAAGAGTTTGAAACACTGTATATCAATGAACTTGATCACGGTTCTTATATTTCTGATACGCTGAGAATTGACAGTTCAACAAACCGTCTGGAAGCACTGGTCGAAATTTATCGCATGATGCGTCCTGGTGAGCCACCGACAAAAGACGCTGCCGAAACCCTGTTCGACAACTTGTTCTTCTCTGACGAACGTTACGATTTGTCATCTGTTGGCCGTATGAAGTTCAACCGTCGCTTAGGCCGTGAAGAACTCGTTGGTTCAGGTACTCTTGACAAAGACGACATCGTTTCGGTTATGAAGCAACTTATTCTTATCCGTGATGGTAAGGATGAAGTCGATGATATCGATCACTTGGGCAACCGCCGTATTCGCTCAGTGGGCGAAATGGCTGAAAACCAATTCCGCGTGGGTCTGGTACGTGTAGAACGTGCAGTTAAAGAGCGTTTGTCTCTGGGTGACCTCGACAACGTAATGCCACAGGATTTGATCAACGCCAAGCCAATTTCTGCAGCAGTTAAGGAGTTCTTTGGTTCTTCACAGCTGTCTCAGTTCATGGACCAAAACAACCCGCTGTCAGAAGTGACGCACAAGCGTCGTATTTCAGCATTAGGTCCGGGTGGTTTAACCCGAGAACGAGCTGGCTTCGAAGTGCGAGACGTACATCCGACGCACTACGGACGTTTGTGTCCAATCGAAACACCGGAAGGTCCAAACATCGGTTTGATCAACTCGTTGGCAAGTTTTGCACGTACCAATGATTTTGGTTTCCTGGAAACGCCGTTCCGTCGTATTGAAGACGGTATTATTACCGATGAAATCGATTATTTGTCAGCCATCGAAGAAGGCCAATTCAAAATCGCACAGGCAAATGTGGCGGTTGACGAAAATGGTGCGTTGGTCGATGACTTGATCCCTTCACGTCACCGTGGTGAGACCACGCTGATGCCGAAGGAAGAAATTAGATATATGGATGTGTCGCCTCAGCAGATCGTTTCAGTTGCTGCCAGCATCATCCCGTTCCTGGAACACGATGACGCCAACCGAGCATTGATGGGTGCAAACATGCAACGTCAGGCAGTACCCACTTTGCGTGCAGACAAGCCGCTGGTAGGTACAGGTATGGAGAAAACCGTTGCGGTTGACTCTGGTGTAACTGTGGTTGCCAAACGCGGTGGTACGGTGGATTACGTCGATGCCAGTCGCATTGTTATCAAAGTGAACGACGATGAAATGCTACCTGGTGAAGCGGGTATCGACATTTATAACCTGACGAAATACACCCGTTCTAACCAGAACACCTGTATCAATCAAAGGCCTACCTGTAACGTTGGTGATCCTATTGTTACCGGCGACGTGTTGGCTGACGGACCGTCTACTGACCTGGGTGAGCTGGCCCTTGGTCAAAACATGCGTATCGCGTTCATGCCTTGGAATGGTTATAACTTCGAAGACTCGATTCTGATTTCAGAACGCGTTGCTCAGGAAGACCGTTTCACGACTATTCACATTCAGGAATTAAGCTGTATTGCTCGTGATACCAAGCTTGGGCCAGAAGAAATTTCTTCTGACATCCCAAATGTTGGTGAAGCTGCATTAGGCAAACTGGATGAATCTGGTGTTGTTTACATCGGTGCGGAAGTAAAAGGCGGCGACATTCTGGTTGGTAAAGTAACGCCAAAAGGCGAAACACAGCTAACACCAGAAGAAAAACTGTTACGTGCAATTTTCGGTGAAAAAGCGTCTGACGTTAAAGATACCTCACTGCGTGTGCCGAACTCTGTTCACGGTACCGTTATCGACGTCCAGGTATTTACCCGCGACGGCGTTGAGAAAGACAAGCGCGCACTGGAAATTGAAGACATGCAGTTACGTCAGGTTAAGAAAGACCTGTCTGATGAATTCAATATTCTTGCAGATGGTATCTTTGCCCGTGCTCGTAACTTGCTGATAAACGCTGGTGTCGATGAAGCCAAGCTGGAAAGCATGCCTCGTGAAAAGTGGTTGGAAATTCCACTGACTAACGAAGACGCGCAAAACGAGCTTGACCAAATTGCTGAACAGCACATCGAAATTAAATCTGATTTCGATAAGAAGTTTGAGAACAAGCGTCGTAAGATCACCCAGGGTGATGACCTTGCGCCGGGCGTACTGAAAATCGTTAAAGTTTATCTCGCGGTTAAACGTCACATCCAACCGGGTGACAAGATGGCTGGTCGTCACGGTAACAAAGGTGTTATCTCAACGGTTATCCCTGTCGAAGATATGCCTTACGATGAAAACGGCACGCCGGTAGACATCGTATTGAACCCACTGGGCGTACCGTCGCGGATGAACATCGGTCAGATCCTTGAGACCCATCTGGGTATGGCGGCTCACGGATTGGGCGTGAAAATCGACAAGATGCTCAAAGAGCAGGAAGAACTGGCCAAGCTACGTGGTTTCCTCAAAGAGGTGTACACACTCGGTGAAAACCACCAGGAAGTTGATATTGACAACTTCACTGACGATGAAGTGTTGCGTCTTGCTGATAACCTGCGCAAAGGTGTTCCTGTTGCGACACCAGTATTTTCTGGTGCGAAAGAAGCAGAAATTAAAGCGATGTTGAAACTGGCTGACCTGCCAGAAAGCGGACAAATTACCTTGTTCGACGGCCGTACTGGTCGCGAATTTGAACGTCCGGTTACTGTAGGTTACATGTACATGCTGAAACTGAACCACTTGGTTGACGACAAGATGCACGCGCGTTCAACCGGTTCTTACAGCTTGGTAACACAGCAGCCTCTGGGCGGTAAAGCACAGTTCGGTGGTCAGCGCTTCGGTGAGATGGAAGTGTGGGCCCTCGAAGCATACGGTGCAGCCTATACCTTGCAGGAAATGCTTACGGTTAAGTCTGATGACGTTAACGGCCGTACCAAAATGTACAAAAACATCGTTGATGGCGATCACAGAATGGAGCCAGGTATGCCTGAATCCTTCAACGTATTGCTCAAAGAGATTCGTTCACTCGGTATCAACATCGAGCTGGAAGAAAAGTAATACGGCAATTGCCATAGTATGATTTGATGGCCCGGTTCGCCGGGCTATAGAGACTGACTCCGCCGGGAGAGTAATGTGAAAGACTTATTAAAGTTTCTAAAGCAACAAAACAAGACCGAAGAGTTCGATAATATTCGAATTGGTCTATCATCACCTGACATGATTCGTTCATGGTCATTTGGTGAAGTGAAGAAGCCTGAAACCATTAACTACCGCACGTTCAAACCAGAGCGTGACGGATTGTTCTGTGCGCGTATTTTTGGACCTGTAAAAGATTACGAATGTCTTTGCGGTAAATACAAGCGTCTGAAGCACAGAGGTGTTATCTGCGAAAAATGTGGCGTTGAAGTAACGCTGACTAAAGTACGTCGCGAGCGTATGGGTCACATCGAGCTGGCAAGTCCAGTTGCGCACATTTGGTTCTTAAAATCTTTGCCGTCACGTATCGGTTTGATGTTAGATATGACATTGCGCGACATCGAGCGCGTATTGTACTTTGAATCTTACGTAGTTACCGAGCCTGGTATGACTACCCTCGAGCGCAGTCAACTTCTGAGTGAAGAAGAGTACCTGGATGCACTTGAAGAGCACGGCGACGAGTTCGAGGCGAAAATGGGTGCTGAAGCCGTTTTCGATTTGCTGAAAGTACTCGACGTGGATGCAGATGTTGCAGCTATGCGTGAAGAGTTGCCTTCCATTAACTCTGAAACTAAGCGTAAGAAAATCACTAAGCGTTTGAAGTTGCTTGAATCGTTCCAGCAATCTGGCAACAAGCCAGAGTGGATGATCATGACTGTACTGCCCGTTCTGCCACCGGATTTGCGTCCTTTGGTTCCATTGGACGGTGGCCGTTTTGCGACTTCTGACCTCAACGATTTATATCGCCGTGTTATCAACCGTAACAACCGTTTGAAGCGGCTGTTGGACCTGGCTGCGCCAGATATCATCGTACGCAACGAAAAACGCATGCTTCAGGAAGCGGTTGATGCCTTGCTGGATAACGGTCGTCGCGGTCGTGCGATTACCGGTTCTAACAAACGTCCTTTGAAATCTTTGGCAGATATGATCAAAGGTAAGCAAGGTCGTTTCCGTCAGAACTTGCTTGGTAAGCGTGTGGATTACTCCGGCCGTTCGGTTATTACCGTTGGTCCTACTCTGCGGTTGCACCAGTGTGGTCTGCCGAAGAAGATGGCTCTTGAGCTGTTTAAGCCATTTATTTACGGCAAACTGGAAGGTCGTGGTTTAGCCACTACCATTAAAGCTGCCAAAAAATTGGTAGAACGCGAGGCGCCAGAAGTATGGGACGTTCTTGACGAAGTCATTCGCGAGCACCCAGTATTACTCAACCGTGCACCAACACTGCACAGATTGGGTATCCAGGCGTTCGAACCTACCCTGATTGAAGGTAAAGCTATTCAATTGCACCCGTTGGTGTGTGCGGCGTACAACGCTGACTTCGACGGTGACCAAATGGCGGTTCACGTTCCTTTGACCATTGAAGCACAGCTTGAAGCCCGTGCATTGATGATGTCAACGAACAATATCTTGTCACCTGCAAACGGTGAACCTATCATCGTACCTTCACAGGACGTTGTATTAGGTCTTTACTACCTAACTCGGGATAAAGTTAACGGCAAAGGTGAAGGCATGGTATTTACCAGCCCGCACGAAGCTGAGAAAGCGTACCGAACCGACGCAGCAGAACTGCACGCCCGCGTGAAAGTGCGTATTACTGAATACGATGTTGCTGAAGACGGCACCAAGACTGAAAAAGTTACGTTAACTGAGACAACGGTCGGACGTGCAATTTTCTCATTGATTTTGCCAAAAGGCTTGCCGTTTGAAATCATCAACCAACCTATGGGCAAGAAGCAAATTTCACGTTTGTTGAATGCTTGTTACCGTACGTTAGGTCTGAAAGACACAGTAATTGCAGCTGACCAAATCATGTACACCGGTTTCCACTACGCGATGATCGCGGGTGCGTCGGTCGGTATCGACGACATGGTTATCCCCGATGCTAAGAAAGACATCATCGAAGGGGCGGAAGCTGAGGTTATCGAGATTCAGGAACAGTTCCAGAACGGTCTTGTTACCGCCGGTGAACGTTACAACAAAGTTATTGATATTTGGTCAAACGCTAACGAAAAAGTTGCCAAGGCCATGATGGATAACCTGAAAACTGACACGGTTATCAACCGCGATGGCGAACAGGAAGAACAGCAATCATTTAACTCAGTTTATATGATGGCGGACTCCGGAGCCCGTGGTAGTGCTGCTCAGATTCGTCAGTTGGCGGGTATGCGTGGTCTGATGGCAAAACCAGACGGCTCAATTATCGAAACGCCAATTACCGCAAACTTCCGTGAAGGTCTGAACGTACTTCAGTACTTCATTTCGACTCACGGAGCGCGTAAAGGTTTGGCCGATACGGCTCTGAAAACAGCGAACTCCGGTTATTTGACTCGTCGTCTTGTAGATGTTGCCCAGGATTTGGTTATCACTAACGATGATTGTGGTACGTTCGAAGGCGTTAAAATGTCACCCCTGATTGAAGGTGGAGACGTCGTTGAGCCATTGCGTGAACGTGTACTGGGTCGTGTTGTTGCTGAAGACGTTATTAAGCCAGGCACCGATGAAGTTCTGGTCGAGCGTAACACACTGCTGGACGAAGCGCTGGTAGATATGCTTGAAGCTAACTCGGTCGATCAGGTGATGGTTCGTTCCGTTATCACTTGTGACAATGACTTTGGTGTGTGCGCGAACTGTTACGGTCGTGATCTTGCACGTGGCCACATGGTTGCAAAAGGTGAATCTGTCGGTGTTATCGCTGCACAGTCCATTGGTGAGCCAGGTACACAGCTGACCATGCGTACATTCCACATCGGTGGTGCGGCATCAAGAGCCTCTGCTGAAAACAGCGTACAGGTGAAGACGGCGGGTAGCCTGAAGATGCACAATGCGAAGTTTGTTCGCAACACTGATGACAAAGTGGTAATCGTGTCTCGTTCAACTGAACTGACAGTGATCGACAGCCATGGTCGCGAGAAAGAACGCTATAAAGTGCCTTATGGCGCGATTCTGTCTGTAGACGATGGTGCAGCAGTAGAAGCTGGCGAAATCGTAGCAAACTGGGATCCGCACAGTCACCCCATTATCGTTGAGCGTCCGTCGAAGATTTCTTTTGCAGACATCGATGACACTAACACCGAGATGCAGCAGGACGAACTGACTGGTCTGACCCGTATCGTGGTGAAAGACCTCGCGAAAGTGAACGCAAAAGAGCCTAAGTTGATTCTTGAAAGCGAAGAAACCGGCTTACAAGAAATTCGTTTACCGAGCTTCACCACCATTGAAGCGGCCGATGGAAAGCTTGCTCACGCCGGTGACGTGTTAGCACGTATCCCGCAGGAGAGCTCGAAAACACGTGACATCACGGGTGGTCTGCCACGCGTAGCTGACTTGTTCGAAGCGCGTAAGCCCAAAGAGCCTGCTATTTTGGCTGAGATCTCTGGTTCTATTGGCTTTGGTAAAGAAACCAAAGGTAAGAAGCGCTTGGTTATCACACCAACTGACGGCGGCGAAGCTTATGAAGAGATGATTCCCAAGTGGCGCCAGTTGAACGTGTTCGAAGGTGAACATGTTGAGCGCGGTGAAGTCATTGCCGATGGTCCTGAGTCACCACACGATATTCTGCGTCTGCGCGGCATCAGTGCGGTGTCTAACTACATCGTGAACGAAGTGCAGGAAGTATATCGTCTGCAAGGTGTAAAAATTAACGATAAGCACATCGAAGTAGTCATTCGCCAGATGTTGCGTAAGTGTATTATTACAGCTCCAGGTGATACCCAGTTCCTCGAAGGCGAACAGGTTGAGGTTGCTCACGTTAAGATTGCTAACCGTGAAATGGAAAAAGCCGGTAAGTTACCAGCACTGTATGAAACACAGCTGTTGGGTATTACCAAGGCGTCACTGTCTACAGAGTCATTTATCTCAGCGGCATCTTTCCAGGAAACAACCCGCGTGCTAACCGAAGCTGCGGTACAGGGCAAAGAAGACGATCTGCGCGGTCTGAAAGAGAACGTTATTGTTGGTCGACTTATCCCTGCAGGCACAGGTTTTGCGTACCACGAGCGTCGTATGCAGAAACGTGCAGAAGATATCGAAGAAATGTCTGTTTCCGCTGCAGAAGCAGAGCAAGCGTTAACTGAAGCGTTGAATGCGGAAGTTGGCAACGACAGCACAACAGACGAGTAAGTGAATCAGACAGATGACAGATTACGGTCATCTGTCTGTGTTTTGGTGGCGATCAAGGAATAATCATGTGGTTATCCTTTGTACACCTTGACACTGGCTTATGAGATCATTAGAATTCCGCGACCCGAATTTGGGATAAACCGCAATATTGCGGCTAACCAACAAAGGTCGCGGTTTTTATTGGTGTAGGAAAAAGATAGAGCGTCTTTTTGCAAAACCGGTAATCACATAGTGCCGCAAAGCAGACCCGTCCATGGTAACGGGTTTTTATTGTTTATAACCAGGAGCTAGTTAATGGCAACAGTTAACCAGTTAGTGCGTAAGCCACGCCGTCAGCCAGTTGCGAAAAGCAACGTAGCTGCACTGCAAGCTTGCCCACAAAGACGTGGTGTATGTACACGTGTATATACTACTACGCCTAAGAAACCAAACTCAGCACTACGTAAAGTGTGCCGTGTTCGTTTAACAAACGGTTTTGAAGTTTCTTCATACATCGGTGGTGAAGGCCACAACCTTCAGGAACACAGTGTTGTTCTCATCCGTGGTGGTCGTGTTAAAGACTTACCAGGTGTTCGTTATCACACAGTTCGCGGTACTTTGGACTGCGCAGGCGTTAACGATCGTCGTCAAGCCCGTTCTAAGTACGGCGCAAAACGGCCAAAATCTTAACGGTTCTCCGTTAGTAAGGCCAAACTGAAGTAATTAGAGTTTTGGGATTTCCCTGAATTCATACGGAGAATTGTAAAATGCCAAGAAGAAGAGTCGTAGGTCAACGTAAAATCCTACCTGAACCAAAATTTGGTTCACAACTGCTTGCTAAATTCATGAATGTCGTAATGCTCGACGGCAAGAAATCAGTTGCTGAAAAGATTGTTTACGGTGCGCTTGATATTGTTGCTGAAAAAACCGGCAAAGCACACTTAGACGTGTTCGAAGATGCACTGGACAACATTCGTCCTACAGTGGAAGTTAAATCACGCCGTGTAGGTGGTTCTACTTACCAGGTACCTGTAGAAGTTCGTCCTGTTCGTCGTAACGCGTTAGGTATGCGTTGGTTGGTTGAAGCGGCACGTAAACGTGGCGAAAAATCCATGGCACAACGCCTTGCAGCTGAAATGTTAGATGCAGCAGACAACAAAGGTTCTGCGGTTAAGAAACGTGAAGACGTTCACCGTATGGCCGAAGCGAACAAAGCGTTCGCACACTATCGTTGGTAAGCAACGAATAAACTGAGAGAGATGTATGCCTCGTAAGACCCCAATTGAACGTTATCGTAATATTGGTATTGTCGCTCACGTAGACGCGGGTAAAACCACCACTACTGAGCGCGTCCTGTTTTACACAGGGCTTTCCCATAAAATCGGTGAAGTACATGATGGTGCAGCCACCATGGACTGGATGGAGCAGGAACAGGAGCGTGGTATCACGATTACTTCTGCTGCGACCACCTGTTTCTGGTCGGGTATGCAACAACAGTATGACCAACATCGTATCAATATCATTGATACGCCGGGACACGTAGATTTCACAATAGAAGTTGAACGGTCGTTGCGTGTACTTGATGGTGCGGTAGTGGTGTTCTGTGGGTCTTCAGGCGTAGAGCCTCAATCAGAGACAGTCTGGCGACAGGCTGACAAATATCGCGTACCGCGCATGGTTTTCGTCAATAAGATGGACCGTGCCGGTGCCGACTTTGAACGTGTTATTGCACAAATCCGTAAGCGCTTGGGCGCAAACTGTGTACCGATTCAATTGAACATCGGTGCAGAAGAAGAATTCCGTGGTGTCATCGATTTAATCAAGATGAAAGCCATAAACTGGAATGCAGAAGACATGGGTATGACCTTTACCTATGAAGACATTCCTGCAGAACTTGTGGACAAGGCAGAACGCTACCGCACTGAAATGATAGAAGCAGCTGCTGAAGCATCAGAAGTGCTCATGGAAAAGTACCTGGAAGGTGAAGACCTGTCCGAAGCGGAAATCCGCGAAGCACTGCGTACCCGTGTTCTAAATAATGAAATTGTATTAGCTGCCTGTGGTAGTGCCTTTAAAAATAAAGGTGTTCAGGCAGTATTGGATGCGGTTATTGAATATTTGCCTTCTCCCGTTGACGTACCTGCAATTGAAGGGGTACTGGAAGATGAAACAGAAGGCGAAAGACACGCAGACGATAACGAGCCGTTCTCGGCGCTGGCATTTAAAATTGCCACCGACCCGTTCGTGGGCACTCTCACGTTTTTCCGTTGTTATTCAGGTGTGGTGAATACGGGGGATACTGTATTCAACCCAGTGAAGAGCAAGCGGGAGCGATTTGGTCGAATAGTACAGATGCATGCGAAAGATCGCGAAGAATTGAAAGAAGTTCGCGCGGGTGATATTGCGGCCGCTATCGGACTAAAAGATGTGACCACCGGTGATACCTTGTGTGATCCTAATCATGTTATTACACTAGAGCGCATGGAATTTCCCGACCCGGTTATTTCTATTGCGGTTGAACCTAAATCTCAGGCTGATCAGGAAAAAATGGCGTTGGCGTTGGGTAAATTGGCTGCGGAAGATCCGTCATTCAAAGTACACACTGATGACGAATCCGGTCAGACCATTATCTCAGGTATGGGCGAACTGCACCTGGATATTATCGTCGATCGTATGAAGCGCGAGTTTAAAGTAGAGTGTAATGTTGGTAAGCCGCAGGTAGCCTACCGAGAAACCATTCGCAAAACGGTTGAAGCGGAAGGTAAGTTCGTCAGACAATCAGGTGGTCGCGGCCAGTTTGGCCATGTCTGGTTGAAGATAGAACCGCAGGAAGAAGGTGCAGGCTACGAATTTGTAAACGAAATCGTTGGCGGTGTAGTACCTAAAGAGTTCATTCCCGCGGTGGACAAAGGAATTCAGGAACAGCTGCAAAATGGTGTGCTTGCAGGGTATCCGGTGTTAGATGTAAAGGTTACGCTGTTTGATGGTTCATACCATGATGTTGACTCTTCTGAAATGGCGTTTAAAATCGCCGGCTCTATGGGGTTCAAGAAAGGGTGTGCTGAGGCAAATCCGGTATTGCTCGAACCCACTATGAAAGTTGAAGTGACAACTCCGGAAGATTGGATGGGTGATGTTGTTGGCGATCTCAATCGTCGTCGCGGCATGATCGAAGGTATGGAAGACGGTGTAGCGGGCGTAAAACTAGTACGCGCGAAGGTACCACTTTCAGAAATGTTTGGGTATGCCACTGATTTGCGTTCACAAACGCAAGGTCGCGCGTCATACTCTATGGAGTTCTTCAATTATTCTGAAGCGCCTAGCAATGTTGCTAAAGCAATTATCGAATCTAGAAATTAAATCTTAATGAAGGTTCGGTCCGGTCTGTCTTGGGTCGGACTTTTAACTTAGGAAACGAGAAAAATGGCAAAAGAAAAGTTTGAACGTACGAAACCCCACGTAAACGTGGGTACAATCGGCCACGTTGACCACGGTAAAACCACTCTGACTGCAGCAATCACTACTGTTCTTGCAAAGACTTACGGTGGTTCAGCTCAGGCATTCGATCAAATCGATAATGCACCTGAAGAAAAAGCACGTGGTATCACCATCTCCACTTCACACGTTGAATATGACACGCCTACTCGCCACTATGCGCACGTAGACTGTCCTGGGCACGCTGACTACGTTAAAAA
>NZ_JAHKQR010000002.1 GCF_018860805.1 Aestuariibacter sp. A3R04 | reverse complement strand
ATGTCTCGTGACGCATAACACCTAAATATGGGGCACAAACTCGTAGGCTAAACTGCGAAGCAGAGCCTGCGTGTTTGTGTCCCACATAATTTTTTTGTTAGGTGCTTGCGCCATTACCACACTACAACTTTTTTTGGCTCTAAACCATTAACCATACAACTACCCAACACTAGTTCCCCACGTTCAGCAGCTGCGAATGCTTCTTCTGTAGGTAAGCCCATTACATAAGGCACAATTTTTGGAGGTCCATCCAAGTCGATAAAAGTGAAGTCTAGAGGGATAAGCGTCGAAACAAAGAATGCAAACCAAGCAATAATTTTAGCGTTTTGATTTCTGCTAAAAATGAAAGCAGCGATAAAAATAAATAAGCACAAAAAGCCTAGATTACGGTAAGCCAAAAAGCTCCATAAGATGCTGCTAAGAACAAGAATCGTATTTGCTTTTTTACTTTGAAAAATCATTTGAATCTAAACCGGCACCTAACAATTTAATGTACGGGAAAAATCCTTTATGCAACGTGGATAAAATCCGTATATTACTTTAATAATCTACCCACTTTCGCACGTAATGTCATGTGCATCAACACCCTACACTTTGTATCTGAAAACACAGTACTAAAGTACGGAATCTTTCCTTTTTATTTTACGTTGCCTTAAAGAAATGCAATGCTGTATTAATATCCAGTGCTCAGGTTACGAAAAAATGAAATCAATGTTTATGCGAATGGTAGTCGAGCATATGCGAAATCGTCGCTATGCTAAACGTACGATAGAACTATATAGTAAATGGATAATTAGCTTCATTCGCTTCAACAACAATAGGCACCCATCTGAAATGGGAAATATAGAGGTTGAGGCATTTTTGTCTCACTTGGTTAACGCTAAAAATGTCGCTCCTGCTACACAAGCGAGTGCGCTTAATGCGTTGGCTTTTCTGTATCGTGACATATTGGAAAGCCCTCTGTCGCTAGAGCTCAACTTTGTTGCAAGCCGAAGGCAAGCTAAGCTTCCGGTAGTGCTTACGCAAGAAGAAGTTGTTTCTCTTTTCGAGCAAATCCCCGCCAACTTAAAATTACCCATATCTTTGCTATACGGAAGCGGCCTTCGGCTAATGGAAGCGGTAAGGCTGCGAGTGAAAGACATTGATTTTGATTACAACGCCATTCGAATTTGGGATGGAAAAGGCGGCAAGAACCGCATTGTTACGTTGGCTGCAGAATTGAAGCCTGGCCTTACCCGGCAAATAGCCACAGTCGAAAACTTTTTGGCGGCCGATTTAGAAAACCCTAAATATGCCGGTGTTTACCTACCACATAGATTGCGAGAGAAATATAAAAACGCGCCAAGAGAATTGGGTTGGCACTACTTGTTTCCTTCTCCAAGACTGTCTGTCGATCCTGAAGACAAAAGTGTGCGCCGGCATCATATTGATGAGTCGAGCATACAGAAGGCAATACGAAATACAGCTAAAGCCTGCAACATTAAAAAGAAAGTAACACCTCACACACTGCGCCATTCTTTTGCTACGCACTTGCTGCAAGCCGGCGCTGATATTAGAACGGTACAAACACAGTTAGGGCATTCAGACGTGAAGACCACGCAAATTTATACCCACGTACTTCAGCAAGGTGCGCAAGGTGTGGTGAGTCCGCTGTCTCGTATACTTAAATAGCCATTTAGCACAACCACTCAATGACTTCATAACCAACAAAAAAGGGCCCAGGGGCCCTTTTCAAAGGTTAGCTATTTAATCGCTATTTGAAACACTCAAATAAACGCTTATACACGCTCAAATACGGTAGCAATACCCTGGCCTAAACCAATACACATTGTTGCTAAACCTAGGCTCACGTCTTGTGACTCCATTAGGTTAATAAGCGTACCTGAGATACGTGAACCAGAACAACCTAGTGGGTGACCAAGTGCAATAGCACCACCGTTAAGGTTAATCTTAGTATCCAGGTGGTCCATCCAACCTAGTTGCTTAATGCACGATAGTGCCTGTGCGGCGAACGCTTCGTTAAACTCTGCAAGTTCTATGTCGTCCATCGTTAGGCCAGCGCGCTTAAGGGCTTTTTGTGTTGCTGGAACCGGGCCGTAACCCATAATTGCCGCATCACAACCTGCCACTGCCATCGAGCGAATTTTCGCACGTGGCGTAAGGCCAAGGGCTTTTGCACGGTCTGCCGACATTACCAGCATTGCTGATGCACCATCAGACAGTGCAGAAGACGTACCCGCAGTAACCGTACCGTTTACTGGGTCGAACACTGGGCGAAGTGCCGCCATGCTCTCAGCAGTGCTTTCTGGGCGTATTACTTCATCGTAGTCAATGAGCTTTAACACGCCGTTTGCATCATGGCCTTCTACAGGCACAATCTCGTTAGCCCAGCGGCCTTCAAGGTGTGCTTTGTGCGCTAGCTGATGCGAACGCGCGCCAAATGCATCTTGTTGCTCACGGGTAATACCGTTTTGACGGCCAAGTAGCTCGGCAGTCATACCCATCATACCCGACGCTTTCGCCGTATATTTAGCAAGGCCTGGGTGGAAGTCGATGTTGTAGTTCATCGGTACGTGACCCATGTGTTCAACACCGCCAATTATGTAAATGTCACCGCGACCAGTCATGATGCCGCTTGTTGCATCGTGAAGGGCTTGCATTGATGAACCACATAAACGGTTAACCGTTACCGCGCCTGTAGTGCGTGGAATTTTTGTTAGTAGTTGCGCATTACGTGCAACGTTGAAGCCTTGTTCTTTCGTTTGCTGAACACAGCCCCAAATGATGTCTTCAATTTCCGCTGGGTTTACGCCAGGGTTACGCTCTAGTAGCGCGGTCATCAGCGCAGCAGATAGGTCTTCTGCACGCACATTTCTGAAAACACCGTTTTTTGAACGACCCATAGGGGTACGTACGCAATCGATTACGACCACTTCTTTCATTAGATTTTCCTCCGGGTCTTATGCGAAATAGGATTTACCAGCAGCGGCCATTTCACGAACGCCGTCTGAGATCTGATAAATTGGACCAAGTTCAGCGTACTTGTCTGCCATAGCAACAAAGTTCGCCAAGCCAATGGTTTCAATCCACCGGAAAATACCACCGCGAAATGGTGGGAAACCTAAGCCGTAAAGTAGCGCCATATCTGCTTCAGCTGCGCTATCTACAATGCCTTCTTCCAGGCAGCGAATTGCTTCGTTTGCCATAGGGATCATTAGGCGTGCAATAATGTCGTCAGCTTCAAAGTCTGTCTTCTCGGCGACATGTGGTGTCATTAGTGCGTATGCTTCTTCAGCAGGTGTTTTCTTAGGCTTACCGCGCTTATCAACACCGTAGTTGTAGAAACCTTTACCGTTCTTCTGACCTAAACGCTCTTCTTTATAGAACAGGGTTACCGGGTCGTTGTCCAGGCGAGCCATACGCTCTGGAATACCCGCTGCCATTACGTCTGCTGCGTGATCGCCCGTGTCGATGCCTACAACGTCCATTAGGTAAGCCGGGCCCATAGGCCAGCCGAAGATTTTTTCCATTGCTTTATCAACCGCTACAAAGTCAGCGCCGTCGATAAGTAGCTTACTGAAGCCCGCAAAGTATGGGAACAATACGCGGTTTACCAAGAACCCTGGGCAGTCGTTAACCACAATAGGGGTTTTACCCATTTTAAGGGTTGCCGCTACTACTGCATTGATGGTTTCTTCTGACGTTTTTTCGCCACGAATAATTTCAACTAGTGGCATGCGGTGCACTGGGTTGAAGAAGTGCATACCACAGAAGCGCTCTGGCTTGTCTAGGCTTTCAGCTAGCTGATTAATAGAGATAGTAGAGGTGTTTGAACAGATGATAGCGTCGTCTGCTACATTGTCTTCTACTTCCTTAAGTACAATACTTTTTACTTTCGGGTTTTCTACCACCGCTTCAATGACAAGGTCTGCATCTTTTAGAGTGCTGTACTCAAGGGTAGGTGTGATAGCGTTAAGTGTTTGCGCCATTTTAGTCGCATCAACTTTGCCGCGCTTCATACCTTTGCCAAGAATTTTCGCTGCTTCTGAAAGGCCAAGGTCCAGTGCACCTTGGTTAATGTCTTTCATAATTACCGGCGTGCCTTTCACAGCGCTTTGGTATGCAATACCGCCACCCATGATGCCTGCACCTAGTACAGCGTTAAGTTTAGTGTCTCTTGTGCTTGCTTTCGCTTGCTTTTTACCTTTGCTCTTAACAA
The DNA here is from genome assembly GCF_018860805.1 of Aestuariibacter sp. A3R04. GTDB lineage: Bacteria > Pseudomonadota > Gammaproteobacteria > Enterobacterales > Alteromonadaceae > Alteromonas. Next base: position 383,866 of record NZ_JAHKQR010000002.1, on the reverse strand, counting down.
GTTGGTCGGCAAGGAAAATACCAATTTGTGCTTTCGCTGCGTCGGTTTTCGCAAGCGCTACAAAGCCTTCATTTTCAAGCTTTAGCGCACCGTCGCGGTCTAGTACAGAGGCTTTTTGCACTGTCTCAACCATTTTGTGTGGTGCTGGGTAATGTTTGCCTGCTTGTGCAAATACCATCGCTTGAGCAGTACTGAAGCTCATCATGGCTTCGTTTTTATTTAACTGTAGTGGGGCTTTTTTAACCGCACGACGAGCCTGCCAGTCAAATTTTCCTTCAGCAGCGTCTTTCACCATTGAAAGCGCGCCTTCAATTAGTGCTTCTGGCGCTACAACTGCATCTACTGCGCCTTCTGCTAAGGCTTTCGCGCCTTTTCTATCGCGGCCGGTGGTCATCCACTCAAGGGCGTTGTCTGCACCAATAAGGCGAGGTAAGCGAACCGTACCACCAAAACCAGGCATAAGGCCTAGTTTAACTTCGGGTAAACCAATTGAAGCTGTGGTGTCCGCAATTCGCATGTCACACGCCAATGCCATTTCACAACCGCCGCCTAGCGCAAAGCCATTCACCGCCGCGATGGTAGGGAAAGGTAGATCTTCGAAGCGATCGAAGACTTGCGATGTTTTTGCTACCCAGTTCAAAATCTCTTCATCGCTTTTTTCAAACATACCAGTGAATTCAGTAATGTCTGCACCTACGATAAAGGCGGGTTTGCCGCTTCGCACTATGGCTGCGCGAATATCACCATGGGCGGCCATAGCGGAAGTTGCTTCATCTAGTTCTAGAACAGTTTGTTGGTCAAACTTGTTGACTGAGCCCGCTGCATCGAAAATCAGCTCAGCAATACCATCATCTGACAGTGTAACGGTCAGACTTTTGCCTTCGTAAATCATTCTATTCTCCTTCGGCAATGGCGAGGAGTCAGAATTGCCGGGGCTGATTTTATTTAGCCGCGCCTAATTCTGACAGGTTAGGGTACATTGATTTTGACAACCCAACACACAAGTTGCAATAAAAATTCAAACAAGTGTTTACATTTTTACCATGATGTGGCGACGCACGTTATGAAATTCAAGCTCGAATTAATGAAGCCTGCTAGTATAATGGTAGGAGAAAGGGCGATTCGCCAGTGTAAATTAGCCTTTGGAATGAATAATTTTTCATTGCGGTTTTTACATCGGTTAACGTACCAAAGGTTCACTTTTTTTCGGATGGTGCTATGCGAACAGTCGCGATAAATATGCTCAAGCGTATTAAGGTCTCTTGTTATGTCACCACGTGTTTGTTGTGTGTTGCAATGACGCACGGGGTGAGTGCAACAGAGAACACGGTCTCACCAGTGCTAGCGGAACAGCGGCTTCAGTTTGCAGAACTTGAGAAGCAACTGGGGCGCGCTACGCCTAAAAAGGCCAATTCGTTGCAACCGGCTGTCAGTGCGCTGTCAGATTATCCCCTGTATCCTTACTTAGTACGCCAGCAAATCGATGCAACAATGGATATGGCGCATCGTGACCAAATTGAGTCATTTTTGCTAACCTACCACAATCAACCCTTTACTTACGGATTGCGCGGGCGCTGGTTGCGTTATCTGGCTAAGCACGGCGAGAAAAAAGCGTTTCTCGCGAACTACCGCGATGGCATGGGAGCGACTATTACGTGTCAGTATCTTCAGTATCAACTCGAAGATGCCAGTCAGCCAAATTATTGGTTGGGCAAAGTAGAAGCGCTGTGGTTATCTGGCTATTCACAGCCAGATGAATGTGACCCGGTGTTTAAACAGTGGAAAGATGCCGGCATGATGACGGATGCGCACGTGTTGGGGCGCATTGAAAAGGCTGCGCTTTCCGGTAATCCGAAATTAGTGCCTTATCTGAAAATGAAATTACCGCCGTCTCAGCAGTATTTGGCGGATCTTTGGTACGAAGTGCGTCGCAATCCAGAACTGGTGCTAGCACACGGCAAATTTCCATTGAAACATCCAGAGTCAGAAATGAAGATTGTGACATATGGATTAGAAAAGCTCGCTTGGAAAGAGGCAGAACGCGCGATTAAAGCTCACCGTTACTGGCAGCCGAAAAAGTTGTTTTCCACCTCTCAGGTACTCGCCATTAACCGCGCCATCGCATTGAGCCTTGCCATTGACGACAAACCTCAGTCCGAAGTTTGGCTTCAACGTGCGGATGTAACGGGAGCAAAAGCGGATGTTAAGCACTGGCATGTAGCGTATTTACTCAGACACAAAAAGTGGCAGGCGGTACTGGCGCTGATAGAGCAAGCGCCTGGCGCTGTTAAAACGCAAGAGAGCTACCGCTATTGGCAGGCTCGAAGTCTGGAGGCTTTGGGGCAGACCGACGAGGCGTTATCACTTTACGAAACGTTGGCAAATGAACGGCATTATTACGGGTTTATGGCCAGTGCCAAAGTGAATCGTCAACCAGCTTTACAGCACCAGCCGGCACCGCGGGATGATGCAAATATAACTATGATCGCCCAGCGTCCTGCTGCCCGGCGTGCAAAGGAGTTTCTTGCATTAGGTCGGCTGATTGACGCCAGACGAGAATGGCGTTTTTTAGTTAATTCTTTAGACAGTTCACAAGTAAAAGATGCCGCGTTGCTTGCCAGTGATTGGGGGTGGTTTGATCAGGCTATTATCACCTTTACTCAAAGCGGGTTTATGGACGATGTCGAGAAACGTTTTCCTTTGGCTTATACTGAACAGTTCTCTGCGGTAGGGCAAGCCTACGATGTTCATCCTGCATTTGCGATGGCCATTGCGCGCAGAGAGAGCTCCTTCATGGTGGATGCCGTATCTCCGGCGGGTGCCAGGGGGCTCATGCAATTAATGCCGGGAACAGCACGGTACATTTCTGAAGGAAGAGTTGCCACTGACGATTTATTCGATGCCACACACAATGTGAAATTTGGTGTGCAATACCTGCGTTATCTGATGGATAAAATGGGTGATAATCCCGTGCTTGTGTCAGCGTCGTACAATGCAGGTTGGCAGCGAGTGATGAAATGGTTACCTGCAGATAAAAACGTGGAAACCGATATATGGATTGAGACAATTCCCTACAAAGAAACGCGCAACTACGTAAAAGCCGTGATGGCATACCGGTATATTTATGAGCAACAGCTAGGAAGTAGCTCGGAATTGTTCTTGCAACTGGCGGCTTCTGCTATTCCACCTGTCACTGGTCTTGCCGTGCCCCAACGGGCTCAGCGTGGGGTATATGCGCCTAAATAACCATTTCCCTTTTTGCCGCGGGAAGCTGAATGGTAAACGTGGTGCCACGGTTGAGCTTGCTTTCAACCCAAATTCTACCGCCCAGCGATTCAATAATTGTCAATGAGATATACAATCCCAGGCCGGTTCCCTGCCCAATAGGTTTGGTGGTGTAGAAAGGGTGAAATACGGTTTCAAGATCGGCCGATTTAATCCCGCAGCCGTCATCCGTAATTTTAATAACAACGGTATCCTTGCCGTTTTCACTTATTGTGCGGGTACTAACAATGATGTGGCCGTTGTTTTTAATGGCCTGCCCCGCGTTGACCATAAGATTAATGATCACCTGACTGAGCTTTCTTGGGCTTCCTTGTACGGCGGGCACATCAGTTAAGGTAAGCTGTGTGGTCACGTGGTGTTTAAGTTCGGGGTTCACTAACGGCATGGTATCTTCAATACACTGGTTAACATCGAAGGTACTGTCTTCGGAGGACGAATCAGCCCTGGTAAACGATTTTAGGCTAGTGGTAATGTCAGCAACCCGTTTCAACCCTTCGTCAGACTCGTCGCAAATGTCTCTGATATCCCGTATCAAGTGGGGGAAATGGTTGTCATCGTACCATGCTTTGCAGGCCTCTAGCGCATCGTGGATAGCGAGTTCTGAATGGGCGTTAAATAAACGGTTTAGCAGCGTTGAGAAGCGCTCTAGCTCTGGTATGTGTTGTTTTAAGTAGCTGATGTTGCTGCTGATGAAGCCTACAGGGTTATTTATTTCGTGGGCAACCCCAGCAGCAAGTAAACCCACAGATGCCATTTTTTCCGACATCAGTAGCGATTGTTCTGCGCGTTCCTTTTCACGCCGCAGCTGTTCAGACTCAAGCGCTTGCAGACGAGCGTTTACACTAAGCAGCGCTTGTTCTGTAAAGGCCTGATGTGCATCGGCAATTTGAACGTGTTCCTGGGTGTAAAAGCCAATGTCTCTGCGGGCAAAAACGACCACGGCATCTACCTCGTTTACCTGGAACGGACTGAGTAGCAAGCTGGAAACGCCGGCTTCCTGCAGAAAGCCTAGGTTGGTGATTTCCGGGTGGACGTTAATGTTAAACAGGGCTACGGAATGCCCCGCTAACACCCTTTTAAGCATGTCGCCTACTTCCCACAATGTATTTCTCACCGAGGGCAGTGTTGCTGCACCGCAACGCATATAACCGGGTTCTTCTTGTTCTAGAACCATGCAAACATCATAGGGCAGCAACGTTCTGAAATGAGAGAACATTCGGATGTAGAGGTCGTCTGCGTCCTTAGCTTCGAGGATATCTTTCATGCCCGCAAGCATATGGCGGGTGCGACGCTCAAGTGTCTCTGCCTGCTCCTTAAGCCGGTATACCAGATTGAGTTGTTCTCTTAAGGCTTCTTGGTCTTGTTTCATGAGGAAAATGCGATTGCCGATATCATGAGGTTGCCGTGTCGGTTTTGATTGTCGAGAAACCGTCCCTGTTCGCCAAAGGAATACATACCAACCACGGGCAACCCGGGAAAGCGAGCCTGCACCTGGCTGCACATCACGGGAAGTTGCTCTCTGATTGTCATCATACAGCCGGCACAGTACACAAGCAGCACCCCTGCGGGTGTTTGTGATGGAGGTAACAAGTCCACCGCGTTTTGAATGACCTTCTCCGCCCGATTAACCAAGCCTTTAATGCTTCCTTCCATTAGGTGTAAAGTGGTGCCTGTCGTCACGTTTGCGAAAAGTTGTAAGCTACTGTCTTGTGTAACACTGGCAGGATGGATCAGCAAGAATTCCGCTATGCCAACCGGTGATGCGATTTCCAGCCCCAAGGGATGCAACGACGATTGAGCGAGAATTTGCCCGCCGTTTAGGGCGTTTTTAATTATGTCTTTGGTGACGGTGTTATAGCGTTGTGCGGCAGGTTGATTATCTATGGTAATAAGCTTGCGATACGCGGCCTCGGTTACAGTTAACGCAGTTTCTGTGGTTTGATAACCCGAGCTAAATGTCATGCCAAGAGGGGACGATGGTGTCATGACTACTATAGTGATAAAAGCAGAGCCGACCTGGTGCTGATTACCCGTCTGCCAGTTGCCGGACACGTCATTGTCGGCACAGCTACCACCAAATACGGGAATGTTCGGGCCGACTACATCCGCAACCCCTTCGAGCATATTTTCTTCCGTGCCTGGTGTGGGAACACACCAAATGAGCGAAGGAGATTCATAGGGCGTGGCAGAATTCTGAAGTGCTTGCTGGGTTGCTGTTGATGCAGCCTGACGGTCGTTGTTATCAAGTACCGCTGCGGTTCCTACGCCATAGCTTCCATCCGGGTCGACAATAGCCAGCACTGTCAGCGAAGCGCGGGGGTCACAAATTTCTGATGTGCAGATAAATCCCCCACTACTGGAAGTGGCAATGATCAGCGGACAGGAAAAGGCATCGTATAAAGACTGTCGAATGTCGTCAGCGTCGTGATTGGCATTGAGGAACACGAACAATAGCGACGGCGGTTCACTAACCGATAGTTGGGCTAGTACATCAGCCACCATATCTTTACTTTCCTCAAGAGAGGAGGAAGCAGCATTAATTTTCATGTAACAGGCACTTCACTAGACAAAAAGATCAAAGAATGCGTACAAGAGAGTTAAATTAACACGTCTCATAACCTTGTGCTTTAACTATAGTTCACCTGACGTGTTAAGCTACTCTTTAGAAACGAAAATACAGTCTGTGAATATTACTGAGGGTTTATGACATTACTTTCTGATGCTTACTGTGAACATATAGCAACACTTCAGCGTCGAACAAAAGAAGCACTGCAGCGCGAAGGGCTCGAAGGGTTAGTGATTCATGCAGGGCAAAGCAAACGCTTGTTTTTAGATGATAACGACTATCCGTTCAAAGTGAATCCACATTTCAAGGCATGGGTGCCTGTGGTGGACAATCCCCATTGTTGGTTGGTCGTCAATGGTGTTGACAAGCCCAAACTCATTTTTTACCGCCCTGTGGACTTTTGGCATAAAGTGCCCCCTGAACCCAACGATTTCTGGACCGACAGCTTTGATATCACGTTGTTAAAACAGGCGGATGCCGTAGAAAAATACTTGCCATACGACAAGAAAAACTACGCGTATGTGGGGGAATACATCGAAGTTGCCAGTGCCCTTGGTTTTACGAATGTGAATCCAGATCGGGCGTTGCATTACTTGCACTATCAGCGTGCCTGTAAAACTGATTACGAACTAATGTGCATGCGTGAGTCAAACCGCTTGGCAGTGCTTGGCCACAACGCGGCAAAGCAGGCATTTTTTAACGGCGAGAGCGAGTTTGTCATCAAACAGGCTTACAATAGTGCTGCCCGTCATGGCGACAACGATTTGCCATACACTAGCATCGTTGCGTTAAATGAACACGCGTCAATCCTCCACTATATGCATTGTGATCTCGATGCCCCTGCACAATCTCGCTCTTTTTTGATTGATGCGGGTGCCGCCTATCATGGTTATGCCGCAGACATTACCCGTACTTACTCCAATGGCGACAATCTTTTTGCTGAATTAATTGCACAGGTAGACAAGATAACCACAACACTAGCAGATGCGTTAAAACCCGGTGTGGCTTATACCGATATCCATTTACTGGCACACGACGGTATTGCTCAAGTTCTTCACGATGTCGGTTTAGTCAACCTGAGTCCTGAAGACATAGTGGCTAATAAGATTACCCAAACATTTTTCCCCCACGGTATTGGCCACTTCCTCGGATTGCAGGTACACGATGTGGGAGGGCTGGTTAACGATGACCGTGGCACACCAAAACCACCGCCAGAAGAGCATCCTTTCCTGCGTTGCACCAGACTAGTCGAAGCCCGCCAGGTATTCACCATTGAGCCGGGTTTGTATTTTATCGATAGTTTGTTGGCAGAACTCAAATCTTCGGAAGCGTCGAAGTACATCAATTGGGGGACCGTTGAACAGTACCGGCCTTATGGAGGTATCCGCATTGAAGACAACATCATTGTCCATCGAGACAGAAATGAAAACATGACACGAGACCTGGGGTTAAACTAGTGTTCGAAGACGGGCAGTTACTTAATGTGGTGCTTATTGCTCTGGCGGCGGGCATGACGATGCCAGCGGGGGCGTTATTGGCCTTTAACGATTCCATCCAGCCCCGTTGGCTGGAACAGGAAGTTCGTCATGGGGTTATTGCCTTGGGGGCGGGTGCGCTCATTTCAGCGGTGGCTCTGGTTTTGGTTCCGGACGGAGTAGCCCATCACAATGTGGTAAGTGCCTCTTTGTGTTTTGTAACGGGTGCACTTGCTTTCATGGCACTGGATATATATTTGGCAAGGCATCAAACGCCAGCTAGCCAACTCGCCGCCATGCTCAGTGATTTCATCCCGGAATCGCTGGCACTGGGCACCACGGCGGCGATGGGGGGCAGTACCCTATTACTCGGTATACTCATTGCGGTACAAAACCTGCCAGAAGGGTTCAATGCATACCGTGAAATGGCAAGTTCTGAGGCGTCTAACCCAAAAAGACTAATGTTGAAATTTACGACTTTGGCCTTGCTCGGGCCGCTTTGCGCGTGGGCAGGTTACATGTGGTTGGCTGATTATCCTGCCCTGATCGGCGGTATTATGTTGTTCGCCGCAGGAGGGATCCTGTATTCAGTTTTTCAGGATATGGCACCGCAAATTCCCATGGAAAATAAGTGGCTGCCGCCTCTAGGCGCCATAGTGGGCTTTTTGATTGGCATGATAGGTTTTATGCTGGAATCAGCCCACTAACTGTGTTTTTTTTAAAAGGCCGTTGGCTATTTGGTACGCTCAACGGCAATGTGTGCCAGCCCTATTAGTGCTTCTTTAAAAGGCGACGCGGGAATAACAGACAGCGCTCTGATGGCTTTAGCCTTCTCTTCATCTGCACATTTTCGGGTGTAGTCGAGTGCTCCGGTGTCCACCATGATTTGCTGTATTCGGGTAAGATGTGGCAACCCGTTAGCTTTTTCGATGGCCTCATGGATAAGTGTTTTGTCTTCCGGTGTTTTTGCATGCCACATGGCATAAAGCAATGGCAGTGTAGGTTTGCCTTCAGCGAGATCATCACCCGTGTTCTTGCCCATTGCATCGGCGTCTGCCGCGTAATCCAGAATGTCGTCGGCAAGTTGAAACGCGGTGCCCAGGTGCTTGCCGTAGTCCTGCATGGCAGTTTCGATATGGGCAGGTTGGTCTGTGAGCACAGCGGCCAATTGAGTGGCTGCTTCAAACAAACGTGCAGTTTTGCCGTAAATGACATCAAAATAGCGCGCTTCAGTGGTTTGCGGGTCGTTACAGTTCATGAGCTGCAGCACTTCGCCCTCGGCAATGCGATTCGTGGCATCAGACAGTATTTCCATCACGCGCATGCTGTTTAAACTCACCATCATCTGGAATGAGCGGGAATAGAGGAAATCACCTACTAACACACTGGCCTGATTGCCAAAAATAGCATTAGCCGTTTCCTGTCCGCGGCGTAATGTCGATTCATCGACAACGTCATCGTGGAGTAAAGTGGATGTGTGAATGAATTCAATGATGGCTGCCAGAGTGTGATGTTTACCTGTGGTGATCCCCATCGCCCGGGCAGCGAGGACGGAGAGCAGTGGACGAAGGCGTTTACCACCGCTGTTGACAATGTAAAAGCCGAGTTGATTGATTAAGGAAACATCAGAGTCAACTTGCTGCTGGATGAGGGCATTGACCGCTTTCATATCGTCGGCTGCCAATTCGCGAATGGTGTTTATATCCATTGACATTATGTGCGTGCTAATTCGTTATTTTTTGTATAAAGATGTGATTGTACCTGAAACTTTATGGGTATCCACCCGGATAACTAAAAAACCCGTGAGCTAATCGCAAAATAAGCTGGTAAAATTGCAATATTAAGGAGAAAACCCTTTATTATCGCGCTCTGGGCCACGAAAAACGGTGAAGGGTGAAAAATAATCAAATTTTGTGTTTTTCGGGGTTGTGATTTACGGATGTTTCACGTACAATTCGCGCCCTGTTTTTTGAATTGAAGCGTCAGTGTACGCAGAGCGGAGTTAACTATGTACGCGGTTTTCCAAAGTGGCGGTAAACAACACCGTGTGGCCGAAGGCCAAACCGTTCGTCTTGAAAAAATCGAAGTAGCCCCAGGCGAAACGGTTGAATTTGACAAAGTTTTAATGGTAAGCAACGGTGACGATGTAAAAATCGGCACGCCAATCGTTGCTGGTGGTAAGGTGACTGCTGAGGTGGTTACACACGGTCGTGGCGATAAAATTAAAATCGTTAAGTTCCGTCGTCGTAAGCATTCTCGCAAGCAAGCGGGTCACCGTCAGTGGTTCACAGAAGTGAAAATCACTGGTATCAACGCATAAGAGGAGCACGAACACATGGCACACAAAAAAGCTGGTGGTAGTACCAAAAACGGTCGTGATTCAGAAAGTAAACGCCTGGGTGTTAAGCGCTTTGGTGGTGAATCAGTTCTCGCTGGTAACATCATTGTTCGTCAACGTGGTACGCGTTTCCACGCTGGTGACAACATGGGTATCGGCAAAGACCACACGTTGTTTGCATTGAAAGACGGTAAAGTTCAGTTCGACGTTAAAGGACCGAAAAACCGTAAATATGTGAGCATCGTAGCTGAGTAAGCGCGAAAGCTTCTCGCCGAACAGGCTTAGAAAAACCCCGCGCAAGCGGGGTTTTTTTTTAAACACCCGAGAAAGGGTGGGACGTGGATCTGAATATCCTGGTAGTGCGATGTAGTGATGCACCTTTAGTGAACCTGTCGAACTAATGTTCAATGGTGTAAACTAACACAATAAATACAGTCGTCGATTACGACTCGGAGTGATAAATGAAATTTGTTGATGAAGCTGAAATTCGTGTTGAAGCCGGCGACGGCGGTAACGGCGTAGTTGGCTTTAGACGTGAAAAATACATCCCTAAAGGCGGCCCTGACGGCGGGGATGGCGGTGACGGTGGCTCAGTATATCTACAGGCTGATGAAAACCTGAATACGCTTATTGATTATCGCTTCGAACGTTTTCATCGCGCTGAAAGAGGGCAGAATGGTCAGGGGAGCAATTGTACTGGCCGCGGTGGCGCTGATTTAACGTTGAGCGTACCCGTTGGTACCCGTGCCACGGATGTGGAAACCGCTGAAGTTTTGGGTGATCTCACCAAACACGGTCAGCGCTTAAAAGTCGCCCAGGGCGGTTTTCACGGCCTTGGTAATGCGCGTTTTAAAAGTAGCACCAACCGTGCACCAAGACAAAAGACCAATGGAACACCCGGTGAAATCCGCAATTTGAAGTTGGAGCTTATGCTATTGGCTGACGTTGGTCTGCTCGGTATGCCCAATGCAGGTAAATCTACCTTCATCCGCTCTGTCTCGGCGGCTAAACCGAAAGTGGCAGATTATCCGTTTACTACCTTGGTACCCAATTTAGGCGTTGTAAGACAAGACTCTCAGCGCAGTTTCGTGATTGCCGATATTCCGGGGTTAATCGAAGGCGCCGCTGAAGGCGCCGGTTTAGGTATTCGCTTTTTAAAGCACCTTGAACGTTGCCGCGTGTTGTTACACCTGGTCGATTTAATGCCTGCTGATCAAAGCGACCCTGCTGAAAACGCGAAGAAAATTATTTCTGAACTGGAAAAGTACAGTCCTAAACTTGCGGCAAAGCCTCGCTGGTTAGTCTTTAATAAAGTAGATTTACTGCTTGAGGAAGAAGCAGATGCGTTGTGTGCAAGTATCACCGAGCAACTAGAATGGGATGGACCTGTCTATCAAATATCGGCCTTTCAGAAATTAAATACTGATCCGCTTTGTCATGACATCATGAACTTCATTGAAACCCTTCCTACAGAAATCATTTCGGAAGAAGATAAAGAAGAGGTTGAATTCAAATGGGATACTTATCACAAAGAAGCCCTGGAATACGACAGTGAAGATTTCGATGACGATGACGATGACGATGAGTGGGATGATCATCCCAACGTGGTGTACACAAAAGAATAGAGCTCAGTGCTGTTAGTAAGGTAGTAGAGTGAAAATTGCAATGATAGCCGCCATGGCAAACAATAGGGTCATTGGTGCTGATAATGACATGCCTTGGCACCTTCCGGCCGACTTGAAGCACTTTAAAGCTGTAACGCTGGGTAAACCTGTCATTATGGGCAGACGTACTTTTGCATCAATTGGTAGGTTACTTCCAGGACGACCTAATATCATCATTACTCGCCAGCAGTTCCATGGTTTACCCGACGAGGCTTACGTAGTTGCGTCCCCTGAAGAAGCAATAGAGAAAGCTGCAAGCTTGGTCAATGGCAGTGACGAGGTGATGATAATTGGCGGCGGCAAAATTTACTCGGCGTTTCTTCCGCGGGCTGATGTGCTTTATTTGACGCACATTGATCTCACTGTTGAGGGCGATACGCAATTTCCTGATTATCAGGCTGCGGGCATTTGGGAATGTGTGTGGACGTCTTCTCACGGCGCTGACGAGAAAAACCCATATTCGTATAAGTTTGAAAAACTTCAGCGCCAGTAAATTTTGCCAAAAAAAAGCCATGTTGATAGTACATGGCTTTTAGTTATATAAGGCTGGAAATTTATTCACCCATTTGGTCGAACATACTTTCCAGCGTTAACCCTTGGTGGCCAAGCATATCTTTTAACCGGCGAAGCGCTTCTACCTGTATTTGGCGCACGCGTTCACGAGTAAGACCAATCTCGGCACCAACGTCTTCCAATGTAGATGGTTCATAGCCCAGTAAACCGAAACGTCTGGCCAGAACTTCGCGCTGCTTGGCGTTTAACTCTTCAAGCCACTTTACAATATTGGCTTTCATGTCGTTGTCCTGAAGGTTGTCTTCAGGGCCGCAGTCGTTACTATCGGAAAGAATATCCAACAGAGCTTTGTCATTCTCACCGCCAATGGGGGTGTCGACTGAGGTTATGCGCTCATTCAAACGAAGCATGCGGCTAACTTCACTTACGGGCTTATCTAACTCAGCAGCAATTTCTTCTGCCGTGGGTTCGTGGTCGAGTTTTTGTGATAGCTCCCGAGCACAACGCAAATAAACATTTAACTCTTTCACAACGTGAATGGGAAGCCGGATAGTGCGGGTTTGATTCATAATGGCCCGCTCAATGGTTTGCCTTATCCACCATGTTGCATAGGTTGAAAAGCGAAAGCCCCGTTCAGGATCGAACTTTTCCACAGCGCGGATGAGACCAAGGTTACCCTCTTCAATAAGATCAAGCAGTGCCAGACCCCGATTGTTATAGCGGCGCGCTATTTTTACAACCAGTCTTAAGTTAGACACGATCATTCGTTTTCTGGAAGGTTCACAGCCTTTCAACGCTCGTCTTGCAAAATAGACTTCTTCTTCCGCTGAAAGCAGAGGGGAAAAGCCGATTTCACCGAGATACAGTTGAGTGGCGTCTAGGTTTTTGGGTTGGTCTTCCTGTGCTAGCACCGCATCATCTGCGGTGTCATCAAGGGTTTCAGTTAAAACTTCACCAGCCTTAGTGCTAACTGGCATGTCCATCTCATCACGATGAGACTTACTATCGATTACAGCGGCTTTTTGTTGACCCACGACTGCATCTCCTGCGTTGTTGGTTACCCTGCGACGTTCTCCTAAATAGCTTTATTATTATTTATTGTTATTATTTTTTGGGCAGATAGCGCAGCGGATCTAACGATTTACCGCGGTATCTCACTTCAAAATGAAGCTTAACTCTGTCGGCACCACTATCTCCCATAGTGGCAATTTGCTGACCGCCTGATACCCATTGTTGTTCTTTCACCCTGAACTCGTCGTTGTGTGCGTATGCACTGAGCAACGCGTCGGTATGCTTGATAATTATCAGGTTACCGTAGCCTCGCAGGGCGTTTCCAACATAAACAACTTTACCATCAGCAGCAGCAAAAATAGGTGAGCCTCTTTGGGCGCTTATATCTATGCCTTTGTTCCCAGATTCGCTATTATCAAATGTTGAAATAATGTTACCACTCGATGGCCAATACCATTTTGACACTTTTTCCGCAAAGCCTCTTCGCGTCGGCTTTTTGGCGTTATCCGTCAATGGTTTGACGACCGTAACTGCTTGGTTGTTAACATTTATTTCACTCTCATCGTACGCCCGGGTTGGGGGGCGGTCAACACTCCTTTTGTCGTAATTTTCCGTGGTCGTACCAGTTTTTTCTTGCACTTTAGGATAAGGCTCTTTTTTAATGTGAGGCTTTTTTTTAACCACTTCCGCGGCATTAAGTTTGAGCGTTTGTCCGGGGAATATTGCGTAAGGTGCTGAAAGGTCATTATAATTCGCTAAGTCCCTATAGTCGTTTCCAGTGTACCAAGCAATAGCGAAAAGGGTATCGCCCTTTTTTACTACGTAAGTATCGTTTACTGACCCCAATTTATTTTTTTCTGGCTGACTATTCAAAAGTGTGACCGGTGCAGGGGCATTTCTGTTACTGCAGCCCGTCAAAATAATGACGAAAAAGACAACAATAAGGGCAAGACTCCTACGCTTCACAAGCATAATTAACCGTGTCTGAGTATAAAATAAGCAACAATGCCTAATGCCACAGTAATCCAACCAAGTATTTCTACGTACTCTCTTAGCTTGGTTTCCATTGCCTTCCCTCCCCATCGCATGAGCGCGGCAACCAGGAAGAATCTGGCGCCCCGTCCTATGGCGGAAGCAACAATAAATGGCAAGAGGGCCATATTTAGCACACCAGCACTAATGGTAAATACTTTATATGGGATGGGGGAAAAACCGGCGAGAAACACAACCCACACACCATATTGCTCAAACCAACCCATTGTCGTATTTAACTTTTGCTCGTAACCGGCTGATACCACAAGGGGTTCTATCCACATCTCAAAGGCAAAGTAACCTAGGGCAAACCCAGCTATGCCACCTAATACTGAGGCAATGGTGGTGAGAGTGGCAAAAAACCAAGCTTTGTGGGGCTGTGACATCGACATGGGAGCGAGCATTACATCCGGGGGGATAGGAAAGAACATGGATTCTGCGAAACTCAGGCCGACGAGATAGCGGCTGGCGTGCCTGTGTCTGGCCCATCGCAACGCCAAATCGTAGCAGGGTTGAAATAGCTTCACTGAAGTTCTCCTGCAACTAAGGGAACGAAGCGGACAGCTTCAATGGTTTCAGATTTAAGTTCGCCGTCTATATTGTCAATACACAAGAGGTTTTGTTGTTCACTCCCCACGGGAATAATTAATCTCCCACCTTCGATGAGTTGGTCACACAAATCTTGGGGTAACGTGGTCGCAGCGGCTGTCACCAGAATTGCGTCGTAGGGGCCTTTGCTGGGCCAACCTTTCCAGCCGTCACCGTGTTTCATGGAAATATTGTGTAGATTCAGATGGTTCATTCTGCGTTTGGCTTGAAACTGCAACGACTTTATCCGCTCCACGGTATAAACGTGGCCAAACAACTGAGCCAGCACCGCGGTCTGGTAGCCTGAGCCAGTGCCTATCTCCAGCACTTTTTGAGGTTTATTTGGGGCCTTTAATAATAGCTCTGTCATTTTGGCCACAATATAAGGCTGGGATATGGTTTGTCCTTGTCCTATAGGCAGAGCCGTATTTTGATACGCCTTGTGCTTCAATGCGTCGGGCAGAAATAAGTCTCTAGGGGTTGCCGCAATCGCAGTCAACACGTTTTGATCTCTTACGCCCTCGCCATATAGCAACTCAGCGAGCATTTCACCTTTTCTTGTTGTTCTCATTGTAGTGAGTGTGTTCCTGTCTGCGGATTTAATTAATGTCTTTGTTCATCCAGTCTTCCATTTCGGCCAGACTGCTATGCGCCGTCATGTCCACGCTCAGCGGGGTGACGGAGCAAAAACCATTTGCAACTGCGTGAAAATCGGTACCTGGGCCAGCTTCCTGTTCAGCGCCCGCAGGGCCATACCAGTATATTTCACGACCAAAGGCATCGGTAGACTTCACCATAGCTTCAGCCCTGTGTCGTTTGCCTTGACGGGTTACCTTGACGCCGGCCAGTTGGTCGTAGGGAATATCAGGGACATTGATATTGAGAATTTGGTTAGACGGCAAGGCATGAGCCTGCAACTTTCTAATTATTTGCAGCACAACCTGGGCGGCGGTGTCAAAGTGCTTCCCATTGTGACTTGCCAAAGACACGGCAATAGCGGGCAGGCCCATGTATCGGCCTTCGGTTGCAGCCGCAACTGTTCCAGAGTAAATGACGTCGTCACCGAGGTTGGGGCCATGGTTAATGCCCGACACCACCAGCTCCGGGTCATCGTCCAAAAAACAATTCACCCCAAGATGAACACAGTCTGATGGTGTGCCATTCACAGAGTAGAAGCCATTGTCCAGTTGCTGAATACGCAGCGGGTCGTGCAGCGATAATGCATTGCTGGCGCCGCTGCAGTTGCGGTCTGGCGCAATTACCGTTACGTCGTGTTGTTCTGAAAGTGTTCTGAACAACACATTTATGCCCTTTGCAAACACGCTGTCGTCGTTACTCAATAAAATTCGCATTAGCTGTCCTTCATACGTTCGGGTTACCGTTGCATCGCTAAATAAAACTAAAAATCTACACACTCGCGAAGCACAGTGGTGGCATAGCAGCCTGAGGGCAAACTAAATTCAACCCTCACTGTATCACCGATATGTTGCCATTCAAGTTGACGGGGCCAAATTTTCACCGGCCTGCGTTCCTGTTTAAGACCAGCGTCCTGCAAAAAATCACAGACTGCTGGAGTGGCTTGTGCGACAGACATCTCCAGCGCCAAGGCTTCTTCGAGGCTGGGCGGTGTGCCTTTCCCCCATAATGCAGCAGTGGGAGCGAGATCTTGTTGCGTGTAACGGGCGGGCAAATCGTCACTGTTATCGTTGATAAAAAAGCTGTTTGATCCGTTTAGCATGAGTGCGTCGCCGGGAAGGAGGGTATCGAGTTTACCCTGTGCTATGCGCTGGCTGACGATCTCGTTAAACAACCAGCTGCGCAGGGCAGATAGGGCCATATTGCGCTTGTTGCGGTTGCGAATAACTTCTCCGTTCAGCATTTTTTCGGCCAATTGAAGATTGCCTCCTTCCTGACGTCGTCCGCTGTCGTCCAGGCGAACCATGCCAAAACGCTGTTCACCAAAGTAATTGGGAACACCTTCAGACGCGGCACGTTTTAAATTATCTACCAGGCGTTCAGGGTCAGATACCTGCCTTAGGGCAATGGCAAACCGATTTCCTTGCAGTTGCCCTGTACGAAGCTTTTTATTGTGGCGGTGATGGCCAAGAATTTTAACGCCTTCGCAATCAAAGGATGAAAAGTCAAAATTTGCCGCCCCCGGTGCGTGCAGACTAAACCACTGTTGGGTTACCGCGTACTTGTCCTTACGCCCCGCATAGGTAACCTGCCTGAGCGGCAAGCCTGTGTATCTGGCGAGTTGCTCTGCTACCCAGGCTGTATTGGCCAGTTTCTTTTCTACCCAGAGATATTGGTGCTCGCCTTCGCCGCAGGTGTCATACCCCAGTTCCTCAGTCACCCTGAAATCTTCTGGTGTTTGCTTTAAAATTGCCGAAGGGCGGTTATTGTCGTTACTGGCATAGCGCCAGTTTGAAGAAGACAGCATTAAGACTGATCCTTTGTGATTAGCACGACTGCATGGGCGGCAATACCTTCTTTGCGGCCGGCGAATCCCAGTTTTTCTGTCGTTGTTGCTTTTACATTAATCGCACTGATGTCGCACTGGCAGTCTTCTGCCAGACGTGTGCGCATTGTGGCTATGTGCGGAGCCATTTTCGGTGCTTGAGCAACAATAGTCATATCTGCATTGCCAAGTACATATCCGTCTTTTTGCAATAAGCCAATAACATGGCGAAGTAAACCTCGGCTGTCGGCGCCTGAAAATTCGTCATCAGTATCCGGGAAGTGCTTACCAATATCGCCCATGGCCGCCGCTCCCAGTAACGCATCGCATAATGCGTGGATTAGCACATCACCGTCAGAGTGGGCTAATAAACCCTGTTCATAGTCAATACTGACACCACCTACGACAATGGGGCCATGCCCACCGAATTTGTGAACATCGAAACCGTGGCCTATTCGCATTGCTTACCTCTGTTTAGTTAACTGCTGAAAATAAAATGCCGCTAGCGGCATGTCAGCAGGATGAGTAATTTTAATGTTAGCCGGATTGCTGTCTATCAGGGCCACACGATATCCCGCAGCCTCCATGGCAGAGGCTTCATCGGTAATTGCTACTTCACCGTCGGCACAGCGCATTAAGGCGGCCTTTAACGCGCCAGCTTTGAACAGTTGCGGAGTCAGTGCGTGCCACAGGTTGTCTCTGCTTTCCGTGTGAGAAACTTCAGTGGTACCGTCCAACGCCCGTTTCATCGTGTCTCTTACTGGTGTGGCAAGAATACCTCCGGCTACGTCAGCGCGGTTTTGTACGCAAAGCAACTTGTCGATATCACTGTGGCTGACACAGGGGCGGGCAGCATCGTGAACCATCGCCCAGGTATCATCCTGCAGCGTGGTGATTCCAGCCAGTACTGAATCTGCCCGGGTCTCGCCTCCATTTACTACCGTGAGCCAGTGTGCTTTTGCAATGTCTAGCGTTACAAAATATGGGTCGTCGGGATTGATCGACACCACCACTTTGTCCACCGCAGGATGGCTGTATAGCGTATGCAATGTGTGTTCAAGAATGGTTTTCCCTGCAAGGGTCAGATATTGCTTGGGTTTATCAGCCTGCATCCGGCTGCCAATACCTGCTGCCGGTACAACGGCAACAACGGATTGTTCTGACATAGCTATTATTCGTTTTCTGCTGGAAGAATGCGGTAAAAAGTTTCGCCTTTTTTGATAAGGCCTAGTTCGTTACGTGCGCGTTCTTCAATGGATTCAAGGCCAATTTTTAAGTCGTTGATATCGGCTTTTAACAAGTCATTGCGCTGGATAAGGTTGGCGTTTTGCATGGCTTGTTGCTCCACTTCGTCCTCGAGCTTGAGGTAATCGGGGATAGAATTTTTACCAAACCACAAGCGGTACTGGAGCAACCCCAGTAAAATTACCAGTACAATAGTAACCCATTTATCCTGCCACACAGTCTTTACCTGTTTTTCTGTCTGTTGTTTATTATGCCCACTCAAAGCCCACGGGTCTACTGACCGCGTCGGCTTTTCAAATTATAGACGTCGAAGGTGCAAAACCGTTCGCCATCACATTCATTATTTTCAGCGCATATTTTATTAGCGACAGAGAGGTATATTGTGTAGCATCCGCCGCAAACGACAGCAGCGCTGATCTTTCCTGCTCAGCGCTGCTATAAACCATCAGAGTTTACACAATTTTGCCGCCAGTTTTGCGACTTCACTTGCTATTTGAACAGGTCTGGTGCAACGTGCGGTCAAACGTTAATCAATCAGGTAAATACCAGCAAACTAACTGAAGAAGGTGTCAATGCTCAGTCACGACGATCTCAATACTCTGTCGTCTATCCGTCAGCGGATACGCGACCACTATCGCATCGATGAGTCTACTGCTATCGATCAGATTCTCCCCATTGCTGAAGTGAATCCCCGAGCCAGAAGCCGGGCCTGGGAGCGCGCCCGAAAGATGGTATTACAGATCAGAAGGGAGCAGGAAGGTCACGGTGGGGTTGATGCCTTACTCAATGAATATTCTTTATCTACCTCCGAAGGCGTTGTACTCATGTGCCTCGCGGAAGCGTTACTCAGGGTCCCGGATAAGGCTACTCAGGATGAACTCATTCGCGATAAGTTATCCAAGGGGCAGTGGACGCCGCATTTAGGTAACTCAGATTCCATGTTTGTGAATGCATCAGCGTGGGGATTGTTACTGACGGGAAACATGATTAATTATGCGGATAAGCGTCGCAAAGAACAGTTCGGGCTGTTAAAGCAAACACTGGGTCGGTTGGGGGAACCTGTTATTCGCCGTGCCATGAATATTGCCATGCGTGTAATGGGCCGACAGTTCGTGATGGGCGAGACCATCGATGATGCGGTTGAGCGGGCCAAAGAAAAAGAAACCAAAGGCTATGTTTATTCCTATGACATGCTGGGCGAAGGCGCGCGTACCATGAAGGACGCTAACCGCTACTATGACGCTTACGTCAATGCTATTCACGTCATCGGCAAGGCAGCAGCAGGCCGAGGCCCTAAACGTTCACCGGGTATTTCGGTGAAGTTATCGGCTATTCACCCCCGTTACGAGTTTTTGCACGCCAAGCGTGTGATGGAAGAAATTCCACCTAAACTCAAAGCCTTGTGCATGATGGCGAAAGAATATGATATTGGTCTGACGGTAGATGCCGAAGAAGCAGATCGCCTCGATATTTCTCTGGATGTTATTGAGGCCGTGTTCCGCGATCCAGACCTCATTGGCTGGACGGGTTTTGGCCTGGCGGTGCAAGCGTATCAAAAACGCAGTATTCACGTTATCGAGTGGTTGCGGACGCTGACTCTTGAGGTGGGGCGCTCCATGATGGTGCGTCTGGTAAAAGGCGCGTATTGGGATACGGAAATTAAACTTACCCAGCAGGCTGGGGTAGATGGTTTTCCCGTGTTTACCCGAAAATCATCGACGGATGTATCCTACCACGCCTGCGCAAACCGCCTGCTGGATTACAGAGATACCATCTACCCACAGTTTGCCACCCACAACGCCTACACGGCATCAGTAATTATTGAGTTGGCGGGGGAAGACAAGGAAGGTTTTGAATTCCAGTGTCTCCATGGAATGGGCGACACCTTATACGACCAGGTCGTTACTGAGGAAAAAATACAATGTCGTGTGTATGCGCCGGTAGGTGAACACGAAGATCTTCTGGCGTATCTGGTCCGACGATTACTCGAAAATGGTGCAAATTCATCATTCGTAAATGCTATTGTGGACGATGAAAAACCAGTGGAATCACTGCTCGAAGATCCAGTGGAAAAAACCCAGCGCCTTAAAGTTCGCTACAATAAGCAAATTAGTTCCCCCCGCGACTTGTACGCACCGGAAAGGGACAACTCCCGGGGGCTGGATCTCACTGATGTCAATGCGGTGA
The DNA here is from genome assembly GCF_018860805.1 of Aestuariibacter sp. A3R04. Taxonomy (GTDB): domain Bacteria; phylum Pseudomonadota; class Gammaproteobacteria; order Enterobacterales; family Alteromonadaceae; genus Alteromonas. Next base: position 363,501 of record NZ_JAHKQR010000002.1, on the reverse strand, counting down.
ATGCGTTGCAGCACGAATTGGCTCGTTGGAAAAACACCTATTCTGTGATTGACGGTGCTTTGCCTGAGGGCTGCGCGGCGGTGAAAAATCCGGCCAATACAATGGATGTGGTGGGATACCATCACTACGCTTGCCCTGATGATATGACCGTTGCTCTGGAGAGAGCTCACTATGGCTTTGCTGCTTGGTCAAAGCGTTCTGTCGATGAACGCGCAGACATCCTCGAGCGAACGGCCAGTGCTTTAGAGCGCCACATGGGAGAGCTTATTGCCATCTGTATCCGCGAAGCAGGTAAGGTAACCCAAGACAGTATTGATGAAGTGCGTGAAGCGGTAGATTTCTGCCGTTATTACGCCGTTCGCGCCCGCGAACTGGATGAAGATCAACGCTTCCTGCCCCGTGGCGTGGTGCTTTGTATAAGCCCTTGGAACTTCCCGTTAGCCATCTTTATGGGTCAGGTGGCAGCCGCTTTGGTTACCGGCAATACTGTGGTGGCGAAGCCGGCTGAACAAACCAGTATTATCGCCAAACGGGCTGTAGAAATTATGCATACCGTGGGGTTACCAGAAGACGCGCTGCAACTCATCATCGCGCCGGGTAAGCACGTTGGCAGTACCCTGTTACCAGATGAGCGCATCAAAGCGGTGATGTTTACCGGCTCGACCCAGACCGGTACCTTGATTTCTCAGTTGCTAGCGGAACGGGGCGGAGAGCAAGTGCCTCTCATTGCCGAAACCGGTGGGCAGAATTGTATGATTGTCGACTCTACTGCGTTACCTGAACAGGTGGTAGATGATGTGATCCATTCTGGTTTCCAGAGCGCCGGACAGCGTTGTTCTGCCTTGCGCGTTCTTTTTGTTCAACAAGACATTGCCGATGACCTCATCGATATGCTCACAGGTGCAATGAAGGAGTTGGCAATAGGTGATCCGGCCTTGTTGAGCACCGACGTAGGCCCAGTTATCGACGGGAAGGCCTTTAATAGTCTAAGGGAACACGAGAAATACATGGAAACCCATGGCACCTTGCTGTATCGCGCCCAGGTTCCAAAGGAATATGAAGATGGCTATTTCTTCCCGCCGACACTATACGAAATTGACGATATTAATGTGTTGAAGCGGGAAGTATTTGGGCCAGTGGTTCATGTTATTCGCTTCAACGGCAAAGCAATCGATGGCGTGATAGACCAAATTAATGGCACTGGTTTTGGTTTGACCATGGGCGTGCACTCGCGTATTGAAGAGCGAGCCAACGAACTGGCGGCGCGCAGTCGCGCGGGAAATGTTTATATTAACCGCAACATGATTGGTGCCATTGTAGGTGTGCAGCCCTTTGGCGGACGTGGATTGTCAGGTACCGGCCCCAAAGCCGGCGGACCGAATTATTTGCGTCGTTTAATGCAGGAGCGAGCGACACCAAAACCGTCTCAGGTGGATGATTTGGACAACCTGGACGCCGCCTTGAGCGGTGAAAAACAAGATAAAGAAGCCGCTATTCGCCTGATGGATAAAGGTGTGAGCGTAGAGTCAAAATGGCGGCACACACCGCTGAACGACCGTATCTCAATGGTACGTCAATTACTGGCGAAACTGGCGAAAGAAGACATTGTGGATGAACTGGCAGACGATTTGAACCGCACTCTGGCTACATCGCGGCAGCAGTTGACCAGTGTGGAGCGCAAGTTATCCAAGCCCAAACAGTTACCAGGGCCTACGGGGGAGTCGAACAAGCTGTATCTCGAACCTCGTGGCGTGTTGGTGTGTTTTGCCGACAAAGGCGTAACTTTTGAATACTGGACCTTGTCTATTGTTACTGCACTGGCAACTGGCAACGTGGTGGTGTCGGTCGTATCCGATCTTTTCTATGAAGAGGCGCTGGCCTTCCAGAAGAACTTCAATGAAACTGGTGCGGCTGAAGGTGTATTCCAGGTAGCGAGATTGAGTCATTTGAATGATCTGCTAATGCATGAGCATCTCGCAGGAGTGGTTGTTGATTCGAATACAGAGAGAACCGCTCAAATTACCGCCATGTTATCTTCCCGTGAGGGAGCGATATTGCCGGTAATTACTGCTGAGTATAATGACAACCTCATTCAGCGCCTGGTAACCGAAAAGACAATCAGTATTGATACAACAGCTTCAGGTGGGAATACGTCGTTGATGACCCTAATCGAAGACGACGAGTAATCCAGAATAACCAACCCGTCACATTTTTTGAGACGGGTTGGTTTACACAAATACTTCTACGGTTTGTTCTAACGCCGCAGTGAAGACTTACATCCACTCGTCATTGCGTCTGCGCTTGCGCGGCAGGAAAGTTAAAATGACGCCTAGCAGCACGCCTCCACCAGCGACAATGCCACCCCAGGTAAACCACTTAATCATTTCGTCTTTGCTTTGGGCGCCGAGTTGTTCCGTAAGGCTTTTGATTTCCCGTTCCTGCGCGCCTGTACTTTTTTTCAATGAGGCCAATTCCTGCTGAGTTGAGCTCAACTGTTGCTTTAAGCGCGTATTCTCTGTTTGCAGGCCCTGTGCATTTGCTTCACTGTCTGCCAGGCGTTGAGTGAGAAGAGGGAGTTGCTCTGCTCGCGACATGGTATCGCTGATAAAACGAGTTTCTACCCACCCGGTGCGGTCTTCGTTGTCCTTCACTTGCGTAAATTCTGCTTCTGAATCTGTATCTAACACAGTAACTGGCGCGCCGGCGCCAATAGAGCCGAGGATGCGGTAATTTCTGCCCGGTCCTGCGTGAAGGAAGACGAAAAGGTCGTCGCGGATATAATTTGCTGAAGATGCGCTTTGCTGCAGTGATTCCTCAATGGAATCTTGCTGCCCAAAAACGTGAAAAGATAGACCAATCAGTGCGATTGTCAGCCACTTTCGTAACATAATGCGTCCGTTATAGTGATAAAAACTCTGTGATGGTATGGGCTGCTCACCAGAAAGGCAAGCGCACGCTTCGTGCTTCGACCTGAAACATTGGCTGCAGTTCCGTTAACACGCATAAAAACCACGGATTTCAATGTTGTTCCATTGCTAAAAAAGGTAGACAAAGGTATTGTGTCATTCATACTTTCCCATCATTTTCCACGGATTCTATGTCGGAAATTGAAATAAAATTTGTCACCCGAGAACGCCCACTCGCGCCGTTTATCTCCAGTGTGCTGCCTGCCATTGAAAAAGCAGGTTACCAGATAAGCCGGGAGCCTGAGGTGCGTTTGCAAAACGATTACTACGACACGCCTGAACATCACTTTCAAAATGAAAAGATGGGCTTTCGCGTGCGTGGTTGTAACGGCGTCTTTGAGCAGACCATGAAGACCCATGGCAAGGTGAGTGGCGGGCTGCATCAACGAGCGGAATACAATATAGATTTGGTTAGCGCGGAGCCCGATCTTACGCTGTTTGACAAAAATGTGTGGCCGTCGGGGTGGCACGTCGAACAGGTAAACCGCCAGCTAGAAAGACAATTCAGTACTCATTTTGTGCGCACAGCCTTTAATATCACCCTGGATAGCGACAGTATTGAAGTGGTGGTAGATGAAGGGGAAGCAACAACGGGGAAGAACAGTGCTCCCATACGTGAAGTGGAGCTGGAACTCAAAGCCGGCTCGGTAGCGTCGCTGTTTACCCTGGCAAAGATAATTGCCAGACACACACCTGTCAGGCTAAGTGATGTGTCTAAAGCCGCACAGGGCTATCAGTTGCTCAGCGGGATTTCTCCGGTAGTGGTGCCTTTGTCGTCTTTTTTACCGCTGCAACAACAGGAAACAACGGAAGCCGCTTTTTGTTCAGCCGTACAGCATGCCTTGTCTCACTGGCAAAAGCACGAGCACTTATTTTACGAAACAGGTTCAGTGAAAGTGCTCGCTGAGATAGTCAAATGCGCGCGCTTACTGATGCAAACTGTCTCACTTTACCTGCCGGTGTTGCAATGCCCGCAATTACTAGCGGTACACCAGTTATTAATGGCATATATGCAGGACTGGCTGTGGCAGGATGATTTACAGTCTTTGCGCTATTTACTGTCTAAAAAAAGCTTGTTCAACAAGTGTTTGAGCAAGTTTCCGGCGTTAATTAGTTATTTGCAGGGGCGCAAGGCGGGCTTGATCCACGCTCACGATCCCGAGTCGCTGTTTTTTAGTGGGCAAAGCAATGAGCTTAAACTGGCGCTGGCAGAAATTGTCGCCGCAAAACCTTGGCGTTCTCACTCCAAGGCTTATGATGTGCCGGTGATGGAACACGCTCAGGGCTGGCTTTCTCAGGGCTGGCAAACAGTTCAGCAAACCCTGCCGAAGAGCCGTAATATGACACCGGAAAACTACATTGCCATAGAAGTGTTGTTGCGCCAGACGTTGTGGAACGGCTACTTGCTGGCAGGGCTGTTCGATGAAGAACGTCATCATTTTCGCGCTCCGTGGCTGGATATCCTGACAGGAATTGACGAGATGAAAGCGCTGCTGATGTTACGCGCCATGGCTAACGAGTCTGAACTGGATGACATCGGCGAAGTACTCACGTGGGTGGAAGAGAAACTCGCAAGTCTCATGCGCGTAATGGAGCGTACCCGACAGGCGGGAATGCAGGGCGATATCTACTGGTGATACCAGACACTGTTCATCTTCACAGGGAAAAGGAGTAAAGGTTAAATGTTGCATCGCTATACACTGGCTGTACTTGCTGCGTGTTACTGTTTCTTACTGGTAAAGTGCATTGTGGAGCGAAAGCGAATTATTGCTGTGGAGTGGGTGCTGGCTGCGCTGATCTGCTGGCCTTTTATTCTGGTCGATGAAGTTATGCGTGCTTTTAATGTCGAGGTCGGCGCATTAACCGGCCTGACGGTTTTCGTGCCCTTATTATGCCTGTCTTTTGCCTATCGATGTGTGAAAAACATGGTCATTGACAGCCCTCCTGCATCTAAGTTTTTGCTTTGGGTACCGGTGGGCCTGGCCTTGGTTTGCCAAGTTCCAGTGCTATTTATTCCGCAAAGTGAACGGCTGGCTTGGCTTTCTGCTTCACCGGTGGGCCATCCAATAGAAAACTGGGATATTTATCTGGCCTACATGATCACCGGGTTTGGTATGTTGATAATCGGTATTCTCATTACAGAGCTAGTACAAAACTACCATCGACATTTGCCCTGTCAGGTGGTGGAGGTGCAGGAATACAGGTTGCGCTGGGTTGGTGGTGCTATGGGTATTACAGTGGGCCTGTCGTTTTGTTGCATTCTGCTGATGACCGCCGGCGCATTTGGCTTCTTCAACATCGTATTCTGGCAATCTTTGTATACGGTGCTCTTTGCCGTCGCCATGTTGCAAGTTTTAATTGCCTTAGTCAGGCCACAAAACGTGTCACCGTCGCCTTTGGATTACGTGCGCCTTGATGAGCTCAAGGCCGAGCCAGGTGTAATGCGTGAAGTGCTGATGCGGGCAGAACGCACAATGATCGAGAAAAAAGCCTACAAAATTCCGGCTCTTACTCTTAAACACTTTGCCCGGGATTGCGGGGTTGACCCAACAATTCTCATTATCGCGTTGCGTCTGCTGGAGAAAAAAGATTTTCGCCAGTTTGTGTACAAGTATCGTCTTGACTATGCCAAGAATGTGCTACTGCACACCGATGCGGATATAGCTGTTGTGGCAAAGCGCCTTGGTTTGAACTCAGAGAAGTTCCTCGGCGAGGTACTGGTTCGACACATGCGAAAGTCTCAACGCCATCAACAGTCGTCTTAGGTGTTGCCACTTACTCAGGTTAATACTATTAGCCGAACTGCCGCTGCAACAAACCATGCGTAAATGACGTTCTCAGGTAGAAACCTCGTGGCCGGGTTTTTATTTTCTTGCCATCCGGGTCTAATGCATCGGTAAGTACTTGTCCGCTGGCGGCTTTGGGGCGAATGTGCAGTGCTTCACCCAAGCGGGCTGTAATGGTTTCCGATTGACCAAGGGTTATGAGCTCCGTGAGTTCTTCCCAATCTTTTTGCAGTAAAGCGTCTTCTTCTGCACTGGGGTGCCAGAAAAATGCAGTGGCTACCCGTCTGTTCGACAGTGGAATTTGTCGGTCTCCTTCCAGCGGAACCCACAATACCCGCTGCAGCTTATTTCTTACGTTCGAAGTTTCCCATGTGACACCTGGCTGATTTATGAGCGGCGCATAGCAAACATAGGTGGTTTCTAACGGCGAGAAGTGTTTGTCGATTGGAATGGTTTTCAGCTCAATTCCCAGTTCGGGAAAATCCTGTTGCGGTTTGGATCCTGCCGTTGCACCAAGCCATCTTTCAATGAGCATGCCCGGCCAGCCCTTGTGTCGCTTGAGGTTCTCAGGTGCAACTACGCCCGCAAAATGGGCGAGTTCACCCAAAGAAAGCCCGGCGATTTGATGGCTTCGTCGCAGTAATTCATCCTCATTTGAGGGCGGTAGTGTTGGCGGCTGCAAAGGCTACTCCTGCTAATATTCGACGAATTCGTATTAATGCTTTGAAAGGGCTATAGTTTATGGAAGAATGCAGAAATAGAAAAGTTTATCGTGCCCGGGAGTCTATGTGATAGATGCCGACGGATTCCGTGCGAATGTGGGCATAGTGATTTGCAACAAAATGGGTCAGGTGTTTTGGGCAAGACGTTATGGTCAACATTCATGGCAGTTTCCACAAGGCGGAATTGATGAAGGGGAAACTGCAGAACAAGCTATGTACAGGGAGTTGCACGAAGAAGTAGGGTTAACAAAAAAGGATGTTACTATCCTGGGGGTTACCCGCAACTGGTTGCGATACAAATTGCCAAAGCGGTTAATACGCCAGGGTAGTTCACCGGTGTGCATAGGACAAAAGCAAAAGTGGTTTTTACTTCAGCTTGACTGCCAGGAGAAAGATGTCGACGTGCTCAATAGCGGGCATCCGGAATTTGATGACTGGCGATGGGTGAGTTATTGGTATCCCATCCGCAATGTCGTGTCTTTTAAACGCGATGTATATCGCAAAGTGATGAAAGAATTTGCAGGCGTGGCAATGCCGGCTGGTCAGCGTCCGCAATCGACAGGTTCCGGTAAGCGCAACCGCAAGCGCAGACGCAACGGCTAATACTCAGGGAGACTGTCAGGTGGCCGAAACCGGGAATATCCTTACTACACTAAAGCGCATTGTTCAGGAGATGAACCAGATCCCCGAATTGGATCAGGCGCTTTTTCGTGTGGCAAGCCGGGTAAAGCAAACCATGGAGGTCGATTCCTGTTCTATCTATCTTGCCGATGAAGAAAAACAGGATTTTATCCTAAAAGCCACTGACGGTTTGCATCCGGATGCAGTGGAAATGGTGCGAATAGGTTTCTCTGAGGGGCTTATTGGGCTCGTGGGTCAACGTGAAGAACCCCTAAATATTGAAAACGCCCATAAACATCCGCGATTCAAACACTATCCAGAGGTGAAAGAAGAGAGCTACAACGCTTTTCTCGGTACGCCAATAATCCATCAGCGCCGTGTGTTAGGCGTGATCACCATGCAACAACAAGCCATGCGCCGGTTCAGCGAGAACGAGGAAGCCTTTCTCGTAACCTTGGCGGCACAATTGGCGCTAGAAGTCACCAATGCAGAGATACGTGGGGCGTTGAGTAACAGCTCGTCTGTGGAGTCAATGCCGATACAAAAAAATGTACGTGGCATTCCAGGGTCACCAGGTTTAGCAATAGGCACGGGGTTTTCCACTGACAGTTCTATTACCCTGAGAAACTGGGTAGTCAAACGAGCCTCTGATCCAGACCTGGAAATTCGGTTGTACCGGCGGGGCGTTGAACTAACCCGAAAGCACGTTGATATATTGTCAGAACGCCTTGATTTGGGTATTCCCGATGACGTGAAATCCATTTTTCAGTTGTATCATCACTTGCTTGACGCCAACAGCCTTGGTCGGGAAGTGGAAGCAAAGATTCGCGAGGGGTGGGATGCAGCATCGTCGTTGAAAATGGTAGTGGAAGATTACGCCGCGCGTTTCCAGAATATGGAAGACCCGTATATGCAAGAGCGGGCTATTGATATAGTAGATTTGTCCAATCGCATTCTTATTAATATTCTCTACGAAGAGAAAGGCCAACAACCCTCTGCCCGGGAAGCCACACAGCCTAGTATACTGGTGGCTGAAGAAGTCAGTGCGTCAATGCTGGCCGAATTTCCCCGTCAGTACCTGCAAGGCATCATTTCAATTCGCGGGTCGAATAACTCCCACGCTGCTATTCTTGCCAGGGCAATGGGCGTACCGGCAGTAATGGGCTGCCAAAACGTGTCCCCTGCACTGTTGAATGGAAAAGAGTTGTTGTTAGACGGTTATTCAGGTGAAGTTATTGTCTCTCCTGAGGCCACCATTCGCAGTGAATTTGTTCAGCTGATAGACGAAGAAAAAATTCTCTCAAAACGCATAGAGGCCGATGCTAACCTGGCGAGTGAAACCCAGGATGGGTGCCGCATCGCACTGTACGTCAATGCCGGTTTGTCTGCCGATATCGAAGCAACGCAGTTTGCCAATGCAGATGGCATTGGTCTATATCGTACCGAGATCCCGTTTATGCTTCGTCAGCGCTTCCCCTCGGAGCAAGAGCAGGTAGAGTTATATCGGCAAATTCTGATGGCAACACCTGAGCAGACGATTACCATGCGCACACTGGATGTGGGCGGAGACAAACCCTTGCCATACTTTCCCATAAACGAGGAAAATCCGTTTCTGGGCTGGCGGGGGATAAGGCTTACACTTGATCACCCTGACATTTTTCTGGTACAAATTCGCGCTATGCTAAGGGCCAGTATTGGCCTCACTAACCTACAAATAATGCTGCCTATGATCTCCTCGGTGTCGGAGGTGGACGAAGCCCGTCGTCTTATCGAACAGGCTTTTGACGAAATTTGTGATGAAATCAAGCACACAGATAGGATGCTGAATAAGCCCAAGCTTGGCATCATGTTAGAGGTGCCGTCTGTGTTGTATCAGTTACCTCAACTTGCCAAACAAGTTGATTTCTTTTCCGTGGGCAGTAATGACCTTACTCAGTATCTTCTTGCTGTTGACAGAAACAATACCCGTGTTGCCGGTTTGTACAACAGTTATCATCCAGCGGTGTTGAGCGCGCTCTACGACATCGTAAAGCAATCAGATGCCAATCAGGTGCCGGTCACTGTGTGCGGTGAAATTGCCGGTGAGCCAGGTGGAGCAATTTTGCTTGTTGCTATGGGATATCGAAAGTTGAGTATGAACGCCCATAATTTGAGAAAAATTAACTGGGTTATTCGCAATGTAAGTCTGCATGATTCGCGAATGCTATTGACTAAGGCCCTGACCGCTTCTGCGCACGAGGAGGTATTCAGTCATATCAACCAGTACCTGGAGCACCGGGGGCTTGGGGGTTTGGTAAGGGCAGGCTCCTGATCCTCTTAAGCAATCGTCAATTCATCTATTCCTGTAATTTCTGCGTCATCCCGGCTGTTTTTTTGTGTTACGCTACCCCCGTTTTTTAAGGAAGAGGCCGAATGGATCCCATTACAATAATTGTTATTTCCTGTATGGGGATAGGCTTGGGTGTTGGACTTCTGGCAGGTATGCTGGGGATAGGCGGTGGGCTCATCATCGTACCGGCGTTGTCTTACCTGATGGTGCATTTTCTCGGTGTTGATACCGACACGGTTATGCCCATGGCCATAGGCACGTCCTTATCGACGATAATATTTACCAGTATTTCATCTGCCAGGGCACATTACCGGCTTGGTAATTTAGACCCATTTATCATGCTCTGGTGCGGATTGGGCATTGCTGTTGGTTCGGTGGGAGGGGCTTTGCTTGCCACTTCCATTTCCGGTCATACTTTGAAAAATGTTTTCGCTGTTCTTGTTATTGCGGTAGCCATGCATATGCTATTCGGCAAACGACAACCATCAGCTCATTCCGCCGGTAAAAGTAGTTTAGCGGCTGTCGGTGTAGCAACAGGCGGCGTCAGTGCACTTATGGGTATTGGCGGTGGGGCTTTGCTAGTCCCTGCGCTAGTGTGGCTTCAGGTGCACATTCGTCAGGCCATTGGTTGCGCTGCATTTAGTGGGCTGGTTGTTGCCGTGTTTGGCAGCGCCAGTTTTATTTTCAGCGGACATGGCGAGCAAAACCTACCGGCCCATGCCATAGGTTATGTATATTGGCCAGCAACACTGGGGATTGTTATAACCTCAGTGTTTACTGCGAATATAGGTGCTAAGTTAGGCCAGAAAATGAATACGAGTTTATTGAAAAGAATTCTTGCCGGCATACTGGTGCTGGTGAGTATACGAATGATTGTAGGATTAGAATAAACCATGACAGAAAGCAGTTATCTGGTATTTCCGAATATAGACCCGGTCATTTTTAGTATTGGGCCGTTGAGTGTACGCTGGTACGGCATGATGTATTTGGTGGGGTTTATCGCTGCGTACATGCTGGCACAGAAACGTCTTTCGCAAACTAACTGGAGCCGCGAACAACTCAGTGATTTGTTGTTTTGGAGTTTCGTTGGGGTGATTCTTGGCGGTCGCATTGGCTACGTGCTGTTCTATCAATTTGGGATGTTCTTAGAGGATCCTACATACCTGTTTCGTATATGGACCGGGGGGATGTCTTTTCACGGCGGACTTCTGGGGGTTTTGGTGGCCCTCGCATGGCAAGCCAAGCGCATGAATGCTACTTTCTTGCAAATCGGCGACTTCGTAGCGCCCTTGGTTCCCATTGGTTTGGGTGCTGGACGAATAGGGAATTTTCTCAATGCTGAGTTGTGGGGACGGACAACGGATGTACCTTGGGCAATTATCTTTCCCGGCGCGGGTGAGCAACCGCGGCACCCGTCTCAACTCTACGAATTTGCTTTAGAAGGGGTAGTGCTGTTTGCCATTCTCTGGCTCTACTCAGCCAGGCCAAGGCCAACCGGTTCGGTAGGTGGCTTATTCTTATTAGGGTACGGCAGTTTCCGTTTCATTGTGGAGTATTTCCGCGAGCCCGATCAGCACATTGGGCTTTATTCCATGGGACTTAGCCAAGGGCAGTTGTTGTGCATTCCCATGATTTTATCAGGTCTCGGGTTGATCGCCTGGGCCTACAACTACCGGCCAGTAAAGCAGGAAAAATAAAGCAAACTTTGTACGACGAAGCGAATGATAAAGGCCAGAAATCGGGTAGCAAGGTCGTGGTAAAAACAGGCTAATTTTAGCATTTATAAAGGTGGCGAAACGAAATGAAGCATTTACACCCTGAAGAACAATACTTGGATATGCTACAACTGATCCTTGATACGGGGAGTGAAAGGGTAGACCGAACCGGGGTAGGTACGAAAGCCATCTTCGGCCATACCATGCGGTTTGATTTGTCAGAAGGTTTTCCAGTATTTACTACTAAACGTGTTTTTTGGAAAACGGCGTTTAAAGAAATGCTATGGATGCTATCTGGTGGCTCGAATATTCGGGAACTAGTTCAGCAGAATGTACACATTTGGAGCGACTGGCCTTACAAGAAATTTATTGACGCCCAACCTGAAGGCAGCGCAGACAAATCATTGTCGATGGCAGAGTTTGAACAACGGGTACTCGACAGCGATACGTTTGCTGAAAAGTGGGGTGATCTCGGCCCCGTATATGGCAAGCAATGGCGCCACTGGCGAACAGAAGATGGTAAGGAGATAGATCAAATTTCCCAGGTTGTTGATCTGCTCAAAAATAATCCGTCTTCGAGACGAATTTTATTTGATGGATGGAACGTTGGGGAGTTAGACCAGATGGCTTTGCCACCCTGTCACAAGCATTATCAATTCTTTGTCGACCCAAATACCCAAAAGTTATCTGGTGCCATGGTGCAACGTTCCGCTGATGGTTTTTTAGGGCAACCCTTCAATGTCGCTAATTTAGCATTTTTAACCACTTTGCTGGCCGAACAAACAGGTTACGGTGTGGGCGAAATAGTATGGTTTGGTATGGATGTTCATATTTATATGAATCACATCCAACAGGTAAATGAGCAATTACAACGACAGCCTAAAACTTTTCCTAAATTAGTAATAAAACGTAAGCCCAATTCATTATTTGATTATACGATAGATGATTTCGAACTTGATGGTTATGACCCTCACCCTGCGATAGCAGCACCAGTTGCGGTGTAAGGCAGCCTCAATCAATGGTCGGGCTAGAGAGATATAACACTCCTGAGAAACTAACATCGTTTCTTCAGGAGTTGCTCAGTCGCAAAAAAGCTGCCGACGCATAAGGTTAAAATAGCTCGTTCTGTCATCAAAAAAAATATGGTTTTCAACACTGCTCCTTATCTAATTATCGCGGTTTTGATAAATACCAGTGGTGCAAAAATGTTGTTGCTCACTTTGAAAGTGACTTAGTTGAAAAGGAAGGAGGTGATATTACAGGGGTTAACTCAGAATATGGCACTCCAACCCGACTTAAAAGGCTATTAGAAAAGCTTAAAAATGACTTGACCACTACAATTTTTCGACAGCAAGGTTAGTAATTTTAAATGGAGCGATATTACTGACACTCACCTGCTGGAATTTCGGGACGACAAGCTAGATGCTCAAGGTAAAGCAAGCAGCTATGTATACAATATCCTTCGAATAGTCTTCGAGTTTTTGGCTTGGGCGGAAACCAACAAAGTGGTTCGACGCCATGTTGCTATTTACAACGACGATAGAACTTATTCGGTCTCCTCTGTTAAGTCTGAAAAGGGCTATTGGAAGTGGCCTCACCTGCCAAAAGTAACCTCTGTAGTGGCATAGTGAGTTTGGCGTGATATTAGAGCACTGTAATGAGAAAGCAGCCATTCACGTTGCACAGCAAATTTGCGATAAAATGGAGTCATTTCGCTTCGTTCACAACAACCATCGGTTCCGTATTGGAGCGAGTATTGGTTTAGTTACAATGGATAAGCGTTGGCCAACAGCCGCATCCCTTATGCAGGCGGCGGATAGTTCGTGCTTTGCAGCGAAAGATGCAGGCCGCAATCGAGTGCACGTTTTCTGCGATACAGATCACGCCATCAGAACCCGGCATGGCGATAGGGCTTTTCATGACTATGTGTGTGGCCTTCTAGAGAGGCTCGAGCCACTTTATAGAACTAAGCTGTGTATGGAAATTACGGAAACGGTCGCAATTACGAACCTTACAGATGCTTCACTATTTATTGAACGTTTGAAGAATTTCGGAGTTCGAATTGCATTGGACGATTTTGGAGCAGGCGCATCTTCGTTTGGCTACTTAAAAAACCTCGATGTTGACGTATTGAAAATTGACGGTCAATTTATTCAAGACCTCTTGACTGATCCTTTAGATGAAGTTGCGGTTCGCTGTTTCGTCGATGTCGCCAATGTAGTTGGGCTCCAAACAGTCGCTGAGTTTGTCGCCCAAGAAGAAGTTCTTGCGAAAGTTAAGGAGCTTGGGATTGACTTCGCACAAGGCTTTTTGCTCCACCGCCCGGATGACATCGGCAACTTATTTAACGGCAAACCAGGAGGCGCTTGCGGTAAATATAACACTGAACTTCTCTTGACGACGAGGTAACGCATCTTCTACCAGAGTGGTCGTAGCTCGGCTATATAGGCTTTTTGTTATACAAAGTAGACCTAAAACAAGAAGTTGTTTATGCTACCTATTCTGTGCGAATAGGAAGGCAGCCTCAGCTGTCTAATTTAATAATAATAATACTCTGTATACTCTGCTCAGTTTCTGAGCGCAGTTGCTACCTGTTTTCAGGAGGTAAGGATGGCCACACCTGTACTGATATGTGACGATTCCGCATTTGCCAGAAAGCAAATGGCGAGGGCTATCCCCGATGGCTGGGATGTCGCTATTTCGTTTGCCAGTAATGGAAAAGAAGCCATTGGCGCGATACGGTCGGGAAAAGCTGACGTCATTTTTTTGGATTTAAATATGCCGGTCATGGATGGCTATGAGACTATGCAATACATCCGGCAACACGATTTACCTTGTTTAGTGATTGTGGTTTCTGGTGATGTGCAGCCAAGTGCTCGTGAGCGAATGTTGGCGCTAGGTGCCCTCGACTTTATTCGCAAACCCATCGACAATCAGAAACTTAATGCATTACTATCTCAATACGGTATTTACACCGGTGATAGTTCTGCATCCAAGCGTGAAGTCGCGGTGGGCCAGCAGCAATTATCCTCTATTCATGACAAAATTGATGTTTACCGTGAACTGGTGAATGTTGCAATGGGTCGGGCTGGCGAAAGCCTGGCTCGGTTGTTGGGGGAGTTTATTGATTTACCCGTACCCAACGTGAACCTGATCGAGTCCAATGAACTGCATATGGCTATTGCAGAAATAGGCCGCAATGAGCGGGTCTCAGCGGTATCGAAAGGATTTACCAGTGCCGGAATACGGGGTGAAGCACTGGTTATCTTCAGCGACACGAAAGTAGAAAATATCATTGATTTACTCAATTACGGCGGTCACGCTGACAGTGAACAAAACCAACTAGAAGCCTTGATAGACGTGTCGAATATTCTGACTGGTGCGTGTTTGAACGCACTGTCGGCACAACTCCATGTTGCGTTCAGTCACAGTCATCCTATTTTACTTGGTCAGCACAATGAGCTCGACGAACTTCTCAGTGGCAATGGCATGAGGTGGGGAAAGGTTATGGCGGTGGAAATCGCGTATGCCATCAAACACAAAGACATCAGCTTTGATATGCTGCTTTTATTCCCGCAAACGGCAATGGATAAGATATTTAGCCGTTTGATTGAAGAGGAGTGTGTTGCATGACCGAGGTTGTAAAACACATGCACCTACAGAGTGAGCTGCTCAGTTCCATCGAAGTGGGTATAGTGGTGTTAGATCGGGATTTTTGCATAGAGGTGTGGAACCAGTTTATGGAGAACCACGCTGAAAAACTGTCAAGTGAGGTTTTGGGAAAGTCGCTTTTTTCGTTGTTTCCAGAAATTGAACGCTCGTGGCTAACGCGCAAGGCACAACCTGTGTTTAACTTGAACACGCCTGTGTTTATCATCTGGGAACAACGTCCGTACTTGTTTAAATTTGCCACGTCCAGACCTATTACATCTGATGCCAAACAGATGTTTCAGAACATCACCATGTTTCCGTTGACTGCGCAAACCGGAGAAGTGGAAAGAATGTGTATGCTGGTTTACGATGTTACCGATCAGGCGCTGAGTAAATTGCGGGTGGAACGGCTAAATGACGAGCTCAAACACATGAGTCGGGTTGACGGTTTAACTGGGCTTTTTAATCGTCGTTACTGGCAAGAGCAGTTCGAGCGACTTTTCAAGCTGAGCCTCAGACGGGAGACGCCCTCTACAGCGCTAATGCTGGACATTGATCACTTTAAGAAAATTAATGATACGTACGGGCATCAGGCCGGCGATGAAGTGATTAAAACCCTGGCACAAGTCATTCGCAAAAGTATCAGAGAAACGGATTTACCAGGGCGCTACGGGGGAGAGGAGTTTGCGATTGTGCTGGTTGATTCCTCCGCGCACAACGCCCATTGCGTAGCCGAACGCATTCGCCGGTTGTGCGAGGCCATGTTTATTGAATTTGAAGGGCGGCAAATTCAATTCACAGTAAGTATCGGATTATGTGAATTTAGCCCGAAATATCCTTCGCCAATGGCGTGGCTGGAAAAAGCTGATCAAGCACTTTATCGGTCAAAAAACAATGGCAGAAACCGCACTTCGTGCGCGCCAAGTACAGCATCCGAAGTTAAGCCAATTTAGTTTACCGGCTTGCAAAGAAGAAGCTTTAGGGTATTTTTTAGTTCCTGATAAGCAACGGGTTTAACCAAGTGATATCTCATGCCTGTGGCCAGGGAGCGCGCTCGATCGGTCTCGTAAGCACTGGCTGTTACGGCAACCATTTGTGCCTGAGTACCCTGTTCGTTCAAAATCGTAGCTACTTCAAAACCACTGATATCCGGCAAGTTTAGATCCAGTAGGATAACATCATAGTGATTATTACCCGCTTTTGACAACGCCCGCTCTCCGTCTTCTGCTACGTCTCCGCGATATCCGAGGTTTTCTATCATGTCTAACAGAATTTCCGCATTTATTGGTTCGTCTTCCACTATGAGTATTGAGGCCGAAGAAGGTAACGGAGACAGGGTATATCCAGGTTTAGACAGGTATTTAAGGGCATCGATAAACCGATTTCTATCAATGGGTTTAACAAACACCTGCCAAGCATTAATTTCTGAATTCGAAACAATGTTGGCGATTTGGGGAGCTGCTGATACCAAAATAAGCGGTGGTGTGTGTTTGCCGAGCATGGCTTGTAAGTAATTCGCCAGCTCGGTACCGTTAATTCCAGGCATAAAATAATCGGTAATGATACCATCGTAGTCTTTAATTACATCGCGATTACTGAGGAGTTCTGCACCGGACTTGTATGTGTCTACTGCAAAACCTTCCTGTTCAATCATGTACGAGAGATGTAGCCTGGTAATTTCCTGGTCATCCACCACTGCAAATTTTCCTTTTGCAGTTGCGACAGGATGCTTTTCCTTTTCGCTGGGCATTTGCAGGGGTACAGACAGGCAAAACTCTGATCCGGAATTCAGTGCACTGACGACGGTAATGTCGCCACCCATTTCTCGTACCTGATGTCTTGCAGCATACAGCCCCACGCCAGCTCCACTATAGAGCTTGGGTTTATTGTGAGCTTTGTAGAAGCGGTCAAAGATGCTTTCTTTCGCAGCATCATCAATACCAATTCCGGTATCCACTACGCGAATTTGCAAAATGAGCTGGCCATCATTTACGGCAACCCGGTTATACACAGAAATAATGCCATGGTGAGTAAACTTAACGGCGTTATCCAGCAGATTTTTAAACGCTTTGCTCAACGGAGAGGGCGAGCCAACGACTAAATGCGGTAGGCTTGTTTCATTAAATACTTCGTAATTTAGGCCCTTTTCCTGGCATTGATAGAAAAAATGACTAAGGGCATCGTCGAGGAGGCGTACCAGGTCAAACTCTTCTTTGTCTTTTTCCTCGTCCAATTGCCGGTTTTGCATACTGTCAACGAGATTATTGGTAAGCATAAGCAGGCGGAAACAAGACTGTTCAGCTCGCTGGATAAGTTGCTCCCGTTTTTCCTGCATGTTTGGAAGCAGCTCCAGGACGCCTATTATCGCGGAGATAGGTGAGCGAAATTCATGGCTCATGCTGGCGAGAAACTCTTCTTTTGTTGCTACCAGTTTATTGATTTGCTCTTTTTCAAGTCTTGCATCTAACTGGGCTCTTTTGACCTCATCGAATTGTGCTTCAATCAGCCGACTCAGCGGTGTAAATAAAAGTCTTACAGCGAAAATGACAGACAGCAGTGTGAGTACCCACGAAATTAAATGCCACCAGTGATTTTCTCTTAAATTCTCGGAAAGTTGTTTTTCGAACAGAGAAACCGCAAGATCTAAATTATCTAATATCTGTTTCGAAGACTCTGGCCCAATGGGCTGGGCGTCCATAGCCAGGGGTAACGATAAACTGGCCAGGTGTAGCGCCTGTTCAGCGTACTGACTGACCTGTCGGTCTAACATTGCTGGTGGAGAAAAATACAGGGCTTCCAATTCACCGTTGAGTGCATTGAACTCTTCGTTTACCGGCACTCGGCCTACCAGTATTTCATGGTTGTGCAGGAACTCACGGGTTAGCGCAACGAGCTCTGATTTCAGCGGTTCCCCTTTCGCTTTTGCTGGCTCAGATACCAGTGCATTGCCAACCAGGGCAATACGCTGAGACAACATGCGTTGTTTGCCTGCAATATTGATTATATATGGCTGACCCTCCAAAGAATAAAAATAATATTGTGTCCAGACAAACCAAAAAGTCAGCAAGGCAATGGTGAGGGAAAGCGTAACAATATAAGTTTGTTTGATTTTCTTGCGCAACAGATCGAAGCTTTTCATAACACTATCACTTGTTTTCTATCGCAAGGAACGAAATATGCAGATGAGCTGCAGTCAAGGACGAATACCTACACAATCCAGTGGGCAGACACCTTTACCTTCGAGAAATACCAGGCAGTTTGAAAGTTCATCGACCATGTAAGGATCGTGGCGGAGTTTTTCTTCCGACCAATAATGCAGTTGATGAAGCACATGCCAAAATACACGCTCTTTAGGCGTGTACGGTTGATCCTGCTGATAATCAACCAAACTCCATTCTTCCATCGTATCCCAGAAGAATATTTCTAATTCAGAATGTGGAACTTCCTCTTGCCAAAAACCGCGAAGATAAAAACAGAGCTGGGCGGCCTTGGTATCAACGAAAGACATAAGCATATTGGGTGGCCGTCTGATACCTTATTAATGGAAATTATTATAGTCGGTAAACTGAAATTTTCATTGAATTAGAATAAAAAGTAAACATCTAATTGAATATTCAACAAATATAATAATTGACTTACTTTTTATAAGGATTTACGAAGGCTACCAACCCAGGTACTGTAGCCAACCTTTTATTTCTTTGTAAACAACTGTCGTAAAATCAGACGTATTCTGGCTGTGGGAAAACAAGGCCATCTCGTTTAGCTGTTTTTGCCTGTAGTGCATTTTTAGGGTTTTGTTCACTGCTGTTTGACGGGGTTCTGCGGAATTTCGATGAGCAAAAAAAAGATCAAGGACCGGCGCGGTAGAGTTTGCCATTTTCTCTGTTATTTTATTAGCAACATCAACTTGCGGCCAAAATGGATTGATTGTAATAAGAGAATCGACGCGAGGAATACGCTCGTCCGCAGCAAGTAACGTCAACAGTGATGCTTGCATTCCCTGACTAATCAATAGCCGGTATCCAGGAACGGTATTGACATGTTCAAACGCGGCTTGCGCAAGTAAGGTTACTTCGGCCTGCGCTGTATCTGCGTTTACCGGAGGTGGCGATGCCACTGCACGGGGGTGCATTGCAGATGCCAGGTCGTCGTTGTTTTGTTGCGGTTGGACGGCTTCTGTTATTGAAAGTAGTGATGGGATAATAAGGGTGTGCCAACCTGAACGGTTCAGTTTCTTCGCTAGCGCACTGGCGTTGTGAAGGGTAAGCCCTCGTTGTCCTGTATCCAGAAAAATAAGGGCAACGCCACGACTCAAGGGAACGGTGGGTTGGGCGGCGAATACAGGAACGTCTTTTTCACCGACTAATAGCGTGCTGTATTCTTCGGGTAAATACTGCTGCTTGATGTCGTCAACCTGCAACGCGGATCCGCGGTTTAGATACACCACACACAGCAGAAAAACCATTAGTCGACGCACGTTTTCACCTTCAGTTGGACACAGCACCTGTATACACGTACCACGCGTTACACTATTTATCGGCGTGGTACGAGTAAACTTAATGGTACATTTAAGGTTTGTCTATCTCCAGCGGTACAGGAGTATGCGCCATAAAGGGGACAACAGAAGAGAAACGACACCATTCGCCGTTTTCCGGATGTTGTAATAACAAGGTTTCAGCGTGAAGTTGCAACCGTGGAGCCCGTGCTTTGGCTTCTTCGTGGGCGTATAGTCGGTCGCCTAAAATAGGGTGGCCGAGGGCCAGCATGTGCATGCGAAGCTGGTGAGAGCGACCAGTAACCGGTAGCAATTCCATCCATGTTTCATTTTCTAACCGTTTAATGACTTTGAAATGGGTCAGGGAGGGTTTGCCGTTTTCATAATCGATTTTCTGTTTCGGACGGTTAGGCCAGTCCACTATTAATGGAATATCTATACTGCCCTCATCGGGTGCTACTATGCCGTCTACCCGCGCGTAGTAACGTTTCTTAGTTATTCTGTCTTGAAATTGTCTGGATAGTTTTCGGTGGGCATCTTTGTTCAGAGCCATCACCATTACGCCAGAGGTGGCCATGTCAAGGCGATGCACAACCGTTGCAGTGGGCAACACGCGCTGAACACGGGTTATCAGCGCGTCTTTATGGGCAGGTTGTATGCCGGTAACACTCAACAAACCGCTTTGCTTGTTTGCCACAACAATGTCATTGTCGTGGTGAAGTAACTGCAGATAAGGCGTGTAAGGCGGTTGGTAAACAAAGTTTTTTTTCATGGGGCGTTACGGGTTATTTACCACAATACGCAACCCGTCTAATTGCACGGAGGCTTGCTGCAGTGCTTCTGTGAGCGCATCACGTTGTGACTCAATAAAAGCAATTTCACTGTCTCTGACGGCAGGGTTGTGAGCTTGTAAATCTCTCAGGCGCTGGGCTTGTGCTGAGAGGGTGTCTGTCATTGTTGTAATTGCATCATGCTGGATTTGATTAGCGAGGCGCTGTGCCATAACCGCTGCTTTTTCAATGTGTTGTGTTAGAGGTTGTTGAAGCGCTTTAATTAACTGCTGGGCAATTTTTCTACCAACGGGACGGCCCACGTCAAAAGTGAGATCTGCGTCGTTACCTTGTGCGTCTAAACACAGACGTATTGGGGTTGCGGGCAAAAAACGTCCAGGTTGCAGTTTTTTCTCTGCATTCGCTTGTAATACAAACAGAGCCTCGAGCCAGTATGCGCCTTTGGGTAGCGCTCTATCGGCAATAAAGCCAACACTGGCTTTGCCCAGCGTATCCGAGAGCACCATATCTATAGCATTGTGCACGAGCGGGTGGTCCCAGCTGAGAAAATGAACATGCTCCAGAGTGGTGGCAATACGACGGCGATACGTTACCGTCATACCTTCGGGGTCGAGCCCCGGTAAATGGTTTACCATTGATTCAGAAGGAGTAAGGATAAAACAGTCATTGCCTTTCTCTTCCTGAGTGACGCCTAGTGCGTCAAATAGCCTACCCATAAAGCGAGATAGTTCCACGGAAGCATCCTGCTCCACAATGTCTTCGATAAGACCATCAACACGGCCTTCACCCGATGCATTCAGTTCCAGCAAGCGATCCCGACCAGCGTCTAACTGCGCTTTTAAGGTTTGATTGAGAGCAAGGCTGTTTTCTATTAGTTCTGACACTAAAATATCATTTTCTGGGTCAAGACAGGCTTCAACCAGTTTGTCCTGTAGTTCGTCAAATACTCCCGACCCCGTGGGGCAGGTATGCTCAAATGCATCAAGTCCGTCGCGATACCATTTTAGCAGCACAGATTGCGCCGTCTGCTGAATGAAAGGGACATGAATTTGGATATCTTTGGTTTGACCTATTCTGTCTAAACGACCTATGCGTTGCTCAAGTAAATCTGGGGTAAGGGGTAAATCAAACAATACCAAATGATGGGCAAACTGGAAGTTGCGCCCTTCACTGCCAATTTCACTACACAACAATATCTGCGCACCTTCCTCCGGGTCGGAAAAATAATGGGCGGCTTTATCGCGTTCAACAATGCTCATGCCTTCGTGGAAAACACTGTGTCGAATACCGCTTCTGGTTCGAATGACTTCGCCGAGTTGCTGGGCGGTGATTTTATCAGCGCAAATCAGCAGTACTTTTGCAGGGCGAACAGTTGGCAGAAAGCCCAGTAACCACTCTACTCGGGGGTCGTGATCGAACCAGCTGTTTACCAGCGTAGATTGACGCTCGGGATACAGGGCATTAAAGAGTTCTCCGCCATACACGGCACTGTCGTATATTTCCGGTAGCGCCAGTGGGTAAGTACTCAGTTGCCTGACGGGAAACCCTTCAATTCCCGCCCGTCGGTTACGAAACAATAAACGCCCTGTGCCGTGAGTATCGATGAGCTGACTGATTGCCGCTTGTCGGGAGTCAGTACTATTGATGTCATCAAATCGAGCCATGATTTCCGGGGCTACAGCGTTGAGTGCATCTATGGCTTCGTCGGACAAAGGCTCGTCATCCAGTAAAGGCGTTACTGCGTCGGCCAATGCACTGTATTGGCTTTCTTCCTGCAAAAAAGCGGCGTAATCGTGAAACCGCGCGGGGTCAAGTAGCCGCAAGCGGGCAAAGTGACTTTCATGGCCAAGTTGATCAGGGGTTGCGGTTAACAGCAATACGCCGGGTGTGGTATTGGCCAGTGCTTCAATACGCTGGTATTCGACTGACGGTGCCTGTGCTGACCAGGCGAGGTGATGTGCTTCGTCAACCACAAGCATGTCCCAGCCTGCTTCTAAAGCCTGTTGATGACGCCTGGCATTGTCTTTCAAGAAGTTGATGCTACACAATACCAATTGATCACTTTCAAACGGATTGCCGCCAGCATCGTCAAGTGCTTCACAGCGACTCTCATCAAAAATAGCAAATGGCAAATTCACCCGGCGCAACATTTCTACTAGCCACTGATGAACCAAAGAATCAGGGACGACAATAAGTACACGCTGAACTTTTCCGGTTTTCAACTGGCGATGAATGATCAGTGCGGCTTCAATAGTTTTACCCAGCCCCACTTCATCAGCCAGCAACACGCGTGGCGCATGGCGGCTCCCCACTTCAGAAGCGATGTGCAACTGGTGGGGAATGAGTTCGATACGGGCGCCCGACAAACCAATGGTGGAAGATTTGAGATAAGCGTGTTGGTTGCGCAGGGCATTTAACCGCATGTCAAACCACTTGGGCGCATCGGTTTGGAAGTTAAAGAGACGTTGCTCAGGTTGATTTAACTTAATGTGATTGTCCAACTGCATTTCAGGTAGTCGTGCGCTGGCTTTAGTGTCTTCGCGCAAACCGTGATATATCAGTACACCATTGGATTCTTCAACTTTTTGCACTTGTAAGGTCCAGCCGTCCTGACTG
This sequence comes from Aestuariibacter sp. A3R04, assembly GCF_018860805.1. Lineage (GTDB taxonomy): Bacteria > Pseudomonadota > Gammaproteobacteria > Enterobacterales > Alteromonadaceae > Alteromonas. Next base: position 340,809 of record NZ_JAHKQR010000002.1, on the reverse strand, counting down.
GTAACAGTATCGCCTTCGCCGAAGATGAGCCGAGTCAGCGGGGCATTTTCCTTGGTATACATTCGGCTTTCGCCGGTGGCTGGGTAGAAAATCTCTACCGAGCGGAAGTCGACACTCATCACAGCGCCTAAACCCAACTCGGACTCGGTGTTGCTCAACCAGCGCTGCCCCGCGGAAAATGTATTAACTGAACTCATAGCGATACCTTAATTTTTTGCGGCCGGTATTGTACTGACACTACCGGTACGAATAAAGGTGAACTGGCGTTTTTTGGGCAATTCTTCCCGCGACAGTGCTTGCCATATAAAAAAATAGCAAAAAAAAGTGCTAAGTTGGTAAAACTGGATTATGGTGGAAATGAAAGTCGACGCGATACGGAGTAGATAATCCGGTTCGACGGTATCCATCTCTCCTAAGCGAGACTCTTTACTGCACGTCAGTCATCGACGGGCTTAGATTTCTCTTGTCGGAGCGAAGGATGCCAAGAAAAAAATCCACAGACACCAAAATTTATGTCTTAGATACAAATATCCTGCTACACGAACCTCTTGCTTTCCTCTCTTTTAAAGAACATGACGTTGTTGTTCCAATGACAGTGTTAGAAGAACTTGATTACATCAAAGACAGCAAGAAAGATGTTGCCAGAGATGCGCGCGTATCTATTCGATCCATGGAGGACTTACTCCACGACGCCACACCAGAGGATATGTTGGCCGGTGTTTCTATGGAGGGGATGGGAGCGGGCGATAATAAACCTTCCGGGTCGTTGTCGATTTTTGCTGATTTAAATATGGCAGAATCGCAGCAGATTTTTACCAGTAACGAAAATGATAACCGCATCATCAACGTGGCCCTGCACCTGCAGAAAACGTACGCGCCCCAGCAAGTAGTCTTAGTAACCAAAGATCTCAATATGAGGCTGAAAGCCAAAGGTGCTGGCTTGGCGCATGTGGAGGATTATCGTACTGACCAGCTTATTAGTGATATTAAGTACCTTTCTAAAGGCTACCATCAGTTTGAAGGTAACTTTTGGGAACAGGTTAAGTCTGTTGAAAGCAGAAGTGAGGGTCGCGACACCATTCATACTATTCCCCGTACGGTGATGGCCGACCCCTACATAAACGAATATTTACTTGATGAATCAAAGCAGTTTGCCGGTATTGTGGAAGCCATGACGTCTGACACATTGGAAGTGTTGGACTTAGGCTACGAACGCCTCATGAGTCGGCACGCTTGGGGGATATCACCTAAGAATATCGGTCAGGCAATGGCGTTGCATTCTCTTCTCGATCCACATATTGACCTTGTCATCCTTACTGGGCCAGCGGGAAGCGGTAAAACATTGCTGGCGTTAGCGGCGGCCCTTGAAATGGTGGTGGAAAAGAACATGTACGACAAGATTATCGTAACCCGTTCTACGCCAGAAATTGCTGAGTCCATTGGTTTTTTACCTGGCACGGAAGAGGAAAAAATGGCCCCCTGGCTGGCGGCGATAACGGATTCTCTGGAAGTGCTTCACAAACACGATGAAAACGCGAAGAGTTCTATGAACTACATTATGGAAAAAGCCAATATTCAGTTTAAATCGGTTAACTTTATGCGCGGGAGAAGTATCCAAAATTCCATTGTGATCCTGGATGAATCACAAAATCTTACGGCGGCACAATTGAAAACCATAATTACGCGCTGCGGTGAGGGTACAAAGTTAATTTGTTCTGGAAACCTGGCGCAAATCGACAGCAATTATTTAAGTGCTGTTACATCGGGTTTGACATATCTCGTTGAGCGTTTCAAAAACTTCTCGGGCAGTGCCACTATAAATCTGGATGGTGTAGTGCGTTCTCGTCTGGCGGAGTTTGCAGAGCAAGAGTTATAGCCAAGGAAATCACACTGACGTTCTAAGCCCCCGGCGCGTGTTTGGGGGCGATAGTGCCAACGTAGAATTCACAGTGAGAAGGAATGTTGAGCCACGGCGCTGGTTATTTTGTTGGGGAGCGAATAGCCTTTTGAGATAAATAAGGTAATGACAACGTAAAACATGTGGTTGGTGACGGGGATAACGTTAGATTGGCAGAAATATGAGGTAAAATTGAATGCACAATAGATAACCCCAGCCCGCTGCCCTGAGTATCAGAATTGGCTTTATAGAACCTGGTACTCAACAGGGAAAGTGATATATCTTTGAGTGACTCACCTTCGTCACGTATGTGTACTTGCACTAATTTTTCGGCAACAGTAATAGACACCATCACGGCCCCCATGCCATGACTATACGCATTTTCAATTAAGTTATTAAATACTTCAGTAAACAGGTGTGCAGAACCCCGGCATTCTAAATACTCAGCTTCCTGTGGAATATCTAACGAAAGTCTGCGGTTATTCTGTTCAAAGCGCGGAAGTTGCAAAGCACACGAATGTCTCAAACACCGGGAAATCTGTGCAGTTTGCTCGGTAGTCACGTGTTCACCATCATATTCAATGCGCGCTTATTGCGATGTAAATACACATTTTCAACGACGATAAAATCGTCATTCATTGCTTGAGGACGCCGCAAAAGCGCTCTGATCCGCGCGTGTAGCTCAGCAAATTCAAATGGTTTTATTAAATAGTCGTCAGCTCCGGCATCAAGCCCGTCGATCTTACTTTGCAATGCATCCCGCGCGGAAAGAATGATACAAGGGTTAGTGTATTTCTTTTGATTGCGAATAGTCCTTAGTAAATCAATACCATTGCCGTCGGGTAAACCCAGATCCAGAACAATGAGGTCATACTTAACGTGTTGTATAAACGCTCGCGCTTCTGTACACGAATCAGCCGCATCAATGGTGTATCCATTTGCGGCTAGTTTGTCGTTGAGCAACTCACGAAGTGCTTGGTTATCCTCAATGATCAGTAGTTTCATAGCTGTATTTACACGTGTTGTCAGGTTGTGGTCAGGTTTAGACTTTAGTCTAGCGAATGATAATCATTATCTATTAGGTGGGTGAAGTCTTTTTATGTCAAGTAGTAAAATCCTCAATGCAGTTATGCTGCCAAGAAAGCCGCTTTTGTAGCGTTCAATTGCGGATGTGTTGATACGTACAAGCTTGGCGACGGTGGGAAATTTAGCAGTTGTGGCTGTTTACACGGGGCTCCTTGCCGTTACCCTTCCTCTTCCCAGACCGGATGCTGTGCTGCTCGCAACCATGCTTGGGTTTGTTATTTTCTGTGCAGTTGTTATCGTTGCTTTTAAGTTGCCAGGGGGCAAAGCGGTCTTCCAGTTTATCGCCATTCTCGCAGGTATAGGGTGTGGCGGACTATTTCTACTGGAAAAGGCACCATGGTAAGCAAAATGGAAAAAACGCCACAACCTAATTGGCGTCAGAGTAGCAGTTGGCTACATACCTGGCTGGGCCCACTATTTGGGTGGATACTTTTTATTGAATTTTTTCTAACGTGTATTTTCCCTGAGCAATGGCTAACGCGGTGTTGTCTGCTACTTGGCCAATTTTTAGTTTTGCAGGCCCTGTGGGCTCAATAAGTACATAAGTTTCACCGTTGGCGTTAAGTGTCTTTTCTCCCTTGCGTGGTGTAAGGGCTATGCCGAGAAGGGCGTGATCGGGCAGAAGAATCAGTACCATGGGAGTATCAGGTAAGAACGCCCGGGCAATTGACGCGGTGAGTACCGACTTACTGTCACAATCTCCCCGGTTTTCATTTAGCAGTTGTGCGGGAGGTGCGAAGCCTGAACCGTTGCTCTGTATTCGATTGTCAAGCGCGTCATAGGGAATACTCTGCACCCATCCCAGTAACAAATTGAAATATTCCCTGGCGTCAGATCTCACCACGACTTTTTCGTAAAAAGCTTGCGATAACGGTATCAATACGTCAGTGAGTTCTTTCATATATCGAACGTGGTCAGGCTTGATGGCCTTTTCATTGAAAGATGTGCGATAGCGGGTGTAGTAATGTTCATGAAGGTAATCGTTCAGCGCTTTTTCTTTCGCCTCTGTCAGGTGAGTTTGCACAGCTTTGAGTTTTTCTTGGTCTCTGGAACGCACACCAATGGCCACTTTTTCACCCTGCTGACGGATAGTAATGGTCGCATCACGCGGGTCGTATCCCCGGGCTATTTTTAGCAATTCGACGCTAACATAGCGCATGGCCAGTGTCGGCTGGTAGTTTTTCTGTTCTAAAGGGCTGGCAGCTAGTTTTTCGGCATTAAGGTTAAAATTGATTGCCTGCGTCTGTTTGTCCGCATCTACCCATTGATAGTGATAGGTTAGCATGCCACCCTGCTTGGAACGATTAAAAGACAGTTGTTCTGCATTGGCTTGATATACAAAGCAAAGCGAAATGATCAAAACGATAGTGCGCAAACCTCGTTCCTTTCACATTGAATAGGGGAGAGCCGATATTTCTATAATAGCTCAGTATACGCCATCGCGATGAAATAACTATGTTTAACCGAGACGGTCACATAGCTTAACGCATTCAATGAGTAGTAATCACCTCTGATGGCAACGACGCTAATTTAATTGCGTTGTGAACCAATCCAGTTTCGAGTGCAACGACACTACGGAGCCAACAATAATTAATGTAGGCGGGCGCATCAGTGGCGTTTGAGGGTTGTCGTTAATCGTTGCCAATGTGCCGGTTACCACCTTTTGGGCGTCTCGGGTTGCTTCCTGAACCAAGGCGATGGGGGTGTCAGCATTCAGTCCGTGCTCAATCAACTTTTCGCAAATAATGGGTAAGCCAGTAAGGCCCATGTAGAACACAAGAGTTTGTCCTTGCTGAGCAAGAGCTGGCCAGTTGAGATCGATAGTACCGTCTTTCAAATGGCCTGTAGCAAACGTTACTGATTGCGCGTGATCCCTGTGGGTAAGTGGAATGCCTGCATAAGTACTGGCACCGGACGCGGCTGTAATACCAGGAACAACCTGAAAATCAATATTCGCAGTAATGAGTTCCTCAATTTCTTCTCCGCCGCGGCCGAAAATGAACGGATCGCCGCCTTTTAAGCGAACTACCCGGTTGCCTTTTTTGGCTTCTTCCACCATCAACGAGTTAATTTGCTCTTGGGGTAATGTATGATTGCTCTTAGCTTTGCCTACGTAAATTTTTTCTGCGTCACGGCGAACCAACTCCAAAATTGCTGGTGAGACTAAGCGGTCGTACACCACAACATCGGCTTTTTGCATCAGTCGCAGAGCGCGGAAAGTGAGTAGGTCTGGATCTCCAGGGCCAGCACCAACCAGGTATACCTGACCTTGTGTTTTCTTCTCTTCTTTGGCTGCGTCAAGTGCTTCAAGGAATGCCTTTTGTGCCTTATCGTCCTGACCTTTTTCCACCATTTCAGCGATGTCACCGTCGAGGATATCTTCCCAAAAATAACGACGGGCAGTAACGCCCGACAGGGTAGCTTTGACTTTCTCGCGAAATTTTTCAGAAAACGAACCCAGGCGGGCGATATTACCTGGAATGACGGTTTCGAGCTTCTGGCGCAAATAGCGCAGTAATACTGGGGCAACACCACCGCTGCTCATAGCAACAACGATGGGAGAGCGGTCGATAATAGACGGCGTAATAAACTGGCACAGAGGCGTATTATCAACAACGTTCACCAGTACTTCACGGGCGCGGGCCTGGTCGTGAACATATTCATTCACCACTCCATCACTGGTAGCCACAAAAACCATGGCTTTATCTATCAGATCGTCATCAACAAAGGCGCGTTTAACAAGTGTAACTCTGGGGTTGTTGGCATAGGCCTTAACGGTGTCACACATCCAGGGGGCCACTACGGTTACCGACGCGTCTGATTTCAATATTAACTCTAGCTTGCGCGCGGCCACTTCTCCGGCCCCAACCACGAGTACCTGCATTGCCTTGGTGTCAATAAAAACCGGAAAATAACGCATGAGTGCTACACACCTGTAATAGTAAATACACAATAAAACTAAGCGTATATTCTGACGCTTTACAGCAAAATTAAAAAATCCATTTTCTGCCTAGTTATTTCTTTTTGATATAAAAAAGGCAGGTTTTATTCACCTGCCTTAATGGATGCGATTTGTTGGGACGCTAGCTTTTGCGAGGCCCACGTTTTTTAGGTGGCGTGTCTGACCACTCGCGAATTGCCAGACGCTGGCCCGCTACGCGTGTGTTTTGTAATAACTCTTTGGTTTCCCGCGGCATGCCTTCCGGCAAATCCACAGTGCTGTAACGGTCGTAAATTTCAATAGCACCAATGTTTTTACTGTTGATATTGGCTTCGTTGGCAATAGCACCTACAATATTTCCTGGCTTAGCGCCATGGGTATGGCCTACATCTATGCGGAAACGTTGCATTCCGGCTTCCGGCTTGCTGCTTCCACGTTTGTTCCGTCTGTCGCCACGTTCCGGACGATCGCCCTTATTACCACGTCTTTCACCACGGTCTGCACGATCACCGCGATCTTCTCGTTGCGGCTTGCTGTGCAGGTCAGGGCGATCAGTTTCTTTTAACAACAGAGGTTCATCACCCTGGGCCAGTTTAATTAACGCGGCAATCAAACGCTCTGGCGAGGCTTCAGTTTCTTTCTGCAAAGACTCAACAATCGGCATCAGCGATTCTAAGCTGTCATCTGTAGTAGCTTCGCTAACCGCATTCTTAAACTTGCTCAGACGAGTTTCGTTCAATTCGCTAATTGAAGGTATCGGCATGCGCTCGATAGGCTGACGGGTAGTTTTCTCAATAGCGAAAAGCATGCGTTTTTCACGATGTGAGATAAACAAAATGGCTTCACCATTTCGTCCGGCACGGCCAGTACGACCAATGCGGTGAACGTAGGATTCGGTGTCGTAAGGCACATCAAAGTTAATTACGTGGCTTACGCGTTCAACATCCAGACCCCGGGCAACCACGTCGGTAGCAACCAGAATATCAATCTTGCCCTGTTTCAGCTTTTCCACTGTTCGCTCGCGAGCATTCTGCGGAATATCGCCGTTTAGTGGCTCAACATCATAACCACGGGCAGATAATTTGTCTGATAATTCAACTGTCGCTGTTTTCGTTCTTACGAAAATGATGACCCCATCGAAGGGTTCAACTTCCATGATGCGGGTGAGTGCTTCGAGTTTATGATGTGGTGCAACCTGACAATAGCGCTGGCGAATAGTACTGGCGGTACTGACTTTTGATGCAATTTTTACATGCTTTGGGTCTTTCAAATAACGCTGAGTAATTTTTTTGATGGGACCAGGCATGGTGGCAGAAAACAATGCCGTTTGCCTTTCTGCTGGCGCGTGGCTAAGAATGGTTTCCACATCATCAATGAAGCCCATACGAAGCATTTCATCAGCTTCATCTAAAACCAGGAAGCGAAGTTCACTTAAGTTTAACGTTTTGCGTTTAATGTGGTCGATAATCCGGCCTGGTGTGCCAACCACAACCTGCACTCCGCGCTTAAGCTGGCGGATCTGGTTATCATAAGACTGACCACCGTATACAGGCAGAACCTTAATTTTCTGTGAAAAGCTGGCATAAACCTGAAAGGCTTCGGCTACCTGAATGGCAAGTTCGCGTGTAGGAGCAAGTACCAGCAGTTGCGGGAGTTTTGCTTCTGGGTCTATATTAGCGAGCATAGGTAACGCAAAGGCCGCTGTCTTACCGGTACCTGTTTGTGCCTGACCTAGTAGGTCATGGCCTTCAAGTAGTAGCGGAATACTTTCAGCTTGAATTGGTGATGGCTTTTCATAGCCAACCTTCTCCAGAGCTTGTAAGATGCTTGGTGGTAAGTTGAGGTCTTTAAATGTCAGCTCGACAGTATTTGTCATTAAGGATCCTAATGAATGTAAGGCGGGCACGGCAATTGCCGGCATGTGTAACTAAACGGATATTATATTCCATTCGCATGGCGGTTGCCACGGAATTACTCGACAGGGTTGTGTCTGAGTGGCGAAGAAACGCCTAGTTTTTGAATTTCGTACTAATTTCTGTATCAATCGCGGCGGCATTATACGCGTTGTACAGATTTAGTACAGCAATTTGATGGATTAGCCAGTAAAAAAGGTAAAAAGGATGAAGAGTAACAGAGCAGGAAAGAGGTTATTGATATCTCTGGCCGTATCGGCATGCCTGAGTATGAGTTTGAGCGGCTGTGGAAAGAAAAGCACAGAAGAGCATCTTGATGCTGCCAGGCAGTTCGTCGCTGCCAATGATAGTGAGGCTGCGATCATCGAATTTAAAAACGCGGTAAAGAGTAATCCCAAAGCACCTTTGCCTCGTTTTGAACTGGGAAAACTCTATTTGCAAATGGGCGATTACGAAGGCGCTGAGAAGGAACTGAATCGCGCCATGGATCTGGGACATTCGGCGTCTGAGGTCATTCCGCTGTTATCTGTAGCCTATCAAAAAACCGGTGCTGAGAACGCCTTAGCCGATGTGGACTATCGGATGGAAGGCATGAGTGCGGTGGAATCGGCCGAGGTTGGTTTCTACAAAATGCAGGCGCTGGCACAATTGGGTAAGAACGACGATGCGATGGCGCTTATCGACGACCTCGAAAAACTGGATACCAGTTCAGTTTATCGGGGGCTTGCACTTGCCTATCGCCACATTATTAACAATGAGAATGAAGCCGCAGTAGCATCATTGAAAACGTTGCGAGAGCAGGCTCCGCAAAATAAAGACGTATTACAGCAACTTGGCAAGCTCGCCATGGCAACAGGTGATAAAGACACCGCCTTGGATGCGTTTGAAGACTATGTCGATTCCAACCCCAATGATCTAACCAGCAAGTTTGTATACATCACACTGTTAATCGAACAGGGAAAAACGGAACAGGCCGAGCCTATGGTGGATGAAATGCTTGCTCTTAATCCTGTGCATCCTCTTTTGAATCAGTACAAAGGCATCATTGAGGCCAACAGCGGCAATTATGAACAAGCCATTGCCCGTTTTAAAACGGCTATTCAGGGCGGGCAGGACAACGACGCAATTAAGCTAGTGGCGGGGTATTCAGCCTATCAGATGCAAGATTATATTCTGGCGAACAAATATTTAGCCGAGGTTGCCCCGTCATTACCACCTGAACATCCGGCGTTGCGTTTGTATGCCGACAGTCTGTTGCAGTTGGGAGAGGGTGAAGTCGCGTCTCAGGTGCTTAACCGGGTCGATGCTAAAAACGAAGGGGATGCAACACTATTTTCCAAAGCGGGCTACCAATTGTTGCAACAGGGAAACCTGGTTGATGCCAAAGCGATGATTGAGAAATCCAGTGAAATGTCGCAAACCGCAGAAGATCTCGCTCGCTTAGGTGTGTTGCAGTTGTCGATTAACGACATTGAAGGGCTAGTTAACCTGGAAGCGGCTGCCGCTCAGGCTCCGGATTCTATTGTTACACAGCGCACGCTTATTACGGCCTATATGAGTACAGGAAAGTTCGACGAGGCCAATGCTGCCGCTCAGGAATGGGCTGAGAAAGAACCAGATAACCATGTGCCCCACTTGTTCCTGGCTGAAATAGCTTTCAAACAGGGGGAAAAAGCGCTCGCAATGGAGGAAATAGACAAAGCAGAAGCGCTGCAGCCGGAAAATGCTGATATCGAGATCGTGCGGGCAAGACTGCTTCTCACCGACAGTGATTTTGACGGTGCGGTTGAAGTTCTCAATAACGCTCTGACTGTTTCACCGGGCAACGGGGCAGCGTTAACACTGCTTTACACCATTGCATCTCAATACGATGCAGCTGATGAAGGCCAGGTAGCACAGCAAATTCTTACACAGCTAAAACAACAACCTGATAATCTGGGGCTGCGCCTTCTCGCTGCTCGGGTGTCCTTCACTAAGGAAGATTATCAACAGACACTGAACCTGCTTGAACCGGTAGAAGAAACCGCTGAAACGCCCAAGGTCTACTGGAACTTGAAAGGTCAGACACTCATGCGAATGAATGACCTACTGGGCGCTAAGGGGCATTATGAACAGTGGTTGTCACTGTATCCTCAGGACAAAACTGGTGTGCTGGGTATGTTGTTACTGCTGGACGCCGAACAAAAGTACGGTGATGCGTTGAGTCTGACCAATGCGTTCCTGAGCAAGCGCCCCGATTCACAAATACGTCTGTTAAAAGCACATTTTCTAGCCCTTAGTCGGCAAGGAAAAGCCGCAAAAGCGATAATGGATGATATGCCCGACAGCGTAAATACACTGCCTTTGGTACGCAGCATAAACGCCAGAATTGCATTGCTTGAAGGCAAGAAAATGGAGGCTCTTGAGGATGCAAACGCTGCATATGAGGCAACGCCTAACGCACAAAATGCTATTTTGGTTGTTGCTGTTTACGAAAGTGCAGGTCAATCGGACAAGGCGCTGGCATTTATTGAAAAACACCTCGAACAGAAACCTGACGATTTGCGTGTCGCCATGATGTATGCCCAGCGCTTTATTGACAAGGACAACACCAAGGCAAAAGCGGTATACAATGACATTCTGAATAAGTCTCCCGATAATTTCGTGGTGTTAAATAACCTGGCATATCTGTATTATCAGGATGGTGAGTTGGATGAGGCTGCACCACTTGCGAAGCGGGCGGTGGGTTTACAGCCGCGCAATGCTGACTCGGTTGATACATTGGCGCAAATCACCATTCAGCAGAATAAATATGAAGAAGCGCTGTCGATGTATGATGCGGTGATTAGTGACGACAGTCGTGTCTCTGACACCGTGTATTTAAACTATGTTCAGTTGTTGCTGGACATGGGAAGAAAAGAAGTTGCCCGACAAAAAATACGTGGCAAAGATTTTGTCACTGAGGCTGGTAAAGAACGCGCAGAGAGAATGCGGGTTCGCTACAGTCTGTAACCAGTGATTGATTGAGAAAAGCCCGCGATGTGTATCGCGGGCTTTTTTTGTCACTCAGGTTTGTTCTTTGCAGACCTGGACACCTGGGCTTTCAGGGCTTTGAGTTCATCCATGACATCTTGCAGTGTGGGCTCGTTATTTTCTGCGGCAGCCTCTTTTCTGGCGGCGGCGTTTTCCTGTTCCATAACGCCCACAACGATGCCAATCACCATGTTGAGAAACGCAAACGCGGTAAAGAAGATGAACGTAAGATAGTAGAACCAGCTAAAGGGGTACACTGCCATGGTTTCGTACATCACGTCAGTCCAGTCTTCGAAGGTCATGACCCGGAATAACGTCAGCATGGAAATGGTGATATCTCCCCAAAGGTCGCTGTTAATACCTTCGAATAGGGTACTGCCAATAGCCGCATAAATATAAAAGATGATGAACATCAGTAGCATCACATAACCCAGTTGGGGGAGCGCTTTTACCAGTGATACCAGCAATATGCGCAGCTCTGGGATAATAGATATCATCCTGAGTACCCGAAATACTCTTACCAGGCGTCCAATGACAGCCAGGTCGGTGCTTTCAGCGGGAATGAGGCTAATGACCACAATCAAGGTGTCGAACCAGTTCCAGAAGCTTTTGAAAAAGTGTGTTTTTTGTTTTTCCCCTAAGAAGCGAATGGTGATTTCGGTGAGAAAAAACGCACTGATAAACCAATCCAGAATCAGGGTGACAGAAGCAAATCCCCTAGGCATATCGTATGTCTTGGCCCCGACAAGCAGAGCAGAAATAACAATAACTGAAATAACAAATATTTCAAAAGTCTTATTGGAGCGAATGCGTTCGAAGCGCGTTTGAAGTTCAGAAGCTTTCATGGTTTGCGTGTATATGCTACTTAAGTATAAATTTTAAGAACTAAATCTGGTGTAATTGCGTTTTAAAACTCTCTAAAATGCAAAAAATGTATTGCATGATTAAGGGCACGTATAATGGATGACGATTTAGTTCGCTTGCAAGGAAAATTACTTGAGACAAGCGAAAAACTGGAAAATTTTATTCCCACCAGCGATCACGCTGCCCTGTTAGAAGGGGATTTACGTGAATTGCTTGTGATCCTCAACGCCTTGCAATCTCGTCTTTCTGAAGCTGGTGTATTAGCTTAGATAAAAAAGCCGCACGTTTAATTAACAGTGCGGCTTTTATTGATCATACCTAGGGCTCTAGCTGTCCATTTCTGCGGGGCGCAACCCTTTGTTTATCACTTCTAGGTCTTGGGCTGTCAGATTACCAGCAGCTTGTTTCAAATTCACCACAGCCTGAATAAAGTCGTAACGGGCACTGGCTAAGTTTCTGCGGGCATCAAACAAATTCTGGGTGCTGTTCAACACATCAACAATAGTACGTGTGCCTACATCGAAACCGGCTTCTGTCGCTTCCAACGCACTTTGTGCAGATACCACTGCTTGTTCCAGAGCGCGGATCGTAGACATGGAAGCTTTAACGTCGTTAAACGAACTCCGTACCGATTGCACTGTTTGGCGATAAGTCAGCTCTAAATCCTGGCTCGCAGAAATATAGTTGTGCTTGGCCTGTTCAGTTTGCCCGGTTACGCGCAGGCCCTGAAAGATGGGTACGGTCAGTGTAATTCCCGCGCTGTAGTTATCGAGAAACGGTGTTGTATTGTCGATGACCGTATCGCCAGCTGTAGTGGTACTTTTAGTTTTTGATCTGCCAGCAGAGCCGACTAAATCAAGGGTGGGATAATGGCCAGCACGTGCTGCTTGAATATCTTCTTTAGCAATATCCATCGCAAGACGATTCACCAGAAGTGCCAGGTTCTTTTCTTCTGCAGTTTCAAGCCAAGCTTCAGGTGTCGCTGGTTGCGGCATGGTGGCAGAGAAATTCTCAGTATTGAGAACGTATAGTCTGTCGTGATATTTCCCCGAAATTACCCGCAGTGCTTCAAGTGCCAACTCTACAGCATTTTCGGCCTGAATTTCCTGTGCGACTGTGCTGTCGAAGTTGGCTTGCGCTTCATGGACATCAGTAATTGCGGTCAAACCCACTTCAAAACGCTGTTTGGTTTGTTCCAACTGACGTTCAATGGCACTTTTTTGCGCTTTGACAAACTCAAGGCTGTCTTTTGCTCTTAATACATCAAAATACGCAGTTGTAACACGAACAATAAGTTCTTGCATCGCAGCGGCAAGGTTGGCATCACTTTGTTCAGCGACTTTTTCAGCTCTGTCAAGACCTACCCAGTTAGCGTGGTCGTACAATGACATGGACAAATCAAGACCATAGCTGGAGGTATCTCTGTCGGAGTCAATAGTGACAATACCCTCGCCTAAAAACTGTGCGTTTTCTGACGAAGATGTAGAGTAACCGATCGAACCGGAAATTTGTGGCAGCAGAGATGCGCGGCTGATTTTTATGCCGGAAAATGCTGCGTCTTTTTGTGCTTTCGCACGGTTGACCACGGGGTCGTTGGCAAGGGCTTGCTGATAAACCTGCAGTAGATCATCCGCAAATGCTGACGTTGTTGCGCCGACGGTGACACCCAATCCAACCATCAATGATAAGAGTGTTCGTTTCATTAAATGTGCCTTCCTGTAATATTTGACGGTCCACTGGACTCATAAGCCATGAAGTGTATGAAACCTAATCGCAAACCGATAGTCTGTTGTGGTAACAGGGCATGTTTAACTGTAACAGAATATGTTGCAAAGTCGGTTTACACTTTGATTGCTGTTATTATTTTTTGCCCGAATAATCAGATGGTGGCTATTGAGCCAGTTTCAAGTTGATGATTATAATAGGCGCTTTACATGCGTGAGTGAATGTAAATGAACAAAAAAAACGAGACGTTTACCTCAAAAGACATCGAAATTGAGGCCGTTTCTCCTCTGTACGACGGTTTTTTTAAAATGGTGCGGTACGACTTTCGTCATCGTCTTTTTGCCGGAGGATGGAGTGATGTTGTAAAGAGGGAAATCTTTGAACGTGGCCATGCGGTCGCGGTATTGCCCTATGATCCGGAACGAGAAGAGTTCGTTCTTATCGAACAGGTACGCATTGGCGCCATGGCTACCAGTGAAAGCCCCTGGCTTATTGAAGTGATTGCCGGGGTGATCGATGAAGGTGAAACGGAAAAAGATGTGTGTATACGGGAGGCAGAAGAAGAAGCCGGTATCCATCTCGATAAGGTGACAAAAGCGCTGAGCTATCTGGCCAGTCCGGGAGGTACTACGGAGCGTATTCACATTTTTATGGCGCAAACAGACGCCTCAAAAGCCAGTGGTATTCACGGGCTCGATTACGAGGCTGAAGACATAAAAGTGCACAGGGTGAAAGAAAAAGACGCGCTTGCATGGCTAGGAAGTGGCCGTATTGATAATGCTGCTGCAATAATTGCGCTACAATGGTTTTTTATGCACAAAGAAAAACTGTTAACCCAGTGGAGTGAGTCTTGAGTCAAACAACAGGAAAATACGTACCACACCTGCCCAGTATGCAAGCACTCTGTGAGTTAAACTACAGCCGTTTTCTGCGCATGCTGCCAGATTGTGATACCAGGTCGTTGACTTACCGCTTTTCTGTTGCCGGGCAATTTACTTACTGCGTTACCATTGATGAAGCAGCCCGGTATACCACCACACTCACTGTGGAACAGGTTAACATTGGCGCGCCGGCGTATTTGAAGCCTTCCATGTCAGTTCGCTTGTATCACGATGCCAGAATGGCCGAAGTTATCACCAGCCAGAATACAGGTGCGTTTAAGCCTTCCTATGACTATCCCAACAACAAAATGCGCCAGCGCAATGAGAAGTTGATGATAAATATCTTCCTTGCTGAGTGGTTGCAGTTTTGTCTCAAAAATAAACCTACTGTATCGGCACCGGTATAATGCACTTGGTACAACTGTCAGATTGTCATTTGCTGGCAGATAAACAGGCGAGTTTATATCAGGTTAACCCCTACCGTTCTTTGGTTAGGGTACTTAAACATGTTGCAAAGCAAAACGCTGACGCCGTATTAGTCACCGGAGACATCAGTGGTGATGACTCTCAGGCCAGTTATCATCACTTCGTTCAAGCTATGGCGGAGTTCTTGCCCGGGGTACCCTGGCGAGCGATTGCTGGAAACCACGATAACAACAGTCACTTTTCATCATGTTTGCGCGATATCGAACTTCGAGCGACCACGCCTTGGTCGCTGCAGCCTTGGTTTATCCATGGTTTGGATACCCGTTTCGAGGGGGCGAAAGGACAGATCCGCGTCGCTGAGTTGGACGCCATACAGAGCAGTATTCGCTGCGCACCAAGACAAACGCATCATATACTGGTGTTGCACCATCATTTGGTAGCAACCCAAAGTTGGATGGACAAGCACGCACTAATCAACGTTGAAAAATTATATGACTGGCTCGAAGAAAATCCAAAAATACAGCTGATATTACATGGTCATATTCATGCGGAACGCATTTTTAGCGCTTGCCACACAATGGTGCTAAGTGCGCCGTCAACGTGTTGGCAGTGGCAGTTAAGTCCGGATTTCGCCGTAGATCCGCAGCCTCCTGGTTATCGGGAAATTTATTTATCACAGAACGGCGAATGGTCGTCAAACACAAGGAGAGTACCCTGAATGCATGTGTTGTACCTGCACGGTTTTTTAAGTTCACCTCAGTCTGTGAAAGCACAGCAAACAAAAGCCTGGTGTGTTGGACACCGCCCGGAAATCCAGTTACACATTCCACAGTTGTCGAATTTTCCGGCACAAGTAGGTCCGCAGCTAGAGGCATACCTTGCAGAAAACCCTGCGTTGACAGAGCAAGGTATAAGAGCCATTGGCAGCTCGATGGGCGGGTTTCTTTCTACATGGTTGGTGGAGCGATTTGGTGGCAAAGCCGTGTTAATAAACCCAGCGGTAAAGCCCTATGAGTTGTTGGTGAATTATATCGGCGAACACATCAATCCGTACACGCAAGAGTTGTTTTCTATTGTGCCTGAAGATATGGAAGTGCTACGCGCCATGGATACGCCTGCTATTAAGTCGCCAAAACAATATAAAGTGCTGTTGCAAACGGGGGATGAAACTCTCGATTATCGGCAAGCGGAAGGAAAATACAGCGGTGGCGATGTCACTATTGAAGAGGGGGGAAATCACAGCTTTGTCAATTTTGATGCCCACCTGCCAAGGATATTTCAGTTTCTCGATTAGTGTGACTTTTTCACCCTTCGAGCTACATTTGTGTGGCCTCACATAACAATTTCCGTGTTTCTACTGTCTCTTTTATTGTGTTAATGAAATTAACGTAATCTAAACATTGTGTTTGTATTGCAATAAACATAATATGTTTATTGTTGTAATATGTTTGCTTTAATGGAAAGGTGATGACGTGAGATTTCGTTCCCCCGATATGAATGTGGCGTTTTTTGCATTGGTGGCCGCGTTCGGTGGTTTTGTGTTTGGGCTTGATGCAGCCAATATTTCTGGTGCACTGCGATTCGTAAGCGCCGAGTTTGCACTGGATGCTATTCAGCAGGGTACGTTGGTAGGCTGTGCGTTGCTGGGAGTTATCGTTGCGCTGTTTTTTACCGGTACCTTGTGCGAGAGATTTGGCAGAGCCAAAGTTCTGTTGGCCATAGGCATTACATATTCGCTCTCATCTTTGTTATCAGCATTGGCAGTGAGTTACGAAATGTTACTGGTGGGGCGATTTATTGGCGGCGTTGCGTTCGCTTCCATTACGGTTTCTGCCATGTATATCGGTGAAATCTCACCTGCAGACAAGCGCGGAAAGTTTGTGTCCATCAATCAATTCATGATTGGTCTGGGTTTGTTGGCGGCTTTTGTTATCAATTACTTCCTTGTAAAAGCCATGGCCACCCAGCCGTGGTTGGATGCCAACAATATCTGGCGAATTATGCTGGGGGCGGAACTCATTGCCAATGTGGTCTGGATTGCCCTGCTGTGTTGTATTCCCGAATCACCTCGTTGGCTTATTAAAAAAGGTCGACAGGAGAAAGCGAGCGCAATTTTTGCCCGCATTGCCGAGCCCGAGCGAGTCCCCGGGTTAATTGAACAGGTTAACGCATCAATCACGCAGGAAGCACCGCTTAACACAGCCAGTCAACTTCGCCGTTTGTTTAGTCGGGATCTGCGATTTGTTGTCATGCTGGCGGTAGCTTATGCCGTTGTACAAGGGGCTACCGGAATGAATGCAGTACTGTTTTTTGCGCCAATGGTATTTGAGCAGGTGGGAATGAGTGTTGAAGACACCTTTATGCAGACCATTACGACGGGCGCGGTGGGATTGGTTGCCACACTAATTGCTATCGGTTTCGTGGAAAAGTTGGGGAGACGAACATTGACTGTTGCTGGTCTGGTGTTGGTTGTTGTGGCTCACGGTTCCACGTCGTGGGGATTCAAGCAAGCCACCTATGTATTTAACGACCAGGCGATGACTGCGCTAATCACCCATTTTGAAGCGAACAACTTGCCCGTGAAAGCACTGGAAAGCCTAACAGATAAAACCTTTAGCTCTGATGTTGCATTGAAAAGAGAGCTTATAGCCCTGTTCGATAAAAATACCTTGCCCATGGTAAGTGGCGTAATCATTGAAAAAACTATCATTGGTGTGAACGCGCCCCTTGTACTGTTTGGGATTTTCGCTTTCTTAGCAGCGTTCAATTTGTCTATTGGTCCCATTATGTGGGTAATTTTTTCTGAAATTTTTCCCAATAACGTGCGCAGTGTGGCATTGCCTTTTGCTGCACTGGTGCAAACAATCTCATCCTGGTCTATTCAGCAATTTTTCCCTTGGCAGCTCGACAACATGGGGGTGGCAAACATATTTCTACTCTATGCCGCTATTGGTGCGGTAGGATTAGTCGTCATGTTTGCCTTTTTGCCGGAAACAAAAGGTAAAACCATTGAAGAACTTGAGCTCGAACTCGTCGGGCCAACATCTTTACCAGCAGGAGATAAATCTTGAGTAATTGCATTGCTTATTTTGTGGTGGATTGGGGAACGAGCAACTTTCGGCTTTTCGGGCTGAATGCAGCTTGTGAACTGATAGATTCCATTGAAGCCCCTATTGGCCTGTTGCAGGTTAAAGACAAACAATTTGCGCAAGCGCTTGAGCCGCAACTAGCGAAAATGACCCCTCGCTATGCAGCTATTCCCGTTGTTATGGCCGGCATGGTCGGGTCCGCTAACGGATGGCATCAAGTGCCTTATGTGAGTGCGCCGGCTTCTGCAACAGCACTACTACAAGGCGCGTTTCGGTTTTCGCTGCCGTGGGGCGCCAATGGCGTGATATTACCCGGTGTAAGTTGTGAGACGAAGCCGGGTAGTTATGACGTTATGCGTGGGGAAGAAATTCAGGTTATGGGGGCGCTCGCACACATTGAGAACCGCGAACAACATATTGTGCTGCCCGGTACACACAGCAAGCACGTAGTGATGATGGGGAATGTTATTACTTCATTCAGCACGTTTTTCACTGGTGAGCTGTTTGCGTTGCTGAGTAAAGGTTCTTCGCTTATCCCTGACGGTGTTACCACTGGTGAGTTTAGTGAAGACGCGTTTTTAAAGGGGGTCGAACGCGCGCAAAACGGGATGCTGTTAAACGATCTCTTTTCCGTTAGACCCTTGCTGCTATTTCGTACGTTGACGGCCGCTGAAACGGCCGATTATCTCTCCGGCGTCATCATTGGTGCTGAGCTGCGTTGTGTGTCCGGCAGTGCTATCACCCTGGTTGGTGGCGATATGCTGTGTCAGCGTTATTTGTTGGCAGCGCGCCATATAAGTATCGACGCATCGCATTTGTCGGGCAACCGCTGTTTTATCGACGGAATATCATCAATATTAAAGGAGCTCAGTTTTGATTAATAACACGGATTCAAAGGACAATCTCGCAGATGATGTGGTGCCGCTTATCGCTATATTACGTGGGGTCACACCTGACACTATCATTGGTGTTGCTGAAGTGCTGGTGGCCGCTGGGTTTGGCAAAATTGAAGTGCCGCTGAACAGTCCAAAGGCCTTGGAGAGTATTCGCTCGCTGGTGTCGCATTTTGGTACTAAAACGCTGTCTTTGGGAGCCGGGACGGTGACGCGAAGGGAATTAGCTGAAGAGGTGCTGGCAACCGGCGCGAATCTGGTGGTCACGCCAAATTGCAATACCGAAGTTATCAAGATGGCTGTGGATGCAAATTGTGAAACCTATCCAGGTGTGGTTACTCCCACCGAAGCATTTAATGCCATTCACGCGGGGGCTACGTCATTGAAGCTCTTTCCTGTTTCTATGGTGGGTTGCGAAGGTATAAAAGCTATCCGCAGTGTGATTCCTCCACACATTAAGTTGTTTCCGGTAGGGGGCATCGACGCTAAAACGGCTTCTATGGCTCCTTATATTAAAGTTGGAGCAGCAGGGTTTGGCCTTGGATCTGCACTGTACAAACCGGATATGACACTGGCACAAATTCGCGTAATTGCTGAGGCTTTCGTTCGTGAGTATCGTCAATGTGTTGATCAACTGCAGGAGTAAAGGGCGGTTGAGGATTAGCGAATACGCCGACAAGTGAAATTCGTCAATTATGACCACACCTTGGGTTTCCTCTTACCCGGAACCAGGGCTGTTTGACGGCGTTTCAGTGCCAGCTTTGAATCGTGTTATGCTGTTTCCTCAATCGCACTTTTTATGATTAAGAAAATTAGATTAAGCCCCAGTCAAGTGTTATGATTTACTTAATCATATGTTTAATGTAATCGGATACATTTCAAATGAATGAATTAGTATATTACGATTTGAAGCGGGCCAAAAAGATGACGCCAAGTCTCTCTGTGCAAGTTGCCAGAGAACTGGGGCGGCGAATTGTTGCAGGTTCCTTTGAGCCAGGCACGCTGCTTGAAGAAGAAAACGCACTGGCTGAACGCTATCAGGTAAGCCGTGTGGTTATTCGCGATGCGGTTAAAATTCTCGTCGGGAAGGGGTTACTGGATGTGCGTCGCGGGATTGGCACCAAAGTGCGGCCGCGCAGTGAGTGGATTCTTCTCGATGATGATGTGCTGGCTTGGCACATTACTGCACCACCTAATAGAAACTTTATCAGTCAGCTCATGGATGTGAGGTTGGCTTTTGAACCGAAAGCGGCAAGGTGGGCAGCAGAAAGAGCAGACGCAGAAGCACTGAAGTCCATTGAAGAAGCTGTGATTAGAATGGAAGAAGAATCCGGCTCGCTGGAGAAATTCATTGTCGCCGATGC
Organism: Aestuariibacter sp. A3R04; assembly: GCF_018860805.1. Classification (GTDB taxonomy): domain Bacteria; phylum Pseudomonadota; class Gammaproteobacteria; order Enterobacterales; family Alteromonadaceae; genus Alteromonas. The sequence continues at coordinate 320,718 of NZ_JAHKQR010000002.1, read as the reverse complement.
CTTGTTTCATCAAGCGGTGTTGCGTGCGGCCCACAATGAGTTTCTCTCATCAATGGAAGGTATGATTTACTCGGCGCTGCTGGTTAGTGTACGGATTACAAATCAGGATCCGCGACACAATAGCGATTCGGTTAAGTTTCACCGGGATGTTTACGAAATGATAGCCAGAGGTGACGGCGAAGGTGCCGAAGCGCTTACCGAAAAGTTACTAAAAGATGCTATTCGTCGGTTGAAAGCCGCATTTGGTAACGACTTCAGAGATGAGTAACTTTCTCACTTTGTAAGTCTTCTGCCCGCGCGCTGCCGGTATGATTGCCAGCGGCGCATTGTTTCCTCACCTTCCCAACGTTTGCATCACTACCTACAAGTTCAGGCCAACCCGCCTTTGACGCTATATTCTGCGCACTTTTATGTAAATTCTGAATTAACAATTGTTATCACTACTTTACATTTAAACATAGTATGTTTAAATACATGTTATAAATAAAATGTCGGTAAGCTGATGCCACAAACAATACGTCAGCATAGTGAAATGTTTGATCAAAACTGTGGGCTTGTCTCTTGAGCAAATACAGAAATGCTTTGACACGATGCCCTGTTGAACAGATTAGATAGATTTTTTCCAACAATGTCAGAAATAAAGGTGTAAAAATGCCGTTTTTCAACCCATTCCCCCGAAGCGTTTTTGCCGCACTCGGTACATTGCTAATGATTAGCACGAGTAACCCGGGGTTCGCCTCAGAGGACGCCAGCACACACCACAAGAAGCCTGCTAATGTCCTTGTACTCATGTTTGACGACATGCGCTTCGATACCTTTTCTTATCGCGGTGGGCCTGTTAACACACCTAATATTGATGCTCTGGCGGCGCAATCGATCCGGTTTGATAACGCTATGTCGACTACCGGACTGTGCTCACCTTCCAGAGCGGCATTTTATACCGGCAAATGGGGTCATAAAACCGGGCTCGACGACAACGTAGAGCTTTATCATACGCGTTTGGCAGAACTTGACCTCAGTGAAGGCGGACTTATTCGAAAAGCGTCGCAGGCTGGTTATTTGGTCGGGCACGTGGGGAAATGGCATCTAGGCGCGAGAGGCACTGAGTTGCGCGGTGCGGAAATTGACCTTGCACACGGTCATGAAGCGAGAGAGCGTTTCTCCCGCGTTTACGTGCCACGCAGTAAAGTGATTAAAGTAGATGGCTATTACGAAGGCGAACTCGACGCTAATAGTGAAAAGCATGAGTATTACATGACGATGCCAGGCACTTATGAAGATACTGAGGCATATAAAAAAGTGGTGGCTGGTAAGCAAATGATTGCGCAGATGGCCAGAGACGAACGTCCGTTTTTTGGTATTGTGAGCTTCAATCAACCCCATCCGGCGTATCGCGTCCCGGAACCCTATGCCAGCATGTACGACCCTAAAGCGCTCACGTTGCCAAGTAATCACTTGGCAAAGCGCATAAACAAACCAATGGCACAGGATGGCATTTGGTGGCCCTGGCATGACGTTGGCCATATGTCTGACATGGACTGGCGCAAGGCGCGGGCACATTATTACGGTGCCATCGCGATGGTTGATCGCATTATTGGGGAGTTGCTGGATGAAGCAAAAGCTGCTGGGGTATACGACGATCTTCACATTGTATTGCTCGGCGACCAAGGTTCCATGCTGGGTGAGCACACGCTGTATGACAAAGGGCCTTATGCCTACGATGAGTTAATGCGTATGCCGCTGCTGATCCGCGATCCGGATTTGGCTCCTCGTATCGTTAACCGACAAGTATCATTAATAGATGTGACGCCAACGCTAACGGACATCATGCAACTTGAAACAGAGGATGACTTTGACGGTCACTCGCTTATCCCCTTGATGGAAAAGGGCGATGCAGCTGAAGCGGGCAAACCGGATACTGCATTGTATGCCTATGAATGGTACAACGGGGCCTGGTTTGGTATACGCGCCATTCGCACACCAGGGTTTAAATTTGTTTGGAACCCGGGTGAAGATATTGATGAATTGTATGATCTCAAAAAAGACCCGGGCGAAGTCATAAATCAGATCAACAACGGGGATTATAGAGAATCGCGGGCAGAAATGGTGAAACTGCTAATGTCTGAATTGGCCCGTACGGACGATCCCGCGTTAAAGAAACTTCAATTCCACGCAAAAGCTTATCTTGAGGAAAACAATAATGAAAAATCACGCCATTAAGATATTGGTAGCGCTGAGTTTTTTTTCAGTGGCACCTGTATTCGCGTCACAGGGGGAGCGACCTAATATTCTGATGATTGTCACCGATGATCACGGATATGCAGATGTGGGTTATCACGGCCTGGATGACGACGTAAAAACGCCAGCACTCGATGCCCTTGCAAATGAAGGGGTGATATTTACCTCCGGTTATGTAGCACACCCGTTTTGCGGGCCGAGTCGGACGGCGCTGTTGACAGGGCGATATCCGCACAAAATTGGCGCGCAGTTCAACCTGCCCGTCGACGGCTCCACTGTGGGGATAGATACCAGTGAAACCTTTATAAGTAAAGCGCTTCAACAGGCAGGATATCACACCGGCGCCATAGGAAAATGGCATCTCGGTGAAGAATCTCCCTATCAGCCGAACAATCGCGGCTTCGACGAGTTTTTTGGTTTCTTAGGTGGCGGGCACAAATATTTTCCTGAGCAGTATCGCCCTCAGTATGAGCGTGCCAAAGCGATGGGAATAACCCGTTTCAATGATTACATTACGCCACTAGTACGCAATGATAAGGAAGTACAGGAAAAGGAATATCTTACCGATGCCTTTACCCGTGAAGCGGTTGATTTTATCGACAGAGCAGGGAACGAAGAGGCTCAGCCTTTTTTCCTTTACCTGGCTTACAATGCGCCGCATGTGCCGTTAGAGGCAAAGGAAGAAGATCTGGCATTGTTTTCTCATATAAAAGATAAAAAACGCCGTACTTATCTAGCCATGGTTTATGCCGTAGACAGAGGCGTAAAACGCATTGTACAAACACTGAAAGACAGCGGGCAATTCGACAACACCCTGATTGTATTTGTCAGTGACAACGGCGGGAAACTAAAGTGGGGCGCGAAGAATGCACCGTTGCGGGAAGGGAAAGGGAGTGCTCGTGAAGGTGGTCATCGGGTGCCGATGTTTTTCCACTGGCCGAAAGGGCTAAAAGAGGCCAGGCACTATGACGCACCCGTATCCACATTGGATTTTTATCCGACGTTTCTGGCATTAGCTGATGCCAAGACGCCAGCGGGGAAACTGTTAGACGGTAAGAATGTTTTTCCGCACATACTGGATAACACCAGCGCGAGACCTGGTGAAAGCCTTTTTGTGTTGCGTCACCGAAGAGGATTTCACGATGTGTCCGTGCGCCGGGATCAGTGGAAAGCGGTGAGAACCACCACAACAGACGGCTGGAAACTGTACAACGTTGCACAAGACAGGGCGGAAACAAAAGATTTAAGTGATCAATATCCTCATATTCTTGCTGATATGGTGAAAGATGCCGGTCACTGGGCGTGGTCAAACCAACCGCCCAAATGGTTCCACATACACAAAGAAGGCGACGAGTGGCGGGACGCAAATATGCCGCGCTTCGGGGAAGCCTTCCAACTGCAGTAGTCGCAACAATTTTTGTGTACTGCTTATCCTGGGGAGTTAAGCCTCCCCATTTCCACACATACCCAGATTGATTAAGTAATCATCAAAAAATGTTAAAAGTCTGTAAATATATTTGAAATATAAACATCATATGTTTATATTTGTATTATTGCGGTGGCGAAAAGCAGTTTTGGCGCCGCCCTATCGCAAGAGTAGATAAAATGAAAATTGAATGTATCAAAACCTATCACCTGAGATGTCATTTAGAGCAGCCTTTTGGTTTTTCTCAGTGGTACTACAATCAGCGCAATGTACTGATAGTTCAGGTGATCGCTGATAACGGCGAGTCTGGTTGGGGGGAGTGTTACGGCCCCGCGGATGTGATACAAGCCGCGGTGGAGAAATTTTACGCCCCCCGCCTGATAAACGGGGCTTGTATGTCGACAGATGCCTTGTGGCATACCATGTGGCGAGCATCCCTTGATTTTGCCCGAGGCGGTGTGATGACTGCTGCCATGTCTGGCATCGATATGGCCCTGTGGGATTTACGCGGCAAAGCACTTGGGCAGAGTGTTAGCCAACTGATGGGTGGCAGACTCCGTGAGCAGGTTCCTTGTTACGCAACAGGAATGTACTTTCTCGATTTACCTGAAGACCAATTGCTCACACACCTTGTTGACGAAGCCAAAGGCTATGTGGACGAAGGGTTTAGAGCCATGAAAATTAAAGTTGGTAAAAACCCTGAGTTTGATATTGCGTTGATCCGTGCTATGCGCAAGGCCTTCCCTCAAATGATACTTGCCGCAGACTCGAATCACGCCTATGACCTCTGCGAAGCCACCAAAGTAGCTCAGGTGCTAGACGATTGTGACTATGCCTGGTTTGAAGAACCGTTGTCTCCTGAACACAGTGCGCAGTTTCGTCAACTGAGTGACAAATGTATTACGCCCATTGCGACGGGGGAATGTGAGCAAACCCGTTTTGGCTTTCAGCGTTTGCTAAAAGAGGGGGGCGTAGACATTGTCCAGGCAGATTTGGGTTATTGCGGGGGGCCTAGTGAAGCACTGAAGATAAGAACTTTGGCGTCTTCTATGGGCTTAAACATGATCCCTCATGTTTGGGGAACACAGTTTAATCTGGCTAGTGCCTGTCATTTCCTGGCTACCGCTTATCACGAACCAGGTCGCAGAGAAGAAAAACCTCTGTTTTTGGAATATGACCGCACGGAAAACCCGCTGCGGGACGTTATCTTTACTAAACAAGTAGACGTGAGCAATGGCATTGCTACGGTGCCAACTGACCCTGGTCTGGGTGTAGAAATTAATGAAAATGCAATGCGTTCTTATGTATTTGCTGAAACGGAGACAAAATGAAACACGAATTCCACATGTTAATAGGTGGTGAGTTATTGGGCGCTGAAAATACGTTCCCGGTACTCAATCCAGATACGGCAGATGTCATTACACATGTTCCTGATATATCGGAAGCCCAGGTTAACAAAGCGCTGGCAGAAGCGGAAAAGGGGTTTGCAGTGTGGTCTGAGACCCCGTTATCGGCCCGCGAATCCCTGATCCTCGCATATGCCGATTTGCTTGAAGCCAATGCTGAAGACATCATTGCATTGCTTATTGAAGAAACCGGAAAGCCAAGGGACAACGCTGAATACGATTTCGGTATGCTTATTACTTGTCTGCGTTACTTCATTGAAGAAGCCAAGCGTGTTGAGCAACCTGTCATTAATGACCCTGATGATCGATTCCATCACTTTATTCAGCGCCAGTCGCTAGGCGTTGTCGTGGGATATCTTGCATGGAACTTTCCGTTGCTGAACCTGGGATACAAGCTTGGCCCGTCGCTGGCGTCTGGATGCAGTTGCATTATTAAGCCGTCACAAGTTACCCCGCTGGCGACACTCAAATGCGCTGAACTCGCGCATCAGATTGGCTTTCCTGCGGGGGTGATTAATATCATCACGTCCAATAACTACGACAATACGAATCCATTGTTAACCAGTGATATAACGTCATTGTTTACTATGATCGGCTCCACACGGGCGGGCGTGAATGCGATGAAAACTGCATGCACCAGTGTGAAGCATTTCTCTGTAGAGTTAGGTGGAAACGCACCGGTTGTGGTGTATGACGATGCCAACCTTGAAAAAGCCGTGACAGATATCGTGGATCTCAAGTTCAGCAACTCTGGCCAGGTTTGCGTATCGCCCAACCGCTGTTTTGTTCATGAATCACTGGTTGAAAAATTTACCGCACTGGCTGTGGAACGCGCGAGAGGACTGACGCTGGGAACTGGTGATGCCGGTGCGCGTCTCATGGGACCTTTGAGCAGTGAAAAAGAGCGGAGCCGGATTGTTGCACTTATTGCAGAAGCTAAAGAAGCGGGCGCAAAAGTGGAGTTAGGTGGCGAAATCCCCGAAGAGAAAGCCGGTTTTTATCTTAAACCTACCATTTTGTCCGGTGTGAGCGAATCCATGTCGGTGGCGCAAACAGAAGTGTTTGGTCCCGTGTTATCCATTATTCCATTCTCCGATTGCGACGATGTGATTGCTAAAGCTAACAATACTGAATTTGGTCTGGCTGCCTATGTGTATACCAGCAGTTTGACTAAAGCGTTTAAGGCCGCCAAGGGTATTAGAGCGGGAAGTGTGTGCGTAAACGAGGCGCATTATTCCGTACAGTTACCCCATGGTGGACTTAAGCAAAGCGGCGTAGGTAAAGATTGTTCGAAGTACAGCTTGCAGGAGTTTTATACCAACAAGCGGGTGTCTGTACTCATTGATTAATTCCTGAAAAACGCGTTCTACGGAAGAAGCTTACATTGCTTGGGTAAGACGAAATACAAAGCTGATTTTTCGTTCGTGTACAAGAACGCACTATAAGTGTTTTGCGCTACCTGGCCGGCGCAAAACACCCATAAAAAAAGTGGAGAAACCACATGAAACGAAAGTTCAAACTGACTGCAATCTCTTTCAGTGTGATGATGTCACTGGGTCCCCAGTTGCACGCACAGGAAGTGAAAGATGAAGAAAAAGATAAAACCGACATCGAGGTTCAGCAGCAAAATAATAATGTTGCTATTGAACAGGATGACGAAATAGAAATCATTGAAGTTCAGGGCTTTAAAAGCAGCTTGCAGAAGTCAATTAACGCCAAGCGCTTCTCTGATGGTGTAACGGATTCTATTCACGCAGAAGACGTGGGTAAATCAACAGACCAAAACATTGCGGATGCGTTATCCCGAGTTACCGGTGTAACCGTTCAGGAAGAAGCGGGGGAAGGTACGCGTGTGTCTATCCGCGGCGCAGGCCCTTCTCTGAACCAGATATCCATGAACGGCGTAGCATTAACAGGCGGCTTGAGTACCGACGGTTCAAGTGCAACGGCGACCAACGACAATTCCGTTGATTTGAGTACCTTCTCGTCTGATATCTTGTCGTCTATAGACGTGCTAAAAACGGCCGCTGCCGATCAGGATGAAGGTTCTTTAGGGGGGACGGTTGTACTAAACACTGTAAAACCTCTGCGATTGAATAAACCTCGCCGCTCTTTTACTGCAGAAGGGCGATATAATGAGTTTTCCAGCGAAAACGATTATCGATTAAACGCCAGCTACGCGGATAAGTTTCTCGATGATACTTTTGGTTTCGTTATTACGGCTACCAAGGACAAGCAGAAAACCCGGGAAGACCGCATCAATACGAATTGGCTAGCAGCTATTCCTATTGATGACTTTGGTGATACTGGCGGCCGTATCGCCTATGACAATGCAACGGGCAACCCTATCCGTGTCTTAGGCTATCAGCGCGATGCCGAAGGGCAGGTGATGGTGGGCGACGATGGCAATCCTCTGTTGAACCCCATTGAGTCACTGCTCGATTACGACCCGTCGTCTCAAACGCTTCACGAGGGTGACCTGTTTGTACTGGCTCGCAACTTTGTCGACTTTACGTTAAGCACGTCTGAGCGTGATCGCTTCTCCCTGTCCACGGGGCTTCAGTATGCGCCGACTTCAAACTTAGATATTCAGCTCGATCTTACCCATACCACTCAGGAAGTCTTGAGTGATTACCACCAGCTACGACTGAACATGGCGCCATTGGCGGCGCTAAATCACCCGGCTGATTACTTAGGGGTAGATTTAACGACCAACACGCTTCAAACCTCCAGAACAAAATCCACCGCCGGTAATTTTGTGCGCGCTAATGGTCTGCGGGAAATTGAGACTGACGTGGCAACCCTCAAACTGGATTATGTACTGACAGATAACCTGAGCATGGATATGACATTAGGCTATTCTAAAACGTCTGATGAAACTCCAGATGATGACGAGGATGATCGCTTCATCAGTATGTCCACTAATACGTGGGGAACGGCGGGGCGCGAGGTAGTCATGGGGATGCCAGATGAAATATGGGAGCCCGTAGGTTACGACTGCGCGAACGGTAATCCTTCGCAGTGTTCCTACAGCACAGGTATTACTCCAGGGGTTTTCGATGCGCTGGATGGTTCTGCCACTTATGTTACCAGTCGCTTTAACCCCTTCGATATGCAGCACAACCACCTGGGTAGTCTGGTGTTCAGAAAGAACAGACTGGAAGATGAAAACAAGTCTGTTTTTGTGAACTTTGAATATTTGTTCGATAGCGACTACGTCAGGTCGGTGCAGTTTGGCGGTAAGTGGGCTAACCGCTCAAAACAAGTGTCTATACAAAACCGCATTACCACTAATGGTGAAGATCTGATTGCCTTAGACGATCCAAACGCCGATTTTGAAGTGCGTGGTATGGCGTCAATTAGACTGGCTGATATGCTCTCTGGCGATGCGTTTCCGTATGATAATTTCGGCGAGGATATTCAACAAGATCGTTCAGCGGCTTTTTTTGGAGGCTGGCCATTACTCGATGCTGAAAAAGCATTGGAGTTGCTGGCGGGAAAAGATGCCAGTGAAGTTGGGCTTCGCGAAGATATCAGCGGTACGCGAGACATTGAAACAGATACTATTGCCGCGTATTTCAAAGTGAATTTTGAAGGTTTTGGCGGCAGGTTAAACGGTAACCTAGGTCTGCGATATGTGAGAGACGAAACCACGGCAACCGGTGTCGGTGGGATAAACTTTATCCGTGCTCCTCAGGTTGTTGACCCGTATAACCTTCTTGTGGAACGCGGTTTGGCGAATATGAACCTCGATGCCTGTCCGGACGCCATTATGGGGGTTGCGCCCAGTGGTGTGGGCGACGTGCGTTATACACCTCAAAATGAGGCCGAACTGTCGAACTGCTGGGCGTGGCAAATCACCCATGCGTACAACCGACAGCTCGATAATACCATTCCGTGGGATAACGTGAACAACGCGTTTCTCATTCCTGGTGCTGATGGGCAAGTCGGGCCTGATGTAAACCGCTTAGTGTTTACTGATGAAAACGGCAATATTACGCAGAACAACCCGCTGCCCGCATTGATTTATGATCAAGATGGCAACCTCGTGCAAACCAATGCAGGTCTGTGGGCGCGATTTGGCATTGTGGGTCACATTTGGCCATTCCTCGATCGCACTACCACGTTTACCGGCCCACAAGGTTCGGGCAATGAGGTGCAAAACCGCACAGCGTTCGTGACTAACGATGGGGAAAACGATGTATTTCTGCCCAGCCTGAATATTAATTACGCCATCAATGAAGAAATGATAGGGCGTTTCGCTGTGAGCAGAACGATGACGCGTCCGCGTTTTGATTCGCTTAATCCTCGTACGCAGATCACAGAGTCGCAGTGGGGAATTTCATTTGGCTCGGCAGGTAATACGCAGCTTAAACCGCTAACCTCTACCAATATTGATGTATCGTACGAATGGTACTTCAATCAGTCTGGCTTATTGTCCGTGGCTTTATTCTATAAAGATATGCAGGATTTTGAAGAGCAGGTGGTCATTCCTTATCACTACCGGGATGTTCGTACTGAATACGATTTGCAAAGTGCTGACTTACTATTGCCTTTCGATGAAAACAGAACGCCGGGAGATGCCGATGACTGTATGCCGCGTCGCTATACCGCAGGCTTCTTTGACCAGTGGAATATAGAGTGTGATGTGGTGAATGTGAATACGGTCATAAATAGTAAAGGGGCAGATATCAGAGGGCTGGAAGTGGGCTATACACAAAACTATGACTTCTTGCCAGGCTTGCTTTCCGGATTAGGTGCGAGTGTAAATTTCACCTATCAGGATTCAGAGAGAGACGTGGAAGAAATTGGTACCACTGGCTTGCAGTTTAAGCCATTGCCTCAACCGTATACGCCAAAGTATTCCTCCAATACTACTTTGTTTTGGGAAAAAGACGGTATCAGCCTGCGCTTAGCGCATCGGTTTAACGATGTACAGCTGGTTAGTCAGGGGGCACAAGGCGGAGCTACGTGGCAAGACGCCACTCACCGTTTGGACTTTAGCTCAAACTTCAAATTAACCGAGAACCTGACCTTAACGTTCCAGGCACTGAACCTTACCGATGATTTGCGTCGCGTGTTCTTTGCCAGTTCGAATACCACCGATTTATCGAATCCAAACGATCAAACGGTTGTGCTTGACGAAGGAAACGTCATTGAAGACGACAGCATTACCACAGCTAGAACGGTGTCAGCATTTAGAACCGGTCGCCAGTTCCGTCTGGGTATTCGCGGCACTTTCTAACGTTTATTGGTTTTCAGGCGACAGCCCGGTAAATGCTGTCGCCACAAAAAATTTGGAGAAGTAAGATGAAATACAACTTACTGGTAAATACATTGTCTTTGGCTTCAGTGTGTGTGTTATTAACCGCGTGTGGTGGAGGCAGTGACGATGGGTATGATCCCAACTTTAATTCTTCCGACAAACTCATTATCGCTAATGATCCTGTAGCGGCAACCTTTGATGAGGAAAGCGGTGTACAGCGCGTCGATTTGCTCTCTGGCGTTACTATTGGGGGAGAGGCAGCAGTAAGCTACGACGGCGTGATTAACATCGGTCAAATGGAGATTGTCGCGCAGAATAATTTCGTTACCCCACAAGCCCCCTCAAATACCGTTGCGAACCAAACCATTTCGCCTTTTCGGCTATCAGACGACGGACGAGCCCTACTGGTCGATACAGATGCGTTTTCCAATAGCTTGCGGCAGTGTGATAGCACAGACAATATTGGCGCAGAGGACGCTGATGGAAATGTTATCGGGGATGGGAACAGAGACTTTCCTCAATCTGCAACCTTTCTTGTTAGCTATGCGATTGACCATGGTTACGACTATGCACCAGGCGTAGACGCACCAGGACGTACCATTTCTATAACTGTGAATGCCAAGGACGATCCGGTAGCTGAAGTTGTGGCGTCTGACATTGAAATACCAGCTGGTGGACAAGCTCAGGTTGTTGCTTCAACGATGCCCGCTTTTGCCTGTGATAATTCATTGGTTTACACGGTGGCAGATCCGTCTATAGCGACAATCAACGAAGACGGTGTGATTTCTGCGCTCTCCACCGGGCAAACGACGTTTACTGCGGCCAGTGTTGATAATCCCGAAGCGAAAGCTACCGCTATGATCACGGTTACAGCTGCATTTAGTTTGGTTGTGAGTAACGATGACAAAGACAATTTGGGTGCATCATTGGGAACTAAAGCGGTTCCGGCTTGTGTTGCCGCAGGGGTTCGTGTTGAACCAGTGGTGGTAAATCATACGTTAAATGGTAGTTATACCTATGACTGGACGTCTTCCAACGATGTCGATATGCCGTTTATTCGCAGTGAAGCGGATGGATTTGGTGCCACTGGTGTGTTTCAGATGCCATCCGAGGTGGGGGCATTGACCACGGTACAGGTATCGTTGGCGAGCGGCGATACCGGCGCTACCCCATTGACCGATGTGGCGGGCAAGCGTATTGACCTTACTACCGTAGCGAATGCAATGTGCTCGCCAGGTGAATCGGCTCATGCGGCAGGTTTTAATACCGATTTTAACCTTGATGGTGCGGGGGCTCCCTACAAAGGCAATGCCACTGCAGTCGCTACTGGTACCAGTGTATCTGGTTCAGGTAGCGCCGTTGAAGTAACAGCGGGTACTGTATTGACGGAAGAAGGCGTTCCGTATTCCCGGGTTGCCCAAGAGGTATGGAATAAGCAACGCAACTGGTACAGTGCAACCTATGGACAGGGGTTAGCGTCGGTTGGCAAAACCTATCAGTACGCGGTGTGGGTAAAACTCAATTCAGTGCCAGCGGAGCCCGTTACACTAACGCATACCATAGTGCCATGGGTCTACGAAGGGATCCCCGACGGTGCTGCTGGCTACAGCGGGCGGATTACTCCTGGGGGCGGAACGACATTTTCAGCTGAACTCGACGCCTCTACGGACTGGCAGTATATTGAATTTGTTAACGATGAAACCGGTGAACGGGCGTGGTCGGTTCCTGATACGTGGAACCAGGTTACCGATGTTTTTACACTGTGGGAAATCTATGGCTTACCCGCAGGAGAAAGCCTGCTTATTGACGATTACAGTGTGGTGCCTGTTGGCGAGTAAATTACTGGAAAAATTTGTCTCAAAGGGCTCATAGGATGAGCCCTTTTTTTGTACCTGACTTTTCACAGTAAACGGGCAAGCGGAGGCAGGTATTTAACGTAAGTCAAGCGTTTCGCATCTACCGCCTGAAGCGCATAAAATAGTGTAGCGACGTCGTGTCGCCCTGTTTTTGCGCCAGACTCGAACCTAACTGAATCAGTGAGGGATCGGCTTGTTTTGTCACTACCCGCTTAAGTATTGCAATGGCTTCTTTGGTTTTTCCTATGCTGTCCAAACCAAGTGCGTATATGTACCAGTTTCTGGGGTTGGCTGGCGCCAGGCGACTTGCTTGTTTGAAATGCTGTACGGCGCTGACTTTCTCCTGGTTGCGCACCAAATACATGCCCATGCTGTAATGTAAAATATCACTGTTGGGAATAGCATCAAGTGCTCGTTTCAGTAGCGCCTCTTCTTTTTCTGTTTCTCCCCGTGCGCGATAAAGCTCCGCCAGGTTTACATAATTTGCTTCGAAGTATGGATCGACGGAAATACCCGTTTGCAGGCGCTGTTCGGCGGTGGTTACATCACCATTAGCAAACGCCGCCAGGCTCTGGTTCAGATTACCTTCGCCACGCCAGCTGTTCGCATCGTTTGCTGCAAACAGTTCGCTTAATGCCCGGTGATAGTCAGCCGTTTTCAGGCCACTACCGACAAGTTGATTGACCGCAGCAACGCGTACCGCACGATATGGATCAGACAATAACGGCGTGAGTGATTTTGGTCTTTCCGAGTCTGGCAATAGCACTGCGGCCTGCGCAGCGGCTAGGCGAATGAGTGGTGCATCATGAACGAGGAAGTTTGCTAACTCACGATTGTTCAATGCGCTCACGGTACGTGGCAGCATGGCAAGCAGTGTCGCGCGCTTGATAATGGGCAGCGATGTATCACTGGCTAGTTTCAGCATTGCGTTTTTGTCTGTCACACGTCCGTGCATAATGGCGACGTATTGTGACTCTGATGTGGTAAAGCTAGTGCTGTCTTTAAACCACGTAGTAATATGGGTTTGCGACCAGTCATTAGATTGTTCTTCATGGCAATTTAGACAGGCATTAGGTGCGCCCGTTGAGGCTGATACTGCGGGATTAGGTATGCTAAAGCTGTGATCTCGGCGGGCATCTACACTCATGTATGTGGTTTGCGGCATGTGACAACTCACGCACTCGCTACCAGTGCTGTCGAGTGGATGGTGTGTGTGTGTCTCCTGTTGGTAGGCTTCAGCAGAATGACACTGCAAGCAAAGGCCATTACCTTCCACTTTTATTTTCATAGTATGTGGGTTGTGACAATCTACACAATTTACGCCCGCTTCGAACATTTTGCTTTGCTGGAAAGAGCCATACACATACACCTCTTCTTTTATGTGGCCATTGGCGTGGTATAGCGGTGGCGTAAGCAAAGACGGCGTAAATTGATCCAGATACGGCTTTGAAGGGTCAATGCCGTCTGTTAATGGTGAGCGCAGAGAGTGACAGCCGTAACAGGTATCCATAAACTTATTGTTTCTGGGTTCACCTTCCCAATGGGCTATTTTATCTTTGGGACTAAGCAACCATTGACCCAACGCTTTTTGTTCTTTTAACGACAATGCAATCTGCCCGCTGTGGTTTTCAGCGGAAGGGTTGTCTGCGTGCGCGGTCATATCGCCGTGGCAGGATGCACATGAGACGTTAATGTCGTCATAGGTTGTGTTGAATGTTTCTTTGTCGATATCGAATTGTCGTTTGAGGCCTGATGAGTGACAGTCTGCACACATGCCGTTCCAATTTTGCATGGGTTGCAACCAGTGGAGTCGATCATTACTGGCAATATCTTCTTCGGGATAGTTGGGAAACCAGCGTTGCCCTCCTTCTTTGGCAGGGCGACTGTCCCATGAAAAGGGGAATACCTGATATTTGCCGTCTTTTGTGGCAATGAGGTATTGCTGCAACGGGTAGTGACCGAAGGTGTAACTGACCTCGTATTCCGTCGTTTTATTACCTTCGGTAAATGATATGAGAAACTTATTACCTTTCTTAAAAAATGTGGCTTGCTGGGAAAAGTGAGAGGCATGCGCTTGGTTAAAGTCTCCCACTACGGTATCGTCAGAAGGGAGTAACATGGCTTTTCCGTGGTCAGACACAGCCCAATCAGCCACTTCCTGACGATGACAGTTTACGCATTTATCCGATTCGGCAGCAAAGGCAAAATCAGTCGCAAAGTAAATTAAAAACAAAAAGATAGATAAGCGTAACAACAATTTCATTCCTTTATTCCAGCCCGATAACAATTTATCACATCAGACTTCTTCATAATACCTTAGCTCTGATCGGATGTAATTATAGCCTTCGCGTATCAGGGCAAAATCAACCTCACTAGCAAATAGGTTATAAGATTTCTGCACGACTATTGAGTAAGTTTGAAAAGGCCCTTGCGCCTGGCGCGAGTGGCCTTTTTTCTAATGTGAGTTCATATAAGTTGCGATGAAGAGCAGTTCGCATGTCTATCCTGATCAAACGTTTTAGTTCATAAAGTTCCTGACACACGACATCGGGTAAAAAAGCCACGCCCAGTCCCGACGCCACAGCCCGAGCAATAGCTTCATTGCTACCAATGCAAATCTCTTCCTTTATTTTCCAGTTGTTTTTCACAATCAGTGATGTAGCCACGTCTCTGGTGCCCGAGCCTGCTTCTCGTAACAGCCAGGTACATTGATTGGGGTCAAACGTTTGTCCTGGCGCTGTCCACAAACTCATGGCGTCTTTCTTCCACGGCGAAGCCTTGATACTGGGTTGGTTGGGTTGCCCTTCCACCAACGCAATATCGATGGCTGCGTCCAGTAACTTTTGCTCTATGTGAGCGGTATTTCCGACGATTACGTCTATGCTGATGCCGGCATGTTGTTTTTTAAATTCGGCTATGTAAGGAGCTAACCAATATCCCGCTACGGTAGTACTGGCCCCTATTGTCAAAGAACCCGCGGTAATATCAACGAGCGCCTGCATTTCAGTGATCGCCGATTTTTCAATAGCAAAAATACTTCTGGCGTGAGCAAATAGAGATTCACCGGCGGCGGTTAGGCGCAGCGTTCGGCTTCTGGCTGAGCGTTCGATTAAGCATAGACCAATTTGCTGTTCTAATTCCTTGATGCCTTTGGAAACTCCCGGTTGACTGATACACAGTGTAGTTGCTGCACGGGTGAAACTGCCCTCCATAGCAACAGAATAAAAAATGCGAAGTGCGCTGATATTTAAATTCATAAGTAATAGTTATCTAATCATGATTTAATAATATTTGAGTTATGATTCATGGATTCGTACTCTTTTGTCAAGTTATTACACTGGCGTCTTCGACTATGGTTACTATTCCCGTTTCTGCGCGTTTTTTTCACTCAGTACCTGCTGGTCTTATTTTAGTGGCATTGCTGACCTGTTTTTCCATGTGGTGTGCCAGTTCACCGTTGTGTGAACAAATAGGACTGAGTAGTTTGACTATTGCCATTATTGCCGGGGCTTTGTTGGGGAATACCGTCTGGAACCGCACTGAACACTTCTTTTCCGGGGGTGTAAACATCGCCAAGCGTCACTTGTTAAAACTGGGGGTCATTCTGTTTGGCTTGCGTATTACATTCGCCCAAATTGGACAACTGGGTTGGCAAGGCGTGCTTATCGATCTGTTTATTGTGTTGAGTGTCATGTCCTTAGCGTTGTTTGTGGGCAAAAAGCTACTCAAACTCGATCTGCAAACTACGGTGCTAATTGGAGCTGGCAGTGCATTTTGCGGGGCGGCGGCAATTTTGGCTACCGAATCTGTGATTAAAGGGCAGGCCCACAAAGTATCACTGGCGGTGACAACTGTGGTGCTGTTTGGCACGTTGAGTATGTGTGTGTATCCGCTTCTGTATACACATATGGGACTCAGTGAAGATGCATTTGGCATATACACAGGTGCCACGATTCACGAGGTCGCTCAGGTAGTCGCAGCAGGCTCTGCGGTAAACGCTAATGTCGCAGATATTGCAGTGGTAGAAAAAATGATAAGAGTGATGATGCTGGCACCGTTTTTAGTGATGCTCTCGTTGTTTGTTAACCG
This sequence comes from Aestuariibacter sp. A3R04, assembly GCF_018860805.1. GTDB lineage: Bacteria > Pseudomonadota > Gammaproteobacteria > Enterobacterales > Alteromonadaceae > Alteromonas. Next base: position 304,437 of record NZ_JAHKQR010000002.1, on the reverse strand, counting down.
CGACAACGACAATAAGCAATACACACCAGACAAGGGAAAACACATTCCTTGGTTTGCCGTATTTTTTATAGCGATGTGTGGGATTAATTCTATGCAGGTGCTGCCCGTTGAAGTGGTCAGTACTTTACTATTCGCTGATAATATTTTCCTTACCATGGCAATGGCGGCACTCGGGCTGCATACGCACCTGGCACCGGTATTGAAAGTAGGTGTAAAACCATTGGTTTTGGCTGGCTCTTTGTTTGTTTTTCTGCTGAGTTGCGGGTTTGTTCTATGTGTGTGGATATAACATCCTTACACCCTTCAGTCTGAGCTTGGCTTTTTTCCCTGCCTGCAGCATGCGTTAACGAAATTGTCAGACATGTACTTTGGGCTATTCACATATAAGTAACACGGTTGACATGAATTTATTAACAAAAATAAACATATGATGTATCATAACATATTATATTTTTTGTGGTGTCATGACCCGCTCGGGTAATGTTTTTGTCAATTGAGGTGAATAAAGCGCAATGGAAAGAACAAAATTTCTTAAAAATATAACCTTTTTTACCAGTGTTCTGCTGACGGCCATCAGTATGGGATGTACAGCGGCCGAAACAACTGTCAGCGAGGGAGCACAGTCCGCAATGTTCGAAGCGGTGGACCGGGATTTGCCACTGCCTAACGAGGATCTGCGCAAGTGGGACGTGGCGACAGTGGCTGATTTAGATCAGGATGGATTTCCCGATTTATTGCTTAATGATCACGGCTTCAGTGTCAAAATCCTGTGGAACAACAAAGGGCGGTTTCAAAAGCCCTATGATCTCATTATGGGAGATATGCACGGGATTACAGCTGCCGATTTTGATAAAGACGGCAATGTGGAAATTGTCATATCCCGAGGTGGTGGCTCAGGCAGCAATGCGCGTAATACAAAGTTATTTCGTGTTACACCGACGCGGGACATATTAAATGTGGCTGAATTTGATACGCCTTTGCCTTTTATGCGGGGCCGTACTGTGAAACTTGTTGACCTCGATGGCAATGGATGGCTTGATTTGATCAACTTTGCTTTTCCGTCAAAGGAAATGCAGGGACAAAGTGAAAACTACATATTCGAAAATACTCAAAATGGGCAGTTTACCGAGCATAGCCGTTTGCCACCCGTGTTCGGTGATGGCCAGAAAACCCTCATCACGGACATAAATCAGGACGGGTTGCCAGATCTGCTGTTATACGGCAATGGCGAGACGAAAGCATTTCAGGCTACCGCAGCTTTTCAATACGACGCCGTGAGTCATTCGGTATTCCCCTTTGCATTGACAGATGTTACCAGCATCAATGAAATTGATTACGACAACGATGGTGATTACGACTTATTCGTCACCCGTGCCAAAGAGCTTAAAGCCGGGCAAACGTTTTATGATCAGAAAGAACAGACGCTGGGGTACTACTGGAAACGTGGAGCCTACGTATTTCCCCCTTTTAAAGCCGGACCGGTAATCGAATTAGTCAATTTTCAAAGTCAGTGGCCATCTAAAGATTTACTCATTGGCGAATCTTCCTACCCCTATGCGTTCCCGGGAGAAACTCATATCGGACGGGATGTTCGGCTGGTGAATAGTGATGCTTTGGGCTTTCCCGATACACTTGATAAAAAAGGGGCCTATATTGGTTACATTGGGAATCAACAATGGCAGTTCGCGATAAATACTTTTTCTGTTTCTACCGGGGTTATTCACGGTGTTGAAAGTTTTCCGTCATCCCCTTTGCCGGAAGCGGCAAAAGACATTTTACTGGAAAATCGCGGCGGCAAATATGTCGATGTGACAGAGAAGCTGGGCCTTAGTTATTTACACAATACGGTGTCGTCGGCGATTGCCGATATTAATAATGACGGGTTCAGCGACATGGTGGTAATAAAGCAGGGTGATTTAATTCATCCAAATCAAGCGCTTGTGTATGTTAACCAAAAAGGCAAACAGTTCGTTGAACAATCCTTTCACGGTATTATTACACCTGAACTCGGGGCGCTTGGTTTAGGTATTGAACCCATTGACTACAACCTCGATGGTAAGGTGGATTTTCTGGTGGGCAACGAACGGGGACAATGGCATTTGTTTAAGAATACGCATGCCGGTGGAGATTATGTTCAAATCGCGGTGCCGACTTCGCCTGAACATCGCGTTCCAGCATTAGGTGCCAGTGTGTCAGTCACGGCTTGTCACTACACGCAGGTTAAACGGGTCGGGCAAACCTCGGCTGCCTATTCGCAAAGTGCAAACCCTGTTCTGCATTTCGGTATTGGTGATTGCGATAAACCCGTCCTGGTAACAGTTACATGGACTAATGGCGAAACGCTCGAGTTGACGGTGGATGATTTAAACAGCCTGGTTCGGGCGGAAGCCGATTAAGCGTCGACTTCTCAAGTATTTGCGACCCGCCATTTGACTGTTGGCTATCATGCATAGCGATGGCGGGAATAACAAAATCGTTTCAATTGCCGAGGTCACTCAGGCCTGCTACCATCGTTAGAGAATGACACGCCCGTGTCTATAATAATTAGCGTCTCAAAATAAGCAGCATTATGTCGAATCAGTATAATTCAGAAGCGATTGAAGTCCTAAATGGGTTGGAGCCGGTTAAACGCCGGCCCGGCATGTACACTGACACCATGCGCCCGAATCATCTGGGGCAGGAAGTAATTGATAACAGCGTAGATGAGGCCTTAGCCGGGCACGCCAGTACCATCAAAGTGATTTTACATGAAGATCAGTCGTTAGAAGTCATTGATGATGGCCGTGGAATGCCTGTGGATATTCACCCGGAAGAAAAAATATCCGGTGTGGAATTGATCATGACCAAGTTGCATGCCGGGGGTAAATTCTCCAACAAAAACTACGCTTTTTCCGGTGGTTTACACGGTGTGGGTATTTCCGTGGTTAATGCGCTTTCGACGCGGGTAGAAGTTGTTATACGCCGGAACAGCAATGTGTATCAAATCGACTTTGCCAATGGCGATAAAGTGGAAGAGTTACGGGTAATTGATACCTGTGGAAGACGAAATACTGGTACACGGGTGCGCTTTTGGCCAGATCCTCAGTATTTTGATTCTGCGAAGTTCTCTGTTTCACGTTTAGCCCATAACCTGCGGGCGAAAGCGGTACTTTGTCCCGGACTGCGCATTCGCTTCGACAACAAAGTCAGTGGTGAAACCACCGAGTGGTATTTCGAAGACGGTTTGAGAGATTATTTATATCAGGCGGTAAAAGAGTTTGAAACACTACCTTCAGATACGCCTTTCGTAGGTACTTTCTCCGGTAATACAGAAGCCGCTGACTGGGCGGTGATGTGGCTACCCGAAGGTGGGGAGTTGGTAACCGAGAGTTATGTGAACCTAATTCCAACCGCCCAAGGCGGCACCCATGTCAACGGGTTGCGACAAGGGTTGTTGGAGTCTATGCGCGAGTTTTGTGAATTTCGAAATCTTTTGCCAAGAGGTGTGAAACTTACACCCGATGATATTTGGGACCGTTGTGCCTATATTTTGTCGACGAAAATGCAGGACCCACAATTTGCCGGGCAAACAAAGGAGCGGCTTTCGAGTCGTCAGGCCTCCGCCTTTGTATCGGGCGTCGTCAAGGATGCGTTTAGCTTGTGGTTAAACCAACATACAGATATTGCCGAAGCAATGGCAGAAATGTGTATTAGCAATGCTCAGCGCCGGTTGCGACAAAACAAAAAGGTGGCGCGGAAGAAAGTCACACAAGGTCCCGCATTACCCGGCAAACTTACCGATTGTTCTTCTCAGGATATTAACCATTCCGAACTGTTTTTGGTGGAAGGTGATTCTGCCGGTGGCTCTGCTAAACAAGCTCGCGACAGAGAATTTCAGGCTATCATGCCTTTGCGTGGTAAGATTTTGAACAGCTGGGAAGTGGATTCCTCTCAGGTGCTGGCTTCGCAAGAAATTCACGATATCTCTGTGGCACTGGGTATAGACCCGGACTCATCAGACTTATCAGGGTTGCGTTACGGTAAAATTTGCATTCTGGCTGATGCTGATTCTGACGGTTTACACATTGCCACCCTGTTATGTGCCTTATTCGTAAGGCATTTCCGTGCACTGGTGAATGCTGGGCACGTTTATGTAGCTATGCCGCCACTGTTTCGTATCGACGTGGGTAAAGAAGTGTATTATGCGCTGGATGAAAGTGAGAGGCAGGGCATTTTGGATCGTATTGAAGCAGAGAAAAAACGCGGCAAAGTAAACGTACAACGTTTTAAAGGGTTAGGTGAAATGAACCCTATACAGTTGCGGGAAACCACGATGGATCCCAACACCCGTCGTTTGGTTCAACTGACCATCGACGACGATATCTCTATGATGGAAACCATGGATATGCTACTGGCCAAGAAGCGCGCCGGTGATCGCAAAACCTGGCTTGAAAGTAAAGGAAATATGGCGGAAGTGGTGCTGTAGGTAAAATTTTACTGTTCAGCCCCACGAACCACCATGTACAGCACGATAATTTATGGGCTAGTTCAGCAGACACTAGCCCGAATACTGTTTACGCGACCCGACGCTGCGCCTTGCGTCGCGCCCGGCTAAACGCCAAAGGCCCTAAACTCATCAACAATAATGCTAAACCTGAAGGCTCGGCTACTTTCACACCGCCGGCGTCTGCAGAACCAAAAGTGATATCATCATAGCCCGTCTGGTCAACTGTGCCACCGAAATCTATTGAGTATGCAGTACCGGCGAAGCTAGCGCCCACAGCCGTCCAGTTACAGAAGGTACCTGTAGGATCACCTGAACAGTTGTCAGTATGTTGTGCCGATAAATTTAGCGTCGCTAGTAGGTTGCCCGTCGCATTTAAACCGTCATACACAAAAACTGATGCAGTTGTAGACGATGAATAGAAAAATGAGAAGCCCGTGTCGAACCCAGGTGTATAATTTAGCACTGCAGTTCCTGTGAGGAAGAACATAACCGTATCACTGGAAGGTTCATTGGCAAAATTACCACCGCCTCCGGCATCTTGATCAACAAGGCCTAATGAGTTTGAACCAAACTGAATGCCATAATCGACGCCAGAGTTGCCCAGGCTATCCGTCCCACCATTGTAAAAATCATTTATATTCGCGTTGTTTCCGACGCCTTCAAAATCTAATACAATCACAGATGCATCTACTGTAGCCGCCGCGGCCGTTAATGCTGCTCCTGCAAGTACTCTAGCCAGTCGGCTTTTCGAGTGTTTAGTCATAATAAATATTCCATTGAGTTAACGAGTTGGCTTCACTGCACACTTTAAAAAGGCCTTTTTGCCTACAATAGCGACCTTGATAAGAATTCAGAAATCACAGTTTACGATGAAGTATTTAGCAATATCTATACCTACATGACAGTGTTTTAAAAACAATCACTTACTTGATTAGTTATATCGATGTGTATAATTTTTGGACATTTTGTCGCTAGAGTGTACGCTTTTAGCAAATTCGTTATTGTAGTGACAAGTCTCCGTTGCGTTCGCGGGCTCAATGCAACAGAACAAGTTAAACCAGCCGTTTCATATCAATGTGCGGAATGCCGTCATCCAGGTACATGGTAGACGTGGGCTTGAAGCCAAATTTTTCATAAAAGTGGGCAAGGTGTTCCTGGGCCCCAATTTCAATGGCAGTGTCTGGCCAAAGGGCAGTGCACTGGTTGATTGCCTCTTCTACAAGTTGATAGCCCAGTTTGTTTCCCCGGTGTTTTTCCGTGGTAAGTACTCTGCCAATACTCACTGAGGGGTAGCTTATTCCGGGCGGAAGTAATCTGGCGTAAGCAGCGATGTCGTCATTGCGGTAACCGATAAGGTGACGGGTTTCTGGGTGAAGGTCCTTATCGTCTAACTCGGGATAGGGACAGTTTTGTTCCACTACAAATACGTTCACCCTTGCTTGCAAAACGGCGTAGAGCTGATGAGTTGAGAGTTCATCGAAGCTAGCGCATTGCCACTTAAACATAATTTCGTCCTCTATTTTGATGTCGTGAATACAGTGCGCGGTTCATTTAGAGAAAGCTGGCGATTTCGTCCAAGCCTTTTTTCTGCCTTGCATGGGCTGGCACTGTCGCATTATCAGCCGGATAGCCTGCAACAATTAGCATGTATGCCCGTTCATTATCAGGGCGCTGACAAACTTCAGTTAGAAAGTTCATTGGCTTAGGCGTGTGGGTGAGTGTGGCTAACCCCGCATTGTGTAAAGCTGTAATAAGCATGCCAACCGCAATACCCACAGATTCATGGACATAATAATTCTGACGTTTCTCACCTGCCTCCGCTTCCCCTGATTTTTGGCTGAAAACGGCAATTAACCAAGGTGCCAGTTCAAGGTAAGGTTTATTCGCGTCAGTGCCTAAAGGCTTCAGATCATCCAGCCATTGTTGACCGGCGCGCCCTTCGTAAAAGCCCCGTTCGTGGGCTTCTGCCTGCTGCCGAATTTTCTTTTTTACCGAACTGGAATGAATGGCGGCAAAATGCCAGGGCTGATGATTCGCACCGCTTGGTGCCGTACCAGCCGTCAAAATACAGTTTTCGATAACCGCTCGGTCTACCGGTCGGTCGCTAAACTGGCGAACACTATGGCGTCGACGCATAGTTGATAAGAAGTCGGTACTGCGGGATAGCATGTCCTGTTCTGGAAACTCAATAAAATCGTCAAGGGGGGAGTGGTCGTGAGGTTGCATGGTTATTCTCTTGTTGTCGAGGCTTGTTAGTTAAACGCAGAGGCTTTGGTTTGGTAGTCTACATTCGTAAGTTTGACTCGCTCAAGTACAATCGTATTCGCGTTCCCTGTGAATAGGGTAAACAACTGAAGTAGCAGGTGGTAAGGCGGTAACTACAGTGTTATTGTTTTTGAAATCACTCGAAATGGCTAGAAGCCAATAGCATTGTTAGAAATACAAAACGGAGCGCAATTGCGCTCCGTTTGGATCTCGGTAAAAGAGATGTGGATTAGGCTTTACGGCGTAAGCGTAAACCCAGCAAGGTGGCTGCCAACAGGCCTAATGATGCCGGTGCGGGAACGCCAACTTGAGGGCCTGGCGTTGCTGAACCGAATGTAATGTCATCGAATGCAATTTGATCTGCTACACCGGCAAAAGAAACTGACTTTGCGGTACCACTAAACGATACGCCAACCGCTGAAAACGGGCAGAAAGTAGCACTGTAACCAGGACAACTTCCCGCATTGGGAGAAAGGCTGATTGTTGCAAGGAGGTTGCCTGTTCCGTCTACGTCATCGAACACCGACACAGAACCGGCTTGAGATACAGAAACATAGTTAAACGAAAAGCCAGTGTCAAAGCCTGCCGCTACGTTCATAATCGAAGCAGAGCCAGTGAGGAAAAATAAAGCACCTTCAGCTGAATCTGGTGCCATGCCGCCCCTTGAGGCATTGGAACAGAATTCTGTTGTGCTGTTAAGGCAAACTAACAATGAGTTGGCAGAAAAACTGATCCCGAAATCAGTACCACTAGTACCGATACTGGACGTGCCGCCATTGTAAAATTCCTGAATAAGGACATTGTTCGTATTGGGGTATGGGGCAATATTCTCGAAATCGAGAGATATCACGCTCGCTTGAGAGATCAAGCTGCACAAGCTTAACGTGGCTGCTGTTACAAGTTGTTTGATATTTATCATGAGAAACTCCGTACTACGTTTGTGTTCCCGTACTCAATGCCCAGGACTATGTATAGGTTTAAGCATGAATGGTGCCAATATGTAAGCTATTGTTAAATAGTATTTTTTTTAATCTGTTTTGCTTGTGCGTAAATTTTGTTGACAGTTTCTCGCTTACTTTGCGTTGAATTTCGCGTTTGCGCGATAAAGTGTCGCCGCGATATCAAAGATGGCGGTATGGTAGCTGTAGATAGGTCTAAACTATGCTAAGTTTGAAAGAAAGGAGAGATGTATGCCAGCGAAATCCGCCGTAACCGCTGCCACTAGAGCCATTTTGTTTGATCACGACGGTACACTGATCGATTCTGAACATGCCCATTTTGAAATCTGGCAAACCCTGGTTGCTAAGTATGGAGCCCATATCTCCGCCGATTTTTATTCTAATGTCATGGCAGGAATACCTGTGGCGCAAAATGCAATTGATGTGGTGAACACATTTACCCTTGCCGTGCCAGCAGAGAAACTGGCAGAAGAAAAGCACTTTTTAACAAGAGCATACCTTAAAGAGCAGCCATTTCCGCTGATGCCCCATGCGGTTGAAACACTGAAGAAATGCTATGACGCAGGGTTTCAACTGGCTATTGTTACCGGTGGTAGCGGTATATCTGTTGAGCGTACCCTTACTGCGCGAGGTATAAAACACATGTTTTCAGCTACGGTATCTGTGGAGGACGTTAAACACAGTAAACCCGCCCCGGATTGTTATCAATTGGCCATGAAGAAGCTTAACAGAAGCCCCTCGGAGTGTGTTGCTATTGAAGATACCGAGCACGGCATGCGCGCAGCTGTTCGCGCCGGCGTGCCTTGTGCGGTGATCCCTACGGTACACTCGGCTCATCACGACTTTTCCGATGCCACATCCAAGTATCATTCTTTACAGGCCTGGTACGCGAGGGAGTGTTAATCGTTCTGTTTCCTCGTTACAGTAACTCATGGCAAAGTCCTGTAACAGTTTTTTAGGTTCAGGAGTTGTATTTACTCCTGGATTCACCAAAAATAGCGGCTCAGAAAATAAGGGGCAAAAGCGTTGCGGATTGGTCGAAGTATACTTATTGCAGTAGTCTTGTTAATAGCGTTATTTATCAGCACTGTGGTTTTAATAGTGGAAACTTCGCCCTCGGTAGACGCAAAGGGCGCAGAGCAGTTGGCCGATGCTGATACGGTCCACGCCTTGCTGTCACAAATCGAATCGAGTATCCGCGATCGCCATCAGGCCCACGACATCGTTGTAAATCGTCAGCAAATAGATTCTATCGTCGGCTTTCTTCAACGGGCAAAGCCTGACTTTCGCGGTGCGGTGGCCATTGCGCCCGAAGGCACCAGAGTGCAATTTAGCGTTGCATTGCCAGTCGTTTTTTTTGATGGCTATTTGAACATCGATTCCACCGTATTACCGGCAGAACGCTTTTCGCTGGGCAACGTTAAAATCGGAGATCTTCGATTGCCTGGTGACATGGCTGTCAGCTTAGTTGAGTGGTTGGTTAATCGCTGGACCGACAGCGACATTGCGACCCAGGCTCGTCTGCAGGTAGAGCAGGTAAGTATGACACATGAACAGGTGGCTATTTCTTTGCAGCCACTGGACGGTTTTTTGAAGCAGCTCAATGAAGTTAAAAACGGCCTTTCCGTGGAACAGGATGACGGCTTGCGCGATCTGACTGCGTATTATTTGCGCTATATTTCCTGGCAGGACATTGCCTTGGCTGATACACCACAGCCCCTCACTGATTACATCCGTTTATTGATGAAGCGGGTAAAACAACGCAGCAACTCAAATAACGCCGTGGAACACAATCGCGCTGCCATTCTGGCGTTGGCCATTTTTGTTGGCCATCACAGGGTGGCTAATTTTGTTGGCGATGTGCAGCCTAACGCAGACAAAGCGTTAAGACCCGCATCACTACCTACCTTGCGGGGGCGAAACGATTTAGCCCGTCACTTTATTATTTCAGCTGCGCTTAAGGTACTTAGTGAACAGGGAGTTACCCTGGCAATTGGCGAGTTTAAAGAACTCATGGATAGGGCAATGGGGGGCAGCGGGTATTCTTTTGTCGATCTTACTGCTGACATGGCAGGTGTCGCTTTTGCAGATGTAGGTACCACACCGGCCACTGCCGTTGACTTTCAGATTAAGTTGGCCAGGTTACACCAGGAGGGGGACATTATGCCCCCCATCGAAGGTATTGTAGAAGGGTTGTCAAAAGCGGAATTTGTGGAACGCTTTGAAAAAGTCGATAGTGAAGCGTATCTACAGGAAGTCGAAGAAATTAAAACGCGTTTATCTGCCATACCCTTGTATCAGACAACCGGGCTTTAGTTTTTGCCAACTGACTGAAACTGGTTCAATGTTTTTAAAGCTAGCTCAATCTTCCTGATCAAAGGCGCCAGGCCGGCCTTGAACGTTTCGTCGTCTGTATCTTTTAATTCCTGCCAGTCCTGGGCGATTTCTTCGACGTAGGGTGAAAAGCGTTTGGCTTGGGTGGTAAACCCGCTGTCGTCGGCAAACACAGACTGAAACTTGCCTTTCTGTGCCTGTTGAAGGGCATCTAGCGTGGCATCAGCATCAATGGCTTTTCTGTATAATACCTGAAGAGTTTCGCGAAGTTGTTCGTTAATCGCCTGCATGACGTTCCTGTATATTGTGCTAAAGTTAATCAGAGTAAGGCCGATAACCTTCGAAGGTGGGCAATTCTGCCTACTTTTTCACTTTGCTACAAGTAACAAAGGAAACTGGTATGGATCTACAAGGTACAAGTGCCTCGGGAGCGTCCGGTGCGTCGCTTGAGTTGGCCTCTCTGAAAATGGCGAAAAGCCAGCAACAGGAAGAGGGAAAAGCAACGCTTCAGCTACTGGAATCAGCAGCTGACGTACCAAAACCGTCATCTGGAAATCCCTCGTTGGGCGCCAACGTTGATACCTACGCGTGATCTACGGATGAATATGTAAGTCGACAGGCGTTTTGCCGGGTTGGCCGCCAATCTCCCTGGTGAGTTTTGGTACCAAAAAGCCCGGTAGACGCTTTATTACTTGTGCTATTAGTTTTCGTGCTTTTTCGTCGCTGACTTCAAAATGACTCGCCCCTTGTACCTTGTCGAGCAAATACAAATAGTAGGGCAGTACGCCCGCATCGAAAACAGCCTCCTGTAAATCACATAGTGCGTCAGCACTGTCATTCACCCCTTTGAGCAACACCGCTTGGTTTAGCAGCGTCACTCCTCTGCTTCGCAGTGAATGCATGCGTGCTTTCAATGGCGCACTAATTTCATTGCTGTGATTGGCGTGCAAGACTAAAATTTTTTGTAGTGGCAAACCAGTAAACCATTGCTCGAAAGCACTGTCTATTCGTGACGGCATAACCACAGGCAAGCGCGTATGAATGCGAAGACGTTTTATATGCGGGATGGCTGCAAGGCGCTCAGCAAGCCAGGCAAGGTGAGTATCTTTAGCCATTAATGGGTCGCCACCAGAGAAAATTACTTCATTAATGTTGGCGTCTTTTGCGATATATTCGATGGCTGTTTGCCATTCCTGTTTACCCACCGCGTGGTCCTGATAAGGAAAATGCCTGCGGAAGCAGTAACGACAATTTACCGCACACCCGCCACGAATAATTAGCAATACCCGGCTTTTATATTTGTGCAGTAAGCCTTGTCCCGCGGTGTTGTGCTCTTCCAGAGGGTCGATACTGTAGCCAGGCGTTACCTTAAATTCTTCAGACAAGGGAATGACCTGGCGAAGCAGGGGGTCGTGCCAATTTCCCTTTTCCATTAGGGACGCAAAATGACGGGGAACCCGCATGGGGAATAGCCGACGCGCTGCACTGTGATGGGCGAGTTTTTCGCGGTCTAATTCCAGGTAATCTAATAATGCTTCTGGCGTGGTGTACGCCAAGGCTAATTCTTTTTGCCAGTTTGTCTCTACAGACAGCCGATTTTTAGGTATTATTTGCGCCACTTCGTATTTACACCTTTTTGTATGGGCAGAGAAAAATATGGCTACTTTCAGCACTAACGAATTTAAAGGCGGCCTCAAGATTATGCTTGATGGCGAACCTTGCAACATCCTGGAAAACGAGTACGTGAAACCCGGGAAAGGACAGGCGTTTAACCGAGTTAAAATCCGTAAGCTGATTTCCGGTAAAGTTCTGGAAAAAACATTCCGTTCAGGTGAATCAGTTGAAGGCGCAGACGTCATGGATACGGAACTGGCTTACCTGTACACCGATGGCGAATTCTATCACTTTATGAATAATGATACATTCGAACAAATTGCTGCGGATGAAAAAGCAGTAGGAGAAAATGTAAAGTGGCTGAAAGAAAACGACATCTGTACCATTACGCTGTGGAATGGCTCTCCGATTACCGTTACGCCCCCTAATTTTGTCGAACTGGAAATCACAGAAACGGATCCTGGCCTTAAAGGGGATACGGCGGGGACAGGCGGCAAACCGGCGACCTTGTCGACAGGAGCGGTAGTTCGAGTTCCCCTGTTTGTTCAGACAGGCGAAGTGATTCGCGTAGACACCCGTTCAGGCGAATACGTGTCTCGTGCACAGAAATAAACGCCATACTGAATAGCTTTTTAGTCATGCACGATTTGAGTGTGGCGATGTGTTAATGACACATCGCTATGCTCAGCAACAGAAAAAACCACACCTTATTTCACTTCATATGACTTCTTATCCTCACGCGTGGCAACCAACGGCAAGCCTTAAAAACCTGAAGGCCAGGGCGACACTGTTAAAGCAAATTCGTCAGTTTTTTGAAACACGGGACGCACTGGAAGTGGATACGCCGTTGTTATGCCATGGCACAGTGACTGACGTTCACCTGTCGGCATTCTCCAGCCAGTTTAGTGAAAGTCATACCGGTAAAATGGAAACTCTGTATCTTCAAACGTCACCTGAATATGCCATGAAGCGGCTGCTCTGCGCTGAATACGGCGATATTTATCAAATTTGTAAGGCTTTTCGACACGAGGCGGCTGGTCGTTATCACAACCCCGAATTTACCATGTTGGAATGGTATCGCCTGGGTTTTACCCATCGTGAATTAATGATGGAAATGGACGCGTTACTACAACTTACGCTGGGTACTGAACCGGCACAGAAAATTAGCTATCAGGCAGTGTTCCAGCAGCAGCTTGACATTGACCCACTTACCGCTAGTGTAGCCGAACTTCAGGCTGTCGCAATTGCACAAAATATCGATATGCCTTCAGGCCTGCCGAATGATATCGACACCCTGCTGCAATTGCTGTTTAGTTTGTCAATTGAGCCCGTTATTGGTGCTGACGTGCCTTGTTTTGTGTTCGGATTTCCGGTTAGTCAAGCGGCACTGGCCAGAGTGAATGAATCTGACGGGAGAACAGCCGATCGTTTTGAGGTGTATTTCAAAGGTATCGAGTTGGCCAATGGCTTTTTTGAGTTAGCAGACGGCCATGAGCAGCGACAACGATTTGTCCGAGACAACCTGCAGCGGCAACAACTTGGGTTGCCGGAATTACCCGTCGATGAATACTTTCTTAGTGCCCTTGACGGTGGTTTGCCCGATTGCGCCGGTGTAGCGATGGGAATAGACAGGTTACTGATGATAAAACTCAACGCGAAACATATCGAAGAGGTAATGACTTTTCCTATTTCCCGCGCCTAAATACAACGAAGTAACAATACGTGTGGCGGCCATTGTTGCATTCCGGTTATGTTATATTGTATCATATGTTGAGTTGCAGATTTATGCGATAGAACATCATTGACCTCGCCATTTATTTATTCAAGAATGTTATAACATATCGAACCCCGACATAATAACGGATCTTATTTCAATGCATAATCGAACAACACTCGCACTGGCCTTAATGGCGGTTTTTTCAGGTAGTGCCGCTGCCACCACGATTACCGGAAAGGTTTTAGATCAATCGGGCAACCCTGTTGTCGGTGCCGAGGTCACGTTGGAAGGCTCGCGACGGGTTTATATTACCGACGACCAAGGGCGTTATACATTAAAAGACATTGCTAGTGATGATGTACATATTCACGTTTCTTCTCCAAAACACCTTCACGGTGACGAGGATTTGGGTATCGTAAAGCAAGACCGGGTGGTTAACTTTACCTTAGCGCCAGCGTCTATCGAAAATATCGTGGTAACTGCCACGGCGATGCAAAACTCTGTGCTGGAAAGTGTCACTCCCGTTTCAGTGATTAGCGCAGACGAGTTAAGGCGCAAACAGCAGCCTACTTTAGGTGAAACCCTTAAAAGTACGCCTGGCGTGCATTCTACCTACTACGGGCCGGTATCCAGCAGTCCTGTTATTCGCGGCGCTAGTGGTCCCCGGGTGAAAATTGTGCAAAACGGATTAGATGTGTCCGATGTGTCTCGTATTGGGCCTGATCACAATGTAGCGACCAGTACGTCCAGTGCAACCCAGGTAGAAGTTTTACGTGGTCCGGCCACCCTGCAATACGGTTCAGGTGCCATTGGCGGTGTGGTTAATGTGGTCGATAAACGGATCCCGCAAGAAATGCCCTATGGAACCGAAGGAGAAGCGGAGCTTCGTTATTCCACGGTGGACAACGGCAAATTTGGCAAGGTTGATGTTACCGCGGGAGCGGGGGATTTTGCTTTCCATTTCGACGGTTTCAAACGCAATACTGATGACGTAGATATTCCCGGTTATGGATCTGTAGAGCCTGATGAAGACGACACCCCTGGCGTACTCGGCAGCAGTGATATGGAAACCACCAATTTCACTGCCGGCTTGAGCTATATTCAAGACGAAGGCTTCATAGGTTTTTCCGTTGAACAACTCGACAACCAGTATGGCGTGCCAGGTCATCACCACCATCATGAAGACGAGCATGATGAAGATGAACACGACGAAGACGAGCACGACGAAGAGCATGCTGAAGAAGGCACCATGATAGACGTGGACATGACGCGCTATCAGATGGCCGGTGAATGGCACTCTCCGTCAAAAGGTATCGACAATGTGCGTTTCTCAGCGGCGTATACCGATTATTCCCACGTTGAAATTGAAGACGGGGAAGTGGGTACCGAGTTTACAAACGAAAGCACGAATTTGAAATTAGCTGTAACTCACACTGGGGTTCAGGGCTGGCATGGTGTTGTCGGTTTGCAGTTTGACGACAGCGATTATGAAGCCAACGGTGAAGAGGCGTTTTCACCTCCCACTAATACTAGTGCATTAGCGCTGTTTTTGGTAGAACAGAAGAAAGTGGGCGATGTGACCTTTGAAATAGGTGGCCGTGTTGAGCGTACCACTTATGACGCCGCCGACGCAGAAATCGAGTTACACGCTGAACATGAAGATGAGCACGAAGACGAGCATGATGAAGGGCATCACGATGACGAGCACGAGCACGAAGATCATGATCACGAGGAAGAAGATCATGAACACGAAGAACTCATTGCCTTCGATTTCCCAGAGTATGACTTCACCAGTGTTTCACTGTCTGCTGGCGCTAACTGGGAATATCAGCCAGGTCACGCTGTGGCGCTGACCCTTTCACGCAACGAACGCGCACCTAGTCAGCAAGAGTTGTTTTCGGGTGGTCAACACATCGCAACGCGGACCTACGAGGTTGGCTTGGTGTATCAGTTAGATGACGACGGAGAATTACTTGATACGCTGCGAAGCGTAGAAGAGGAAGTGACTACGAACCTTGATTTAACTTTCCGCAAGTTCAGTGGTGACTGGGGGTATACCGTATCAGTGTTTTATACCCAGGCAGACAATTACATTTACGAAAGTGATACAGGGTTAATTGCCATAAGCGAAGAGCACGAGCATGAAGAGGATGAGCACGAAGAGGAAGAAGGCCATGACGAGCATGAGGAAGAAGGAACCCCGGTTTATTACTTCCAGCAGTCTGATGCAGATCTCTATGGTATTGAAGCGGAAACCTTTGTCAATCTGAACGAATCATGGCGTCTTGAAGTGTATGGCGATTACATTCGCGCCAAATTGGATAACGAAGATCTTCCGCGTATTCCTCCGCTTCGTTTAGGGTCAACCCTGCGATATCAAAGCCAGTCTTTATCGGGTGAAATTGGCGTTGAATGGTACGACGATCAAGACAAAACAGCGCCTTTTGAAACGGCTACAGATGGCTACACACTATTAAACGCCAGTGTTGAGTATGACATCGCCGCTGGGGGGATCGACTGGGTATTTTTCGCCAGCGCAGACAACATTACTGACGAAGAGGCGCGTGTTCACACCTCGTTCCTGAAAGATTTGGCACCCTTACCAGGCCGCAACTTCTCGATGGGAGTGCGCGCCGTGTTTTAAGTCCCTGGCCTGTTGTTCTCGCTGGTGTGTGTGTTAATCCCGCAAGGGATGAAGCTGAGACAGCAAATCGCTATACTGGCTCCCGTCATGGTTTTCCATAGCGGGAGTTTTTTTTGGACGAATTAAAACTGTTGGCCAAAGAGGGATTTCCTATTTATAAGAGTGATATTGATACATGTTTGGCAGCGCCTAAATATCCTACGGCTGCCAAAGTAAATACAATAATACATAACATCATCAACACTCTGATGCAGGAAATATTGTGAGATTAGAGACAGCACGACTTATTTTACGGCAACCGAACCATCAGGACTGCAACTGGATATTTGCCTTAAATCACGACCCGTTGTGGTTGCGTTTTATCGGTAATCGCGGCGTACATACGCTAAGAGATGCGAGGCGGTATGTGGACAATATCTTGCAACACTTTGAACAAAACACGTATGGGTTGC
Organism: Aestuariibacter sp. A3R04; assembly: GCF_018860805.1. GTDB lineage: Bacteria > Pseudomonadota > Gammaproteobacteria > Enterobacterales > Alteromonadaceae > Alteromonas. The sequence continues at coordinate 287,966 of NZ_JAHKQR010000002.1, read as the reverse complement.
TCGTCATACAATGCAAGTTTACGGGGCGGCCTTTCGGTTTGTGTGGCCTGATTAAGCGGGATTTTCTCTCTGTGCCAGATTTGGGATTCGCGCTGTTACCCCAGGCAAGGGGGCAGGGAATTGGCAAAGAAGCGGCACAAAGGGTTATTGCCTGTGCAGAGGACACGTTACGAGTTAGCCATCTCAGTGCCATGACCCATGTGGAGAATACCAATTCCAAAGCACTGCTTTTAAGGCTGGGTTTTACAAAGCAGGGAATTATGTTTAGCTCTGAAGGCTTGCGACAAATATTGTTTTTACGGCGATGTGAGCCTGACATCTAAAGGACAGGTTCACCGTGAAATCAAATGTTCTGACAGCGTGATATTGTGTAAGTTTTAAGCCAAGGAGTCTTCACACTATAGAAAATGGCCGGTAATTACTCCTCTTCAAACGCATGCTCTTTATATATAACGGCGTCGTTCTGCCAATAGCCCCATCAGCAAAAACGCACCGATAAACGCAACCCCTCGGTAATGGTAAGGCAGGTAAAAAATTAAGTGTTTCAACAATGGCGCGGCCCATAAGGTCAGTGCCCCATAGCCGAAGGCGCACAACAAAACAAATAGCAGGCTGCGAAGTAAAAAGTGGTAACTTTTGATCAACTGCTTGATGTATTTATTGATGAGATCACCATAAATGACTAATAGCGTTGCCACCAGCATCAAACTCATTTGATCATAATAGGGGCTGAGGAACTGATTAATTTGAGAGAAAAATTGGGTCATATACTGCAATGACATCAAAAATCGATGCCAATATCATAACATAACATGGTCACGCAATGTGAGGCTGTGTAATTGATTTAAAAGCGTATCAAAATAAAAAGGCCAGGGTTTACACTGGCGGTAACACTGTCACTTTTTTAAGGATAATTTGCTCGACCGGCGCGTTGGGTAAACCCAGTTCCATGGAATATTCCCGTTCCACTTCCATCATTTTCTCGACCACTTCTTCGCCTTCTACAATCATGCCAAAGACGGCGTAGCCCCAATCTTTGCCCGGGTCGAGATTGGCATTGTCGTTCATGTTAAAGAAAAACTGTCGTGTGGCTGAGTGTGGGTCGTTTTCACGGGCCATGGAAATAGTGTACATGCGGTTTTTCATGCCACTGCCAGATTCGTTGAATATGGGCGCGTAGCTGGGTTTTTCCTCGTAATCAGTGTTGTAGCCACCGCCCTGAACAATGTAGCCGGGCACCACACGGTGAAAAATAGTCCCGTTGAAGCCGTTTTTACTGGCATAGCGCAGAAAATTATTCACCGTGATCGGTGCGCGACGTCGATACAATTCCACCACGATATCCCCCATGGAGGTTTCCATTTTTACCCGCGGATAAAAATTGTCCGGTTGAATATGTGAGCCGTCTTCTTTGGTCTTTGCCACTACCGAGGTGGTAACCAGTGTTAAAACCAGAAACAACGTGCGCAACATAAAATACTCCCTTAGGGTTTAGTTGAATAATACGGTTGAGCGTCACATGATAATCGAGATGACGACTTCTCACCACTATCAGACAATTTTTTTACAGGGGGAAAGCAGAGGACAACGCAAATCAAAGTACACCATTATCTTAGTGCCCGCGCGATATGGGGGAACGCCACTACTTTATGATTAACTATTGAATTTTAATCAATATCCGGTAGATTCAATTGGTTGAAAATTGTCCGCTGGAATCTAAGCAGTTATCTATCATGGAAAGGATCGGTAAGTATAAAATCATCAGGGAGCTTGGTGCAGGCGGCTTTGGTGCGGTGTATTTGGCACAAGATCCGCGCCTCGGCGAAAAAGTGGCTATCAAGGTATTTGAAATCCGCGATGATAACGCCGTCCGCATGGCAACCAGTGCCACCAGTGACGCCAGCACCGTACTCAATTAAACGAAGCACGTACCCTGCGCAAACTCAATCGCAACGGCCATATTGTTGATGTATTCGAGTTCGATGAACTCGTTAACGGTACGCCGTATTATGTCATGCCTTACCTTCCTCGTTCACTTCGCAATCTGCTGGGCAGCGATGCTACCGATACATCTGTGATTGCCGAACTCGACCCCGAAGATAAACCCCGGCCGTTACCCCTAGCTTCGGCCGAAGGGTACCTGGAACAGCTGCTAAAAGGCTTAAGCGATGTGCACAAAGCAGGCCTCGTACATCGGGATATTAAACCTGCCAACCTGGCGGGTTTAAGTGCAGAAGAGTTAGAAGCGTTAATTGCTCAGGTAGCCGTGCAACAAGCCAGCCAAAGTCCACAACAAAAAGCGTTTCAGCAGTGGGTGGCGAATATTAACAACTCGCCTTATACTAACGCTTTGCCGAATGCAAAATAACAAACTTCTGATGGCTTGCCAGCTGATTCACTCCCCCAAAAATGCGCTTGAGTTTCACGTGATAATCGAGATGACGGTTGCCTACCACCACCAGACTGCCGCCCCTGGCTAAGCATTGCTTGCTGTCGTTAAACATTTGCCAGGCGATATGGTCGGTAATGGCGTTTTGCTGATGAAAAGGCGGGTTGCAAAACACCTTGTTGTACGGCCCGTTTTCCTGATGCAATAAGGCATCGAGGCAATTAGAAGGTACAAATTCACACTGGTCGAGTTTGTCAGGAAAATTGTGCGCCACATTATCACGGGCACTGGCCAGCGCCATGAAGGATTCATCCACAAAAGTGACCTGTGCATCCGGGGCGATGGCCAACGCGTTTAACCCTAAAACGCCGTTACCGCAGCCAAGGTCGATAATGCGCTCATGGCCGCTCACAGACATATGTTCCAGCATAAATCGTGCACCGATATCCAACGACTGCCGTGAAAACACATTGGCATGATTGCTGATGTCTACTGTTTTGCCACCGGCTAACTGCACTTGCCAGTGAGTAGGAAAAGGCGAGGGGCTTGGTGATGCAAGCTTATCAGCACTGGCAGTAGCGAAAATTAAACGGGATTTCTTTTTCGCCAGTGACGTGGTGGTGGGCCCTATGTATTTTTCAAATAAGTTCAGTACGGCCCGGGTGATGGTTTTGACTTTTGCGCCAGCCACAACACGGGTGTTGGGAGTAATCACACCTTGCAGGGCAATAAGTTGGTGTTCAAGTAATGCCAGAGTACGTGGTATCTTTATCAATACCGTGTCTACCGGCGAAGGAAGTGGGGCGAGGGAATCCAACGCCCGAACCGGTGAATATACCTTGCCTTCACTGTCTTGTACCACGCCTTGGGTATTAGTAAGCAGGTTATCTGCCAGTGAGCGGTGCGCAATCCACGAGTCAGACACCCAGGTAGGCTTTTGTTCGGCGTACCAGCACCCCAGTGTGCCAAAATCATCATTAAAAATAATGCATCTGCCGACTTGTCCATCGCACTGATCAGCCACATGATCAATAATAAGTTCGTCGGCGCTGTCCCAGGCTTGCAGGCTCACATGTTGGTGCTTGGCAGGGTGGCGAACAAGGGTTAACTGGCGGTCGCGAAAGGAAAAAAACGTATTCTCGCTCATAGGTTTCTGGCTCTTAAAACAATGCAACAATCGCTTTTTGACAATAACGACGCGCCTCAATTACTACCGGATTTGCCCGGTGCCCACGTGTGCTATTACCCCAATTGGTTGCAAGCATCAGCGGCAAGCGCGCTTTATGCGTCGTTATGTCGTAACGTAAACTGGCGACAGGATACCATTAAACTGTTTGGCAAGCCGGTGAAAATTCCCCGTTTGCAGGCCTGGTTTGGTGACAGTACCACCACCTATTCCTATTCTGGCCTCACCATGATCCCCACACCCTGGACCGCCGAACTTGCCGAAATAAAACAGCGATGTGAAAAAACCGCACAAACACGGTTCAACAGCGTGCTGGTAAACTGGTACAGAGATGGTCAGGACAGCATGGGTATGCATGCCGATGATGAGCCTGAACTTGGGCCACAGCCGATAATTGCATCTGTCACCTTGGGCCAGGCCCGGCCTTTTTTGTTTCGTCATAAGAAAACGAAAGTGACCACCCGCGTGTTACTGGAACCTGGCTCTTTACTGATAATGAGTCAAGATACACAACGGTATTATCACCACGGTATTAACAAGACCAAAAAACCATTGGGTGGTAGAATTAACCTTACCTTTCGTTATGTTTATCCCGCTATGCCGGAGTTACCATGAATGATGTAAAAACCTTTATTGAAGAACAGCTCACTGCCGCCTTATCACCGCAATATCTTAATGTGGTGGATGAAAGCCACGGACACAATGTGCCAGCGGGGGCGCAAAGCCATTTTAACGTCACGGTAGTAAGCGATGCCTTTGACAATGTTCGCCGCGTACCCCGGCATCAAAAAGTCAACGCGTTACTGGCGGAGGCATTGGCTGGCCCGGTTCATGCGCTGGCACTGCATCCCTATACGCCTGCTGAATGGGAGGCGCGAGGGGAAAGCGTTGTGGCATCGCCCGACTGTTTAGGTGGCAGCAAGAAAGGCTAAAAGGTTTACTTTTTTACACCAACCCCATTGAGGAGAGGGCGCCAAATGCGATTGCCGTTACCGGTAAAGATACCAGGGTTGTGACGGCAATAATGCTGGCAGCCAGCCTGTGATCGCCACCTAAATTCCTTACCATCACATAACTGGCCGCTGCTGTAGGTGCAATGGAAAGTAACAATACAATGCCCAGATTCATCCCTCTGAAGCCTGCCAGGTATGCCATTGACACTAAGAGTGCTGGGTAAAGTAAGCATTTACTTACAGTGCTGAGAGCCAGATTTTTCCAATCACCTGAGAATGAGCGAAACTGCAATGACGCGCCGGTACAAATGAGGGCGAGAGGCAGGGTGAGCTGGGCAAAATATTCGCCGGTGGTGGAAATAACGGCAGGCAGTGACCATTGAAAATATGAAAAAGGCAACGCCGCTGTAATGGCTAATATTAAGGGGTTACGAAGAATACCTTTAAGATGGTTGATGGGCGAACGGTGGTGACTCTGATAGAAATTCAAGACAAAAACCGACACGACATTAAATAAAATGGTGATGCACCCCATGTAAACGGAAGCTGCGGCCAACCCTTCATTGCCATAGGTATTCGCGCAATAGGCCAAACCGATAATGCCCATATTCGTCCTGAATCCCCCTTGTACGACCACACCCTTGGCAGTATCCGCAGTTACCAGATAATTTACCGCCAGCATCAGCAGTAAACACATCAGCAACGAGCCAGTGACACCAATTGCGATAAGCGGTGCATTAGCCGTGCGAGCAAAATCCGCCTGGCTAATAGACAAAAACAATAGTGCAGGGAGAGCCACATTAAAAACGAGTCGGGAACCGGCTTCGACAAACCCTTCATTGAGCCACTTGATGCGGTAAAACCACCAACCCAGTAGTAATAGTATGAGCACAGGTATCAGCGTGCTGGTAACAAATGAAAACATGAACTGCTGCGACAGAAATGAGATGATGTCAGTATATCAAATCATCAAAGCCCGTGGCGTTTTTAATCAAGATGTTATGTCTGATTTTACTTTTTTTCGATTTCTCGCAGGACGGTTTGCAACGGACACATGTTGAAACTATTTATTGCTCAGGTTAATGCGTGGAAATTGGTCTAATAGTGCTGTTCAGTCATAATGGTTATGGGCATAAGGCTAGATATTTTATTATCGCAAGCGCGGTTCGCCAGCTCACACAGATGTCAAAAGGAATGATCGAGGAATGAATAAATCATCAGTATTCGCGTTGTTATTTGTCTGTTTAATTGTTGGTTGGATGTTGTCGGGAATGGTGGGCGAAGATCCTGAACAGAAAAAAGAAAACACCGATAAAACCCAACCTTTTGCCGTCGAGGTCTCTCAATCTATAGCCCGGGAAGTACCGGTTTCTATTGTTATCCAAGGGCAAACTGTGCCAGAGAGAAGCTTGCAGGTAAAAGCGCAAACCAACGGCAGAATAGAAAAGATTCTGGTGGAGGAAGGCGACGCGGTAAGTGGTGGTGACATATTGCTCAGCATTAATATGGAAGACCGGTTTATTCAGTTAGAGCAACAATTGGCGCTGTACGAAGCGCGGAAGAAAAATTATCAACGGTTATCCGCCCTCGCCAATAAACAATATCAGAGCGAATCTGAACTGGATACTGCGCTGGCTAATCTCAAGGCCTCTGAGGCCGCTATTGCGCGCATTCGTTCAGACATCAGCTTTGTTAACCCCACCGCTCCATTTAATGGAGTGGTGCAATCAGTCAGCGCTGAAGTTGGCGACGTGGTCAGCATTGGAGACCCGATGCTGGAGTTAGTGGACACCTCTGTTTTGGTGGTTCAGGTACAAGTTGCGCAACAACGTATAAATCAGGTTAAAACGGGGCTGACTGCGGATATAGCGTTAGCAACCGGTGAGCGCGTTACCGGGGAAGTGCGTTTCGTGGCTCCCCATGCCAGTAGCGCTTCGCGAACCTACCTGGCCGAAATTGGCATTCCGAACCCAGATGGTCAGTTGAAGTCTGGTTCTAGCGCGACAGTGAGCTTACATGTAGATACCAAACAGGCTCACTATGTCTCACCGGCGTTATTCTCGTTAACGGAAGATGGCAAGATAGGTTTAAAGTCGGTAAATGATAATAATCAGGTTGTGTTTCACGAGGTGTCTTTATTGCAGTCAGATAACGATGGTGTCTGGGTGACGGGGTTACCGGAGAGGGTGAACCTGATAACCACAGGACAAGGTTTTGTTGAAGCCGGAAATACGGTGACACCAGTTGAAAAGGCGGCGCCTTGATGAATGCCATAATTGACGCCGCTTTTGCCCGTACCCGCACCGTAGCTCTTGTCTTTTTTGTATTGACCATTGCCGGTGCCAGTGCCTATTTCGCCATACCTAAAGAGTCAGAGCCTGACATTACCATTCCCTTTATTTACGTTTCGGTTGTGTATGAAGGCATAGCGCCTGAAGACAGTGAGCGCTTGTTAGTAAGGCCGTTGGAAAAAGAGCTTCAGTCAATTGAAGGGCTCAAGGAAATGAAGGGGAACGCGTCTCAGGGTTTTGCTTCAGTCACCCTTGAGTTTGACGCGGGGTTTGATGCCGATCAGGCATTACTGGATGTAAGGGAAAAGGTTGATCTGGCTAAAGCAGAACTACCACCAGGCAGTGAAGAGCCCAGAGTAACGGAAGTAAATCTGTCGCTCTTTCCTGTATTAACGGTGATGTTGTCTGGTGACTTGCCTGAACGCACACTGATCAACGTCGCCCGTCGGTTGCAGGACGAAATCGAAGCCCTCTCCGGCGTGCTGGAGGTTGATATTGCAGGCGACAGAGAAGAGTTACTGGAAGTCGTCATCGATCCTTTAGCCTTGGAAACCTACAATTTATCGTTTCCCGATGTACTCAACTTCGTTAGCCAGAACAACAGGTTGGTGGCTGCTGGTGCTATTGATGCCAGTGCGGGACGAATGGTGTTTAAAGTGCCAGGCGTGATAGAAACTATGCAGGATCTCGCTACATTACCCGTGAAAAAAGTCGGCGATACCATCATTACCTTCGACGATGTGGCTACTATTCGAAGAACGTTTAAAGACCCCACCAGTTTTGCCCGACTAAGGGGAGAAAATGCCATTGCCCTGGAAGTGTCCAAACGCAGTGGTGCAAATATCATCGAAACTATTGCCGCGGTGAGAAATCTGGTAGAAATGAGCCGTACACAATGGCCGGATACAATTCAGGTTGATTACTTGCAAGACAAGTCAGATGAAATAAAAAGTATGCTGGGCGATCTTGAGAACAATGTCATTACCGCCATTATTCTCGTCATGGTTGTGATTGTTTTCGCCTTGGGCATTCGACCAAGTATTCTGGTAGGACTGGCTATCCCGGGGTCATTTCTGGCTGCCATGTCGGTTATTTATTTTTTCGGCATGACCATGAACATCATCGTGCTGTTTAGTTTGATTCTGGTGGTCGGGATGCTGGTTGATGGCGCTATTGTCACCATCGAATTGGCAGACCGTAAAATAGCCGAAGGCGAATCACCAAAGACTGCTTTTGCATCGGCATCGAAAAGAATGGCGTGGCCCATTATTGCCTCTACTATTACCACGTTGACGGTATTTTTTCCTTTGCTGGTGTGGCCCGGGTTGGTGGGGGAATTTATGAGTTTTCTGCCCCTCACGGTAATTATCACTCTCACCGCATCTTTATTTATGGCCCTTATTTTTATTCCTGTGCTCGGGGGAATCATCACCAAAAAAGTACAGGTGGATTCCACTTCCAATACAGTAAAGTACATTCGGTTGGCAGAAAAAGGTGAACTGTCTGCCATCAAAGGGTGGTTGGGACGCTATCTGCGTTTTTTGCGCGTGATAGTGCGCCATCCCGGTAAGTCGACACTGACCGCCATTGGTATCATGATCCTGACGTTTGTGTGCTATGGCGTATTAGGGCGAGGAATTCTATTCTTCCCGGATATAGAGCCGGAGTACTTGCAGGTGCAGGTGCAATCCCGAGGGGATTTGTCTATTTACGAGCGGGATAAGCTCATTCGTAAGGTGGAAAATTTTCTGCTTGAGCAAGATCATTTAGACTCAGTGTATGCTCGTACAATGGGAGGCGGCAGCAACAATCAATCTGACATTCCCGAAGATGTAATAGGTGTGATCCAACTGGAATTAAGCGATTGGCAAAGTCGGCCGCCAGCGTCAGAGATCATGGCAAAGATTCGCGAATATGTTGACACTATACCCGGTATTAAAGTGCAGGTGCGTCTGCCGGACATGGGACCAACCGCTGGTAAACCTGTGCAAATTGCTTTGAGTGGTATAAATCACGATGCTTTGCTGCAAAGTGTTAAACACCTGCTTCAACTGATGGACAAGGTTGGTGGCTTTGTCGATGTTGAAGATTCAAGACCCTTGCCCAGTGTGGAGTGGCGGTTACTGGTAGACAGGGAAAAAGCAGCAAAATACAACGTGGATGTTACCTTGCTCGGCAATGTGGTCAAACTGATCACTAATGGTGCTCTACTTGCAGAGTATCGTCCGGATGATGCCGAAGAAGAAGTGGAGATTCGTCTGCGTTTTACCGAAGACTTTCGCAATATCGAACAGCTCTATCAACTGCGTATCCCGTCTGCGCAAGGATCTGTACCCATTGGAAATTTCGTCACGATTGAACCCGCGCCGAAAACCGGCCGTATTAGTCGTTTAGATGGCGCGAGAAATTACACTATTAAAGCTGAAATAGCCGAAGGCGAGCAGTTGGATCAGAAGCTCGCGGTGCTGAGAGATGAATTGCGCGCATCGCCGTTGCCCGCGGGCGTCATGTTGTCTTTTCAAGGGGAAGATGAAGATACACAGCAATCCATGACGTTTTTGAGTAACGCGTTTATTGGATCTATTTTTTTAATGCTGGTGATTTTAGTCACGCAATTTAACAGTTTTTACCAGGCCTTCGTGGTGCTCAGTGCCATCATTTTTTCAACGGCAGGTGTACTTATCGGTTTGATGGTGACAGCACAACCCTTTGTTGTTGTGATGAGTGGAATAGGCACCATTGCGCTGGCGGGCATTGTGGTGAACAACAACATTGTACTAATTGACACGTATAATGCGTTAAAAGGAGAAGGTATGTCAGCCCAGGAAGCCATTATGCGCACGGCGGCACAGCGGGCTCGTCCCGTTTTACTTACGTCAGTGACCACGATACTGGGTTTGTTACCCATGGTATTTGCCCTTACTATTGACATTGTAGGCAGAGAGATTTCTGTTGGTGCACCGTCTGCTCAGTGGTGGACGGTATTGTCGAGCACCATTGCGGGTGGCTTAACCTTTGCCACGTTTCTTACCTTGCTACTTACACCGGCGTTACTGATGTTGGGAGAAAAACTCAAATCGCTAACCTTTGGAGCCAGGGCACAGCATTGAGCTTTCCCAAGATGAATATGCCGCTTTTGCTGGTGCTAAGTGCATCAGCTTTTGTCTTGCTGAGTATGTTTATCAATGCTAACCCTCATAGTGTACTGGATAAAACCATTATGCTTTGGTTCCACAATCCCAACTACGAATACCAGTCTGTTGGGCCGAAGTGGCTTGCTGTGCATTTTCGCGACGTGACCACGCTGGGAAGTAACTGGTTTGTTATTTTCTGTTCGCTATTAGTGGCAACACTGTTGTTTTTTAAATCTCAACGAAGATTAGCCATGTTTTTGCTGCTAACGGTCGGAACGGGGGTATTGGTAGGCTTTGCATTAAAATGGGGTTTTCATCGGCCAAGGCCGTCATTGGTAGCCCATAGCACAACAGTTTATACCAGCAGTTTTCCGTCGGGTCATGGGATGGCCGCTGCGATGACTTATTGCTGCTTGGCATTTGTGGCGAGCACATTGATGGGGGAGCAAAAACTGTCTTTTGTGGTGTGGACCGCGGCTTGGGCCATTATTTTGCTTGTCGGCGTGAGCCGGGTGTTTCTTGGTGTTCATTGGCCAACGGATGTTGCAGCCGGCTGGTTGGCCGGCCTTTGCTGGTTTGCGGTGGGACGCATGTGCTTTCAGCGCGCTAACAGCTAGATTTTTGCGCTGTGGCTTTTACAACCTTGTCGGCAATGTCCGCTAATCTGCAATTCTGATCCATGGCAGACTTTTGTAACCGTCGGTAGGCCTGCTCTTCAGAAAGTTGCCATTGCTGCATGATGAGCAGCTTGGCCCGGTCGATGTTTTTCTGATCGATAATCGCCTGTCTCGCTTCATCAAGTTCTGCGGCCATGGTTTTAATATGTGCCGATTGATCGCACAGTAAATCGTAGAAGGAGCGGTGAGCGGAAAGGTTCTCTGCATCCGCTACCTGTTGAACTGAGAGTGAATCAGAGCCTCGTAACCCGGGCATTTGCGGGTCAAAAAGCATGGTAAGTGGACTACCTGAAGGAGCGGGTTGTTGTTCCAGGTAGCGCAATCGCTTGCGATGGTTTTTAAGCTCCGCATCAGCTTCTGCCACCCTATGAGCTGCCATATCGACCAACGAGCGGGTTAAAACTTCTTCAATATCACGCATGGCGTCGATGCGTTTGGTGGCCACGTCAAACCACACCTCGCTGATTTGACCGTCAATGGGGCTGCCATCAGCCAGTTGCTGAATCATTGTGCGCAGGCGATTAATGTCTTGTTGCACCGCGCTTTCTATGATCTGTTTCCACTTATCGCGCACGGTGGTTTCTGCAAATGTGCAAAAGATATCGAAGCTGTGGTTCTGGTCTTGTTCAAGTCTCTCCAAGCGTTCGCAAAGTGATGTGTTAAAATGAGTTTCAGCGAAACCAATTGCCCCCCAGGCCCGCTCTTGCCCGGCAAACTCTTTGCCCTGTAAAAAGTTGAACAGTGCAACCAGAAGACGGGTAATTTGGGGGTCACTGGCGACGTCTGCGGCTTCAAAAATAACCGTGAGCAATCCGCCTACCAAACGGCAGTATGCCTGGGTTGATGACAGCGCGGTAACCTCTTGTGTGCCAATTTGTTCCCTGAGTAGCGGCAAGTTGTCCAAGCCCTGCAAGGCCATAGTGATGCTGGCCAGTAGCCGCATGTTGGCAGCATTTTCTTCGGAGCCGAGATACAAAGCTTTAAGCTGACTTCTCAGGATTTGTTCCGCTTGTTCACTTGCCTTTATCTGGTGAGTACGTGTGGTGCTAAATCTTGCGCCGTCCGAGGCCAGAAAAACGTTACTAACCCCCCTTTCTTTCTGTAATTCGTGAATCATGTCCGCCACTGTAATTACCAGCCTACAGTTTGACGACAATTGATTCAGAGCGTGAATTTCAGCGTGCTTTGCTGCTAATAGAAACCGTTTTGTTGCTTCGCTATAGGTTGCCATGAAAACTATAATTGTCGGTGGTGAGTTGCCTTAGCAAGAGCGAAGCTTATTCTGTGCCGTTTCATTACAGGGCTGAAAATTTGTAGGCGAAGTTGTTGATATTCCCGTTGTAACTGGCGATATAAAAAAGTCCAGATTGCGGTGAGTAGCCTCTTAGTGAAGACAAAAAGCACGGGAAGGCTCAAACTAGTGCGTCATTGCATTATTGTGGTGCAAAACGACAGGGTGATATTTCCATCAAACCTCATATCAAATAGCTATCGTATTGGAAAGTAAAATGAAATTAAATATGGCCCCATCTTTGCTGTAATTACTACGCTGAAAGTTCGTAACGAGTAAGCGCGTCTTGTGCGACGCAGTACAACAAAATGGAAATTTGGATAAAGACGTCCAGTACCACACCTAAGGGTGATGGTTTGGGCGTTTTTTTGTGCCCGCATTTTGTTGTGATGTTGTTGACTCGCGCAATAATCCAACACACTCATTTTAAAGGTATACACAATGGCTTACTTATTACCCAACGAGTTTGTAACCAAGATGGTGGACGCGGGTGAATCCAAAATTTACATGTCTACCCGTGACACACTGGTCAGAGGTTATATGGCGGGCGCCATTCTTGCGCTTGCTGCCGTTTTTGCAATTACTATCGCCGTTCAAACCGGCGTTTTTCTTATCGGGGCTATACTTTTTCCTGTGGGATTTTGTATGTTGTATCTGATGGGCTTCGACTTGCTCACCGGTGTGTTTGTGCTTTGCCCGCTAGCTTGGCTGGCTAAACGTCCGGGAGTGACCTGGTCTCAGATCCTGAGAAACTGGGGGCTGGTGTTCTGTGGCAACTTTGCCGGTGCCTTGACAGTGGCATTTATGATGTCGTTTATATTTACCTACGGCTACAATACCGATGGCGGTGCCATTGCTGCGAAGGTGGCGGGTATTGGTGAAGCGAGAACCCTGGGGTATGCGCAGTACGGTACCGAGGGCTGGTTAACTATATTCATCCGCGGCATGCTGTGCAATTGGATGGTATCTATGGGGGTCGTCGGAGCGATGATCTCTACTCATGTAAGTGGCAAAATCCTCGCCATGTGGATGCCAATTATGCTTTTCTTCTTCATGGGCTTTGAACATTCCGTTGTAAATATGTTCCTGTTCCCCTTTGGCATTATTATGGGCGGTGATTTTTCTGTAATGGATTACTTCATCTGGAATGAAATTCCTACAGCCTTGGGCAATCTGGTCGGCGGTCTGGCGTTCACAGGGTTAACTCTCTACAGCACTCACTACCGCACTGCGCCGAAGCGTAAACTGGCTACGGGTACGCCGCCGGTCACATCCGAGTCTGCAAGCAAACCCGCGACAGCAAATTAATTCACAGTAGCAAAAAAGCTTGGCTGGTGGTGTTAACCGTGACGCTACCAGCCCATTTATTCCACCTCTCACACGTCCCAATTATGCTCACATTATCCGTAGGTCAATTTTCCAGCGCAGGCGAGAAAACGCAAAACCAGGACAGCATAGGCGCGTGTGTGCCGACCAATGACCGTCTCGATTTCAAGGGCGCCTGTGTGCTTTTGGCCGACGGCATTAGCTCCAGTGACGTAAGTCATATTGCCAGCCAGGTTGCTGTTAGACAATTTCTCGATGACTATTACTGTACCTCAGATACCTTGTCGGTTCCTCGGGCTGCATTACAGGTTATTCAGGCGATAAATCGCTGGTTAGTCGCACAAACCCGTGAAAGTCCGTTTAACGGTGAACGGGACAAGGGGTACGTCTGTACCTTCAGTGCACTTGTTCTGCGTCGCGACACCGCTTACTTATTTCACATTGGTGACGCGTGTATTTTCCGCTTGCGCGATACTAAGTTTGAAGTCCTAACCAGACAACACAGGCATCCGAAGCCCGGTAGCGGGTATTATTTAAGCAACGCATTGGGAATGCATGAGACAGTGGTGGCGGATACTGAGCAGTTATCCCTGCAAGCAGGAGATGGGTTTGTGCTGGCCACCGACGGTGTCTATGAGCATATTGACCAGGAAGTCATGCAAGCTGTGATTTGCAAGTATCGGGATGACCCCCAAACCGCAGCCAACGCGCTGGTAAATATGGCCTTTGAAGCCGGTAGCGATGACAACTTGTCGGTACAAGTCGTATGGGTGGAAAGCACCGCAAATGAACCCTTCCAGATTGGTGAAACGTCATTGGCTATTCCCCCGGTATTGAGTCCGTTAGACACTATAGATGCATTCACTGTCCTTAGAGCGGTATATCACAGTGCGAGAAGTCATGTTTATCTTGTAAGACACAATCCGTCTGGTCGGGAAATGATGTTAAAAGCGCCATCGGTCGAGATGGCCCACGAAGCAGCATTTCTTTCCGGGTGCTGTATGGAAGAGTGGGTTATGCGTCGTATCAATAGCCAGTATGTTGTCGGTGCACCGTCGGATACTGGCCCGCGAACCGCGTTTTATACGCTCAGTCAGCGAATTCGCGGCGTAACACTGGCGCAATGGCTTGCTGACAATCCAGCGCCAGATCTCGAAACCATAAGGCAGATTGTAGAGCAGGTAGCAAAAGGGCTGATGGCGTTACACCGAAAGGATGTAATACATCAGGACATCCGGCCGGAAAATATCATGGTGAACGATAGCCTTGCGGTGGTTTTGATTGATCTTGGTTCGGCTTCGGTGGCAGGCCTGAATAGCGGACTTGAACTGAAAAACGGTGTGCCTGGTACTCCGATATACGCTGCCCCTGAATATTTCCTGGGGCAGGGGGGCAGTGAGCGCTCTGAACAGTTTTCCCTTGCTGTGCTGACCTATTATCTGCTCAGCGGGCGGTACCCCTATGGTGCGAATGTAGCGAAAGCGCTGAGTATATCAGCCCAGAAAAAGCTCGTTTATCGCAGCGTGTTGGATCCAAAAAGAAATATTCCTTTTTGGCTGGATCACACGTTGAAAAAGGCCCTTAATCCGGATCCCGGCAGACGTTATGACGCCCTTTCAGAATTTATTTACGATTTGCGACACCCAAATCCTGCTTATGTTTCCAAACAACGGCCACCGCTACTAGAGCGAAACCCAGTGGCATTTTGGCAGGGCGTAAGTGGCGTATTACTCATTCTTATTGTTGTGCTCATTACAGAGCGCTTTGTTAACTAACGAGGAAAATCCTATGATTTCAGATAGACAGCAAGTGACCGCCATGATCATGAGTGCAAAAGTCAGCAAGCATATCAAATGGTCACAGGTAGCCGAGGTGGTCGGTGAATCGAAAGAATGGAGTACAGCAGCGTGCTTGGGACAGATGGCAATGACAAAAGAGCAGGCTGAAGCCGTAGGCGCATTATTTGAACTTAGTGATGAGGCCATCGCCTGGTTACAAATTGCACCCTATAAAGGTTCATTGCCAACAGCGGTACCCACTGATCCGTTGATTTATCGTTGGTATGAACTGGTCAATGTATATGGTACAACGTTGAAAGAGTTGATCCACGAAGAGTTCGGTGATGGCATTATGAGTGCCATTGATTTTTCGATGGACCTGACACGGGAGCCTGATCCAAAAGGCGACAGGGTAAAAGTTGTTATGTCTGGAAAATTTTTGCCGTACAAAATCTATTGATATGCCAGCAACAGGCTCTGATGTGCGGGGCCTGTTCCGTTAACGCCGAACTACGTGTAGAAACCATCCTACGAATACAGAAATAAGAATACCGAAAAAGCCAAGAAGTGGAAGTATTGACCAAACCCAACTGCGCACTTTTTCCGCTTCGAGATCAGCCCCCAGAGGGAGATAGAGCAAGCCCAAGGCAGTAACAACAACAATGGATACCGCAGATACCAGCGTTGCCCGCCAGAATGGCCGCGGCATAACCCAATTTATTGTAAAGGCCAGAATTAGCGCTACTGCCGCCAACAGATATGCCATCAATCAATCCCCAAAGTCGGTAAAAAATTCAACAGTGTGCATAGGTGACGGGCAGATTGCAAATGTCCCTTACCAGTGAAGATGAAATTTACCATTCAGCATGCCATACGAGCCTATCATCCCCGCGGTATTAACATTCTATTAAAGGACTTTAATAAGCATTAGTGGTAGAATCGCCGACCGTTTTTTGAACTACCCTTAACCTGAATTGGATCGCAATGTTTGATTTAATTAATAACAAAGACAGCAACGTGAAAAATGATGTTCTGTCGGGGATCACGGTTGCGCTGGCATTGGTGCCTGAAGCCGTTGCTTTTGCATTCGTGGCTGGTGTTGAGCCCATGATTGGTCTTTACGCCGCCTTTATGATGGGTCTTATAACCTCCGCTATTGGCGGGCGTCCAGGCATGATTTCTGGCGCCACAGGTGCCATGGCGGTGGTCATGGTCGCGCTGGTCGCGGAACACGGCGTGCAGTACTTATTCGCAGCGGTGCTTCTCGCTGGATTACTACAAATCATGTGTGGTGTGTTCAGGTTAGGCAAATTTATACGCCTTGTGCCTTATCCCGTGATGCTTGGCTTTGTAAACGGTTTGGCCATTGTGATCTTCTTGGCTCAGCTCGGTCAGTTTAAGGTGATAGGTGAAGCCGGTAATCTGACCTGGATGGAAGGCAGTATGTTGTATATCATGCTGGGTTTGGTCGCGCTTACAATGGCAATTATTTACCTATTGCCAAAGCTGACTAAAGCGGTACCTGCGTCACTGGTTGCCATTGTCACTATTACTGCATTGGTTCACGGCCTCGATTTGGAAGCGAGAACGGTTATCGACTTCGTGCGCGACCTGTTACCAGAAGACCAGAAAGCCTCAGCAACTCTGGCTGGTGAATTGCCGACTTTTGCCATTCCTATGGTGCCTTTTACCCTCGACACGCTGATGATAATCCTGCCGACTTCCGTCATTCTGTGTTTGGTGGGCCTTATAGAATCACTCCTTACGCTTTCACTCATTGACGAAATGACGGATACCCGTGGCCGTGGAAACAAAGAGTGTATCGGCCAGGGGGTAGCTAACACCGTAAACGGGTTCTTCGGCGGTATGGGTGGTTGCGCGATGATTGGGCAATCCATGATCAACATAAACTCTGGCGGTCGGGGTCGTTTGTCAGGTATTACCGCAGCGCTGGTACTGCTTGGTTTTATTCTTTTTGCCGCGCCGTTAATCGAAATGATTCCGTTGGCAGCGTTAGTAGGCGTAATGTTTGTGGTAGTGATTGGCACCTTTGAATGGGCGTCGTTCCGCATTATACGCGGTGTTAATAAGGAAGATGCATTTGTTCTCTTCCTGGTAACCGCGGTAACGGTGATTTCTGACCTGGCCATTGCCGTTGTGGTAGGTGTGATTGTATCGGCACTGGTGTTTGCCTGGAAAGCGGCGCGCTACATTGAAGCGAAAACCCACATCGATAGCGACGGATGGAAGGTATACGAATTGCGCGGTCCGGTATTCTTTGGCTCAATCAGTCATTTCAAAGAAATGTTCGATGTAGCCAATGACCCAGAAGATGTGGTTATTGACTTCAACAACAGCCGGATTTGGGACTCTTCAGGTATCGATGCTCTTGATACTCTGGCCGATAAATACGAACAGCAGGGCAAAAAGCTGCATATTCGTCATATCAGCCCCGAGTGCCGTAGTTTGTTGAACAAGGCTGACAAGTTTGTAGAAATTAACGTGAATGAAGATCCACGCTATCGTGTCGCTACCGATAAATTGGCGTGATTGGGTTGCACATAATTGGCGCATTGTGCAACATTTGAGTGCGAAAGGGACGGCTTAAATTCCGTCCCTTTTTCTTTAATTTGTTGATATTTAATGCCTTAAAAAGTTGGCATCATTGTTGTTAACGTTACTAGCGTTCACAGTAAGAAAAAATAAAAGCAGTGGTGTGGCGATATTGC
The DNA here is from genome assembly GCF_018860805.1 of Aestuariibacter sp. A3R04. Lineage (GTDB taxonomy): Bacteria > Pseudomonadota > Gammaproteobacteria > Enterobacterales > Alteromonadaceae > Alteromonas. The sequence goes on along the minus strand of NZ_JAHKQR010000002.1, from coordinate 270,212 downwards.
GCTACCCACAATGAGGCATACAAATCGTTATTGTGTAGATAATTTGCGTACGCATTTACGTGCAACAGGCAACGAAGCCCATGACCAGATAGCTGGTCATGGGTTTTTTTTTGGCTCAAAAAAGGGTTCAACAATGACAACATCAACACCGCATCCAAAAATCCTGGTAGTAGGTAACGGGATGGTGGGGCACCACTTTGTCGAACAATTGGTCAACAGCCAGGTGGGTTGTGACATAACTGTCCTTAGCGGCGAAAAGCGGCTGGCATATGACCGCGTGCATTTGTCTTCTTGGTTTAGTGGCAGCACCGCCGACGATCTCGCAATGACTGACGAAGACACTTACCGTCAGTGGGGCGTAACCTTTAAATTGGACGCGCAGGTCATTGATATCGACCGCGAAAACAAAACCGTGTCCACGGCTACTGAAACCTTTATTTATGATGTACTGGTGCTGGCCACAGGTTCTTATCCCTTTGTGCCTCCCATTCCTGGCAATGATCAACCCCATTGTTTGGTGTATCGCACTATCGAAGATCTCGAAGCTATAGAAGCCTCTGCTAAAGACAGCAAAGTTGGTGTGGTTGTCGGCGGAGGGCTGCTTGGGCTTGAAGCGGCAAATGCGCTAAAACAAGCTGGCGTGGAAACCCATGTGGTGGAATTTGCTCCCCAGCTTATGGCAGTGCAACTGGATCAGGCTGGCGGTACTGTCCTCAAGGACAAAATTGAAGATCTTGGAGTAACGGTTCATACACAGAAAGCCACGCAAGTGATCGAGACCGGCAGTCAGTGCCGCTATCGTATGAACTTTGCCGATGAAACTCATCTGGAAACCGATATGATTCTGTTTTCAGCAGGTATTCGCCCTTCCGATTTTCTCGCCAAAAAGTCAGGCCTTGAGGTTGGAGAGCGCGGCGGAATAGTCGTCAACAATCAGTGTCAAACCTCCGACCCAAGTATTTATGCCATAGGAGAATGTGCCCTGTGGAATAACCGAATTTTCGGTTTGGTCGCACCGGGTTATACCATGGCTCGTACCGTGGCTAGCCACATTGGTGGCGAAGAAGCGTCTTTTACCGGCGCAGATATGAGTACCAAACTTAAACTAATGGGTGTGGAAGTTGGCTCAATCGGCGACGCCCATAGTAAAACGCCGGGGTCATTGAGTTATATCTACCACAATCAACCAGAAGGTGTGTACAAAAAGCTGGTGGTTGATGGCACGCAAGAACACGTACTAGGTGCTGTACTGGTTGGAGACACCAGTGACTATGATACCTTGTTACAGTATTGTCTGAACGGCATCGCGTTACCTGAACACCCCGAGTCTCTTATTTTACCTTCAGCCGGCGAGCAGCCCGCTCTTGGCGCGGATGCGTTGCCAGGTTCCGCGACTATTTGCTCGTGTCATAATGTGGCCAAATGCGACATTACCCAGGCACTGGACAATGGTTGCACCAGCTTGGGTGATGTTAAGAGCGCCACAAAAGCCAGCACTGGTTGTGGCGGGTGTACTGCACTGCTGAAAAATGTAGTAGACAGTGAACTCGAAAAGCGTGGCGTAGAAGTATCAAAAGCCATTTGTGAACACTTTAATTATACCAGGCAGGAACTGTTTCACATCGTTAAAGTGGAAGGAATACGCAGCTTTGACGACCTGTTAGCCAAACATGGAAGCGGCTTGGGCTGCGATATCTGTAAGCCTGCAATTGGTTCCATACTGGCCTCTGTGTGGAATGACTATATTCTCAATCAACACAATCTGCCGCTGCAGGATACCAACGATACTTACCTTGGAAACATGCAAAAAGACGGTACCTATTCGGTGGTCCCACGTATTCCAGGTGGTGAGATCACTCCCGAAGGACTCATCCTCATCGGCGAAATCGCTAAAAAATATGGTTTGTACACCAAAATCACCGGTGGTCAACGCATCGACTTGTTTGGCGCGCGTGTAGAGCAACTTCCTGATATCTGGCAGGCACTGGTTGACGGCGGTTTCGAAACCGGGCACGCCTACGCGAAAGCGCTGAGAACGGTTAAATCGTGTGTAGGAAGTACCTGGTGCCGCTATGGCGTTCAGGATTCTGTAGGCAAGGCCATTAACATCGAAAACCGTTACAAAGGTTTGCGTGGACCGCACAAAATTAAATTCGCGGTTTCCGGGTGTACCCGGGAATGTGCCGAAGCACAAAGTAAAGATATCGGTATTATTGCCACAGAAAAAGGCTGGAATCTTTACGTGTGTGGAAACGGCGGTATGAAACCCCGACACGCGGACTTATTCGCCACAGATTTAGACGGCGACACACTGGTTAAATACATCGACAGAGTTCTCATGTTCTACGTGAAAACCGCAGACCGTTTACAGCGCACCTCAGTGTGGATGGAAAATCTCGAAGGTGGGCTCGACTATCTCAAGTCTGTGGTTATTGAAGACTCTTTGGGCATAGCTGATGAGTTGGAAGCGCAGATGCAAACCATTGTTGATGCCTATCAGTGTGAGTGGAAAACCACCCTTGAATCTGAAACGGCTAGGAAACGCTTCCGTCAGTTTGTTAACAGCAAGAAGGAAGATTCCAATATTCAATTTGTGGATGAGCGAGGCCAGATTCGACCTGCTACTGAAGCAGAAAAAATTGCCGGCTCAGCGCGCATCCCCGTCGCAATCAAGTAAAGGAGATTATTATGCAGGCACAAGCAGCACTAGCACCTCGTTGGCACGATATCTGTGCCGAGTCAGAGCTCGTTGAAAACAGTGGGATCTGCGCATTGGTTGAAGATCAGCAAATTGCTATTTTCACCGTGATAACCCAAGAAAGTCGTCAGCTATATGCTGTTTCTAACTGGGACCCCATTGGTAAAGCGAATGTCATTTACAGAGGCATTATTGGCTCAGTGGGCGATGCAACTGTGGTGGCTTCACCACTTTATAAAGAGCATTACTGCCTTGAAACGGGCCGTTGTATTGAAAAAGATGAAGTCAGCTTGCTGACATTTGGTATCCAGTTACGCGATGGCCGCATTCTGGTCGCAGTGTAATAGTACGCTTTACAGGACACAGCAATGAATCATGCCCGCACCACACAGATAAACACTTCAGGCCCGTTGCCAGACCTCATCAGGACACCGGCTCTGGCGCAAACGACGTGCCCTTATTGTGGTGTGGGCTGTGGCGTTGATATTACATTGCAGTCTAAAAAAGGCACTGTTGAAGCTGTATCCCTTAAGGGCACACCAGAACATCCTGCTAATTTTGGAAGATTGTGTGTAAAGGGAACCAATTTGCTGGAAACAACCGGCTCGGATGGCCGTTTATTGTACCCGGCTATAGATGGCAAGCGGGAAAGCTGGGATACAGCTACCACCCGCATTGCAGATAAAATAGCCAGTGTTGTTCGTGAGCATGGCCCTGAAGCAGTAGCATTTTACGTTTCTGGTCAATTGCTCACTGAAGATTATTACGTTGCCAACAAACTCGTGAAAGGTTTCCTGGGGACGGCGAATATAGACACTAATTCCCGGTTGTGCATGTCTTCAGCCGTAGCGGCACATAAACGGGCGTTTGGAGAAGATATCGTACCTTGTCAGTACGACGATTTAGAGTGTGCAGATTGTATTATTTTTATTGGCAGTAATGCGGCCTGGACGCACCCCGTGCTTTTTCAGCGAATTGAGCGGGCTAAGCAACTCAACCCAGCCCTTGAAATAGTATTGATTGATCCTCGCGGAACCGACACCGCGACCTTGGCCGATTGCCATCTAAAAATAAAACCCGGCACCGATGCCGTATTGTTCAACGGCTTATTGCGTTACATCGTCAAGGCAAATGCACTAGATAGCGTTTTCATTGACGAGCATACGACGGGGTTTGAAGAGGCTATCAAGGCCAGTGAACTCTATACGGCTGAGGTCGTGGCTGAACAGTGCGACATTGCCTTACACGTGGTATTGCAGTTTTTCGAGCATTTTACTGCTAACGAAAAAGTGATTTCTTTTTTCTCCATGGGCATCAATCAATCGTCTTCAGGCGTGGACAAAGGTAACGCCATTATCAATTGTCATTTGGCCACCGGGAAAATTGGCAAGTCAGGCAGTGGCCCCTTTTCTATTACAGGTCAGCCTAATGCCATGGGAGGCAGGGAAGTGGGAGGGCTGGCAAATATGCTTGCCGCTCATATGGACATCGACAACCCGGTACACCGGGAACGTGTTCAACGGTTCTGGCAGTCTCCAACTGTTTGTCAGCAACCCGGCCTTAAAGCGGTTGATATGTTTAAACAGATGGCACAGGGAAAAATTAAATTTGTGTGGGTAATGGCAACGAACCCTGTGGTTAGCATGCCTAACCGCAATGAAGTAGAGCAAGCACTGGCGAAATGCGACATGGTAGTCGTGTCGGATATTGTGAGTAAAAACGACACATTAGCCTTTGCAGATGTGGTGCTGCCTGCTTCCGGCTGGTCTGAGAAGGATGGCACGGTAACTAACTCGGAGCGTCGAATTTCCCGGCAGCGAGGGCTTATGCAACCGCCAGGCGAAGCGCGACATGATTGGCAAGCGTTGTGCGATGTCGCAAAAAAGCTCGGATTCGCTGATCAGTTTTCTTATAGTCACCCGGCAGATATTTTTGCCGAGCATGCAGCGTTAACGGCCTTTGAGAACAACGGCGAGCGGGCATTAGACCTTAGTGGTTTGTGTGACTTAAGTCGGCGAGCCTATGACTCGCTGACGCCGGTACAGTGGCCAGTAAACTCAGAAGATACCAATTCTCCCTCACGAATATTTGGCGATGGGCGCTTTTATACAGCAGATAAACGGGCCCATTTTGTCCCCGTTTCGCCCCGTTTGCCTCAGCAACAAACCAGCGCGGAATTTCCTTTTATCCTGAATACGGGAAGATTGCGTGACCAGTGGCATACCATGACCAGAACCGGGCGTGCGCCAACGCTTTTAGCACATACGCCTCATGCTGCCCTACACATGTTTCCCGATGATATGGCTGCATTAGGTGTTACGGAAGGTGATTTGACCTCTGTTAACAGTGGTTGTAGCTCGCAGCGCCCGGTTATATTGCCAGTAAAGGCTGACATTCAACTGCGCAGAGGATCCTGTTTTGCACCTATTCACTGGTCTGTAACCTGGGGCTCACACCTTACCATTGGGGCGCTATTCGACGGGGCTCATGATCCTATTTCCGGTCAACCAGAGCTCAAGCAAGGGGCGGTAGCGGTTAAGCCTGTCGTCTTTCCTTTTTATGGCAAGACCATTGTACGTGAATCACACCTGGTGAAATCTGTGTGTGACGCCTTTGAGTACTGGGCAATGCTGCCACTTAACGGTGGAACATCCGCGATGCTGGCCACCTCTGATGCACCTTCAGATTTGCTCAATAAAATATGGCAGTTGATACCTGGCAAGTGGGTGCTTACTTATACTGTGAGCGAGCGTGGATTGTCACTGATTGCCACAGAAAATAACAACTTGATGCTTGGTGTGTGGACAGATCCACAACAAACAGATTTACCAGATAGCTGGCTGGAAGATTGCCTGGGCCGGGATGGGCTCACGCAAGAGGATGTGGCGGCACTGCTCCGCCGTCAGCCAGAGGATTCATTTTTACAAGGGCCGGTGGTGTGTAGCTGTTTTAGTGTGCGCAGAAAAGTTATTGATGATGCTATCGATGCTGGGGCGTCGACGGTAGAAGCATTGGGCGAACAGCTCAAGTGCGGCACTAATTGCGGCTCATGTAAACCTGAACTCAAACGCTGCTTGTCTGAAGTGGCAACATCTTCTCAAGAAGAACTTATTAAGAAAGGGGTAAGTCTCCATGATTAGCACCACTATTTTTAAACTACCTGGGCTGCTCTTTCGCCGGGGAATGGAAAATACTACAAAAGGCCATAAGCACGCTGACGCGCCTGCGACAAGTGGACGCCGTCAAAAAGGGCGTGTAATGATTGTCGGAGCGGGCCCTGGAGACGCAGAGCTACTTACTATAAAAGCCTGGAAGTGTTTGCAACAAGCCGATGTTGTATTATTTGACTGGTTAGTCAATCAATCGGTGTTAGCGGAGATCCCGCGCCACGTCAAAACAGAGTTCGTTGGTAAGCGCTCAGGCAAGCACTCTATGCCGCAAAACGCAATCTGTGAGCGAATGGTTGAATTGGCTCAGTCTGGTCTTAACGTTGTTCGCCTGAAAGGTGGCGACCCTGCCGTTTTTGCACGTACCACAGAAGAAACATCAGCGCTGGAATCGGCGGGGATACCCTTTGCCATAGTGCCTGGGATCACCGCAGCTTCAGGTGCTTCTGCTTATACCGGCATTCCTCTTACAGATCGTCATTGTGCACAATCGGTTACGCTGACAACGGCACACTTTAAAGACGAAGACGTACTGCCTGATTTTTGTCAGATGGCCGCACAAATGATGTCCCAAACTATGGTGGTTTATATGGGGCTGAAACGTTTATCACTGATTTGTGAGCAATTGCGAAAGGCGGGTTTGCCAGACAATTTCCCTGTGGCTGTCATTGAAAATGCTTGCTGTCCCAACCAGCAAGTGGTGACTGCCACGGTTTTTTCTATTTCACGACAGGTGGCAGAGGCAGAATTGCAAGGTCCTGCTTTGTTGATCTTCGGAGAGGTGGTAAAGTCTCGGCAAAGCGTCACGCCAGCACTTCTTCAACAGGTTAGCCATGTCACAGGAATTTAGTCAGTATATTAAAATTATCGGAAAAGGTCAGAAGGGAAGCCGCAGTCTAACCAGGCAAGAAGCCTACACGGCAATGAAAATGTTACTTGCCGGAGAAGTAACAGGTGATCAACGGGGCGCATTTTTAATGTTGCTTCGCACCCGGGAAGAAACGCCGGAAGAAGTCATTGGATTCGTGGAAGCGTGCCGGGAGCTCATACCAACAACTTTTCAGACTATTAGTGTAGATCTGGATATTGGATGCTATGCAGGCAAGCGCCGACAATTACCCTGGTATTTGTTAGCGGTGGCTTGTTTGGCGCAACAGGGAGTCAGGGTGTTTTTGCACGGCGCCCATGAGCCTGGCTCGGGGCGTTTATACGCTTCACTTGCGCTGCCCGAACTCGGCTTGCCAGCCATATCCACCGTTGATGAAGCAATTGCGCAGCTCAATACCTACAATGCGGCGTATTTGGATTTAGGCGCAGTACTACCGCCTTTAAACACCCTGATTAAACTACGAGAAGTGTTTGGACTGCGCTCTTGTGCAAATACCCTCGCGCGTTTGTTGAATCCAACTGGTTCGACATTTAATGTGCAGGGTGTGTATCACATGCATCTTGACCATAAACATCAGCGGGTAAATGAAGCCTTTCCTCAATTTCAGTCTTTGTGCTTTCGCGGCGACGGCGGTGACCCCGAAGTGAATGCAGAGCGTCCCACTGAACTTTATGTCACCCGTAACGGCCATACCGACGTCATCACGCTGCCTGAAATGGCAGAAACATGGGCGCTGAAAGACAAAGATATGGATGTATCAACCATGCTGTCTTTCTGGCGAGGAGAGCAGGAGCATGCTTACGCTCAGCAATCGATTAAAGCAACACTCGTGAGTTATCTGATACTCACGAAGTCGTTATCAGTTGAAGCCGCCACCAACCTCGCAACCACCTACTGGCAAGAGCGGGATAAAAACACATTACCATTTAGCGTCAGGGCGTAACTGTTTTTCACCCGTTGCGATGCAGCGGGATCCTCTTTTCTCCATACTTGCCAGTTCTCAGGTCCTATCTCAAATAACCGCAATAGTTTCTTTGGGAAAAAATGTTTGCTTTTAAGAATTACACGTGTAATCTTAATTGGACTACAAGTGTAATCTTTAAGGTGGATCTATGGCTGATACTCCGGATATTTCTAATGCTGAATTCGAGGTGCTCGACGCACTGTGGGAAAGTTATCCTGCAACATCTGGCGACATTATTGCGCGCTTGAATAGTCGCAAGCCTTGGCACGAGAAAACTGTGAAAACGCTACTTAGTCGTCTGTTGAAAAAAGGCGTATTGAGTTTTGAGAAGCAACAGCGGCAGTACCTGTATTCCCCGGTGATAGCCCGTGAAGACTACAATCGAAAAGAAACTGCTAGTTTTGTGAGTCGCCTTTTTAAAGGCAAGGTTGCGCCTATGGTCGCGGGTTTTGCTAATGAACACTCTCTCTCCAAACAGGATGTTGAGGCGTTAAAGGCGTTAATTCAGCAATGGGAAGACAATAATGATTGAATGGTTAATTCAGCAGCAGTTTATTGTGAGCGCGACGGTAATGGTAGTTGCGCTGATCACCTACACAGGCAGTGACTTTATTAGTGGCAGATTGAGTTACTGGTTATGGGTATTGGTTCCATTGCTGTTAATTTTCAACAATATTCCGCTGCCGGTAGCGGCATCAGATAGTCATGAGCTCAGTCGTTATGTCGTAGGCATTTCGACTGATATTGTGTCCGATGATAGTTATTTTTTAAGCTACTTGTATTCTGGTGGCGTTAGTTTGCTTATCGCATACTTTCTCTATCAACAATGGGTGTTTAAGCGGTCGTTATCACAAAGTGTGTCCGTGGCAGAAAATACCTATCTAACCCATCAGGTAGATTCACCCATGCTTTATGGCGTCATTCGGCCCAAAGTGCTTTTGCCCAAGCATTTTCACACCTCTTTCAATGCGCAGCAGCAGTCACTTATATTACAGCACGAAAACACCCACATACAGCATCGCGATCACTTGTGGAATGGCTTGGCACTTATTGTAGTGACCTGCTTTTGGTTTAACCCGGTGGTGTGGCTTGGATTAAGGGCTTTTCGGTTGTCACAGGAAAGAGCATGTGATGAATCCGTGCTACATCGCGCAACTGTGAAAGAGAAACTGGCGTACGCAAAAGCATTAGTGTTATGTGCAGAGCGCGCGTCGTTCAGGGGCAATCCCTACCCATCCTTTGGAGGAAAAACCATTATGATAAAACGATTAAACGGGCTGCAAAGCTTTCGAATCACCACCAAGCCAATGATTGGCGCTGCAATCACGGCCGCAGCGCTGCTTATTGGCAATACTGCACTGGCTAAATTACCTGTAGATAGTATGCCCAAAACTGAGGTGAATGAAGCACATCCGGTACAACGAGTTGACCCTGTTTATCCTGTTGCCGCAGTTGTTCATGACGTAGAAGGGGCTGTTGTGCTGCGATTTGACATTACTGAACAGGGAAACACTGCAAACATAGAGGTGGTGTCATCGGAGCCGCTGGCAGTGTTTGACGACAGTGCGAAACAAGCGTTAGCACAGTGGAAGTATAAACCCCGTGTTCAGGGCGGAAAAGCGCAGCGGCAAACCGGTTTGCTTGTTCAACTCGATTATCGGATGGGGCCTGAAAAAGAACCTGCTGAAACCAAATAATTCTGTAAGAACAACAATGCTAATAAGTGTAAAGCAAGCTGTACTAATGTGCCGCTTGCTTTGTGCTTAGTAAAAGTGCATGCATCATGACAGCGCATTCAACTTCCTGTTTTTGCACAACAATGAATCATTCAGTGTTAGTTGCGACTGTTGAATAATTATAAATAATTGATAATTAATAGCTTTAAATGTTGGCATTGTTGATGCTTTCTATTTATCGCACAGTATTGCATTTCATCGCAACAAAACAAAAATACGCTTAAAAGTGATGGGGTTGTGATGAAAAAAAATTAATTCGCACACCGAGAAGGTGCTAGGCAACGAAGCCCACCAGGTTAATGGTCAAACATTAACCTGGTGGGTTTTTTTTTGGCAACGAGGAATACACATGATTGCGTCAACTCCCTTAACAGGTTTAAAGAAAAAAATGAAAGCCTTAGCTTGCGGGCTATCCCTTGCTTTCACCGCAGCAGGGCTAAGCGCGCACAGTGTGGCGGCAGCAGACATTGGCTGGCCGGAAAAAGAAGAGCTTAAATTCGGATTTATTAAACTCACTGATATGGCGCCTCTGGCGATTGCGTATGAAAAAGGTTTTTTTGAGGACGAAGGCCTGTATGTCACGTTAGAAGCGCAGGCAAACTGGAAGGTACTGCTCGATCGCGTTATTGACGGGCAGTTAGACGGCGCGCACATGCTGGCGGGTCAACCCTTGGGCGCTACTATCGGGTTTGGTACTGAAGCACATATTGTTACCGCATTTAGTATGGATTTAAACGGTAACGGGATTACGGTTTCCAATACCGTATGGGAAGAGATGAAGAAGCATATTCCCATGGAAAACGGACAACCGGTTCACCCTATTAAAGCGGATTACCTCAAACCAGTAGTGGATAGTTATCGGGCTCAGGGCAAACCTTTTAAAATGGGCATGGTATTCCCGGTATCTACCCACAACTATGAATTGCGCTACTGGTTGGCGGCAGGTGGAATCCATCCCGGTTACTACGCCCCCCACAAAGATGATAATTCAGGTTTAATTGATGCCCAGGCGCAGTTGTCAGTGACACCCCCGCCACAAATGCCTGCGACCATGGAAGCCGGCACGATATACGGCTACTGCGTTGGTGAGCCATGGAATCAGCAGGCTGTTTTTAAAGGCATTGGTGTGCCCGTCATTACCGATTACGAAATCTGGAAAAACAATCCGGAGAAAGTATTCGGTGTGAGCAATGAATGGGCGGAAAAATACCCGAATACCCATATTCGCGTGGTTAAAGCCATGATCCGTGCTGCCATGTGGTTGGATGAAAATAACAATGCCAATCGCCCGGAAGCAGTAAAAATACTCGCGAAGAGTACTTACGTGGGGGCCGATGAAGCGGTATTGGCCAACTCAATGACTGGAACCTTTGAATATGAAAAAGGCGATAAACGGGACGTGCCTGACTTCAACGTATTCTTCCGTTACAACGCCACCTATCCTTACTACAGCGATGCTATCTGGTATCTGACGCAAATGCGCCGCTGGGGCCAAATTTCTGAGAACAAACCCGACAGCTGGTACATAGACATGGCGAAGAAAGTCTACCGTCCTGACATCTACGCCCTTGCTGCGAAGGCGCTGATTGAGGAAGGCAAAGCTAATGCCGTCGACTTCCCCGATTTCAGTACTGAATCTGGCTTTAAACCCCCGCAATCTGAATTCATTGACGGTGTGACTTACGACGGTACTCAACCCAATGCCTATTTGGAAAGTTTCAGCATTGGTTTGAAGGGCGATACTGTCCTTTAATGCAAAGAATCAGGAGAACAACATGAGTAAGTCGGCGTCGCTAGTCACCTCTATAGGGCAACTCAAAGAGGGAAACCCGCTAAAAACACTGATGAGTAATACCCAAGCGTTACTGCTACCTGTGATTGGATTGCTGCTCTTTTTGGCAGTCTGGAATGGTGTGGCAAGAAATATCGACACGTCGTTGGGGCAATTCCCTGGGCCGTCTCAGGTGTGGACGCAAACGCTAACGCTTATCGATGAGCACAACGCTCAGCGTGAGAAGGCTGACGCATTTTACGTCCGCCAGGATGAGCGCAACGCCAAACGCGTTGCTCAGGATCCGGAGTACCAGCCAAAAATCAGGCCGTTTACCGGTGCGCCGACTTTCTTCGACCAAATTTGGACTAGCTTGTATACGGTTATGGTGGGGTTTCTTATTGCCTCATTGATTGCCGTACCCGTGGGGATCCTGTGTGGGCTAAGTAAGTCAGCGTACACTGCTATAAACCCGCTTATACAACTGTTTAAACCTGTTTCTCCCCTGGCCTGGCTGCCTTTGGTAACAATGGTAGTCAGTGCCCTTTATGTGTCGGACGACCCGGTGTTTTCCAAATCATTTGTCACCTCTGCATTCACGGTGTCCTTGTGTTGTTTATGGCCTACGCTGATCAATACCGCCGTTGGCGTTTCCAATATTGACAAAGATTTGGTGAACGTTAGCCGGGTACTTCGTTTAAAGCCGCTAACACATCTTACTAAGATTGTTTTACCTGCTTCAATTCCGATGATTTTTACTGGCTTACGTCTTTCCCTCGGCATTGGCTGGATGGTACTGATTGCCGCTGAAATGCTGGCACAAAACCCCGGTCTTGGAAAATTTGTCTGGGATGAATTTCAAAATGGTAGCTCTGAGTCACTGGCCAGGATCATGGTGGCGGTACTCACCATAGGGGCCATTGGCTTCATATTGGACAGGTTGATGCTAATGCTGCAACGCTTGGTGAGCTGGGACAAAAGCAGCGTACTGCGCTAATTAACAGGAGAGAAAATCATGACATCCAAACACCTTGAATTGACGCAGGTTGGTATTGATTTCCCCACACCTAAGGGGCCCTTTACCGCGCTTTGTGACGTGAACCTTAAAATTGAAAAGGGCGAGTTTGTATCTCTTATCGGTCATTCTGGTTGTGGTAAGTCGACGGTATTAAATATTGTGGCTGGTTTGCACCAGGCTACTACCGGTGGCGTTATCCTTGATAACGCAGAAGTGAAAGAGCCCGGCCCGGAGCGGGCGGTGGTTTTTCAAAACCACTCCCTGTTGCCCTGGTTAAGTGTTTACAAAAACGTGGAGCTGGCGGTAAAACAAACCCTGCGTGGAAAAAGCAAAAAAGAAATTCGCGATTGGGTGATGCATAACCTCGAACTTGTGCACATGACCCATGCCACTGACAAATTACCCTCTGAAATATCAGGCGGTATGAAACAGCGTGTTGGTATTGCCAGAGCCCTGGCCATGGAGCCGAAAGTACTGTTGATGGACGAACCATTTGGCGCACTCGATGCTTTGACCCGAGCGCATTTACAAGACTCACTCATGGATATACATGCGGATTTGGGGAATACGGTAATTATGATTACCCACGATGTTGATGAGGCAGTTTTACTGTCTGACCGCATCGTTATGATGACAAACGGGCCTGCTGCAACGGTGGGGGAGATCCTCGATATAAAACTGCCCAGACCGCGTAACCGACTGGCATTGGCGGATAACCCAGAATACAACCATTATCGGCATGAGGTGCTAACCTTCCTGTATGAAAAACAAAAAAAGATAGAGCCGGTGGGGAGCAAAAAGTCGACTAAATCCTCCGTCGCCGGCAAACCCGACAGCAAGTCGGACGCAGCATAACTTTTTAGTAAATTTAAAATAAACAATGAGATAGCTCTTCTTGATGTGAAGGGCGGGCTATTCTCGTCTCAAATATAAAGGAACGCACAATGAAACTATCAGCAATGTATACACGCTCGGTTCTGGCCGTTGCGCTGTCGGGTATTCTATTTCCTGCTGCCGGCGCAGACTGGTACGACGCAATGAAAGAAACCACTGCGACGGCGAATTTTAATTTGCGATACGAATCGGTTGATCAGGACAATGCTCTGGCAAATGCCGATGCATTGACGTTGAGAACCATGGTAGGTGTAACTACTGGGAGCTATAACGGGTTCTCTGTTACCGCCGAAATGGAAGATGTAAGAATAGCATTTGGTCAGGGCGATTACTCTGTGCCGCCCGCGGGGTACAAAGCCGGTGAGTATTCGGTCATCGCTGACCCTGAAACCACTGAATTGCATCAGGGTTTTGTGCAATACAAGAATGATAACCTCACTATAAAAGGGGGGCGTCAAATTATTACTCTCGATGGCCACCGTTTTGTGGGTCACGTAGGGTGGAGACAGGATTGGCAAACCTTTGACGGGGTAACAGCTAAGTATGCTACTGACAACTTGTCTTTGTTCTACGGTTATGTCAGTCAACGCAATCGCATTTTTGCCGAGGCCGCTGATTTAGACAGTAAAGATCACCTTCTTAATGCCTCATATACATCGGATATTGGCAAGTTTACTGCCTATGCATACTTACTGGAAGTCGATAACGACACGGACAACGGATTAGATACGTATGGTATTAGCTATACCGGCAGTTCTTCGCTAGAAAGTATGAAGTTAGTGTACAGTGCTGAATTTGCCACACAAACGTCTGACAGCGGTTCGAACAGTTTTGATGCCGACTATTTAAAACTGGAGGGGGGGGCAATAGTGTCGGGTATAACCGGTAAAGTGACCTACGAAGTACTGGGGTCTGATGACGGTATGTACGGGTTTTCAACGCCGCTGGCAACACTGCATAAATTCAACGGTTGGACCGACCAATTCCTGGCTACTCCTGCGCAAGGTTTGGAAGATCTTACTTTTTCTCTGAGTGGCCCCCTCGCTGGCGGTAAGTGGTTGTTGGCATATCACAACTTTGAGGCGGATGAGTCGTCAGCGGAAATCAGTGATTTGGGGAGCGAGATAAACGTTCAATACGTTACCAAAGTGGCTGAGCATTTTACCCTTGGACTGAAATACGGCAGCTATTCTGCGGGAGATATTAAGGTGGATACCGATAAGTTGTGGGTATGGGTTAACACGAAGTTCTAAGCTACCAGCAACCGTGCTTTTGCGGTTTGAAATTTTACCAGTCAGCGGTGCTGACTGGTATTTTTTTTCGAAATGAAGGAATGCACTATTTTTCAGTGACGCATTCCTATTATCTCAATGGCAGGTAAGAGTTCTGCCGCCGGCAAGCTCAGCACCTGTTGGTAAAAGTAGAGTTCGGCATTCAGTGCAGTGACGATGTTTTCGGACTTCCTGAAACCATGGCCTTCCCCTTCAAACGGGATATAAGCAGTGGGGATCCCTTTGTCTTTCAATGCGTTGAAAATCATTTCTGATTGATTAGGAGGCACGACTTTATCTTCTAGTCCCTGTAGTAAAAGAAGTGGGGCGTTGAAGCCATCAAGGTGATGAATAGGGGAGCGGTCGATATACAAGTCTTTGCGCTCAGGATATGGACCGATAACCTGATCCAAATAACGGGATTCAAACTTATGCGTATCACCGGCCAACGCTTCGATGTCGCTAATGCCGTAATAGCTTGCTCCGGCTTTAAACACATCGCTGAACGCCAGTGCTGCAAGCGTGGTGTAACCGCCGGCACTGCCGCCCCGGATAATCAACTTGTCGCTATCAGCCAGGCCTTGTTCGGCCAGCCACTGTGCGCCAGCGACGGCATCTTCTACATCCGATACACCCCATTGCCCATACAGGGATTGGCGAAAATCTCGGCCATATCCGGTACTTCCTCGGTAATTGAGATCAAGAATACCAAAACCCCGGCTGGTCCAGAAATATTTACTCACTGAATACGTGGGGGATGCTTTTGAGGTTGGTCCGCCATGTACCATTACAATCAGTGGTGGCAATGAACCTTCAGGTGCACTGACATTGGGATTCGTCGGAGGGTAAAAGAGTCCGTAGGCGCTTTCGTTGTCCGCAACCGGGAAGCTCACTTCGCGAACTTCGGGTATCCAGGCAGGAGCTAATGATGCGTTACTTGCGGTTCTGAAAAGGGTAGAACTGAGACTGCTTGAATTTACCCAGCGCAAAGCAACGAGTTCAGCTGGCCGAGTTTTGGGATCTTGAATTACGTAAATACCAAAATCAAATAGAACGAAATCTTCGATAGCTGCACTTTCAGGTGTTAAGGAATGCATGGTGTTATCTGTTGGGGTAAGCAGATACAGCTGACCAGTAGCCCCTTGTACAACTTGTGCCACAATTGAGCCGTCATTTAGGATGCGATAATAGTGTTTACCTATTTGCCAGGCGGGCCCCCCAATTTCAGACTGTTCAGGTTGTAGGTTCAATGGTGTAAAGCCCTCACCGGATACCTTATACAATGACCACCAGTTGTTTCTATCACTCAATACGTATAAGTTGCCATCGTGGTCCCATTGGGGATCAATCGCCGATTCACTGTCACCCGGGTTGTGTTCGAACAGGTTGTTCAGCTTGCCATTTTCGTCAAATGACGCTGACCAAAGGTGGGTGTTATCCCAGGGCATATTGGGGTGATCCCAGGCAATAAAAGCAATGTGTTTGCCATCTGGTGATACACTGGCCGCAGACACAAAACTACTACCTTCAAACAGTATTTCGCCTTCGGACATGCCGTAAGTGGGAATGGCCACAAGTGTGTTTTGTGGTTCGCCCAAAACCCGATGGTCCTCGCGGATACAAATAAGTCGTTGGCGAGTCGCATCCAGTTCACAGGCGCCAAAGCGGATGTTGTCTTCGGGCGTGATAGCGACGGGCGTCTCACCGATAGTCATGCGATAAATACGTTGATCTGTAAAGTGGGTAAACCAGACTACGCCATCGTTCACCAGCATAGAGCGACCGCCGTATTCGTGTACCCGGGTTCTCGCATTCCATGGTACAGGTAACACTTCCTCCGGGGGACTGTCGGGCTGATCTTCTTTTTGTCGCATGATGGTACTGCGACCGTTTTCCTCTGGGCGGGACTCAACCCAATAGACATAGCCGTTGTCAACAGCGAGATTTGACAGTCCCTTCGCTCCTTGAACTACGGATTGTGCGGAGATGGGCGATGGCCAGCCGCCGTAATTTATATGTTGGGTAGATAATGTGCTCATATTATTTTTATCCTGAGGGGTTTCTTGCGGTTGACAGGCTGAAATAAGAATGACTATTGAGAGAAGCAGGTAACGCATGTCAACAGGCCTTTGCATTTTCGAGTTAAACGCTGATTGGGTACACTACACTGTAACGCACTAGTTTGCGAACCGCTATTATTCCGTTGACGAGCAGTATGAAATTGAAAATAAACGGGGAACAAACGATATCCGAGTAAACACCGATAACAAAAAACGCGCCTGAAGGCGCGTTTGTATGAGTACAAGGTCAAATTACTGTTTGGATAGCCAAACGATTAAGTCTTTTATATCGTCTGCGGTCATGCCTTTTACAAAGGTAGTTTGATAGCGACCGTTTACGATAAATGACGGCGTGGCATTCACATCGTTGCGATATTGAGCCAGAAGCTTATTGTTTCTCTTAACCATGTTGTTTACACCAAAGCTGGTAGCGAGCTTGTCAAACTCTGCAGGGTCGACGTCATTGACAATAAACAGGCTGCGTAAGTCATTCAAACTGGCGATCGGGGCCCGTTGTTCGTGAATGTATTTAAAAATGGCGTTAACCAGTTTGTCTTCTTCTTTTACCGCGCGGGCAATCATCAGCGCACGAGTGGCTTCATCTTGCACATCGGTAGAGGCACCGCCCATAAAATTCACATGAATTTTTGTGAATTTAGTACCTTCAGGCAATGACTTTTTGATATCTGCCACGATAGGCTCGAAGCGATAGCAATGGCCACACCAGAACGAAACAAATTCGTAGATTTCGGGTTTCTTTGTTTCCGGTTGGTTTAGCACTTTATAGTGAGTGCCTTCTTTCCACTTGCTGTCATCAGCACACGCCTGCAAGGGGATTAGCAACGCAGCCAATAGAAATAAAACGATTTTTTTCATTGTACGTACTTCCGTAATAATTCAACTGAAAAAAGGTTACCACAGTGATTTGCCCGCGACTAGCATACGCGACAAGACGCGCAAAAGGCAGGTTAATAACCGAGTTTGAGTGGTGGTTCATGAAGCGCAGCAAGTTGTTCTTTGAGCGCCAGAATTTGCCCTTCCCAGTATTTGTCTTCAGCAAACCAAGGAAATGCCCGGGGGAAGGCCGGGTCTTCCCAGCGCTGGGACAGCCATGCCATGTAATGCACCATACGCATAGCGCGTAAGGGCTCAATTAAAGGCAATTGGCTTGCATCGAAGGAGTTAAATTCGTCATAGGCTTCTACCAGCACATCCAGTTGTAACAACTGCTGCTGTCGGTCGCCACACAACATCATCCACAAATCCTGAATGGCCGGGCCCATCCGACAGTCATCTAAATCTACGAACATGGGGCCGTCACGCCACAAAATATTGCCTGGGTGGCAGTCGCCGTGCAAACGTATATGAGCGGGCTGGGTGTAGCGCTGGCGGGTTTCTTTGATAAGAGGGTCGAGAATAGCAAAAAAGGCTGTTTGTAAATGGCTGGGTAAAAGACTGCTATTTACAAGGATTTCTCGGGGCTTGTCTAGGAATGCAGATGGCGTTAACGCTGGACGGTGTTGAAACGGACACGCCTGTGCCACGCGGTGAATACGCCCAATAAATCGGCCCATCCACTCCAGTTGGTCGAGGTTATCTACTTCAAATTGCCGGCCACCCACTGAGGCAAACACTGCGAAGCGAAACCCACAGGCGTGATGGAGCGTGCGTCCGTCCAGTGTGAGTGGGGCGACCATGGGAATATCTGCATCTGCCAGTTCTTTGGCAAAATCGTGCTCTTCCTGGATCTGTTCATTACTCCAACGGCCAGGACGATAGAATTTAACCACTAACCGGCGACCGTCATGCGCTTTGAACTGGTAAACCCGGTTTTCGTAGCTGTTTAATGCCAGCAAGCCGGATTCAGGGTAAATCCGGCAGGTTTCAAGGGCATCCAGAACGGTATCAGGGCTTAAGCCTGCAAAAGCAAAATCTGTTTGCTTGGTGCTATTTATAGAGGAATTTAGTTGGTTCATTAACTTCCACAACATTGCCCTCTGCGTCGGTGGTGGTCACGTGGAATGAAATCTCCGTAACCGCCTCGCTGAGGTTCTTGGGTGAGGTTTCCAGTGATAGTGGCATACTGAAGACTTCTCCGCCACCCACAGTCACTATTGTTTCACCGAGAATGTTGTAACTGTCCAGTCCTTCCACGGCAATTGTATAAGTATGTGTATCCTGGGACTTGTTGAGAATTTTAAGGGTATATACATTCTCAACATTGCCCCTGCCATTTTCTCGATACAGTGAATTGCGATCGCGGATGAGATCTACTTCCAGCGGAACCCGGGTGACGATGTCGGCAACGAGCAGGCCGATCATCACAAGGAGCACGACGAGGTAGCCAATGAGCTTGGGTCTGACAATATGTGTTGTGCCACCTGAGAGCCGTTCCTCAGACGTGAAACTAATCAGGCCTTTGGGATAGTTCATTTTTTCCATCACGCCGTTACAAGCATCCACGCAAGCGCCGCAGTTAATACATTCGTATTGCAGGCCATTGCGAATATCGATGCCGGTGGGGCACACCTGTACACACAGATTGCAGTCTATGCAATCCCCGAGATTTTTTGCTGCCAAATCTTCATGTTTGAGCTTACGAGGGCGTGGGCCGCGAGTCTCGCCGCGATTGAAATCATAAGACACAGTAAAGGTGTCTTTGTCGAACATGGCAGACTGAAAACGGGCATACGGACACATGTGTGTACACATGATCTCCCGCATCCAACCCGCGTTCCCATATGTACAGAACGTGAAAAACAGAATTGAAAATACCGCCCAGAACCCCGCATTGAACGTAAAGAAATCTGTAAATAGAGGGCCGATAGGGGTGAAATAACCAACAAAGGTCAGTGCGGTCAACAGCGCGATGGCTAACCAGGCTAAGTGCTTAGCCGTTTTGCGCCAAAGTTTGTCGAAATCCATATCGCGTTCGTCAAGCTTGATGCGTTTATTTCTCGGCCCTTCTATTTTTTCCTCGCACCAAATGTACATATATACCCATGTGGTTTGGGGACACAGAAACCCGCACCAGACCCTGCCTGCAAAGGTAGTGACAAAAAACAATGCGAAAGCACCAACGATAAAGATGTACGCAAGAAGTGTGAGATCCTGAGGCCACAATGTCATTGCAAAAATGGTGAACCGCTGATCGACAAAGTCCAATAGTATGGCTTGGTGGCCGTCGTATTGAATCCAGGGAATCACAGCAAAAAGGGCAAGAAAAATAAAACCGAAGAAACGGCGGAAAGACTCGATAGGGCCTTTTACTGCGCGCACATAAATTTGATCCCGGGAAGATTGACGCTTTTTAGGCATACCGCCAGCGGGTTTGTGAACCTTAACCGGTGTGACGTCTTTGACCTCGATGTGTTCGCTCATGGATAAACCTTATGACAACAGGTGATACTGAAAACCATTATACGGGCAAAAGACCACTTACCCTTAACGCAGATCAATAATTTGCAAGCTAACCTGCAGAGCATTATAGATCTTCATAAATAAGTATGAAATGTGAACTACCCTTTTTCATTGATATTTTATACATTCATGCTCCTAAAATAGAACGTGTATGCTAGACACATTTATGGTTTTGAATAACAGAAAAGGAAAAGTTCGACCATGCGGCGCAGTATAGTGGTTTTATTAGAGATTGCAGTACTGATAGTTTTGTTTCGTTTGCCATTTGTGCAGTACGTGATTGAAGATGCTCAGCGTGAAGTCTCTGGTTGGTTTCAGTATTTGGCGACCTGGCAGGAGAGAAATGAGCTTCAGAATTTACAGGAGCTAGCTGCGCCTCAACTCTCTTCACTGCGCCCCTATCAACAAGATTACGTGACGGGTTTACTCCACAACGGCAGCGAATTAAAAGAGTTTCACTCCACCTACTGTGGAAAAGCCGCTATCAACCCCTTTCTGAAAGGCATTGAACTCGCCCAATTCTGCCACACCATTGAGAGTACGAGAATTCTGACTTTGAAAGGCTAGGCAGGGCCTGGCCTTAGGTTCCGGAACTGTTCAGTTTATATTCACTTTTGCCCCGGTAATCTGTTTGGCATACGGGGGAACATTTTAGCCCTTCGCTGTTCCAACCGTTATACGTACTGATTTACAGGTACATGATTACAGTGGGAGGATGGACGATATGAAGATTCAGCTGAGTATGTTGGCATCGAGTGTGTTGTTAGGGGGACTGGTTTTCCCTGGGTTTGCAGGTGCTGCTTCAGTGGAAGTTACCTGGGAAAACCCGGAGAAATACACGGATGTTCGCCCATCGAATGAAAGCAGAGTGAAATTCAAGGAGCGAACCTTTAAGGCGTTGGAAGCTTATCTTGGGAAACTAGCTGAAAAATTGCCCGCAGATGAAAAATTAACCATTAACGTCACTAACCTGGATTTGGCCGGGCAGGTGTGGCCAAGTAGCTTTGTTTTTGGCAATGCCACGGGCGCTGATGTGCGCATTATTAAAAGGGTAGACATTCCCCGGATGACGTTTAGTTACACCCTTACGGATGCCAGCGGAAAAGCGCGTAAGAGTGCGGAAGTCAAATTAAAGGACATGGGGTTCATCGATAATCCTCGTCGCATTGCGCAAAATGACTTCTTAGATTATGAAAAGGTTATGCTGCGAGACTGGTTCAGAGAAGAGATGGCTGATGTCATCGTAAAAAACAAGGTGGAGTAGAGCACGCCTAGGTGACCGTGAAAGGACATTGCCCGAAAGTCGGGTATGCGTACCGGTTTCCTTTGTGCTCGTATGCGTTACAGCGTTATTAAATAGTGTTTTTTTTTGTGGTCTGGCAGCGTTATTTGGGTATAGAAACGAGCCCCTCTACGGCTTAGCTGTCGACGCAGGGGAGGAGTTATTTTGGGCCATTTCGAGTAGCCTTTTTGCCATTTTTTTTGCAATCGAAGCCGCGTCGGGTATATCTGCGGTATGCGCATTGACAATCGCACCATCCGCTAATAACGCTAACTCTACTGACAGGGCTTTCGATTCCTCTATATCAAGCGGAGACAGGAGTTCTTCTATATAATGCGTTACCAGTTTCTTGTGGGCTTTGCAGATTACGTGAACTGGGTCGTCCTTATCGGGGTATTCCGCAGAAGCGTTAATGAACATACATCCGGAAAAGTGGGAAGCGTGGGTCCATTCCTCTATGGCATCAAAGAAAGCTAATATCCGGTTAAAGGGGCTGTTACCTACCTGTTGTGTTTCATATTTCTCAACCAGTCTTTTCAACATAGCCATAAACTCGGCGTCACGGTGCTCAAGTGTGGCAACAATTAGCTCATCCTTAGATTTAAAATGGTTATATAAGGTTCGCTTGGCGACGCCGGCTTCATCAATAATCCGGTCAATACCCGTTCCTTTAATTCCTTCCTGGTAGAAGAGCCTTTGTGCCGTTTCAATAAGCTGTTCTCGTTTAGTTTGTTTCGGCATACCTATACACCCCAAGCTAAAGTATACCGAGCAGTATACTCGCCGTACTAGGGGTGTAAACCAGTCAACGCAATACTGTTACCTGTTCCAAGCGACACTATTTGTCCACAAATCGCATTGAGTTTTTTTGTGATTTACCAAGGATACCAAAGGGTTACTGACCAATTGGTCAAAAAACTGACGATGTCGGTCAAAAAGTTGTCATTTCTCTGTAGTAAATTCTTTATACTCTTCAACTGCACTTTGGGATAGTTTCTAATTACAAGCTGGAGCATGAATAATGAAAGCACCAATCCTGCTCCCTCTCGTGTTAGGTATGTCAGCGCCTGTTTTAGGCAGTGAGCTGCTCATCTCTGAATACGTAGAAGGAAGTAGTAATAACAAAGCAATAGAAATCTATAACCCGACAGAACAAACTGTACAACTGGCAGGTTATACCCTATCCATTTATTTCAACGGGGGAACCTCTGCAGGAACGAATATCAGTTTAAGTGGTTCACTGGCGTCTGGAGAAACGCTGGTAATCGCGGATGACAATGGCAGTGCTGATTTGTTGTCAAAGGCTGATGTTACGTCCTCACAAAGCTTCTTTAATGGTGATGACGCAATTGTGCTGTCTGCATCTGGCGGCGCGGTGGTTGACAGCATTGGGCAGGTGGGATTTGATCCTGGATCATCATGGGGAAGTGACGGTGTCACTACTGCGAACGATACCTTGGTAAGAAAAAGCAGCGTTACTTCTGGAGACACGAATCCTAGTGATCCTTACGACACATCAGAATGGGAAGGTCTGCCTCAGGACGATTTTTCCGGCCTTGGCACACATAACGGCACTGGTGGTTCGGATAGCGGCGGCGGTGATACCGGTGGTGGTGACACGGGTGGAGATGCAGGAGAAGATGGTGATTTCAGTGATGTATGCACCAATTGCCCGAACCTGAGTAAAATTGCCGATGCCAGTGTCTTCGACCCGGCTGCGTACTATGCGGCGGTAAAAACTGAAATTGATGCGGGCGCCAGTACCTCTGTTATCAGACAAGTATTGAGTGAAACCATTTCCGGCCAACGGGTACTTACTTATTCTGAGGTTTGGTCAGCGCTAACTGAAACCGATGAAGACCCTGCAAACGGGAATAACATTCTGCTGATTTATTCGGGCAAATCTATTCCAAAAGCCAACAATGGTTCAGGTTCGAATTCGAGCAAACCTGACTACTGGAATCGTGAGCATAGTTGGCCTAAAAGCCACGGATTTAGTAGCTCCAGCCTTGAAGCATACACAGATATTCAGCACCTTCGACCTTCTGATATCACAGTGAATAGCGCACGGGGTAATCTCGATTTCGACAACAGCGATAGTCCGTTGTCCGAAGCACCTGAAAACCGCGTTGATAGTGACTCATTTGAGCCTCGTGATGCCGTTAAAGGTGACGTCGCGCGCATGATGTTCTATATGGACATGCGTTATGAAGGCAGTGGCAGTGATAGCACGCCTGACTTGGTGCTCGTAAATACACTGACAAACAGCGGCGATCCTCAACTTGGGATGTTGTGCACGCTGTTGGCATGGAATGACGCCGATCCGGTGGATGAACTGGAGAGCAATCGTCAAGACCGTATTTATGAGTATCAGGGCAACCGCAACCCGTTTGTCGATCACCCTGAATGGGTTAGCTTGTTTTACACGGCTGAAAATTGTGATAGCGGTAATACCAATCCGGATCCAGACCCAGACCCGGATCCAGAACCCGATCCTGATCCAGAACCAAACCCAAACCCTACGGGCTCAGCTCCCATAATGCTAACGGCAGTATTTGACGGCCCTCTGCCTGGTGGTGTTCCAAAAGGTGTAGAGTTATTGGTAACCCAAAACATTGACGATTTGAGCGTATGTGGTGTGGGCGGTGCCAACAATGGTGGCGGTACTGACGGTGAAGAGTTTACTTTCCCTGATGATTCCGCTTTAGCCGGCGAGTTCATTTATATTGCCACTGATACGACGGGTTTCACCGAGTTCTTTGGTTTTGCACCTGATTATACCTCTAACGCTGTATCCATCAACGGTGACGACGCCATTGAAGTCTTCTGTGATGGCAATGTTGTCGACCTGTACGGTGATGTCAACACTGACGGCTCAGGCGAAGACTGGGAATATCTGGATAGCTGGGCATACCGCGTAAGTGGCGGTCCATCGGCTGTATTTGATATTAACAACTGGCAGGTAGCCGGCCCGAATGCTTTAGACAATGAGTCAGACAATGCTACGGCAGCGACACCTGTACCACTGGGTACCTATGTGCTGCCTGCAACGGAATTGTTCTTCTCGGAATACATTGAAGGCGGCGGCAACAACAAGGCTGTGGAAATTGTCAACCTGGGTGTGAGCGACGTAGATCTCTCCCTCTATGACGTTCAGATTTACTTCAATGGAAGCAGTTCAGCAGGACAGACAATTTCGCTGTCTGGCCTGTTAGCGCCGGGTGACGTTTTTGTTGTTACACATAGTTCGGCGGAAGCATCGCTTAAAGATCAGGCTGATATTAGCACTGGCTCTTTGGCGTTCAATGGTGATGACGCAATTGTCCTGCGCAATGATGGCACCATTGTGGACAGCATTGGCCAGATTGGTGTGGATCCGGGTTCGTACTGGTCAGGTGGCGATGTGCGTACGCAAAATCGCACGTTGGTTCGCAAGTCTGCTGTGACTGCTGGTGATGAAGATGCGTATGACGTCTTTGATCCAAGCGTTGAATGGGATGCTTACGACCAGGACACGTTCACCTTTATCGGCAACTACGGCTCAAATGATAATGGCAGTGGCGATGAGCTGGGTATGTGTGCAGATGCCGCCACTTATATTAGTGCTGTGCAGGGATCAGGTGGTGCGTCACCTATGGTTGGTCAGAGTGTCATTGTCGAAGCGATTGTCACCCATACTGCGCCTGCGCTTGATGGCTTTTGGTTGCAGGAAGAATCTGTCGACGAAGATGGCGATGCCATGACCTCTGAAGGTGTGTTTGTAGAGGCTCCGGACTTACTTGATACAGTAGCCGTTGGTGACGTTGTACGCCTGGCGGGAACGGTGAGTGAGAACTACGGACGTACAATGATTACCGCCACTTCAGAAGCAAGCATTTGTGGTTCTGATATGGTTGCAGCCGTTGCAATTGCGTTGCCAATGACCGATGAAGAGGGCTTTGAGCACGTTGAAGGCATGTTGGTAACCAGCAGCGAAAACTGGGTGATAAGCAATATCTATCCGTACAGCGATTTCGGTGAAATCTGGGTGTCGACAGAGCGTTTGTACACACCTACGCAAGTTTTTGCACCGGGTTCACAGGAAGCCGCCAATTTAGCTGCAAGTAACGCGCTGAATAAGTTGATTATAGATGACAATGCAGATGGATTTGCCTCGTCTTGGATGCTGCCAGCAGGTGGATTCAGCCCTTACAACACAGTGCGCTCTGGTGACATGATCACATCGGTAACTGGCGTGATGGATTACGGTTATTCTGCTTATCGCATCCGTCCAATCGAAGCACCCGCGTTACTGTCAGTAAACTATCGTGAAGATGCACCAGTGCTGGCTGAAGGCAACCTCAAAATTGCCAGCTTCAACGTGTTAAATCTGTTTAACGGCGACGGTGAGCAAGGGGGCTTCCCCACGGCCCGTGGCGCTAGTAACTACAGTGAATATCAGCGTCAACTGGCAAAAGTAGTCAACGCATTGTTGGCCATTGATGCCGATGTGGTTGGATTGCTGGAATTGGAAAACGACGGTTTTGGGCCGAAGAGTACAGTGGCGCAGTTAGTGGATGCACTTAATGCGGATGCTGGCGCGGGTACATACGCTTACGTGAATGCCGGTGGAGATCAACTGGGTACCGATGCAATTACATCGGGAATTATCTATAAGCCAGCGGTGGTTACACCGGATGGTTCACCGGATATCCTGATGGAAGCTAACAGTATCGTTGACGAAGAAGGCCCATTGTTTGTCGATTACGGAAACAGACCTTCGTTGTCACAGTTGTTTGTACACCAGGAAACCGGTGAGCAATTTGCGGTGGATGTGAATCATCTGAAGTCGAAAAATAGCAGTAGCTCCTGTGCCGAGAATGGTGATTTGGAACAGGGCGCATGTAACCGCAAACGCACTCGAGCCGCAACGGCTGTGGCTGCCTGGCTGAAGCAGACTTACGGTGATACCGCCGTAATCATGCTGGGTGACTACAATGCGTATGCGAAGGAAGATCCGGTGCAGGTGTTGGTTAGCGAAGGTTTTGCAGACATCGTAGCGAACATCCATGGTGAAGGTGCGTATAGCTACACTTTCGACGGCCTTGTTGGCACATTGGATTATCAGTTCGCCAACGAGCAGGCCATGTCATGGCTGGTAGATGTGACAGAATGGCATATTAACAGCGATGAACCTGAAATATTTGACTATAACGAGGAATACAAAGATTCGTCTTTCCTCAATGAGTTGGTATTTAGAGCCTCAGATCACGATCCAGTTATTGCCACTTATGCGCTGGAAGCAGCAGGCCAAGGAGTTGTAGGTGACTGGGATGGCGACAATGACATCGACTTAGACGATGTACGCGCATTTATGCTGGCTATTTTTGCCCGTGAGTCTATTGATATGGCATTTGACTTAAACAGTGATGGCCAAGTGAACACTCGTGATATTGCCACTATGCGTAAAATGTGTACACGCAGCCGCTGTGCAACAGAAGTTGATGGTCAAGGCAATAATGGGTTGCAAACAGGCAAGTCGGCGTTATTCCACTAACCGTATGACATAAAAATCAAAAGCCCCGTGTTTACGGGGCAGACCCTACATACAAGCCCCTCTTTACGAGGGGTTTTTTATATTTTTTTGTGAGGGGTCGGCGTACATGATTAACTCAACAGACCTTTTTCATAGCTTTTTAACGCACATTTTGTCTAAGTAGCCGTTTTCAAAATAAACCTTGTTGTCAAAGAAAATAGGACTGTGTAGCATCCCTGTCACTGTAATCGCTTAGTATGAGTTTGGCTTCCCATCAACCTTAGATCGGTGAACAATCCCAGTATGAATACGCTTCGCGTTAGCTGTGTCTTAGCGCTGCTCTTGTTTACATGTTTGCTCAATTGTAAACAAGACATTGAGCCCATTTCTTTTGAACATCAGTTAGATGCCTCTGTTTCTTCATATTCCATTGAATCAGGGGGGGAAGACAGTGCACAAGACGACTTGTTTCCCCTCTGTTTTAGCGGGTTCGACAATTTATCTTTTGTAATTTACCCGTGTGTAGCAGCACTGTCTTATGTAAGCGCCAGGCCATTAAAGCGCTATATCACTCCGCATTCCAGAGCTCCGCCTATCGACTAGTCTTTTATTGTGGCCTTCAGGTAACAATAAAAGGCTCTCTTTGTGTCACATTCTTACTCAATTAACCGTCAGTTCGCAAATGAGCTGGTTATTTTTGTGCATGCGTTACAGTCGTTACTTTCCGGCATGTAACACGGCACTCAAACTGCTGCCTGAGATATGGCGGCACGTATTAGAACGATCTAAAAATATGAGCAAAAAAACTCTTTTAGCAGCAAGTATTCTTACCGCAGTGTTGAGCGGATGTAGTCATTCAGAAAATGAAGTGCATAAAACAGGTTCACTGGCATTTAACGTTTCTCACCCTATTCGACAGGATATGGTTCTTGTCAAAGAGTATGTTAGTCAAATTCATGCGATTCAGCACATCGAACTAAGAGCGATGGAGAGAGGTTATCTGAAATCCACCTTTGTGGATGAAGGTCAGACGGTAGAAAAAGGGCAGCCTATGTTTAAAATAGTGCCTACCATCTACGAGGCTGAGCTCAAAAGAGCACAAGCTGAAGCCAAAGCCGTTCAGATGGAATATCGAAATACCAGGTCTTTGATGGAGCAAAACATTGTTTCGCCGAATGAACTGGCGGTTGTAGAAGCTGAGTATCAAAAAGCCCAAGCCGAAGTGGAACTGGCTAAAACCCATTTGGCTTTTACTGATATTAGAGCGCCTTTTACCGGTAAAATGGATCGCCTTGAAGTAAGAACCGGTAGCTTGCTGGACGAAGGAGAACTACTTACCACTATGTCTGATTTGAGTCAGATGTGGGTTTACTTCAACGTACCAGAATCTGAGTATCTAAATTACGTTCAAAGTGGTAAAGCAAAGAAGGGCACTGAGGTTGGATTGAAGCTCGCGAATGGCACCATTTACCCTTACAAGGGGGTCATTGATACCATCGAAGCCGATTTTGACAATCATACGGGAACCATCGAAATACGCGCGTCATTCCCCAACCCAGATCAACTCTTAAGGCACGGGCAAACCGGCAATATCCTGATGGATGTCAACTATTCCGATGCTCTTGTTATTCCTCAAAAAGCGACATTTCAGGTTTTAGATCAAAACTATGTCTATGTCATAGATAGTGATAATAAGCTCGCCACCCGCCACATAGTGGTAGCCGCTGAATTGCCCCATGTTTTTTTGGTTTCAGACGGACTAAAAGAAGATGACACCATTCTCTTGGAAGGGCTAAGACGCGTTAGCAATGGCGATAAGATAGTACCCAACCTTATCTCCTCAGACGCTACGCTAGCCGAATTAGCACTGCAGGCGGAATAAGGAGCGCGACATGTTTGGAGTATTTATTAAGCGCCCGGTAATGGCAATCATGCTGTCACTTATGATTATATTTTTGGGTGTATTGTCGGTCTTCACCCTACCGACCTCTCAATTCCCCGATATTGCACCACCCCGGGTACTTATCTCACTTGCTTATCCTGGTTCCAGCGCCGATGTATTAGTGAAGTCGTCGTTGGTTACCATAGAGCGTTCAATTAACGGTGTGCCGGGAATGAAATATATTGTTTCTGACGCCACCAGTGCGGGGGAAGCAACTATTCAGGTTATCTTCGATCTGGACGTCGATCCTAATCAAGCGTTAATCAATGTGAAAACACGGCTTGACCAGATAATGAACCGCCTTCCTCAATTGGTTCAGTTAGAAGGGGTGGTGTTGCAACGGGTACAGCCCAGTATGCTGATGTATATCAATGTGTATAGCACGGATGAAGATGCCGACGAGAAGTTTTTATACAACTATTCAAATATTAATATCATTCCCGAGATACAACGGGTTAACGGTATTGCGAGCGCTAAAATTCTCGGAAGCAGACAATACGCCATGCGCATTTGGTTAAAGCCGGACCGTATGCGCGCTTATAATGTGTCCGTTGACGAAGTCATGGAGTCTATTGATGAGCAAAGCTTAATCGGCCGTCCCGGCCGTTTGGGTAGAAGCTCGGGCATAAGTGCCCAATCGAAAGAATATGTACTTATTTACGAAGGGCGTTACGACGAACCTGATGAGTACAAGAATATCATTATTCGCGCAGACAGCGACGGAAAACTGCTTAAGTTAAGTGATATTGCCGACGTTGAACTCAGCAGCGAATTTTTCGATATCTACTCCAATAAAGATGGTTATCCTTCTGCGGCGATAGTGCTTAAACAAAATTACGGAAGCAGTGCTAATGAAGTGATATCACAAGTTAAAGCCAAAATGGCGGAACTTGAAAAAACCTTCCCCGAAGGTATGACGTACGAAATCAATTACGATGTTTCAAAGTTTCTGGATGCATCCATCGAGCAAGTCCTGCATACCTTGTTTGAAGCCTTTGTGTTGGTGTCGTTAGTGGTATTTATTTTCTTGGGCGATTGGCGTTCCACATTAATCCCACTATTAGCTGTACCCGTTTCCCTTGTGGGTACCTTTTTTTGTATGCAGGCAACGGGGGTCAATATTAATCTCATTACGCTTTTTGCGTTGGTATTAGCCATTGGGATTGTAGTCGACAATGCCATTGTCATTGTGGAGGCTGTGCATGCGAAAATGGAGGAGAAAAGCAATTTGAGCCCCTATACAGCAACACAACAAGTTCTGGGCGAGATGGGCGGGGCCATTATTGCTATTACGCTGGTTATGACCGCGGTGTTTGTGCCATTGGTGTTTATGACCGGGCCGGTAGGTGTTTTCTATCGCCAGTTTTCTATTACTATGGCATCGTCCATTATTATATCGTGTATCGTCGCGCTGTCTCTAACGCCTGTATTGTGCGCGATGCTGCTTAAAAACCCACATTCGCACACCAGAAAGACCACTCCGATAAGCAGGTTTATTGATGTATTTAACTATTGGTTTGAGAAATTAACGGGCCGCTATACCCAAATTATCAAAGTCTTGGTTACTCGCCGAATCGTTACCGTTCTCTCACTTGGCGTATTTATTACTGGTACATTTGGGTTCAACCAAATACTCCCCAGCGGATTTATTCCAGGCGAAGATCAAGGGCAAATTTACGCGATTATACAAACACCCCCTGGCAGCACCTTGGAAGCAACGAATGCAGTAGCCCGGGAGCTCCAAGGTTTGGCTTTGGAGGTTGATGGCGTTGCTTCTGTTTCGTCATTAGCAGGTTATGAAATCTTAACCGAAGGACGTGGTTCAAACGCCGGAACCTGTTTGATAAACCTCGAAGACTGGTCGAATAGAGAGCGGTCAGTGGAGGAAATTATTGAAGAATTAGAGGCTAAATCTCACCACCTTGGTGCCGTTGTTGAGTATTTCGAGCCGCCTGTGGTACCTGGCTACGGTGCTTCATCCGGCTTGTCTTTCCGCTTACTTGATAAGACAAATAGCACAGATTATCAGGAGTTCGATAAAATCAATAAATCGTTCATGGATGAATTGTCTAAGCGCAAAGAGCTCAATGGCTTGTTTACGTTCTACGCCGCAGATTACCCTCAGTACAAAATTGAAATAGACAACCAAGCGGCCATGCAAAAAGGGGTTTCTATTGGCAAAGCAATGGAAAACCTTAATATTTTGATTGGTAGTACCTATGAACAGGGCTTTACTCGTTTTAACAACTTCTACAAAGTGTATACGCAAAGTGCACCGGAATACCGCCGCTATCCCAGCGATCTCATGGACTATTATGTGCGGAATGAAGACGGAGAAATGGTGCCGTATTCTGCGTTTATGAAGTTAGTGAAAACCCAGGGGCCAAATGAAATAACGAGATATAACCTGTATACATCGGCAGCCATTCGCGCTGAACCTGCTGCTGGTTATACCTCTGCTGAGGCGATAAAGGCGGTTGAAGACGTCGCTGCTGCCACCTTGCCAAAAGGCTATGACATAGGCTGGGAAGGGTTGTCTTTTGACGAAGCTAAACGGGGGAACGAAGCAATCGTGATTTTTGCTGTGGTTCTCCTGTTTGTTTACATTGTTCTTGCTTCTCAGTATGAAAGTTTGCTTTTACCCCTGGCTGTAATCTTATCGCTGCCTAGTGGTCTTATTGGGTCGTTCGTCCTTCTCAAGGGCATGGGGTTGGCAAATGATGTATACGCTCAGTTAGGCCTTGTGATGTTAGTCGGGCTACTTGGTAAAAATGCCGTATTGATAGTTGAATACGCGGTTCAAAAAAACCAGCAGGGTTTGTCTGTAGCTGATGCTGCCGTTGAATCGGCAAAACAGCGCTTTCGTCCTATTTTGATGACTTCTTTCTCTTTTGTAGCGGGGCTTATTCCATTGGTGATAGCGACGGGGGCTGGCGCAGTTGGCAATCGTACTATCGGCGCCTCGGCTCTTGGTGGCACGCTTTGTGGCACGGTCTTTGGTGTGGTGGTAATTCCGGGGCTGTATTACTTGTTTGCCAAATTAGAAGAAGGGAAGTCGTTGATTAAAAACGAGGATCACGTCCCCCTCACCGAAACTTACCACTACAATGACGAGGTGCTAAGCGATGAAAAATAAAACGCGATTTTTAATTAAGCCGCTTTTGATTGCACTTGGAAGTGCAATATTGGTGCAGGCGTGTGCTATTCCCTCAATACAAATTCACGACCCATCTATCATTTTGCCTGAGCAATTCAACGGTGAAAGCAATACGGCTAAGGCAGATAGTGGGGCGACAATACAATGGGAGGCGTGGTTTGACGACCCGTATTTGACCAATTTAGTGGAAAGTGCGGTAGCAAACAATAAGGAAGTGGCTGTGCTTATACAGCGTATCAACATGGCGTCAAATGAGGTGTATGCGCGAGAAGGTGAATATTTGCCTGGTGTATCTGCAGGCATTGCTGCAGAAACTGAGAAAGTGGGGGAATACACCCGTGACGGGGCCGTGGAAGAACAATTAGAAATTAAAGAAGGAAAAGCGTTTGCAGATCCATTGGCCAACTTGAGGCCAGGGCTGAATGCTTCCTGGGAAGTGGATATTTGGCATAAGTTAAGGGATGCGACAAAAGTGGCTTCCCTAGAATATTTAGCTTCGGTAGAAAGCAAAAACTTTTTTATTACCCAGTTAGTATCTGAAGTTTCACGTAGCTATTATGAGTTGCTTGCGTTGGATAACAGGTTGGCTAATATCGACGCTACGATAGCGTTACAGCGCGATGTTATTCGAACTATAAATGCGCTTAAAGAATATGGGCGAGCCTCATCATTGCCGGTGGCCCGTTTCAATGCTGAAGTGAAAAGGAATGAAAGTGAGCGTTATCTCATTGAGCAGGAAATCGCTGAAAAAGAAAACACGATAAACCTGCTGTTGGGGCGAAACTTTCAGCATATAGAGAGAGACAGCCAGACCTTATTCAATACGGATATTGTTCACCCTCCCGTAGGTGTACCTTCTACAATGCTGGCAAACAGGCCTGATGTCAAAAAGGCCGAGCTGACTCTGCAGGCGGCTAATCTTAATATCAATGTGGCCAAAGCCAACTTTTACCCTTCGTTTGAATTAAAAGCCGGAGTAGGCTTGTCAGCCTTTGATAGTCGTTACCTGTTTAATGTACCTGAATCACTGGCCTATTCTCTGTCGGGCGATATATTTGCACCTTTGATCAATCGCCGCGCCATCGAGGCTGTGTATAAAAATGCCAGTGCAGAGCAAATTCAGGCGGCTTATGAGTATGAGTTAACACTTTTAACCGCTGTAGCGGAAGTGTCTAATAGCCTGTCCAAACTCGATAACCTGGAGAAAAGCGCAAATGCTAAGCGGGAGCAAATAGCCTCTCTTGAAGATTCTGTTGATATTGCCAACCAGCTATTCTCTTCCGCACACGGGGAGTATCTTGAAGTCTTGCTTGCACAACGCGAGGCGCTGGAAGCGCGCAGTGAATTTATAGAAACTCGACAGCGACAAATGACCGCTTTGGTCGATTTGTACCAAGCGCTAGGAGGAGGTTGGCAGTCTTAGTATAACGAAGGAGGGCATAGCCCTCCTGTCCCTGTTTGTCCAGCGGAGCTTCGTTAAAACGCTATCCGCGCTTCCACACCCCAGTAACGGGGCTCATTGACAAAAGCCGTGAGATTTAAGAAATCCAACGCGCCATCAACGGTTATCTGGTTGGTGATATTGCGTCCCACTACCGCCAGGTCCAGACCTTCGTCATTTTTATAGCCAAAACGAACGCCGCCCATTAACCGGGATTCAGCGACAAACTCCACAGCGTTGTACAGGAAAATGTTGGATTCACTGCGATAGTTCCAGTCAGTTTGTGCGTAGGCGTAGCCGTCCTGAAACGGCGTTTCATAATTCAGAGATATATTGCTTATCCACTCCGGCGCTCGGGGTAGAGGATTTCCGTCAATATACACCGTGGTAACCGGACCAAACGGACCTGGTACAACATTGGCAACTTCATCAGATGAGGTACAGGTTGGTGTTGAAGCACAGCGCTCAGCTTTTAATTCGTCATCGCGAATTTCTGTTTTGTTGTAGCTCATGTTGAAGTTCAAACGAAGTTCATCAGAAAGATAGGCTTCGAAATCTGTCTCAACACCCGCGCCGAAGGTGTTGTCTGCATTCAGCAGCGAGTTAGTATTGGCTTCGCCACCGGTTGCAGTAAGCTGATGGTCGTCAATGCGGTATGTGTAGGCCGTGATGTTCCAGCGGGCGCCGCCATTCCAGAGCAAGCTTTTCAGGCCTACTTCGAAGGAGTTAAGGGTCTCAGTGTCGGCTTCTGAATAAAACCCAAAGCGGCCCAGAGTGACCGGACCACGTGACGAGTTCGCAAAGCGAGAAAACACCGTCCATTCGTCGTTGATATCATGGCGAACTGAAATATCGAAGTTGATGTAGTCATCGCCTTTCTCATGATACTCTGAAGTGCCAACCAGGGCCGGATCAGTGTTTTCGATGCGGTTGATTGTCAACTCTTTATCGTCAGACGTGTAGCGAATACCTGCGGTAACCGCAGTATTTTCATTCAAGGTGTATTCTACCTGTCCGAAAATGGCTTGTGATTCTGTTAGTTGATCTACCTGAGCAAACGCCAGTACATCCAGATCGGTAGTGAAATCTTTGCTATCTACGGTAAAGTCTTCGCGGAAGAAGAATACCCCGGCCTGGTAGAAAAAGTTGTCCCGCTGGGCTGAAATTCTAAATTCCTGGCTGAACTGATAGTGGTCAGATAAACCGTCGCCAGAACCAGTATGGGCAAACCAGCATCCTTCCTGGCCGGCCAGCACACCGTCTAAGGTACAAGTTGTACCATTAATGCCCTGACCTCCGTCGATATCGGCATAGCTAAAGCTTTCCACTTCGTCATAACCGGTAACAGAGACAAAATTGAAGTGAGAGAAATCGTGCTCTACCTTGAGGCTGATACCTGTGTGATCCATCTCAAAGCCCGCCGGCCCATCGTGATAGATGACTTTTTCGTCAAAGCCGGCTCTCAGCCCTTCTTCACCTACGGCAAGTGCGTTGCCGTAGAAAACTTGGGGCATGTCACCGTCCTGATCGAAGCCGTGCAATTTAAACAACGCGCGGGTATCACCGCCATCGTACAAGAACTGCAAGCGGTAAGCGAATTCGTCGTAACCGCCTACTTTTTCATCGCGAACGACGTTGTCGATCCAGGCGTCGCGTTCCTGGTATTTGAAAGATGCACGTGCCGCCCAGTTGTCTGACAACGCAAGGTTGTAGGCCGACTCAACAAATTTGGTGCCGCGGCTACCGAAACCACCCTGCGCGTAACCGTAATTATCAAATTCCGGTGCGGCAGTATCAATTTTAACCAGACCAGCTGGGGTATTTCGTCCAAATAGGGTGCCCTGCGGTCCCGTGAGTACTTCTACGCGGCCGATATCAAACAAAGGCACACTTTTTAGGACTGGGTTTTCCAATGCCACTTCGTCCAAAACCAGTGACACCGGTTGGTTGGCGTTTACGTCAAAATCGGTATTTCCCAAGCCTCGCAGGTAAAAGCGCGGTGACTGTCGTCCGTTTGATGATTCAATTTGCAAACTGGGGACCCGACCGGCTAAGGCGCGAATATTTTCACCTGCGCCTAGGTAATCCTGCAGGCTCTCATTGGAAATGGCCACAACACTGGAAGGTACTTCCTTGATGGTTTGTGTCCGTTTTTGGGCAGTTACAGTAATTTGTTCCAGCACTTGTTGGGTTTCTGCGCTGGCAGAATCCTGTGCGTTGGTATTGTAGCTCAGAAGCGCAGCCTGTACACACAGTGCCAGCATAGCTTTATTCGGAGTCTTCATAGTGTCACCAGAATTATTATCATCAAATTGTTGAGTGTGCTTCAGGCAAAGCACATGGCTAAAACACTTCAAGCTTAGCCGATTGGGAGGTCGATCACAAAATCGGGCCAGCTTGCGCGCGGCCGGATTCTAGCAGGATATATGAAAAATGGTATATCCAATCGTCAACTCAGGTAATCCAACGAAAGTGCAGTAAGGATAAGTGTACCCCTTGATACCGGATCTTTAATTGCAGGGCCAGAGCGCGAACTGTGGCCCAAAGGCGCAGCTAGAGGTAATCAAATTCGCTATCGGATACTGACAACACGTTTTCGGCACCACTTTTCATGGCGGCCAGGTGCGCATCGCGACGGGGAAGTATTCGCTGGTTGTAGAACTCTGCACATTTGCGTTTTGCTGCGGCGAGAGTTTGATTGTCCCCGCGACGTGCGGTATCTGCCATACTGTACCAACAGATGCTAAGAAGTGAATAGGCCGTATAAGCGAGGTAGTCACAAGCGGCGGCGGCAGCATCGGCAGGTGCCATTCCCAGGCACTGAACAGATTGATCATGCCATTGGGATAGTGCAGTTTCGGCTGCTTGACGCCAGGAATCCTCTTGGATATTTGAGACCATATTCGCAAACACACTGTGCGTGGCATTGAGCATATTTCCACCATCACGCGTAAGTTTGCGACCAATGAGATCTAATGCTTGAATGCCGTTTGTGCCTTCGTATAGCTGTGCAATTCGAACATCCCGCATGAGTTGCTCCATTCCCCATTCGCGGATATAGCCATGGCCGCCAAATACCTGAATGCCCAGGCTTGTTGCTTCCAGTCCCATATCAGTAAAGAAGGCTTTGCAAACTGGGGTCAGAAACTGAAGCACCTTACCGGCATGTGCTTTTGCCGAGTCATCCCCGTAGTGTTCTATGTCCATGTATTTGGCGTACAGCATAGACAGCGCCCGGCTTCCCTCTGTGAGGGTTTTCTGCGTTAATAACATTCTGGCTACATCGGGTTGATACACGATGGGATCAGCATTGCTGTCCGGCTGTTGTATGCCTTGGGGAGCGCGGCTTTGTTGTCGTTCCCTGGCATAGGTTAATGCGCCCTGGAACGATGCTTCGGCGGCCGCCAACCCTTGTAGGCCGACCTGGAAACGGGCGTCGTTCATCATAGTAAACATACATGCTAAGCCCTGGTTTGCCTCGCCTACTAACCAGCCAGTGGCGCCGTCGAAATTCATCACGCAGGTTGGGCTGGCTTTGATGCCCATTTTGTGTTCAATGCTGCCCACCGACAGGCTGTTGGCTACGCCTGTTTCTCCAACGTCATCCAGTAGGAATTTGGGAACCAGAAACAGACTAATGCCTTTCACTCCTGCGGGAGCATCCGGTAGTCTCGCCAGTACCATGTGAATAATATTACTTGTCCAGTCATGATCGCCTCCAGTGATAAAAATTTTACTTCCGGTTATGCGATAGCTCCCGTCCTGTTGGGGTTCAGCCTTGGTTGACAGCAGCGAGAGATCAGTGCCTGCCTGGGGTTCTGTGAGGTTCATGGTGCCTGTCCACTCGCCGGTTACCAATTTAGACAGATACTGATTTTTGAGTTCGTCGCTGGCGTGTCGGGTCACCGCTAACACCGCACTTTCCGTTAGCATAGTGGTGAGACGCCAACTGAGGTTTGCCGAATTTAGCATTTCGTGAACTGGTACAGCCATGGTGTATGGTAATCCTTGCCCGTCATATTCAACGGGGCCTAACATGGCGTTCCAGCCATTCGCGACGTAATCGCGATAAGCAGAAGCAAAGCCCGGTGGTGTGGTTACGTTGCCGTCTTTCAGAGTGCAGCCTGTTTCATCGCCATCGCGGTTTAGAGGAGCGACAATATCCTCTGCGAACTTTGCGCCCTGAGATATCACTTCATTGGCGAGTTCGAAGTCAAAATCCGTCAGTCCTGACGATTGATAGTGGTTGTCCAGTGACAACCAGTCGCGTAGCAGAAACTGAAAATCAGCAAGGGGAGCCTGATATTGAGGCATAGTGAACTCCAATTTAAACGGGTGTTTGAATTTTAACATTATATGCACAAATCAAGGTGAGAGAGTAGACTTAGTATTCATTTTTTACTTTTTTGTCATTATTGGTTTCAACGCGTAATATGCCTTTATTGTTGCAATAGGATGGAAATAGGGGCAATGAATCAACCTTGTTCTGTATGTGTAGTAACGGGTGGAAGTCTGGGTATCGGTTTAGCCGTGGTGCGCAAGTTTGTCGCAGAAGGATATCGGGTTTTTAATCTGGATATTCGCGGGTTTGAAAACAGCAACGAAGCGGCAACATGGATTTATTGTGATGTGACTGATGGCAATGCTGTTCAACTGGCCATTAACGATATTGTGTCGACAACTGGGCGTATTGATTGTTTGGTAAGTAACGCCGGGATGCATTACTCGGCCACCATTGAAGACACGACGCCAGACGCTTTGGATAGGGTATTTTCTTTAAATGTAAAAGGGGCGTATCACGCCATTCGCGCAGTACTGCCTACGATGAAAAAAGCGCAGAGTGGGGCAATCGTTATCATGGCGTCTGATCAAGCTCTGGTGGGTAAGCGAAATTCTTTTGCTTACAATTTGAGTAAAGCCGCTTTGGCATCTATGGCGAAAACTACGGCTCTTGATTATGCCAGCTATCAGATTCGCGCCAATGCCGTGTGCCCGGGTACCGTCGAGACGCCGTTATATCATTGTGCTATCGACAAATATGTCGCAGAGAGCGGCGCAGATAAACAAGTGGTACACGCCGAAGAGCAAGCTGCACAGCCCTTGGGCCGTTTGGGGCAACCTGACGAAGTTGCCGCTTTAACTTACTTCCTGGCCAGCGATGAAGCAAAGTTTATCACCGGCAGTTTACACAGCATTGATGGCGGCTACACAGCACAGTAATGTCCAATGAAAATAATTGATTCCCACTTACATTTATTCAACGTAGATGTCGGCAAGTACGATTGGTTGGCGCCAGAGAACCCACCGTTTTGGCCCGACAAGTCACACATAGCTAAAAGCTTTAGTGAAGATGCTCTGCGTTTGGATGACAACCTGGCTCTAGCGGGGTTTGTGCATATTGAAGCCGGTTTCGACAATCAGCATCCCTGGCGTGAGATTGACTATCTGATAGCAACGTGTAAAACGCCATTTTCCGCCGTAGCGGGATTTGACCTGTTGGATGAGCAGGGGGAATCTGTGCTGCGGACATTGCGACAGAGAAAACATGTTGTGGGCGTCCGACATATACTTGACGACGCGGCAAGTGAAATTCTAACAGCACCCAAGAGTCATGATAATTTTAGTTTACTCGAAAACGCGGGCTTTTGTTTTGATGCTCAATTGTCACTCGGCGACAGCAAAGGCGTTGAGGCTCTCGTTAATATAGCGAGGCGATATCCCAGGCTCTCTGTGGTGATTAATCATGCAGGCTTTCCACTTGCAGCCAGCGAGCAAAAGTGGCGGGATAGTCTCCAGGCATTGGCGGCGTGTGAAAATGTAGCGATAAAACTGTCTGGTTGGGAAATGCATGAGCGTCAATGGCAGGTAGCCATCATAACTCCATGGATAGCCCGGGCAATTCAACAATTTGGCGAAGATAGAGTCATGCTGGGCAGCAACTTCCCCCTTTGTACCTGGCGCATGCAGTACGCAGAGTACTGGTCGGTTGTGCTGGCGTGTATTCCGGCCCACTTGCAAAGTAAATTAGCGTATCACAATACCCAAAACTGGTATCGCGTTGATGTTGGATGAATCAACATCAACGCGTCTCGGGTAACCGTGAGTGCTAGTTTTCGCTAAATTCGTCGAAAGCGCGTAGGGCGTCTGCTGCATACATGAATGACGGGCCACCCCCCATGTAAACCGACATGCCACAGACTTCTTCTATTTCTGCCCGGGTGGCACCAAGCGCAACTAGTGCTTTGGTGTGAAAGCCAATACAACCATCGCAGCGGGTAGCAATGCCGATTGCCAGTGCAATTAATTCCTTGGCTTTCTTGTCTAGCGCACCGTCGCTGGTGGCAGCTCTAGCCATTTGCGAAAAACCTTTCATTACGTCAGGGACGCCTTTTTTTACTTCTGCTAGGTACG
The DNA here is from genome assembly GCF_018860805.1 of Aestuariibacter sp. A3R04. Classification (GTDB taxonomy): domain Bacteria; phylum Pseudomonadota; class Gammaproteobacteria; order Enterobacterales; family Alteromonadaceae; genus Alteromonas. Next base: position 230,576 of record NZ_JAHKQR010000002.1, on the reverse strand, counting down.
GATTCAAATCGTCGGTAATGGTTTTATAAGACTTAGCCATGTTTACTCCAGGAACAATCAAAAAATGAATTGCGGTAATTGTTGTGTCTCTTGACGTATGAACTAAAACACAAGTAACCCTGGGGCACAAATGCCGCCCCTATGTCTTAAGCGGCAGTAAGAGTTACTGTTACATCAATCGACAACGTGCTTATTTAAGCGCAGTTACAGACATGTTGGGCGAGCGGTACACGATCTCATCGTTGAGTTCGATACCGATTCCCGGTGTGTCTGGCGCTTCAATAAAGCCTTTTACCGGCTGTGGATCCTGAATACACAATTCACGGTTCCACGATTTCGTCGCATACGTGTGGTGTTCGTGTATAAGGAAGTTGGGGATAGCGGTTTCCAAATGTAAGCTGGCAGCCGTGGCTACCGGCCCTCCGCATACGTGAGCCTGAATGCGCACATCGTAAATATCGGCGTAATCACACACCTTTTTCGCTTCGGTAAATCCACCACACAAGCCCACGTCGGGCTGCAAGACATCCAGTGACTGATCTTCCAGATAAGGACGAATACCCCAGCGGTTATATAAGCGTTCGCCGCCTGCAATCGGTGCTTTTACATTGCGGGCCACTTTGTCGTGAAGCTTTGAATTCAAGTAATTTACCGGTTCTTCGTAGTACATGCAGCCAACTTCTTCTACCAGCTCTCCCAATTGAATGGCAGTAGTGGCGCCCGGTAAACTGTGGCATTCAAAAATAATGTCACCTTCGTCACCCATGGCATCACGAATGGCCTGCAAACGCGCGCGGAACAATTTCATTTCAGCTTTGGAAATGATTTTGGTTCGGTCAAAGTGCGTGTTGCCGTCTTTGTCATAGACAATTGGGTCTACTTTAACCGCGGTATAGCCTTCAGCCATGGCTTTTTCTGCCGCCCGCCCGTATTCTTCTGGCTTAATGAGTTTGGTGATTTCCTTGTCCCAGTCAAACTGTAACTGACTGGCGTATGAGCGCAGCTTGCCATTGGTTTTACCCCCCAGCAGTTCGTATACAGGTAATCCCAAGGCTTTGCCCTTTATATCCCAAAGGGCAGTATCCACGGCGCTCATTGCTGCGTAAATTACAGGGCCGCCACCTAAACCCCAAAAGCTTTCGCGCAACATCTTCGCCCACAGGCCTTCGGTGTTGAACGGGTTCCAGCCAATAAGCATGGCTTCAGCTATTTCTTTAATCATGTGGGCAGCAGCTGAATGACCCCAGTCATAGGCTAGCCCTGCTTCGCCAACCCCGGTTATTCCCTCATCGGTATAAATTCTTACAAATACCGGATTCCACGGCGGGCGCTCTGGGCACTCAATATCAAATATTTCAACTTTGGTAATTTTCATGGTTGTATCCTGAAATTGAAAACAAGGGGTGGGCGTGCGGCTGTGCACGCTTACCTTTTGGTGATTATTCGCAAAACGTAGGGTCAAGTTTATATGCTTTTCTCAGCATGGCAGGCCAGGCTTTCTGACCGCCGGTTTCCCCGGAATGAACAATGCTGGCCTGTTCGTATATGCCGCGGATGATAGCATCGGGAATTTCAATTACGTCTTGCCCGGACTGCATTAATGCCAGTTGTATATCGCAGGCGCGTTCTAGGTCGTAAAAGCGCATAAAAGCGTCGCCTACTGTCGGTCCAAGGGTGAGCCCTCCGTGGTTTGGCAGTAGCATGTGGTTAGTGCTGCCGAGGTCGTCTTGCAAGCGTTTTCGTTCGTTTTTATCCACTGCTAGCCCTTCGTATCCGTGATAACTCAACGATGATAATGAGAACAGTGAATATTGGCTCCAAGGCCTGAGCCCGCCTTTTACAGATGCGATGGCAATGGTGGCTTTGGTATGCAGGTGAATAACACATTTGGCGTCTTCACGAACTTCGTGAATGGCACTGTGAATTGTAAAGCCAGCAGGGTTGATAGAGTATGGCGAGCCGTCGAGGACATTGCCATCTAAGTCGACTTTTACCAAATTGGAGGCGCGAACTTCATCGAACGTCAGGCCAAAAGCGTTGACCAGGTAGTGATTCGTACCCGGCACCTTTGCCGATATATGGGTATATATCAGATCGCCCCAACGCATATCGGCGACGAGTCGGTAGCAGGCGGCCAAATCTACACGGGTCTGCCATTCTTCCTCAGACACTTTACCTTTCAAACTACTGTGTTCAAGTTCAAACATGGGAGTGATTCCTTATTGAATCTCATTCATACAAAGTAGCAGACGACATCGCGCTCAACAATCACAGAAATCGTCTGAGTTATTCTTTTTTACTGTCTGTCGTTGTCTTTTTCCAGCGCGTGAATGCATCGCGCAGCGGTATTAGTTCATCCCGGTTAGCCATGGCTTTAATAGTAAGAGCGAAGGGGTCTCGTGAAACCCAGGCTAAGGACGCGTGAGTCCAGTCTGGGGTCGAAAAAGGATGGGTGATACCGGCCAGCCCGGCAGATTCCTCGCAATGGTAAATGGTCAGCCCTTTCTTTGTTGCAATTAGTCGAGCGCCTACTTCAACATTGATACCGGTTTGATGCCAGATGTGTTGATGAAGTGCGCATTGGGCGTCGGGGTGGTCGGTGGTATCAAGTGCGGGAAGTGACAACAGGTATTGTTCGTTTTCCAGTAACAGCACCCCGTCTTTTGCGATCAGCAAGCAGGCGGCGGTGCCATTGACTTGCTGTGGCGGGAGCTGACTTCTGCAAGTTGCCGGAGCCGGAGCCTGGGAGCAGCCGAAAAGCGGTAAAAGCAACAATACGACTGATAAGCGCGCCCTAAAACACACAAGAGTAGGTAGAATAAAGAACATACAATAATAAGATCGCTGCGATTTCCAACGCCCTGGGAATAGCTCGGCAGTATAACAAGAAAAAACGAGTCGCGTACCGTGCTCGCATGATATTTCCAGCCAAGACACAACGTATTTCCTCACGTGCTGCCCGCAGGCGTATTATCCGCGCATGTGAAGGTACTGTGCTTAGGCGGTTATTTTGTTGATAGGAATCATTACATGTTTAAAAAAGCTCTTCTCTCGCCACTTGTTTTAGGTGTTCTTGCGTTGGGAGGTTTTCTGGTTTACATCAATTTACCAGATACTACACAAAAGCAATCAGCAGCCAAGCTTCCTACTCCCGTGAAAGTGACATCAGTCACCATGCAAACCTTTCCGGTGACGATTGAAGCACTGGGTACAGCCAATGCCAACGAGTCGTTGACGATTACCGCACAGCAAACAGAACGAGTGACCAGTGTGCTATTTGAGGACGGCGAAGAAGTCAAAGCTGGTCAGCGCCTTGTGCAGCTGAATGACGCTGAAGAAAGGGCCAGAATCGCGGAACTGGAAGCTAACATCAGTGAAGCAAAAAGACAGTTGGAACGGGTTGAAAATCTGGTCAAAACACGGGCGGCGTCAGAGCAGATTGTCGACGAGCAACAGGCCAGGGTGAAAAGTCTTGAGGCCCAGTTGGATGTCGCTAAGGCTCAGCTTGACAATTTACAAGTTAAAGCGCCGTTTGCCGGCGTATTAGGTATTCGCGAAATCAGCAAAGGTTCCTTGATTCAGCCCGGAGATGTGATCACAACCTTAGACGATATTAGCGTAATTAAAGTGAATTTTAGCGTAGCGGAAGGGCAGCTGGCCAGTCTGAAAACGGGGCAGCGGGTGGTGGCTCGTTCAGTGGCCTATCCCGGGCGCACGTTTGAGGGAACGATCAGTGCTGTCAATACCCGTATTGACCCGGTGTCGCGATCTGTATTAGTAAGAGCGCTCATCGCAAACGAAAACAAGCAGTTACGGCCAGGGATGTTATTGCAGATCACATTGGAAAAGCGGGTGCTTCAGACCCTCATTATTCCGGAAAAAGCCTTGGTGCCCGTGCAGGACAGGCAGTATGTTTTTGTCGTCAGTGACAACACGGTAGAACAACGGGAAGTCGTCATCGGTGAGAGAAAACCGGGTATTGTGCAAGTTGTCAGTGGGCTATCTGAAGGTGAAGTTGTCGTCACTGAAGGGACACTCAGGGTACAGCAAGGGTCTAAAGTGCGCGTGCTGAATCAGGGCGGACAGTAATCATGTGGCTATCTGATGTATCTGTGAAACGACCGGTGTTTGCATCGGTGATAAACCTCTTAGTAGTCATCTTTGGTATTGTGGCTATTAGCATGCTGTCGCTGCGTGAATACCCTGATATTGATCCGCCCATCGTATCTATAAATACCAATTATGACGGGGCGTCGGCCAATATTGTTGAAACCCGTATTACTCAGCTACTCGAAGACCGCATAAGCGGCATTGAGGGGATCAAGAATATTACCTCAACCAGCAGAAACGGCCGCTCTTCCATTTCCATCGAGTTCCAGTTAAGTCGCGATATTGACGCGGCATCCAACGATGTCAGAGAGCGGGTAAGCCGGGCATTAAACAACTTGCCCGAACAGGCGGATCCGCCCGAGGTGTCGAAGGAGAATTCCGACGAGGACGTCGTTGTGTGGTTTAATTTGCGCAGCACCAACCTCAATGCCATGGAACTCACCGATTATGCCGAACGCTTCCTGGTGGATCGCTTATCTATCGCCGACGGCGTTGCTAGAGTTCGTTTGGGCGGTGGACGCACCTACGCCATGAAGGTGTTCCTCGACCGCAACGCCATGGCTGCGCGAGGCATAACCGTGACTGATGTTGAATCGGTTATTCGCTCTGAAAATGTGGAATTGCCTGCCGGGGAAGTGGAGTCTAACGACCGTGATTTTGAAGTCCGGGTGGCGCGTTCATACCTTACTCCGGATGACTTTGCTCAGCTTACTGTGGGTGTGGGTTCCGATGGCTATTTAGTGCGACTGGGAGAAATTGCCAGGGTGGAGCTGGCCCCTGAAGACGATGAGAATGAATTCCGCGGTGACGGCGTTAATATGATTGGTATGGGGGTTATTAAGCAGTCGAAAGCCAATACCCTGGAAGTTGTGCGTTCTGCAAAAGCGCAAATTGCCAACATTGAAAAAACCCTGCCAGACAACATATTTATCGTGCCGAGTTACGACTCCTCGGTATTCATCGAAGAATCTATTAACGAGGTGTACAACACCTTGATCATTGCCATGATATTAGTGGTTGTTGTGATCTATCTCTTTCTCGGCAACGTCCGGGCGACACTAATTCCAGCCGTTACCGTACCGATTTCTATGATCGGCGCATTCATCGTGATGTACATGCTGGGTTTTTCTATCAACTTGCTGACATTGCTCGCGATGGTACTTGGCATTGGCCTGGTAGTCGATGATGCTATTGTGGTACTGGAAAATATTTATCGTCGAATCGAGTTGGGAGAGCCGCCGTTGTTGGCCGCATATCGCGGTGCCAAGGAAGTAGGATTTGCGGTAATAGCTACCACACTAGTGCTTATCTCGGTATTTGTTCCATTGGTATTCCTGGAGGGAAATATAGGCAGATTATTCACCGAGTTTGCCTTAGCCATGGCTGCTGCAGTGGCATTTTCCAGCTTCACTGCGCTGTCGCTGTCGCCGATGATGGCGTCTAAGCTGTTGAAGAAGAAGTCACGCTCTAAAGGGTTTGGAAAGTGGCTCGATAGCAGGTTTAAACGAATAGAGGGCGGATACTACAACAGTCTGGATAAAACCATCCATCAACCCTGGCTCATGGCTTTGTTGTTTATTATTGCCCTGGTACTCATTTGGCAATTGTCTGCGAAAATACCCAGCGAGTTCACACCCACAGAAGACCGCGGAAATTTCTTTATTCTGATGCAAGGCCAGGAGGGGGCGTCTTTTGAAAGTAATGCCGAAAACCTACGCCAAATTGAAGCCATTCTTATGCCGTATCGCGAGGAAGGGGTTATTAACCGGTTGCTGGTAAGAACACCTGGCTTTGGTACCAATGCAGGCGTGGCCATTGTGGGGGTCATTCCCTGGGATGAACGAGAATTTACTTCTTTTGAACTGATGGATGAAATTTCGAAGAAACTGGAAGCTGTGCCTGATGTCAGGGCATTTGCCATTATGCGCAGTGGTATAAGTGGCGGAACAAGTCGGCCAGTTCAATTTGTGCTACAAGGTGATACATACGAAAATCTGGTGGCCTGGCGAGATATTGTTATGGAGAAAGCCAGAGAGAACCCTGGGCTGGTGCGTCTTGATTCTGACTACAAGGATACCTCCCCCCAGTTACTCATAAATATCGAACGCGACCGGGCCGCAGATTTAGGCGTGTCGATTTCTGATATTGGTCGCACATTGGAAGTTATGCTAGGGCAACGCAGGGTGTCTACCTACCTCGACAGAGGAGAAGAATACGATGTTATTATGGAAGGTATCGAGGCGGATTATCGCAGCCCGAGCAGCATCGACAATCTGTATGTTCGCTCTCAGCGCACTGGTCAACTTATTCCCATGGATAACCTGCTTACCGTAGAAGAGCAGGCAACATCGGCATTGCTCAATCGCTACAACCGCATGCGGGCGATAACTATTACAGCAAACCTTGCGCCTGGATATACTGTCGGCGAAGCGTTGAGTTTCCTGGAGCAAATTGTTCGCACTGAATTACCCGATCAGGTATCTATTGATTACAAAGGGGAATCTCAGCTATATCACGAGGCCGGCAATTCTTTCATTTTTGTGTTTGCGCTGGCTCTGGCAGTCACTTACTTAATTTTGGCTGCGCAGTTTGAAAGCTGGATTCACCCGTTAGTGATTATGCTTACGGTGCCATTGGCCCTGGTGGGGGCATTTATTGGTTTGTATTTATCTGGTATGACTGTGAACATTTACAGCCAAATTGGGTTGGTAATGTTAATTGGCCTAGCAGCCAAGAACGGGATCCTGATAGTTGAGTTTGCCAACCAGCTGCGGGACGCGGGTATTGAATTCGAAGAAGCGTTGCGCCGTGCTGCGGCACAGCGACTTCGCCCTATTGTGATGACTGGATTTACCACCGTATTTAGTGCTCTACCACTGGTATTGGCAAGTGGGCCGGGCTCGGAAAGCCGCATGGTCATTGGTATGGTTATTTTTGCTGGCGTTATTGTGTCCGCCTTCATGACCTTGTACATCGTGCCAACGGCTTATGCTGCATTTGCCAGACACACAGGTTCACCACAAGCGCGGGAGAAAAGGCTGGTGGAGCAAGACAGTGCAATTCCGTACCGCAAAGGTGAACCTGAGTAGGGAGAGCCTATAACAACGGGCACGTTTTAGTGCCCGTTGATAAATGAGTATAGCATCAGGGCCGCGGGCGCAAGAGCCAAACGTCCTCTGTTGCAGGTACTTTTCCCTTGAGGTCGATGGCGTGCCTGTGTAGCAGCGTTAGTGAATAGCTGGAAAGGTAATGTTGTTCAACCTCGTTGTCGGGTACAGAAAAAGGCGGGCCATTTAGCTTTTCCTGATCGTACTCGAAGGTAACTAGCAATTGTGGGGCGCAGCCTGAAATCATTCGCAAGTGTTCAGAGTAGCGCCTACGCATTTCAAGGGGCAGGGCTACCAATGCCGCTCTGTCATAAACCGCGTCAACCTTCCCCATTACTGGAGCTGAGAGGTCAAAAATATCGCCGCAGAAGATAGTGACGCCATGGGTTTCATACCGAAGGACATTACCCATATGGCTGATTGTAGGCTCGGCTCCGAGGTGCTCAAATAAATTCTCTACTGCCAGTTGACTGAGCTCCGCACCCACCACGTTTAAGCCCTGGGCTATCAACCATGATATATCCAGGGTTTTTCCGCACAGTGGAACAAATACAGTTTGATCTTCTTTTATATTCAGATGATGAAAATTTCCGGTGAGCAACGGGTTAGCATTAGGTTCATGGAAATGGGTTTCATTATTCTGCCATTTTTGCAGCCAAAATTCGCGGTCCACACAGTTGCCCTTGTCTTACCGATAAAATGGTATTTTACCCTAGACGCATCTGCAAAAACACCATCCTTTAAGTCTTGCAATCAGTGCTGAAAGAATTCACCTCCAGAAAAGCAAGGGGCTGACGTGCGGGCAGCGGTTGCTGCCCTTTGGAGGATTACTTGCCTGTTAACGCCGCTGCTGCTTGCTTGAGTTGCAAAGCGATGTCTTCATTCTTCACTGTATTTGTTTCTAAATCGAAAACATCATAAAAATTAGCCACTGACACCGACGCTTTTATGTTACCACCAAAGAAGCCGGCGGACTGCGTAGCGGCACCCAAAACTGACTTAGCGCCACCAGGGCCCGGTGAAGTAGCCAGGTATACCGCTGGCTTGTCAGCGTATACTTTGCGGTCAATGCGGGTCGCCCAGTCAAACAGGTTTTTATAAGCAGCAGGGTAGTGCCCGTTGTGTTCTGCGAAAGAAATAACCAGCGCGTCCGCGGAAGCAATATCAGCCAAAAAACGCTTTGCCCCTTCTGCCTGGCCAATGTCTTTTTCAGTTTGCTCACTGAATATGGGTACAGAGTAGTCGGCCAAATTCAATACCTGAACCTCAGCGTCTTCAACCAGTTGCGCAGTATAAGTGGCGAGGGCTTTATTGATAGATGTTTGACTGGTGCTGGCACCGAAAGCAACAATTTTCATGACAAATCCTATAAAAACGAGTTCAACAAATGTGTATTGATAAGATACGTCATCTTGAGCCGGTAAATAAGCGATAAAATGAAGACAAATCGTTCTATTTTATAGAATGCCTACAAAAAAATGTAATAATGAAAGGCGGTCTTATACACAATAGAACGCGCATGAAAGGGGCGATTACAGCCCCCATAAAAAGTTTTTGGGGCAAGTCATGTTTCCGTTTTCAAATACAAAGCCGTTTGGCCGATCATTAGCTATGAGTAAAGGGCCATCGAGATCTACGAAATCGGCGCCATCGCAAAGCAGATATGCCGGTGCCATAGCAAGTGACGTTCCCACCATACAGCCGACCATGATGGAGAAATCCATGGCCTTGGCGCGTTTGTAAAGGGCGACTGCTTCTGTGAGGCCGCCTGTTTTGTCCAATTTAATATTGATAGCCTGATAGCGCTTTCGCAAGGTTTCCAGGTTATCACTGGTGTGACATGACTCGTCAGCACACAGTGGAACAGGGCAGTGGTATCCTTCTAGCGCAGCGTCTTCATTGGCTGGCACGGGTTGTTCTATCAGAACGACATTACAGGCTTTGAGATCATTGGCTACAGCTTTTAATGCATCAACAGTCCATCCCTCATTGGCGTCCACAATGAGCTGGCTTTGGGGACTCGCTTGGTGGATTGCACGAACTTTTTCGACGACGGAATCAGGGTCGAGCTTCACTTTAATAAGTGGTGCGCCTTGCAGTTTAGCAGCCGATGCACGCATATTGTCAATGGTGTCTACACTAATGGTTTGAGCAGTAAAGCAGTGTTGCGACACGGGAAGCGCGAGTAACGATGATACGGGGCTACCAGATACCTTGGCGGTTAAATCCCAAAACGCACAATCCAGAGCGTTTCTGGCAGAACCCGCCGGCAGTAAGTCTGGCAGTTTATTATGGTCCGTTAAGTTTGCCAATGACGGTATAACAGCTTCAATTTGTGCGGTGACACTTTCGAGAGATTCCCCATAGCGAGCATAGGGTACTGACTCGCCCCAACCGGTATGTGTACCGTCAGAAACGGTGACAATAATAACTTCTGCTGCTGTTTTCGCACCGCGAGAAATTCTAAACACCTGAGCCAGAGGAAAGGTTTCCCGGTTTACCGTGAACGTCAACGCCATCACAGTTGCTCCACAATGCTGTCGACACCAAATCGCAGCGGATCCGTGCAAGGTAAACCGAGGTCTGCACTGGTTTTTGCACAGTATTGTCGCGCGTCGTCTTCAGAAACACTGGACGTGTTAACGGCAATGCCCACTACTTTCACATGGGGATTGGTCAGGCTGGCTGCTTTAGTTGTCATCGCTATTACATCTTCCAGAGTCGGCTGAGGGTAGTGCGGTAATCCTCGCATGTGCGAGCGATTTAGCGCGTGGCAAATTACCAGGGCATCAGGTTGGGAACCGTGCAACAGGCCGAGACTAACTCCTGCAAATGCCGGGTGCGATAACGAACCCTGGCCTTCAATAATATCCCAGTGATCGTCATCGTTGTGCGGGCTAAGGGTTTCTACTGCGCCTGAGATAAAGTCAGCTACTACGCAGTCAATAGCAACGCCTTCACCGGCAACCAAAATACCGCTTTGTCCGGTTGCCCTGAACGTTGCCTTTTTGCCAGCCTTATTCATGGCGTTGGCCAAAGAGAGAGACGTATACATTTTGCCCACTGAGCAATCGGTCCCCACAGTCAAAAGTCGTTTACCACTGCGTTTTAGCCCCTTCCCAGTGTTAAACCGCGTGGTTGGATGACGGATATCAGTAAGTGTTTTACCATGTTTTTTTGCTGCGGCCACCACCTCAGGAATGTCTGTGAGTTTGTCGTGCAGCCCACTTACCACATGCATGCCCGCCTCAATGGCTTCAATAATGGTCGGGATCCAAGCAGTGTCAATAATGCCGCCGCTATTTGCAAAACCCAAAACAAACGTATTTGCTCCTGCCTTGGCACCTTCCTGAATGCTCATTGGTGAACAGCCTGTCGAAACGGTGCAACCTGGAAGTTTACATTCACCGACACAGGCCGCCGGATTCCAATCAGCAACGCTTTTAGCCATTTTTATGCTCAATGGATCAGTGGCGTCGCCGATAAAAAGCAAATATGGCGGGGATAAAACCATGTGATTTCCTAACAGTTTAAAATAGTTATCCATCTTAAAAAGTTAGGCAGTGAATGATAATTAGCTTCCTTTAGGCGACCTATAACGTAAGGTTATTGCCCATGGCAGGCAATCACGTTAGTGAGCGTGTCCAGGAAGCTGTCGCAGACTTTTGCCAACGACCGGCTACTCAGTGAAAGTGCTTTAACGTCGAAACGCAGCTTCGGTTCAAAGCGGGCAATGCCGGTTTTTTCCGTCTTATTCCCCTCTGCCGTCAGTCGGTCCACAAGACAACACCCCAAGCCAGCGTCTACCATTCGGGCGGCAATGTAGTAGGTATCAACCTGAATATGGGTTTCGATATTCAGGCCCGACTGTTCAATGTGGCGCCAAGCCATTTCTCCAAGGGGACCACTTTCCCATATACCGATTATATCCTGAGCTTGTAAATCTTCTAAGGTCATAAATTCAGGCGTGTCGTCAAAGGCATCTTTCGGGTACATGACGACCATTTCCTGGCTCGATAACTTGCGTTCAACGACGCCGGGGAGACTGGGGGAAGAATATAAAATGGCAGCGTCGCATTTGTGTTCCAGTAACGACTGCAGTGCCTCTGTATTGTGTACGGTCTTAATGTTAATTGCCACTTCAGGATGAGCTTGGTTGAACAATTGCATCGCTTTGGGTAACACATCGAAGCCCAATGCGGGTGTAACGGCAATATTTATCATCCCGCTTTTTCCCCGCTGGATGTTCTGTGCGAGTTGTTTAACCGTGTTGAGTTGTTGATAGATTTTATTTATCTCCGGAAACATCATCTCAGCTTCCGCAGTAGGCGATAGCTTGCCCTTGTTGCGATGAAACAGAGAAAAACCTAATTGTTGTTCAGCATGAGCCAGTACCTTTGATACGGAAGGCTGAGAAACATAGAGCATATTAGCGGCACCTGTAATGGAGCCTGTGGTGTATATGGCATGGAAAACTTCGATATGGCGTAGGCGCATTATCAATCCTTGGGAGCGAAAGGCCTGATAACGGTAAAACAAATGTGGGGAGTACTGCAAATGAAAAAGCCACCGTCAGGTGGCTTTTTGCGATGGTTAGGCGAGATTACTCGTCTAAGAAACTGCGCAGCTGTTCTGAGCGGCTCGGGTGACGGAGCTTGCGCAGTGCTTTGGCCTCGATTTGACGAATGCGCTCTCGGGTAACATCAAACTGCTTGCCCACTTCTTCCAGGGTATGATCAGTGTTCATGTCGATACCGAAACGCATGCGCAGCACTTTGGCCTCACGCGCGGTCAAACCAGCTAATACTTCCTGAGTGGCATCTTTCAGGCTGCCGCCGGTGGCCGAATCGAGGGGCTGAATAATTGTGCTGTCCTCGATAAAGTCACCCAAATGCGAATCTTCATCATCACCGATGGGCGTTTCCATGGAGATAGGTTCTTTAGCTATCTTGAGTACCTTGCGGATCTTATCTTCCGGCATAGCCATGCGTTCCGACAATTCTTCCGGCGTAGGCTCGCGACCCATTTCCTGAAGCATCTGGCGAGAGATACGGTTCAGTTTATTAATGGTTTCGATCATGTGAACCGGTATACGGATGGTCCGCGCCTGATCAGCAATTGAACGAGTAATCGCTTGGCGAATCCACCACGTGGCATAGGTTGAAAACTTATATCCACGACGGTATTCGAACTTGTCTACAGCTTTCATCAAGCCGATGTTGCCCTCCTGAATTAAATCCAGGAATTGCAAACCGCGGTTGGTGTATTTCTTTGCGATAGAAATTACTAGACGCAGGTTCGCTTCAACCATTTCTTTCTTCGCCCGACGGGCTTTCGCCTCACCAATAGACATACGGCGATTGATATCTTTGATATCTGAAATAACCAGACCAGTTTCCTGTTCTACCTGGTTCATCTTAGATACGGAGCGCTCAATGTCTTCTTTGTAATTTAAAAGCATGTTGGTATAAGGCGCGCCTGAAGCCAACGTGGCTTCCAGCCACTTAGTTGTTGTCTCGTTGCCCGCGAATGCCTTAATAAAATCTTTCTTCGGCATTTTTGCGTTCACCACGCAGTACTTCATGACAAGACGTTCCTGAATACGCACCTTGTCCATCATGTCACGCATGTTTTTAACCATGCGGTCAAACTGCTTAGGCACCAAGCGGAATTCTTTGAACACTTCACTGAGTATGGTGATCTGTTCTCGGGACTTCTTGTCGGCACGACCATGCGCTTCAATAACGGCACGGGTTTTCAGATACTGCTCGCGAAGTTTAGAAAACTTCTCACGGGCCAGTTCCGGATCTACACCAGTATCGTCGTCATCACTGTCATCGTCGTCTTCGTCTTCATCGTCGTCTTCGTCATCCAGTTCTTCGGCTGGTAACTCAGAACCAATGTGGGTGGCCGTTGGGGCTAAATCCTGCTCTTCATTCGGATCTACAAACCCTGAGATAATGTCACCCAAGCGAATTTCTTCTGCTTCGTACAAATCCCATTGTTCGAGCAAATAAGTAATTGCTTCAGGGTATTCAGCAACGGAACACTGTACCTGGTTTATACCGTCTTCAATACGTTTGGCAATTTCAATTTCGCCTTCACGCGTCAGCAGTTCAACTGTACCCATCTCCCGCATGTACATCCTCACGGGGTCTGTCGTTCGGCCGATCTCACTTTCAACGGTTGCCAGCGCCTGAGCAGCTGCTTCCGCAGCGTCTTCATCGGCAGTGGTTTCCTGCATCAGCAGTTCGTCGGAATCTGGTGCTGATTCAGAAACGGTGATGCCCATGTCGTTGATCATGCGAATGATGTCTTCGATTTGATCAGAGTCGACAATATCTTGCGGCAGGTGGTCATTTACTTCTGCAAAGGTTAAGTAACCCTGCTCTTTACCTTTTGCAATCAGGAGTTTAATCTGAGACTGCTTGCTTTGCGCCATATAACCTACACTTCTCACATTTAATTATTAAGCAAAAAAGCACGCCAAAACCGGCTTGTGCCGTCTTGTACATGCTTGCTGTTCGTTTGTTACCGCACCTGTCAGAACAATGGCTGCTGTTCTTCCCCCCGCTATGACAATACACCTTTTCATCGCGCCTCATGGGCTATTCGGGTTCGCAAAAAACCAATGTGTGTATTGATAAAGCTGCCTGCAGCGAATTAGACAGTATAACAGATAGACACCATTTTTGACCAGATGTTCAGCGTGTTTTTTCAACAACGCGCCAATTTTTATGACTTTTGACGTTCCTTCATCAGCAGTGTTAATTCCGTTTTTTCCTGTTGCGAGAGGGGCTGAACCCGAGAGCGTGAAATGAGCGTTTCAATTCGGCTGTCGAAATGCCAGTCCAGTAACCTTGCGAAACTGTCGCAATACACAGTGTCAGCATCGTCTTCTCTTATCAGGTGTTCCTGTAACAGTAGTTTCGCAATGACAGCAGAATGGGGATGGTTGCGGAAGTTTTCAAGTACCTGTGCCGTCGTTGCTCTTGGGTGATGCAAACAAAAATCGTGAATATCAATCAGTACGTGAATACCAGATACCCCGCTGTTTGCCAGAACTTTAGGCGTACACGAGGGGTGCTTGTGGGCAAGGGCAGGGTTATCCAGCAGCAACCTTACCATAGTTCGCACAGGAGAAATCTGGGTTTTCTGCTGGTTTTTTCCCGTATAAACAGGTCGTTGACTGGATTGTCTGGCCTGCTGGATATCCTGTTGCAAGCGAAAGCGATCATACTCACCGACATGTTTTGCTAGCTCTTCTTGCAGCATGTCGCGCTGGTTATCGCCAAGTACCTGGTCGATAAGTGGTTGCGCCGCAGCCTTCATTGCCATTTTTCCTTCCGGCGTACCCACTTCGTGATTTTTTAACAGTGATTCTAGGAAAAATCGCGACAGTGGTAACGCGTTGTCGGTGAGTTTGAGAAAGGCGTCAGTGCCAATCTTTCGAACCATGGTGTCCGGGTCTTCACCGTCGGGCAAAAACAAAAAGGTGAGTTTAACTCCGTCTTTAAGCGCCGGCAGGGCGTTTTCAAGTGCCCTCCAAGCTGCCTCGCGCCCTGCTCTGTCACCGTCGTAACAGCAAACGATGTGTGATGTGCTACGCATCAACATGCTCAGGTGTTCAGGTGTTGTTGCCGTTCCCAAGGCCGCCGTCGCAATATTGATGTCGTACTGGCTCAGTGCCACGACATCCATATACCCTTCGACGATGATAACTTTATCTAAATGCCGTTGGCTTTGTTTGGCTTGATAAAAGCCGAATAGCTCATAGCCTTTATGGAAAATACGGGTTTCCGGCGAGTTCAGATATTTAGGACCGCCGTCATCCAGAACGCGACCACCAAAGCCAACGACACGACCCCGTCTGTCTCTGATAGGAAACATGATGCGGTCGCGGAAAAAGTCATAGGTTTTTCCGCGATCATTTTGGTTGACCAGCTTTAATTCGATAAGTTGTTTAACCCTGGGAGTGTCCGTGCCAAAAGTTTTGAGCAAGCCGTCCCATTCACCAGGGGCGTAGCCAATTTCCCAGCGTTTGACGATATCACCAGACAGCCCGCGTTTTTTTAGATACTCAATCGCTTTAGGGCTATTGGCATGTTGACGTAACTGTTGTTGAAAAAAGCGAGTTACGCTTTCCATTAAGGCATAATCGTCTTGTTGTTGCTGACGCTTCTCTTCCGACATGGCCGGGCGGCTGCCTTGCTCACGGGGCACTTCCAAACCGTGTAACCTAGCCAAATCTTCCACGGCTTCAACGAAATCTAGACGGTCAAACTCCATAATGAAAGAAATAGCATTGCCATGGGCGCCACAGCCGAAACAATGGTAAAACTGCTTGTCCTGGCTTACGGTAAACGAAGGGGTTTTTTCATTGTGAAAAGGGCAACAGGCCTGGTAGTTTTTGCCTGCTTTTTTCAGCTTTACCCGGCTGTCGACAACATCGACAACGTCGGTGCGGGCAAGGAGATCATCGATAAAATCGCGGGGTATTCTTCCAGACATGTCACTTGGAACTCATGATAAACAACGAGTACTTTATCAGGGAGAGATGAGGGCGCAACAAGAATTCGTGCGCCGTAAAATTCTCAGGCGCTTAGTTTCGCTTTGATCTTTCCGCTTAAGGCGCCCATGTCGGTGCGGCCCTGAACTTTGGGTTTCAAATAGCCCATCACTTTACCCATGCCTTGCATATCGGTTGCGCCGGTAGAAGCCATTGCTTCGTCGATGAGCGCAGATACTTCCTCTTCGGTAAGGGGTTGGGGCAGAAAAGATTCCAGTACAGTGATTTCATCGCGCTCTGTGGATGCGAGATCTTCACGACCAGCCTGATCGTATTGTGCTGCAGCGTCGGCGCGCTGTTTAACCATCTTGGTTAAAATAGCCAGTACAGCTGTGTCATCCAGCGTGATTTGCTCATCAATTTCTTTTTGTTTGATAGCTGCCAGTGCCATGCGAATAGTGCCAAGCTTAAGTTTTTCTTTAGCACGCATTGCATCTTTTTGTGCGTTTTTTAATTCGTCAATCAATGCCATGATTTATTCTCTATTTTGATGAAAGCAAGTTTCCGATGGCCTGAGACAACAAAGGTGCCCTAAGGCACCTTTGTTAAAGCCAACACTATCTTAGTAGAGTTTTACGCGACGAGCGTTTTCGCGAGCCAGCTTTTTCAGATGACGCTTCTTAGCAGCCGCTTTTTTACGCTTACGTTCCCAAGTAGGCTTTTCGAAGAACTCGCGACGACGAACTTCTGACAGTACACCTGCTTTTTCACAAGAGCGTTTAAAACGACGAAGAGCGACATCAAACGGCTCGTTTTCTCTGACTTTAACGATAGGCATTAAATTCTCACCTCAAAAATTTACTGATTAGCCGGGCGTGAAAAGTGTGCGATAAATCGACACCCGGGTTAAAAATGGTGCGAAATTCTATTCTTTTCTGAGCGCTTTGTAAAGCAGAAGCTGGCAATAAATTAGACAATATTACTTAAAAATGCCCTTTGTGCCTTAATCACCCATTTTCAGGGGGGCGGTTTAGCGGTAAACTTGCCGCCGCAATCAGCCAGTGGGGAAAAATATGCGAATTTTGGGTATTGAGACGTCATGTGACGAAACCGGCGTGGCCGTGTACGATGATGCGCAGGGGTTATTGTCTCACGAACTCTACAGCCAGGTAAAGTTGCACGCTGATTACGGCGGTGTAGTCCCCGAACTGGCATCCCGGGATCACGTGAGAAAAATCATCCCTCTTATTCAGAAAGCTCTCACCGATGCCAACACAAAAGGTAGCGAACTGGACGGCATTGCATTCACCCAAGGCCCCGGGCTGGTAGGCGCTTTGTTGGTTGGATCTTCCGTTGGTCGGGCATTGTCTTACGCGTGGAATATTCCGGCGGTGGGTGTTCATCATATGGAAGGGCATCTGCTGGCTCCCATGCTTGAGGCCAATGCACCAGCGTTTCCCTTTATAGCATTGCTGGTGTCTGGTGGGCATTCAATGTTGGTAAATGTGCAAGGCATTGGGCAGTACGAGGTATTGGGCGAATCTATTGATGATGCCGCTGGCGAAGCGTTCGACAAAACCGCAAAACTATTAGGGCTGGATTACCCAGGCGGGCCCCTGTTGGCCAAATTAGCTGAAAGAGGCGAGGGGGGACATTATAAATTCCCTCGCCCCATGACTGACAGACCGGGATTGGATTTCAGTTTTAGCGGTTTAAAAACCTTTGCTGCCAATACCATACGGGATGCCGATGACAGCGAACAAAGCAAAGCCAATATAGCGTTTGCTTTTCAGGAAGCCGTGGTGGACACATTAATCATCAAGTGCCGCCGCGCACTGAAACAAACTGGCCTGAAGCGGTTGGTTATAGCCGGCGGGGTGAGTGCAAACTCCTATTTGCGCGCCGCTGTGGCATCCCTGATGTCAGATATGAAGGGCGAAGTGTTTTACCCTGGCCTGGCGTTTTGTACGGACAATGGCGCGATGATCGCCTATGCGGGGATGCAGCGGCTCAAAGCCGGCCATACCTGTGATCTATCTGCTGCCGCTAAACCGAGGTGGTCCCTGGAAACACTGCCGGCGGTATAAGAAGAAAGAGAATAGCGATACAGCCGGCAAACGCCAGCTGTATCATCAGCCACTTTTATTGTGTTTTTTCTGGCTTGACGTCTTTTAGGTACTTATCGAGAAAAGTCACGTACGCATTTGATGCTGTGATGCGGTTTTCTTTCTTCGTAAAACCGTGGCCTTCGTCATCGAACAATACATACTCAACGGGTACGCCATTTTCTTTGACCGCGGCAACCAATTCATCGCTTTCCACCTGAAGTACCCTTGGATCGTTTGCACCTTGAATAACCATCAGCGGTTTGGTGATATTGCTGGCGTGAAAGAGCGGGGAGATAGCCCGATGTCTTGCCTCGTCAGTGACCGGATCGCCCATTTCATCATACAGGGCTTTTTTAAAGCTCTCCCACCAAGGCGGAATTGATTTTAAGGTTCTAACCCAATTGGTGACCCCGAAGATATTGATACCCACTTCGAATTCTTCAGGCTCAAAGGCGAGGGCGGCAGCAGTCATGAAACCACCGTAGCTACCGCCAATAATGCCAATTTTGTCTTGATCAACCCAATCGAGGGTTTGCAGGTATTTTTTGCCATACACAATGTCTTGTAAGTCTTCAGTGCCGTGCTTTTTGTCATCGAGATGGAAAAAGGTTTTGCCGTAACCTGAACTGCCTCTGTTGTTCACTGCAAATATGGCGTAGCCATGATTAACCAGGTGTTGTTGCGTGGCGCTGTAGCCGGTGCGACTTTGTCCGCCCGGTCCGCCGTGGACCCACACCAGCGCGGGCACTTTATTGGTGGGTGAGGCGTGCTTGGGTTTATACAGCACGCCAGGGATTTCCAAACCGTCGAAACTCTTAAATCGCACAATCGTGCTTTCTACCAGGTCATCGGGGTTAATGGCATCACTGAGTGTTTGCGTGAGTTGCTTGGCTTTACTGCTGCCCACTTCCCACACAAAAAGGTTACTGGGAGAGGTATCAGCGTTCAGATAAAAAGACATCTTACGCTCGTCTTTTGAAAAATTGACACCGCGCAAACTGCCATTTGGCAGAGGAGGCATCAGAACTTCTTTGCCCGATTCCATATCCAATATCGTTACCTTGGTGCTGGCATCGGCATTTACACCGCTCACCCGATAGCGACCTGAATGGGAAAAATAAACAAAGCTAACATCCCACTCATCCTCAATGGCAGGGCTGTGTTCTTCTGTCTCTAAGTTGTATTTCCATATCTGGGCAAACTCACCTTTTGCATCCGTAGCGTAGAACAGGTAACGATTGTCTTTGGAAAAGGTTTCAGGCGTATATTGAGCAGGCTCATCATGAGCGGTAATAAGGTGCGGCTTTAAGGTCTTTAAACGCGTATCTAAAATATAGGTATTGCTGTCGCGGTTGCTGTTACTTTTGAACAACGCAATGTAGCGACCGTTTGGACTGATTGCACCGACATCCAACCCCATAGTGTTTTGATACACAGGCGTGATTTCATAGTTTTCACTATTCACCTTATATAAGTCCATGAACTTTGGGTCACGCTGGTTTGTAGTGATATAAAAAGCGCTGCCATCGTCATTAAAACCGTTGAAGTTTGCTCGGGTTTCCTCGCCGGGGGTGAGATCTGTAACCTCTCCGTCAGTTCCCCGGACAAACAGATGGTAGCGTTCATTGCCGCCAGCGTCTTTGGTGAATAACACGCGCTCATCATTAGGAAAATAGCGCACTGGGTATGTTGTATCTTCAAATTCCGTGAGTTGATTTTTTGTACCGGTGGCGATGTCTACTTCGTAGAGACTAAATATGCCTGTTTCATCAGAACTGACGAGTATTTTATTTCCGTCGGGTGACAAGCTACTGCCCATGATGGAGGTGGTATCAAAGAAGATTTCTGCACTGTAGGTTGTGACTGGTTTCACAGTTTTTGTTTCAGATTGTGTTTCTTGTGCAGTACCGCTGTGCGGTTGACTACATCCGCTGAGTACCAATGCAATTGCAAGGCAGATAGCGCCTGTTTGCGTTATAGGTGTCATGAAGTTAATCCCTGTTGTCGTTAGGTGTTTGAGTGGGGGCAAATAGGCTCATGCCGACTTGCGCTAGTACATCATTAGAAGGGGTAAAAAACTGCGCGCAAAGCGTGAAGTTCCAGAGGAGATTGTTACAATCGAGCTGAACGTTACTTGGTGACAGAGAAAGTCTGTCATGTGCGCTTAGCAATGTGATAAGCGCCAACGAGGTGTGACAACGACGATGTGCAATCCCTGAGATAACCATGCTTCGCTTGTGTATAGGTGATTTATCTGTTCGTTACGCTACTACCTTGTAACGCGCTTATACTGCCTGGACGTCACCTATAGAAGCGCAAAATGCAGTGAGATGCAAGCCGGGAAAAACAGAAGCAACTTCTGCGTTTGTTGGATGAAGCGAGTATGAAATAGCGCAAGGCTTTCTATCATGCGCGTAGAATGAACATTTTCTCCTCTTTTATTGGGATTTTTTAGGTCTCTTTTTCTTCAGTTATTACGCACAGCGATAAAATCAGTTAAACTATCGGCCATTTTTATATGCGTATAGCTAAGACCGACTTAACACTACGCCCACGTAAATCTAAGACCGAGAGAACCCTATGAGTTTGTATTCAGAATATTTGGCAGAGATCGAGACCCGTAAAACGGAACTTGGTCTTCACCCTAAGCCTATCGACAGTGCAGATTTGCTGTCTGAAATCATCGCTCAAATTAAAGACACCACAAACGAGCACCGCGAAGATTCTCTGAAATTCTTTATTTACAATACCCTTCCAGGCACTACCAGCGCCGCAGGCGTAAAAGCACAATTCTTAAAAGAAATAGTGCTTGGCGAAGAAAAAGTAGAAGAAATTACGCCTGAATTTGCGTTGGAGTTGCTTTCTCACATGAAAGGCGGCCCGTCTGTAGAAGTTCTGTTAGACCTTGCGCTTTCAAACGATGAGTCTGTGGCAAAACCGGCTGCTGAAGTCTTAAAAACCCAGGTTTACTTGTACGACGCGGACACCGAGCGCTTAGAAGAAGCTTATAAAGCTGGTAACCCGATTGTAAAAGATATTCTCGAAAGTTATGCGAAAGCGGAGTTCTTTACAAAGCTCCCAGACATTCCTGAAAAAATTGATGTGGTGACTTATATCGCTGCAGAGGGTGATATTTCCACTGACCTGCTTTCTCCAGGTAACCAGGCGCACTCCCGTGCCGATCGTGAACTTCACGGTAAGTGCATGATTAGTCCAGAAGCTCAGCAAGAGATTGTTGAATTGGGTAAAAAGCACCCTAACGCAAAAGTGATGCTTATCGCTGAAAAAGGCACGATGGGTGTGGGCTCTTCTCGTATGTCAGGCGTAAATAACGTGGCACTTTGGGCAGGCGAGCCAACCAGTCCTTACATTCCGTTTGTCAACAAAGCGCCTGTGGTTGCAGGGACAAATGGTATTGCGCCAATCTTTTTAACCACAGTAGGTGTAACCGGTGGTATTGGTCTTGACCTTAAAAACTGGGTTAAGAAGACTGACGAGAACGGTGAAATTGTTCGCGATGCAAATGGCGACCCGGTACTGGAAGAAGCTTATTCAGTGGCAACCGGTACTGTGCTGACCATCGATACTAAAGCGAAAAAACTCTACAACGGTGATAAAGAGCTAGTAGACGTTTCCGACGCCTTCACACCGCAAAAAGTTGAATTTATGAAAGCGGGTGGTTCATACGCGGTAGTATTTGGTAAGCAGTTACAGACCTTTGCGGCTAGAACACTGGGTATTGAAGCGCCAGAAGTATACGCACCCTCAAAAGAAGTATCTCATGAAGGCCAAGGCCTTACTGCTGTTGAGAAGATATTCAACCGGAATGCTGTGGGGGTTAGCTCCGATGCACCGCTACACGCAGGTTCTGACGTTCGCGTGAAAGTGAACATCGTCGGTTCTCAGGACACTACAGGCCCAATGACATGCCAGGAACTGGAATCTATGGCGGCATCCACCATTTCACCTATCGTGGATGGTGCGTATCAGTCAGGCTGTCACACAGCGTCGGTCTGGGACAAAAAAGCGCAGGCCAACATCCCTAAGTTGATGTCTTTCATGAATAACTTTGGGGTAATCACAGCCCGTGATCCTAAAGGTGTTTACCACGCCATGACTGACGTTATTCACAAAGTGCTCAATGACATCACAGTAGATGACCGCGCTATTATCATTGGTGGCGACTCTCACACCCGTATGTCTAAAGGTGTTGCCTTCGGCGCTGACTCAGGGACGGTTGCACTGGCATTAGCGACAGGTGAAGCTGCAATGCCGATTCCAGAGTCTGTGAAAGTGACCTTTAAAGGTAGCATGAAAGATCACATGGACTTCCGCGATGTGGTTCACGCCACGCAAGCACAAATGCTTAAGCAGTTCGCTGGCGAGAACGTATTCCAGGGCCGTGTTATCGAAGTGCAAATTGGCACATTGCTCGCTGACCAAGCATTTACGTTCACTGACTGGACAGCAGAAATGAAAGCGAAGGCGTCAATCTGTATCTCTAACGATGAGACCATGATTGCGTCACTTGAGCTTGCCAAGAGTCGTATTCAAATTATGATCGACAAGGGCATGGACAACGAAGCTAACATGCTTCAAGGCCTGATTGACCTGGCAGACAAGCGCATCGCTGAAATTAAATCTGGTGAAGAACCAGCACTCGCGCCAGACGACAACGCCAAGTATTACGCAGAAGTGGTTGTGGATTTGGATCAAATCGATGAGCCAATGATCGCTGACCCTGACGTAAACAACGAAGATGTATCCAAGCGTTATACCCACGATGTTATCCGTCCGGTTTCTTACTACAATGGTAAGCCAGTAGATTTAGGGTTCGTCGGTTCTTGTATGGTTCACAAAGGCGATATGCAGATAATTGCACAAATGCTGCGCAACCTTGAGAAGTTGAATGGTTCTGTTGAGTTTAAAGCGCCATTGGTTGTTGCACCGCCAACTTATAATATTGTTGATGAACTTAAAGCCGAAGGCGATTGGGACATTCTTGCTAAATACGCCGGTTTCCAGTTTGATGATGCCAAGCCAAAAGAAGCGGCGCGTACTAAGTACGAGAATATCCTTTATCTGGAGCGTCCTGGATGTAACCTGTGTATGGGCAACCAAGAAAAAGCTGAACCAGGTGATACGGTAATTGCTACTTCAACTCGCTTGTTCCAAGGCCGTGTTGTTGCCGATGCTGACGACAAAAAAGGTGAATCACTACTTGGTTCAACTCCGCTTGTAGTGCTTTCAACAGTACTTGGACGCTTCCCCACAACAGAAGAGTATAAGCAGGCAGTGGCGGGCATTGACCTAACTAAATTCGCGCCACCTGCAGAAGACTTAGCAGTGAAGCCGAAGTTTGAGCCAAGCGTGGCGGTTAAGAACATCTAAGCGTTAATTTCAGATTCTTACATAGCGAAAAGCCCCACATGTTGGGGCTTTTTTTATGTTCACTGACATATATCTCCAGGTTTCTAAAGGCCCACAATGGTGTGCATAAATGTTAAAATTTATTGAAAAATTAAACATCATATGTTTATATTGATCGGAATTTATAATGTTGGATTTATAACGGTAAAGAGGTTTCCCATGTCATCACAACGTACTCACAGTAAAACGGAAGTGGATACGTCCAAAAGCCCACATGTATCACTTCGTCCAATCTCTATGGGGGACTGTAAATGGACAACCGGGTTTTGGGCAGAAAAGACAAAGCTGTGCGAAGAATCTATGATCCCTTACATGGGGAGTTTGCTCACCGGTGAAATTGGTCACGCATTAAATAACTTCAAAATTGTCAACGGCGATTTTGACGGAAAATTCGACGGTGAATATTGGCATGATGCCGATTTTTTTAAGTGGATGGAAGCCGCATGTTATATGTACGGGCTAAATGGTGATCAAAAGCTGTTACAGGAAATGGATGAGATCATTGCTGTTATTGCCGAAGCGCAGGAAGATGACGGCTACCTTCACGCTTACATTCAGATCCATGGTATCCCTCACTTCTCTAATCGCAAATATCACGAAATGTACAATTGCGGTCACTTGTATACAGCAGCGTGCATCCATCATCGCATGACGGGTAAAAGCAATTTTCTTGATATTGCGATAAAGAATGCGGATTTACTGGTAGAAATATTTGGTCCCAATCCTCCACAACTACGTCGTTTTGGTTTTAACCAAACGCAGATCATGGGGCTGGTAGAGCTATACCGCACCGTCGGTAAGAAAGCATATCTCACCCTGGCCGAGCAATTTATAAACAACCGCGGTCAGTCAGAAATGGTCCATGACGATACCACCGTAGGGTATCCAATCGGTGATATGGTACAAGAGCGCGTGCCACTGCGGGAGGAAACGGAAGCTGCAGGTCATGCTGTGCTGGCACTGTATTATTACGCGGGTGCAGCTGATGTGTATGCGGAAACCGGTGAAAAAGCCCTGATTGATGCCTTAGATCGCTTGTGGGAAAACGTGACTCAGAAAAAGATGTATGCCACAGGAGCCGTGGGTCAGACCCACTACGGCGCGTCTCCCCGCAGAGACATGATTGAAGAAGGTTTTATTGATGAATATATGATGCCTAACCTGACCGCGTACAACGAAACGTGCGCAAACATTTGTAACGCTATGTTTAGTCATCGCATGCTGGGTATTCACGGTGAATCAAAATATGCTGATATCATGGAGTTGGTACTTCACAACTCAATGATGTCTGGCATTAGTGTCTGTGGAACAAAATACTACTACGCAAACCCATTGCGCAAAATAAATGGTGCCCGGGATTACGACAACATGAATACAGAGTCGCCGGATCGCGAACCATATCTGCATTGTTTTTGTTGTCCGCCCAATCTGGTTCGCACAGTTGCAAAATCCACTTTGTGGGCATACAACCTCGCCGAGAATGGCATTGCGGTGAATCTCTATGGCAGCAATAAGCTGAAAACCACCATGCTTGATGGATCGCCTTTTGAACTGAAGCAGGAAACCCATTACCCGTGGAACGGTTTGGTCACTATTACAATTGAAAACTGTAAAGACAGTGCTTTTGATATCATGCTTCGCATACCCGAGTGGTCGAAAGAAAGTACCTTGAAAATTAATGGTGAAGATGCAGCCGTGACTCTCACGTCGGGAAAATTTGCGGTGTTATCACGCCAATGGCAAGCCGGCGATACCATCGAACTCGATATGCCGATGTCAGTAAAGCTCATTGAAGGTCATCATCGAATCGAAGAGGTTAGAAACCAGGTGGCCGTTAAACGCGGCCCAGTGGTGTATTGTGTTGAATCACCGGATTTACCGTCCGGTACGAGTATTACCGATGTGTATTTGCCTAGTGCCACTGCGCTTACATCTCAACATCAGCCGGATTTATTAGGTGGCATTACGACTATTCACGGTGAGGTTATGTTGCGTAAAGACAATGCTCCGGGTATGTACCGCGACGTAACAAAGCCAGAATTTGTACCTTATACAGCGCAGTTTGTTCCCTACTTTGCCTGGAGCAATCGCGGCGAAGCGGAAATGAGTGTATTTTTGCCGGTGATCTGGCAATAGGCGATAGCTTCTAACATTGGCTGAATATACGACCCATAAAGGCCCGCTTTGCGCGGGCTTTCTTTTTCTCTAGTGATGTACGTAGCGGTTGTTGCAAGTCGCAATCTTCTGAAAAGAGATCGCAAAACCTATCGTTTTTTCAGTTCAACCTGAAAATTACCTTATAGAACGTATAACGTTGCATTTTGTGTGTATTTTGATCAGATTATTCCTTAATCCAAAGCAATATAGAAGATCTCCTGTTATGAGAATAAACAGATTGAAGATACCACTGTTCGTTAGCGCCATATTCGCGGTGCAGTTTGCATATGCCGGCTCTCCTGAACGAGAAAGTGAAAGTAATGCAAATGCTGTCCGCCCATTGGTGGACATTGTGAGTTATCCGGTTTCCGGTAAAGCAATGCCCCGTTTTAAAGTTGATGCTGGTTGGCCAACCCTTCCTGAAACTTGGATTTTAGGGCAGGTGTCGGGGTTGTCCGTGGATCAATACGATTACGTGTGGATTCTCCAGCGTCCGAATTCCCTGGGGAGAACGGACATCGGCCTCGCGGCTTCGCCGCCTTCCGCATTGTGCTGTGAACCCGCTCCTCATGTAATTCGTTTTACACCTGAGGGCAAAGTGGATAAAGCCTGGGGAGGGGAGGCGCATACGCCTGCTATTGACGGGGTAAATCAGTGGCCAGCGAATGTACATGGCTTGTATGTCGATGACAACGACAGTGTATGGATTGCAGGGAATGGCAAAGGAGACCATGTGTCCGTTAGCTTTACCTTTGATGGCGAGTTCATTAAAGCGGCAGGAGTGCGGGGCAAAACCAATGGCAATATGGATCGCAAAACACTGGGGAATCCTGCAGACATGTATATGGACCCCATACACAATGAATTAGTGGTGGCTGATGGTTACATCAATGCGCGAATTGCCAGCTTTGATGTATCTTCGACGAACGTTGTTGCCACGCAGGTACTTGGCGCTTATGGCAAGCCGCCTTTGGGTCCTACAAGGGAGGGAGATTTCGACCAGTCTCAGGCAACAAAACCACAAAAACAGGGAATAGATCCACAAAACCCCCTGTTTGGTAATATTGTCCATTGTATAAATCAGGATCGCGATGGTTTTATTTATGTGTGTGACAGGCGCAACAACCGGCTACAAATTTTTAAAAGGAACGACAATGGCGACATTGAGTTTGTTAAAAACTTTGCCGTCAGACCTGAAACAGGAGGACTGGGCACGGCAACGGATGTGGCGTTTTCCCCAGATGGCAAGTTTTTATATGTTGCCGATATGATGAATGGACGGATTTGGATTTACGATAGGCAAACCCATGAATTGTTGGGTTCTATAGGCAAAAACGGCCGTTATCCCGGTGAGTTTATCTGGTTGCACAGCATCGATACAGACAGCGAAGGGAACTTATTTACCACAGAAGTGAATACCGGACGCAGAGTACAAAAACTGGTATTTCAAGGCGTGGAGTAACACAGGTTTTCTTCAATGGCGCGGCGTTGATTCAGCCGCGATATGAACATTGTGTTCACGGGAATGAACCTCGCAAAAGCAACAGTGCATTGGTTGTTGCTTTTTTCCCTGCGCTATTTGACCCCACCCCCTGCGTTTTCCTCAATGTACCCGCCCTTTCCGCCCTTTCGCATTCGGCTTGGTCATCCAATGTAGTTAATTGCCCGATTCTACAATAACGTAGAGTGGAATATGTCGTATAGGTTAACATTGGATTTACTTTTTTGTTGACAATGTTTTAACGGCAAGGGAATATGCCCGCTATATGGTCAATTGCCCATTTTTGCATCCGGCTAAATCCAGTTCAATGCAGACTTAGGGCAGCGCGGACGTGCGGCGGTTAGCGAGGTGGAAAACATGCATATTCACGAAGGGGTAAGATATAAGTGCGCAAGAGGAATATTCGCGGGGGCGATAATGAGCTTGTTGCCTTCTCTGAGTTACGGAAAAACGGAGGTTGATTCGCCCCACTACTTATTTGGTGATTGGGGGGGAGTAAGAACCATGCTCAGCGAGCAAGGTGTGAATTTACGTCTTGGGTATTTTAGTCAAACCGCGTACAACGCGAAGGGCGGTGAAAGTAGTGAAGTGGCTTATGCTGATCAGTATTTTTGGGGCGGTTATGTAGATTTACACAAGCTCGTTGATTGGCCGGGAGCGACCTTTTCAATTGAAATAACTAATCGAAATGGCACATTGATTAATCAGGAAGCTGATATGCCATTCTTGCTTCAATCACAGCAAATTTTTGGACGCGGTAACGTTACGCGGTTAACGCAATTTTCCCTTACGCAACACCTTTTAAACGATACGTTACGGATAAAAGCGGGCCGTATTTACCCCAGTGCAGACTTCTTTGCTATGAGCTGTGCTTTTCAGCACTTGACGTTTTGCAGTGGTGGCTCATCAAATTATATTAGCAGTAGCTGGTACGGCGACCCATTAAGTGCATTGGGGGTTCAGGTTACTTATTCGCTTACTCCCGAATTGGATCTTAAAATAGGCAGTTACGATGCGAACCCAGCTACCCTGTCGTTAGGACAGGGATTAAAGTTGGGAACGTCTTCCGGCCAGCGAGGGACAACTGCTGTGGCTGAAATAGCCTATCGCACGACGGGTTTTAAAGGACTACCCGGTGAGTATCGTGTTGGTATGTTAAGAAGTAGTCTTGACAAGCAAAAGCAAGTGAATGAAACCGGGTACCCGGTATATACAGATCCCAGTGCGACGCCAATGTTAGATACAGAGTACGCGTATTACATTAACATGGAGCAACAGGTTACAGACAATAACCAGGGAGGCGGGTTAAGGTGGTTTGTTAGTCTCATTCAAAGCGATGATGAAGTGAGCGCTGTCGGCGGAGTTATTGCTTTAGGAGGCTATTATCGGGGACTGCTGACATCAAGGCCCCATGATCGCATAGGCTTGGCCATTGGCAGAAACAGTGTGAGTGGGCTACTTACTGCTGCACAAAAACGCTACCTGGCAAAGGGGATTGACGAAAGTGCCTTCGTGCAAGAACACGAATATCCCATTGAGCTCAACTATAACTATGTGGTGTCCGAAGCTGTGGAAATCATGCCCAGTCTTCAATACGTGATCAACCCCAATGGTAATAACCAAGCCAGCGATGCGTTGATAGTGGGGTTACAGGTAAGCCTTAATTTTTGAGCAGCCTGGAATGAAAGAACAGTTCATCGGGAGTGAGGGCTATGGCCATATAAAACGGCACCCTTGTCGGGTGCCGAAAAAAACATCTCAGGTATGAGAGGCTCTTATATGCACTTAATCGGAAAGAAAATTAAGCCGATTTCTTTGCTTTACGGCTCAGTGCAATACCAGCAAGTCCTAAACCTAAAATAGCTAAAGAACTAGTCTCTGGAACTGAAGTTACAACAGCGTCATAAGTGTAAACGACTTCAACTTTACCCCACGCAGCAGAGTCGATGATATTTTCAAATACAGCACTACCACCAGCTGTGGTGTTTGTGAAAGTACTTAAAGCGTTAACGACAAAAGAAAAATCTACGTCGCTCAAAAATGCAGAAATATCTGAAATTGCGATGGAAGAACTTTGATACTCAGAAACATGACCGTAGTCAAAAACTTCACCCACCTGATGGTCCAGATCGCTTTCACTAAATAACACACCAGGACCAGAAAAAGTAGCTCCGCCTACACTTGAAGTTACAGCCCAATCGCTAGTTAAGAAAAAGTTGAACTGGCTTTGGCCGTCAAGACCAGAAGTATTAGTAGATTGACCTTCAGAGTCAATTTGGCTGTATACGTTAACGTTAACGCCAGTTAAGTTGCCTAACGTACTGTCAAATGCATTAATCGTAACCGTTTCGTTAAGACCAAAGCCAATAGCTTGATCTGCAACAGAACCTTGAGTACCAAAGCTAGCTGTTTCGACTATAACGGCAGAAAAAGCCTGAGAGCTTGCTAAAAGAAGGGCGCCAGCAGTTAACAAAGTTTTCATTTTAATCATCCTACAGATTTATATTAGATATTATTAATAAACAACAATCATTGATTAATTATTTTTGTTTGACTTGTCACTTTATGAATTTTTTCAGCTATTACAACCTTTTAGAGAGTTTTCTGCAAAATTCATTCCGCCGCCATAAGCATTAATCATGCCGACTTATTAAAATTCCTTTTTAAACAATGAGTTATATCCATTGTATGGACGCTGTAGATACAATTATGCGTAAGGTTGTAAAAAATGCTGACACGAGAGAACGGGTAGGGGCCGAGTCTGAGATCGTTGAATAGCGGCAACAGTATCGGACAGATGTTGCCCAAGCGATGGCTTTAAATATTGGTGAAATGGAAAATTGTCTAAAGCTGGTTATGGCATAGCAGTTGGAAGATGCGGAGCAAATGATTTCGTTGATTGCAAGGTTGGGTTTTATGGCTTCGCAAACGCTGGAGTGTAGGCTGTGTGGCCGGAGTGTAAGATAATTGGCGTTACTTTTGCTTAGTTGAACTCATTTAGAATATTAGCCTACTGAGGAGAGTTTTCCTTTCATGGATGTCACCTATTCCAAACCTTCTTTGTTTGATTACATAGACAATACATCCGCTACGCAAAACGATTTGCAACACGTAGTGGATAAAGCAAATGAATCCAAAGTGTTACGAGATTCTGTGGCCGCTTTTAACATACAGATTGGCAGTGACAAAGTAGATGAGTTGCTAGATAAAATGGAAAAAGGAGAGGCGGTATTGGAAGGCGGAAACATCGCTAATTATCTGGCCTTTAACAGGCAAAGACTTGCCGATGAATTGAGTGAGGTGGCGGCAAGGTTTGGTATCGAAGACACCGTGCAAATGACCATAAAAAATCAGCATATCGTTGCGCATGAAGATGCTGATCCACGTCTGCAGGCCTACCTGGACAAAGACAAACGCCTCAATTCGCTGATTGCGCAAACCTCCCGATTATCTCAGTTTTCTGAATGGAGCGAAGCGACAACCTATGCTTCTGAGTTGAAAGAGCAGGGCACGGAAACTTCAGCCATACAGGCCTTTCTCAAGGCCACCCGGCAAGTTGTGACCGAAGATAATACACTGCGTTTCAACAGCCATACATTTGGGTTCAGTAGTGAAGGTCACACGGCCAAGGTGATTGAATCAGTGAGTAAGTAAGTGTCTTCACAACGCACGCTTGGGGCTTTTGGGAGCGCAAAGTGTATTACCCCGTGCGTTTTTGGCAGGAAGCAGCAGTAAACAGTACATCGGTTGAGCTGTTTAACGCAGTTTCTGCAGAGTCTTGGATAACGCCTACAATGAAGCCAACCGCCACTACCTGCATGGCAACCTCGTTGGGGATATTAAACAAGCTGCATGCCAGCGGAATAAGTAACAAGGAGCCGCCAGCCACGCCCGAGCTGCCACATGCGGACACCGCAGCAATGACACTGAGCAATACCGCAGAAGGGATGTCAACATTGATTCCAAGTGTATTGGCTGTAGCCAGCGTTAGCACGGTAATGGTAATAGCTGCACCCGTCATATTAATAGTCGCGCCTAGTGGGATCGTCAAAGAATAAGTATCCTCATCTAGCTCAAGACGCTTACACAGGGCCATATTCACGGGTATATTGGCGGCCGAGCTGCGAGTAAAGAAAGCAGTGATACCGCTTTCTTTTAAACAGGTAAAAACCAGTGGGTAGGGATTTTGACGGGTGGTACAGTAAACCAAAAATGGGTTAGCAATAAGCGCGACAAAAAGCATGGCACCAAGCAATACTGTGAGCAAATGCGTATAGCTGGCCAGGGTGGTGATACCTGTTGTTGCCACTGTGTTTGCGACTAAGCCGAAAATGCCAAACGGGGCCATGCGAATTACAAATTTCACCACAGCAGTAACACTGTCTGCGATGTTTTGTACAACGGCCTTAGTGCTTTCCGCGCTGTGCCTCAGTCCAAGACCAAGCCCTACAGCCCAGGTTAAAATACCAATGTAGTTTGCTGTCACCATTGCATTGACGGGGTTATCAACCATATTAAACACCAGCGTCCGGAGTACATCGGATACGTTATTTGGAGCGGTTTGCGTTACGCTGGCATGGGTCAGAGTAAGCTCAACGGGAAAGGCAAAGCTAATCACCACTGCTGTAACGGCAGCAATCAGGGTGCCTGCCAAATACAGTATCAACACTGGCTTGATGTGAGTTTGTTCGTTTTTCTTGTGGCTGGCAATGGATGCCATCACCAGAATAAAAACCAGCAATGGCGCGATGGCTTTCAGGGATTTCACAAATAGGTCGCCAAGTAAGCCGGATGATTGAGCAGCAGACGGGGCGAGCAGTGCTAGTGCAATACCGAGTATAATCCCTGTACTTATCTGTAGCACCAAACTGCCTGAAAAATATCGTTGTAAAATGCTGGGGCGGTGCTGTAAGGCCATAAATCAGTTGTCCGTTGTCATTCTTGACGCGGCACAATAATGGATTGTTGATAAGAAATGAACCGCTTTTGTGTATCGGCCTCAAAAAAGTGTGAACACACATGTATATTTTGGTGAACACTGGCAATTGACACTGGTTATTTCAGCTTGACTTTGTCCCACACCTTACTTTCTTCTTTGCGAATAAGACGCCAGATATTGTCTTTATGACGGATAATAATAAGCAGAGAGAGCATGATTACAGGGAGCGTGTAAACAGGCTTTATAAACCAGGTAAAAAGCGGAGCCAAGCTAACCGCAACAATGGCTGCCAGGGAGGCGTAGCCGAAGATAAATACAATCAGCAACCAAGTTAAAACGAGCAGGCCGGCCAACTCAAGTCCGAGGGGTAAAAGCACGCCAAAAGCTGTGGCTACAGCTTTACCGCCTTTAAAACCAAAATACAGAGGAAAAATGTGGCCTAAACAGGCGGCAATACCAACCAATCCCAGGGCAATAGGTTCGATGCCCAGCCAGTAGCTGGTGTAAACAGGCACAGTGCCTTTGAGAATATCCGTCAACAACACAAACAGGGCAGGCACCCGCCCGCCTAATCGGAAAACGTTAGTTGCTCCTGGGTTTTTTGAGCCCGCCGTTCTTGGGTCAGGCAGGCCGTACAGGCGACATATTAAGACGGCACTGGATACCGAACCGATTAAATACGCAATACAAACCATCAGGATGACAAGAGCTATCATTGGCATTTTTTATTGGCGAAGAACAATTCACGCAGACTAGCAGGAATTGTAGTTAAATTTCCAGAGAATGTGCTGCGTAACGCTGCTTATGTGGTAGTCTGTTGCCGACATTACGCTATCAATACCAGAGTTCTTTCATTTCTATGCAACAAATCATTATAACCGGCCTGAAAGTCGATACCCTGATTGGTGTTTATGACTGGGAACGCACACAAAAAACCACCTTGTTGTTTGACGTTACCGTTGAAGCGGATCTGACCCGTGCCATGCAATCCGACAACGTCGATGACACCATAGACTACGCAAAGCTGGCCGCCTGTATTCAGCAAAAAGCCGCAGTGCAGCAGTTCGAATTGCTGGAGGCCTTGGGTGAATGTATTATGGCTGACGTATTTGCTCAGTTTGCCGTGACCCGTATTCGCTTGGCAATTACCAAACCAGGCATTCTCCCCGACGCAGAAAAAGTCACTGTAGTATTTAACCGGTCTCGTCAGTAATGCAACATTGTATATTAATTAGTCTGGGAACAAATATTAACCGTGCTCACCATGCGCGCAGTGGTTTGGATGCGCTCAAGAGCGCATTTTCCAGCATTACGTGCTCGCGTATGTACGAAAGTGAAGCCGTGGGGTTTCCGGGCTCACCGTTTTACAATTGTGTGGTTCGCGCTTTTACGGCGTTGAGCGTTGAAGATGTCGTCACTACATTGAAATCAATTGAACGAAAAAACGGGCGAACTCACAGCGAAAAAAAGTTTTGCTCTCGCACTCTCGATTTAGATCTATTAACCTACGACAGTAGGGTTTGCGCGCAACCCGTTGTATTGCCCAGAGAAGAAATACTCTACAATGCATTTGTGCTACAACCACTCTCAGAACTCGTTCCTGAAGAGGTACACCCGCTAAAACAGAAAACGTATCAGCAGCTATGGCAGGCTTTTGATAATACCTCCCAAAAACTGTGGCCCATCGACTTTACATGGAGTGAATCTTAAGGATGACGCTTTTTGAAATTATCATACTAGCCCTTATTCAGGGCATTACGGAATTCCTGCCAATCAGTAGTTCCGGTCATTTGTTGTTGCCCGCCGAATTGCTTGGCTGGGATAGCCAGGGCCTGGCGTTTGATGTCGCTGTTCACGTGGGCAGCCTTCTGGCTGTGATGCTGTACTTTCGTCAGGAAATAGCGCAGATGACGGTGGCATGGTTAACCAAAGGGTTTAGTAAAGAACAAACCACAGATAGTAAGTTAGCATGGTACGTTATTCTTGCCACTATACCTGCTGTAGCCGTTGGCCTGCTCCTTGACGACTGGATTGAAATGAACGCTCGCACAGCACTGGTAATTGCTGCTACCACTATCCTGTTTGGTTTATTACTTTGGTATGCCGACGCGACGGCATCCCATAAACAATCTCTTGACAAGATTACGCTAAAGCAGGCAGTAATTATTGGTGTTGCCCAGGTGATGGCTTTGATTCCGGGGACTTCTCGCTCTGGTATTACCATGACGGCTGGGTTGATGCTTGGCCTGGACAGGGAGAGCTGTGCACGTTTTTCGTTCTTACTGTCGATCCCGGTTATTCTAGGCGCCGGCACTTTAAAAACATTCGACTTGCTAGCTGCCAGTGAACCGGTTGATTGGAGCGCGCTCTTGTATGGTGCCGCTTTTTCATTTGTAAGTGCTTACTTATGTATTTTTCTTTTTCTTAGCTGGATTTCCCGCATTGGTATGTTGCCTTTTGTCATTTACCGTTTAGTGCTCGGCGGTGTACTTTTGTGGTTCGTATTCGGTTAATACTGAGGGAAATACTGTCGGTTACGCAAAATGACACTATGTTAAGGCCTCTTACCGGGGCTGGCATACTTGCTTATCGAAATAAAAGGGAAGGTTATGTCTGACACTATTTTTACGAAAATCATAAACCGGGAGATCCCGGCTGAAATTATTTATGAGGACGAGCTAGCACTGGCGTTTAGCGATATTAATCCTCAGGCCCCAGTTCATTTTCTCGTGATTCCTAAAAAGCCCATTGCCACGATAAATGACATCGCAGAGGAAGACAGGCACGTGGTGGGGCATTTAAGCTATGTTGCAGCGAAGATCGCTGCAGAAAAAGGCTTTGCAGAGGAAGGCTTTCGTACAGTAATGAATTGCAATGAGTTTGGTGGGCAAACCGTTTATCACATTCATCTGCATGTTTTGGCGGGTAAACCGCTGGGCTGGCCACCTTATACAGATAAACTCAAATCAGCACTAGAGTGAGTGGGAAGAGAAAGTCAGCCCATCACGCCTCACGGGCGCGACGGGCTGGTTGTCAGTAAGGGTTAGTTTAGGCCCAGCACCGTTTTCCCTTGCTTAAAGGTAATATCTACGGGGATGTTGGCAGCTTGGAGTTTGGCTAGATCACTGGCTAGGTCGGGTTTAATTATTCCCATTTTGGCGACGAGCTCATCCACACCCTTGTAATCACCATCGCCCTGTAACATCAGGATACGTCGGGACAATGCTTCAATGGCATCACCCATTTTTTCCATATTTACACTGTAATAGCCTTCTTCATCCTTAGCGAAAGCCCCTTGTTGTGCAAAGAAGTTAAAACGCACCATATTGGCTTTGCCGTGGGCGCTGGACGCACCAAAGCGAACTGACCGGAAAATTCCGGCTAAAAACGTAACGTAATAATCTTCTAGCTCGCCCTCGGTAATGACCCCTTGTTCCAGTAGTTTTTGTACCATATATAAACCGAGGATGTCGGCTTTGCCTTCTTCCAGAGCCGAGGCGTGTTCCTTCAAAGCGCCGCGAACCGTGCCGCTTCCATTCAGTGTGTTTTTAATACCCAGGCCGTGAGCCACTTCGTGGAACATGGTGTTGGCAAAAAATGCATCAAAGGTAATGTGGTCACGTTGCGAAGGGTTGATAAGTGCATCTGCAATGGGTACCAGAATGTGATCGAATTTCGCCCGCATGGCGTTTTTTAGTTGTAGTCGGCGAGTGCCTTTTTTCAGTTGTACGCGCTCGTCATTGGGCAGGTTAATGGCAATAGTTTTGCTGCCTGCGTTGGCGTGACCTGCATAGTAAATCACGTCATAAGCGTTGAGATCCGCATCTGAACCCGGTGTTTCTGCTTTATATTGCTCAGGCACAGGCAGCCCTTTTTGCAACGCTGGCAGGTACTGGGCATACTTGGCTAGTTTTTCGCTCCAGGACATGTCTTTCAGCAGTACATAAGATTCGAATGCCGCCCGGTAACCAAAGAGCTGATCTTCGTACGTTTCGATGGGGCCTATGACCAGCTCTATCGGGTTGGTTTTCATGTCCATCCAGGCCATATCAGAAGCAAAATAGTCGTCGGTTAATAGTGCTTCTGCCCGTAAGCGCAAATAGTTGGAAAACGATTCGTTTTCCGCTAGCGTTGCCGCTTCTCTCAACAGCGCCGCTGCTTTAGAGAGTTCTGCCTTGTAAACTTTGGAATATGGCACCGTATAAAGTGAACCGTCCTGTTCGCGCTTTACCAGTGAATACAGGCCGTCTTTGTCAGCAAAGGATGCACTGGCAAATTCCGCTTTGGTTATATCGTGGGGGTAGAATTCTGCGCCTTCAAATTTACTGTCGTATCCGGTTAAAAAGGCCGCATCCCCGTTGAGTCTGTCCCAGGGACCATAATTGATGGTGGCAAACCGTTTTACCTTTTCATCGTTAAAACTGTTTAGAAAAGTGTTTTTATCACCGCTAAACGCTTGTTGCCAAAATAAGTCGTCCATGATTGACGATGCGTCAATGAATAA
Source organism: Aestuariibacter sp. A3R04 (assembly GCF_018860805.1). Classification (GTDB taxonomy): domain Bacteria; phylum Pseudomonadota; class Gammaproteobacteria; order Enterobacterales; family Alteromonadaceae; genus Alteromonas. Next base: position 194,211 of record NZ_JAHKQR010000002.1, on the reverse strand, counting down.
ACCTAGCATGGCTTTTTGGTTCTCTGACAACCCCGAAAGGTCACTGTTTAATTCTACTTCACGGTAAATGTCCAGCCGTGATGGCGCTATTAGAAGGCCGGGTTCTGATCGCGCCGGACCCGATGGAGAGTCTGCCGATGGTTGTTGCGCTGGTGAGCATGCAGTGAGCGCGATAGCGGAGGCCGTTAGGGTGCCGGCAATGGCCCGGCGAATAATGTTGTTATTAATCATTTATGTCGATTCCTAGTGGCGAAAAACAAGTCGTCTGCGCAATTAGAGCGGCAGTCGTCATATGTTGTCAGAAAGTGTAACACGACGAGTGCGCATTCCCACGACTTTGGTATCAGTAGCCAGTTACAGCTATCCGATTGTCTGTAAATGGTATTGACTGAGCTACACCGGTACAGGCGGTAAATCAAAAAATCAAAATTCCGGGGTGCAGAATACCCGTTCTGCTGATATATTTTTACGTAACTATAAAAACAAGCACATCCCATTTTTATCAACGGATTGCATTTTTCCTCATACCTCATAGTCTGCTTGCCTTAGTTGCCGGCGACTCATTGAAAATGAAAAGGTAGGTATATGTCTACACAAAACGCGCTACTCACTATTCTGGTCGAGAAAATTAACAATGACACTCTGGTGCTGCCTACACTGCCTGCAGTGGCGTTGAAGGTTCGTAAAGCGGCAGACGATCCAAACGTAAACCTCAATGCCATGGGTGATGTGGTTGGTAAAGATCCTTCCCTAAGCATGCGAATGATAAAAATCGCTAACAGTGCTTATTTGGGGCGGACGGTAAAAGTCACGTCTATTGGTCAGGCTGTAACGCGCATTGGTTTGCGTCAAATCAAAAATATTTCTACTGCGCTGGCAATGGAACAACTGTTCGTGTCTAAAAATGATGTCGTAGGCAACTATATGAAGCGGGAGTGGGGCACGACCATTAATGTTGTTGCCTATTCTATGGCAGCGTTGCAGCTATATGTTAACCGTACTAAAAAGCGCGAACTGAGTTTAGACACCATGACATTAGCAGCCTTGGTGCACAATATCGGTGTATTGCCAATTCTTACTGAAGCAGAACGACACGAAGAAGTCTTCGCCAACCCGACGTTCCTGGAAGTTGCCATTGACAAGCTTTCCGGCCGAATAGGAGGCAGTATCATGCGCGCCTGGGGGTTTGATGAAGAATTCACTATCGTAGCTGAAAACTGGCGAGATCTATCGGTATTACCCGATAACCTTTCTTACGTGGATTTTGTTCGCATTGGCGCGGCGCTGGCCGGAAAAATGGATTCGCAGAAGGATGCAGTATTAAATCTGGCCATTCAGCGCGGTGCGTTAGAAGAAGTTAGTGAGCTGACTACTGATGAATTTAAGGAAATGTGCGCCAGCGCGAAGCAAGTGTTTGCTTAAGGGAAGCACAATCTATAAGGGGCTCGGAGCCCCTTTTTCAAAGTGATTGTTTGCGCGCAACGACGTTGTCGAGAGCGACAACTGCTAATCCGAGTACCAATCCCCAAACTGGTGCTCCTAACTGCGCCACAGTGACGCCCGATGCGGTGCACAATAATGTTACCAGGGCTGCCTTTCGGTGCTTGTGGTTTTCCATGCTTTTGAGCAGCGATGCCTGTAAGGTTGCCAATAGTGCTAGGCCTGCTAGCAGATGCACGATGACGGCTGGCATGTGACTGAAAAACATGACGACAACTGGCGCTGCCAGCCCCATAAATATGTAACCAACGCCAGCCATAATTGCTGCCCAGTATCGCAGTGCCCGGTCTTCACCTGCGCTTTCTCCCATGCACAAAGCCGCGGTAATAGCGGCAAAATTAAAGGCGAATCCGCCAAAGGGAGCGGTGACGATATTTACCACGCTCACTCCTGAAAGCACGTTTCTTACACCTGGTTCGTAGTCATGACTTTTGGCTATGGCGATGCCGGGCAAATTTTGAGATAACAAGGTAATGATAAATAGCGGGATGGCTAGACTAACAGTAGCAGACAAGGTGAAGTGAGGGGTTACCCATACCGCTTCAGGCAATGAAATGTCTGTGAATGAATGCGTGTCCGGTTGCATGAGGATACTGAACACCATGGCCAGCGCAAGTAGTACCAGCATCAGATAGCGGGTAAAGAATAGACTACCGATAAAATACACGGTTAGAAAGCCAGCAACCAAATAAGGGTATGATTCACCGTCGACGAAAATGTTCAGGCAAATAGGCAGTAAAATCCCGGCCAATAAAGCCGATGATATGGCGGGTGGAGTCTTGGATAAATATCGGGTGAGGGTTTTGTTTTGCGCGGCGACCAACGCCAGTATTGCGGCTGTCACAAATGAACCGATGATCTCGTTGATAGAATAGCCGTCTACCGCTCCAATGAGAAATGCTGCGCCTGGGGTAGACCAGGCGGTAACTACGGGGATTTTATACAACCGCGAATACACAATACAGGTGACGCCCATGCCCAGCCCTAGCATGAGAAGCCAGCTAATAATCATGTCTGGCGTTGCGCCGGCGGCCTTTGCGGCTTCTATTACGATGACGACAGCACTACTGTAGCCAACCACGACAGCAGTGATACCAGCCGCAATATGACTGAGCTGAGGACGTTCTGAGATTTTCACCATGCACTCCAAATGAGATTGTGATAGTGTGCGTTATAGCGTACGGAAAGGGAGTGTATCATTGTGCGTTATAGCGCACAATGGGAATTCAGTGCCAAGGAGTCATGCCAATTCAATGTCAAACAACGAAATGATAACCCAAAGAATAGCCAGCGTGCTCAAAGAGCAAAGGCGAATGAAGGGCTGGTCATTAGATAAAACCGCGGCAGCAACGGGGGTTTCCAAAGCGATGCTTGGGCAAATTGAGCGGCAGGAGTCGAGCCCGACCATAGCCACTTTGTGGAAGATAGCCACCGGATTGCAATGTTCTTTTTCCTCGTTTATCACAGCCAATGAAGCAAATGCACCGCAGCCACATCTTACTTTTTCGCTGGATGCCAGTGAAAAATGCGATGTAAATATGAAGGTGAAAACCCTGTTTCCCTTCGCTCCTGACACGCATTTTGAAACCTTTGAAGTTACATTGCTTAACTATCACGAGCAATTGTCGACGCCTCATCAAAAGGGCGTAAAAGAGTATATTCACGTGTTGGAAGGACAATTAGAAATTAAGCAAGGGGATTGCTGGCAGATTGTGGCCGCGGGCGAACAGGTAGTATTAAAAGCAGATTTGCCGCACGGTTACAGGGATAAAACGGGAATAACCCGGTTTATTGATATAATCTATTACCCGCCCATACTGATATAAGTGTTTATACTAAATGAATGTTCGGCGGATATTGCACTACGCAGTTACCCGCTGCGCAGTGCGGACGGATTAGTCAGTGACGCGAACCAGAACACGTCCGGAGACTTGGCCTTGTAGAATTTTATCGATATAGCGATCTACGGCGTCCAGAGGAATTTCTTCTGTCAGGGTGTCAAGGCAGTTCAGTTTCCATTCACCAGCGAGTTTTCCCCATACTTTTAAGCGTGGCGTCATCGGGCACTGAACCGAATCGATCCCCAATAGTGAAACTCCGCGCAGGATAAATGGGAAAACGTTGATGGGTAACTCTGCCGAAGCGGTAAGTCCACAACACGTTACTGCGCCACCATAACAGGTCGATTTTATAGCTGCAGCGAGGTAATCCCCGCCGACACAATCTACACATCCGGCCCATGTTTCTTTGAGCATAGGGCGGGAGTTGTTCTCGAGCAATACATTGCGCTCAATTACCTTACTGGCACCGAGCGAGGTAAGGAAGTCGTGTTTGTCAGCTTTTCCGGTAACTGCAACGACGCTATAGCCCGCCTGGCTCAACAGAGCAACGGCCACGGAACCCACACCGCCCGTTGCACCAGTTACCAGAATTTCGCCGTCATCGGGTTTAATCCCCGCATCTTGTAAAGCCTGCACAGACATGGCTGCGGTAAATCCGGCGGTACCGATAGTCATCGCTTCACGGGCGCTCAAACCTTCGGGTAATGGTACGATCCATTCTGCCGGGACGCGTATTTTGCCGCCGAATCCACCGGGGGTATTCATTCCTAAATCGTATCCGGTTACCAATACGGCGTCACCGGCTTTAAATCGTTCAGATTGAGATGATTCCACGATGCCCGCAGCATCAATACCAGGGGTATGCGGAAAGTTCCTCGATACACCGGGATTGCCAGTGGCAGACAGAGCATCTTTATAATTTAACGACGAATAGGAGACTTTAATCACTACATCACCGTCGGGTAAATCGCTTAGTGTTCGGGTGACATAACGCCGTGTGAACGTTTTTTTGTCCTGCTGTTCTATTAATAGAGCGGTAAATTCTTGAGTCATAAATACGCCACCTTTTATCAGTTTGTAGGGTATGGATTACTCAGCCGTTCCGGAAGTAGGCAAAACTGAGCAGTTAGGCTATTATGCATTTAACAAACTATATGGCTAGTATGCACTTTTTTGTAAGGTACTTACCAAAAAGATACTATTGGAGTTGTAATGGCAATTGAAAACAGTGAGCTATCACCCTGTCAACCCGACTATTTGTGTGGGGTGGCGGTAGCATTGAGTTTGATCGGTGGGAAATGGAAAGGGGTAATTCTCTGGCACCTGACATTTAAAACCCTGCGTTTTAGTCAATTGCGACGGCGGCTTCAGGGCGTAACTCAAAAGATGCTCACCCAGCAATTACGCGAGTTGGAAAAGGACGGATTAATTCACCGGGAAGTGTATGCTGAAGTGCCGCCGAAAGTTGAATACTCGTTAACTGAACGCGGGGCCAGTTTACAACCTATGTTGCAGCAGCTTTGTGATTGGGGGCGAAACTATCACAATAATCACGCCGCCAGGAATGACAACGAGAAGAAGGCCGGGTAAACGGCCTCCCGCTCATGCACGTGTAGTCATTGCCGTTAAATACTACTGGCCATCGTTTAGCGCCAGTGCAGTGCGCATGAAGTCTAAAAATTCACATAGCTCTGCTGACATTAACGCAAACTCAGCGTCGAGACGGGCTTCAACCTGGTCTTTTGGCACGTCATCGGTCTCTTCTTTTATCCGATCAGTGAATTTTACGCGTTTGAAAGAGCCATCTTCGGAAATTGTCGCGGTAAGAACGTCTTTATAAGCAAACCCAACTTTCTGCACCAACTTTCCGTTATCCAGGTGCATGGATATTTCTTCGCTGTCCAGAGGCTGATTTTTACAACGAATGACACTTTCCAACTCATCTGTTGATTTCAACTCTGCTTCTTCTAGCAGCTCTATATTTTCAGGGGCGCCGTTTGTGAGCCAGTGGGTTAATTCAGATTGCAGACTTCGGCGCGCCAGTGGGACAACAGGGAGGGAAGTGATGGCTTTCCTCACCAGTGCCAGCCAGGCTTCCGCTTTGCCATCAGCTGAAGCGTCAACCACCACAAGCTTTTCAGGAATGGAAATGAAGCCATGGGTAAAAGTATTGCGCACAAATGCTTGGGGTAGCAGGTTAAACATGATTTCTTGTTTTAGGTCCTGCTGTTGCTTTTTACCTACCGGCGAACCCGTTTCAGCTTCAATAAGTGCGACTTTATCAGCCAGTTCAGCATTCACTACGGTAGAGGGCAGTATTTTTTCTTGCTTCTTAACGGTAATCCAATAGCGTTCCTGTACTTTGTGAAACATAACGCCTTCTTTGCCCGCCTGGGCAAATGGGGATGCAAACCCCATGGTGGCAGTATCTTGCTTGCCACAAGGTCTGAACCCGTTGTCCATCAGCGCGCGTGAAAGGTCATCATCGTTCAGGGAGAGGGGTTGAGTAAGCTGGTAAGCTTTTAGGTTTTTAAACCACATATGAAATTGTTCCTGCATGTCACGGCTAATATTTCGGGTGGCAAGCGTACCAATGCCGGCGTGACTGTGCAATCACAGAGATAGTTTTAACTGTCTCATTTATCGCGATCTTGGAAACGTTATGACATACCTCAGACCTTCGCCAGGCTCGCTGAAGGCTCTTATGGTGCCATTGAGAGTTTGCGTTACCAGATTATAGATAATGTGCGTTCCCAGCCCGCTGCCGCCTTCTTCCCTACGAGTGGTGTAAAACGCATCAAAGAGTTGGGTTAGCGCTTGTGCGTCTAACCCTTTGCCATCATCGCTATACTCAAATACCACCATATCTTGATCACGTTTTACATCTATCTGGATGCGGCCTTTATTCCTGTCATTAAAGCCGTGGGTGAGTGAATTGATGATCATATTTGTAGTAATTTGTGCAATGACGCCTGGGGCACAATTTATTTCCAAGTCAGCAGGGCAGTTCAGGGTAACTGTGTGTTGAGTTTTCTTTAGTGTAGGGTGAAGTGATTGCAATATTTCATGCAGATAATTGTTGAGGTTGAATAAGCGTATTGCCTCGCTCGTTTGATCCACGGCGACCCGTTTAAAGCTGGCGATTAAATCCGAAGCCCGATTCAGATTCGTGAGTAAGAGCGTCAGTGTTTGTTCTGACTCATCAACGTACTCGTTCATCGATTTTGTCGACAGCGTCTTATCGTTAAAATTGGTTCGTAGGTTGTTCAAGCGCTCCAGAAGAAAGCTGGCTGCCGTAACGCTAACCCCTAATGGCGTGTTCACATCGTGGGTAATGCCGGCCACAAGACCACCTAAGGATGCCATTCGTTCCGACTCAACGAGTTGATCTTTCATCAACTCCATCACTTCCATATTCTTGGCCAGCTCACTGTTGCGCTTGCGCAGTTCATCTTCTATGAACTGACGGTTTTCATTCTCCTGTCGCAACTCGCGCTGATTGGCAATGAGTTCATCTTTTTGCAGTTCTAAATCGAGCATGATTTGTGATAATGATGCGGTTTTTTTCGCCACTTCCTGTTCTAGGATAAGGTTTTGGTCGTCTAGCTTTTTATTGGCGTGAGTCAGGGCGTTCTGAGCCCCTTTCAACGAAGATTGTGAGGCAATTAGGTCGTCTATTACCTGATTGTAAGACTCCTGCAGTAGTCGCAATTCATTGTCGTCGTTTGCCGTAATTTTAACTTTCGATTCGGACGGGTGATTGGGATCGAAAGATGTCATTTGCTGGGTGAGTTCACTGAGCGGCTCTGACAACATGTGTTTAAAAGCCGTCATAAACAGAAACACCAAAAACGTGGTTTTCACAATTGCATTGCCAATCAGAAAGAAAATACCGACTTCTATCCGGCTCAAGATGATATCAAAGCTGGAGTAAAGGGTGACATCCCCAACGTAAGACTGACGCCCTGAGAATTCGAAAATAAGTGGGAAACTGTAGCTGAATATACCGCCGGTGTGGTCCTGCATGATACCGGCGTGAACAGGGGCGCCGCTGCTGGGAATGGTTTGTCCTTCGTCAGCGATGATATCACCATTTTCATCCCTGACTTGAACGCCTTCGACGATGGGAAGTTTTGTGAGTCCCTCTGAAATAATGCGGGCTTGTACTTTGTTGAGCTCCCAATTGGCTCTGGTCAGGCTTTCTGCAAAGGTATTTTTAAGGGTTCGAAGCTCGCTTTCGATGTGATTCTTGGTGCTCAAATACTCGGTGAAAATCTGGCCCACAGTCACAATTAGCGTGAGTATGAAGTAAACAGACAGCACACGTGTGAGGAGTTTTCGCGACAACCCTGTCTTTACCGAGGCCATGCAGCGCTGCCCTTATTAATGTATGGTGAATTTATCTACAAGAATAGGCGCAATAAAACGAATTAACAAGCGCTAACCCAATCGACAAAAGCATAAAAAGCAGTAATTTCCTTGACACATAAATGTAATCGTTTTAATAAAACTGTCACACAGCACATCAATAATAGCGGCGATTTTGGTATGAGCAGGAAAATAGTCATGTCTCGAACGGTCTTAATTGTGGAAGATGAAGCCCCTATTCGCGAAATGTTAAAATTTGTACTCGAACAATCTGGTTTCGAGACCATTGAGGCAGAAGACTTCGATGTGGCCCAGCAGAAAATTTGCGAACCTTATCCGGATTTAATACTGCTGGACTGGATGTTGCCAGGAGGTTCAGGTGTTCAACTTGCAAAAAGCCTTAAACAACATGAGTTTACCCGAGATATACCGGTTATTATGCTCACTGCCAGAGGTGAAGAGGAAGACAAGATACGCGGCCTGGATGCTGGCGCAGATGACTATGTCACCAAGCCGTTTTCCCCTAAAGAGCTGATTGCGCGTATTAAAGCTGTGATGCGCCGTGTTACACCAACTTCCAGTGAAGAGCCAATAGAGTTTAACGGTTTAAAGCTTGAGCCGATTTCCCATCGGGTGATGGCAAACACTGATCCATTGGACATGGGGCCCACGGAGTTTAAGCTTTTACACTTCTTCATGACACATCCGGAGCGGGTTTACAGTCGGGAGTTATTGCTGGATAACGTTTGGGGAACAAACGTTTACGTGGAAGATCGCACGGTTGACGTTCACATACGTCGTTTGCGCAAAGCCATTTCGAAACACGGTCACGATGCCATGATTCAGACTGTGCGCGGTGCAGGTTACCGTTTTTCGACTAAAATGTAATTTGTGGGATGTGCGCATTGCGCACATCTGACTCCGTTGACACAATAGCTCTTCCAATTCAACATCAGGCGCGCTCGTTACTATGTATTATCCATTTTCCTGGCTTAGAAGTGCAGTTCGCCTGTTGGCGTATTTGTTTATCTTCGCGCTGGTAGGGCTGTACATGGATGACATGCTATTTGCCGTTTCCCTGGGGGCCGTAGGGCTGCTCGTTACCAACTACTGGCAATTGTATAAACTCAATCGCTGGTTGTGGCACAGTCGCAAGATGTCACCGCCCACGGTCAGTGGCGTGTGGGAGCACATATACGAAGGGATTTATTACCTTCAGCGCAGAAACCGCAACAAGCGAAAAGAGTTGGGTGAGCTGGTAAAACGCTTTCGCGAAGGCTCAGAAGCGTTGCCCGATGCCGCTGTTGTGGTTGACGCCAAAGCTTGTATTATCTGGTGTAATCGCCTGGCTCGCCTTGAGTTGGGGCTAAAATGGCCAAGTGATGCAGGAAGAAGGCTGGACAATCTTATCCGCCACCCCGATTTCATTGCCTACTTTCACGCTGGAGATTTTCATCATCCCATTGAAGTTCCTGCGCCGGCAAATCCAAGTAAAACCTTTGAGTATCGTATTATGCCTTATGGCGATGAGCACTTGTTACTTATCGCCAGGGATGTCACCCGGGTGTCGCAGTTAGAAGAGATGCGAAAAGATTTTGTTGCCAATGTGTCTCACGAACTACGCACGCCTCTTACCGTAATTTCCGGCTATTTGGAAATATTGCCTGAAGAGCGGGAAAATCCGTTGTTGACAAAAGCAGTAAAAGAGATGAGTGCGCAAACGAAACGCATGCAAAGCCTCATTGAAGATCTCTTAGTATTGTCGCGTATTGAAGCCAGTTCGGAGCGAATTTACGAGAACGTAGTGAACATGCCAGCTATGTTAAGACAACTTGAAAAGGAAGCGGCAACCCTCAACAAAGAAAAACAACACAGTATCCATTTTCACATTGACGATACCCTCACTGTGTTTGGCGTGGAAACTGAACTGAGAAGTGCGTGTTCAAACCTGGTTTTCAACGCTGTACATTACACCCCTAAAGGTGGTGAAATAAATGTTTATTGGCAGCGTGAACACGACGATGTCAGGTTTGCCGTGGTAGACAATGGCGACGGTATTGAAGAAAGTCATCTCGCCAGGCTAACAGAGCGCTTTTATCGAGTAGACAAAGCGCGTTCCAGGAAAACAGGAGGTTCCGGTCTTGGGCTGTCTATTGTTAAACACGTGCTTAGCCATCACAATTCTCACTTGGAAATAGAAAGTTCCCTGGGGCAGGGGAGTCGTTTTTCTTTTTTACTCGATCATGAGTTAATTGCGGAGCAAGTATGAATTTCAAGTGGGTTTTGATTGCAATAAGTACGGCGCTCATTTCCGCTTTCACATATGCAGCGTCTTCTGATGACGTGCCAGAATACCAACGCAGTCCTGGTGTGGCTGGGAAAATCACTTCCGTGGGCTCAGATACCCTCGCCAACCTGATGACATTATGGTCACAGGAGTTTCGTGAAATGTACCCTCAGGTCAAATTTCAAATCCAGGCATCGGGTTCTTCTACTGCGCCGCCAGCGCTTACGGAAGGAACCGCTACGATTGGCCCCATGAGCCGGGAAATGAAACCCAGTGAAGTTCGCGATTTTGTACGTGCACATGGTTATCCGCCCACCGTGCTGCGCGTGGCAATGGATGCCATTGCGATTTTTGTGGAAAGAAGGAACCCAGTCGACGGTCTGACACTCAAGCAAATTGACGCCATTTTTTCCAGCACGCGATATTGTGGTTCGCATACTGCTGTGACCCATTGGTCTCAGCTCGATCTTCCCGGCGAGGATTATCAAACGCCAATCAGGTTGTTTGGCCGAAATTCTGTTTCAGGTACCTACGGCTTGTTCAAGCTCATGGCGTTGTGTGATGGTGATTTCCGTGCCACAGTAAACGAACAGCCTGGTTCTGCGTCAGTGGTTCTGAGTGTGGCAACCAGTAAAAACGGCATGGGGTATGCCGCCTATGGATACAAAACCGCTGGAGTCAAAGCGCTCTCTATTGGCGTAACTTCCGATGCGCTAATTCCCCTTACCACGGAAACTGTGCGTAACGAAACATATCCTTATACCCGCTATCTTTACCTGGTGGTAAACAAAGCACCTGGTAAACCACTGCCCACTCTCGAGCGAGAATTCATTCGCTATGTGCTGTCCAGGCAAGGGCAGGAGCAGGTTAAGCGCGACGGCTACTTCCCCGTGCGTGAAGATGTTTTGCTTCGTCAGCTAAGGATGTTAGATCACAACTAACGTGCCGAGTGGTGTCATATTAGCGTCACATTCCTCGTTCGACACACCCATGTCAATTGGTTAATTAACAAAAACGGTTTGACGTTGCAGATTGCGCATTTTATTTCACCCTGATTACAAATAATAACAAAATCAATGGGTAAGGCTTATTCGTGCACTGAAGTACAAAAAGCGGTAAATGTTAACCCGTTTTCATATGAAAGTTTTGTTACAGCGGCGCGGTGTAACAAATGTGTCATTTTGCTTCGGTAAAGTTCCTGCGTTTTCTAAATCCATAATTATATCTGCACTTGGAGAGACAAATGGAACTCAAGCACTTATTTCAGGCTTCTGCGATCGCGACCGCACTCGTATTAGCTGGCTGTGGTGGTGATATCAATATCAGCGAAGGCGATATCGACAACAGCACAACGACCAACATTGATAATAGCGGTAATGGTGGTAGCACGGGTGGCGATACCGGTGGTGACACGGGTGGCGATACAGATACAGCGCCTGGTGAAGCTAGTTCCTTCTTGTCTACACAGGTTTCCGCTGCGCTGGGTACCGACGTTGAAGTTCGCACCTTAAGCGGCACACTGGATGCGTCTGATGCAGACGACCAAGGTAATATTACTCTGACAAACGACACCGTTTGGGCACTGGAAGGCCCAGTGTTCATTGGCGGTGATAATGCCGATAGCGTGACATTGGTTATTGAAGAAGGCGCCATTGTGTTCGGTCGCTCTGGTGATGACTACCTGGTTATCAGCCGTGGCTCTGACATCGAAGCAGTAGGTACTGCTGCGGAACCAATTATCTTTACTTCTTACGCCGATGTAACCGGTGACGAAGTGGGTGCAGGTCAGTGGGGTGGTATCGTTATCCTTGGTAACGCTCCATCTAATAAATGTCCGGTAACCGGCGATTGTGCTCTTCAAGTGGAAGGTGTGGAAGAAGGTGCCGTGTTTGGCGGTACAGATTCCTCAGACTCTTCTGGTGTTTTAAAATACGTGGTTGTTAAATACGCGGGTTATGAAATTGCGCCTGATAATGAATTAAACGGTGTGACCTTTGGCGGCGTAGGTTCAGGCACTGAAGTTGATTACCTGCAAGTACATGCCAATGCGGACGACGGTGTCGAGTTTTTTGGTGGTAGCGTAAACGTTAAACACTTAGTGTTGACCAGCAACCAGGATGACAGCGTTGACTGGGATAACGGATTCGTGGGTAAGTTGCAATACGTTTACATTCAGCACGACCGTGCTGACGGTGACGCGAACCGAGGTATTGAAGCTGATAACGACGGTTCAACGCCAGATATCACTCCTCAGTCTAACCCTATGATTTCCAATATGACTATCATTGGTAATAACTTCGACGGTGATGATGATTCTGAAGGTGTTTATTTACGCGAAGGTACTGGTGCACAAATCTACAACATGGTGATCACTGGTACTGACGGCATGGGTGAGTGTCTTGAAGTGGAAAATTCCACCGAGTCACAAGCCAATCTGACTGATGGAACAATTACTATTTCCAGCTCAGTTATGGCGTGTAATAACGGCGAAAACTTCAAGAGCGACGCAGGTGCTGTAGATCTGGAAGACTGGTTCTTGAATACTCAAACTGGCAACAGTGTTTCTGAAGCAATTTCTCTTAATAACGACGGCTCTCCAACTTCTGACAGCCCTCTGTTGGGGGCGGGTACTGATGCTTCTGCTGTTGACGGATTCTTCGACGCGACTGACTTTATTGGCGCAATCGGTACGGACGATTGGCGTCAGGGCTGGGCGTTTGGTTTCGGTGGCGGCACAGTAGGCGTAGTTGCTTCGGAGTCTGGTTGTCCTGCAGGTACGACTACTATTGCATCTGTTGATGGCGACACCACTACGTGTGAAATTAACGGCCGCATTACATCAGACCTTACCCTTACTGAAGGTAACATGTATGCATTGTCTGGCGCGGTTTTCGTCGGTGGCGATAACACAGATAGCGCAACCCTGACAATAGAACCAGGCGTCACTGTCTACGGCGCATCGGGTAATGATTACCTGGTTATAAGCCGTGGTTCAAAAATTGACGCACAAGGTACTGCAGAAAAACCCATTTCCTTCACTTCTGCTGACGATATTGTATCTGACTCAGGTGCGGCAGGTCAGTGGGGCGGTATGGTCATTCTTGGTAATGCGCCGTCTAACAAGTGCCCTGCCACAGGTGATTGTGCTCTGCAGGTCGAAGGTGTTCAGGAAGGTGCTGTCTTTGGCGGTACGAACACAGAAGATAATTCAGGTACATTGCGCTATGTTCGCGTTATGCATGGCGGTTATGAAATTGCCCCTGATAACGAACTCAACGGTATTACCTTCGGTGGTGTAGGTTCTGGTACAACTGTTGAATACGTACAAGTGCACAAAAACGCGGATGATGGTGTTGAGTTCTTCGGTGGTAACGTGGACGTTAAACATCTTGTTCTAACTGACATTCAGGATGACAGCATCGACTGGGACAATGGTTTCATGGGCCGTATGCAGTATGTATTGGTTCGTCAGGCCACAGACAACTCTGATGCAAACCGCGGAATTGAAGCTGATAATGATGGCTCTACGCCAGACATTACGCCTCAGTCTAACCCAACTATTTCTAACCTGACTATCATAGGTAATACCTTTGACGGTGACGACGATTCAGAAGGTGTATACCTGCGCGAAGGTACGGGTGCACAACTGTCTAATGTCATCATTACAGGTCCTGCAGGCATGGGTGAGTGTTTTGAAGTTGAAAACGTAGCCGAGTCTCAAGCGAACCTTGCTGATGGTACTATCACCTTCACTAACTCAGTTATCGCGTGTGAAAATGGCGAAAACTTCAAGAATGATGACGGCGCGGTTGACCTGTCTGACTGGTTCCAGAATACCATGACGGGTAATGCGGTAGTTGCTACACAAGCTGACGTTGTTAACGGTGTCTTCTCTGCCACTGATGCGGTAACACCTAAAGACTGGACTGGTGACACGTTCTTCGACAATGCAGGCTTCGTAGGTGCGGTATCTGCCGACAACGACTGGACTGCTGGCTGGACTGTTGGTCTGGAGTAATCACTCCACATCTCACCTGGCAAGCAAGCACGTTGCAGTATGAAGTGGCGTGCTTGCTTTTTAAGTATTACGGGCAGCAGGATCTCCCGCTGCCATGAAAGAACGCTTTTCCACGAGGTTTACAATGAAAAAGCCTGCAAACAGGTTTCCGCTTAAACCACTTAGCCTTGCCATTTTGGCTTCTGTTGCAGCCACTGCTGCACCTGCAATCGCCCAGGAAGAAGATGTCATAGAGGAAGTGGTTGCAACAGGAACCCGATTAAAAGGAACGGCAACCGCCGTTATGGAAGAACGTAAAAACCAGGCCTTCGTTGCTGATATTATGGGTGCGGAACAAATTTCCCGTACTGGTGACTCGGACGCTGCATCAGCATTGCGTCGTGTGACCGGTTTGACTCTGGTAGATGGCAAGTTTATTTATGTACGTGGTCTTGGTGAGCGTTACTCATCAACACAGTTAAATGGGTTGGCCGTACCAAGCCCTGACCCAACGCGAAACGTTATACCACTGGATTTGTTCCCTGCTTCCATTATTGAAAGCTTGTCTGTACAGAAGTCTTATTCGCCTTCTATGCCTGCTTCCTTTGGTGGTGGTAACGTAGATATTCGACTTAAAACCATCCCGTCTGATTTTGTTTTCAACATGCAGGGCAGTATTGGTTCAAACACGAATAATTTCGACGACGCCTATACATATTCAGGTGGCAGTGATGATTGGATGGGCGAAGACGATGGTACCCGTGCGGTTCCCGCTTCTATCGCCGAACGTTGGGACGAGAAAAACTTTCTTGATAACTTATCTCAGGACGAAGCTGTCAGCCTACTGAAGGACGTAAATCGCGATTACGACCCACGCCTTGAAAGCGTTGGTCCGGATTTCGGTGCAAATCTGTCTTTGGGTAACAGTTTTGATTACAACGACGATTGGCGCTTTGGTTTTCTCGCTTCTGTCGGCTATAACAAAGACACAGACGTATCTGAAGAGTATATCGGTGAACAACCACTTCGCAATGGCGACGAAATTCGCATGGTGCGTTTTTTCGATGAAGTAGATACCACAGAAGCGTCAGTGAAATGGTCAACTTTATTGAATGTGGGTATTGATTATAATCGTCAACACCGTATCGACTATAGCGTAGTGGTACTGAACGACACCCGCGATCAAATTCAGGAGCGTGTTGGTAATACCGCAAACATAACTTTGTCTGATAACCAGCGAATTCGTGAATACAACATTCAATACGAAGAGCGTAAGTTGTTTACCAATCAGGTCCGCGGAACGCACACATTCCCTGAGCTAGGGTTTTTAGGCTTTGACTGGAAATATTCACTGGGGCGCTCGCTACGTGATGCACCTGGGAATATGAATGCTTTATTCTTGCTGGAAGATGACAATCTAGACGGCATTTATGACAAGGAAACGGAAAGCAGTTTGAGTAACTCATTCACTGCTGCTCGTTATACTTTCCAGGAACTGCACGATCGCGTAGAAAATTATGGTTATAACTTCAATCTCCCTTACACCATAGACAAGTGGGAAATGGAGTTCAAAGCAGGTGGTAACTTCATGAGCAAGTTCCGTAATGCTGAAAACCGCCGTTTCGACGTTAATACCCGTGCTTTTGAATCCAGTGATGACCTTGTAGGTTCTCAATTTGCTGATATCGTTAGTGACAGCGTACTGGATAGTGCAACCTTTACTAATGTGCCCATTCTTCGAGATACAACAATTGCCGGTGATGATTACGCTGCTGCGCAAAAAGTAGATGCTTATTATTTCGAAGCTGATTTGTTCTTTGATAACAAATGGCGCATAAGCGGTGGTGTTCGTTACGAAGACTTCCGTCAGGCGGTTGTGCCTTTTGACCCCCGTACCAATCAGATTGATATCGCGGACGATGAAGACAGATTGCAACTGGCATTCCAGGAAGATGATTTATACCCCGCGTTGGCCCTGACTTATTTTATGGAAAACGATATGCAGCTCAGGTTTAGCTACGGTGAAACCGTAGTGCGGCCAGATTTGCGTGAAGTGTCTTCTGCGACTTATATCGATCCACTAACCGAGTTTCCTATAGGCGGTACGCCAGGTATCCGCACCACTGCCATTAAGAACTACGACGTTCGTTGGGAGTGGTATCGTGAAGCGGGTAACAACCTGTCTGTAGGTTTGTTCTACAAAGACATGACCGACCCTATTGAATCAGTGCAGTCGCCTGCACAGGATGGTCCGCCATTAGTGCGTATTGCCAATGCTGAATCTGGTGAGTTGTACGGTGTGGAGATTGAGTTTTTACAGGGCCTGGAAGTGTTCGGGGACGGCGTTTGGGACAACCTCTTCCTTTCCGGAAACGTGACCTTGTCTGATTCTGAAATTCAGCTCGACTTCCAGAAAATCGTTGAACAAACTGGCGTCTCAGCTGCAATTACAAACACGGAGCGTAGGCTTACCGGCCACTCCAAGTATGTGGTTAACATGCAGTTGGGTTATGATTCCGATAACGGCGAGCACTCCGCCTCTTTGGTCTACAACGTGTTTGGCCCAAGGATCCTCATTCCTGGTATCGACTTTTTCGATGACAGCTTTGAGCAACCTTTCCACTCTCTGGACCTGGTCTATAAGTACTATCCTGATTTTAATACCACTGTCACATTAAAAGTTCAGAATATGCTTGATCAGGAAAAGAAAATTGAGTTTGAGGACACACTTCTTCGAAGTGAAACACGGGGCACAGCCTTTAGTTTGTCGTATCGCTACGATTTCTAAAAACTCGAAAAGAGCCGCTGATGCGGCTCTTTTTCTATTCGTTCTAACACTAATTATGACAATGGAAATATGACAGTTATGTAATAAAACTGTCACGGAAACTTTCTATCCTACGCGCAGAATTTTTATTGTCGGCACCTGCCGATTTCTTTTAACAGTAAGGTTTGAATGTATGAAGCTTTTCAACTCGTTGCTGCTGGCGAGTGCCCTGACGGCCACTTCCGCCATGGCACAAGACGATAATGTCTTGAAACCCGTTGTCGATGAGGCTGCAAAAATTAATGAAAGTGCGGCTAAGTCACAAGACAAAATTAACAACATCGCTGACCAAATCGATAACAAACTCCAGGCGTTCAAAACCTTGAATAAGGAAATCGAAGGTCTGGAAGTTTACAACAACCAGCTTCGTAAACAGATTGCCAACCAGGAACAGGAAATGGCTGATCTGAACGCTTCAATTGATGAAGTTTCCGTTATCGAGCGTCAGATTACGCCTTTGATGATTCGCATGATTGATGGTCTGGAGCAGTTTGTTGCCTTGGACGTGCCTTTCTTGCCAGAAGAGCGCAGCAAACGTATTGAAGATCTCAAATCTATGATGGATCGTGCAGACGTATCGCCTTCAGAGAAGTTCCGCCGCGTTATGGAAGCCTATCAGGTTGAAATGGATTACGGCCGCACAATGGAAGCATACAGCGGTATTCACAAAATTGACGGTTCTGAGCGCGATGTTGAATTCTTGCGCTTGGGTCGTACAGCGCTGATTTACCAAACACGTGATGCAAGCAGTCAAGGCGTTTGGAACAAGCAGACACGTCAGTGGGAAGAGCTGGACAGCAGTTATCGTACACAGATCACAAAAGGTCTGCGTATGGCCAAGAAACAGTTGGCGCCAGACCTGTTAATGCTGCCTGTAGCGATCACGGACTAAGAGGTAATGATCATGTTTAAACAAATTAAATGGCTCGCGGCAGGTCTAACCGCGGCAACATTGAGCTTCGGCGCGGTAGCGGAAAATGAGCGCGCGCTGGATTTGGACGCCCTCTTAAAGCAGCTTGAAGAAGGGCAGTTTGCACAGTCTCAACAAAATAAACAGCGGGAACAGAACTTCATACAACAACGCGCGCAGCAGGATCAAATTCTTGCTGATACTCGCAAAAAGCGTGACCAGATGCTGGCTAATTCAGAGGCATTGGAAACCCAGTTCGAAGAAAACGAGTTTAAGCTGGCTGATTTAAATCAGGCGCTGGACACGCGCTTGGGTTCGTTAAAAGAACTGTTTGGTGTACTTCAGCAGGTAGCTGGCGACACTAAGAGTAAATTCCAGAACTCAGTAGTTTCTGCGCAAATTCCCGGACGTGCTGATTTTCTTGACAATATGGCACAGGAAATGGGCAAGAGCTCCAAACTGGCCTCAATTGAAGAAATTGAGCGGGTATGGTTTGAAATTCAGCGGGAAATGACCGAATCGGGCAAGGTAACGATTTTTAACACTTCTGTCGTTGAAGCGGGTGGCCAGAAAGTCAATAAAGACGTGGTTCGCGTAGGACCATTCGCGTTGGTTTCTGACGGCAAGTATCTGGATTTCAACGGCATCACAGGCACAGTAGCTGAACTTATTCGTCAGCCTGCTGACCGCTACGGCAGCTCTGCCGCTGAGCTTCAAGCGTCAAATGGCGACCTCGTACAATTCGGTATCGACCCTACAGGTGGTTCTATTCTTGGCCTCCTCGTTCAGGCTCCCGACTTGAAAGAGCGTGTTGAGCAGGGCGGTGAAGTGGGTTACATCATTCTCATTGTGGGTGCTATCGGTTTACTGTTGGCGTTGGAGCGGCTAATTAGCCTGACACTCATCAACAGCAAAGTGAACAAGCAACTGAAGAGTAAAGAAATCAAAACTGACAACCCGCTAGGTCGCGTGTTGAAAGTGCGTGAAGATTACCCTAAGGCTGATGTGGAAGCGCTGGAACTGCACCTGACTGAAGCCATTCTCGGGGAAGTTCCTAAACTTGGACGCAATCTTACCATTATCAAGATTATTTCGGTTGTTGCACCGCTGATGGGTTTGTTGGGTACAGTAACCGGTATGATCAACACCTTCCAGGCAATTACCTTGTTTGGTACCGGTGACCCAAAACTGATGGCTGGTGGTATTTCTACCGCATTGGTCACTACGGTACTTGGTCTGGTTGTCGCAATTCCTATGACATTGCTCTACGCCATGCTCAATACCCGTAGTAAGAATATCGTGTACGTGCTGCAGGAGCAGGCGTCTGGTGTTATCGCAGAGCGCGCTGAGCGGGGCTAAGCCATGATCGCATTTCTCGAAGCCATACGTGATTTTACAGAGACAGGAGGCCAGGTACTCCTGGTCATCGGTCTGCTGATATTTATCATGTGGTTACTTATTCTCGAGCGTGCGATGTACCTGCTGATCTGGCACAAAAACTTCAAAAAGCAGGCCGTGGCGAGCTGGAAAGCCCGTCAGGATCGCTCTTCCTGGTTTGCAGCGCAAATTCGCCAGAAGACGATTTCCGGTCTGACCATACGGTTACAGGGTAGCATCCCCATTATTCAGGCGCTGGTGGCACTGTGTCCACTGCTTGGCTTGATGGGTACCGTAACCGGTATGATTGAAGTATTTGATGTAATGGCCATTTCAGGCTCGGGTAACGCCCGCTCTATGGCATCTGGTGTGTCGAAAGCCACCATCCCGACAATGGCGGGTATGGTAGGAGCGTTGTCAGGGGTGTTTGCCTCTACCTGGTTAAACCGCATGGTTAAAACAGAGCGCACGCACTTAGAAGACGCCTTGATTATTGATCGCAAAGGCTAGGCCTTTCTGTCAGGAAACCTATTATGAAGCAGCATTTTCAAAATCTGATAGACGAAGAAGAAGCAACAATTGATATGACACCCATGCTGGACGTGGTGTTTATCATGCTTATCTTCTTCATTGTAACCGCCTCGTTTGTAAAAGAAGCAGGTATTGATGTTAACCGTCCTGAAGCGGCAACAGCGGTTAAGCAGGATCGAGCAAACATTCTTATCGCTATATCTGACACGGGTGAAATCTGGATTAATAAGCGCCGAGTTGATGTACGCGCGGTACAGGCGAACATCGAGCGTCTGCACGCTGAAAACCCACAGGGCACTGTGGTTATTCAGGCAGACCAGAAAGCTACCACAGATACACTGATTAAAGTGATGGATGCCTCCCGCTCGGCAGGCGTATACGAAGTTTCAATCGCAGCACAAGAGCCATAAGCCATGCCACGATTTATCATCGCATTTGTCATTTCGCTGGCCATTACGCTGGGCCTGTTCTTCTTGATGCAATCCCTTATCAAGATGGGCGGCAGCGCGTTAACAGAGCCACCAAAAGGCAGTGTGCTTGACTTCGTAAGGGTTAAAAAAGAGGAAACGGTCGAGCAAAAAGACCGCAAACCTCGCAAGCCACCCCCACCGAAAGAGCCACCGCCTCAAATGAGTCAACCGCAAATGGACTCACCCTCTCCGGATGCGTCCGGTACCTCCATGAACTTCGGCGGAGACGTTGGCGCAGAAGTCGCATTGGATGGCGGTTTAGCCCTGGAATCTGGTGACGGAGAATATCTGCCCATTGTCAAAGTAGCACCAGTGTACCCACGACGTGCATTACAACGGGGAATAGAAGGTTTTGTTATTGTTGAGTTTACAGTAACCAAACTAGGTACAGTCCGTGACCCTATTGTTGTGGAAGCGAACCCTCAGGGAATATTTGAACAGGCTGCAATGGATGCCGCTATGAAGTTCAAATACAAGCCCCGGGTTGTCAATGGTGAAGCCACAGAAGTGTCTGGTGTGCAGAACCGTATCACCTTCCAGATTGACGGATAAATAATATGAGCATGATATTATCTACACGTTTACTCTCTGCGGTTTCCCTTTCCGCTGCTTTACTGGTGTCTTGTATATCAGTTGCACTGGTATCAACCAGTGTTCAGGCGCAGGAAGTGAAAGCCAGTGATAAGAAAACCCGTAAAGTGCCTACATTGCGTTCGAAGGTCTACGAGCAACTTGCTCGAGCCCAGGCTGCTGCCGATGAGGACAAGATTGACGAAGCAATAGAAATCCTCAGCGAAGTGGAAGACAAAATGGATTCCATGAATAGCTATGAACGGGCCATGATGTATAACTTTTACGGTTTCATCTACTACAACGCTGAGCAGTACGACAAAGCGCTGGATTCCTTTGCCCAAGTGGTAGAACAGCAACCCATACCTGAAAAGTTTGAGATGACGACCTTGTTTAGTCTGGCGCAGCTCAACCTTATGCAGGGCAATTACGATAAGAGTATTCAGTATCTCGAACGTTGGGAAGCACTGAATCCTGGCCCTGTGCCGCCGAAAAATCTTATTCTGAAAGCCCAGGCTTACTACCAAAACAAAGATTACGCGAAGGCAGAACCGTTCATAGCGAAAGCCATAGCTGATCACGAAGCAGAAGGGATGATCCCCGACGAAAACTGGCTGATTTTGCAACGTGCCATTTACTACGAGCTAAAACAGCCGGAAAAAGTCAAAAATGTGCTTATAAAACTGGTAAAACTGTTTGATGAACCCAAGTACTGGATCCAACTGGCAGGCATGTACGGTGAGTTAGGGGAAGAGCGCAAGCAGTTAGCGATTATGGAATCGGCGTACCAGCGAGGTTATATCGAGTCGCCGGCCGATATCTTTAACCTCGCTCAGCTGTACTATTACCACAAGGTTCCATATAAAGGTGCATTGCTGATGGAACAGGCTATGGAACAAGGCACGCTAGAGAAAAACCTGCGCAACCTTCGTTTTCTGGGGCAAAGCTGGACGCTGGCCAAGGAGCAGGATAAGGCCATTCCCGCTATGCAATCTGCAGCTGAAATGTCTGAAGATGGGGAACTGGACGCTCAGCTTGCTCAAATTCTGCTTAATGCGGAGCGTTGGGACGAGGCCATAAGCGCGGCAGATAACGCGGTGCAAAAAGGCGATCTGAGAAATCCCGGTATTGTACATCTGATTAAAGGCATGGCGCTTTACAATAAAAAGCAGTATGCCCTTGCGCTCAATGAGTTAGCCGAAGCTGAAAAGCATCAGAAGAGCAAGGCAATGGCACAGCAGTGGAAGCGCTTTGTCGCGACTGAGAAAACTCAGAAAGAGCGCTTACAAGCTGACATATAGACGTCGCCTAAGGCGCGTTTTGTGTGGTTAGATTCAACGCGTTGTGCAACAATAAAAGCCGGTTAGTGAAACCGGTTTTTTTGTGTTGCAAGGGGCCTGCAACCTTTACTATCAGGCATCTGGCAACTATGCTGACAGCATGATCTCAGCCCGTATCAGTATTCATTTCGCAGCGTAGGTATTGTCACTCATTCTGTGATGAAAAACCGGTTGAGGTATAGTAACAGCTCATGTGGTCATGAGAATCAAGGTTTATCAGGGCTCACTGATGATCATCAGCTCGAAAGCCAGTTTAAAAGGCAAAACGTATGTCTGACCAAAGTATTATTAACGAAAATAGCTACAATCTGACGCCGGTTTTATATGACATTCGCGGATTCTTTATTCTTACCCTCGCCTATCGCAATACACTGGGTTCACAAGTGCGTTTCTTTGCAGAAAATTTAAAAGGGCGGCATTTGGAATGCGCAATTGGTACCGGCACCTTTACTAAAATATGCATGAAGCACGCACGAAAAAAACATCCGGAACAGGATTTTTCTCTCGTGGGAGTGGATTATTCAAAAGCCCTGATGGGCGGAGCTAAGAAAAAACTAAAAGGTGCTGAACTGGCCATCGAAGACCTCCGGGATATGAGTTTTCCGGATGGGTCTTTCGATTCTGCCAACTTGCCAAACGGGTATCACACTATTGCCGATATCGACAAAGCTATGGTAGAAATCTGTCGCGTGCTTAAACCCGGCGGTACCTTGTACATGAATGTATTACTGTATCCCGGCGAAGGCGTTATGAATAAAATAAGTCAAAAAGTCAATGACTACGGGCAGCGAACCGGTATTTTAAACCGTCCATACAGCCGTCAGGAAGTACTCGATAGTTTACCCAAGTTAGGATTGCGGTTGGACGAAGCTGATACTATTCAAAACTGTATTTTTCTCAAGACGACAAAATTATAGGGGCCCATTGCCCGTTGTTCGGTGCCCGCATTTCTCCTTTTACGGACTACGAAGGCATGCGTGCCCCTCTGTTCAACTGGAGCCCATCGGTTGCGCCTTCGGCCATGATTATGTATCACAACAGTGCATTTGAGGCTTTAGCTGAAACCTTGCTCATTACAACGCTAAAAGCAAAATCCTTGATTAGTGTGAATGTACAGGACTCGCCGCCAACACAGACAGAACCATTCCCCACTATTCAAACGCTTCTGCGAGACATCGATTCGGATAACCAGGGCAACATATACCTTTTAACGGATGGAGACAATGCAGCCCTCTTACGCATTGCACCAAAAAATAAATAGTTCTACTGTTAATTTTGTTATTCATAACTATTGTGAATACTAGTTATAAGCGTAATTCCAGGTCTGACATTGTTAATTTGTACAGTCGATCGCTATAATCTTGCCGAAACAATCGTCATTTCAGGCCCACAAGACCGTTCCCTCTGAGGGCCTAAAACCAGGAGGAAGCAATCGTGTTAGTAGATTATCGCAAACATGTTGAAGAACGTGCTGCCCAAGGTATCCCCCCTAAGCCATTGAATCCGGAACAAGTTGCCGGATTAGTTGAACTGCTTAAAAACCCACCCGCCGGAGAAGAGCGTTTTTTGCTAGAACTCATTTCTGAACGCGTACCACCGGGTGTGGATGAAGCGGCTTATGTGAAAGCAGGTTTTTTGAGTGCAATCGCAAAAGGTGAAGACAGCTGTCCACTTATCAGCAAAGAAAAAGCCGTGGCTTTGCTGGGTAATATGCACGGTGGTTATAACATAGCAACTTTGGTGGAGTTACTGGATGATGCAGCTCTGGCCCCGCTGGCTGCAAAAGAGCTGAAGCATACCTTACTGATGTTTGACGCATTTCACGACGTCGACGAAAAGCGCAAAGCTGGCAATGAATTTGCCGCTGATGTCATGAATTCGTGGGCGGAAGCAGAGTGGTTTACAAGTCGCAAGAAAATGGCAGATAAAATCACTTATTCAGTGTTTAAAGTTACCGGTGAAACGAATACTGACGATTTGTCTCCTGCGCCAGATGCGTGGTCACGACCTGATATTCCACTGCACGCACTGGCGGCCTACAAAATGACCCGCGATGGGCTGGAGCCGGAAGAGCACGGCGTGAAAGGGCCGATGAAACAAATCGAAGCGGTGAAAGCGAAGGGCTATCCAGTTGCTTTTGTAGGGGACGTCGTAGGCACAGGATCATCCCGTAAATCGGCCACCAACTCGGTGCTGTGGTTTTTTGGTGAAGACTTACCTGGCGTGCCGAATAAACGCGGTGGCGGTGTGTGTATTGGTAGCAAGGTGGCTCCCATTTTTTTCAACACCATGGAAGATGCTGGTGCACTGGTCTTTGAAGCCGATGTAGAAAAAATGAATATGGGCGACGTGATCGATATTTACCCTTATGAGGGTAAAATTACCAATCACGATACGGGGGAAGTGCTGGCTGAATACAGCTACAAATCGAAAGTGATCTTGGACGAAGTGCGCGCTGGTGGCCGTATTAACCTTATTATTGGCCGTGGTTTAACTGAACGAGCCCGTGAAGCGTTAGGCTTAGGCCCGTCAGGGTTGTTCCGCAAGCCCGAACAACCTGCTGACAGTGGCAAAGGCTATACACTGGCTCAAAAAATGGTGGGTAAAGCCTGTGGCGTAGACGGCATTCGTCCGGGCACTTATTGTGAGCCGAAGATGACGACGGTTGGCTCACAGGATACCACAGGTCCCATGACCCGTGATGAACTGAAAGACCTGGCCTGTCTTGGTTTTACTGCAGATCTGACCATGCAGTCTTTCTGTCACACAGCTGCTTATCCTAAACCTGTAGATATCGAAACCCAGCACACCCTGCCCGATTTTATTATGAACCGGGGAGGTGTTTCACTCAGACCCGGAGACGGCATCATACACAGCTGGCTGAATCGTATGTTGTTGCCTGATACGGTGGGAACCGGCGGTGATTCACACACCCGTTTTCCTCTGGGAATTTCGTTTCCGGCTGGCTCTGGTTTGGTGGCCTTTGCGGCTGCAACAGGGGTTATGCCTCTGGATATGCCAGAGTCAATTCTGGTTCGCTTCAAAGGGGAGCGTCAGCCGGGCATCACTCTGCGAGATCTGGTACACGCCATTCCACTTTACGGCATCAGACAAGGTTTGTTAACGGTGGAGAAAAAAGGCAAGATCAACGCCTTTTCAGGTCGTATTCTTGAAATTGAAGGTTTGGAAGACCTAACCGTAGAGCAGGCATTTGAACTGTCTGATGCTTCAGCAGAACGGTCCGCGGCGGGATGTACCATCAACTTGTCTGAAGCGTCCATTGCTGAGTACCTGCGCTCAAACATTACTATGCTGCGCTGGATGATCAACGAAGGTTACGGCGATCCGCGCACCCTTGAACGCCGGGCACAGAAAATGGAAGCGTGGCTTGCCAATCCCACGCTTATGCGCGCCGATGCCGATGCCGAGTATGCAGAGGTTATCGAAATCGATTTGTCTGAAATTAAAGAGCCAATCGTTTGTTGTCCAAATGACCCAGATGATGCAAAAACCCTGTCTGAAGTGGCCGGTGACAAAGTGGATGAAGTATTCATTGGTTCGTGTATGACGAACATCGGCCATTTCCGTGCCGCGGGTAAACTCCTCGAGCAATACAACAAGACCATTCCTACTCGTTTGTGGATTTCGCCGCCTACCAAAATGGATAAAGCGCAGTTAATGGAAGAAGGGTACTACAACATCTATGGTCGCGTAGGTGTGCGCACTGAAATGCCAGGTTGCTCATTGTGCATGGGTAACCAGGCACGGGTAGAAGCCGGTGCGACAGTACTGTCGACGTCGACTCGTAACTTCCCTAATCGGTTGGGCGATGGGGCGAATGTTTACCTTACATCAGCTGAATTGGCTGCTGTAGGCGCTATTGTTGGTCGCATACCTACTGCGGAGGAATACATGGAATATGCCGGTAAAATCGACTCTATGGCAGCAGATGTATACCGCTATTTGAACTTCGATAAAATGGAAAGTTTCAAGAAAGCAGAGGCCGATGCCAGAGCTAATATCATTCCAACGTTGAATGTTGCCTGACTTGGCGTATAAACTAGCAGGCCGGGCACCGTGAGGGTCCGGCTTTTTTTGTGCTTACAAGGAAGACACAATGAAAATTTTCATGGTATTAAGAAACCTGCTGTTGCTGTTGTGTGTGGTGTTGGCGGCCTGTCAGACTGCAGCTCAAGAGCCCGTTGAATTTGAATCTGCAACGATTATTATTGGTGGCAAAACCCTGCCTGTGGCGTTTGCAAAAACACCCGAGCAGCGAGCCCGCGGACTGATGTTCCGCAAGGCGTTATGCGAAGATTGCGGCATGTTGTTCCAGTTTTTGCCCGAACGGCAGGCCAGCATGTGGATGAAAAATACCTTCATACCTTTGGATGTGGCATTTATCGACAGAAATGGCGTGATAACAGATATAAAACCGCTGACACCCCATGATTTGACTTCAGTGGGTGCGTCAAAAGCAGTGATGTTCGCGCTGGAAATGAATCAAGGGTGGTTTGCCGCGAATAACGTTCGCGTGGGTGACCACATTAATGTCAAAATGTAACACGAAAACGTGTTGGGAAAACCGGAGTAAACCGTGACTAATTCTCTTAATATCGCCAAATTTGGCGGTACAAGCGTTGCTACTTATGAGGCCATGCAAAATTGTGCGCGTATTGTAGCGAGCAACGAGGCAACCCGTATTGTGGTGGTCAGCGCTCAGGCTGGCGTGACGAATCACTTGGTAAGTATTGCTCACACCGCCATGACAAGTGAACAAATCAAAAATACATGCCAGGCGATCATTGACATCGAAATGGCAGTGTTTCGCCAACTTAAAGACAAAGACAGCATAGCGTCGAAGCTGGACGATTTGTTTGAAGAATTACGCGGTCTTGCGAATCACGAAGAAATTCTGCATCGCGACGATCTCAAAGATCAGCTTCTCTCTATGGGCGAGCGCATGTCTTCGCTCTTATTCTCAGCCGTGTTGGCTGAGCAGTCCGTATCTACTCTGAATTTTGATGTGCGCAAAGTGCTGCGCACCGACAGTGAGTTTGGTGAGGCTGTACCGCAGCTTGACGACATCGCCCAGTTATCCCAGCAGCTTTTGCGTCCGGAACTTGCAAATGCCATAGTAGTAACACAGGGGTTTGTGGGGGCGAACGAAGAAGGTAAAACGACGACGTTAGGACGCGGCGGTTCCGACTTCACTGCGGCACTACTTGCCGAAGCGTTGGGGGCAGATACTTGTGAAATCTGGACCGACGTCACCGGGGTATACACCACAGATCCTCGTATTGTACACGCCGCCTATCCATTGCCTGAACTCAGCTTTGAAGAAGCCGCGGAAATGGCGACATTTGGCGCGAAAGTTCTGCATCCTGCTACTATGGAACCTGCATTACGCAAAGATATAAAAGTGTTTGTGGGCTCTAGTAAAGCGCCTGAAAAAGGCGGTACCTGGATAATGCGCGATTGCGAAGAAGAACCCCCTTATCGCGCGATCACCCGCCGTAAAGAGCAGGTGATGGTGACGGTAAAAACGCCTAAAATGATGTACGCTCAGGGCTTCTTACAACAGGTTTTTGGTATAATCGCTAAACACAAACTCAGTGTTGATTTGGTCACCACATCGGAGATTTCAGTATCTTTTACTTTGGACAACCCTGCGAACTCTGTCGCTTCCAGACTCAACAAAGAAACGATTGCAGAACTGGAAACTATCTGTGATGTTAAGGTTGAGAATGGCTTTGATTTAGTCACGGTGGTAGGTAATCACATGCAAACTGCGAAAGGGGTTTCCAGCCGGATCTTCGCTGCTGTGCACGATTACAACCTGCGCATGATTTGCTTTGGTGCCAACCCTCACAATATGTCTTTTTTGGTAAATGAACGAGACAGTGATGACATCGTGCAGAAATTGCATAAAGTACTGTTTGAATAAAATAGCTGTAAAGGGGAATGTTTTCCCCTTTTTTTCACATGTCTGATTCACTTTCCATTCGTTCTTACAGTCGTCAGACTGTTGGGCATTCCCATGACTTTCACCAACTGGTGTTGCCCTTAAGCGGCGTTATTAATATTCGTGCAGGCGAGGTAAGCGGGAAAGTTGCACCTGGAGAATGTGTGGTAATCCGCAGTGGAACCGAGCATCACTTTACCGCTGAAGAGCAGGCGCGGTTTGTGGTCGCAGATTTACATGCTTTACCAGACAATTTATCGCCGGCAAAAGCCAGCGTCTTCAGTGTGAGCAAGCCCATGTCCGCCTTGTTGGAGTTTGTCGCATCTCAACTTGAATATCGCGTGAGCAAACAAGTAGAAGTGTCAATGATGCATACGTTTATCGCCGTATTGAGTGAGCAGCAGCAGGGACACAGTTTAGATCTTCGCATTCGCAATGTTATTGAGTATATAGACAGCAGGTTGGATCAGCCTCTTGTTGTGTCTCAACTGGCGAGTGTGGCCTGCATCAGTGCTACCCAGTTTAAAAAGGCCTTTCGCGAACAAATGGGGCAAACGCCAGCCCGCTATATTACTCAGCTTCGAATGGAAAAAGCCCGGGCACTGATTATCCATACCGATATGCCTATGCAGCGTGTTGCAGAAGCTGTGGGCTATCAGGATTTTTCTGCGTTTAGTCGGCGTTTTTCACAGTTTTTTGGTTTGCCCCCGTCCCGGATTTTACAATAAACACGGCAGGTGACTTGCGTCTTAATAAGACAGTAAAGCGTCCTTTCTGCCAAGAAAAGTGTTTGTACTCTTTTTATAATGCTATCAAATTAATCTGTTGAAAAGCGTGATATGTCTAAACAGCAAGGTACTTTCACATGCGTAGCCGCTGTCGTGGTTGCCAGTGTTTTGTGGGGAACAACAGGCGCTGCTGCCAGCTTTGCTCCAGATGTTAGTCCATTGGCGATTGGTGCCATTGCTACCGGTGGTGGTGGTTTTCTGATGTCTCTTAGAGCCCTACAGCACTTGTGTAAACAATGGTCTTCGCTGCTACGATACAAACACCTGGTTGTGTACGGTGGTTTGTGCGTGGCCGTGTACCCCCTGGCGTTTTATTCATCCATGCGCTTGGCTGGTGTGGCCATTGGTACCGTGGTATCTATTGCCAGTGCCCCTCTGTTCGCGGTGTTGCTTGAAAAGCAATTCAACAACAAACCCGTGACCGTGAAGTGGCTACTGAGTTTTGTTTTGGGGGTTGCCGGCATCCTGTGTCTTGCGTTGGCAAAGCCCGATACCATGCATGAACCTTCAATGGGCTTTGACAGGGAATGGGGGATAATGCTTGGTTTGGTCGCCGGGTTGACCTATGCGGCTTATTCGTGGACGGGCAAGGCAATGATTGTTCGCGGGATTAATGCCAGTGCCGCGATGGCAGCACAATTTGGCGTGGCATCGGTAATGCTCTTACCGTCTCTTTATTTTACCGGCGAAAATTTGTTGGCCAGTGATACAAATATATCAGTGGCTCTGTACATGGCGTTTATTCCGATGTTCCTGGGCTATGTGTTGTTTGGGTACGGGTTGCAAAGAATCGATGCCAGTATTGCCACCCTTATTACTTTGCTTGAACCCGTCGTCGCGACGCTTCTGGCCGTTTGGTTGTTGGCTGAACGCTTTTCCCCGAGAGGCTGGGTAGGAATATTACTCATCTCACTTTGTATCATGGTGCAAATGATGAGAACCAAGAAAAAAGCATAGGAAAAAGTTTTTGGAACAGGTGGAGGGAAGCGCCATCAAAACGATGGCGCAAACAAGGTCAGACTTTAAACTGGCGGATGGACTGTTGCAGTTCTTCAGCCAGTCGAGCAACTTCAGCGCTAGATTCTGATGTCTGCTGAGCACCGACACTGGTTTCCTCAGCAATGCCCACAATGGTTTCCAGTTTTTCACTGATCTCCTGAGACACGGTATTTTGTTCCCGCGCAGATTGTTCGATCTGCGTACTGACGTCGTAGGCTTTGCGTACGGCTTCAGAAATGACATCAAGGGCCTTGGTTGCGTTGTCCGTTTGTTCTACACAAACAGCAGTTTGTTCTTTACCCTGATTCATTACTGCCACGGCTTTCTCAGCACCAGCCTGAAGAACTTCAATCATGGCGTTAATTTCCTGGGTGGATTGCTGGGTACGGGAAGCCAGTGTTCGCACTTCATCGGCAACCACAGCGAAGCCTCGGCCTTGCTCTCCAGCCCGGGCAGCTTCGATAGCAGCATTAAGGGCAAGCAAGTTGGTTTGGTCTGCCACACCGCGAATGACGTCCAGAATACCGCCGATGCTAGCGCTGTCCTGATGCAGCTTGTTGATAACGTCGGCAGCTTGCTGAACATCCTGAGCCAAAACTTCAATGGTGTGTTTGTTTTCCAGTGAAATAACCCGCACTTTTTCCGCTTCAGTGTCGGCGTTTTTGATTTCGTTAAGGGTGTCTTCTGCACTCTGAGAAACCAGTTGAGACGTACTGTGCATTTCTGTAGTTGCAGTCGCAACATGAGCTATCTGGGATTTCTGGTTTTGAATAGAGTGGGTCGTTTGTGTAGTGACTGTAGACGTTTGCTCTGATGCAGCAGCTAACTGCTCTGCACGGTTGTTAATCCCAGCAATCAGACTTTTGAGGTTGGCGATTAGCTTGTTGCAGTTGTCGGCAAGTTGACCAAATTCGTCTTCAGTAGAAATATTTAGTGTTTGTGTAAGATCACCGGATGAGGCAATTGTTAGCAATTCGTTGACCCGGTTGAGGGGACGTGTGATTGCCATTACTGTCCAGTAACCTATGCCAATGGCGGCCAACAGAGACGCTATAGCCACAACAATGACGATGGTGTTGCCCGATGTCACTTTCGATGAAACCTGCTCGTCAATTTCAGAGGCTTTTTGATCTGCCAGTGCTAACAGGTTTTCCAGTTCCTGGATCCCTTGTTGTCCGTTCTCATCTGAGCGTGCCAGGGCTTGTTCAGCTGCACTGCGAAATTCGAGACGGGACTTCTGCAATTGCAGCACGCCATCACTGCCGTTTACCGCATCTAGCGCATCATTAACTAAAGATGCAATTTCGTCCAGTGTGCCCGTTGTGTCATTGCCGGCCGCAGTACCCTGCATTGAATTCATCAACTCGCGAACATTGCCTACAATAAGCTCAACTTCGTTGCCGATGACCTGTGCTCTTACCTGAGTTTCTGTTTTTCTGTATTCGGTGGTAACAGTGATAAGTGCCATCAGCGCAGTTTCAAGCTTGTTGCCAATCTCCGCCGATTGCTGCAGCGCTTTGCTGCGGGCAACCTGATCTGATTCTGAAAAGTCGAGTAAGTAGGTTGAGGCGTCGTCAGCATTGTCTTCAAGGTCGCCCACGCGATCATCAATTGCGTTGCGCATTTCCATTGATTGTTTGTGGTTGGAATACATGGCTTCTACGTTGGTCACGTATTCTTCATACGCTCCTTGTGTATTTGCCAGGCTCGCACTCATGGCTTTGTCGTCTGCCAGTACGGTTTCCAGCTTGCGCATTTCAGTTTCAAATTGCGTTTTGCTGCTGGTGAAGGTTTGATACTTGGCGTCGAGCTCGCTGAGGCTGTCTTCGATATAGGCTTCGAATGTCACCCGACCCATATTAAGAAAGCTCGCCTTAAGGGCGTTACTACCACTTAATGTTGGTACTGCTACGCGGTTAACTTCATCTACCCCTGCACCCACAGAGTTGAGATTGACCAATGATGAGACGCTGATAATTATCAAAAGCAAACTTATAGTTATAAATCCACCGATAATCCGCATTGCTACCGTGATTTTCATCCGAACTCCTGAAGCACTGTGCTGTTTTTTTAATTCTTAGCATTCCCATTCATTTTTACAAACGCGAGTGCCGTGTATAACCTTTATTCTCGACCAATACTTATCGACAAGCAATGGCTATACTTTAGACTTAAGTATATTGGTTTAATGGGATTCTACCCAAAAGATAAGGCAAACTGCTATAGGAAAACCCCGTTAGGGCGTATTTTAGTGCGCCAATATGTATTTAAGGTGATACCTGTACCACAGAATTGGATTCTAGGTGAAGTGCGGTCATTTTGTTTCCCCATACATAACCTGTGTCTAAACCTATAAAACGGTCACTGTGAGTTTCGCCATCGAGTGCTGCCCAATGACCAAAAATAATCTTTTCATTGGGGAGAAGTTTGTCATTATTGACGCGAAACCAGGGCTGAAAGCCGGCCGGTGCATCGTTTGGATGATGTTTGGTGGCAAACTCTAAAGCCGCATCGGCTTTTAGGAATCGCATACGGGTACAGGCATTGATGATAAACCTCAGTCTCGATATGCCCTGAAGTTTGTCTGACCATATCTGGGGGCTGTTTTTGTACATTTGTTGCAACAAAATCCGCCAGTTTGGGCCTCTCAAGCTATGGCTGACTTCTTCACTATAACACAGCAATTCTGACACAGACCATTGGGGGTATAGCCCGGCGTGCACAACTACGGTTTGGGTATCAACTTTAAGTGCAAGTGGAAACTGGCGCAGCCAATCAACGCAGTCGGGCAGGTGTTTGTCGGATAGCAAATTGCTAAGCCGATCATTTTTTTTTGCCGGTTTTATGCCTTGGGAAACTGCGAGGAGGTGAAGATCATGGTTTCCCAGTACAGTGCGAAAGCGAGAACCCAGACTCATGAGAAACTTGAGTGTTGCCAGCGAATCTTCTCCTCTGGCGACCAGATCGCCTACAGCGATCAGGGTGTCCTTACGCTCGTCGAATTGTGCTTTTGCCAGGAGGGACATTAACCCGCTGAAACAGCCCTGAATATCCCCAACAATGAGTGTTTTGGATTGCGTCATGGCATACCCCGGAATGAATTGAATTAGATGTGTTAGAAACTAGTTGATCGCGTTTGGCACGCGAAGACTAAATATCTCGATGGGCACACGGAAACGATCGCCGTCTTCGTTTTCCATTTCGTAATAGCCTTGCATACTTCCTACCGGCGTGTCCAGAAGTGCGCCACTGGTGTACTGATACTCGTCGTGAGGCGCTATCACAGGCTGTTTGCCCAACACTCCTTCACCTTTTACCTCCGTGTTTTTGCCATTGCCATCGGTAATTAGCCAGTAGCGGTGGAGCAACTGCACTGGCTGCTGGCTGTGGTTGCGGATTGTGACGCGATAGGCAAAGGCGTACTTGTCTTTACCACTCGCTGGATGGTCCGGTAAATGACGAGTTGAAACCGCCACTAGAATGTCAGAAACACCTGTCATATCAGCTCTCTCCGTCCCGCGTGAAGACGCAGTTAGCCACCGCGGCAAAATCTTCTAAAGACAGGGTTTCGGCCCGTGCTGTTGGGCTTAACCCAACAGCGGTTAGTTCCTCTTCGCTGACCCACTCTGATAAACTGTTTCGAATGGTCTTGCGGCGCTGATTAAACGCTGCGGCACATACCTTTTCCAGCAATTTGACCGATGAAACCTCCACTGGCGGGGCAGGGTGTGGAATAAGTTTGACAACGGCAGAGTCTACTTTCGGGGGGGGCTTGAACGCACCGGGCGGTACGTGCAATACAGGCACCACGGCACAGTAATATTGCGCCATCACTGACAAGCGCCCATAGCTTTTCGAGCCCGGACCGGCAGCAAGACGGTTTACTACTTCTTTTTGCAACATAAAGTGCATGTCTTGCACAATACTTGCGAAGCTGAATAAGTGAAACATCAAGGGGGTGGAGATGTTGTACGGCAAATTGCCGAAAACTCTTAGTTTACCCATTGGATTGGGCAGATCGGCCAGCAAACTACTAAAATCCAGTTTCAAGGCATCCCGCTCAATCACGGTGAGTTTTTTGCCGTGAAAAGGGTGATGCCGCAAGCGTTCTGCGAGGTCCCGATCCAGTTCGACCACCGTAAGTTTGCTAACTTCTTCGCAAACTGGGTCGGTTAATGCGCCAAGACCAGGCCCTATTTCTACGAGGTTCTCGCCGTCCTGCGGATTAATTGCGCTGACGATATTGCCAATCACATAATCATCGTGAAGGAAGTTTTGACCAAATCGCTTTCGCGCAGTGTGTCCTAAATGTGTTTTACTCATTGCTGTTTATTCGCTAACTCTATGGCTTTTTCCAGCGCTTTTCTGAAGCTTCCTGCATCGGCTTGCCCAGTTCCCGCAAGATCGCAGGCCGTACCGTGGTCAACTGAAGTTCTGATGAAGGGCAACCCCAGGGTAATATTAACCGAGGCTCCAAACCCCTTATACTTGAGCACCGGTAACCCCTGATCGTGATACATGGCGAGGACGACATCTGCATCGTCGAGATATTTTGGCTGGAATATGGTGTCAGCAGGTAGCGGCCCAATAATATCAAGTCCTTCGGCCCTAAGTTCGTCCAGGGCAGGAATAATAGTGATAAGCTCTTCCGTGCCCAGATGTCCGCCTTCACCGGCATGAGGGTTTAACCCGCACACGTAAATACGCGGTGACTTAATACCAAATTTCAGTGTCAGGTCGGTATTGATAATATGAATAACTTTGTACAAGCGATCCCGGGTGATGGCCTTAGATACATACTCCAGAGGTATATGCGTGGTTGCCAGTGCCACATTGAGCCCTTCCGTTGCCAACAACATGACTACATCCATGGTATTTGACTGGTAGGCAAAGTATTCAGTGTGACCGCTAAAAGAAACACCGGCCTTATTGATAATGCTCTTGTTGACAGGGCCAGTCACCACGGCATCAAAGCCGCCGTCCATGTTTGCCTGACAGGCCTGGCGCAGTGTTTCCACCACATAGTGGCCGTTGTCACTGTCCAGTTCTCCTGGTATCACCTTCACCGCGGTGTCAATTTGCTGAACGAACAAACTGCCAGGTGGCTGGATGACGGTATTGTCTTTTTCGAAATCGACAAGGGTAATGGGCAAACCGAGTTGGGCGGCTCTATCTTCCAATATTGCTCTGTCGCAGAACACGACAAGCTGTGCTTGCCACGTTTCCTGTGCAAGGGCAAGAATGAGGTCTGGCCCTATTCCGGCTGGCTCACCCGGTGTCACCGCTATGCGTATGGGTTTCATGATGGGGCTCGCGTTGCTTATTCCAAGACTTCGATATAAGCAGAATCGCGCATTTCGCGCAACCAGGCTTCCGATTCTTCTTTGAATTTTCGGTTGTATAACAGTTGTGAAGCTCTGTCTTCTTTGCGCTTTTCCGTCGCATCGTCAAAGCGGCGGTCTAGTAACTGCATCAAGTGCCAGCCGTGAACCGTGCGCACCGGCTGACTGTACTCACCAGGTGCTAATTGCGCCAAGGTATCACGGAATTCCGGTACATAGATAGTTGGGTCTGCCCACCCCAGTTCTCCGCCTTTGAGTGCTGAGCCGGGATCTTCTGAATATTCTTTGGCCAGTTCAGCAAAGTCTGCTTCGCCGTCGATGAGTTGTTGACGGAATTCAAGCAACATGGTTTTGGCTTTCTCATCGCTCAAAATAATGGAAGGCTTTATCAATATGTGACGTGAGTTCACTTCTTCAATTGTGACTTTTTCAATACCTCTTGTATCTTTAATTTTGAGTATGTGAAAACCTGCTCCGCTGCGTATAGGACCAATTAGCGCGCCGTTTTCTTTGCCCTGAACCGCTTCGGCAAACAGCGTCGGCATAGAGTTGATATTCAGCCAACCCAAATCCCCTCCTTCAAGGGCATTCGTACCGGAAGATGAGGTGATTGCAATTTTGGCAAAGTCTGCACCGCCTTCAAGAATTTCGATTACCTTGTCAGCGCGGGCTCGGGCATTGGTTACATCTTCGTCAGTTGGATCAGACGGCAAACCGATAAGAATATGGCCAAGGTTGTATTCGGCCTGTTCAGCACCCTGTTGATCCATGAGTTTTACCAAGCTCTCGATTTCTTGCTGGGTAATGTATACTCTTCTGCGAACATTGGCACGGCGCACTTCTCCCACTATCAGCTCTTCCCGTACATTTTCGCGATAGTCGTCGTAGGCGATCCCTTCCCGTTGCAACTCTGCTCGCAAGTCGTCTACCGTGGCACCCTGTTGTTGAGCGATATTAGCAATGGTTTGTTCCAGCTGTGGGTCACTGACCTGTACCCCCATGCGCTCTGCCATCTGCATTTGAAGACTTTTGATGATGAGTCGCTCAATCGCCTGTGTACGCAGTACCCGGTCTGAAGGCAACGCCTGACCTTGTGCTTCGGCGTTGCGTTTTACCTCTTCAATGAGGTTTTGAATTTCGCTCTCAAGAACAACGCCCTGGTCAACAATGACCGCTGTGCGGTCCAGGGAAACAGATTGTGCCATGCTCATAAATGAGAACAGGGCACTGATGCAAATCGCGCGGATAATGAACTTCATAATCACTCTTTTCTAGGTTTACTGTTTGCAGACCAGCATTGTCATTAATGCCAGGCGCGTTAATTTAAACTATATGGCTGTCGGTAGCCAAACAATCCGTTCGTCAGCATATTCTGACTTATCGATGAAGACCCCATGCCCTTAAAGATAAAGTTCATGGAAATCCCGGAATCATACTCGTCCAGAGACTGGGCCCCATCTGCCGCAAAACGGTTGCTGATTTGACGTTGGGCAACAATTTGGATTGCCCAGCAACACGATTCGTATTGCACGCCAAAGTAGTTTTCAACGCTGCGGTTTCGGTCTAAATCACGATAGGTTCGTCCTACCAGTTGCCAGCGATTTGACAACGGCCAACTGGCTGATAGTCCTACTTGGTCAATGGTTTCACCAGATAGTTCCCTAACGTAACGGTGTGTTAATTGCAATAGTTTACTACTGCTTCTGCGGTATTCGAAGGTTGTACTACTGCGTTCAACTTTCTCCGTTGACGTTGCCAATTGAAAATCGTTGTGAAATGTCCAGTTTCCGTTGAATCGCCAATCGAGTTCTACCGCCAACAGCGAGCGGTCATCTTCCCGTGCATTGGTAATCACCCTGCTGTCATCGAGATAAAAGATCTGACCAACGCTAAAGACGAATTGTTCCCGGTTTGCTTTATCCAAAAACCTGCTGGTGAGCGCTACGGTAAGCTGATTGTTATCGGTAATGCGGTCCAGGCCAGTAAAATCACGGTCTCTGAACAGACCTTCCACATCGGTCAACCACAAGGTAGTGTCGTACAGCCCAATGTCTGATTGATTTTCATAGGACGTGTAAAGGTATTGCATTCTCGGCTCTAACGTCATCGACATGTCTTCGCTGAACCAACTTTGGTCTTTTTCGAAGTAAAGCGCGCCGTAGAGTTTAGCCTGCCCAAGGGTGCGATTTACTTTTTCAGACAGTGTTGTGCCTTCCACGTTGTCCTGTCGATAATAGGTGTTAAGCGCACTGAACTCAGCGGTGAATTCACCCCAGTGTCGCTGATATGGTATAGCCAGCGTGGGAGCTGCGTGAAAACGCATGGCGGTAGGGGTGTCAGGTGAAGTGCTATCGAACCAGGCCAGTTCAGAATTCAGCCGAAATTCAAGTAATTCTGCTAACGGATATGTGACATTGAGCTTTGCTTCCGGCAATGCGCGGTATACATCGGTGTAGTCACCAATAATTTCAAAGTCACGGGCATGAACAGAAAACAACAAGTTATCCGACGCATAATTGATGCTGGCTGAACGCTGTAAGTGGGTGTCAGCACGGTTATAAAAATCGGAACTTAAATCGACGATATAATTGTCGTCACTGATGCCGTTGATGTTAACCGAAGTGCTCCAGTTCTGATTGATTTGCCCTTGGTGATAAAACCGATAAAAATATCTGTCAGGTCGGGTGGAAATATCTGTGTCTTCCGGCAAATACTCTAGGTTGAGTTGGGTGTAACTGCTTTTAGAGAGATGACGAAATTCCGTTTTTAACTGCAAGCCCCGATTTGTCATCAAGCGGGGAGACAGCGTCATATCGTAATTTGGTGCCATGTTCCAATAAAAGGGCTGTTCGTAATCAATCCCGGTATTAGAGGAGTTCGAAATCAATGGGAAGAGAAACCCCGTTTGCCGCTGGTTTGTAAGCGGAAAGGCAAAATAGGGCAGATAGAACACCGGCACATCGGCCAAGTAAAACCGTGTGTGTTTTGCTTCCCCCCAGGCTTTTCCGCGCCTAACGCTAATTTCAGAAGCGCGAATCATCCACTCTTCTTCACCTTCAGGACAAGTGGTAAAGCTGACGTCCCTGAGCACCAGTCCATCCTGACTGTTTACCGCAATGGTACTGGCATCCCCGCGCCCAAGAGAGCCGTTCAAGTGATATACGGTGTTGGCCATGGTAAGGGTCTCGCCAGCGGAATCAATGTCGACGCTGTCTGAGGATACCTGAACCTGTTTGTCCTGGTATTCTACATCGCCTTTGGCATAAAGCTGCTGGCCATTGTCGTTGATTTGTGCCTGATCAGCCCGGATCTTGGCTGAATCGGAAGTAATGTCCACATTGCCCGAAAATAAAGCCACTTCCCGCTCTATGATTTCTGCTCGATTTGCTTCTACCCGTACCTCTCCAGCAGGCATGAGTTTATCGCTTGAAAATGCGACGGGTGATACGGGACACAACCCCGACAATGCAGCATTGTCGGGGCTTATCGTTTTGTTTTGTTGAGCCACTACAGTACCGCTGCTAAGCGCGGCTAAAAGAATGGAGGCACAGGTTTTATTCATGTATTGACGGATGGCCTGTTTCTTTCATCGCACCGCAGTTTGAACAATTTACCAGACAAGCGGTGCGAAGGTGTCCTGAGTCAGGGCATTTCCCCATTGATTTGCGGGTATTGCCAGATAAAAGAGGTAATTCTAAGCACTTCTGCGTTAAGAACCAACCGTCAATACCAAAAAAGTGACAAAGTTTTGCATTAGTGTGCCACCATTATTCACTATCAGGCCTTTAAACTACATTGTTAGATGCCATATATCTCAGAATATTGTACCGTTGACAGATATAACGGGTGTAGGGTCAAGGCCATGGGTATTGGTGTGCGCAAGGCGAAAGTAGTCAGACATAAACGGGAGTGTGACGATGTTATTTTGGGGAAAAATCCTCGGGTTTGTTTTTGGGTTTATGTTTCTGAAAATACCTGGTGCTATCCTGGGGCTAATAGTCGGGCATTTTTTCGATAAGGCATACAGCCAGGATTTCAATCAACTGGGTGGATTCGGCCGCTTTTTCACAGACCAGTCGGGAGTAAAACAACAGGCTGTTTTTTTCCATGCACTATTTTCTTCCCTTGGTCACCTCGCCAAATCCGATGGTCAGGTGACCGAGCGCGAAATAAAAATTGCCACCCTTCTGATGGACGATATGCAACTACGCGGCGATGCTCGCAGCGAAGCCCAACAAGCCTTCAGAGAGGGTAAATCGACGGCTTTTCCCTTAACCGATACACTGCGCGGATTGGTAGAGTCGTGCCATGGACGTCGGGATATCCTGCAGATGTTTCTGGAAATTCTGATTCAGGCCGCGTTTGCAGACGGCACTTTATCGACGCCAGAGTATAAGGTGCTGGAAAAAGTGGCGCAGGCGTTGAGCTTCAAACGCCAGGAACTGGATTTTCTCATTTCAGCTTACGAAGCCGAAATTCGCTTTAGGCAGCGAGGAGGTGCTTATGGGCAGCAGCACCAGCAACGCAGCCAGACCTATAGCGATTCACAAACCCTCGATGATGCTTATCGCATTTTAGGGGTAACTGCGTCTGACGATGAAAAGACCATAAAACGGGCGTATCGTAAAAGAATGTCAGAACATCACCCCGACAAACTGGCATCAAAGGGCTTGCCACAACAGGCTATGGAAATTGCCAAAGGCAAAGCGCAGGACATCCAGGCCGCATACGAACTTATCAAAGAGAAGCGCGGTTTCTGATGGCGAGAAAAGAGCCGCTTTCGGTTGTAAATACGGCAATTATTGATGAATTCATCGACATGCTTTGGCTGGAGAAAGGGCTCAGTGAACACACGCAACAGAGTTATCGCACCGACCTGACGAAAATGGCCCTTTATTTTCAGACCCAAGGTATGCGTGACTGCCGGGTACTGACCACTGAGTCACTGCAAACCTATTTGCACCAGCGTCACAAACAGGGCTTGTCTGCCCGCAGTACTCAACGAGCTCTCTCTGCCATGCGGGCGTTTTATTCATTTCTAATCAGCCGACAGGTGCGCACCGACAACCCGGCAACCCAGCTTGCCAACCCTAAAACAGCTAAGGCACTGCCTTCGTCCCTTAGCGAGCAGCAGGTAGAGGATTTGCTGGCAGCCCCTGATACAAACGACCCAGTGGAGTGTCGCGATCGCTGTATGCTTGAAGTGCTTTACGCCACAGGGCTGCGAGTATCGGAACTCATCAGCTTGCGCATGGAACAGGTTAGTCTACAACAGGGCGTAGTCCGGGTTACTGGAAAGGGAAATAAAGACCGACTGGTACCTTTGGGGGAAGATGCTATGGACTGGATTACCACCTATGTGAAGGCGTCTCGTCCTGCTTTGCTTAAGCATCAGACAGACGTATTGTTCGTGAGTTTGCGTGGCGTACAAATGACCCGACAAACCTTCTGGCATCGGATTAAAATCTATGCGCAAAGGGCGGCTATTGACCAACATTTATCCCCCCACACATTGCGTCATGCCTTTGCAACCCATTTACTCAATCACGGCGCCGATTTACGGGTAGTGCAAATGTTACTGGGTCATAGTGATCTTTCGACCACGCAAATATACACCCACGTCGCCACGGAGCGGCTTCAAAATCTTATCCATAGTCACCACCCCAGAGGGTGATTTTCCGCGGCGATGAACGCATAGCTGAGACGCATCAGTGACCTTTCTGGCTGGTTTTATTGTGGTATTATCGTGACATTGTTATTTTTTATCCATTGCACCGGTCATGTAATCTAGTGTTGGAAACGTCTGGTGAATCGAGGAGTTATCGTGGAAAAAGTGAGTTATGCAGTGCTGATGGCACTGGGTTTTGTTTTGTCTGTAGGTTGTACGGCAGAAACCGTTGATGAGGCTAGTCCGTCGACACAGACAGCGGCGGCAACTCCGTCTGTTGAGCAAGCGACAATTGTGTCCAGGGTGAAATCGATTGTGGGTATTGAGCCTGATACTATCGCTAACGCACCACTTGATGGGATGTTAGAGATCACTGCTGCCAATCAGGTGTTCTACATGTCCGAAGATGCCAACTATATGTTATTCGGCCATATTTATGACCTGAACGCAGGTATGAAAGATCTCACCGAAGTTGCGTTGGGCAAAGTTAGATTAGATGCCATTGCACCCTTTAAGGATGACGCTATAGAATTTAAAGCCGATGACGAGCAGCACGTAATTACGGTATTCACCGATTATACGTGTGGCTATTGCAAAAAACTTCACCGCGAAGTCGACGAACTAAACGAGGCAGGTATAACGGTGCGTTACCTCGCTTGGCCACGGGCGGGGCTGGGTACTGAGAATTATGAAAACATGGTGTCTATCTGGTGCTCAGATGATCCTAAATCTGCGTTAACCAAAGCGAAATCTATCTCCAATCCCACCTTCAGTGGAGAAAGCTGTAAAAACACGGTAGCGGAGCAGTTTACCGCAGGCCGCAATTTAGGTGTTCGGGGCACACCTGCGATCATCTTCGACAATGGAAAAATGGTGCCAGGTTACAAGCCGGCAAGTGTACTGATTCAGGATGTTTTTGAATCTGAATAGCCATGACATTACCAATCGTCAGACGCGCGCTGCGAGCTGATACCCGCCTGAGTGCCGATTTACACCCGGTGCTGGACAGGGTTTATCGCGCGCGTGACATTAATGATATTAACGAGTTAAACACCTCGGCAAAAGCGTTGTTGCACTACGAGCAACTTAGGGATATCGACAAAGCAACGACATTGTTGGTTGATGCTCTGAAAACACAAAAGAAAATCACCATAGTGGGAGACTTCGATGCGGATGGAGCTACTTCTACCGCAGTGTGTATACTGGCGTTAAAGCAAATGGGGTTTGCTCATATCAGTTACCTTGTGCCAAATCGCTTCGATTTTGGTTACGGGCTTAGCAAACAAATTGTTGATGTCGCCTTGCAACAGGGCGCGGAAGTCATTGTTACCGTCGACAATGGCATCGCCTGTTTTGACGGCGTGGCCCATGCCAGGGCGTTGGGCTTGCGTGTTATTGTCACCGATCATCACCTGCCTGCCCCATCGCTGCCTGACGCAGACGCCATTGTGAATCCAAACCGCAAAGATTGCGGGTTTGCCTCCAAAA
The DNA here is from genome assembly GCF_018860805.1 of Aestuariibacter sp. A3R04. Taxonomy (GTDB): domain Bacteria; phylum Pseudomonadota; class Gammaproteobacteria; order Enterobacterales; family Alteromonadaceae; genus Alteromonas. Next base: position 151,943 of record NZ_JAHKQR010000002.1, on the reverse strand, counting down.
GTATTGCGGGCGTGGGCGTAGCTTTCTATCTCATGTTGGCGTTGCGGGCAAAGCTGCAACGAGAGGACTGGTTCACGCCCTCACGCCCGGCGCCCAATCTGGCCAATTTGCTGGATATTGTGGCAGTTGGAACCGTGGCAGACGTAGTCAGTTTAGACAAAAACAACCGTGTGCTGGTTTACCAAGGCTTACAGCGCATTCGCAGTGGCCAGTGTCGTCCGGGCATTAAAGCGCTATTTGAAGTGGCCAACAGGAATAAACCGCTGGCGTATCTGACAGCGACGGACCTCGGTTTCGTCATAGGCCCTAGGCTAAATGCGGCAGGCCGGTTGGAAGATATGGCCCTGGGTATTGAATGTCTGCTGTGTGATGACCCCCTGCAAGCGCGACACATGGCAAGCGAGCTTGACCGTTTAAACCTTCAGCGCCGGGCAATCGAGAATGAAATGAAGGAAGAAGCGGAAGCCGCCCTGGCTTCTATCAGTGTGGAAGGTGAACTTCCTCCCGCTCTGGTGTTGTATCAACCGCATTTTCATCAGGGCGTAGTGGGTATTGTAGCGGGGCGCTTGAAAGAGAAACATCACCGCCCTGTGATTGTATTTGCTAATCAGAATGAGCGTGAAATTAAAGGTTCAGCTCGTTCTATACCCGGTTTGCATATTCGCGATATACTGGATGAAGTGAATACCGCTTGGCCCGGCGTAATCGACAAATTTGGAGGTCATGCCATGGCTGCGGGTCTGAGCTTGACACGGGAATCATTGCCAGTTTTTGAAGCGGCATTGCACAAGGTAACCCGCAGACACCTCAACGGACTTGATAGTGATAAGGTGATACTCTCAGACGGCGAGTTGTCCGCCGATGACCTGGCACTTGATCTGGCGCATACATTGCGTCAGGCAGGTCCTTTTGGGCAGGGTTTCGACGCGCCCTTGTTCGATGGCATTATGGACGTTGTTGATCAGCGCATGGTGGGCGAAAATAAAAATCATCTCAAACTCGTGCTGCGTAAAAGCAACGGTGAAGAAGTCGATGCCATTGCATTTAGTGTGGATACCACCGTCTGGCCAAGTAGTATTTGTAAGCGTGTACAGGTTGCATATCGACTCGATATAAATACGTTTAGAGGGCGTGAGTCGCTGCAACTGTTGATTGAAGAGATTGAACCCGTTGAATGAAGGTCAATTCCTGACACAAAAGCACCCAGCACTGACCCATAGCGAGCAGTGTAAGGTGGTGTCACATGTGCAGCGCGAGGAAGGCGATTGGATTCGCCATACGCTGATGATAGAAAATGTGGATGTTCCTTTCGTTTTTCGCCGCAAGCAGGCTTATCGGTCGTTAAAAGGGGCGCGGGTTAACCTGACGTACTATCCCCAGCAAACGTCAGTTGCCGGGCTTGCATTTGAATTTATGAAAGTCGTTCGCATAAAGCGTAGCTAAGGCCTTCTGTTGATGGATAATTGGTTACGGGGGTATGTATTGCACCGAAGAGCATATCGGGAAACCTCCTACATCGTTGATTTTTTTTCGTTTGAAGCCGGCAGAGTGAGTGCGGTAGCCAAAGGCATTCGCAACAGTAAGTCAGACAGGAAAAGCCTGCTTCAGCCCTTCCGCCCGCTGCGGTTTCAGTTAACGGGCAAAACAGATTTAAAAAACGTAAAATTGCTGGAAGACAACGGTAATGCGTTAGTATTACACGGCAAAGCGTTGTTTTGTGCGTTGTATCTCAACGAGGTCATCAATCGCATTTTGCCCCAGGGGCTGGCATGCGAGTGGATGTTTGAACGCTATCAACAGGCACTGGATAGCCTTGTGACATCCGCTGATCTCGAGCTCACATTACGAGAGTTTGAGTTTTCCTTGTTAGAAGAAATGGGTATGCTGGCAGACTGGTTTTCAGACGGTGCGTCTGGCGAGCCGATTCGAGAGGGAGCATGGTATATATATTCCGCTGAGCAGGGCTATGTGTTAAGTCAGCAGTTAGATCACAAATATAGGATCCCAGGCAGCGCATTATTGGCGCTGGGGGAGGGAACCTGGTCGTCGGAGGCCCGGAGGGCAGCAAAGTTAATCAACCGTCAGGCGCTAAATGTTATGCTTGGTGGCAAGCCCCTTAAAAGCAGAGAGTTATTTCGATAGTTGCAGACAAACGCGCTGCGACATTTTTTATTAGTAGATGCACATCACACAGCAATAATACAGGCAGAACGTGGAATGAAAGAAATTCTTCTCGGCGTTAATATCGATCACATCGCCACCCTTCGAAATGCGCGGGGAACCCGTTATCCCGATCCGGTTCACGCTGCGGATATCGCCGAGCGCGCTGGCGCTGACGGTATTACTGTTCATTTGCGCGAAGACAGACGGCACATAAAAGACCGTGATGTGAAGTTGTTGGCACAAACAATTAATACACGTCTCAATCTGGAAATGGCGGTGACTGATGAAATGGTCAACATTGCGCTGGAAGTGAAACCGGCTTTTTGTTGCCTGGTGCCGGAAAAAAGAGCAGAACTCACTACCGAGGGCGGTCTTGATGTTACCGGCAACAGAGCCAGTATCAAACGTGCCTGTGATGTATTGGCAGAGGCGGGTATTCAGGTTTCCTTGTTCATAGACGCAGAAGAAAAACAAATTGACGCAGCAGTTGAATGCGGTGCGCCTTATATTGAAATACACACCGGCCAGTATGCTGATGCAACCACAGAACAGCGCCAAAAATTTGAACTACAAAGGCTCAAAACCGGTATTGAGTACGCCCATCAACAGGGCTTAAAGGTAAATGCCGGGCACGGTTTACATTATCACAATGTCAAACCCATCGCCGCTATTCCCACGTTGGTTGAGCTCAATATCGGTCACGCAATTATTGCCCGTGCAGCCTTCGACGGGCTGGAAAAAGCCGTCACGGATATGCGTGTACTCATGCAAGAAGCGAGATTGGGAAGCGCGCTGTAAAGTATGGCAATCGTAGGTATGGGAACAGATATTGTGGAGATTGCCCGCATTGCGTCTGCACTGGCGCGCTCTGAAAAACTGGCTGCCCGGGTATTAACTGCTCGGGAAATGCGTGTGTTTCAGCAAAGTGGTGAGCCCTGCCGTTATCTGGCAAAGCGTTTTGCAGTAAAAGAAGCTGCGGTGAAGGCATTGGGTACTGGTATTGGCAGGGGAATCGGCTGGCACCAGGTAGAAGTCGGTAACCAGGAATCTGGCGCGCCTTTTCTCACCTTTAATGGCGCATTTGCCAAACTGTGTGAGGAAAAAGGGGTGACTGGTAGTCATGTTTCAATTTCTGATGAGCAACACTACGCAACCGCCACCGTTATATTAGAGTCGTCGAAGGGTTAGTGTATGGTGAGTTTTTACAAGCCGGGAAAAAAAAGTAAACCCCTTGCTGGTACTAAAACGGTGTATGTTCATCAATGGGACATGCAGGGGCAGGGGGTGTGTAAAGATGAAAAGCCAGTGCTTTTTGTTGACGGCGCGCTTCCTGGTGAGACAGTGTCAGTAACTGTCACACAAAGTCAGAAAAACCGTGCTAAAGCGAGTGTTAAAAAGGTAGTTGACGCGAGTGCCTCCCGGGTAATGCCGTTTTGCGATAAAGCGAAGCGGTGCGGCGGATGTCAACTGCAACATGTCAACGCAGACGATGCACTACAATGGCGGCAACAGGCTATTTCCTCTTATTGGCAGAAACAATTGGGGGTAAGTACCATTCCTTGGCAACCCCCGGTAAAAAGTACGCGAGAGGCATATCGGCGAAAGGCCAGACTTGCCGTTGATGTACGCAATGTTAAACAACCAAAAATTGGATACCGTGAGGCCAGTGGTAGTCAGGTCGTAGATATTGATACCTGCCCGGTACTGGTTGCGTCACTGCAGTCGCTCATTCTTCCTTTAAAGCAAGTATTATTGCCTCATCCGGCTACACGTCACCTGGGGCATGTCAGTTTGCTGGCGGGAGACAATGTTGCCAGTGTAGCACTTCGCTTTACCCGTCCACCGTCTCAATCATTACAGGATGCGCTTAAAGAATTTGCTTGTAATCACGGTGTAAACATGCAGTGGGAACACAATGAAAAAGTAGTGGTACTTCATGAGGCAGCTCCGCTTCGAGTGACGACTGAAGGCGATCTTTTTCTCAGTCCCTCACCCAACGACTTTGTGCAGGTAAACAAAGTTGTCAATCAACGCATGATAGAACAAGCAATGGCTTGGTTGGCACCTAAGCCTGGAGAGCGGATCGCTGACTGGTTTAGTGGGCTGGGTAATTTTTCACTCTCATTGGCAAAGCGCGGCGCTTCTGTGTTTGCAGTTGAGGGTGTCGCCAACATGGTAGAGCGCGCAAAACACAATGCGCTAAAACAGGGCATCTCGTCCATTGATTGGGCACACCGAGACTTGTTCGACCAACAAGCCATTGCAACAGGGCTTCGCCACGGTATAGATAAGGTGCTCATTGATCCATCCAGAGAAGGGGCGCTGGCGGTATGTGAAGCACTGGCGGAGTACAAGGTAAAATCAATTTTGTATGTTTCTTGCAATCCAAGTACGTTAACCCGTGATATTCGCTGCCTCTTGGATGCTGGATATCACATGGAAAAAGTGGGGCTTATTGAAATGTTCCCTCAAACCCGGCATCTTGAAATGATGATGCTGTTCACGGACAATAAAAACACCAGAAAAGCGAGTTGATGTTTTATGGTATCAACACGAAAAGTTCACGAACCCGATCGGCCTCCTTTTGATGTGTGGCTGGATAGTTTGTCGCTCAGTGACACCACCAAAGACAAATTAAAAGCGGTATCCCATATGCCTGAGCGCCTGCTCATCGGTCAGGAAATGGTTGAAATTCTGCATCAGTTGAACATGGATGACGTCACGTTACAGGCGGCCCTTGTTTATCCGTATTGCGAGCAGCACGAGCTTTCAGATGAAGCGGTTCAATCTGAATTTGGGCACGATATCAGCGATTTGATATGTGGTGTCAGGCGCATGGATGCTATCAAAACCCTTCACACTCGCAGGCGGGGAGAATCGGCATTATCAGTGCCTGACGAACAACATATCGACAGTATCCGCCGCATGTTGTTAGCGATGGTGGAAGATGTTCGCGCTGTGGTTATTAAAATGGCCGAGCGAATATGCGAACTTCAACAGGTGAAGAAAGCCGACGAAGAAACCCGGGTGATGGTTGCCCGTGAGTGTGCGACTATTTATGCCCCGTTGGCAAACAGGTTGGGCATCGGGCAATTAAAGTGGGAACTGGAAGATTTGGCTTTTCGCTATTTACATCCGAAAACCTACAAAGATATTGCCCGGCAGCTCGATGGTAAACGCAAAGCCAGAGCCGATTACATCTCAAATGTGGTCACCGAATTACAAGCGTTGGTAGACAACAATCATATTAAAGCTGAAGTTTACGGTCGCCCAAAGCACATTTACAGCATCTGGAAAAAGATGCAGAAAAAACACCTGACATTCGAACAACTGTTTGATATTCGCGCGGTCAGGATTATCGCTGAACGGCTTCAGGATTGTTACGCGGCGCTGGGCACAGTGCACGCGCATTACAAACATATTCCCAATGAGTTTGACGACTATATCGCCACACCGAAGCCCAATGGCTATCAATCGATTCATACCGTTATAATAGGGCCGCAAGGCAAGCCGGTTGAGATTCAGATCCGCACGCAGCAAATGCATCAGGATGCGGAGTTGGGTGTAGCGGCGCATTGGAAATACAAAGAAGGCTCAACCGGAAAAGCATCGGGATACGACGAGCGTATTAACTGGCTCAGACGCATTTTACAATGGCAAGAAGAGGTTGCGGAAAGCGGTGACCTCGTTGAGGAACTGCGCAGTCAGGTATTTGATGACCGCGTTTATGTTTTCACACCTAAAGGCGATGTGGTTGACCTGCCACTGGGGGCGACACCACTGGACTTTGCTTATTACATACACAGCAATGTGGGGCATCGTTGCATTGGTGCGAAAGTGAACAACCGGATTGTGCCTTTTACATATCAATTGCAAAGTGGTGATCAGGTTGAGATCCACACTGGTAAGGCGTTAAATCCATCCCGGGATTGGATGCATCCAGGCCTTGGTTATGTGCACTCATCACGAGCCCGGGCTACTATTCATTCCTTCTTTAAAAAGCAAGATAAAGAAAAGAATCAGCAAGCTGGTAAAGAGCTTATTGAGCGGGAACTCAGCCGCGCACACTTGCCGGCTAAAGTGCCACCGCAAGCCTGTGAGAAATACAATTTACAGCATGTAGATGATTTGTACGCGGCAATTGGCGCAGGTGATCTTCGCGTCATGACAGTGGTGAATCATATTCAGCAATTGCTGGAGCCTGAATCGGCGCCAGCCCAGGATGACATTAGCCCAAAAGTAAAAAAACGACGCAGTGCTGGTGCAAAAGGCAAGCAAGACACCATTGTCATTGAAGGTGTGGGGCATCTGATGAGTCAGCTGGCAAATTGCTGTAAACCAGTGCCGGGCGATGCCATCCTTGGCTATATTACTCAGGGTCGGGGCGTGAGTGTACACAAGGAAAACTGCGACCAGTTGCAGCATTTGTTAGAGCAGCACCCGGAACGCCAGATTGAAGTAAGCTGGTCTTCTGGCTTGTCGGTGGGCTTTGAAACCGCCATCGATATCTATTGTACGGATAGAACGGGGATATTGCGGGATATTACGACTGTACTTGCCAATGAAGGGGTCGCGTTACTCGGGGTAAATAGCTTGAGCGACAAGTCAAGGCAAACGGCGCTAATTACTGTGTCTGTTGAGGTGACTAACCGCGAAGTGCTGGCCAAAGTGATGTCCCGTTTGTTACAGCTAAAAGGCGTAGAAGATGTCAAAAGAAAAACCCACTGATTTTTTTGCTGATGTGTCTGAGCCGCAGTCGGCATGGGCTTATGCCCTTGCTCTGCAGCAAGCGTGTGCGAAAGTGGGGTTTGACTGGTCTCAACCCATGCAGGTTTTAGACAAAGTCAAAGAAGAAATAGACGAAGTTAAGACCGAGTTAACCCGGGAAACACTTCAACCGGCGCGGTTGGAGGAAGAAATTGGTGATGCTTTTTTTGCACTGACAAATCTGGCCAGGCATTGCAATGTGGATGCTGAACGAGCGCTCAACACTGCCAGTGAAAAGTTTAAGGGGCGTTTTGAGCTAGTCTGCCGGTATGCAGCTGGTGCCGACAGGAAAGTTAAAGATTACACGCTTCCAGAGCTTGAACAATTGTGGGAAAAGGCAAAACAGGCTGGTGCAGAAATTAGTCGGTAATAGCGTTTAACGCGTTGACCATGATTTCCGGATGGCTAGACCAATTAGTACCTTCCAATTCATAAGACAGTAAGGGGGAGGTTAAATAGTGCTTTTGGCGACGGGGATCGGCAATCATGGCTTTTGCTTTTTGGTGGTTTGGGTACTGGTTGAACAAGCGCGCTAACTCACCTGTCTCTAATAATCGCGTCAGCCCGACTTTCAATCTTTGTCTCAACTCTGGTAGGTGAGGACCGACGAAGAAATATTCGTAACTCGGGTACACGAGGAGGTGATTTTGTTCCATCACCAGATTCGGGCGCTTGTGATGGTTTAAATCGCGGTAAACTTCCACCACATTGCGGGGAAAATAATCAACGATACCTTCCTCAAGACCGCGATACATTGTGGAGTACCAGTCGCTCCAGTTTGCTGACGAAACGCGAAAATCATGACTTTTCAAGATGCGAGTGTCCGGCCAGTCACCGCCCTGAACGGCATACATGAGCTTAATGTTGTCCAGTGTCTGATTGGGCATAAAATCCGGTTGCCTGTCTTTGTGAATAACGAAAACGCGATAGCCACCGAGGCCTTGGATCAGGGGGAATCGCACTGGTAGTAAATCTGCTTCGAGCTGGTCGGTAGTGACACTCCACATAATATCGGCTTCTTTGTGACGCAGTGTCATTATTTGTCGCCCTTGAGACATGGGCAGGGGGTGATGTTTGATGGTTGCTTCACCAAAATCTTCCTCGGTTATGTCCATGGCCGCATTTAACACGGCGATGTGGTAGATGCCGTAATTCTCGCCAGCAAAAGATGTTGTTAGCGTATATTCTCTATTGGCAGCATGAGCAATAAGCGTGGGAGCTAATAACAGAACTGTTAAAATGTCGCGAAAAGACATCGAACCCTTCCAAAAAAAGTAACGAGAGAAACTATTGCCATAGTATTGCACAAAAACTGCATTTTTCTTTATTTAGGCAACAAGACTCATAGTAGCCCAAAGGGGCTATTGATAGGGCGGGCGGTAAATCCCTGCATAGAATCTCGGAGGCGTCAGAAACCAAGCCGGAGCCCAAGACTAAAATCTATGGGTAGAAAGCCCGGCAATAATTCAATTAATTTAGCCAAATTATCACTTTGGGGTTCGCTTTTTGCCCAAATCCTGTATAATTCGCGCCCTGCCCAGTTACACCCACCTTTGGGAAGGTGGAAGAATCAATGGGCTCGAAGGGGTCCGGTCATTGATTTTAATTAGATTTCCGGCTTTTCCGGTAATCTGTAACGAAGAATTTTTCGGGTGATTTTGAAATGAAAACTTTTGTTGCTAAACCAGAAACGGTACAACGTGACTGGTACGTGGTAGATGCCACTGACAAAACTTTAGGTCGTCTTGCGACCGAAATTGCGCGCCGTCTGCGCGGTAAACACAAAGCTGAGTACACGCCTCACGTTGATACTGGCGATTATATCGTTGTTATTAACGCTGAGAAAGTGACCGTAACAGGTAACAAAGCGCAAGGTAAAATGTACTACGCCCACACGGGTTATCCAGGTGGTCTGAAAGAGACGAACTTTGAAAAACTGATTGCTCACAAACCTGAAATGGTTATCGAGAAAGCAGTTAAAGGAATGCTGCCAAAAGGTCCTCTGGGCCGAGCAATGTTCCGCAAAATGAAAGTTTACGCTGGTGCTGAACATAAGCACGCAGCACAGCAGCCACAAGTTTTGGACATCTAAGGAGCGTTTGACATGGCAGATACTCAATACTACGGCACAGGCCGCCGCAAAAGTTCTACTGCTCGTGTGTTCCTGCGTCCTGGTACAGGTAACATCGTAGTAAACCAACGTGCTCTTGATGAGTACTTTGGCCGCGAAACCGAGTGCATGGTTGTTCGTCAGCCACTTGAGTTAGTAGAAATGACTGAAAAGTTTGACCTTTACATCACTGTTAAGGGTGGTGGTTCTAACGGTCAAGCTGGCGCAATCCGTCACGGTATTACCCGTGCACTGATGGATTACGATGAAGCATTGCGTCCTTCACTGCGTAAAGCAGGCTTTGTTACACGTGACGCACGTCGCGTTGAACGTAAGAAAGTTGGTTTGCATAAAGCACGTAAGAAGCCACAGTTCTCAAAGCGTTAATTTTCGCTTACCACTGTTTCAAAAAACCCGGTATATGCCGGGTTTTTTTATTCTCTTGTATTCTGGCGACTGGAAATCGCTGGCACTTAAGCCCCATAGCCTTGGTGAAGACAATCACCGCCATTAAATAATTATCACCTATCTGCCATCCAGGAAGCCTTGGTCTATACTTTCGTTGGGCGAGTGTGATGACCGGAAATATCGCTGGTATTGATCGAGCGCATTACATCTTTTTTTTAAAGTGATAAAACCTTGTAACTCTAAGGGGTTTTCCCTTATCATCCTTGACTAAAATAACAAAAGACACCAACTCAACGCCCAAGTTGAGCAGTGTTAGTAGACGAAAACAGGCCGAACCGAGCTCTGATCTCATTAAAGTTGTTAAAATAATGTGACGGGCTCTTAATCCGAATCTGGAGATTATGTGGATGAGTAACGTATCAGTTGATGCAAAAGACTCTGCACTCAGCGAAACCCAGCCAGACAACACCCGCCGCCGGTTCCTGACGGTAGCGACATCAGTTGTTGGTGCAGTGGGAGTCGGGGGCGCCGCTGTTCCTTTTGTAACATCTTGGAACCCGAGTGCGAAAGCGAAAGCTGCTGGTGCAGACGTCGAGGTTGATATTAGTGCAATCGAACCCGGACAACTGATACGCGTGATGTGGCGCAGTAAGCCGGTGTGGATTGTAAGAAGGACGCCAGAAACCCTGGCAGGGCTGGCGGACCACGAAGACATTCTGCGTGACCCAAACTCCGAAGCTGAACAACAACCTGCCTTCGCAAAAAATCGCTATCGTTCGTTAAAAGAAGAATATCTCATCCTTGTGGGTATTTGTACTCACTTGGGGTGTTCACCCCAATATCTGAAAGACGGTGCATTCGAAGAGGCTGTTGAGGGTGTACCTGATGGCTTTTTCTGCCCTTGCCACGGCTCTAAGTTTGATATGGCTGGACGGGTATTCCAGAGTGTACCCGCGCCATTGAACCTCGTTGTTCCCCCTTATCAGTTTGTTGATGACACCACTGTGATCATTGGTTCAGAAGCGGAGGCTGTTTAATTATGAATGCTTTTTTGAACTGGATTGAAGAGCGCATTCCAATGATGCGGGTGGCGAATATGCACGCTATCCAATATCCGGCCCCGCGCAATATGAACTTTTGGTATGTATTTGGTTTTCTTGCCACCATTGTGCTAGTGAATCAAATCGTGACTGGCATTTGGCTTACTATGAACTATAACCCTACCGCTGAAGGGGCATTTTTCTCGGTAGAGTACATCATGCGCGAAGTGGACTTTGGCTGGATCATCCGGTATATGCACAGTACTGGTGCCTCGGCGTTTTTCATCGTGGTATACATGCATATGTTCCGCGGCATGATTTATGGGTCCTACCAAAAACCCCGTGAATTGCTGTGGGTATTTGGCATGTTCATTTATCTTGCATTGATGGCAGAGGCCTTCATGGGCTATGTATTGCCGTGGGGACAAATGTCTTATTGGGGCGCTCAGGTAATAGTGTCCTTGTTTAGTGCTATTCCCGTCATTGGGCCTGATCTGGTGATATGGATTCAGGGTGACTACGTTATTTCGGGCGCAACGCTAAACCGCTTCTTTGCCCTGCACGTGATCGCTCTCCCGCTAGTGATCGTTATTCTGGTATTCCTGCATATTATTGCTTTACACGAAGTGGGTTCTAACAACCCTGACGGTGTGGCAATTAAGCACAAAAAAGGCTCATTGTCAGAAAGTGAAAAAACGCCTTATGAAATCCATGAGTATTACACTAGCAAATACGACATCGCCGATGACGTAGTGCCTTTCTTCCCGCATATTGTCTTGAAAGACTTGGTGGCTTTTAGTGTTTTCCTGTTTGTGTTCTGTTACATCATGTTCTTCGCGCCGGAAATGGGCGGTAAATTCCTCGAACATCCAAATTTTGAAATTGCCAACCCGCTGAAAACACCGGAGCACATTTTCCCAGTTTGGTATTTCACGCCTTTCTATGCGATTTTGAAAGCCGTACCCGATAAGTTGTTTGGTGTTATTGCCATGTTTGGTGCTATTGCTGCGCTGTTCGCTTTGCCATGGTTAGACAGGGGGAGAGTGAAGTCCTGGCGTTATCGCTGTGGGTTGCACAAAGTCAACCTGTTGGTTTTTGCCGCGGTGTTTGTTTTCCTTGGATACCTTGGTGGTACGCCACAGGAGAACTGGAAAATTATTGCGTCGCAAATAGCCACAGTGTTTTATTTTGGCTTCTTTGTTGCGCTGTTCCTGTACAGCAAAAACGAAAAAACAAAACCTGTACCAGCGAGGATCCCTAAATGAGAAAGTTGATAATCGCGCTAGCCTTTCTCCTACCCGGCGCAGTATTTGCTGCTGGAGGTAATGTTCACCTGGACAAGGCACCAGTTGATTTAACAGATAAAGCGTCGCTTCAACGCGGTGCTAAAATCTTTATGAATTACTGTTTGGGTTGCCACTCTATGCAATATCAGCGCTATCAGCGCACCTTCAGTGACTTAGGTATTCCTGATGAACTGGGTCAAGAGTACCTTCAATTCACCGGTGAGAAAGTTACCGACTACATAACCAGGTCTATGCCCGAAGATAATGCCGCGACCTGGTTTGGTGCCGCGCCACCGGATTTAACGCTGGTGAATCGCGTTAGAGGCTCAGATTGGATATATACCTACCTGCGCAGTTTTTATGTGGATGAAAGTCGACCTTTTGGTGTGAATAACGCGGTGTTTAAGGATGTAGGTATGCCCCACGTCCTTCAGCCCCTTCAGGGAACGCCCAGACTAACCCATGAAGAAACCATGATAGACGGTGAAATGAAAGAGCAGTTTGTCGGTATTAAGACTGACGGTGACGGCGCGCTCAGTACAGAAGAATATGATCAGGCCGTGGCTGATTTGGTCAATTTCCTCGCTTACAGTGGCGAACCTTTCCGTCTGCAGTCTGAAAGTATAGGCAAGTGGGTCCTGGTGTTTATCATTGTCTTATTCTTCTTTGTCTTTTTATTGAAAAAAGAATACTGGAAGGAAGTGCACTAAACGGTGCGAATTTGTGTATAATACGCAAGGGGGCATTCCGCCCCCTTTTTTAGCATGTGTTGCCGGGAATAGTTGATTGTCGGCGAAATACTCTCGACGGAGGAAAATGAATGGCCGTAGCCGCGAATAAGCGTTCAATCATGACGTTGTTCTCAGATACCATCGACATTTACAGTCACCAGGTTCGTATTGTGTTGGCTGAAAAGGGCGTAGGTGTTGAAATTAGTTATACTGATCCTACTAATTTGCCTGAGGATCTCATTGATCTGAACCCCTACGGTACAGTGCCTACACTCGTAGACAGAGAGTTAGTGCTCTATAAATCCCATATTATTATGGAATACCTCGACGAGCGTTTTCCACATCCGCCTTTGATGCCGGTTTATCCTGTGTCCCGTGGCCAGAGCCGCTTAATGATGCATCGCGTAGAGCAAGATTGGTATTCTTTGGCAAAACGCATCTTCCGCAATGAAGGTGATGTGGAAGCTGCACGCAATGAATTGCGTGAAGCCTTATTGGCCCTGGGTCCTATTTTTGCTGAGATGCCTTATTTCATGAGCGAAGAGTTTAGTCTGGTCGACTGCTATTTAGCTCCTTTGTTGTGGCGTTTGCCAGCTTTGGGTATCACCCTTACCGGCAATGGCAGCAAGGAAGTGAATGCATATATGAACAGGATTTTCTCCCGTAGTTCTTTCAAAGCTTCTCTGACGGATCAGGAACGCGAAATCCACAATCCGTTATGAATACAATGACGCCAAACCAGCCCTATTTGCTTAGGGCATTCTTCGATTGGATTGTAGACAATCAGCTCACGCCTTATATTGTTGTTGATGCCACAATAGAGCGGGTTGATGTGCCACGGGAATTTGTCAAAGATGGCCAGATAGTATTGAACGTTTCTCCGGCCGCCTGTGTGAATTTTGCGTTGGATTTAGATGCGTTGTCGTTCCAGGCAAGGTTTGGTGGACAACCCCGGCAGTTGTTTATTCCCTGTCAGGCTGTTTTGGCAATTTACGCCAGAGAAAATGGAGCCGGTACGGTGTTCGCCGTTGAGGAGGATATCAGTGCATCTGAAACTACCTCGTCATCAGTTGATACTGATGACGGAACACGAAGCAGACCATCCGGTGATGTTTCCGAAGGCGACGCAAAGAAAGCGCCTGTACCGCCGAAGAAAGGCAAACCCAACCTTAAAGTTATTAAATAAAAAATCGGCTCGCATGCCGATTTTTTATTTCCTTGATTCACATTAACAATAATGTGGCCGTTCCAAGAAACGCAAATATCCCAACTACATCGGTGATCGTGGTAAGAATGACACTGCCGGCAAGGGCTGGGTCTATCTTAAGTCGCTTCATTATCATCGGCAGCGTTGCCCCTGATAATGCTGCGGCAATCATGTTAACCATCATGGCGAACGCGATAACGATACCGAGCATTAAATCTTGCTTCCATACACCGATGACAGTGGCGATAAGCAGCGCCCATATCATGCCGTTTAAAAATCCGATGGCAATTTCTTTACTTACCAGCCAGCGGGCATTGCTTCCGTTTACATGTCCTAATGCCATACCGCGAATCACCAGGGTCAGGGTCTGGTTACCTGCTACGCCTCCCATACTGGGAACGATAGTATTAAGTATGGCCAGCACGGCTAACTGACTCAACGTGGCTTCGAATAAATCACTGACCGCTGCTGCCATTAACGCGGTAACCAGGTTGACGCCCAGCCAGATCGAACGTCTTTGGGTACTTTGCAACACAGGTGCGAAGGTGTCTTCCTCGTCGTCCAAACCGGCCATACTCATCATTGAGTGCTCAGCATCTTCACGAATAATATCGACAACGTCATCGATGGTTATACGCCCTACCAGTCTGTGCTTGTCATCGACAACAGGGGCTGAAAGCCAGTTGTAGCGTTCGAACAGGCTTGCGACTTCGTTATCCGGCATATTGACTGGTACAGCTTCGGCGTCGTCGTCCATTACCTCAGCCACTTTGTCTTCCGGATCGGCAGTGAGCAGACGGGCTACGGGCACAAGCCCCACGAGGTTATCGGTTCTGTTGACTACGTAAAAGGTGTCGGTGTTTTCAGGCAAATCGCCTTTTAAACGCAAGTACCGCAGAACAACATCAACAGTAACATCAGGTCGCAGGGTAATTGTGTCAGTATTCATGATGAAACCAGCGGTTTCTTCACCGTAAGACATCGCCTGCTCAGCACGCATTCTGTCTTGGGTGTCCATGGACTGTAAAATACCCTGCAACACTTCGTCAGGCAGACTGCTCAGGGTTTCTGCCAGGTCATCGGTGTCCATTTCTTCCAGGGCATCAACAACCTTTTCCGGTACCATCTTGCTGATAATACCGTTGCGCACGTCTTCAGACAGTTCTTCTAATACATCGCCGTGAAAATCGGCGTCAATGAGCTCCCACAACTCATCACGGGTTTTGGTGGGGCTCGATTCAAGAATTAGGGCAACGTCACTGGAAGGCAGCTCGTGTAGCATTTTCCTGACGGAAACAAAACGGCCATCGTTTAATGCACTGTTCAGTGCCCATAGCTGACTTTGTGCTGACTTACTTTCGAGGGTCTCTGCCACAAAAATTCCCTTGAGAAACAAGATGAAAAGAGAGGGTAGGCATAGGATACATTACCAACAAATGCCTGTCATGAAGATTCAGTCCTGAGATGGAACTCTGTGCATTTATTCAAACAAGAAGGTTTCCCATGGGTGTATGGCTAACAACATGCCCATGTGCTGACGCTCAGACACCGGTAACGCGCTATCTGCGTCATTTAAGGCTGCGACGACAAAGCGCCCACATATAGGCGCCTTGTCGCTATAGCAGGTAAGAAGGACGCGCAATTGCCCCTCTAGCCGTTGTGACATTCCGACAACGTACGACTTTAATTGTCATTGGTTGGCGCCGGAAGCAACCAATACAATGCCATTGCAGCTGTCCACGAAAAGTCCGCACCGCCACTTCTTGCGCCTGTCTCTGCGTGAAAGGACTCGTTGAAGCCACTGGTATAGATACATGCACGACTTGCTTCAGTGATACGCCTTGCGTAACTTGTAAACCCGTACTCTTCCATTCCCAATGCAATCATCCAGTTAATATGTAGCCAGATAGGGCCGCGCCAGTAGCGCTGAGGCTCGTAATTCGGATCGTCCGGATGAGTGGAAGAAATAGCGAACGGACTGTGTTTTAGCCAGTGATCAAGCTCCGAGGTCATTGGGGTAACCTGGTTGTCAGTAACCAAACCTGCAAAAAATGGCAGTAGACCAGCCGACGTGCGCGCCTTACACATAGTATTGCTTCGGGTGTCAAAGCTGTGAAACAGGTTGGTTTCAACGTTCCATAGCTTGCCAATTGCACATTGTGTCAATGCAAGACGATCTTCCAAATAGCGGGTTTGTGCATTGCTAATTCCCAGCTCTGCGCACAGATCCAGTAAATCCTTAGTAGCGCGGTGCAAAATGGAAATAATACTGACATCGTTAACTCGGTATGGGCAATCCTGATAAATTAAGGTGTCATCGAAATTCATTTTGCGGAAAAAGTCCACCAAATATAAAAAGCGATCGTACTCTTTTTTATGTGGACGCTCTGAAGCATCAATATGACTGGTATCGCGGCGGGTGTAGTGCCAGTCAACACACGGTACCGCTTCAAGGGCAGCGTCCCATGCTGGGCTGTTGTCCATCCCAGATTCCCAAGGATGATAACTCACTACCAAGCCGGTGTTTTCCGGGTCGCGTTGTTTGTACCACCATAGATGATAATCAAGCAGTTGTGGAACGATAGTTTGGATCTGGGATTCTGCGAGCTTTCGGTCTTTAGCCTCGTCAAACAAGCGCCGTATCACAGTCGCTAATACAGGTGGCTGGGTAATTGACGTGCTGTCTGGCGAGTTTTTTACGCCCCAGATATCCGGACCGGGGAAGTACGTATCTGAATGCTGATGAAAAACTACATGGGGAATCATGCCTGATTTCCATTGCGCACTCAGTAATGAGGTTGTTTCTTCCCATGCACGGGGCTCGTCAAACGGCAGCCAGCCCAAGGCGACAATAGCGGAATCCCAGTTCCATTGAAACGGGTAGAGTCCGTGGGTGGGAACTGTGTAGCCTCCCAGATCGTTCTTAATGAGGGTTGCTTTGGCGTCCGCAGCTAATTGCGCGTCGCGTTGTTCAATCTTTGACATTAAATTTACCCAATATGAGTTTAGTTTATACGGATTATGCCACATAAATTTATAATTAAAACCCATTTTGGGTTGAAGGCGGTTAATTTTTGCTTTATTGTAAATATGAAGTTAATCGACGGTGTCGCATACGGCGTGTGGGAAGCCGGGATACAACATCAGATACGAATAAAAAATGT
Organism: Aestuariibacter sp. A3R04; assembly: GCF_018860805.1. GTDB lineage: Bacteria > Pseudomonadota > Gammaproteobacteria > Enterobacterales > Alteromonadaceae > Alteromonas. The sequence continues at coordinate 135,067 of NZ_JAHKQR010000002.1, read as the reverse complement.
CGGAGAAACACAGTGAAAATGCTACTTCTTGCTACTACTATTTCGTCGTTACTGTCTGGTAACGCTATCGCTCAGGACAGCAGCCAGGCCACGGGAGATCAAACGTCTGATGCCAAGTTTGAACAGATTGTGGTAACTGGCACCAGTCGAGCCCGTCTCATGGCCGAAACTCCTCAGTCGACCACTTCAATGGGGGCACAGGAAATTGCCAAACTTTCGATGAGCAGCCAGGCTGACGTACTTCGGTATGTACCGGGCGTTAAAGTAGAAGGGGGCGGTGGTGAAGTAGCGACAAATCTGCAGGTGAGAGGCTTGCCATCATCGGGCCAGTTTCAATTCACACCATTATTGTACGATGGTTCTCCAACATTCAGTGCCTTTGGCTTGAACTCGTCGGCCTATGATGTTTACTTCCGCAATGATCTGGGTATTGAGCGGGTGGAATTTGTGCGTGGTGGGGTGTCTAACTTATTTGGTCAGGGTTCGGTAGCTGGCGTAATTAACTACATTTCTTCAAAGGGTACTGACGTTTCGGAAAGTACTGTTCAATTGGAGCTCTCAGATAACAACCGCAAACGCATTGATTTTGCTACCAGTGGCCCGCTAAACGAACAGGGCTTGTATTACGCCATGTCCGGTTTCTATCGTTACGACGAGGGTCCCATTGATACGGGATTGCCGACAGAAGGGTACCAAATCCGTGGCAATATCCACAAAGAGTTTAACGATGGCAGCGGTTACTTCACACTGTATGGTCAGGCAATTGATGACCAGGTTCAGTTTTTCCTGCCTATTCCACTGGATTCGCAAAGTCGCAACCGGGTTGTAGGCAATGACGGTCAAGAGGTTGAGTCGACGCAAACATTTTATGCCTCTGGCCTGTCTTACGATACCGCTGATGGGCGCTATCGCACACCGATCGAAGAGGGGGCGGCGACGCGAGGCGGCTCTGTGTCAATGGAGTTTTCAAAAGATCTGGGCAATGATTTCAGCGTGTTAGCAAGGGCAAAGTACGCGAGCTATGACCATCAGTTTAACCTCTTCCTCGATGGTGACGGAATAATTAATGTACCTGAAACCCAAAGTGAGTACCTGGCAAACCGAGGTCTGGATGAACTTGGAACAGCACAGTTTACCTACGCTGGGACAGACATCGCATTGCCAGAGGGAGATTTGCTGTTTGCCAACAGGATCCTAGACAGAGACAGACCGGCTACGGACTTCTCATCCGAATTGAATATTGTGAAATACCTGGATATTGCTGATTTTTCTCACAGTGTTACCGTTGGTACTTTCTTTTCAAGTGCAGAAGCAGAAGACAACAATGTCATTACCCGCTACCTGGGTGAGTTTAATAACCAGGCAAGACTGGTGGACCTTACCATTACCGATGAGCTAAACAACAGTGTTATCGCAAGCCAAAATGGCGTAAGTGGCCCGGGTATCAGCTTCTCTGATACAACCATTTCAGCGCGCAGAACCGCGTTTTATATTGCCGACCAAATGCAAAATGATGACTGGATAATTGACATTGGCTTACGTTGGGAAAACATCGACGGTACGATTACCCGTGAAGGTAGTGAATCTGTTTTAGTTAATGACGATCCGCAACTCTATTCAGATCTGCAAATGAATGTCACGGGCAACGGCCTTTTGACCCACGGGAAAGTTTCTAATTCAGAAGTGGCGTACTCGGTAGCGGCTTTGTACAAGATGACAGACAACGTTAATGTGTATGCTAACTACTCTCGGGGGTTTTTCTTTCCGGAACTGCGTGGTGTGGCATTTGATCCCAGTGGTGCTCCGGGCTCCTACGAAAGTGAGATCGTCAAACAGGCTGAATTAGGAGCTAAATTCTTCACACAAGATTTCATAGGTACGGTAGCACTGTTTAAGACAGATTTAGAGGATAGACGGTCGGTAGACTTTGTTAATGACGAGAATGGTGTTGCCGTAGAAGTTCCCGTGTTTCAGTCTACGGAAGCGTACGGCGTAGAATTGGTAGGTAGCTATAATATCACTGATGACCTCATCTTCGACGCAAACTTTACCTATACTGACCACGAATTTACGGAGTACGACTCAGATCCGACCGTTGTTGGCAACGAGTTGAGAAGAAAGCCTAAAGTCATGTTTAACTCATCGTTGCGTTATACGCTGGACGACTGGGACATTTCTTTCTATCACAATTACCATGGAAAGAACTATACCAACGACGCCAATACTGTTGAACTTGATGATTTCCATGTGTTCCGTTTGGACACGGGCTATACGTGGGAGTTTGGTGACAATGAAAGGGTACGGGCAAGCATTGCGGTATGGAATCTGTTCGACTCAGATGGTATTACTGAAGGGTCACCGCGATTAGGCAACAACCAGACTGCCGGTGAATCGTACTTTGTTGGTCGTCCAATTTTACCCCGTCGCGTGTCTTTCCGTGTGCGGTACGATTTTTAAGTTTAAGAGATTCGATGACGAATACTCACTAGCGCTGATGGCCTCAAAGGGGGGCGTCAGCATCCTGTTTCTCGACCGAATAAGAACAGCCTATGAATTTTTTAGATTATATTGTGGTCATCGGTTATCTTGGTGTGTTGCTGTATATGGGCTTTGCTCTGCGTCAGCAGGAAGATAAAGGCGACTATTTCCTGGGGGGAAGATCTCTGGGCTGGAAGCCACTAACTCTGTCGGTGATGGCCACCCAACTCTCTGCAATTAGCTTTATTTCTGCGCCCGCTTTTGTGGGGCTTCGCGATGGTGGAGGCATGATCTGGCTGTCCTACGAACTGGGTATTCCCATTGCCATGATCCTACTCCTTGGGACGATTTTGCCTTCTCTATATAAATCCGGTGTGGTGAGTATCTACGATTTTCTCGAGCAGCGCTTTGGGCGCTCAACCCGTGTTTTAATCAGTATTGTTTTTCAGTTCAGCCGTGCCTTTGCAACGGGGATCATGATTTATGCTGTGTCAATCATTCTACAGGGAACCATGGGAATTGAGGCCTGGCAGGCCGTTGTCCTGACCGGTATCATTACTGTGCTGTACTCGCTTCAGGGCGGTATGAAAGCGGTGGTTTATGCTGATGCCATTCAAATGGTCATTATCGTGTTGGGCACTATTGCGTGTATTGCCATTGGATTACACGCATTAGGCGGGTTGGACGTACTTATTGCGTCTGCACCTAAAGAAAGGCTCACTGCGATTGATTTTTCTTCCCTCGGCTTTAGTGGTGATGGCTTTGGCTTCTTACCTATGTTGTTTGGCGGCATCGTATTGTACGCGTCCTATTATGGCTGCGACCAAACTCAGGCGCAGCGCGCGTTGTCGGCAAAGAATGAAAACGATTTGCGTAAAATGATAGTCGCTAACGGCATTATTCGCTTTCCTATTACATTGTTGTATTGTTTTTCTGGTCTAATCGTCGGTACTTTAGCCCTTACTCACGCCGATTTCTTTAGTAAAATTCCAAACGACAACCCTGATTGGCTGATGCCCACGTTCATCTTAAATTACCTTCCCCACGGGTTAATCGGTCTGCTTATCGTAGCCATTTTGTCGGCAGCGATGTCTTCACTTAGCTCTGCCATTAATTCACTGTCTGCGGTCACCGTGGAAGATTATTGTAGAATTGCTAACCGGGAACTGGATCACAAAACCTACTTAAATGTGGCCAAAATCACGGGGCTGATCTGGGGCGTTGTTACACTAGTGCTTTCCCTTTTCGCGGGTAACATTGCGCCTACCATTATAGAAGCCATCAACAAAGTGGGGTCTGTGTTTTATGGCCCCATCCTAGCGCTTTTCCTATTGGCCGTTGCCAGCAGTACATTGCGGGGTAAACATGTGAACCTGGGGTTAATTGCTGGTGTGGGCAGCAATATTGCAGTATGGCTTTTTGCTCCCGAGATCTTCTGGTTCTGGTGGAATGTTATTGGGTTTGCGGTTACCTGTATGATATCGCTATTGGCCCGCACATTGTTACCTGCAAAGGAAGGTTACACCGAATATCGCCAAACCTTTGCGTTCCACTCCATTCTTACTATGAGCGATACCCTGATCTTACTTGGCTTCTTTGCAGCCATGCTGGCTGTTTGTCTCACTTTGCCATCACTTTTCTCATAGGCTGTAAAAAGGGTTAATTATGAACAAAGCATTTTTAACATCGTTGTTTGAAGAGGCGGTAAGAGTCAGCAAACCAAAATACTGTTTGCCCACCCACTTTTCATCTTTTTCACCCGCGGATCGCGTATGCATATTAGGGGCAGGTAAAGCGGCAGCAGACATGGCAGTTGAAGCCTATAAGTATTTCGGTGACAACGCTTATGGCATGGTTGTCACGCGTTACGGTTACGAAAGTAAAGAGCCTACCGGCAGGATAGAGGTTCGACTGGCGGCGCACCCAGTGCCCGACGAAAACAGTGTCGAAGGCGCAAAAGCGCTGTTGGAGATGGCCGCCAGGGTGTCTTCGTCTGACAAGGTAATTTTTCTTATTTCAGGTGGTGGCTCTGCTCTGGCATGCGCGCCGCCGATGGGCGTAACGCTGGATGAGAAGTTGGCATTGCACAAATTTCTGTTGCGAAGCGGCGCGAGTATTGAAGAAGTGAATACTGTGCGCAAGCACGTATCCCTTATCAAAGGTGGTCGGTTGGCTGCGGCGTCGAAAGGCAATAATACTAGCCTTGTGATTTCAGATGTGGTGGGTGATGATCCGGCGTTTATCGCCTCTGGGTTAACAGTGGAAGATCACACTACCCCCGACGACGCCATGAGTATACTCGATAAATACGGCTTTGATACCAATGCTACTGTTGTGCAATACCTTCGCCATGCGCCTCCACTGCCATCTGTCACTGGTAGCTACAAATTGGTTGCCAATGCGAACCACGCCATTGACGCGGCGGTGAAAAAAGCCACTGAAGCAGGTTGGGTCACTGAGGTTATTTCGTATACCGAAACAGGCGAAGCACAAGCTGTGGCAAAGCGTCATGCTGCACTCGCGCTTGAGTATAAGAAACAGGGCAAGCGGGTGCTACTTGTATCCGGCGGCGAGTTAACGGTAACTTTGGGCAATACTAAAGGAGATGGTGGGCCGAACCAGGAGTATCTGATGGCGCTTGCTCATGCACTCTCACAAGCCCCGGGAGTAAGTGCATTGGCTGCAGATACGGATGGTGTTGATGGCAGTCGGGACGTGGCGGGGGGATTTATTGACGACACCACGCTTAAACGGGCATCGGCTGTTGGTCTCAACGTGAAAGCCATGCTTACCGCGCACAATAGTTTTAGCTTTTTTAATCAGTTGCACGATCACGTCATAATTGGGCCAACACGAACCAATGTGAATGACTTTCGAGTTATTTGTATCGAGTAAAGCTTCGCTAGAGCCTCGCCGGGAACTGAGTATAATAGGTAGGGCATAAATATGCCGCAACCACTGTTAAAAATATGCTGACATCAAAAGAAAATAATACATTGTTACGCGGGGCTTTTGTTCTTGGAAAGGGAGAAAAGCTACTGCAGGACAACCCTAGGGCTATTGTCCGCGAAATATTCTGGAGCCACGGCGTAACTCAGCGAGAAATATCTGATCGTACGAAAATTCCCCAACAGACCGTGTCGCGCCTGGTAAATTCGTTGTTCGAAGACGGTCTGGTGCGCACTTCCTGCGGATCTGGTAAAGCCTCATCGGGTCTTGAACCGAATCCGCAATATGCGTATTGCTATGGTTTGTCGATACTATTAGACGCCATTGCCGTTGCGCTGATGAACTTTAAAGGTGAAGTCGTAGCCACTGCCCATGTGTCATTGGATGACATGGGTATCTCGTCGGTACTGAACAAGGCGGTAAAGTTGGCACAGGACATGGCTACCGAACACGGTATTAACGAAGAACGAGTATTGGGGATAGGGGTGGGTATTTCCGGCTTTTTCAGTTCCAGTGACGGAAAAATGAATACCCACCACGCAATCGAAGAATGGGCAGAAATCAACATTGCTGAAACCGTCGCCGAGGCGTTTTTGTTACCAACATGGGTAGTCAACGACGGCACCGGTGCGGCGGCAGGGGAGGGAATTGCTGGCGTAGGTCGCAAGTACAAGAACTTTGTTTATTTTTTCGTATCCAGTGCCTTTGGCGGCGGCCTGATAAATAACGGTGATATGATCCGAGGAACGCACGGCAACGCCGGTGAACTTGGCGATATGTTGCCCGCCAAGTTGTACAGTCATCCCAATCTCAAATTGCTTGAAAGAATACTGCTTAAACACGGTGTGGATGTGCCGTCTATGTACCGGTTGAATGAGGTATTTGATCCGGAATGGCCCGGCGTTGACGAGTGGATTTACAAGGTACAGGACTCTTTTGACTTAGTTGCTACAGCAAGTTCTGCGTTATTGGATAGCCAAGCTATTATTATTGGCGGGCATATTCCCACTAAGCTGGCTGAAAAAGTGATACCGAGAATTGATGTGTACGCACAATTCAGGCGCGGAGCGAAACGACCAATGCCTGAAATCGTTTGTGCCGGTGTCACTGATTGCCCAGTTGCAGTGGGCGCAGCTACCTTACCGCTTAGAGACTGGTTTCTTTGACCGGAGGGGCTTATTCGTCTTCGTTGAAACGCTTCGCTATGAGTGTTTCAACGGCTTCAAGTGCGGCTTTTGCATCAGGTCCTTCAGACACGATTGTGATTTGTTCACCCTGATGGCTTTCCATCATCATCAAACCCAATACACTGTTCGCATTGGCCTGTTTATCGCCCTTGTGAAGTGTAACTTCGGCGTCAAACTGATTCGCCAATTGCGCGAGTTGGGTGGCGGCCCGGGCGTGAAGGCCAAGCTTATTAACAATAGTGACAGATTTTTCACAGCGCATTATTTGTTTTGCTCCCTATGACGTATTTGGATATCGGGGTGCTTGTCACGTAAGTTTTTCGCGAGAGATTCCGCCACGTAAACTGAGCGATGTTGACCACCTGTACAACCTATGGCTACGGTTACGTAGCTGCGGTTATTTCTTTCCAAATGGGGCAACCAAGTGATGATCAGATTCTGTATTTGGTAGATAAACTTGGTGACAATGGGCTGGGAGCCAAGAAATACCTGAACCGGCGCATCCAAGCCGGTAAGGTGTTTTAAATCCGGTTCCCAATGGGGGTTGGGTAAAAACCGGGCATCGAAGACGTAGTCAGCGTCTTTGGGAATACCGTGTTTAAATCCGAATGACTCAAATACTAATACTAAACGGGAACTTTTTTTACCCAAAATCCGCTCGCGTATTAACTCGGCCAGCTGATGGATGCTAAGGGTATCGGTATCGATGTTGAGATCAGCGCGTTCCGCGATGGGCGCTAGCAGTTCCTTTTCCGTTTGTATTGCGTCAGAGAGCGATTTATTCAGCTTTGCTAGCGGGTGCAGGCGACGGGTTTCGCTAAAGCGTTTTAGCAACATATCGTCACTGGCATCAATATAGACAATAGTAACCGTCCAGGAGGCGGGAAGATAGTCGAGGATTTCTACCAAGTCACTGGGATCTTTAGGTAAGTTACGCACGTCAATGCTAACTGCAACCTGGTCGTATTCATCGACTACTGTGTGGGTAAGTGCGGGTAACAGGTTGACGGGAATATTATCGACACAATAATAGCCCAAGTCCTCCAGTGCGCGTAGCGCTACCGATTTGCCTGAGCCCGAGCGGCCACTGATGATGATGAGTTTCACGGGCGTTTCTCCTAAACGAACGTGTAAGGCAGATCCTGTACCGTTAAGTTACTGTAATGCACGAATAATATCATCGCTTGTCTGTGCTTTTCGTATTGTTTTGATGGTTTCCTTATCGCTTAGCTTGCCGGCAACTGTAGCAAGGGTTTGCAAATGGCCTTCTGTTTGATCCTGAGGCACAAGCAGAGTAAAGAATATATCCACAGGTTTGCTGTCGATAGCATCAAAGTCAATGGCGGGTTTACTGGTAACAACAATGGCAATGACGTGATCCAAACCTTCCAGTCTGCCGTGAGGCAGCGCAATGCCGTTTCCGATCCCCGTGCTGCCCATCCGCTCCCGGGACATGAGGCTGCTGAGTACGACTGCTTCGTCTATTTCCGGGTTATTCTTCGCGGCAATACCACTGATTATTTCCAGAATGCGTTTTTTACTATTGCACTGAACCGCACACTCGGTGCGGTCCAGGCTAACGATGGCTTGTATATCCATGGTTTAATGCTTTTTCAGCTTTTCCTTGTGTTTAAGTACTTGCCTGTCTAACTTATCAATCATGCTGTCTATTGCTGCGTACATGTCTTGATTTTGTGACGATGCGAATACTTCTGCGCCGCTCAAATGAACAGTTGCCTCCGCTTTTTGATTGAGTTTCTCAACATTCAGTATTACGTGTACATTCGATATGTGATCGAAATGTCTCTCAAGTTTACTGAATTTAGTGTCGACATAATTACGCAAAGAATCAGTGATCTCAACATGATGACCGGTAAGGTTGATTTGCATATTTCGTCTTCCTTATTGTGAACTGCCTTATTTAAATAAGGCTTTTGCGTTGGTTAGACGGTGGAATCGATAGTGATTCCCGGTACTTTGCTATTGTTCGCCGCGCTACCATGATACCTTGGTCGGCTAACAATGAAGCAATCTTGCTATCGCTTAGTGGCTTACTTGGCTTCTCAGCCGCCACCAGCTTCTTGATAAGCGCTCTAATCGCCGTTGATGAGCACTCCCCACCAGATTCAGTCGCAACGTGGCTGGAGAAGAAATATTTCAACTCAAAAATGCCCCGTGGCGTGTGCATATACTTCTGTGTGGTAACCCGAGAAATGGTGGATTCATGCATGTCTACCATTTCGGCAACATCATTTAATACCATGGGTTTCATCATTTCGGGGCCGTGTTCAAAAAAGCCCATTTGCTGTTGCACAATACAGTTTGCCACTTTCAGCAGGGTATCGTTACGGCTTTCAAGGCTTTTAATAAACCATTTCGCTTCTTGCATATGTGAGCGAATAAATTGAGAATCACTGCTGTTTTTCGCACGGCGACTCATAGCTGCGTATTGCTGATTCACGCTTAACTTTGGCAGGCTGTCGGGGTTGAGTTCAACAACCCAGCGACCATTTTTTTTCGCTACTGATACATCGGGTATCACGTACTCGGGTTCTTTGGTGATAAGCGCACTGCCGGGACGTGGATTAAGGGTTTGCAATAAACGCATTGCCTCGCGCAACTGGTCTTCTTTCAATCGAGTTTTGCGCATTAGTGTGCGGTAATCTTTGCTGCCTAGCAAATCGGCGTAATCTTTTAAAATCAGCTTGGCTTCTTCTAACCATGGTGTTTCCGGGGCAAACTGATTCAGTTGCACCAGTAAGCACTCCTGAGGCGTTCTGGAGCCTGAGCCAATGGGGTCGAACATCTGAATGCGCTTCAATACACATTCTACCTCATCTTCTTCTACGGGCTCTTCCATGTCGTCACTGTTAACACTTTGCAGAATGTCTTCAACGGTAACGGTGAGGTAACCAGATTCGTCAATGGAATCGATAATGGCCATGGCAATGGCACGATCGGTCTCAGAGAAGGGCGTTAACCGCATTTGCCACAACAAGTGGTCCTGGATATTTTCGGTGGTTTCACCTTGAAAAACCTGTTCGTCATCACCGCCAGACGATGGACCAGGAGCTGGAGCTGATGATGCAGAAATGTATTCATCCCACGTACTGTCGATGGGAAGCTCATCCGGTAAGTCGTTTTTCTCCAGTGCTTCGCCCGTGTCCATATTATCTGACGTCGAGGCGCTCGCAGATTCCTGCATACTGTCGTCGTTATCAATATTATTTTTCTCAACAACGTCGTTATCTGCGCCTTCATCGATTTCCAACAAGGGGTTTGAATCCAGAGCTTCCTGAATTTCCTGTTGTAAGTCGAGCGTAGACAGTTGCAGCAATTTGATGGCCTGCTGTAACTGCGGCGTCATGGTGAGTTGTTGACTAAATTTTAATTGTAAAGATGGTTTCATCTACGTCTTATTATAACTCTTAAAAAGGATACCCGACAGAATGCCTGTCGTGCCTGCGCTAATTCGCATTTCTATCCGGGCTATCTTAACTATAGCCTGAATTGTTCGCCTAGGTATACATCTCGCACTTTTTGGTTACTCAATACTTCTTCGGCAGTGCCCTGAGCAATGAGTTCCCCATGACTGACAATATATGCTTCTTCGCATACGTCCAGTGTCTCGCGCACATTGTGATCAGTGATAAGTATACCAATACCTCTGTCACGCAAATGCTGAATGATCTTCTTTATATCATTAACCGAAATAGGATCAACACCGGCGAAGGGCTCATCGAGTAAAATAAATTGTGGGTTCGCTGCCAACGCTCGTGCAATTTCCACTCTTCGGCGCTCTCCACCCGACAAACTCATACCTGTACTATTGCGTATATGGTTAATATTGAATTCATCAAGCAGAGAATCTGCTTCTGCTTCCCGCTGGTGCGTTTTTAAATCTTTACGAGTTTGCAGAATGGCCATGATATTTTCATGCACGGTGAGTTTGCGAAAAATGGACGCTTCCTGTGGAAGGTAGCCGATTCCCCGACGCGCCCGTTCGTGCATGGGTTGATGGGTAAGCTCTTGACTGTCAATAGTTATCTTGCCTTTATCCAAAGGAACCAGCCCTACAATCATGTAAAATGTAGTGGTTTTCCCTGCGCCGTTAGGCCCTAACAGACCGACAATTTGTCCGGTTGATACCGACAGACTCACATCCCGTACTACTTGTCTGGATTTATAAGACTTAGCGAGATGCGACGCTGATAATGTGGCCATGACTACTTGTTTTCTCCGTCGTTATCGGTGTCGTTTTTATCTTTTGCTTTTATGGCGTCTGGACGGAAAACTGTCGTTACCCTTCCATTTGCACTGTTTTCACCACCGGTGGCCTGCAGCTGTTCTTTTGCCATGTCGTAGGTAATGCTCTCGCCCTGAACCATACTGGTGTCTTGTTGGATTTTTGCACTGCCGTTAAGGGATATCAATTGCCTGAACACTTCGTAGCGAATTGTCTCGGCACTGGCCTTCACTTGTGCGCCGTCGTCCAGTGTTTGAGAGTACTTGGCTGGCTGCCCTCTGGCTATAAATATTTCTTTTCCCTCGCCCTCAGATGCAATGACTTCCACTTCATCGGCTTCAATAACAAGCGACCCCTGGGTAATCTTAACGTTGTCTTTAAAAACAGAGGTTTTTTTCTTGCCATCGATGAACTGAGAATTGGCATCTACAGTAATGGGTTGATCAAAATCGTCGGTATCAGCGGCCACATGCGCTGTGGCAAGGAATACAGACAGCCCTAGAACATTAATTGCCAGGGGAATACGTTGTTTGAACATGGTCTATCAACTCGTATTTTTGTGTGCGCAGATTTGCGTTAAACCCATGGCTCTCGATCACTGTATCAGCACCGCGGATTTCTACGGGTTGATCAGAGGTCATGGTCTTGTCGTTCAGGTTTACTTTGATAAAGTCAGTTGTAATGGTTTGGATAAACTCATTTTTATTTTGACTTTTAATGACCACCTGGTTTTCCAGTTGGATCAAATCATTGTTGTACAGTGTGCCTTCTTCTGCGGTAACTTGCCAGGGAGGGCTGCCCTCGTCGACAAAAACCGTATATTTGGGGTTGGCGAAAAGTACAAAGCCCAATTGGTCATAGTGTTCCATGGCGGTGGCGAAAACTTCGTGATTGCGTTTTCCCTCGCTGTTGTAAAGCGTGGTAGTGAGGTTTTTCGCTTTATAGGCAGGGCGCAATGCATCTGAGCCGGTTTTGGTTTTTTCACTGTTGTCTTCTGCCATCCACACAGGCATGTACATCAACAATGCCAATACAAACAATGCTGAAATACTGATGCCTAATCGGTTCATATACTGGCTCCGTGAATGGTCTCCAGCGTACCCAACGCCTGCATAATCACATCGCATACTTCGCGTACTGCGCCAAATCCGCCTCGTTGGGTGGTGATCCAATTTGCTTCTCGCGTCACCGCAGGGTGAGCGTCTTTCACGGCAATTTTTGTATCCGCATATGCATACATACCGAGATCGGGCATATCGTCGCCTATTGCGGCGACTTGGGACGACGCCAAACCGAGGCTATTGCAAAGCCCGGCGATAGCCTCGGCTTTGTTTTCCTGTCCTTGAATAATATGAGACACACTGAGTGATGTCATGCGGTTCTTCACAATGGCTGAGTCGCGGCCGGTAATGATAGCAACGTCAACACCGCTGTTGATCAGTGCTTTTACCCCATAACCATCGCGGGTATGAAAGGCTTTGAGTTCTTCGCCGTCGTTGCCAAGGTAAATCCGTCCATCTGAAAAAACACCATCAACGTCACACACTAATAACTTGAGTGATTTTAGTTTTTCGAACCGCTCTTCGCTGATAACACCGTAAAACGTGACTTCATGGCCCATTAAATTACTCCTGCTTTTAGCAACATATGCATATTAAACGCACCTACTGGCTTGTGATATTCGTCTACCACAATCAGTGCGCTGATTCGATGGGTTTCCATGACATTAAGCGCCTCAACCGCCAGGGTATCTGGTTGAGTAACGCGTCCTCCTTCGGTCATAACTGTTCCTACCGAGGTGGTGTGAATGTCTGTTCTGGCGTCCAAAATACGTCGCAAGTCGCCGTCTGTGAATATGCCAGCCAGTTCCCCCCGACTGTTGATAATGCCCGTCATTCCCAGGCCTTTGGTTGAAATTTCAAGCAGTGCTTCGGTTACTGTTGCTTCTTTAGTAACCAGAGGTAATTCACTGCCAGTTATCATAATATCTTTCACTTTTAACAGCAATTTCCGCCCCAAACTGCCACCGGGGTGAGAGAGAGCGAAATCATCCGGAGTGAAGCCTTTGGCGTCGAGTAAAGCCACAGCCAGCGCGTCGCCCATTACCAGGGTCGCGGTGGTGCTGGATGTGGGAGCAAGCCCCAATGAACAGGCTTCTTGTTTAACACTGATATCGAGAAAAATATCGGCGTATTGCCCTAAACTGCTAGTGGCGCTGTTTGTCATGGCAATCACGGGTACATTGAGCCTTTTTACCACAGGCAACAGACTTAGTAACTCGTTGGTCTCCCCAGAGTTGGAGATGGCCAACAGGACATCACTGCTGCTGAGCATGCCGAGATCACCGTGATTGGCTTCTCCGGGATGCATAAAAAAAGCGGGTGTGCCCGTGCTTGCTAAGGTAGCTGCAATCTTATTGCCAATATGGCCCGACTTTCCCATTCCACTCACTACCACTTTTCCCTGACACCCTGCAAGACAGGTGCAGGCTGCAGTGAAATGCTCGTTTAAGCGGTCTGTGAGGGCGCTGACGGCGTCCGATTCTATCTTGATAACCCGTTTTGCGGATTCAATATAAGCGTTGCTGTTCATATTATCCAAAAAGCCAAAATTGATAAGCAACAAAACACAGAACGAAGATACCACCTTCAATTCTGCCCAGTTCTCGCTTGCCAATAAAATTAAAACTGAGGAAAAAGAGCATAACGGTTAGCGCGAACATGACCCACATGTCCCGATTGTAAACATCTTCGTCCAGTAATCCTGGTGCTATCAGCCCCGGCATGCCAAGTACTGCCAGTAAGTTAAATATATTCGAACCAATGATGTTTCCCAACACCAGGTCACTTTCGCCCTTGCGCACGCCGGCAATACTTGTTGCCAGTTCAGGTAAACTGGTTCCCAAAGCGATAATCGTAAGCCCGATGACAAGATCAGATATCCCAAAAGTATGGGCAATATCCACCGCAGCGGTTACCATAAACTGGGCGCTGAGTGGCAGTAGAAGTATGCCAACGCCAACCCACAGCACGGCGTGCTTAGTTTGCACATCTGAAGGGATCTCGCTGTTTGTCTCCGCTACTAAAGGGTCTTCCTTGTCAACCTCAAGTGATATCCAGGCCATGGCGGCCAACACGAAAATAAACAGCGCCAAGAGTATAATCCCTTCTACTGACGTAAGAGAACCATTGTGTAAAAATAACATGGCCAGCATGGTTACCATCAAGAGCACGGGAAATTCCCGTTTCAAGGTGAGGGAGCGAACAACCAGTGGAGAGATCAATGCCGTTGCGCCGAGCACAAGGGCGATATTGGTTATGTTTGACCCGAGTACATTGCCCACAGCAGTATTCATGTTGCCATTGGCAGACGCAATGGCGGATACGACTATCTCAGGTGCTGACGACCCCATAGCAACAATGGTTAAGCCAATCATCATTGGGGAAATGCCGATATTCTTCGCCAATGCTGATGCGCCGTAAACAAAACGGTCCGCGCTCCAGCTAAGTACTGCTAAACCGAGCAGAAAAATACAGACAGAAAGAAACACAATAAACCATTCATCCTTTGTTTTTTCTGATTGTCGCAAAAACTAGGGCTTTTGCCCATGATTTCAGTAGAATCAAAATAATACACTCCTGTACAGGCATATATGCACAAATCGCGTTGTGGGTTTAAAAGCGAGGTGCAATAAGTGGTTGAAGGGAACGGTCTGAACGTTTCCCCATCAATTTACCCGATAGTGGGAGGCATTGTCTCTCCCGAGGTTTTCCATATCGCCAATTGTTGGAGGTAAGTTCCGTCTAGCACTGTGGTATGGCTTGAGGGCGTTTTACTTCTGGCCTGTGTTTTGCTATCCCAGACCCGCAGTTCGATAAAAACGAACATAACTTGTAACTTTTTCGCTTTTGCCTCGTGATTGAAAACACGTACAATTGCAAAAAAAACTACACTGTAGTGTGTAGTTTTTAATTTAGTCAGCTAACGCGATGTTCTCGCGACACTGAAAGGAAACGTAATTTCAAACTTTATGGGAAATTTAGTCGAGATAGATAACATGACATTTCGTCGCGGCGATCGGGTGATCTACGACAATGTCTCCATTGAAGTACCGAAAGGAAAAATCACGGCGGTGATGGGACCCAGCGGTATCGGAAAAACCACCTTGCTCAGACTCATTGGCGGTCAACTGTTACCCGATTCAGGCGATATTCTGTTTGACAACACCAGTGTTGTTTCCATGAGTCGGGGCGAGTTGTACGCCGCGCGCAGAAGAATGAGCATGCTATTTCAAAGCGGTGCTTTATTTACTGATATGACGGTAGGGGACAATGTCGCTTTTCCACTCAAAGAACACACCCGTCTGAGCGACGATATTATCGACACTATTGTCGCACTTAAGCTACAGGCTGTGGGGCTGCGAGGAGCGGTCAATATGATGCCCAGTGAGTTGTCTGGCGGCATGGCAAGGCGCGCTGCGCTGGCCCGTTCCATTGCTCTTGATCCGGATCTCATTATGTACGACGAGCCATTCGCCGGGCAGGACCCCATATCCATGGGCGTGCTGGTGAAACTCATCCGCGAATTAAATGACGCTTTGGATGTTACCAGTATCGTTGTTACCCACGATGTAACTGAAGTGCTGACGATTGCAGACTACATTTACATTCTTGCTGATAAACGCATCATTGGTAAAGGCACGCCTGATGATATCCGCAACAGTGATTCCGCCCTTGTACAACAGTTTCTGAATGGAGAAGCCGACGGTCCCGTGCCTTTCCACTATCCGGCGCCGCCGTTGAAAGACAGCTTGCTGGGAGAGGGATCATGAATCTTTTCCAACACATTGGTCGCGAAACCATCGGCAAAGTGGCTGCCATAGGCCGAGCAGGGTTGATGTTGTTTGGTGCGCTGGCCTCTCTTCCAAAACTGAAAAATGTGTATTTGACTGTTCGTCAGATCTATGTCGTGGGTGTTCAGTCTTTGTTAATTATTGTTGTGTCAGGATTATTTATTGGCATGGTAATGGCGTTACAGGGCTATACGATTCTCGTGGATTATGGGGCAGAGGGAAGTCTTGGACCCATGGTTGCGTTGTCTCTGTTAAGAGAACTCGGGCCGGTGGTAACTGCTCTGCTATTCGCCGGTAGGGCAGGCTCTGCACTCACGGCGGAAATTGGCTTGATGAAAGCCACTGAACAATTGTCCAGTCTGGAAATGATGGCGGTCGACCCGCTGCGCCGAGTGGTGGCGCCCCGTTTTTGGGCGGGAATGATTTCCATGCCCGCCCTGGCTGTTATTTTTAGTGCGGTGGGTATTTTAGGCGGACATCTGGTAGGTGTCGACTGGTTGGGAGTGGATGCCGGTAGCTATTGGTCGTTGATGCAATCAACGGTTGAATGGGAGAAGGATGTTATAAATGGGGTGATAAAAAGCCTCGTATTCGCCCTGGTTGTGACCTGGATTGCCATTTTTAAAGGCTATGATTCAATCCCCACTTCGGAAGGGATCAGTAAAGCGACAACCGAAACCGTTGTTTTTTCATCTTTAGCTGTATTGGGGTTGGATTTCGTACTCACCGCCCTGATGTTCGGAATTGAGTAGGGGAAAGTAATGAATAAGTACAAGACTGAACTCATGGTTGGCGTTTTTATTGTCCTGACCATTGGCGCTATTTTATTGCTGGCGCTAAAAGTCGCAAATCAAACAATGACGAATGCCGGAGACACGTACAATCTCTATGCGAAATTCGACAACATCGGCGGCTTGAAAGTGCGCTCAGCGGTGAAGGTGGGTGGCGTAACCATTGGACGTGTTGCAGATATTCACCTGGACAAGGACGATTACACCCCCGTTGTTACGTTGAGTATTTCCACGGCATATGAAGGATTTCCCGACACCAGTTCTGTGTCAATCCTGACATCTGGCCTGCTTGGTGAGCAGTACGTCGGATTTCAGCCAGGTTTTTCTTTTGATGGGGTTGAAGAACTCAAAGACGGAGACTATCTACAGGACACCAAATCAGCACTGGTGCTGGAAGATCTGATAGGGCAGTTCTTGTTCAACCGCGGCGGTAAAGACGAGTAATCTGAAATCATTTCGTTGCGGTTCTGGTCTGTCTGTTCAGCGCTACAAAATGAGATGAGCACCAAATTTGTAACTTTAGGAGAGTTTCCATTGAAAAAATTATTGCTTTTGGCCGGTCTTTTATTCGCCAGTGTGGTCACTTCTGTGAATGCACAGGAGGTCAATGAGGAAAATCCGTATCAATTGGTTAAAACCGTTGGTCTGAAAACCTTTGACCGAATTAAGGACAGTCAGAGTCAAATTGAGCAAGATCCTGAGCTATTACGCACGATAATGAAAGAGGAGTTATTGCCTCACATCGACTATCAGTTTGCGGCATTTAAAGTACTGGGAAAATATTTTAAGTCCGTTCCCAAAGAGAAGTTGTCCGAGTATGTGCAGGTATTTCGTCAGTACCTGATTACCACCTACGCCGTGGCCATGGGGTATTACGATGACCAAAATGTGGTGTTTGAACCGGAAAGTAATTTCGCAGGTCAGAAATCTGTCACCGTACGTGCCGTCGTACAGGACCCGGGGCGTCCGGAAATTAAAGTCGCATTCCAGGTGCGCAAAGACAGTCGTACCAATGAGTGGAAAGCCTATGATATGGTTGCTGAGGGTATCAGCTTGTTGAACAGTAAGCGCGCTGAGTTTGAACCCATCTTAAGACAGGAAGGCATTGACGCGGTCATTAAGCTGATGCGGGAAAAAATTGAACAACCGGTGGGTGAGCAAGTCAAACAAGCTAAAGAAAAGGACGCCTCGTGAGCCTTTTTCAGCTAAACGATACCGGCGTTGTGCATATTCACGGTCATCTTGACCGTGATACCCTCGCCAAAAATTGGTGGGGTATGCTAAACTCCGCCGAAAAGGCCTCACTGGCAAATTTGGGTAAGTGTGTTCTCGATCTAGGAGATGTTGAGAGAATTGACAGTGCAGGTTTAGCTTGGTTAATTAACGCAGTGCGTGATGGCAAAGGACACAATGTTGATGTGTCATTAGCACAGGTACCAGATAAACTTCTGAAACTCGCCAGGATCAGCGAAGTCGATACGCTTTTACCCGTAACCTAATCCTCCATATGGCAGAATGAAGAATCATGGAAATATCTGAAATTGAAGCCTTGTTAAAAGACAAGTTGGAACTTACTGAAGTCTATGTCAAAGGCGAAGGCTCGCACTACACTGTTATTGCCGTCAGCGATAGCTTTAATAAAATGAGTCGGGTGCAACGTCAACAAGCCGTTTACGGCCCATTGCAAGATAAAATTTCTGACGGCACTATGCACGCCATTTCAATCAAAACCTTTTCCGAAGCCGACTGGCAGCGCGAGCGCCAGTTTCACTTACCTCAATGACGGTTGTTGCTACGTGGATAAACTAGTTATTAAACAAAGTCCGCCTCTACAAGGTGAAGTTCGCATTAGTGGAGCCAAAAATGCGGCTTTGCCACTCCTTATGACACCATTGCTCACCGACGAACCTTGTCGCTTTACCAATGTGCCAAATTTGCGGGACATCAATACGACGACTGCGTTGCTCAAGCAGCTGGGTGCCGAGATAAGCAAGCCTGACAACAACGAAATTCGTATTTCTGCTGCCAGCTTGCAAAGTGTAACCGCGTCTTATGAATTGGTGAAAACCATGCGCGCCTCAATTCTGGTGTTAGGTCCATTGCTTGCAAAGCAGGGACAGGCGAATGTATCCCTGCCCGGTGGCTGCGCTATTGGCGCCAGACCAGTCAATTTGCATTTGTCAGGCCTTGAACAAATGGGAGCCCATATTGAGGTTGACGAAGGTTACATTCGGGCAAAAGTTGAGGGGCGGTTGAAAGGCGCACGCATCTTCATGGACGTGGTGAGTGTGGGCGCAACTGAGAATCTGATGATGGCTGCTGCATTGGCGGATGGCACAACGGAGCTTGAAAATGCAGCCCGGGAACCGGAAATTGTTGATTTGGCAAATTGCCTGAATCAGATGGGGGCGAAAGTCAAAGGCGCGGGCTCGGATCACATTACCATTGAAGGCGTTGAACGCTTGCATGGTTGTGATTACCGAGTATTACCCGATCGCATTGAAACGGGTACTTTTTTGGTTGCGGCAGCTGTCTCTGGCGGAAAGATCACCTGTACTCATGCGGCACCGGAAACGCTAGAAGCGGTACTGAATAAATTGCGCCAGGCCGGGGCAACAATAACTACCGGTGAAGACTGGATCGCGCTTGATATGGAAGGGAAAACACCGGTGGCTGTACAGGTTAAAACCGCACCCCATCCGGGGTTTCCTACTGATATGCAGGCTCAGTTTGTTACCTTAAACTGTGTTGCGAACGGCACGGGCGTAATAACAGAAACTATTTTTGAAAACCGTTTTATGCACGTACCTGAACTTCAACGCATGGGGGCAGAAATCGCGTTGGAAGCTAATAGTGCGGTGTCTAAAGGAAGCTCAGTACTCAAAGGAGCTCCTGTAATGGCTACCGATCTTCGGGCTTCTGCCAGTCTGGTCATTGCCGGATTAATTGCCGAAGGCGAAACCCATGTCACTAGAATTTATCACCTCGATCGTGGTTATGAGCGTATTGAAGAAAAACTCAGTGCATTGGGGGCAAATATCCGCAGAGAGAAAGAGTAGCAAAATGAGTTAAGTACGGGTGGGGTAGCTAATGGAAAAATTCGCCCCCCCCAGCTTACTCTTTGTTACAGAGCAATAGCCGTGATGCCAGCTTTGAATACGCTTTACAATCGCCAGGCCCAATCCGGCACCGCCGCGTTCTCTGCTTCTGGCACTGTCTGGGCGAAAGAAGGGAGTAAAAATCTTCTCGGCATCCTGAGGTGCGACTCCCGGGCCATCGTCTTCTACGTGAATAACCACAAACCCCTTGCTCTGCTCGGCAGATAACAACACCTTCGAATGCGCATGTCTGACTGCATTGAGCACAATGTTTTCAATAGCGCGTTCAATAAAGTAGCCATCTCCCATCACGTTTAGTGAGGTGGGTAGGATATGGATGTTTATGTTTTTTGATTGGGGCTTTACCCGTTGTACAATATTTTCGAGCAACGCGGCAACGGGAATGTGACTGACATTTAGTTCTGGGGGCTTGCCGTCGTGCCGCAAATAGTCGAGCATTTCCTGGACCATCCTTTCCAATTCATTGACATCTTCACGCATGGCAAACCAGCTTTCCTGGTCTGGAGTATCATTGCTTCCCAGCGTAAACTTCAGTCGTGCCAGTGGTGTACGCAACTCGTGGGCGACCGCGCCTGTCATCTCTTTGTGCCGTGCCAATAGTTCAGAAACTTGTTGACTCAGTGCGTTTAGCGCCGACGCTATAGGCGCAACCACAGAGCGTTTTGGCACAACAATGGGGGGAATAGATCCATCCGGATCCACCGTTTTGATACCTTTTGTGATGTTGGAAAGATCGCGCCAAAGAGGCCAGATCCAAAGAGCCACAACAAGACCTAGCGCAATAAAGAAAACCAGGCTGTACAAGGTGGCTGGCGGCGCATCCGAGCCAGCCGGAAAAGTAAATTCGTATAAGCTTTCATCATCCGCACGTGCATACAGTTGCACTGTATTTTGGTAAAACAGAGCGATGACTTCGCCATGGAGCAGGTCGGTGAGGGTCTCTTCACTAAATGCGAGTGAAGACAGCGGCAGTACCTGCGGCTGATGGGTGGTAAGTTGAGCGACTACGTGTGCCCGTGCTTCGCCGGAGAGACCTTCTAATTGTGTTTTGATCTCTTTGGCGGAAGGGGGAAGTTGTTTGTCATTACCATAGAAAAAAGGCTCCAACGCAGCACTGAGGCCCACAATGGCAATGGCTATAAATAAGTAAAAGCTCAGGAAAAGTCGGGTCACACTAGTTCCAGGCATCGGCGACAAAGAAGAAGCCTTTACCCCAAATGGTTTTTATTCGGTATGGGTTGCTTGCATTGTCTTTCAACTTTTTTCGCAATCTCGATACTCTTACATCGGCTGAGCGGTCGAGACCATCGTATTCGCGACCGATGATCTCTTCGTAGATGGTATTTCTGTCTACGACAGAAGCCGCATTTTCGGCCAACAGCCACAACATGTCGAATTCATGGCTGGTTAAATTGATTGTTTCCCCAGCCAGAGTAACAGATCGCGCAGCTCTATCGATAGTGAGTTTGCCAAAGGTTAACACCGGAGGAGATTCGCTTTGTGCCGGGTGATGATTCACCGACGCTCTTCTCAGTATGGCATTTATTCGAGCCAGTAAAACCCTGGGTTCTATAGGTTTAGTGATGTAGTCGTCGGCCCCAATTTCAAGTCCTAAAACCTGATCGAAGTCATCGTCTTTGGCCGTCATGAACAACAGTGGGCCCTGATAGTGCCTGCGTAGCTGTTTACACAGGGAGAAACCGTCATCACCGGGTAGCATGACATCCAAAATAACAAGGGAAGGCGGCGACACTTTGACTGTGGAAAGCAGCGAGTTGCCGTCTGGCATATCAGTGACATCAAACTGATTTTGAACAAGAAAATGTCTTACCAGCGTTCTTAATCTGGCGTCGTCTTCAACAAGGATAATATGCGGCATTAAAACAGACTCCAAGGATCTCTAACCCGACGTTTGTCTTGTCGATACTCCCATTTCACCATTAGTTTTTGTGAGAAAACTGTGTTTCCCGTCCTATCTTTTATATATAGCAAACTGTCTTCGCGCAGGTTAACTTGTTGAGTGAAATTGCCTTTGCGCTGAAAACAGCTCAGATGCTCCGATTCTAAGTATAGACATAGAGGAAATCTCTGATCCGAAGGTAAGTGAATTGACACGTCCATGTTGCACTGGTCGCCAAAATAGGCCGTGATACAAGTTTGCGGTGATACCTGCCATTCTTCCTGTACAGCGAATGCCCACAAAGGCAATGTGATACCCGTTACAAGCAGTGCTAATTTCTTCCCTGTCAATGCAACACCTCAGAACGCGTAAGTTAAGCCAGCGAAAACCGTGCGGATATGGTTTTGGTCAACGATTGGACTTCGAGTTAGGGAGGATGGCAAATGCTGGTACCTTGCAAAGAACAAGACTCCCCATTGTGAATTTAACTGCTTCGTCAGGGAAAAGTTGGCGCCAGGCCTAAACCCGCTGCTACTTGTGTACCACAAACGGGAATCTGCGGTATCACGAGCAGATATACCGTAATAATAATCGTTAAAAGCGGCATCGTGCCAGGTGATTTGAGGGCCAACTGAGACTAGCCAGTCAGCAAATTTCATGCGGTAGCGATAAGTAAGCTGAACTTTTATTCCCTGGTGAACATTTGCTAAGTCGTGTTCAACAGCTAAGCGAACAACATTGTCGCCGTGGCTTGCGTTGAGTCTTACTCCGCCATGGACGCCATTGTTCCTTCTTGCTAGTGATTCAATGCTAATGCGAGAAGTGACGCCACCTGGCGAGGATATGATTTCGCTGGCGGTGAACATGTCCAGAGGACTTGCGTCGAAGCCGTCGAAAAAATGAAATGGCCGGGCTTCGCGGTCATAAGTGATATAGGTATTCACACTTAGCGCATTTCCTTCGTGCCACTGATAACCGATTTCAAGGTTGTCTATGTAAAACGCTTTGCCATACCAAGCAAAGTCTCCAATGAGAACGAGGTTTTGATTGTCCCCATTACGCAGCGGGTTTGTGCGTTGTCCATAACCAATGGCCAAGGCGAAACGGAATGAGTCTGCCGCAACACACGCATCAGGTTCACACGTATCGTCGGCGTAGCCCCGAAAAGTTACGAAAATGAAATAAAGGAAAACAAGCGAGCGCTTCAAAAAATTAGAATCCTGCGTAAAACACACACATAGAGTACCGTGTCAAAGGAGTGCAAAAAAGAGAAGGTTACAATTTTACACAATTTATGACGCTTTTGATCTGATCGACAACCTATCCTCTTTTAAGATAAACACGTCATTAAACTGAAAATTTTACAACGTGTTTACAAGGTGTTGAAGGCATGTACAAATGGTCAGGAAATAACAGAAAAAATTCGAAAAAACAAAGAACGAAATGCGATGTGGGTGTCAACTTTCTGCAATGTATGTTATACATTAGCTTTCATTTGATCTGTGGTTTTATTACAGATTTTGTAGTCGAAAATATAAAAATAATAAACATTAAAGTAAGGTTATCGGGTGGGGTGTGCGCGTGAGAAAGTTCTTCTCTTTACATCGTTACATTTTAAATCGTCTAGCGTCAGATCCGAAAAATGCTATCCCTGCGGTACTTTTTTCACTGATGCTGGTTACAATTATCTTTCTTGGTGAGCCACCTTATGCAGTAGCGGAAGGTGTTAAACCTGGCAATACGGCGAAAGCTGAACACTATTGTCAAAGCAAAGATAAGTGTAATGCAAGAAAAAACCGGGGCTAACCGGTTTTTTTGTCTCAGAGGCTTTTGCCTGTAACAGGCAAGTCACAACTAGCGTGTACTACCGTTGCCACCCGGTTGCCCTAACTCAGCGACTGTCGCCTTAATTTTCATGCTATTGCCATTGCGGCTGATTTCAAGTTCGAGGGTTTTACCCGGTTCGGTTTCGGCAATCATATCCAGTGTTTTTGAAGCACTTTCAAGGCGAATTCCGTCTATTGCAACAATCACGTCACCAGCCCGCAACCCTGCCTGATCAGCCGGGCTGGTAGAGGCAACCGCGGTAACTTCAATACCTGGGCGATCTCTTACTTCACTGCCAATAAAGCCCAATTGACCGCGAATAACCTTGCCTTTCTGGATTATTTCGTCCATCACTCGTTTCGCAAGCTCATAAGGAACAGCGAAATTTATTCCATCGACATTTCTCACCCCACTGCGTGAATCTCTGACCTGAAAGTTGGCGTTGGTGATCCCCACCAGTGTTCCGTTACTGTCTACTAATGCCCCACCGGAGTTTCCTTGGTTGAGTACGGCGTCGGTTTGAATGAAATCTACGTAATTTGACAGGCCATTTCTACCTGCCCGACTTACAATGCCGTGGGTAATGGTTTGACCTAAATCGAAGGGGTTTCCTATGGCCATCACGAGATCGCCGACGTGGAGATCTGGCTCATCAGTTTGGGGGATAACGTGTAAGTCTTCTGCATTTACCTTGAGAACAGCCAGGTCGGTAAGTTGGTCTGTGCCAACAATTTGCGCTTCGAGAATTCTGCCGTCCTGAACTGCCACAAAAATACTGTCGGCGTTTGCCACTACGTGGTTACACGTTAGTAAATAGCCTGATTCCGTCATAATTACTCCAGAACCCAAACTGGTGCGTTCTCGAGGGCGACTGCGGAATAAGCCTGTGTCGGTTTCGATACTCACGCTGTAGATATTCACTACTGCCGGCGCAGAGCGACTAATTGCCGCGTAGTGGCTTTGCCTCGGTGGCAAAGTGCTATCGGCTGAAAACACGAAATCAGCGAAGCCCGCACCGGTGCGTAAATTAGGCATAAAAAACAACAGAAGAACCCCTGCTGTTACGCCAAGAAGAATTGATTTTAAAATAAAACTGAAGAATTGCTTGCCTGCCACGCCTGTATCATTCCGTATTGCCTCTACAAATGATGAACGAGGCGAAGTTCATAAAAGAATTCTATCATATCAATTGGGATAAGTAATGTGCCACCAAGACGAACAGAAAGATTCTAAGTATGTCCAAAAAGGGGGATGTCGGCAGCAAAAAAGATTGAATGAAAACAGCGCCACAGCAAAGGCTGCGGCGCTGAATAGATTAACGGATAAGTAAGTAGATAGTGGCATTACCCCGTCTGATATTAAGCGCTATGACATTGTCCTTAGAATCGTCAAGCTTTTCGCGGAATTCAGCTACCGTTTTCACTCGCTGGCGGTTTACGCCTATAATGACGTCCTCGGCTTGCAAACCGATCCGCGCCGCCGGACTGTTGCGTTCTATATCTGAAACCTGAATGCCATCGTTACCAGCAGCGTCTTTACCGTTCACCAGCGTTGCGCCTTCCAGCGCAGGATGTAGCGTTTCTGCGGTTACCTGGCTGTTGGCTGCATCGTCCAACGTTACCATGACGGTTTGTTCGTCACCTTCGCGTACAATGGTTAGTTCCACTTCTGCGCCTGCGCCCATACTGGCAATCTTAGCGGCAAGCTCGCGGAAACCAGTGAGTTCTCGGCCATTGACTTCAGTGATAATATCACCGGCTTTGAGCCCTGCTTTTTCAGCAGCAGATTCCGGTGTGACTTCCCTGACAAATGCACCTCTGTTGGAGCTCACACCCATGGCTTTAGCCAGGCCGGCGTCTACATCATTGCCCATAATACCCAGCAGACCGCGACGAACTTCACCGAACTCAGCAATTTGATCAACGAGGTTTTTCATCATATTGCTGGGTATGGCAAAACCGATCCCCACGTTTCCACCGTTGGGGCCAAATATAGCAGTGTTGATACCCACGAGTTCACCGCGAAGGTTAACTAAAGCGCCACCTGAATTTCCGCGGTTAATAGCGGCATCAGTTTGAATGTAGTCTTCATAGCCTCCAATGTTCAAACCGGAGCGACCCATAGCAGAAATAATACCCGAGGTCACGGTTTGAGAAAGGCCGAAGGGATTCCCAATGGCGACTACATAATCGCCAACTCGCATGCTATCTGAATTAGAGAGTGGCAGTGCCGTGAGATCTTCCGCATCAATTTTTAGCAGGGCAATATCGCTCTGTTCATCAGCACCGAGTTTCTTCGCTGTAAATTCACGGCCATCACTTAACTTGACTGTAATTTCGTCGGCATTATCTACAACGTGATTATTAGTTACAACGTAGCCTTTATCGGCGTCAATGATAACGCCAGAGCCCAAGCCTCTAAACGGACGCTCTTGTACTTGCTCTTGAGGGCCGCCAAAGAAATAACGAAACATTTCCGGCACGCGTTGGGTGGCGGTTTGGGTGCCTTCCACAGAAATGCTGACCACAGCCGGCATGGCTTCTTCCAGCATTGGCGCTAATGTCGGCATCTCCTGCTTTTTTTCTTCTCCGAAAAAAGGCAGGGCGGCATTCGCATTGGCAGACATGCCTAAACTACTCGCTACAACGCTCGATACAACAAACATCTGGCGTAGAGATTTCTTCATATTCGCTTAAACTCCTTCATGTCACATGCGATATGGTTACGTTCACTGACAGACTCGGGCGGTTTGCAAAAGTTCCTGATTTAGTCTTTCTCTGCGGTAGACTGCCCAGTTGTGCCGACAAACAGACCAGAACCTTCGTTAGCGAAGTCTCTGGGTTGCGCTTCAGGCACAGCGGCGGGTTTTGCCTTTTCTCTGCCCTGGATATTATTACGTAAGTAAGTAGTAGCCTGCTCACCGTAAAACGGCACGCGTGGAGTATCGTCTTCACCTTGGTTAAGCAAGCCTTCATATTCGTTGATATGTTGCTTGAGGGCATCGCACTGTTTCTCTATTGACTCAACGGCCTGACGGGTTTGATGAATATGATGTTCAGCCTGTTGAGACATGAGCTCTTTGATACTCTGCTCAGCTTGTTTATTCGCCTTTGTGTTGCCTTTGCCCGAAAACATAAACCGACCAATGAAAAAACCTATGATCAATCCAACAACTAATAAGGCAACAGGAATAAGTACGTCCATTAATTTCTCCAAAAGATAACAGTACGGTGAACGAGAGTACTGAAATGCAAAAACTTCAAAGTGACTATAGCAATATCTTAATACAAATGCCCCTTTTACGCGGTGCTATCGGACTGAGATTTGTAACAATCGGACACATTGGCAATGTAAAAACTTCATCTGCTACCGCCCCTTGCGGTATGATTATCCTCGAAGAGGATTTTACCGGTATTTATCCGGAATTTAAGTTCATATTTTCATTTTTCAAGGAGGTCTGCGCAGCCGCGACCTTCCAGGCAGAATTTTCAGGAGTAGTGTTGTCGATGACGCCTTGGGAAAAATATCAGCAAGATCTCCAGTCTCCCACGTTTTCACACGATCCCGCACAAGAAAATGCCGTGATGGCATTACAGCGGTTATATGACGAGTTCATTTCGTCAACACCGGCACATCGCAAAGGAGTGCGCGGTAAAATCAGAGGGTTACTTGGTAAAAAGCGGGCGGTGGAACCAATTCAGGGCCTTTATTTTTACGGCGGAGTTGGACGGGGGAAAACCTACTTGGTCGATACGTTTTTCGACTGTTTGCCTTTTGAAAAGAAAATGCGGGTTCATTTTCACCGGTTTATGCATCGGGTGCACGCTGAGCTAAAGGCTTTACCCAATGAAGTAGACCCGTTGAAAATCGTCGCAGATCGCTTAGCCAGTGAAGCTCGCGTTATTTGCTTTGATGAGTTTTTTGTATCAGATATTACCGATGCGATGATTCTAGGTACACTGATGCAAGAATTATTTGCCAGGGGCATTACCCTTGTGGCAACGTCAAATATTATTCCTGATGATCTCTATAAAAACGGGTTGCAGCGGGCGCGCTTTCTGCCGGCCATCGACCTCATTAACCGTTATACCGATGTGATTAACGTCGACAGCGGAATTGATTACCGCCTGCGAACTCTCGAACAGGCTGAAATTTTTCACTTTCCCCTCGATGAAAACGGCGATGCGCACTTAAATGAATATTTCGAACAGTTAGCGCCTGAAAAGGGAACACAAGGGCAGAATATCGAAGTAAACAATCGCAGTATTCCTACTCGAATGCAGGCCGATGGCGTGTTGGTAATTGAATTTTCCGCTTTGTGTGAAGGGCCGCGTAGTCAGAGCGACTATATTGAACTCAGCCGTTGTTATCATTCCGTATTGGTTGCAAATGTGAAGCAGATGGGGGCGAATAATGACGATACTGCACGCCGTTTCATCGCTATGGTGGATGAGTTCTATGAGCGACACGTCAAACTTATCATGACCGCAGAAGTCGAACTGGAGAAGCTTTACACGGAAGGTCGACTGAGTTTTGAATTCCGCCGCTGCTTAAGCCGGCTCAAAGAAATGCAGTCGAGAGACTATTTGGCGCGGGAGCACTTGCCTTAAGTGGTAAGACGAATGTCCTTTAGCAGGAGCACTCACTTCCCAGAAGGCGGTAAAAACACAACGCTGTTATCTCATCGGCAAAGCCGGTAAACTGCGCAATAATTTTTTAAACTGTGCCTGTATTTTCACGGGCATTGTCGGGTAAAAGTACGATACAGAGACCTAAAATGGGTAGAGCATTTGAAGTAAGAAAGAACGCCATGGCCAAAACGGCTGGCGCAAAAACCAAAGTGTATTCTAAATACGGCAAAGAAATATACGTATGTGCAAAAAACGGTGGGCCTGATCCCGATACAAATCTTTCACTTAAGCGTTTAATTGAGAAAGCGAAGAAAGATCAGGTGCCAAGCCACGTAATTGAAAAAGCCATTGATAAAGCAATTGGTGGCGCCGGGGAGGATTTCGTCCCTGCCCGTTATGAGGGCTTTGGTCCGGGAAATTGCATGGTTATTGTGGATTGTTTAACAGACAATAATAATCGCACCATTACTGATGTACGCAACTGCTTTACCAAAACCAATGCGAAAATTGGCGCGCCTGGTGCGGTAGCCCACATGTTTGATCACCAGGCTGTATTTCAGTTTGCGGGCGATGACGAAGATGCGGTATTAGAAGTGCTTATGGACGCAGATGTCGATGTGTCTGAAGTTGAAAGTGAAGAGGGCAAAATAACAGTATATGCCCCCCACACTGAGTTTTACAGTGTGAAAACCGCCCTGACCAATGCTTATCCGGATATCAACTTCGACGCCGAAGAAATCAGTTTTATTCCACAGACGGAAGTGGAAATTAGTGAAGAAGATATGCCCATGTTCGAAAAGTTTATGGACATGCTTAATGACTGTGACGACGTTCAGGACGTGTACCACAACGCCATAACGCCAAACTGAGCAATATACTCTAACAAAGGGGCTTCCGTTGAGCCCCTTTTTTATTGGCGTCGTTGCGAATGTGTCGCTAAAGCTAAAAAACTGCTGTAAAATGCTTGGCGGAGCTGGCCTGGCAATCGCTGCTCTCGCAAGAGAGGGGAGGAAAGTCCGGGCTCCACAGGGCAGGGTGCCAGATAACGTCTGGGCGGCGTGAGCCGACGACAAGTGCAGCAGAGAGTAAACCGCCTAAGCGCTTCGGCGCCGGTAAGGGTGAAAGGGTGCGGTAAGAGCGCACCGCGCAACTGGTAACAGTGTGTGGCATGGTAAACTCCACCCGGAGCAAGACCAAATAGGCCTTCTATACGTGCGGCCCGCACGGAAGGCGGGTAGGTTGCTTGAGCCTGTCAGCGATGGCAGGCCTAGAGGAATGATTGCCCATGACAGAACCCGGCTTATGGCCAGCTCCCTCATTTTTTTTCACCGCTACTTAAACACTTTGCTGGGATTGACGTGGTCGTTGGCACTACTCAATTCTAATCGCAAGGGTTTTGCATCCGCACGTTTTGCGGGATGAGTGGAGTTCCATTTAAACTTTTCGACAATAATATCTGTTGGTGTAGATGCCAGTACCAATACAGGAACGTTTTTGTCAAAGGACCGCTGAGGCTGATTGAGCAATTCAATTAAACGCAGTTCAATGGTTTTATGCAAAACCAGACATTCGTCTTTAATAAGCGTGTCGTTTTGATAGAGAGTAAAGGTTGACTGTGCAGTTTTGATATAGTTGAACAGCCGGGTATAGTTCATTTCGCTGTTTAGCGTGCCATTGGCATGGCCCCGTAGTTCGCGGATCCACGCCCAGTGAATAGGAACCCAGGTCACGGATGTGTTTTGCAGATCATTGGCTTTCACGTAATTTTCAATGTGCGTATTGAGTTGTGCCGCGCTGTGTTCCTGATGCGCATCAATGCCGTGGAGCACCACTGCAATAATTTTCTGAGACATGTTTCCCTCTGATCCTGGTATTTTTCATTGTTGTTTAGGAAGTGTTCTGGCGGTTGGAATTCTCTCACTACATTCATGAAATAATATCTTTAGATCTTATGTGATTCTTTTTTATTAGGTTTAGTGCGAAATATCGGGGATATTAGCGTTGATCTGATGTGCGTAACCCGCTAAGGTTGGACGGTGCTTTTACAACAACTTTATTACAGTGGAATCCTGAGTGGTGCCGGCAGCTGAACTCATTGACCGTATCGTTCACGGCGATAAACAAGCAGAAAAACAACTCATTGAAAATTACTATCAAGGGTTGCTGTTTATCCTCTATCGTCAAACAGATACTTTTAGCCTGGCCGAGGATTTGGTGCAGGATACCTTTGTCATTGTGATAAGAAAGCTGCGCAATGGCGATCTTCGCAATCCAGATGCATTGGCTTCCTTCATTCGGCAAACCGGCATCAATACTCTTATTGCATATCGTCGACAGCAGGCCAGACGACAAACTGAAAACACTGAACACGCAGACGCTTTCGAATCGGAGCAGGAATCCCTGCTTCAACAGGTACAAAAACAAAACAACGTGGATTTGGTTCGGCGGTTGTTAGCTCAATTGTCGACTAAACGCGATAAAGATCTCCTCACGCGTTACTATTTATACGACGAAGATAAACAGACACTGTGCGAAGAATACGCGCTCACTACCGCACACTTTGATCGCGTCCTTTTTCGCGCTAGGCAACGTCTTAGAGCGCTGATTGAAAATAGTGAAGATGCTACTGTATATGTCAGAGATGCCATTGATAACGCGGTTGTTCTGGCGCTCATTACCGCTCTGGCCCATTCGGCTCAGTGGCAGGATACCCGAATACAACAATTTGCTCAGGATGTTCAATCTGAGGTGAGAGAATTCGTCGGGCCGGTTCACTCATATAACCAGAATGGGTTGGCGAAACCTGCCAATCCAGGTTTAAAGAATAATTCCTATGTCTGAAAGTAAACTGTTTGATGATGACCTCGTTCGAGACTACCTCAATAAGCGGCTCTCACCGGAAGAAGAAATCCACTTTGAGACCGAGATGTTAGCTTGCCCATCAAAAACCGAGCAAGTGGTACTGACAGATAGCTTGAAAAGTGGTGTGACAAGTGTGCCGGCGGTAAGCACAATGAAAAACGGCCGCGTAAAACGAAGTGCTGTGGCATTATCGGCTATTGCCGCAGGTATTGTGGCCTGGTTGTGGTTGCCAGCCCTTTTAGTGAAGCAGGAAACCGTTAGTCCGGGGATCGTATACCTGGAAGATTTCAGAAGCCATACAACGGAAGCTGTTAATCTCAACTTTGCCAGAGACGAAGCATTCAAAGTGGTAGTGAGTGATGCTCCACCGACATTACGAGACACTATTAGTGCGAAATTGATTTCTGACAGTAGTCAGTTGGTGTCTGAAATCCGAATAAAACCAAATAGTAACAATGAGGTTTCACTAATTATTGACCGCGATATGGTTGACTCGGGGTTGTACACACTCATTTTTACAGCCAACAGCAAAGAAATAAACCGTTTCGAACTGAAAGTTACTCGTGAATAACGGTTAAAAACCATGCTATAAATAGTCACTGAGATGTAACTTTCAATACCTATTATAACAAAGAGTTCAGGTCATGCATGTGAGAGATAGGGATTATCTTTTTGGTAGATCCACAAGGAAAGTGCCCACCGAGGCTGAGATTGTGGAAATGGTAGAAGCTATTATTCCGTGGTCTGAGCCATTACCAGCCGATAGGGAAGAACCGTTTTCGACTGCGAAAATGAAAAGTCTGTTTCCCGAGCCTGAGGTTTCGCAATTAAATTCAGTTAAGGGCGTAGAGATAAAACCTCAGATTCCCTTAGGGGATAAGCTACCCGCTGGTTTTACGTATTGGGGGCAGTGGATTGCTCATGACATTATAACCCCCACCCATCCGTTGCAAAATCACTATTCAAGCCGACAGGTTACCCCCATACTTAACCTCGATAGCCTATATGGGTGTGCACAAGGTCTACCGTCTCATATATTCTTTGACGAATATGGTATGTTTAAACTTGCGGACAATGGCTGGGATTGCCTGCGAGATTGTGGTGGTGCTCCTTTGCTTCCGGAACCGCGTAACAACGACAACGCCATTATTTTGCAATTTCACGTGCAATGGCAACGAGTACACAATCGTATTTTACGCATGTTGGGTGGTGCCACCCCGCCTTTTCTGCATGCAGACCCTACTGTTTTTTATACTGCCAGGTATTTTACCACTTGTTTGTTTCATCAGTTGGTGTTGAATGAATGGCTTCCGGCCATATTAGACAAAGCTGTTTATAAATATTATTTCTCTGGCACACTCAATGGCAGTGTGCTGATGCAACCTGATTGTGATGTCGACCGCGTCCCCTTTGAGTTTAGTCATGCAGCCTTTCGATTTGGTCATAGTATGGTTCGCGAAACCTACAAGTTGAGAGGAAATGACTCTTTTAACTTGCATGCGCTTCTTACTCATCAACCCTTTAAGGGCAAGGCGATTCCCCCTATCGATTGGGGACTTTTTTTTGGCGAATTTGCCCAGGAAATTCAACCGATTAATCTCATTATCGTGGCGGGGATGGGGAATATACCCATTGCCAGGAATATTGCTGAGCGCAACATTAGCGCAGGAATAAAGGCCAGTCTAGCCACCGTCCATGAATGTAAATATCGTCTATGTACGTATTATCCAGAACTTGCACGTGCGGCAGGTTTAACACTTCACGAAGAGGAAGCCGTGTTGGAGGAGTTGAAAATCGACCCCATGCAACAAAGTGCATCTTTTTATCGGTTGTACCAGGATGAACGTCTACCCTTGTGGCCCTATATACTTGCTGAAGCCGGAGCTCAGGAGGATAACCCTGGCCACCGGCTTGGAAAATTGGGCAGTATTATAATTGCTGATGTAATGAAGTTTGCGATCGATCAGGCGGCGCCAGAAAGTCGGGCTTCTTTTAGTGAAGTTCCCGATTACGGTGCGTTTTTACACACTTTTTGTTCAGACATCGGAGTGAGTGATCAATCACGTCTCACCATGGCTGATTTACTGACAACAGGAGAAAATAATAATGAACGACGTTAAGGCAGGCTATTGGGCGACAGCAAAAGCAGGAGTCAGCTATGTTAACCATCGCAGTATTATCCCTTCTCTAAGCAGTTACCACCCCGAAGGATTAGGTAATAACTACCCCGTTAAATTTACCTATAACGAAAAAGACAACACCTATTCTGTGTCTTTAGGCGGTTTGTGGAACGGTACGGCACAAGCCATCATGGAAAAAAGTGAGTTTAAAGTTATTGACCCGGCTGGGATATTTATTTCCAACCTTATTCCCCTCGATAGCAAACACGGTACTGATGTTGAGGGCTTTAAGGCGTTGAGAGTGTCTATCATTGCCCATGAGCACGAATCCAATGGTAAGCGATCCAGAGAATACAGCTCTACACTGGCGTGGTTAAGAGACGGGCCGGCAGAAAATGATGGCGATCCTGGTGAGGTTGTCATGACGAGTTATCGCTGGAAGGACAACGACTAAGTGATTTTAGCGGCCTTGAAATTAGTTTACTCCAAGGCGAAATTTACCAACGGGTTAGCGCGATGTAGAGCGGGCAGACCGCTTTATCTCGCCTCGCTTTTATTGTGCCTGGCTAACACAAATACTGTGTTGGCAGAGACTGTTTTCATCTGTGGTGAAGAGCCTGATACATGGAAGCAATATTATCGTGTTTTCAATGTGAAGGATGACTATGTTCAGTGCACGAAGGAAGGCAGTACCGTGCTGCATGTGTCCGGTTCAGATGAAGCCCGAGTAGTTGAAAATTTGTCTTTCATTGACCAGCATTTACGTTCTTCTTTTACCAATATAGAAGACGCAAAACATCAACAACTGCGACACTTTTTTTCCTCTTATCAAGGGCCTTACCTGGCCATGGATATCCAAGTCAGGCATATGTTGTTTGCCCTTACTACAATGGATTACAACACGAGCTATTCACTTGCACAAAAGTTTTTTGATGATTACCCCAACGCGCCGGTAAACGTCGCTAAAACAGTAAGTTTGGTGTACTTGGAAAGTCAGTTTTTTCGTCGCAGGTACGACGAGGTTATCGCATTTTGCAATCGCAAACGCGATGATGACCCCTTCGTTAACGACAAGCAAACAGCTGTGTTTTTAACCTATTGTGGGTTTAGCCGCGTTTTGCAAGGCGAATCCCCCGATACCTCTCAAGTTGGATTTAATCAGCTAACACAAGCTTTTGCATTGATACCTAATGAGCAGAATGGCTTGTTGTGTGCACAGATCAGAAACGGACTCGCGAGTTATTATCGGTTATCGGGAGATCTGCAGAGTACCGAGCGAGAGCTCAATGCCGGTTTACAGTGCCTTAAACCTACTGCTGGGCTGCAAGAAGAGGAAATGCAGGATGATCTCATAAACAACCTGGCCTGGGTTTACCGTCGGCAAGGAAACTTGCCGCTTTATCTGACCATGTTGCGGGCATCGGTGTTTCAACACACCCATAAACTTGCACCCGAGAAACTTGCAGTTAGCTATGCGAATTTGGGCAGGGCGTACTATTTGGTTGGCGATCTTCAAAAAGCTCAACGTTACTATTTACAGTCGTTAACTTATGGCAAAGACAACAGTGATAAAGAAGATTACGCTGGCACGCTTATGTACATGGCCAGGCTCAAGTTGGCACTTGACGAACCTGAGGCTGGAGAGTATTACCTCAATGAAGCTTTAACTTATATTTCTTCAGAAAAGTCATTCGAACGGGCCAGAGTTCTGCAAAAGTTGCTCGAGACACGGGAGCACCCCGAGGCCTTCGATGAGGCCGAATACCTCACAGCAATTGACACCATTACGAATACGTTTACGACGGCATATCGCTCGCAAGTACTCAGTGAGTGGCTGGTGGTTCTGCGGCAAGCCGGCAGAATGGATTTAGCCCTCCCACTTATTGAAAATATTGAAACGACAGATCAACACCCTTTGTCTGTTAACCTGGCCATTGCCAATGTCAGACTGGAATTGCTGCTCGCTCAGCCTGATTCACCACAAAAAAGTGGTCAGATTCATCAGGTATTTAGTCATGCCTTCGAAGAAATTGTGGGGGCTTCGACTAAGTTTCAAAGCAATGAGGTGGGGATGAACTGGTTAAGTCAATCGCGGACACTCATAAACCAGTATCTTTCATACTTATTGCCCAGTAGTAATGAAGCGGATATTGAAACCGCGTTAATGTTGTCGGAACATTTTGCTAGCATCATGTTCCGAAGACACAGAATGGCACTGGCAAGTAATCGCGATATGCACATCGAAGGTAGCGCCGTGGGCGAAGATTACGCCTATTACTCGGAGTTTGGAATTCAATCGCTTTCATTTAACCAGATGCTGGTTAAAAATCGACGTTGGGAGCAGCAAATATTGTCGAGCGTAGTGCCGGAAATCCAAGAAGGTGATTTCGGTCTTGAACAAGTTCGACGTTTTCTCGGGACAGAGCGAGCGATGCTAAAACTGTTTTCCTTAGGGGAAAAAGACTGTGCTTACCTTATCACCAAACAATACATTGAAGGAACGTGCGACTCAGCAAATGAGTCCATCTCACAGTGGCTCAGAGAAGTATTATTTCGTTTTCACGGCTTTAAGACCCTATATATCATGCCCGAAGGGAAGTGGCGGAATGTTTCTTTCTCTGCATTGAAAAGCGATCGTGGAGCGAGATATTTGGGGCAGGAAATGGCCATTATCCGCGTAATGTCCCTCAGGGACTTCTTTGAGGATGATGTTCCATCGAGTGCCAGGAACAACGTTGTGACGTTTACCAACCCGCAAAACCCCGATAAAACACTTACTCCATCATCAGATGCTATGAAATGGCGCGCGGGTTTTCCGTCATTGCCATGGACCGCTATGGCTATTCAATCGATAGCTGAAGCGTTTCCTGAAGCTCATGTGCTCTCATACAACGGTGAACAGGCAACGGACGAAAATCTTATGTCTGATGCTGCGAGGTACGCAAAGCTATTACACGTCGGTAGTCACGCTTATTACTCGCCGGAGAATCCGGATGTTGTTGGAATTGTTACCGCGTCTGACGGACGAGAAGACAGAAGTGGTTTTGTGCCTTATGAAATGCTGTTTTCTAAAACTTATCACAATGATTTGGTGGTAATTAGCGCTTGTGAAACGGAAATGGGCAAAGCTTACCAAGGTATAGGTATGCGTAGTCTTAGTCATGGTTATTTGTATCAGGGTGCGGGTGCGACAATTTCAACATTGTGGAAAGTTCCCGACAGGGCAACGGCTGAGTTTATGGCGTTGTTCTATGCTGCTCTGTCTAAAAATGAAGGCAACATT
Organism: Aestuariibacter sp. A3R04; assembly: GCF_018860805.1. GTDB lineage: Bacteria > Pseudomonadota > Gammaproteobacteria > Enterobacterales > Alteromonadaceae > Alteromonas. The sequence goes on along the minus strand of NZ_JAHKQR010000002.1, from coordinate 98,822 downwards.
GCAGAAGCGATGCTTGAGGCGCGACAAAATTTAGTCCGACATCGTCGCTTTCAGGATCCTCGTTACTGGGCAGGTTTTGTACTTACGGTCACAACACCTCAGTATGAGCGTTTGCTTCTATAGTTAAATTCCCTTCGCCAAGAATAAAACCGATACTCAGCAAACTGACAAATAATACCGGTAAAAAGAAAATACCCGCATTGGTATCGAAAGTGGCTTGGCTCAAATATGAGATTGTCGCGGCACGACAACCAAATAAAATACCGGGGTGCGGTGTGTTGGTAACTTTAAATTGTCTTATTAAAAGCCAGCCGACGGGTAGGAGCAACAGTAAAAAACCAACGATGCCAGTAGTGGCTATTGTTTCTAGATAGTCATTGTGTGCCCGTTTTGACATTTTTGAATTGCCAAGCAAAACGGGTTTGTAAATATGTTGGATATAGGGGTAGGTTCCGGGGCCGGATCCCAGCAGTGGGTGGTCTCTAATAACGCTTTGTACCGTTTGTCGCAGTTCGTTTCTACCGTTGTCATCAAGCTGGTCTTCTGAGAAACGGTGGTACATAGAGGACTGCATAAAAGCGAACACCAGTACGCCGACGACTACGGCGCAAATTAGTGCGGTACGTGCTGAGAAAAGTAACGTGAAAATACGGGGCTGCCGCAGCATATAAAGCAATATCGAAGCGGCTAAACCCGCTATGACAGAGAGCAATGCTCCCCTACTACTGGTGTTAATGAGAGTATATGCCATGGCTGCAATGAAGAATAATAGCGCGAAGCTTAGCCAGCGTTTTCGCTTGTCTTTTAGGGTATCGAGCAGTAACCCAATACCAAGAAGTGCGGCTATACCTAAATAAATGGCATATTGGTTTTTGTAACTAAATGTACCTCTGATACCGTCTTTCCAAGAATAATTCCAAGGAGGGATGGCGTTTACCAGCTCGTATTCACCGGCGGTAATAAAATTACAAATAGAATACAATGATGTTATCGCCGCTCCGCTAAATATAACAATGATAGCGCCTGTTATGCGGCGTGAAGTGTTTACAAATAGCAACAGAGCAAAAAACAGCAGAGCTAACGCGAGAAATTTTACCCATTCAATGAGAGATGCTTGCCAGTAAACGGTAAGATGGGGTGCCGACTCCAAACCTTGGTAGGCATACCAGAACGGTACTTTAGGGGACAGAAATTCGATTAAGCTCACTGGTAGTGGCATTAGGTAAATCGTATTGTAAACCACCCATATAGACCATAGTGACAATGCGATAACGCGGTTTCGGGTAATATGAAATTGGCAGAAAAGTAAACCAAGAGAAGCAAAGAGTAAGATGAAGCTTGCTGCAAGTAGTTGTTCCCATACGAGATCAAGCCCGTGGAGCCAGGGAAAAACAACAAAAACGACAGATAAAATGGCTAACAGACCACACTCTTTTACAGAGCTAAACTTCATTGCTGGCAAGCTCACTCTCAATTTTACGCAAACGTTTGGTTATCCATTTGCTCGGTGACAACCGGATGAATGGGGATACGTTTTTTTCTCTTTCCATTGTAGCGATTAGTCGCTCTCGGGTAGGCTTTTGCCGAAGCGCGCCACGGATGACTGGCAGTGCTTTTTGTTGCACGTGAGGGGGTAAACGATGCCATTGCGCCACTAACACGGGTGCTATCAAGCTTTGAAATTCCCATTCAAAAGGTCCGATTGCCAGCCCTTTGTTAAGTTCATCGATAAAATTATTATCGGGGACGTTGAAATGGTGCAACAACGCTATGCGGACAACAAAGGCTTGATAATGGGTGGGCTGAGTTTGTTCCGTTTTCGATAAGCGCATCAGCGCCTGTTGCACGTCTACAGGCGAGGCCATTCCCTCGTGGTTCCAGTTGAGCATTTGCGTTTTCACAGCTGCTATTTGTGCGTCGCCGTCATGGGGCAGTTTAGCCTTAAGCATATCGACGTCTGTCTCAGTGTGATGAGAAAGGGGAGTCGGAATTTCTTTCCCTACGTAAAGTGCGTTAAACGCTTGATTCACTTGTTGGGCTGTTGAGTGCAAATCCGCATATAGTGTTGCATAATAAAGACAGTTCAGAGCGAACAACAATAAAATCGCGCCCAAAAAACGTGGTAGCGTGTCTGTCAGACGGAAAGCAGAAAATTTATCAGGCATAACAATTCAACTCTCGGATGGCTGCGAAATTAAGTGTTAGTGATATGAGACACGGACAGCCGTTTCCTTGTTTAGCCTTCGGCATTGGGAAAACTATGCCACATCACAGGTAACAGGGTGTTGTACTCGTTAAATCAGGGACACGGATACATTAAGTCGTCACCAGGCAAATGTTTCCAATTCAAAAATCATTCCACATTGAAGTCATTTTTCTCCCAATTGTCAGTGGGTAAAGCCTGAAATTTAGCTGGCTTATGCTATATATTTGTTAATTAAAGGATATCTATCCTATGTTGTTGTCTGCTTTTTTTACATCAATGGTGAAAGTAGGTATCTCACTCAGAATGTACTATTGTTTGACCTTATTGCGGGTTAGTCCATGAATAGTCAATAAAGTTTGCCAAGGGATTAGAAAGTAACGAGACTTTTTATACACGAGGAAAAAGCGTAACTTCGATATTTTTAAGTGATATGTGTTTTTTGTGTTAAAAATATTGTTATTTTACACGGTTTTGTCAAGGTTCTTTACAACGTCAATGGCTGCTAAAAGGCTAGCTTAATTCGATTTTGGAGCTAGGAAATATAATGAATATATATAATGAGTTGCCTATGTATAGGTGGAGGGAAATGTTTTCCTAACAACACGTTTCCAGACGTTAATTTACATCTTAAGTTGTAGAAAAATTAGGTGTAAGTGGCACGTTTGTTGCTTTGTTTTGGGTGGATGTAATGTCGCGTAACGGTGTAGTGAACTTATGTGAACGATGCGTATTTACTAACGTTAAAGTTTCTAATTAGTATTTTTTAAATATCAAGGGCGGCACTTCATGGGGACCGGTTTCGTTAGAAATAATGTGAATCAATTCGCGATAGTTTATCGATTTATCGATTTTCTAATTATACAAGTTACATTATTGGCTGTGGGTACAGCTTATTCTGTTGACATGTCGGTACATTATCACTTGCTTGGCCTTATCGGCAGCACGACTTATCTGCTTTCCGCAGAGCTTTTCTGGTTATACCGCTCGTGGCGGTCAGGTACGACTAAGGAACTTATCTTTTATACAGCGCTAAGCTGGTTTGTAAGTGTAGTGGTTATACTGACTTATTTGTTCCTTACCAAAACTTCCGAAGATTATTCTCGGGTTGTTCTGGTTGGTTGGGTAACAGTGGCGCCGTTTTTTCTCTGTTCATGGCGACTTGCTATGAGAGCGTTCTTGTACAGTATTCGCCGTCAGGGATACAATAGTCGTTCAGTGGGTATTATAGGTATGAACGAAAACGCAGTTGCCCTGGTGAGTGAGCTGAGAAGAAATCCGCATATAGGGTTTAAAATTGGCGGAGTCTACGACGATCGCGATCTGTCCCGACTGGCCGTGCCTGACGATATTTCTATTGAAGGCAACCTCTGCGATGCGGTTAATGCCGTTCGCGCCGGTGAACTTGATCAGGTATTTATTACGTTGCCAATGACTGCAAACCGCCGCATTGAGCAAATTCTCCATGAGTTAGGTGACACCAATGCAGAAGTGCATTTCGTGCCTAATTTCTTCATGTATAACATGGTGCACTCCCGGTTGTGTAATATTGGAAATATGCAAACTATTAGTGTATTCGATACGCCCATGCGCGGTGCCATGACGGCAATCAAACGGGCTGAAGATATTATACTTGCCTCTGCAATACTCACTGTCATCGCTATTCCTATGTTATTGATTGCCGCCGCGGTGAAACTGACTTCCAAAGGGCCTGTAATTTTTAAACAAAACCGATACGGTGTTGACGGTAAGAAAATTAAGGTTTGGAAATTTCGTTCCATGACAGTGACCGAAGACGGCGACAAGGTGACCCAGGCTACCAAGGGAGATGCGAGGGTGACAAAATTGGGAGCATTCTTACGTCGCACGTCTCTGGATGAACTGCCTCAATTTATCAATGTTTTGCAGGGGACGATGTCTGTAGTCGGGCCGCGTCCTCATGCTGTTGCGCACAATGAAATGTATCGCAAGACAGTGAAATACTACATGCTGAGACACCGTATTAAACCCGGTATAACCGGTTGGGCGCAAGTAAATGGCTGGCGCGGCGAAACTGACACAGTAGAAAAAATGCAGATGCGCGTTCAGTACGATCTTGAATACATTCGCAATTGGTCATTGTGGCTCGACTTTAAAATTGTGATTTTCACTTTTTTTAAGGGTTTTGTGGGTAAAAATGTATACTAGGCGAATATGTTGGCCTGTATTTAAATTTTCATCACAATCCGAATGACTAAAGAAGTGTGTAATGTGGAAACGTAGCCTGTATTTCGGACGAAATATTTTTCGAAACTACATGGCTAGTTTTCTTCTGATTTTCGGCGTTTTATTTCTTGAAACGCTGGTGAGTTTAGCCATTCCCTATATTATTGGTAAGCAATCAGGACAACTGGTAAACACCGAAATTGTTCACATTGCCGATGTGGGATACTACTTATTACTCTGGTGCGCACTGTTTGCTCTGCAGTGTGTGATGAAATTCGTGTCCACCTACAGACTGAACGTATTGGGTGCTAAGTTGGTGGCGAATTTAAGCTGCCGACTTTATGATCATATTCAGATCCTCCCTCTTCGCTATTTCCATGATGCGAAAAAAGGTGATGTGTTATCGCTGTTAACCCATGACCTCGGCACGGTTAGTTACTATGTAACTAGTGTACTCACAACACTAGTACCGAATCTTTTAGTCCTGTTCGGTTCGGTTATTATGATGTATTGGATAGAGCCGCTGGTAGCGCTGATGATTATTACACTGATCCCTGTGGTGTATCTGGTAACTAAGCTCATCGGTCGACAAATCCATCCTCTTTCCCGGCAAATCGTTGAAAAACAAGCGGATACACTGGCGATCGCCAGTGAGAATATCAGTACTATCTCCCTGATCAAGTCCTTTAACCGGGAACAAGCAGAATCAAGCCGCTATGCCAGCAGAACAGGCGAAGTCCTGTCATTAAGAACCCGACAATTTCGCTATCAAGCCCTGCTTACTCCCCTTATCCAGTTTTTAGCGTCAGTGTGTATCATGGCAATTATTGGCGTCTGCCTCATCCAGTTTAAGGCGGGTAAAATTGAAGTTGCGGATATCGTTACATTACTACTGTACGGCATGATTTTTACCCGGCCGGTGAGTGTTCTGGCGGGTCTTTATGGACAAACAATGCAGATGACTGGCGCATTGTCCCGCTTGTTGGCGATCCACGGTAAAGAGCGAGAACCCTCCGATGGAGTTGGCAAACCCTTGAAATTAGGTGCCGGCCGGGTTGAGTTCGATCAGGTGACATTTTCATACCATCCCGATGAGCCAGTATTGCGGAATGTTTCAATGGCTATTGAATCGGGACAAACAGTCTTGATTGTTGGAAGAAACGGCGCGGGTAAATCCACTTTGCTGCATTTGTTAATGCGCTTTCACGAACCCATGTCAGGCAGAATTTTGATCGATGATCAAGATATCCAAAGTGCTTCTACTTCGTCTGTACGCGGGGCAATTGGTCATGTTTCACAAGATGTTGTCTTGTGTAACGGTTCTATTCTCGACAACATCACCTACGGTGTGGAAGCGCCTGAAGAAGGTGACGTCCAACGGGTATGCAAACAAGCGGGGTTGGTGCCTGTGCTTGCACAATTGCCCAATGGTTTGAACACCATGGTTGGTGAAGGCGGCATACGCTTGTCTGGTGGACAAAAGCAGCGGATCGCATTGGCCAGGGCTTTGTTGAAGAAACCTCAAATTTTGTTGTTTGATGAGCCGACGTCCATGTTGGATGAAACGGGCAGGCAACAGTTTCGGGAAGAATTGGAATCAGTATTTAAAACATTTACCATTATCATGATTTCCCATGATCCGACACTTGCTGACGTGGCGGATCACGTGTTTACACTGCATGAATATCAACTAAAAAGTAAATAGAGGCAGGCATGGCAACTTACAAACTAAAATCTGATGTACTGGCGCAAAAAGTGGTTGATGAAATGGTCATTTTGGAGCCTGAAAATGGTGAGTACTTCACCGTTAACGGTGTTGGCAGTGACATGATAGCCTTACTGGAAGAGGGGAAAAGCGAAGACGAAGTTGTGGCGGCAATGACAGAAAAATTTGATGTTGATGCCGATGAAGTCAGGGCTGATTACCGGACATTATTGGAACAGCTGGACGAACAGGGTTTAGTTGAAGTTGTGGCGTAATGCTGGCGTTTTTTCGTCTTACAGCGACCCAAAAAAAATGGTTTTTAAAAGCTTGGATTGCGTTTTTTTGGTGGCATATTCGCATTCGCTTTACCAGTTACCAACAGTGGCAGCATCGTGTTTTTCCAACGGTGGAAGATGATTCAAATAATACATGCCCCGCGGATTTTATTGCAATCATTGAGAAGGCCGGCAGACATCACCTGTGGCACATGAACTGTTTACGGCGTTGCCTTGTCACCATGGAAATGTTGCACCACATAAACGTTTTTCCCGCGATACATTTCGGGGTAAAGATTGAAGATGGCGCAACAAAAGCCCATTGTTGGTTATCCCTCAACGGTACGCTGATAAACGATAGTGAAGAGGTGGTGTCTTCGTACACAGAGTTAAGAGCCAATAATGCCAGTGTTTTATTTACGGGCCTTTCATAAATACCCGCAACGGAGCGTTTCTATAGTTTGTGAAACGTCTGCAACCAGCGTTGTGTCAAAATAACAAAGAGAAGATCAACATTTATCCCACCATTTCTGTTATGCACAGCGTCGTCAAATGCCTTTAATACCTGTTGCGTGTCAATTAAGCCCCGATCAGCCAAATAGGGGTGTGCCAGGCATGCCCGCAGACTGTCCGCATTTTCTCTTACTAAATTGGCAAAATGGCGGTCAAACGTAGTTTTGGTTTTACGCCAGCATACCGAGTCCGGTAAGCTTTCGGTCATCGCATTTCTTAACATATACTTGGGGTATGCACCCTGGATAAGTTGTACAGGGGGGACGGCAAATGAGTGCTCGGCAATGCGGTAATCGAAAAAGGGGTGTTTCACCCTGATATCAAACTCTGATGCAATGGCATCGTAAGAACGCACTGAGTTAAATGTCGTGGTAGTTTTCAATGCAAAATACCGAGCGTAGCGGGCCGGGTCTTTTTTCGCATCGAAGGGGTTGTGGAAAGCGTAAGACGCACTGGCAAGTTCTTTTCCTTTCGGCGTCATCCATTGAGGCATTGGTATGATACCCGGTGACTGACCCTTCAAACGTTTCGCCATATTCATTAACCACTGGGGGATGAGAGGTTTAACAAAAAGCGATTTGGCAATAGGTAAGAATGCTAAGTCAGTTTCTTTACAGGCCTGTTTCACTTCACCTATAACGTTGAGTTCGCCCTCTCTTAGTCTCTGAGTATAAGTACTGGCGTGTCCCCAGCACATTTCGTCTCCCCCGTTACCCGTTAGCAGCAGTGTTACGTTGTGCCTGGCAAGTGTGTGCATTTCGTCCCGGTAACGAGGCGACAATACGATGCCTGGGTGGTCAAAATGAGCCGGGTATAATTGTAGAAAATTGCGATATTGAGCAAGGTCCACATCCTGATAAAGAAAGTCTTCAATATTTAGGTGTGCGCGCATATCTTTGATAAGTGCGCTTTCGTCCGACTTGGCATCATGCCGGTAGAAGTGGGAAAGGGCTATGCACTTTCTGTTGTGTTGTCGTTGCCAGTGTAATGCCAGTGCGGTAACGGATGTCGAATCCATGCCGCCGCTCATTTGAGAGGCGATGACAGGGGAATCACCAACGTATTCTTCGACAACCCGGGTAAAAAGGGCTCTGAAACTGGTGGCGTATTCTTGGTCGTTGGACAAGATGACACGGTTGGCCGGATCAATGTCCCAATACTTGTGGAGGGTGTAACTTTCAGCGCTAACGCGAAGTGCGTAGCCTGCAGGGAGTACAGAAACGTTGCGATACAGCGATAATTCAGGAACTGGTTGACCAGCAAGCCAACCGCTGAGTGCGGTGTCATCGAGCTCCGGAGATAAACGGAACAGACTAAGGATGGCTTCTGTGGTATTGCTACAAATCAAGACCTTATCAATTTTGGCGTAATATAGCGCTTGTAAACCGAGTGGGTCGGTTACAACACTGGCGCGATCCGGGAGTTGAACGATACAACCAGGGCCATTGAGTTTACTTTCATCGTCTGTCGAACCGGCCGCTATGATCATTGGCTGGTTTGTATATCCCGCACAAATCATGTGCCCTTGAAGCTTCGGCCCGCCGTCGATCACGGTGTGGTTCGCAGTGCCCCACAATCGTGCAAGGTGACGCCGGGCCCGGAGGTGAAAATCGTCAGGTTGACAAAATAGAAAAACAAAAGGCTTCACAAGGATCTATCTGTGTTATGGTTAATCCATCGTATTATGCACATATAGGCTGCAAAGTAGATAGGCGAAGCGCTATAAAAGCGAACAAATTGATATTTTTGCAAACAAAAGCCAGGTGAATTATTGTATGCTTTACATGCACATGGCTTCGAAGCTTGTTTTCTTATAGCACTGGAGAGGTGCAATCGCGATTGTTTGCAAAAAGTTCTGTCTGCTTTTTTTACAGATCGCGATTTTTATTTTGTGGTTTCAATAGTAGAATAAATAGTGTGTTTTTAACTCACTGTGATAATTAGTTATTTTTTTATTGGTATGCTATTTGCTTATTTAGTAATACAATAATAATTCAACCACGTAGTTTTAAACTCACAAGGAAAATGGAATGAAAAAGTCGGCTATATTTGGAGCATTTGCTCTGCTTTTAAGCAGTCAGGCTTCAGCTAGCTATATTACCACTGTAACAGGTGCAGATATGGTTGGTATGGAAGTGACTGTAACTTTCTCTGACATGTCCGTTGAAACAATGGTCTGGGATGTAATTTCCATGGATCCTTCCCTGCCGTTTATGGAAGGCTACTCTGGTGGTGTTACTGGATCATCTTGGTCGCTCGTTCAGCAAGGGGATTCTATTTCAGAAAACCCTCCAGCCACACCGGGTGTTCTTGGTGCTTGGACATTTACTTACGACGGCATGGCTTCTGGCATTGAATCAGTTTATATCGATGCGTGGGCAGGTGATGTAGTTTTTGATACTGCTGAAGGCGATGTAAGTGGCAATGGGTCTGGCGCCGGTCGCATGTTCTATTCTGATGATATGAACGTAAGCGGTGCGTATGACATGAATGTTGAAGATGAATTGTTCGGTGGCTTGATGCTAACAGGCATGAATGGAACTTTGTTGGACACTGCTGGTTCTTTCCAGTTCGTTACTGACACTGATATTTCTGTTCCTGCACCAGCTACACTGGGCATCTTTGCAGCTGCACTGGGCTTTATGGGTTTCAACCGCCGTAAAAAAGCATAAGGAAGAGATTATGAAATCTGATAAGACTGTTGCTTTTGAAAGCAAACAAACTTATTCAAAGCCTGAACTACAAAAAGTAGGTACATTGGCTGAACTGACCGAAGGTTTCGCAGGAAGTATTCCTGATGAACAAGGCGGTCAAACAAAGAGAAACCCTTTCCAAGGTTAATTTTTGTATTACCTCTGAAAAGCCAGTTGAAAAACTGGCTTTTTTTATGGGTTAAATCCAGAGTGTAAAAAAAACTGACGTTGGGCTATAGGGCAAGCCAGTTCTGAAACAACGCCTTTTTGGGCGGCGTCGTGCTATTTCGGGGCAGTAACAATGGCTTTATCGAGTTCAGAGGTTACACGGGCAAGCGCTTTTAAGCCTGTGGGGTAGGTGACTTTTTGAAAAGGAAGCGTATTGAGAAGTCGAGCAATGTGCGCCATTCGGGTTGCGTCTATCCTCAAAGCTTTATAGGCATCACCGAGCATACTGTTTTGCATGAGTAAAATTAGCCCGTGACTTGCCGGTAAAGTCGATATCGTAACAGGGTGGTCATATTTCTCATCACGGTCCAGTAAATACATCCCAGCGATAGGATATGCCTTGTGGGATAAAGATTTTTTAAACGTGATTTCTTTTTTAGCAAAACGCGCATGAACCCGCTGGCTTGTTGTATTTTGCAATGTAGCGGTTCGAGAGAAATGCTCGGCAGAATCGGGCCATAACCTCACTTTAGGCCAACTTGGATAAACCACAAACACACCATCCCTTTGGTACAGCGCGGCCATGTCATCTGTAATGAGTTGATAACCCTGTTCTGTCATTGCGCTTGTCAGTGTAGACTTTCCCGTTCTGCTGGGGGCGAGAAATAAATATGCCTGATTGTCCTTTACCAAGGTATTGGCGTGCAGGCAGAGGGTATTGTTGAGTTCCAAGAATAGCGATATGGCTAAGGTTTGGATGTAATGCGCTGGCCCGGTTCCCCCTTTTTGCCAATCTACAGTGAGGGATTTTTTGTTCATATCAAGAGAGAACCGTCCTTTCCCTTCACAATCAATGGCTAACTGGTACAACTGCTCTCGGCGACTGAGTTCAATCGTCGATTGGTATCGCTCTCCGCTATCCGTTAACGTCCATATCCGAGCCGACTGAGGTAGCGGCATGAGGCGTGCTTCGTCGAGGCTGAGAGAATGTGGTGTACTGACATTGTCATCGTTAGCGTGAACAAGTGATACGCCGTGTAATGGATGCTGGATTAAACGGATTAATTCTTGATTTAAAAGCATTCCCGCTCTCGATTCTTCCTGGTAATGAACTCGCCGTAAATAGAGTGCGACACTATCTCCATGGTGTAAAGAACTAACTGTGAATAACGACAAATTCGTTGGCAGAGAAATATTCCTCAAGGCATGCTTAGCCGAGGTGAAGTTCACAGGCACAGAAAAGGGGATGTTGGATAACAGAACTGTCATCATCTTTTAATTGAACGGTCAATTAATTAAAACAGAAGTGTCACATTCTCTCAGTAGGCTTGAAACGTTTTAACTTACGCCACTATAACAAGCATACTTTGGGAAAACACACATGAAAAAAACGAATTTTGGCAAACCCAGCTTTTTGGGAATGTCAGTAATTGCAGCGTTGGCAACGACAGTAAATACCCACGCGCTAGCAGAAGAAGCTTTAGCTGCTGACGTCGGCAACAATGATACCATTGAAGAAATTCAGGTAATTGGTCGCAGTGTGTCTTATGCGAATAATGCCACCGACGAGAATATGAAAAATCAACAGTCAGCCATGACGAGTGTGTTGGCCACTGTTGATAACCTTCCTGGTGTTCTTATCAACGAAGGGGATACGTTTGGCGCAGACGATTGGTCTACTAGTATCTCTATTCGTGGCTTTCAGGTTGACTTAGATCAGCAACAGATTGGTATGACTGTTGATGGAATTGCGAACGGTAATTCGAATTACGGCGGAGGGGCGAAAGCCAATCGTTATATCGACACAGAAAACCTGCGTTCGGTTGACGTTTCTCAAGGGACAGCGGATATTGCGTCGCGGTCAAATGAAGCGCTGGGCGGTACGCTGAACTTTACTACCATCAACCCAGGTCAGGAAGAGACCATGGTGTTGAGCGGGACGATGGGAGAGTTCGACGCTCAGAAAATTTACTTGCGATATGAAACAGGTGAACTTGTTGACAATACTTATGCGTGGGTAAGTATGTCTACACAGGAAAGCAGTGACTGGATGGACCAGGCTGCAGAAAACACGCGTGACCACTTCGCAGCGAAAGTCACCAGTTTAGTTAGTGGCATTGATTTTACCGGCTACGTTTCTTATGACGATACGCACGAAGACAACTACCAACGGGTTTATGGGACGGCGCAGTTTGAACAAAACCCAGAGTGGGATCAGCTGACCAGTGACTGGACTGGTATTCCATACCAAGATCAGGCGTACCGTCGTGGATGGTCGACTCTGCGGGAAAACTTCTTCACATACCTGCAAGCCGACGCGTCAGTCGGTGCAGTGGATGTTAGTGCCAACGTCTATTACCACAACCTCAAAGGTCGAGGAGATTGGGTTCCTCCTTATTTGGTCGATGTAACGGATGACGGTCTTAACCAGCCTAATTCAGAGTTGGTTTCGGGGAACACAGTGTACGGCGGAGCGAGTTTAGGACAGCTTTTCTTTGTCTCTCCCGCGGGGCAAACCCTTGTCGCTGAGGATGGATGTACGAGTAGTCTTACGTTTCCTTATGGCGGCAGTGGCGCAGAATACGATCCGGCTTGCTATGATGATAACGCGGTTCCGGTAGGCTCTTATCGCCATACGCATTATAAAAAAGAACGCGTTGGATTTAATGCTGATTTGACCTGGTACACTAAAATCGGTGAGATGGATAACGTGCTGCGCGCCGGTGTATGGTACGAAGACTACACCCGTGAAGAATACCGCGACTGGCACAAAATCATTGATGCTGCTACGAGCTTCCACTACGATCACACTCCTTACTGGGTGCAGTATAGCCGTGATTTCCCCGTTGAGACGCTGATGTACTACATCGAAGATGAACTGGATTTAGGATTTGCAAAAGTGCGTCTGGGCGCCAAGCAGTTTGACGTAGAACTGGAAAAAAATGACTTATTTGACGCGTCAAACGATCTGGACGTATCTTCTGACTCTGATGTTTTACTGTCTGCCGGTTTTGTAGCGCCCATCGCTGATGGCTTGGAAGTATTCGGTGGTTATGCAGAAAACTTCGCCGCGATTAAAGATTCTGTTTTTGAGCGCGATGATGCAGATGTCTCGCTCATTGAGCCGGAAACAGCGGAAAACATTGATATTGGTGTTCGCTACTCTGCACCGGGCTTTAATGCCAGCCTGACGTACTACACCATTGAGTTTGACAACCGGATTCGCTTTATCAGTAATGAGCAATCAGACGGCATCGATTTCCTCGAGGCGGCTGCTGGCGGGTTTGTCAATGACGGCGGCGTTGAGTCAGACGGAATTGAAGCGTCTGCACAGTGGCAGGCAACGGACTATCTCAGCATTTTTGCGTCTTATACATACAACAATTCTGAGTACACAAAGTCGGCCTATGACGACGAGGAAAACCCTGTCAGGGGGAACACCGTGTTAGGTACGGCACAGGACATGGCTGTCATCAGTCTTGATTATGCAAAAGGTATCTATCTGGCAGGCCTGAGTACGAAATACGTTGGCCCTCGTTACATGAATGCTGAAAATACCATGGAAGCAGACGAGTATATCGTCAGTGATTTCTACGCTGGCATGATGCTCGACAATGTGGCTCCAGGTATTAAAACACTTGACGTACGACTTACGATCAACAACCTGTTTGATGAAAGTTACCTCGGTACAGTTGTTTCAAATGCTGGCTGGATTGGCGCGCCTCGCACTGCCGCGATCAATGTAAAAGCATCGTTCTAAAACCCAGGTGGGCACGGCTTTCCATTTCTACGGAAGTCGTGCCATACTCACTGCAAATAACACACCGCTCGTTATGGCTTGTATGGAGCAAAACATGCCAAAGGTAGGAATGGAGCCCCTTCGTCGTCAGCAACTCATTGATGCCACCCTTAAGGTTATTGATGAAGTGGGTCTTGCAAGAACCACTTTCGCTTTAATAAGTAAAGAAGCCGGTATGTCTACTGGTATTATTAGTCACTACTTTGGCAACAAAAAAGGGCTCATCGATGCAACAGTCAGGTATCTGGTTTCTCAGTTAAGGGTGAAAGGGGTATACACCGACCCGCTGCAAAGGTTGATGGGAATAGTAGACGCGAATTTCGCGCCTATACAACGATCCAGAGCCTCTGGTCGGGCATGGCTGAGTTTTTGGGCGCAATCTACACAAGACGCTGATTTGCATCGGTTACAACAAATAAACCGGAAGCGCCTCATTAGTAACCTGACGTACAGCTTTAGGCCATTAATCCCCGCTGAACATGTAAAAGAAGCAGCAGAAACTACAGCAGCACTTATTGACGGACTTTGGTTACACTGTGCTTTGGAGCCTGAGCGACAGGAACTGTTTGCGTTACATGCCAAGCGTTGTAAGGTTCATATTCAGCGCTTTTTATTGCAGTTTGCTACGAGCAATAACGCGCGAGAACGGTGAGTAAATCTTCTGCCGTAAAAGGCTTGCTGATATAGTCGTCCATGCCGGCTGCTGTGCAGAGTTCTCGATCTCCTTTCAAGGCATTCGCCGTTAATGCAATGATAGGGATATTGCGATAGCGTTCACCGGCTTCACCCCGACGAATGCGCTTGGTAGCTTCAAAACCATCCATTTCTGGCATGTGGCAATCCATGAGAATAGCATTGAAAGAGATGCGCATCCTCGTTAACGCCTCAAGGGCTTCCCGACCATTTTTCGCGGTCATGATTTTGTGTTGTTTTAAGTGTTCTCGGGCAATAAGCTGATTGACCTCGTTGTCTTCAACAATCATGATTTTGGCTTTAAAATGAGGGATGACAGTGGTTGCTTCAGTTATAGCAAGATTGTCATCTGCGTGCTTGTCTGTACTGTCTATTGCAATATCAAAACTAAAGCAACTGCCTTTGCCTTTCTCGCTCCTGGCAACCAGTTCCCCGCCCAGCAGTTGACAAAGCTGCCGACAAATAGATAACCCAAGACCTGTGCCACCAAAGCGGCGGGTAGTGGATGTATCTTCTTGTCTGAATGCTTCAAAAATGGATTCCAAACTGGTTTTTGAAATGCCTATTCCCGTGTCTTCTACTGATGCAAAAAGGCGGTGTCTCCCAGAAGATTCTCGAATGTTAACGGTGAGGTTTATACCACCGTGTTCAGTAAATTTTACTGCATTACTCAACAAATTACCGAGAATTTGCCTAAGTCTGATAGGATCACCAATGATAGTATCCCGACCTTGGGGGCTGTAGTTCAGCGTAAATGTGATGCCTTTCTCCCGGCAACTTATCGCGTACTGATCGTAAACTGTTTTAATAAGCAGAGTGAGGTTAAAGGGCAGGGCTTCAAGATGTAGCTGACCAGCTTCAATTTTAGAAAAGTCAAGAATGTCATCAACAATGTGCTTTAGGTTATTCAGGCTGTCTTTGGCGAGGTTAATATACCTCGCTTGCGCTTTGTTTAGCTCGGTATTATTTACCAGTTGCAGTGCACCGGAAATGCCGTGAAGTGGCGTACGAACTTCATGACTCATGCTGGCCAAAAAACTCGATTTTAATCTCGTTGATTCCTCTGCTCGCAGCTTGGCATCTTTCAGAAACTGTTGAGTTTGTTCCTGTTCGGTTACATCCTGAAAAAACGCCACGTAATGGGTTAGTTCGCCCTGAGCATGCACCGGCGTAATGATAACTTGGTTGTAAAAAAACGAGTTGTTCTGTCGGTAGCATTGAAGTGTGTCTGAATAGGGTAATCCATTTTTTAAGGCACTTTTCATTTGCCTGAGTTTATTTCTGTCGGCTTTCATTTTATCGAGCAAAAAGTGGCTTTCACCGAGAACCTCGTGTTCACCAAATCCGGTCACCAAGCTGAAGTGGGGATTTGAGTAGATTATAGGGAAACTGCCGCCTTGCCTTTCTGCAATCAGAATTGATAACGTAGCTGACTTCATCGCATGGCTAATAACGTTTATGCGTGCTTCTAAAGACCGGTGCCGGGTAATGTTGTTTCCCACCAATATGTGGCCAACTTGTTTTCCTTGTGTGTCAATAAGCGGGAGCATGGACCAACGAATGGTGATTGGCGGAGCGCCCTCAGTCCCTTCATACTGGCCTTCTACTTCGCCCGGCCCTGATATAAGTTGTTGACGGATAGCGGCTAAATCTTCATCAGAAAGAGCGCAAAGGCTTTTGTGTTCTGTAAACGATCGATTAGTCAGTTGCTTGTTACTCTTTTCGTCGAGTACAACTAACACCTCTTCTAATGAGTCGATAACATTGGAGAATTGGGTGTTCGACAGGGTCATGGAGGTAAGATTGGAAAGTAGTTTTTCGAATGCTTGCCTGATAACAAAAAGCTCTTGAGGTTCGCCCTCCGGGTTAAGGCTAGGGCCGTCACGACTGTCAGATTGCCCATTAATTGAGTCAAACAACGCTTGTAGTGTGCCGGCACTTAATTTCGCAGCATGCATAGACGCGTACACACTTACCAGAATGGCGGAAATTAACGTGATGAAAAGGGCGGGGAGTAGCCAAAGTACATTGGAAAAGGCGTCGATAGCAGGAATTTGATGCAATAGCGTGAGATCGTGCCAAGGTTCAGATTCTACCAGCCAGGAGGTGAAAAGCGCGGCGTCATACTGGCTTTCCATCGCATAGCGATCGGCGTGGCTTGCATAAAGAATGGTGCCATTTTCAGATAATATTAACTGATGCCCGGTGTGAGTAGTTTCAAAAATTAAATCACGGAGGGTGGGCACGTAAAGTACCAGTGCCCCCTCGGCTTGACCTCCCATAAGGACCGGTACCGCAATAAGTGTTCCGTTTGCCCCAACGTATTGCATTGTTTGTGAATTGCCGAGCGTGGTTTCTCTCCACATGCTTCTGAGTGATGCCGGTACGCGGTTTTCCCAATCTTTGGTAATGAGTGGCGTACCGTCAAATTGAAAAAGCCCGAGGCTGTATTCTTTCGCTCGCGTGAGCTTTAGTGAATCGAAGAAAACCGGCAGGTAATTTTGGCGTTGCTGTACGTCAATAAAACTGTTGATGAGTAAATCATGTGACGCGATTCCTTCCATAAGCTGGCGTGTGCTATTGATAGTAACGGACATATCTTTTTTCAGATATTGAAGGCTATCGCGCTGTTCTTCGGTAATTTGCTGTCTTGCAAAAAAGAAAATTGCCAGTGAGAGTACAACGCTAACTGTGCACAGCGCCGTCAAAAGTCTGGGAATAATGCGCCGCAGCAGCTGCCGGTAGAAAGATGGTCTGGGGTTCACAAGTGAGACGCAGAATTGGCGATGGGGACGAGATGACCGTTGCTATCAAATGTTGTCATAAAAAAGTCCTTTGCCATAAGTGCGTCACGTGCTTTATCGCTAAATGCCGGTGCGTAAGTTTTAACCGCGCCCGTAAAAGGTGGCAGATTTTCCAATGATTGTCGAATTTTAGCAGCATTTATTCCGCCGGCTTTTTCAGCCGCCAGGGCGAGAAGGTGAATGCAGTCGTAGCTATGAGCTAACCCAGCTGCGGCAGGAATGGCCTGAGGCTTGTCGGGGCCGTAGCGGGTAAAATAGCGCTGTAGCAAAGCTTTGGCTCTAGCGTGGTTTTGTTTGAGAAAGCTAAATGTTTGAATAACGGATACGTCCATTCGACTTACATTCTCAAGGCCCAGAGATGAAACATAGTCACCACTGGCCAGGCCCCAGTGAGAAATAACCGGTAGGGAAGAACGATCCGATGCAAGGACTGCCTGGCTTACCGTTACTGCTTCGGGTGAGTTAGCTACCAGAACCAGCCCTTGGGCACCACTTTCCAACATTACTTCAAGTTCAGAACCGAAGTCAGCTTGTCGCCAATTTATCCAATGTACAGTCGTGATTTCCACATTCTGCGCCTGGGCTTCCCGGGTGAGGGATTCTAGATTCGAGCGTCCCCATCCCGTGCGTTCAAGGACAAGGGCTATTTTAGTTAATGACCTGTTACGGGCGTATTGAATGAGAACTTTACTGGCTTCTTCGTCGCTGATTGACACGCGAAAAACATTGTTTGGTTCAAGGTCGTTTTCCACCACTGATGTGCCGGCCGCCCATGGGCTGACATAAATAAGATCGGCACCGTGAATGGCGTCAAGCTCGGCCAGAGCTACGGGAGTATGCACGCCGCCCAATACAGCCAGAACGCCCTTCATAGCGGCAATTTGCTTAATATTACTTATGCCTCGTGCTGGATTACCTCTGTGGTCGAACGTCACCAGTTCAAGAGGCTGACCGAGGATGCCTCCGGCCTCGTTTATCTCGTCAATGGCAAGCTTTGCACCTCGGGCAATCGCAACACCTCCATCTACGGCCACTGCACTCATATCGGCGTCCAATGCAATTACAATGGGTGTTGATACCTGAGGTTTGCCTTGCACTGGCATCAGCGAGCACAATGCTATAGATAACAGCAGAGAGGTAAAGCGAAATAGCATAGTTAAACTCGGAATTGATGAAAGAATGTACCCGTAAACCATACTGGAGCACCGAAAAAGTGCAATTAGACAAAGGATGAGAATGTATTCAATTAAAACTTGAAGTTCCTTCCGGACCTCCGTAGTTTTAGACAATGGGACAGGGAACAGGGAGTAAAATTATCAAACAGCCACCCACGATTCTAGACATTGAAGCCAGTGGCTTTGGCAGCAACAGCTTTCCTATTGAAATTGGTGTAAAGCGGGCTGATGGTGCGCGGTTTTGTAAGTTAATAAAACCCTACGCGCACTGGCGGCACTGGGATGACTCTGCAGCCAGATTACATGGGATTACCCGTGAACAACTGGAGGAGTTTGGTGTGGATGGCAAAACGGTTTGTCTACAACTAAATGCCTTTTTGCAACATTCTACCGCGTATTCCGACGGTTGGGTTGTCGACCAACCCTGGCTAATTAAATTATTTGCTGAATCCAGAATAGCCATGTCTTTCAGGTTGTCAGCACTTGAATATATTTTGTCGGAGAAGCAAATGCAATGCTGGCACGAGGTCAAGAAAAAACTCCTGGCACAGCAATGTGTGGCACGGCACAGAGCCAGTGTTGATGCAGAGTTGATTCAGCAGACGTATATTGTTTCAGGATCGTCAGGCGCTGTTGTCTGTGGCTTAGCTCGTTAGAATTCTCATTTCCTGTTATTTGTCTTACAGCGTCGTTAATCGTATACGGGGTAAGTCAGAAACTGGCAGGCGTTGGCGTTAAGCATGGTGTCTGCAGCCCGGCAACTGGATGTCATTCCAGGTTATCGTGGATTTTGCTGTCAGAGTGAGTGCTGTGGCCGTCACTGTCGGGTTCACCACGCTGATTACGCTACCATTAAAAATAGTAATGTACGCCTAGTGACAGGGAGTTTATATCAATATCTCTAAGTGCTCTGAATTCGTATTTTACGGCCATGTTAATGGAGCGGTTATCGCCAATTTGCCAACCCAGGCTAGCGGCGTTGCCGGCATTTTGCGGTAGCGTTTGCCAGTCGACCAGCCCGTTTTGATAATTACTACTGGTTTGTACTTCAGCAAAAATACGTTGTGTAGAATGTTGAATGATTCGCCTACTCGCAGAGAGTTTGACTGAGTCAATGACGTGATAGCTGTAGATACTATCCAGCCATTGAGTGTGATAAGGCACTGTGCGGTCGTAACGCACTCCAAACTGCCAGGCTGGTAAATCCTGACTTTGATAGGAAATTTCAGACTGGTAAGGCGAGGCTACAAAAGTGGTTTTCTCGAGCTTGTCGCTTGCGTACACCAAGCCCTTGGCACAGGCACAGCCAACGGGCAAAAGAGCGAGCAAAGCGAGCCAAACACCTTTCATAGCGTGTTCCTTAAGTTTTTAGATGCATTGGGTGTCAGAAAATATCGTCATGGTTGTAACTTGTGATGTTCTTTATCGCATTAAACGACTTTTTATACCTCTGCCAGATAACTATGACGGATTTCTGTGGCGTGTAAAGTAAATTTGTTTATTTTTACAACAAAGTGGCGGAGGCGATTGGGTCAGAGAAGTGAGCGAGCCGGCTTAGTATCGGGGGGCTAAGCTGGCTCGACAATTACGAACTGATTTACAAAGACGCCTTCAATGCGTCAGCTTTGTCAGTCGCTTCCCATGGAAACGCTTCGCGTCCAAAGTGGCCATAAGCAGCCGTAGGACGGTAAATTGGGCGCTCGAGATCAAGCATTTTGATAAGGCCATATGGACGTAAGTCGAAATGCTCTCTTACTAATGCAACAAGGGTCTTTTCATCAACAATGCCTGTGCCAAAGGTTTCTATACTGATAGAGGTAGGCTCGGCAACCCCGATGGCGTACGAAATCTGAATTTCACAGCGTTTTGCTAGGCCTGCCGCAACGATATTTTTAGCCACATAACGTCCAGCATAAGCCGCAGAGCGGTCAACTTTAGACGGGTCTTTTCCTGAAAAGGCACCGCCACCGTGACGGGCCATACCGCCGTAGGTATCAACGATTATCTTGCGTCCGGTTAAGCCGCAGTCGCCCATTGGCCCACCAATAACGAAACGCCCGGTCGGGTTGATATGAAACTGTGTGTTCTTAGTTAGCCACTCAGCGGGTAATACTGGTTTGATAACTTCTTCCATCACGGCTTCGCGCAATTGTTCAGTTGATACGCTTTCATTGTGTTGGGTTGATAAAACAACCGCATCAATACCCACTGGTTTGTGATCTTCGTAGATGAAGGTAACCTGGCTCTTTGCATCAGGACGCAGGAAATTCAGTTTTCCTGACTTGCGCACTTCCGCTTGTTTTTGTACCAAACGGTGTGAATAAGTAATAGGTGCTGGCATCAACACGTCAGTTTCGTCACTGGCGTAGCCGAACATTAAACCCTGATCGCCCGCTCCCTGTTCTTCGGGTCGTGCGCGATCTACACCTTGATTAATATCGGGTGATTGCTTACCAATGGCATTGAGCACAGCACAGGAGTCGGCATCGAATCCAACATCAGAGTGATTGTAGCCAATTTCTTTTACGGTCTGACGGGTGAGCTCTTCAATGTCTACCCATGCCGTGGTAGTGATTTCACCGCCAACCAGAACCATGCCGGTCTTAACGTATGTCTCACAAGCTACCCTTGCTTTCGGATCCTGCTCAAGTATGGCATCGAGCACTGCATCAGAAATCTGATCGGCAATTTTGTCTGGATGCCCTTCCGAAACAGATTCGGATGTGAATAAGTGTGCGGCCATAAATCCTCCGTTCTTTTTTGGGATAACCAAAATAAAAATGTATTCTAACCCGTCTGTGCAAAAAAAGCATCTTTACATCTGGACGTCTAAAAGTCTATTTGTTAGCTTTTGTTGACACTATAGTCCGACGTCGCGGAAGGAGTAACGAATTCGTTTACCCCCTTTATGAATTCTGATGAAGGGAATAAAACACGTTGAACTTACCTATGCGCTTAGGTAAGAATAGTCGGCAGTTTGAAAAAACCCAGTTTAAAAGCAGGCAGCAGGAAATCCTATCCGTTTCCGGAGCATTATCCGGGTTGTCACCGAGAAGTTTAAAATAATTTATCAAAGGAGTTAGCATGCCTACCCGTCGTGAACTCGCCAACGCCATCCGCGCCCTGAGTATGGATGCCGTTCAAAAAGCTAAGTCTGGACACCCTGGAGCCCCAATGGGAATGGCCGATATTGCACAAGTGCTATGGTGTGATCATCTGTCTCACAACCCGGCTAATCCCAACTGGGCAAACCGCGACCGCTTTGTTTTGTCAAATGGTCATGGTTCCATGTTGTTGTATTCATTGCTTCACCTAAGCGGTTACGATCTTCCCCTGGACGAGTTGAAGCAATTTCGTCAGTTGCACTCAAAAACGCCCGGCCACCCCGAATACGGTTATGCGCCGGGCGTTGAAACCACAACCGGTCCTCTTGGTCAGGGGATCAGTAACGCAGTGGGCATGGCGCTGGCTGAAAAAGTACTGGCAGCACAATTTAATAAAGAAGGTCATGAGATTGTCAACCACTACACCTATGCTTTCCTAGGCGATGGATGTTTGATGGAAGGTATCTCCCACGAAGCGTGTTCGTTGGCTGGTACATTGGGCCTCGGCAAGTTAGTGGCATTTTATGACGACAACGGCATTTCTATCGATGGTGAAGTGGAAGGCTGGTTCACCGATGATACGGTGAAGCGTTTTGAGTCCTACGGTTGGCATGTTATTGCCGATGTCGACGGCCACGATCCCGCGCAAATCAGCGAAGCTGTGGAAGCGGCAAAAGCCAATTCAACCCAACCAACACTAATTTGCTGTAAAACCATTATTGGATTTGGATCGCCTAATAAACAGGGTACGGAATCATGTCATGGTGCGCCCTTGGGTGACGACGAAATCGCTGCCACCCGTGAAGCGCTGGGCTGGACTTATGGCCCATTTGAGATTCCTCAGGATGTCTATGCTGAATGGGATGCCAAAGCGAAAGGACAAAGTGCCGAAGCCGCCTGGAGCGAGGCATTTGCGGCGTATGAAAAAGCTTACCCAGAACTGGCTGCGGAGTTCATTCGTCGGATGAACAATGATGTACCGGCTGACTTTGCAGAAAAAGCCGATGCCTATATCGCCGAATTACAGGCCAATCCCGAGGCACCGGCTACCCGTAAGGCGTCGCAAAACGCGTTGAATGCTTATGGCCCGTTACTACCTGAATTACTCGGTGGCTCTGCGGATTTGGCAGGTTCAAACCTGACTATTTGGTCTGGTTCTAAAGGCGTTGATGCCAATGATGCTTCCGGCAATTACATTTATTACGGCGTACGCGAATTTGGTATGTCGGCAATGATGAACGGCATTGTATTGCACGGTGGCTTTAAAGCCTACGGTGCAACCTTCCTGATGTTCATGGAATATGCTCGCAATGCTGTGCGCATGGCTGCACTGATGAAAGCACCTGCGATATTTGTTTATACCCACGACTCCATTGGTTTAGGTGAAGATGGTCCGACACACCAACCGGTAGAACAGTTAGTGGCTTTACGCGCTACGCCAAACCTTGACAACTGGCGACCTTGTGACCAGGTGGAGTCTGCAGTGGCCTGGAAAGAGGCAATTTTGCGTAAAGATGGTCCTACCACACTTATATTTACCCGTCAGGGTTTACCGCAGCAGCCCCGTACTGCTCAGCAGGTTAGCGACGTGGCAAAAGGCGGCTATATTCTCAGAGACACCGACGGCACACCAGATGTGTTGCTGATCGCTACTGGTTCTGAAGTTCAGTTGGCTGTAGCTGCCAGTGAGCAACTTGCAGAGAAGGGAGTAAAGGCAAGGGTTGTGTCTATGCCTTGTACGGATGCGTTTGACCGTCAATCTGCACAATATCAAGAGTCGGTTCTACCTGCAGCGGTAACAAAACGCGTTGCAGTAGAAGCTTTAGCCAAAGATTCTTGGTATAAATACGTAGGCTTCGGCGGCGCGATTGTCGGTATGGACACGTTTGGTGAATCCGGTCCGGCTGCAGACTTATTCAAACACTTCGGTATCACCACTGATGCAGTAGTAGAAGCAGCGCTGTCTTTGAAATAATTCGTCAACAAAGGCGGTTTTTATGGTCCGAGTTGCCATAAATGGTTTTGGCCGCATCGGTCGTAACGTACTGCGCGCCCTGTATGAAACAGGGCGCAATCAATTGATTAAAGTGGTTGCGATAAACGATTTAGCGGAACCAGAAGGCATTGCCCATTTACTGAAATACGATACCTCACACGGCCGTTTTGGTTTTGATGTAGCCCTTCAGGGCGAGCAATTAATGGTGGCGAGCGACAGTATACGCTTGCTTGCAGAACCCGATATCCACTCACTTCCCTGGGCCGATCTCGGCGTTGACATTGTCTTGGAGTGTACCGGAGTCTTTTCCGACCGGGAAGCCGGTATGGCACACCTCGCTGCTGGCGCGGGAAAAGTACTGTTTTCTCAGCCCGGCAGTACCGACTTAGACAACACCATTATTTTTGGTACCAACGAAGAATCGCTGCAATCGTCCCACAAGTTGGTTTCGAACGGTTCCTGTACTACCAATTGTATTGTTCCTGTCATACAGGCACTGGATAATGCGTTTGGTGTGCTGAGTGGAACAATTACCACTATTCATGCCTCTATGCATGATCAGCAGGTCATTGACGCCTACAATAAAGACCTTCGGCGAGCAAGAGCTGCAAGTCAGTCTATCATTCCTGTAGATACCCGGTTGGCTGCGGGAATTGAACGCATATTACCAAAATTTGCCGGCAAGTTTGAGGCCATAGCAGTACGTGTGCCAACCATCAACGTTACGGCAATGGATTTGAGCGTAACCCTTGACACAAACGTCAATATTGCAGATGTCAACGATGCACTTAAAAAGGCAAGGGAAGGGCGCTTATCCGGGATTTTGGGATATTCAGAAGCGCCGCTGGTGTCGGTGGATTTTAACCATGATCCCCATTCCTGTATTATCGACGGTACACAAACCCGAGTAAGTCACGGTCAGTTGGTAAAAACGCTGGTGTGGTGTGACAACGAATGGGGCTTCGCAAACCGAATGATCGATACCACGCTGGCGATGGTCCAGGCGGGGTGTTAACTAAACTTTGAAATAAAAGAGGGAACAACATGGCTATTCCTAGTATGAAGGATTTCGCACTCGACGGTAAGCGTGTGTTAATTCGTCAGGATCTGAACGTACCCGTAAAAGAGGGAAAGGTGACTTCTGATGCCCGTATCAGAGCATCTATACCCACTATTAAAGCAGCGCTGGATGCCGGGGCTGCAGTGATGGTTATGTCACACTTAGGACGTCCTACTGAAGGCGAGTACGATGATGCATACTCATTACAACCGGTAGTTGATTATCTGAATGCGGTACTGGATGTGCCCGTGACCCTGGTGAAAGACTACCTCGGCGGGGTAGATGCCAAAGCCGGTGAACTTCTGATTTTGGAAAATGTTCGCTTTAATGTGGGTGAGAAAAGCGATGATGAAAGCTTGTCGAAAAAGTATGCAGCACTGTGCGACATTTTTGTTATGGATGCCTTTGGCACAGCACATAGAGCCCAGGCGTCTACCCACGGAGTAGCGAAATACGCGCCAAACGCCTGTGCAGGTCCTCTGTTGGCTGCGGAACTCGATGCCCTCGGTAAAGCGCTGGATAACCCCAGGCGTCCAATGGTGGCTATTGTGGGTGGCTCAAAAGTATCAACAAAGTTAACGGTATTGAAATCGCTGGCAGAAAAAGTTGATCAACTCATCGTTGGTGGTGGTATTGCCAATACCTTTATTGCAGCTCAAGGTCATGGAGTGGGTAAATCACTGGTGGAAATGGACTTGGTGGGCGAAGCCAAAGAGCTTATTGCACAGGCCCAGGCAAACGGCGGTGATATTCCCGTACCGACAGACGTTGTGGTAGGCACGGCCTTTTCTGAAACCACCCCGGCTACGCTAAAGCCCGTGGACAAAATTACTGATGAGGACATGGTTTTCGATATCGGCCCCGATTCGTCAGCTGCCCTTGAAACCATCCTTAAAAATGCAGGCACTATTGTATGGAATGGCCCGGTGGGTGTATTTGAATTCGATCAGTTTGCTGCTGGTACGAAATCACTGGCACAGGCCATTGCCGACAGTGATGCATTCTCTATTGCTGGTGGAGGTGATACTCTGGCTGCAGTAGATAAATATGGCATCGCAGATAAGATATCTTATATTTCAACAGGTGGAGGTGCTTTCCTTGAATTTTTGGAAGGCAAAACCCTGCCAGCGGTCGCTGTTTTAGAAGAAAAAAACAATAAGTAAAACAGCGCTCGTGTAACGAATTCGTTACTCAACTTGTTCGGCGAACAGTGACGTTCGCCGGCATAATTATAAACCCTACGGCTGCCGACAGGTGGCGTCCCAAAAAGGAGTGTTGCTCATGGCATCACAAGCTCAGCAAGCTATGCTTGAAAAAATCAAAACCCAAAAAGGCTTTATTGCTGCTTTGGATCAAAGTGGTGGCAGTACACCTAAAGCACTGAAACTCTATGGTGTGGATGAGACTGAGTACAACTCAGATGAAGAAATGTTTGATTTAGTTCACGCCATGCGAACGCGTATTGTCACCAGTGAAGTGTTCAACGGTGACCGCGTCTTAGGCGCTATTTTGTTTGAAAATACCTTGGATCGCGAAATCGATGGTATGCCGTCGGCAAGGTATTTGTGGGATAAAAAGCAGGTTGTGCCATTCCTGAAAGTCGACAAAGGCTTAGCTGAAGAGCAGGATGGGGTTCAGATGATGAAGCCAATTCCTGGTTTAGATGCGCTGCTGGCGAAGGCAGTTGCCCAAGACGTATTTGGCACAAAAATGCGTTCAGTGGTAAAACTGGCCAATCAGCAGGGCATTAAGGCCGTGGTTGAGCAGCAGTTTGAAGTTGGCAAACAAATACTCGCCGCCGGTTTGGTGCCAATTATTGAGCCGGAAGTTGACATTAACAGCCCGCAAAAAGCACAAGCGGAAGCTCTCCTCAAGCAGGAAATACTGTCGCAACTTAACTTATTGGGCGAAGGTCAGAAAGTTATGTTGAAGCTCACCTTACCCAGCGAAGGGAACTTTTACAAAGCTCTTGTTGACCACCCCAAAGTGATCAAAGTAGTGGCTCTGTCTGGAGGATATAGCCGCGATGATGCCAATGCTAAACTGGCAGAAAACACCGGTGTTATTGCCTCTTTTTCCCGCGCACTAACCGAAGGCGTTTCTGCTCAGCAATCACAGGAAGTATTCGACAGCACCCTCGATAGTGCCATCGCTTCCATTTACCAAGCGTCCGCAACATAGTCAATGCCTTAGGGCTGGCGCAACTCCCGCTGGCCCTTTGTTCTGCACTGTACTCAGGTTTCTCAGCCCTGTTGTTTTTATAGCTTAAACAAGAGGGGAGATGCGTTTAATACTTCCCAAGTTTGCATTTGTCCGGAATAGGACTATGTTTAACCCACAAGTATCGATGGTTGGTGTGACATTGTTTTGAAACCATAACCTCGGGCGGCATTACGTGAGGAAATGGTTTTTGAGCACTTCTGACCACATACTTTTTCTTATTCTTGTTCACGGTGTATTGGTGAGTATTGGTATTGGATTTTCCTTTGCGCTACCAACGCCCACTGATAAATACAAATCTCAGTCTCCTCGGTTTGCCCGGTATTTCCTCTTTCTTATTTGGTGTGGTTTTGCGGCTATCTGTTTGCATCCACTGGGCTATCCTTTGCTAAGCGTTGCCACCTTGAATATTTGTATGCTGTCGGCGATGTATATGTTTGCCCTAACTGTATACAGGCGATATGGCAAGGTCTTGAGGCGTACACAAGGCTTGTTGATTCTTGGCCATTTAGTGATCTGCGAACTCTTTTCACTTTATTTCTTTCTTGGCGACAACGTGGTGTTGTATCGTCGGGTTTTTCTGATGCTGTCTGTTCTTGTGCCGTTGGTGTCTACCCTGAAAGTGATTTTTGACGTCATTCCTCAACAATCTGGAGGTGATGAGTTGACGTTGTTGATCGTCGGATTAGCCACCGCGGGTGTGGTGTTCGGCGTGCCTGCCTATCTTTTTACACTGGACACGGGTGAATCGGTGAGCATCAATGTCGCGTTTCTGGGCGTTTTCGTTTTTACTGTACTGTTTATGCTTGGCTTTCCCACCAGTCTCATGCAGTCGTTGTTCGTGAAGCTCAGATCACAAATTTACATCGACGCGTTAACGGGGGTTAACAACAGACATTTTTTCTATAAGGAAACCCCGCGAATGCTTGCTCACTGTCGAAGAGACAAACGGCCATTTTCAATGGTGGTCTGTGATATCGACCATTTTAAAGATATCAACGATCGGTTTGGTCATGCAGACGGCGATATTGCCTTAAAGTGTTTCGCTTCCGTGTTATCAGCTTCCCTTCGCCAGGGAGACAGCCTTGTGAGAATGGGAGGGGAGGAGTTTCTTATACTTCTACCTGATAGTGACTTAGCGCAAGCCAGTGCCATGGCTGAGCGATTGCGTGAATCTGTGGCTACGACAGTTATTGTTTTGGCGGGGGCAAAGATCAGCCTTACGTCTTCCTTTGGTGTGACCACCGTCATAGGAGATGACACCCTCCTTGAAGGAATGCGGCAAGCCGATGAAGCGCTTTACCGAGCCAAGGCGTCAGGGCGAAATCAGGTGAAACGGGCGCAACGGTAAGCTCTGCTTTAAGTGAGGTGCAGTTCCAAATCCAGTGCTTTCCAATACAGAACTTCTTGTTGTAAATCCGCAGACATGATAGGCCGGTTTTCCAGCCACCCTTCAGGCAATTGCAACACGAGCTTTTGCTTGGATGCCTGAACCGATAATTCAGGCACAAACCCTTCCTGGCGCTTGATGTTGAGTAAAGCACCGAGACGAAGTAGAGCAATAAGGCGCTTTACCAGTCCAAGATCAAACAGTTGAAACTCTGGCAGTTCCTGAACTTTAATCTTTTTACGGTGAAAGCGCACCAAACAAGACAACAATTCCTGTTGCTCTTGGGTAAAGCCTGGCATGTCAACGTTTGCAAGGATATAGGCGGAATGTCGCTGTACACCTCTGGAGTTGATTTGCAAACCAACTTCGTGAAGTAACGCCGCCCACGCCAGCATGGCGCGATAGTCTTTATTTTTGAATTTCCAGTCACCTGATACCTGGTCAAACAAATGTAAACTCGTATTTAACACCATGCCTGCCTGAACTGTATCGACGTCGTAACGGGTGGCCAGGCTTTTTGCAGTTCGCTCTCTGATATCGGAGTGCTTCAGTTCGTCTTCCATTTGATAGAGAACGCCTTCGCGGAGGGCGGCAGAAGAATACACCAGCTCATCGATACCGAGTGCTTCAAAAGTGCCAATTAAAATGGCCAGCCCACCGGCAATCACTCCGCGTCTGTCCTCGCTGATTTCAGCCATGGTGAGTTGGTCAACATGACCGGCTTCAATAAATGATTTCGCCAACTGCTTCAGGCTTTTGAGTGTTACTGGCTGCTCATGTCCGGAGGGCTTGTCTCTTTGGGCGAGGTTGTAAAGTGTCTTTATAGTGCCAGACGTGCCAATGCATTGTACCCAGCCCAAACGCTTGTAGCGGTTCTCAATTAACTCTAATTCTTGTTTGGCAGCGGTGATTGCGCGGTTGAACGACTTAGCCTTGAGTTCACCGGAGGAAAAAAAACGTTTAGTATAGCTCACGCAGCCCATCTGAAGGGAGCGACACACCAGTGGAGCAAAGCCTTCACCGATAACAAATTCCGTAGAACCACCCCCAATGTCTGTAACCAGCCGACGGCCGTCACTGTGATTAGTATGGGCCACGCCCTGATAAATCAAACGGGCCTCTTCCACACCGGAAATAATTTCTATCGGGTAGGGCAGTATTTCTTTCGCAGCGTTGATGAAAGCCTTGGCATTAACTGCCTTGCGCAGTGTGTGCGTGGCAACAATTCTGACTGAATCCGGCTCAAACCCCCGCAGACTTTCGGCTACCAGGGCGAGCATCTTCAACCCCCGCTCAATGGCCTCATCAGACAGCATATTATCTTCATTTAGACCAGCGGCCAGTCTGACTTTTTGCTTTAATCGGTGAAGAATTTGCACCGAGCCGGCATTAATACGGGCGACCACAAGATGAAAGCTGTTGGAACCAATGTCCAGAGCCGCAACTTTGGTAGTTTCACGGCTTTCAACAGCTTCAAAGACAGTTTCGGTAGGGCTCATTAAATAGGGTTACTCATCGTCGATGCGTTTCAAATAGTCGTATATTTCAATTTGTGAGCGCAGTTTCTTTCTATTACCCCGTCGAACGTAACGATTGGTTTGTTCCTTGTCAATCACGCGTGCCTTTAGGGTGTCGCGAAACTGCAATTCTAGCACATCCACAATTTGTTGTTGTAGACGCTTGTCATAAACCGGACAGCCCACTTCGATGCGGTTATCCATGTTGCGGGTCATCCAGTCTGCAGATGAAATGTACACCTTGCGCTGCCCACCGCCTTCGAAAACCATAACTCTGGGGTGTTCAAGGAAGCGGTCAACAATGGAAATGATGGAGATATTGTCGCTAATCCCAGGCAGGCCCGGTACCAGTGAGCACATCCCCCTGACAATACCGCGAATTTTCACTCCGGCCTGGCTGGCTCGATACAAATCGTCAATGAGTTCTTTGTCAACCAAGTTGTTAATTTTGAATGTGATTTGCGCTTTATGTCCCTCCTTGAGGAATTGAATTTCCTGGCGTATAAGAGACTGTATCTTTGTTCTGCTGTTTAGCGGCGAAATTTGCAAATGCTGGAACTTGTAGCGCCTGTAGGGATACTGAATCAGGTCGAATACCCCAACGCCTTCTTCTGCGAGTTCCTGGTTGCGGGTGAACAGGCTAAAGTCTGTATAAATTTTAGCGGTTTTTTCGTTGAAATTTCCGGTGCCAAAGTGGGCGTAGTGCACCAGTGAACCTCGTTCTTCCCGGGTAACTATGCATAACTTACTGTGAATTTTCAGCGTCGGCACACCAAGAACAACTCTAATCCCAGCATCGGTCATACGTCGTGACCATTCAATGTTAGCCTCTTCGTCGAAGCGAGCTCTCAGTTCTACTACTACCGTTACTTTTTTGCCATTGTCTACTGCGTCGATCAGCGAGTTGATAATACGGGAGTGACTGGCCACGCGGTAAATGTTGATTCGAATAGTTTTTACACTGGGGTCGAATGCCGCCTGGCGAACGAATTCTGTGAAATGAAGAAAACGGTGATACGGATAGTAAAGCAGGATGTCATGGGCGGTGATGGCTTCAAACACGGTGTTGTAACGGGAAAACATTTTGCTGTCTATGGCTGGCAAACGAGGATTTTCCAAATATTCCCTGCCTACATTGGGGAAGCCAATGAAATCCTTGAAGTTGCGATAGTGTCCCGCTGCATGGATTGTATCGAGTTTAGATACTTTCAGACGCTTGCGCAGATCTTGTACCATATCGTCTGGCATGGCGTGGTCGTGGATAACCCGAACCGGTTCGGCAATGAGACGCTGCTTCATGCTTTCAGACATTTTATCCATATAACTCTCGTCAATTTCATCATTGATCGAGTATTCGGAGTCGCGGGTCATTTTAAACGAATAGGCTTCCAACGAGTCGTATTTAACAAACCCCCTGAAAATATCTCCCAGACATAACTGAATTACGTCATCGAGTAATACAATGTGTTTTTTCTTTCTACTTTTTTCCGGCGGGATAACAATAAACCGGGACGTTTCAGAGGTTGGAACTTGCACCGCGGCGTAACGGGTATTTCTGCCCTCTCTTCGCAATGCCACGTAGAGATAAACGGCAGTACCATTCAGACGGCTGAGTAAATCCGTTTTCTTGTCGATGAGAATGGGAGCAATATGGCGAAGGATTTTGTTGACGAATAAATTTCGTACCCACGTGCGTTGATAATCGTCAAGATCGTTCTTTCGCAGAATAAAGATGTTATAACGGGCCAGTGCCTTGAGTACATCTTTGTGGATCTCGTCGAACTTATTAGACAGTTGTACGACTTTTTTCTGGATTTGCTCCATCAGCGAGATAAGATGTTCGGCTTCTTCTTCGCTGCCATTGTCCTGGGCAATGGTGATCTGTCGTTTTACGTCTGCCGCCCGTACGCGATAGAACTCATCCAGATTGTTTGAGTAAATGCCCAAAAAACGGATGCGTTCCACCGCTGGATTGTTTTTGTCAGCGGCTTCTTGTAGCACCCGTTCATTGAATGAAAGCCAGCTGAGTTCTTTGGGATAATACAGTTCGTTGTGTTCCATACTGTAACAGTCGTTTTCCAAAAGTGAGTGAGTCTGCCACGTCCCCGTGACATCAGTGTGACAAAACGCGTTTAGTCTTCCTGGTTGGTATTAATGTCGACAACCAGATCGTTAGCGATGCCTTCCAACGCTGTTTGCAGCGCGCTGTCATCGAAATTTTCGGAGACGGCGATAACCGCTTTGGCCTTAAACATCAGGCTGCCCCAGTTTGGCGCACTTTCACACCGTGAATCGAAAGACACAATGTTGAGATTAAACTGGTTTAGAATATGCGTAAGTTCCTGTACGATGCCAGGCTTATCGTTGCCCATCACTTCAACAGCGAGGGTGTCGTGGAGGGGGGCTGTTTTTTCTGCGATGGAAACCGACTGTACAGTCAGGTCTGGCAAACTGTTTAACGCCGCGACCAGCTCGTCGTGCTTTTCCGAAGGAACATGAACTTCAACGAAGCCGGTAAAGTGGCCGGCCATATGGGCAAAACTGCTACCGAGCCAGTTTGCATCGTGGCGGTAAACACACTTGGCTAAGGCGTCAACCAAACCCGGTTTATCCTTACCCATGATGGTGATAATCAAAGATTGCATAGGCACTCCTGTTATTGTCACGGTTAGCACCTTGCATTGGTGCGAGAGATGCTTGGTAAAACACGTTAAGTTTCACTTGATTACCAGTATTAAAATAACACATGATTGGCGTTCAACCCTATCTGAGATCTGAAAAATCAGGCAAAAGTTGCTTTTATAATAATGAAGTCACCTGCGGACAAACTCAATGACAAAAGGCAGCGCAAAGATAAGCAGCTGAGATTCACCGTCACATTCTTTGGTGCTCTGGTGCTGTTTACCCTGATTTTGTTGGTCACTCATCTTGTTTCCCAGGCTTTGCCTCTGGCTATGCGTCCATCAATGTCAGAAACTGCCAGTATTTCCATACAAGGGCTACCTGGGCTGTCCCAAAGTCAAATCCTCACCAGTGGTGATTTGCTCGAAAATCAGCCCCTTATTGTTCAGGAGGGTGATTGTCGCATATCCATGTTTGTCTTAACTGAACAGCTAACTCTGCAGCCTTTTCACGATTACATCCGTCCTTGCGAGCACAGTACCCAGGTGATAACAGAGCAGGAACAACAGTACGTTGTTGATGTCTCTGCGGCAGGACAATTGCGCATTTTGGAAGTGCAGGCCATTAGTTTGCCAGCGCAAAACCCGGCCGGCAGCGAGCATACTCAACCTGCGCATACGCCCACAGTAAGCTTTGCGTTGCCTATGAGCACTTGGCAAAACAGAATGGAGTGGGAGGTTGGATTGAGTGATACATGGGCAGTCGCGACGGTGAAAACCCCGGATACTATATTTGTTCGCTGGGTAAACCGAGCAAATCCGACCCTGGTTTACGATCACACCTTCGCATCGGCTCATCGGGTTCTTGCGTTACCGGGAAGCGGCGTGATGCTTGTAAATAACAAAACCCTGTTGGAACAATATACTGTCGGAGGCACACATACTGACCAGTTAATAAGGGAGCCTGTCATAAACTGGTTCAGAGTTGCGAAAGACCGTTCGGTGATCATTGAAACGGCTGACCACGTGTTTACGCGGTGGGTGTTGCACAACCAGAACGGCAGCATGAAATACAGACCGAGCTGGTCTATTGTTGCGCCTGACAACACGTCTGCGACATCCGTATCCGTTCATGCCACCACTAATGCATTGATGCTGCTGACGAACAATAAGCAGGTGTTGCTTATAAACAGGGTGACCGGGGAAATCGTAAATACCCAGTCTGTCGAGCAACAATATGAACAGGCCTTTTGGTTTGGTCGTAACTTGTATTTCAGTTCGGAAACAGACGTATCTATTTATCAGGTTCACTGGTTGTCGGGCATTACTACCTGGTCGTCCTTGTTTAGCCCACATTTATACGAGGGTTACGAGGAGGCGGCTACGGTTTGGCAATCCAGCAGCGGGTCTGACTTTCAGGAAACCAAGTACAGCTTAGTTCCCTTGCTCATGGGTAGTTTGAAAGCGTCGCTGCTCGCTTTGATTATCGCTATTCCCCTGTCGATCGGGGCTGCGATCTACACGGCTTATTTCTGCCAGACCAGAATCCGATACTGGTTAAAACCGGCCATCGAATTACTCGAAGCCATACCTTCTGTACTCATTGGCTTTGTCGCAGCAATATGGCTTGCTCCCATGGCAGAGCGCGTGCTGTTTGCTTTTGCTTTCTTTTTGTTTGTGATACCGGTGCTTTTGCTGGCTGTTGCCTATTTTCAACATCGGGTAAGTCGCTGGTTGCCGTTAAAGCTACGACGTGGGACAGAATTGATAATCCTTCCGATAAGTGCACTATTGCTCGGCTATTTCAGTATGCACTGGATGCCAGACTGGTTATTCGCTGTACTTGAGATTAACGGTTTTGACGTACTGAGCGGACATTCCCAAAGTCCCATCGGAAAAACCACTATTGTGGTTGCGCTTGCGTTAGGTGTTGCTATTGCACCTACTATTTATTCGTTGGCCGAAGACGCGATTAATGGTGTGCCGCAACATTTAAAGCACGCATCATTTGCTTTGGGCGCCACGCGACTACAGACCTTGCATCACATCGTTTTTCAAATTGCCATGCCGGGGATACTGGCAGCAATTATGATGGGCTTTGGCAGAGCGTTTGGCGAAACGATGATCGTGTTGATGGTCACCGGCAATACCCCCGTTGCTGACTGGAGTTTACTGGAAGGTCTTCGGGCACTCACCGCAAACCTGGCAATTGAACTGCCGGAAGCCGATGTCAACAGCGTACATTTTCAGGTACTGTTTTTTACGGCTTGTATTCTTTTTGGCTTTACTTTCGTGGTGAACACCTTTGCAGAGTTGTTGCGTCAGCGATTGCGCCGGGGATCACGCTATGATTAACGACAAAATAAAATCGTTGCTTAATCCGGCACAACGACAATCTTTTGTCATTAGCGTAACGGCTTTTTTCTCCACGTTGCTCTTGTTGGTGTTAGGCAGTATTCTCGCACTGGTTATTTACCGAGGTACGGCGTATTTTTGGCCGGAGCCCATCTATTCGGTGGCGTTTGTTTCTCAACAAGACAATCGCGCAACCGTGGTTTATGCACAAATATACAGCGAGTTTGAAGAAGACGGCAAACAGGTTAGATGGCTGCGTTACTCCCATGAGGATAATCCGTTTGGCACACAAATTCTGCTTGATGAAAAAGACACGTTATCGGTTATTGAATCTGCCAACGGGGCAAATATAACCCTTAACGACGGGCTGTCTGTGATGGGGGTTCCAGTGCGCATCAACGGGTCAGCCTCCGCTGCTTTTTCTGAACAGCACTACGAAGTGATGCGAAAAAAAGTAGATGAGATTGATGCCAGCATCACAGATATTCGAACCCGATGGTTGTCGGAAATCCATCAAAAACTCGCCGAACTCGATCAACTTAACGTAGCCAGGGACGCGCCGGCACGGGAAAAACTCAATGACGCTTTTCACCAGTGGCAGAGCAGAATTATTGCGATGGAGAATGAGCGTGACAATTTTAGCATTGAGGTGGCAATGGCCGATGGGGCGGTGGTGCCAATTGCACTGGCCCGTATTCAGGATATTGTTTTTCCGGGTCAATTGAGCTTTGTTGGCAAAATTGCCGTTACTTTCACTAAAATCGGCCAGTTTCTATCCCAGTCTCCAAAGCAAGCGAATACGGCCGGTGGGGTATTCCCTGCGCTGTTTGGCACAGTGTTAATGGTTTTCCTTATGACCATTATTGTCACCCCGTTTGGCGTTCTGGCCGCAGTTTACCTGAGTGAGTATGCACCCAATACCCTGCTAACAGGGGTGATCCGTGTTAGTGTGGCCAACATGGCCGGAGTGCCGTCAATTGTGTATGGCGTTTTCGGACTGGGCTTTTTTGTATACACCATGGGCGGTAATATCGATGCGCTGTTTTTTTCTGACAGTCTGCCCGCACCAACGTTAGGTACACCAGGACTGTTTTGGGCATCGCTGACCATGGCGATGCTGACGTTACCTGTGGTTATTGTGGCCACAGAAGAAGGCCTTCGTCAGGTACCTACCGGCTTGCGTGCGGGAAGTTATGCACTGGGAGCAACTAAAGCCGAGACCATTATTTACACCGTGCTGCCCATTGCTTCACCCGGAATCATGACGGGCGTTATTCTGGCAATTGCCAGAGCTGCGGGGGAAGTGGCGCCGTTGATGATTGTAGGTGCGGTTAAGTTTGCTCCTAATTTGCCGTTCGATGGTGAGTTCCCCTATTTGCACTTAGACCGCCAGTTCATGCATTTGGGGGTGCTGATTTACGATGGCGCGTTCCATAGTCAGACTGACGCCAAGGGAGCGTCAATGATGTTTGCCACGTGTTTACTGCTATTGCTGGTAGTGTTGGTGCTAAATGTACTGGCTGTGTTGTTGCGTGCGCGTTTGAGAAAACGCTATTTGACCAATTGAGAATCATTATGCTGAAACTGTTTGAACACGAAACCCTGAACGTTCATAACCTGAGTGATGAAGAAACAGCCATTAGGGTTGAAGATCTCAGTTTGAGTTTTGGGCAAAAGCAAGTTCTGCAGAACATTAGTTTATCTATTCCCAAGCATCGCATCACGGCATTTATCGGCCAGAGTGGCTGCGGAAAATCTACGCTTATCAGCAGTTTTAATAGAATGAACGAATTGGCGCCTGACTGTCGGTATTCTGGTAAAGTCTTTATTAATGGCCGGGATATTAATAGCAGAAAAGAAAACCTGTCCCAGTTGCGGGCGCAGGTAGGCATGGTTTTTCAAAAGCCCAACCCTTTTCCCATGAGTATCTACGACAACGTGAGTTACGGTTTAAAACTGCAGGGAATTCGCGTGCGGCGCTTTCTCGATGATGCAGTGGAACAGGCGTTAAAAGATGCAGCCCTGTGGAGTGAAGTTAAAGATCGTTTGTTTGAATCGGCCCACGTACTATCGGGGGGACAGCAACAGCGATTGGTGATTGCCAGGGCACTAGCGCTGAAGCCGGACATTCTTTTGCTAGATGAGCCGACTTCGGCCCTCGACCCATTGACAACGCTTTTCATTGAAGAGCTCATGGCGGGGTTAAAAAAGCGCTGTTCTATTATTATCGTTACCCATAATATGCAGCAGGCAGCCAGGGTGTCCGATTACACCGCTTTTTTACACCAGGGAAAGCTCATTGAATATACCGACAGTGATACCTTGTTTACCATGCCGGAATACAAGCAAACAGAAGATTACATTACCGGTCGGTACGGATAGGAGAGTCAAACATGTCGCGCCAAGTTGCCCTTAACACCCATATTTCAGGCAAGTTTAACACTGAGCTGGAAAACCTGCGGAACTCCGTACTCACCATGGGCGGAGAAGTTGAGCAGCAACTCGTAGACACACTTAACGCCATTAAGTCCAATAATGCAGGCTTGGCCGAAAAAGTGATTCTCAACGATTTAAAAGTTAACGCAATGGAAATGCAAATCGACGAGGAGTGTTTACGGATTATAGCAAAGCGCCATCCTACTGCATCTGATCTCCGGTTAGTTATGATGGTGTCAAAAGCAATTACAGATATCGAGCGTATGGGCGATGAGATTGAGCGCATCGCCCGGTTAGTTACCAAGAATAAACTGCCGTCTTCGGAAATAATAAAAAGCAGTATGCTATTGATTGGCGAGCGAGTGATTCAAATGATGCGAGGCACCTTTGATGCGCTTGCACGACAAGATGAGCACGCTGCTCTGGAGGTGTATGATCAGGACAATCGCATAGACGCCGAATATAAAAAATTGCTCAAGTACACCACTTCAGAAATGCAAAAAAGCACGGAAGACATGCAGGATTGGCTCGAGGTCTTGTGGGCACTGCGTTCTCTGGAGCGGATAGGCGACCGCTGTAAGAATATTTGCGAATACGTTGTGTACCTTGCAAGAGGCACAGATGTCCGTCATTCACCACTGGAAAACATGCAGCAAAAATTGAATCAACTGTCGTCGTGACTATGATAAGTTGTCACAAAATTGAAATAATTGTCGCTAATTTGCGCATTCAAACATGCAATTGTTGCGATTTGTCTTTTAACGCAAATTTCCACTATGGCAATGCGATTAGTTACGCTATTATGCGCCGCAGTTAACTTGGAATGGTTAAATTGTAGCCTGTGTTTAAGCGAATGTCGCTTGTACCCATTGTCGAAGACAATGACGAAGTTAATGTGATAAACCCTGAGCGCCCATTGGCGCTTTTTGACTTTTACTGCGAATAATCCAGGAGCGAAACCTGTGGAACTTCTGCAAAGTTATGGCATGACGCTAATCATTCTTGCCGCAGTTGTTGGCTTTGTCATGGCCTGGGGGATCGGAGCCAATGACGTTGCAAACGCAATGGGAACGTCAGTTGGTTCAAAAGCCCTGACGATCAAGCAGGCAATTGTTATTGCGATGATCTTCGAGTTTGCCGGGGCCTATTTGGCGGGTGGTGAAGTCACCAGTACCATCCGCAAGGGCATTATCGACCCAATGTTCTTTACGGAAAGACCGGATTATCTGGTACTCGGGATGATAGCATCGCTATTTGCCGCGGGTATCTGGCTTGGGTTAGCCTCTTGGTTGGGGTGGCCGGTGTCAACTACCCATTCAATTATTGGTGCGATTATTGGCTTCACGGCCACCGGCGTGAGCATGGATGCCGTTGAGTGGAGCAAAGTGGGTGGTATCGTAGGGAGTTGGGTGGTAACGCCCGCAATATCCGGCTTTATTGCCTACCTGATTTTTATCAGTGCACACAAGCTCATTTTCGATACAGCTACCCCGTTCAAAAATGCCAAACGATATGTGCCTTTTTACATGGCTCTGGCAGGTTTTGTAATGTCGCTCGTGACCATCAAAAAAGGCCTGAAACACGTTGGTTTAACACTTTCTCCTGAAATGGGCTACCTACTGGCTATTGGCATTTCGGTGTTGCTAGGCCTAATCGGCCGCTATGCCATTTCCAGAATGCACTTTTCTGAAGACCACAGCGCGGATATTCAAAGCGCAAACGTGGAGAAAGTATTTGCCATGCTCATGGTGGTTACCGCTTGCTGTATGGCTTTTGCCCACGGTTCCAACGATGTAGCTAATGCCATTGGGCCGCTGGCTGCGGTAGTCAGCGTAGTGACATCAGGTGGTCAGATTAACACGAGTGCGGAGTTGGCGCCGTGGATCCTCCCGCTTGGTGGTTTAGGTATTGTAGCCGGGCTTGCTTTATTCGGTCATCGGGTTATAAAAACGATAGGTCAGGGGATCACACATCTGACACCTAGCCGGGGCTTCGCTGCAGAGCTTGCAGCAGCATGTACAGTGGTTATTGCCTCTGGAACAGGGTTGCCGATTTCAACTACACAGACACTGGTAGGCGCAGTGTTGGGGGTAGGTATGGCAAGAGGTGTATCGGCGCTAAACCTCGGCATTGTGAGAAATATTGTCGTATCCTGGATCATCACATTACCTGCAGGTGCAATCCTCGCGATTGCTTGTTTCTTCAGTCTTAAAGCGTGGTTTGGCGTGGTCTGATATCAGCGCTATACCGCAGAAAAAAGCCGACGTTTTCGTCGGCTTTTTTCATGGCAACTGCTATTTTTAGCATTAAACATCCACGGGAGTCACGAAACCTTCCGGTTTTAGCCCGATGACGGCACAATCGAGTTGTACGATGGTCTCTTCAGCGGTGCCGCCCATGATATACCCGGGCACACCCAGACGGGAAAGCGTACCCATTACCACTGCATCTGCCTGACACTGTTTACTGGTTTTGGCAATTTCCCTTCTTGGATAACCTTTTATCAGATGAAGGCAAGGTGCGAGTTGCTTGTATTGCTCCTCTCCAATATCCAATTGCAATATACCAAGCAAGCGCATAATTTCAGTTTCCCGCTCTTCGTGAATGGCCTGAAGATTTTGTTGCAGGACATTTTCGTTGACACTGATAAACCCATTTCGCAGAATGTTTTCCGGTACAGAGTCATACACGTGAACAATGTGAAGTTGAGCGTGTTCCAGAAGCGCGATATGCGCTGCATAGTTCAGTATATCCAGTGCTAATTGTTTGCGAATTGCAATTTCGTGGGTAGGGTAGTGATAGTTTACATCCACCGCTGCTACAATTTGGGAGTATTTTTTCTCTTTCTTCTGCTGCACTATCCAAACCGGACACGGGCACTTTCTCAACATATGGCGGTCATCACTACCGGTAAGGTTATTGAGGATTCCGTGTTGGCTT
Source organism: Aestuariibacter sp. A3R04 (assembly GCF_018860805.1). Classification (GTDB taxonomy): domain Bacteria; phylum Pseudomonadota; class Gammaproteobacteria; order Enterobacterales; family Alteromonadaceae; genus Alteromonas. Next base: position 58,950 of record NZ_JAHKQR010000002.1, on the reverse strand, counting down.
CGCTTGATTACGAGGTCGATATTGTGAGTTACAACATACTTTACGGCTTCCAGAAACAGCTCGCCAATGGCAACGACGCCCATGATCGGGAGTTCATCTCCCCATTGGGCTATTTTAGTATCAAGCCAGGTTTGGGCCGACTGCGCCATGGTTGATTGAGACTCCAGATACTCAAATGACTGCATTACCATTTGGGCGTTGGGTGGAAGCGCGTCAAGTGACAGCATTACGGTTAAGGAAGCTTGGTGAACTCTGGCGACATGCATAGCCTGAGCGATAAGTGGGTCCTGGTCGTGTGTATCGTGCAAAATACAAAGAATGTTAGAGAAGCGCCCTTTGCTCATGATTTACCTGCTCTGTTTACGCAATAGCCCTATTATAGACTGCTCATCGCCCAGTGAACACGAATGAGTGGGTGAATCTTTCGTTACATCATCCAGAGAAGCAGCAATGTTTGTATCACTATGACAGCGTTTCCTTGTGCCCACTTAATCTGCATGTTAGATTGATATTGTGTTTTCTAATCTATTAAGGTTTCAACATGAAGTGGCCTAACCTCAAGCACCTCCACTATTTGGTAACACTTTATCAGGAGCAACATTTCCATCGTGCTGCCCACCGTTGCAATGTTAGTCAGTCTACCCTGAGTACAGCTATTCAAAACCTCGAAGAACATTTTGGCAGCCAGCTACTGGAACGGGAGCACAAAACCTTTGTGTTTACTTCTCTGGGGTTGGAAATTGTTGAGCGAAGCAAGGTCTTACTACAAGAAGCTGGTGAGCTTGTGGAGTTTGCACAAAACGCTGGGAATTGGGAGAAAGGGAAACTAAAACTCGGCGTTATTCCTACCATAGCACCTTTTCTTTTCGAAGGTATGATTGGCAGCTTCAATGCGTTTTTACCGGATATCGCCCTTGAATTGCAGGAAGATACCACGCAAAATTTGCTTCAGCAGTTATCTGATGGCAAGCTGGATTTACTTATTCTTGCGTTGCCCATGGAAACACCGGGCTGCAAGCAAATGGTCATTGGTCACGACCCTTTTCACCTCATTGCCCACGAAGCGCTGGCATCGTCGTTACCCGATCCTTTCGATATTTCCGCATTGCCAGACAAGAGTATTTTCCTTTTGCAGCAGGAGCACTGTATGACAGGCCATGCCGTCAGTGCTTGTAATCTGCAACACAGGGAACAAGTTAGTTCCTTGGCGGCGAGTAGTTTGTACACCCTTGTGCAATTGGCAAACAGCAAACTCGGTTATACGTTTTTACCTGAACTGGCGCTCAACCAAAATATCATTAAGAATACGGAATTGGTGTCTTTACCCGCTGAAGACCAGGCATTTCGCGAGATCGGCTTGGTGTGGCGATCAGGCACAACCCGCATGAGGTTGTTCCGTCGTGTGGGGGAAATTCTGGCTCCCCTGCTACCCATTCCTGCCCTGAAATAGACAGTAAGAAAAAAATAGAAAAAAGCGCAAACTTTCTTGCGGGAAGTATCGACATTATTACTGGAAACGCGGGAAGTGATGCCAAAACGCCAAACCCCATTGCGGTGGGCAGATTACGTAACCATTGCTTCAATAACAACAAGTATTGCACGAGGATGACACGTGTTTGAGAAACACGACGAGCAATTGGTTGCCCAAGCCCTAAAGGGAAACAAACGGGCGTGGATGGCACTGGTTACTCGCTATGAAAAATCAATTTATCACTACGGCCTGAGAATGACCGGGAACCCGGCGGACGCCGCGGATCTGATGCAGGATATTTTTGTGTCTGTGTTTCGCAGTCTGGCTAACTACCGCGGTGACGGTGCGTTCAAAGGCTGGTTGTTTCGCATTGCCCATTTTCGTTGTATCGAGTTTTATCGCAAGCGCAAACCAGAGCAATCGATGGACGATGTGCCTGAGCCGGAATGTGGACGGGCAACACCTGAAGGAGAAGTGTTGAACGACAGTACGAGCCAGTCTTTACTGGCAGCCATGCAGCGACTGCCCCTGTCCCAAAAGGCTGTGGTAGAACTGAAGTTTTTTGGACAGTTCACCTTCGATGAAATTGCCGATCAAATGGGGCTGTCACCGAATACTGTTAAGTCGCGTCTGTATAGCGCATTGTCCAGGTTAAAGTTGGATTTGGAGGTAGAGCATGCCCAAGCATGACAAAGAACGATTATTGGCCAAGTGGTTGGATGACGGTCTGACACCAGATGAGCGACAGGCATTTGAAAAACTGTGTATTGACGACAGTGAATTCGCTGAGCAAGTCGCCGCGGCGAATCAGGTGTCAATGATGGCTGAGCAATTTGAGCAAGTCGCTGTGCCACAGTGGAATAAAAGCAGTACATTTACCATGCCTGAAAAGGCCAGGTGGTGGCAATGGCAAGGTTTACCAGCGCTATCCTTTAGCTCTTCTGCTGCTGCCATAGTAATGGTACTTAGCGGTTTCCAGGTGTCGGTTGATGACGGGCGTATGAGTTTTGGTTTCGCCAGGTCGGGCCCGAGTCAGCAAGAGATAGCTGCCATGGTGGATGACAAACTCAATCAATATCAACTCGCTAATCAGGAAATGTTTGGCAAATATGTTGATGCCATTGCGCTACAACAGAAAGAAAGCGCCGCCCAGCTTACTCAGTATTTGTTGTCATCGAGCAGGCAGGAACGACGGGAAGACTTTGCTGAATTTGTGAAGTTTATCAATCAACAACGTGACGATGATCAGCGCTTTATGGCAAGACAACTGAACCACCTTAAAGACGAAATCGATGCGCTGGAAGGCGGCTATATAATGCCTCCTGTATCCGGCGAGTAATCTAAAGAGGCAGAATGATGATGAAACGAACTGTGTTGGCTGTGGCCATGTTTTTCACTGCCGGAGCATCTGTTGCAGATAGTCCGGAAGCGTATTCAGGAATTGAGAAAGAAATTGAGATAGTGAAAGGTATTATTGATACCTCACTCAAACAGCAACAGCCTGACAAGGGGCTTCGCTACCGTTCATTGGATGCCACTTACCTGGCAGGACAGGGTGTGGTGTTTACAGTAACCACGTCGGGCAGCAGTGGGTGGGCTAATCACATGTCTGAGTTTATCAGTCAAATTCCGCCCATTCCACCGCTTCCGGAGGTGCCGGTAATTGTACACGGTGGTGACGTAGATATTGAGTTAAGTCACGAGTGGGAATCCTTTGCCGAGGAGACGGCAGAGCGATTTGAAGAAGCGTTTGCTGAAACATCTGAAAAGATTCACGATTTGCGCAGCGATCAAAGAGAGATTGCCTGGGAGCGTCGTGAGATCGAACGACGTAAACGGGATCTTGAATTTGAAGCCAGTCGTGGTGATAAATCGCGGCAGGAAGAGATTAAAAACGAGCTCAAGGAAATGGAAAAAGAGCTGGCATCGTTGACCAAACGTGAACAAAAACTCAAGACGCGGGCTGATGCATTTGAACAACAGCGCAGTGAAGAAATTGCTGCTCGGGAGAAAGCGCAACAAGAGGCTTTGAAAGCATTTCTTAGTAGCTTTGAAACGGGGGTAGGAGACGCCTTGTGCCGTTTTGGTGGCGGTATGCGGGCACTACCTGCCGAACAGCACATCACATTTGTTTTAAAAAGTTTTTCGCGGGATGAAAATCGACAATCTCAGGATCGGATATACGTCTTTGACAAGCGCCAGGTCAATGCATGTGTGCAGGACAAAATATCCGCAGACAAACTGCTAACTGAAGCTCATATCTACGATTTTTAACAACTCAGCTATTAAATTGTGAAGCAGAACACAAGGAGTTCTGCTTCACGGCGGTGGGGATGAAAGCTAATAAGCATTGGGGCTTTTGAATCCGACAGTCATGGTTTTAAAAATGATTTTAAGATCGAAAATAACTGACCATCTATGCATGTAATCTAAGTCATAGGCCACGCGCTTGGCCATTTTATCCACGGTTTCTGTTTCGCCTCGCAAACCGTTCACCTGAGCCCAACCTGTAATTCCTGGTTTCACTTTATGACGAAGCATATAACCTGTGATCAATTTCCGATATTGTTCGTTGTGGGCGATTGCGTGAGGCCGCGGCCCGACAATCGACATTCTGCCCTGTAACACATTAATAAACTGGGGTAATTCGTCCAGCGATGTACGGCGTAAAAAAGCGCCTAATGGGGTGACACGAGGATCGTTTTTGGTGGCTTGTTTTACTATCTCGCCGTTATCCTGGGTGGTCATGGAGCGAAATTTATAGACGGTAATTTCCTTACCGTCTAGTCCGTAGCGCTTTTGTCTGAAAATGGCCGGACCCGGTGACGTCAATTTCACCGCTGCGCTGATGGCGAGCATGGGAAGGGCTAACATCGCGAGAATTACACTACCTAGTACCACGTCTTCAACGCGTTTTAATATATTACTGGCGCCCTGAAAAGGAGTGTCGTAAATACTCAGTGCTTGAACGTTACCGACACTTTGCCACCGAGAGTGCAACAGCGTATGCATAAAAAAGTTCGGGATCAGATAGACATTCGCCGTAGTGTCGCTACACTTTTCAAGAATGGCTTTAATGCGTTCTTCTGCCGCTGTGGGCAAGGCAATGTAGATATAATCCACCTGACGTCGTCGCGCCATCTCTATGGCCTGGTCAATACTGCCGTTTAAATGCTGCCGACATTGCTCGTCCACACGCGCCATGGGGCGGTCGTCGTACATTCCCTGAAAGTGAATGCCCAATTGATCGTTTTCTATCATTTGGTTAGCCATATTCAGCGCGACGTCATTTGCGCCTATGATGATAGCTGAACGGCTATTCAGTCCGCTCCGTCTGATTGAGAACAACACCTGACGCATTGCAATGCGCCAAACAGACAATGTCACAAGAGCACTGGCGAACCAAATTCCAGTTTCCTGGGTGGGTAACTGGCCAGTTGGTGGAAGAAAAAAACCAACACAAAGTGTAACGAAGAAGCTAATTGCACCTGCGTACAGCGCAGTTCTAATCATGGCGGTTATGTGGCTCGAACGCCAGGAGCGATATAAATCTAACCCTTCCGCAGACAGTTGATAGACCACTACACTGGTGAAAAGAAGTAGAAGCGCAGAAGTAGACAAGGCCACCGAATAATAATAGAGCGCTGCGAAAAAACACAGTGAAATGACGGCCAGATCAATCAGGCGATATAGGGTGGAAAAGCTACTTTGATGAGAACTCGAGATGCCGTTGCGAGAACGAGTGCCAGCAGTGTTGTCTCTTATCAGCGTCTGATTGTGCAGTAGATTGAATTTCATCCGGGTATCTCCAAAAAATAACAAAAGCCAATAAATTCAGTAGAGTGGAGCTTTTTTCGGTACTTGCTTGCGACATTCGCAATGGCTGAATACAAGGTCTTTTGCATTTCTCATACCAATTGAATTGAGCCGGTTAAGTCATCACTGCGCCTGCGGGGTACTGGCACATAAATCGCATGCGCACCTTCATAACGCAGCGGTTCATCACGTTGACGCTGCGGTGTTGCTGTGCGACATGGTCGTACTCTACGTTTTAAATCACTTATGCGGAGAACCTATGTCAAAACGGACTTCAAGCGCCATTCTCATGTCCTTGTACTCGCTTTCGGCGGCAGCACAGGAAGAAGGAACTGTTCGATTAGGGAAGTTCGATTTCAAGCCGGTTCTAACCACGGATGTCGCGCACATTGACAATGTCACCTATGCCAGTGAAAACGACGAAAATAAGACGAGTTGGGTGACGGTCATATCGCCGGAGGTGAGTGCTTATACCACTGTTGATGGGCACGACATCACTATGGGCTATCGGTTGGAAAGAGGTGAATACCATGCTAGTCATGCGGATAACTACACGGACCATTTCGCCCATATAAAAGGGAATTTCACCATTAGTGATCGCCATCGGTTGGTTGCAAAGTTTCAGCATGAGGCCGGACACGACGAGCGCGGTCGGCGTTTTTCAAACGGTTTTGGCAATGCGTTGACCGCCGTGGACACGTATAAAAACAACGAAGTGAGCACTATCTATTCCTATGGTGCAGTGTCATCGTTTGGCAAGGTAGATCTGTCAGCCGCTTATGAAACGTTAGACTACGACAATGACAGCGAACTGTACCTGATTCGCGACAGAAGTGCGACTAAAGTAGGGGCGGAATTTACCTACCGCCTCTTCGACGGCACAAATTTGATTGTAGATGCTGATCGAAACGACATTAATTACGATATTTCCACCAGTCCCAACAAGCCGTTGGACAGCACCGAACACAGCATACTGGCTGGCGTTTCCTGGAACGTAAATGCCGCTACTAACAGTTTTGCCAAGTTGGGCTATAAAGAAAAAACCTTTGATGCAGCAACGCGAGATGATTTTTCCGGTATGGCTTGGGAGGTGGGGATGCGCTGGCTGCCCTACAGTTATTCCCAGCTCACCTTCTCTACGAAACAAGACACCAGGGAAACAAACGGTGAAGCTGACTTTATTCGCAGCCGGGATTATGCCGCAATGTGGGAACACAGTTGGCTGGAGCGGTTTTCTACAACCGCCACCCTGGCTTTCATGAATGATGAATATGTAGGTGATGTTGAGGATTTACGCGACGACGAGGCGACTAAAGTAACAATGCAGGCCGACTATGTCTTCAGACGTTGGTTAACTGTTGGACTTTATTATTCGTTGAGCCAGCGAAACAGCAATCGGCAGGAGATTGAGTACGACAGAAGTGTATATGGTGTGATGGCAAAGGTGAACTTGTAATGAGTGTAAACGTGCTGGGCAGTCGTTGGCTTGTTGTTGCTATCTTTTTGCTTTGCCATTTCATCGTGCAGGCTCAGGAAGTCAATCCGGATATGCGTTCTTACCAGTTGGGTGTGGGCGATAAAATTCTCATTAGCGTGTTTGGACAAAGTGAGTTGACCATGGAAACGCGCGTGCCTGATATCGGCAAAATTAATTACCCGTTTCTCGGCGAACTCAAGTTGGTAGGACTCACATTATCTGAAGTTGAAAAGCTAATATACGGTGGCCTTGAAGGTGACTACCTAGTGGAACCTTCAGTGGCTGTGTCTATCGTTGAATACCGGCCATTTTTTATCGATGGTGAAGTGAAGCGGCCCGGAGGCTATCCGTATCAACCGGGTCTTACGGTGAATAAAGCTGCTGCACTGGCGGGGGGCTACACCGAAAGGGCGTCTCACTCCGACATTATCATTGTCAGAGAGGGTCAGCAGGTCACGGAAACGCTGGAAGTACCTGTGAGTCATCGCATACAGCCCGGCGATATCATTACTATCCCTCAACGATTTTTCTGATAAATAAGGAATACCGATGTCATCAAGCAAGATGGATCCCACGAAGGCGGGTATCCTTGACGATGAAACAATTGACTTTGCGCATTACTGGCAGGTATTAAAACGATATCTGGGACGGATTTTTGTTCTGGCAATGCTCTTTACGGTATTGGTGGCCTCAGTTGTGACGAAACTAACGCCAGTGTATTCTGCAACGGCCAGTTTACTTATTGAGTCATCTGTGGCCAATGTGATGTCTATTGAGGAAGTGTATAAATCGGATACGTCCCGCAAGGATTACATGCGCACTCAGTATAAAATTCTTCAGTCACGTCAGGTAGCGGCCCGCGCGGTAGACGAATTGGATTTGTCAAATGACCCTGTTTTCATGCCTGTTGCTGAACAATCCCCAACGCTGGTTGATCGGGTCAAGCAGTGGCTGGTGACCAAATTGCCTGTGAAGAACAAAAGGCATCAGCCGCCGCTAACCGATGAGCAAAGGGCTGAGAAACGCAGACTCGCTGCAATAAACAAGTTGATGAAGTCAATAGCAGTGTCACTAGTGGAAAACACGCAGGTTATCACCATCACTGCGACCAGTGAATCCCCTGACTTGGCGGCAGCCATTGCCACTACCATGGGCAATGTGTACGTAGAAAACTACCTGCAGGCAAAAGTAGAAATGACTACCAAAGCTACGTCTTTCCTCACCGAAAGTATGGAAAGGCTGCGGGACAAGTTAACAAAAGCGGAAGCTGACTTGTCGGCGTTTTACGAAGAAAACGAGTTAGTTAATTTGTCCAATGGCGTGGTAGGGCTGGCGGCTGAGGAATTGGAGCAGCGCAGTGAGCAGTTGCTAAAAGCAGAGACTGTATTAAAGCAGAACCGCGCGATTTACCAACAGACCCAGCAGAACGGTGCCGATTACCATGCTTTAGCCAGGTTGCCGGAAGTGCTTAATCACCCCAGCATTCAGAGTGTACGGCGCCAGGAAGCACAGGCTATGAGCCGGGTGTCTGAGCTCAGTAAGGTTTTTGGCCCCAAGCATCCGCAAATGATAGCTGCAAACGCCGAGTTGTCATCTGTACGTAACACATTGCAACAACAAATTCGCGATTTGATTTCAAGTATTACCACTCAGTATCAGGCGTCTCAGGAGCGAGTGGCTACTTTGCAGGCGGAGGTTGCCAAGGCAAAAGCTGAATACCGGAAGCTGTCGACACTGGAAAATGAGCGCAGAAGTTTACAGCGGGAAGTCGATATAAACCAACAATTATACAACTCTATGTTTACCCGGTTAAAAGAAACCAGTGAAATGGGCGGGTTTGAATCGGCAAATGCCCGAGTACTGGATCCGGCCCCTGTGCCGAATAATCCCACAGCACCAAATAAAACCATGTTAATCGCAGCCGCATTCGCAGTGAGTTTTGGCTTTGGTGTGTTGCTGGCGTTCTTCCTCGAGGCCATGAACAGTGGTGTTCGCTCTATAGATGACGTGGAGAAAAAACTCGGTCAGCGCATGCTCGGACTCATTCCAGCTCTTCCGGTGAAACGCAAAACGGCACTGGCGCTGCGGACGTTTTTCAATCACCAGCATCATCAGTTTAGCGAGGCTGTCAGAACGCTGAGAACGAGCTTATCGTTGATTAATCATGACAGGCGACACAAGGCTATTTTGGTGACATCATCAGTACCGAAAGAAGGTAAAACCACTGTATCAATAAATCTGTCATTCGCTTTGGGTCAGCTGGACAAAACTATACTAGTCGATGCCGACTTAAGGCGTCCGGCGGTGGGAAAGCGATTTAACGTGCCTAATTATCAGCCGGGTCTTTCTAATCTTATTATGCAAACCCACGATTTGGCGGAGTGTGTGGTGCATGATGAACAATCGGGTATTGATATGATTTGTGCGGGCAGTATTCCTTCCAACCCCCAAGAGTTATTGGCCGGTGACGGCTTTAACGCCCTTATTGAGACGCTTAAGCGCAGGTACAAATACGTGGTGGTTGATACCGCGCCCACTCAGGCGGTGTCTGATGCCATGGTGGTTTCCAAAAGCTGTGACTCTGTGCTTTACGTGGTGAAAGCCGATAGTACTAGTGAAAAGCTGATTAACAACGGGCTGGGGCGCTTTCTCCAAGTGGGTCATCGTGTGGATGGCGTGGTGTTAAATCAGGTTGATTTGAAAAAGTCAGACGTTTCCGCCCGCTATGGTGGGTTCTATGATCAATATGGCTATAGCGCAACTTAGTGGACAAAGGCTTTCACAGCGTCATTGGGTATGAGCAACGGACGGCGCAATACCTTTGGACAGTAATACTAAAGTCCTGCGCAAACGCGCCGTTTTCATCTCCGGGTTAATGGTTGAGAATGTTCGCCTTAAACCAGGTCCAAATTCCTAAGGAAAAATTTTCGAACAAGTTAATGCCCAGGGCCGATTTAATCAAATAGAGGACCAGCAGGCCAAACAAAGTGCTGAAGGTAACAAACAGTGCGAGCATTAAGGCCAGTGTTGCCCGACTTATTTGCTGTTCCAGTCGCGATAGTTCCCGGCGGTTTCTGCCGGCTAGGAAAACAAAATAGAAACTGGAACGCCAAATATTTATGGTGCCCCGCACGTCGACCTTGTGACGGGCCCAGCTTCTGCCGCCAAGGGCTTTGTTGATTGCGATAAGCTGCGATTCGCTGAAAGATGCAGCAGTCTCGGGAGACATTTTACTCAACAGACGCTCTATTGCCTGGGATTCGTGTACAGGATGGCGATCTTCGCTCACAGTGATTCTCTTTACGTGTTTAGCAAACCCATAATGATACCCTATTAATGCCATATTTCACGCCTCGAAGATGTTCTTTTATTCACGGGAGTTACTGTAGCTAACCAGCAACACATTCTTCTCTATGGCCAGGAAATGGAGACGAAAGTGTAACGCTTAGACCAGAAAAACCGTGAGTGTAAAGTTGTTTTACTTTCTGACTACTTCCTTTTTTTTTGCTTTTATTATTTATTTACAGTGGCTTAGTTGAATTCCTTAAAGAAGGGGATGGGGGCTCTATTTGGCTTTTCGGATAGCTGATGGGTCGATAGAAACAGTTGGCACACTTGATGAATAAAAAAGAAGGAAGTCAGTTAAATTCCGTATCAAACCTGGCTATTTGCCGCGACGACAGTCTACGAGGAACACCTATGAACCAGGCCAACACCGCCATAGCGTTTATCATTAACTCCTTAGAAGGGGGTGGGGCTGAGCGTGTTATGTGTAAGCTTCTGTCTATTATGGAAAAAGACTTCGCGGCTCGAGACCTTGACGTGCACCTCATTTTGTTGGATGACGTGCCGCAGGCTCAGCAGTGTCCAAGGTATGTTCAAAAGCATGTCCTTGATACCAAAGGGAGTTTGCACAATGGGTATAGTGCGTTAAAAAAACTGCTGAGTGCGATAAATCCTTCTATCTGCCTGAGTTTTCTTACCCGCGCTAACCTGCTCAATGTGAAAATTGGAAAAAAACTGGGTTATCGGGCCATCATTAGTGAGCGTGTGAATACCAGCAGCCATTTGTCTGGTGGCATAAAAGATCTTATATCTAAATGCTTGATTCGCATGGTTTATCCGTCTGCTGACGCTGTAATAGCGGTATCTGAAGGAGTAAAAGCAGACCTGGTGGCACACTTTGGCGTAGCAGAGAACCGTGTCCACACCATTTATAACCCCTATAACATAAACACCATTAATGCCATGGCGAACGAATGGGTAGATGATTTACCTGCACGACCCTACATCGTTGCCACTGGGCGATTGGTGAAAAACAAGAATTTTACATTATTGCTGGAAGCGCTGGCGGCATCCAGGTTGACCCATGATCTTGTAATACTGGGGCAGGGTGAGGAACAGTCGGAGTTGGAAGCGAAAGCGCATGCTTTAGGAATTTCTCATCGGGTTCACTTACTGGGTTTTAAAAGCAACCCGTACCCCTATATTCGTCACGGCACTTTTTTCGTGTCTACCTCCAACGCAGAAGGGTTTCCCAATGCTATTGCTGAAGCCATGTGTTTGGGTAAAGCTGTGGTGGCGACGAACTGTGAATCAGGCCCTGCCGAAATACTTACCGGTGAGTATCCCTATTCAGTGAAAGGGTTCAAAGCAGAGGCATTCGGCTGTATTTGCGAAGTCAATAATGTTCAGGCCGTTGCCGACGCACTTAATTTTATGGCTGACGAACACCAGGTAGACAACTATGCCAAACGCAGTATGGGACGAGCTACTACGTTCAGCAATACGCTTTTCAAACAGCGCTTGCAGGAAGTGTTAGGACTTACTAACAAAGCGGGGGCCGCGCATGTTTCTGTTAGTTAAAGTCGCCTTTGCTCTGCTGAGTGCGTGGTTGGTCTATCAGGCAGTCAGGAAAAAGTGCAACAAGTATCTCGCCTTTGTTGTTATTGCAGTGTGGTTGCGCTTTTTCCTGGCTGCTTTTCATCAGATTACGTATACGCCGTTGGTGGCTGGATTTTCAATTAACGCTCTGGCGTCTATTGGTATCGCGTTATCCGGCTTGATGTTGCTCCCGCCCAGGGTTTTTCAGCTACGCGTCCTTGTGCCCCTGTATGGCTTTATTGCTGTTATTGTGCTCAGTGGGCTGATCAACGGCAGTGTAAGTGGTCTGATAAACGTCATGGTTAAGTGGGTATTTTTCCTTTCCGTGACCTGCGCTATGTTCATGGCAATTCGAAAAACAGACAAAGATTTTGCGTTAAGAAAACTGCTTGTGGCTTTTTTCCTACCTGTGTCACTGGCCATCATGTCAGTGATTTTGGGGGAGGTGAAAGCTACGGAAGCAGACGGTTCTGCCAGTTATATTGGCGGGTACAACCACGAAGCAGCGTTCTCCATGATTATCGCGGGGTTTATACTCGTTGTTGGATTGTTGTCCCCTGGCTACATTCGTTTTCGCGGGCCCTTGTTTATACTTGGTTGCGCTGTGCTGGTGCTGGTGAATTACAGGACTTCGGTGCTGGCCATTCTGCCCATCGCTGCCTTATTTGCTTATACCGCCATGGCTGCCAGGGTACCTACTCGTCATCAAGCTGTGTTCTTTGTCACCGCGATATTCGGTTTAAGTGTGCTGTTTCTTGTTGCCTTTTACACCATGCAAGACCGCTTTGCGGATGTGGTTGTCTTTTTGACCAGTTTGGATGAACTGATAAAAGCCCCGTTTTATTATTCAGATGCCCAGCGCGATATATTCTCTGCACGTGTCTATTTGTGGAGTATGTATATCTACGACTACGTCAATGGTTCTCTCATTCATCAAATCATTGGTTGGGGCCCTGAATCATGGGCAGGCGTGTTTCCTAAATACGCACACAACACATACGTATCATATCTGTATGAGTACGGTCTTGTGGGTCTGCTCGCGTTCCTGATCGCCGTGCTCAGTTTGTTGAAGCATGCTTACAGAAATAAGAACAGGCAATTTTCTCTGATGCTTTGTTCTTCCATGGTGGGGTTCCTCATTATGAACTTTGCCACAATGCCTCTTTGGAATATCGAGGGGCTGATTCTTTTCGCCATTTTAATTGGCAACGCCATCGGACCGGTGAAACTCCCACGCAACGACTGGTTTGCTTCGCCTGCCTTTGCGTCTCGTTTGGCTAACTGATCTTTCTCAGTACTCACTGAGATATTGGAGAATACTATGAAATTATGTGCCGTTGGATTAAGAGGAATTCCGGATGTTATGGGTGGGATAGAATCTCACTGTCAGCAACTTTATCCGCGGTTGGTCAAGTCAGGCATGGATGTCACAGTGATCTGCCGCTCGCCCTATGTCGATGCATCCCGGGATGAGTACGAAGGGGTTAAGCTTCGTTCTGTATGGACAGTGAAACACAAATTTATCGAAACGTTTTTGCATACTTTTTTAGCCATTTTCTACGCACGCTTTGTGGTAAAACCTGATGTTTTACATATTCATGGCATTGGCCCTGCACTATTTACTCCGCTGGCCAAACTGTTGGGTATGCAAGTGATGGTCACGCACCATGGGGCAGATTACGACCGTCAGAAGTGGAATCAGTTTGCAAAAAAAGTACTGATGTTTGGTGAAAACATGGCAGTGAAGTTTTCTGACCGTGCCATTGTGGTTGGGCAGTCGTTAACCAGAAGCTTAAGACAGCGCTTCACTGGCAAGGCTAATCGTATTGTGTTTGTGCCAAACGGGGCGAAAACCGATATGAATACGGAAATACCTGCTGAGGCCTTGCCTAAAGACCTTGGTATACAACCAGGTAAGTATGTACTTACTGTGGGGCGTCTCGTTCCTGAGAAAGGGTTTCACGACTTAGTCGATGCGCACAGGAAAGCGAATACAGACCTCAAATTGGTAGTTGTCGGCGGTGCAGACCACGAAGACGACTATTCTAGGAGTCTGGAAGAACAAGCCAGTGAGAACATTATTTTCGCCGGTCGTCGTCAAGGCGCTGAGCTGATTGCACTGTATAAATTTGCCCGGGTATTTGTGTTGCCGTCTTATCATGAGGGGTTGCCCATTGTGGCATTAGAAGCCATCAGTGCCGGTACAGAAGTGTTGCTCAGCGACATTACCCCTAATACAGATATTGGTTTACCTGATGATGCTTATTTCAAGGTAGGTGACACGGACGCGCTCGCCAATAAACTAACAAACATCGACAGCTTGGCGCTGGCTATTAACAAAGAAGCATTTTTAAGTACCTTCAATTGGGATGCTATTTCAGACGATACCTATACCATTGCAAACAATTTGGCATTGGGTATTCCAGTACAGCCGATATCTGCAGGTTAATGAATCACATGCCAGCAAAAGCCAGGCTTTTTTTGTACCCGTTTGAGCACAGTAATGGGGTGATAGCCCGTCTTAAAGAGACATTTGAAGACCTAGGTTACGAGTTGTATCCGTTCAAAGGTCTCTTCCGTCCTGCTCATATGTTTTCCCGCAGTGAAAACTGGCTGGTTTTAAATTGGTATGAAGATCAACCCTTCAGAAAGGGGGAAGGAGTAGTTAGGCGAGGAGTATTCCTCATTGCCTTCGTACTTACTTTACTTTCATTGCGTCTTTTTAGTAACAAAGTGGTGTGGGTGAGGCACAATTACAAGCCACACAATATTTCCGCAAAATCACATTTTTACCGGTTTGTTATTTGGTTGCTTCAAACCGTTGCAGACCGGATAGTGACGCTTGAAATGACATCCAACATCGACAGCAGTGTGGTTAAACACCCACTGTATTTTCGCGATAGGGATATTAAACAATCCCTGAATATAACAAGTGATACTCAACGGGATACCGACTTTTTGTATTTTGGTTCCATAAAACCATACAAGCGTTTGGACAAATTACTGTCGGTTTGGCCGGTGGACAAAGCGCTGCGCGTGTTGGGATTTTGCGCAGACAAGCAGTATGCAATGTTACTTTATCAATTGATAGAACGACGAGGATTGCAAGTGGATTGGAATAACGAATTTGTTCAGGATGAAACGCTGGAGCAAGCGGTCTCAGATACCCGCTTTGTGATTATGGCTCACGATGACAATGCAATGATTTCATCAGGTACGTTTTATATGGCAATCAGTATGGGGGCTAACGTACTGTGTTTTGATTCCGCCTTTGCCAGAATGAAAGCCAGAGAGTTTCCCTTTGTGAAAATCATTGATGCAGAAAATTTGGCAGAGCAGTTGTCGACACTGCAATATGAACATCCCTCCAGCGTATTAAACCAAGCCGTTGAGCGCTACGGCGAAGAAGCCATTCGGGAGTCTTGGCGGGTGGTGCTTACGCCTTGACGCGTCGCGACTAACTCGCCTTACCCCTTACCAGGCACTTACCTGCTCGTAAATCGCCGTATCAATTTGGCTCAGTGCGGTAATGCTCTCCATTAATTTTTTATCATCGGTGATAGAAGCCAATGCGCGTCGGTTTGGACTGGCGTTTTTACTACCTATTTGCAAACTGGCGTTGAAACGTTGATTGAAATCCGCTTCCCATTTTGCCATCTTGTCCAACGTACCGACCACAGAAAACCGACGCAAATTTGCAACAGAACGAGCAATGGCTTCCTCAGGAGCAGCCAGTATATCCTTCACATCCTGTATGCCTGAAAAGTATCGGGCGTAGGTCAAAGCTGAATGAATTGCTTTTTCAGAAGCGAGGTAAGCCTCTATTTCGCGGTCGTCTTTTTGCCACTCTGAGGCTTTAAAACGGTTGTAAACATACTCAGAAATAAAACGGTCAACCGGGTTTCTGAGTATGGTTAAAAAGTGCCAGTCTTTGTAAAATTCACTGACTACTTCAGGTCTGGCCACGCAGTGCCCCGTGGTGAATAACTGGTTGTGGTTACTGAGCTGAAATATCAGCTGAGCTTCTCTTGCTGTCATCATGTTAATACCAAGCAGTGATTCACACTGACGGCTGCCGGGTAAAGAGATATGACCGCTGTAGCGTGTTGCTTTGAGAAACACTGGATAGATTGCGCGATATATAGCGTTGGACAGTGACACTCCGGCACATTTAGGCACATGGCAGAAAAATATTTTCGGATATCGTTCCAAAAAGCTTTCCAATTGCCTTTTAAACATTTCTTGCATGATTCTTGCTCCGTTCTTTCCAGGTCCGGGTACTCTTTATAGATTCCCCGATAGAAACTTGTTAACTCACAGGGATCCCGATGAGCTTCAAATTCAGTGTTGTGATTACAACGTTTAACCGACCAGCAGAACTAAAAGAGGCGCTTGATGGTGTTTATGCGCAAATTGAGCAGCCGCTGGAAGTTATTGTTGTTAATGATGCATCTTCCTTGCCATATGAGGAAATTGTTGCTGGTTTTTCTGACAAGCCTCACTTTCACTATCACTACCTCAGTGAATCGTCGGGGGCGAACAAAGCCAGGAATATTGGTGTTGAGCGGGCGCAGGGCGACGTAATTGCGTTTCTCGACGATGACGACGTCTGGTTACCCGACTATCTGCTGGAGCACAAAAAAGCCTATGAAAGCGGCGCAGATGCCGTGGTGAGCGGGTACCAGAATTTAGGTAGAAAAGACGAAGTGTATGTGCAACCGTCTGAGCAGGTAGAGCTATCGATTTTGCGTACCGGTAATCAATACTGTGGCATGAGCGGCTTTAGTATTCGAAGACACATCGCGTTAAAAGAACGCTTTGATGAAACCCTGCCGAATGGGCAAGATTGGGATATGTACGTACGGCTACATCAGCAAGGATATTCGCTGGCAAACATTCCCAAACCTATTTTTCTCTATCGGTTTATGAACATGGATGGCATTGGCGCAAGAGTCGCCAAAATGACCCCGGAAGCTGCGTTAATCAGGCTGCGATCAGCAGAGAAACACAAACAATTTTTAGGTGAGGAGAATTACCGCAGAAGGGTGGCAGCCCAATTACTGGTTTACCTGCCCTTAAAGCGTCAGAAGCTTAAATGGGTAATGACTTCTGTTCGGCTGGCCGGGCTCCGGATCACTGTCAGTCATATAATTGCAGTGACCGCGAAAAAAGTGCGTCAGCGAATAGGTTCGCAAAAAAAACAAACTGTCGTCACATAAGACAGAGGAGTTGGTTATGGAGTTGTATCAGGATCAATTTTCGGCAGAATACGATTATCCCCATCAAACACAAACCAGCAAAACCCTGGTTATTGCGTCAACGGTGCGTTCGGGAAGTCATATGTTAGGCCATGTGCTCAGACAAACCGATGCCTTCGGATTCCCCTTGGAGTACGTTAACAAGCACAATCTAAGTGAGTGGAAAAAGCGCTTTAATCGGCGCTCTCTGTCTGGGGTATTGGAGGATGTTATGGCCAAACGCACGTCGCCAAATGGCGTCTTTGGAATAAAAATTCACTATAGTCACATCGCGCGGTTTGGTGGTTTTTCTGCGCTTTGTGAAATGTTGCCTAATCCGCATTTTGTGCTGTTAACCAGAGAAGACGTGATGGCGCAAGCGGTGTCTTTGGCCATAGCAAGACAAACCGGTTCATGGATTTCAGGCCAGAGCGACACGCGCAATGAACCTGAGTACAGGTTTTCTGATATTGACGACGGACTGCGCCGCGTGTGTATGGAAAATGCGTCGTGGCAATATGCGTTGTCAGCTTCTGGTCGCCGATATATGCAAATACACTTCTCCGACGTAAAAGCAAATACGGCAAATGCGGTACTCAGAATTGCAGATTTTATGGGCGTGGCGGTGGATACCAGAAAAATCCCCCAAGTGCCAGTAACGAAAAGTCAGGGAAGTGAACTGAATAAACAGTGGTTGACCAAATTTCAACAGGAATTTGATGGCGACAATGAGTTGTTGCGCTACAACCCCGAGAGTATGTGGCACAAGTTGTCGAAGAAATTGTCCTGACAGGTGCTGTTACAAAGTGTCTCCTAAGGTAGTTGTGCTGGGCGTCGCACCGCAGTTGAGGTATTTGGAAGATGAAAATGTTAAATCAATGGGCTGAAAAGCAGATACTGTTACAAGAGAAGAAACGGATTTACTGGTGGCAGTCGAAAAAAGATCATCGCCCCAATATAGGGGATTACGTCGCCTATGATTTGGTCAAACGTGTATTGGCTATGAAGGGAAAGTTGGTCAGTGATAAACGCGATCCGAACACTAAGTTGGTAAGCGTTGGATCTGTACTGCATTTTGCCCGCAACGGGGATGCGTTATGGGGGACCGGCTACAACCAGAAAATGGGCGATAAAGTTATCCAGTTTGAACACCTGGACGTGCGGGCCGTGAGAGGACCACTAACACGGCAATACTTGATGAATCGCGGTATTGAAGTACCTGAAGTATACGGTGATCCAGCCTTATTATTGCCGTATTTTTACAACAAGCGACTTATGGAAAAGCCAGATAAACACCCCTTTATTATTATTAATCACATGAACGACAACATGGAGCAGTATACAGGCTTCGAACAACACCTGGTGTCACCAATGCAATATCCAGGGTCATTTATTGAGGCCATAGTGAACAGCAAACGGGTGATTTCCAGCAGTCTTCACGGTGTTATTATCGCCGAAGCTTATGGCATACCTGCGGTGTTCTACAAATCAAACAGCGGTGAAGCCATGTTTAAATACGAAGATTACTACCAAGGAACCGGTCGGTATGAGATCCCAGTGGCCACAAGCCTGGAAGAAGGGATAGCGATGACTTTGGCGTCGCCCCCAGACTTTACCCGTATTACAGATAAACTCTACCAGGCTTTCCCTTTTGATCTGTGGTAGCCGTGAAATCCCGGCAAGAGCAGTTGAATAGCGCGAGCAGGTTGGCTATTCTCTTCGCATAGCGATTTGTAGTAAGGACAAGCTGTGTGCGAACTTCTCGGAATGAGTGCCAATACCCCCACTGATTTGTGTTTCAGTTTTACTGGGTTAACCCGCCGTGGGGGAGAAACTGGTCCGCATAAAGATGGCTGGGGTGTCGCGTTTTACGAGGGGAAGGGCGTACGTCTTTTTCATGATCCCGAGCCTTGCGCCACCTCTCAAATTGCCGAGTTTGTGAGTAAGTTGCCCATTAAGAGCAAGACCGCTGTTTGTCATATTCGCCAAGCTAACGTAGGGAATATTCACCTTTCAAATACCCACCCTTTTACCCGCGAGTTGTGGGGACGCTACTGGGTGTTCGCGCACAATGGTCAAATCCCAGGTTTTACCCGTTCTCAAGGCATGTATGAGCCTGTCGGTGGTACCGATAGCGAAGAGCTGTTTTGCGATTTAATGAATCAAGTACGCAATACCTTGCCACGGGACGCCATGCCCCGTCAACTGGGTGATTTACTGGTGTCATTGAGTCAGGAATATGCTCAGCAAGGCGTCTTCAATTGCCTCTTGAGCAATGGTGACTGGCTATTCACTTTTTGCAGTACAAAACTGGCGAGTATTACCCGTCGCGCGCCGTTTGGCCCGGCGTGCCTAAAAGATGTGGAAGTAAAAATAGACTTTGCCGCCGAAACGACGCCAAAGGATGTAGTGAGTATTATTGCTACTGAACCCCTGACCCACGACGAAGAATGGGACATTTACGAGCGAGGTGAGTGGAGGTTATGGCAACTGGGCGAAATTATTGCCAGTGGAAAAGTGGATGTGCCCGTACACAAAAGTGAAGCCGCTATGGTGAGCCCGGCTAATATGCCGATAGACTGGAATTAGGCAAGAATACAGCGCACACTAAGCATATAAGACTTGTTAAGTGTGGTGCGTCTTATTTGCCCTTTGTACGTATTCCGCCATGAATAGGATAGTATTGCTGGCACTATCAGATTATCCAGGAACAGTGGGTTTGTTGCTCTGATAAGGCCCATAGTTTGGTCATTACAGGCTTGTCTACTACGAAGGGCTGCAAAGTGCATTCACCCACCGGGCCTCCAAAGTTCAGCAGTCCGGTCGGACCGTAATAGGCTCGGGTTTTCAGTCCGTGTTCAGTGGCACACATTACCTCTGGGTAGGCCCCTTTTTCGGCGGTCTGCGCCATGCCAAGTTTAACCATTAGTTTCCAGCTCAGCCTTGTCGCCAAACTGGCGTTTTCACGAATCAACGACGTATTGGAAGCGCCAGGGTGGCACACGTAAACACGAGTGCGTTTGCCAGCGGCTGCGATGCGCATCGCTGGCGGAACTTCGGTTAATACCGCGGCAATGGAAGTCGGCTACGTCAGTACCTCTCAGTTCAGCCGTGAGTTTAAACGTATGTACGGGTATTCGCCTAAGCAGTGGAGCCAGCAGTTTGAGCGAAATATGGCGCTATGATGTTTTCTTTTGGGTTTTAAATTCGCGGATAACAGCAAGGGTTTTTCCTCGGAAGAAAAGCAACAGGGTTCCGCCATACAATGCCGCACCAAGGGAAACTAACACAGGTAAAACGATGAACGGGTTTTCAGTGCCAATGACACCACTGCGTTCAGTAAACAATACAGCCGCAAACATCAGTGCACCGCTTAATGTGAACATCCAGGTTTGTGAAATGGTCTCTTTTAACCTGATGTTGAGTACCTTTTGTACCAGCGTAAACTTAATGAGCAGGGTAATGTAATTCGCTACAACCAAAGCGGCTATTACTGCGAAAAGCCCCCATGGAACCGCTGCCAGAGGTAGCGCAAAGTTGAATATCAGGTTTATCAGGTTGAGCTTAAACGCTTGGTTCGGTAAACCTCGGGCAATAAGCAAACTGGGTAAATAATAGGCCATTACGTTGCAGGGGGTTTGCAAGGCAAGGATGGACAGCAAATAGGCACTGTCTACCCATTTATCGCCAAACACCACCGCTATGAATGGGTGTGCCACCGCACCAACCCCAAAATATACCGGTGTCACGAATAACGCGGTCATACTCACCACACGGGAAAATGTAAGTGGCAAGGTATCATCAGTTACCCGGGACAAACCGGCCAGTGCAATTCTGTTGAGAGGCTGGAACGTCAGGTTATTTAGTACAGAGAAACCCTGGCGGGCCACAGACGTGTAGGCAAACGTGCTTGCACCGAGAAAAGCAGCAATAATGATGTTTGACGTACGCTGTGAAAAAAAGTTGAGGAACGACATGCCAATAAGGGGTTTGGCAAACTGGAAAATTTCAGGTAAGAAGTGTTTGCCTCGTGTCCACTGGGGTCTGAAGGCAGAGCCATACCAAGTGAGCAATGTGGCAACAAATGTCTGTATAATTTTGCCGAAAATAATCGCCCAGGCACCAAAACCAGTCAATGCCGTGGCGACAGATACCAAGCCGCCAACGACCACGCCTGCGGTGTCATAAGCCGCTAACCGTTTGTTGGCAAAATCCCGCTCCATTTTTGCTTTAGGAACTAAGCGCATACTATTGGTGAGCGGGATAATTGCCAATGCTGCGATGAGTTGTGCGGCCAATTCTGAGTAGGTATACCATGCGATGGGCACCGCAATGGTGAACATCAGTAGGGTAATGGCCAGCGATACCTCTATCAAGAACCAGAAAGACGCATTAGCAAAGTCGGTATCCCAGTGCTTTCGCTGAATGAGGTTTTGAGAGACCCCCACGGTAACGAATAAATTGCAAAAATCCACGACCATCAGACAAATGGCTACCAGACCAAACTCTTCGACACCGAGGATCCTGGCCATGATGGCGTAGACAACAAAATTTACCAGTTGCCCAGCGCCGTTGGCTGAAAGGTTGAAGAAGGCGCCTTTTAGCGATTTTGCTTTTAACGACATGGCTGGCACGTCCCTGTTTTACTTTTTGCATGCACGATTTGTTTACTCGGTGATACCAATAATAGTTTGTGCTTTATCTTCTGTTGTTTGCGAGAAGTTATTGATGTGATTACTATCATTGTTAGGCAGTAACACAGATTTTCCTTTTGCGAATAAAGCTTCTGCTATCTGTTTATTCAGTTTGGGTTCGTCGAATTCGTAATCTGTCAGTATATCACTCTCTATTTTAGGTTTTTCCAGTGCGAGGTTGTATAAGTAGTTTTGCCAAAAGACAGAACCGGAAAACCCCTGGGGATCGAAAATGTTGAATCCAACCATGTTGTTGTTTTTTCGGGTGATAACCACGTTATTGCGAGCGTATGTCCAAAAGGTATCGTCGGCGCGGAAACGAGAAGCAGTAAGGCCGTTTCGATCAACGGTGATCAAATTTTGTAGGACGATGCTTTTTCCCACCGGGCCAGTCATCAGCCCCCCCATTTTTATGGCAGCCCATTGCTTACCTGTTTCATCACCAAGATCGTGAATGTAATTGTTAAATACGTAAGACGGCCCCACGCGAACCGGTGTCATGCTTATACCCGTATAGCTATGAGAAATATCATTGTTGTACACCAGCACGTTTTGCTGGCCGCCATCGATTTCGATGGCATCATCGTTGGCATAGGTAAGCGCGTTGTTGTAAATGGCTGAATCTCTGACAAACCCACCGAGTGGCTCGCCGTTTTTTCTACCTTCAATGATATCGTTAAAGCGATGGGATGGATCGCCTTCAAAACGGTTGTTTCGTAAGATTATTTGACCTTTAAAAGCTACGTTTGGATGGTTAGCATGTGCTAAAAATGCAGTTGGTCCTTTGGGATGTCCGAAAGACCAGTCATTAGCTTTGGCTTTAGGCCCGTGCACGTAACAATTCTCCACAGTGATCACACCAGACCGGCGAAAGTAAATGCCTGAGTCATAGTTAATTGGCTGGGCGTTTTCCTGCTCGTATGCGATTCCGTTTTTGAGAATGTTAGGCGAACGACCCCAGCCCGAAATATCGCACTGGTTGAGCCAAATATGGTGGGTGTTTTCGCCGTAAACACCATGTACCCGAGCGCCCTCAATGGTAATGTTTTCAAAGTATATGTAGCTGTTGTCTCCCAGGTAAATGCCATATTTGTCGCCTCTTCCTGGGCGTATCACGGTATTCTCATCGCCAACGATTTTCGCGTATCCGCCCGCTGAGCCTTGAATATTCAGTGCGTTGAGGTCTAGGGTGCCACCTTTGTAAATGTCTGATAACCGATAAACCTTATTTTCGTCTATGGGTGGGGAGTCGGGCCGGGTTTGGAAGTGAGTCAGTACGTTTCGCACTTGCTGGTTGTCTTGCAACACAGTGATTTTGATGTCATAGCGGGTATTGGGTTTCAGGTGAACTAATGGCCCTGTAAGCACTCCTTGCACTGGCTCCCATTCCAGATCGCGACCCGGTTTCCAGCCGTCGGCATGGGTTTCCTTGTAGTAAATTTGGCCATGGGCATGTTGAGAAATCCCGCTGAGCGTAATACTGGCAGATTCGATAAGGGGCTGAATAAACACTCCGTTTTCGTCTGGTGCCGGATAGGTAGGTACGGTGAGAACCCCTTTGGTTTTGGCCCACTTATCTACTAAGGTTGAACGCAGTGGCGAGTTAGCAAGTAGTGCGCGATAGATCTGGTTTTGTTGAAGTGGAAACAAGGTCATCGCCACATCCACTATTTTGCCCATTTCGTTCTCGTCTTTCTCTTCGCCAATCAATGCCACTACGGCATCTGTAAGCAGGGTGCCACTTTCCATGAGTAAGAGTAGCCTGGCTGCGTGGTTAGAATTGTGCTGTGAGATGGATGCTAGACGGGCGGCGAAGCGAGAGGTATCTGCTGCATTTTCTACTATTTCCCGCGTTTTGGGGAGGGTAGGGAGCGTTTGCTTATGCAGTTGTTCCAGTATGTAGCCACCGGGTTGACCAGGCAAATAGCCGGGGCGATTTTCGGATATGGCTTTAGTACAACCAAAAAGCAGGCAGGGGACCAATGTTGACAGCATCCAACAGGCATAAAAAGGAAAGCGATAGGGACAATGATTTGTCATGTTCAAAAACTCCAACTCCCGCACCAGATAACATTGTCTGAGCACAGTTAGCAAGTCTGATACCAATCGCTAACTTTAATGATAAACACGGCTGCGGACAGCGGGCGGACGAGGGACACAGTAAACCAATGCAGGTGTTCGAGGAAAGTTGTGCCGGGGGGATGATTTGTCAGCAGCCAATGATGTTGCTGATTGCAGACAGCTCTTTTTAAGGTTTGTCGTCTTGTTTGCACGCGATGCATCACCTGGTTGAGCAGTGGAACTGGAGCAGCTGCAGGAACAGGCTGGCCAAAAAAACACGTTAACCACAGCCGTTTTTCAACGAGTTAGACGACGAAATAATAGATTGAAAAAAAATGGCAACTGCACCCACCTAACACAAAAAGGTGCCAGATTGCATGGGTGTAGGGCTTGGTTTTGGCGACGTAAAATATCACGCCTATACTGAACAACAAGCCGCCGGCAAATAGCAGCCAGAGTCCTGCACCAGGCAATGCCATGTACAAGGGGTAGATCATACCCAGCGCTATCCACCCCATGAGCAGGTAAGTAGCCACAGACACTTTGGGAAAACGATGTTGAGCGATAAGCTTAAAAGCCACTCCCGCTAGCGCCAACGCCCATATGACCGCGGTCATCGTTACGCCAAGCCAGCCGCCGATGCTGACTAACATTAATGGTGTGTAGGTACCGGCTATGAGCAGATAAATAGCACTGTGATCGAATAACTTAAGCATTCCTTTTGCTTTGCCATGCGAGATGGCATGGTAAAGCGTGGAGCTGAGAAACATAAGAATAAGAGTCACGCCGTATATGGCGGCGGCAGTAACCGCGAGGGGATGCTCTGCGCGGAACAACAGAAACACCAAACCTACAATGGCAGCCACACACCCAATACCATGGCTTACGCTGTTTAGCCACTCTTCCACTGCACTGTATGCGCGGTTGTATAATCTTGGTGCGACACGCGCATTTTTATCATTTTCCATGGCGGTCTCCTGTATGATTTTCGGTAGTGTAAATTTTCAGCGTACACTTGTACACCTTTATTGCAACAGGAGAGTCATCTGACAACGGGTCATGACAAGGGAAATCTGCCTGTTTGTTACGTTGGCTGGGATACGCTAAAGCCCATGCTCGCTGATAATTGTTGCAGGGCGTCTAGTGCATGGGTGGGAAAGGCCAGGGTAAGTGTAACTTCGTGAGAGTACTTGCACGCCACCACGTCGCCGGATACGGTAGACACCCAGTGGCGTAAAAACTGCTCGTGGGCGAAGTCAGTACAAACTTGCCTGGTCTCAAGGGGGACACGGGTTTTAACGGGCAGAGTTTCCATCGTTTGCTGAGCGGCGGCAGAGTATGCTCTCACAAGTCCCCCTGCTCCCAGTTTTACACCGCCGAAATAGCGGGTGACCACCATCATAATATCGCCGATAGGTTTGTGCTGTAATACGTTGAGAATAGGCTTGCCTGCAGTACCAGAGGGCTCGCCGTCATCTGACATGGCGGCACTGGTGGGTTGAGTGGGGCTTCCCAGCATATATGCCCAGCAATGGTGTCTTGCATCGGGATAGCGGTACTTGATATCAGCTAGAAATGTCATTGCTGCCTCCCGGGAGTCAACAAAGTCCGCACAGGCGTAGAACTTACTTTTCTTTATCTCAAGTAATGTTTCGTGTCGTTCTTTGGGGATATCATAACTCATTGTATTATTACTAATGTCCTCGCCTGATTGTACCTCGATTATTCTTTTCTCATTATTGCTGAAGATGGAATGGGTCGTCCAGCGAGTGTGCTGGCCGAGTGAACCAAACCGGACCAGATTCTGTCATGTAAAAATGGTCTTCTAAGCGAATACCAAACTCACCAGGTACCACAATCATCGGTTCATTGCTAAAACACATACCAGCGGCAAGTTGGTGTGGATTGTCCTTAACCAGGTAGGGCCACTCGTGAATGTCCATACCTATTCCATGGCCGGTTCTGTGTGGCAAACCGGGAAGATCATACTCAGGCCCCAAGTCGTATTTTGCTAATTCACTTCTGGCTGCAGCATCAACACTGCCGCAGCTGGCACCGAGGGTGGCAGCATGAAATGCTGCCAACTGTGCATTTTTCTCTGCTTGCCACAAGATCTTTTGTTTTTCGGTAGCCCTGCCAAAGCAATAGGTGCGAGTAATATCGGACAGGTAGCCATGCAGCCGACAACCGGTATCAATAAGTACTAAATCATTGGGTTTTAAGACTTGTGCGTTCTTCACCCCATGAGGAAACGCCGTTGCGCCGCCGAACAAAACAATACAAAAATAAGATCCCGATGAAGCTCCTACTTTTTTATGGGCTTCATGAATGAAGGCTTCGACTTCCGTGGTGGACATACCTTCGCGAAGAATACTTGCTGCGGCTTTGTGAACCGTGAGGGTCATGTCCATGGCCCGTTGAATTAACGCAAGTTCATGCTCACTTTTGTGCATTCTGCAGTGTGCTGTTACAACGCTACCATCAACAATGGGCATCGTCGGCAGGGCCCGTTGTAACCCGTTGGCGATAAAAAAAGCCGTAGATTCATCAATGGCCAGTTTGCCGTGGCCTAAGTTTAGCGTTTTAACAAGCTGTGCGCATAAGGCATAGGGGCTCTCGTGCTCCTGCCAGCCATGAAATACACCGGGAATCACCATTTTTTCTTCGATGGATCCGCGTTCAAACGCCGGAGCAATGTATTGAATATCCCCTTTTTCGGGAAGAATCGCACCAACAAGGCGTTCACTGGCATACCAGTCAAGCCCGGTAAAGTACGATAAGTTTGTCCCCGCGTTTACATATAAGGCACTGATGCCTAGCTCGCGCATACGGTTTTGTGCTGCAGCGATACGCGACAGGTATTCCGGCGTACCGATAGGGTTACACGTCAATGTCATATTGTGTAAATCTGCTAGTGCTTGTTCCGGGGTTTTTCCGCCAATGCCTTTAGGTAGCATTTTTTCTCCAGCATAGTGAACGAGGTCTGTCGCGCACTATAGCAGGTCACACACAGGAAACAGCAACCTTGCGTTAGAAAAGCAAGAATATATGATGTCTTTCCTTGTGATACTGCTACTTGGCTGGGCATACTGTAAAAAGCGTTGGCCTAGGCACAAGTGACGACAATAAAAACTAAATCGACTGGCAGGCAAAATAATAACAAGAGGAGATCACCGTGGAACGAGGTTTACAAGCAATATTGGTTGTCGCTGTGTTGTTGGCAGGTATGGGCCTGGCCGAGCAAGCAAGGGCGAGCACACAGGTTTTACAACGAGATGTCAATCGTCAGTTTGAAGACATCTATACCCGTGAATGGCAGTGGCGAAAAAATCAGAGTTCAGTAGATGAAAACAGCGACACCCGGGCTATTCCATCATCGCTACCAGATGTGAGTATTACCAAGCAGAATCAAAAATTTAGTATGTGGCAGCAGGTCTTACGAGATTTAAACGGTATTAATACTGCCGCGTTGTCTGATGTGAATAAGACCAATTACGCCGTTTATCGAAATCAAATTGAAACTCTGCTTGCTGATCAGACATTTAAGACCTATGAAAAACCACTGTTAGGTGATACTGCATTCTGGAGCGATTTAACCTACCTCGCCAGAGAGACTTTTCATTCAGAACAGGACTACCTGAATTACATTGCCTGGCTTAACGACATGCCCCGCTATTTCGATGAACAAATTGAAAACATGAAATTGGGGCTGGCCAGACAATTCACATTGCCAAAGATTTCATTGCAAGGCCGCGAGTCATCTGTGCGTTCGGTAGTGACTCATGAAGGCGAAGACAACGTTTATTTTTTACCGCTTAAGAAATTTCCCGCCAGAATGGATGAAGTGAAGCGAAAAAGCATTACTAAGAAGGTATTGGCGGCAATTGAAAAGTCTGTGGTCCCAGCACATGAAAAACTGTTGACGTTTTTGGTTGACGACTATATTCCCAATGCACAGCCGTCTATTGCAGCCTACGATTTACCCGATGGAAAAGCGTATTACAAAGCTCAGGCAAAGAAATATACCACTCTGGATTTAACGCCGGAAGACATTCATGACATCGGCTTACAGGAGGTAGCGAAAATTCGAGCCCGTATGCATGATGTCATGGAAGAGGTGAATTTTTCAGGCGATTTGTCAGCATTTCTGACTTTCCTAAGAACCGACCCTCAGTTTTATGTTGAAACGCCGCAGGCCTTGTTAGACAGAGCCGCGTGGACTGCCAAGGAATTCGATGCCGTCGCCGATGACTGGTTTGGCCGCTTGCCACGGGCGCGCTTTGCTATTTTGCCTGTGCCTGATGATATTGCTCCTTTTTACACGGCAGGGCGGGGAGGTCCAGGGATTTATCTGGTGAATACATACGACTTGCCTTCACGCCCTCTGTATTCGCTACCCGCGCTAACATTGCATGAGTCAGCCCCAGGACACGCATTTCAAATGCCGCTCTCATTGGAGAATGAGGATATTCCGGCTTTTCGACGTGAGACCTACGTTTCTGCCTATGGCGAAGGGTGGGCACTTTATTCGGAAAAGTTGGGTGAAGAAATGGGCATGTATCACACGCCTTACGAAATCTTTGGCATGTTGAGCTATCAGATGTGGCGTGCAGCGCGCTTGGTGGTAGACACGGGTATTCACGCCAAAGGATGGAGCCGGGAACGAGCATTACAATTCATGAAAGACAATACTGCGCTTTCAGTGCACGAAGTGACGACGGAAATTGATCGCTATATCGCGTGGCCAGGTCAGGCACTGTCTTATTATCTTGGACAAATGACGATGGAGTCTTGTCGGGCCAGGGCCGAAAAGGCGTTGGGGGAAAAGTTCGATATCCGACATTTTCACGATACTGTGCTGCAGCTCGGCTCGGTGCCACTGTCGGTGCTAGAAAAGCGAATTGATCGATTCATTGAAGAAGGCGGGCCGTCACCTTATTAAGCCACATTGTCATTTTACAAGGCAGTAAGTCGTGGCGAAATATCCCCACACTTAACCCGGTGTTCCGGTTAACCAGAGACTCGTTAAGCGGTATACATCAATAGAATGGTGCGTGAAAAATGGTGAGTAGAGGAAGGTCCCTGCCTGCTGTGGAGATTTTCTATTCTCCTGTGATAAGGTGACGAGAATTCCATTTAGTTTGCTGTAGTATGAACATCCTTCACACTTCTGACTGGCACCTGGGCCAGAGCTTTTTTAATCAAAACAGAAAAAATGAACATCAGGCTTTTCTCGATTGGCTGCTAACTATTGTACAGACTCACGAAATTCAGGCGATCATCGTTGCCGGAGATGTCTTTGATACCGCCTCGCCACCGAGCTATGCCCGGGAATTGTACCACTCGTTTGTTGTGTCTTTACAGGCAACGGGTTGTGCGCTTATTGTGTTAGGTGGCAACCACGATTCTGTTTCTGTACTGAATGAAACAAGGGGCTTGTTACAGCATTTAAATACGACTGTGGTAGCGGCGTGCACAGAGGACTTGTCGCAGCAGCTTATTGAAGTTAAAGACACCACTGGTCAGGTCGCCGCGTTAGTGTGTGCGGTGCCGTTTTTGCGTCCACGCGACCTCATTTCCAGTGAGGCGGGCCAATCAGGCGACGACAAAAAGGCTCGGTTGGGCGAAGCTATTTCCGCCCACTATCACGCACTTTTCGAACAGGCCTGTGAGCGCAGAGATGCCCTGGGATTGGCAATACCTATTATCGCAACAGGTCACCTTACTGCGTTAGGTGTAAGCCAGTCAGATAGCGTTAGAGACATTTATATTGGTACACTGGAAGGGTTTTCGGCAGACGGTTTTCCCCCCGCTGACTATATCGCACTCGGGCATATTCACCGTCCACAAGTGGTGGCTAAACGCGAGCATATTCGCTACAGCGGCTCGCCTATTCCTTTGAGCTTCGATGAAGTATCGACGCAAAAACAAGTATTGATCGTAAGTTTTCAGGGCAATCGGAGAACCGCGATATTGCCGGTGCCGGTTCCCCGCTTTCAACCCATGGCAGTGCTGCGGGGCAATTTGGCTGAAATTGAAGTGCAACTGGCAGCGTACAAGGGGGCCAAAAATGTAACTTGGTTGTGCATTGAGGTGACCAGTGAAGGCTATATGACGGATCTTCATCAAAGAATTCAGTCAATGGTATCCTCTCTGCCTGTGGAAGTACTGCAGTTGCGCCGCATCAGGTCAGCACAGGCACAAGCCATGGGCCGTGAATGCGAAGAAAGCCTGACAGAGTTAACGCCTCACGAAGTGTTTGAGCGCCGCTTACAGGCGTTGGACAACTCCCTCGACCCAGCACTCAATACTCGGCTTCGCCAGCGCTTTGCAGAAGTGGTGGCCTCTTTGGATGAGGATAAGGGTGAATGAGAATTTTGTCACTGCGTTTAAAAAACCTGAATGCTTTAAAAGGCGATTGGAAAATTGACTTCACTCATCCCCCTTTTTCAGACAATGGCTTGTTTGCAATTACAGGTCCCACTGGGGCAGGAAAAACAACATTGCTCGACGCCATCTGCCTTGCGTTGTATCACCAAACGCCGCGATTAGGTCAACTGTCGTCTTCCTCCAATGAAATCATGACAAGAGGGACTGCCGAGTGTCTCGCTGAGGTAGAATTTTCTGTGAAAGATACTGCCTATCGCGCTTTTTGGAGTATGCGACGGGCAAGGGGGAAACCAGACGGGAATTTGCAACAGGCAGAGGTTGAGCTGGCCGAAGTTGTCAGTAAGAAAATACTCGCGTCTCAGATAAGGCCTAAAACCGAGGAAATAGAAAGGATTACAGGGCTGAATTTTGCCCGTTTCACTAAATCAATGCTTTTGTCACAAGGGCAGTTTGCCGCTTTTTTGAATGCTCAGGAAAGTGAGCGCGCAGAATTGCTGGAAGAACTTACCGGAACAGAAATATATGGTTTGATTTCCCAGCGGGTGCACGAAGCCTACAAAGCAGAAGAGCAAGCATTGGCCCTGCTGCGAACAAAAGTTGACGCGGTTCAATTGTTAGATGAAGCAGAACACAAGGGCCTCATAGAGCAACTGGAAACCGTCAGTGGGCAATTGCAGGTAGTGGGTGACGATATCGGTGTGTGGCAACAAGGGCTGCGCTGGTGGGAGGGCGTTGAGCAACGACAAACGGCACTGGAGCAAGCGGCTGCAGCTTTGCAAAATGCACGACAGGACAAACAGAACAACGTCAACAAGTTGCAGAAACTAGCTGATGGCGAACCCGCTCAGCAGTTGCGCCCGGTTTGGGCGCTGTTACAGGAGCGACAAAGCGAACGGGACAAGCAAGCAGAACTGGTAGCAGAGGCGCTGGAAGAAAAGTCGCGTCTTGCAAAGACCTTGGCGATAGCTAATGCTCAGGCGGAAGCTGCGCATGCAAAGTGGCAAAAAGCGCAACATGAATACGACACTCAACGGGTATTCATCGAGGAAAAAGTCAATCCCCTGGATGCTCAGATAGTAGCAGAGAACAAACATTTATCTGACTTAGTAACCGCTCGACAACGCGCGAAAGACAAATGTGCAGAACACCGCAAGGCTTTGGCTGAGGCAGATATGCATGTTGAAAAGGCTGAAGCTACAAAGGCTGCCTGTGAGCAATATTCCTGCGTTCATGCGCATCACGCTGTACTGGCGGAAAAGATTCCCGGCTGGCGAATTCGAATTGAACAGGGATGTGATGTGATAGCGAGCATTGCTGAAATAAAGAAAAAACATGATGACGCGAGCCGTGAAATTGAGAAATGGCAAGCTTTACAGACAGAGACGAAGAAACGGTTTGAACAAGCTGTAGAAACTGAAAAATGTGCTGAACAACAATGCGCGGAAGCCAGGGCATACCTCGATAGTTTGTTAGCCGAGTCTTCAGAAGTAGCCCTTGAAAAGCAGTTGTCTGAGAAGCAGTGTTTATGGCGTCCTTTGGCCGAAGCTAAGGCGCTGCAACACCGGGCCATAGCACTCACTGAGAAGCAAGCCGGACTGCGTAAACAGCAAAAGCAAGACGAAGATGCTTTGGCTAGTGCCACGGCAACCCGCAGTGCAATGCGGGCGCGTTGGGCAGAGGTGAATGAGACATTGAAAGACATTGCGGCATTGCTTTCCCAGGAAGAGCAGTTGGCGATTTACCGCAAGCAGCTTCAGGAAGGTGAGCCATGTCCTCTGTGTGGAGAAAAAGTGCAAGCCGTTGATGTCAGTTGCCATATTGATGTGGAGCAAACCATGCAACGACAAGCTCAGCTTCAGCATCGTCTGGCAGAAGCCGAGCGCGATGGCGTTGCCGCCAGCGACAAGTGCAGTGTGTTGTCAGCAAGCTTGGTGCAAATTGAACAGACACTGCAAGAGTGTGAAAGTGATTTGGAAGGTTTATCTTCACGCTGGACTGGCTACTGCGAGCAACTGGGTGTTCATGGCGAACTAAGGGATATTGCTTTTTTAGATAAGTTTGAAACTAATTTGACGGAAGAGCAGAGGCGACTGACTGCCTCCCTTAATGCGATAAAAGACGCGACGACACGCTGGCAGGAAAAGCGCGACCTTGCACGAGAATGTCAGCAAGCCAGCAAAGCGTTGCACGGAGACTTAGCGCTGCAACAACAGAATTTTAATCATGGCGTCACGCAGCAGAAAACGTTAAACGATACTATCGCTTCTTTAGAGGCTGACAAAGAGCGGATAGTTACACCACTTATTGAAGATGTACAAAAAGCTGGTTTTGCGTTTACGTTTGTTAGTGATGCCGAAGACTGGCTGGCGCAGCGGGAAGCTGAGCGGGAGCAGTGGCTGAAAAATCAACAGCAAGCGCAACAGATCGAGAAAAGCCTTGTTTCTTTGCACGCAGACAGAAAAGCGCTACAAGGTGCGCTGGCTGACTGCCAGGAGCAGTTAACGGAATTACAAAAAGAGATATCGGCCGTTGAAAGTGTGATTAAAAAAGCCACGGATGCCCGTGTGGCTTTGTTTGGCGATAAACAGGTTAGTACTGTTATGGATGAACTGTCGCGACACCTGCAAACACTGAGTGAAGAAAGGGACGAGTCCTCGGACAAGCAAGCCAACATGCGAGAGGCTTACGGACGCGCTGAAACCGTGTGGCAAGAAGCGGTGAAAGTGACGAGAAAAATTGAAGAAAGATGCCAGCAACAGGAAGCTGTATGGCTGGAGGCGAGAAATACTGCAGGTTATGCTAACGATGTGCTGTTTCTTAATGCCTTGCTAACACCAGATGAATATGCGCAGTTACAGGCATTGAAGAGCACGTTGGATACCGCCGTAAGAAAAGCGGAAATTTTGCTTGAAGAAGCTCGGCAGCGCTTGTGTCAATGGCAGAGCCGCTCGGAAGCGACAAGATGGCAGGAGGTGGCACATCAGCAAGTATTGCAACAGTTAGATGCGTTGAACAAACAGCGAGATATCTTGCTCAATCAGCGCTTTGACATGACAGCCAGACTTCAACGTGACAGTGAATTGCGTGAACAGCATCAAGGGCTTATGGTCGAAATTTCCGACAAAGAAGCCAGCTTTAGTACATTATCGGTATTACACGGCCTCATTGGCTCTGCTAGCGGGAGTAAATTCCGGACCTTTGCTCAAGGGCTCACGCTGGATAACCTTCTGGTACTGGCCAACCGACAGTTGACGCGATTGCAAGGGCGTTATCAACTGACCAGAAAATCAGGGGAAGACTTAGCTTTAGTGATTGTTGATACCTGGCAGGGCGATGTGGAACGGGATACACGCACGCTGTCAGGAGGAGAGAGTTTTTTGGTAAGCCTGGCACTGGCGTTGGCCCTTTCCGATCTCGTCAGTCACAAAACCAGTATTGATTCTTTGTTTCTCGATGAAGGTTTTGGCACACTGGATGCGCAAACGCTGGACGTAGCGCTGGATGCTTTGGATAACCTAAACGCGTCCGGCAAGATGATTGGCGTGATTAGCCATATCGAAGCCATGAAAGAACGCATTCCTACACAGGTTAAAGTGAATAAACGCAGCGGTCTGGGTCTCAGCGTGCTGGCGCCTGAATTTCAACATATTCCGTCTTGAAATACAGAGCGCCAGTATGTGTGGCGCCTAGTGACAACACGAATTATTGTTGGCTTTTTTTGTGGTTTTCGCTCGCGCCCATTTTTTCATACCATTTTGCCACGTGTTGCGCGCTATCAACGCCCCTAACAAAACGGCGCACAACGCATAAACCATTTCAACGCCGCCACCGTGAATATGATGGCCTTCCCCTGTGGGAATAAACCGGCCAAGACCGTACGCGTCTGTGATCAGGTTAAGCAGGTATCCCAAACCGATACTGGAAGACAGAATACAGAAAATGTAAATCGCCAATGTGCGTTTTCCCATTTCCTTGCCGATCATACCCATGGTTGATACGTTGGTAGCCGGGCCTGCGAGTAAAAACACCAGTATAGCTCCAGGGGAAAGACCCGCAGAGAGAAAACCAACGGCAAGAGGTGTAGATGCCGTGGCACAAATGTACATAGGCACTCCAATTAGCGCCATAACTAGCATGGCGAGAAAGCCGTCACCCCAGGACGTTAGAAAAGACGTGGGTACCCAGGTTTGAATTGCTGCAGCCAGTAACAATCCGACCAACAACCACAGGGTTATGTCTTCGAGTAACTTCCCAGTGGAAAACTGTAGCAATGACGCAAATTTGCCCGGTCTTCCCTTCGATGTGTTAGTCGTCTCACAACAGCTGTCAGTGCCTCTGTGTTCATGGTGGTGCGCTGAGTGTTCGTTATCTTTGTTGTGAGCGACTTTTTTTGAACGACACGATTGTATTTTGTGAAGCGGTCTGTCTTTTTCTGCAAAAAACTTCACCATTATGCCTGCGTAAATTGCGCTAATAACCGCGGCGAGGGGCCGGATAATAGCGAAAACCGGGCCAAGTAAAGCGTATGAAACAGACACAGAATCTACGCCGGTTTCAGGGGTGGATACCAGAAACGACACAGTGGCAGGACGGGATGCACCGCTTCGTCGCAAACCTAATGCCGCGGGGATCACACCACAGGAACACAAGGGTAATGGTGCGCCTATAAATGCGGCTTTAATCACCGCGCCAACACTGCTTTTCCCCATGTGTTTTTGCAGCAAACTAATGGGAACCAGCTCGTGCATGATCCCTGCCACTAACAAGCCCAACAGTAACCAGGGCGCTGATTCAACGAACAACGCCAGAAAGTTGGTAATAAAAATAGTGATATCTGTCATAAAGGCCTATCCGAATCAAGGAGCTGCAAAATATTGCAGTGCTCTGCACTGTGCGGGCCGCCATCGCAGGCAATAGCAAGTTGCCGGAGCGAACTGCGGATCTTCTCTAGTTCATTAATTTTTTTCGATACTTCGTCAATTTTCTGCTCAGTCACTTCTTTCACTTCCATACAGGTATGGTCGTCGGGATGAAGTTTCAGTGCCAGCAGTTCGCCGATTTCCTTTAATGTAAAACCTACAGCCTTGGTGCGCTGGATAAACTGAAGTTTTTCCAAGTCCCGCTGTGAAAACTGGCGATAGCCGGCGGCAGAACGACGGCTAGGTCGAATCAGGCCCTGCTCTTCGTAAAAGCGGATAGTATCTACCGTTAGGCCGGTGCGCTTGGCTAGCTCACCAATTTTGAGAAATTCTGTATTCATAACTTGAGTATAAACCCTGGAGCTTACTCCAGAGTCAAGTTTCCTGTAAGTGGTCGCAAAAAACAGATGAAACTGATATTAATCGGCAAAGTAGAGAGATGGGGAGCGGGTAACAGTACCCAGGTCCCTAGCCTAATTTTGCAAATTCGCGCTGAAGTTTTGCTGGCAAGTAAGCCATGGTGGTGTTGTAACCTATTTCGAACAGGTTTTGTTTGTCGTCTGTACAGGCGTTAAAATCGACGGCCGAGACTTCGCCGGTATCGATAAGGATAGTGCGTTGCCAAAATTCAGCATGAACATATTCCCTGGATAGCGCTGACATAAATGTTCTGGCTAACAACAACAAGTAAAAGGGAAGGGCGAAACGACGCTTAACATCCAGGTCCTCCTTTTTTTGCCGGCTTTGTAAGCGGAAACATACCGACAGCGTGCCGTCCTCCTGCCAGTCTTTGAACAGCGCATCTTCAGAGAGAATGGCACCGTCGACCAATAACTTATCTTCGTATTGTTTAAACGAGAAAATTAACGGGATAGACATGGACGCCCGCACCGCTGCAGCTACTTTTACATCCGGTGTGTGCGTTTGGTTAAATATTACTGGTCCGCCGCCGTTGACATCGGTAGCCAGTATGGAAAGCGGGGAGGAAATAGTCGCAAAGGTGGCACCTTCGAGCAGCGTGTCGAGCCATTGTTCGAAGTAGTCGCCTGATGCCAGTCCGCCCTGCCTCAATAGTCGCCAGAATGAGAAATCGGCAAATTGACGAAAGTCGGTGTTGAGCGCCAACGCTTTCATTGCTGATACTGAGTGGCCGTTGGCAAAGAGTGCTGCAATGATAGCGCCACCGGATACGCCAACTATATGACGACAGCTTATGTTGAGATCCTCCAAAGCTTGTAAAATGCCAATATGTGCTGGCAGACGGGTACCGCCACCAGCCAGAATAGGTACGATTTGGTTGGGGAAGAATTGTGATACAGACAAGACGAGACTCCATTTTCCCATTAGTCTTGAGTGTAGTTGATAAGTCGACAATACTGCCAGCTTTCAACTGCTTGTAGTGAGAGGAGGCAGTTGGAAGCTGTAGTTGAGTATCAGGCTGCACTCTCGCAATGGGCGAGAAATTCCTCGTACGAGCCTTCAAAGCTATTGAGTTGCTTATCTTTAATTTCAATAATTTGTGTGGCCAGTGATGAAACAAACTCACGGTCGTGGCTCACGAAAATAACCGTGCCGTCGAAATTGCCCAAGGCAATATTTAGCGCTTCAATGGATTCCATATCCAGGTGGTTGGTGGGTTCGTCCATCACCAAAACATTAATATCCTGCAGCATCAGCTTGCCGAAGAGCAGCCTGTTTTTCTCACCGCCTGAGCATACGCTGACTTTCTTGTTAAAATCATCAGATCCGAAAAGCAACCGACCAAGCATTGCTTTAACCTGCAAATCGTCGTGCTTAGGGCCACGCCACTGCGACATCCATTCAAACAAGGTCATGTCGTTGGCGAAATCGCGGTTGCTGTCCTGAGGGACATAGCCCACTGCGGCATTTTCTGCCCATTTAACCACACCCTCGTTAACCTTCAATTCATCTATCAGACATTTAAGCAGAGTACTTTTACCCGCGCCGTTCTCGCCAATTATAGCCAGACGAGCGCCCGCTTCGAGTAACAGGTTGCCTTTTGAAAACAATGGAAGTTCGGGGAATCCATGACCGATGTCTTCCAGTGTAATAGCTAACCTGTGCAATTTTTTGTGTTGTTTAAATTGAATATACGGCTTGCGACGGCTTGATGCTTTTATTTCGGTCAACTCTATTTTTTCCAAGCGTTTAGCGCGAGAGGTAGCTTGTTTTGCTTTGGAGGCGTTGGCTGAAAAGCGCGCTACAAAACTCTGTAATTCTTCTATTTCTGCCGATTTTTTGGCATTTTCCTGATGCAGTTGTTCCTGAGCTAATGCTGCCGCTTGGGTGTAGGCATCATAATTGCCTGGATAAATACGCAGTTCACCATAATCAATGTCGGCCATGTGCGTACACACTGAATTTAAAAAATGCCTGTCGTGAGAAATGATGATCATGGTAGATTTGCGCTTATTCAGCTCTTCCGCCAGCCAGTTTATGGTATAAATATCAAGGTTGTTGGTAGGTTCGTCGAGCAACAGAATATCGGGTTCGGCGAACAGCGCTTGGGCGAGTAAAACGCGCACCTTTTTGCCTGGCGCGACCTCTTTCATTAAGCCAAAGTGGTAGCTTTCTTCAATGCCGGCTGCAATAAGGATGTCGCCAGCTCTCGCTTCGGCCGTGTAACCATCCATTTCGGCAAACTGGGTTTCCAAATCAGCAACACGCATACCGTCTTCTTCGCTCATTTCTGTTTTGCTGTAAATAATGTCCCTTTCCTGTTTGACTTCCCACAGTTCACGGTCACCCATGATAACCGCATCGACGACGGACATCTCTTCAAAGGCGAATTGATCCTGGTTAAGGATCCCCAATTTCGTGCCTGGAGCAAGGGATATATTGCCTGCTGAAGGCGTTAATTTACCGCTTAAAATTTTCATGAAGGTGGATTTACCGCAACCATTCGCGCCAATCAGACCATATCGGTTTCCGTTGCCGAATTTTGCAGAGATATTTTCAAACAATGGTGTAGCACCAAATTGCATCGTAACGTTGGCAGTGGTAATCAAAATAAATTCCAAGTATTAAGCGGTGAATTATATGCTGGATTAATGCAGGATTAATGCATTGCGGGCGCGCAATATAAAGAATCAGGACACAGGTGTCGAGGACATTTTGGCTAAATCTGCAGCAATCTGCCGACGGCTTGTCCTCTGCACTCAAAATTGGCTG
Source organism: Aestuariibacter sp. A3R04 (assembly GCF_018860805.1). GTDB lineage: Bacteria > Pseudomonadota > Gammaproteobacteria > Enterobacterales > Alteromonadaceae > Alteromonas. Next base: position 20,809 of record NZ_JAHKQR010000002.1, on the reverse strand, counting down.
TTTCGTAACCAAAGTGTTAAAAAAATGAGAACAATATTGACCTTTCTTCAACGGTGGATTAATGTAATGAAAGCGCTTTCAAAAATGAAGGCATTTATTTTTCTCTTTTTTGTAAGCGCTTACAAAATGCCGGCGCTTGGTTTTCTCGGCATGTACTGCGACTTAATTAGTATCAGGCTGAAAATAATGACTAATAAAACAACTCAACTTACACGGCTGGCTGCTGCGATTTCGGTCACAACCCTCTTTGGCTGTGGGGGCGGAGCGTCTACCTCAACGGACTTAGCGATTGTTGAGCCAACCCAGCCCGTCACAGACTGGGAATTGGTATGGAGTGATGAATTTGACGGCACCAGCATCGATGAGAACAAATGGACTCACGAAGTCAACTGTGACGGCGGTGGCAATAATGAATCACAATGCTACACCGATAGTGATGAAAACAGTTTCGTAGCTGATGGCATTTTAAATATTGTTGCTTTACCCGCTGAAGAGGGTGCCGACAAACCTTATACATCCGCACGACTCAACACGCGCTATAAAGCAGACTTTAAATATGGTCGTATTGAAATGCGGGCAAAACTGCCAGCAGGTCAGGGCAGCTGGCCTGCATTTTGGATGATGCCAACTGATGAAGTTTACGGTGGCTGGCCCCGTTCTGGTGAAATTGACATTCTTGAATCGGTGAACTTAAAGGCAATGGATGCCGACGGCAACCCCGAAGCCTATATCCACGGTACATTGCATTATGGGCAGGAATGGCCGAACAATGACAGCTCAGGCAAAGCGTATAAACTACCCGACGGTGCTAACCCCGCAGATGATTTTCACACCTATGCGGTAGAATGGCAGGAGGGAGAAATTCGCTGGTATATGGATGATTATCTGTACGCCACACAACGTCGTTCTGAAGTGCGATACAACAGCAAAGGCGAAGCTACAGGGCTGTCTCACCGTGGGTGGTATGCTGAGTACTATGAGCAGGGAACTGGCGAGCTTACTACCTTCTGGGACAATGCGCCTTTTGATCAAGAATTCTATCTCATTCTTAATTTTGCAGTGGGTGGCGATTGGCCATCAAATGTAAATGAGTTGGGTATTGACGCCGACGCATTTGCTAATGGCAACACCTATGAAGTTGATTATGTTCGTGTTTACCAGTGTGCTTCCGACCCTGATACAGGCAAGGGCTGTGAAACCATCCGGCCTGGCTATGAATCATTTGACGATGCATTAGTAGAAGGCGCAGCACCCATTCCTTCGCCGCCCTCTACTGGCATAGCGCAAGATCTCACCATATTTGACAATACGCCAAACCCAAACTGGCCGGCATGGGATTGCTGCGGCGGCTCCACACCCGCGCTAGTGGAAGATGCTGACGAGGGACAGGTTTACGAGTTTAGCATTGGTGCCACGCCTACGGTGATGGGCTTCATTAGCCGTGAGCTGTTTATTACCGACCCTGAAGGACAGGCACAAACATTTGATGCCTCGCCCATGGCTGATACTGGCAGTGTCAAATTCGACCTGAAAATAACCTCGTTGCCAAATGATGCTTCTGCCAACTGGTTCGTCAAACTGGAAAGTGCTGAAGGAACCACTGAAGTCTCCGTGCCATTGATGAGTGGTTATGTAGGTCCGGGTGATATTGGCAATACATCACCTCGCCCGAACGAGTGGGAGTCTTTTGAGTTTCCCCTTTCCGCACTTGCTGATGGCGGTCTTGACCTGAGCGCTATCGATGTAGTGATGGTGTTCCCCGAGTGGGGCACAGGCGAAGGCGCGGTGTATCGTTTAACGAACGTTGAATTATCGCAGGACTCGTATCCTGAGTTAGTTATCTTTGAAGATAGCATGAATGTGAACTGGCCAATGTGGGATTGCTGTGGTGGCTCAACCCCCACTGAAGAAATGGATAACGAAGAACACGGCCTTACCGCAGAATTCCGCATTGGTGCAGAACCTACGGTAATGGGCTTTATTACTCGTTCAGAAGCGGGCGGTGGTGATACTCCTTTTGATGCCACAGCCCTTGCAGATGGTGGGCTTTTACAATTCGACATGCGTGTTGTCAGCATGCCAAATGACGCCAGTGCGAGCTGGTTGTTTAAAGTGGAGTCTAACGACGCGGCGACAGCGGTAGAACTCCCTCTTTCTGAAAGTTCAGAGGGAGCAGCGCCGACAGCTGGTGAATGGCAAACTTATACCTATCCGCTTGCAGATCTTCAGGCTGCTGGGCTCGATCTCAGTGCCATTGACGTCATCATGATTTTCCCGGCTTGGGGCAGTGGTGAAGGTGCTGTGTATCGCCTAGATAACATGAAAATTTATCACCCGGACGCCGGAGCTCTGCCATCGTCTGAACTTACACTCTTTGCAGACAGTGCTGCCTCTCAGTGGACAATTTGGGACTGTTGTGGTGGCTCTACGCCTACCGAAGAAACTGACGATGATGCTCACGGCACCGTGGCAGAATTCAGAATTGGTTCACAACCTACGGTAATGGGTTTCTTAGCCGACGAAGACGTTTCTTTTGACGCTTCAGCCTTACTGAGCACCGGCGTAGTTCACTTTGAAATGAAAGTGAGTGCAATGCCAAATGACAGCTCAGCTCCCTGGTTATTCAAAATTGAATCCATTGGTGCTTCAACCGCTGTAGAACTGCCACTTTCTTCCAGTCTCGAAGGTGCAGATCCTGTTGCTGGTGAATGGCAAACCTACACCTTTCCATTGCAGACGTTGTATGACGCGGGTCTGGATATAAGCGCAATTAACGTTGTCATGGTATTCCCTGCCTGGGGACAAGGGGAAGGCGCGGTGTACCGTATAGATAACGCTGAAATCGCAGCAGAATAGAAATAGAGGCCGCCGCCAGCAAGAAGGCTGGCGGCAATGAGAAGCCACCAAGATTCAGTAGGGCTATTATGAAAAACACAGTATTTAAAAAATCTTCTCTTGCTACTGCCTTAGCCGTAGTCATGGGTACAGCGCTTAGTTCTCCGGTGTCAGCACAAGAAAGTACAGAAGCTGACAACCCTGAAATGGAAGTGATCCAGGTAAGTGGTATTCGCGGCAGCTTAATGCGGTCGATGGACTTAAAACGGGGTTCAAGTGGTGTGGTTGACGCCATTTCTGCGGAGGAACTGGGTAAATTTCCCGATACCAACCTGGCCGAGGCATTACAACGTATTACCGGGGTAACCATTAGTCGTTCTAACGGCGAGGGTAGCCAAATCACAGTGCGTGGTTTTGGTCCGGAGTTTAACCTGGTAACGTTGAATGGGCGACAAATGCCGGGTACGGGTTTTACCCGTTCTTATAATTTGGAAAACCTTTCCTCAGAAGGGGTAAACACCCTTGAGCTGCAAAAAACAGCACGGGCCGAAAACCCAAGTGGTGGTTTGGGCGCCACCGTAAATATTCTCACCATGCGTCCGCTGGCAAGGCCTGGGCAGCAATTTTCTATTTCCGCTAAAGGTATCATGGATACGTCAAATGAAGCGGGCGATGACATCACACCGGAAATCGCTGGAGTATTCAGCAACACCTTTAATGACGACATGTTTGGTATTGGCGTATCTTTTTCGCATCAGGAACGGGATTTCCAACAACAGGCTGCCAGCGCACAAGGCTGGGTATTGCAGGAAAACGATGCGCTGCCTGAACTCGATGCTGAAAACGTCATCGACAACAGGACAAACCTGACTGATGTCGCCTTCTTTCCTAAGGACATGAACTACAGCATCAACGATGTCCAGCGCGAACGTACCAATGCCCAGGTCACTTTCCAATTCCGTCCGGTGGACAACTTTACCGCCACAGTGGATTATACTGCCTCCCGGGCCACCACAGGCACAAATACTGTGGGTTGGGGAATTTGGAACAACTTTGGTGCCAACATTAATGCCTATGAATTGGATAAAAATGGTACCGCGGTATACGCTGATATCAGTGGTGATGATGGTTCGTTTACTGCCAGTCGGAATACAACGCAAGTTGATGCCCGCTCCATAGGTATCAACCTCGAATGGCAAATTAACGACGACTGGGAAGTTTCCCTGGACTACCACGATTCCAGCAATGAAACCGACAACGGCCACGACGATGGGCTGGGTAGCGCAGGTCAAATCATTCTCGGTTCTGATCAACTGATTTCCAAAGTCTATGACTACCGTTCAGGAGAAGTACCCAGCGTTTATGTAAACTGGAATAACGGTACCAATGAGCTTATGCCGAGCGAGATTGATTCCAACTTCAGCCAGTTTATTTACTCACCAGGAAAATCTGAAATTCAACAATTCCAGCTCGATGGCACCTGGTATAACTCTGCATTTGATATTCCCCTTGTGAAAGTGGATTTTGGTGTAGCGAGAACAGAACAAACCTTAAGTGGGTTTACTGCATGGAGTGGACTGCGGGGTGGCCCGGGCTTTAGCCCGTCATATACGGAAATATTCCCCGACAGCATGTTCGTAAGAAATGACACTGGTGATTTCCTTGATGCGTTTGACGGTGGTGGTTCTGACTTAAATCCTAATTACTACTATACCTACAGCTTCGACGAAGCTATCACGCGGCAGCTGGCGTATCTGACGGCGGATGTCACAGGCGAAAGTAACGTATATTCAACTGATCCGTACTTCAGCGGTGACCCGTCAGTAAGCCTGGTGGAAGAAACAACCGACTCCATCTACGTGCAAACAGAGTGGGATTTTGATGTAAAAGGTTACTACGTTCAGGTGAACGCAGGCGTACGCTATGAAGAAACAGAAGTACCGAGTTCAGCAGAAGTGCGAGTGCCAATTCAGGTAAACTGGGTCGCTGCATCTGAGTGGATCACCGAGTTTCAACCTGAGCTGGAATTACAAGATTTTACCGGTGAATACGATGTGCTTCTGCCAATGTTCGACGTAAAAGTTGATGTCACTGACGATGTGGTTGCCCGCTTCTCGTGGGGTAAATCTATCACACGTGCACCGATTGGGTTATTGCAGGGTGGCCGTTCGTTTAGCGGTAGTCCCAAAATTGGGGCCAGAACTGTGTCAGAAGGGAATACCAGCTTGCTGCCATACGAGTCTACCAACCTGGATTTATCCTTGGAATGGTACTACGACGAATCCAGCTATGCATCGGTAGGTCTTTTCAGGAAATCAGTGAAAAACTATATCGATTATCAGTCTTCAGAGGAGACCTTCGATGGATTATTTGATATCTACGAAGGTGCCCGTTGGAACGAAGCCGTATCTGCTCTTGAAGCGGACGGTATACAGGCAACCGACTCTGCAATTTACGGCTATTTTGTTGATAATGGTTATGCCGATGCTAATGGCGTGGTAGAACCTGAATCTGGCGACCCGCTTATTTCCTGGCGCGTGACGAAACCACGAAACCTCGACGACACGAAAACCGTGGATGGTATCGAGTTGGCTGTTCAGCATACCTTTGGCGACACCGGTTTTGGTGTGGGCGTCAACGGCACCATCGTAGATGGGGATGTTGAGTATGACCCTTATGATTTGGAACCGCAAAATCCATTGGTGGGGATCAGTGACTCTGCAAACTTCCAGGTCTTCTACGAGAAAGAAGGTTTATCGGTAAAAGTCACTTATGCCTGGCGTTCAGATTACGTTGTGGGCATAGGCCAGGCTCAGGGGTCATCAGACAACCCGGCTACTCAGTTTGATAGTTTCGGGCAGTGGGATGCGAGTATTAACTATGACTTCAACGAAAACTTCACTGTGTTTGTTGAGGGCGTGAATATTAACAATGAAACCGAACGTGGTTATGGCCGGTTTGAAGAGCAGTTCCTGTTTGCTCGTCAGTACGGCCCTCGCTATACCCTCGGTGCTCGTTACACATTCTAACTCTTAAAGTTCGTATATATGGATGAAGCCGCTTTTCGAAGCGGCTTTTTTTGCATCCCGCACTATCGTTTAACAGGCTCTGCGTTTGCTAAATAGTATCGAGCCTCATATTTTTAGTTGAACGGCTAAAACATTTTCATTAGTATCTGAGTCTAATTGTATTGGAAGTTTCTTAATTGACAAATTTGAAGCGCGTTGCTAACGTTCATCGTCAATATCCAAGACTGTTCTTACATGGAGAGTGAGTATGAAGTCTAATTTTTTATTACTGATGTTTGTTTTTTTTTCGTTTAATTCGCTTGCAAATGAGGAGCGCTTTTCTGAGCAGGGTTTGAACCAAAACGAAGCAGCCAGGTACATAAGAAATATAGCTGAGCAGTTTGGTATGTCAGACTTGTCTATGGTAAAAGCCAGAGAAAACTTTTTTAATTATAAAAATGGTATTATCTCTCCTAATCATCCTGCCATATTTCATCTGCCTGAATTTAAATACCCAGAGTCATATACTGAAAGCGAAAGGCAAGTCGTATTTAATAATTTCCAATCTCAGTTCGCCAATTTTTTTGGGGTTCCCGTTAATAAGCTATCTCTATTTCTTTCCTCAATGGAAGCTGAGTACGAGAAACACAGAAAGTATGCCAAATTTTCACGAGGGGCTCAATTACCCTCGAACTGGGATGATAAACTTGAAAGGATAACGATTAAATGCAGTGGCAACATGTGTAGCTGGGCAGGAAGCGGTGAATCTCTAAGTTTGTGGACCAGAATTGGCGGTGAAGCGCTGAGTAGAGGTCTTGATAATGGCGAAAGGTTCTTTGTGGACTACTATCGCGGAGATACTTTGGTGAATACCGAATCGTGGAGAAGCTATGGTGCTTCAGGGGCCCACTTTGAAAGGGAAGTGTCAAGGCCTTGCCCTACTTGTCCTTTTCATTGATCATGTAGTCATGCGTATTCTCCCTAGCATTGGCGCGCAGAAATGGCTGATATTCTGAGCTGCAAAATGCAAAATGCAAAATGCAAAATGCAAAATGCAAAATGCAAAATGCAAAATGCAAAAAAGCCCGGTAGCGGGCTTTTTTAGGTGTTAAATCAGCTTATTCGGTGCATTGTATTGTGAGGTTGTCACCACTATGCGGTGCAATTGCAACTTCAGCAATACTCAGTTCTACAGCCGACGCGCTGGCAATTTCCAGCGGGACAACCAAACCAGTAAAGTCGATACCTTGAGCGGTGAAGCATGCCGTAGGGATGGTAATGGTTTGCCATTTGTCTATGGGAAGTGCTGCCAGAGGTGCAGCTAGATCAATAGTGGCAGAGCAGCTACCAGCCGCATCACCTTCACTTTCACAATTCATACTTACAGTGAGAGGCCCTGTAATATCACTGTGTCGTTTAACACTCAAAGACAATACAGTATTGTCGGTTACATATGAGCTCACGTCTTCCCTAAAGTAGCTTTTGCTGGCAAAGCGCAGGGCAGCAGGTTCGCTGCCATCAAATGTCAGGGTTCTGGCATCTTCCTGAATGACTTTATCACTGGTGCGGTATGTCAGTGCGCCAATTGTATGTGTACTGGCGTTTACGCTCAGTAATTGGTCACCTGACTGAAGCCACAATACCCATGGTGCCTGAACCGCGCCGTCAAGCAGCGTAAGAGGCTGGCCAGAGCTTACTTGTTGGGCAAGCGTTGTATCGAGATCATCAACAAGTACATTGGCATCTTCCAAGCTCAAACCGAAACCAATAGGCAACAAGGGCGCATAATCTTCATCGCCGGTATTCACCACCTGAGACGGTGTGGCAGGCCATGAGAACGGCAGTCTACCGGTAAAGTCATGTTTGCCGAAGAGTACATCAGCAACGGCAGCGCCTTCAGAGCCTGGCAGCCACGCTGCCACGAATGCATCTGAGGCGTTTAATTCAGGGTTAACCCACATCGGACGGCCACTGATAAACACAGATACGACCGGAATCCCTTCGCTTTTGAATTTTTCCAGCAAAGCGAGATCCCGTTTGTTGTTCTGTTGATAAACCAGGGTTTCTCTGTCACCGTGACCTTCTGCATACGGCTCTTCACCAAACACAACCACTGCCACATCTGGTTTACCTGTGTAACTACCATCTTCAGAAAGTGTGGCTTTACTGCCCACTTCGTTGGCGAGAGTGCTGATTCCGTCAAAAATGGATGAGCCGCCGGGGAAGTCTTCATTGGTGTTGTTGGTGCCTTGCCAGGTAATGGTCCAGCCTCCGGATTGCTTACCTATGTTATTGGCTGCATCACCTGCGACCAAAATCTGTTGTCCCGATTTAAGTGGTAGCAACTGTTGCTTGTTTTTGAGCAACACCAGTGATTCTCTTACCGCCTGTCGCGCTACCTCTCTGTGGTCCGGGTGTCCAATCAGATCGCGTTTGCCGGAAAGTGGCCGTGCCGCCGGACTGGGTTTGTCGAAAAGACCCGCGCGCACTTTTACCCGTAGGATTCGCCGTACAGCATCATCGATTCGTGCCAAAGGTATGGTGCCGTTTTTCACTTGTTCGATGGTGGTATAGTACAGTTGTTTCCAGTCACCTGGCACCATGAAAATATCCAGGCCAGCTTTGACGGCCTGCGCACAATCATCATTTGTACAGCCTTTTACCTGACCATGGCCATTCCAATCTCCAACGACAAAACCATCAAACCCCATCCGCGTTTTAAGAACGTCGGTAAGCAAGTATTTGTGACCATGCAATTTATCACCATGCCAACTGTTAAACGATGCCATGACCGATTGCGCTCCTGCGGTTAAACCACCCACATACCCTTGGGCATGAATATCGAACAGTTCCTGTTCACTGGCAATGTTGTCGCCCTGATCGTCACCGGCTACAGTACCACCATCACCCACAAAGTGTTTAACCGTGCTGATCACCCGTTGGTCGCCCAGGAAATCTGCATCAGCCGGGCCTTGCAGACCTTTGACAACCGACGCGGCATATTCCCTGACAATTTCAGGGTTCTCAGAGTAACTTTCGTAGGTACGGCCCCAACGATCGTCCTGCACGACTGCAACAGTAGGAGCAAATACCCAGTCGATGCCTGTTGCCATTACTTCTTTCGCTGTGATGTGAGCAATTTTCTCCATTAGCGCCGGATTATTTGCTGCACCCAAACCGATATTGTGAGGAAACAGGGTAGCGCCCACTACATTGTTGTGTCCGTGTACGGCATCGGTGCCCCACATGGTCGGTATGGTGGAACCATCCAAACTGTCGTCAATGGATGCCTGATACATGTCTTCAGCAAGCTGTATCCATTCTTCAGGGGTGGCGTGTTTGTTACCATTAGGGAATGATCCTCCTCCATTGAGATAAGAACCAAAGCCGTATTGACGCATTTCTTCTACGGTGATATTGCGAATTTCAGGTTGGATCATTTGCGCTATTTTTTGCTCCAGTGTCATCGTGGCCATTACAGCTGACACTTTGTCTTCAACGTCCTTAGAGGGCTTGACGGCAATATCCAAAGCTGGCCAGACAGCAGATGCCTTGCTTTCACTTGTGCTCTGGCTAGCAGTATTCTGGGGAGAGTCAGAACAACCTGCCAGTATTATCACGGCTATGGTTGAGGTGAGACAGTTGAGTTTCATTGTGATTCCTCGTGCAAAGATGAATGTACGCGGCTTCCCAATAAGCCGTAATACGCAATGTAGAAATAGCATGCCGCTGGCAGTAAAAACGATAGTGTAATACCCATACTGTCAGCCAGCATGCCTTGAAAAAGGGGAATAATGGCGCCGCCAACAATGGCTAAGCATAAGATACCGGAGCCTTGGGGCGTATCTTTGCCCAGCTGTTGTAGTGCAAGGCTAAAAATAGTGGGAAACATTATGGAATTAAATAAACCCACGCCAAGAATACTCCACATGGCGATATTCCCAGTCGTGTTCACTGACACCACGATTAACCCTATGGCAACCAGCGAATTGAAAACCAGCACAGTGCCACCGGCGATTTTTTGCAACACCAGTGCGCCTATGAAGCGCCCGACCATGGCACCGCCCCAATAGTATGCAATCATTTTAGACGCCTGGCTTTCAGACAGCCCCCTGACAGATGTGTCTGCGAGATAGCTGACAAGCGTGCTGCCAATGGCGACTTCAGCACCTACATACATAAAAATACCTACAGCGCCTAAAACGAGGTGTTTGTGTTGCCAGGCACCACCTGAAAATAACCCTGCACCGTTATTTTCGTGGTGAAGTTTGGGGAGTTTCAGAAACATGAATGTCATGGCCAAGAGCAAAAGGGCCAGGGCAAGAATGAGATAAGGAAGTTGGACATCCGAGGCTGTTGCGGTGCCTCCGTGTTCCCCCGAACTGCCAAAAATGAGGTATGCACCGAAAAACGGCGCTATGGTCGTGCCAAAAGAATTAAATGCCTGGGTCAATGTAAGCCGCGATGAGGCAGTTTTTGGATCACCCAGCGCACTCACATAGGGGTTGGCAGAAACCTGCAAAATGGTGATACCTGAAGCGAGTACAAACAGGGCGAAGAGGAAAATGCCATACACTTCATACGCCGCAGCAGGGTAGAACAAAATACACCCTACACAACTAATACTTAACCCAAGCACAATACCTTTTTGATAGCCAATTTTTGAAACGATCATGCCAGCTGGCAGCGAAACGATAAAGTAAGCGCTAAAGAAGCAAAACTGAATGAGCATTGCCTGAGTAAAGCTGAGGTCGAAGGCGCCTTTCAGATAAGGAATGAGAATATCGTTCAAGCAAGTAATAAATCCCCACATAAAAAACAGTGACGTGAGCGCGAAAAGGGCAAAGTGGTACGGCTGCTTAGGTGATGCCCCCGTTTCGCTATTATTCGTTGAAATCGCCGGTGTCTCCAAAGCGTATCCCCTTTGTTGGCTATTTTTATTTTTAATGGTAAATTAACAATTGGAAGCGCTTTCAATTTTAAGTATTTTTTGTAAGCGCTTACATGGGGTGATGATTACACGATGGTGTTACATTTTCAATGTAAAAATAGTGTTAGCGCCGTTCCCAGGATAAATCTACTCAATTACCATAATGTCGCAAGCTGAGTTGCTATGCATAGTTTTCGCTTGTCCACGATATAGTCTTCGTTGAAACGGGACTTTATGTTAGGTTCCGATGTTAATGGCTACTTTATTTGGCTTTATAGAGGTAACGTTGAGTGGACTATTGGTTATATTTAGGGGCGGTACGGCTAGGTAGATTATCCTATGCTAATGGGCATACTTAAACTTGTCGGCCGTACATTAAAGGCCTGTAAAACCGCAAGGTATGAGCACGGTTCTAGTGTTAAGGTGCAATAATCGTTACAGTGTGTAAAAAACAATAGCAGTCTCAATATTATGGCAACAATTTATCAGGTGTCTGATGCGGCGGGGGTGTCGCTGGCTACCGTATCAAGAGTGATGAACGGGCATGCCAGTGTCAGTGATAAAACCAGGAAAAAAGTCCTTGAAGCAATGGATGCGCTGGGCTACAAACCCAATGCGATCGCTCAGTCCTTAGCATCGAACCGAACAAACAGTGTCGGGTTGTTGGTATCGGAGCTTCACGGTTCATATTTTGGTGATTTAATGAGTACGGTGGAAGGTACCCTAAAGCAGCATGGTAAACACGTTATTATTTCTGCCGGCCACGTGGATGCAACCGGTGAAGTCGAAGCCATTGATTTTCTCAAGAGTCGACGCTGTGATGCACTGATCCTTCATGCCGAAGCTGTGTCTGACGAATACCTGACAGCACTCGGGCAGAGCAATTTACCCATTGCAATTATCAATCGCAGCGTTGTGGGGATGGAATCACAGTGTTTTGTAGTAAACAACGAGCAGGGCGGATACATCGCAACCCAGGCTGCTATTCAGTGTGGTCACACTGAAATTGGTTATATCAGCGGCCCGCTGTTTAAAAAAGATGCCTCCGATCGGTTAGCTGGCCATCGTCGAGCTTTAGCCACTGTGGGAATAAACCCTGACAAGGCGGTGGTTTACGAAGGTGATTATCACGAATCCAGCGGGTATGCCGGTTTTCAGGCCCTGATAACTCAATCCCCCCAGTTAACGGCACTGGTTTGCGCTAACGACGAAATGGCATCAGGGGCCATGACGGCTGCCAGGGAAGCCGGGCGAGACATTCCCGACAGTTTGTCGGTTATCGGTTTTGACAATGTACTTTTCTCCCGTTATTTGTTCCCTAAACTGACCACCATTAATAACCCGATCAAAGCCATGGGAGAGATGGCTGCGCACTGGGTGTTAGACAAGGTCTACAATATCAGGCGCCACGAGCATATTACCCATTTATTCCTTCCTGAATTAATTGAAAGAGGGTCATTAGGGCGGCCGCCAAATGGGTAAGTTATCACCTACTTTGTATTATACCCTTGTTGTAGCCTTAGGCGGGTTTATTTTTGGTTTTGATGCCAGTGTGATATCCGGTGCTATTGGTTTCATCGATAGCGCGTTTTCACTGACCCCATGGCAACAGGGGTTTGTAGTGAGCTCACCCACATTGGGGGCTTTGCTGGCCATGACTGTGGCTGGCGTGGTCAGTGATGCTCTGGGACGGCGAACAACGTTGCTTTACATTGCTTTGCTGTATCTTTGTTCCGCTATCGCTTCAGCCCTGGCTACCCATTACACCATGCTCGTTGTAGCCCGGTTTATCGGTGGAATGGCGTTTTGTTCCTTGGTTGTTGCGCCTGTATATATCTCGGAAATTAGTGAGCCTGAACACCGCGGAAAAATGGTGTCGGTAAACCAGTTGCACATTGTACTTGGTTTTGCCTTGTCGTATTTCAGCAATTATTTCTTTCTCAATTTGAGCGAAAGTGATGCGGGGTGGGTTGCGTCATTGGGAATTAGCTCTGCGCCGTGGCGGTTTATGCTAGGCCTTGAAGTGGTGCCTGCTCTGGCGTGGTTTATTTTGCTTTTCTTTGTGCCTGAAAGCCCTCGTTGGCTGCTGCTAAAAGGCCGTGATGAGCAGGCGAAAAAGGTAGTCAATCGGCTCTTTTCCGGTGATGACGCCATCAAGCAGTTAAATGCGATAATGACATCCTTAAACGAACGTAGCTGGCATTGGCGGGAGGGGGCTCGAGCTCTGTTTACACCGGCATTGCGCTTTCCTCTCCTAATCGGCCTTATACTCGGCATTTCTCAACAGGTCACCGGTATCAACGTTATTTTCTTTTATGCACCAACAATTTTTGAACAAAGTGGCGTAGGTACAAATGCGGCCTTTATGCAAGCTATCTGGATAGGACTGGTGAATATAGTTTTCACCTTAGTCGCTATGTACACCATAGACAGATGGGGGCGAAAACCATTGCTCATTACCGGTTTGTGTGGGGTGGCGCTGAGCATGGCTGTGTGTACATACGGGTTTAGTCAGGCTGAGTTTTATCTCGATAGAGATGCCGTTGCTGAGCTGGCCGCTATAGTCCCTGAATTGGCAGAGGCTTTGGGTCCGGTTTCCCAGATTGCGTTTGATTCTGATATCGCGTTTAAACAAGCTGTAGCATCAGCCGCAGGTGATGCGATGTTCCAACAACACGAGGCATTGTTATTGAGCAAGAGCATTGATATGAATGCACCACTTGTGCTCTTTGGCATAATGGCGTTTGTGGCTTCTTTTGCCATGTCATTAGGACCGGTAATGTGGACAATGCTCGCCGAAATTTTTCCCAATCAGTCACGGGCGCTTGCGTTGTCATTAGTGGGTGTTGTAAATGCCTTGGCCAGTTTTTTGGTTCAGTTTGTCTTTCCATGGGAATTATCACAGTTTGGTGCGGCATTCACCTTTGCCGTTTACGGTGTACTGGCTTTGATCAGCCTGGTATTGGTTATTCGTCTCTTCCCTGAAACTAAGGGTTTATCTCTTGAACAGATTAGCAAAAAGCTACAATGATATTACTGTGATATATGCTGGGGACGCCTGGTGATTACCTGCTTTTTCGCCTAAGCTGTAAGTTGGAAGAGGATGAAATTCCGGTGCCTGTGTGGCCTTGGGTTTTACTTCGCTGAACTTTATATGTGACGCGGTAGACTGTGATTGCCAAAATGGGTTAACCCTTGTAAAAACGAGACATTTTCCAGTGTCTTCAAGAAGTGATTTGGTGATCTTATCAAGGGGTAATAGTATTTTATTTTTAGGCTTCTTGTGAGTACTATCAATTTAATAGCTCGTCTTAAGTAGTAGTAGGGAAGCGATGTATTCATGGGAACAATCTAAATTGTCCGCCATATCTTTAAACTGGTTTCGCATTGGCTTTTGTCTGTTGTTGTTCATTTTCCCCCTTGATGTTATCGCTGGGTGTAATACGTCAGCTTCAAAACAAAGCATGCCATCATCTATTCCCGTCAACCGTGGCGAACACCGCGTTATTCTCTACTGTCAGTTGTCTGAGCAGGCCGTGCTAAGTTTTCGGCTCGACGTTGCCAGGCAGGCCACCGCTGTAAATACTGAGGGGGAGGAATTTGTCACGTTAAATAGCGCCAGTAAAGCCTTTCTCCTGCCCGCCGGGCAATACGATGTAGAATTAATTCTCAACGTGCAACGCAGTCGCTTTATTTATCCTCGACTAGATTCAGTACCTGATTTTTATGAACGGGAACACATTCACTTACTGATGATGAGTGGTTTTTTCGGCTTCAGTCTGGCTTTGGTTATCTTTGTGGGCGTGTTGGGACGAAGTATGCACAATGCCGGGTTTTATGCATACAGTGCCTATATTGCGTCTGCGGGTATGTTTTTCTTTATACAGGAAGGCATGTTGAACATCGTTTTCCCAGGGGCAATATGGGTCAACGATTTACGTGTAAAAATGCTGTTTGCAGGGCTTATCGTGTTTACGGGAATGAGATTCATTATTCGTCTTCTGGATTTTGGGCGTTTATTGCGTAAACCGTTTTTCATACCGTTGCGTATTGTGGGCATCGTCGTGTTGGCGCTGGCCGTGTTGCAGGCCATTTTACCTGAAAATCTCACACTGCAGTACAGCAGCTTTATGGGAACATTAACCCTGGCGGGCATAGCCGGTATAGTTGGGGCAACCGTTTTCGCTGTAAAAATGCGGGTGCCTGCGGCAAAGCTTGTGCTTGTATCACTTTTGGTTATGTTTTTTTCCATGGTGTTGCGGGTTTATCTTCATGATATTAATCCATTTTTACATCGTTATGGTCTTGTGATTGCCGTTACCATTGAGGCCGTTCTTCTGGCCGTGGCGGTGTCAGAAAAAGTACGTCAGCTGAATATCGACCGAACACGTGCATTTAGGGACGCAAGCTATGACAGTCTTTGCCCGGTTCTCAACCGGCGGGGCTGGGAAACCGCAGCTGACAGAATGCTTACCCGCCACGCCCGGGAAGGTGGGGTACTCACGTTGTTATTTATTGATTTAGACCGGTTCAAACAAGTTAACGACCGCTACGGTCATGCAACCGGTGACGCAACGCTTATGAAGGTCGCCACGAGTTTGAAAGCGGTGTGTCGGGAGCGGGATCTTATCGGGCGTTATGGCGGTGATGAATTTGTTGTTCTAAGCCACTGCCCTGATCGCCAGCAATCACAACGTTTGTTTGAGAGGCTGCAAAGCCGATGCCAGTCGTTTATGCTAAATACTGAATCAGGTAGTGTACGCATCAGCGCCAGTGTCGGGTGTTATGCTGTAGAGAAACCTCATCACAGTATCCAAATGCTACTTAAACAAGCCGATGCCAACATGTATGAACACAAGCAGGCATCCAAAGGTACTTCGACGCTGTAAATTTCCTAAAATTAGCCGTTGACTTGCAATGTGTTCTGTTTGATATTTAAACAAAATCAATTGAAGTACTTGCCAGTTGCTTAGAGCAGGATAAATTTTGCTAAAGGGAACAGGCAATGGCGACGTCATCAGCTAACGCAAATAGCGCGAAAAAGCAGGCAGTAGTGGTTATTCATGGTATGGGTGAACAACGCCCAATGGATACCATTAGAGAGTTTGTTACCCATGTTTGGAAACAGGATCCAAACCTCACCTCTCCCCACTTTTGGAACAAGCCCAGTTCAGTTAGTGAATCTTTCGAGCAGAGACGCCTTACCACAGACAGGCCACAAGCCAGTGGCAAAGAAGAACCGGTTCAGCGTACGGACTTTTTTGAATACTATTGGGCGCATCGCACAGTAGGCACAAAATGGGAACATTTTTGGGGGTGGATCAGCGCGCTGCTTTTCTGTTTACCCAGCCGCTATGACAACCATGCCAATACGCTAAAGCCACTTTGGTTTATCCTGTGGGGGCTTATTGTCTTCGGCTTTTTTCTCGCGTTGTGGTGGCGTAATATTGCCAGTAGTTCGGATGATCTGTCGGGCCTGACCCTGACGTTTGTCACAGCAGCCAGTGCAGGTTGGGCGTTCCTTGTCGCGAAAGCCCGCAGCTTCTTCACCCATTACTTTGGTGATGTTGCCCGTTACATTCAGGCAAAACCTGCCAACATAGCCATCAGGCAAGCCATTCGAAAGGGCGGTGTGGAGTTACTGGAGCGTATTCATCAAACCGGTGACTACGACAGAATTGTACTTGTGGGGCATAGCTTAGGGTCGTATGTGGCCTACGATATCATTACTCACTTGTGGGCACGGCATAATAAATTTAAAGATCACGACGACATTCCCACCCCCTTGAGCGAAGCATCGCGTAACCATTGCAACGCGTTAACAGAACTTGCCAAAAGCTGCGGTACAGAGGCTTTTGATGCTGGCGCGTACTGGCAAACGCAGCGACAACTTTTCAGTTCACTTACCGACAACGACCCGGACAATAACTGGCTGATTTCAGATTTTATTACCCTGGGTTCACCCCTTACCTATGCCGATGTGTTGCTTTATAAAAATCGGGAAAATTTCGTAAAGCGCAAGCTGGATAGGGAGTTACCTACTTCTCCGCCGCTCACCGAGCACGGTGCCTGGTATTACGGAGGCGATGATAAATACTACCTGCATCATGGTGCAGTATTCGCCGCCGTGAAGTGGACGAATATTTACATGCCACACGACGGCTATATTAAAGGTGATCTAATCTCAGGGCCGGTAAGCCGCAACTATAGCTTTGAATCGTTTGACGTGGCAAATGGCACCATGACCCCCCCAAGCGATATGTCTAAAACCCCCATTGAAGAAATTGTACTGGATTATTCAAAAATAAAAGATGGCTTCACCCACACGGCCTATTGGAAGGCTGCCGAAGTACCTTCCGACAACGAACATTTGGCTGTGCTGCGCAGAGCGGTGGGGTTGTATTAATTTATTAAAAATCTAAGGAAGGATGATGAGAAAGACAGTCAGGTTAGCGCAGCTAATAAAGCCCAAAGTTGCCATTAGCGTTGCCACTATTATGTTGGTCGGTTGCAGTGTTGCACCAGAGCATCACATCAGAACTGGGTCTGACCCCAGGTTTCAGGATAAAAACGTCGCTTTCAGGACCACCTACTATTTTAGGGTATTCGATTATTGCAAAGGCCAAGATGGCAAACATCCGAATGTGCCTGCATCAGATGGGTTATATCGGTTTACCATGACGGGTAAAGCCAACACGTCCATGAACAACATCAAGTTCGAATCAGGAAGCTTAAAGAGTTGGGAAATAGACCCGTTAGGGGCCGCTGTGATTTATGATGAAAATATCAAGCGATATCGATACGTATCTGAAAATGAAACCCAGGCTAAAGCAGAAAAAGCACAAGCATGGGATGACTATCTAAACCTGCAGAAAGAGTACAGTAGGATCCTTAAACTCGTTGGTGAGCAATCCCGCGTAAAAGACCTTGTGCATGTTGAATTGTTAAAAGTGCTGGAAGAAAGGGATATTGCAGACGACGGAAAGTTTGACAGTTCACTAAGTGACGACATTCTTAAAAGCAAAGATGTCCTCGACGACGCATTTAAAACGGACATTGCAGAAGCGTTGACTCAAAAAAGAACTGCGCTAATTGATGCAAACAAAGACGCCTTGAATGCGAAGCTCAACGCATTGTCGCTCGAATGGCTAAAAGCTCTGATTATCCAGAAAATGAAAGAAAATTTGGACAGCGCCGTTAATTCCACTTCTTTAGCCAACAGTTTTCTGAGCGACCCGACACCACAAGTAAAATGGGATGGAATGATAACAGGGCAGTTAACCCCAAAGTTGGACTTTAACGCTAACGAAAATGCTTACGTTGATGCCTTGTCTACATTTCTTGTTAGTAACAAAGACATTTCGAATATAGCGGGCTCAGATGGGACAACGCCTTTTTCAAAACAGTTTGCTCAAGTGTTTGTGGATGATGCTAAGAAAAAAACTACAAAACTGAAAGACATTACCACTGACTTTACCCCGGTGCTAGATTGGCTAAAGGATAAAACAAAAGGTGATGCAGATGGTACTTTCAAAGATTTAACACCAGAGCACAGAGAGGCGTTAGAAAAGAAGTTATCAGAGAGAGTTGATACAATATTGGCTTCTATTGCGCAGCTTCCAAGTCGCGTTGATAATCTCCCTGATTCGCTGGACTTTGATAAAGGGAAAAAGTTACTGCTTCTCGCGAATAAAGATAATGTTGCAAAAGCGCTGATAGATCAAAGCGGCGTTTTAATTGCGGCAGTGGCTGAAAACAGTTATCTCAATGGCGATAACAACTATGGAGGTGTATTAGCCTCAATTCGCACCGCAATGAACGCAAAATTGCAAGCAGCAACAGGCGTGGAATTATCTTCTTCGGCTTCAGATATAGATCCCAAAGCAATGCTTGCAAAGCAAACAGAGACAATAAATTGCGAGATGAGCAAACACAAAGGCTTCCAGGTACTTGGGCCTGAAGGGTGGCGTACCTTCGATCAGGATGAAAGGCTTATTATGGCCATGTACGTTGACAATTCACCCATTACACAAGTACTCAAGCAGTTATCACAGCAAGTTTTAAACGCTCACCAAGCGAATGAACCGCAACTGCTGCCTGTGGTTGAGGCTGAGTTACGGCTGAGCAAAGCCAAAGAAGCGTTGACACAGAAAAAGCATTTGCTTGAAGCGGCGGCGGATGGTGACCAACTAACTTCATTGTGTGAACTGACTAAAGCCGTTGAAGCAACGCTACACGATGACAACCAGATTGTCAGCGTACCTGGTTTATCTTGCCAAGGAGAGGCATTATGAAAGTACTTACTTTAATTGCAACATCACTATTTCCTGTTATGGCTCTTGCCGCAGGGTCTATGCGAATAGATGTGGAAGTGTACGATGGCCCCCTTAGCAAAACCCTGGAAGTGCAAAAGGCGGAGTTAATAGGCACCATCAATCTCACTGCCCATGTTCTGGAAAATATAACCCGTGCAATTCAGATCAGTGAGTGCAGGTTGGGTTGTTTTGGTACGCGCAGCGAGTTTGGTACCGAACACCCGAATGAGATGATAAAGCAGTGTACTGCCCCAGAAAAATTCGACTCTGAAATAGACCTTCTGGAATCTGTTCACAAGTCGCCCGCAACCGTTGACAGGTTGTTTTCCACTATTTTCCCGGAAAAGGATCACAACTGGTTTAGTTTGTTCCCCATAAGGAAATTGGATCCTCCGCTCATTAAAAAGCGACCGGGTGCTGTTGACGTTATTGAACATCTTGAATTCGATTTTTTACAACCATATGAATACACCACCATACCCACAAAAAAAGAAGATCAACCACATCAAATCTGTCCGCAATTGGCGGATGTGAAGCTAAACGTACTTAGCGTACTTAATTATATTTACAACAAAGATGCATCGCAGATTGATCAAGGTAAAAAGAATATTCTGGAATGCAGAAAAACCTTGCTGAAATCGCCCAAAGACACTCAAAGCGATGAGGGTTTAGGCGTCACCGAAGACTGTCTTACTCGCATTGCCAATGTTGGTAAGCTTTTAACGGAAGGGGCAGAGCATTGGGCAACGACGCACGTGGCTATTTTGCCGAGCTCTAAACGCACCCGCATCGCCATTGCAAGAGCTGCGGTAACTGTTGCTGAATTAGGCAACGAAATACTTGCTCGCACTGATGCCATTGTTCGGCAACAGCGAGGTGAAGCCAAGGCGGAACTCTTGCCCACCAGTGTGTTTTTAAGGGAATCCGAAGGTACAGACTATTTAAACCTTTTCGAGTGGCTAGATGCCACACCGAGAAAAAGTCGCCAATGGCCCGTGCAAAGTAGAACTCGCATGATTGAAAGGCTGATTAACGACAACAACTGGTCGAAAATCAATACCGCATTTGCCCAGGGGAATGGCAAAACCAGCATGGTATTTGTGAAAGACGATATTGGTAACTGGAATCTTAAAAACTACGACAATGACCCCAGCGAAATGTTGAAGGCGTATAAAGAAGTAGGCACTAACCTGTTAACCAGTGCCGCAAAATTAGCGTCTGGCATGACAACGGCAGAAGATGTCATAGGAAATTTGGCGGGCATGCAGCAAGCAACGCAACAAGCGCAGAGTATGTTATTTGGTAGTTCCACAGGCACACAGACGGATAATTTAAGCAGCAACATTGAGCAGCGGATTAGGAAGCGAATAGCCTCTACCTACGAAGATTATGCCGCTCGTATTAAAGCCAAAGATGCTGAGATTAAAAATCTCGAAAGTGAAGTGCAATTGACGGAAACAGCCTTGAAGACTGAGAAACAAGCGTTGACAAACTATTTTGAAGAGCTCGATGTGAGACAGCAGAATGTTGCCTCTGCGCGAGTAAAATATCGAGATGCAGAAGACGCTTTTAACACAGACCGTGTGAAAACTCATATTTATGGTTGCTGTTTTTAAATTGAATAATACAGTAATTCTAAGTCCACTATAGTTTTTGAATGAGTGTTTCCACAACTCTTATGTCTTCATTGCAGATATGAGACCGCTAACGCCCATGATATT
>NZ_JAHKQR010000003.1 GCF_018860805.1 Aestuariibacter sp. A3R04 | reverse complement strand
TAAATTGTTAAAGAACATTTGCCTAAGCCTTGCTACAAGCTGTCTTAAGCGGGATGCGTATGATACTTTGCATCCATTTTTTGTCAATCATTTTTTTGAATTTTTTGTTCACAAAATTGATTTTCAAAACTCGTTTCGTCGAAGTTGACTGACCTCTCCAAACCGAGGAGGCGCATTTTACGCATATGAGTTTTCGGGTCAACCCTTATTTATGAAAACATAAAAAAAAACGACCTTAAAGGTCGTTTTTCAATCAAATCGTTTACTTCTCGTGCTGCCCAATCAAACTTGAGGCTAATGGGCCCGCAATCGCTCACCGATTTGCTTGGTCATCAGCCTCTTTTACCTTAACTTTATCAGTGTGGGCATTAGCTGTTGTAGTTGTCTCAGGGGAAAAGTCAGCGTCTTTTTCTTCATGGTCACCCACGACATCTTGTAACGTCACCTTATCTACTGTTCTAAATGTATTAATAGGTCCGGCCAATGCGTACATTGCAAATACGAGAAACAATACAAGGGCGGGTTCTGTTGCAACCACCACGAAAATAAGCATGATAATTAGCAAGGCCACAAACGGTACTTTGCCATGCCAGTTGACTTCTTTAAACGAATTATATTTAAAGTTACTCACCATAAGTAAACCAGCAGCACCCGTTACCAAAGCCACAACGATGCCGTAATCATTTCCTTGAATACCGTATTCCACACCTACCCATACTAAACCTGCCACTACTGCAGCAGCAGCCGGACTGGCTAGACCTTGAAAGAAACGCTTATCTGCAATACCTACTTGTGTGTTAAAACGAGCCAGTCGCAACGCCGCACCTGCAACGTATATGAAGGCGGCTAACCAGCCCAACTTACCAAGCTCACTTAACCCCCAGTTGTAAGCCACCAGGGCTGGCGCAACACCAAAAGACACCATATCAGCCATAGAGTCATATTCAGCACCAAACGCGCTTTGTGTATTTGTCAGTCTTGCTGCCCTTCCATCAAGCCCGTCAAATATCATTGCAACGAAAACAGCAACTGCCGCAGCCTCAAAACTACCATTCATAGATGCGACAACAGCGTAAAAGCCTGAAAATAACCCTGCAGTGGTTAACAAATTGGGCAGTAAATAGATCCCCTTTCTTTTCGTATCTGTCATAAGACCTCTTCATCTTTTGCACTAGCACTATTATTTCACAGATATACCACACAAGCACGGTGGAATCGTGTCAACATATTTCCCATGTAAGTAGCTCTACATTGCGATAGTCACTAACTATTCAGTCCGCAATAGGTTACAGCGCGCAACTGTATAATAAAACATACTTAAAAGTGAATTTATAAGCATTACAATAAGGCACTGTTATTATTATATTTTTTTCAAGATATAAACTTTAGTTTGATGTCAGTAAATTTTACGCATTAATACTTACACAATCCCAAAGAGGCATATTTACCTTTAAAATCATAAAATTAAATTATGGCGCGTTTTATGCATAACAATGATTGAGGTATGTAAACGAGGTATAAAAGGGGTTCACAAGATGAAAATAAGTAAAATCGCTTTAGTCACCGCATTGGCTGCTGCTGGCGTACTGAGCACCCCAGCTTTTGCTACTGGCGGAGGCTGGCATGGAGGTTGCGGTACTGGAAGTAACACTGGCAGCGGTTGTAACGCAACTGACTACTTTGGTGACGATTTAATGTATAGCCTCGCGAGCGACGGTATCACCAATGCAGAAGTTGACGGCGTAACCATTAATGCATCAGCATATTCTGATACAAAAGGATGGGAAAAAACAGGTACACATTATGGATACGATGTCGTATCTGATTTGAACATCGAAGAAGCCAAACTGAAAAAGTACGGTCAGGGTTACGGTGTTGTAAACGAAGATGAGACAGCAAAGCACTCCCCGGACCACTCGGTTGATAATGAAAAAGAGGAAGGCTGGGTCTGGAAAAACGGTACCTACGAATATCAAATTGATACCGATTATGACTATGTTCTGATTTCTTTCGACGAAGCGGTCAATGTTACAGGCGCAACATTCAGTTGGTTGTGGAAAGACGATGACACCCAGGTTTCCGTTGCTGCACTTAACGATACCTCCATGCTTGAGTCAGGGTCAAATACATGGAGTGACGTAGCTGGCGATGCCATGGCTGTCGGTTCTTTCGACGTACTTAACTGCGACGATGACCACCTAGCGATGGTTGAGTTAGAAAACATCTACTCACAATATTGGATTATTGGTGCGTATAACACGGTATTCGGTGATATCGGCCATAAAATGTTCGATGACGGATTCAAGCTCGCGAGTATTGGCTTCAATACGAAGGGCAAGCCGCCAACTGCAGTAACCGAACCAGGTACATTCGCCATGTTATTTATGGGTGGCGCACTGGCGATGTGGCGCAGAAAGCGGAAAGCTTAATCTGATAGGCCTCGAACAAAAAGATCTGTAATATTAAAGGTGGCAATAGCCACCTTTTTTCTCTTCGCAGTATTCAGGTGTTATATATGAACATTCAACGATTCTTACATGCGTTTTTTCGTAAAGCAGTACTCAGTACCGCCTTCTTTGTCATCTGTGCGGCCGCATTTGCAAACACTTTCGGCGATTATGAGAAAGCCCTTGCCGCATATAATAATGACGACTACGAAACAGCATTTGTGCACCTGAAAAACAGCCTGCAGAAGGATCCTCAAAACCTTACTGCTAAAATTTTGATGGGCCGCTTACTGCTACAAAACGGCTATGTAAGAGCTGCGGAACTGGAATTTTCCGAATCCATAGAAATGGGAGCAGACCTGAACCTCGTTGCTGAGCCTCTTGGCACAGCATGGTTATTCATGAACCACTTTACCGAAATTGTTGAGTTTACCGATTATAAGAGACTGGGCGCGAAGCAAAAATCGGCGTGGCTTCAGATACGGGCCACCGCCTGTAACAAACTGAATGACAAAGCATGCACTAAAGCGGCTTATGAAAGCATGCTTGACCTGCCGTTTAACAATGAAGCTGCGTACAACGGTCTGGCCGCTATGGCGCTGCAAAACAATGAATTGGAAGAAGCGAGAACACTGCTCAAGAAATCAGGCGACATTAACCAGGAAAATGCCACGCTGTGGCGACTAACCGCCCAGCTAGCCTACAGAGAAAAGAATGTTGACCAAGCCATAACATTGTTCAAAAAGGCATTATCAATAAATGCAGATGACCCTATTGCCCTGAGAAACCTGGTAAATATTTATATTGCCAGGGATGACTTTGCCAGTGCTCGCAAATACGTCGATGAGATTATGCAACGCACGCCTGACGACCCCTTGGCGATTTTACTCAACAATTGGCTGATGACTCAGGAAAATACCATCACCCCAAACAGCGGCGAAATTCAAAAGCTGGGTAACACTTTATCTGAACTCCCCCCGGATGTTGTTGAATCGCAGCCACTGCTTATTTATATCAGTGGCCTAACCGCATACTTTAACGGCAACATTGAAAAGGCCGTAGGCGATTTCGAGCGCTATTTAGGGAAAGTTCCCGACGATTTACAGGCGACAAAATTACTCGCCAAAGCCTATATTTCTACTCAACGACCGAAGCTGGCATTGTCTTTGCTCGAACAAAAACAATCTATTATCCTTGGCGATTTAAGTGCTTCCCTTTTACTGGGAGATTTACTCATTGAACAAAATAAGAGCTTTAGAGCAGACAGCCTGACGCGCATACTCGAATCTCGCTATCCCGACACGCTTCAAGTACAGTTGTTTAAAATAAAGCTGATGACAGTGAGGGGCCAGGAAGAACAAGCCCTTAAGCTACTGGATGACAACTTTAGTGCGCAACAATTAAACCCCACATTTTTGTTTACTTATGCATCAATGAAAATGCGTTTCGGACAATTTGACGATGCCCACAAAGCCGTAGATGCATTAATTAGTATTTTTCCCGAAAAAGCAGATGTGTATAACTTCAAGGCATCACTCAATTTGCAAGAAGATAGCTATGATAAGGCGCGGAAAGGTTTAGAAAAAGCACTCGAACTAAATCCGGAAAGCTTTTCCGCCCGCTTCAATCTCGCTTCTCTAGAGGCAAAAACTGGCAATATTGACGCATCGCTTTCACTGTTAAACGCACTCTTAGAGCAAGTACCAAGACACATTCCATCCCAACTCTTAAAAGCACAGAACACCTTGGTCAAAGGTGATGTTAATACCGCTATTAACATCTACAACAACGTGCTTGCACTGATGCCTCGTAACCAGGAAGCCAGAGTTAAGTTAGTTCAGATTCGGGCGAATCAGGGAGACTTAAGCGGCGCACTATATCAATTAGATAAACTGTTAAAAGAAGATTTTGATAACCCCGCATTTTTGCTTCAAAAAGCTAATATCCTGGTGAACATGGAAAGAATAGACGAGGCCGAACAAGCATTGGTTCTGGCCCATGAACACATTCAGGAGAAACCCCGCCTGCTGACAAAATACGGCAACTTGCTTATTAAACTTGGGCGTCCAGATGAGGCATTAACTAGTTTTAAGCAAGCGCGATCTATTACTCCGTACGACAATGATCTTGCGCTACATACGGCAAAGTTACAAATTGCGATGGGCAACGTCAGCGAGG
The DNA here is from genome assembly GCF_018860805.1 of Aestuariibacter sp. A3R04. Lineage (GTDB taxonomy): Bacteria > Pseudomonadota > Gammaproteobacteria > Enterobacterales > Alteromonadaceae > Alteromonas. The sequence continues at coordinate 925,991 of NZ_JAHKQR010000003.1, read as the reverse complement.
CAGCGCAAACCATTGCTTCGCGCATAGACAAGAATCAAAACAATCCTGATTTTTGGTATGTTGCTGGACTGCTTGCAGAAAGCACGGGCAATTATGTTAAAGCTGCGCAAGCTTATGAGCGATCGACAACTCTGGCCCCTGCTTTTGCCCAGCCACTGCTGGCTGCATATAAAATGGCCGAACGCGGAAACAATCCGGACGGGTTTATAAATATTGCCAAAGGGTTGATGAAATCAACACCTGAGTATTTACTCCCAGCGAATCTGCTCGCACAGTACTTTTACAATAATCGAGAGTTTGCGAAGTCTGTACCTATCTACACCAAGCTGTCTGAGATGCCTAACGTGTTAAATAAGTCCAAAGTGCTAAACCGACTGGCAGAGATGTCTGCACAAACCAACACTATGCAGGCCTCACAGTGGATTTCTGAAGCTGTTGACCTCAACCCTAGTGATCCTGAAATCCTCGACACCTATGGCTGGGTACTTGCTCACGAAGGCAAATACCAGGAAAGTCTTGAGATGCTTCGACGGGCTTTCAGCAGGCAAGCCACTAATCCTAAGCTACGCTTTCATTTAGGTTACACCCTGTTACAGATGGGAAATGAAAAAGAAGCAAAAGAACATCTGGAAATAGCTGCAGGCACCGACAAAGAATTTAACGGTAAGGCACAAGCCGCTAAGCTTTTAGAATCTTTGTAGTGGTCGTTTCAAAAAAAGGCCCTCGGCATCCTCCGAGGGCAACTCGTTTAAACCACAACAAGTTCGTCGCCTTTCACGTCTATACGAATAGTAGATTCAGGAACGATTACACCTGACAACAACTGCTGAGCCAGAGGGTTTTCTATTTGCGTTTGTATTGCCCGCTTTAACGGCCTTGCACCAAATACAGGATCAAAACCCGCTTCAGCAATTTTATCCATGGCCGCACCGGACAATTCAAGTTTATACCCTTTAGATGCCAAACGTTGTCGTAGAGCAGCCAATTGAATTTTTGCAATGGACTTAATTTGTTCTTTACCCAAGGGATGAAACACCACCAGATCATCAACGCGGTTGATAAACTCTGGCCTGAAATGCTGGCCGACCACCGCCATGACCCGACGCTTCATTTCTTCATATTGATCATTGCCATGCGCATCCTGAATAACATCAGATCCCAAATTCGATGTCATGATTACCACGGAATTTTTGAAATCGACCGTTCTGCCCTGCCCGTCCGTCAATCGTCCGTCATCGAGAACCTGCAACAGGATATTAAAAACATCGGGGTGGGCTTTCTCAACCTCGTCTAACAGAATAACAGAATACGGTTTTCTGCGAACAGCTTCTGTTAAATAACCCCCTTCTTCATAACCCACATAACCCGGCGGTGCCCCAACTAACCGGGATACCGAGTGCTTTTCCATAAATTCAGACATATCAATTCGCACCAACGCTGCTTCTGTATCAAAGAGGAAACCAGCCAGCGCTTTTGATAATTCAGTTTTACCCACACCTGTCGGGCCGAGGAACAAAAACGAACCAATAGGACGATTTGGATCAGCAAGCCCGGCCCGTGACCGTCTGATAGCATTTGAAACTGCGTTCACCGCTTCGGCCTGCCCGACTACGCGTTTGTGCAAAACATCTTCCATGCGCAGAAGCTTGTCCCGCTCTCCCTCCAGCATTTTTGCCACCGGGATGCCTGTCCAGCGAGATAACACTTCGGCAATTTCGCTGTCAGTAACCTTATTTTTCAACAGCAATGTTTCACGGGTTTCATTTTCCGCCGCCTTTTCCAGTTTCATTTCTAATTCTGGGATTCTGCCATACTGCAATTCTGACATACGGTTGAGATCTGATGCCCGCCGTGCAATCTCGAGATCGAGTTTCGCTTGTTCAAGTTCACTTTTAATTGTCTGCGTACCTTGCATGGCGTCTTTTTCTTCACGCCAAATTTTGTCAAGCTCACCCAGTTTATTTTCGGCTTGCTCTCGCTCAAGCTCAATCATCTCTAAACGTTTGTGACTTTCTCCGTCAGTTTCCTTCGCCAGCGCTTGCTCTTCCAACTTAAGCTGAATGATACGTCGTTCTAGCCGATCCATATCTTCCGGTTTAGAGTCAATTTGCAAACGGATACTTGATGCCGCTTCGTCTATGAGATCAATGGCTTTGTCTGGTAACTGTCGGTCGCTGATATAGCGATGTGACAAGGTAGCTGCTGCAACAATGGCCGGATCCGTGATATCTACTGAATGATGCAATTCATAGCGCTCTTTTAATCCACGCAAAATGGCAATGGTGTCCTCTACACTGGGTTCATCAACAAGGACTTTCTGAAAGCGGCGCTCAAGTGCTGCATCTTTTTCAATGTACTGGCGATATTCATCTAACGTGGTCGCGCCCACACAGTGCAGTTCTCCGCGAGCCAATGCAGGCTTGAGCATATTTCCCGCATCCATTGCACCATCAGATTTACCAGCACCAACCATCGTGTGTAATTCATCGATGAAGAGTATAACTCTGCCCTCTTCCTTGGACAGCTCGTTAAGCACAGCTTTTAGCCGCTCTTCGAATTCTCCACGGTATTTTGCACCGGCCACTAAAGCGCCCATATCCAGTGACAGCACCCGCTTATTCTTAAGGCCTTCTGGCACCTCACCGTTAATTATTCGCTGGGCAAGCCCTTCTACGATGGCGGTTTTTCCCACTCCGGGTTCACCAATTAGCACTGGGTTATTTTTAGTACGGCGTTGCAACACCTGAACGGTACGCCGGATTTCGTCATCCCGTCCAATAACCGGGTCGAGCTTGCCTTGCTCGGCGCGTTCCGTCAGATCAGTAGTATATTTTTCAAGAGCCTGACGCACATCTTCAGCGTTGGGATCGGTAACTTTCTGACCACCGCGCATTTTATCGATGGCAGTTTCTATCTGTTCTTTAGAGATGTTTAGGCTACGAAGTAACTCGCCCAGCTTTCCTTTATCCTGCAATGCAGCTAAAACAAATATTTCAGAGGTGATGTATTCGTCTTTTCTCTGCTGTGCAATCTTGTCACACAAATTGAGCAGAATGCCGCTGTCTTTACCTAGCTGAACATCGCCGCCAATACCTTCTACCCTAGGCAAACGCTCAATTGCTTCAGATAGTGCAGAGCGCAAAGCATTTACATTTACCTGCGCCTGATCCAGTAACGGACGTACTGAGCCCCCCTGCTGATTCAGAAGTGCGGTCATCAGGTGCACAGGTTCGATAAATTGATGGTCCCGCCCAAGCGCCAAAGACTGCGCATCGGAAATTGCTAACTGAAATTTACTGGTAAATCTATCTAATCGCATGAAGTCATCCCCTGCCCACTTATCGCAAAGCTTAATACGCTTTATTTATGGGTACGCGCGGGAATGGATTCAACTGGTTTAACGAAATAACACACATAAAACTTGATCAATATCAAGTAAAATCAGCGAATTGGGGAATGCAATATTCTGTCTTTGGTAGCGGCAGGTTTCACAACTTAAAACCGATAACAGAAACCTGACGGCCGCACGGCGCGGTCTGATTATGTACGCTCCTACGATGCGAAAAAAATTGCGATGCTCTTTCATAAGTACACAACCCACTATTAGCAATTTTACCAACGCCAGCCTGATGAAGCTGCCTAAACGCAATATCTGGTAAATCTAGCAAATATTTCCCTGGCACATCACTCGTGCGGTAACACTTCCGCCAGGCCTCAAAGTGTGCGACAACATCTGCAGATACTTCGTAATTGGGCTGACTTATTGCGGGGCCAATCCAGGCAACAAGTTCATCATTGCGCGATTTCATCTCAGAGAGGGTTTGCGGGATAATACCCGATGCAAGCCCCTTCCAGCCTGCGTGGATTGCAGCTACTTCAGTTCCTTCGACGTTGCTAAGTAACACTGGCACGCAGTCAGCAGTCATAACCCCACAGGCAAACGCGGGATGTCGGCTTATCGAAGCATCGGCGTCACGCCTGTGGCTAGGTAGCGTAATACAATCATTGCCATGCACTTGTTCTAGCCAGTGAATTTTGTGATGGAACGGCAGTTCTTTTCGATTCTTGGCGACACAAGAATCGTCATCTCCAACGTGCATAGCCACATTCAAACCTCCATAGGCTCCACTACTGTATCCGCCTTGCCGGACAGAGCAATAGGCGAAAACGCCCTTGGGAAACAGCAGGTCTGGGAAAACAACTGCCATAATTATACGTCATCCAAACCGTGCTCTGCAGTATCTTCACGGACCGCTGTGATCAACGACACCATATCCGCCGGCAACGGCGCTTGCCACGTCATCCACTCCTCCGTTTCAGGGTGAAATAACGACAACTGCGCAGCGTGAAGTGCTTGTCGCTGAAAACTGCGCAAAGCATTTACACAAGCATCCGATGCACCTTTGGGCAATCGGGGACGACCGCCGTAAACAGGATCACCAACTAAGGGGTGTTTAACATGGGCCATGTGAACACGGATCTGATGGGTGCGTCCCGTTTCCAACTTTAACCTCAGGTGAGTATGCGCCCGAAACTTTTCCATAACCCGATAGTGGGTCACCGCAGGCTTCCCAAATTCGCGAACCGCCATCAGTGTACGCTTAGTGGGATGTCGTCCAATAGGCGCGTCTACGATGCCTCCCGCAACCATTGTGCCATACGCAAGCGCCTCATACTCGCGACTCATCACCCGTCCCTGTAACTGATTGACCAAGTGAGTTTGCGCAGGTACTGTTTTCGCCACGACCATCAGCCCCGTCGTATCTTTATCAAGCCGGTGCACTATGCCCGCTCTGGGCACCACATCGATATCGGGAACATGAGAAAGTAACGCATTCAACACCGTGCCGTCCGGATTACCAGCCCCCGGATGTACCACAAGGTCGGCAGGTTTATTAATGACCAAAATCGCGTCGTCTTCGTAGACAATGTCTAACTCAATATTCTGAGGTTTACTGGAAATCTGAACTTCCATAATGGCGGCAATCTGTATGTACTCTTCACCCAACATTTTGTGCTTAGGGGTCGTCAACACATCGCCATCAACCATAACGTTACCGTCCAAAATCCAACTTTTTAACTTTGAACGTGAATATTCAGGGAACAAATCAGCCAAAACCTGATCTAACCTCATACCATAGTGATGTGGCCCGGTGTTCGCTTCAAGCTTGACAGTGTTTTCAGGCTGGGTCATAAAACTCTTTCGCTGTTACAAAAAGCGTATTATACCAACTTTACGGTAGCGGGAAGGAAACTTTCCTGTTTTTATGTGGAGTTTCCGTGTTTGAGTGCGCTAGAATGCCGCAACAAATGCAAAAATGCGTATCAGTCGGTTAAGCAGGAATAGACAAAGATATGAAATCAATTCGATTAATGATGCCTGTCGTCCTTGGTGTCATGGTGAGTGTGGCAGGATGCAGTTCTAATGAGGATACTCAGGAACGCGTTGCCCTTGCCAATATGGGTGCGCAACAAATGTACGACAGCGCAAAACGCAACATGCAAAACGGTAACTTCGGGTCTGCGTCTACCATGCTTAGTGAGCTGGACTCCCGCTATCCTTTTGGTCCCTTATCCAATCAGGTACAGTTGGATTTGATCTACAGCTACTACAAATCCGGACGTATTGATGAAACACTGGCGACAATCGACAGGTTTGTTCGCTTGAACCCCAATCACTCTGACGTCGATTACGCATTTTATATGCGCGGACTCACCAACATGGAAGCTGATTCCAATATGTTTCAGGAAATCATGCAAATAGATCGCTCCGATCGGGATCCGTCTAAATCCAGGGAGGCATTTGAAGATTTCCGTCGCTTGATCCAACAATTTCCAGACAGTAAGTATGCTGCTGACGCAAAAAAACGCATGCTCTTTATTAAAAACAGGTTGGCAAAATATGAAATTGCTATTGCCAGATTTTACATGCGCAGAGAAGCATACGTAGCCGCCGCAAACAGAGGGAGATATGTGCTCGAGCACTTCCCAGATTCTGAACATGTTCAGGAAGCACTGGAAATCATGGTATCCAGTTATGAGCAATTGGGTTTAACCGATCTAAAAAATAACGCTATGAAAACGTTGCAGCTGAATTTCCCGGAAAGTGATTTTCTCAGTTAACATTCAGGCACCGCTCGGTGCCTTTTTATTTGAAAAACAAGTGACTGAAGGGATTGAGCAAGCGAGCTATGCCCGATGTGAAGTGCAAAGGCTGATCGAGAACGCTAAATACCAGACACCCAGAGTGATAAGACGTCTGAGGCGCATGGGTATGCTCTCCATCCATTTTAATAAAATCGCCAGTGCGATAGTGGTGCAAGCCGTCGCCAAACTCGCCATCGAGGACTAAGGTGTATTCCACGCCCCGGTGAGTGTGTTCAGGCACGCTGCCTCCTTTGGCCATGTATATAAAATTGGCCGCTCCCGAATAACCCAGGTCAACAGGCGCCTGCCATAATTTACCAACCAGCCCGCTCCAGTTTCCAGTTTTACCAGCCAACACTTGCAATGTACGCGGGATGGTAAAAACCTTACCGTCTAACTCGATTTCCTCAGCGGAAGGGCGCGTTTCGACCTGGCCACCAATACCGACGCCTGAGGCAGCAGGAAGTTGCGTGATGTCAGCAAGCATAGCACCAAGGCATTCGTCAAAGACGACAGTCTGAGAAGGAAAGTCAAAGACCTGAGTAGCCAAACTTTCTGTGGCCTCATGCACAATCTTCCTGCATCGCGTGCACATGTCGCAATGCGCTGACACCATAATCGATTCAGCAGGAGATAAAGTCCCCTGAGCATACTGCGTTAACTGCTCAGTGCTCGGGTGAAACCTAATCATGGGTGTGAAGCATACCCTTAAGACGTTGTATTGCTAACCGCGTTCGAGATTTTACGGTACCAAGGGGGATACTGAATTCATCGGCCACTTCTTGTTGAGACTTTCCATCGATATAAATGGCTTCAATTACGGCTTTCTGTTTTAAAGGCAAGTCGTCAAACATAAATCCAATCTGCTCAAGTGTAATTTGCTCGTCGAGGGACGTTTCATTGGCATCTGCGGTTTGTTCGCAAAGCACCGGCCACAAATCGTCAGCACACACATCTTCTTTCCTGTTTTGAAGCTTGCGAAGCATGTCAAAACGAATGTTCCGTGCAATGGTAAAAATCCAAGTGGACGGGCTTCCTTTTTCAGCGTTGAACAAATGGGCTTTCTGCCACACGTTCGACATCGTATCCTGAACAAGCTCCATGGCCAGCGCCTCATTGCCCATCTGCTTCAATGCATACGAGCGCAGCCGGGGAGCAAAATAACCAAACACTCTGGCGAAAGAGCATTTACAACGGCTTTCGGCAACCTTTACGATATAGTCTGACATTTCTGTCGCACAATCTTTTGGTTTGGTAACGCTGTTCTTTTGGTCCACAGGAATTCCAACTAACATAAATATTGTCCATATCCTATCAGGTTAATAGTTACTACAGACCACGAAAGCAAGAAAATGACAGAAATGTAATCTTAACCAGCCCACCCTGTAAATTTTACACAATGGACTATTGAACCAGGGCAGCGAGATAATTCAACAACTTGTTGCAATCGCCCTGCTCCAGAAAATACTGTTTCTGTTTGGCATCTACCGGTAACAACTCAAGCCAGCGTTGCATAACCCAAATCGGGTCATCGTAATGAAGCTCATCATAAAGCTCAGCAAGCTCAGGGTAGCGCTCAAATATTTCCTTTAATCTGTCGTCTATAGGTGAAAGTTGTTGAGGTGACACGTGACACTGCCAAGGAGACAAGTTCTCGCAACACGCTGTGCGAAGACCGTCTTGCTGCGTTTCAATGTTACTCACCTCTACATTCACTAAACCAGCAACCTTTATGCCAAGCAATCCATCATCGAGTAAATCAAAGTCAATAACCGTCGCCAGGGTACCTATGGGATAGATATGTTGATTAGTTTCTTTGTCACCTTTCGCATTGAGCATGCACATCACCAAATGCCCACCACTGGCGCACACTTCCTTTACCATCCTGACATAGCGGGGCTCAAAGATGCGCAGCGCCATTCGGCCGCCGGGAAGCAGGTGAGCGGACAGCGGAAACAAGGGATATTTGTCGGTAGTCATAACTCAGTAATTCAGGCTAATTCTCAAATTCATTACGCAGGCCAAAACTTTTGGATCGAAGAAAATTGTTTGATGCTTAGGCCTGTCATTTTCTGTCTCTGATCCATGTATGGGTAAAATTGGTATACAACTGGGTCGATTTTACACAGTAGCTACCATGACTATTATTCAGCGTTTTTGTAATTTATACGAAGCACTCCACACCATTTCTCCAGATGATCTCGAAACTATCTATTCCAGTGATGTCACATTCATCGACCCCATAACCACCCATCACGGCATAGCAAACGTGAAAAATTACTTTTCACAACTACTGGCGGAAACAGAGTTTTGCCGCTTTTCCATTTTATCCATTACAGAAGCGGTGTCACACCAATCTGTAAATTACACCGTGACCTGGAACATGTCCTTGGTCCTAAAAGCCCGCAAACATCCTATTGTGTTAGAAGGGGCAACGCTTTTGAAAGTTGACAATGATCGCATTGTTTATCACCGGGACTACTATGACTTAGGCGCGATGGTATACGAAAACATCCCCATTCTTCGCTGGTTGATCTTGAAAATAAAACAGAGGTTAGCATCATGAAAACTATGTTAATTACCGGCGCGACTTCCGGTATTGGACAATCACTTACCATGCATGCTCTTGGAAGGGGTTACCGGGTCATTGCATGCGGCAGAAACGATGCAGCGCTAGCGTCTCTTGCTTCATACCGCAACGTTACCACGGCAAAGTTTGACCTCACTAACCGCAAAGAAACCTATCAAGCTCTGGCAGACCTCAATTTCGACATAGCGGTATTAAATGCAGGTAACTGTGAATACGTTGACGTTGACGCGTTCGATGCAGACCTGTTCAGACGCGTTTTTGAAATCAATTTTTTTGGTATCGTTCACAGTGTAGAAGCGCTGCTTCCCCATCTCCGCAGCGGTAACCAACTGGTTATCGTTGACAGTATGGTACGGCTTTTCCCCTTTACCCAGTCTCAGGCGTATGGTGCCAGTAAAGCAGCCGTTCATTATTTCACGAAAAGTCTGGAAGTGGATTTAGCCCACAAAGGTATCACCGTACAGGCTGTCTCTCCCGGCTTTGTCCAAACTCCCTTAACAGACAAAAACACCTTCGACATGCCAATGAAAATTTCAGCAGATGAAGCAGCAAAGTCTATGCTTAGGGGAATTGAGAAAAAGCAAAGCAACGTATTTTTCCCTATGAAATTTGGGTGGATCATGCGGGTGTTAAGCATCCTGCCAACCGGACTTCAAAAGTGGCTATCATTAAAAATGCGAAACCAGCAGTAAGGAAAAAACATGCAACGTAACATTGCAATTATTGGTACGGGGATCTCTGGCCTCACCTGTGGTTACTTGCTGAGCAAGGAGCACAATATTACCCTTTTTGAAGCCAACGATTACATTGGTGGACACACAGCAACTAAGCGCGTTGAAGTGAAAGGTCAGTCTTACGACGTGGACACGGGGTTTATTGTTTTTAATGACTGGACATATCCCAATTTTATTAAATTAATGGACATTCTGGGCGTGAGAAAACAGCCTACCGAAATGAGCTTTTCGGTGCGCAGCGAAAAAACAGGCCTAGAATACAACGGCAATAACCTAAACACCTTATTTGCTCAACGTCGCAATCTCCTCAGGCCTTCCTTCTGGCGGCTGGTAAGGGATATCCTTACTTTTAACAAAGCCTGTAAAGCCAGAGCAGCTGAAGCCCGAGACGAAGATTTTGACATGACTTTATTTGAGTACATCGAGTCACTTGGCTTAAGTGATACCTTCGCCAATTACTATATTCTACCGATGTGCGCTGCCATCTGGTCTGCCAGTCTTGAACAAACCAAGCGCTTTCCGCTGGCTTTTTTTCTACAATTTTTTGAAAACCATGGCTTATTAAGCGTGAGTAACCGCCCCCAATGGTACACATTGATAGGCGGCTCACACAGCTACATTCCCCCTATCACCAAAGGTTTTAAAGACCGTATTTTATTGTCGACGCCGGTTAAACAGGTATACCGGCAAAACGGAAAATGGCAGGTTGAAACTGAGCGCAAAGGTTTGACTGAGTTCGACGATGTTATATTTGCTTGCCATTCTGACCAAGCGTTGGCCATGCTAGCCTCGCCTACGACTGAACAACAAGCCATTCTTAGTGCCATTCCCTATGCGGGCAATGATGTGGTGTTGCACCTCGATACCACCCAGCTACCTGAGCGCAAACTGGCGTGGGCTAGCTGGAACTACAGATTAAAAGAAACGCCGGGGGAAAGCCTAGCGCCAGCTGCCGTAACCTACAACATGAACATTTTGCAGCGATTCGAGAACACGCCTGTGACATTTTGCGTCACGCTAAACAATACTGACGCCATTAACCCGACACGCGTACTTAGCAAATACCAGTACGCTCACCCGCAGTACAGTGCAAACATGGTAGCGGCACAACGCCGTCGACAGGAAATCTGCGGGGTGAGCAATGTACATTTCTGTGGCGCATACTGGTATAACGGTTTTCATGAAGATGGTGTGCGCAGTGCTCTGGATGTCTGTAAACGCTTTGGAGCCGTCTTATGAGTAAGCTCGAAAGCGCCTTGTATTACGGTCGGGTATTTCACCAACGATACTTGCCTGTTCAACACAAATTCAGCTACGACATTTATTTATTTTGGCTAAAGCTGTCCGAAATCCCTCAGTTGGAAGCATCGCTTTCCCGCTTTTCCGTCAATAAAGCCAACTATGTGTCGTTCAGACCAAAAGATTATTTGAACAACCCGGCACTCCCTCTTAACGAGGCAGTGATAAATAAAATGTCAGAACTTCATGGTGCTCCACTTCACGGAGAGATCTTTCTTTTGGGGCAGGTTCGCACGTTGGGAATTTACTTCTCACCAGTAAACTTTTTCTTTTTACGCACGGCTGAAGGGGCGTTCACCCATATGCTTGCTGAAGTGAGTAACACCCCTTGGAACGAGCGGCATTATTACCTGGTTGATCTCGCCGTGCAGGCAGATACTGCTAAAGCCTTTCACGTGTCGCCCTTCAATCCCATGGAAATGACTTATAAGTGGCATATCAAAATGCCTTGTGACAGTTTCACCATGACGCTGGATTGCCACCGCGAAAACAAAGAATTTCGCGCTGGGCTAAACATGAAAAGAATTTCATTAACCAACCGAAATCTCAACCGTATGTTAAAACGTATTCCTAGCATGACCATAAAAACAGTGGTCGGAATATACTGGCAAGCGTTAATACTATTCGTAAAACGCACGCCTGTATACGGTCATCCTAAAAGTCAGGGAAATCAGTAATGTCGCACGGTGAAACCACGTTTATTTTTAAGCACGGGGGCAACGCAATAGATCGCGCGTGTCGAAGTGCTTTTCTCAATGTTTTGGCCATGTTACCGGAAGGACACATGGTGATAAAAGAAAACGGCGCCCCCGTAGGAGAACTCGGTACTCCCGGACACCCATTAAGGGCGGATATCAACATCGTGGATATCAAAGCGTACCGTGCATTATTATTCGGCGGTAGTGTAGCAGCAGGCGAAACCTACACCAATGGTTTGTGGACCACCAGTGATTTAACTTCCGTCATTAGAATCTTTGCCAGAAATCTTCCCATGCTCGACAAGTGGGAAGAGAAGTTTCGCTGGCTACTCCTCCCCCTTCACAAATTGCAGCACTTTTTACGCAGAAATACAAAGAGTCAGGCCAAAAAGAATATCGAGGCTCATTATGATTTAGGAAATAAGCTCTACACGCGGTTTCTCGACCAAACCATGATGTATTCCTCTGCCATTTACCCTGATCCAAATGCTTCCTTGTCTGATGCTCAAACCCACAAGCTCAAAACCATTTGCGACAAACTTCAACTGACTGAACACGATCACCTCATTGAAATTGGTACCGGTTGGGGAGGCCTGGCCGTTTTTGCCGCCAAACACTACGGTTGTCGCGTTACCACAACAACTATTTCTGAAGAGCAGTTTGCTTACGCCGAGGCTTGGATCAAACGTGAAAACCTTGATGATCGGGTGACACTGTTGAAACAAGACTACCGATCATTGGAAGGTGAATACGACAAACTAGTATCGATAGAAATGATAGAAGCCGTTGGTAAACGTTATCTCGGCCAGTTTTTTACAAAATGTGCTTCACTGCTAAAACCCGACGGCCTCATGTTATTGCAATCCATAACTATTGATGATCGCCGCTTTGACACCTACAGCAACAGCGTGGATTTTATTCAAAAATACATTTTCCCTGGTGGTTTCCTTCCCTCGCAGTTAGTGATCAACGACTACCTCAAACGGTTCAGTGATTTGTCAATTCGCGACTTGCAGGATATTGGACTCGACTACGCAAAAACCTTGGATGACTGGTATAAAGCCTTCGTGAATGCCCGTGAACCACTCTTGCAAGACGGTTACGACGAGCATTTCATTCGCATGTGGACATACTACCTGAAGTATTGTGAAGGAGGCTTCCTTGAGCGTACGATTTCCACTGTTCAGTTAGTACTTAGCAAGCCTCACTTCAATGCTCCAATTGGTCGAGGGTGAGACTCACTACTGTTTTGGAAAGGTAAAAGCACAGCGCTAGTCATCTAACACTGATACTGGGTTAGAATATAAGGGTTTGCCCTGATTAATGTTAATTTCTACCCGGCGATTTCTCGCTCGATCGGCGGGTGTGTCTGCGTTTTCAACTAAGGGACGGGTATCTGCCAGCCCAACCACTGACATTCGCGATTCATCGAAACCCGGCGCCGTACGAACTTCCTCAGCTACTGCCACTGCTCGCTGAGCAGAAAGATCCCAGTTCGAGCGGTAAAGTTCATTAGCAATATGTTGGCCGTCACTGTGTCCGGATATTTCAATTTCTCCAGGCATATCCGCTAGCAGCGCGCCTATTTTTTGTAAAATAGGTTTAAACTGAGGTTGCAGGAAGGCTGAGCCTGCTGAGAAGGAACCATTTTCCCGGATGCGAATAGTAAGCTGCTGCCCGAGGGATTCCATCTCAATTGAACCATCTGCAATTTCTTTTTGTAGTTGTTCTGCCACTTTTTTCATCATTTCGTTGTCTTGTTCCTTATCGGAACTTTGCTGTGACGAAGATGCTGAATCAGAAGCGGTTTGTTGGGCTTGCCCACCCCGTAGATCACCTCGTTGTTTTTGTCTGCCACCGGACGAATCTTCATCACCAGCCTGAAACTCGAGCATTTGTTGAGTCATTTCAATTGTTTGTTGTTGAATGGTTTCAATAGGCGTCGGTTCAGGTCGCCCCGGACGAAACTCCATGGCAATAACGCTGGTACCCTTGGGAATATCCTTCACTTCTATTTTATTTTGCACACCAAATGCAAACTTCATAGAACCGGCAATTTGCTTAAATTTCAACACATCCATTTCTGAAAATGCCAGTAACAGAACGAAGAAGCACATCAGCAACGACATCAAATCGGCAAAGGTGCCCATCCACGCAGGCAAGCCCTCTGGTGGACACTTGGGACATTCCTGATCAGCCATGCTGATTACTCCTCATCTACCCCTCCGCGCTTACTCGCCGCGAGATAATTCTTTAATATTCCTTCGATAACTTTGGGATTCTGACCATCTGCGATTCCCACAATACCATCTAATACCAGCGACTGATTCAGCTTTTCCTCTTCCTTTCTGTTGACCAACTTAGCAGCAATGGGAAGACATATAACGTTGGCGAGAAACGCACCGTATAAGGTAGTTAACAAAGCCACAGCCATGGCTGGCCCTATCGCTTTAGGATCATCCATGTTCGACAACATGGCAACCAAACCAATCAGCGTGCCTATCATTCCCATGGCAGGCGCTACATCACCCAACCCTTTGAAAATTGAGGCTCCAAATTCATGGCGCTCCGTGGTCATGACAATATCTTTATTGAGTGTTTCTCTCACCACTTCAATATCATGACCATCCACCAGCATATCTACACCTTTTTGCATAAACGGGTTTTCTATCTCCGCTTCTTCCAGCGCCAGAAAGCCCCCTTTCCTCGCTGCATCTGCCATTTCAACAATTTTTTCAATCAGCACGTCTGGTGAATCGATTTTAAACATGAATGCTTTACCAGCCACTTTTCCTGCACCGAAAAATTGACCAAGCGTAAATTGAGACATTACGACAAATAACGAACCGCAAAATACAATCAGAACTGACGGGACGTCCATAAACATACTCAGGTCGCCGCCCAGAATCATGGCCATTACGATAAAACCAATCCCACCGAGCATGCCAATGACTGTTGCTAAATCCACTTATTGCTCCTCACAGAAAATCCTTACACCGAAACTCAACTGAGCCGTACTGAATGAATGGATGCCCCCTGTCGTACGGAGAATGGCACCGTTACGTATTCTATCGGCTGACTTTTTCAATTCTATAATCAAATTGTAAGAATACCAGCCACACAAATGATTTATACGTATAGTTAATAAAACCAAACAGATACATCCTTACTACTCAATAGTCTGTCAGACAAAGCAATTGACCCCGCGCATCCCCTCAGTTAATGTGCGCGGTATTCTCGAAAACAAACAACAGGTAATTGATGTGAGTAACGATAAGACCCCATCACCCACTTCCTTTGAAGCCTCTCTTTCAGAACTTGAAGCCATCGTGAAAGAAATGGAATCTGGCGAGTTACCGCTCAATGAGGCATTGGAAAAATTTGAACGAGGTATTGCGTTATCACGTCAAAGTCAGCAAGTACTGGCTCAGGCTGAACAGAAAGTTCGCATTTTGCTTCAGGAACAAGGGCAGGAAACCCTGCGTGATCTTTCTGAAGATAGTGAACTGAAATAACACCAGTCCCTTCACAAGCCTCCTTTTACAGGTACACAATGACAAATTTTGATGCCCTTCGTCAGCAAGTAAAACAGCGAACTGATGACGGTCTTTTACATTACGTAACCAGCCTGCCTGATCATGCCCCAACGTTAAAAAGTGCCATGGCGTATGCATTAACCGCAGGAGGGAAACGCATGCGACCGCTACTGGTTAATCTCATTGGCAACGCGCTTGACATCCCACAACAAGATCAGCTCGCAATAAGCATGGCCATAGAGTGTATACACGCGTACTCATTAGCACACGATGACTTACCAGCCATGGACGATGACGATTTACGTCGCGGCCAACCAACGTGCCACGTGAAATTTGATGAAGCAACGGCAATTTTAGCCGGCGATGCTTTGCAGACTATGGCCTTTTCTATTCTGGTTGATTTACCCATGAGTGAATACGCAGACAAACACCGTGCAAAACTGGTGAGTATTCTAGCCCGAGCATCAGGCTACCTCGGTATGTGTGGCGGACAAGCTATTGACTTAGCCGCCACAGGTACAGTTATTTCTCCTGAAGCCCTAACGACTTTACATACCCTGAAAACAGGTGCTTTGCTTAAGGCTTGTGCAGAGATGATCACGCAGGTCAGTGATGGCCTTCCAGCGAAACATCGCCAAGCGTGGATAGATTATGCCAGTTACATCGGGCTAGCATTTCAAATCCAGGATGACATACTGGATGTGGAAGGTGACGCTGAAATCATTGGAAAAC
The DNA here is from genome assembly GCF_018860805.1 of Aestuariibacter sp. A3R04. Lineage (GTDB taxonomy): Bacteria > Pseudomonadota > Gammaproteobacteria > Enterobacterales > Alteromonadaceae > Alteromonas. Next base: position 910,255 of record NZ_JAHKQR010000003.1, on the reverse strand, counting down.
CCCAAGGCTCCGACGTAGCGCAGGGAAAAAGTACATTCCCTGCACTTCTGGGTATGGACGAAGCTAAGTTTGTGTTAAGCCAACTTCACGACAGCGCGCTTCAAGCTTTAGCGAGTTTGCCTTACAATACCGACACTTTGTCAGCGTTTACTGAGCTAATGGTCAAACGCACATTCTGAGTATGACCCACTCAACACTATAAATGAAATAAGAACAATGAGTTTAGACATATCGCACTATCCCACCCTGGCCCAGGCCTTAACGCCGGAAGCCTTGAGACTTCTGCCACAAGAGAAGCTTAAGGCGCTGTCTGACGAGCTCAGGCAATACCTGCTTACCTCTGTAAGTCAGACAAGCGGGCATTTTGCTTCCGGCCTGGGCACGGTAGAGCTAACGGTGGCTCTGCATTACGTTTACAACACTCCATTTGACCGTCTTATCTGGGATGTGGGCCATCAGGCTTATCCCCATAAAATTCTCACGGGGCGCGCTGAGCGCATGTCGACAATCAGACAAAAGAACGGTCTGCACCCATTTCCGTGGCCGCCGGAGAGTGAATACGACACCTTTGCCGTTGGCCACTCATCCACCTCCATCAGCGCAGCTCTTGGTATGGCTGTTGCTGCTGAAAAGGAAGGCAAAGACAGAAAAGTCGTCGCCGTTATCGGTGATGGTGCAATGACTGCTGGTATGGCGTTTGAAGCCCTTAACCATGCGGGAGATATCAAAAAAGACATGGTCGTGGTGCTCAACGACAATGAAATGTCCATTTCGGAAAACGTAGGAGCGCTAAACAGTCACTTAGCCCGGCTCCTCACGGGTAATTTTTTCAACAAAATCCGCGATGGCGGAAAGAAACTTCTGAGTAATGTTCCTCCTATCAAGGAGTTTGCCAGTCGAGCAGAAGAACATATCAAAGGCATGGTGGTACCCGGCACCATTTTCGAAGAATTGGGCTTCAATTACATCGGTCCTATTGACGGCCATGACGTAGACGGCGTTGTCGACACACTGCGTAATATGCGTCAGTTTTCTGGCCCACATATACTTCACGTAGTCACGCGCAAAGGAAAGGGTTACCCCCAGGCAGAAAAAGATCCCATCAAGTTTCACGCCGTACCTAAATTCAATCCAGCAGAACACGCCTTGCCGAAGAGCAAACCTTCGGCCCCTACGTTTTCGGCCATTTTCGGCCAATGGTTGTGCGACATGGCCATGGCGGATCCAAAGTTGATGGCAATTACTCCCGCAATGCGTGAAGGCTCGGGAATGGTTGCTTTCTCACAACAATTTCCAGAACAGTATTTCGACGCTGCTATTGCCGAACAGCACGCTGTAACCTTTGGTGCCGGTTTGGCTAAGGAAGGCTACAATGCTGTTGTTGCAATTTATTCCACCTTCCTGCAACGGGCTTATGATCAACTCATTCACGATGTTGCATTGCAAGATCTGCCAGTGTTATTTGCTATCGACCGCGCTGGAATTGTAGGTGCAGATGGTCCTACCCATCAAGGGGCATTCGATATAGCATTTTTGCGTTGTATTCCCAATATGATCATTATGACACCTGCAGACGAAAACGAATGTCGTCAAATGCTGTATACCGGTCACAAAGCGCAAAAACCGGCTGCCGTGCGTTATCCCCGCGGTGCCGGAAAGGGCGTTGTGCCGGAAAAACAAATGATGGGTATTCCACTTGGCAAGTCACGTACATTAAGAGAAGGCAAGGCACTGGCCATTTTGAACTTCGGCACATTATTACCCTTCGCGGAAGAAGCTGCAGAAGCCCTTGATGCAACGTTAATAGATATGCGTTTTGTAAAGCCCCTTGACACTGATGCTATCGACAACGTGGCAACGTCACACAAAGGCATTGTGACTGTGGAGGACGGCTGTAAAATGGGTGGAGCAGGTTCCGCCGTAAGTGAGTACCTGCAGGCGTCGCGAGCCCTCGTTCACACGCTGCACATAGGGCTGCCTGACGCGTTCGTGTTGCAGGGTACGCAGCAAGAAATGTATGAAGAACTCCACCTTGACGGCAAGGGTATTATTGACCAGATAAAAGCTTTTTTCGAAATGTAAAAGGCAAAATCACCATTTAAACTAGCCGCAAAAAAAACGGTATTACTATACCGTTTTTTTGCGGGAGTGAGGCCAACAGGGCGACCTGTCAAAAAACAGCTAAAAACAACAGAACGTGCAAGCATGCACACGCCATCATACCAGCCACTATGTCATCGAGCATAATACCTGCACCACCCTGCAAGGTTTTGTCGATAGGACCAATGGGCCAGGGCTTGAGAATATCAAACACCCGAAACAACACGAAGCCTGCTACAAGTGAAGAAAAAGACAAGGGTACAAATATAAAGGTGATGAGTATACCGGCTACTTCGTCCCATACAATGGAACCGTGATCGTGAACCCCCATGTCTTCGGCTGTCTTACCACACAAATAAATACCGACAACACTCGCCACCAATGTAAGCACAATATAGGTCACATCCCCAAACAACGCGCATAACACCACAAGCGGCATCGCAGCCGCCGACCCAAAAGTGCCAGGCATTAGCGGGATCAGGCCGGAGCCAAAACCCAGTGCGCAAAAATGTACTGGGTTTCGCAAACTTACTTTAGCACGGTACTCAGGCTGCATTAAAATTCGTGCTCGTAACCCACTTTGTCGCTCAGGACGTAAGGGTCATCATAAAGTTTTAAATCAACCTTGCCCTTGTGCCCAGTGACCTGACCAATACACGTAGCTTTAACTCCTGTGCTTGCCAGCGATGTTTCCAGGTTACCCCGTTGTTCTTCGTTGACTGTAAAAATGAGTTCGTAGTCATCACCGGCGGTTAACGCATAACGGTATGCATCCTGAGCCCCCACGGTGGAAAACAGTGCCGAGGAAACCGGTAATCTGTCGACATGAACGGTTGCACCGCACGAAGAAAGAGCAAGAATATGATTGAGATCTGCCAGCAAGCCGTCAGAAACATCAATGCACGATGAGGCAATTCTTCGCAAAGCGGTTCCAACGGCGACTCTTGGGGTTGGATACAAGTGGCGTTTAACCAGATAAGCTTCATCATTTTCTTTCGCCGACAACTCACCTTTTAACAAGGCGAGTCCGGCTCCGGCGTCACCCGTTGTGCCCGTGACATAAATCCAGTCACCGGGTTTGGCTGTACTGCGCTTTAATGCCACATCCGGGGGAATAAATCCCTGGGCGGTAATTGTCATGGCCAGAGGTCCGCGAACAGTGTCACCACCTATGAGCTGTACTGAATAGTAGCGGGTTAACTCATACAAACCTTTTACGAATTCTTCGAGCCATGCCTCGTCTACTTCTGACATCGACAAAGACAAAGAAATCCACGCTGGTTCTGCTCCCATGGCAGCAAGATCACTTAAGTTCACAGCAACGGCCTTGTACGCCACTGAGCGAGCAGGCGAATCTCTAAGAAAATGCACACCGGACACCAGAGTGTCTGTTGTGATGGCGAGTTGCTGATTGGAGGGAACCGATGTCACGGCGCAATCGTCGCCAATCCCGATAATGACATCTTTCCTTTGGTGGCCGCCATCAGCAAAGTAACGGCCAATTAAATCAAATTCTTTCACATTATACCGATTGATCAGTGTCGTCGTGTAGTTGCAGATAAATCCGCAACGGGATCGATGTTAACGCTCGTGCTGACGAAGGGTTTTAACCGCTTTGTCGAGAGAGCCGTTAATGAACTTGTGACTTTCTTCCGCTCCGAACGATTTAGCCAACTCTATCGCTTCGTTAATGATCACGCGGTAAGGCACGTCCATGCGCTGTGTTAATTCATAGGTTGCTATCCGCAGAATCGCTTTCTCGATAGGATCAAGCTCTTCCGGGAGCCTTCCCAGATACGGCTTGATCTTTACATCCAGTTCACTAACCTGCTCAGCTACACCGCGCAGTAAAGCTTGGAAGTACACCATATCCACTTTTTGCATGTCGTTACTTGTCGCCAGCATTAACTCTACCTGAGCAATGTCGTTCTGACTCATTTGCCAGGCGTAAACCCCCTGGACAGCAAGCTCTCGTGCTTTATGACGTGCCGATACTTTCACATAGCCCCCGGATCAGAGATCGTTAAGTGCGGCAACAACGTTCACCATTTCCAGCGCGCCCAGCGCAGCTTCTGCACCTTTGTTGCCAGCTTTGGTACCTGAACGCTCGATAGCTTGTTCAATGGAATCGGTAGTAATGACACCAAAGGAAACAGGAATGCCGAATTCTAATGATACTTGAGCTAACCCCTTATTACACTCGCCGGCAACGAAGTCAAAATGCGGCGTACCGCCTCGGATGACAGCGCCTAAGGCAATAATGGCATCAAACTGCCCTTTCTCAGCAAGCTTTTTCGCCACAACGGGTAATTCATAAGCACCGGGTACACGTACCAGGGTAATGTCGTTATCGCTCACTTCGCCGTGGCGCTCAAGCGTATCAAGGGCGCCCTCTAACAAGCTCTCTACCACAAAGCTGTTAAAACGCGACACCACAATGGCGAATTTTTTACCTGTCGCCCGAATATTACCTTCAATGACTTGCATGGATATATGCCCCTATGAAAAAACGGCGCGCAGTATAGCACAAATGCGCGCAAACAAAATTGCTTGTTTAACAACTAAACACGTCGCTAATGGTGAATGTATTCCACTACTTCAAGCCCAAAGCCAGACAACGCGTGATATTTAACGGGTTTACTCAGCAGCCGCATTTTCTTCACCCCCATAGAGGCCAGAATTTGACTGCCTACACCTACAGTTCGGGATGAGCCCGTCCAAGTCTTGCCTTCCGGTTGTTCGCCCCGATCTTCAGCGGCGAATCGCCTAACCTGGCTTTCAATGTCTTCTTCTTTGCCTAATACAACCAGCACACCGCCTTCTTCTGCAATGCGTTTCATGCCATCAGGTAGGGTCATTGTTCTGTTGATAGCTCTGGTTGAACCGAGAAGATCACTCAACGTATTGTGTAAATGTACCCTTACCAGCGTAGGCGTATCTTCCGAGATTTCACCTTTTTTCAGCGCAAAATGAATCTGGTTATCAATAACATCTTTAAATGTGTGTAACTCAAAGTCACCGAACTCGGTAGGCAGTTGACACTGTGCCACTTTTTCAATAGTGGTTTCATTGAGGTTACGGTATTCAATAAGATCGGCAATAGTGCCAATTTTCAAATCGTGCTTTTTAGCAAACGCTTCCAATTCTGCCCGTCTAGCCATAGAGCCGTCTTCGTTGAGCACTTCGACAATCACTGCGGCGGGTTCCGCTCCTGCCAATCTGGCCAGATCCACTCCAGCTTCTGTATGACCCGCTCGATTCAATACACCACCTTCTTTGGCGATGAGCGGAAAAATGTGACCTGGCTGAACAATATCTGCAGCCACGGCGTCGGCTTTTACAGCTGCCAAAATCGTAGTCGCTCTGTCTGCAGCCGAAATACCAGTAGTAACGCCTTTGGCAGCTTCAATAGAAACGGTGAAATTGGTGGAAAACTGAGCGCCGTTTTTGTCGACCATAAGAGGCAAATTCAGCCGTTTACAGCGCTCTTGGGTCATTGGCAAACACACCAATCCTCTGGCATGGGTGACCATAAAGTTGATGGCCTCCGGCGTAACATGCTCCGCCGCCATGATGATATCGCCTTCGTTCTCACGATCTTCGTCATCCATGAGGATAACCATTTTACCCTGACGGATGTCGTCTATAAGTTCTTGCGTTGTGTTGAATGCCATAGTGTCACTTCTGTAGGGTTTACTTCTTTAAAAAGCCATGTTCAGCAAGAAAAGCCATGCTGATATCTGACTGACTATTTGGCTCCGCCGCTTTGTCTCCCAACATCAAACGCTCTAGGTAACGCGCTACCACGTCAACTTCGAGATTGACTTTGCTGCCCGGCCTATAGGTACCGATAACGGTTTCCTGTAACGTATGCGGAATAATCCAAAGCATAAACGCGGCACCGTCCACGTCGTTAACGGTGAGACTGACGCCATCCACCGTAATGCTGCCTTTGTGCGCAATATACTTAGCCAACTGAGTGGGGGCTTTAATCCAGATTTCAACGTAATCGGCGTGTTTATTAATCCGCGAGACTTCCCCTACTCCGTCTACATGGCCAGACACAATATGCCCTCCGAAGCGATCGGTGGGGCGCATGGCTTTTTCGAGATTCACCCTGCTACCCGCTTGGTAATGGGCAAAGCCCGTATATCGGATGGTTTCCGCCGACACATCAGCACAGTAATAGTCTTTGCCAAAGGCCGTCACCGTTAAGCACACGCCGTTAGTTGCAATACTGTCCCCCAGTGCAACATCAGACATATCCAGTTTTTCTGAAGCAACCGTTAACCTGATATCCTCACCGCGATTCTCCAGCGAGCGAATAGTACCCAACGCCTGAATAATGCCCGTAAACATAGTAACAACCTCGTAGTTTAAGTCTTTGACACCGTGTAAGTCATTTTCACATCGTCGCCAACCTGACGAAGATCTGTCAGTGACAGGGACGGTGCACTTTCTAACCGTGTATAATCCGGCAATGTCATCATGCTTCTTCCTTTGTCACCCAGCATTCTGGCAGCCTGATACACAATGAGTTCATCAACCTCACCGGCTTGTAACATTGCCCCTGCCAGCTCAGGTCCGGCCTCTACCCACACTTCGTTAAATTGTGCTTGCCCCAATTTGACACACAACGCGTTTAAATCGATATGTCCGTTTTTCATCGCAACCGACATCACCGGCGTACTGGAGTCCGGGCCCTGAAGTTGACCTGTCACTCTGATGGTCGCCTCCGAATCATTGAAAAGCGCAAGGTCCGATGGCAACCGGTTATGGCTATCCAGCACAAGTCGAACAGGTTGCCGGATGGCGTCAAGGGGGTAGTCAGTAAACCTGGCTTCTTCAGCTCGTACCAGTAAACTGGGATTATCGGCTAGCGCGGTGCCACTACCGGTGAGAATGGCGCAACTTTGGGCCCGATGCTGTTGAACATCCCGCCTGGCTTGAGCCCCTGTAATCCATTGACTGACTCCGTTGCGCAAGGCAATTTTGCCGTCTATACTCGTTGCCAGCTTCACTGTAACCCACGGTTTACCCGCCACCATGCGTTTAATGAATCCGCGATTTAGTCGGGACGCTTCTGCAGCCATTACATCGGTAATAACTTCGATACCCGCTTGCTCTAAACCTCTGATTCCCCGTCCGCTAACCTGGGGATTGGGATCCGTCATGGCTACCACTACTCGACGGACTTTCGCAGCGACCAGTGCCTCAGCACAAGGCGGCGTGCGCCCGTGATGACTACAAGGCTCGAGGGTAACGTAAGCTGTGGCCCCTTGAGCTCTGGCACCTGCTTCACGCAATGCATGAACTTCAGCGTGAGGCGTACCGGCCTGAACATGAAAACCCTGACCAACAATGTTGTTGTGTTTATCTACGATAATACATCCCACGCGGGGATTAGGCGACGTGGTATATTGCCCGCGTTTTGCCAGTTTCAGTGCCGCGGCCATCCACTCGTAATCTTCTACATTAGCAGGTCGCGGTGAATAAGAAGGGTTCATAATTGCTCGTTAGTCTCCCAGTCGCGCAATTTCCTCGCCAAACTCCCGAATGTCCTCAAAAGAACGATACACAGAGGCGAACCTTACATACGCCACCTTGTCGAGGTCTTTCAATGCATTCATGATGAGATTTCCCAAAAACTCACTGGATACCTCGCGTTCACCTGTCGCTCTTAGCGCAGACTTCAACGAGAGGATAACCTCTTCCACACGCTCGGTGCTCACCGGGCGCTTTTCCAGTGCCCGTTGCAATCCCGCGCGCAATTTATCTTCATTGAAGGGTTCCCGAGAACCATCCCGCTTGATCACCCGGGGCATAACCAGCTCAGCACTTTCAAATGTGGTAAAGCGCTCATGACAAATTACACACTCTCTTCTGCGGCGCACTTGGTGACCTTCTGCAACGAGACGGGAATCAATGACTTTAGTTTCCTGGGCGGAACAAAACGGGCAAAACATAAGATGTCCTATGACAACAAAGCCGTCAGGTAGCGTTTGCTACACCAACGGCATCTGTAACTTTCTTTTAGTATTCGGGCTTAGCCGTAAACCGGGAACCGCTCACACAATGCAACGACTTCTCTTTGCACGCGTTCAACGACACTTTCGTCGCCCATATTGTCCAAAATATCACAAATCCAGGTGGCAACCTGTTTCGCCTGCTCTTCTTCGAAGCCACGGCGCGTAATTGCAGGGGAACCAATGCGTAAACCACTGGTGACAAACGGTGAGCGGGGGTCTTTGGGCACTGAGTTTTTATTCACGGTGATGTTCGCTCGGCCCAGCGCCGCGTCAGCATCTTTACCTGTGATATCTTTATCAATCAGGTCAAGCAGGAACAAGTGATTCTCGGTGCCTCCGGATACCACTTTGTATCCACGCGCCTGCACAACAGCAACCATGGCCTTGGCATTTTTAACAACCTGCTGTTGATAAGCTTTAAATTCGGGCTGTAGCGCTTCCTTGAATGCCACGGCCTTTCCAGCGATAACGTGACACAAGGGTCCGCCTTGGTTTCCAGGAAAAACTGAGCTGTTCAATTTTTTGTAAATTGTTTCATCACCACAAGACGACAAAATAAGTCCACTTCTTGGGCCAGCCAGAGTCTTGTGCGTGGTAGTCGTTACCACGTGGGCGTGTGGAAGCGGGTTAGGATAAACACCTGCAGCAACAAGCCCTGCAACGTGTGCCATATCCACCAGCAGGTATGCGCCTACTTTATCGGCAATCTTCCGAAAGCGCGCCCAATCGACAACTTTAGAATAAGCAGAAAAACCGCCAATGATCATTTTAGGTTTGTGCTCAAGCGCCAGAGCTTCCACCTGATCATAATCGATTTCGCCCGTTTCTTCGTCCAACCCATACTGAATGGCATGGTAGGTTTTACCGGAGAAATTAACGTGGGACCCATGAGTTAGGTGACCGCCTTCTGACAGGCTCATGCCCAATACAGTATCACCAGCGTCTAACAGGGCCATAAAAGCAGCCGCATTCGCTTGTGAGCCCGAGTGAGGCTGAACGTTAGCGTATTGGGCTCCAAACAGTTCTTTTGCGCGATCGATGGCCAGTTGCTCAACCACGTCCACGTGCTCGCAACCACCGTAATAACGCTTACCCGGATAACCTTCAGCATACTTATTTGTCAACTGGGAACCCTGCGCTTCCATTACGCGGGGGCTGCAATAGTTTTCAGATGCAATCAATTCAATATGGTGTTCCTGACGTGCGTTTTCTTTGGCCATGGCATCTGCCAGTTCAGGGTCAAAATCGGCAATCGTCATTTCGCGAGGTAACATGGAGGCTCCTTACACTGCGTTGGGGGATAGCTATAACTAAAAGAAGGCATATTCTAGCCATTTTCGACTACATGTATACCGCTTTATGCCTTGTGACAACAGATCGGAGCTGGGAAAACATGTTTTTATCCCCAAACCCCGTTTGCACTCAGCGATTCATCCCAGCTATCGAAAAAATTATATTTCTTACACTATTGTTGCTTTTCCAATAACTTCACTCGGTTAAACAAGTCATCAATTTGCTTGGTGCGAATTGTCACTTTACGCCAGTCGCGATTCTTCATTGCAGGTTGCCCTGACGAATACAGCCCCGACTCGGTGATGTCCTGTACAATCATGGTATACCCGGTAACCTGAACGTTGTCGCATATGGAGATGTGACCATTGATGCCGCAGCCGCCGCCAATAATGACGTATTTACCGATGCTACAGCTACCAGCGATACCTGTGGCTCCGCAAATACACGAATGATCGCCAATAATACAATTATGTCCAACCTGTACCTGATTATCGATAATCACATTTTTTCCGATAACGGTGTCTTCAATGGCTCCCCGGTCTACAGTACTCGACGCGCCGATTTGTGTGTCATCTCCTATTATCACACTGCCGGTTTGCGGAATAGGTAGCCAGGTCCCCTTGTCATTAGCATAACCAAAACCAGCCGCACCAATAACAGTCTGACTGTGAATGGTTACTCTCTTTCCTACCGCAATATCGTGGTATATCGTTACGTTAGGGTATATTGTGGAACCCTGTCCAATTCTAGTTCCTTTGCCTATAACACTGTTAGCGCCAATACTGACGTTGTCGCCTAACACCACGTTATCCTCTATGATCACATTGTGACCAATAGAGACGTCGGCACCAATTGATGCCGACGCTGCCACCACTGCACTATCTGCAATGCCTTCTGCCACCGGCGGTGTGTTGTCAAAAAGTTGCGCTACCCGGGCAAATGCCGCATGGGGATTGTCGTGGATAAGTGCAGGGACGGGACTCGCAGGAGCCGTCTTTTCATTTAAAATAACTGCGCCTGCTGATGTGGTTTCTAACTGGGATTTGTACTTGATATTGGTCAGAAATGAAATCTCATGACCTTTTGCGCCGGCCAGTGTGCCCACACCGCTCACCTTAACACTGCCATCACCACTTACTGTGCCACCCGTATGTTCGGCCAGTTCTGACAGGGTAAAGAAACGTCTGGAATGTGCTGTCATGGTTGAACCTGTAAATTAAAAAAATCTCATGGGCTAATGCTACTGTAAATTCCTCTTGTAGTCCTGACCCTTGTCACTAAAAACTGTTAATTTGACACGACAACGATGATTTTTGCAGCGAAAAAACAAATTCTCTGTGCACTTCCCTAGCCAGTTCATGGGAAAAGCGCGTAAAATACCTGGGTTACTTTTCATTTTATCAGGACATTACAACGCTTATGTCACAATACGTCTATTCCATGCATCGGGTGGGGAAAATCGTACCGCCCAACAGACACATATTAAAAGATATCTCTTTGAGCTTCTTCCCCGGCGCCAAAATTGGTGTACTGGGTTTAAACGGTGCCGGTAAATCGACTCTGCTGCGCATTATGGCCGGTGTAGATACCGACATTGAGGGTGAAGCACGCCCACAACCCGGGCTGAAAATTGGCTATTTGCCTCAAGAACCCAAGCTGGACGAAACGAAAGATGTGCGTGGCAACATCGAAGAAGCCGTTGCCGATGTTAAACACGCACTAACCCGCCTTGACGAAGTATATGCGGCCTACGCGGAAGCTGATGCTGACTTCGACGCACTGGCCAAAGAGCAAGGTGAGCTGGAAGCGATCATTCAGGCTAAAGACGGTCACAATTTAGACAACGCCCTTGAACGTGCCGCCGATGCCCTGCGTTTGCCACCGTGGGACGCCAATGTCTCCACATTGTCTGGAGGTGAACGCCGTCGTGTTGCCCTGTGTCGTTTATTGTTAGAAAAGCCAGAAATGCTTTTGCTCGACGAACCTACCAACCACCTCGACGCTGAATCCGTAGCCTGGTTAGAGCGCTTCCTCCACGATTACGAAGGGACTGTTGTCGCCATTACCCACGACAGGTACTTCCTCGATAATGTAGCTGGCTGGATTTTAGAACTCGACCGCGGACAAGGTATTCCATGGGAAGGCAACTATTCTTCGTGGCTGGAGCAGAAAGAAAAACGCCTGGAGCAAGAAGAACGCGCAGAAAATGCCCGTGTCAAATCAATGAAACAGGAACTGGAATGGGTTCGCTCAAACCCTAAAGGTCGTCAGGCCAAATCCAAGGCTCGTATGAACCGCTTTGAGGAAATGTCCACTTCTGACTATCAAAAGCGCAACGAGACCAACGAACTCTTCATTCCACCCGGCGAACGTTTGGGTGATAAGGTCGTAGACGTTGAGCACCTCAGTAAATCCTACGGCGATCGCGTACTTATCGACGACTTGAGTTTCTCAGTTCCCAAAGGTGCTATCGTTGGTATTATCGGTCCTAATGGCGCGGGTAAATCCACGCTCTTTCGAATGCTCTCCGGTCAGGAAACACCAGACAAAGGTGCTATCGATATTGGCGATACTGTGCACATAGCCAGTGTTGAGCAATTCCGTGACCACATGAATGAAAACAATACCGTGTGGAAAGAAATTTCGGATGAACAGGACATCATTCGTATTGGCAACTTCGAAATTAATAGCCGCGCCTATTGCAGTCGATTCAATTTCAGAGGCACGGATCAGCAAAAATTCATTAAAGATCTGTCCGGCGGTGAACGCAACCGTGTTCACCTCGCCAAACTGTTAAAGGCTGGCGGGAATATGCTGCTCCTTGACGAACCGACCAACGACCTTGACGTTGAAACACTGCGAGCACTGGAAAATGCGCTGCTGGAATTTCCCGGTTGTGCCATGGTAATTTCTCACGATCGCTGGTTTCTCGACCGTGTGGCTACCCATATCTTGGATTACCGTGACGAAGGAAAAATTAATTTCTTCGAAGGAAACTATTCTGAATATGCTGCATGGTTGAAAACCACATTTGGTCAAGATGTAGTAGAGCCACACCGTTTGAAATACAAAAAGATGTCTAAATAGCAAGAATATAAAACCCCGCGCTCGCGGGGTTTTTCTTATCGTGAAGAAATAATGGCAGAACTAAGACACATTTTTTGCAACTGTAAGTTGACCTAGGGCTTTTACCTGCACTAATAATAGTGAGGGACATAATAATGAATGAGACCACTGTGGATAAAAGACAATTTCAAAGAGTCGAGCTAAGCGTACCTGGGGAACTGGGTATACACGGCGATCATATTCCGGTAACGATTGAAGATGTCTCGTTACAAGGGCTCCGGTTGAGCGCGGCGGAGACTATGCTGGATATGCTTCCCTTCGACAGCCACGACCCATATCGCGTCTTGTTTAAAGTCAATCCCGATAGCCCGTTAATTACGCTACACCTGACGCAACTTTATCGTCAGTCGCCGCCAGGCAAGCCCCATGTTTTCATGGGCTGTAAAGTAGCGCATATTGATGTTGGCAGCCTCGCAGAGTTGCGTCGCTTAATCAATCTCAACAGTGGTAATAATCAGCTCAGCGAACAAGACATGTCATCACTCATAGACGCCATTTATGGTAAAGCATCCAAGGCTTCCGACAAGTGAGAAACCGGCACAACGTCTAAGCCAGCTATCGGCTGTTTGGGGGCATTAGCTTTTGGGACAATGGCCCGTTTAAAGCCGTGTTTCGCTGCTTCTGTGATGCGCTCCGTACCATTGGGCACAGGACGAATTTCCCCCGCTAATCCCACCTCACCAAAGACAATAAGCTCTTTGGGCAAAGGGATGTTTTTAAAACTACTCACCATAGCCATCAGTAATGCCAGGTCAGCACCCGTTTCATTGACTTTAACGCCACCAACGACATTCACAAAAACGTCCTGATCATTCATCTGTAAATTACCATGGCGGTGTAATACTGCCAAGAGCATGGCTAGCCGGTTTTGTTCTAGACCTACAGCAATGCGTCTGGGGTTTGCCATTTGGGAATAATCCACCAGCGCCTGAATTTCCACCAACAAGGGACGCGTCCCTTCCCAAACTACCATCACGCTGGAACCCGGCGATTGATTTTCTCCCCTGCTGAGAAAAATTGCAGACGGATTACTTACTTCTTTGAGGCCCTTCTCGGTCATGCCGAAGACCCCTAACTCATTCACTGCACCGAAGCGATTTTTATGGCTGCGCAGCGTGCGAAAGCGACCGTCGCTCTCTCCTTCCAACATCATGGAGGAATCGATACAGTGTTCGAGTACTTTAGGGCCAGCGAGATTGCCGTCTTTGGTTACGTGACCGACAATAAACATAGCGATATGGTGTTGCTTAGCGAATCGAGTTAAATACGCTGCGCTTTCCCGCACTTGTGATACGCTGCCGGGCGCTGATTGTACGTCTGCAACGTTCATTACTTGAATGGAGTCGATAACCATCAATTTAGGTTGTCGGGTCAAGGCCAATTCACAAATTGTTTCGACGTTTGTTTCTGCCAGCATCATGAGCTTGTCATCGGGTAACCCGAGTCGTTTGGCCCGCATTGCCACCTGTTGTAAAGATTCTTCCCCGGTTACGTACAAGGCGTCCCGACTTTGCGCCAACTTGCACATTACCTGGAGTAAAAGGGTACTCTTACCTGCGCCAGGCGAGCCGCCGATTAACATAGCAGCACCGGGAACAATACCTCCGCCCAGTACTCTGTCGAGTTCTCTAAAGCCTGAACTAAAGCGGGGCAAAGCTTCTAAATCAATTGCATTTAGGGTTTCGATTTTCGCGTTTGTCTGACCAGCATATCCCGTATGAGCAGACTTCGCTGTGCGCGCACTGGATATGACAAACTCTGAAATGGTGTTCCAGGATTTACATTCACTGCACTGTCCCTGCCAGCGAGGAAACTCTGCCCCACAATCGGAACACACATAAGCTGTCTTGCGTTTTGCCATATAACTATTTTCACAGGGGATTTTTCAGAGTATTCTACACGTAAATTCGAATTACTGCATATTGGCAATGCAATCGAGATATACTTTTGCATTTTATTGCAGACTCTGAAATGCTTGCCGATAACACAAGTGTAATGCCGATCAACAAAACTGGTTGCAATGGATAAAGAACTACAGCAATACGCTGAAATAATAGAACAATTAAAACCTGCAATTAGCTCTCCACAGTTCAGCCAGGTATTACTTCAGCTCACACAGGACGTTCCACCTGAAAAGCGCTTCCTAATTAAAATGGAACTTAAACGCATGGCTAAGCCTTGTATGCGCTCTATAGATTTGCGCGGTCAGGTCGATGGAGAATGTCAGCTATTCGAATATAACAGCAGAAAGCACTACCTCGACGATATCGCCATTACTGAGTTTAAAAAGCAGATAAAAATATTCGGCCATTATTGTTTTGGTGTTTATGAAGCTGTTATGTCAACGGAAAATAATTTCCGCGTCATGCGAAACATAGCAGAGAAAAAAGGGGCCGACGAACAAAGAGCGGCAAGCGACACTGGTAAGACTGTCTCCCTCGATCAATATACCATCCCTGCGGTCAATCTGTTGTCGTACGCGCACCGCAGTCATGAGCGAATGAATTTCGCTATTGCTGTCGAGGTGCAGGACGAAAACCACGATAGTTATCAGGCGAGCAGCGTGGATATTTCCATGGAAGGTCTACGCCTTAAAATAGCCAAAGAATTCCAGTTTTCCCGAGATCAGCGTCTCTACGTTTATTTTCGAGGCCTGGAAGATGAGTTTGCCATGGACAAGCGCAATGGCATCGCATACTCAGTTATTACCAGTAAATTTGAAAAAGGTCATCAATATTTGATCCTCAAACGAGAAAATCAAATTCCCTCACCGTCCTTTGACAAATTTCTACAAAAATTTATTCACGGTAACAAGCGTCGCTACAAAGTCAACCTGGCTAACACGATTGATGCCATCATCAACAAAACGGCCGAACTGTATGTATCTCCCTGCAGCGCTTCCCTGCCCGTTTTTCTCAGTGAAACCAAGGATACCTTGGTTCCCTGCTACGCCATGATCAACAGTGTAAACTCAGAAACCTTGGCATACTGGCAAGATGAAACCGCGCAAATCACCCTCGGGTACTTACTCAAGCCCGCCCGCCTGCAATGGCTAAGAGCCAATATGCAGCGGTTTCCAGAAATGTATGTTTATTCGTTTACACACATTCAAAATGGTGCCGTATATTTTTATTCTGCATCAGCTCAGGAATTGAATCACAAAGAAGTCCTGAAGAATGTGTATTTGGGTTTTGGCTCACGAAAAGTGAGTTGGCGAGTATTCAAACTAACCATGAGCGCAATGTCACCGGATCAAGCATATACGCCGTTATCTATTCCCAGTGACGCAAGTAGTAAAGCGAAAAAGCTCAATCAACCACCTTCTGCCCGCCTCATGGGAAAACTCAAAAGCCTGCGTTATATCGTGCACATTACTGACGTTACGTCTGAAAGCGGCCAACGGCAATACGCTCGGTATAAATTTAATCGCAACAACCTCACCCATTTGAGAGTATTTGCTCACCCAAGAAATAAGCCACCAGCAAACATAAAACCATATCGGTATCGCTTCCAGGAACAACGCATGGAAACCCGGTATCTATTGCGATCGCCTATAACCCTCACTAATTACAATGACGAGTTACCCGTTGCTGGGATCAGCGAGGACATATCAGTTTCCGGGCTGCGATTAGAGATCGCCGGAGAGTTTTTAGGCGAAACCGGATCGCTAGTCAAGATTTCATTTCCAAAGCTTCAGGAAATGACCGATAAGTACGTGGTTACTGGGCTTATTTACGAAGTGATTCATTATAACGACGAAAGAAATATTTTACATTTGCGCGCAGCAGAGGGCGAAGCCGGAAAATTAGCCAAAAACTTTTTTGACCACTTGATTAAACAAAACAAGCAGTCCCTTAAGACCTATCCGGAAGAAGAAGACGTGCCGGGGATCGGCCACGCCTTGCGCTGTATCAACGCAAGAAATACTCCAAATTTCGCTTTTTTACTGGCCAAATCGGGAGTCAAATACCACCCTGAGATGGCGGTTATCGGCGACCGGGATACACTATTAAACCGCGTAGCAAGTCACTACACTGATAATGGTTTCGTCAATGTTGAATTTCTGTTCAGAGACAGAAACCTTGAGACACCACTTATTCAGCAAGGCATAAAAACCATGCGCGTGGAAAACATGCCCATAAGGCAAGAACTTTATATCGCCTATGACAGCAGTAAGCAAGGCAGCAGGTTGGCTGTTCTTCCCCACTTAGACAACCGTTTCAACAACGACGAGAGCCGGAAAAGTTTTATCAACGATGCATTGTCCAGAGGACACTTTATTGCTGTTCAGGTACTACTCACTACCACCGGTAAGCCCGACATGGATATGTTACAGGCAGAACTTAACTACGTAAGTACGTATGCGCTGCACAAAGCGCGGGAATTGGAAGAGAAAATCTGGAGTATTGCTACGTCGGTACACTTAATTGACATGACCAGTGAAGTACTAATGCGGTTTGGATACGATGGAAGTGTAATTGAGAAAAACCGCCAGCCTCAATCGGTTAGCCAGGCGGCTTCTCAAGTGCAACAACTGTTAGACAAATAACACCAGGCGCAGATAATGCTGGTAATGTTACCGAGCAAGTAAATATAACATCGTATGCAGGCCCCCAAAGCGCACGGCGGTATCCGCTTTCTTTCTCACCAAAGGTTTTGCATGACAAGCCACACCGAGCGCCGCTTTGCCCATCATAAGCAAGTCGTTTGCACCATCGCCCATCGCCACAGTTTGCGACATCGGGATTACCCATTTTTGAGCCAGTGCTCCTACAATATCTGCCTTTGCCTGTGCATTCACAATATCGCCAACCACTCGGCCGGTTAGCAGGCCATTATCCACTTCCAGCGTATTTGAAAAAGCCTCATCTAACCCTAAGCGTTCTTTCAAGTGGTCAGCGAAATACGTAAAACCGCCTGAGGCGATAGCAATTTTCCAGCCGTATTTTTTCAGTATCGTAATCAGGCTAACCAGGCCGGGCATCAGTGGAATGCCATCGCGTATTTGCTGCATTTGCGCAACCGGCACACCGGCGAGACAGGCTACCCGAGAAAGCAGGCTTTCATTAAAATCTAGCTCACCGCGCATTGCCTTTGCCGTGACCTGTGCGACCTTGTCACCCAACCCGGCCAATTTGGCTATTTCATCAATACACTCAATCTGAATAACGGTACTGTCCATATCCATTACGAGTAATCCGCCCGCTGACAACGACGGTTTATCCTTTTGAAGTGCAATGTCTACGCGATATCGTTGTGCCAGGGTTTCTAACGTGTCGTTGAGATTGGCGTCACAGTTTAGCTGCACGGCACAACACACTACTCCTTCATGGAATACACCATGTAGTGAGTGACGTTGAACACAAATAATTTCCAGCGACGGCTGCAATGCGGTAAAAATCTTTTCCAGCTGATACAACGACAATGCTGGAGCACTGATGGTTAGCTCCCAGCCGGTGTATTCTGATCCGCTAGCTTCTGTGGCGCGCCACCGTCCGTTTTCATAACACACACCACTAGGATATTTTTCTAAAATACGATCTAAAACAGCATAGCTGTACTCTGAAGATACGGTAATGTCTAACACAATATGACCTTTAAACTAAAAGTAGCAATATCCTAACGAATTGAACAGTAATGGCAAACGGTGTTTGCGTTATTTATGCCCTCGCGTATTGTGTGATAAAGTTTCTGTTCTTCGTTTTTTCTCGTGGTTGGTAGTCAAAACATGCAACACAAACCCTCTTCTTGGGATATGCCACCAAAGCCGCGCAGGCATTGGTTTGCATGGATCCACCATAAACCTTGCCAACTGGCGATTGCCGTAGGTATTTTCTTCGGCGCAAGCATCCTCGTCTGGCGTATGTGGTCGGTTAACCACGCCTTGCCATCCCTTTATGTTGCAGAGCCCGCAATAAGTTTGGCACAGCAATCTGCCCGGTTTCTCAGTATTCCAATGGCACAAAACAACACCAAAGAAATTGAGAGAATGGCAGACACCATCGCGAAGACAGATAACGTATTAAGTGTCATCGTTTATCGTGTTGACGGGCAAAAGGTATACTCATCAGTGGCTTCGTGGAACAGTGTCAGTTACCTGAATCAACATGTCGCGCCGGCTCAAACACTCATGACTCCTATCACCACACAAAACGGGAACACCTTGGGGATGTTGCAACTGAATATCGATGTACAAACCAGACTTGCACAGCTTCACCCGCTGCTCACAATTCATATGAGGTTGATATTATTGGTTGTTTTGCTCAGTATAATTAGTGGTGGGTTCGGTGAGCTGGCAATTATTCGCTATCGCCCTTCCTGGCCTTACGTAAAACGTGCACTTAAAGAGGCAGTTTATGCAGGGAGACGGCCAAATAATTGATAGAAATTGTCCGTAGTCTTATCAATAATTTCACGTTCACCTACGTCAAATAAATCGCTCATCACCTTTACTATCTGCCCCAACCTGGCAGGTTCATTTCGCTCTCCCTGGAAACCACACATGGGCATATCAGGAGCATCGGTTTCGAGCAACAGCGACGCCAACCCTATTGAACGCAAAGCTTCACGGGTTTTACCTCCTCTCGGGTAGGTAATGGTGCCTCCGATACCCAATTTAAAGCCCAGCTCAATATACTTTGTGGCCATAAGAGTGTTACCCGAGTACGCGTGAATTACACCGCCGTAAGAAAAGCCACTTTGTTTAATTAATGCAGGCAACCTGTGATGCGTTTTCAACTGATGAAGGATGACTGGCAGTTTGTACGCCTGCGCAAGGTTCAACTGTTCTAACAGCCAGTTTTCCTGGATCTGCATAGGAATGTCAACCGTGGCATCCAGCCCAATTTCCCCTATGGCGACAATGTGCTCCCGGTGTTTAGAAACGACCTCCGCCAACGTCTTTAAGCCTGAAGATATAGATCCTGGGAGAAACCACGGATGCCAACCGAAAGCCAAAAATACCTCCCGATACTGAGCCTGGATGGCCAGTTGTCTTTGCCACCCTTGTGCAGTGGTTCCAGGAACAAGAAACCCCTTTACGCCTAGCTCCCGCGCCTTTTTAACTACAGCGTCTAAGTCATCGCGGAAAGCGGGTAAGTCGAGGTGACAATGGCTGTCAATCACGGGAATTACTTATGGCATGAGCCGCTGGGAAGACCAGTTACCATCGGTATCGAGATTAAACTCAAACCGATCGTGAAGCCTGTCTTCACCACCCTGCCAAAATTCAATCTGATGAGGAACCACGCGATAGCCTCCCCAGAAATCAGGAACGGGTAATTCTTTGTTGGCGAACTTTGCTTTGAGTTGATGAAATTGGGTCATCAGCAATTCCCGGGTTGCAATAGGCTGACTTTGCCTAGACGCGAATGCTGCTAACTGACTATCTTTAGGACGGGAAAAAAAGTACTTGGCATTTTCTGCCGCACTAAGTTTTTCAGCTATGCCACACACTCTCACCTGTCGTTCCATAAAAAACCATGGAAAATGAAGAGAAATACGGTGATTGCCTGCGAGTTCTTTTGCCTTTCGGCTACCTAAATTCGTATAAAATAAAAAGCCTTTGTCGCTGACGTCTTTTAGCAGAACAATGCGCTGTGACGGCTGGCCTTGTTCGTCTACGGTGGCAACGGTCATGGCTGTGGGATCGGGTATGTTTGCCTCAATGGCATCTTGAAGCCAGGTTTTGAACATTGCTATCGGGTTATCAGTCAGTGATGTTTCTGACAGTTTTCCCATGGAGTATTGTCTTCGCATATCTGAAAGAGACATACCTTCTCCCTAATCTTGCCCAATGAGATTAATCGTCGTTATAGCCCAATGATCGCAGCGCGCGGTCGTCGTCCGCCCATCCCTGTTTTACTTTTACCCAAAGTTCGAGAAATACCTTATTGTCGAACAGGTTTTCCATATCTTTTCGCGCCTGTTCACCAATAGTTTTAATGTGCGTGCCGGCCTTGCCGATAATCATCCGCTTTTGGCTTTCCCGTTCTACTAGGATTAAACCGTTAATTCTGTACACGCCATTTTCCATCAGCTTGAACTGCTCAATTTCTACCGTAGTAGAATAAGGCAGTTCATCCCCGGTAAAACGCATAAGCTTTTCCCTGATAATTTCAGCAGCCATAAAGCGGCTCGAACGATCAGTAATGTAGTCTTCAGGAAAGTAGAATTCGCTTTCTGGCAAAGTTTTCCGAACAGTCTCTCTAAGGGCGTCAACCTGTTTACCGTTTTTCGCGCTCACGGGGAAAATATGTTCAAAGTGGTGTAACGCAGACAGATTTTGTATCTGCGCCATCAACGCAGACTTATCCTCTACTTTATCGACTTTATTTATTACCAGAAAACTGGGTAGCCGGCTTTGCTTGACCTTTTCAAGTACCATTGTGTCTTCATCTGTCCAACGAGTACCTTCAACGACAAACAATACGAGGCCCACTTCAGCTAAAGAACTGGAAGCGGCCCGATTCATATAACGATTTATCGCACGCTTTTCGTCCTGATGAAGCCCAGGCGTATCAACAAACACGGCTTGAACGTTATCTTCAGTGTCGATCCCCAAAATACGATGGCGCGTTGTTTGTGGTTTACGGGAAGTAATACTGACCTTTTGCCCGAGCAAACGATTGAGCAATGTGGATTTACCCACATTCGGCCGGCCTACAATGGCTACCAGGCCACAATGTGTAATGGTCTCATCACTGTGTTGCATTTTCGAGCCTCTCTAGTGTTTCTCTAGCAGCTTGTTGCTCGGCTTTTCGTCGACTATTTCCCACTCCCGTTACCGGCTTTTTCAATTGTGAGACAAAACAACTCACCCGAAACGTCTGAGCGTGATCCTTACCGCTTATCTCCACCACTTCATAAACAGGAAGGGGTTCACGACGGGATTGTAGATATTCTTGCAACCGGGTTTTACTATCCTTTGGATGTTCATTGGGGTCTAAATTATCAATTCGCCCAGCCCACAGAGCAAGAATAACCCGGCGTACCGTTTCAATGCCTGCATCCAAATAAATGGCACCTAGAATGGCTTCAACAGCATCCGCTAATATTGAACTACGGCGGTGACCGCCACTTTTGAGTTCACCTTGCCCGAGTTTCAGCAACTCGCCCACTCCCGCTTCTTTCGCCATCTCTGCCAGGGTATCCCCCTTAACCAGGGTTGAGCGCATGCGAGTGAGTTTTCCTTCTGGTACAGAAGGAAAACGCGTATAGAGTGCATCGGCAATAACCATTCCCAACACAGCATCACCCAAAAACTCGAGGCGCTCGTTATGCTTTTTTGCAGCACTGCGATGGGTCAGCGCTTGTTGCAGCAACTCAGTATCGTTAAACCGATAACCGAGTAGCTTGCTCAAGCGGGCATATTTATCAATACCCTGCATTATTGAATGCCACCTACTCGATCAAATCGCACGCCTGTGGGAATCCAACTGGGTAACCAACTGTCCGGACTTCTTTCGAATTCAAAACTTATCCAGATAGCAACCGCTTTTCCTACCAGATTCTCATCTGGTACAAAGCCCCAAAAACGGCTATCGCGACTGTTTTCACGGTTATCGCCCAACACAAAATACTGACCTTCCGGCACTATCCATTCATTGCTTCTCGTGCCGGGTTGTGTGTAGAACGCACTACTGGGAATAGATCTGCCAGGATTGCGCAAGATATCGTGCTCCACATCTCCAAGTTGCTCACTGTAGCGCAATAGGGGCACCATATCCTGGACAAATTCACCACGTTCCTTAAACGTCAAAGTCACAGGTGCTAGTTGTGGGCAATCACTGCCCCCAGATTCACAGTGGGGCTTAATAAAGATCTGCTTATTCTGATACACCACGGTATCTCCGGGTAACCCAACCACCCGCTTAATATAGTCAATATTTGTGTCTTCCGGGTATTTGAACACCACTACATCACCGCGTTCCGGCGCTCCGGTTTCCACAAATTTGGTACGAAAAACCGGATCTTTTAAGCCATAGGCATATTTTTCTACAAGTATAAAATCACCGACCAACAAAGTGGGCATCATTGAACCGGAAGGAATTTGAAAAGGTTCATAAAGAAATGAACGCAATACCAATACAAAGGCGATCACTGGAAATATTTGTTGCGAGGTATCTACCAGCCAAGGCAACTGCTGACTGCTCTCAGCAGCTTCAGGGAGTGCCGCACTGTCACTGGCCTGGCTTTTACGAGCAGGCGCCCACAAAAGTGAATCCAGCAACCAGATGAAACCTGTGACCAATGTAAGGATAACCAATAATATCGAAAAATAATTTGCCATTACTTACCTACCTTGAGAACAGCAAGGAAGGCATCCTGAGGAAGTTCGACGTTCCCCACCTGCTTCATCCGCTTTTTCCCTTCTTTTTGTTTTTGAAGCAGCTTTTTCTTACGGCTTACGTCACCGCCGTAACATTTCGCAATAACGTTCTTGCGCAGCTGCTTCACCGTGCTCCTTGCTATAATGTGATTGCCAATGGCCGCTTGGATAGCAATATCGAACATTTGACGAGGAATGAGCTCCCGGAGTTTTTCAACCAATTCCCTTCCACGCCCCTGACTGTTTTCCCGGTGCGTGATCATAGCAAGGGCATCTACCCGCTCACCGTTGATCAGGATATCAACGCGAACCATGTCAGACTGCTGGAATTTTTTAAAATTGTAGTCCAGTGAGGCAAAACCGCGACTGGTTGACTTCAATCTGTCAAAGAAATCCATTACTACTTCCGCCATGGGTAGTTCATAAGTAACAGCAACTTGCTTTCCATGATACGTCATCGCAGTTTGTACACCGCGCTTTTCGACACAAAGAGTAATCACGTTACCCAAAAACTCCTGTGGTACCAGAATATTTGCTTCCACCACAGGTTCGTGAATTTCGTCAATATCATTCACGGGCGGCAGATTCGAAGGATTGTCTACCTGTACCGTTTCCCCTTTGGTGGTGACCACCTGATAGATTACTGTAGGAGCCGTAGTGATCAAATCGAGATCATATTCTCTTTCCAGGCGCTCCTGTATGATCTCCATATGCAACATGCCCAAAAAGCCAATCCGGAAACCGAAGCCCAGTGCCGCCGAACTTTCCGGCTCATAAAACAGTGACGCATCATTGAGGCTCAACTTCGACAACGCATCGCGGAAGTCTTCGTAATCGTCCGAGCTTACCGGGAAAACACCGGCGTAAACCTGTGGTTTAACCTTTTTAAAACCAGGCAGTGCTTTTTCTGCAGGGTCTCGTGCCAGGGTAATGGTGTCACCCACAGGTGCACCGTGGATTTCCTTAATGCCGGCAATAACAAACCCCACTTCGCCTGCACGCAATACGCCAGTATCCGTTTGTTTGGGTGTGAAAATACCGACTTTGTCAGCCTGGTGTGTCTGCCCATTTGACATAATTTTGATCTTGTCTTTGACGTTCAATTCGCCTTCAACAATTCTGACCAACGACACAACGCCTTGATAGTTGTCAAACCAAGAATCCACAATGAGAGCTTTGAGGGGCGCTTTACGCTCTCCCTCTGGAGGAGGAACACGATTGACAATCACTTCCAAAACATCTTCAATGCCCACGCCGGTTTTAGCAGAACAGCGCACAGCATCAATAGCGTCAATCCCTACAATGTCTTCGATTTCTTCAGCTACTCGCTCAGGTTCAGCCTGAGGGAGGTCTATTTTATTCAGAATGGGCACAACTTCCATATCCATATCAATGGCGGTATAGCAGTTTGCCAGTGTCTGCGCCTCTACTCCCTGACCGGCATCCACTACCAGCAAAGCACCTTCACAGGCTGCCAGGGAACGGGAAACCTCGTAGGTAAAATCCACGTGTCCCGGTGTATCAATGAAATTCAATTGGTAAGTTTCGCCATTCCGGGCGGTATAATTTAGCGTTACGCTTTGCGCTTTAATGGTTATGCCGCGCTCTCTTTCCAAATCCATAGAGTCGAGCACCTGTTCCGCCATTTCCCGATCAGTAAGCCCCCCACAATGATGGATGAGGCGATCCGACAACGTGGATTTCCCGTGGTCTATGTGGGCTATAATGGAGAAATTTCTTATGTGCGACTGTTGCATAGTGCTGGAAAGTGTCCTGCGATATAGATAAACAATAAAACCAGGGAAGTCGCCCTGGACCACAATGCCGAATGCCAGAATAATACGGCATCACAAAGCGAGCGGATTTTACCTATTTCTTCGGCGAAAAGCGAATATCCGCACACATTCTCTGCTGATTAACCAGTCAAACGGGTCAACTTACCTTTCGGGCGCCGTAGAATGGGAGATTGCGGTGAGAATGACGGGTTTATATTTGGTCGTATCCGCCCGTTTAAGAAAACCAGAGATCACGACAAAAGTGATAAAGGTAATGATTGCACTGCAGGCTAACGTCCATAGCTCGTTTACGAAACCTGCAACAGGCAATAACGCATCAAAGATAATTGCACTGGTTAGTAAAACCACTAGCGGTACTACGTACAACCACGCTGACGCTGACATGATGCCGGCTTCAGGTACGCCAATAGTGACTAACTGCCCTACGTGACATGGCACGGGAGAATGAAGGGTTAACCGTTGGGTGCGGGGGGACATGGCTCTGGAGATAGCACCTGTGCCACATTCTGATTGCGCCTGGCAGGTAGAACAGGTTGTTTTAACTGCAGCTTCCACCGTTACTTCATCACCTTGCACCGCTACAACAACGGCTGACTCTTTAATCATTACTCTTGCTCTTAAGTCGCAATGACGTCGCTATCGCATTTGCAGTCTGAAGTGGAATTTCCCCAACTACAGTCACCTGAACTTTGCCATCGGTAAGGGTAAGAAAAGTACTCAGTTCATGCCGCAGCACTAAATCGGAGCCTACCGCGTCTTCTGCCGGTTGAACATATACCGATACATCCACCAGACCGTCAGAAAACAGCTTGTACTCCACAACTTGCCCGGTCAGTGCCAGACGACGCACATCCTGTTTTATCTCTTTCATACCCTCTGGTAAATATTCAACTACCCAATGCTGTGGAGGGGCGCTGCTAACAGATAATGCCAAAGGCTCGGGTAACGAGTGTCGGTTTACTTTAGAGAAATAACTAGGCGCAGTGTCGGTAATGTTCATCGCCGTGACCTGGATCTGCTCAAGCATGTTACCTTGTAAATCTAAGGTATTGAGTTTTAACAACATACCAGTGGCTTCATCCAGCCACAACTGATAACTAAAACGGGTATTGTCGCGACTCACTACCCGCAACTGCTGAGCAGGCCGGCCTGCCACGCGGGCCCGCCCAACTTCGACAAAGGCGTAACCTTCTGCCAATGATTCAGGAGAATATAAAAGCTCAAAAGGAATTGGACCGCTAATGGCACGGGAATGTAAACTGTATGGTCTAGTGTCGGGCTCAAATACGCTCACCACGTCGTCAACACGAATGAGTTCACGGCCCGGCCCATTTTGCATGTTGAGTTGTTCCATTTGAATGCCATCCACAATGCCATGACGCCAGAGATACGGCACAGTTTCATTGTTGATACGACTCACCACAAAAGCCACTTCGAAGTTTAAGTTCTGGGCAGCATCTGACAATTTCGCCAGCCAAGCACCTGCCGATTGGGGCGATACTTCAGCATGATTGCCCTGAGGGGATTGCGCCTGACTATCCGCAGATGCCTCAGATGAAGGTTCGATGCCGATCTGTGCAGCGTTAGCAACTGCTGCAACTAAAACAGCCCATCCCAGAAACAAACGTACCAGCCCTACAAAGGCTGGTACGAAATTTACATAGTTAATTTTCATTTGCTATTAATTTGGTGCAGACCCAGTATCTTCAGTTTTATCTGTCGACGTTAACTCTTCTTCAGCCTGCTTAAGTTTAACTTGTTGTTCATGGTCTGCTATTAACGCGTTAATTTTACGCTTTTTCTCCAGTACCATGTCCATGTCATTTCTCGGTAGTGTTCGCGTTTGCTCAAGACTCACCGGTGCCATACCGCCAAACTGGGCACGGGTTTCAAACGTTGAGAACGGTTCCGTGGCTTCTGGCTTATTCATTTGCTGAACACCGAGAACAACGGCCACGGCAACAGATGCTGCAACGGCGAACTGCCCACCTTGTTTAGCGAAGGGAACGACATTGCCCACCAGTGGAAGCGAACGCCAGCGGGAAGGTTTAGGCGCCATAACCGTGGGTTCATCGGCTAACGCTTCAGCAACTGCTGCGGTTATATCCATATTCGGGGCCACGGTGGCTTCTTTTCTCAAACCACTGCGAATAACATGATATCGCTGCCACTTTGTTTTCAGCGCTTCATCACGGAGAATGTCATCCATGATATCTGCACTGTGTGTCTCGCCATCCATGAAGGCGGACAATTTTTCTTGCTGTTGCGTCATATTATAAAATCCTGATCCAAACGATCGATAACTACCCTATCACAGCTTATTAGTTCATTTCATCTCAGAAAAGTTCAATTTCGTCGTGAAAAAATAATCAATTTTCCAACATCGGCTGTATTACTTTATCAATTGCTTCTCGTGCACGGAAGATCCGCGATCGAACTGTGCCAACCGGGCAGCTCATAACACTGGCAATTTCTTCGTAGCTCAGACCTTCTATTTCCCGCAACGTGATGGCCATTCGCAAATCGTCCGGCAACTTTTCCACTACCCTAAAAAGGGTCGCTTCGAGCTCTTCTGATAACAAACTTCTTTCCGGAGTCGATTGCTCTTTAAGTGCATCACTCCCCTCGTAATAATCTGCTTCTTCTGCATCAACGTCACTTGCCGGCGGTTTTCGACCTTGGGCCACTAGGTAATTTTTCGCACTATTTACGGCAATGCGATACAACCATGTGTAAAACGCACTGTCGCCGCGAAAATTCGGTAATGCCCGATAGGCTTTAATAAATGCATCCTGCGTAACATCTGCAACATCACCCGAGTTCTTTACATATCGGGAAACGAGATGCATAACTTTGTGCTGATAACGGGTTACCAGCAAATTGAATGCATTTTTATCACCTTGTTGGACCTTTTCAACAATTTGTTGATCGGTAATCTGCTCGCTCATTCGAGCCATTTCTCCTTAACATCTACTACATAAAACAGCTCATGCAAGCTACCAGTAGACCGTTTTGAATCTAAAAAGTTCTTAAAAAAGTGCGGCCATATGACATTTTATCAATAAATGGCAGAAAAATACTCAGTAAATAAACAGGGGTCTTTGCCTTTTTGCTTTCATCCTTTAGACTTGCCGAACGTTAGCCTACCAGAGCAAGTATGCAAATTATGACATCAGAGGCTTCAATTCACACGCCACCATCTCAGGATATACAACATCAGTGTGATGTGCTTATCGTCGGCAGCGGTGCCGCCGGTCTGAGTCTCGCGTTAAAAATGGCAGACCATTGCAGTGTACTCGTTTTAAGTAAGAGTGACCGCAATGAGGGGTCTACCCGCTATGCTCAAGGCGGCATTGCCGCCGTGTTCGATGAGCATGACTCAGTAGAAGCTCACGTAGCTGACACTCTCAACGCCGGTGCAGGGTTGTGTGAAGAAAAAGCCGTGCGCTTTACGGCCGAAAATGCCAAACCAGCTTTGAACTGGCTTATTGAGCGTGGCGTCCCTTTCGATACCGAGACGGACGAGAAAGGCAAAGAGCGTTTTCATCTGACCCGGGAAGGCGGGCACAGTCATCGTCGAATATTGCACGCTGCTGACGCCACCGGAGAAGCGCTGCAAATTACGTTAAATGATGCCGTAACTGCGCATCCAAATATACGTTTTCTCGAACGTTATAACGCCATCGATTTAGTAAAGTCACAAAAAGACAATGGCCGTTGTACCGGAGTTTACGTGTGGAACCTAACCCGCTCTCATGTGGAAGTCATTAAGGCCCGCTTTATCGTACTGGCTACCGGTGGCGCCAGTAAGGTTTATCAGTACACATCCAACCCGGATGTGTCCAGTGGCGATGGTATCGCCATGGCATGGCGAGCGGGTTGCCGGGTTGCGAATATGGAGTTTAATCAGTTTCATCCGACCTGCCTGTACCATCCACAGGCGCGCAACTTCCTCATTACCGAGGCATTGCGGGGGGAAGGAGCAAAATTGTGTCACCGAGACGGCACGCCCTTTATGCATCGCTTCGATGAGCGTGCGGATCTCGCGCCACGGGATATTGTGGCCCGGGCTATTGATTACGAAATGAAACGCCTTGGTGCAGATTGTATGTACCTGGATATCAGCCATAAACCCGCAGAGTTTATCGTCAAGCACTTTCCGAATATCTACCGAAAATGTCGCTCAATTGGCATCGACATTACCAAACAGCCTATACCTGTGGTACCTGCGGCGCACTATAGTTGCGGTGGCGTGGTAACAGACTTTAACGCCCGAACAGATATTGAGAATGTTTATGCCATTGGCGAAGTGGCCTATACGGGCTTACACGGGGCAAACCGCATGGCGTCAAACTCCTTGTTAGAGTGTGTTGTTTATGCCGCGGCCGCCGCAAAACACATTCTAAAGCACCTCAACGACCCCTGTGAAGAGGAAACCATCTTGCCCTGGGATGAGTCGCAAGTCACCGATTCAGACGAAGAGGTGATTATTCAGCACAACTGGCATGAGTTGCGACTATTTATGTGGGACTACGTGGGTATTGTTAGGACCAATAAAAGGCTGGAGCGAGCGTTGCGCCGAATACAATTGTTAAGCCAGGAAATTCAGGAATACTACGCCCATTTCAGAGTCAGCAACAACCTGTTGGAGTTGAGGAATCTGGTCACAGTAGCAGAATTAATTGTTCGCTGTGCTATGCAGCGCAAAGAAAGTCGCGGTTTACATTACAACCTAGACTACCCAAATCTTCTGCCTGAGCCCAAGGTCAGCATGCTCATCCCCAACCATCAAAAGCAACAAACAGAACCGGGTACATTAGGTACTTCCTGAGACCCGGATTCTCATTTACGATTTGTTGCCTGGTGGAGGAATTAGCAAATTACCGCTTTGGCTCAATGCTTATTTTCCCTTCAAGATAGGGAGTTTTGTCAGTGCTGCTAACCAGGTTAAACCCCGTGAGGTGCGCTTGTTCATCGCGGCGAAGTAAGGCCTCGCCAGGCAAGAAAAAGGGCGTTTTGAATCGACAGCTAATAGTGACATGCTCGTTAGTTTGCGGCTTATACACATAGCTGACAGAAGTTGCCAGTGACCACATTCCATGGGCAATCGCGCGAGGGAAGCCAAATAGTTTTGCTGTTATTCCGTACAGGTGAATAGGATTGCCATCGCCCGACACCTTGGCGTATTTTCGCCCAATATCCGCGTTGGCAGTGATTGTCACAACTGGTTTTGAGTGAGATAGTGCTCCATCTTGCTCGTTGCGGATAGACTCTTGGTTGGACTTTGTCGGTTGACGATCCACATGGGGCGCCCTAATACGCACCAAATACGTCGCTTCCGCCTCATAACAGCACTGACCATTTTGAATGGCTTGCGTATACATGATGACGTCCCACCCCAACTTGTGCGCAATAACTCGCTTGAAACCGACATTTAGTGTTACCGCATCGCCCAATGACATTGCTGCCTTCATACGGATTACATTCTTGCGATGTACAAGACCCAATACAGGGAACGGACTGCGGGGGTGAGACAAACAGGCTAATTGCATGGGTAAGCTCAGTACTTGCAAATAGCATGGGTGTAATGTGCTGTACGTCCACTGAGTCAATTCACAATATTTCAGGTAGTGCTTGGGATCAATAGTAACGACTTCGCTTTGCGTCAAGTCGGGCAGCATTGGCGGCTTAAATTGTTTTAATCGATTGGCATTAGGACGGTGCAAAAGCGCACTTAAAAAGAGTGATAGCATGTCAACCTGCTACAAACATATCGAATGGGAATACGGCAACTATATCATTTAACATGGGAGTTAAGCACTAGTCTGGCCAATCGCCTGTAGCTTTTATCATCACACTCACCGGGCAAAATCCATCTGCGATGCAATACTCCATTTTCATCTTTCATGCATATTAAAATACCAAACGGCGCAAGCATCCCGCCCTCGCAAAGCGTAAAAACAGCCGCTGGGCCAGTATTTGAATATTCATTCCAGAGTGTATTCGACACAGATACCCGAGATGTGAACGTGGGCATTGTCATTCTTCTAATACCGAGACACACAAAGAGCACTGTAGCAACTAGGCCTAACGCAATAATGACCTGACCGGACAGCCAAGTCTTGGCTGCGGGAGACAGGGAATACAACGTCAATATAAAAGCCACCAGCAAAATACCGTGAGACCAGCATCTCAGGTGACTGTGTGTGTAGCTGAAACTAAACTTTGACACGGTGAAGGATAATACTCACCATTTCAGCCAATGCAGGATCTTCACATTTCTGATGCCCCATGAACCAGGCAAATAAATCAGGGTCATCGCATGTGAGCAGACGCTCAAAAAGTATCTGTTTTTCTTCGCTTAATTCGTCAAACGCCTCTTCTACAAAGGGAAGAAACAAGACATCCAATTCCAGCATACCACGACGACACGCCCACTTAAGGCGGTTTTTTCTCTTCTCAGTGAACATACAGTTACAACCTCTTTCACGAATACGGGCACTATACCATGACCTATTTTTAGACTCACTGACCTTTTTGCCAGAATTTCCACACCTTGTTTAATGAAAAAGATCCCCCACACTATGGAATAGATGGGTTTCCAGCAGTTAATCTGCATTGTAGAAAGCCCCCTTAACTCAACGTTTGTCTAAAGGAATTCGCATGCAGCGGTTAGATCACCTGTCAAACATAGCCCGGGATTTCGTTGTCCCGTTGCACCACCTGTCTGTGCTTTCCGTATCAGGAGAGCAACGGGACGACTATCTGCATGGTCAACTCACTGTCGATACAAAAACACTCAGCGATAGCACAGCGAGACGCACTGCCCACTGTGATTTTAAAGGTAAAACGTGGTCACTGAGTATATTGTGCCGATATGAGGACGCTATCTGGCTTTGTATGAACGCCGACTGTGCCAGCCATTCGCTAGCCCAGCTCAATAAATACGGCGTATTCTCGAAAGTTGATATTATTGATACATCTGACACGATAAAGGCCTACGCCCTGTGCGGTTCCCGCGCCAGGGAATGGATAATCGGGCAATTTGGCTCACTACCCAATGCCCCTTTATCTGCGCAGCAAAGCAACTTAGGTGTGGTGATAAAGCTGGAGTTTAACAATGACTTGTTTATGGTTTTGCTTACCGCAGAGGGGCAGTCTTCGCTTCAGGCTTGGGCAAAAGAGATGGATATTACTGAATATGGCCCTGAAATCTATGAGGCATTGAGCATTCAGCAAGGCATCCCCGATATATCAGGTTCCACGATAAATGAATTTGTGCCGCAAATGATGAACTTTCACCTACTCGATGGCATCGATTTTAACAAAGGATGCTACATGGGGCAGGAAGTCGTCGCCCGTACTCGTTATCTGGGAAAAAATAAACGGGCGGCGTTTAGCTTCTGCTTGCCCGAAGCTCTGGATGTTTCCCCGGGTGATACGATTGAAAAATCATTGGGGGAAAACTGGCGGCGAGGCGGAACGATAATCCGAAAAGCCGTGCTCGGCAGTGAAACCTGGCTAATGGCGGTGTTGCCAAATGACACAGCCACAGATACCCTTCACAGGTTATCTGCAACACCACAAATCGAATTTAAACCTTTGGCGTTGCCGTACCCTATCGAGGCAACATCAACGTGATAGTTTATTTATCACGATTACTTTCATGTGCGAGAGCACCAACAACACAGGAAAAGCTATGACGATTACCTCAGACAGCGTAGTCACCCTTCACTACACCGTTTCGACTGAAGACGGTGCCACACTCGACTCCTCTGATGGTAAGAAGCCATTAGTTGTTTTGCTAGGTAGACGCTTCCTCATTGAAGGTCTTGAAGATGCCCTCATCGGTAAAACTGTGGGAAACAAATTCAACGTTGATGTTCAACCTGAAAAAGCCTATGGGTTGCGCGAAGACGGGTTAGTACAAAGCGTACCTAAATCCATGTTTGACGGCATGGAAGTAGAGGTAGGTATGTCATTTCGCGCTTCGTCAGACGGTGGTGAACAGTCTGTTATCGTAATTGATGTAAATGATAACGAAGTGGTCGTTGATGGCAACCACCCTCTTGCCGGTATTCCCTTGCACTTCGATGTAGAGGTTGTTGAGGTACGGGAGGCCACACCTGAAGAAATTGCTCACGGCCATGTTCACGGCGAAGGCGGGCATGACCACAACCACGACTAACCTCTTTTAGCGCTTGGCCTTAGATACAATGGGCCTGCATAATTTGCAGGCCCATTGTAGTAGACCTCAAATGGCGTCTTCGTTGTGCTCACCGGTACGAATGCGTATTGCAGTTTCCACATTCGTCACAAATATTTTTCCATCACCAATCTTCCCAGTTTTTGCTGATTTTTCAATGGCTTCAATGGCCAACTCAACCTGTTCGTCTGCCAGTACGAGTTCCACCTTAATTTTAGGTAAAAAATCCACCTGGTACTCTGCACCGCGATAGAGTTCCGTGTGCCCCTTTTGACGACCAAAGCCTTTTACTTCTGTCACCGTCATACCCGCAATTCCAACATCAGCTAATGCTTCACGAACATCATCCATTTTAAACGGCTTGATAATCGCTTCTATCTTTTTCATATTCTGCTACCCACTGTTGAACGTTAATTTAAATTGAGACGATAAACATCAGCGCGCGAATTGCTTACTGTGCCT
This sequence comes from Aestuariibacter sp. A3R04, assembly GCF_018860805.1. GTDB lineage: Bacteria > Pseudomonadota > Gammaproteobacteria > Enterobacterales > Alteromonadaceae > Alteromonas. Next base: position 876,913 of record NZ_JAHKQR010000003.1, on the reverse strand, counting down.
CAGGTAAACACCTGTATACATAAGGTTATTATAACTGACTGTTTATAAAAACAAACATGCTTTTATCTTTGAATATCACCCAAATTCAAGTATAGACTTAAACCTGTTTATCTTCATTTATATACCTAATCTAAAACTGAGATCAGTTACACTCACCTCACTAAGGTTATTGTGTGGGCATTATGCATTATTCTAAAGGACTGTCGCTGATAGAGTTAATGATTGCTGTTGCGATATCAGCCATATTACTCACCGTAGGTGCACCTAGTCTACAGACGCTATTGCAGCAAAACCGTGTCATTGCTGCCACGAATGACATCAGTAGTGCCGCAAGAACAGCGCGTTTTCAGGCAATTGATAGAGAACAGACGGTTATCTTTTGTTCCACGGCCGACTATGCCAATTGTTCATCTGACTGGAGCCTGGCAAAAATGGTTTTTGTTGATATCGACGATGATGGTGGTCGCGATGTCAATGAGCAGCTTATTTTAGCTACTGATCCAACGGGAAGCGGCATCGATGTTGTCGGTATTGGCAATGCGGTTATTTTTACGCCAGATGGCAGTGTCAGCCAATCAGGAACTGTAGTAATTTGTCCGTCTTCTGGAGACGTGAAGTCTGCCTCTGCAGTACTCATTAGCCTGTTTGGTCGAATTGCTGTAGCAACAGACAGTGATAATAATGGCGTAAAGGAAGACATCAATGGCAATGACCTCACCTGCAGTTAGTCGACCTCTACCAGCACTCTGGCGGACTAGTTTTGCCCGATTGATTTAGTGATATTTCATCACAACCGTCGGCCAATTTCTTTTTTCTTTTGGCCTTCATCTTATAGGTCACAGCAGTGACATTCTCTACGCTGAACTGAAACCCCTTTGGTGATGGCGTTGTAAGCAGCTTCTTCTCTGCATACTTATTGTTACCGAGGCGATAACGAACTTGCTCCCCTTGCCAAAGCAGCAGTTGGCTCCTCGCTTTATGCAATTCACTGCGGTGAAAAAAATGTGTAAAGCCCGGGATGGCGCTAGACGCTAAAATACCTGCAATGGTCACCCCGATCATTAACGACAACAGTGACATGCCCGTCTGTGTTTTTCTCATAACTATTTCCTTTCTTTTGGTCAGCTTACAGTGCGGGTTAAAACCGCTAGCATGAGCACAATGTATCAGGATGAACAGCCATTTCTGCTGGTTAAAAGGACAGACTGTGAAACAATTCGGATTTTCACTAATAGAAATGCTTATTGTACTGGCCATTGTACTAATTGTATTTTCTATGGCCGCACCCGCTTTTCAGCACCAGATCAACTTGGGCAAAATCAGCCGCGTGCTTGACAGCGTGAGTAGTCAATTTAGCCGCGCACAACTCGTTGCTATGCAATCTAATCAGGCGGTTCACGTCTCTTTAAATCACAGCGGACACTGGTGCTTGCATGTTTCAATGCTGCCTTGCAATTGTCAGAAGCCCAGTACTTGTTCCAGTGTGGTAAGTATCCCCACGATTAATTACTACAACCACAACCCAGTGAAGATTGTGAACAACACCTTCAACCCCGCCGGGTTCACTCGTTTCGCTCCTTCTACAGGCTTAACAGCTGGTCACGCCGGAGCAATTACCTTTAACGCCGGCGATGTAACAGGAAAAGTCATCCTCAGTAACATGGGCAGGACAAGAACATGCCTGCTCAACCAACAGTACGGACATATAGAACAATGTTAAGGGCGACATCGGGTTTTTCACTTCCTTTATTACTTATCGGCTCTGCTATCGGCGTTGCCATGCTTGCAGGTGCATCAACTGTCATTGCCCATACGTTGGTATCGCACAAACAACTACTCAACAGTATGTACCTGGATGTAGAGTTAACCAAATTATCTGCGCTTATCACCAACCGTGTTAGCAAAAGTGGTTGGCACGGAAAAGCAAAATCTCAGTATCTCAGTAAGGCTGTCATTCCCAATGATTTTGCAAACCAATTTAGCATCGGCCATCACCCCAAAGAGGTAAAAAACTCCTGCATACTATTTGCGTCAGATCTCAATGATAATGGCACTCCCGATGTGGGATCGCCAGAAGAACGCATGGGCTTCAGACTTAGAAAAAAAGCCCTGGAAATGCGATTATCAGGAAAACCGTGCAATGCAAACGGATGGCAAGACATCACCGCCGACACTCGACTGGAGATAGACGATCTTACCTTCCAAGCTATGCCTCACGGGCAATTTACACTTATTCAGGTATCAATTTCCGCACACGCTAAACCCTTTCGCCACCTTAAGCGAAATGTTTCATTTTCTTTGGTCGTCAATCATGAAATATAGTCAATCAAGATCGGCTGGCGCCGTGTACCTGACCACTATAGCCTTATTGTTGGCACTGGTTAGCGTATCAGTAACTGCTATTAGTCTGTACTTCATTGCACAATCAGAAAGTCTACTTTGGAAAAATACCAATACAACACTTTCTGCACGTAGCGAGGTATATATGGCCGATATTGGCGCCCGCCTGTTGCATGCTCCGGCCTGGGACAACACCCTCCCCTCGCAAGTTTTTTCTACCATGAGCAATGTCACAACGACTCCTCTTACTGGAGGTGAAATTACTTCTGCAACTATTTCCAGAAGTGATACTGACGGTATTTTTACCGACACTAAAGTGCAGAGCCTGGTGCGCTTTCCGCTACTAATAAACCTTCCACCCGCAGCATTGGTTATACATGACAACCTTCATCCTCTGGCAGCATTTCACTTATACGTTCCAACCGCTAGAGCTCACCCGCGCTCTCCCCTTGCAGTGTGGTCAAATACCGAAGTAAACCTGCTATCAGCACCGCGTTTTACTTGTAAAGAAAGTGCAATTCATCCTCCGCAATGTCAAGCCAATGCCGTAAGCCATGCCATGGTGAAAAAGAGTGATGTTAAAGACAAAGACAGCGCATTGCCGCCAGATGCACTTACCTATTTATTCGCTAGCGACATAGGCAACACACCACTGTCTGCGTTTAAACGAATTGCCTGGAAGAAAATGACGAATTGCAAATCTCTGCCAACTGCTAGTCCCTTTATTTGGATAGACGGCCATTGTGAAATCACTGCCGGCAAAACACTTGGCAGTCCCAACTCACCGGCTCTTATCATTGTGCGCAACGGAGACATTCAACTGCATTCGAATACACGCATGTACGGTTTGGTAGTAAGCTATAGAGAAAAGACAAAATTTACACAGCGGGTGTTGATGGCTCCCGATGCAGCAATCGTCGGGAGCCTCGTGCTGAATCACCCTGCATCAGCAGACAGCGCAATACAAGTTATGTACGACTTCGCAGTACTGAGTACTTTGCGCTCTTTACCCGCGTTGCAACAAATTAGCCTTGTCCCTGGGAGCGTTCAATGAGTGTGATACAGCCTTCTCCAAGGTCGGGCATGGTTTTGCTAGAGGTGCTCCTGGCAATGATCATGATGACCTCGGTGCTACTTGGTTGCATAGCGGTTGTGCAGAACTTTCAGCAAACCAGTATCGCGACGTCCTTGTACGGTGCAGCGATGAACACTGCGCAGCGATATCGAAGTCACTTCTCACTGGTAGGAAAAAAGGGGTTCGCCGACCTCCCTATATTTGTACAAATTGCTCCAAATGCAGGCGGACTGCTTCCACCTGGGAACAACACGGTCAATCTCGGACCTCATATAGCGCCCCATGGGTATAGTGTCTCTTGGCATTCGACCGAAAAATACACCCAAAATGCGAATGTGTATACAACCGCACAGTCATCTGGTTGCCCCTATCCACTGATAAAACACATTGACATTACCGTCAGTTGGCAGAATTTAGATGGAAATATGCTTAGCTACTCAACGCAAACCGCGATTTCACACCCTCTTCTTTCCGCCCATCCTGACAAGCTATTCCGCCTAGATGCTACCGTGCCCACTCCGTAGATAGCCGCGATCAACTAGCATGACCAGCAATACTCACTACCATCTAAACCACCAGAGTTGTTTTCGTCCCATCCTTTGCGGCCATCACTAAAATAATAGATGTCGCCATCTCCCGCTTGCGTGCTGCCAGAGACCGGTGATGCCTTGATTTCGTAGTCTACACCTGTGGCACTGACAATAGTGAGATTGTACCGCTTTTCAGAAGCGGGTTCAGAAGCCGGAGACCAACTGGCAAAGACACCTGGCTTACCTGTGTCACTGCCACCCGCCCCAGCGCCTTTATAGGTGAAGTTACCCGCGTGATGGCGCTCCATGGCGGCAGCAAACGCCATGAGGTCAGATTGCGCCGATTTCCGATAACCGCTTTTGATTACACCTTGATAAGCAGGATAACCCACCGATATAAGAATACCCGCGATCGCCACAGCAACCATAAGTTCAATCAGTGTAAAGCCTGACATTAAAGTAAATTTTTTATGCATGACTATTGACGCTCTTTCTCTGTTGACCAACTATCTTGCAGGACCCTTTCGAACCGTCCAAATATATTTTGCGCTAAACACGCAAATCCAGATAAACACTGTTGTTCATTTCCGTTTTCATCAACATCAATAACCGCAGACGCACACTCCGTACCAAGACACACAACTGGCTTCACGACTTCTTCTATCAGTATTTTAGTTTCAGGTGCAATGCCCGTCTGCTTGAGTTCGGCATATCGATCTTTTTTGTCCACGTCACCATTGTTGTTGAGATCATCGACTGCGTTGCCATTGAACATGCTTACCAGATATGCACGGCTGTTCCCGCTTGGTGGGGCACAAGCGCTTTCAGAACTGGCTGAAGGCACATAGGTGGTAAAAAATATTTTGTAATCAATAATCAATGGAGACGACAAGGCTTTTTCGCCCTCTGTTTCCAATTTGATATACCACCCAGCTTTACCAGCAAATTGCGATGTAGCTAAGCTTTGAGTGGTTGTGTCACTGCTGCTCAAAAGCGATTCTGTTGCGTCATATAAAGTCGACTCAGTATATAAAGGTGGCAGAACATAGTTACCATCGCTATCTGTCTGGAACACGCCTTTGTCTTTTAAAAAGTAAAAGCGGTCATTAACCACAAGATCCAATGGCGAAGCGCGCCAGCCTGAGCCTATGGCTACACCGTAATACAACTCTTCGCCAAGGGCTACTTCAGTCACGTCAGCGCCGTAAAAGAAGCGGCGATTGCTCTGTTCTGTATCGCCGCCCAAATCAGCAATACGTGCCCCTTTAATAAAATCTGTACCGCTCTTACCATTGTAGATGTCAAAGCGAAACAGTTGCCCGCCCATATCGGCAACGTACATGTGGTCAGCAAATCCATCATTGTCGCGGTCAATAACAGAAATACGACCCGGAATGCTGTACTTCATTTGGCTGACATTCACCGAGGCGTTCTGATCGCTGGCTGACCAAAGCAAACTGCCATTGTCTGCATCAAACATGAACACCGCATTGCCTATAACATCGTCGCTCCGGGTCGTTTTTGTATCGTGATCATCGCTGTAACCGCCACCTACAATCATAACGTTTTTGACAGTATTCCCCATTTTCACTTTCGTAATAGTAGGTCTGGACCAGGTCTGACCTAACTTTTCCAAACCTGAATCGCCACCTCGAATAGCAAAGACGAGTTTGGGGGCGGTTTTTGAACTCACATCGAACACGTAATAATTTCTACCACCGCGTCGCATGCCTACATAAAGGTAGGTTTTGTTGCCTACTGTTCTGAGAACCATATCGCCATCAAGACCGTAAATGTGATTGAAGGTAGAATTATTTTGATAAAAATCATACATATTCTTCAGCAGTTCTTTGGGAATAATGGCAAAGTTCTCTTTTCCGGTTTGTGTATCAAAAGAGTGCAGGAAGCCATGATTCGTCGCCACGAAAATAGCAGATTCAGTTTCGCTATAGTTCACGATAACTGGCTGTGAATGAATAGGATCACCCATTTGTAATCTTACGTCCGATGTACTGCCATCGCCGTCAGCGTCCCGCACATCTACGCCCCTGGCCCACTTAAGCAATTCGCTTCTCAGCGTCACTGCTCCAGGCACAGTACTGATGGCCAAATCGTTGGTAGTGATCAGTAAGTTGTTCTCATGAAGCTCATTGAGACTGTGAATAATCGTCGGGTCATCCTCAAAGAAGTAAACGTTGCGATTGTTCGTCATTTGGCTTGCCGCCCCGCCCTCTCTTACGTCATTGCCATCTGCCAGGGTCGACCAATAACTGTGAGAAGTATCTGAGAAAAAACCAGTAGAAGAATCGATGGCATCCTTACCTTTTTGATCCAAAATAGTCTCGCCACTTATTTTGTATTTTTTTAGATTGCCTGGCCATATAGTGCCTTCACTTGGTTTAAACAATGCAAAATAGAGCTCATCTTTGTGGGTGAGTCGATTTAACTGGTTTACCGCAACCCCAGGCGAAACAAACGTTGCATTCACATCTTTTACAGATCGCAAGATTGCCTGAAATGCCTTTACCAAATCAGCGCTGTTGTCTGCCTGATAGAATCCCCCACCACTTTGTAATGCGATCTGATTGAGGAAATTGTTTGCATTGTTGTTTGCCGCAAACCCTATGGTATGCGTAATCACTCGTCTGTCTATCGCAGAGGTTTCGGCTTTGCTCAAATTTTTGACTAAATCCAGGCCACATTTTTCTCCACCGCTACCTGAACAATTTGCACCAAGTAGAGACTGAATCTTTGATACGCTGTGGTTACTGTTTGCTTCACCATCCGATAACAACACAATGTGGTTGTTTGTTTGGCACTGTAAATCACTTACTGGGGAAATATACTCAGCCCCGCTGGGAATGTATTCAGAAATACAGTCACTGTCACTGAGGTTACTCTCATCACATCCGTATCCGCGAACCGCATCTGCGCCTACATATGAGCCACGGTGACTAACCCGGGTATTTTTTCGTACCGAGTTCGATACATTGCTGTTCCCCCTCGTTAACCCGTAGTCAACGGAAAGACCACCGTAATATCGGGTTGCTTCATACAGTGTATCGACTATTGGGGTGTATCCGCTGGCGGTAAGCTCATCCACTTTACTAATCAAATGCTCTCTGACCGTTGCCGTTACGCCAGGTGTGGCATCGCCTTTAAACTTTATTACCAACTGCGGGGCTCTGGACTGGCTGCCCTTGTAGGTATACGCACCGCGGTCACCTACGAAATCACTCAATATGAGCATAACGTCATTGCCGGCATTCCAACCGCTGCGGTTGAACACTTCTTGTAACATGCCAGAGATGTTCGGCGTTTGGTATTCATACCGATAGTAAAACGTAGGAGGCGTCCAGGTCACACCGCTGGTTTTAGGCATGTTTTTCAACATGTAACGGGTGTAAGGGCTAAAGCTAACGGCATCGTCTACAGCCGCTGCCTGTATCTTCATCGACGCATAACCACCATGATATTCAAAGCCGTTAAAAACCAAATAAGCTTCTGACACCACAGCACCTTTAGGTACATTAACGTTAGTAAACCGCATACCTAGATAAGCGTTACTGCTCGCATTCATAGTAAGTTCAGTGCCTGTCGATTGCTTACCATTATTTTTTTCTTCAGCGTTGTTTTCGTTGCCAGAAACCTGATAAACGCTTTCGCCACTGATACAACCTGTGGCGGTCGATTCATCGTACGTAACGACCAACTGCGGAGACCCTGTTGTTCCGTAGTCTGCAGATTTAGCCCGGCGAGCACTGGCACTGTTGGTACTGCTGCCTTCTATGATAAGGCTCAATGCGTTGCCACCACACCACCCAGGCTGATCTACCACTTCCTGAATAACAGCAGAGAAATCCGGTGTGGTTACAATCTCATCCGTTATCGGAAAGCCGTTGTCGGAGCTCCACTCTACTTCACTGCCAGTGGTCGCCCGCTTAGATATGTTTGAAGAAGTAGACGCAAAAGCCTGACTGTCAGCCGACAACTCTCCTCGAATCTTTAACGTCGACGCTGCAGTATTCAACTGTGTAGAGGTCAACCGCAATGTGGCACTGGTAATGGTTGCCCCTTGGGGAATATTCACTTCCTGATAACGCAGCCCTGTGGTGACCGTGGCTGTGCCACTGGTTAGTTGTAGAGAATTACTAGTCAGATCCACACTTCCACTAATTTCTACCGCGTCGTCGGCACTCTCCGCTGTCGAGGTGATAATTTCCGGATTGATCGAATCGTCGATAGGACGCAACGGAAACAGCACAGGACCGCCGTAGTCAGAAAAACGCATCAAACCGGCATTGATGTTGGTAGCACTTTGCAATGCGTCTTTCAATGCGTTTTGGACACGAAGCATACGGGACTGACTCGTGTTATCGTAGGCCGTCATACTACCAGACGTATCCATAATAAATAGGACGTTGGGATTGTAGGTGACAGAAGCATCTGCAGTTCCCAGATAGATATCTAAATCATCAGCCCAGGCTGCGCTTCCAATGCAAACCCATAATGCACATGAGATGGCATAGCGAATGAAATCCTTCATAACTCTGGTACTCCTACTGCGAAGCCGGTGCCATAACGGCAGCGGTAACGGTATTGGCAACAACGGTGCTTCTCTCAGAAACTTTTCCGCAACCTCTCACCACGAACACGTGGCAATTTACATTACTTCCACCTATAACATTACTTGAACCACGACACGCCTGTTCGCGAATAAATGCAGTTCGCGACCAACTTTGCGTTCTCATATCTGTTTGGTAGTTTCCACTATTCTTATGTTCAGTACCCGCCGACAAACCCGTACTGGTAACACTACGCGCCGTCCAGCCGTTGTCAAAGCAACTCATGGCGTCATTATCCGGATCAAACTGCAGACCTTGTCTGGCTTCAGTAAGTGGGTCTTTTTTGGTATTGTCTGTGAGCACTATCTTATCTTCTGCTTCAAAAAAAACGCCGGCCAAGGCAGCTTCAGCAGCATCAAAAGCCATACCGGAGCGCTGCATAGACATCGCCATTTTATTCTGGCTCAGGCTTGACGACACTGCGCTCACCCCTAAAATCGTCAGTGATAATAAAATCAGCAATGCGAGAACTAACACCATTCCTTGTTGGTGATTAACTTGATTAACTGCCTTCATCTCAAGCTCCTTACGAAGTTCTTCATGTTGCGCAGGGCCAATGTCTGGTTAAACACCTGGAAGTAATGTGCATCATCCGTTTTCACAGGTTTCTCGTTTAACACCGCCAATTCATGCACCGGCATATTCGCAACCTGAGCACCGTCACTTTTGAGCATGACGCCAATCCTAATGGCAACCACCTGCCTGTTTGCTGCGCGCAACGCTGACAACTGACTGGCAGTTACATATTGCACAGCTTGTCCCTGAGAGGCGCTGGCGAGATCTGTAACCCCGTATTGCACTTGAAAACTCTCTACATTGTCCATTAGGATCACAGACCGAGACCCGACAACCGGAGAGCGAAGCCCCCGTAGTACCCGACCATCAAATCCCGTACAATAAAGTTTGTTGTTTGCCACATAGTATTTGTTAACAACGTGGAATTCTGTATCTGCCGGATAACCAAAACGATTGCCTGTGCAATCTTCTTTACCTAATAAATTAATGACTAAATCGTCATTTGCTCCATTTGTTCCCTGACTCGAGCCTAAGCTAGCGTTACTGGTATAATCTCCTGCAAGGCCTACCGGCCTATTTTGAATGAACGCAGCTTCGACGAGATGATCCACAGTCGCATCGACATTGCTGACAATTTGGTCAAATCTACCGGCTTCCATAATGTCGCGGCTTAAACGGAGCATGACAAAACGCCCGGCTTCCTGTACCTGAGACACGGCCTGATTAAGAGAATTCGTTACCCGCGCGCTGATCATGGTTTGTATCACTGCACCGCTAATGATTAGGCCCAACACGAGGGCGATCATGAGTTCTACCAGTGAAAAGCCTCTTTGTTTCATAAGGTAATATCCTTAACAACGCAGGCATTGCTATCGCCGGATTTGGAATTACACCGGCTGTTTAAAGTGTATTTTTGGGTCGTGGATTTGGTAACTGGCCACATCAACATCACGTGAATTCGCGAACCTGCCGAACAGCTATCGGCGTCGCCTGCATTACTGTCAGTGCAGGTTACCTGTATGGTAACATCACGGTTGGTTTGAATAGCCGAACATGAAAGCGCCCAGCTGTCATATGTTGCCATTTGAGCTTCTGTACAGACGTTGCCCTCACAGTTAGGAATACCTGAAGGCAACGATAAGCAGCAGCTGTATGGGTCAGTCGAACCACAGGAAAGAGAAGCAAAGTTGTAGTTGTTGGCATTGAAATAGCCATTATTGACAACCAATCCGTCGCCAACCAAAGATGGACGTGCCGCTGCGCGAAGGCGTTCTGCAACCTGTTCGGCAACCAGTTCAGATTGCGTTCTGCTAATCGCATCACGATTAGCAAATGAACCGACGAACTGTAACGATGCCACTCCTAGCAAGCCGATGGCGAGTATAAACAGGGTAATGAGCACTTCAATGAAGCCTACTCCTGTTTGGCGTTGCTGCAACGTATGCTGACGCATAACCTTAATACCTACCTGAAATTAAACGGATCCCGCAATTATCCTAACGCAGCGGACCAGATAAATAAGTATCGGCAAGCAAGGTTTAGTATTGAATATTATAATTCGGGGGGGAAATTCCCCCGCAGAGGGCTTACATCACTTGTTTTACGCGAAGCTCTTTTGGCACGGCAAATTCAACATTTTCTTCCCGACCTGCACGTTCTGACGCAGACTGTGCCCCCCAGGAGATGAGGCGATCCACAACCCGCTGAACCAGTACTTCCGGTGCAGATGCGCCTGCAGTTACACCAATGTGCTCCACCCCTTCAAGCCACGCTTTCTGGATACAGTTTTCATCAGCAATGAGAAATGCCTTCGCGCCGACCTTTTCTGCCAGTTCACGTAACCTGTTAGAATTTGAACTGTTCTGCGCGCCAACAACTAAGAGTATTTCGCAATCAGATGCCAGGTCGCGAACGGCATCTTGGCGATTTTGCGTGGCATAACAAATGTCGTCTTTTCGCGGGCCGTGAATAAACGGAAACTTCGCCCGCAAAGCATCAATGACGTCTGCGGTATCATCCACTGATAATGTCGTTTGACTACAAAAATAAAGGCGTTCCGGGTCTTTCACTTCCAACGACGCTACATCTGCGCTGGACTCTACCAGATAAATTCCCCCTTCGGCGTTGTCATATTGACCCATAGTGCCTTCTACCTCTGGATGTCCAGCGTGTCCAATTAAAATACATTCCGTACCAGTCTTGCTGGCCCGGGTGACTTCCATATGTACTTTTGTCACTAATGGGCATGTGGCATCAAACACTTTCAACCCGCGCTCGCTGGCTTCTTTGCGTACCGCTTGCGACACTCCGTGGGCAGAAAAAATGACAATACTATCGTCAGGCACCTCTTCGAGTTCGTCGACGAACAACGCGCCACGCTCTTTGAGACCATCAACAACAAATTTGTTGTGAACCACTTCATGGCGCACGTATATAGGGGGATTGAACATCTCAAGTGCCCGCTCGACAATAGTGATAGCTCTGTCTACACCGGCACAAAAACCACGGGGATTAGCGAGGTGAATTTGCATGGGGTCTCCTTAGTGTGCAGCAGAAGCATTGTTGATGACGTCCACGATTTCAACGTCAAAAATGACAGTTTGCCCCGCCAAAGGATGGTTAAAATCAACGGTAACTGAGTCACCAGCGACACTTCTGATGATACCGGGTACTTCACTGCCATCGGGCTGAGCAAACGCGACAATGACCCCTTCTTCCAGAGTCAGGTCGTTGCTAAAGCGATTGCGATCCATATGATGAATGTTATCCGGGTTTGGTTGCCCAAAGGCGTCTTCAGGCGCCAGGGTAAAAGATTTTTTATCGCCTTTTTGCAACCCCAATAAACACGCCTCGAAGTTAGGAGTAAGACTTCCGTCCCCCATCACCAGTTTTGCCGGTTTTTTATTTACCCGGGTGCTGTCTGCAGCGGAGCCATCCTCAAGTTTGAGGTCAAAGTGCATTATTACCTCAGAGGCAGCGTTGATTGCAAATTCACTCATCTTATGTTCCTACTTCTTGTCTGTGTTTGATTCAGACCCTGCATCGTGGCCCTGTTTCGACGTGAGCATGTCCCAAATTAACAGTGCCGCACCAATAAATATCGCGCTGTCTGCGAGGTTAAAAGCAGGCCAGTGCCAGTCGCCAACATAAAAATCTAAAAAGTCGATAACGAAACCGTGCATCAACCGGTCATAAACATTACCCAGCGCACCACCGAGAATAAAACAAAAGGCTATGGGCAAGAGCTTTTGCTGTTTGTCTGATTGCTTTAGCCACCACAGAATCACAACACTTACTGTGATGGCAATAGCAGTAAAAAACCACCGTTGCCAACCAGATGCATCATGGAGAAAACTAAATGCTGCCCCGTAGTTTCTCACATAGGTAAAATTAAAAAACGGTAAAACCTGTACAGACTCTGACAAGGTCATACAGCCAATGACTTCATACTTTGACCACAGGTCAAGCACCACTACCACCGCACTGATCCACAAAAAACGCAAACCCGTTTCACTAAACAGTTTAGGCATACTGACGCGTTTCCCCTTCACCATCCACATTGGTCACACACCGACCACAGAGTTGCTCATGGCCTTTATGAGTGCCCACATCTTCACGGTGATGCCAGCAGCGCACACACTTGGTGCCCTTGCTCTTCGTTACTTCGATAAACAACCCGTCGATATCTGTAGCCGCCGCGGTTGCTGGCTTTTTACTTTCCGACACCACATCCACGCCAGACGTGATCAACACAAAGCGCAATTCATCACCCAGTTTTTCAAGGAGTGCTCGCAAGCCGTCGTCGGCATAGAGTTTGACATTCGCTTCCAAAGATCCACCCAACTGACCGTCTTTACGGGCTTGCTCCATTGCCTGGTTAACGGCGTCTTTGACCCGCATAACCTGTTGCCAGTATGCGTCATCAAAACCGTCTTTCGCTTCAAAGCCTGCCAAACCTGCATACCATGATTCAGTAAAGACAAAGGGGCTGCGCGACCCGGGAAGCGCTTCCCAGATTTCCTGAGCAGTAAAACTGGTGATAGGCGCCATCCACCGTACCAACGCCTCTACAATGTGATAGAGCGCCGTTTGACAGGAGCGACGTGCATTGCTATCCCCCTTTGCGGTATATTGACGATCTTTAATAATATCCAGGTAGAAGCTACCTAGCTCAATCGAACAGAAATGAGTTAACTTCTGTGAAACCACAAGCATGTCGTACTTGTTGTACGCATCAACGATTTCTTGTTGTAGTTTCTCCGTGCGTGACACAATCCAACGGTCCAGAGCCACCATATTATCAGGTGCCACGGCATCCTCTTCAGGATTAAAGCCATTCAGGTTGGCCAACAGGAATCGGGCAGTGTTGCGAAGACGACGATAAGCATCAGCTGCGCGTTTTAGGATTTCATCGCTTACCGCAATTTCACCGCGATAATCAGTAGACGCCACCCACAAACGCAGAATATCTGCCCCTAATTTATTGGTTACCTGTTGCGGTGCGACCACGTTACCTACCGACTTGGACATCTTGCGGCCATGGGCATCAACGGTAAATCCGTGGGTCAGCACTTCCTTGTAAGGAGCGTGACCATGCATGGCGGTAGACGTCATGAGAGACGACATAAACCACCCGCGATGTTGATCTGACCCTTCCAGGTACAAATCGGCACTGGCCGGGATATCATCACGACGGTCAACCACAAAATAATGCGTGACCCCTGAATCAAACCACACGTCAAGCGTATCTGTTACTTTGTCATATTGTTGTGCATCGTCACCCAAGATGGCAGCGTCGTCGATGTCCCACCAGGCCTGAATGCCTTTTTGCTCGACAGCCTCTGCAACAGATTCCATAATGCTCTTGGTATTCGGATGAAGTTCTCCTGAAATCCTGTGCACATACAATGGGATTGGCACTCCCCAGGTACGCTGACGGGAGATACACCAGTCCGGTCGGCCTTCCACCATTTTTTCGATACGGTTCTGGCCCCACTCAGGGATCCACGCCGTCTTTTCAATTTGCTCAAGGGAGGCTTTTCTCAACCCTTTTTTGTCCATGCTGATAAACCACTGAGGAGTCGCACGGAATATAATCGGGGTTTTGTGACGCCAGCAGTGGGGATAACTGTGCTCGTAGCTAATATTCAATAGCAAATTGCCCGTTTCTTCCAGCTTGTCAATGATGGTTTGATTCGCTTTGAATACAAATTGCCCGGCAAACAACGGGGTTTCTTCATTATAGACGCCGTTATTGCCGACGGGGTTATATACCTCGATGCCATATTTTTTGCATACGTTGAAATCGTCAACACCGTGGGCGGGCGCCGTATGTACTAAACCAGTACCAGATTCAGTGGTAACGTGCTCACCTAAAATAAGCGGTACGGATTTATCGAGAAAAGGATGGGACACTTTGAGGTTTTCAAGAGCCTGACCAACACAGGAAGCCACCACTCTATACGCGGAAATCTCATAGCGGGACATACAACTTTCCACTAAATCTTCAGCCAGAATAACCCAGTCAGTACCATTCAGTTCCACCAGCGAGTACGTTAGTTCAGGGTGAAGGCTAATGGCCAGGTTTGCTGGCAGCGTCCATGGCGTGGTTGTCCAGATAACCGCTGATGCTTTGTGCGCTGTCAGATCTTGGACAGTAACACCAAACGCCTCCGCGATGGCTGCTAAGTCGACCAAGGGAAAGGTAACATCGATGGCTGGCGATACTTTGTCCTTATATTCAACTTCCGCTTCTGCAAGGGCAGAGCCACAATCTGTACACCAGTGTACGGGTTTGAAGCCTTTTTCCAAATGGCCGGAGTCAACAATTTTACTCAACGCGCGGATGATGTCGGCTTCTGATTTGAAATCCATGGTTTTATAAGGATTATCCCACTCACCAAACACACCAAGACGTTTAAAATCAGCCATTTGGCCATCAATTTGCTTCTGCGCATACTCACGGCACTTCTGACGGAATTCGGCAGCGGTTACCTTTACACCGGGCTTACCTACCTTTTTTTCCACCATCAATTCGATGGGAAGACCGTGACAATCCCAGCCTGGTACATATGGCGCATCAAAATCTGACAGCGTTTTCGCTTTCACGATAATGTCTTTCAGAATTTTGTTTACAGCGTGACCGATATGAATATCACCATTTGCATACGGAGGGCCATCGTGCAAAATAAAAGGCTTTTTACCAGCTTTTGCTTCGCGAATTTGCTTGTACAAGCGCTTTTCCTGCCAGCTTTTAAGCATCGCCGGTTCTCTTTGCGCAAGGTTGCCACGCATAGGGAAAGGCGTTTCCGGTAAATTCAATGTCGGTTTGTAATCGCTCATAAACTCGTTCTTTCCGTCCACCTGCCGTTGTGCAAGATTACACAACGATTAATTAAAGAGTAATTCAGGATGCAAAGAACAAGGTCTTTGCTTCTCGTGCATCCTGTTTGATCTGTTCTTTCAATGCGTCAAATGACGCGAACTTTTTCTCGTCTCGCAGTTTCTTCACCGGCGCTACCGCAATAGGTTCACCATACAGCGAGCCGCTAAAATTGAAGATATGTACTTCCAGTTGCGTTCTCTTTCCGGCAACCGTAGGTCTGCACCCCACATTTGCCACACCAAAATAGCGCTCGCCCTTGACGTCTGCTGTTACTGCAAAAACGCCATTAATGGCGGGTTTGTCTCTTTTAAGCAAAACATTCGCCGTGGGAAAGCCAATGGTACGGCCTTTTTTGTCACCATGCACTACCCGCCCTTCAAATACAAAAGGTCGACCTAGCATATTAGCGGCGCGTTCAAAGTCGCCCTTAGCCAATGCGTCCCTTACAGCTGTTGAACTAATTCGACAATCGTCCACCATAAAGCTCTGGGTACTGGCCACTTCAAAACCCATAGATTCACCAGCGCGTTGCAACATTGAAAAATCGCCTAACCGCTGTCTGCCGAAGCGAAAGTCGTCACCCACAACCAAATAGCGAACTCCAAGGCGTTCTACCAACAAGTCTTCAATAAAAGTACTGGCCGACTGACTGGCAAAGTACTCGTCAAAACGCACACATAACAGGCGGTCGACCCCTTGCGCCTTTAGTAACTCATACTTTTCCCGCAGAGTACTTAGCCGTGCGGGCGCACTAGCCGGGCTAAATAGCTCCTCCGGCTGCGGTTCAAACACCATCACCGTTGACGGCAACGCGAGTTGACGCGTCTTTTCATGCACATTAGCCAATACAGCCTGATGCCCGCGATGTACGCCGTCGAACTTACCGATAGTGAGGACGCACCCCCTGTGTTCCGGGCGCAGATTGTGAAGACCGCGAATTAATTCCACTTGCTACTGTGTCCTGGTGCGTGATTTGCAAAGCTCGCGATTATAAACGACCCGCCACGTAATACCAATCGTTGTGCGAGGATTATCCGCCAATTGCTTTGAAGTGCCTGAGGCGAACGCCAAATAACACTAAAAGGCAACCAAATGTTGCTGCAGCAGCGGCAATGGTAACCGTTACGTGCCTGATTTGTGCCATCAGCGTCAGCTTGTAAAACTCGTCTGCTATATCAAAACAGGCAATAACCACTGCCATCACCGCACTGGCAAAAACAATGCGCAACAGGAACCACACTGTTTCCATCGATGCGCGATACACACCTTTTTTGTGTAGGGTAATGTAAAGCAGCGCAGCATTGAGGGTTGCCGACAAAGACGTGGCGATAGCAAGCCCAATGTAGCCATAAGGGACGGCGAAAATAAGATTGAACACCATGTTCGCTGCCATACACCAAATACCAAATTTCACGGGTGTTTTTGTGTCTTGTCGGGAATAAAACCCCGGTGCAAGAATTTTGACCAGCATAAAGCTCAGTAGACCACAGGCATAAGCGATGAGGGAATAGGAGGCCATTCTCGCTGTGTCTGCAGAAAACGCGCCGCGCTGAAAAATGACCGTAAGAATCGGCTCCGCCATAAAGGCTAGCCCAACCGCAGCAGGGATCCCGAGTACCGATACCATCCTTATCCCCCAATCCATATTGCTGCTGAAAGCCTTAGGATCCTTTGCTACGTGATTGCGCGACAGTGTCGGTAAAATAACTGTAGCGATAGCAATACCGAATAACCCTAGTGGAAACTCCAGAAGCCTGTCGGAATAATACAGCCAGCTGATCGAACCGGTTACCAGAAAGCTGGCGATTAGTGTATCGAGTAATAGATTAATTTGTCCTACAGATACCCCAAATAGCGCAGGGATCATCAGCGTGCGCACCTTCACTACGCTCGGATCATGCCATCCCCATCGGGGCTTGACCAACAACCCTGCACGAAATAAAAAAGGCAGTTGAAATGTCAGTTGTACGATACCGCCAATGAAGACTCCCCAGGCAAGGGCGTAAGCAGGCTGAGATAAAACAGGTGCAAGCAAATACGCACAAGCGATAATGCACACGTTCAACAACACGGGCGTAAACGCCGCCACGGCAAATTTGTTCAGGGTATTGAGAATTGCGCCGGCCAAGCCGGTAAGCGAAATAAATGCAATATAAGGGAAAGTAATTTTAAGCATACTTGACGCAAGCTCAAACTTAGCACCAGCGGGCTCGCCCTGCATCCAGGCAACAAACCAGCCTGTACCGAACAAGGCCGCTACCACCGGCGAAGCAATAACGCCGACGATGGCAACAATAAATACTATGGCGCCAAGTGTACCTGATACCCTGGCAACGAATGCCTTTAACTGTGTTTGATCGTCTTCGTGATGAACTTCCGTAAGCACAGGTATGAACGCTTGGGCAAAAGCCCCTTCTGCAAATAGCCGACGAAGAAAATTGGGGATTTTATTCGCAAAAAAGAACACATCTGCCGCTGCGCCGTCCCCCATGAGTTTGGCCACGACCACATCCCGAACAAGTCCAAGCACGCGGGACAACAATGTCATCACACTGACAATCATACCTGATTTTAAGAGTTTTCCTGACACAAACGTCCTTCAATTGCGACTGCTGTTTTGTGGCACACTATAGCGGAACGGAAGGTGTGGGGGAATCACTGAGAAAAATTTATGACAGATTGATGAATTCCCCTCCTTGGCCTGCTATAATCCGCGCACCTCACGAAGGGGCTGCATTTTATGTGCAATAACGCGCTATTTTCTGCATTTTAAAAGATAAAATAGTTTGACATCTGTTCGTTAGATAAGCATAATCCGCACCCTATTTTTTAGACATGAATTTATTTTGGGAGTTACACCTTGGCTAACATTAAGTCTGCTAAGAAACGTGCAATTCAAGCCGAAAAGCGTCGTCAGCATAATGCCAGCCGTCGCTCCATGACTCGTACAAGCATCAAAAAAGTAGTTGCTGCAATCGCTGCAGGTGATAAAGAAGGTGCGCAATCTGCACTGGCTGCTGCTACGCCGATCCTTGACAGAATGGCTACCAAAGGTTTGATTCACAAAAACAAAGCAGCTCGTCATAAGAGCCGCTTGTCAGCGCAAATTAAAGCGCTGTAAGAGAATCTTTAAAGTAAAAAGCGCCGACGGCGCTTTTTTTATACCTGAAATTTACGCAGGTTGAGCCACCCGGATTTTGTTGCTCCTGCTGTTTTCTCCGTTGTCATGATTCTGTCAAGCAAGTTTCACTAAGCTGTCAAAGGATAGTCACCTGACTGTCAAGTAGCCATTTTATCATTGCCTCCCAGAGTGATTACTTTGGAAACGGTTATGAAGCACACACATTATCGCACCTTGTGGTTATCTGATATCCACCTCGGTAACAAAGACTGCAAAGCGGAATACCTCCTTGATTTTCTCAACACCATTACTGTCGATACCTTATACCTTGTTGGTGATATCGTTGATATGTGGGAAATGTCTCGCCAGTTTCGCTGGCCTGAAGCACATAATCAGGTTCTCCACACCTTCATGCAGATGAGCCGCGACGGCACCAAGGTAATCTACCTGCCCGGAAATCACGACGAACCCCTTCAATCCTATTCCGGCATGCAGTTTGGTGATATTGATATCCAACGGGAATGTGTTCACACCACTGCCGAAGGCAAACAGTATCTGATTTTACACGGCGATCAGTTCGATGCTGATGTCACCATAGGTAAATTTCACGCGTGGATTGGTGATAAGGGCTACGACCTCCTGTTGTTTCTCAACCGCTGGTACAACCGTTTCCGCCAATGGCGAAACAACGACTACTGGTCATTAGCCGGATATATCAAAAAACACATCAAAGGTGCCAATGAAGCCATTGCCCGTTATCGGGAAGCAAGCTGTGCAAGAGCGAGAAAAATGGGGCTGGATGGTGTGATATGTGGGCACATTCATCACCCGGAAAGCGCAATGGTTAAGGGGATCCACTACCTCAATGACGGCGACTGGATCGAAAACTGCTCTGCGCTGTCTGAGGACAATGACGGTAATCTGGTGCTCATAAGTTGGATTGAACACATGAAATCGGCATCTACAATTACCGCACTACCCGCACGCGCGAAAGCGTCCAAAGCAGCCTAGCATGGCTGACCGCACAGATACGCCCCATAAGTAACTGTGCGCTTTTTGCAAAATGCTGTCACTTAACTGACATTAAAGTGTGTGAAAAACGTCATATAGCACTGGTATCTTTCGCACAAAACCTCGGGATTAATTATGTTTACTGTTGATGACGTTCTGGCTCGCCACTATCCGCAAGTTGTGGACAAACCGTGGCTGTTCAAGTCGCTGTCATTTGTACTGCGACACCTGCTTCACGAACAAGAAATGAAAGAATTCAGTGACACATATCCTCACTACGAAGATATCGACTTTGTCGAGCAGGTACTGGAATATTTCAATATCAGCTATTCCACTCGCGATGTAGAAAAAGAGCGCATTCCCACGGAAGGCCGTGTGGTTATCATCGCAAATCACCCCATCGGCACATTGGATGGTTTGGCGCTAATCAAACTGATTAGCGAAGTGCGTCACGACTTAAAAGTAGTTGCTAACGAAATGCTCATGGCAGTTAAACCACTCCACAACATGTTGCTGCCCGTGAACAATATGCACGGTGGAACCCCCAAACAACACCTAAGCGCGATACAAAAACACCTTAATAACGATGGCGCGTTAATTATTTTCCCCGCAGGAGAAGTCTCGCGGTTACGTCCCCAAGGAGTTAGAGACACCCGTTGGCATTCCGGCTTTTTACGCATTGCCCGCCAGACAAAATCTCCTATTTTGCCGGTGTATATCGATGGCAAAAATTCGCCATTATTTTACAGTGTGTCAATGATTTACAAACCTCTGGCCACAGCACTTCTGGTCAAAGAGATGTTTAAGCAGAGGAAAAAACACTTGCCGATGCGAATTGGCGAACTCGTCCCTTGTGAAGCGTATAATCAGCTTGCCTTGCCGCTCAAAGAACAAGTCAAACTATTCAAGCGACATCTTTACCGCATCGGCAACAATCGCAAGGGCGTTTTGGCAACGCAAGCACCTATAGCTATGCCAGAGGATCGCAAGGAACTTACCCGCGCCATTAAGCAATGTGAGCACCTGGGCCATACGACCGACGGCAAACATATTTATTTGTATCAACACAAAGGCTGTTCGCCCGTATTGCGTGAAATTGGCCGGCTTCGGGAAATTGCATTTCGCGCAGTAGGAGAAGGTACCAACCGTCGGCGTGATATTGATCAATACGACGCCCATTACTATCACCTCATTCTGTGGGACGAAAACGATCTTGAGATTGCCGGCGCTTACCGCTTTGGCGATGCGGCCCAACTGACACAAAGCAGTCACCCCACCGGGTTGTATTCTGCCACATTGTTTGACTATTCATCTGACAATACCGCGCTTTTCCAAGAAGGGTTAGAATTGGGTAGAAGCTTCGTACAGCCCCGATACTGGGGCAAACGTAGCTTAGACTACTTGTGGTTTGGTATTGGTGCTTTTTTATCCCGATACCCCAAATACCGCTATCTGTTTGGTGCAGTATCCATCAGTAACGCGTATCCGCAACCGGCTAAAGATCTGTTAGTGTCTTTCTATCGCACGTACTTCCCGGCGAAATTCGGCACAGCTGTATCCCGGATTCCGTACCCTGTGTCTGCTGATGTATCTGCTCTGTTTACCGGCAACGACTACAAAAAAGAATTTACCCAGCTTAAACATCTTCTGGCAAACATGGGGGTAAATGTGCCGACACTTTACAAACAGTATACCGAAGTGACCACAGCAGGCGGCGTTGCCTTCCTCGATTTCAACGTTGACCCCGACTTCGCCGACTGTATCGATGGGTTAGTGGTAGTAGACCTAAACTGCCTTACCGACAAAAAACGCAAACGTTACTTGCAAGAAACCGGTCTATGTAAATCGGCATAAATCGCAATATCGCCTTGCGGTTACTCGTAAGGCGATGTCCAGCGCAATATCGCCTTGCGGTTACTCGTAAGGCGATGTCCAGCGCCATAGCGTCATATCGGCCTTGTATTTTAGTGCCTCAACTCACTAACGAGCAAGCTGGACAAGCATATCGGCATAAATATCTTCTAACGTAAGCAAATCGGAAAGATGAATGGATTCGTTGATTTGGTGAATGGTGGTGTTTGGAACACCAAGCTCTACGACTTGCGTTTCCTCGGTAGCAAAAAAACGCCCGTCAGAAGTTCCGCCCGATGTACTCAACAACGGGTACCGACCAGTAGCGCGATAAATAGCGGCTTCTGCCATCGCAATCAAGCAATCACCTTCCCTAGCGTGACTTTGATAAGCCTCGCAGGGTCGTGACCAACGAATAGTCGCATCGTTGTCTGCGCTCAACACTCGTTCTAAAACCGCAGCTTTTAGTGTTGTGAGTGTATAAGTAGCATCAAAACGCACATTGAATTCAATTTGACATTTTCCGGGAGCAATATTGTCGGTAAATGTCCCCGAGTCTATATGGGTAATCTGCAACGACGTACCCGGGAAGTCAAGGTCACCGCCATCCCACCCCAAGTCCAGCAACCCTTGCACAATACGGCTCGCACGATGAATTGCATTGTCGCAACTATGAGGGTACGCGACATGCCCTTGCTTACCCGCTACGTCAATAGTACCTGACAACGCGCCCCGGCGACCTATCTTGATGGTGTCACCAGTAGCAGATGAAGCAGTCGGTTCACCTATTAAACACATATCAAGATGAACGCCGCGCTCGTCCAACACCTGCTTTATCCATTTTGACCCCCATTGAGCGTCACCTTCTTCGTCACTGGTGATAAGCCACCAAAACGTGAAATCATCCTGGTTTAGCCCGGGCAGCACGCGCTGACATGCCCCGAGCATGGCCGCAAGCCCGGTTTTCATATCCGCGGCCCCCCTACCGTATAACTGGCTATTTTCTATATGGGCCTCAAACGGCGGATAACGCCAGTGTGACAAGGGTCCCGGTGATACCACATCGGTGTGTCCACAAAATGCAACATGTCTTGCTCCCTGCCCCCACCGAGCGATTAGATTCGACACTCCGTGAATCACAACATGCTCGCAAGTGAATCCCAGCGCTTGCAAATATGTCGCCAGGTAATATTGACACCCGTTATCGTTTGGCGTCACGGTATGTTTGTTTATAAGGGCCTTAGCATGAGTAAGGCAATACGTCAGACTGGTGTTGGAAGGCAAAATAAAGGGGCGTATTGTCATCGGTCCACCAAAGGATCCACATCTGCTTTAACCTGCGGCTATTTAATCGTGCCACAATGACAAAACGATAACAGAATTGCTGCACAACGATGACACAGAGACACAACTTCTGCTTTGGTTACCCGCTAACGTCAGCGATCTCTCTGCTAGTAGATAAAACGCGAATAATCTTGCCGTCGATATCCATAGAAATTATTCCGGTATCGCCGTCGCCATGAAACACGTCTTCCTGCCTGAAAATCGCATAGTCTGGAAGGGTACCGGGTTTCACAGTCCGTAGCCACTTAACCGGCAACCCATTGAACTCTGTCTGAGCACTGCGAGACGACGTATCCGGTCCGTCATTGCGTTCAACGTTAATACCGTGCCCGCGATCTGCGGCAACGGTGAGGCCGATGGGAAATCCGAGGCAAACCACTATACTCAGGCTTTTTATTGTTCGTTTCACCAGTAATTACCACACTTGCTCTACTTTTGGGTAACATCGGATAAGCAATACTCAAACCATAAACAAAAAATACTTATTATTCATATTGATACAATTAACTAACGGGTTTAAGTAGACGTCATCGTGAAATTTTCGCATCATATTTGCGACAGTTAAGGAAAATTTATCGTGATCAAATTTATTGTTCTTATCCCTCTCGTCCTCTGTTTACTCTGGTTTGGATACCTGAAGATGAACAACTGGACTGCCGCAGAGGGAAAACAAGGCTTCATATATATACTGGTACTCTCAACAGCCCTCGCCCTGTTTTATTTCACCATGATGTTATTGCAATCGCTGTAGTGGCGATTAACGCCATTTTTAACCGGCCTTGGTAAAACGGTGAGTATAGGTGAGGGGAAAGCATTACCAGCAATATACTATCGGCGATAACCGACATTAGCACTTCCCAGATATAACACATTAAAAAAAACCGGAGTCATCGGACTCCGGTTTTTATAAAGACAAAGCAGCACGTTTAACGGACAGTTTTAATCTCGATATCAGCGCCTTCCCGAAGCCCTTCGACATAGGCTTGATAAGACATTTGACTGTTCATGGCGGCTAAGCGTTCGGCGATCGCATCGATGGCCGTTTCATTCGCTTCCTCAGCTGCATTTACGCCGGTCAATTCAACCAGGGCAACATCACCATTTAACAGCGTCACTACGTGTTTTGACCTGTCTCCCGATGGAGCTAGAGTAAACAGCGTATCTACAATTCCTCTTGGTAATTGTGCATCTGCGCGGTTCACATTTTCTGCTGTCTCCCAACTGACGTCACGAGACGCCAATTGATCGTCGATACTCTCACCTTGATTCAGTAAAGCAAGCTGTTCTTCTGCCCAGCTCTGGGCTGCTTGCTGGGCTTTTTCTGCGCGTAGAGAAACCGCAATGTCATCTTTTACTTCATCTAGCGCTTTAGTGCGTTGAGGCTCGTGTTCACTCACGCGCACTACGATCACTGTCTCGCCGTCTAGTTCGATAAGATCGCTATTGACACCTTCTTCAATAAGCTCAACAGAAAAAACACTACTTACCACCTGGGGGAAATCGATCTCGGAAGGTACATTACCTCTGGAAAACAACGCCGTGGTTTCGACAGGCTGTTCAGCAATAGCAGCAACCTCATCCAAGGTATCTGGCACTTCAAAAGCAACTTCCGCCATGCGGGACTGAATCTCGTAAAAACGCTCTGTCGCTTTATCAGCAACGAGGTTTTCGCTAATTTCGTCTGTGACTTCAGCCAAACTCTGCACCTTTTCAGGTTGTAAGTCAGTCAATTTAATAATGTGGTACCCATATTCAGACTGAATTACCTCAGATAATTCACCCACTGAAGAAAGCGCAAATGCTGCGCGTTCGAACGCATCATCCATCATACCCGGCGCAATATAATCAAGATCACCCCCGTTTTCTGCAGAGAACGTGTCATCTGAATTTTCTTCTGCCAATTCAGCAAAATCAGCGCCGCTGCGAAGCTCTGACAACAGCGCTTCAGCTTTACTCTTTGCTGCAGCATCGTCTTCACCACTTTCAATAAGTATATGGGATACCCGGCGCTGCTCTTCAGTAATAAATTGATCTTTATTCTCTTCGTACCACTGCGCAATATCTTCAGGTGTTACCGTAACGTCTGCTGTTAAATCGTCTACAGTCAGAGTTACATAGGAAACCGCCACTTTTTCTTCAGTATCGAAATCAGAAATATTCGCGTCATAATAACCTTGGATATCTGTATCACTTACCACTATATCATCCGCAAACTGCGCTGACTTTACCACGGCATACCGAGCATTTCGGGTTTGAGCCTGAAGTGCAAACACCGCTTTAGCCTCTCCGGGCAATGCAAAATCAGATACTCCGAGAGATCTGGCAAGTTGCTCACGGGTTAACTGTACTCGCAAATATTCTCGAAAATCACTTGGCTGAAAACCGTTTTGCCGTAAAATTGACAAGTAGCGTTCGTTGTTAAATTGGCCGCTGAGTTGAAACTCCTGCATATTTAAAATGGTTTCGCGAATCTGATTGTCACTTATCCGCAAACCCAGTTCCCGCGCTTTTTGTTCAACCAATGCTTCGTTGATTAGGTTGTCTAGTACACCCTGACGAAATTGTTTTAGATAGGCTTCGTCGGAAAACATAGCCGAAATGCTCTCGCCGTATTGCGCTTCCATTCTGCCGCGCTGTGCCTGATAAGCTCGCTCAAGTTCATTTAAACTAATTTCTTCACCATTCACGGTAGCCGCAACGGTTTGGCCTGAACTATTGAGGTAGCTGCCGACGCCGGCAAAAACGAAGCTCAGTACCACAAGCCCAATGATTATCATTGCCCAAGGGCCCTGAGAACCTTCTCTGATTCTTTCTAACATGACTTAATTTCAACTCCATTGCTTACTGCTTCCCCGTGAAGCGTTAACCGGACACGAGAAAATAAGGCAAGATTATATCGGCTCCGCTACCTAAACGCGACAGTTTGAATGGTGTTTTTCCGGTAAACAAACCCATGGCATGCAATGTTTGGTAGCGGACAGGTAAAATGAGCAGAAATAAAAAAGGCGATGGAAGCCCATCGCCTTTTTTTCGAATTTATAGCGCTTAGTTACACGCGTCTTTCAATGCTTTACCAGCTTTAAAAGATGGTACTTTAGCAGCTGCGATTTGGATCGTGTCACCAGTCTGAGGATTACGGCCACTGCGCGCAGAGCGCTCACGTACCGCAAATGTACCAAAACCTACCAGCGCAACCTGATCACCCTCTTTCAGTGCTTCAGTCACTGCACCTGTAAATGCATCGAGTGCGCGGCCTGCAGCAGCTTTAGAAATATCTGCTCCAGCAGCGATTTGGTCGATGAGTTGAGACTTGTTCACAATTATAATCCCCTTCGATTGTTATTATACTCTTGTCCAAAAACAAAACGTTGTCTTCAGAACGTTATAACAAGCTTGATTATCACAATCAAGCATCTGTCACAATTATTTAACGTTTAATGATTCGCTGCAATCCCTTTAGACACAAGGCTTCAAGCGAGTACGTATGTAAAGGTAACACAACTTCTGATACTTGAAAGCCCTATTTTAAAAAAAATTGATGAAATCAGGCTTTCTGCGACTACTTTTTGACCGAAAGCAACAAAAAAGGCTGTATCCCCCGAATTTACTGAGATCCAGCCTCTCCCATCCGTCACTAATTAGCGACGACTTCAAAAGACTCTACCGGCTCCTGAAGTGCAATATCCAATACGTCATCAATCCACTTCACCGGATGAATATCCAAATCGGCTTTCACGTTGTCTGGAATCTCTTCTAAATCGCGTTCGTTGTCTTTTGGAATGACTACGGTTTTAATTCCCCCGCGGTGCGCGGCGAGTAACTTCTCTTTCAGTCCGCCAATGGCCAGAACTTCACCTCGCAGCGTGATTTCACCCGTCATAGCAACTTCACACTTCACCGGGTTCCCGGTCAGCGTTGACACCAACGCAGTGCACATGGCGATACCCGCACTGGGGCCATCTTTGGGTGTTGCTCCCTCGGGTACGTGAACATGTATATCCCGCTTTTCATAAAAATCGCTGTTGATGCGCAATTTTTCTGCTCGGCTTCGCACTACTGTCATCGCAGCCTGAATAGACTCTTGCATCACATCGCCCAATGAACCGGTAGAGGTCATTTTGCCCTTGCCGGGTACAGCCGTGGTCTCGATGGTAAGGAGATCGCCGCCCACTTGAGTCCAAGCAAGTCCGGTAACCTGGCCAATCTGATTGTCCTTATCAGCTTTACCATAGTCAAAGCGCTGTACACCCAAGTAATCTTTGAGGTTATCCTGAGTAACAATGACCTTCTCTTTGCTCTTGCTAAGAAGAATATCTTTCACTGCTTTGCGACACACCTTAGAAATTTCTCTTTCGAGACTACGCACTCCTGCTTCACGGGTGTAATAGCGAATCATGCCGATAATGGCAGACTCTCTGATATCCAACTCTTTGTCTTTTAAACCGTTTCGCTCCATCTGCTTGGAGATGAGGTGCCGCGTAGCAATATTGAGTTTTTCGTCTTCTGTGTATCCCGATAGACGAATGACTTCCATTCTGTCCAACAAAGGGCCCGGAATGTTCATACTATTGGACGTTGCGACAAACATAACGTCAGAGAGATCGTAATCCACTTCCAGATAATGGTCACTGAAGCTGCTATTTTGCTCCGGATCTAATACTTCCAACAACGCAGACGACGGATCTCCTCGCATGTCAGATGACATCTTGTCGATTTCATCTAACAAAAACAATGGGTTCTTCACGCCTACTTTGGCCATTTTCTGAATAAGTTTACCCGGTAGTGAGCCAATATATGTACGTCGGTGCCCGCGAATTTCCGCTTCGTCTCGCACGCCCCCTAGTGCCATTCGCACATATTTTCGGCCTGTGGCTTTGGCAATTGATTGCCCCAAAGAGGTTTTACCCACTCCCGGTGGTCCAACCAAACACAAAATGGGTCCTTTGAGTTTTTTCACCCGCTTTTGAACGGCGAGGTATTCCACAATCCGTTCTTTGACTTTCTCCAAACCATAATGGTCTGAATCCAGCACCTTCTCTGCAAGGGATAAATCTTTTTTCACCGCGCTGCGTTTATGCCAAGGAACATTCGTCAACCATTCGATATAACTTCTGACCACTGTAGCTTCTGCTGACATGGGAGACATCATTTTTAGCTTTTGAAGCTCACCCTTGGCTTTCTCTTCAGCGTCCTTAGGCATTTTCGCTTCTTCAATTTTCTTACTCAGCGCTTCAAACTCATCCGGAGCATCATCCAGTTCACCGAGTTCTTTCTGAATGGCTTTCATTTGCTCATTCAGGTAGTACTCGCGCTGACTTTTCTCCATTTGCTTCTTCACGCGGGTGCGAATTTTCTTCTCGACCTGAAGTAAGTCAATTTCTCCTTCCATAAGTGCCATCAGGTACTCAAGGCGCTCATTCACCTTTTTCATTTCGAGTACTTTTTGCTTTTCCGCCAGCTTAAGCGGCATATGGGCCGCCATGGTATCGGCCAAGCGAGCTGCGTCGTCTATACCATTTAGTGATGTGAGGACTTCCGGTGGTATCTTTTTGTTGAGTTTTACATACCCTTCAAATTGCGAAACCGCAGAGCGAATAAGTACTTCCTGCTCACTTTCCGGTAACGTTTCGTCAGTAACCGAACTAACTTGTGCCACGAAAAAAGGCTCAGCTTGTTCATACTGGTGAATTTCACCGCGAACGTTGCCCTCTACCAGTACCTTAACTGTGCCGTCGGGCAACTTTAGCAACTGTAAAATAGTCGCAAGTGTACCAACCTGAAAAATATCATCAGCATCGGGTTCATCTATACTGGCATCTTTCTGGGCAACTAAAAAAATCTGTTTATCGTTCTCCATGGCTGCTTCAAGGCAACGAATGGATTTTTCCCTACCGACAAAAAGCGGTATTACCATGTGGGGGTAAACTACTACATCCCGTAACGCAAGTACGGGGATCTCAATGCGATCTTCACGCTCAACTGTCATACGTGTTCTCAGTCTTGTTCATATTGTGGATTGATATGGGGATGCGCAGGTAAAGTTCAATTGAAAACCTGCTTTTACGTCAACCTTTATCGATTTTACAACTCGGTGCAACCTTTTTCTGATGACCTTGCTGATAGAATTGACCCAGTGGAGAAACACTTTGCCTTATCAGGACAATAAGCCCAACCTCCGTACCACCAAATCTGTATAAAAAAAGGCCCGTAAGGGCCTTTTTCAAATTCATTTAAAACGACACTCATTCAGATGCCGCTTTTTTCTCCTCGCTCTTGTACATCAAGATTGGTTTTGATTCGCCTTTTATCACAGACTCATCAATAACCACTTTACTCACGTTATCCATCGATGGGAGATCGTACATAGTATCAAGCAACACAGCTTCTACGATTGAACGCAAACCACGCGCACCGGTTTTCCGTTGCATAGCCTTACGTGCAATAGCATGTAAGGCGTCTTCGCGGAATTCTAGCTCGGTGTCTTCCATGGCAAACAGCGCTCCATACTGTTTAGTAATTGCGTTTTTCGGCTCTCGAAGAATTTGAATTAACGCCGCTTCACTGAGCTCTTCCAAACTAGTGACTACCGGTAAACGACCAATAAATTCAGGAATAAGGCCGTACTTCACCAAGTCTTCTGGCTCTACCTGCTTAAACAGATCGCTAAGTTGCGGTTTGTTGTCCTTGGATTTCACCGACGCGCCAAAACCGATTCCCGTGTCTTTGTTTGCCCGCTGCTCGATAACTTTATCAAGGCCGGCAAACGCACCGCCGCAGATAAACAAAATTTTAGACGTATCAACCTGCAGAAATTCCTGCTGAGGGTGCTTCCGTCCTCCCTGTGGCGGCACCGATGCCACAGTACCTTCGATGAGCTTCAACAGCGCCTGCTGTACCCCTTCTCCGGAGACATCTCGGGTGATAGACGGGTTGTCTGACTTTCTAGAAATTTTGTCAATTTCGTCGATATAGACGATACCGCGCTGGGCTTTTTCAACGTCGTAATCACACTTCTGCAATAACTTCTGAATAATATTCTCGACGTCTTCACCCACATAGCCTGCTTCCGTCAGCGTGGTAGCATCAGCCATGGTAAAGGGTACATCCAGTAACCTGGCAAGGGTTTCCGCCAACAAGGTCTTACCGCTTCCCGTTGGCCCAATGAGCAAAATGTTACTTTTGCCCAACTCAACACCTTCGTGGACGTCACCATTACGAAGGCGCTTGTAGTGGTTGTACACCGCCACAGACAATACTTTCTTCGCGTGTTCCTGCCCAATAACATAGTCGTCCAAATGGGCGTGAATTTCCTGTGGTTTCGGAAGCGCATCCTGTTTTTGCTTTGGTGCAATTTCTTTGATTTCTTCGCGAATAATGTCGTTACACAACTCAACACACTCATCGCAAATAAAAACGGACGGACCCGCTATCAACTTCCTGACTTCGTGCTGGCTTTTGCCGCAGAAGGAACAGTAGAGAAGTTTGTTATCTCCGTCGCCGCTCTGTTTATCACTCATTTCTTTCTGCCTCTGCCTTGCCTGAATGAAGAAAAACGTATCACATCACTTTCAGGCTTTAACTAACTATACTACTTCGTGGCGGCTGCGTCAGATCGATTTGTTAAAATCTGATCAATTAAGCCATACTCCTTGGCCTCTGATGCACTCAGGAAGTTATCCCTGTCAGTATCACGTGCAACGGTTTCGTAGTCTTGTCCGGTATGCTCTGCCATTAAGCGATTTAGTTTCTCTTTAATAGACAGAATTTCTTTCGCATGAATTTCAAAATCTGATGCCTGTCCTTGGAACCCACCAAGTGGCTGGTGAATCATCACCCGAGAATTAGGCAAGCAAAACCGCTTCCCCTTTGTCCCACCTGATAACAAAAAGGCACCCATGCTGGCAGCCTGACCAATACAAACAGTGCTGACATCGGGTTTAATAAAATTCATGGTATCGTAAATGGCCATGCCAGCGGTTACAGAACCACCGGGAGAATTGATATACAGGAATATATCTTTATCGGGATTCTCTGCTTCCAGAAAAAGCATTTGTGCGACAATCAGGTTAGCCATGTGGTCTTCAACCTGACCCACCAAGAAAATCACATTTTCTTTGAGTAGACGGGAATATATGTCGTAGGAACGTTCACCTTTAGACGTCTGTTCGACGACCATAGGTACCAATGCATCTTGAGGTTCAAATGGGTTTATCATATCTACCTTGATTTCTTAGCGTTAAAAACAAAAATGCTCGGAAGGCTCCGAGCATTTAAGCAGTAGCTGACGGGTTAAGTCAATCAGAGGGTAAAAAATTACGCCTGTTTGTTCATAACCTCATCAAAAGCTTTGGTGACATCCTGAGTTTTGGCATTTGCCAGTACCCATTCAATCGCCTGCTCTTCCAGTGCGACGTTGCGCATCTGGTTCATCAGTTCTTCGTTACCCTTATAATAGTCGATAACTTCTTGAGGATCTTCATAAGCTGACGCAGAAGTCTCAATTAATTCTAAAACTTTCGCGTCATCGGCTTTCAATTCATTCTGTTTGATGATTTCACCGAGCAACAAACCAATGCGAACGCGGCGAACTGCATTGTCTTTAAACAATTCAGCTGGAAGCTCCGGCATGTTCTGTGCGCCGCCGGATTGCTGACTGAAACGCTGCTTAGCCTGCTCGCGAAGTGCGTCGATTTCCTGGTCGACCAATGCCGCAGGTACATCGAATTCGTTCTTCTCAATCAGCTTGCTGATCACGTCTTCTTTTACTGACGTTTTCAGTGTTTGGCTCAGCTCTCGTTCCATATTTTTGCGAACTTCGGCCTTCAGCGCATCAACACCACCGTCTTCAACACCAAATAACTTGGCAAATTCGTCGTCCACGTCTGGCAACTGCTGACCTTCAACTTTCTTAACAGTCACGTCGAACACAGCGTCTTTGCCCTTCAGCGTTTCTGAGTGGTAATCTTCAGGGAACGTAACTTCAACAGTCACTTCTTCGCCCTTCTTCGCACCTACTAAAGGTTCTTCAAAGCCTGGGATCATACGCCCCTTGCCCAGTTCCAGCGTAAAGTCTTCCGCTTTGCCGCCTTCGAATTCTTCGCCGTCTACCTTACCTACAAAGTCGATAACCACACGGTCGTCTTTCTTCGCTTTGCGACGAACTTCTTTCCACGTGGCATGTTGTTTTTGCAACGTCTCCATCATGTTATCGAGGTCAGCGTCAGTAATTTCAACCACTGGCTTCTCAATTTCGATGTCTGCTACACCGTTAACTTCAACTTCCGGGTACACTTCAAACGCCGCAACAAATTCTAAATCCTGGCCTTTTTCATCTTTTACCAGTTCAAACTTAGGCATACCAGCAGGATTAATTTTTTCCTGTACGATGGCCTGATAAAAATTTTGCTGCATGACATCACCAGCGACTTCCTGGCGAACAGCGGCACCGAAGCGTTTCTGTATGACACTTACTGGCACTTTACCTGGGCGAAAGCCGTTAATGCGTTGCGTTTTTGCTAATTGTTGAAGACGCGACTTAACTGCAGTATCTACTGAATCCGCAGGAACGGTAATAGTAAGACGGCGTTCTAAACCCTGGGTCGTCTCGACTGAAACTTGCATTATGTTACCTCAACTGTGCGTCTTAAAGTGACGCTTTGCTTGATTCCCCTTTCCCGTCCTTGCCAACAAGGCGTTGTACGCCCGGGTTAGAGGTGATTATTCAACAGTGCTAAACCGTTGTTTAAACACATTGGTTAAAAAAAGACGCGGTAGTATACTAGGAGGCTTTAACAGAGTCGAGAGGGAAACGCAGACAATTCGCAGGAAATTACAGACGAAAGGTACTTTTTTGAATGTTTACGAAATTATTGCGAATAAATGGTCGGTGAGACAGGATTTGAACCTGCGACCCCTTGGACCCAAACCAAGTGCGCTACCAAACTGCGCCACTCACCGAGATAAGTTCGAAGACGTCGGACAGGCGTCAAAGAATGTCTAACTGATAAAGCTGAAGATGGTTAGCATTACATTTCTCGACAGAGAAGTGGGGTGGACGATGGGACTTGAACCCACGACAACCGGAATCACAATCCGGGGCTCTACCAACTGAGCTACGCCCACCACTGTGTAATGCATTGTAAGCCTATTGTACGATATCAGTATGCCGATGTCAGTACTTATTGCCGACTCGCCGATGGCGCGTCCGGCAGGATTCGAACCTGCGACCCACGGCTTAGAAGGCCGTTGCTCTATCCAGCTGAGCTACGGACGCCCGACGAATCGAAGCTTACAAAAAAGTGGTCGGTGAGACAGGATTTGAACCTGCGACCCCTTGGACCCAAACCAAGTGCGCTACCAAACTGCGCCACTCACCGACTGTGTAAGGCAAGCAATGTTCCCTGCCGTTACGGGGTGCGAATACTATAGCCAACATCCCATCTCGTCAAACACTTTTTTCAACAAAAACACTGACCGCTCAGAATACGTGCAATCTTCTGAAATTTTGACCAACTCTAATGTAAAACACCTGTATTTTCACTTTGGCAAGGCATGAGAAGTTGTGAAACAATATATACAACAACGTAATAACATGAGAACAATACATTCATGAGCGCCCATCTGATTGACGGCAAAGTAATTGCCAAACAAGTTCGCCAGCACGTTTCTGTATACGTAGATTCACTAAAAGAAGCGGGAAAACGCTGTCCTGGGTTAGCCGTGGTACTGGTTGGCAGTGATGCTGCCTCGCAGGTGTATGTCGCCAATAAGCGAAAAGCCTGCGAAGAGGTCGGTTTTGTGTCCCGTTCCTTTGACTTACCCGCGGAAACGACCCAAGGAGATTTACTCGCCCTGATAGATTCACTTAATGAAGACAGTGAAATCGACGGTATACTGGTACAACTGCCGCTGCCTGCCGGTTTAAATGCAGAGCTTATTCTCGAACGAATTAAACCTCAAAAAGATGTAGACGGCTTCCACCCCTACAACATCGGTAGATTGGCCCAACGGATACCCGCCCTGCGCCCTTGTACTCCCAAAGGCATCATGACGATGATCGAGGCTACCAAACGCCCTGTAAAGGGGCTCGATGCAGTCATCGTAGGTGCAAGCAACATTGTGGGGCGTCCTATGGCTCTTGAACTTCTCCTGGCTGGTTGCACGGTGACAACCTGCCACAAGTTCACTCAGGATCTGAAATCCCATGTGAGTCGTGCAGATTTACTGGTTGTGGCGGTGGGTAAACCCAACTTCATTCCCGGCGAGTGGATTAAACCCGGCGCTATCGTGATTGACGTCGGTATCAATCGTCTTAGCGATGGTACTTTAGTAGGTGATGTGGCGTTCGAAAAAGCGAAGGAACAGGCAGGGTGGATTACGCCTGTACCTGGCGGTGTAGGACCAATGACCGTCGCCAGCCTAATAGAGAATACGCTGGAAGCATACGTGAAGTACCACTCATGATCGCAACTGAACGGGTGGTAGACGCCACCCGCGCATGGTTAGAACGGGTTGTAATCGGCTATCAATTTTGCCCGTTCGCAAAACCCGTTCACGAAATAAACGCCATACGCTACACTCCCGTTGTAGCGACAGATTTCGCTCACGCCTTAGAAGCGGTTTACCAAGAGTGTCTTTATTTAAGCGCCCACCCTGACACCGCAACCACGTTGGTTATTTTTCCCAACGGATTCGATGATTTCAACACCTATCTTGACTTACTGGCGATGGCAGAGCAACTGATGACTCAAAACAGAATGAATGGCGAGTTTCAACTGGCCAGTTTCCATCCAGACTACCTGTTTGACGGTGAACCTGCTGACGCGCCGAGCCACTTTACCAACCGCAGTCCTTATCCCGTGATTCATATTATTCGCGAAGACGATATTGAAAAGGCCATGAAAGGGAAAGATGATGCGTCCGCGATATTCGAACGCAATATGGCCAAAGCTAACAAGTTAGGCCGGGAACATTTTGTGAAACTGCTACAAGCAATTCGGCACACATCTGCCGATGACAATGCGCCTCTTTGATTTATAGTTGAGTGTTAAATAGCAAAGGCAATGCCTGATATTCAGTCAGACCAAATTCCCACTCGGTAAACCACTCTGCATTCGTTTCGGTTGTAACCCGCATTTGAATGTATTCATCGCCGTGACTATTTGTCATCAACAATGTCAGCACCTCTGCACCGCGCCCCTCAATGTCGATTCGAGTGATAATATCGGCATCTTGCCACTGTTGAGGTAGATAAGGGCTCACTGAACTGAACTGAAAGGCTAACACCTCCTGAACGCGTCGCGCAGAAACGTGGGAGTCCGCTTGTGATTCTGTTTGCACTTGCCAGTCCGCAGATTGCACCCCAGGATTATTTAATTCCAAAGGAGGCCTACCCGGTTTGTGAACGGTAATACGCCTGACATTGTCTGCCCCCCAGGGCAACACTCGACGACTTAGCCAAGAGGCATTTTGCTCTGGCAAACTAAATGACTTATCGACCAACAAACTCATGGCTTCCTCAGGCTGCCTGACGTAAGTGCCTGTTCCATTATCGGCACGCCGACCTATCAACAACGAGAATACATCCTGAGATCCGCCCAGTTCAATGAGCACCGATTGCGCACCACTGTCTCTTACACTCTCGACACCTAAGCGGGTATATCTGTCTGGGTTAGACGTTTTCGTTTCTACAACGCGCATTTGCACAAGCTGGTTAACGAGCTCTGCCAGTTTATTTGTATCAGCCGGAAATGTCGTGATGGTATCAAGATGAGTAGCCAGCCATCTTTCAGAGTCTCTTACGGCAGAAAACAGGACGCCGTTCTGATCTTCAATTTTCACTCTTTGAACACCGGAAGTCGTGTCAATAATATCAGCTAAAAGCTGTTGTTCAGTACTGTGCTGTTGTGATTGTGCAGCCCCCCGTTGATGCAACCACCAACTAACACCACCAGTGCTAATCGCTATCAACAGCAGTGCCGCCATTCGTCTGATCATGCGCTGTCCTCACCGGTATATTGCTTGCCCGGACGCCGTTTGAGCAAAATTGAAAACAGGTACAATAAACTCAACAAAACCGCAGGGGCAATGACGATATTGGCGATCTTTAATTCTTCCCCCAAGCGATCAATTTCACGTTCCAGTTCATACCTCACTTTTCGCAATTTCTGACGAATGGCAACGCGTTTCTGTACCTGCGCTTCAATAGCCAACTGCTGCTGTTCGCTAAAAACAATTGCTCCTCCGTGCCCTTGTTGCGCTTGCAACTCTTGCAACGTTTCTTCCACGGCTACCAGTTCCAGTTGCAAACGACGCTCTTGTTCACGGAATTTTTCTTCTGCCTTTACCTCCAACTCGTTCACCCGTCTGAAAGGCCGCGCAAACGACCCTCTCGCGCGAATGCTTATCAGTGCATTACTGCCAATGAGATTTTCGACACTGTTGACAAGAAAGTCACCGTTGTTCGCAAAGGGCGTCAGCAAGGTATCGCCATAAAACGAGGACTTTTGAATCCAGTATTTGTCTGAAAGCAAATCGGCGTCCATCACTACGATAAGATTCAGGTCATCGGTTTTCTCCACGTACCGAGCAGCCGGACCTTCTGACGCCGGACGCTCAAAATAAGAACGCGCACTCCCACTGTAGCGAGCGGCTAAGATGTACGCTGTGGTATTGCCGCCAAATCCACGCTGAAGCGATACCGGCTCCTGTGTCATAGCATAGTCGTTCGCATTGGTAAGGCCCGCATTCATTGAAGATTGCATAAGGGGTTCCATCACCAGACCCGACTTACTGACGGGATAAAGCACACCAAAGCCACTTCCGTTTATAGAATCCAAATTGGCTGTGGTGACGTCATTGCGATCAAGCTGATTCGCCGTAAGGCCAATTAATCCGAAGTGCTTCGTCACCGTTCCATCCTGACTTCTTACATCCAGACCTAGCTGCGCATCGAGAACCACGTCAGATACCCCCACTTGCACACCCCAGGCTTTCAACAGGGGAAATGTCGACGCATTGGCACGCCGATCTGGAAGAAGAGCATAAGGGTCTGCTTCGTAGTGCGGATCAAGGAATGCCAGCACACTACCACCGTGCATAGCAAACTGATCAATGCTGTACAGCAGGCTGTCTGACAATTCCTGAGGATGTAACAACATAACCAAGTCTGTGTCCTCGGGCAGAATTTTGTCTTCACGAGACACTATGTGAATGTTGTAAAGCTGAGCCAATTGCTGATAAAAAACCATTGGCCCGGTGTATTGGCCCGTAATAGGATCTTGCCCACCAGCCACAGGCAAATCAGTAATCAGAGCCAACGTCATGGTATCCGGTTCACTCAGCTGATAAACCAATTTACTGATATCATATTCCAAAAATTGTTCATTTTTTTGGTCAAAGAATGGTATTGAGAAGGTGTCATCCACCAAATTGGTACCAGCCAGCCCAAAGTAAATATCTTCACCCAGATGGCCAATAGCGGCGCCAGTTAACCCAAATTGATTCGCCAGATCTTCCGCCTCCGAAAAGGGAACAGGATCTATGACTTTCAGGTTTACTTGCCCATTAGAAGCCTGGACGTATTCGTTCAACAAACTTTCTATGCGACTGGCGTAGTTTCGCAACTTCGTCATTCCCGTGGTTGACGAATTAGAAAAGAAAAAATAAAGCGTAATGGGTTCTTCTAGTCCCATGAGCACTTTTTTTGACCCTGGGGAGAGTGAATAAACTGCGTTTTCAGTGAGATCTACACGATACCGGCTGGCTAGCTGATTGTTAATAAACACCAAAAAAACGAATGAAACAAAAAGTAAAAACAAACTGAATAAAACGGTAACTTTTCGCATCATACCGCCTTATTTTCGTCGAGAATAATAACGCCTGCGTAAAGCCAACCGATTATCACCAAAAGAAAATAGAGTATATCATTGGCCGCCAACACGCCTTTTGACATGGCATCAAAGTGGGTCATAAAACTGAAGGATGCAATAGTATCCACCACGTCATTTGTTGCCCAGTTCTTAAATACATCGAGCACTATTTCCGAACCACTGACCACAAATAAAAAACACAACACCACTGCGACAATAAATGCCACCACCTGGCTTTGCGTTAACGTTGATACACATAAACTAACCGCTAAAAACGCGCCTGACATCAACCAACTGCCAGTATACGCAGCTATAATAATGCCATTATCCGGCACACCGAGATAGTTTACCGTGAACCACAGCGGCATAGTCATCGCCAACGCCAGAGCCAGAATAAACCAGTATGCGATAAATTTACCAATAACAGCTTCTGCAACCGATACAGGCAACGTGAGAAGTAGCTCTATACTGCCGGATTTTCGTTCTTCAGCCCAACTGCGCATGGCAATAGCGGGAACGAGAAACAAATACAGCCAGGGATGAAAACTGAAGAAAGGCAATAAATCAGCTTGCCCGCGATCGTAAAAATCACCGAGAAAAAACGTAAATACACTGGTCAATACTAAAAATATTGCCAAATAAACATAAGCTACTGGCGTAGTGAAAAAACTGCCGACCTCCCTTCGTGCAATAACTAAACTCCGCCCCATTACACCCCTACCTCTGCAGTGCTGCCCGTGGTTATCTCTCTGAACACGTCGTCTAGTCGTCCGCTTTCAATTGTGAATTTGTCCACCGGTAACCGGTAGTGGCTGACGTGTTCCGTAACCGGTGCCATAATCAGTTTGCCGGCCTCGGGAAAGAGTGTTACATCACCGGTGTGTCGATTTACAACCATTTCGTCTACCCCCTCTATCTCGGCGAGACCGGAAATATCCGCTGCGTAACTAAAGTGCAGTGTAATGGCTTGATGATAACGCGAACGATGTTGTAGCTCCGAAGGTGTACCATCAAAGCACAGTTTGCCATTGGCAATAATCATGGCTCGATTACACACAGCCGTAACCTCTTCCAGTATATGGGTAGAAATAATCACTATTTTGTCGCTGGACAAGGCGCGGATAAGCTCCCTGACCTCGTGCTTTTGATTTGGATCCAGGCCATCTGTAGGCTCATCAAGAATAAGAATATCCGGGTCGTGTATAATGGCTTGCGCGAGTCCTATTCGATGCCGGAACCCTTTGGACAATTTTTCGATTTGCCGGTTTAACACGCCTTGCAATGCCACTTTCTTTATCACATGAGTCAAGCGAGCTTTGCGCTGTTTTCCCCGCAAGCCTCGAACACCAGCAATGAAATGCAAAAACTGAAACACCGTCATATCGTTATAAAGGGGCGCGCCTTCCGGCAAGTAGCCAATGCGCTGCTGTAACGTTTTGGTATGTTTTTCCATTGACAGACCGTCGATGGATATTTGACCTTCAGTTGGCGTGAGAAAACCGGTCAACATTTTCATGGTTGTGGATTTCCCAGCACCATTCGGCCCAAGAAACCCTACAATTTCTCCGGGCTGAATAGTGAACGTCAGTTCATCTACCGCGGTAATTCGGTTAAATCGTCGACTTAATTTTTCTACTGCGATCATAGCGTTCCATCGGCTATTAGTTAGTCAGTTGTATGCAACCTTATACGGACACTTCTGGCTCTCTGACAAATCCGGTATCATTATAGTGACATATTTACCAGCATCAATCACCGTTTTTAGCCTTCCCTTTCGCTGCAACCAAACCCGAGAAGTACCAAGCAGTAGACAAAAAAAGCCCTGCAAAAAGCAGGGCAAGAAGAAACTGGGATCCAGGGAACCAGAGGTGTGCCCAGCCACAACCTCCTTGTAAATTCGAGTCGTATCATAGCCGCGATTTATGAGATAATTATGACAATAGAGAAAAATTGACATCGTCTTTCACTTGAGCTCAAACGTCGTGAATATACAGCCCATAGGTGTTATCGCTACGCCATTCAAACAAAAGTTTGCCATTCCCCGTCAACCCAATCTGGCCAATGCATCCGGACGTGTTACGTTCGACACGCCTTTTGATGACCCACAGGCGTTTAAGGGGCTGGAAGGCTTCAGCCATGTGTGGTTATTATTTCATTTTCACGCTACTGCCAGGCGCGGATGGAAACTTCAGGTAAAAGCACCTCGGCTAGGTGGCAACAACACCTTAGGGGTATTCGCCACCAGAAGCACACACCGGCCCAATGGCATAGGCATGTCGGTGGTAAAAAACGAAGGTCTTCACACAGTTAATGGACGGATCTGTCTCGACGTTAGTGGCGTTGATCTGCTTGACCAAACCCCCATCGTTGATATCAAGCCATACCTGCCCTATGCTGATCGGGTCGACAACGCCACAGACCGACTGACCGAATATCAACCTATTCCGGAGCGCACTGTCCACTTTTCTCCAATGGCTAATTTGGAACTTGACGCGCTGTGTGTCAGCTATCCTGACGCTCGTACATTCATCAGAAGCATACTCTCCCAAGACCCGCGTCCTGCCTACAAACAGCACCTGGATGACGACGCAAAAATATACCGTGTAGCGCTATTTGAAAAAGACATCAGCTGGTGTGTGAGACAAGGAGAAATCTGTGTGCTAGCCATTGAAAACCTGCCGTAGAATAACGTCGAAAAGAAGGAATTGAAAAAACGGCTTTTTTGACTTTTTCTATACTGCTAGAATGACGCGGTTTTTTTATTCTTTGCTAAAGGACGTAACCCGTAATGCGCACAAGCCAATATCTGCTGTCAACGCAAAAAGAGACACCTGCAGATGCAGAAGTTATCAGCCACCAGCTCATGATTCGAGCGGGTATGATCCGCAAACTCGCGGCTGGCTTATATACCTGGTTGCCCAGCGGCCTGCGGGTATTGAACAAGGTAGCCAGCATCGTTCGCGACGAAATGAACAAAGCGGGGGCGATTGAAGTGTTGATGCCAGTCGTGCAGCCAGCCGATTTATGGGAAGAATCGGGTCGATGGGAAGAATACGGGCCCGAATTGCTGCGTATTAAAGACCGTCATCAGCGGGATTTTGTCCTGGGCCCCACTCACGAGGAAGTCATTACATCCCTGGTGCGAAATGAAATCAGTAGCTACAAACAGTTGCCTGTAAACTTATATCAGATTCAGACTAAATTTCGCGATGAAGTGCGTCCCCGCTTTGGCATTATGCGCGGCCGTGAATTTACCATGAAAGACGCCTACAGTTTTCATCTCGACGACGCGTCACTGCAACAAACCTACGATGTCATGTTCCAAGCGTACAGCAACATCTTCACCCGACTGGGCCTTGATTTTCGAGCGGTTATTGCTGACTCGGGCGCCATCGGCGGAGCGGTATCACACGAATTTCACGTACTTGCCGACTCAGGCGAAGATGCTATTGCATTCTCTACAGAATCAGATTATGCAGCGAACGTAGAAATGGCCGAAGCCGTAGCGCCGGTAACAAAAGAGGTACCCAGCGGGGCCGTTGAAACAGAAATCGCCGTTGCTGATGATGCCTCACCAGACAGCTTGATTGCAAAGGGTGAACTCAGTGA
The DNA here is from genome assembly GCF_018860805.1 of Aestuariibacter sp. A3R04. Lineage (GTDB taxonomy): Bacteria > Pseudomonadota > Gammaproteobacteria > Enterobacterales > Alteromonadaceae > Alteromonas. The sequence goes on along the minus strand of NZ_JAHKQR010000003.1, from coordinate 835,636 downwards.
AGCTAACACCTTACAAGTTGTAGTGGTAAAAGCAGTTAGCGATGACGATACTGACAAATGGGTAGCCTTAGTTTTGCGCAAAGACCACGAACTAAACACAGTAAAAGCTGAGAAGCACCCGCTAGTAGCAACACCATTGGCCATCGCAAGTCCGGAAAAGGCTGAAGCGGTGTTGGGTTGTCCCGCCGTATATGCAGACCCCCGACATCTCCCGATAGCCAGTGTCGTCGATCACAGTGCGGCGGCTTTGGCTGATTTCACCTGCGGTGCCGGTAAAAAAGGTTCTCTACTCACGAATGCCAATTGGCTAACAGCGCCAGAAAGCACGGATATCCGCAACGTGGTAGCCGGTGATCCTTCGCCGTGTGGAAAAGGAGTCCTGGATATTAAACGAGGTATTGAAGTAGGCCATATTTTTCAGTTGGGTGACAAATACTCAAAAGCGATGAACTGCGGCGTGCTCAGTGAAACAGGTAAACATCAGACACTCACAATGGGATGCTACGGTATTGGTGTATCGCGCATAGTTGCAGCCGCTATAGAACAAAACCACGATAAGTTTGGGATAAAATGGCCGATGTCTATTGCGCCTTTCACCCTTGCCCTTATTCCTATGAACATGCACAAGTCTCAACGTATTAGAGAAACGGCGGAAGCATTGTACGAAGATCTCAAAAAGCAAGATGTCGACGTCCTGTTTGACGACAGGAAGGAACGTCCGGGAGTCATGTTTAACGACATGGAGCTGGTGGGCATTCCTCACAGTATTGTTATCGGTGAGAGAAACCTCGACAATCGACAGGTCGAATACAAGAATCGCATTACCGGTGAAAAAACGTTGTTAGACATCGATAAAGTTGGCGAGTTTATTTCGACGTTATAGACTTATCAGAGAAGCTGGGGTATTACATACCCCGGCGATGTTGCGTCAGGAGAAACCATGCAGCTAACCTTTTATGGTGTCCGAGGTTCAATTCCCACCCCTGGGCGGGATTATGTCAGATACGGCGGTAACACGGCGTGTGTACACCTGAGTCTCGCCGATGGTACAGACATCATCCTTGATGCAGGTACCGGTATTCGCGAACTCGGTAATCTCTTAATAAAAAAGCAAACCCCCATTCATTTATTGTTATCTCACAATCACTGGGACCACATACAGGGCTTTCCATTTTTTGCTCCTATCTACCAGCCAAACAGGGAAATCAACATCACTCCCGGCATGACGACAATGCCGGAGTTCGATCAAATTCTTCAACAAATGCAAGGTTCGGTATTCCCCGTTCCCGCCAGCGCCCTAACATCTCAGATATCAATAAAACCGATCCCCGAATCAATAGACAGTTGGCAAATTGGCGGGGCCACTATCACCCGTCTGGCGATGAATCACCCGGGAAAAGGCAGTGCATACACCATTGAAGCTGATGGTGCTAAAGTTGCCTATATCACGGATAATGAACTCTACCCTCCCTACAAAAAGGAAACCGACTTCCTCACGTTTGTGGAGTTTGCCAGAGATGCAGACGTGATCATCCACGACGCGCAGTACATGTTGTCTGATATGCCTGCCAAATCGGGCTGGGGGCATTCTGTTGCAGAAGAAGCTGTCAAGCTCGCCATGGCGTCAAATGCAAAGCAACTGGCATTGTATAGCCATGACCCGGAAAGAACTGATGATGACATAGACGCTGTGGTAGCTCACTGCAATGAATATACTGCGATAGCGGAATCCAGCGTGTCTGTATTTGCTGCCGCAGAGGGGCAGTCCCTCAAATTCAACTAACAGGTACTCAAGTGACCAAATTCCAGATCCTGACTGTCGGATTGCTTTTCAATGCCTTTTCTTTGCATTCCAACGCCCAGTCGCAAGAAGAAACACCCGTTGTAGAAAGTCAACAGCCCGCTCCTGCGATCCTTAGTTCCCGCGTTGAGGCTGACAAACAAGCGCTGGGTAATTTGTTTTCCATCACTCAATATCATCCCAATTACCTGTTGCCCATCACCTATGTCACTAACCCAAACGCATCGGGCAACCAGGATTTAACGCCAGAAAATGTAGATAACGCAGAAGCCAAATTTCAGCTCAGCGTTAAACTGCCACTGTACTTAAGAGAAAGCTCCGCCGATGGCCTGTACTTTGGCTTTACACTGACATCATTCTGGCAATTGTATAATAGCGAAGTATCGAAGCCCTTCCGAGAAACCAACTACCAGCCGGAAATTTTCTACCAACAAGACGCCGATATCACGTTGTTAGGGTACGATTTTAATGCGTTTCAAATAGGTTTCAACCACATGTCGAATGGTCAAAGTGGTGAGCGTTCCAGAAGCTGGAATAGAATTTACGCCTCAGTCCTATTTAGTGATTACGATGATATCTATTATCTCAAAACCTGGTACCGACTTCCGGAAGATGAAAAAACAGACCCATTGGACCCAACAGGGGATGACAACCCGGATATCAATGATTACTACGGCAGAATGGAGTTTGGATACGGCACTCGTATGGGGCAGTTCAAGTTACTGGCTTTAGTGCGAAACAATCTCAATATCAATAATAACCGGGGGAGTATTCAGTTAGATATCACCTACCCTATTTCCAATCGCTATGAAGTTTTACTCCAGTATTTCAATGGATATGGCGACTCCCTAATTGACTACAACCGAAGTCAGGAGCGCATAGGCTTAGGCTTCCAACTTACCTTTCTTTAAGCTACTACACCTGCGGCCCGAAAAAGCTGCAGGTGTACGTTTACCAATGCGCCAATGTCACGCTGATAACCACCTCCAATCACACAGGCCACGGGTATGCCTTCTCGCTGACACCAATCAAGCACTAATTTATCCCGCTCGTAAACACCCTGGGTGGAAACGTTGAGTAGACCAAGATCATCATCCTCATGCACATCGACACCGGCATCATAGATGACAAAATCTGGTGCACATTGTCTGAATGCCAAAATAAGCGCTTGCTCAAGGGTTTCCAAATACTCCGCATCCGTCGTGCCTTTTTCCAGGCCTATATCTACATCTGACTGCTGTTTGCGATGGGGGAAATTTCTTTCGCAGTGAACAGAAAGCGTAAATATCCGCGCGTCATTCTCTGCCAGCTTGGCCGTTCCATCTCCTTGATGCACATCGCAGTCGATTACCATCACTCTGTCTACGGCGATGCGTTTGAGCATTTGCTGTGCTGCGAAATACAAATCATTGAAAAGACAAAAACCCGATCCAAAATCGCGGAACCCGTGATGATATCCGCCGGTGAGGTTAAGCGCTATGCCATGCTCAGCCGCCAAATGAGCGGTTTGACATGTCCCTCCTACCGCAGTTAAGGAACGCTGAATCAGTTGGGAAGACCAGGGAAAGCCAATGCGTCGCATGGCTTTTTCGTCCAACTGACCATGGCACAGTGCGCGAACATACTGTGGGCAAAACACTTCAGCCAGTTGTTGCTCTGTTACCGCTTTGGGTTGAGAAAATGCGGCAGAAGATACGCCTTTTTTCAGCAGTGCGTCGTAAATTCCCTGGTATTTTTGGATGGGAAACCGGTGCCGTACCGGTAGGTTTAGCTGACTGTAAATAGGATGGAAAACTAATGGCTTCACATTACAACTCCGTGAAAACGCGCATATTGCTTATGATGCCACAAAAATCATTTGTTTGGTTTAGCCTGTTAGTGACGCAACCACTTTTCGAACGTTTGCTGCCATTTGTTTCATGGTATCGGAAATATCTTGTCGCTGTGACAACGCGAGATAGCGTTCTGACGACTTAATCGAGGCGCCCGTCACATCTTCAACCTGTTTTAAAACCAGCGCTTGCTGATCAGCAGCTCTGTTGAGTTCAACCACTACACCCGCCGTTTCCTGGATATCGCAAACCACATCGTTCAAAGTATCTAGCGCAAGAGCTGCCTCCCTGGCATTATCATCTGCCAGTCTCTTTCCCGACTGCATCGCAATGACAGCTCCTTTCGCTTCTGATTCAAAACCAGACAAAATTTCGTTAATTTCACGGGTAGATTGCTGTGTTTTAGCAGCCAGTGCTCTGACTTCATCGGCCACTACCGCAAATCCTCGTCCGTGCTCGCCAGCTCTGGCTGCCTCTATTGCAGCATTTAATGCGAGTAGATTGGTTTGATCCGCGATTTCATTGATGACGTTAACCACTTTGAGTATATTTGCACTTCGACACTGCAAAGCACTAACAATGTCACTGGAAGCATTTACAGTTTCAGCAAGCTGTTTAAATCCATCATTAGCTTTTGTAAAAGTAGAGAAACACGCTTCGACATTACTCTCAGACTTGTTGGTCGCTACGGCCACCTGATCAGTAATAGTAACCAAACTCTGTACGATTTGTCTGAGCTCATCTGTACTGCCGTCTAATAAGCGACTGTTGTTTTGTTGCTCTTGTGCACCAGACAAAATAGCGTGACTTACCTCTTGCAAACGCTGAACCGATTCAACAACCCGGCTCTCGGCATCGGAAAGTAAAGCAACAGAGCTTTTGAGCTTCCTTTGTAGTGCTCGAGCGGAATCTGCCAATACACCTAACTCGTGCCTGCGCTCATAGGACAACGAATAATCATAGCGACTGTTAGCCAAACCTGAAATACAATTAGCAATATGTCTGATAGGATGGATTACTTCTTTTCGCAACCTATAGATAAGGTAATAAACGGAGACAAAGGACAACATTACCGCAGTACCCAGCACACTCCACAGCATACGACGAGTATTGCTTTGCAACATGGCAAACGCGTCAGCGGATTGCCGGGCAATTTCTTCAGCCACCTGCGCCAACAGCACAGCCGGTTCTCTGTCCATTCCCTTTACGTAAGCATCAGCCACCTTTGGATCATACCCGGATTGAACAAAGGCTTCATAACCTTCCCGATACTTAGACGCCATGAGCCTGTGGGCATCTAAAAATCGCTTTATATCCCCTCTTGCCTGGTCGTTTAAACTATCATTGGAAAGTAATTTCTCAAAGCTTAGACGCACGTCAGCTTCCCGTTGCTGAAATCGTTGCCAGTACTTTTCCCTATTGCTCTTATCATGCCCCCTTAAAAGGGTATTTTTCCATTCCTGAACCTGGGTTTTAAAAGTGTTCAGTATGGCGGTAACTTCGCGTTCTGACTGTATTAATGTGTGTTCGAGTTCATCAAAGTGTTGTAACAATGAAAATGATTTATACAGTGACGCGATGTTCAACGCCACAAGTACAAATACGGTGGCCATGACAGGCGTCATTACTAGCCGACTGATACTGGAGTAATTAAACACGGCAAATCCTGAAGACCACGAATTAAGACGAAAGTATTAGAAAATAGGATTATTACAACAACATGACATTCCATTTCCCTTTTTCTCTTTTTGTCGTCATTGTCTTCTCGCTGTGCAATACCGGATACAGCATGCCAAGCTTTGCTGCATGGCATTAATAGCATAGTGTTAACAGGTTAATAACAAAAACAGATTGCTGTAATCGAAATAACCCATTTCCCAAACCGGGGCGCGTAGAGCATATTTCAGAGGCTTGAAGTTACACTACACCACTCGCTAAAGGAAAAATTCATGAAAATACTACTCCTTCCCGTTGTAGCCGCCGTCGCCATGGCTATATCACCGGGAGCCACGTCATCCACCGTGGGTCACGATGCGAACAACGTTGTCGACGAAGCCCCAAAAAGCAATACATTCTGGTGGCCTGAACAACTCGATCTATCACAACTACGGGCACACAGCGTAGAGTCCAACCCCTATGGTGACAATTTTAACTACGCAGACAAGTTTGAAAGCCTGGATTTAAACGCCGTTAAAACTGATATAAGAGAGGTACTGACCTCTTCACAACCCTGGTGGCCGGCAGACTACGGTCATTACGGACCGTTTTTCATTCGCATGGCGTGGCACGCAGCGGGCACATACCGCACTATCGATGGGCGCGGCGGCGCTGGCGGTGGGCAGCAACGCTTTGATCCATTGAACAGTTGGCCTGATAACGCCAATCTCGACAAAGCTCGACGATTGCTCTGGCCAGTTAAGCAAAAATACGGCCGCAGTATTTCCTGGGGAGATCTTATCGCCCTTACCGGCAATGTGGCACTAGAAGACATGGGCTTTACAACCTTTGGTTTTGCCGGTGGTCGGGCAGATGACTGGGAGCCAGACAACGTGTATTGGGGCCCTGAAGAAGAAATGCTCACCGATCAGCGACGCGATGGAAAAGGCAATTTAAAAGGACCATTGGCAGCAGTGGAAATGGGTTTGATTTACGTCAACCCCGTTGGACCTCACGGTAACCCCGACCCGCTGCTGGCAGCAAAAGACATCCGTATGTCCTTTGGCCGAATGGCAATGAACGACGAAGAAATTGTAGCGCTTATTGCAGGTGGCCACACGTTTGGTAAAGCGCACGGTGCGAAAAAAGCGGATTGCCTAGGTAAAGAGCCCGCCGCTGCCGCACTGGAAGATCAAGGTTTAGGCTGGAAAAACAAATGCGGAAAAGGGAACGCTGAAGACACTATGACAAGTGGCCTTGAGGGCGCCTGGACGGTTACACCCACGCAGTGGACAACCAACTATCTAGACAACTTGTTTAGCTTCGAATGGAAACAAACAAAAAGTCCTGCAGGCGCCATTCAGTGGGTCCCAACATCGGACGCAGCAGCCAGTATGGTCCCCGACGCTCATGTCAAAGGCAAGCGCCACGCGCCAATTATGTTTACCACTGACTTAGCGCTGAAGGAAGATCCTGCTTTCAGGGAAATTGCACAGCGATTCCACAACGATCCAAAAGCGTTTGAGTTAGCCTTCGCCAAAGCCTGGTTTAAGTTAAACCACCGCGATCTCGGTCCCAAAGCCCGTTATCTGGGCAACGAAATTCCGGATGAGGACTTAATTTGGCAAGATCCCATCCCTGAGGTAGACCACCCATTGATTTCTGTTGAGCAAGCATCATCCTTGAAAAAAACTATTCTGGATAGCAAGCTCACGGTTCAGGAATTGGTTCGGGTAGCATGGGCAGCGGCAGCCAGTTATCGCGATACAGATATGCGCGGCGGCGTAAATGGTGCACGTATTGCGCTGGCACCTCAAAAAGACTGGAAGATCAATAATCCAAAAGAAGTTCAAAAAGTGCTTTCTGTACTTAAAGACGTTCAACAGGACTTCAATAGCCGCTCTTCTAAGGCCAAAGTATCTTTGGCTGATATGATTGTATTAGGTGGCGCGGCAGCCATCGAAAAAGCCGCTTCTGATGCTGGCGTTAGCATAACCGTTCCGTTTGCACCGGGCAGAGCCGACACCACCCAAGCGATGACAGACATTGACTCATTCGCTGTACTTGAACCAACGGCCGATGCATTCAGAAATTACTATACGCGAAACGCGTATCGTTCACCTGCTGTAATGATGGTTGATCAAGCCGACAAGCTGGCACTGACGGTTCCCGAAATGACAGTTTTACTCGGCGGAATGCGGGCGTTAAATGTCAATGCGGACGGCTCCGCTCACGGTGTCTTAACCACTCAGCCTGGTAAGCTGACCAACGATTTTTTTGTGAACTTGCTTGACATGTCTACACAGTGGAGAAAATCTGACAACAGTATTGGATTGTACGAAGGTGTAGACAGAGCATCAGGAAAAATTCGCTGGACCGCAACACCGGTTGATCTCATCTACGGTTCAAATACAGAACTCCGTGCTGTAGCTGAAGTTTATGGCGCAGCCGATGCGCAAAACAAATTCGTCAACGATTTTGTTACCGCGTGGGTAAAAGTGATGAGAAATGACCGCTTCGATCTGAAGTGATCTAAACAAAGAGAAATAGGGGATTTCGATGTAAGTGAAGTAAAAAAACCCGATAAACGCATTTATCGGGTTTCTTATTTGTTATTTGCCTCTTACTTTTTGCGACGTGCAACAAAAAGACCACCTAAGGCTATGAGCATTAACGAGAAAGAATGTGGTAACGGCACACTGACATCGATATCACCTACTTGTCCAAAACGGATATTATCAATCGCGAAGCCAGCTGGTTCCGCGCCTACCAGATCCAAAAATACACCGGCAATTGAAGCAGTATTGTCATCTGTGGCTAAGCCTAGGAATTCTATTCCAGTTATCGTATTTGCGACGGAACCAATCAGACTACCATCACGGGCGAATGCCGTAATTGCCGTAGAACCCACGGCATCAAAAAAGCCACCGTCAAAACCTACGCCAAATTGATCAGTACTGAACAACACTGCGATACCGCCGTTAAACGTAGGTGTTCCGCTCAATACGGGAGAAGTCGGGTTTGCGCCATCGGAAACGATTGCCGTGTCTGGGGCTGAGGGATCGAGCATCAACGGAGAATCAGGCATACCCACAATACACGCAGTTGCCGATGCTCCAGGACAATCGGTTGCAGGATCAAGACTTAGTGATTGCCCCATAAACCACCCGTCAAAAGACACATCAGGAGCATCCGCAGCACCGCCATAGTCAGCCGCGGTGTAAAATGGATTAACCGTTCCCACCGCAAACTCAGAAAACGTGATTTGACCCGCAGACGCATTAAAGTTAGTTTCGCTTAATGTCACAATACCAGCATTGGCCGTGCCGCATAATAACAAGGTCGATAGTAGTAATCTTTTCATTTTTAAACTCCGTTTAAACCGTGTATGAACTGCTTATTATTTTTCTGCAACCCATTCAAAGCATTAAACAGGCCATGATTTTATTTTATTAATAACAATAACTTAAAAATATAGCGATACAAAAATGTAAACTTTTAAAACACAAAATAAATATCTAGTTTAAAAAAATAACACTTTAGTACTAATAAAATCATTCATCTTTGGAGCAAGCTTAGATTCTACATATCACTGGTTTAACTAATGATGCGCACTAGCCACCACAATGTGTGAATGTGCAGTACAGTGAAAAGCCGAAAGCGCCATTATGAACGTTAGATTCGGCACCGGATTTCCTAATTCAAAACCCAAAAACATGTAACACGTCAATTTCCTGCATGACGCTTTGCCTTACCTAGCCTCCCATTAACCGAAAACGCTTTTAAGTACGGTTGAAATTTCATTTGCCAATCATTATTTTTGCACACGTGTTGGTCTCGCCCAGGTTCAATACATTTTCTTACAGGAGCTTGGGTGAACACTAACCCTTTTTATTGAACTTTCATCATGCGGACGTGGTACCGGCGAGCTAAAATTGATGACTTATGAATAGAATAAATCCTACCTGTGTTAATTCTTTTTGTGTTCCTGCAACACGCTGTAACCTCGTCATTAACACCCAAGCTATTCAGCTGTCTGCAATTCAGTCCTGCCCGCGTCTTACCAAAAGTTCATTCACCGCCCCAACTGGCGTGGGCATGCGAGTGTATTCACAAAAAATGTAAAATGCTAACTTAGGAGAAACTCCATGATTCAGGTAAAACACCTGGAACGTCGTTACGGCAAATTTCGTGCAGTTAACGATGTTAGCTTTAATATCGCGCGTGGCGAAATTGTCGGACTACTGGGTCACAACGGTGCTGGTAAGACCAGTATTATGAAAATGCTTACTGGCTACCTTGAGCCCACCGCTGGCATCATACAAGTTGACGGCCTTGCCATTGGAAAACAAACCAAGGAAATTCAAAAAAAAATGGGATATTTGCCGGAAAATTGTCCGGTATGGCCCGAAATGACTGTCATCGACTACCTCGATTACCAAGCGGCGCTGCATAATATACCTCCAACAAAGCGTACAGCGGCTATTGCCAAAGCCATTGCCCGTACAGCCCTTAAAGATAAGGCCACCGCCCCTATCCAGACACTCTCTCGCGGCTATAGACAGCGCGTAGGTGTGGCCCAGGCAATATTGCATGAGCCTGAAATTGTGATCTTAGATGAGCCCACCAATGGTTTGGATCCCACTCAAATTCGTCACATGCGAACCTTAATACAGGAGTTGGCAAAAACCGCCACGGTAATTGTATCAACCCACATTTTGCAAGAAGTACAGGCCGTATGTGAACGGGTACTAATACTGCGGGGAGGTCGTCTTGTTGTCGATGCGAAACTCGCAGAACTGCAAAAAGAAGATGCCCTATTGCTGACAGTTAGCCAGGATATGAAGCAGAAATTACTTAGCCTTCCCAAGGTGAAAGATGTCACCGTACTGCCTGCACCACCAAAGCGTATTCGCTATCGCGTTGTTGCAGATCCTGACATCTCTCCTGCCATTGCGCGTGCCGTGATTGACGCAGGGCATCAACTATATGAACTGACTGGCGAGCGACATGATCTTGAAACCCTGTTTGCACAGATAAATGAAGAGGTACACCATGGCTAATTTTTCTTCTATTTTCATGCAAATCACCCGCAAAGAATTCCGTAGCTTCTTTTCAACGCCCGCGGCATACCTGTTTTTAGGTGGTTTTGTGGCGGCCACATTATTTGTATTTTTCTGGGTTGAAACATTTTTCGCCCGTAATATTGCCGATGTCAGACCCCTTTTCCAATGGCTGCCACTGTTACTGATCTTTCTTGTGGCGGCCTTGACCATGCGGGCTTGGTCTGAAGAACGCCGAGCTGGCACACTAGAAAGCTTGCTCACCTCACCAGTGTCGCCGCTACAATTAATTTGGGGCAAGTTTGCTGCCACATTAGCCCTTGTGGCCCTGGCCCTCGTTCTTACCCTGCCTTTGCCCATCACAGTATCTCTATTAGGGCCCTTGGATTGGGGGCTGGTTATTGGTGGCTACGTGGCGACCCTATTTTTAGCTGCTGCGTATATCTCTATTGGGCTTTACACCAGTGGCCGTACGGACAACCCTGTGGTCGCCCTTATTTTAACCGCAATGGTATGCGGACTATTCTATTTTATCGGCTCTTCCACACTGACTGACCTCTTCGGTGGACAGATAAGCCAGCTGCTGTCACTTGCGGGCACAGGCAGTCGATTTGAATCCATTACCCGGGGCGTAGTAGATATTCGGGATCTCTACTACTACGTTTCAATAATAGGCATCTTTTTAGCCTTAAACCTGCTTTCTCTGGAGCGTTTTCGCTGGGCAGGCAACCCTATTTGCAAGAAACATCGGCTGTATCAATGGGCTGTAGGGCTCACCATTGCCAATTTCATTGTGGCAAATTGTTGGTTAAATACCATTACTTGGGCCAGGGCGGATATAACCGAAGGACAACAGTATTCATTGTCTGACGCTACAGAAAGTCAACTTGTGTCACTTCAGGAGCCGTTAGTTATCCGCGGCTACTTTTCTGCTAAAACCCATCCATTGCTGGCGCCCTTAGTTCCCCAACTCGAGGACTTATTAAAAGAATATGCGGTTACCAGCGACGGACGTGTTAGCGTTGAGCTTATCGACCCCACACAAGACCGTGAAGCAGAAGAGGAAGCGGCCTCTCGCTTTGGCATTAAACCGGTACCTTTCCAAACGGCTGACCGCTACCAATCCGCTGTTGTCAGTTCGTATTTTGATCTGGTTATCTCCTATGGCGATCAATTTGAGACCTTGGGTTTCCGTGATCTTATCGAGGTAAAATCTCAAACAGGGCAAGATTTAGACGTAGTACTAAAAAACCCTGAATACGCCATTACCCGGGCAATACGTAAAGTTGCAGGTAGCTATCAAGCCGGAGCCAATCCCTTTGCCATGCTGACAAATAACGTCACCTTTAATGGCTATATCTCGCCTAGCAACCAGCTCCCAGAATCCTTGCAAAACCTGCGCAACGATCTTGATTCCCTGCTGGATGAATGGAAAAAACAAGCCGGTGACAAGCTTACCCTCAACTTCGCTGATCCAGGTGCAAATAACGGCGAACTGGCCAGCGAACTTAAGCAAAATTTTGGCTTTAGTCCACAGGTAGCCAGTTTGTTTGATCCCCAGCCTTTCTGGTTCTACATGGTACTGGAGAGTAACAGTGAAACGGTGCAGGTGCCGCTACCGGAAAACCTCGACAAAGCTGCCCTCAAACGGTCTCTGGATAGTGCCTTGCATCGCCTGACACCGGGTATATTAAAAACCGTGTCGGTGGTCAAACCTGTGGCCTATGGACCTAACGCCCAAGGATATAATTCTTTGGAACAAGTGCTTAAAGAAAATGTCCGGGTAAAAGAAGAAGACCTCAGCGATGGTCAGGTCGCCGAAGACAGCGACCTATTGCTGGTGCTTGCGCCCCAGAATTTAAATGACAAACAACGCTTCGCCGTTGATCAGTTTTTAATGCAAGGGGGAAGCGTGGTGCTGATGACCTCCCCCTTTAATGTACAGGCGGCCCAAAGCCTCACCGCCAGCAAACACACCTCGGGATTGGAAGACTGGTTAGCCCATTATGGCGTCAAGATTGATGAAACCATGGTGCTTGACCCACAAAATACCGCCCTTCCGGTACCGGTACAGCGCTATATCGGCGGTCTTCCTATTCAGGAGATCCGCATGCTTCCCTACCCCCACTTCCCGGATTTACGGGGGGACAGTCTTAATGGCGATAACCCTATTACGGCATCCTTGGAGCAACTCACCCTTAACTGGGCATCACCGATTCACATTGATGATGAAAAAAATAAAGATAGGCAGGTTACCAAACTTCTCAGCAGTTCAAAAAACAGCTGGACGTCGGATGATCTCAACCTCATCCCCAACTATGAACGCTATCCCGATTCAGGATTTGCCCCTGCCGATGAACACGATGCCTATCTCCTAGGCGTGGCCATTGAGGGACGTTTTACCTCCTTCTATAAAGATAAGTCCTCGCCACTTCTCAGTAGCGATGAGGAGCCAGACAATGACAAGGAGACAGATAAGTCGGAGCCAGATAAGTCGGAGACAGCAGATGATAAGGAGCCCCCATCGGCCATTGGCAGTGTCATCACGCGGTCGCCCTCTTCTGCCCGACTCACAGTGGTTGCAAGCAATACCTTTGCCTCGGATGCGGCGGTGAGCCTGGTATCGCAAAGTTTAAATACCTACTACACCAAGCCCTTGGATTTTGTACAAAACACCATTGATTGGTCCTTAGAAGACCGGGGATTACTTGCCCTTAGAGGACAAACCCAACTCGCCCGCACCCTGCTCCCCATGTCACCGGATGAACAACGTTGGTGGGAGTGGGCTAACTATGGACTGGCCATACTGGCTCTCATCCTAATTTGGGCATGGCGTCATAGTGTCGCGGCGGCAGATAGCCGTAAATACAATGCAATTTTGGCGGAGGTAAAGTAAATGAAGAACACCGTTAATTTGCTCGTTGCCTTGCTGGTTGTTCAGCTCATTCTGGTTGCGGGCATAGGTCTGACCAAGCGAGATGTCACAGCAAAAGCCGATCCCGTTGCTTTTGTTCAATTTGAACAAGACAGCATCGATGATATTGTTTTAGAAGGCGCTGATGAAGATGAAAAAGTCCATTTGCGTAAACAGGATAACCAGTGGGTACTGCCCCAACTGGATAATTTTCCAGCGAATAAAACAAAAATCACTGAGCTATTGAATAAATTGGCAACAGTGCAGGTCACCCGTCCGGTAGCCACCAGTACCAGCGCCCAGGAACGCTTTGAAGTGTCTGACAATAAATTTGAACGACGCATTACCTTGGCATCGAAGGGTGAGAACCTGGCACGGATCTATTTAGGAACCTCTCCGAGTATGCGAATTATTCATGCGAGGGAAGAAAAGAGTGATGATATTCATACCATCGAGATGGCTTCTTATGAGGTATCCGTTGATAAAACCGGTTGGGAAGATAAATCACTCCTTAACATCGATAAATCTTCCATTGCCCAAATTGCCGTTAATGGCTTAACGGTGCAACCTGTAGCCAGTGACAACGACAACAAGGATGACCCATCCAGCGATGCCACTCCTTCCACTCGTTGGGAGGGCGTGGATCTCGCCGATGGCACCTACCTCGATAGTGATGCGGTGAATAACCTGGCCGATACCCTTGCCAGTATCCAATACGAAAGCGTCATGGGTACAGAGGATAAGCCAGAATACAAACTCTCAGAACCCGTGCTGTCCATTCGTGTCACCACCCAAACCGATGACACCATCACCTATCAAATAGGAAAACAGGATACCGGTGGCTACATACTTAAAAGCTCTTTACGCCCTGAGTATTTCAAACTGGCCAACTATCGGGCAACGGCGTTAATTGACGACGCCAAACTTGAAACCCTAACGCCAGATAAACAAAAAGAGGAGGCTCCTCAGGACACGCAGCAAACTGAAGATGAACAGTAATTAACCTTTTTTACTAATATGACATACTGGCTTCACCCTGAAGCCAGTATGTTATTATTTTAGCCCTAACAATACCGGTTCTACGTTCCTGCCTACCCTACGGCCGTGGTAACCACCTCCACGTTGTCCCCCTAGTCATTCCCTTAAAATACAGTGCCATTGAACAAGTCTTAAGGCTTGCAGAAAACAAAATGATACGATAATGTTGTTACTAACAACATAAGTCAGTAGCACCCAAATGGACACAAAACTCAAGCGCGCAGAAGCGCTTTACGAAACCGTTAATCAGCTGATCCGCGTACACCAATTTCGCGATCGTGAAAGCATATGCTGCCATAACGTGTCGGTGGCTCAGTGCTACGCCCTGGAAACCTTGGTAAAACGTGGCCCCTTAAGGCTAAAAGCCTTAGCGGAAGAAATGTGCCTAGATAAGAGCACCACAAGCCGTGTGGTTGATGCCTTACTTCGTAAAGGTTATGTGCAAAAGACCTTAGATCCCCATGATCAACGCGCAGTTCAGCTATCGCTCACCAACGAAGGCCAGGCACTCTATGCAACCATACGCAAAAGCCTGATTGCAGAAGAGGCATCAATGATCGCAGATATTCCTGATGATGTGGTGGATGCCGCCCTTGCATTGCTGAACAAATTAACTGTGGCAGCCCGCGCCCGACTCGGCGCGTAAGCTATTTTTTTAACCATATAGTTGTTACCAACAACATCCTGGAGGACTATTTATGTCATGTAATGTGGAAAACTTGCCCATCGCTGTCATCGGTGCCGGCCCCATCGGGCTTAGCGCCGCGGTGAACTTACTCGACGCGGGGCTAACCCCCATTGTGTTTGAATCCGGTGACTGTGCCGGTTCCAACATTGCAAACTGGGCTCATGTGCGCATGTTTTCGCCTTGGGCATACAATATGGATCCTACCGCGATATCGTTACTTAAAGAAACGGGCTGGACCGAACCGGCGCTCACCGATTTTCCAACGGGAAGGGAATTGCTTGATCGCTATGTGCTTCCTTTGGCATCCCATGAAAAGATTGCGCCACACCTGCATTTAAATACCCGTGTTGACAACATCAGCCGCCAATATCACGATGTTTTGCGCAACGACGGACGGGAAGACGCCGCCTTCGTGGTCCGAGTTTCCAATGCTGACGGTGAGCGCGACATCCTTGTTCGGGCCATCATTGATGCATCGGGTACCTATCAGACTCCCAATTGGCTTGGCGCCCATGGTATTCCCGCTATCGGCGAGCTTGCGGCTTCCTCATCAATTAGTTACGGGGTACCGAATATTCTGGGTGCTCGTCGTGAGCAATTTGCAGGCAAAACCGTACTGGTCATCGGTGGCGGCCATTCGGCCTATAACGCATTGCAAGATCTTGTCAAACTGTCTGAACAAGCACAAGACACACGTATTTTATGGGGGATCCGTCAAGCAACTGTGGATAATATCGTGCGCTCTCCAAAAAACGATGAGCTACAAGAACGCAGAAGGCTCGAAGTGCATATTCAAACACTATTGGAAGAGGGTAAAATCGAAGTATTTACCCATATCGCCATCGAAAAAATTCAAAGTGATAATGGCAAACTGGTGGTACACAGCCATTCAAAGGCGTTGCCCCCAGTAGATGAAATCATTGCCGCCACTGGATTTCGCCCCAACCTTGCGTTACTAAGTGAGCTGCGCATCGCCATTGATCCTGCCACACAAAGTCCGGTTAACCTCGGCCCCCTGATTGATCCCAACCTGCACACTTGTGGCTCTGTGCCTGAGCATGGCGTAGCTGAGCTTTCTCACCCTGAGTCTGGACTTTATGTTGTTGGTATTAAAAGCTATGGCCGGGCACCCACGTTTCTGCTGAAAACCGGCTATAAACAGGTTAAGTCAGTCACGTCATTATTAGCGAATCAGGGTGACATCGAGTCGGCGGTTGCGAATAGTCCGTTGTCTTGTGATGCACGTGTCCCTGGTTCGTGTTGCTCAAAATAAGCCTCTGCCCCTCTAATCAGCAGGTTTTGAATGACCTTAAGGGTTAATGAGGGGCGGTTTCTTTTATCGAATAGGGTGAAGGCATGACAGTTTTTATTCAACGTCATCCATTATTCGTTGTCGTGCTAGCTCAGCTATGTGGCACGTCCCTTTGGTTCTCCATCAATGGCGTGGGCTTGGCCCTCATTGCCGATGTGGGGCTAAGTGAAAAAGATCTGGGATGGCTAACCCTTACCGTCCAAGCAGGGTTCATTATTGGTACACTCTTTATTGCCACCACAGGGTTGGCGGACCGAATGCGTGCCAGCCGTATTTTTGCCCTTTCCTGCCTAGCCGGCGCGCTGGCAAATGCCGGCTTTGTCATTGTGGCAGCCCACCTGCCCTTGGCGTTGTTATTACGGTTTCTTACCGGTTTGTGCCTCGCTGGCATCTACCCACTTGGCATGAAGTTAGTGATTGGCTGGATACCTAAATATGTGGGCGCCGCACTGGCATGGCTAGTGGGCATGTTAACCCTAGGCACTGCCCTGCCTCATCTGCTGCGTGGCGCCACCCTCGCGTTACCTTGGCAATGGACACTACTGAGCGCGTCGCTGTTAGCATTGCTGGGTGGCGCGGCTATTTTCGTTCTCGGTGATGGCCCCCATTTACCCCCCTCTAGTGGTAAGGCACGATTACAAGACGGGCTCGTGGCCTTACGGGAACCCCGTTTTCGCGCTGTGGCAATGGGCTACTTTGGTCACAGTTGGGAGTTGTATGCATTGTGGACCCTAGTGCCCTTTATGGTGGCCCGGGAAATAGGGCGACTACACACACAAGGTTTCTCTGCGTCATTAGTGGCCTTTACTATCATCGCTCTGGGTTTGATGGGTTGTATAGGCGGCGGAGCGCTGAGCCGACCATTAGGAAGTCTATTCGTGGCGCGCCTGGCCCTTGGCTGTTCCGGGCTTATTTGTCTGCTTTACCCCCTGGTTGCCTTTTTGTCCCCCACGGTGATGCTCGTTTTACTCGCTTTGTGGGGCCTGACCGTCATTGCCGATTCGCCGCAATTTTCAGCCCTGGCCGCAGAAACCGCCCCCAAAGAACGCATCGGCTCAACCTTGGCCATGTTAAATGCCATCGGCTTTGCGCTCACCATTCCATCCATCGCATTAACCACTGCGCTGTGGCAATGGCAAGGATTGTGGGTGGTCTGGTGGTTACTCCCCGGCCCAGTGATAGGGCTTTGGGCAATGCGCAAACTTAGCCGACAATAAAAAATGCCAGTCACAAAACTGACTGGCATTGTATTTTTTAAAAAGCGGATTAGCTATTTACAACTAGCTCTACTCCCACTCAATGGTGGCCGGTGGCTTACCGGAAATATCATATACCACCCGGGAAATACCGTCGATTTCATTGATAATACGGTTAGATACTTTACCCAAGAAATCATAAGGCAGGTGGGCCCAATGGGCGGTCATAAAGTCGATGGTTTCAACGGCACGTAAGGAAACCACCCAATCGTATTTACGGGCATCCCCCATCACACCGACTGAACGCACCGGCAAGAATACGGTGAAGGCCTGGCTCACTTTGTGGTAAAGATCGGCATTGTGCAGCTCTTCAATGAAGATGGCATCGGCGCGACGGAGTAAATCACAATACTCTTTTTTGATTTCGCCCAATACCCGCACCCCTAAACCCGGGCCAGGGAACGGATGACGGTACAACATATCGTAGGGCAAACCCAACTCTAAACCGATTTTGCGAACTTCGTCTTTAAACAGTTCCCGCAAGGGTTCAACTAGCCCCATCTTCATGTCTTCCGGCAAGCCCCCCACATTGTGGTGAGATTTAATCACATGGGCTTTACCGGTGGCGGAACCGGCAGACTCAATCACATCAGGGTAAATAGTCCCTTGGGCCAACCACTTGGCATTGGATAATTTTGACGCTTCTTCGTCGAATACCGCGACAAATTCATTACCAATGATTTTACGTTTTTTCTCGGGATCTTCTTCTCCTGCCAAACGGGCTAGGAAGCGCTCTTCGGCATCGATCTTAATGATATTTAAACCAAAATGATCACCGAACATATCCATGACTTGCTGGCCTTCATTTAAGCGCAGCAGACCATTATCCACAAACACACAGGTTAGCTTATCACCAATGGCGCGATGAATAAGCATGGCGACCACAGAGGAATCCACACCGCCAGACAGTCCTAAAATCACTTCATCATCGCCCACTTTCTCTTTAATGCGGGCAATGGCATCTTCGATGATGGCATCGGCGGTCCAGAGTTTTTCACAACCACACACATCCATGACGAACTGACGTAAAATTCGCATTCCCTGACGAGTATGGGTAACTTCCGGATGGAACTGCACGCCGTAAAAACGTTTTTCAGGATTATGCATAGCCGCGTGAGGGCAGGAAGGCGTTTGGGCAATGGTCTCAAAACCAGCGGGAATTTGAGCCACTTTATCACCATGACTCATCCATACATCCAGTAACCCATTGCCATTGTCGCCAATGTGATCCTCGATGGTCTCTAACAGCGGGCTTGATTTAATCACCTCGACCTGGGCATAACCAAATTCACGCTTATTAGAGCCTTGCACGCTACCGCCGAGTTGTTCAGCCATGGTTTGCATGCCATAACATACCCCCAGAACTGGCACGCCTGCGGCAAAGACGTATTCTGGCGCACGGGGCGAATTCAATTCAGTAACCGACTCCGGTCCACCAGACAAAATAATACCGTCTGGGTTGAATTCCCGAATTTGTTCTTCTGTGACATCCCAGGCCCACAGCTCACAATAAACGCCAATTTCACGTACTCGACGTGCAATTAATTGTGTGTATTGAGAGCCAAAATCCAATATAAGTATGCGCTGGCTGTGAATATTCGTGGTCATGTTTTTACCCGTAAAATAAAACAGAAAGGCTGGTAGAAATACCAGCCTAAACAAACTACTAATTTATCGGCGATTAGCCCAAGCGGTAGTTGGGCGCTTCCTTAGTAATGCTAACGTCGTGCACGTGAGATTCCCCCATACCCGCAGAGGTTACCCGCACAAACTGTGCTTTAGTATTTAACGTGGGAATATCGGCACAACCAGTAAGACCCATTGCAGAACGAAGACCGCCCATTTGCTGGTGGATAATGGTTGCAATTGGCCCTTTGTAAGCCACCCGGCCTTCGATGCCTTCGGGCACCAGTTTTTCCGCATTGTCCGACGCCTGGAAATAGCGATCAGACGAACCGTGACGCTGATTCATGGCCCCAAGGGAGCCCATACCACGATAGGACTTATAATATCTGCCCTGATATAGCTCAACCTCACCTGGTGCTTCTTCGGTACCTGCCAGCATGCTGCCGACCATGACACAACTTGCACCAGCGGCTAACGCTTTAGCAATATCACCAGAAAAACGAATACCGCCATCAGCAATAACCGGAATACCAGTACCTTCCAGGGCATCCACAGCATCTGCAATGGCCGTGATCTGCGGCACACCACAACCGGTAACAATGCGCGTAGTACAAATAGACCCCGGACCAATACCCACTTTAACACCATCAACGCCGGCATCAGCGAGGGCTTTTGCCCCATCAGCCGTTGCCACATTCCCGGCGATAATCTGTAAATCAGGATAAGCGCCACGAATTCGGGAAACCTGGTCAATAACCCCTTGCGAATGACCATGGGAAGTATCAATTAATAGTACATCTACACCCGCATCAACCAAGCCTGCAATGCGTTCGTCTGTACCGGCTCCAACACCCACCGCTGCACCTACGCGCAAACGGCCCAGAGAATCTTTACACGCATTGGGTTTGTTTTCAGCTTTCTGAAAGTCTTTTACGGTGATCAAGCCTTTGAGCTTGAAACCATCGTCGACGACAAGAATTTTTTCAATGCGATTAGCATGCATCAGATCCAGCACTTCGTCGGGGTTAGCCCCTTCTTTTACCGTAACGAGTTTCTCTTTTGGCGTCATCACCTGGCTCACCGGTAAATCAAGGCGGTTTTGAAAGCGCATATCCCGGCCAGTTACGATTCCAATCAGGTTGTTATCTTTGTCAATTACGGGAAAGCCGGAATATCCCAGATTTTTACTCATCGTCAAAACTTCACCAATGGCGGTTGTTTGTTCAACTGTCACTGGATCGGAAACCACACCTGATTCGTATTTTTTCACTTCACGAACGTGCTTTGCCTGCTCCGCGGGCTCCATGTTTTTGTGAATAAAGCCAATGCCGCCTTCCTGAGCAAGGGCGATCGCCAGACGCGCTTCCGTTACCGTATCCATCGACGCAGATACCATAGGGATATTCAGCGACACGCCACGAGTCAGTTTAGTCTGGAGGTTTGCTGTATGAGGGAGGACTGTAGAGTGCCCGGGTACCAGCAATACATCATCAAAGGTAAGAGCTTCTTGAATGATTCTGAGCATGCAATAACACCTGAATAAGTGGATAGTTAATTGCGGCGCAATTGTAGTGTTTTTTCATAATCAGGTAAACTCTAATCGTATTAAACCTGAATATTTTTTATCTATGATTTTCAACACTCCGTCGTCATCCCGTCAAATTTTGACGGTTACCAAGCTGAATCGCCTGGCAAGAACCGTACTTGAAGGTGAAATCGGGCTTATTTGGCTATCAGCCGAAATATCTAATTTTGTCTGTGCCGCATCCGGACACTGGTATTTCACGCTAAAAGACAATAAAGCCCAAGTAAAGGCGGCCATGTTTAAAAACACGAACCGCTACTGTAAGCAACGGCCCAAAGAAGGAGATAAAGTGCTTGTTCGCGCCTCTGTCGGTCTTTACGAGCCTCGCGGAGACTATCAACTGGTAGCAGAACACCTTGAGCCCGATGGCGAAGGGCACCTGAAACAAGCATTTGAAGCATTAAAGTCGAAACTACAGCGCGACGGTTTATTCGACGCCGACGCCAAACGTCCCCTACCCTTGGTAATCAAGCGCATAGGCGTAATCACATCACCTTCCGGCGCAGCCCTTCACGACGTACTCACCGTATTAAAAAGACGAAGTCCATCTACCGAAGTAATTGTGTATCCTACAATGGTACAGGGCGAACAGGCGCATTTTCATATCATTAAAGCACTTGAAACCGCCTATCGTCGCAATGAAGTTGATGTGATACTACTCACCCGGGGCGGGGGGGCACTGGAGGACCTGTGGTGCTTTAACAATGAAAGCCTGGCTCACTGTATCTCTGCTTCGCCGATACCGGTTGTCAGCGCGGTGGGTCACGAAGTTGACGTAACCATTGCCGATTTTGTCGCCGACGTGCGCGCCCCAACCCCCTCAGCTGGCGCGGAATTACTGAGTCAGGACTGGGAAAGCCAGCAAATTACATGCCGCGACAAAGAAAAACAATTGATTCGAGCGTGGATGCAACAATTACGCGAACACAAACACAAAATGCTCTTATTGTGTGCTCGCCTTAAAGCTGTACACCCATCTAGAAAACTGGAACACCAGGCGCAAACGTTAGATCGACTTGCACTCTCTTTGACCCACGCAATGACAGCGCGCTTGTCTCAGGAACGGCGTACACTCAGCCAGTGGCAAAACAAGCTGGAGCAAATGACACCCGTAAACCGCATCTTACGGGCAAAAGATCGCCAAGCTTCGTTACAAAAGGCACTAAATCGCGCGTGTTTGCAAACACTCAAAGACAAACAGCGCGCACTCGCCAGCGCCGCTGGCGTGCTTCACAGCGTCAGCCCACTAAGCACACTGAGCCGAGGATATTCTATCTCAATGGTGAACAATATCCCCCTTACTCACTCCGGAAATGTCAATACCGGCGATATTTTAGAAACCCGGCTAGCAGAAGGTGCGATTACCAGTAAAGTTATCTCTGTTGATACAAAAAGCTAAAATAAAAATTGCAAAGTGGCTTGAGCAACGCCGACGCTTGGGTCACACTACGCCCTCTATCATCACAGGATGTACCGTGAATAAGGTGTGTATTGTGCTGCTGTCTGCCTTTTTTTACGGTTGTCAGCACGTTCCGTCTCCTCAGCCAGCTAATGAATCATTTCTCCCTGAATACAGGGTGATGGCGCCTATCTCTCTTTATGGCACCTACCCCAGCGAGACGCTGCAACGCATGTGCCACCAGGCTCACGTAAACGGTGCGGCATGCGTGGAAGATGCGTTAAGCGGCAACTTGTTTGTCACCACCTTGCAGCAACGCGGGTGGTTTGAGAACGTATTTCCCGCGTCCAGTGAAGCAGATTATGAACTTCTTATAGCCTCATTGGGCACAGCGCCATCTTCAGAGGACAAACAAACAACGCATCCCGAGCCTTTGAATGGTATCGCAAGCACACGGTATTTCACCGAACTTACCATTCAGTGGCGGGGCGTTGAAATTGACAGCGCCATATTTACCTCCACAGAGGCTCACAATAAAGACAAGCCTGCGATTGTCAACGATGTACTAGAGCACTGGTGGTTACAAGTCGTTGCCAAAGAGGTCTTCTCGGCGGCGTATCTGTTTGAGAAGCTTGGGGCCAGTAACTACCTGTCTGAAATGTCAGTCCCTGAGTATATTGATAATTTCACCCGCTTGGATACACAACTGTATCCCGACCCGTTTAAAGGGGTGATTACCCGCTATGTACACCCCGAATACGATGACGCACTGCTGGACGTGACAGTGGCACCTGTATTAAACCTTAATACTGGAAGTAAAGCGGTTCGTTTGCAGCAGGCTCTGCAGATGAACCTCAATGAAGCCAGACAAATGGCAGAAGCGCAATCAATGACACTATATATTGATGAACCGGTTGCGGCATTTGATACCCCCGGCAGTGATGGTAGTGTATATGAAGGCTATCGCATGGCAGTTCATGCCATCCTGGCTGAGGCCGAACCCATTTACGCCACGACCTATGCATTTGAAATGAAAGACAAGCTGGTGACCATCTCAACCACCTTTCCTCCCAGGGTGGCAGACAGACTCGTTGCCCTTGCTTTGCCGCAAATCACGGTACCAGGGCCATCCCCCCTGATGGAAAGCATTCGCCGCATCCAGGCAGAGGCTGACAACCCGTAAAGCTACTTTTTCTTTTTGTGAAAAGCCATCATGCGTCTGCGCTTTCGCTGTTGCGCTAACGTTAACTGGTTTTTCTTTCCCTCAAATGGGTTTGCGCCTTCACGGAACTCAATTTTAATAGGCGTGCCCATTACCTGCAGCGACTTTCTGAAATAGTTCATCAGATACCGTTTGTACGCGCCCGGTAAATCGTTGACCTGGTTCCCGTGAATAACCACCACGGGCGGGTTGTATCCGCCTGCGTGGGCGTACTTCATTTTAACCCGGCGACCTCGCACTAATGGCGGCTGGTGCTCTTCTTGCGCCATTTCCATTATCTGGGTTAACAACGCAGTACTCACCCGTTTTGTCGCACTTTGATAAGCTTCAATCACGGATTCAAACAGGTTACCGACACCAGAGCCATGTAATGCGGAAATGAAGTGCAAACGGGCAAAATCGATAAACCCAAGCCGTCTGTCCAATTCCCGCTTGATGTCGTCTTTCACGTCGGTATCCAACCCATCCCACTTATTCACGGCTATCACCAATGACCGGCCGGAGTTTAAAATGTAACCCAACAAGCTTAAATCCTGATCGGCAATCCCTTCTCTTGCATCGACCACCAGCAATACCACGTTGGCTTCTTCAATAGCCTGCAGCGTTTTTACAATAGAAAATTTCTCTACGGCATCGGCAACTTTTCTGCGTTTTCTCACACCTGCGGTATCGATGAGTATATATTCACGCTCATCACGCTCCAGTGGAATATAAACACTATCCCGTGTGGTACCAGGCATGTCATAAACCACGACCCGTTCTTCCCCTAAGATACGATTGGTTAGTGTTGATTTACCCACATTGGGTTTCCCCACTATTGCAAGTTTTATGGGCAGCCCCTGTAAGCGTTCCAACTGTGCCTCGGCGTCCAGCTCTTCTTCCTCAGCTTTTGGCTCGACCTGCATATCGGGAAATGCTTCTGCGAGGGGAACGAGTGCATGGGCTAACAGTGCTGATACCCCCCGTCCATGAGCCGCAGCAATTTGATGTACCTGACCCATACCAAGGGTATAAAAATCAGCTGTCTCACTGTCCCCGTCGATCCCATCCACTTTGTTTGCAACGACAAACATGTTTTTGTTTATTTTGCGCAGGTGGTCTGCGATACCAATATCGGCTGGCAACAAACCAGCTCTGGCATCAACAAGGAATAACACCACATCAGCTTCATCAATAGCACGCAACGACTGTTGTGCCATTTCGGCATCAATACCGTCTTCGTCGCCCGTTATGCCCCCTGTATCAACAACGATAAATTGCTTTTGCTCGTACGTCGCCTGACCGTACTTTCTGTCCCTTGTTAAACCAGGGAAGTCTGCAACTAGTGCATCTCGGGTGTTGGTCAGTCGATTAAACAGTGTGGATTTCCCCACGTTGGGACGGCCCACGAGGGCAACTACAGGCAACATGCTTGAAGTCCTAAATTGAGTAATGAGAGATAAGCAGTGGCCGCGTTATCGGCGCAGCCACAATTGAATCGCAGGATTATAACCTGATTTAGAGGAGTCGTCAGCACAAGGCTGACGTATCACTCTTTACTGAGGAAAAGAAAATGACGCGACGTCACCTTCCCTTGTGACAGCGATGATGTTGCCATTCACATTCAGAGGAGATACATAAACAGATTCGTCTTCATCGTCCCCTCCAAGATCGTAGCGGGCTACCATTTCACCGGTGGATTTATCAAGCCAATGAATCAAACCCCATTTGTCACCCACAACAATGTAATCGCCCACGGGTTCTGCTGCTGTCAATGAGCGCTTCTTCAAGCCGCTCTGCGACCAAAGCTCGACCCCGTTGCGGCGATCTAACGCATAAACATACGAGTCATTGTCTACCACGAACAAGGTAGTGCCGTCCATGGTAACATTGCGGTATGAACCGTACTCGCGCTTCCAAATCACACGACCTGAACGCAACTCTACTGCAGCAAGTGTGCCGTTGTAGGAAATGACGTAAATGGTGCCACCGAACATCAAGGGCGCGGCATCAACATCAACAATACGCTCGAGTTCCGTAGCGCCTGCAGGTGACGTAACAGCGGTTTCCCATGCCACCAAACCAGAGTCAATGATATTAACCTGTACTTTCCCAGTAGGCGTTCCAACAATCACCCCACCATTACTGATAGCCGGTGTTGATATACCTCTTAGTGACAATGGAGGAACATCTCCCTCGTGTTGCCACGCAGGTTCGCCAGTGCGTAAATCAAACGCAAAAAGCGTACCCGCACCGGTATTTACGACCACTTTGTTTTCGCCAGTAGCCGGCGCTGCCAGAATTTCGCCAGGCACAGTTTGCGACCACTCTAACGCGCCTGATTCAGCATTCAGCGCCATGAGTATGCCATCTTCAGTGCCGACCAGCACGAAATCTCCATCGACAGCCAACCCTGCGATTTTTGCGGACTGACCACTCGCCCATAAGCGCCGTACAGACGCCATCATGCCTTCATCGGTGAAGATAGCAAAATCTTGTTCCCAAATAACGCGCCCTGTATCAGGACTTAGCGCCGCCACCACTCCGTGGCGATCAGCCATGTATAACTTGTCGTTAGCAAAAACCGGGCGCAGGCGGGAAAAATAATCATCAATGCCATCACCAACTTCAGTTTCCCAATTAACAACTGGGGTAAACTTTGCATCCAGTGGCGCGATGCGACGAATTTCCAACTCTTCCTCATCTGCGAACCAATCTGTGATGGTTGTGCATCCTGATAGCGTGGCGGACAGCACCGCGGCAACACCTAATGCACGTGTAATTCGACCAATGCGGTCACACGTTGTTGATAACAAATCCGATACCTCTGTTGTCATTAATTACTGGCTAAAGCCGGTAAATTGTCGAGTTTCATTTCAAGTAACACGTTGCCCGCAGCCTTTTCAAGGGCCTGGCTGTACGCAAGACGTGCGTCATCAAATTTTTCCTGTGCTACATATGCATCGCCTTTTACTTCGCTGATTTTAGCTGCAAAAGCATTGTCGTTGAGGGCTGAAAGCGTATTGAGGGCATCAGAAACTTCACCCAACTCAATTTGAACCCGGGCGAGCCGAATCCCAGCCATCGTTGCCAGGTGTGGATCAGCCGTCGTGGACTGTACTTCTGACAAGCGCATTTTCGCCAGGTCTAAATCACCGGCGTTTACGGCTTGTTGCGCTGCCACAAGTCCACCTATGGTGGCATAACCCGTATTTTCTGTTTGCGCTATGAAGTTATCGAGCTTTTCTGTATTACCGTCAGCTTCAATGGCCTGCACAGCAGCCTGATAAGCGGCAGACGCTTCTTCCTTGGCGACGCGTTGAGTATCGGAATAATAGCGCCAGCCCCACAGTCCGCCCAACCCTAACACCGCACCAATAACAATGGCTGCGCCATTGTCTTTCATAAATTTCTTTATCGCTTCAACTTGTTGTTCTTCTGTGGCGAATTGTTCCATGTATATGACCTCTAAAACCCGTTTCCTGCTACTCAATCAGGTAGCGATTAATCCATCTGTGCTTTTAACACATCGGCCAAATTTGCTAATGACACGGTTTGTTGTTCACCTTCACCGCGCAAAGGTTTAACCGTGGCCTGCTTGTTTTCAGCCTCTTCTGAGCCCAGCAAAACAGCCACTGCTGCGCCGCTTTTATCTGCTCGCTTCAATTGCTTTTTAAAGTTACCGCCACCGCAGTGCATCATCACCTTTAGCGATGGCAACGCATCGCGCAGGGATTCAGCCACTTCAAGCGCGTATGCATCAGCCCCTAAAGACGTGACATAGACATCGGCGGCTATATTATCTTGTCCGGTGGCTTGCAACGTAGTTAACAGCAACACCAACCGCTCCATACCCATGGCAAAACCAACTGCAGGTGTAGCCTTTCCGCCGAGCTGCTCAACCAGCCCGTCGTAACGCCCTCCTGCACACACGGTGCCCTGCGCTCCCAAACTCTCCGTTACCCACTCAAAAACAGTGCGGTTGTAGTAGTCCAGACCGCGAACTAAGCGTGGATTAACCTCGTATTGGATACCCGCTTGTGACAATCGTTCACATAAATTTGAAAAATGTGCTTGTGATTCATCGTCCAAGTAATCAAGTAACGATGGCGCGTCCTGAATTGCTGCCTGCACATCCGGATTTTTGGAGTCTAATACCCGCAGCGGATTTGTCTCTAGTCGACGCAGAGAATCTTCATCTAACTGAGCGGAACGCACCTTAAGGTAATCAATCAATGCGTCGCGATAACGCTGGCGTGCATCGTTAGAGCCGAGAGAATTGATTTGCAAAGTAACCTGATCACTGATTCCAAATGCTTTCCATATACGGGCGCTTAGCAGGATAACTTCTACATCGATATCCGGTCCTTCGAGCCCATACGTTTCAACGCCAAACTGATGAAACTGACGATACCGTCCTTTTTGCGGCCGTTCGTGCCTGAACATTGGCCCCATGTACCACAGTCTTTGCTGCTGGTTATACAACAAACCGTGCTCGTTGCCGGCTCTGACACAACTAGCCGTACCTTCCGGTCGCAGTGTGAGGCTGTCACCGTTGCGATCTTCAAAGGTATACATTTCCTTTTCCACAATATCAGTGACTTCACCAATAGAACGTTTAAACAGGTCAGTACTTTCAACAATAGGAGTTCGTATCTCCTGATAACCGTAATTTGCCACGACCTGTCGTAACGTTGACTCAACACGTTGCCATGTTCCGGACACCTCCGGCAGGCAGTCGTTCATGCCCCGAATCGCCTGAATAGTTTTAGCCACCTGAAATTCTCATTATCCTGATAAATAAAAGCCCCGCATTATAGGGGCTTTACCGTTAAACAACAATCGTCCTGGCACTTGAAAACAGATTAAGACTCTTTGACAGCGACAGGGATTTTATTCGCTTCATCCAACCTTGCCGCTTTTGCTCGGATACGTCTTTCCAGTTGGTCAACCAGGTCGTCATTAGCAAGTCTCTCACGCTGACGCTTCCCGTCCTCGTAATAACCACTCATATTTCGCGCACCGGTAAGACCCAAATCTGAGACTTCCGCCTCACCGGGGCCATTTACGACACATCCAATAATGGACACGTCCATCGGGGTTAGAATATCTTCAACCCTCTGTTCCAACGCATTGACCGTACCGATAACGTCAAACTCCTGACGAGAACAACTGGGGCATGCGATGAAGTTGATACCACGACTGCGGATCCGCAGCGACTTGAGAATATCAAAACCGACTTTAATTTCTTCCACCGGATCTGCCGCCAAAGATACTCGCAGGGTATCGCCAATGCCTTCGGCCAATAACATGCCCAATCCCACCGCACTTTTCACTGCGCCGGCCCGCTGCCCCCCCGCTTCGGTAATACCAAGGTGAAGCGGTTGTTCTATTTGCTTGGCCAGCAACCGATATGCACCGACAGCTAAAAACACGTCCGACGCTTTTACACTCACTTTAAACTGATCAAAGTTGAGCTTGTCTAGGATCTCCACGTGCCGCATGGCCGATTCTACTAAGGCTTCCGGCGTTGGCTCACCGTATTTTTCCTGTAGATCGCGTTCAAGGGAACCACCGTTTACACCTATGCGAATAGGAATGTTCTTGTCTTTAGCACAATCGACTACAGATTTAACCCGTTCCATATTCCCAATATTGCCGGGGTTAATACGCAAACAGTCAACCCCATACTCTGCGACCTTCAGTGCAATGCGATAATCGAAATGAATGTCGGCAACCAGCGGAACGGAAACCCGTTCGCGGATCGCTTTAAAGGCTTCGGCGGCGTCCATGGTCGGTACAGACACTCTCACGATCTCGCCGCCGACAGCCACAATGCGATTAATTTGTGCAACCGTTGCATCTACATCGGTTGTCTGGGTATTCGTCATCGACTGAACGGCGATGGGTGCGCCATCGCCTATGGGGACATTTCCCACATTTATCCTTATCGATTTACGTCTTGATATAGGATTTTCAGTAAACATGCTTAATCCTGCATTGGTAATGAGAAGCGAGCGATACGACCGTCCTGAAACGCGGATATATCAACGGCTTCTCCTTCATAGGTAATACTCACCCCGTCCGGAGCACCAAGGGTTACTTTGAAAGGTGGCTGTCCACTAATCGGCATCACCCGTCCGGTATTTTTTACGCCATAAGCAATCGCTTCACCCGTAGCATCTTCAATGTTAACCCAGCAATCTTCGGCAAAAGTAAACACCAGCGAAACCGTCTTTGCGGCGTCGTTTACCGCAGCAGCTTGCGCTTCTTCTCCAACGTCTCTGTGCTGAGTCAGTGCGCCGCCGATATCATCGACCTGTCTTTCTCCTTGCTCAGCCAACGCACCGGCTGCCCCAACGCTCTCTGATAGCACGGAATTGCTCGCGTCGCTTATACCAATATCAGCTACACCAGCATCCAAGCTTTCGGAATCGCTTTCGCCGGCCAATGCTAACATCGATGCCTGAGGATCTGCGTCCTGTAGTTCCTCTGATACTGAAGGCGACGAAACAGGCGCGGCACCAGTATCCGCAGGTTCGCTATCAATCTCATTTCGGGCGGCTTGAGACGCGGAACCGGCAGCCACTGGCGGGTTGTTATCCGTGCCAATGGCGCTGTTATCATCAGGCTGCTGATACCACCAAACTACAGAAGCGGCAACAATGAGCAGAAGAATTATCCATGTCACCATCATCCAGCGGTCGTCATGAGCCTGTTTAGCAACTTTCCGGGAAAAACTCTGTAACTTAGCCGGTGGTTTGGTGGTGGTATGTAACTTTTCAAACTCGCTTATCACCAGTTTGTCATCCACGCCGACCTGCTTGGCATACATGCGAACATAGCCTTTCGCAAAAGTTACAGACATGTTTTCATCGAGGCGGTCTGCCTCTATGTCATCAATATTTCGTTGTTTCAGGAAGAGCTTATCTGCCATCTGAGCCTGACTTAGCCCAAGTTTTTCCCGGGCCTGGCGCAACATTGCACCTGGCGTAGTGGTGTTGTCGCCCATCGCTTCTTCTGCCTGACTTTCTTGTGAACTCATTAGATAACCTGTCAGTGTTATTGGGGAGCCGTCAAACGCAAACGCATACCCACCACAATATCACCGGGGTCAGGTAAGTCGTTCCATTCTTGAATTTTGGCCATTTTAAGATTGTATTTCAGTGATATACGGTAAAGGTTCTCACCCTTTTGAACCACATGGTATCGACTTTGTGCGCCAGCGTCATCGCTTTTTATCGCGGGTTCCATTTTTGGGTTGTGGCTGGGGTTCGTTTTGATCGGAATGGATGCCTGTGGTTTCACTGAATTTTGCGAGGTCACCGGTGCGCCAGTCGTCGCTTCAGGGGCGTGAGCAGCTTTGGGTTTTGTCGTTCTGACAATCTGCGCGCTAGCATTTGTCTGACTCAACATTTCAGCTTTGTAAGCTTTGGCTGCAACGCTTTGGGGGTACATGGTAACGAGCATTTCACCGTAACCTTCAGCCGTTTCAGTGTCACCCTTTCCAGTAGCGATTTCAATGGCAAGCTGTATGGATTCCGGACTCACACGGGCTACTTTTTCATAGCGTCGCATGGCATTTTCTGCCTCATTCCAACGCCCTTGACTAATATAAATTTGAGTTAGCATAAACAGACTTTTGGCTCTGCTGGGCTGATGATTCAATGCGCTAACCAAATAGCGCAAGGCTTCGTCAGTTTCTCCCTGAGCCTGTGCACAAATAGCCATATTCTCATATGTTTCCGCAGAGTTTGCATACTGCTGATTATCAAGCGCTTTAGTAAAATACTCCGTTGCTTCCTCATACCGACGCTGCTGACAAAGAAACGCGCCATAGCTGTTTGCAATATCGGGATTTCTCGGCGCCAGTTTCAGCGCATCTTCATAGGCCGAATCCGCACGCGCCCACTCCTCTACAGTTTGGTAATAGTAAGCCAGAGAGTAATGTGCGTCAGCGTAACGAGGGGCAAACTCCAGCGCCTTATCCAGGTTGACCTTGGCCTGCTGGTAATTTCCGTTCTTTAGATACGTCAACCCCAGTGAAATACGAGTCTTTGCAGCCTGCTGTAAATCGAACTCATCCCCCGAGGGGTAACCAGGAGTTTGACTGACACAACCCGAAAGCAGCATTACCGCACCAAGTAAACCTAATCGCATGAACTTTTTACCTTTATTGTAAATTGTTATTGCGCCATTTTTACTGAAATTGCTTCGCCTTTCATCTGTTTCTTTAGCATTCGTTTGGTTCTGTCTACAACGTCACCAACCAACTGGCCACATGCTGCGTCAATGTCGTCCCCGCGGGTTTTGCGCACTACCACGGTGAGACCATAGCTCATCAGCACTTTTGCGAAACGATCGATGCGAGAATTACTGGAGCAAAGATACGGTGATCCCGGATAAGGATTAAACGGAATTAAATTAATTTTACAGGGCGTCTCTTTAAGTACCTTCGCTAATTCATGAGCTTGTTCGGTGCTGTCGTTAATATTTGACAGCATGACATACTCAACCGTTACCTTGCCCTGATTTGCTTTCGACTTGCTCAGATAGCGACGCACGCCGGCCAAAAATGCCTCAATATTGTATTTTCTATTGATTGGCACTATTTCGTCGCGCAACGTGTCATTTGGCGCATGCAGAGAAATAGCAAGGGCGACATCGATTTGGTCACCCAGCATATCGAGGGCCGGAACAACGCCCGAAGTACTTAAGGTAACACGACGTTTTGACAAACCAAAGCCGAAATCATCGAGCATGAGATCCATCGCCGGCACCACGTTTTTTAAATTGAGTAGCGGCTCGCCCATTCCCATCATTACCACATTGGTAATAGGTCGTTTAGATGTGTCTTTGGACAGCCCTAAAAAGGTTGCCACACGCCAGACTTGCCCAATAATTTCGCTTACCGACAGATTGCGGTTAAACCCCTGTTGAGCAGTTGAACAAAACGTACATTCAAGGGCACACCCCACCTGAGAAGACACGCATAAAGTGGCTCGCTCCGCTTCGGGGATCCACACAGATTCCACTTCCTGACCGCCTTGCAGTGCCAACGCAAACTTGATAGTGCCGTCACTGGCTTCCTGATAGTATGCAATGTCAGGGGCGACAATCTCGGCGTGTTCAATAAGTTTGGCACGCAGGTTTTTGTTGAGGTTCGTCATCTCCTCAAAGTCACTGACACCTTGCTGATAAATCCATTTCATGACCTGATCGGCGCGAAAGGGCTTTTCGCCAATATCGGCAAAAAATGCCCGCAGTCCTGCGCGATTGAGATTTAATAGATTTGTCTTTGCCATAAAAATTGACGACCCCGGTTATGTCTGAAAACGATATTGACCACACCCCTTAACCTGACGCCTCGAATAACGGGTAGCCATAGGTGCTTTTCTTGCCACCCCTGAAGTGCGAATGCTTCAATGCGTTTTCCTGTTTTAGAGATAAACCGCGATGGGGAAAACGACAGCGAATGATGTGGTGTGCTGCACAAATTTTAGCCGCGCATTCTACCACAGGCATACGCGCTTAGAAAGCCAGGTTCAAGCAAATTACGCCTCCCTATCAATCCTTGGTTCGACAAACAAAACAATCCTCAGGCTTGAGTGCATTGTTCATCTTGCCGACCATTGGTAAAGTGGTCAGGCAAACACAACAATAATCTGGCTTACAAGCCGGAACGACTCGGAGAACCTAATGAAAAAATCTATCCTCGCGTCAGCGGTTTTGTCCGCTCTAACACTGATAGCGTGCAGCCCAAACGAACAAAGCAGCCAAAACGCGAGCAAACCATCTGTTAATGAGACGATTAGCTCGGAAAATGTTTTACTCAAGCCTAGTCCACTTCCTTATCAGGCACCGGAATTTGATAAGATTAAAATCGAACACTACGAGCCAGCCTTCGAACAAGGCATGCAAGAGCACATTGAAGAGATTAACAATATTGCGGTTCAGGCTGGTGAACCGACCTTTGACAACACTATCCTAGCCATTGAGAAAAGTGGTGAATTGCTCAACCGAGTTACCACCATATTTTTTAACCTTTCAAGCATCGTATCAAACGATGAAATTCAGCGTATTGAGGCTGAAATGTCGCCCCGCCTCACTGCCCACAGAGACAGTATTTATCTCAATGCCGCACTGTTTGAGCGGGTGAAATCAGTATATGAACAACGCGAAGAACTCCAAGGTGAAGACAGGCGACTGACAGAAAAGACCTACGAGAATTTCATCCGCGCTGGCGCTAATCTCACTGATGCAGAAAAAGATCAAATCCGCGGCATCAACGAAGCTATCACTAAACTGGAAACAGACTTTTCCCAAAACGTACTGGCATCGTTTAAAAATGACACCATTGTAGTGAATGATAAGGCACAGTTAGCCGGACTATCTGATGGCGACATTGCTGGCCTCAAGAACGCCGCTGAAGCCGTAGGCAAAGACGGTTATATGATCACTCTGGTGAACACGACCCGTCAACCCATTCTCTCCAGCCTGGAAAACCGTCAACTGCGCCAGAAGATATGGGAAACCTCTGCAAATCGCGCCTTGGACGTAAATGGCCCCATAATTCTCAAACTTACTAAATTAAGGGCTGAAAAAGCCGCACTATTAGGCTTTCCAAACTGGGCGAGCTATAAGATTGAAAACCAAATGGCTAAACAGCCTGGAAATGTCTTTAAGATCCTTGATGATTTAGCGCCTCAGGCGGTTGAAAAAGCCAAGCAAGAAGCCGCGGATATTGAAGAAGTGATGCACGCTGACGGCGTTGAGGGATCGGTACAACCCTGGGATTGGGCTTATTATGCAGAAAAAGTCAGAAAGGCCAAATATGATCTTGATGACAGTGAAGTAAAACCCTACTTCGAGCTCAACTCGGTATTGGAAAACGGGCTCTTTTTTGCCATGGAAAAGCTCTATGGTATTACTTTCAAAGAACGCACGGACCTGCCAGTTTATGTGGAAGATGCTCGCTTATTTGAAGTCTTTAACGACGACGGCTCCAACATTGGCTTATTCTATTTCGACCCTTATGCCAGAGAAGGTAAGCGCGGCGGCGCATGGATGAGTGAATTTGTAACTCAGTCATTAATGAACGGAACTAAACCCGTGGTTTACAATGAACTAAATATTGTCAAACCGGCACCAGGTGAACCAACACTTTTGTCTTTTGACGAAACGCAAACCCTTTTCCACGAATTTGGTCACGCCGATCACGGCCTGTTTTCACTGGTAAAATATGCCAGTCTTGCCGGCACGAATACCGCTCGTGATTTTGTTGAATTCCCATCACAATTCAACGAAGACTGGGCTATCGACCCGGCGGTATTAGCAAATTATGCCAAACACTACAAAACCGGTGAGTCCATTCCTCAGGCCCTGGTGGACAAAATGATGAAAGCCGTCACCTTTAACCAAGGCTTTAATACTGTCGAATACCTCGCTGCGGCGCTGCTCGATATGGAATGGCACATGCTGAGTACGGATGCTGAAGTCACAGATGTAGCTGCATTTGAAAAAGCGGCTTTGGCTAAGCACGGTATTGACTACGCGCCAGCGCCACCGCGATACAAGTCAGCGTACTTCAGTCATACTTTCGCCGGTGGTTATTCGGCGGGCTATTATGCCTACTTGTGGACAGAAGTACTCGCGGCGGACGCATTTGCGTATATGGCTGAACACGGCGGGCTAACGCGGGAAAATGGCGACCGCTTCCGCAAAGAAATTCTGTCAAAAGGAAATAGTGAAGATTTAATGGAAAACTATGTGGAATTTCGCGGTAAAACGCCATCTGTTGACGCATTGATGAAGCGTCGGGGCTTAACGGAGTAATAGCGCGAATCGATAAGTTCGCAGTTATCAAAAGCACCGGACTGACCGCAAATATGAAAGGGGGAAGCGAATATGGCTTCCCCCTTTTTCAATGACGCGCTAAAGGGCCATCAATTTAACGCCAGTTGCATAAGTCAAAGAGAAGACTCAGCACTTACCACAAAAACAGTGGCAGACATTGGCTCCAAAGTAAGGGTTTCTCCTACACCAAAGGTTTTGCCATCCCGCAATCGGGACAACCGGGTATACCCTGACAACACAGAGCCGTATTTTCCCAAATCAAGTACGATTTTTTTCTTATTCAGTACCACCATCAACATGCCATCATCCACGTTGCCTGTTGTTCTGAAGAAGGTATAGACACCATCGTCAGGTGCATAGTGTTTCATCTCGCCCTTAAAGAACTGTGGGTGAGTTTTGCGCAGTGAGAGTAATTGCTTAACCCGTTCCTGCGCCCAACGTTCGTCTTTGTTCAAGCCTTCACCTGTAAATCCATTTTTGCCCTCGTCCTCGCTCCAACCACCAGGGAAATCAGTTCGGATGATTCCGTGGTCATCACTCTCCCCGTTTTGCATGAGGATTTCCGTGCCGTAAAACACCTGAGGGATGCCACGGGTGGTAAGAAACACTGTCATTGCCATGTTCCATTTGTTGAGATCGTGATCGACTTGCGTGTAAATTCTGCTCATGTCGTGATTATCCGGAAATATCACCACATTGTTTGCATCGCCGTAAAGAAAATCTGTAGCCAGTGTTTCATACAAGTTAATAAACCCGGCATCCCAACGCTCTTCACTGTTTACCGCTCTGACCACTGCGGCCTGGAGGGGAAAATCCATGACTGACGGCAACGCACTGTGATAACCGTCATGGCGATAGCTCCCCGCTTGCCAATAGGACGTGATGGCAGGGTTAACCGACCACTCTTCTCCCACAATGTTAAGGTTTGGATATTCCTCCATTAACCGGCTTGTCCATTGTGAAAGGAAGTCTTTATCGGAGTAAGAATAAGTATCAACGCGAATACCACTTAAATTGGCGTACTCCACCCACCATATCGCGTTTTGAATCAGATAATTGGCCAGATGTGGATTGCGTTGATTCAAATCCGGCATTGTGGGGACAAACCAACCGTCGCTAAACCCTTTTTTATCACTCTCAATGACATGGGGATCGTGAAGGGTTTCACGTTTATGGCTGGTCCCAACAAACTTACCACCGTTATTGATCCAATCTGCCGATGGCATATCTTGCATCCAAATATGATGACTACCAATATGATTGAGCACCATATCCATAATCAGGCCAATTCCACGCTGAGAAGCAGCCTCACTCAGTGCAACATAGTCATCATTACTGCCATAACGGGGGTCAATCTGATAGTGGTCTGTGATGGAATAACCATGGTAACTGTAATTGTTCATGGCATTTTCGAGCAACGGCATGCTCCAGATTTGCGTAAAACCCAGCTCTTCAATGTAGTCGAGATGCTCAATGATCCCCTGAATATCTCCACCATGTCGTCCCCCCTTCTCGGAGCGGGCAGCTTTATCGGCGTAACCTGGTATATTGTCATTTGTTGTTGAGCCATTAGCAAATCTGTCAGGCGCGATGAGATAAATTGCATCTTCAGGACCGAAACCTTTGCGTTGGCGGGCACCTTCACTGCGTGATAAAAGAGGATAGTGCAGTATTCTCTCACTCCCGTCTTCGTCTCTAAACGCCAGTACCACATCACCTTCCTCGGCGTGTTTCGTGTCCAGTGTTACAAACAGGTAGTTGGGGCTATCTAACTGTGTCACCGATGCCACATTACCGTTGCCATTGCGCAAGACTACGCTGTCGTCGCCAACCCCCTGAGCATAGATCATAAGTTCAACCACAGGAGCTTCCATACCGACCCACCAGTTGGGCGGGTAAGCCACCAGCGCTTTTTGCAAAGGGGCGGAAAACCCCATTGTTGGGATCACCAGAAGCCACAACAACGCACATGAAGCCACCGAGAATTTGAAACGATTGAATGTCTGCACAACGACCTCTTTTTTAAAATATTGTTAAATATGGAACCTGCGTCGATTTTACTGGCTCAACTGCCCAAGACCAACGCCCTGAATACGTATTCAGGGCCTCTGTAAACGGCAATACTCACGCAAAAAGTCATCGTGACTGGCCAGCTTTCCCACTGGTTCGTTTTTGATTTTTTTAATACTGGCCATCAATTCGAAGAGTTTTTTCTCTGACATCCCGTTAGCCAATGGATGATAGTCACCTGCCTTAACACCCTGCCCCATCAGTACTTGTAGCCATGAACTCTCAAGAAATAAATCATTTTGAGCTCTGAATAAATTGCCGGATGCCGTAAACAACTCAATCTTGTGCATAAGGCTTTCCGGCACCTCCATATTTCTTACGTCCTTCCAGAATTGACTGTCGTTACGCTCATTCACGTGGTAGTGCAAAATAATGAAATCGCGGATTTGCTCAAACTCCATTTGCGATTGTTTATTGTATTCCTCAATTTGTTTTTGCTTTATTCCATCGTGGGGGAACAAGTGCACAAGACGCACCACAGCAGATTGGATCAGGTGTATACTGGTAGACTCCAGTGGCTCTAAAAACCCGCCGGATAAACCTACTGCAATCACGTTTTTGTGCCATTGCTTCCGTCTCCTGCCCGTTCTGAAATGAATGTACTTAGGATCGCCTATGGGCGCCGTCTCTAAGTTGCTTGATAGTATATCGAGGGCTTGGTCGTCAGTGTAATGATGACTGCTATAAACCAATCCATTGCCATTTCTGTGCTGTAACGGAATACGCCATTGCCAACCTGCAGTATGGGCAATTGACCGTGTAAAGGGGCTGGTTTTTTCGTGGCGTTCTGAAGGCATGGCAACAGCCCGATCACAGGGCAACCAATGAGACCAATCTTCGTAGCCGGTATTTAGTGTTTGTTGAATTAACAAACCCCTGAAACCCGAGCAATCGACAAATAAATCCCCTGATATTTTTTTACCATCTTTGAGGGTGACACTATCAATATAACCGCTGTCTGCATTTTGTTGCACGCTGGTGATGATACCTTCCGTGCGTGTTACGCCCATTTGTTCACATTTTTTACGCAGAAAACGGGCGTAAAGAGACGCGTCAAAGTGGTACGCATAAGGCATTTCAATTATCGGATCCGGTGAGGCAATGTGAGCAAATTTACCGGCTTCACAAGCCAGGTAGTTTAAATCGTAGTCCCAAAGGGAGTCTTCTAGGCCGAGCTGTTGAGCGCGCTTAAAATAATGGTGAAACTGGCAAAATGCGAAGCTCTTGCCCGGCGCGCCAAACGTATGGTAGTACTGCTCACCATTAACACGCCAATTTTCAAAGCGTATGGCGAGCTTCATGGTCGCGTTTGTTTCTCGTATGAAGGCCTTTTCATCAATACCGAGCATGTTATTAAGAAGCGTGATAGGTGGAATCGTTGCTTCGCCGACCCCCACCGTACCAATGTCCTCTGACTCAATAAGGTTGACGCTAACCGTTGCGCCGAGCAGGCGCTGTATTACTGCAGCTGAAATCCATCCTGCCGTTCCGCCACCTACAATAACCACATCTTTAATTACGTTTTTTGTCATTTGACCGTTACCATCACACCCTTCACGCTACGCGTAGCGTCAATTCACTCCAAAGCTATCACGTTGCTGTGATAAAAAGAAAAAGCTCCAATCAGATCGACCAATGGAGCTTCTAAATCAGTTATTTTGTGTAGTGTAAAACGCCCTCTTTAGACAAGAGGGCATGGTTCCCATTAGAAAGTGTAGTTAACTCCCAGCAGGAAGTTACGTCCAAATTGTTGATATTGCGTAATTTGACGGCCATCACCAGGGTTTGCTTGAACAGTGGGTTCGTCGGTTAGGTTTTGTCCTTGAAGGGTAATGCGCAAGCCTTCCAGTGACTCGATGCCTGATTCGCTGAAATCATAACCGATTTGCGCATCCCATTGCTCCCCACCGCGGTCGTCAATTTGCGCCAGTGACAAACTTATTGCCCGAGTTTCTGTACTGAAAGGGTCTCGCTTCGTACCCGAAACCCGCACTTCAAAACCATTGCTTTCATAGAAAGCGGTAAAAGAGTATGACTCTTCGGATAAACCGGGCACAGCATCACCGTTATCAAATTGTCCGTCCAGGAAAGTAGCGCTTGCGAACACACCAAATCCTTCCAGAGAATCGTGGATAATGTCCAAAGGCAAACTGCCCTGCAATTCCCAACCACGAACAAACCCCTCCAAGCCATCTTCGCGGAAACTTACCACACCGTTAAATGTACCCGGTGGAACGATATCATTCTCGTCAGCAACACCATCACCATTGATGTCCGTTTGGCCGGATGTCTGGTGGAAACCTTCGATATAAGAACCAGAGAAATCGCCAATGGTTTGCCCTGCTATGTGCCAGTTCGTTAAATCTTTATAGAAGAAACTAACGGCAAAGTAACCAGAATCCGCAAAATAGTTCTCGTATGCAATATCAAACTGGTTCGCTTCCAATGGCTTCAGCCTTGCATTACCAGCACTCGCTGACCAAGGGCCATTAGCAACGTTAGTGGAAACGATTTGTTGATCGTTAAATGTAAAGCTCACTGTGTTGTTAGGCCTCATGTCATCCATGCGAGGGCGACTTAGTACTTTGCCTAACGCCGTACGTATGAATTGGTTTTCAGCAACTTCAAAGCTTAAGTTTAGCGTGGGCAAAACGTCAGTGTAAGCATCTCCATCACTTATAGGAGTTATAGAAGTGAAGCCTGTAGGGCCGGTTGTGGTGTTAAAGCCATCACCAGTTTGGTCCACACTGATCACTTGTAAGCCCAAGTTACCAAACACCAGCACGTCACCAATTTCGGTATCAATGTCAAGCTTAGCGTAAGTGGTTAATATTTCTTCTTTAATGGTGTAAGAGTCGCCTAACCGACCATTTTCAAATAATTCCGCTTCGGTTTCGATATAATAGCCGTCTCTGTAGAGCGCCAAACCATCGTAGGCAACTACGCCTTCAATACCGATAAAGCTTAAATCTGCAGTTCCTAGCGGATTGGGAATAGGGTCAGCGTCGGGCCATACGGGTGACGTGAGGTAAGCACCATTGTTATCTTTTTGTTTTTCCCGTTCCTGATAATTGACGCCCGCAGTAAGCTTAGTAAAAATGCCCCAGTCTACATACCCTTTTACATCAAGTCTTATTGCGTCTAAGGTCTCATCAAATACGGGTTCGTTCACAAAACCATCTTGCGCAGTATTAGGGCCAAAGCCTTCTACTCCTTGAAAACGTTCCACAGGTCCTAGTGAGCCACCCCAGGCTTGTGGACCGGCGAGACGCACTAACGTTGGATCAGCAAGATCAACACTGTCCAGTGTAGGGTGATCGCTATAAACCACACCCGTTGATGTCATCGTCCAAGCGCGCGGGGTAAGCGGGCGCCCATCCACACCGGCACGACCAACACCCGAATAACTTTCAATATCTGTGATGGTTTTATCCACTTTACCGCTGGAAACATCCAGTGTTGCCGTCCAGTCTTCATTGACAATGTATTCTGCATTAAGACCAAAAGTGGTTAATTCAGCTTTTTGCTGTCTGGAGTCATTTCGAATGACGGACAGGTAGCCGTCGTAGTAACCTGACGTCACCAGCCCATTGTCTACGCCTGTTATGGTGTAATCCTGCGTGCCCCATGCAGCACCGCCTTCCTCTACACCGCGCCTTACGTCATTTTCTTCAAAGTCGATGTAGAGGGCGTCCAGCTGAATTTTCAGGTCTTCATTAGGTGCATACTCAATAACCCCGGCAATAGACGTACGCTCCAACATTGCCGAACGGGTAAACGAATCATGCCCGCCTAGAATAACGGTACCTTCAGGTACTTCTACGCCATCTGCTGCTTTACTGCCATCCGCATCTGCATAGCCCCAACCGCGGAAGTGTTGTTCCTGCCGTGGCGACTCCATGTCGGCAATAGCAAGCGCTACGCCGATGGTGTCGTTGGCAAATTGATCAACAAAGTTAAACGACACCCGGTGCCCTTTGTTATCAAAATCCGGATTACCGGACTCTTCCTGGTTAACTTCGTAATTGGCGTTAATCGCCATGGTCTTTTTCGCCGTTAACGGGCTCACCGTCTGAATATCGATGGTACCACCAATACCTTGGGTCATAAGACCGGCTTCAGGCGTTTTGTAAACAAGAATATTGGAAACAATTTCAGTGGGGTAAAGATCAAACTCAACCCCACGGTTGTCGCCCATGCCTAGCAATTCACGTCCATTGAGCGTTGTACCCACGTAATTTTCGTTGAATCCGCGGACGGACAAGCCACTTGTGCGACCATTGCGGCGTTCACCAGCAAGACCTGGCAAGCGAGCCAGTGACTCTGCAACAGATGTGTCTGGTAGTTTTCCGATATCTTCTGCAGATAGTGCCTCAACAATTGACGTGTTATTCATTTTAATCGCCTGCGCGCGTTGCAGGCTTCCACGAATACCACTGACCTGAATAACTTCAAGTTCAGCATCTTCAGGCGCATCTGTGTTCGCGTCTTGCGCAAATACGGGTGAACTGCCAAAAGCCATGCCACCTGAAATGAGCGCAGCTTTTATTAGGTTGGGTTTAAATTGTTTCATAAAACGGTGTCCCATACGGTTATTTTTGTTGTCTTTTTGTTGTTCTTCTAACAATTCAATGACAAAACATCTCGGAGCTAATGCTATAGAGGACTTAGATATTGCACAATTGGCTACATACGTATTCAATAAAATTAATGCAACACAGAGTTAACATTAATCACTCATAACGATAACGAAAGAAACAACCAGAAATAAATCAAGTACCCCCATATCAACGAGTTATAGCAAAACCCCGTTAATGATGTGCGGTGTAAACAGCAAAAAAGCACTGGCTAGATTTAAATAGAAAAACAAAGGTGCGAACAGGGATTTTGAGAGGAGTATTGGAAAGCAACCTCACTTACACCTGTCGTGTAAGCGAGTTGCTTTACCCTGTATTGAAACTAATGGTTTTGTGCGCCAGTGATAATCGCCAGCGTGTTTCAAAAAAATAAACAACTCATTGATGAAAAACGGAGCCGCAGTTTTTCGCCAACTGATCAAAAGCATTGAAAAAATCATTTCCCATGCTAATAAACCCTTGACTGGTGTAGTGCCAGGGATCTGATGCAAGATACTTATAATTATTTGTATCGGTCATGTATGCAGCGCAAACATCGCGTTCTACAAAAAGTTGTTGGGCCAGGTGAACGCGACTAATAAACGGCATAATGTCTTCTTCCCCCAAACCGGAATCAGTTATTCTGCCAATCACAACAGGGATATCATCGGCCCGAAGTGCTGCCCTGAATAAGGCCATTAAGTTTGTCAAATTGTCGAGATAGGCATTAGCAGACTCTGGGCTAGTGTGGGCGTCGGCCTCCCCTTGCATCCAAATAATTCCGGCGGGGGTTAGCACATCTTCTTCGCCATCACCATCAACATCCCGCGCTGCAAAAGCATTCTTAATGGCCCGTAAAGCAAAATCATACTGATTCCTCCCTTCTCCCTCGTAAAAAGCTGGATGCCAGTTACTATAACCTGTATTTAGGGCTATGCCCGTTCCCCCTACCGCGTACTTGATAATGGCAATTTTTTTGTTTGGATAGGCACGGGTAATAGCATGAGAAAAGCTCAGTTCAGGACCAAATCTATCAGAAAGGATATTTTGTTTACCATCGTAGCTGAACCCAGCACCGTGGCCGGGTTGAACCTTCTCCCATATACCAATGCCAGCACCAGGCTGATTGTCGAATGCGCCATTGCCGTGAAATATCCAAACATTTTGTTGTTGGTTTAAGCCATCGGGAAGATCTCGGGTGTAACCGTAGCCGTCCATGTTTGATTGTCCGGCGAAAAAAAACGTTAAAAACTCTGCGGAATACGTGAGGGTGGAAAATACCGACAGCGCAATAGCTAATATCAATTTCATATTTAGAGCCTAAGTATTCAAAAAAATATAAACGTGAAAGTGCATATTCACTCGTAGTGGAAACCTAGGTTAATAGATATCAATAAATTTACACTATGAATACGATTTCATTAACATGCCAGTCATCTTTCCTTCCAGAGCTGTGAATCATTCCTTGCGCTAAATCAAAGCAGCAGGATGATACTAAGCCATACTGAAGATATGTATAAGGTAGCTAATGTCTGTTTAACGGAGTACAAAAGATGAAATTCACTTTAATTTTGCTAAGTACACTGCTGTTGGTCGCTTGCGAACAAGGTGCGCAATCTCCCCGGGGTTTTAGTTTGCCTGAGGGTGACATGGAAAACGGTAGGAAAGTGTTTGAAAAGTACCGTTGTCATGATTGCCACCGCATTGCCGGGCAAAGTGCAGAAGATGATACCAATTATATTCTTGCTAAACCCATTGTGCTGGGAGGAAGCGGTGTTCGCGTTAAAACTTACGGCGAATTAGTGACCAGCATCATAAACCCCTCACACAAGCTTACGCCCCGCCAGCCATTAAGCTTAACAAGTAAAGATGGCGAATCGTTGATGCGCATCGTCAACGACGAATTAACCGTAGCAGAATTGATCGATCTTGTGGCCTACCTGCAGCCCCTTTACAAGGTCGAGCCTTACAGAACCAGTGACTATAGACTTTACGAACTGCGTATCCCTGACAAAGCTAACTAATTGGCTCAAAACTGCGTGTTTTCGCACTGCTGTGTGCAGTGTTTTGTGAGTCAGTACTACAATGCTAGTCCGGTTTTTCATTCTTACCGTAAAGCCATTCTGCACACAAAAAAGTATAATAGTAGTGTCGGTAACCGATCATTAATCATCAGGCATAAAAAAAGAGAGCCTACGCTCTCTTTTTTCTACGCAGACACAAATTATCGCGTGCGCGGACAAATTTCTTCGTCAGAGAAGAAGTATGCAATTTCTCGGGCTGCCGATTCCGGAGCATCAGAACCGTGAACCGCATTTTCATCAATAGATTCAGCATAATCAGAACGCAGCGTACCTGCAGCTGCATCTGCTGGATTAGTTGCACCCATGATTTCGCGGTTTTTTACTACGGCATTTTCGCCTTCG
Organism: Aestuariibacter sp. A3R04; assembly: GCF_018860805.1. GTDB lineage: Bacteria > Pseudomonadota > Gammaproteobacteria > Enterobacterales > Alteromonadaceae > Alteromonas. The sequence goes on along the minus strand of NZ_JAHKQR010000003.1, from coordinate 791,297 downwards.
AGAACCTGAACCATTACAGGACCAGAAGTCATGAAGTCTACCAAGGCACCAAAGAACGGACGCGCTTTGTGTTCAGCGTAGAAACCTTCAGCTTGTTCTTTGCTCATATGCACCATTTTAGACGCAACAATACGCAAACCTGCAGTTTCAAAACGGTTGTAAATTGCACCGATGACGTTTTTAGCAACTGCATCAGGCTTGATTATAGAAAATGTACGCTCGAGAGCCATTCTTCTGTCTCCAATAAATCATTAAAATTTTGGCCGCGAATTATAGGCAATTCCACCGCACTTGACCAGAGATAATCACGTTTCAATATCCGCGCATCATGAGTTGCATCATATCAGCGGCTTGATGAATCTTGAATGACAACATTATTAATTAATGGATTGTTTTGCCAGCGCTTTGATTTTCGAGACAATTGCGCGTAAACCATTTCCTCTGGTGGGTGAAATGTGACGCTCTAAATCGAGCTCAGCAAAGTACCAGTCAATATCGAAATCAAGAATTTGCCGAGGTGTTTTATTATTAAAGGCCGCCATTACCAAGGCAAGTAGCCCCTGAACGATTACTGCATCACTGTCGACATCAAACTTTACCAAACCATTTTCAATACGTGAGTCGAGCCACACACTGCTCTGACAACCTTTGACAAGTTTGTCGGGTGTTTTGGCTTCGTCGCTTAATCCCGGGATGGATTTTCCCAAATCAATGATATATTGATAACGTTGTTCCCAATCATCAAAAAATGCCAAGTCATCGATGATTTCCTGACTGTCAGGCAATGTCATTGTCATGCTTACAACCTATTATTAAAAAAATAAACCCGCTTCCAGCTGGGCTTCTTCACTCATCATGTCTCGTGACCACGGCGGATCGAAAACCAAATCTACCTTAACTGTTTTTACGTGAGGTACCATACCAATGCGATACTCAACATCGCCAACCAGTACAGGGCCCATACCGCATCCGGGAGCCGTCAAAGTCATTTCCACTGCCACTTGTTTACTGTCCTGATCGACGTTAACTTTGTAAATCAGCCCCAAAGATACCAAATTTATGGGGATTTCAGGATCATAGATGGTTTCCAGTGCATCCCATACCTGTTTTTCATTTATCAGACCGTCGTCACTGGCAGGAAAATCCAGCACCATTGCCTTTCTCCCAATGGCATCGGCGTCAGTACCATCAATGCGATACATATTTCCCCGCCAGGTAATGGTGTAGTTGCCTCCCAACTCCTGGGTAATGCTGACGAATTCGCCACCGGGTATCGTGGTTATCTGGCCTGCGGGAACGAGCCGTGCTTTACAGTCACGCTCGGTGACTACCATTTTCTGTGCTATTGCCAAAACGTATTAACCGATATTAAAACTTTCGCCGCAGCCACATTCGTCCACGACATTAGGATTGTTGTATTTAATTACACCATTGATTCCTTCGCGCACATAATCAATTTCGGTGTTTCTCACAAACTGTACTGCCTCTTTTGCCACAGCCACGGTTAGCGTATCGCTGGCCTTAACCAGCTCATCATCGGGCAATGGGGCGTCAGCCAGATCAAGAACATACGCATAGCCAGTGCAGCCACTGACTTTGGTAGACAAGCGAATGACACTTCCGGGTTTGCCACTGATTTTTTTCTCAAAATGCGCCACTGCGCTGTCAGTCAACGACACCACAGTTTGAGACGGAACAAAGGTTTCTACAGACATTATTGCCTCCAGCTTAAGCTAGCATCATTTGCGCCTTGCGAAGTGCATCAAACAAGATATCCACTTCCTCAAGGGTATTGTACAAAGAAAAGGACGCACGAGCGGTGCCCGGTATGCCGAGCTTCTTCATTAGCGGTTGGGCACAATTGTCGCCAGTGCGAATTGCCACACCCTGGCGATCGAGAATAAAGCCCACATCGGCAGGATGCGCGTGACCAAGCATGAAACTCATCACACCCACTTTATCAGTTGCCGTACCTATAATGCGCATATCGGATAAGGACTCCGCGTGTTCGTGTGCCCGCGCCAGTAAGCGCTTTTCGTGAGCCTGAACGGCGTCTAAATCCAATGCAGAAAACCAATTCACTGCTGCGCCTAAACCAATCACCCCAGCAATGTTTGGCGTCCCGGCTTCCAGTCTGTTTGGCAGGCTCCCCCATGTGGCATCCTGGTAGGTGACGTCGGCAATCATTTCACCGCCGGTCAACCAGACAGGCCAGGTTTCCAACACATCCGCTCTGCCCCACAATACACCTGTTCCAGTAGGGCCGAACAATTTGTGACCAGAGAATGCATAGAAGTCACAGCCAATATCCTGCACATCCACACCACCATGAGCAATACCTTGCGCGCCGTCAACTGATACCCATGCACCCACCGCTTTAGCTCTGGCCGTCATAACTTTAACCGGGTTTACCGTTCCCAACGCGTTAGACACATGGGGAAAGGCTACCAGTTTTGTTTTCTCGTTAAGTAAACCACAGTAAGCGTCTAAATCTAATTCGCCGCGGTTATTGATGGGGGCAACGCACAAGGTCGCGCCTGAAACCTTACAAGCCTGCTGCCAGGTAACCAGATTTGCGTGATGCTCCATTTCGGTAACCACCACTTCATCGCCGGCCTTTAACTGTTGAGCCAGACCTTTGGCAACCAGATTGATAGCTTCTGTGGTACCCGCTGTCCAAATGACTTCTTCGCGCCGGTTGGCGTTGATAAATGTGGCAACATCATTCCTCGCATTTTCATACAATCGTGTAGCCTCATCCGACAAGGCGTGAGCGCCGCGATGGACATTGGCGTTGGTGGTTGTATAAAAAGACATTATCGCATCAAGCACTGCCTGTGGTTTCTGGGTTGTTGCCGCGTTATCAAGATAAACCAATGGTTTGCCATCGAGTTTTCTCTGCAGTATTGGAAACTGCGCCCGAATTGCCTTAACGTCGAGGCTCATTTTACCTCCATCTCGGCAAAACGCTTACTCAGTTTTGGCAACAGCCAATCGGCAATCGCGGTCTTGGGAATTTGTGCCACCAGTTCTTGTACAAAACCAAAATTCAACATAACTAAGGCTCTGCTTCGTGATATGCCACGAGTAAGTAAATAGTACAATGCTGTATCATCAATTTCTGCAACCGTAGCACCGTGCGCGCATTTGACGTCATCGGCATAAATCTCGAGTTCAGGCTTGGTATTTATGATGCCACGGCGAGACAACAACAAGTTGCGGTTGTTTAGTTCTGCCAGTGTTTTCTGCGCATCGCGATGAATGTGGATCCGACCATTGAATACCGCCTTTGCACCATCACCAATAATGCCGCGGGCATTTTCCTCGGTGGTGCCATTAGGCACTGCGTGCTCGATACACGAATGGAGATCAAATAACTCATTCTCAGCCAACAGGTAAATGGCGTTCATTTTCGCATTGGCAAACTCGCCAGCATGCCAGATATCCACATCCAAACGCGACAATTCACTGCCATACCCCACAAGAGTACTGTTTAAGCTAGCCAGTTCGCTCAGTTTGAAGTGACTGCCACCGACTTGCTTCGCCTTACCGGTAAACATAGCAAAACGGTAATGCTCAAGATGGGCTTTATAACCAATACTGTACTCTGCAAATGCCGTGGTCAGACTTTCGCAACTACCTTCACCGAATTCCATAACCGTTGCTCGCGCGCCGTCACCCAGACGAACAATGAGGCGTGTATGGGCATCGCATGGCTGACTGGAGAGATTGGAGATGCGCATGACAGGTTCAATGCTTGCGCCGGCAGCAACATCAATGAAAACGCCGTTTTCAGCCAATGCATCGTTAACCAGGCCGAAGGTGTGTTTCTGCGGTTTAACTTTCCCGTATAAAGAAGATATAGCAGCCTGTTGATCAGCATCGGCATCTTTAAACTGGCAAATCGATACGCCTTTGGGTAAAGCCAAAGATGCTGTATCGGTAATTAACTGCCCGTTAGAAAAAACAATGTCAATGACCTCGAGGTTTTCGATAACAGGTGCACTGGCGGTAGTGACGTCTTTGTTTTCCACTACGACGCGCTTTTCGACACTGCTCAATGGCGTAAAGCGCCAGCTTTCGGTGCGACGGCCAGGCCAGCCCTGCAATTTTAACTCGCTCAGAGCCGCGTCGCGAGCCGGAGACAAAAAGTCAGAAACATTCTGAGCGTTGTCAATGACTTGTTCTAGCCATTGGCTCATGCTTCTGCCTCCTCATATTGTTTACCCAAAAAAGCGTAGCCGCTTTTCTCTACTTCAAGGGCTAATGAAGCATCGCCACTTTTGACGATTTTACCATCTGCCAGAATGTGAACGAAATCAGGTTTGATGTAGTCAAGTAGTCGCTGGTAGTGCGTCACTACAATAAAACTGCGTTTACCGTCGCGCTGGCTGTTAACGCCATCGGCAACCACTTGAAGAGCATCGACATCGAGGCCAGAGTCAGATTCATCAAGGATGCAAAGCGACGGCTCAAGTAAAATCATCTGCATAATTTCGTTTCGCTTTTTCTCGCCACCGGAGAAGCCTTCGTTGACACCACGCTTTAAAAAATCCAACGGCAATTGTACCTGTTTACAGGCTTCTTTCGCTTTTTTCAGAAATTCGGCCGCCGTTAATGGGGATTCTCCCCGTTCTTCGCGAATAGCATTCACCGACTCTTTCATAAATTCCATGTTGCTGACACCAGGAATTTCAACCGGATACTGAAACGCCAGAAACAGCCCTTCCCGAGCGCGCACTTCCACATCCATATCAAGCAAATCTTTGCCGTTCATGGTCACCTCACCGCCCGATACCTCATAGCCATCGCGACCAGACAACACATAGCCCAATGTGGATTTACCCGCACCGTTAGGGCCCATAATGGCGTGAACTTCACCTGGATTAACTGCCAAATTAAGACCTTTAATAATGGCCTTATCTTCTACGTTGGCGTGCAAATTAGAAATTTTAAGCATGGCTTACCCCACTGAACCTTCGAGACTGATTTCGAGCAACTTGCCAGCTTCCACAGCGAATTCCATGGGCAGCTCTTTAAAAACTTCTTTACAGAAACCGTTGACGATCATAGAGACGGCTTTTTCCGTGTCCAGACCGCGTTGCTGGCATAAAAATAACTGCTCATCACTGACTTTTGACGTCGTCGCTTCGTGTTCAACAATGGCGGTTGGGTTTCTGCTTTCGATATACGGAAATGTATGTGCCCCACACTGATCGCCGATCAGCAGGGAATCACATTCAGTAAAATTACGAGCACCATCGGCACGGGGGCCCATCTGGACCAGACCGCGATAGGCATTGTTGCTTTTGCCCGCGGAAATCCCCTTTGAAATAATGGTAGAACGGGTGTTTTTACCCAAATGGATCATCTTTGTACCGGTGTCGGCCTGTTGACGACCGCGGGTGAGCGCGACAGAATAAAATTCACCAACGCTGTTGTCGCCTTTCAACACACACGACGGATATTTCCAAGTAACGGCAGACCCCGTTTCTACCTGCGTCCACGAAATTTTTGCATTAGTGTGACAAATGCCGCGTTTAGTAACGAAGTTATAAATACCGCCTTTGCCTTCTTCGTCACCTGGATACCAGTTTTGCACCGTCGAGTATTTAATTTGCGCATCGTCCAGGGCCACAAGTTCTACCACAGCAGCGTGCAGCTGATTTTCATCGCGCTGAGGTGCAGTACAACCTTCCAGATAACTCACATAGCTTCCCTCTTCAGCTACGATTAAGGTTCTTTCGAACTGTCCCGTATTCTGTTCGTTAATTCTGAAGTAAGTTGACAATTCCATAGGACATCGCACACCTTTAGGAATATATACGAATGACCCATCGGTAAACACTGCGCTGTTTAGCGCCGCATAAAAATTGTCCGTTCTTGGTACCACAGAACCAATGTACTTTTTCACCAGTTCAGGATGCTTGTGCACCGCTTCGGAAATGGGGCAAAAAATAACACCGGCTTCTTCGAGTTTCTCTCTGTAGGTTGTTACTACAGAAACCGAATCGAATACCGCGTCCACCGCTACCCCTGCGAGCATTTCCTGTTCGTGCAAAGGGATACCCAGCTTTTCATAGGTGCGCAGAAGTTCAGGGTCAACCTCATCGAGAGACTTTGGCTTATCCTGCATACTTTTCGGTGCAGAGTAGTAAGAAATAGCCTGGAAGTCGACTTTGGGATACGTCACGTGAGCCCACTCCGGCTCTTCCATTTTAAGCCAAGCATGATAGGCTTTTAAGCGCCATTCCAACATCCATTCCGGCTCGCCTTTCATTTCTGAAATGCGACGTATGACGGATTCGTCCAGCCCACTTTCGAATGTTTCTGATTCGATTTCAGAGTAGAAACCAGCATCGTACTTACGCGCCAGTGCCTGATCGATCTGTTCACTCATTATTGGATCTCACCTGTTTTGCCTGAAAAAGCGGGGTCTGTTATTACCTGGCCATGTCGGTCTTGCCTGATGTTACTTCACGTCTTCAACGCGCAGTCGACCCATCGCTATATCTGAAAATTATATAATACCCGAGTGTTTCACTCAAGTATTGCACCCACCTCGCAGCGGACATATTCCACAACCGCCTGCTGACAGCGGTTGCCAAAGGCGGGCGAATCATGCACTAAAGCCTTGTCATGTGCAATCTTTGCCAGCCGTACCACTAAAATCCGGTGGTTTTACCTGGTCTGCCTTAAACGGGTGACTACCTGATTTAGTTTTTCCACCACATATTCAATGTCGTTTTGTGTGGTAAAGCGGCCAATTGAGAACCTGATTCCGGCGTGAGCCATCTCTGCATCCAGACCCAGCGCAGCCAATACATATGAAGGCTCCAGACTGGCAGAAGTACACGCCGAACCCGATGATACCGCAATGTCATTGAGTGCCATCATTAAGCTTTCGCCATCTATTCCACCAAAACTCACATTCAAATTACCGGGTAGCCTCAGTTCGGCGTGGCCGTTGAGCCTAACATCACCCAAGGGTTTAATTCCGGCCCATAACGCATCACGCAAGGTCAGTATTCTCTGAGTCTCGTCTGCCATACTCTTGGTTGCCAAATAGATAGCTTCGCCCATACCCACAATTTGATGAGTTGGCAAAGTGCCCGAACGCAACCCCCGCTCGTGCCCACCGCCGTGAATTTGTGCCGCAATATGAACCTTAGGCCGGCGTCTTACATACAACGCGCCAACCCCTTTAGGGCCATAAAATTTGTGTGCTGACATGGACAACAAATCGATATCCAGGCACGCTAAATCTATGGGTAGTTTACCTGCGGTCTGAGCCGCATCGACGTGAAACAAAACTCCCTTCTGACGACATAGCTCTCCAATGCCCACAATATTCTGAAGCACACCTATCTCGTTATTCCCGTGCATCACACTAACTAATATCGTGTCATCTCTCAGGGCTTCAGCCACTTGTTGCACGGAAATCAATCCTTCGCTATCTACGGGTAATACGGTTACGTCTGCTCCTTGCGAAGCTAACGCTGCACAGGTATCCAATACCGCTTTGTGCTCGGTATTGACGGTTATAATGTGTTTACCGCGTTGTGCATTGGCCTCCACGGCTCCTTTGATGGCAAGGTTGTTCGATTCCGTTGCTCCAGAGGTGAACACCACTTCGCGCGGGTCGCAATTTAATGCTTCTGCAATCTGATTTCGCGCAACATCCACCGCCTCTTCGGCCATCCAACCCTGCCTGTAGGTTCTTGATGCGGGATTGCCAAAATTGCCATCCATGGTGAGGCAAGCCATCATTTTCTCCGCGACCCTTGGATCTACAGGTGTAGTCGCTGCATAGTCGAGATAGACTGATTTTGCATTCAATTTGGTCATGAAATCTGTACACTCACCTCAATGTCTTCAACGGCCTTCTTCAGTGAAACCTGTTTGTCTTGTCGCTTAGCAACGTCTTTCACATCGCGTTTTGACATCAGTTCACCCAAAGTGATGGAGTCGAGAAACACGCTGATGCGGTCACTTAAATCCTGCCACAGGTTATGAGTCAGACATTTTTCTCCCCCCTGACAATCGGCTTGCCCCTGGCACCGCGTTGCATCAACCGATTCATCCACCGCCCTGATAACGTCGCCCACTGCAATAGTGAGAGCACTTCTGCCTAGTAAATAGCCGCCACCAGGGCCACGCACACTGCTAACCAACTTTTCCTTTCTCAAGCGGGAGAAAAGTTGTTCGAGATATGACAGTGATATTTCCTGTCGCTCGGAGATGTCGGCTAGTGGCACAGGTCCTTTTGTAGAATGGAGGGCCACATCAAGCATGGCTGTCACTGCATAGCGACCTTTGGACGTAAGTTTCATTTTTTATCTCCCAACTCTAAGGTAGCGAATTTTCCCATTCCCTACTAAATTGGTCAAGTATTTAACCTTGTATTCTGCTCAAGTATTATCAATCGGTCATATCGTTTTTTTTGTTCGATTGATGAGCGGTATGCCGCATTCACACATTGACGTTCAGGGTTGCTTTAGTATGCCCACTGATTTCGGGACTAACGCTCAAACAAACCGTTTTTATTAGTCCTTTTTCACCGCTTTATCGATAGAAGAAAGCATCCCCCGGAGTATATTCAACTCTTGGGACTCCGGGCGTGCGCGATTGAACAACCGCCGCAATTTGGTCATTACCATTCCGGGATGATTCTTTACTATAAATTGTGTACTTGTCAGAGTGCGGGCTAAGTGGGTGTAAAACCTTTCTAAATCTTCGTTAAGAGGGTAGGCCTGTTCAATCGATTCACGGGCGTCCCGTTCCAGCCAGGCCATTCTTACTTCGTAGCAAAGGGTTTGTACCGCGGCGGCGAGGTTTAGTGAACTGTACTCTGGGTTTGCAGGAATACACACGTGAAAGTGACATTGTTGCAACTCTTCATTCGTCAACCCGTTGTTCTCCCGTCCGAATACCAGAGCTACAGGATAATTGGGTACTTCGGCAATGAGCTTTCTGCCACATGTTCGCGGTTCAAGCATTGGCCAGGAGTGTGTTCTGGAACGGGCCGAGGTACCAACTACTAACCCACAATCAGAGACCGCATCTTGCAGTGTTGCTACCGTTTTAGCATTGCCTAATACATCGCCAGCCCCCGCCGCCAATGCACTTGCATGCCCATCTGGCGCTTTGACTGGGTCGACCAGATACAAATTGCTTAACCCCATCGTTTTCATGGCCCTGGCAGTAGAACCAATGTTGCCGGTATGAGACGTATTGACCAAGACGATTCTGATATTTTCTAACATGACGCGTGTTACCTGTTTTACGGGTGGCGGATAATAGCACAACAGCGCTTTGGAAGGCTATTTGTCGCCACACGGGGTTGAATTTAGAATTGTCGTTGCATATTTTTATTGCTCTGTTAAACTTCGCGCGCTTTAGACGTTCGTGGACAATATTTGCACAACGTTTTATTTTTGATCTTTTACAATTGGTGGTTTATCTATGCATCCTATGCTGAATATTGCGGTGCGCGCTGCGCGTGTTGCCGGACAAATTATTGTGCGCGGTTTTGAAAATCGAGCAGACCTGACAAAAGAAATAAAAGGTGCCAATGATTATGTCACTCAGATAGACAAAGAAGCTGAGCAGGCGATTATTAACAAAATTCAGCAGTCTTTCCCCGAGCACAGTTTTTTAGGCGAAGAAAGCGGTGAAACCCATGGTACGAATACGGAGTTTCAGTGGATTATTGACCCATTAGATGGCACCACCAATTTTGTAAAAGGCATACCTCATTTCGCCGTTTCTATTGCTTTGTTACACAAAGGCCGTCTTGACCAGGCAGTTATCTTTGATCCTATTCGCAGTGAGATTTTCACTGCCAGCCGCGGTCAGGGTGCGCAATTGAATGGTTACCGCATCCGCACAACTAAGCCTCGAGATCTCACCGAAACGGTATTGGCCACGGCGTTGCCTTTTAAAGACAAAGGTCAGTTCGGTGAATACGCACTTAGCCTGAACAAGATTTTTCACGAATGTGGTGACATCCGTCGCGGTGGCAGTGCCGCATTAGACTTAGCCTATGTGGCCGCCGGCAGAATGGACGGTTACTGGGAGCGTGGTATTAAAGCATGGGATATCGCCGCAGGTGAGCTAATGGTAAGAGAAGCTGGTGGCCTGGTTACAGATTTTAAAGGCAACAACGACCCACTTTACAAAGGCGAAATTGTCGCAGGCAGCCCGAAAGTTGTTCAGGGTTTGGTTAAACACCTGAAATAGCCGTAACTTCAGAATAAAAAAACCGCTCACATGAGCGGTTTTTTTGTGCCTTAACAGGCCATTTAAGGCAATGGATCCATATCTGCGCCTTCCTTTTCCACTTGAGGAGGCATGAGATCTTCTTTACTTATGCCCAACGCCAATGCAACGGAGCTTGCAATGTAGATGGAAGAATAAGTACCGACGATAACACCGAACAACAATGCTGTAGCAAAGCCGTGAATAAGTGCCCCTCCCTTATAGAAAAGTGCCACCAACACCAAAATAGTGGTCAGTGAAGTAATGATGGTTCTGTTCAAGGTTTGCGACAAGGAAATATTAACAATTTCTGTCGGCTCGCCTTTGCGTATTTTACGGAAGTTCTCACGTATGCGATCGCACACAACAATGGTGTCATTCAGTGAATAACCAATGACCGCTAACACCGCTGCCAGTACAGTCAAATCAAACTCAATCTGCAGTAGTGAAAACAATCCCAACGTTAGGATCACATCGTGTACCAGAGCCGACACCGACCCCAGAGCAAAGCGCCATTCAAATCGCATAGCAACGTATACAAGAATACAGATAAGTGCTACCAGCATGGCTAAACCACCCTGTTCAGTGAGCTCATCACCCACCTGAGGGCCAACAAATTCAATGCGGCGCATGGTAACCGTTTCACCGTCAGCCCTGAGTGCACTCAAGACTTGATCGCCAATGGCGGCGGCTTTAACGCCCTCTCGCGGAGAAATGCGAATCAACACATCCTGACTACTGCCAAAATTCTGCACCACAGCATCCGGAAAATCAGCGCCAGCGAGTTCATCACGAATCCGCGCTAAGTCGGCAGAGTCTTCGTAACCTACTTCAATCAGGGTTCCTCCCGTAAAATCGAGCCCCCAATTTAAACTGTTAGTCGCCAAGGAAACAACAGAACCTATAATGAGCAGGGTCGACAAAAATATAGTCGCGACCCGCAGACGCATAAAGTTAACCGTGTGGTTCAAAGAAAGTAATTGCATAACAACGGTTCCTTATATGGGAAGCGAATCAACACGGCGCCCACCCCAAATGGCATTGGCGATAACCCGTGTGACCAGAATGGCAGTAAACATTGACGTGGCGATACCGATCATCAATGTTATCGAGAAGCCTTTAATTGGCCCTGTTCCCACTGCAAACAGGATCATACCCGCGATAAATGTCGTCACGTTTGCATCGAGGATAGTAGAGAACGCGCTGTCGTAGCCTTGGTGTATTGCCTGTTGAGGGCTGCGGCCGTCGCGTATTTCCTCCCGGATCCGCTCGAATATCAAAACATTAGCATCTACCGCCATACCGACAGTAAGTACAATACCAGCCATGCCGGGCAAGGTAAGGGTTGCCCCTGGAATCATCGACATAACGCCAACGATAATCACAAGGTTACTGAGCAATGCCACATTGGCAATCAATCCAAATGCCTTGTAATAAATAATCATGAAGATAAGCACCGCGGCCAAACCAAATACGATGGCCTGCATACCCATTTCGATATTTTCTGCCCCAAGACTTGGCCCCACTGTGCGCTCCTCAACAATTTGAATAGGAGCAATAAGGGCGCCTGCGCGCAGGAGCAATGCCAGATCACGGGCTTCTTTGGGAGAATCAAGGCCCGTAATCCTAAAACTGCTACCCAACTGCGCACGAATGGTCGCAATGCTGATCACTTCTTCGTGTTTTTCAAATACCAGTTTTCCGGCGTCGTTGCGCTCTCCGGTAGACTTGTATTCAATGAATACCGTTGCCATGGGCTTGCCTATAGCGCTGCGAGTAGCGCGGGACATCTTACTGCCGCCTTCGGAATCCAATGAAATATTAACCTGCGGAATACCATATTCGTCCACGCCACTGTTAGCGTCAGTAATATGGTTACCGGTCAGCATAATGCGCTTCTCCAGTAACTGCGGTCTGCCTGACTGGTCATTAATAAGCTGAGACCCAGCTGGAACACGACCGTTAATGGCATCGGCAACATCGTGGTCAAGATCGACCATTCTGAATTCCAAGGTAGCTGTCGCATTCAATATTTCCTTGGCGCGAGCTGTATCCTGAATACCGGGCAATTGAACCACGATTCGGTCTGCCCCCTGCTTTTGCACCAATGGCTCAGCAACTCCCAGTTGATTTACCCGGTTGCGAATGATAGTGATGTTTTGCTTTACCGCGTTGTCACGGATTTCCGCGAGCTTAGCTTCAGAGAATGAAGCCCGAAGAGTGAGTTCACCCGCGTCTTTGTAACTCAAATCGCGATTTTGATTGCGCAGGAAAAATTCAGCTTTATCCAGAGTATCCTGATCCCGGAACTGAATATCGAGATAGTCGCCCCGTTGGTTGACCGTTCGGTAGCGAAGGCCTTCTTCTCGTAATGATGTCCTAAAGGTGCTTTCAGCGTCTTCCAGCGACTTTTTAATTGCTTCGCTCATATCCACTTCCATAAGAAAGTGCACGCCGCCACGTAAATCCAAGCCAAGTTTCATCGGCGTACCACCGAGATCTTCAAGCCACTCAGGGGTATCAGGAGCTAGGTTCATCGCTACGTAGTAGTCCGTGCCCAACTCCCGTTCGAGCAATTCACGGGCTCGCAACTGACCATCACTGGAAGTTAACCTGATGAGGATTTGTTCGTTTTCGAACTCAATTTTTTTAACGTCAATATTATTCGCTTTAAGGGCGTTTTCTACGCGACCAACCATTTGCTCAGTCACTTTTGCATCGCGCCCGGCAGAAATCTGTACAGCGTTGTCTTCACCGTAAATGTTCGGAAGCGCATACAGCGCGCAAAGCCCGATGATGGCAATGACTAGCAGCACTTTCCAGATAGAATTTTTATTTAACACAGGAAATTCCTTTTACCAAAGAACCGGGCTGAAGCCCGGCTCCGGCAGAATAACTTAGATGGATTTCATCGTACCCTTCGGCAATACCGCAGAAACAGATGTTTTTTGAATAACAATATGGGTATCGTCATTTAAAGCAATTTCGATAAAATCTTTTTCTTCAGACACCTTAGTAATGCGACCAACCAAACCGCCTTGTGTCAAAATCTCATCGCCCTTACTAAGGGAAGATACCAGATTTTTGTGTTCCTTTACCCGTTTAGCCTGAGGGCGATATAGTAAGAAATAGAAAATCAGACCAAATACACCCAACATAATGAGCATTTCGAAACCGCCGCCCGCTGGTTGCCCTTCGGTTTGCGCGTATGCGCTGGAAATAAACAAGCTCATAAATACCTCTTATTTTAACGTGTTGTAGTTATAGTGCCGGCACCGGCATGTCTTTTTGTGCGTAGAACTCAGCAACGAACTCATCTAGCTTATTGGCTGCGATAGCGTCTCGTAACCCCTGCATAACGCGCTGATAGTAACGAAGGTTGTGAATAGTGTTCAACCTCGCGCCTAATATTTCATTGCACTTATCCAGATGATGGAGATATGACCGAGAATAGTTTTCACAAGTGTAGCAGTCGCAGTTTTCATCTAATGGGGATGTGTCATTGCGATGCTTGGCATTGCGGATCTTCACAACACCTTCAGTGACAAAAAGATGTCCATTGCGTGCATTCCGCGTTGGCATAACGCAGTCAAACATGTCAATGCCACGACGCACCGCCTCTACGATATCCTCCGGCTTGCCAACTCCCATGAGGTATCTGGGCTTGCTTTCTGGAATTTTCGGGGCCGTGTGGTCAATGATGCGAATCATGTCTTCTTTGGGTTCACCAACAGATAACCCCCCAATGGCATAACCGTCAAAACCAATATCCTCAAGACCTGCCAGAGAGATATCCCGCAGCCTCTCATACATGCCACCTTGAATAATACCAAACAACGCAGATGGATTGCCCTCATGGGCAGCTTTACTCCGTTTTGCCCAGCGCAGCGAAAGTTCCATAGAAACTCGCGCTTCCTGCTCTGTAGCGGGGAACGGGGTGCATTCATCGAAGATCATTACGATATCAGACCCGAGATCACGTTGGACATCCATTGATTTTTCAGGGGTAAGCAGGATCTTTTCGCCATTGATGGGAGAACGGAAAGTCACACCTTCTTCTGTAATTTTACGTAAATCACCTAAACTAAATACCTGAAACCCACCAGAATCAGTGAGAATTGGCTTGTCCCAATGCATAAAATCATGCAGATCACCGTGTTGCTTAATTATGCCGGTTCCAGGACGCAGCATTAAGTGGAAGGTATTGCCCAAGCAAATATGGGCGCCGCTGTCCTCCAGCTCTTCCGGTGTCATGCCCTTAACCGTGCCATACGTACCCACGGGCATAAAAGCGGGCGTTTCCACAACACCCCTGTCAAAAACCAGACGTCCGCGTCGGGCTTTTCCGTCAGTGTTAAGTAGTTCAAATTGCATTAAAAAGTTGTCCTCAACGCGCCAGCTCGCTAAAACAGCAGCCGGTAAGGATTAAAATTGGCGGCGATTATAACAGTTTCAGTACTCAGATCATGCACCGCATCGCAGGATATTTTAAATTCAGCACTTTGCCTATGCGCCTTCACCAGCCCGCGTAATAAACATACTGTCTCCGTAGCTAAAAAATCGGTACTGATTTTCGATGGCTTGCTGATAGGCTGCCATAACGTTTTCGCGCCCGGCGAAGGCACTAATAAGCATCATTAAGGTAGACTCGGGTAAGTGAAAATTGGTAAACATGGCATCAACCACACTGAATGTAAAACCGGGGTAAATAAAAATATCAGTGTCGTCGAAAAAAGGGGCAATGATACCGTCGTCTGCCGCCTTTGCCGCAGATTCAAGTGAGCGTACCGACGTAGTTCCCACCGCGATAACGCGCTTGCCTGCCCGTTTTGTGGCAAGTACAGCGTCAACAACCTCCTGAGGCACTTCTGCATATTCAGAATGCATCACGTGGTCAGTAATATTATCTACGCGCACAGGTTGAAATGTTCCGGCACCAACATGCAGGGTAACGAACGCAAGGTTTACCCCTTTGTTGCGCAGTGCAGTTAGAATATCATCGTCGAAATGAAGACCCGCAGTGGGCGCTGCCACAGCACCTGGTTTTTGATTATACACCGTCTGATAGCGCTCTTTATCGCTGTTTTCGTCAGCCCGGTCAATATAAGGCGGCAACGGCATATGACCGTATTGTTCCAGTTGAGAAAGCACGCTTTCTCGATTCTCAAACCTAATGAGAAACAACGCCCCTTCTCTGCCTGTCACTGTAACAGGAACCGCCTCTTCAAGTAGTAATTGCGTTCCTGGTTTTGGCGACTTGCTCGCGCGGATATGAGCTAGCACCTCATTGTCATCGCGTATTCTCTCTACCAGTACTTCAACCTGCCCCCCGGACGCTTTTCTGCCTTTCAGACGTGCGGGAATAACTCGGGTGTTATTGAACACCAACAAGTCGCCGGCCTCGACCAAAGACAACATGTCACCAAATTGCATGTGGTTAACCTTTCCAGTGGGGCCATCCAGGCATAGTAGCCGACTGGCAGTTCGCTTTTCCACCGGGTACTTGGCAATTAGATGTTCGGGTAATTCAAAAGTAAAATCAGATAGCTTCATGTCAATAAAATCGATGTTTTAAGAAATCTCACCATAGGGGGTATTAATTTGTATACCTATATATATTTCACAATACGCACAACTATTATACAGGAATAACTTAATCGGTTAAGATTTAACCCAGATAGTGATGATGTTCTCCCAAACAGCTCCTATTCTATTCCCGGCGATGTCGCCGGGTTTTTTTTGCCTGCGATAGTAAATTGCACGGGATTCTAACAAATTCCGCTTAGAAGGTGTGGAGAAATGCAGTACATCTTAAGCCATATGCTATAACTCACCCAGAATGTCCTGGACATCCGTCATCAATACAGGTCTGGCGTTCAACACGTGCATGATTTGCAAAAACAGGTCTGCCCCCATAATTCCCTTGTTTACTTTATTGCGCAGGTTGTCAGCACTCTGCTTTACACCAATCTCGGCCAAACGCTCGCTGAGTCCTTGGTATTTTACACCGCGCATAGACATTTCAGATTTCACCAGTCTTGCCACCACTTCCCGCCATTGATTCTTGCCCGTCAAAATGCCACCTTTGTGAGTTATAATTTACAAAAATATAATTTTTTACACATTAAAACACTTGAATTATTGATTGGCAAACCCATCTTGTCTAAACTGAATTTCGTGAATAGTGTCCTGCACTAAAAATTCGTTTACAGTGTAGCTGACATTTTCGCTTCAAATTGAAAAGGAGAAATATTATGACGTGGGATCTGGAAAAGCTTGAGTCCCTTCTGCAAGAACACGACGACGTTGTCATTACGCGGGAAGAGGACTGTTTGCTGATAGCCAACCAGGACGGCATTGACGCATGGCTGGCAATCAGCGGCGAGCAAATACTGGTGGAGAGTTTGTTGTTTCCCGCTTCACAGGTCAAAGATAAAGCCGCGCTGGACCACGAGATTTTATCCACCCATATGGTGTTTCCATTAACCACCGTAGGGATCTCTACTATTGGTGGTGACGAATACTACACGGCTTTTGGTGCGCTTAGTGCACAATCGAAAGCAGAAAGCATCGTGATAGAAGTCGAAACGTTGTTTCAAAACGTGGCTTCCTTTCTCGATGCATACGAAACACATTTGAAATAAATAGGTAGGAGAAGCGAATGTCTGTTTGGAAAAAACTTATTACTGCAGTAAAAGGCGGTGCTACAGAAGCAGCTCAGGCAGTTGCTGATAGTCAGGCTATCAGAATTCTTGAGCAGGAAATTCGGGAAGCGAAAGAAGAGCTGAGAAAATCTGATCACGCCAGAACGCAAATCCTCGCGAAGTGCAAATTATCTCAGCAAAAAGTCGACAGCTTTAGTGCATCTATAGCGGAGTATGAAAATCACGCCCGCAAGGCCGTTGATACAGATCGTCAGCTCGCCCTCGATTGCGCACAAAAGGTCGCCGATTTAAAAGCCGAACAAGCGCAGGAACAACAGTACCTGGATCAATTTAAGCAGTCAGAAAAGCAACTGGCACACAATATTCAGCAAGCCAAGGCCAATTTGCGTCGTCTTGAACAACAAGTTGATATGGTTAAGGCTACGGAAAGTGTGCAAAAGGCTCAGGTAGCCGTATCTTCGCGACACATGGGTGCAAACAGCAAGATGAAAACAGCCACGGAGTCGCTATCGCGCATTCAGGATAAACAGAAACTGCGCAATGCCGAACTGCAAGCTGCCGAAGAGTTGGCCTCTGAGGAATCCACAAGCGATCTGGAAAAGCGCTTATCAGAAGCGGGAATCAAAGGTGGCACGTCCTCTGCGGATGACGAACTAAGTCGCATCCTCGGCAAGTAATGACAAAGGGGCGAGTCGCCCCTTTTCGTTGCCTTCACAACAGTAAAATTGTTATAAACACTTGGATAAACATTACAGGATGTGAACACCGGCCATGTCACCATGGATACGCATAAGAAAAATCATGTTGCGTTACTTTTCTGAGTCACGCTGGTACACCATTGCCTCAATTTCAGTAATTTATGCCATTATCGCGTGGATGTTACTCTATCTTGCCGGTGAAGATACACTCATCAGCGGTGCGGATTTTTTCTACTGGCTGGCGGTTACAGCGTCAACTGTGGGCTATGGTGATCTGTCCCCGACTACGCCCGCCGGCAAAATCATTGTTGCCTTGTATGTCATTCCCGTAGGTTTGAGCATTTTTGCCATGGTAGTGGGACGCATAGCCGCCTGGGTAAGTTATCACTGGAAAAGAGGATTATTAGGAATGAAGCCGATTCATGTAGATCAGCATATTTTGGTGATAGGCTGGAACGAGCACAAGACCATGTTATTACTGGATTTGTTGCTCAAAGAGCGTGAAGCACTTAGCGAAAAACCCGACATTGTACTGTGTGTTAAGGCTGATATTCAAAACCCTATGCCTGATAAAATCGAATTTATTCGGGTTGACTCGTTTAATCGCGACGAAGATATGGACAAAGCCTGGGTAGCGTCAGCAAAGACAATTCTTATCGACAATCCGCAAGACGACGTAACCTTGACCACGGCATTGTACTGTACGAAGCGCAATCCCGACGCGCACAAGGTGGCCTATTTTACCGACGACACCCTGGTCCCTTTACTCCAGCAACACTGTCCCAAAGTAGAATGCACCCCTTCTGTGGCCGTTGAAATGCTCGCAAAGGCCGCTTTTGATCCGGGTTCCAGTGTTCTTCACCACGATTTGATCAGTGTTGATGCCGGCCAAGCACAATTTTCCGTCGATGTACCGGCTAACGAAAAATCCTTACCAGTCGCCAATGTCTTTATCAACCTAAAAAAGCACTACGATGCCATTTTTATAGGTTTTGCTCCCAAGGGCATTTACCAAAATTTGATCCTCAACCCGTCATCAAATACTGAAATCGCGCCAGGAGACAAAGTATTTTACATCGCCGACAGACGCCTCAACAGCATCGACTGGCGTATGTTAGGAGAGTAGTTATGTTCACAAAGTGGTTCGGAAAAAAAACAAAACCGGAGCAACCCAAAGCACCAGAAATCATGGGACTCTATTTGGGAGGCTCATTTGAACTGGACGACTTGAAACTCCGTCTGCTTGAACCCAGTTTGGTCATTGAAGGAGCGGCTCGCTCGCAATTGATACAGGCAGTAGGTGAAGCTCCTCTGGACTCAGGAGGCACACTGCTGCGATATTACACCGACGACGATGGTTTTCTCCAGGTAGTCACCGATGGAGGTCTGACAGAAAACCACGTTACAGATGTCAAACTCTGGTATTTTTATGAAACTAAAACCATAGGCACTGACCAACAGTGGCAAGATGCACTGTCATCTGTCATCTCACAGCCTGCTTACACCCTTAACGGTTGCACTTATCAGCGGGTTTGGGATGCAGTGGGTGAAGAGTCTCCCCCTGTTGCAGTAACCGAAAAAACTTATGAAGAAGATGGTGACGTTAGCACTACTGATCAGTTTATGATGTTGTACGAACGCCCCATTGAAGGCGGGCGCACTGAGTCTCTGCTTGTGGTTGGCGAAGAGAAAATCGTCGGCAACAATGCTGATCGCTGTCTGGTGTTAAGTACCGGCTTTGATATCGAACCATCAGATATAACCATTAACGGCTAAAGAGGAACTGCCATGGATATCGTACTTCAATCAATTTCAGGATTAGATAATTTCGCGCTCTATTTCGGCATTTCTGTTCTGTTCTTGTTTGTGTTTAAAATTGTCTACGCATTTGTCACGCCACACGACGAATGGAAACTGGTAAAAGAAGAAAAAAATGTCGCAGCTGCCGTTGGATTTGGTGGCGCCTTGATAGGCTTTGCCATAGCCTTATCCGGCGCAGCGTCAAACGCCGTTTCCATTATCGACTTTGCCATATGGGGCGTAGTTGCCATTCTCGCTCAATCGGTAGCGTTTGCACTACTTCGTTTTACCTTTATGCCTAAAATTGCAGAGCGCATCAACAACAATGAAGTATCCGCTGGTGTTATGCTGGCTGCAATGTCTGTCTCGGTAGGCCTGCTGAATGCAGCCTGCATGACATACTGATTTAAGGGGCAAATTATGACCCAGAAACGTAGTCATTACATTGATTTAAAAAAAATGCGCAAGGCGTTTTCACTTAAACCTATCGCGGTCGGTGTTGCAGGCATAATGGCCAGTGGCTGTGCCGATGACCGCCAGGAAGCGCAAATTTATACGTCCGTACAAGATTGTAAAAATGACATGCCCGAAGCGGTCGCACAATGCGAAGCCGCTTATCAAAAAGCCGTGGATGAAGCTGCGCGCACCAGTCCGCGCTTTAATTCAGAATACGACTGCGAGTATGAATTTGGCCCAAACCAATGCAGACAAGTACAAAGCAGTAGTGGCAGCTTCTTTATGCCTTTCATGGCAGGCTTTATGGTCAGTCAATTGTTGTCACCGGGCTCATTTTACTCACAACCTATTTATACGTCTTATTCCCGCCACTCGCCCTTCCGTTCACGTTGGATTACCGCTGATGGTTATGTTTTCGACGGCGATATTCGCAAGCGGAACTACCGGGTAAAACCCACTGTTTACAAGCCAAAACCAACAGTAACCCGTACGGTTAGTCGTGGCGGATTTGGCAGTTCAGTAAGGGCTAAGTCAAGCTGGGGAAGCAGTTCGCGTTCGGGGAGCTGGGGTGGCTGATCTGTGCTAAGAATACCAATAGCGCCGCGGTCAAACTGGAAGCAACAGGCCGCTGAGTATGGTTTTCACTTCCATACCATGTATGGTGAGCCTTACTGGGATGAAAGTGCCTACTATCAGTTTTCTCTATCGCAAATAGAAAATCACATTGAAGACCCCACCACAGAACTGCACCAAATGTGTTTGGATGTAGTGGATAGGGTTATTAAAAGCGAAGCTCTTCTGCAGCAGTTTTGTATTCCCGAGTCTCAATGGGATTTAGTGCGCCAATCATGGGACGATAGCGCACCGAGCCTTTATTCCCGTTTAGATTTGGTATACGACGGCAAAGGGCCAGCGAAGTTGTTGGAAAATAACGCCGACACACCTACCTCGCTCTACGAATCAGGCTTCTGGCAATGGTTATGGCTGGAGCAACTTGTTGACAGTGGTAAATTACCTCGGCAAGCCGACCAGTTTAACTCGCTACAGGAGAAGCTGGTCCATCGATTTGCAGAAATTGGCCGTCACTATCAACTCCATCAGATGCACTTTAGTTGTTGTCAGGATACGATAGAGGACAGGGGTACGGTTCAGTACTTACAGGATTGCGCGGCTGCCGCAGGCCTAAAAACAGACTTTGTGTTCATTGAAGACATCGGCGTTAGCGACACCGGTTTGTTCACTGATCTCGATGACAATCCCATCACAGATTGTTTTAAACTCTACCCGTGGGAATTCATGTTTCGCGATGGCTACAGTTCAATGCTGTATGAGGCCGGAACCAACTGGATAGAACCGGCGTGGAAAGCCATTTTGTCAAACAAGGCATTGCTTGCTTTACTCTGGCAGTTATTTCCTAATCATCCGAATTTATTACCGGCATACTTTTGTGATAAGACAACCTCACTCGACAGCGGAAAATGGATTAAAAAACCCATTTTCTCCCGCGAAGGCGCGAACATTTCACTGCTTGAAAACGGCAATGAAACCAAATTGTCTTCCGGTCCGTATGGAGAGGAAGGGTTTGTGATACAAGCCTATGCTGAGTTACCCCAGTTTGCGTCCAACTATACCCTCATAGGAAGTTGGTTGGTAGACGACATGGCCGCAGGCATTTCAGTGCGGGAAGACACTTCTCCGGTGACGCAGGATTTATCCCGCTACGTTCCACACATAATACTTTGAATATGATGCCTCTATTAAAAAAGCAAATTCGCTTCCTCGTTGCTCTCGCAGCAGTACTAATCGTCACTGAGGCCATTAACGTTTTTACCGGTAATGGATTGAATCAGTTTGGTTTGATTCCTCGCGAACTACCCAGCCTGCCTTTCATTTTCACTGCACCTTTTCTACACGGTTCACCAACCCACCTGATGACAAATCTGCTGCCATTGATGTTGTTTATCTGGTTGAGTATGCAGTGGGGGAACCGAACTTTCTGGCTCACAACCCTTACGATTTTTTTGATGGGCGGACTTGGCGTGTGGTTGTTTGGTCGCCATGCAGTACATATCGGCGCCAGCGGTATGGTCTACGGCTATTTTGGTTTCCTCTTATTGGCCGGATTTCGAAGCAAACGCGTTCCTTATCTAATCATTTCGGTGCTAGTCGCACTGTTATACGGTGGCATGCTATTTGGTATACTCCCGACTAAAGCATTTGTCAGTTTTGAGTACCACTTGTTCGGATTTATTGGTGGAGTCATCGCAGCTTGGGCTTGGGTGAAATAACACCATACCGTATACTGGCAACACAAACCGTTATTCAAAAGCTATTATGCCAACCAACACTGAAACAAAAAAACAGCAAAACCAGGGGTTCTTCGGCAACCTCGCATTTAATATTGTTATACCTGTGCTCATCATGTCATATGGCAGTGGCGAGGAGTATCTCGGCCCCGCCTGGAGCATTGTGGTTGCGCTCGCTTTTCCCATTGTATATGGCCTGTGGGATCTCAAACAGTCAGGTAAAGTAAACGGCTTTTCAATACTGGGTATTGTCAGTGTCATACTCACCGGCGGCATCAGCTTATTAAAACTTCCCGCCGAGTATATCGCGATTAAAGAAGCAGCGATTCCCGCACTTATCGGCATTGCGGTCCTCGTAACACAATTTAGCAAAAAACCCTTAGTCAAAATGCTCATCCTGAACGACCAGATCATCAATTGGGAGACGTTAAATAAATCACTGGACGAAAAGGGAAAACAACAAGAATTCAAAAAAAAGGTGGCGAATAGTTCATATATCGTCGCCAGCTCGTTTTTTCTCTCTTCTGCGCTAAATTATATCCTCGCCAAAATGATTCTGGTTAGCGAACCAGGTACTACAGCTTATACAGAAGAACTGGGCAAAATGACCATGTTGAGTTACCCGGTTATTGTGATTCCGAGTATGATTTTACTGGTCACGGCACTGTGGTACCTATTTTCACAAATTGGAAAGATTACGGGCGAAGAACTGGACACGTTTCTCAACCAGTAATTGCTATCGCCTTATTCTGGTAGCACAACGAATGTATCCGATGGCTACCGGCTCACCTTATCCTTTATCAAGAGCTAAAAAAGCCGCTTACAGCGGCTTTTCCTCTTTTCTAATCTCAATGCATTACTGACAACGCCAATCAGATTTAAAATCACAGCTATCTTGCTTTTCAACGTTGGTGTCAACCGTTGCCGATGGCGCTGTACCAGAACTCACACTGTTTTTGAATTCCGCCCGTGTAGGATGCTGAGACAAATAACGAAACATATTTCTGGCAATGTCCGTATTGTCCAGTTGACCAACAAATGCGGTATAACCAGCTCCAAAGGCAAACACTTCCACGTCAACACCTGTGTGACCACCAGTTGTCCAGCCAGTATGGGTCTTTTCGTCGAGGAAACCTTTAATTACTTTCCAACGCTCCATTTCATCCGCAACGTCCGCTAACGCAGTGAGTTGCTTTTTATCTTCTGCATCCAGGCTGAAACCCAACTGCGATTCGACAAACAGAGCCACGTCGTCTTGCGAGGCCATTGCTCGGGCAATACTTTCCACTGACCCTTTCATATTATGCAATAACTCAGGCTTCCACGCGTACTGACCATTGGCACCCACAGATAAACCGCCAGTACTGTGATCTGCCGTCAACACAACCAGAGTGTCCGGATGAGCGTCAACATAACGTTTTAGGTACCGCATGGTGACGGCGAGATCATCCATTTCAGCCATTGCAGAAGCAATATCATTTGCGTGCCCGGCCCAATCTACCTGACTGGCTTCTACCAGAAGGAAAAATCCCCGGTCGTTTTCCAGGTGTTTTATGGCCTGTTCCGTCAAATAAGAGAGCCGGTGACGGCGTTTATCATCCAGGGCTGGCGGCAAGCCAACTGGCGCAAATAAACCCAGCACATTACTGCCTGCTGGCACTGCGGCAAGTCGGTTGTAACTGTCAACATACTCGTAATTATTATCGATAAACGACGCCACCAGATCTCTGTCTTCACGCTCAAAGTAATCTGTACCGCCACCTAACATCACGTCGGCCACAAAGTTGCCATTTATACGCAAATCAAAAAAGCTATCCGCCAGCGCATTGTAGTTTTTCCTACTCTCATTGTGAGCAATATAGGCGGCAGGCGTGGCGTGAACTATCTGCGAGGTAACAGCGATACCGGTTCTCATTCCCTGCTTTTTGGCTTGCTGTAACACAGAAGTAACCGGCTGTTTATTTACATCTACGCCAATCGCACCGTTGTAAGATTTTATTCCTGAAGCAAGCGCTGTTGCCGCAGCAGCAGAGTCAGTAACATAACCTGACACGGCAGCAGGGTACGTTGAGGCGTTGCCAACTAACATATCGTCAAAAATGACAGGGTCAACCTGAGGCGTAGTTGGATCATCCTTATAATTGCGGTAGGCCGTGGTATATGCTGGGCCCATGCCATCTGCCACGACCATGATGATATTTTTAGGTACTGAAGCAGTACTGGTCTGAATCTTTGTTTGGGTGCCCTGGGTAGCGGTATTCATACACCCCTGAACGGTCAATGCGCCAAGCACAAGTACATAGCAGCCGCGTTTGATGAATTTACTGCGAAACATGTTCAATTCCATGAAGTCAAAATTGCTCCATAGTGTAAAGCACAATGCGGCCTTCAACAAACGGTTGGGACAGGGTCATAAAAATTTAAAAAAAGCTGTTTTTTTAGTCACTGCGATAAGATTTCCCGCATTCGTGATTGCGCTACATCTACCAGCATATCTGGCTGAAACTTCGATATAAAACGGTTACACCCTACCTTCTCAACCATTGCCTCGTTAAAACTGCCACTCAATGATGTGTTTAGCGCGATAAATAAATCCGCCATTCTTTCATCAGCCCTCACTTCCGCAGTTAAACGATAGCCATCCATTTCCGGCATTTCCGCATCGGTGAACATAAGCATGATGTGCTCCGACGGCTTAACCCCGTCATCAGCCCAGGATTTAAGTAGCGCCAGAGCTTCAGCGCCGTTATGGCACTCAATGCAACACAACCCAATTTGTGCCAGGGTATCTTTAATTTGCTTCCGTGCTGTCGCGGAATCGTCCACAATTAAAACCTGCCGGTTTTTCATAGCGTTTACGATATCCGTATCTAACACATCATCTGAAATTGAAATATCGTAGTCGATAATTTCAGCGAGGACTTTTTCCACATCAATAATTTCAACCAGCTGTTTCTCGCCTTCAAAGTCTATTTGCGTGATGGCAGTAAGGTAGTTGGCTTTACCTATGGAACGAGGTGGTGGCTGAATGTTTTGCCACGAAGTATTTACTATACTCAGTACTTCCCCTATTAAAAACCCCTGCACAGAGCGGTTGTATTCCGTAATAATGACGTTTTGCACTGTTGACTCGTCACCAGTGGTTCGAATGCGAATAGCCTGCCTGAGATCAATTACCGGAATAGATCTCCCGCGATAAATTGTTACACCCGACAAGTTCGTGTGAACGCCTGGCATGGTATTCATTTTTGGCACGCCGATGACTTCTTTGACTTTAAAAACATTAATCGCAAAAGTATGCCTGGAGCCCAACCGGAACATTAACAATTCCAGTCGATTCTCACCTACGAGTTTAGTTCGCTTATCTACTGATGTAAGAATACTGCTCATCAATCATCTCTGTATATGCATATATCTCTAATAATAGAGTGTCCTGCGAGATTTATCCTTTAGCTTTAGTCGTAATTTCAAATTTGGAATAAACACTAAAAGCTTTCAAACCACACAACACACCAAAATTCACACAATAAATGACGAAAATGAAACCTATATATTTTCTTTATCAAAACTATCGTTCTAGGATGAAAAGGAGTCGACGATAACGCCCCCGGCGAAATCGAATAAAACACAGTTTCAGGAACAATCGGGAGAGACACCAATGTCGCAATATCAACAAGACATCGATACAGTTGCTACGCTTAAAGCCTCGCAAAAAGGGGCATGGGAAGGTATAAACCCAGAATATGCTGCACGTATGAAAGCACAAAATCGGTTCAAAACCGGTCTGGATATTGCCAGGTTTACAGCTGCTATCATGCGAAAAGACATGCAAGAGTACGACGACGATAGTGCAAGCTACACGCAATCTCTTGGCTGCTGGCACGGCTTTGTCGGGCAGCAAAAAATGTTGTCTATAAAGAAACACCACGGAACGACAAACAAACGCTATCTCTACCTGTCTGGTTGGATGGTAGCGGCACTGCGTTCTGAGTTTGGTCCCCTGCCAGATCAGTCAATGCATGAGAAGACATCGGTGCCTGCATTAATTGAAGAACTATACACGTTTTTGCGTCAAGCAGATGCCAAAGCCCTGGGAGAGCTATTCAAGCAACTGGATGTCGCCAAAACCAACTGCAAAGATGTCGCAAAGATTCAAGCCCAGATTGATAACTTTGAAACACATGTGGTTCCCATCATTGCTGATATTGATGCTGGCTTTGGCAACGAAGAAGCGACTTACCTGCTAGCTAAAAAAATGATTGAAGCTGGTGCTTGTTGTATTCAGATCGAAAACCAGGTGTCTGATGCTAAACAATGTGGCCACCAAGATGGAAAAGTAACAGTCCCGCATGAAGATTTTCTGGCCAAAATCAACGCCGTTCGTTATGCCTTTCTGGAGCTCGGCGTAGACGATGGCGTGATTGTCGCCAGAACCGATTCTTTAGGTGCTGGCCTGACACAAAAAATTCCCGTATCTCGCGAGCCTGGCGATCTGGCAGCACAGTACAATAGCTTCCTGGATACAACTGAAATAACGGATGTATCAGCACTAACAGAAGGCGATGTGGTATTAAAACAGAACGGCAAACTCGTCAAGCCAGTTCGTTTGCCTAATGGCCTTTTTAAGTTCAAAGATAACACGGGCTTTGACCGTGTGGTACTTGACTGTATCACCTCCTTACAGCACGGTGCAGACCTACTTTGGATTGAAACAGAAAAGCCACATGTACGTCAGATAGCAGATATGGTTGATGCTATTCGAGAAGTGGTTCCAAACGCGAAACTGGTATACAACAACTCGCCTTCTTTCAACTGGACACTGAACTTCCGTCAGCAGGTATTTGACGCCTGGTCGGAAGCAGGAAAAGACGTATCCGGTTACCAGCGGGACAAGCTAATGTCTGCCGAGTACGATAGCACAGCGCTAGCGGCGGAAGCCGATGAAAAAATTAAAACCTTCCAGCGTGATGCATCAAGGGACGCAGGTATCTTTCATCACCTGATTACCTTGCCGACGTACCACACTGCGGCACTGTCTACAGACAATCTGGCACAGGGCTACTTTGGTGACGAAGGTATGCTTGCTTATGTGAAAGGCGTCCAGCGAAAAGAAATCCGCGGTGGCCTGGCATGTGTGAAGCACCAAGCAATGGCAGGCTCTGATCTCGGCGATACGCACAAGGAATACTTCTCTGGCGAGGCTGCCCTAAAAGCGGCCGGTGAAGACAATACGATGAATCAATTCGACGTCTAACAACTCGTATCGCCCCTTATCCGGCTCCTTCGGGAGCCTTTTTTATTCATAATTTTTATCACAAAGCGTACGATTATCGCTATATTTACACCTTTTATACGATAGAATCCGTTAATCTGAGACTAAAGTATCATCCTCAAGGTCTTCATTAACGGGTAAAACCTGAGACCATGAGTTCATCAGACAGAAAATACTGCATATGTAACAGATTGCAGTAGTTAATAATAAGAATTTGGAGCATTTAACCCATGAATATTGCCAAAGTAGACTTGAACTTGCTGGTCTATCTCGATGTGCTGCTGCGAGAAGGGAGTGTTACCCGGGCCGCAAATCAGTTGAGTATTACTCAACCGGCGATGAGTAATGGTCTTAAGCGCCTCCGGGATTTATTTAAAGATCCATTACTGGTGAGAACCAGTGAAGGCATGACTCCAACGAAACGTGCACTTGAGCTACAACCGGTTATTCGCGACGTGTTGAGTAAGTTGGAAAGCTCAATTCAGCCTGAAACGGATTTTGATCCAGCCTCCAGTTCTAGAACCTTTCGCATTATGACCAGCGACTACGCGGAAAGTACTCTGCTTTTGGAATTGGTTGGTCGTTTGGGCGTAACGGCCCCCAACATCACCCTTGATCTGATCACGCCCAGTGACGTGACCTTTCACGACGTAGAACAAGGAAAAGTGGATATGGCCATCAACCGTTTTGATGAGCTTCCCTTATCTTTCCACCAAAAGGTCATCTGGTACGACTCCTTTAGTTGTGTTCTCAGTGCCACGCACCCCCTGGCCCAGCGCTGGGATTTAGACAACTACCTCAACGCTCAACATATTTGGGTTAGCAAAACTGGCTTCGGCGTTGGTGTGGGTATTGACCCCAACGAAGTACAAAAGCTCGGATGGGTAGATGCCGAACTGACGAAAATCGGTAAACAGCGGGCAATACGGGTTTTTACCCGGCACTACCACGCTGCATTACAGATAGCAAAAACCCAGAATTTAGTGGCTACATTGCCTACAAAAGCGGCCCGACTGTTTAAAGATGATCCTACCGTTATCGTCAAAGAACCACCGTTTGACATTCCCCCTATCGCGTTAAAAATGGCATGGAGTGCCCTACTCCATCACGACGCTGGGCATATTTGGCTGCGCAGATTAATTGCAGACGTAGCCACCGAAATGAGCGGTACCTAATCACTTATCGCCCTGGTGTTATCACAGCAAAAGTAAAAGGGCATCACCATAATTCACAAAAATTATGGCAAAAATAGAAACCATAAATTAAAAATAATGTCACTTTCTCTCTACACTGTGCCTACGACCCACAATTAGAGAGTCAGTATGAGAGATTACGTACAACAGGGCAGACTTCAGATAGCTGAGGGACTTCACACCTTCCTGCTTCAGCAAGCGATTCCTGGCACGGGGATTGACCCAACGACCTTTTGGCGCGATTTTGAGAAACTTTTGGTAGATTTGAGCCCCCAAAACCAGACGCTTCTCGACAAACGAGCCAGTTTGCAAGAAAAGATTGACGCGTACCATCGCGCTGAAAAACCGGCTTGCGGGGAAGTCTATTTGGATTTTCTCCGCAGTATTGGCTACTTGCAGGAAGCGCCTGTCAAGGCAACCGTCACTACGACAAATGTTGATCCTGAGATTGCCACAATGGCAGGACCACAATTAGTAGTGCCGATTAACAACGCCAGGTATGCCCTAAATGCCGCAAACGCCCGCTGGGGAAGTTTGTACGACGCACTGTACGGCACAGATGTTGTCAACGACGAAGGTGGTGCCGAGGCAGGCCCCCATTACAACCCTGTACGCGGTGCAAAAGTCATTAAAACGGCTAAAGGCTGGCTCGACAAGATGTTGCCTTTAGCCAACGGTTCTCACAGTGCTGTTAATACGTACACCCTAAATAATGGCCACCTGATTGCAATCCTCAGTAACGGCAAAACCACTTTGAAGAACCCGTCGCAATACTTAGGGTACACAGGGTCAGCAGAGTCGCCGGATAGCATTTTATGCATTAACAACGGGCTTCATTTTGAAATACAACTTGATCCGACTCACCCTATCGGTAGCGTGGATAAGGCTGGCGTGAAGGACATTCTTTTAGAAGCAGCACTTTCCACCATTATGGATTGTGAAGACTCTGTAGCTGCAGTGGACGCGGAGGACAAAACACTGGTCTATGCGAACTGGCTGGGGCTGATGAAAGGCGACCTGTCATTGTCAATTCATAAAAATGGTAAAATCATTACCCGCACCATGAACCCAGACAGATGCTATGTCGATGGTCGAAACCCGGAAAACGTCATCACACTGCCGGGCCGCAGCCTGATGTTTGTTCGCAATGTAGGTCATTTGATGACAAACGATGCCATCCTTCTCGACAACAAACCGGTATTTGAGGGGTTGATGGACGGGGTCATAACGTCGTTGATTGCTAAACATGACTTACTTGGTAACGGTCAGTTCAAAAATACCAGATGCGGCAGTGTTTACATTGTAAAACCCAAAATGCATGGCCCTGAAGAAGTTGCCTTTACCAGTGAGCTGTTTAGTCGGATTGAAGCCATGCTGGGGCTGGAACAAAATACGTTGAAAATGGGGATCATGGATGAAGAACGGCGAACCAGTATCAATTTGAAAGCCTGTATTGCAGCAGCATCTGATAGAGTCGCATTTATCAACACTGGTTTTTTAGACAGAACCGGTGACGAAATTCACACATCCATGTTTGCAGGGCCTTTTGCCGCTAAGGGAGAGCTTAAATCCATGCCTTGGATCCAAGCTTATGAAAAAGCAAATGTGATTACTGGTCTTCAGTGTAAACTGCGCGGCCGTGCGCAAATTGGCAAGGGTATGTGGCCGGTGCCGGATCAAATGGCGGCAATGATGAAAGCCAAAATAGCCCACCCGCTCGCAGGTGCAAACACGGCCTGGGTACCCTCTCCTACCGCAGCAACCCTGCACAGTCTTCACTATCACGAGGTTGATGTAACAGCCGTACAAAAAGAAATGGAGAGAGAGGATTTCGATGGCGTTGCAGATATTCTATCTATACCGCTTCTGGCCGATCCTGGCTCGTTAACTGAAGAACAAGTTCAACGGGAGGTCGATAACAATGTTCAGGGTATTTTGGGTTATGTAGTGAAGTGGATCCACCAGGGTATTGGCTGTTCCAAAGTACCAGATATCAATAATGTCGGTCTCATGGAAGATCGGGCTACGCTGCGAATATCTTCTCAACATTTGGCGAACTGGCTCCACCACGGCCTCATATCTAAAACACAGGTTGAAACGTCTTTGGCGAAAATGGCCGTATTAGTGGACAAACAAAATGCCCGGGATCCCGACTACATTCCCATGTCGGATCAACCCGATGAGTCCGTTGGCTTCCAAGCGGCAAGGGATTTGATTTTTGAAGGTATACGCCAGCCCAATGGCTATACTGAGCCCTTGCTACATCAGCGACGAAAACAAATGAAATCCCGCAGGTAATGCTCAAAAGCCACAGCCGTGGCTTTTGTTTTATTTCTCATACCATAGCTTCAAAATATAGTCTTATTGAAGAGATGAAATACTTTCCCACACAATATACCAAGTGTATCCTCAGTTTTATGGAAGTTTGCCAATCAGCTGACTATATTCTTTGGGGAGAACGGATGGTTCCCCAGTATTACGCAGGTATAAGTTATGTTTAATACTTCACGTGCAGCGAAGTGGTATTGGCTAAAACAAGGTATAGAGTTGTACTATGAGTAAGCACTCGATTTTCGACACAATTAATAAAAAGATCCGCAAAAGCCGGGTCGGTAAAATGGTTACCGGTTTTCAACAATTGCGCGAAGCAAACTACATTTCTACCCACTTCAGTACGTACCTTGAACCTGTTTTGGCGGTAAATGATGACCTCAGAGAGTCTGTGTTTAAAATTCGCCACAACGTGTACTGTGAAGAACTCGCTTTTGAACCTGTAAACCCCCATGGAATTGAAAAAGACGAGTTCGACAGTTACTCCCGTCATTGCTTGATCAGGCACATTAACAGCAATGAAATGGCGGGAACTGTAAGAGCAGTGAGACCGTTGCAAGAAGGCCAGTTACTGCCCATCGAAAAATACTGCAGTGACTCCATCACTCGCGACGATTTGCGACCCACGCAATTCAAGCGCCACGAAATATGCGAGATCTCACGGTTAGCTGTACCCAAGTATTTCAGACGACGTCGAACCGATGATTTCGACGGTTCAGCAACGGGTGCCATTAATCCGGCGACCTATTCTGAAACCGAACTTCGCTGTTTCCCATTCATTGCAGTGGGGTTATATTTTGCAGCCGCGGCATCTGCATTGGAGTTTGGTGTTAAGCACGCATACGTGATGATGGAGCCTCGACTAGCGAGAAGCATGGGCTACGTGGGGATCAAATTCCAGCAAATCGGCCCCGTAGTAACCTATCATGGACGTCGCGCCCCGTATTACATTAACCGGCCACTACTGGAAGGTAGTTTGAAACCTGGCTTCGCCTCCATGTTAGAGGAAATTCGACTTAAATTGCGAGAGCAGATCCCTATGCTCCCTGAAGAACGGAGTGACTACCTGCGACAGTTCATCGATAAATAAACCGTCGCACACAGATCAAACGTTATAAAAATCGCGGTACCATTCAACAAACTTGCCGATACCTGTTTCAATATTTGTTGATGGACGGTAGCCGGTGTCTTTAACTAAGGCTTCTACATCTGCGTAAGTATCAGGCACATCTCCTTGCTGTAAAGGCAGTAATTCTTTTTCCGCTTCCTTACCAAGTGCTTTTTCCAATGTTTCAATGTACGTAAGAAGGTGAACCGGTGTCTGTGCGCCAATGTTGTATACCTTCCACGGTGCTTTGCTAGAGCCGGGGCTAGGCGCCTTGCCTGTCCATTCAGGGTTGGGTTCTGCCGTGTTATCAAGTGTCGCAATAATCCCTTCTACAATATCGTCGATGTACGTAAAGTCACGACGATGGTTACCAAAGTTAAACACTTTGATTGGCTTGTCTTCAAGAATTGCTTTAGTAAACAGGAACAGTGCCATATCTGGTCTGCCCCATGGCCCGTATACCGTAAAAAAACGCAAACCAGTGGTGGGTAAACCGTATAAATGGCTATAGGTATGAGCCATTAGCTCGTTGGCCTTTTTGCTTGCAGCGTAGAGCGACACAGGGTGATCTACGTTGTCTTCAACAGCAAATGGCATACTCTCGTTTGCCCCATATACCGAACTGGAAGACGCATAAACCAGATGCTTTACCTTGTTGTGACGACAGCCTTCCAGAACGTTCATAAATCCGACAATATTGGCGTCGATATATGCATGAGGGTTTTCCAGAGAGTAGCGCACACCAGCTTGGGCCGCTAAGTGAACCACTTTATCAAATTTGTGTTCAGCGAACAGCGCCTCCATGCCCTCGCGATCTTCAACCGCCATCTTGACAAAAGTAAATTTGTCACTAGTTGGCAACGCCTTAACCCGCGCTAACCGCGCTTCTTTAAGAGAAACGTCGTAGTA
This sequence comes from Aestuariibacter sp. A3R04, assembly GCF_018860805.1. Classification (GTDB taxonomy): domain Bacteria; phylum Pseudomonadota; class Gammaproteobacteria; order Enterobacterales; family Alteromonadaceae; genus Alteromonas. The sequence continues at coordinate 758,299 of NZ_JAHKQR010000003.1, read as the reverse complement.
ATCATTCAGGTTATCCAAACCCACAACTTCATCACCGCGCTCCAACAATACCATCGAAACGTGAGAACCAATGAAGCCAGCGGCCCCTGTTACCAATACTTTCATGGATACTATTCCTTATAAGCGAATATCAACGCTCTGTTTGTCAAACATGTATTTAAGATCAAAAATAATACTTTCAGCTTTACACAAACCTCTTAACTCATCCTGGGTCCACGCTTTAAACTGATTGTGAGCGACGGCGGCAATGACCGCGTCGTAGTGCTTCTGTCTGGGAGCGTCAACCAGGGTGAGATTATACTCATGTTGTACTTCTTCTGATTCTGCCCAAGGATCATAAATATCCAGATTCACGTTGTAATCTTTTAACTCTTTTGCAATATCAACGACTTTGGTATTACGGATATCCGGACAATTTTCTTTGAAAGTAATTCCCAGCAGCAGAATATTCGCGCCGTTCACCATAATTTGCTTTTTCAGCATGGCTTTTACCAAGCGGGAAACCACGTACTCTCCCATGCGATCATTAATTCGCCGCCCCGCTAAAATCACATCAGGGTGGTGTCCCAACTCCTCGGCTTTATGCGTCAGATAGTAAGGGTCAACGCCAATACAATGCCCACCTACCAGGCCCGGGCGAAATGGTAAAAAGTTCCATTTGCTGCCAGCAGCTTCCAGCACTTCTTCCGTATCAATGCCCACTTTTTCGAATATCATCGCCAGTTCGTTAATAAGGGCAATATTTAAATCCCGCTGTGTGTTTTCGATCACCTTAGCGGCCTCTGCAACCTTGATTGAGCTCGCTTTATGGGTGCCCACTTCAATCACTTCGTTGTACAACGCGTCCACTTTATCCGCAATTTCGGGCGTACTGCCCGATGTCACTTTAACGATGCTTTCCAGGCGGTGTTTTTTATCACCCGGATTGATTCGCTCCGGGCTGTACCCGGCATAAAAATCTTCGTTAAATGTGAGCCCAGATACCTTTTCGATAATGGGAATACAAAACTCTTCTGTTGCCCCCGGATACACTGTGGACTCGTATATGACCGTTGTGCCTTTTGCAATTACCGAACCAATCATTTCACTGGCTTTGAGCAGCGGGGTCATATCAGGTTGCTTGTTTTTATCAATTGGCGTGGGTACAGTGACAATGATTACATTGCACTCGTTCAACGCGGCGCTATCATCGGTAAACGACAGATACTGCGTTTGCTTTAACTCGTCTTCAGAAACTTCAAGCGTATGATCTTTAAATGTTTTTAATTCTTCGACACGCCGGCTGTTAATGTCAAAACCCACCGTATCTCTTTTTCTGCCAAACGCAACCGCCAGAGGCAACCCTACATAACCCAGGCCGATAACGGCAATTTTTTTGAATTCAATCGTCATAATACTGGTGCTTCCCAATCCTTTTTCAGAAATGTTGTCATATTTTTCCCGCCTTGGAAATGTTTCAAACAGGCGACAGTGCCACCTTATCTATCAAAATAGCTGATGCTTTTCAGCAAGTGCATTTATATGTTTGACCGGAATCGCATACGTAATACCGCTGGGCGCACTAATTGCCGCTTCTTTTGTTTGTTTCACAAAGACTTTATTTATAACCGCAATAACTTCACCGCTATTTACATTATAAACTGGACTACCGCTATTACCGGGGTAAGCCGTCACGTCCAGTTGATACACCATAAAAGGGTTTTTAAGGCTTTTCAGAAAAGCCTGAGATAATTGCTGGCTATTAGAGGCTGAAATAATATTGGGTGTATAAGCGGCAACAATACCCCTGTGTGTAGCAGGATACAACCCGAGTACGGCACCGATAGGAAAACCGGTCACTGCTATTTCTGTTCCGTCTCGTACGACCTCATCCGGATCGGCCAGGGGAATAGCTGGGAGTTCGCCTTTGATTTTCAATATGGCCAGGTCATGTAACGCATCACTATATACAGATTCAACTTCTAAGATTGCGTGCTTTTTACCTTTGGGGACGAAAACCACGCGGTTAAACTTTATGTTGTCCTGCTCGGGCACAGCGTCGATAACGTGAAAATTGGTGACAACATAGCGTCCGTCAGCCACCGCAAAACCAGTACCTTTTAATTGATGACTGACCGTCGCCAATGGCGCGTAAAAACCCACGCCTACGACAGCGGGTTTCACACTGTCCACCATATCTGCCAGTGAGGCAGCGCCGACACAGGAACAAAAACAACAAAGTAATAGTAACAGGCGCAGCTTTTTCATCTAAAATCCTTTTGAACGTTTTCAATTATTAACAAAGACGCTGATTTAATGTCATCATAGCGTGATATTATTAGAACAGTTGTACTGACGCTGTCTCGTAGGATAACCGAGTATCATATGAATTTTAATTACGACGTAGCATTTTCACGAAATATTGGCTGGCTAACGCGGGAAGAGCAATCACTGTTGCGAACAAAACGCGTAGCTGTAGCCGGTTGTGGTGGCGTGGGAGGCCTGCATTGTTTAACGCTGGCAAGGCTGGGTGTCGGAAAAATTAACATCTCAGATTTTGACCAGTTCGACATTCATAATATGAACCGTCAGTGCGGTGCGTTTGTGTCAACAAAAGACAGAAACAAAATCGACGTCACTACTGAAATGCTCACTGATATTAATCCTACCATGGAAATTGGCGTATACCCCGAAGGGATAAACGAAGACAATGTGGATGATTTTTTAGCAGGCGTTGACCTTTATGTGGACAGCCTTGATTTCTTCGCCCTTCGGGCGCGCAAGCTGATTTTTGCAAAATGCTATAACAAAGGTATACCGGTGATAACTGCGGCACCACTGGGAATGGGTTCAGCGTTTCTATGTTTTATGCCCGGCAAGATGACGTACGAAGAATACTTCCGATTTGAAGATAAACAAACTGAAGAAGAGCAACTGATACAATTTTTAATTGGGCTGTCGCCGGCAATGCTACAACGGGATTATCTGGTTGACCCGTCCTCCGTGGACTTTAAGGCACAAAAAGGGCCGTCTACGGCCATGGCCGTAAACTTGTGTGCTGGTATTGCCGAAACTCAGGCGTTAAAGATTCTCCTCAACAGAGGTAAAGTACTGCACGCCCCATACGGGTTGCATTTTGACGCTTATAAAGCAAAATTCAGTAAAACCTGGTGCCCATTTGGGAATCGCGGCCTTCTTCAACGACTAAAGTACAATATTGCCAAAAAAGTTGTGCTCAAATAATACACAACAACAGTGTCAGAGATTTTTACAGAGGTATATCCTGACAACAAAAAGAAATAGAGAAAAACTTCAAAAACAATAACTTAAAAAGTTGGCATCATAACTGCTTATTACCTAGGGAGGCCTAACAGCCGAACTAATATGAATATGGAGATGGTTATGAAATTTAATAAAGTTGTAAAATCCCTCGCATTAACTGCTGGTTTGGTGGCGTCTTTCACTAGCTCTGCTGAATTCTTGGACTTCACTGTTGACGAAAGTGCGTATGGCAACGGCGAAATTACTGGTGACAAGTTTAACGGTTCCTATTTCGAAACTTTAGAATTTGACGGAATGGGTGGTTTTGCTACTGGCGCATTCGCGACATTCACTTCGATTGTTGCCGATGAAGGTACAAATCCTCAAGGCGCATCTGTCCTTGGTTTCAACAACGTAAACTTCCCAGGTACAGGTTACAACCTGTATGCAGTATTAACTGCCAGCGGTACTGCTAACGCTTTAGAAACCGAGTTTACTGCAACTACGGCTCAGTTTTCTTTGTGGATTGACCCTAGCTTTGACACTGTTTCAGACAACTTGTTGAATGGTACAGTTACAGATGCAAGCGCAGATGACATCTTAATCGGTTCTGCATCTACAGTACAAAACGCATACGGTGAGTACGAAAATGGTACTGGTAACTTCAACTTCGATTTTACTGACTTCGTGTTGACTGCAGATGGTATGAACTACTTTGTTGACCCAGCACCTTTCTACTCAATTGTTACTGTTAACGGTGATTTTGACACCCTTGGTAACCTGCCTGACGTAAGTGGTGACTTGTCTGCAGTATTCACTAACCCTGTGAATGTACCTGAGCCGTCAACGGTTGCAGTTTTGGCCTTAGGTCTGTGTGGTCTTGGCTTCACAGCTCGCCGCAAAAACAAATAATTTTTCTACTTGCTAGAATAAAGGCAACTTCGGTTGCCTTTTTTTATGTCTGAAATCTAACAACACAACATAAGGCTTCATACTTTTAATTTGTTACAATAAAGCTTACAGTGATTGGGTGTAAACACATTGGATAGATTTGTAATTTATGGATAGAAAGACAATGAATAGATTAGTCACCGTTTTGGCATCTTCTCTCTTATTGATGGCATGCAATAAGGTAACAGTCGAACAACGGATGACTGAAGCAGAGTCAGCTTTAAGTGACGGGAATTACAAGCGCGCTATCATTCAACTCAAATCTGCCGTTCAAGACTCTCCCAATGACGTGCGGCCAAGGATAGAACTGGCCAAAATTTACTTCGATGTTGGAGACATGGTAAGCGCTATAGCCACATTCGACAAGGCACTGACACAGCGAGCCAACATTAACGATTTCGCCCAGCCCTACTTCCTTGCACTCTATTCAATGGCTGATCTTGATATATTTGAAGTTACCCTTGAAGAGTTCAAAGACGACTTAAAAGGGTCTCAACGAACTTCAGTAGAGTTAATTGCCGCCGTCATATCAGGTAGATCAAAATCAGAGGAAATGGTGGCTAAACACTTGTCGCTAGCGCTAGAAACTGCATCGCCAGACGATTTAGAGCGAATAAAAGATACCGAGTTTGTGATTAAGCACTTTCTCTTGTCGGATGATGTTGAAAAGAAATCAACGCTGTATGCGCTAACAGAAAAATATCCAACTGACTGGTTATTGCGATCTCTTATTGCCGAAATTCAGCAAGCTATTGGTGATTTTGATCTTGCTGCTCAATCATACCAGGATCTTCTTTCCTTGAAGCCATACTTTGCTCAATTAAACTTAAAAATAGCCGAAGTACTGCTAATGGCGAGAAACTATAGCGAGGCAGAGAAATATATTGATAAAATACTAAGTATATCTTCAACAAACCCATTAGCGAATCAGCAAAAGGCGCTTATTGCACTTTCTCGCAATAACTTTGACGATGCGGCAAAGTATATCGAAATTGCCATAAACCAAAACTTAGTGACACCAACAGCTATCTATGTCGCCGGTATTTCTCACTTTCAAATAGGCAATTACGAACAAGCACTTTCATATCTCGAAAAAATCGTCGGCGCATTGCCGCCAAGCCACCCGGGTTTGCAGATGTATATCGCTGCGAAACTCAGTGCCGGAGATTCTCTCTCAGCCTATAAAATGTATGAAAAGTATCCCTCATTAATCTCTAGCAATAACCGTTTGGCGACAAAAGCAGCGTCAGCGTTACTTTTTTCTGGAGAAAAAGGTGAAGCAGCAGCTATCCTGGATAGGGTGAATGCTGAGACTTTCGAGTCATCAGAGGACAAACAGCAACTTGGCTTGCTAAAACTAAGCGCTGGTGACAAAGCAGCAATGAGTTTGGTGGAAAGCTCGTCAAAACAGATAATCAGCGAAGCAAATGAGAATGATAGTTACAAATCCAAGATTCTACTGATTGGAATTAAAGCAAGTAATGGCGAAATTGAAGAAGCGCGTAACATCATCGCTGAATGGATAAGCGATGATCCTAAAAATATAGACAATTACTTGATTTCCAGCGAGTTTGAATCGTTTTTAGGCAATACTGAAGCCCTAGATGCCATATATGAAAAGATAAAATGGTTGTCGCCGTCGAACCCGCAAGCGCTGAGATATTATGCTAGCAAAGATTTGCAGGAACAAAATTTTGATGATGCACTGAAAGCGTACACATCTCTACTCAAACGATATCCGAACGACGAAGTTGTTTTAGCCGGTGCTACGATTGCAGCATCAAATACCGTACAGACGAGAGCCGCTTATCAAAACATCGTACAAATATTAAAGGAAAGTGGAACTGCCACTCCTTTGACATTTTTACATGCCTCCTATTTACAGGGCGATTATAAAAATGTGATTTCGTTATCCCGAACCAGTGTTTTTGACTACAACACACAGCCAAAAGCTGACTATCTAGTTGCCAGTTCCTATCTGGAACTTGATCAACCCTTAGCCGCCATTGATGCGCTAAGAAGAAATATTAAAGCCGGGTGGATTACGGAGCAGGTATTGGAAGTCTTTGTTGAAGCAAAAATGGAAGCTGAGGGTAACCGATCAGCACTGCGAATCCTTAATAACTCACCGGACGTCCTCAAACAAAGTAACCGTATCAAATTACTGCGCGCCCATGTCCTGGTCAATGACGGTCAGTATGATGCTGCGCTAAAGGTGCTTACAAGCCTTCCCGCGGAAATTCAAAATAGTGCCCGCGCTAAGCAAATTTTCGGTAGAGCAACGGCCGCTAAAAATGATTTTGTCACTGCGTTACCCGCTCTAAAAGAAGCGTATAAATCGCTTGGAACGCTCAAATCTGCTCAACTCTTGTACAAAGCGCTTAAAGAAACAGGAGATATAGATGCAGGGTTGACCGTATTAGAAGAAATGGCTCAACGAACGCCTGGATACGACAACGCTGATCTTTTCTATATTAGCGAATTGTCAAAAGTTGACGCCAAGAAAGCGGTAGCTGAATACCAATCGCTGCTTAAAGCTAAGCCGAAACACTGGCAAGCTATGAATAACTTAGCCTGGCTTCTTCTACAACAAGGACAGGTAGACGAGGCAAATCGCTGGATAATGAAAGCGTTGAGTCTACAACCGAGTAATAATGCACTTCTAGATACAAAAAATAAAATCGAAAGTGCTATCAAACAGTAAACTTGTCGCAACACAGACTATCAAGAACGAACTATGAAACCCAAGTTATTATGGATCAAAGCAGATGAGCTATACCCTTTAAATAGTGGTGGCAAAATCCGCACATACAACATGATGGTACAGTTAAAAAACCATTATGATATTACCTATTTCACGCTGAAAGAGCCGGGCTCTGCGCCAACGCCCAATATAAGTGATTATTCAGATCACCAGGTTTTCGCGCGGTGGAAGGACAACAAAAATAGTAAGATATCTGTATTCACCGATGTAGCGAAAAACGTGATTGCTACCTCCCTGCCCTACGTAATAGATAAATACACGACTGACGCCATTCAGCAGACCCTTCGCACCTTGCTGGAGAATAGTACATTTGATGTCGTAGTTTGTGACTTTCTGTCATTATCGGTAAACCTGACTGCTTTACCTAAGAAGAAAGATACCACCTACATTTTGTTTCAACACAACGTAGAAAGCTATATTTGGGAACGTCATTATAAAAACGCAGGCAACCCTGTGAGTAAAATTTTCTATAAAAATCAATGGGAACGCTTTTCGTCTTTTGAACAAAAAACATGTCAGTGGTTTGATGGCGTCATTGCAGTAAGTGATTTTGATAAAGACGTATTTATAAACGAATTTGGCCTTACGAACGTCTTGGGCCATGTCGAAACAGGGGTGAACCTTGAATTTTTTGCTGAAATCCCCCGTAAACCAGTCGACAATTCACTGGTTTTTCTCGGTTCTATGGATTGGATGCCCAACATTGATGGCATCGAAGACTTTATCAAGCACTGTTATCCCCTGATTAAAACAGCTGTGCCTGACGTAACACTCACCATTTTGGGTAGAAACCCGCCGGAAAAAATCACTCAATTAAGTGAAACTGACACCAGCATCACCGTTACAGGTACGGTGGATGATGTCAGACCATATTTAGCCGCGTCTGCAGCGTCCATCGTACCACTGCGCATTGGCGGCGGCACACGAATCAAAATCTTTGAAACCATGGCTGCTGGTCTCCCTGTGATCTCTACCACCATAGGTGCAGAAGGACTACCTATCACCCATGGTGAAAATATCATGATTGCCGATGACCACAAGCAATTTGCCGAGGCGACGGTTTCTCTACTAAAAGACAATTTACAAGCAGCTGATATTGCGAAGAATGGTTATCACCTAGTTAAAGAAAACTATAGCTGGCAAACGGTTACTCAAGATTTCGTTGATATGCTCAACACAGCAAGAAATAAATAGGATTTTTCATGAACATCAGTATTTTTGGATTAGGATATGTGGGTGCTGTATCGGCCGGTTGTTTAGCCCATGATGGTCATCACGTTATCGGTGTGGATCCCACACAAGCTAAGGTTGATTTAATTAACGCTGGTAAAACGCCAATCATTGAAAAAGACATCGGCGAAATCATTGCGTCAAGTGTGAAAGAAGGCCGGTTGCGCGCGACCACTGATTGCAAGGATGCTGTTGAAAACAGTGATGTTTCTATTGTATGTGTAGGCACACCAAGTCAGTTAAACGGAAGTTTAGACCTCAAGTTTGTCCGTCGCGTATGCGAAGAAATTGGAAGTGTAATTAAAGATAAATCAACCCGCCATATTGTTGTTATTCGGTCAACAATGTTACCAGGTACTATGGCAGATATCGTACAACCCACTCTGGAACAGGCATCTGGTATGATCGCTGGCCAGGACTTTGGCCTTTGCATCAACCCGGAATTCCTTCGTGAAAGTACCGCGGTGTACGATTTTTACAACCCCCCGAAAACGGTAGTAGGAGCCTCTGACGACACCACGCTGGCGGAAATATTGGCCATTTACGAAGCTTTACCAGGGCCGAAAATTGGCACTGATCTGGCTACCGCAGAAATGGTGAAATACACTGACAATGTTTGGCACGCCTTAAAAGTTGCCTTCGCAAATGAAATTGGCAATATCGCAAAAAAAGTAAATGTAGACAGCCACAAGGTGATGGATATCTTTTGCCAGGATACTAAGCTCAATATTTCACCTTACTATATGAAACCCGGGTTCGCATTTGGCGGCTCTTGTTTGCCTAAGGATGTACGCGCGTTGGTTTATAAAGCAGGGGCACTTGATGTCAACACGCCTGTGCTGTCATCCATTTTGCCATCGAACAAACAGCAAGTTGAGAATGGCATTAATCTTGTCACCTCAAAAGGTAAGCGAAAAATCGGTATTCTCGGCTTTAGCTTTAAAGCCGGTACGGATGACCTCCGTGAAAGCCCGATAGTAGAATTAATTGAACGACTTCTTGGCAAAGGCTATGAGCTTAAGTTGTACGACAAAAACGTCAATCTGGCTGCCATAGTTGGCGCAAACAAAGATTACATACTCAATCAAATTCCCCATATCTCTAAATTAATGGTAACTGACATCGACGATGTTATTAACGCTAGTGAAGTATTAGTGATTGGCAATGGTGACGAACAATTCAGAGACGTGGTCGCCACTATACCTAAAGACAAACACGTTATTGATTTGGTAAGAATTAACGAAGATGCTGTAGGCCAAGAAGGTTACGAAGGGATTTGCTGGTAAAACGCCGGCACAACCACTATGCACTACATTAAAAAAATAAAGAAAGAATGGACAGACGCTTTGCGCTATGCCCCGCAGGTTCGTCGTGCTTTTCGCCGCTGGTTTACCAGCAAAGGTGACAGAGCCGCTAATTACAGCGAGAAACTCGATTACTATTTCAAGGGTGCGACATCATTACTTTCACCTTCAGAAGACACTTTAAGCGCGCGTATAAATGCGCAACTCGACAAAATTACGGATATTTCTTCCTGGGCGAAAAAACACTATGGTGAAACCAGCCATGTCGTCTCGAAGGGGATTATTATTAAACCGTTTGTAAGCGAGCAAGAAAAAGGGGTTATTTATGTGAGCTTTGAAAAGCACCTTATTCGGTTACTCAACGCTAACGATTTTTCCACTCTACAGGACCAATTTATTATTGTTTTTGCGCCCAGTTGGAGTCCGCCACATTCTCCGGCGCTTTTTGCCATGCCGCGCATACTTAATGATGGTTTATTTACTACCATCAGTAACGCGGTAGATCACGATTACATGGCGCTAATTTCAACTAAGCTCACTTCCTTGCATTTATACGCATCGAGCTGGGTAAATAGCGAAAAGTTTCAGCTTCGTCCCTTCGAAGACAAAGACATAGATTTGTTGGTTATTGCCAATTATGGCACGTTCAAAAGACATATTGCGCTTTTCAAAGCGCTGTCTGAACTCAGCAAGGATATACGCGTGACGCTAATAGGCCAGGAAGAACCCGGTCGAACGCTAGATGACATCAAAAACGAAGCAGAACTCTACGGTGTGGGACACATGATAGAGTTCGCCGGTCCTCAGCCTTATGAAAAAATTACCGAATATTTGTCTCGAAGCAAAACCACAGCAATATTCTCAAAGCGCGAAGGATCTTGCGTGGTTGTGGTAGAATCGATGGCAGCCAATGTACCGGTTGCTGTGCTCAAAGACGCCGAACTGGGCTCAAAAGAATTTGTCAATGATCAAACCGGTGTACTGCTGGAAAACACAAACATGGGTAAACAGTTACAACGTTTCATTGACAACGCCGGAAACTATCAACCCAGGCAGTGGCTGCTCGACAATGGCATCACCTACCAAGGCAGTGTCAAATATTTAAACAATCGGCTTAAGCACTGGCATAAACAGCACAATAAGCCATGGACTAAAGACCTATTCACACTGGAACGCAGCCCGCTGGCCACCATTGCAAAGCCGGAAGAACAAAAGATAATGCAAAAAGAGCAACAGCGTGTCTATGAGGAATTTGGCCTTTGGATAGGACGAGAGAAAAACCAGTGAAACTCATGGAATTAATTAAAGCTGATATGAAGCAAAAGCAGCGTGTATTTGAAGCTGACGGAGCCCCGGTATCCACGCTTCGTCTGTTTGTGGTTGATGGCACAGGCGCGAATATTGTTTTCAGACTATCAAACTGGCTCGCCATGCGCTCAATAACCAAGCCTTTGGCCTTGATATGCCAGGCACTCAACAAATGGTTTAACGGCTGTGTCATTGGCGTTAATGCTACCTTTGATGAAGGATTGGTGCTCATGCACCCTATGGGTGTGGTGATTAACAGTAAAGTCAGAGGGGGCAAAAATATCGTTATCGAGAGCGGTGTGGTCATTGGTGACGAAAAAGGCCACTCCCCCGTGCTGGGTAATAATATCTTTATCGGTGCCGGTGCGAAAATTATCGGTAATGTCACCATTGGTGACAACGTTAAGATTGGCGCCAACGCAGTGGTGGTTAAAGATCTGCCCGCCAATTGCACCGGATTAGGTATTCCAGCGAAGCCGAGAATGCCATCATGACAATTTTTGAAGTCCTGTTTTGGGTCTCAGTATTTATTATTACTTATACCTACTTTATTTATCCGGTTTTGTTGATTATAGCAAGCAGCCTTACTCAGGCGGTGCGCGATACCCGATTTGTTCTGAAAAAAGCCAGTCGGCGAAAAGCGAACAGTGACATTCCCTCCGTCACCGTGGTTATTGCCGCTTATAACGAAGAAAAGTGTATTCGCGAACGAGTGGAAAACCTGTTATCGCTGGAATACCCGAGGGAAAAATTAACTATCCTCATTGGTTCTGACGGCAGTAACGATGACACAAATACCATTTTGTCTGATTTCCAATCCTACCCGCAAATGCAAATCCATTTGTTTGAAGAAAATCGCGGCAAAATAAATGTACTCAATGATTTGCTCACCCGAGTAGACACGCCAATATGTGTCTTTTCTGATGCCAATACCTTTTTCGATAAAGACGCTGTTCAGCGTTTAGTTGCCGATTTTAGACACGATGATGTTGGCGCCGTGTGTGGCGAACTGGAACTGGTTGACCCGTTTTCGGGTAAAAACAAAGATAGCCTGTACTGGAAATACGAGCAGGTACTCAAATTTCACGAAAACCGCATCAATGGGATGTTAGGCGCCAATGGCGCCATTTATGCCATACGTACTGAACTTTACCGTCCACTACCGTCAGATACCATTATTGACGACTTTTGCGTGTTCATGAATATCGCTAAAATGGGCTATCGACTGACATACAACCCAGAAGCAAGAGCCAAAGAAGAGATTGCGCCAAACCTGGTTGAAGAAGCGTCTCGCCGAATCCGGATTGGCGCGGGAAATTATCAGGCCATGTCTCGTCTAACATGGGCACTAAACCCATTAATCGGGGCCCGTTGCTTTAGTTATATCAGCCATAAGGTTATGCGCTGGTTTGTCCCTCACTGCATGTTGCTGGCATTACTCAGCAACGTCGTTTTGAGCTTTTACAGTGGAGGATATGCCTTGTTACTGGCTGCCCAAATTTTGTTTTACGGACTCTTTACCGTTGGCGCCAGGAGCACAAGGGATATGACAGGTAAATTAGGGGCAGTGATAAACCTGATAACATTTTTTGTATCTATGAACATTTCACTGGGACGCGGTTTTGTTAGATTTCTGACAACCCGTCAAACAGCTACTTGGGAGAGGACTGCACGCTGATGATTTTTGTTTTCTTGTTTTTATTTGGAGCCATTTGTGTGGCATCAGCGGCCTTGGCTCTCATTTACAAAAAGGACATGCATACCTGGATACTCGGCTACGTTAAAAGGCGAAAGCCAGCCAAAGCCAATATCAAAGGCCCCATTCACGTGATGTTTTGTTTTGTTGATCATTACGAACCTCAGTGGAAAAACAAAGACAACATAGAGCTGGAAAGAGCCCGGGTCGACCGCTGGATGCGCGATTATCCGACAATGGCGAGTAAATTTACCGATGCAGATGGATACCATCCAAAGCATTCCTTTTTCTTTCCAGAAGAGGAATATCGCCATGAGCACCTGGCTAAATTATCGGATCTCTGTCATCGGGGTTTTGGTGAAATTGAAATACACCTTCACCACGAAGACGACACCAGTGACAATTTACGCAAAACACTGAGCAATTTTGCTAAAACGCTGCACCAGGAACACGGTGCACTTGCGCTGGACCCCAAAACCGGACAGCCGGTATATGCCTTTATTCACGGTAACTGGGCGTTGGACAACTCTCACCCACAAGGCAAATGGTGCGGTGTCAATGACGAGCTTATCGTATTGCGAGAAACGGGCTGTTATGCAGATTTTACCTTTCCGTCTCCTGACGCCACTCAGCCTTCTCTGCCTAACACGCTGTATTATGCCAAGGATGATCCTAACAAACCAAAGTCCTACGATACCGGGCGCGAAATGAAGGTAAACGGTGAGGCCTGGGGTGATATGCTTATGCTGCAAGGGCCGTTGGGTTTTAACAAAGAAGAATCCAAGTTCGGCATTCTGCCTAAAATTGAGCGTGCAGATATACGGCAAAACTGTCAGCCAACACCTGGCCGTGTGGATAACTGGGTAGATACACATATTCATGTAAAAGGCAGACCAGAGTGGGTTTTCATTAAAATCCACACCCATGGTGCGCAAGATATCGATATGGATTGTCTACTCGGCAAACCTGTAGAATTAATGCATGCCCATCTCACCACCAAGTACAACGATGGAGAACGCTATAAACTGCACTACGTCAGTGCCAGAGAAATGTATAATATTACCAAGGCAGCGGAAGCCGGTGAGTCTGGTGACCCGAACGATTACAGAGATTACATACTACCGAAGCCCACATTTAGAAGGATGTAACGTGGATTTAAAGCGGATTCAGATGAAGGTTGAGTCGTTGATCGGGCTCGATCAGCGTCGCTGGAGACAAGCTCCTTATGGCTTGTATAGCGTCAACCTTCATCGCGTTGGAGATTACAGGGAAGCGAGTGGCGATCCAAACGTTTACTCTTGTACGCCGTCACAACTGGATGCGCATATCCGTTTTTTCAAACAACATTTTGATATTGTTAGTCTTGATGACGTTACACAAGCCATTGCTTCGCCAGCATTGCTAAAAAACCGCCGATGTATGGCCATTACCTTTGACGATGGATACGCTGACAACTACCATCATGCATTTCCGATCCTCACCTCTCACCAAGTGCCAGCTGCGTTTTTTATTGCCACGGGTTTAGTGGGTAACAACGTGCTCCCTTGGTGGGATAAAGTTGCGTTTCTATTAAAAAATAGCGCGTTATCTACCATTAAGCTGACACAGTGGGTCAACTCAGTGGGCTATAAAGGCGACATTAAACAGTTTATCAGGCTGGTGCTAAAAGAGATAAAGGCATCAGGGCAATGTCTGGACAAACAAATTGAAGAGCTGGAGTCACTTACTGGCTTGAACTCGTCTTATCCCAGCCCAGAATTTGTTAGTTGGGCGCAGTTAAAAGAAATGTATAAAGCAGGTATGACAATTGGCGCTCATTCACATCATCATTATATTCTTTCAAGCCTTACTGATGATGAAATTCTCTTTGAACTACAGCACTCAAAAAAATTACTCGAAGAACATTTGGGTATTAGTATTAACGCGTTCAGCTATCCAGTTGGTAATCAATCGACATACAACAATGGTGTTATCGAAGCACTCAAATCATCCGGTTATGAGCTAGCCTTTAACTTTCGACCAGGCATAAACGCCAGCGTGGAGAAGAAGTGTTACGATTTACACCGCTTCCCCATAGAGCCAACCATGACGACAGATAGCTTTAAAAAAATGGTGTCATATGCCCCCGTTTACTAAAGGCCTTCGCATTTTGCACATCGTTAGTAGCTTACAAGTGGGCGGTGCTGAAAAGTGCGCTGTGAACTTGGCAAGAATTCAATCTCATCAGGGCCATATGGCCTCTATCTTGTCATTTGGAGCACCAAACGACCCATTTACCCAAATACTCTCTAGTGCAAATATAAAATACTACACCATTCAGGGTAATGTTGTTGCGCGATTGTATAGCACACTCAAAGTACTCAGCCGATATACCATTATCCATATTCATTCGCCTGCGGTGATAAGGGCGCTAGCCCCACTCTTTTGGTATCTAATGACAAAAAAAGTGATTTATACCATGCATGGCGAACATTCGGCCAACTTAGGTGGTATGGTACTAGCGCACAAACTGGCGAACACGTATTTAAATGGCCGCTATGCAGTATCCGAGCGTGTACGAGATGGTGTTAGATCTCGGTATAGATGGTCGCCAGCTACTGTCACCGTAGTGCCAAATGGAGTTTATGTGCCCTCTTCTAATCGTTTGCCCTCCAGACGAAATCCCAATACAGTATTTCGCTTTGGCATGGTGGCGCGTTTGGTACCGTTAAAACAGATTGATAAAGTTATCGATGTCTTTGCTAAATGGGTACTAACTACCCCCGGCACATTACATATTTTTGGAGACGGTCCCGAACGTGACCACCTGGAAAGAAGGGTGGCTGAAAACCAGCTAACAGACAAAGTGACGTTTTACGGCAATGTGATTAACGAAGACAACATTTATCACACCTTCGATTGTCTCCTAATCAATTCCAATACTGAAGGTTTGCCAATGGTATTGTTGGAAGCAATGGCTCGTAGACGCCCTGTTATTTCCACCCGGGTTGGTGCCATTCCCTCTCTCATTGAACAAAGTCGCGCTGGGTTGCTAATTGATGTTGATGACACGACGCAGCTCGCTATGTATATGCAAAAAATGGCAACTGATACGTTAATGTATGAAACACTGGCCAACAATGCATACGTGTATGTATCTACCCACTTCGGGATTAATCAGGTATCTGATATTTATTTAGCCCCATTCATTGGAGTACAATAAGCAAAATGTCAACGCCCGCTATCTTATTCTTTTCTAATTTATACCCAGTCACCTGGGACCCAAACCGCGCCGCCTTCAACTATCAGCAAACCCAGTGCATGGCAGGCAGAGCCAAGATGACTTACCTTGTGCCAGTTCCTTTTATTGAGTGGTTTAAACATCGCATTATTAAATGGCAAAGACAACCAGATGACGTTACCACCTTCCCTTATTTTTATACACCAGGTGCAGGCAGGCGATTCTATCCTTTTTTCTTGCTTCTCTCCGTAATCATTTGTGTAGTTCCGTTAGTCAAGTTTGCGAGTGCTCAACGCGTATTGGCTAGTTGGGCGTACCCCGACGGCGTGTGTGCAGCCTGGCTACAGAGAATATTCCGCTTTCAACTTGTTATTCAATGCCACGGCAGCGACATCAATGTGCACATAGAACAATCTAACCGGCGTAAACAAATACTCTCAGCCTTTAAGCAAGCGACTTGTGTTGTTACCAAAAGTCAGGCAATGGCAAAGCTAATTAATCAGTATGACAACGGCATTTGTACCAAGGCCGTCTACAATGGTGTAAATGTTGACAGATTCACTCTTAAAGTAAACGACACACTCGACCAGAAACTATGTAGACTACTGTTTGTAGGCACTATCATTTCCACCAAAGGTATCTTTGAACTGGTTGAATGCATTGATACTCTGCGACTATCAGGCCACAATATTCACCTCGACGTGGCGGGTAAAGGAGCTGAGATGGAACGTTTACAGTCCTGTATTTACGAACGCGGGCTTTCCTCGCATATTACTGTCCACGGTTCTTTGCCCCACGAGCTTATTGCAGAAATGATGCGGAACAGCGATGCTCTTATCCTTCCTAGCTATCGTGAAGGTATACCCAACGTAATGATTGAAGCACTGGCTAGTGGCGTACCAGCATTGGTAACCCCTGTTGGCGGTGTACCAGAAATTTTAAAAGATTCCGTCAATGGCATTATTTTAACCAGTCATTTACCCGACGATATCGCTGAGGGTATTTCGCGGTTTCGCTCACAACAGTGGGACGCTTCTGCCATCCGCAGCTCCATATCCCACCTCAACTGGGAAAACAACGTATCCACCATACTTGACCTATTTGAAACAAACTAAAAATGGCTTTCTAGTTTGTTGATCTGGCACATCGCTCTCTTCTTGACGACCACATGCTTCGCTCGATATGCGTGCTTAGATACCGTCATGTTCAAAATTTTGCGCCTAAGCTTGCCCTAACAATATATGTTTCTCTATCGAAAGAGCGGGATTCAGGGCTCCCACTGACTTCGCGCAATAAATTTTGGAGGAAATACTCCCTTTTATATTCCATTTGATTTTTGGTCTCTACAAGGCATATCCCAGAAAAATTTTATTGTTCGAAATCTGGTCTTCCTTATTATCAGTCACTTGGGTATCTTTAGCGACATCTATCCAACACTGGTATACCAAACAATACTCAAAGACAATGAAATCTAAGTTATAGTTTAAGCGTAATTTGTCCAAGGGTCTAACTGCTATGAAAATCCGTACACTAACCATTGCCATTTCGCTGATGATGTCGTCAGCTCCCCTAGCCGTCTACGCCACAGAAGGAAATTGTGAAGCTGTATCACTTTCAACTAACAAGGGTGGCTATATAAACGGATTTAGTTTCCCTACACTATCGAATCTGGCCGCTGGCGAAGTGTTCACTTCCCAATGTGTTACCGTTGAAGATGGTCATCCTGATATTCTTTTCGAGCCGCAAGGAAATGTGTTAGCTGCCATAAATGGCGGTCAGTTTTCTTCTGCACCATTTTCTTTGCCTTCTGGGACGCAGTTACAGATAAAAGCACGAGCTCCAAAAACTGTAGGCTTACAAACCATCTATAGAATCATTGGACAACTCCCTGACTCGTTAGAAACAACTCAAAAACGCGTCTACGTTAACCAAGTGGTAAGCAGTAGTGACACCACTGTGCCTGTTGATATTCCTGTCGATAGTTCAGAAGGTGCGACCAGTGAAAATAACAACAGTTGTGAAATCGTTGACCTATCATTATCAGTACAAGGACAGGAGCTAGAGCCAATTTTAGAAGGTGCGCCTGGCAGCATCGTAACCAGCGAATGTATTACTTTTATAAATGTTCCTTCGAGTACTTTTGTTGAGCCACACCGAAGGGAGACCCTTGTTATCAATGGGACGCAAGAAACCAATGATACGACAGAAGTACATGAAAACATGTCTGTTGCTTTACGCGATAAAGTATCCACTATTAGTGGTGATGCTAATAACTTTCGATTTAAACTAAGCTATTTCGATGATAAGAGCGCAAAACAAGAAGTCTATTATCGATGGCGCGTTATTACTGAAAATGAACTTGCAGGGCAGTCCTGTACGATGATAACGGGCCAAACAGACGTCAATATCCCTTATTCTATAGAGAGCGAAGGTATTCCAACTGTTGATTCAATGTGTATCTCGGTATCTGAGTCAGGTTTACTTTCATTGTCTCAATCAGGTGTACAAGTATCTGTTAATGGTGAAATAATAAACACGAATTCAGTTAATGTAGAAGCAAACGACCAGTTGGTATTACAACAAATACAAGATAAGAATAGTCGTACATTCCTCTACAACGGTGTTTTCCAGACTGACGCAGACCAAGAAACTAACTTAACATGGATAACCGTCAATTCAGAAAACGTAAATAGCAATACCCCCTCTGAACCGGCGCAGAAAGAACAACCTACCTCACCGCTATTGCTGACTGTAGATCCAAATTATTTTAGTGATTGTCGCCCTTTAGATTTGTACATAAGAGGCAATGGTAAACGCTCCCAGGTTGGAACCGTGCTTTCATCAACCCTTGAAATAGAACCAGGTGTTGCTACTGCTTCCGAATGTATCGAGTTTGGCGGTATGGAGACTGATGCAGTCCTTACTTCAGTTAAAGGCTCTTGGTTTTCTGTAAACGGCGCCCCCTTTACACAAGAGGATACAGAAATATCTAACGGCGATCGCGTTGTCCTAGCCTACAATACCCCTCACACTCACGGGTTATCAACAACTGAAAGAGTAAAAGCTGTATTTCCAGACCTGGCTGAAAATACAAGTCCATTGTATTTAAAATGGGGAGTCCAAACATCAAATACCGGCCGCGCCCCAAGAGAATGGCATATTCACCCTGAGGGAGAATATAAACAAGTAGAAGATATTGCATCGCAACTTGTTGCTGGCGATATTGTCAATATTGCTGGGAATTACGAATATAAACCGTTTATTCTGGAGGGTATTAGTGGCACCAAAACTAACCCTATTATCTTTCGTGGAACAAGCGTCAATGGTAAGCGGCCAACCTTTAAAGGGAATCACACTCGCTGGCCATGGACTATCGGCGTGCGTAGCTCTCACAATATCCGTTTTGAGAACATAGAAATCACCGGAGCAGACACGATTTGCTTCCGGCACGAATCCAACAATATTGTGCTTGAAAACATTTATCTTCACGATTGTAAAGTTCACGGAATACTTGGTACCGACTCATCATCTGGTAGCCTTACCATCAACCAATCTGAAATAACGAGAACTGGCGGTAAATATGAAGGACGCCCGTGGGGTCACGCGGTTTATGTCGCTACAGATCAATACATGTTTCCAAACAGTACCCTGAAGATTACTCACAGCTTCTTACATGGCAATAAAGGTAATACTGTAAAATCTAGGGCCGAGCGTTTGGAATTATACTACAACTGGATCGAAGTAAATGACCTTGAACAGGCTAGATACGCCGTCGAATTAATCGGTCCTGTTGTCGTTACCAGGCACCCAATCGAGCAAGACGTAACAGGAAATTTGTTTTGGCTAGGCAAAGATTCCTATGCCATTAGAGCTGGCGATGATGGTACTGGTGGCTCAAACGGTATTGTACGATTCACTAACAACACTGTTATTCATGCCGCCGAGTCAGATCATTATTCTTTTATGCGACTTGATCATAAAATGACAGCAGTCGGCGTTCAAAATAATATTTTTATCAAAAAAAGTCCTAATGCTTTTTATACAATTATACGTGACAACGTAAAAAAAGAGAGCTGGGGGACGGGAACTGAGGCTATATTTATTAGTAATAACATCCTTCCACAAGACAGCTATTTGAACACCACGAATCACTCACAGCGGCGGCTATTAATAAAAGATTACCTTTCCGAGGCAGCTTACAAAGGTAATTCTGAGCAGAATAGATTTGACGGCATAAACGTTAACTATTCAGACATGTCTCTTTACGTTAATCAAAATAGTGAACTACTAAGGCTTGGCAATCCGGGCTCGGCTTTTAATGGAGAATTTCTCTTTTCAAGCCCTCTGAAATATCTTGATGTATCTTATAAAGCTCCCAATCAGAGGCCAATAGAGAATTCACCAATATTGAAAGTAACGAAAGATTACTCAGCGACTACCGGAGCTCTGTGAAACATCTTTTGAAAGTAGGCCAAGGTAACTCTGCCAATACGGGAGAAGTGGCCTACACTGTTTTTTAGATCAATACAACTTGAACTGAGATTGGCTTATCTCGCCTGATAGGCCAATTTACTCTTTCCAAAAAATAACTATTGATATGTTTCTTTGCCAATTTTAATCGACTATCTGCCTTTGTAATGGTATACATTACGATTATGGCTTCTGCCTAATACTAAATGTGTGGGATGTAAAAATCGTTAGGGCTTTTAGTAAATTAACACAGTAGATACAACCGAATGTTACAAATCATCAGGGAGCTCTGGAGTGTGGTTAAGCTGGGATGCGATTGCAAATACTAAATTATTTATTTTCCATGTCAAAATCTTCAAATTATTGCTCAACAATATTGAAGAGCGCGATTCAAGATATAGCATATTAGAATGGGATTTCTTATGAAAATAGGTGTCTACAGACCTAAAGAGTTACCAGAAAGTTTTAACGTTTGTATAGACAACATTATCAGGCATTTTCCCAGAAGTGATGTAGATGTGGTGGAGTCTAGCGTCCCTGACGAATTATCATTTAGTGATTTGATTTGGGATCCAAGGGCTGGTGGTGGGCATGCTCCAGCAGACTATCTTCTTTCATTGAAAAAACCATTAGTTGTAACCTTACATGGAATTGGTCCAATATTGTTCCCTGAACATTATTCAAATGGTTTTTTACGCCGACTGAAAGTTATCCGCAACAATTTTGAAAAGAAGAAAAAATGGAAAAAATGTAAAACTAATGTCGCCAAAGTTGTTACCGTATCTAATTTCTCTAAGCGTGTTATTCACGAAGAACTAGGGGTTCCATTGGATGCTATCGATGTTATTTACAATGGCGTTGATACTGAAATTTTTGAATGCCGTTCCGTTGATAAGCCGATAGAAGAACCTTACTTTCTGCATATATCTAATGATGAATCGAGAAAAAATGTTGACCGAATAATTGCGGCTTACAGTTCTTTGCCGCAAGACTCTAGGTGGCCTTTGGTTTTAAAGCTATCAAGTGAACGCGAAGTAAATGTACCAGGCGTTAAATTAATAAGAGAGCGCCTGAGCGAACAAGATATCGCATCCTTGTATAAAGGTGCAGGTGCGTTTTTATTTCCATCTATTTACGAAGGATTCGGAATACCAATTATTGAGGCAATGTCCACTGGTTGTCCTGTCATAACCTCAAAAAATACTGCTTGCCAGGAAGTTGCTGGAGGCTTTGCAACCTTAGTTTCAGCAACCAGCGTTTCATCAATTTCTAATGCCATGAAACAACTGATGCAAATGCAGGTCGACGAGAAAGCAATCAAGAATATGCATGAACATGCAAAAACCTTCGATTGGAAGGTGGCTGCTAATGAATACCTAAAGCTGTTTAGGTCACTTCTAAAATTGAGTTAAGGTGTGCTAGTGTGATTATCAGAGAAAACTAACGGTCTAGGCAGCAAGTGATTTTGACTCGTTCACACTATCAATACTGTCGCTCTTCGACAAGGATCCCCCGCCGTCAAACAGTCAAAATCATGTTATTCCTCAGCCAGTATTTCGAACACTGCGAGCGCATATATTGTCATTTCGTGCGGATTTGAGCAGCTATGCCAATAAAGATTCTGTCAAAGGTAAAGTACTAATGCATCGAAATATATCACTAGATGTTCTTAAGCTTTTTATGGCTTTCATGGTTGTCGGATTACATGCGGAATTTTTAAGCGAATACTCTTCTTTGGGTTCCTATCTTTCGGTGAATGGCCTCTTTAGGATCGCAGTTCCTGTTTTCTTAGTTATTAACGGATTTTACTTCTACCCAGTGTTAGCTCGAAATTTTCAGATTGACTGGCTTAAAAGAGTTTTTGTTTTATATGTTTTTTGGATGTTGTTTTATTCGTACTTTTGGTTTTCAGTACCAAATCTCTCTTTTACAGTAATCGCAAAGTTAGTTAGAAATATAGTAATAGGATATCATCACCTATGGTATTTATCAGGAATGCTGGGAGCAGCGGTGCTTCTACTAATATTTAAGCGCCTATCTTCCTTTCTTTTTATTAGTACTGTCTTAGTTTCAGCAACGATTGGAATAGCTATTCAATATCTTGGAAATTATCATTATTTTGAGAGTAGCATCTTAGATAAGCTATTCAATATAAACTGGTTTCACCGGAATGCACTACTATTTTCTTACCCGTTCTTCTGTATTGGTTATCTGATTAACAAACACAGTATTCACGAAAGGCTCTCTTTAACGCGTGCTGTAGTAATAACCGCTATAGGAAGTATACTCCTTCTCTTTGAGTCATCTTTCAACTTTTATCAAAAAAATAGAGAAGGCGGCTTTGACAACTATCTTTCCCTTCTTTTTTTATGCCCGTTTATTTTTATATTATTTGCAAAAATAGATATAAAAGGCAAGAGTAAAAACATCGCGTTATACTCATCTGCGATCTTTTTTATTCACTCGTTTATTCTATCTATGCTAAGAAAATTTTCAGACCTAGAACCGACTATGTTAACTTTTTCATGTATTCTTTTCTCCATAGTAGCCTCTTATTTCATAATAGAAGCTAATAAGAGAGTTAGGTTCATTTTGTAGATATTTAGCCTTTGCAAGGCAACTGTTCCGATAGATAGAGCCGGTAACATTTATTATAATTGTTGCCGATTCTGCTTTAATCATTAAGCATTCACGGGGTGAATATTTTGTGATAACCAGTAGTAATATTATTTTGGTTCGCTATTGCGCTGCCAGCTTGAAGCTTTCATGGATGGAGAATTAAAAACATGGCATCTGAGATTAAGTACAGACCGGATATAGACGGTCTGAGGGCCCTTGCGGTACTCCCTGTCGTATTTTTTCATGCGGGGTTTGAATTTTTTTCTGGGGGCTTTGTTGGTGTTGATGTTTTCTTCGTCATCTCAGGCTTTCTTATCACTTCGATACTCTATTCTGAGATTTCTAGTGGCCGTTTTTCCTTAGTTCAGTTTTACGAGCGAAGAGTAAGACGGATTATGCCTGCACTACTGGTAGTGCTAGCCTTTACACTTTTCACTGGATATTTTCTCCTTCTCCCTGAAGAGTTTTCTTATTTAGGAGAGTCCACCCTCGCAACCCTGCTCTTTATCGCCAATATTTTTTTTTGGAGTGAAATGGGCTATTTTGCCATCGAAGCGAAATCAACCCCGCTACTACATATGTGGTCATTGGGAGTAGAAGAGCAATTTTACCTCTTTTTTCCTCTGCTACTCGCGTTTGTTCATCGTTTCCGAGCCAAGCTAAATTTAGTCGTTGTATTGTGGTTAGGGTTCTTTATATCTCTGGCTTTAAGTGTATTTCTCGTTTATCTCAAACCTTCTTTCACGTTTTATAACCTCCCAACAAGAGCTTGGGAACTTTTAGCCGGAAGCTTGCTTGCAATCCACCTTGCAAATAAGCAGTCCAAAGTACGCTCAAAACACGCTAACAATATAATAGGCTCAGTAGGTTTAGCATTGATTATAGGAACCGTATTACTGCTTGATGAAAAACAGGTATTTCCGGGCGCACTAGCTGTTCCCCCAGTGCTAGGAGCATGCTTGATAATTTATGCTGGTGCGTCACAAAAGCAATGGGTGGGTCAATTACTGAGCTCCAGCCCCCTGGTTTGGGTAGGCTTAATTTCTTACTCATTGTATTTGTGGCACTGGCCCATAACTGTTTTCATTGAATTTTTAATTGACGAAGCTTGGACTCCTTACCTTATTGTCACGGTCTCTATTCTTTTTGCATGGGGGTCATACATATTTGTTGAGACACCATTCCGTCAACGTAGAATAGGCAAAGATCGCGCCGCCCTATTCATTACAACACTTGGGTTTACTTCTCCAGTTATAGTAGCCGCAATCATCATTATCCACCACGCAGGGCTTTCAAATAGACTACCAGAGGTCGTCGTAAAAATAGCCGATGGAAACACATATCTTCACTCAGAAAGACACTGCCACTTTTTGTCACTAGAGCAAATAGAAAATGGCGATGCTTGCTTATTTGGGCAAGCTGACAAGGCTCCAACATTTGCATTACTGGGAGATTCTCATGCCGATGCTCTGCGTCCAGCTTTAGAAACCGCTGCGCTTAATCTTGGGATCTCTGGACTACATATGACAAGGCCAGGTTGTCGCCCCCTTCTGGGTGTAAAAGAGACAGGTTCAGCGGAATGTGTCGTTGTTACAGAGAAATTTTTAAATCAGATAATTAAAACGAAGAGTGTTGAGACTATTTTTCTAGCAGGCTTTTGGGAGTTACCTTTTACAGGTTTTAGTTATAAGAATAACAATAATTTCATTGTCGACGAAACAAACAGTGAATTTGATGTACGGAATAACCCAACTGTTTATCTAAGAGGACTTGGAAAAACCATTGATCTATTAATAAAAAACGGGAAGAAAGTTGTTTTTGTCGAGGATGTTCCCCATCCCCGTATAAATGTCAAAAACTACCTCGCGCGAAAAGTATTGTTTGGCTTAACACCTTCAAAGTTGTATTTCGAACAAAATTTAGAACCGCAGTATCTAGTAAAAAACGCCATGGGAGAACTGCTTGATCAGGTTGACTACTTGGAGCTTGCTACTACTCTTTGTGATGGTCAATACTGTAAGTACTATGACAACGGTTTACTATACAGAGACGGAGACCACTTAAGTGTTGAAGGTTCAAAGCTTGTCGCACCGGTGTTTGAGAGCGTCCTTCGCCCCCATTGAAACTGAATATCAGTTAACCTGTAAATTAAAGGCCTGATATTCAGGCCTCGTGGATTGAGTAAGCCATTTAGAACTAAAATGGTGGCCGTCAAAACTTTGCTCCTTCTCTTTCGCTACAGGAGTATACCTGAACGATTTACAACGCCCGCCATTGACTCCTCATCTTTGAACGAGCGTTTATCTCAACGTTTCAATATAGCTGTTTGCTTTTGGCCTAGACGAAAAAGGCAGCCAAGAATTAATACTCGCCTTATCTTTACCACTAACATTCTTCTCTAGCCAGTTATTATCACTAACGTCAATTTCTACATGATTAGTCGTCATATTGTCTATGACTACTTCGGAAAAGTAAGGAGTGGATAGCTCGGCGCTTCCTTCGTTGTGGTAATACAGAACATCCAGTGGGCTCAATATATTAGATTTAATCCGTACGACGGGCTTATTATCCGTCCATTGTTCAGGGCTAAGCGTATCTCTTACAAAAATGGGTTTAGAGTTGGCGAATAGAAAGGTATTATTTTCTACTTCAAGTTCACCTAATCCGTGGTAAATCCGAAAAACGGTTCCGTCAAACGTTTTAGAAAAAACAAACAGATTATTGGCGAAGCGCTCGGCACCAATATTTCTCCCGGTTCCATCGCCACCCACACGAATACTATGCTGTTGACCAATATTAACCAAAATATTATTTTCAACTAAACCATAAAGCGGTTCACTATCATCATACGCATCGTAACCAATAAGCTCTATGAGATAACGTGATTGATCTTCTGTGGAGGTTTCTAACCAGTTGCCAACAATATGAGTATTTTCTGCACGGGACTTGACTGCATTACCCCTATTGCCATGAACAAAACTATTTTTAAGCGTAAAAGTGCTTCCCGGAAAGCGATCTCTGTCTGTAGCAATATATATAGCGTGGCCCCAAGCTCTCCCTTCTACCTTGCCCCCAGAACCATAAACTTCGCTGTTCTGGATCGTAATTGAACCCGAACTATGGTCTGTCCCCAGCACACCGTGATGACAATCTCTTATAACGACTTTTTCAAGTAAAGTATACGCAGCTTCGTTTCTCAAGCACACATCACCACCTTCAAGAATTACGTTTTTTATATGCCAGAAATGTGATCTCGTTAAACCAATAACCCAGTCTCTTTTACCTTCACCTCTTCCAACTATGCGCGGTCGCTCAGATGACTCAGTGGCATTGCTGGTCAATTTTATAGGCGCTTCCTCAGTCCCTGAAACTTGCTTTACAGAAAACCCTTGATAGACCGCATTCTTTTGTAAGCGAATAGTGTCACCCGGTTTCAATTTTGGTAACACTTCAGAAATTTCACGGTACATATGCGAGGGTCCAACATCGTAAATAGTATTACCTGGACTATCGCTGGCCGTGATCATCCACACGATTTGGTAGAGATTTCTTTTCAGTTGGGCTTTGTGTGCCGTTTCCTTAAACTGTATTGTCACTCTTTTATCTTTACGCCCCATGGCGGGGGGCAAAGATTTTATCCTTATTGAATCACCATCTTTAACTTTCTGATTATTCGGCGGTTCAAACACCCCATCGTTGATAGACACCAGAAAGTCCTTCCCGGTTAGAATGAAGCTCGAATCTATCCCAGTAAAATAAAGACAAGCGGAAGTAATTTCCTGACCTGATTGGGCACCTAGTGTCGCTGGAAATGACACTTGTTGGCGTTTGCCATTTTTCCGTATAGATACATCTTTCAACTTACATTCTTGCTCGCTTTCGCTAAAAGCAAAAGCTTGGCTAGCAAGTAACAATGGAAATAGTAAAAAAAAGCAACAACATAGGAATTTTCTCAATTTAAATGCCTCGGAGCTTTGTGTAAAATTTTTAGGATTTTTCTGGAATTCTAAACTTAATACGTGCGATAGAACTCTGTAGAACATTGAAAGCCTGTTAGTCACTTTACAAAGAAATCATCCCGACGAGCAGGATAACAATAATTTATTTCACAAGCGCGTCAAAAACTTCTTCGCCTCCAGCTTTATTTTAGCTTTCCTCTTACAAGTGACAATAATTCAAAGACTAGTTCACGCTTAATACAAATTAAAACACCAATATAAGAAACTGCACCAATCAAGATTTGGATCAAAAGGGAAACAGGTTCGAATATCCCGGAGCTTTGCAGATAATCTCCAGTAGCGTACACTAAAACCAACATTATGCCACCTGCGACAAATGGCAGTGTGATATTTCTCCATTTTTCAACAATAGACAAGCCAATAGCTTTGCAAGATCTTGCAGTAGTAATTGTATATGAAATTGTAAACCCAATAAGCCATGCAAGTGCCATCAATTCAGGACTCTTACCGATGAAATAAAAGCATGGTGTCAGGATAGCGAATGTTATGAAAATATTTGTTATGAGTACATTCAGCTTTCCCGTAGATTTTAGCAATGGAGAAAACATCTGTTCACCTGAGCGGAAAGGCATTGATAAGCAGTAAATCAACATTGCAGTGCTCGCTTCAACCCATTTATCGCCAAAAACTAATGGCACAGCCAACGAAGCACAACCAGCGATCCCCCAAAATATTGGAATGAAGAGCAGATAAGCCATTCGTTGGGATTTTAAAAAATAGCGTAACTGTTTTTCCGAATCGTTTTGAATCTTCGCGTAAGCAGGGAAAGCAACTTGCCTGACAATTGGCATTACTTTTGAAGCGGGTATCATTGCAACAACGATAGCAAACTGATATATACCAACTTCGCGCTGCGACATTACTATGCCAGCTATTGCAATATCAATATGGGTAGCAAGGTGCGCCACAAAACCATGGAATGATGCATTTTTAGCGTATACAACCATATCTGCAATACTGGAAGTGATTTTTGCAGGAATTACGCGGCTTTTTTCTACCACCACATAACTACACTGTTTAAGGACACTGGATGCAAGATTACCTACCACAATAGACCAATAGCCGTAATCGGCATACGCCATCGCCACGGTAACCAGTGATCCTACTGACTCACTGAAGGCATCAACCATAGAGAGCTTTTTAAAGTTCATTTCCCTATTCATTTTGGTTTGCTGCATAAACCCAATAAGCACGATAAGGAAATTAAACGCAGTGACCTGAAGCACAGCCTCTATAGCAGGGTTATCATAAAACTGGCTGATAAATGGCGCGCTCCCTTGCATCAGCAAAAAGAAAAGCACATGGGCCATTATCATAAAAGTATAAAATTGAGATTGCTTCTCCGGGGTAAGATCGGGTTCACGAATAACCGCCGAGGCCAGTCCCCCAGTACTCAACGACCATAATAGCGCAGAGAAAAAAGATCCGAGTGCAATGACAGTATAATCTTCTGGAAACAGCAACCGAAGGGTAAAAATAGTGGTTCCCCAGCGAATAGCTTGCCCAAGAGCTTTCCCAATCGCCACCCACTTTAGTGAACGAATTACTTCATCGCGCACGGGCTAGATCCTTGGTTCTATGTTAAATATTTTTCTAAGCATCTCTTCCACCTTTTTCACTGGTAAGCTCAGCTTCCACCATATTGAGCGATAGGATTTAAAGAACAGGTGCCGATAAAAAACTTCTGACTGTTTGACGCTTCTTAAATGCTCAACCAATACCACAGACAGGCGGCTGCAGTAGCTGTCGTATTGCGATTGCACATCGGCAGAGATATTTTCACTGTGTTCAAGTACGTTGAATAAAGACATACTCAACTTACCAAGCTCACTTTCAGGCTCGAAACGACTTTTCTGCTTGATTAAGCGAGTGTCAACAAAGCTTGAGCTACCACTTTGCTCTGGTGTTATATCCGCAGCGTCAAAAACACGCTCCATCTGTGACGCTGGGTTTTGCATCAAAGCATCGAAAAATACGACGACTCGGTTTTCCGGCAGTGTATTTATCATGCTCGACAGTGTGTAATTCATCCATAACATCAGGGACTTTTCTTCAGAAAACCCATCCCGTTTAGCCAATGAACCTGCGACTTCCGTGGGGCGACGAACCATAACAATGTATAAAGGTTCCACATCAGCTTTCTCTAATACAGCATGCCAAAATGGCAGTAACAATGACGTTCTTGGGTCTTTCATTCCCCAGTAGGGATGCTTGCCATATTCTGATTTCACTAATGCCACACCGCGCTCAATCCAGGGAGTTAAAGCGTCTATATCAAAAGTTTGATGACAACTGGCTAGCGGGTCATCCCAACTCCACCCTAACACATCGAATAAGCGCTCGTTGAACCTGACCAGTGCCGAATTTTCGTAAAAGCCTTTTTCATTGACTCCTTTTTGTGGGCCATACAAGGAATCGCCCATAAAAACGCCCTGCTCTGCCAGAGAGCCGGAAACAGCAGATGTCCCACTTCGGTGCATACCTACAATGATAAGTGCTTTGGCTTTCACAATAATCCTTAAGAAATAACTGATTTACGCAAGCGTTTAAGCTGCTTTACAAGTCCTACCGGGGCAAGATAGAGCAATACGCCTATCACTAACCAACTCAGTGACAACTTATTGCGGGTCCATGCTTTTAGATAACAGCGCCCCGCATCTGAGACTTCGTCGCGATACAGAAAATTATTAGCATAATGAATGTATACTCGGGTAAGTGCGTCATCGAGGGCTTCAGCTTCCTCCGCGGTTAAATCTGGAAGCGCTGAAAGCGTCTTAATACAGTAAACATCCGCAGTTAACATTTTCCTGTTGTTTAACGAGTAGTTTCCACCGTGAATGACATAAGTCGCTAGGGGCTTCTTGACCACTGCGAAGTCACATAACCTCGCAAGTTGCATCCAGACAAATCGGTCGTCCACACCTTGAAGCGCTCTCTCTGCGTTAAAATAGCCAATATTTTCAATTAGGGATTTACGCACTACTACCGTACAGCAGGTGATAAAATTCTTTTTACAAAGTGCAAAAAAGCACTGGCCTTCGTGGGCCGGAATTATCAGTTCAGAATGTCCTTTCGTATTTATCGCTTCAGTGCCTGTATACACCAACCCTACTTCTGACTGTTCAAAAAATGGCATTTGCTCGCTTAACTTGTTGCTATGCCATATATCATCCTGATCACAAAAGGCGATAAAATCCCCGGTAGCCGCTTTTATTCCCGTATTTCGCGCTGCTGCTACACCACCGTTTTCCTGCTCAATCACAACTAAACGACTTTCGTCCGTAAAGGGAATTAAATATGGCGCCACGGGGTCGGGAGAGCCATCACTGACAAGTACCACTTCAAGGTTTTTGTAGCTTTGTGCAAATATGCCTTCCAGGGTCTTTTTAATCGTGTCTCCGCCATTGTAAAAAGGCACAATGACACTGACTTTTTCTGTATGCACCATAGATTTTATAACCCTAGTAAAACAGCAATAATTACATACATTATGGGGAGAGATAAGAACGCCCATAATGCACATTTAAAAAATAATGGCCACGACATCGACGACTCGATATCGGGATGGAGACGGCTGGCGCGAATATAGCAAGCCACGCACACAGCCGCGTATACATAAAAGAAAAGCATATAGGTTCTACTGATAAAAAAGGCAGTAGTGCAATACCCTATCATGGAAATAATCAAATAAACTGCCGCAGCTTGCTCTTTTGCGAATAGCAATTTATTAGCTGCCCGATTGACATCTATTTTTCGAACCTGCAGCAGCATTACAAAGACCATGATAAGGAAAGTCATCCACAACATATAACCACTAATGCCTAACTCAGCGAAGGCCAATACATAAGAGTTGTGTGCGGTTTTACCGTGATAAATAACAAACTGTTCTTTCCCCACTCCGAATAACGGGCGGTACTTAAACATTTGTATCCCTTGGTACCAAGCTTCCAACCGCGCATCCGCGCTCTCATCATCTGTAGAAATGGCACGGAATTTAGACATCACGAAGATGGCGGCAGGCGCAGTAACCAGGGTAAGAAAAATGGTTTTTATTTTGCCAAAACGCAAATAAAAGAAAGCAATAAAGACAACAAAAGTTCCAACCAGCGACCCTCGGCTACCACTCCAATAAATACCTGCTAAATAGGCTACAATGCAGCCCAAATACACCAGTTTCATTATTTTGCTCTTCGCCTGGGTCATGAAATAGGCAGCCAAAGGAATATTCATCAACAGGAACATACCCATGTCATTGGGGTCATTAAAAATACCTATGTAGCGGGCCTGAAGAGACTCACCTCTGGGCATGGCAGCTTCTGCCCATCCAATGCCCAACGGGTTGGAAATCTGCGTCCAGGATTGTTGTACCATCACAAGAGCAGCCCCCATACTCACAAGCATAATCCAATGTTGTCGCTTTATGGTTTGCAGAAAACCAAGAAAGAGTAAGAAAGGTAAGAAATTAGAAGCAAAAGAGTCTTGCATAACAAAGGAGTTAGCAAAGAAACGGAAGGCCCTAAACTCCGACAAGATCACGACAAACAACATAAACAGCAACAAGGTGCACTGTATATTCCAAATTTTTGGCGTCAACGCTAGGAGGTAACTGACAAACGCAAGAATGAGAAAAATACGAAGAAGCGGAAATTCAATTACGAACATAGGCCATTCGTGGGGACGCAGGAAAACCAGTATGGTGTACACCAGTAAAAAGAAAAAACCTATCCTGCAGGTAGGTTTAATTTCTTCTGCTTCGAGCACTTTTGCTACATCTCCGGTAGCGTGAACAGCCTTCATCCGTTTAACACCCTATTCATTCGGTTTGTTATTCTCGCCCTAAACACGGTGATCCGATGTACCCATTTTGCTGCTCTGGAGGCATGCGCAACAATGCGATATAAGGGTTCACTGTGATCAGTAAGACGACCTTTGTACGTGTTCTCAGGCTTACTTCCCAAAAAATCATACTCGTTCAGTTGATGCGTTAGTGCAGCACGAGCTTCTATCAGGTGCATAATAGTACCCGGCGAAACATTAGGTTTAAATTTATCATTTATACCGCTTTGATAGAAAAATATACTTTTCGGATTTTTAAAACCATAAAAGCTGGCAATGACTTCGTCTCCAACCGCAATTTCCGTAAGTACAAGCCTGTTTTTACGCCAAAGTCTAGTTATAGTTTTGGTATGGAATTTTAAAAAATGCGCATCATCAAATATGACCTGTTGCTGACGCGATGACCACCGCTGACGGTGCAATGTGATAAGTCGTGAAAACTGTTCCTCAACATCACTTTCATTTTCAGGGTACCGGACTGCGGCTTCAGGCTGTCTGAAGAAGGCATTGAGATAACGATTGGCTTTTTTGTAAAGTTTAGTACGAGAAATGTCATCGGCTGCCAACGGGACAAAATAGCGACGCTCCTGGCTATACTCGCGGATGAGTGTTTGTGGTAGTACACTATTTATCATTCTGCGCAGGTAAGCATCATGCCTGACATTTTTAAAAACAAGCGTCCTGAAATGTGCAGAAAGCGCAGCCTGAAGTAACGCGGTAGCCCCATTGATGCAGTTGGGATGAACAAGAATATCCTGGTATTCGCTGCATACTTCGCTTTGCTCGGGCTCACCGGTACCAATAAAAAAGCACATGCCATTTAATCGGGATTGATAAAGTGGAAGCACCGCCACGAGTTTATCATCTTCCCAACAACAATATACTAACAGTGTTTTGACTAGACCGCCGAACACCTCCAGCCAGATTTGTATCCAATCAAAACTCAGAAACACGTGGGCGTTATCCGCCTGTTGATACAGTGCTTCCCAATCTGATTCGAGTCGAGCCAGACCTTCCGAAGACGTCACACAAGTCACTGACATTAGAAAGCGTCTTTTTCAACTTCTAGCCAGCTCGCCCCAATTGACTGACATTGGCTACCGCATTCAACGTGCATCCACTCCAGTGCAGATCCTCTAACGCCCTTCAGGGCCTTCTTCAAGCGCAGCTTTTTCATTTCCACAACACTGGCGGTTTTTTCACCATCAACAACAAAACGCCAAGCGAACTTATGGATATTTTGCCCTTCCATAGCAGTAACCACATTCCACCCTGCTTGGGTGTCTTTGCGAACAACTTGCCACTCTTCTGGAAAATATCGCACTTGATACTGGGTAGGTTTGCCATCAAGGTCATCACCGTTATACCACACTAAAAGTGTATCAACGCGTGCGCCATTAACCGGTACAGATTTAACACAGGTCCTGGCCTCATAGGGCAACAGGGGCGCAGCGTCACCTAATACGCTTACATCTTGGCATTCATCTGCAACGTTTGTCGACTGAGAAAACAAATTGAGGTGCAGCGCAGACGATGAAACCAAGATCAGCACGACGGCCGCTGGCATTGTCTTTTTTGCGCTGGAAGTAAATGCATCAGTTTCCGAACGTTTGCATTCTGTCATTGGATCTACCGGCTCTTTTTTAGCCAGCCGCTCACCAAACCAAAACAGCAGTACCACAAATGGCGCGTAAATGTACCAGCCAAAGTTATTGTGGTCCCGCATAAGTTCACTTTGCATATTAGATTCGTGACCAATAACGATAAGGGCGACAATGCGGATCCAATTCGTTATTAACGCGCCGATTATCGCAAGAGCGAGGAATTTAACAATGGCGGACTTACGGCGAAGATTCAAAAACACAAACAAAGAACCAATGGCAAGGGACACCAAAAAGTAACGCAATCCACTGCACCCGCCCGCGATGACGAAGGTACCGGCTGGAATCATCACCGATGTTCCTTCCACATAGGTGGGAATTCCCGAGTACGCCATAATATTCATCACCGCAAACACAGACAATTGCTGCAACGCGGTTTGAAGTGAGCCCCACAGCGGATACATGAACAGCAAGAAGGCTACCGAATAAGCCATCCCCCAAGAGAAACGAAAAACCATCCAGTACGCATTCGCCAACAATGCCAGTGACAACACCCAAACCAACAAACTAATTTGCGATGCCAGGGCGACGAAATACGCAAATACCAGTAAGACAGCGGAAACCAGGGCTGGTATATGATTCCCAGTGCGAGCAGAAAGTTGCCCGGTTTTAGCCATTACAATCAGCAGGTAGATAAAAATAAAGGGGATCAAATATCCATGGCTGTATGTACCGTCATCGAAACCGTGTCGCCATAGCGTCTGCATCACTGGCGCATTGGCGAGGGCCCATAACAGGGCCAAAAAGAACGGCGCCCAAAAAAGCCATTTTGCGGAATGCTGGGTGAAAAAAGAAAAAAATCCACCTGTATTTTTCATCTATTCCTATTCCTGTTGTATTTATTCACTTCCGTGTAGACGAGGGTCACTTACCCTACCTGCCCTTTCCGAATAGAACAATCTCCACTGTACGGATAAGAATAAGGATATCTAAAAGCAAGCTTTGGTGTTTGACGTAGTAAAGGTCAAACTTGAGTTTTTCCATGGAATCTTCCACACTGGCGCCGTAGGGGTAATTTAACTGCGCCCATCCGGCAAGGCCGGGTTTTACATTGTGTCGCTGGTTGTAATAGGGCACTTCCCTCACCAGTTTTTCAACAAATTCAGGTCGTTCGGGCCGAGGACCAATAAACGCCATTTCACCTTTGAATACATTGAATAGCTGGGGTAATTCATCGATGCGGTATTTGCGTATAAAGTGGCCAATTCGGGTAACGCGATCATCGTTTTTACTGGCCCATTTTGCACCGTCTTTTTCTGCATCAGGACGCATACTTCTGAATTTTATGATCTTAAACAACTTACCGTTAAGGCCAACCCTTTCCTGCTTGTAAAACACAGACGCACCAGTTCGTCGTCCGTCGTCCAGCCAAATGGTAATGGCAGTAATAAGCATAAATGGCCATGTGAAGAAAAACACGAGAGAAGCGAGAAATGCGTTCAACAGGTAATCAAGTGCATCCCGCAAGTAATTTTGACTGTGAAATCCATTGGAGTATATGACCCAGCTAGGATACATAAGGTTTACTACAATTTGTCCGGTTTCCCGCTCCATAAAGTCGAGTAAGTCCGTTACTTCTATCCCCCGAAGCCGACATTCAAACAACACATCGATAGGCAAAGTACCACGGCGCTGGTCACACGCGATGACAATTTCCTCAATATCATTTTCGGTGATGAACTGCTGGAAATTCTCATCCACTTTTACGTGCATGATCTTTTCTTTCTTAATACCGTCTTCCCGATTGTCACCAGGAATGGGGATAAAGCCCATTAGATCAAACCCAATACGGTCCACATCTCTGCGCATACGCTTCTCGATAATGGACGCGCGCTCCCCGGCCCCCAAAACGACTATACGTACTTTACCCAACCCGAGTAAGCCAAGGCGATTAGTGAAATAGCGGAATACTACAAGCGTAATAATAATGCTCGATACCGCAGCAGGCAGAAAATAAGAATGCATCACCAGTTCATCGAACAAGGCGCGACTAATGACTTCCACAAGGAAATAGCTGAGTCCAACGCTAACAAATATTCGGCGAATAATACCGCGGAACGTTTCCCTGAGCTTAGCTTCATAAAGACCCACAGACAACGAACACAGCAGTATGCTTACCGTTAACATGCCTACGTTAACCACGAGCTTTTCAATAGTGACCGGCTCGCTTAACCCAATCTGTACCAGTATGAACTGCGTGATATAGCCCATGTACGCAATGAGCAGAGCTTCTGTAACGACCAGGATATTGGACCGTTTGCTCTGGTTGTGTCTGTTTATCGCCACCCTTGGCTCCCTGTTACTGCAACATCTTTGTTTATCATAAAGGTTATTATTGTAATAGACTACATAAGATGTTGGCATTATAGTGGTATTTGCCGTAGGGTAAATTACATTAAGGCAAAAAAATTAATCATATCGAGTGTAGGATGAACTCTCATGTACTGGTATAAACACGTTTTAAGTTTGACGGTTGTCGGCGCTATGACAGCCCTTTCTGGATGCACAAGCCACTCAACGTTGCCTGAGGCAACGGCTCACCCATCAATGACTACCAACGTCAATGATTACCAATACCTCATCGGTCCAGGTGACTCCCTTACTATTTTTGTATGGCGAAATCCTGAGATATCCGGTGATTTTATTGTCCGTCCCGATGGCAAAGTCACCACTTCGTTAGTTGAAGATGTGGACGTAGCAGGGAAAACACCTTCCATGCTTGCAAGGGAACTGGAAGAGCAACTATCCACGTTTATCAACAACCCTCGGGTAACGGTAAGCGTTAATAATTTTGCTGGTCCGTTAAGTGAACAGGTTCGCGTAATCGGAGAAGCGGCGAACCCATTGGCCATCAGTTATTCAGAAAACATGACGTTACTCGACCTGATGATCGCCGTTGGCGGTCTGACCGAGTTTGCTGACGGTAACGACGCAAAACTGGTACGTGTAATCGACGGTCGCCAAAAGACGTTCGACGTCAATATTGACGATTTAATCCGCGACGGTGACATTTCCAAGAATGTTGATATCTTGCCTGGTGATATTGTTATCATTCCAGAAGCTTGGTTCTAGTCGTACAGGTAGTTGGGATATTAAATGCAGGATTTACAGCGTACCCTCGGTCAGCTGAGTGACTATTTAAAGGGAATTTGGGTTAAAAAGCGTCTCATCATGGTATGCACTTGGATTTTATGTCCAATTGGATTTGCTTATGTGGCGCTTTTGCCGGATGTTTATCGTTCACAAGCCGTTGTGTACGTAGACACCCGTTCTGTACTACAACCGTTGTTGAAAGGGCTTGCCATTCAATCGGATCCCGATCAGGAGATTCAAATGATGGCGAAGACTCTTCTCAGCCGGTCTAATGTTGAAACCATTGCCAGAGAAAGCGATCTGGATCTTATGACCACCAACGATCAAGAATTTGACACTCTCGTTGACGGGCTTTCCAGGCAGATTCAATTGCGTTCAACGGGTCGGGACAATATCTTCACTATCTCCTACGAAAATAAAAACCCAGCGATGGCGCAAACCGTTGTTCAGGAAACGCTAAATTTGTTTGTTGAAGGTGCGTTGGGAAATAACAGACGGGACACAGATACAGCGAACCGGTTTCTCGATGAGCAAATTGCTGAATATGAGTCACGACTTTCTGAGGCCGAGCAAAGGTTGGCTGACTTTAAACGTCAGTACAGTAATATCCTGCCTTTACAAGGAACGTTTTATTCTACCCTCCAAACCTTGAGCAATGATTTGGAGGCTACGCGCCTGCAAATCAAGCAAACTGAACAACAGGTCGATTCTCTAAACAACCAGTTGTCTCGAACGAAGAGTGCCGGAGACAGTTTCG
Source organism: Aestuariibacter sp. A3R04 (assembly GCF_018860805.1). GTDB lineage: Bacteria > Pseudomonadota > Gammaproteobacteria > Enterobacterales > Alteromonadaceae > Alteromonas. The sequence goes on along the minus strand of NZ_JAHKQR010000003.1, from coordinate 721,131 downwards.
GAGTCACCAACGAAATGGAATCCGTACTTCGCACGCGTTACGATGAACGGATTAAATCCTTAGAAGAGCAACTCGACAGCTTGCAACTCAGGTTTACTGAGCAACATCCCGATGTTATCGAAACTAAGGCTTTGTTAGCAAACCTTGAAAAAGCTCGGCAAAAAGAGATCGATGATTTCCTCAATGCCGGCGATGACGATGGCGACGACGTTCCCATGAGCGACCTCAATCAGGAAATTAAGCTTGAAATCAGTCGCCACCAAAGCCTGATAGCAGCGCTACAAGTTAAAGAGCAAGACTTACAACGGCGAATTACTACGTTAGAGTCAAAAATCGACCTGGTCCCTCAGATTGAAGCAGAATCCGCTTCTTTGAATCGCGATTATGATATTACCAAACAGAAATATGAGGATCTTCTCGCCAGAAGAGAATCCGCCGACTTATCAAGGCGGGCTGATGTATCTGCTGAAGAGTTGCAATTCAGAATTATCGAACCACCACTGGAGCCAAACCAACCATCTGGCCCTTACCGCATCTTGTTTTACACACTGGTGTTGTTGATGAGTTTCGGTATTGGTACTGGTCTTGCCTTTTTGTTTAGCCAGCTTTCACCGCTGCTTATTCGGGCATCACAGCTTCAGCAAACCACTGACTACCCGGTCTGGGGTACGGTTACCCATCTTCACATCGACAAAATCAATAAGTCGAACAGAATGCGCATGGCAGTGTTCCTATTGTCATCGGGCACATTGGTGATGGTGTATGGCGTGTTAGTGGGTGCTGAACTGCTGGATATTGATTTACTGCGGAGTGTATTGTAATGAGCAGTACTATTGAAAAAGCGCTTCAACGTCAACGTGAAGCTCAACAAAAGAAAAAGGCACAAGAGCAGGAACAGAGTACTATCGAGGCGTCACAGCAGAAAATGGCTTCTGCAATGTCTGAGCGGGCATCAGTGCCCCCCGCACAATCGACTGCAGCTCCTGGTCTGGCTAGTTCGCTTGAATCTTTTAATCTCGACCTCGACAGACTGGAAAAAAATGGCCATATTTCGATGTTTGGTACGCGCAAGAAAATCAACGAGGAATATCGTGAGATTAAGCGCAAATTATTAAACAATGCCTTTGGTCCGCTGTCCTCAACGCTTCAAAACAGCAATATCATAATGGTAACGAGTGGCCGACCTTCAGAAGGTAAAACCTTCACTGCCTGTAATCTGGCCATGAGTATTGCAGCAGAACAGGATAAAACCGTTCTGCTAGTGGATGCAGACGTTTTGAAGCCCAATGTCCTTAATACTTTGGGCCTTGAGAAACGACGCGGTCTCATCGAGTACCTTACCGGTGAAGTGGAAGACATTTCGGATGTACTCTACCCCACTAACATCGACAAGCTGAAAATAATCCCAGCGGGTAAATCACACCATTTAACCACTGAACTACTTGCCAGTCGAAAAATGGCTGAAACCGTTAATGAATTTGCCAACCGCTATTCCGACCGGATTGTGGTTTTTGACACACCACCATTGATTGGTATAACGGAAACCGCCGTGCTGGCAAATTTTGCGGGGCAGGCTGTCGTAGTGGTTGAAGAAGGTAAGTCTAAGCTAAGCGATATTCGACACGCTGTCGACCGTCTCAACCCCGATATGGCCATTGGATTTGTCGTCAACAAATCTGTGTACAAAGATTCGGATGGAACCGGCTACTATGGATATTACTACTCGGAAAGGCAAAACTCCTAATATGCAACGAGCACGAAGAGACAAGAACAAGTGGCTGATGGCGCTTACTCCGCTGTCACTGGCTGTAATTTCTCATTTCAGCGCTGCGAAGGGAATTGATATTTCAGCATCGTTGGAAGGTACAACTATGCTACAAAATCGGCATAATGAGGCTAGAGATGAAGAACTCTTAACCTACTCTGTCAAACCTTCATTAACTGCGCTGTTAAACACTAAAACTTTTAGCGGTAACTTCCATGGTAGCGTGACCCAATTAAATCGGGATGCCGATGATGCAAGCCGAAAAGATACCTTTGCCGAATATCAGTATGGCCTAAGCTGGCAACCCATCGAACATGTTCTAACGTTTGAAGCAAATGGAGCCCAGAAATATCTGGACAACACAGGTCAGGATTTTTTGGTGTCTGATTACTTCCTAAATGCTGACTCTCTTGCAAGGGTGGATACACAAAATTATAGCACGCACCTCACGCTGCCCCAAGGCGATTTAGTCGCGGGAAATGCATCGGTAACTTACTCAATAATAGACGGAAAAGAAAACGCGTTTAACAATACCAGCGCTTTAAACAACGATACTCTCGTCGCTTCTTTCGCGCTGAGCAGTGGAAACGATGCGGAAAATCACTTCTGGATGATGCAGGGTAATTACAACGACATAAAGCGCGATGAATCTGCTAACGGCGATTATACGGGTGAGTACGCCACAGCCTATATCGACTCGGTACTTTATAAACCCTGGGCAGTGCGGTTCACTGCCACTTATGACGCCAATGAACTCGTCGATCGCAACGATGAATTTTCCAACGATCGGGAATTTAAAAGCTATGGTGTGGGATTGACCTACCGATTATCTCAACAACGTTATATTTCGATAACAGCCAACACAATAGATTCTGATGTTGAAAGAGATGATGGCGAGACATTCATAGGCGTAGATGCCGTTTGGGCGATTACACCGCGTACAAATATCCAAGCAACCTATGGGAAGCGCTTTTACGGTAAATCAGCCAGTGCTTCACTTAACTATGCGTCAAGAAAAGTTCGTGGCGTAATCAATTATTCAGAACAAGTAACTTCTTACTCGCAACTTGCCGCTTCTCCGCAAAGTCTGGGCGTATTTGTTTGCCCTGTCGGTCAATTCACCATTGATGCGTGCTTCCAACCCAGCTCACTGGACTATGAGCCGGCTGAGGATGAACAGATATTACAGATCATTACCACGGGTTTGGAGCTGTCCAACGCGATCATTTTGCGTAAATCTGCTATTGCACAGATTGGATTGCAAGGCCGCAGGTTGATTTTGGCGTTTAATGCTCAATATGCAGAGCATGACTACTTAGAGTTTGACAGAGTTAGAAAAAATTCATATTTGGAAGTAGATAGCCGGTATAAGCTTAGTCGGCATAGTAACCTACTCACCACGATTCGATACGGTATCCTCGATCTGGAAACCCCAGAGACGGGTAAAGCAGACAACGAGCAATGGGTTGCTACATTAGGACTGAAGCGGCAATTTAGCCAGTCTCTGTCCGGCGACGTAAAGCTTAAATACACCAGTCGCTCTGGTAAATTGAACTCCGGCGTATTTGGCCTAAATTGGGATGAGCGGAGAATTGCCTTCAGCTTAGAATACAAGTTTAATTAACAAAAAACGCCGCATTCGCGGCGTTTTTTATCACATTGGGTATAAACTTTACCCTACTCTTCTTTTGATCGCATATAAGTTTGATATTTTTTCTTGAGCATCTTATCTATGTATTGAGTCAGCTTAACTTTATGTGCAATGGCATCGTCCAAGGCATCGACCAGCTCTGCCAACATCCCCTTGTAATACTCGGCATCTTGTACTTCTTTACCATTTGGCGTGATCAGCTTTTTGTGCGGACCTTTTTGCTTAATTTTCGCGATAACTTCAGACAGATCGGCTTCCATATCTGATTCATCTTCGTCGACATCTGCATTTTCCACCGTCGGTTGATCCGGTACAAACATCTCTTCTTTGACTTCGTTGATAACAGTAGTTACCGCCTCTTCATCAAGCACTTCGAGTTCTTCGAGGAAGCCGAACAATAAAATACGGTCCATCAGAGTATTTATTTTACGAGGAACCCCCCTTGTGAAGGTGTGAATACGAGAAAACGCCTCGTCAGAGAACAAAGCATTTCCGCGCCATCCTGCGTGTTCCATCCGATATTCAATGTATCGTCTGGTTTCGTCTTCCATTAAGGGGGCAAGGTGACATGAGGCTACAATACGCTGTCGGAACTGCTCCATATTCGGCGCACGTAATATGGGCTGTAATTCCTCTTGGCCTAACAGAAAGCTTTGTAGCAGCGGTTTCCCAGATTGTTGGAAGTTAGATAGCATTCTCAGCTCTTCAATGGTTTCCAACGGTAGGTTTTGTGCTTCATCAACCAACAAAAGTGCCCGTTGCCCCTGACGGCTAAGATCGAACAAAAAAGATTCCAGATCTTTAAGGATATCCGCTTTGGTTGACCCAGCAACACTGATGCCGAACTTTGCAGCTACCATTTTTACAAGTTCGTCAGGCGTGAGTTTAGGCGTAACAATTTGCGCAGCAACAATGTCGTCTTCTATGTCCGCCAACAGGCTGTTTGCGATAGTGGTTTTCCCCGTACCAATATCGCCGGTAATTACAATGAATCCCTCGGCCTGAGACAAGCCGTATTGCAAATATGACATTGCTCTTTTATGCCATTTACTGGCAAAGAAGAAAGCCGGATCCGGCGTTAGCTGGAATGGCTTTGAATCGAGTCCGTAAAAACTTTCGTACATGTAAACTACCGCTGATACTGAGAACCATGACTAGTGAATGTGTAAGAGTATCGCAAAGCTCACATTATCGCCATGACTGTGTGAGACAAACCACAAATGACACCCCTATGGATTATTTTGTTTCCCGACGATTTGGCTGATTATACCCGTGGTTGATACGCCTGCCTCAAAATGCAATACGCGTACTTCTCCACCCGCATCCATGACCTCTTTACCACCGGCGATGTCTTCAACCCTGTAGTCTCCGCCTTTCACCAGAATATCCGGTAATAATGATGCAATAAGTCGCTGAGGCGTATCTTCGCTGAAGGGGACAACCCAGTCGACAGCGGCTAGTCCGGCAAGAACCGCCATACGGCGCACAACGTTGTTGATGGGCCTGCCTGGGCCTTTGAGTCGCGACACCGAGTCATCATCATTAACGGCGACTATGAGGCGATCACCAAGTTTTGCCGCCGCCTCCAGATAACTCACATGACCAGCATGTAAAATATCGAAACATCCGTTTGTCATTACAATGCGTTCTTGCCTATGCCTGGCCTGAAGCATTGCCTGGGCAAGCTGTGCCTCCGTCATTACGCCGCCATCAAGATGAGAGGACTGCTCACCCAGTGCCACCGCCAGCTCAGTAGTAGAAACGGTAGAGGTACCAAGCTTACCCACCACTACACTTGCTGCAATGTTTGCTAGTACACAGGCATGTTGCAAGGATTGTTGTGCTGCTAGCGCTACCGCCAGTACTGACACGACGGTATCGCCTGCCCCGGTGACATCAAACACTTCTTTTGCTTTTGCCGGCAAATGATAGGGTTCGTTTGTCTTTTCAAACAAGGTCATGCCCTGCTCAGACCGCGTCAACAATATTGCGCCAAGGTTTAGGGAGTCCCGTAGGGATGTTGCTTGCTCACACAACGTGTTTTCGTCTTGCGCATCGCCGGTAATCGCAGCAAGTTCAGCCCTGTTTGGAGTGATGAGCGTCGCATCGCGATAACGGCTAAAATCATTGCCTTTCGGATCAATAACTACAGGTTTACCGGCGCGTTTAGCAGCTTGAATAAATTGCTGAACATCTGACAAACACCCCTTGGCGTAATCTGATAAAACCACCACATCGTGGGCTTGCAGAGCAGTTGTAAACGCGTCTAACATGGCAGACTTATCGACTTGGGAAAAACTTTTCTCAAAATCAAGGCGCAAGAGCTGTTGGTTGCGACTCATGACCCGCAATTTGGTAATGGTATCCCGCTCGGCATAGCGAAACAATATAGTATTTACCCCATGGGAAGACAGCCGTTGTTCCAGGATATTGGCATTTTCATCGTCGCCTGTAGCCCCTAGCAGGGTCACACTGGCTCCTAAAGTAGCTGCGTTGATAGCAACGTTTGCTGCGCCACCTGGTCTGTCTTCTGTATTTTCTACGTTCACCACAGGGACAGGCGCTTCAGGAGAAATACGCCCCGTGCCTCCCGACCAGTAACGATCGAGCATCAAGTCACCCACAATTAGAATTTTGGTTTGGCTAAAATCTGGTAACATCATCACTTATAAGATGTATTTAGTATGTGGTAAGAGAGTATAACAGGCGCAATGGAAAAAAAGCACACAACGACACAGAACTGGTATGTGTACATCATTGAAAATCGCCTGGCACAGTTGTATACCGGCGTAACAAATAACCCTCGCAGGCGTATGCGTCAACACGTCGGAGAAATTAAAGGGGGAGCTAAAGCGCTAAAAGGGAAAGCCCCCCTGGCTTTTCGCTGGGTTGGACAAGTTTCTGACAAAGCCACCGCCATGCGCACAGAATACCGCATCAAGCAAATGAACCGAGCCGCTAAATTGGCGGTGATAAACGGAACAAGTCAGCACCTTGATGGTGTTACTCCCTGCCTTTTCCATTTTATTGGCGATGAAGTACGGACGCAGCAATCAAGCTAAAAACTCCAACACACCATTCACGATAAGTGCAATGCCAATGCTCAGGGTTAACTCAAGACATGCAACCCCTATATTGTGCTGCTGATCCACTTCTTGACGATAGTTTAAACCGTACAGAATGAATTTTTTACTAATAGTAACTAACACTAATAACGCGAGTGACAACACGCTACCGACAATTAACCAGCCAGTGACGTTACTCACATAACCGGAAGGATGGTAGTTCAGTACATAACTGGCAGACGAAACAATCATGGCAATGCCAAGTAAGTTCCCCGAGTGTTCTACCGCAAGGGCCAGTTGCCCTTGACGCAGGGCGCCTTGAAACGAATCATTTTGATTGTCTCTGGCATAGCGAATCTCATACAAGCGGGTCATCATCAGTAACAAGGCCAGTACCACAGTAAACCCGGTGACAATTGCGATCATGGCATTCATATCACTGCCATCTACCCACAACACCATGCTTCTTAAAATAATTGCGCTGGCGATCAAACTGGCTGCGTCAACCAGTGCCACGCTCACGCTTCTATCGGCTATTAACCCCATTGTATCAAGTCGGTTTAACACAATCTTATCGTGGGCATAGCGGCCGAACTTCACCAGCACGATACCAACTAAACCAAACGTGAGCATACCGATTGCAGCAGTAGCATAGCCTTCACCCACGTGGCGCCCAACCACAGCACCTACCACAATACACAAGGACAACATGCCACCAGCCATACTTATCCCAAACGCAAAATTATCTTGAACACCAAGCTCGTCTGCAACCGACCGTTTTTTGAAAGTACCCGACAGCCACTTCATGATCATCAATAACAGGAGCGCAAGGCCGATATCAATTAATAAATAGACCAACAGGTCGTGGGGCAACGGGTTCAACTTAACGAGCACGTCCATAAAATCGCTCCTCGCGATGATATTCATAAACACTGGAGGCCAACAACATCTTGTGACAGACTCTTGTCTGTTAACTCATTGATGGTTGAGCGTATTATGCATACGGAAGAAATAAAAAACAGGATTATTATAGAAACTGGAGAAGATCGTCTGTCTCAGTTTGTCGCTCGTCACGGGGAGTGCTCCCTGACTCCCGATAAAAAATCTGTCCTGACGGATGTTATGGGAAAGAGTGAATTCGTTTTCAGGCAGATTATGCAGCACCCACAGTGGGTGCCACAGCTTCTCGAAAACAATGAACTACCTATGACTACTGATGGGTTCACACAACAATTTGACGCTTTGCCAGCAGAAGCAGACGAAGCAACGCTACATCGTCACCTGCGCTTAATGCGACACTTTTATATGAGTAAAATTGCTGTTCGGGACCTCACTAACCAACAACCCATTGACGTCTCTCTTAAACAAGTGTCGGCTTTAGCAGATGCACTGATCCTCACGGCCTACCACACACTTTACGAACAACACTGCCGTCAATTCGGCACTCCACAAGGTTCACATGGCCCCCAGCCCATGCTAATTCTGGGCATGGGGAAATTGGGTGGTTGCGAGTTAAACTTTTCGTCTGATATCGACCTGATTTTTGTGTATCCGGAGAAAGGAGAAACCGAAGGTGGTCGCAGAAAACTGGAGCATCAGCAGTTCTTCATCAAATTGGCGCAAAAGCTGATTACCGCCCTGAATAAGATTACCGCAGACGGACAGGTTTTCAGGGTAGACATGCGACTACGTCCATTTGGAGACAGTGGCCCTCTTGTTATGCACATGGCAGCATTTGAAGATTATTACCAAGAACAGGGTCGACATTGGGAACGCTTTGCCATGATCAAAGCCAGGGTGCTCAATCCGGCATCCCCCTACCGCGAAGAAGTGGAAAATATACTCAAGCCCTTTACCTTTCGCCGCTATCTCGACTTTACCACCATTGACTCACTGCGGGATATGAAACACCTGATAGCCAGTGAACAACGACGCCGCCAATTGGGTGAAAATATCAAACTGGGAAATGGCGGGATCAGGGAGATTGAGTTTTTCGCCCAAAGTTTCCAGCTTATTCATGGCGGAAGAGAGCCTGCATTACAGGTAAAAGGATTAAAAGACACGCTGACGGCAATTCATACGCTATCGTTGGCGAGTCGCGACGACATGACAGCGCTGTACCAACATTATCTGTTTTTGCGAAAAACGGAACATACCCTGCAACAAATCAATGACGAGCAAACCCAGCTCTTACCCGAAGAAAACCTACGAAAAACCATACTCGCCGCTGTGCTGGGTTACGCCGACTACGCGAGCTTCTCAGATGCACTGAGCGATGTGCGACACAACGTCAATCAAATGTTTCAGGATATCATTGAAACCCCACAAGACAGCCATGACGACGATGATTCTACGTATTTACGGTGTTGCGATGGCTGGCACTTGACACTATCTGAGAGCGAATTCTGTGAATTACTTGTTCCACCTCTTAGCCAGGATGAGGCATCCGGGGTGTTTCACAGCCTGGCGGGATTCAGGGAAAACCTAACGAAGTCTCGACTAGGGCAACGCGGCGCAGATTCACTCAACAGGCTTATGCCTGAAGTCATTTACTCACTGGTGGAGCAGCACCCAAGTAAAACCAAACAAGTGTTAGACAGACTGCTTAATGTCGTACTCGCCGTCGCGGGACGCACCACATACCTCGACCTGCTGTTGGAAAACCCCGATGTACTTAATCAGTTGATAAAACTGTGTGACAGAAGTGAATGGATTGCCTTGCAAGTTAAGCGCTTTCCCTTATTACTAGACGAATTGCTCACGCCACTTTACTTACAACAACAAAATACCAATATTGATGAAAGCCGAACCGTCTACCGCGATGAGCTCAGACAGCAAATGCTTCGCATTGAACCTGAAGACGTTGAAATGGTGATGGACAGCTGGCGTCAATTTCGACTTTGTCAGCAATTGCGTATCGCCGCAAGTGACATCAGTGGCTCATTACCCATTGCCTGTGTAAGTGACAAACTCACTGCACTGGCGGAAATTATACTGGAAAATGTACTACTTCACGCATGGTCCCACACGCAGAATAAATACGGAAAACCCACTCACTTAAAAGAAGGTGAATACGGCTTCATGATCGTCGGGTACGGCAAACTGGGAGGTTACGAGCTTGGCTATGGTTCTGATTTAGATCTGGTATTCATTCACAACGCCCCGCGGGATGCAGTGACCGATGGCAAACGGCAAATAGGCGCATCCCAGTTTTACATCAAGCTAGCACAGCGTTTGATGCACCTACTGAACACAAAAACGCTGTTCGGTCAGCTCTATGAAACAGACTTGCGATTGCGCCCGTCGGGCAATGCCGGCCTCTTGTGTTGTCACATTGATGGCTTCGCAAAATATCAGCAGGAAGATGCGTGGACATGGGAACATCAAGCACTGGTGCGGGCGAGAAGCATCACCGGCGACAGTGAACTAATGGCACAATTCGACCAAGTACGCGAAAACGTACTGCGCCAGCCAAGAGACGCTCTTCAATTGTGCAGGGATGTAAGAGAAATGCGAGCGAAAATGCGTGAGCATCTCATTGCTTCTAATGCAAACGGCATAGACTTAAAACAATGCCATGGCGGGATCACAGACATTGAATTTCTCGCCCAATACTGGGTTCTGGCCAATGCAAACTGCCTGTCTGAACTCACTAAATTCACTGATAATCTTCGTATTATTGAAATGGCAGCAAAACATAATTTGGTGACGAAAGAAGACACCCTCACCCTGCAAAAGGCTTACTTAACCCTGCGGGATCATTACCATCAACTCACGCTGGCTGACCACCGGTTTGCAGATAATTCTCAGGTACTTGCGTCCACAAGACAGGCCGTAACGGCAATTTGGGATAAAACCGTCAATGCTGAATATGCCACAGCGCCTGACCATTAATTGACCAGCTTACAGTTGGCCTTTAAAAATGGTGAAATTTCGTCCGTCACCACCAGGGTTCTTTGTTCGGGGCATATATATGTCCCGACGTGCGCCTCGAAATTAGCATCTATGGCGCTGGCAATTGCCGACAACGTCCCCACAATGGTATTGTCCACTTGAAAGTGGTATTTGATGACGAAGTCTTGATGGAGATCCCATATAACCTGCATGCCTTCTTGTTGTGCGTATCGCGTAATGACTTCTCGTAGCGTATCGCCAGCTTTGAAACTGCGCATTTTATGCTCCCCTTCCCAGTCATTGTTTGCAGACATAAAACCACTGGACATGTTGGATAGCTGAGTGTCTAAGTCTTCGCCGCTATCTGACAGTTCTACTACAAAATCACTCTGATCTTCCTCAATGGGGTCTGTCGACGACATACGATATTCTCGGTAGAAATCGCTCAGTCCCTGAGACACGGACTTTTCCTCTTTAGCACCTTCTGGTACTGGCGCCGATGCGTTTTTTTCATAAATTGCCACAATAATGCCCGCAATTACCATAAGCGCCAACGCGAGACCAATGTGTTTTGCCCAAAAAACAGCATCGGGCTGTGTTTGTTTTGCCATTATTCTTACTGCCTCGATTCGTATCAGAGATGCGCTTACCAATGCAATAGCGCCATTAATGCTACAACGCGGAAAAATATAACGCCATCAGCTGCTATTAACGTCTCTAATCATACAAAGACGGTGCGGATTTGTCAGGCCGGGTTTTAAAGCGCTTGTGCATCCATAAATAGCTTTCCGGCTGCTCTCCAACCGCCGCCTCGATATGCTTGTTCAGCAGTGTCAATGCCGGAATGTCATCCATGTCGCGCAAGCTTTCCATCGGCGGATAAAATTTAATTTTATATCCCTTGTCGGTAAACTGCGACGTAATCATAATCGGCACGGCATTGGTTCTTCTGATGAACATAAGGGTTGCCGTTGTCGTCGCCGTGTCCTTAACCCCACCAAACGGCACGAAAATGCTCTGGCTCCTGCCGTAGTCCTGATCGGGCAAATACAAACACAATTCATTGTTGTCCAAAGCCGCTAATAGCGCCTTGGCGTTTCTTTTGTGGATCATATATTTATTTGAACGGGCGCGGCCATGATACTGAAGATAGTCCATTAGGGGATTATCGTGCTTGCGATAAAATGCAATAGCAGGATGGGTGTAACCTAAACCCCGGCAGGCGAACTCCAGATTCATGTTGTGCAAAGCCATTCCAAATACGCCTTTTCCCGCTGCGACGGCAGCCTCAACGTGCTCATAACCTTCTATTTCGACGTGCTTTTTAATACGCCAGGCAGGCCACCACCATCCCATGCCTGTTTCGAAAAGAGCCATACCTGTACAACGAATATTTCGCTGTAATAACACCTCTCGATTCACCTCGGACATATCTGGATACATCAGGGCCAAATTTCGTCTGGCAACACGTACGCGTTTAGGTACAATTTTGGCTATGAGCTTACCTGCTCCACTGCCTAATAACCGGATGACCGGAAAAGGCAACCACAACAAGAAGTACAACACCCCTGCACCGAACCAGATCCCCCAGAAACGGGGGCCAAGAAAAGATAATGAAAAAGAAGGAGGTTTAATTGCTGCTGACAAGGCATTCTCTCAGATTCAGGATTTTGCCTCATTGTACTCATTAAGCAAGAATTCGCCACCGGAATGGCTGCAAATCGGAAAAGCTCAGAGGAGTCAAACAGTTAACACACCCTTTAAAGTGACGTTTCGCTAGTGTCTACTATCGATTTCTTTCAGTTTCTTCTCAAACTGATCGAAGGCAGCCTGAGAGGGATAATCGTAGTGGTACTGATTGTGAAAGCCATACTGTAATTTCACCTGCGCATCTTCGACAAACAACGTGTAACCATCGAGATCAGTAAAAGCGACAATACCATTCAGGCGATATTTTTCGTCCGTTTTATCACCAAATTGCCGGATTTTATCAAACACCCGCAGGAGAAACTTGCTGTCTAATTCGTTTTTCATCACTATAACGCCCGTTTCCAAAACCTACTCATGTTTACCCGCAAAAACACAGATCAGATTACTTTTTAGTTGAAGTTATAACGAAAACCCACATTTATCATGCTGGTAGAGAAATCATCCTGGCCGCGAACATGTAACGCTTCCAAGCGAAGCATGCTGTTAAGGCCAATGTGGTAATCGAAACCTAACCCAACCATGCCGGCGACAATCCCTTCATCAAACCCACAATTTGTTGCGCTTTCTGCGTCCACGGCATCAACTGCACAATCACCCTCACCCGCTACGCGTATACCTTGAACATCAACATCCATGATGCCTAACTTGTAATACAACTCACCAATTCTGCCCCCAGCTTTACCTAATACCGCCAAATAGAGCCCTTCAGCCTGGAGTGCATCAGGACCGTCATCTTCGTCTATCAGATTGTGATAACCCGCTTCTACGTACCATTGGCTACTGAACTGATGCCCCAAAGCCAAGCTATACGCCACCCCCGAGTTATCCGTAGATCCCAATTCAGCGTCCGAATATCCAACTGTTGCCACACCGTACATTCTTTCTGTCGCCTGAGAGCAAAAACTCGCGACAAGCATGGTTGCTAAGGCAATTCCTTTTTTCATTCATCAATCCCGTTTTCAGAAATAGTATTCCAGCGCAACCTGTATATGGTCATCACGCCGCATATAGTAAAATGTGTCGTCTGTTTGATCAGACGAGAAAAAATAAGCATCTAACTTCCAGCGCCAGTTATCTGTCATTCTGCTGGATGCTTCCACAAAGGCCGAGTATGTATCTGAATTGTCTAGATCCTGAATGAAACCAGTCAGAATTTCAGTGCCATCTATATCATTCCAAATCCAGCGTAGCCCCAGCATGATATCATTTTGACCCGTTGCGAAGAAATTATCGTCACGCTCATCGTACTGATATTCAACCAACACACCAAGGTCATAATTAGTATCGAAAATTCCCACAGAGGTTCTTTCAAAACCAGCCACCGCAGCGGCAAAATCTTCACTTTGCCCAGCGCGGTAAATACCTTCAAATTTAAGCAGCCAAGCCCCCTGAACTTTCAGTAAATCAACACCATACTGCTGTATTTGCGCATAGTAGGGTTGAATATACGGCGTATTGTTTGCATCGGCTAAGGCCAGAAGTTCAGGTTCTCTGGTCGTGCCGTCAAAGTACGACAAGCCGATTTCCCAATCGCCCATTGAACGCTGCCAGCGTAAAGCAATATCGATGTGTTTCTCTTCATCGTCAGATTCGTAACTAGCATCACTGTCACGAATTTCCACAGGAGGCCTTAACCGCCCGTCTTCTCCGGGAAATGTGCGCTCTCGGAAATACGGCAGGACAAAACCCGATAACGTTCCCCAATCGCCGTATACATTTAGGTTTATCATCGGTTGGCCGAGCTTGTCTTCACCGTCTATATTTTCAACCATGTCCGTTTGATTGATGATATCGACCAGATGAATAGACTCCGTCTGCCCCCAGAACACCTTACTGATACCAATGCGGGTTTCCCAACTATCCGCAGCATGCATCCACATGAGCTCGCGAATGTCTGCATGGGTTCTTTTTTCATCGCGCTGATCCAATCGCAAAAAAGGCTTGAACAGAATACTGTCCATGCGATCGTTCCACTCGGTGTAGAGTTCCGGAGAGGCAAAAGCGGACACTTGGGAACGGGGCTGCTCAGGATATGCTGCATCCTGAAGAAAATACCGGGTTTCTACTCCCGCCGACCCACTGATATCTATCCCGGGCATATCTGCCAAGGCCCACGGCGATACCATCGCAGATAGCATCAAAGCAATGGCACCCTGTTTCAGGCTATCGCGCCCTGCGCAAGCTGTTACTGTCAAAATCCGATTCCTCTAATTCTGTCCCGAATACCAGTGAGTGGGTAATCAGTTCCGTTGATTTTTGCGTTTGCAGATTGTACATAAAACTGCGCATTGGTCGCCAGAACTCATCGTCAAATAATTGATAGTTATCGAACTCCAGCACTTTCAAGGGCGCTCCCTTGCGGTCAAAAAACTCAACTTTTCTTGGGCGGTAGTGTGCTTTATCTATCCAAACAATTTGCTTTGAGTACCCGGAAAACTCATCTAATGGTATTTGTTCCAGCAAATACACGGCATCGCCCTGGTATTCTCTTTCACCAAGCAAATCATAGGTAAACTTTGGTACTTCGAAGGACGTCATGTCTTCAAATGCGTATTCACTGCCCAAAAACGGCCCTGACTTGTTACTGGTTGAAATGCGTTTGACCCGCTTTATTGCGGGCAAGAAAATCCATTGTTCATCAGGTGCGTCTATATGTGAAAAACTCAGAAACGCCGTACCGCTGAGATCTCTTGGCGAGTCAAAAATTGTCAGCGCCTTATCGCCATCGGTGGGCACTTCCAGGGTTTTCACCCTCATTTCCCTGACCGCTTCTTGCCCTTGGGCGTTTCGCAGTGTCATGGTGATGGTTGCGACTGTGTTGACCCATCCGCGGTTGACGTCTTTTCGCGCAGTGGCAATGCGCAACCCTTCGGCTTCCGAAGCAGCGTCAGCCATAGCAGATCCCGAAAGGACCAAACCACACGCGAGCGCAATAACAGATAAAGGACGAAAAATACTCATGTCGCGTACCTCATTTTGTGTTTCTTTTCTCTATCAAGCCAAATAAGGAAAGACGGTAAAAAGAGTAAATCAATTAATAATGCGGCAATGATAATAATATTGGTCATCAACCCCATGTCTGAATTGAGCCTGAAATCTGAGAATAACAGTACTCCGAATCCTGCTGCCAGCACTAAAGTAGTCGTGATCATTGCTCTGCCAACGGTTTGAAAAGCATAGCTCACTGCTGACCTGACGTTCATTTTATTTTGCCGAGCTGCCTGATACTTCAATAAAAAGTGCACGCTGTCGTCGACAATGATACCCATGGTCATACTCAATTCAACCGACAATGCCATATTAATCTCACCCGACATTATCCCCCAAACGCCAAATCCCACGCTTGCGGGCATTAGATTTGCCAATAAGCTAACCAGCCCTAAACGCCAGGAGCGAAGTGCCAGAGTTATAATTATGGAAATCACAACCAGTGCTGCCACCGACCCCCACACCATACTTTCCATATTGCGTGCACCAATATGTGCAAACATTAATGCAGGGCTGGCTGCCTCAAGGCGTAAATGGGGAGCTAGCTTGTTGAACCAGGTTTTCGTTCGCCTTTCAAACTCAGTAAATTCATCACTGCCCAGGTTATCCAGAATAGCGATAATACGCACTGCCGATTTATCCAAATCTACCTGATTGTTCAAATCTAACCCATAGGGCAATGACATCTCATACAACAACAGATATTGGGCAGCCAGCTCCTTAGTTTCAGGTAAAGTAAAAGCGCTGGGATCATCATCGTGCATATTCATGTTGAGCCGCTTTATTATGTCGGCAAAACTAAGTACGTGTTTAACTTCGGGTTGAGAACGCAGCCATTTTGCCAGCGCATCCACTTCCTTCATCGCTGCCGGATCGTTAATGCCGTAGGCTTCATCGGTATAAACCGCAAAGTCGATGTTGGACATGCCCCCCATATATTGTCTTTGTATTTCTACTGATTGCCTGAACGGCGAGGATAAATCAAAGTATTCCACCGCCACGTCATTAAGACGGTTATTTAGGCAGAACAGTAACGATACAGACAATATAATAACGGAATAGGGCAATATTCTGCGGTGGTGATTATACACCCATATACCGAGTTTTCTTACGCGCTGATCACCGTGATTGGCACCTGTGGTTTTCGGCACTGGCGCCAGTATTAGTAGTGCCGGTAAAACAGTGAGTGAAAGGCCGCAGGCCAACATCACTCCCACAGCAGTCAGATTTCCCAAGTGAGATAATATGGGAACTTCGGCGAAATTGAGCATAAGAAACCCCACTGCTGTCGTGGCACTGGTGAGTTTTATCGCCTTAAAGTTGATCCGTAGACTTTCTTTTAGCGCCTCGTGTTTAACGAGCCCTGCTGAGAGTTTTTGACGGTAACTCACAATAACATGCAGGCAATCTGCCACCGCCAGTGTTGTCACCATCGTGGGAACATTCACCGTAGATGGGCTGAGAAAAAGGCCATACCAGCCTCCCAAGCCCATCGTCATAACAATACTGCCCCCCACAACAACCAACACAATGCCAGCCGCTGCCCACGAGCGTGTCATGAGACTAATTGCGACAGCAATAATGACAAACATCAGTGGAATCAGCGTAACGGCATCGTCTCGGGCTGTTAATGCAAAAGCATCATTCATTACAACAATGCCGGATAGATAAATCTCGTGGTCGGGAAACTCAGTTTCAAAGCGAGATTCAAGTTCCCGGGAAAATGCGCCAATTTTCATTATATTGGGTGTTTGGTCGCCTTCTGGTAACTGAATGGTAACGTTGATCACCGCCATTTTATCGTCCATGGATATCAACCTTCCACGGACATTTTCAAGCGGCGCGACGGACTTTTTCACCCATTCGATGTGATCCTTGTCAATCTGCCCCTTCTTGATAAGGTCGGTCACTACCATCCCTTCTTCATCAGCGTAAGTGAAAGGATAATTGGCCAGCGACTCTACCCGAATAGACAATGGAATTTGCCAGGCTTCTTTCGTTAATGCCTCTAGAAGTTTGAACGTGGTTGGCTGATAGACATTTTCGTTGTTAGGTAATATCAAGAAAGTAACGTTTTCGCTCTTGCTAAAAACATTTTGCATTTCCTCGTAGGCGAGCTTTTGCGGGTCATTTTCTTCAAAGAAAACTTTGTAGTCTCCCCTAAAGTACAAATTACCAACACCGCTGCCTAACGCAATGCAAGCAATAGTAAAAAACAACAATACGGTTTTGGGTTTCTCCATGCACCAGATAACCCACGCAGGCAGAGTTCGCATTTCCCCTGAATCCTTTTTCTTTTACACACTGACAGTGTATCCGTAAACGGGGGAATGTGTAAGTTTTTCCCTGTCGCAACGTCAACTTAAAAAAACATTAATACAGAAGAAAAACCATTTATAAAACAGACGCTAAAACCCGCGACGCTGGAAAATGAACTGCGAAGCGTTGACACCGTCATTACATAAAATTTGATCTTTATAAAATGTCATGTAGTATTAGATACAACAACTGGTCAGATGAGCGGATGAGTAAAATGAGTATTCGAAAAAGCCTTAAAAAAGTTCTTCCTCCAATTTCAGTTACAGAACAGGAAGCACTTGATGCCGGCGATATTTGGTTAGAGGCGTCTATTTATCAGGGCAAACCTGATATGAATGCACTTCGTGCAATTCCCCAGGCCAAGCTTAGTGCAGAAGAGCAAGCCTTCATGGATGGGCCGGTTCAGGAATTGCTCGGTATGATTGACGATTTTGAATTGGCAAACGAAAAACACATTCCCGATGAAGTACTGGCGTTTCTGAAAAAGCACCGCTTCTTCTCTATGATCATTCCCAAAAAGTTTGGTGGTTTAGCGTTCAGTCCTTATGCAAACTCTACGATTGTGGCAACCTTGGCAGCCAAAAGCGGGGCTATTGCTGTCACAGTCATGGTTCCCAACTCCCTTGGTCCCGGTGAGTTGTTAATGCATTACGGTACCAAAGAACAACAAGACTATTATTTACCGCGTCTTGCGGTAGGTGACGATATTCCCTGTTTTGCGTTAACCAGCCCGGAAGCGGGTTCTGACGCAGGCGGCATTCCAGATGCGGCCATTGTGACTAAAGGTCAGTGGGAAGGCGAAGAGGTTATTGGCCTAAAAGTAAGCTGGGACAAGCGTTATATTACGCTGGCACCTATTGCAACTGTACTTGGACTGGCATTTAAAGTGTTTGATCCCGACCAATTACTAGGCGACAAACTCGAATTGGGTATTACCTGTGCGTTGTTACCCAAATCCCACCCTGGCGTGGAACTGGGTAATCGCCACGATCCTATGGGCCAGCGTTTCTACAACGGCACAACCCGTGGACAAGATGTTTTCATCCCTATGGAGTTTATTATCGGTGGCCAGAAAAATATTGGTCGCGGATGGCAAATGCTGGTTAGCTGCCTTGGTGCAGGGCGTGGTATTTCACTCCCAGCCATGGGAGTTGCTACGGGTCAGAGCGCCCTCAAGGCGGCAGCTGAATACAGCTTTGTCCGTGAACAGTTTGGTTTACCCATTGGCCGTTTCGAAGGTATTCAAGGCAAGCTTGCTGACATCGCTGGCAAGACTTTCCTCCTTGAATCTATGCGCGTATTAACCACCGAAGGGCTGGGGTTAGGTTTGAAACCTTCAGTTGTTACCGCAATTGCCAAATACCATATGACAGAACTGGGGCGCGATGTCATGAACTCGGCGATGGATATCCTCGCGGGGAAAGCCATTCAGCGCGGACCTCAAAACACCCTTGCTGGCGGATATTCCGCCCTGCCCATCGCAATTACCGTGGAAGGTGCCAACATTCTCACGCGCAATCTGATGATTTTTGGTCAGGGGGCTATGCGCTGTCACCCATACTTAAAAGAAATGGTTGATTTGATTCACAGCAACGACAGTAGTGCTGATGGTGAGTTTAACAAGGTGCTGAAAAAAACCATCGGGTTTAGTGTTAAAAATGCGTTCAGAAGCCTGTCTGCCAGCTATCTCCCCTTTTTGCGTAGCGCAGAATCTGCTTACCCGGAAGTAACCAAGTACGAGAAGCGACTGAACGCGATGGCGGCCAAATTGGCACCGATGGCAGACTTGTCGTTGGCCGTATTGGGTGGCGACCTTAAAAAAGCCGAGCTGCTCTCTGCCCGCTTAGGTGATGTTATGAGTTACCTTTACGGTGGTATGGCGGCAATCCGCTTCTACGAGCAACGGGTAGAAGACCGCAAGCTGGCGCAACCCTATTTTGAGTACGCCATGCAGTGGACCCTGCAACAAGCGGAGCAAGCGCTGGTTGATTTTGTTGCAAACTTCCCGAACACGCCAACCCGGGGCCTGATGCGTTTGCTGACATGCACGTACACAAACTCTGTCAGTGGTATCAGCGACAAATTAGCCTGCGAACTAGCGATTGCGTCGATGCAAGACGACAGCGTTAAAGCACAGCTTACACATTTAGTGCGTCCTGTTCCAGGAGATGGTAACGACATTAACGAGAAGGCATTCAAGGCCAAACATGCTGTTGCTCACTTGTTAAGTAAAGTGCAAAAAGCCTTGCGTAAGGAACCTGTTGTGCCTTACCTGTCGTTCGAAAACGCGTTGCAGAAACTTCAGGCACGGGGTGTGGTTACAGCTAAAGAGGCGGACATGCTGCACGACTACAACGAGAAACGCAAACTCGCGGTTCGGGTTGATGAGTTCACCTTTGATCTTGAACCACTTAGTCAGCAGGCCAGGACGAAGTCGGTAGACAAAGACGCTGCATAATCTGTCTTACTAAATATTGAGAAAAGGTGGTCTTGTACCACCTTTTTTATTGATTTTTCTAACTTATGCGCTATAGCTTTAACAAGAAGAGTGATCTCTTCGAGCCGATATCCAGTTGGTATTAGTCAGGGCTAAGTAGTGCGCCAATTATTCGATCCAAGTTTTTCCGACCACAAAACGCAGCGGGATGTCGTTCATATACTTCATACTAATGCCCTGAGTGGCATGCTCGTTTCCGTAGCTGCAATAACCGCATTGGCGTTTGGTTTCGACTCGCCAGAAACGCATCAGCTAAAAACCCTCTTTTGGTTTGCGCTTGTCACCATTCTTATAAGCCGGTTTCTCGACACCTTGTTTTGGATAAAAGTTCTGCGCAGACGTGATCAAGACCCGGCCCCGGCATTTATTCGCTTTTTCATTGGCGTGGCGATCTCTGCCCTCGTTTGGGCACTTTACAGTGTGCTCCTTTTTCCCAAGATGACCGTCTTCGAAGGCGCCACGACCATGGTGGTCTTATCCGCACTAGCCGGAGGCGCGGCCACCGTGCTGGGAGCCAGCCGCGGTCTGGTTTGGACATACTGCACACTGCTTCTGGTCCCCATGTCTTTCATGGCCATGATGTCCCCGCACCCAGAGTTTTTTTTACTCGGCCTTCTAGGCATTGCGTTTTGGATAACCATGCTTGCTACATCAGGAAAAACCAACACATTTTTCGTCAGTACCATTGCGCTAAAAAGGCGCAATCAGGAATTAGCTGAAGAAATGGAGAAAGAACGCAATGAAGTTATTCGTATCAACCAAGCACTGGTGAAAAGTAACCAACAACTCGACAATATTAATAGCAGCCTAGAAGAACAAGTACAGCTGCGCACGGAAGAAATACTGCGGTTGTCCAAACTCGACCCGCTTACTGCATTGATGAATCGCTCCGGCTTCATCAAGGAACTAAAACATCGAACAGAAGAAGTCACGGCTAACGCCAGCCACTTCGCCCTTTTGTTTCTGGATCTGGACGGGTTTAAACAAGTTAATGATAGCCTGGGCCACCAGGTTGGTGACAAGGTACTGATGGAAATTGCAGACCGTCTGAAGCGGTTAGCAGCCAGCGAAAATCTTTCTCGTTGGGGAGGAGATGAGTTTATTGTTGTCGTACCGGGTGCAGGTAGCACTGATGCCACAGCCATCGCCCAGCGCTTTCGCGAGCGCATCGCAGAAACAATCTTCGTGGATGACAACGAAGTCAACCTTGATGCCACCATCGGTATTTCACTGTGCCCGGCACACGGTGATGACCCGCGGAAACTTATCCAGCAAGCTGATTTAACTATGTATCACCAAAAGCGTAACCGTCATCATCACGTAGGTATTTTTAACGCCCATATCTTTGATGAACTCTGCCGCGAACAGTTTCTCAGGGAAGGTCTGAGAACCGCTGTATACAAAGGAGAGATGAGTCTCCAGTACCAACCTGTAATCTCCAGCGTTTCAGGCAATGTCTGGTCTTTTGAAGCCCTGCTTCGCTGGTCGTTTAACGGCGAGCTGATCTCTCCTGCTACTTTCATTCCTATTACCGAACGCTCCGGCGCTATTAACAGCATAGGGGCATGGGTGTTAAAGGAAGCGTGTAAACAAGCCGCGTCCTGGGAAAATAAAGACATATCGGTAGCGGTGAATGTGTCCGTCAGTCAACTTATGGAAGATGATTTTATCCATCACCTCGACCGTGCGCTGGCGGTTTCTGCACTGGAAAATCATCGCCTCCACGTGGAAGTTACTGAATCCGTATTTGCCAATGATTTAGCAAAACTATCGCAACAAATTAATGCCATAAAAGCCCGCGGTGTTGCTGTATCGATCGACGATTTCGGTACCGGCTTTTCGTCCCTAAGCCAATTGCAACGGCTGCAGGTTGATCACATCAAAATTGACCGCTCTTTTATCATGAACCTCGATTCCACGGGCGAGCCTATCATTCGAGCCACGCTGCTCATAGCCGGTGAATTTGGCTATAAAACTATTGCTGAAGGTGTGGAAACAAAAAAACAAGCTGAAACCCTTATTGCTATGGGTGTAGACTATTTACAAGGTTTTTACTACGCCAGACCTCAACCCAATACGCAACTTTGGCACTGGCTCGAACAAGAAAAATAATACCCGATTATGGCACAGCTCTATTTTTATTATTCCGCAATGAACGCCGGGAAGTCTACGTCCTTACTCCAATCTGCATACAACTACCGAGAACGGGGTATGCACGTGTCTATTTTCACCGCCGCTATTGACGATCGCTATGAGGTGGGAAAGGTTACATCGCGCATTGGATTGCAAGCCGAAGCCACCCTTTACACTAACGATGACAACTTGTTTAAACAGGTGTTTAATTCACACCGGCAAAAGCCTCTTGACTGCGTTTTCATTGACGAAGCGCAGTTTTTGACTAAGGCACAAGTCAAACAACTTGTGGAAATTGTCGATGAACTGGACATTCCTGTTCTGGCTTATGGTCTGCGCACCGACTTCCTCGGAGAGGCCTTTGTCGGCAGTCACTACCTAATGGCTTGGGCGGATAAACTCACCGAATTGAAAACTGTATGCCACTGTGGACGCAAAGCGACCTTTGTCGTCCGTATGGACGAACAAGGCCAAGCAGTCACCGCTGGTGATCAGGTTGAAATTGGCGGGAATGATCGTTACGAATCAATGTGTAGAAAGCACTTCAAGCAGTTGGTATGGGATCAACCTCGGACCTAAGCTGCAGTGATTTAACGCCGGCAGACAAAGGATTGTCGATGAAGCATTGACATCTGTGTGATATGGTTCAAAGAATGAATAAAATATTAACAAATACACAGGATTAAGTGATGAAAAATTCTTTTCGCCTCGGTGTGGCCTGCTTTTTATTTAGCTCGACGCTGCCGGCCATGGCTGCGACCGACACGGTAAATAATCTTCCTGAGAACCTGCAGCATTTGCCCAACACCATAGAAAGAGCACTGACCCAGTTTCATACGCCGGGCATGAGTGTGGGAATTATTAAAGATGGCGAGGTAGTTTATCTCGACGGACACGGATTGCGCGATGTAGAAAACCAGTTACCGGTTACGCCAGACACCTGGTTTCGGCTTGCCTCTACCAGTAAAGCCTTTACAGCCACCACAGTGGCTCAGCTGGTTGATGAAAATGTGCTGTCATGGGATACCCGAATCACCGATATCTTGCCAGAGTTTCAGATGGCAGATCCTTGGGTGACCCGTGAAATGGACATCACCGACCTACTCACACACCGCAGCGGCCTGGGCTCCGGGGCTGGTGACAGTATGTTATGGCCTGAGCCCAGTGGCTTTAGCCGCGATGAAATTATTCACAACCTTCGCTACCTCACGCCGCAATACAGTTTCCGTCGGGAATATGCCTACTCAAATGTAATGTACATCACCGCTGGCGAACTTGTTGCGCGTAAAACCGAAATGAGCTGGGAAACGCGTTTACAAGAGTCTGTATTTAAACCACTGGGCATGACCTGTTTCGGTGGTGACGTCCCCAAAAAAGTACTAGACAACAGGGCTCTGAGCTACGGCCACAACGACGAACGCGGTATTTATCCCATTCCCAGAAATCAAATTGATGCAAAGGGAATAGTATCCGCTGCAGCCGGGGGCGTTTCCTGTAATGCACCTGACATGCTGCGCTGGCTGCAAATGTGGTTAGACAAGGGCAAACTTCCTTCTGGTGAGCCCTTGATAAGCGAAGAATCTGTGAAATATATGCTTTCACCGCATACTGTATTATCGGTAGATGACACTGATAGGGCTTGGGATGACATGCAATTTAAAGCCTATGGTTTGGGCTGGCGCCTCATGGATATTCACGGCTATAAAGTTGTTTCTCATACCGGCACCTTGTCGGGCTACCAGGCTTACGTGGCCTTCGTGCCTGAATTATCTTTAGGCGTGGTGGTACTCAATAACGGGTCAAACTACGGTGCTCGTGGTGCCGTGATGCAAACCATATTGAAAGGTTACATGCCGGAGGCGGCGCCTGCCGACTGGGTGGCACAATATCAGTCCTATCAGGATGAGCGCGAAACCCGGTATCTGGAAAGTTATGTTAATCCCATTGGCAGTGGCCGGGTACTGCTTGAAACTGATGCCTACACAGGCACGTTTGTCGACCGTTGGTTTGGCGCGTTTACACTGATACGCCAGGGTACTGATATACGAATTTCTTCGGAAAAAATGCCAATGTTAACAGGTACAGTTGAACCCTTTGATGCTCACACGTTTACCATTCATTGGGATAATCAAAACGCAGCCAGCGATGCATTTATCCGCTTCGAAGTGGACGTTGAAAACAATGTTAATGGTTTCACCTTGTATCCGTTTACGGTGAGAAAGAAAGAAAACCACGAATGGCGCGATATGCATTTTGTCAGGCAAGACGACTAGCTAGCACTCATAAAAAAGCCCGCATCTTGCGGGCTTTTTTAACTTTCATCAATCAATCGAACAAATACTTCATTGAAAGCACGGTCGTGCGTCCGTTTAGAGGCCGGGCCCTGATGTAACTACCTACCGCAGCAGAGCGCTCCTCCGACTCCGTAATAACGAACTCATCAGTGGCATTGTTAACGTTTAAAGACACTGAAAACTGATCGTTTACCCAGTAGGTGGCAAACAAGTTCACAATATTGTAAGCGTCTTGTTTGAGGTCGTTATTGTCCTGAACATAGTATTCAGTTGAGCCTTGCAACGATGCTCCTGCTGACCAAAAGTCCGTAACGTACTCAGGCGTAATCGTCCATATCCAGTCAGCCTGACGCCGTGGCGTGTTCCCCACCAACTCTGGCTCATTTACGTCTTTGCTGATTTCGGCATCTGTCCACGTCAGGTTACCGGAAACCACTATATTGTCTGTCGCATTCCAGCGACCTTCGAACTCCAACCCTGTTGCTTCATACTCGCGCATGAACGTCAAACCACTGGTCACTTCAGCCTGTGTATCCTCGGTTACAGTGTCAAACAAGGTGGCATTTAACATTAGGCCCCGGGTCCCGTATTTGTAGCCAATCTCTAATTGTTTGGTAGTATCAAAACCAGTGGTGGTACCTGTCAGACTGCCATCTCCATTGAGCGTACCGCCAATTTGCAGCAATCTGTCGGCAAGTGCCCTGCCCCCTTTTGAATACCGTGCAAAAATAGTTTGGCTATCGCTAAGCAAGTAGGAACCACCGAGAGAGTATGAAGTATTGCTAGCCGTGTAATCTACGATTTGCGATGTTGCGCCGGCCCGGTTGAGGTTAATCACCCCACCACTAATAAAACCGCTATTTTGCGCCGAAGCATCTTCAATCTGTTCAATCACTCCATTGCCATTTAAGTCAAAATCGGCATTACCACCGCAACAGGCACTGATGAGTTCACCTGAAGCATCAACCGTATCATGACGTACCGATGCGTCAATGAGAATATTATCCGCCAGCTCAAAACCAATATTCAAATACGGCGCTTTGGTGACGTAGTTTAGATCCCACTCCCACGACAGAAAGCTTGCGGAGAGCAACCCGTTTTCCACTAATGCTGTACCATCGGCATCAGTGATATTCAACAACTGCGAATTCGAACCATCCAGGGTTTGAATGAAAGTCTGCCAACTGGACCAACTGGTAGCAATATCCTGATTTGAGTAATAATAGCCCACGGTGAGATCTACACCATTATCAAATTCTTTGCGCAAACTGAAATCATTGATCATATTCCCTAAATCATTAATACGCGTATCGAACTGAAGGTTGGTAAATGCCTGCCCCGCATACACGTCTCCGGCATTTGGCCCGTTTGCAAGTGTCACCGTTGTGCTATCACAATTCAGCGCATTGCCGTTTCCGTCCAGGGCGCCATCACACAACGCGGTAGCAAAGTTAGATACATCGCCCGGCCCAGATGGGAAACCATCTGTAAATGGAGCGATAAAACCACCCGAAATATCTGAAATCCTGAATTTATTTAGAAGAAAGAGTGAGTCGGCAACCTCGAGGTCAACTTCAACGCCAAATGAACTCACTTTTGATTCTATGCCATCTCTTACGTCGCGGTTTTCAGGATTACCGTAGCTATCAAAAGTCGAGATATTCGTATTGTATGCCGAGTTTAGCGCCTGAGTGCTGGCGTCAAACCCCGGAACAGGACCAAATTCACCGTTGCTTTTCACAAGTACTGGTGAGGGCAGGTAGGTAGATACCTTATCGTCAAGGTTTTTGTAATAGAAACGAATATGGCCATTGTCCAACAACTTGGTGATGTTCATTTTTATCTGACCACCTTTGTCGCCTTCATAGCCTGTATCACGAGGCCCTTCTCCCCCTCTTGCGAAGCCAGCAATGTGATAATACAGATCATCGCTGATTTCTCCGCCGTAGCGAAAATCTAAACGCATCTCGTCGTAATCTACACCAAATGAGGTACCAATAGCACCACCACCAATTTCGCCCGTGTTGCTGATCATGTTTATAACACCGCCTGGAGAGTTGCTGGCGAATGTTGACGCTGATCCGCCCCGAATGGCTTCTACGTTTGCCACTGACCAATCGTAGCGAAGGAAGTTATCTGCGTTACCGAAGTTGATATCGCCATATTCGAGTACTGGTAGTCCGTCTTCGTGAATCTGCAGGAACTTCGAGCCGCCCGTGGCAAGAGGAATACCTCGGATGGTAATGTTGGCGTTACCACCACCACCGGAAGATTCTGCGCGAATGCCTGGTAGCGCTCTAAATACTTCTGCCGTAGAACGCGGTGCGAGCTTAACGATGTCATCTTCGTTAAATGAACTCACCGACACGCTGGCTTCCTGCATTGTTGCCCCTCCAGGGGTTGCAGTCACCACAATTTGTTCGTATTTCGCTTGATCCTGGCCAGCAGGTTCGGTGTTGTCCTGAGCAAAAACTGGGCTTACTACAACGCTGCCGATAGCCAGCGCTAATTGACTAAATGCGTATCGTTTATTCATGATTTCTCCAGAAAGGCCTTTATGGTTTAAAGTTTCTCACTGCGATTATTGCTGTCACATTTTTATTTCTTTGTGATAATGATAACTTAATCGTTTAAGTAATGTAATATAAAAACCCATGTCTGTAAACGAGTTGTAAAGTAAAAAGAGTATTAAAACATTAAAAACAAAAAATAAGATATAAAAATCAATACCTTGATTTTATATAATTTAATATTTGTTAATATCTCAGTAGCAGAGAAATCTTACTCGATTAAGATTTCGCATAAAAAACAGTTATGCTTTTACAGACAATATAGTGTAAGACACAGAGACCCGCCAAAAGATGGCGGGGAAAAGCTGAGGATGTGAATAAAAGAAGACGCCTAACCTGTTTCGCCTTCGAAAATGGTAAAGGGTAAAACAACGCTTTCTTTACTAAAAGAAAGAAAAAGTTCAGCAGCGCATTTGCCTTTATCCGTGCTGGATTGACTCACTGTAGTCAGTTGCGGGCGGGTTCTCTTCGCTTCGTCAATACCGTCAAATCCTGTAATTCTTAACGTTTGGGGGACGTCAACTTCCATGGATAACGCACATTGAAGTAATTCCAGAGCAATAATATCACTCATACACAAAATGGTGTGGGGACGCGGAGAAATACTCAGTACTTCTTTGGCCGCCTGCCGCGAATAATTCCCCCTACTTTCCGGTATGTGCCAAATCAGTTCGTTGTTAATTTTACAGCCCTTTTCTTTCATCGCGCGCTTATAGCCATCGAGCCGTCGGTGAGAAATGGCTGTGGCGGTGTCAAGCAATGGACTGTCGTACACGCGACACGTGGTTGGCGAGTCAATGAGTTTCAGCCCTAAAATGGCGACATCATCACCTGCCCTTATGGCGTGCTTAGCTATCTGATAAGCTGCCGCTTCGTTGTCTATGTTAACCGAGGGCCAGTCCCCGAGATCAAAATCCACGGTAACCACAGGCTTGTCTTGTTGATTCAGTTCTTGACCTAGCACTGGATTTTCCGGCGCTCCATAGCAAATGAAACCGTCAACAAAATCGACGATTTCAGAGACGCTCTCTGCATTACCGGCATAGAGTAACAAATGCTTACCAGCGTCTTGCAATACTGAGGAAACCCCTTTAATAAACATACTGGCAACAGGATCACTCACCATATATTCGATGTTATCTGCAAGCACCAAGGCGACAATACTAGAATGCCCTTTGCGCAAAATTTGTGCTGCTTTGTTTGGCCCGCTGTAGCCTATTCTCTTGCAGGCAGATAAAATTTCCTCCCGTTTAGCCGCCGAGAGCTGATCGGGTCTGTTAAATGCGTTAGAAATTGTAGCAGTGGACACGCCTAGCTGAAGCGCTACATCTTTTAAAGTAAGCTTGTTCTTTTTCATTAATTCACTTGAAGACTAGATAGAAAATGCAGGCTTGGATACCAATAAATGGCAACACTTAATCGTTTAATGATAATTAATGCTATCACGATGTGAAGGCAGTTGGTGAATTTTTTGCGGCTGAAGAGAGCCGGTGATAGCAAGGTCACCGGCCAGTTTTCCTGTTTCGGAGTCACACCTATATGCAATAGACCGGACGGGAACGCGTAAGTCCGGCCACCAATGCTTTCACCTTATCGCGTATTTCTTCACTTTCTGGTTGTTCAAGCACATCGCATATCCAGTGAGTAAGCTGCTCACACTCATGCAGAGTAAACCCTCTTGATGTCACTGCCGGCGTACCAATCCGGATCCCACTGGTAACAAACGGCGATTGGGGATCGTTAGGAACCGTGTTTTTATTCACGGTTATATTTACCGCATTCAACAAAGCATCCGCTTGTTTACCTGTCATCTGTTTATCAACCAGACTCAATAGAAACATGTGATTATCTGTGCCACCGGATACCACAGAAAACCCGCGAGCGATAAAGGTATCAGCCATGACTCTGGCATTGGCAACCACGTTTTTCTGATAAGAGGTAAACTCATCTGTCATCGCTTCTTTAAATGCCACTGCCTTAGCCGCAATAACATGCATCAGTGGTCCGCCCTGAATGCCCGGGAAGATCAGTGAATTCAGTTTCTTTTCCAACTCAGGGTGTCCTTTACATAAAATAAGACCACCACGAGGCCCCCGCAGTGTCTTATGGGTGGTTGATGTCACCACATGAGCAGCATCTATTGGACTGGGGTATTCCCCTGCCGCCACCAGACCGGCAACGTGCGCCATATCTACTAGCAGGAATGCCCCAACTTCATCAGCAATATCCCTAAATCGCTGCCAGTCAACCACGCGGGAATAGGCAGAAAAACCAGCGACAATCATTTTTGGTTGGTGAGTTCTCGCCAGACTACGTACCTGCTCGTAGTCAATTTTTCCGGTGTCAGCATTCAAACCGTACTGCACCGCATTGTACAACTTACCAGAGAAATTCGGCTTGGCGCCGTGTGTCAAGTGACCACCGTGATCCAGGCTGAGTCCCAAAAGGGTATCACCTGGCGATAATAACGCCATGTAGACAGCGGCATTTGCTTGAGAACCTGAATGGGGTTGCACATTGGCGTAATCTGCGTGAAATAGCGCTTTCGCTCTGTCTATGGCCAATTGTTCAGCGACATCTACCGCTTCGCACCCCCCGTAATAGCGTTTAGCGGGATAACCTTCAGCATATTTATTTGTCAGTTGACTCCCCTGTGCAGCCATCACCGCCTGACTGGTGTAATTCTCCGAAGCGATAAGTTCAATGTGATCTTCTTGTCGAGTTGCCTCTTGTTCAAGTACCGCAGCAATATCTGGGTCGCACTGTTCGAGCGGGGTTAGTAACGAGTTCATTCTATCTCCATTGTGTTTTAGTTTTCTTTATGCTAGTTGTAGTACAAGAATAAATAAAATTAATAAAAACAATCGAACCATAAGTTTATAAAATAGGATTGCCTCCTATTTTCAGTAGGAGTGTAGGCATGAAAAATTTGTCCATCGACTTTCTTAGATCCTTTGTGACCATTGCGCAAACTGGCAGCTATACAGTTTGTGCAGAACGTCTGAAGCGAACGCAGCCGGCGATCAGCCTCCAAATTAAAAAGTTGGAAGACGTCGTAGGCGAGAAGCTGTTCTCTCGCGAAGGAAATCGCTTAACGCTGACCTTGGCGGGCAGTAAATTGTTAGAGTTCGGCATGAAAATTCTGATGTTGAACGACCAGGCGATGGCGGAATTCGGCCGTCCTCAGGTGAGTGGAAATATAAAGTTGGGTATACCCAGCGAGTTCTCGACCACCTTGATGCCGAAAATTATACGCCGGTTCACGCAATCCTATCCGGAAGTCTCTATGGAAGTGCACTGCGCTTTAAGCAAAGACTTATTATGTGAGCCGCTAAAAAATCAGTTTGACCTTATTTTGTCGTTGCAGGAACAGCCAGATCCGGACCAAGACGGTTACATTGTTACCGAACAGCTGGTTTGGGTAGGCAGCCAACGGTTTGTCAACAACCTGCCAGAGAAACTCCCTATTATTGCGGCCCCAGCCCCCTGCATTTACAGGAAGCGAGCTACCAATCTACTCGCGCAAAGTAAAAAGCAATGGCAAATAGTTTATACCATTGGTGATCTCAACGGCATTCAAACCGCCATCAATGAAGGGTTAGGAATAACCGTTCTGGCAAAAAGTACTGTGCCCAATGGATTACATGTTCTGTCTGCCTCACAGTCGTTGCCCGAACTGGGTCAAATTGGCGTGTGTTTGGTCAATCCACAAAAAGTGCGCTCTGAGGCAATAGAGCTGCTGGCTAAAACCATCGTCACCGAACTGGCCACATAAAAAAAGGCAGCACAAAATGGCTGCCTGAAAACGCTCAACGGAGCACGTACACATGATTGCCCTCATGGGCATGTCAGGCCAGACAGGCAACCCCATCCGGCAGACCTGGTTGACCTAAGCCTGTTTTCCTGTAAAAAACAAACCCTGGCCATGCACTGCCACAAGCGATTCACGCTCGTGTCAGTAGCTTACTCGTCGCCTTTTACCATAGGGTAATTTATCCCCAGTTGTTCCAGATAAGTGTCATATTTTTCGGGGTCGTAATAAAACTTTCGCATCTTGTCCCGGTACCTGGCCATAATATCTTTATTTAGGTAAATTTGCGGTTCATCTCCGTCTCTTAACAATGACTCGTACTTGATGTCTTTGGTTTGAACATCATTAAAATACGCGTGCATTTCGGGTAACAAGTCCGGGTTGGTAAACAAATCGACCATATTCATCGCGTGAGCCTTCGCTCCGGCGATGATTCCCTTATGTGCAATGGGCGTCGCCATTGAAACCGCATTTGCCCAGTTGTGGCCAGGTAAATTGGGAATGTTGGACGGGTAAAGCATAAAAATTGTCGGCACATTCCAGGCAATATCGCCAACGTCGTCTGAGCCACCGCCGGTGAGTTTGTCCTGTGGAGGAGGTTCACGCATGGGCATGATTTTTTCTGGTAGCCCGATAACTTCTGCTCCGATTTCTTTTTGCAGGGCTCTGGCCAGTGTCACGTCAGCATCCGACCAAGTCGGCATGCCCACTTTCTTAATGTTCTCGTATGCCGCCAGCGCCAGCGGCTTATTAAAATGACCAGGCCAGGCAGTCCCCATAACAACAGAATCCCATGAAGTATTGCTCATTAGCGCTGCCCCTTCAGCCATCTTGTCACCCACTTCCCACAGTGCTTTAATGTGGGGGTAATCGGTTTCACGAAAAAAATACCAGGCAGTAGCTTTTGGCGGTACAACGTTTGGCTGATCCCCACCATCCACAATAACGGCATGTGTTCGTTGGGCAATGCGTAAATGCTCACGGCGATAGTTCATACCCACTGACATAAGTTCTACCGCATCCAATGCACTGCGACCACGCCAGGGCGAACCCGCACTATGGGCCGATTCTCCGTAGAAGTTGTATTTAACCGATACCATCCCTGACATACCGGGATTGCCGTAAAACGTACCGAAACCGCTGCCAACGTGGGAATACAAAACGGCATCAACGTTGTCGAAGTAACCGTCCCGCACATAATAGGCCTTAGTGGCCAATTGCTCTTCTGCCACACCTGGCCACAGCACAAGTGTGCCTTCAATGCCGTTGGCACTCATATATTCTTTCATCGCCAGCGCAGCGATAATATTCACGACCTGACCTGAATTATGCCCTTCACCATGGCCGGGCGCGCCTTCAACGATGGGGTCGTGATACGCTACGCCGGGCTTTTGCGAAGCTTTGGGGATACCATCTAAATCTGTGCCCAACGCGATTACAGGCTTTCCACTTCCCCAAGTGGCATACCAGGCAGTAGGAATACCGGCAATCCCCCGCTCTACCGCAAAACCGTGTTCTTCGAGGAAAGTAGTTAAGTACGCCGACGTTTCAATTTCCTGAAACCCCAGTTCACCAAAACTGAAGATCATGTCGTTCATGACCTGTGCCAACTTGGCTTGTTTATCAATTGTCGCAACCAGTTCGTCTTTAGCTGCCTCGCGTTGTTCAGTGGTAAACGTGGTGGCCTGCACTGCGGACACCAATACACCTGAAAACATTGCGAAACGGCACGCGTTAATCAATTTTTTCATACAACACTCCTGTCCACGGGCGCTGAGCTATCCCACCGCCTGTAGCTCGT
This sequence comes from Aestuariibacter sp. A3R04, assembly GCF_018860805.1. GTDB lineage: Bacteria > Pseudomonadota > Gammaproteobacteria > Enterobacterales > Alteromonadaceae > Alteromonas. The sequence goes on along the minus strand of NZ_JAHKQR010000003.1, from coordinate 688,633 downwards.
AAGTTAGTTTATTCTCTGACTGTGGGATAAGACACGCCCAACTGTTCCATGTAGGTGTCGTATTTTTCCGGATCGTAATAATATTCAGACATATCGCCCTTGAACTCGGCCATAATGCCTTTGTTCAAATGTACGGCAGGTTTGTCCTGCGCTCTGAGCAAGGGGGTATAGGACGCGTCTTTTGTCTGAACGTTTTTGTAGTAATCCCATGCTCTGTCCATTAGTGCGTCATCGGTAAGTAAATCGAAAAGTGTAAGTGCCTGGGCTTTGGCACCAGCCACAATACCTTTGTGCGCAATGGGTGTCGCCATGGCAACCGCATTCGACCAATTGTGCCCGGGTAAATTGGGAATATTCGCCGGGTATCTAAGCGTGATGGTAGGTACTTGCCACGATATATCACCAATGTCATCTGAACCACCGCCGGTGAGTTTTTTCGGATCCGGTGGGTCACTCAATTCGCTGATCTCTGTACGCAAGCCCTCTGGTTCAACGCCGATTTCCTTCTGTAGCGCTTTTGCCAGGGCTATATCGTCTGCAGACCATGCTGGCATACCCACCAGCTTTATATTTTCATAAGCGTCTTCTGCCATCGCCTTGTTCATGTGTTGTGGCCATGCAGAACCAAGTACTACCGATTCCCAGGTAGTATTGGACATCATGGCGGCACCTTCGGCCATTTTGTCACCTATTTCCCACAGAGACTTAATGTGCGGATAATCGGATTCACGGAAAAAATACCAGCGACTCGCCACAGGAGGGACAACGTTTGGCTGGTCGCCACCGTCTACCACAATAGAATGGATACGTTGAGAAAGCCGCAAATGCTCCCGGCGATAACTCATTCCCACTTCCATGAGCTCTACAGCGTCCAACGCACTTCTGCCACGCCAAGGCGAGCCCGCACTGTGGGCTGATTCGCCATAGAAGTTATACTGAACCGATATCAACCCGTTTCCACGCCCCGTTCCCCAACTGGTGCTGAAGGAGTTTGATACATGGGAAAACAATACTGCATCAACATCTTCAAAATACCCGTCGCGTACATAATAGGCCTTGGTGCCAAGCTGCTCTTCAGCCACCCCGGGCCACACTTTGATCGTACCTGTCAGGCCATTCGCTTCCATGTATTCCTTAACCGCTAAAATAGCAATAATGTTAACGACCTGGCCGGAATTGTGGCCCTCCCCATGCCCAGGTGCACCTTCAAGAATAGGGTCGTGGTAAGCCACACCGGGCTTTTGAGATGCTTTGGGTATGCCATCAATATCTGACCCTAATGCAATAACCGGTTCGCCTTCTCCCCACGTAGCCATCCAAGCAGTTGGAATCCCCGAAATGCCCTCCTCTACGCTGAACCCGTTCTCTTTGAGGATATCAATGAGGTATTTTGACGTTTGATACTCCTGAAAACCCAACTCACCAAAACTGAAAATCATGTCGTTCATGACTTGTGCTTGTTTTGCTTTGCTATCAATGGCCTTGATTAGCGCTTTTTTTGCATCCATTCGCTCGTTTTGAGACATACTGGTAGCGGCCAGAGACGCGCTTGCAACGCCCGAGAGGGCCAGTGCAACAAGCGCTGTAAGCAATTGTTTATGAAACCTTTGTAATACGAGTGGCATGATAACTCTCCCTTATAATTCCAAACGGAAACCCACTTTGAACTGGCGACCTAACACGTCATATAAACTGCGATTCGTTGCCAGATAGCCAGGTCTGTTTTCTGAGCCTTGGAACGCCGGGTATGTCACCTCAGCAGGATCTGAATTCAGCAGGTTTCTCACTTGCATATACAGTTCCAGCGACCCGGTATCACCCATTGGTATTGACTTGGATGCATAAGCATCGAGGTAGATTTTCGCCGCCACCGTGTTATCGTTAATCGTATAATTTGGCGCAATACTCTCAGGGCAATTTGACGAACATTCAATGTACGCGTTACTCAACGTGCCTTCTGAAATACCTCGGGCGGTTAAGTCAAAACGCATGTCATCAAGGCTATAAGTCACAGATGCCCGATACTTCCAGTCCGGCGTACTGTTGGCAACAGATCCAGCCTGATCTATCGCCGTCACACCGTTATCAGTGATCGCCTCAAGGTAGTTTGTCGCAAGAAATCGAAGTTTAAAGTCACCTGGTGCACCGTCGATGATATCTGCAGTATCAAAACGATAGGTTAAGTCATAATCCACCCCTTTTGCCGTCATGGCATTGAGGTTTTCGTACAGCAAATTGATAGTTTGCAGGGTACCGCTTTCATCGTAAATCATGTTGTCACAGTAGCGTTGCACGCCGAATTCAACACAATATTCCGCTGTTGCATCAGCAGATACAAAGCTGATAACACCTTCAATTTCCACTTCGTAGTAATCGATGGTGGCAGAAAACCCCTCGAGGAACGACGGACGCAGTACCACCCCGAGTCCCCACGAATCGCCTTCTTCAGGGCTGACATTCGGGTTACCTTGCAAATTTTGAATCATTGGTACAGACGCACCGTTAATCGTTACTGAATTTGAGCGTGCCGTACCGGCGGCATACAATTCGGATAAATTTGGTGCCCGAATATCTTTTGAACGGGTCAGACGAAACGTGGCATCATCGATGGGAGACCAGGTCAATCCGGTTTTCCAAGTTGTTACGCCGCCAGATGTACTGTAGTCGGTGTAGCGAACCGCACCATTAAAATCAAGATCTTCCATTACCGGCACGAGTGCTTCGAGGTACGCTTCTTTTACGTTGTATGACCCCTCTGTCACTTTGTAGTTACCGTATTTCCAGCCAGTGGAATACTGTGAGTCAACCTCACCGTCCATTTCTTCACTGCGGTACTCCGCACCGAAGGCGATTGAAATCGGACCTGCCCAGCCCTCTAACTCATTGGTAGAAAAGTTAATGGCTGCTACATCTTGAATGAAAGACTGCTCTCTGCGAGGACGCCCAAGTACATAGTTAAGTGCTTCATCACTGGCGACACCCACACCAAGACGGTTCAAGGGCACGCAACCGTTACTGGGATCTGTTAGTGTGGAGCGGCAGACAATGTTACCCGTACCAGGGTCAACCACTGCATCGGTTGCTAACGTAAGTCTTGAAGAGTTGTAGGTTGATGTCATATGCTCATCGGTATTGGTTTTTCCATACTGGTAATAGGCATCCCAGTTGAAAAACTTACCCGCCAGCGTAAACTCTCCGTCGGCACCAACGACAATCCGGGTTGTATCTCGTTTGTTGTTACTACCTGATGCCGGCATATCCACGTTACTGGTATTCAGAGAAAAACTGTCTAGACCCAGTTCCGCCATTTGCGCTGATACAGAGGAGGGTAAATAAGCGTTATCTGCGTATATCGTTACGCCTTTGGAGGTCGGATTAATATAGTAGCTAAGGCCTTCATATTCCGCGTAGGACCCTTGCAAAAACACTTCTGTTTCACCAAACATCCAACTTAAGCGACCAAACAGGTTCTTTCTGTCAATCTCAGCTGCCAGGGAGTTCGTACCTATCATGCCCGAAGTCGTATATTGCCAGTCACCACCAATCATCCACTGGCCTGACACATCGCCGTATGCCAACTGCCCCGGAGCGCCGTCAACGCCAAAATACGTGCCTTCCAGAGGCCCGGATGCAATTAAACCACCCGGCGTGTAATTCGAGATACCAATGCCGTTTCCAACAAAATAAAAAGGCGCGCCATCGGAAGTATCCGGGTTTATCATCGCTACACTACCGTCCTCTGCGTACTCTCTGGTAGTATTGTGGATACCGTTGGCGTGAAAAGTTTCGCCACTTAACAACAGGTGACCGTCGCCATTTCCCAACTCTGTACCATATGTAAGCACGATTTTGTTGTTTTCTCTGTCACCGTAAGTTGTCTCGCCGTACTCCACCTCAGACTTAAATCCGGTATATTCTTTGTCGAGGATAAAGTTCACCACACCGCTGATAGCATCGGAGCCATAAACCGAAGATGCACCGCCGGTAACAATTTCCACTCGCTTAATCAGTGACTGTGGGAAGGTATTGGTATCGACCTGGCCGGTAGAAGCAGATACCACTGAGCGCTGGCCGTCGAATAACACCAACGTTCTGCCGGTTCCCAGTGCGCGAAGGTTCAGCGCAGCAATACCCGACGCACCATTACTCAATGAACCAGAGCTGGTAGACGCTGTAGAGCTCCCGGTAACCGATGGCATGGTGTTGACAAAATCCGCCACACTATTGGGAGCAAAGGTGTTGATATCTTCTTCTGACATAGAGGCCACTGGTGTCGGCGTGTCATAGCCATCACGAGAAACGCGCGAGCCAGTTACTTGAATGGATTCCATTTTTTTTTCATCAACGGCGCTATCCGTGCCTGATGATTGCTGGGCGAATACCGGTGCGCTAAGTGCACTGGTGATGGCCACCGCAAGCGTGAGCTTTTTGGTCCGTAACGTTACCTTTGCCTTCATAGTGTATTCCTCTGTTTAGTACTGTGCTTGCCGTAAAGCTGATTATTGTGATGCGTCCAATGACAGCTTTGGCGCGTGCTCTTTCAGCCGTGTCTAAATAAAAGACATTTGCACAAGGCGTACCTAATACACTGTTTTAAATAAATTTTATTGAAGAACGGTTTATTCCAACGGAATTTACATTTGAGAAATTAACTTTAAACTTTGGTTTTCAGCACCTTAGATCCATTCATCGCCGTTTTAACAATAGCTAAACATATAAAAATTATTTATTAAAAATAACAGTAGTAAATGTGAGAATAGATAATTCAATATATTGCATAATTATTTTTTATAACGAGATTAGTGAACCTTATACTTTTGATTGAGATGCACAGATTTAATGCAATGCAAATCACACTTAGCACGTAATATCAAGAAAAAATGTTACATCATAACAAAAGTCATAATGTGATAAATATGTCCTATAAAAAGAGGAATAAAAACAGATATCTCGACAAATAACACTGGGTAGCGGACAGTTTAGCGGTGAAAAAAACAGCATTTATGGATAGAATTATCACAGCAAAGAAAAGCGTAGAAGAAGAGTTCGCAGAGAAAGCAATTTGATAATAATGGTGCATGAATGCATAAATATTCACATTTGACGCACCATTTTGCTACATACCAGAGGGTGAATTTTAGTGCTCACCTCTCCAGTAAAGAAATAAAAGCCCGTCCGTCACCGGGTACCGAAGATTTTATCACCAGCATCACCCAAACCTGGCAGTATGTATCCTTTATCGTTTAGTTTGTCATCAATAGAGGCGGTAAAAATATCGACATCGGGGTGAGCGTCACACACGGCATTAATTCCCTCGGGCGCAGAAACCAAAAACAGCCCCATGATTTGCTCACAGCCTTTTTGCTTGAGCAGATCGATTGTGGCGATTAACGTGCCTCCGGTTGCCAGCATTGGATCAACAATGAGCGCTGTGCGCATGTCGATGTCTTTCACCACTTTGTCAAAATACGCCACGGGCTGCAGAGTTTCCTCGTCGCGATACAGTCCGACTACACTGATCTTTGCATTGGGAATTAAACGCAACACGCCATCTAACATACCCAGGCCAGCACGAAGAATCGGCACCACGGTTATTTTTTTGCCTTTTATTTTTTCCACATCCAGCGTATCTCCATTCCAACCTTCTATAGCGGATGTCTCTGTTGGCAGTTCTCTAGTGGCTTCATAAGTAAGCAAGTTTCCAACTTCACTGGCCAGCTCTCTGAAGTCTTTACTTGAAATGTTGGCTTCGCGCATAAGCCCAATTTTATGTTGAATTAACGGATGCTTGATTTCGAAAACGGCCACGGTTATCTCCTGTTTGTTGCCTTTGATCAAAGCCCATGGGTGACTTCGACGCCCGGAGGACGAAGGGGCTTTAGATGTCGTACTTGCGAGAACGTCCGATTTTGCGCCCTGCCCCACAGTATTTCAACTCTGGCGGGACGATTTCCCTGTTTCGGGCCACTAAATTCCATCTGAACGAGCGCGGGTAATCAAATCCTCTGTTTAGCCGAGAGATTAGGAGGTTAATCGACAACCCTTTGCCAGCCCGGTCCGTTGACAAGTACCGTCGCAGATAAACACACCACAGGGAACAACAATATGAAATTACAGACACTGCTCATCGGAGTTTGTCTATCCTCACTTAATGCAATGGCAGCAATAAGTAATAAAGAAGCAACCATGACCGCTTTCATTGACGAAAACCAAACACAAGCAGTGCAGTTGTTGGAAGAGATTGTAAATATAAACAGCGGCACCATGAACTTTGCCGGCGTAAAGCAGGTGGCAGATACCCTTATTCCGCAGTTTGAGGCTCTTGGCTTTGACGTTTCCTTTGAAGATGGCAGTGCCTTTGACCGCGCCGGGCATTTGGTGGCAATAAAAGCAGGGGGAACAGGGCCTCGCATTCTGTTGATTGGTCACCTAGACACTGTCTTTGAGCCAGAAAGTACTTTCCAACACTTTGAAAAGATTGATGACCACACCGCCCGAGGCCCCGGCATAGCGGACATGAAGGGGGGCAATATCATTATCTTACAAACCCTAAAGGCCTTACAGGCAGCCGGTGAACTCAAAGACATGAACGTCCACGTAGTAATGACCGGTGATGAAGAGTTAAGTGGGCGCCCCTTATCTTTGTCAAAAAAGGCACTTATTGACAGTGCTAAGTGGGCAGATATCGCCCTGGGGTTTGAAAATGGCGACGGCAACCCAAAAACAGCCAATATCTCAAGGCGCGGCTCAGTTGGTTGGACGCTCACCGTTAAAGGGGTACCTTCACATTCCTCACGAGTGTTTAGCGACAAAGTTGGCGCAGGAGCAATATACGAAGCATCCAGAGTACTGAACACCTTTTACAACGAACTAAGAAGTGAAGACTTACTTACATTCAACCCGGGTAAAATTATAGGCGGAACCACGGTCACACACGACCAAACAAGCAATAGTGGCACTGCGTTTGGCAAGAGTAACGTTGTAGCAGAAACCGCCATTGTCACCGGCGATATCCGCGCCATTTCAGAAACACAACTCAAACGAGTGAAACAAAAAATGCAATCTATTGTGAGTGACAGCTTGCCGCAGACCCACAGTACTATCACCTTTGCAGAAGGATATCCCGCTCTTGCGCCTACGGATGGCAACAAAGCGTTACTCAATCTTTACAGTAAAGCCAGTGAAGATTTGGGTCTGGGCGCCGTCGTAGCCGTAAATCCATTGAATGCCGGTGCCGCTGATGTATCCTTTACTTCAGCACACGTTGATATGGCTATTGATGGACTTGGCATGAGTGGCGCAGATGCCCATACCGTCAATGAAGTGGGGAATTTACGCAGCCTTGCATCACAAGCCAAGCGCGCAGCGCTGTTGCTATACCGGCTAAAAACACAAGAATAACCAACCAAATAAGGACAACTGATGAAAATTTCGCAAACGCTCTCTGCAGTAGGTTTTTGCATTGGGTTGATGTCTGTCTCCCTCACTTCCGTCACTGCAGCGCAGGAGTCAGAATCCTATAACCGGGCTATTCCGGTGGAAATGGCCAACACCACGGAACACAAAGCCACCATCAATGGCAAAAAAATCACTTACACCGCAACTGCCGGTATGCAACCTGTCTGGAACGAGGAAGGTCACCCAATAGCAACACTACAGTTCACGTACTACGAAAAGGCCAACGTGAAGAACAAGGAAAAACGTCCCTTGGTGATTAGCTTTAACGGCGGCCCCGGTTCGGCATCCGTCTGGATGCACATTGCTTATACTGGTCCTAAAATTCTCAATATCGACGAAGAAGGCTACCCACTGCAACCTTACGGTGTTAAAGACAACCCTTACTCTATCTTAGACGTTGCAGATATTGTGTACGTGAACCCAGTTAACACGGGTTATAGTAGAGTGTTGCCCGATAAAGAAGGAAAAATGCCAGGTAAAGATGAGCAAAAAAATCTTTTCTTCGGTGTTAATGCTGATATTGCCTACCTCGCTGACTGGTTAAACACATTCGTAAGTCGCCAAAACCGCTGGCGGTCACCAAAATTCCTCATCGGTGAGAGCTACGGCACCACCAGAGTATCGGGGCTGGCCAAAGCCCTACAGCAAAACCAATGGATGTACCTCAACGGCGTCATTCTTGTATCGCCTACTGAGCTGGGGATAGCCCGGGAAGGGACAGTGGAATCTGCCAATCGTTTGCCATATTTTGCTGCCGCAGCATGGTTCCACAATAAACTGGCACCTGAATATCAAAACATGGCACTGGAAGACTTTTTACCCCAGGTAGAATCTTTCACTCTAAACACTTTACTGCCAGCGCTGGCCAAAGGCGCATGGATAGACGAAGATGAAAAGCGAGCTGTTACCGCCCAATATGCTGCCTATTCCGGTTTGTCGACAACGGAAATTGAACAAAATAACCTGGACGTAAGTACGTGGTATTTCTGGAAAGCGCTGTTGAGAGATGAAGGTAAAACCATAGGGCGTTTAGACAGCCGATATCTTGGTATCGATGAAAAAGACGTAGGCGACAACCCGGATTACAACGCAGAATTAAGTGCGTGGTTACACGCCTTTACGCCGGCTATTAACGATTACCTTCGCAACGACCTCGGCTTCGTGACTGATACTAAATACAATATGTTTGGTCCGGTTCACCCATGGGACCGAGAAAACAATCATACCGGTGAGGACTTACGAGCTGCCATGGCGGAAAACCCTTTTCTAAAGGTCATGATTCAGTCTGGTTATTACGACGGTGCTACCAACTACTTCGATGCAAAATACACTATGACCCAGATCGATCGCAGCGGAAAAATGAAAGACCGTCTGCAATTTAAAGGTTATCGCAGCGGACACATGATGTATTTGCGCTACGAAGATTTAAAAGCGGCCAACGAAGACATTCGGGCGTTTATTGAAAGCGCAACCCCCAGTACGACTACACCGGCAAAATATCAGCGTTAGTAGTACTTACCTTTTTGTTCCCTTGCACCAAGTGTTAGCGGTCAAGGGAGCAAAGCACCGCTTTTTACTACCTGCAGAAGCTGATGTTGCCCCCTCCAGCGCGAATTTCAGTTCCCCTTAAACGGGTAACAGAGGTAAACCATATAAACATTCCGCACTGCACCTTTCAATGCGCGCAAAACTATCATTAAAAAAGCGCCAGCGGCGCTCTCTTATGGGATGAGAATACGGTGTCAATGCCCTGCCCTATCGATCAGGCAAGGTAATGTTGAGTTCCAATACACTGCAATCTTCACTGTTATCCAGTTGTACTGACACGTCGTCTTCTGCAATTTCCACGTACTTGCGGATAACTTGCAGAATCTCCTGTTGCATCATGGGAATATAATCAGGTTGAGTGCGTTTTCTGCGCTCGTGAGCAACGATGATCTGCAGCCGCTCTTTTGCAACGGCGGCAGTACTAGGCTTCCCCTTTTTCAGCAGATAATCGAATATTCCCATTACTTACCTCCTAATAAGCGCTTTAAGAATCCTTTTTTCTCAACATCGAGGAACCTGTGTTCAACCTTTTCCCCGAGTAAACGCTTCACGGCATCTGAGTAGGCTTGTCCGGCATTTGATGCATCGTCGAGAATAACAGGTGTTCCCTGGTTAGACGCTTTAAGTACCGCTTCTGATTCCGGGATCACGCCTAATAATGGCACAGCCAATATTTCTTCCACATCGGCCACACTTAGCATTTCAGCAGTCGCTACCCGGTGTGGATTATACCGGGTAAGCAGTAAATGCTCCTTTACCGACTTACCCTGTTCTGCACGCATAGACTTACTTTGCAAAATACCTAGAATCCGGTCGGAATCGCGAACCGAAGACACTTCCGGATTGGTAACCACAATAGCTTCATCCGCGAAGTACAACGCCATTTGCGCGCCTTGCTCGATCCCTGCAGGTGAGTCACAAATAATAAAATCATAGTCTTTTGAGAGATCATTCAATACTTTTTGTACACCTTCCATTGTAAGGGCATCTTTATCCCGGGTTTGTGAAGCCGGTAAGATATACAGGTTCTCGGTGCGCTTGTCTTTAATCAGAGCCTGGTTCAGCGTTGCTTCTCTATTGATAACGTTGACAAAATCATAAACCACACGGCGCTCACAGCCCATAATAAGATCAAGGTTTCGCAAACCGACGTCGAAATCAATGACCACGGTTTTATGCCCGGCCAGCGCCAGTCCTGTTGCAATGGCCGCACTGGAAGTTGTCTTCCCTACGCCGCCTTTGCCTGATGTAACTACAATTATTTTCGCCATTATTAATCCCCAAATTGCCGATACACGGGCTAGTTCAGTCCTTCGACCACGATTGTATCAGCGTCTAAATATGCTTGTGCCGGTTTCTTCCAACACTGTTGTTGTACGTTTTCCTGCATGACGAAGCGCCCTGCTATGGATATCAACTCCGCTTCCATATTTTGGCAAAACACCCGCGCCTGCTCATCGCCTTTTACTCCGGCCAGCGCTCTTCCACGTAATGTACCATAAACGTGAATATTTCCATCTGCGAGAATTTCTGCTCCCTCACTAACCGCGCCCAATATGATAAGATCAGCGCCTTCAGCGTAAACCTGCTGTCCGGACCGAACCGGACGGGAAATAATCTTCGCTGGCTTCCCTCTCTGATTTACTGGCGCAGTTGACGGGCTTTCTTGTTCTGCGGGCCTGCGCGTTGACGGTTCGACAGCTGCATCACTGACCGTTTTTTGTTCACCCAGCGGCCGCTCACTTAATTTACTCTGGCTGATATCCGACATACCAAGGTCGTTGATCGTTCGCTTCAGGGCTTCTGTATTCCCTTTTACTGCCATTGGTTGCAATTCATGGCGACGGCACAATGCAATCAGCAGTTCAAATTCAGTTACCGTAAGCGCAGAAGTTAAGTGAATGATTAGCGAAGAGCGGGTAAAAAAATGAGGGGCACTGGCAATCTTCGCAGCCAATTGCGTTTCAAACTCGTCGGGTTCAAAATGAAGCACTTCCAGTACAATACTGGTAAGTGTGGTGCCTTTCATGCGAAAGCACTGTTCTGACATGTAGCGCATCCTGAGTTATCGTTGTTATCTCGCGAGGGCGCGTTTCAACGCCCTGGAGAAAGAGACAATAACTCTACCAAAATTCAGGATCACAGCAACATAAAGCGGCCGCTTAAGACAACAAAAGACCGTTTTTTGAACAAAAAACAGTCTCTGTGATACAAACCGCCTTATTTACCGCGACAAATTGACCCCTGTCAGCTTTGCCGCTCATCTGGAAAAAGAAAATTACACACCCTGTTTGCGCACTCAGACGCTTCGGCTACGAAACGAAAGCGGGAATCGATGTCGAGGTCGTCAATCCAATTACCAATGCGTTGTACACTGGTTTGACAAGGTTTTCTGTCAAGACCAAAACGCACAGATAAATGTGCTGTAGCCACTTCACTCACCAGTGTAACAAAGGCGTCTTGTTGCACCGGAGAAGTTAGATGAGCCCCCGCGTTTACGCGGCTTTTATGTCCTGCCCAGCGCACAAACTCGGGAAGCAATGCCTGGTAGTATGCGTCAGTGAAATTTTTAGCGTACAGCCCTGTCTCCGGCGGCATTTCTATATAATCATCGTCCGCGACCCAATGCGCTTTGTCACCTTCGCGAATATCTACCCTTAATTGCTCTATTCTGTCCCGCAATGCAGACAATGGCGTGACGAAGCCCTCTTCATAGGGCAAGCCGCGGTAATCAACCAGGCAACTGGCATTGTACACCAACTGTACCTTTCGCCCCATCTGAGAACGGCCTTCGTCGCCTTCGCCCAAAGACAACTCCTGGGAAGGCATGGAAAAATAGTGAAACACTGGAGCAGGCATTGCATTTTTGCGCAGTTTGAAGCCACATTTTTTCCACTGAAGCTTAGTGCCCCACAAGTTGCTGGTATAGCCGTAAGTTCTTGAGATAAGTGAAAGAATGAGCCAGCTCCACATTGAGTGATACGGCACTTTTGAACGTACGTTAAAGTGAGCCATCGGTTCTGGTTGTTCTATCCAGCGCAAAATACAATCACTGTCACGTTCGATCATGGCGTGTAAAATTTGATAATACTGGTGTTCGTCCAAGTCCCAGCTTTCGTGATTCAGTTCCACCACGTCAGCAAGGGTCTGGCAACCGGCTACCGGATGTCGCCGCAAAAAATAGTACAAACTTTTGGCGGAGACCACGTCTTTCTTTACAATATCCAAATCGTTGATGTACATCACCCAATAATGAAGTTCACCCAGTAATCTGAGCATCTCATCACGGGTCACGTCCTGCCATTGCCCGGGAGCCTGTAAATCGAAAACCTTGCTAACCAAAGTATCACTGTGAGCACAGGCTATTTTTTCCAGAATAGCTTGATAGGACAAGCCCAAAGAATCCTCTATGTTGGCGATTTGCTTACTGATATTGCTTAAATTCGACACGCTCGCATCCAGACTGCGGTCATGACCGAGAAAGTGGATGGGTCGGCTACAGGTCGCAGTCTGTGCTAAAAAATGATGAAATTGATCACTGCCATTGTATTTCGCAGACATCTTAAGCAGCGTTTGCGGGCTGCTTCCCGTTGCCAGAGAATACTCCAGCTGAACGGGATAACTATTGCGAAACTGTGAAAGGGTCAACATATCCAACATCCTTCTCTCAATGGTTCAGAAAGCTCTGCACAGTACGAAAAAACCGAGCTGCTGGCTTTCTGATTTTTAAGAAGTGTAGCTAACTCACTTTTCCTGTTCGATATGGAAAATGATAATCAGATGTGTAAGTTGATAAGTACTTCATACCTAAAATTTTGGCCCTAAGCCAGATTTCCACTTACGCCATGAAAAAAGGCCTCTGAAATCAGAGGCCTTCTGTACAACTTAAAAATAGTGGGGTTGAAATTATTTCTGTCGTTCAATCCAGTGTACTACTTGCTTTTCTACCAGCGACATTGGTCGCGCACCGGAAAGTAACATCACGTCATGAAGTTCTCTAATGTCATAATTGTCACCAAGAGTCATTCTGGCTCGTTTTTCCAACTCAATGAACTTCAACATGCCAAGCTTATACCCCAGAGCCTGACCGGGCCACGCCATGTAGCGTTCAACCTCAGGTACCACATCAGACAATGATGTTCCTGTAGTTTTGTGAAAATAATCAATGGCCTGTTCCCGGGTCCAGTGCTTTCGATGCAATCCGGTATCGACCACCAAGCGCACTGCCCTGTATAGTTCAGCTTGCAGACGCCCTAAATTTCCCAATGGATCATCGTCATACATACCCATATACTCACTGGCAACAAATTCCGAATACAATGCCCACCCCTCCACATAGGCATTATAGGGTGCATTTTGACGCATAATACCGATATCCTTTTGCGCCATATTCAACGCAAGCTGAAAGTGATGACCGGGCACAGCCTCGTGATAGGTTAGCGTTTTCAGACCAAATTTAGGCACTGCAGCCATGTCCCGTAAATTGATCCAGTATATGCCGGGCCGACTTCCATCCAGCGAAGGCGAAGAATAAAAACCACCAGCCTCGCCCGCTTCAGAAACTGGGGGAATGCGACGCACCTCCACGGCCTGAGTTGGCATGGCGCCGTAAAATTCCGGTGCTTTTGTAAGTATCTTGTTAATTTCCTCAGAGAGGTAATCCAACAGCGCCTGACGGCCTTCATCGTTGCCTGGGTAGACCTGTCCCGGTAAACTGGCAAGTGTCATCATTCGCTCTCCGACGGTACCGTCCTCAAAACCGTTAGTGCGAAGTATATCGTCCATTAGCGCAGTAATGCGGTCTACTTCATCGAGCCCAAGCTGATGTATTTCATCTGCCGTTAACGAAGAATCGCCAAGGAAACGAATTTGGTGTGTATAGAAATCATCCCCGCCGGGCTGAGACCAAATACCATCGTTGTTACTGGCAATTGTCTCATTTTCAAGTATCGCATCCCGGGCTCGGTTATAGGCGGGATAAACCACCGTAGTTACCCATTTTATCGCCTGCAACTGGTATGCCTTGCGTTGTTCCTCACTCAAACTGTCTATAGCGGCAATTTTGGTTACGAAGGTCCGTACGAGTTCGTGTTCCGGGGGGTCACTAGCGAGAAAACTGTTAAAAAACGCCAGGGTTTTAGGATGTAATTTCTTTGGAAGAACGATGCCCTTATTGGCATCAGCCTTAAATTTTGCTACCACATCATCAACAAATGCCCCCATGGTTTCTAAACGGGTTAGATAGGCTTCGATTTGCGCCTCATCGGTCACTGCCTGCTGTACTTGCATCAGTTTTGGCAAGTCGATAAGGGGCCCGGAAATCTGATTGATGATGTACGGAAGATGTCCCCCCCAGGTGTCAATATAACCTCCTGGAAAATGTTCGTCACCAGCGTAGTAGGCAAAGATATCTGCCAGTATCTGTTGATGAACCCGTTCACTTTCAGATAAACTTTCAGTTTGTATCGCACCTATTTTCTGGCTGGCTTCCCGCATACTTTGCTGAAAGGCTGCTGTACCTTGTTCGCTGTAATCGGGAAAACGGTGGTTATACGGCCCGCCAGCAATCTCTTCCTCAAGGGCGAGCATCGTAGAAAGCGCTGGTTGGTGGCGAAGAAAAACACCTGTGTATTTCACATCAGCTGTTTTTAATTGCTCTGCGGCGCTAGTTTTGCTAGTGAGTTGTTCAGTGCCCGGCATAGTATGACTGCCGGGAGGCTCGGAGCAAGCAGACAAACAACCTGCCCCAACAAAGGCAAAAATCAGTGTCTTAAAATTCATTGAGTTCTCTTTTTTTCATATTATCAAGACATTCTGCCTCAACATCGGGGAAATTACAGCCCACCATAAAAAGAAAGCCCCTGCGGGGCTTGTCTAAATGCGTTTTTGCATCAGGCGATGCGAAGTCTTTTATTCTTTACCGGCTTAGGAAAAGGATAGCTGGAATCGAGGATCACGTGACTGCCATCACGAAAAGCGTATTCCGTCAGGGTATCTGACAACGGCTGACACGACGAACAGGTGCGAAAACAATGCAACCAAATATGCGCACTATCCACACTGGTGGCGCGCTCTGCAAGTGTTGAAGGGGGGACTGATGATGTCATAATGGATCTCCAATTAAGCATCTTCTTTTGAAAACTGCCACAAAAGAGAACATAAAAAACCGAAAACCTATGGTAGACAAAAACGGCAAGAAGAAACTTGATCTGAACCAAGAAAGTTTTCAGTTTTAGTGTAGGCTCTAAGCAGATTTTTGCCATATAAATTGACTCTTTTTACATTTCCATCGCTTTTTCCCGAGGTTTCAACCCAGTAGCAAAAATGATGCTTTGGAAAGCGCAACAATGACCTCATTATTACACCGTGTTTGACCTATAGAAGGAGAAATCATGTCTCACCCGATTATCGATGATTTGAAGTCCCGGCATACCGTAAAGCAATACGATGCCAACCGAAAAGTACCGCGCGAAACCATGGATGTAATTTTAGAAGCGCTTCGCCTGTCCCCCTCTTCGATAAACTCTCAACCGTGGAAATTTATCGTGATTGAAAGCGACGAAGCCAAGCAGCGTTTTCACGACACCTTTGCCAATAAATTTCAGTTCAATCAGAAACATGCAAAGACAGCATCACATACTATTTTGTTTGCCTACAACCCAAAGTACAACCGGAGTGACTACAGCAGGGTAGTAGACAAACAAATTGCAGATGGCCGTGCCAAACCAGAAGACCGGGAAAAATTGTTTGGTAGTTTTGCATTTTCAGAGCTCAATACAGACCCTCAGGGTGTTAATGCTCCTTGGACAAAAGCACAACTGTACCTCGCCATGGGTAACGTTATGCACACCATAGCCAGACTCGGAGTGGACTGTACGCCTATGGAAGGCGTCGATAAAGATATGATTGGGGAATTGTTTGCCAAAGAGCTGAACGGTTATATCTGCGAAGTCGCCTTAGCCATTGGTTACAGCGATGCAGACGACTACAACGCCGCACTGCCGAA
Organism: Aestuariibacter sp. A3R04; assembly: GCF_018860805.1. GTDB lineage: Bacteria > Pseudomonadota > Gammaproteobacteria > Enterobacterales > Alteromonadaceae > Alteromonas. Next base: position 672,621 of record NZ_JAHKQR010000003.1, on the reverse strand, counting down.
ATCACGCTTAAATAAAGAAGACGTTATTACTGTCATCTAAAGCAAAGTTGGGCCGGCCACCCTTCGTGGCCTACCCAATGTCAGTTGGCAAGACGTGGTTAACCCAAACGACTCACCTGTTTCGCATCGAAAATTTCAATCCAATAGCCGTCCGGATCTTTAATAAACGCAATGTTATTCATTGCCCCATCTTCAGGCCGCTTTTGAAAGGGTACGTCTAATTCATCAAAACGCGCACACGCTGCCTTGAAGTCTGGCACGTGAAAACCAATATGACCAAACCCACGAGGGTCGCTGTTACCGTTGTGATATTGTGTAGTTTCTGCAGTGTCATCCCAGTTATGTGTCAGCTCCAGCATTGCCGGTCTACCAAAAGTCTGCGCTGTGCGCGTAGCAACATCATCACTAATATCTGAAAAGTCATCACCGGCGGCAAGAAAGTACAGGCTGAATTTCATCGATTCGAAATCCAGTCGTTTCAGTAAAGTCATTCCCATTACCCGGGTATAGAAATCCAGCGACCGGGCAGGATCTGCAATGCGCAACATGGTTTGATTAAATACAAACCCGTCTGTTGCAGGGTCCTTGTGTTCACAAAGGCCGTCTGCCTCATCAAAATGTCGACTCACGTTTTATTTCTCCCCATCAAACAGTGTCAAAAATTCACGAACTAGTGAAATGGGGTATCCTTTGCGTTTTCTCAAGTCTAAATATTCTGACCAGGACGCCAAAGCAGATACTAGTTGCCATCAACCAGAGCATCATAATCTTCGTCTCAGACTCTGGTAATTCAGCGCACTGTACTCACTTTTTACTGGTAAAACAGATGCGCCGGAGTAGACTGCCGCCGTTGCCGTGTAAATCTAATTTTAATAAGGTTTGTCGTATGCTAGCGCTACTTCTTCATACTCTGCCCGTTGTTTTTGCCCTCGCCTCATTTTGGTGTAATACAGAGCGAAAATTACTGTTGCTCAACCTAGGACTTTGTATTTCTATCAGCAGTTTGTTGTTGTTTGAACAGGCCTGGGGCGGTGCCATAGTATTACTGGTAGCAGGCATGAGCACTACCTACCGACTGGTAAAACAAACTTTACTCTCGGCGACAGCCACATACGTCAGCTTGTCTTTAATGACAGGAATTGTTCTCATTGTGAATGATTACACCGGACAAACCAGTGTCCTGGCTATGCTGCCAGTATTCACGTTCATGGCGTACCGCTTTGGCGAATTATACTGCAAGGAAGCCGGTTTGCGCGTCTGCATGATAGTCGGTTCAGCTAATTTCACACTTTATGCTATGCTAACTCAAACTTGGGGGCTTGCTATTACCGAAGCCATGTTTGCAATATCAAATACTTGGTACTGGTTTAAGTTGCGCAGACAACTAATGGCACATCCAGCTTAATTACACGGGGCCTTTACCTTAAGCAGTGCTTGATTTAAGGTATAGTCATAACAACAATATACATTGTCTTCTTTTTTTGCTTTTACCTCAGGGCAGCACCAATAGTCACAGTTCTCGGCTGAGATGGTGTAAACCTGTATAAAATTGAGTAATAGCATGAAATTAAAACCTTTTCTTCTTCCTTTGTGTATCGCGCTTTTCACGGTTGACGCCCTGGGATGCCAATTTCACGAAGTAAGCGACAGTAAAATACCTCTGTTTCCCCCACTTTCTCCTGCACTACACCCGGTAATGCTTCAACACTTTAGTCCACCGGAAACCGCTCCTATTGAGGTGGCGCTTTCTGCATCATCTGGGCGTTCATCGTCGGAATCAGTTCTAACACTTCGATATCGGGTGCACCCAGATTATCACAACGTTAAAGCTGAAATCGTGAGTGGTCGGGGTGTAGAAATAAAGGGCCGTTCGAGTTTGTATTTAACCCGTTTAACTGGTGATAAAACTCTGACTCTCACTGCGCCAAAAAACGGAAAAGCCTATGTTCGCGTGCGGGTTTCTGCGGTCAGGCACGGTTTACCCGTTATCGTTGAAAAGCGCATTGCTGTGCTAGCTGGCTAGCAGAGGCAAACACGTTTTTAGGGCTGTTGGGAACAATTTATATCCACGACAGCCAATATTGCGATTGTTCACAAGACACAAGCTATTCATAATAGTGTCAAACCCACGTCGAATGTCAGACACCTCGCCCAATGGATAGCAAGCAATTACCAGCTCAATCAATACTTGTACTTTACGCTCACCCGTCACCTTCCCGGTCTGAGATAAACGTGCCACTTTTCCGCGACGCAAAAGCACAACGTCACGTCAGCGTTATCGATTTGTACGCCGAGTATCCCGATTTCAATATTGATATAGACAAAGAGCAACAACGCCTGCTCGCCCATGATGTCATCGTTTTTTTATTTCCTCTCTACTGGTACTCCACCCCGTCACTACTAAAAGAATGGCAGGATCTAGTCCTTGAATACGGGTTTGCTTACGGTGACAACGGCACGGCACTTAAGGGAAAACGGTTTGTCTGTGCGCTATCCGCTGGCGGTCGTGAAGAAGCCTACCAAACCGACGGTTACAATCACTTTTCGTTAAAGCAGCTACTGCAGCCTTTGGAACAAATGGCCAACGTCACAGGCATGCTATATCTAGGGCCCTTTGCTATTTTTGGTTCAAGAACCGCAAGAGAAGAACACCGCATTAACCTGCACCGGCAAAAATGGCGACGGCTGTTGCAAAAGCTGGCAGATAACACGCTGAATATCGTCGAGGCCACACACTGTGAGAACCTCGCCGACTGCCCATGTATCACTGGAGATATCCTATGACAGGTTACTTTCTTCAAGCCTTCATCTATCTCATTGCTGCAGTGATCGCAGTCCCCATTGCCAAGCGGCTGGGCCTGGGATCTGTTCTGGGCTACTTAATAGCGGGCGTCATTATAGGGCCTGTATTGGGGTTGGTCGGCGACGAAACCACCACTATTCAGCATTTCGCTGAGTTCGGCGTAGTCATGATGCTTTTTTTGGTCGGACTGGAATTAGAACCCAAATCACTATGGGCAATGAAAACAAAGCTCATTGGATTAGGTGGTTTACAACTGCTTCTTACCACGGTTTTGATTATGGGTGGCGCATTACTCATGGCGCAGCCGTTTACTATTTCGTTGTCTATTGGCCTAATTTTCGCGTTGTCGTCAACGGCCATTGTACTGCAGACCTTTCAGGAAAAAGGTCTGCAACAAACAGAAGGGGGCAAGAGCGCATTTTCTGTGTTGCTGTTTCAGGACATTGCCGTTATTCCCATGCTGGCGCTCATTCCCCTATTGGCTATTCCCGAACTCGCTGCAAATGCGCAGCAAGGTGGCACAGAACATCACGATAACTATAATCTCGTGTCCGGATTGCCCGCCTGGTTATACGGGTTAGTGATTATCGCTTCGGTCGCCGCGGTAACGGTGGGCGGGCACTATCTCAGTCGTCCGCTATTTAAATTCGTTGCCGCCTCTGGTCTCAGGGAAATCTTCACGGCCACGGCGCTTATGCTGGTGATTGGCATCGCGGCACTCATGGGTTTGGTCGGTTTATCTCCAGCGCTGGGGGCGTTTCTCGCTGGTGTGGTACTGGCAAATAGTGAGTTCAGGCATGAACTTGAAGCCAATATAGAACCCTTCAAAGGACTACTTCTGGGTTTGTTTTTTATCACGGTTGGCGCGGGGATCAACGTTGATGTACTGACAAACAACGCACTGTTAATTATTGGTATAACCCTTGCTGTTATGATGATTAAAGCCATGGTACTTTACGTTATCGCCTTGGTTTTTGCTCTCAGGGAAAGCAATAAATGGCTGCTTACCTTAAGCCTTGCACAAGCTGGGGAATTTGGTTTCGTATTACTGAGCTTTTCATCTCAAAACCATGTGCTCACACAGAACATCATTGCCATTTTGTCTTTAGTGGTGGCGTTATCCATGTTCCTGACGCCAGGACTTTTTATTATTTTCGACAAAATCATCCTGCCTGCTTTTGAAAAGCAATCAAATGACGAAGAAAGCGATACAATCAACGACAGTGGTTCTGTGATCATCGCAGGAATAGGAAGATTCGGACAAATCATTAATCGTTTGTTACTCGCTAATAATTTCAAAACCGTTGTATTGGACGTGCGCTCTGCGCAAATCGATTCAATGCGAAAAATAGGCACCCATGCTTATTTTGGAGATGCATCGAAACCCGATATGCTACATACCGCTGGGATCGAAGACGCATCACTGATGGTCGTAGCAATAAACGATCGGGAAACCACCATTGAAATGGTGAAATATATTAAACACACCTATCCCCACATACGTATTCTTGCCCGTGCTTTTGACCGTGGCCATGGTTATCGAGTAAGACAAGCCGGTGCCCATTTTGTGGTATCAGAAACCTACCATTCGGCACTGGAAATGGGAGCAGAAGCGCTGCGCTCTATGGGATTACACCCTTTTCAGGTGGAACGTCAGAAAAGCGCGTACAAGCACATCGAAAATAAACAGGATGATACTTTATACGAAGCGTGGGCAGATGATGCCAGCGGCGAACGTTTTGACAATAACTATTTAGCACTCTTCATACAACTTGAATCACTAATACAAGATGCGCTTAATCGCGACTTGCACGAACACCATTCCCGTATGCGAGGGTGGACACCGCCGCCTAAAGGCTATGCAGACAAATTAAGCGAAAACGAGCCAAAAAGTTGAAATGTATATACATACGATATATATTGTATATCGTTAAACCGATAAGGCTGTTTCGGTGAGGGTAAAAACGTTGGACAAAAAGAAGCCAAAAAAGAAAGATAGTCAGTTGATTATTCGTATCAATGGTCAGGAACGGGCAGAATTTGTAGACCTCTGTGAAGAGCTTGATACCAGTGCAGCCAGAGAAGTAAGGCGGTTTATACGCCAGTTTATTGTTGAGCATAAGCCTAAATCATCACAGTAAATGATATGCCGCAATAAAGAAGACCAAATAAAACAGGAGAAGCCAACATGGCCAAAAAAGCAAAAGTGCTAAAGAAAGAAATTAAAGTAGCAAAAGCCAAAATTGCTAAGCAAGAAACCAAAGTGAAAAAGCTGAAGAAAAAACTCAAAAAAGCGAAGTAAGCTCGATTACTTTAGATAGAAGCGCCTCAATTTATTCAGGCGCTTTTTTTACGCCTGACTTTTTTTGCTGCGATTTTCATAAAGCGTTGAAACCGAGGGCAATCTAAGTGCTTAGGTGCAGAGCATACTGCAGCGTGGCGCAGACCATCTCTCATAGCGGTGAGCTGTTGAATGGTTTTGTCCAGAGAGTCTGCCTTGTTCAACAGCTCAGATCGATCTATTTCAGGCGAGTTATCACTTCCCAATAGCGCACCCACTTCATCCAGGGAAAAGCCAGCAGACTGACCTAATGCAATAAGCGACAACCTTTCGATTACCGACGGGCGAAATACTCTGCGCAGCCCGTGCCGACCCACAGAAGTAATTAGGCCTTTTTCTTCGTAGTAGCGAAGTGTCGAAGCTGGAACTCCGGTTGCTTTAGCCACTGTAGTAATATCCATTTTTGACCTTGACTTAAAGTTAACTTTAAGTGGCAAACTAGCAAGACTGATGTACCAAATCAATAGCAGAGTCAATATGCAATTACCGATATATCTTGCTGATAGTATTCAACTGGGTCTACTGGCAACACTGTGGATGGATATACTGAGCTTTATTTCCGCCCGATTCACAGCTATTCCGTTTCCGAATTATCCTATGGTAGGACGATGGTTCGGCTATGTTTTCCGCGGAACAATTTTGCAACGTCATACCCCTTCGGCACCGGCCATACAAGGCGAAAAAGCCATTGGCTGGGCTGCACACTACCTAGTTGGAATTTGCTTTAGTCTGGGATTTACTGCGTTTAGTGATGGCACATGGCTGACAGCTCCCACACTGCTGCCAGCGCTCGCCACGGGAATGGGAACAGTCATACTTCCCTACTTCATCATGCAGCCTTGTATGGGGCTGGGTGTTGCCGCAGCGAAAACACCACAACCGGGAAAAGCCAGATTACTGAGCCTTTACAACCATACTCTTTATGGCGTGGGTTTATTCCTGGCGGGAGAATCGCTACATCTTATGGGTTAGAGGACGCGGCTATGCTTTGGCAAAATATGCCAAAGCATGCGCTGAATGCAAGTTGAGTTGTACCCTGTCTTTAGGTTGCACTCTGATCTCGTGACTCACTCTGGCCTTTAACTCAGTTCCACTGTCGAGCACGGCGCCACAAAGTCGAGACTCACCTTCGTAGCGACTCCACATAATGGTTGCGTTTGTGTCCACACCACCAGTATGCATAAACACGTCGTCTGGCCTAACCAGCACATCAACCTGCCGGCCGGAAGTATTCATGGCCTTACCTGGCGCATTTCCAATTTCCGTTTCAACCCTGTCATTAACAACACGGCCATCAACAAAACAAGCATCACCGAGAAAGCGCGCGACAAAGCGGGAGCGAGGTTGCGAAAAACAAGCTTCAGGAGTATCGAGTTGCTCGAGTTCACCGCCGTTTAATACGCCAACCCGATCACCAACCGATAGCGCTTCATCCTGATCATGGGTAACCCATATCGCAGGCACACCTGCAGTTTTTAGTGCATCTCGAATTTCCCAGCGCAGCGTGTCTTTCAATGCCGCATCAAGGTTTGAAAGTGGCTCATCCAACAACACAAATGCGGGTTCATGGGCCAGTGTTCTGGCGAGCGCCACCCGTTGCTTTTGGCCACCGGATAAACTTGCAGGTTTCGCCTTTTTAAAATCACTTAAACCCAGTAACGACAGCCAGTGATCAGACAATGTCGTGTTCTTTAACCTAAAACAAACATTTTGCTCAACGGTGAGATGGGGAAATAGAGCGAAATCTTGAAAAACCATACCGACATTCCGTTTTTCCGGCGGAATGTTATTTCCGGCGGTCGATGTCCATTTACCTAATGAAATCTGACCTTCTGAAATCGGAATCAGTCCGGCTAAAGCCTGAAGAATAGTCGTTTTACCGCAGCCCGTAGGGCCAACCAGCATAAGAATTTCACTGTCGCCAAGTTCCAAATTCAGTTTATTAACTACCCGGGTAGATCCATAATCTACTGACAAATTACTGACTTTTAGCATTAACGACGATTATCCTCACTGATTGAAAATTCGGCACGGCGCTCGCCTGAAAGCATAATGACCAGCCCTATACCAGAGAGCACTACAAGCAATAGCCCAGGCACAGCCGCTCTGCCAAAGTATCCGGCTTCGTATACACGCCACAGATACGTTGCCAGGGTTTCAAACCCGGTGGGACCTAACATTAACGTAGCAGGTAACTCTCTCATAGCTTCAAGAAAAACAAGCGCAGCACCGGCAATCATACCACGCATAGTAAGGGGTAATGTAATGCGAATAAACGCTTCCTGGGGTGAGGCACCCAGTACGCGAGCTGCTTTTACTAACCCAGCCTCCTGGTTCTCCGCGGTACTGCGTACAGTTCCTACCGCCAGAGGCAAAAAACGCAATACGTAAGCAAGCACCAGCAAAGCCAACGTCTGATACAACACGGTGATTTGTAACCCAAGGTAAACCAGGGCCGTGCCCATTACTATGCCCGGCACACCGAAACCAAAGTAAGTGATGCGCTCCATCAACTTTCCAGCTCTACCCGCTATTGCAGCATGAGCGACTGGCACTGCAAGCACCACCGCGGCAATCGCAGCCAGCATGGAAGCATAAGCAGAATTCCACGCATACCCCATCTCAAACCCCGTTGTGCCTTCCCGCGCCAGCCACAAACCAAATACTAAAAGGGGGAGGAAAATTGCCAAAATGACCACCGGCATCGCCAATACAAGAAATCCGGTATTCATCCACGACGGTAACCACAAACTCAAATGCCGACCTGGCCGCTCTTTATCGCCGCCCATTCGAGATTCTATCACTAACACCAACACTACGATCAGCATGAGTTGTAGCGACAGCATGGCAGCCTGGCTTAAACCGAAAGCATTATATTCTACAAAAATTACCCGGGTAAATGTGTCAAACCCCATGATGGCAGGGGTGCCAAAATCTGATAATGCATACAGTGCGGCCAAAAGCGCCCCTGCGGCGATACTGTTTACAACCCGGGGTAAAACTACCCGCCAAATACTGCCTATCAGGCTCAAACCAAGAGTTCTCGCTGCATTGACCAAACTGGCATCAAGGCTTAACAGCGCTGCCCTTGTTGTCATCATCACAAAAGGATAAGTGTATAAAGACATAACCAGTGAAGCCCCCCAAAGTCCTTCCAGTGGCGGGGTGCTGACACCCAGTACATTCTCTATTTCCCCCCCCGTGCCAAAGGCAAAGTACAGCGTAAAAGCCCCTAAGTAACTTGGCAGCGCCAGTGGTGCAGCAAATAGGATTAACCACAGGCGCTTGAGCGGCAGGTTCACGTATGCGGTAAAAAGTGCAAGGGGAACCCCAATTAACACTGAGCCCACTATCGTAAAAAACATCAGTGTCAGAGTATTCCACAGCACTTGCATGTTACGAGGGTCAAAAAAAGACGCGCTTTCTGACGCAAGTGAAAACAACACGCCAATAGGCAAAACTGCCATTAGCGCAATTAAAAATGCAAAGGGATAAGATTTAGGCAAATTTGTCACAGAACGCCAACTTTCCTCATCAGATCGAGGGTAGGCCGAATATCTGCCAGTTTGCGTAAATCCAGCGCTGGTGGAGATAATTCCGTCAATGGTACTAAGCCAGACGGTGGTGTAACATCGTTAACCAATGGAATTTCATACGCTTCAGAAGCAAGATAAGATTGCACCTCCCGGGAGAGCAAATAGCGAATGAAATTCACCGGCAATTCGCCATCACTTAACGCCACAATACCAGATGCATTTACTAAGCAGCCCGCATCGTTTTTGGTATAGGCGAGACCAACATTGGCATCGGGTTTTCCGGATTTAAGCCGCAGCGTGTAATAGTGATTGGCGAAACCCAAATCTACTTCACCGCGTTCAACCCCCATTACAACACCTAATTCGCCCGCGTATTTCTTCGCTTTTCCGTTGATACCTTTAAGCCAGTTTGCCGTTGCTTTGTCACCTTCAAGTAAACGCATTGCAGTGACGAAAGACTGGAATGATGAGTACGCCGGTGCCCACCCCAGCTTTAGATCGGTATCGGCAAGCGCCATCACACTGTCTGGAATTTGCGCTGCAGATAACCGGGTAGTATTAAAAGGTAAAGTCCGAATCCGGCCGGTTACCGGCGACCACTTTGGATACTGAAAGCCGGGTTTGAGCTGGGCAACCAAATCTGTGGGAAGCGTTTTCGCCAAGCCGGCTTCGGTTATCATGCCAATAGAACCGGTGTCTACGGCCCAGAATAAATCTGCCCGTTTTACGCCCGCCTTTGATTCAGCCACCAGAGTATTTGCTAGGGCAGCGGTGCTGCCCCTGCGAACTTGTAGTGTCAGTTCCGGGTTCCTTTGCTTGATTGCCTCTATTACATTCTCATACAGGCCACCTTCCCCTCTGCCAAGGTACATAGTCAGATTTCCCTTTAACTTTGGCAAATCTTCTACGGACACAGACGATGTGGCCATTTGCGAGGCAAAGGCAAATCCACCAGGCAACGCTATACCAGCAGATAACCCGGACAAGGCCAAGCCCTGGATAAATGTTCTACGATGCATTACTTCATATTCCTTAGAAGACGCTCTTGCGGCGCTTCTCTGCTTCAGCCAGCAGTTGGCTGGCTTTATCCAGCTTCACCTGCATGGCTTCAACGACCTCACGTACGGTATCTACGCCCTTATCTGCACTGATGGCCTGAGGCAAGGTCACGTTGAAATCTTTTTCCAGATCTTCAACCAGTGCGGCGTTTTGCTCGATTAACGCGCCTTCAATACCTTCAAACCGTTGCAGGTAAGTATCGTGCACGAGTGTTGTGGCGACTTCAGAGAGTTGCTCTGCGTATTTAGCCACTACCCGATCCAGGCGTTTTTTAATATCTTCAACCACTTCCGGGCCAGTTGTAGGTTCAACCTCGGTGGTTTTCACTTTGGCAATGAGGCCTTTTTTCTGATATTGGGACGCAAGTTTAACGGCCCCAAGCCCTTGCCACAAGGCCTGATTGAGTTTCATTTGCTCCTTGCGCACAACATCAATTTTCGCGCCTTTGTCAATGGCTTGTTTCACGCCGTAAATGCCTTGCCAGATCGATGCATAAACCGGCACGTACTGGGTTTCAATGGCAGAGTGAAAATCAACTTCTTCCCAATACTCAATCATCACATTTGTATCGGCTTTGCCCTGTTTTTCGTAGGTATCCACAACAGCACCAAACTTGCCTGTTAACCAATGCACTTCTTCGTTATATTCATCCAGGTGCGCGTGCAGGTTATTCACCTGTTCGGTTATGACACCATTGGCAAGTGTATGTCCACTAAACAACCCTGTTGAGATGGCAAGCGCGACAGCTAGATTGCGATGTTTTCGAGAGATAAAAGTCATAATCAGTTCCGATGTGAGAAGAAGTCAGTAAATGATACTTATTATCATTAATGCTGTAAATATACCCGTGCACGTCGTTCGAGAGAAGCCCGCGCCGGTCAAACGTATTTAGTGTGGGACAAACGACTGTGTATCGATGTATTTTTCCACCAAGAGCCTGACAAACTGCTGACAGTCTTTAGCCGTACTTGGGTCATATTCACCGAGATTAGTGATGTTATTCGACAAAATTCGCACACCGAGAAAAGGCACACCGTAGGCATGGGCGATTTGCGCCGCCGAAGCCGTTTCCATTTCTTCCACACTGGTTTGTAAATTTTCGTGAAGCCAGCTAATGCGATCTATTTCATTGTTCCAAAAGTTCCCACTGCCGATCACGCCTTTTACCACCTTGCCGCGCTGATGGGCTGACTTTATCGACAACGCCATATCAATCAGCGCAGGATCACCGCTATAATAACGCACCTTTTCGGCATCTTTGGCGGCTTCGCCTTCCCCTGCACTACCTTCAGACGCCATGATATCCATGGGCAACCAGTTCAGGGGCTCGCTCCCCTCTCCGGCTGCCCGGTGAGGCGTTTTGAAATTGGCGGCGTTTACGCTTCTTTCACCCAATACGATGTCTCCTACTTTGAGTGTAGGATCGTGACCGCCAGAAGTGCCCTGATTAATGATAACCGCCGGTTTATAACGCTCGATACCCACTGCCGTCGCTGCAGCGGTATTCTCCAGCCCCTTGCCTGTTTTTACAACGACAACCGGGTAACCTTTCAAAGTACCAGAATAGAAAACTGCATTGCCAGTTGCTTCTGTTTTTACATTGCTGAGCAATGAAGCGAAATACTCGGCTTCAATAGGCATCGGACCTTGAATCATGACTGGCATGGCGTTAACAGGAGTTGAAGGCACCGTAATACTGTTAAAATCTCTTGCGCTGGCGACGAAAGAACTACAAAGAACGATAGTGACGAGGAATAACCTAATTACATTTCTCATGGCCAGTATCAATGCCTCTATTGGGTAAAAGTAATAATGCAGATGGACGAATTTCCCATAGTTACACAGAAACGCTGACAGAGGAATGGGCGAGAACTGACACCTTGGTCCACATTAAGGGAAAGACTTGGCAGTCTTAGCATTCTCAATGACACATGGCCTAAGAGATGCTAAGAGATGGATAAAACACCGGACGGGGAATATTGCGCAGGAGAATACCGGCAGCAAGCACTACCGGCCCAACGCAACGATTTAAACCATCACCAGGGTGCGCTGTGTCTCTGCGTTGAGCAAACGCTCAACAATGTCCAGCACTGGCACTTCGCTGTACAAATCCTGGGTAAATTTGACATATTCTTCGGTAAATGACTTATGGGCTGCCAAATCACCAAATACCGTTTTAAGCGCTAAGAACATCGTTGGATCAGCTGCACCGTCCGAGGCTGCCTGATGAAGCTCATCCGCCAGGACGTCGTCTATTTGCAGGGCCTTTTTGCTTTGCGACATCTGCTTGTCTGAGTAGTAGCACCAGCAGGCTAGGGTCAGCGCCGCAACACTAACGGCCCCCTCATTATTCAAATTGTCAAACACCGTTGGCAATAAAAACACAGGAATTTTAGCACTACTTTGAGAGCAAATCCTGGCCAGGGAATCCTTAATAAACGGATTAGAAAAGCGGCTCAGCAATTCATCGCGATACGCTAAAACATCAATGCCCTTTACCGCGTCCAGTTGCGGTACAACTTCTTTGGTCATAAATACAGACAGCAATTCCCGCATGCCCCTGCCATCCATTGCCGAGTGAATACTGTCAAATCCTGCCAATGCTCCAACTAATCCGAGCACTGAATGCCCTGCATTGAGCATACGCAATTTTAATTTTTCGTAGGGGGCCACATCTGTGACAAATTGTGCTCCCACACTCGCCCAATCAGGTCTGACGTTGGAAAACTTGTCTTCGATTATCCACTGATGAAACGGCTCACACACCACCGGCCAATTATCCGTCAACCCGAGTTCAGCGACTATGTCTCTGTCTGCATCTGTGGTTGCAGGCGTAATGCGGTCAACCATGGAATTAGGAAAGTCAACGTGCTGTTCAACCCATTCTGCCAACACCACATCGCTAAGGCGAATGAAAGACAACAGCATTTTCTTTGCCATATCGCCATTGTGCTGAATATTGTCACAGGACATCACCGTGAACGGCTTTATACCTGCTTCCCGACGCTTTTTCAGCGCAGCCGCGAGAAAACCAAAAACAGTCGTGGGTGACTTCGGTCGGGCAATATCTTTTACTATATCCGGGTTATCAACAACAAAGTTGCCTGAGGACGGGTCAATGTTATAGCCGCCTTCAGTAATGGTAAGTGAAACGATTTTGGTTTTCTCATCAGCCATTCTGTCAATAACGAGAGCCGGGTTGTCTTGTGCAATAAGAAAATCTCTCAATGCGCCAATGACATTTGCTTTAACCTTACCGTTGGCATGCTTTTCCACCAGCGTATAGAGATAATCCTGCCCTTCAAGGGCCGACTTCATCAGGCGATCGTTTTCTCTCAGTCCCACACCGCAGATCCCCCAGCGTAGGTCACCGGTCTTCGCCATGTAGTGATTCACGTACATAGCTTCATGGGAGCGGTGAAAACCGCCTACACCGATGTGAACAATACCTGTGGAGACCTCATCAATATCATAGCCGGGTGCAGAAACGTGAGTTGGTAACTGCTGGAGTTGGGCACGCCCCAGTGGCACGCATTTTAAAGTTTGCATAAATAAACCCTTATACAACGAGCGCTTTCTGGCGACGCATGGCCCAGTAAGCAGAAATAAAGTAAATAAGTGTGCAGGCGAACCCGACGTCAAAAAACTGTTCGCGATTCGTTTCATACACGGCAATATCAGGACTCATTAAAAAAGTATTGCCCGCAAGAAGTACGGTTACAGCCAGGCTGCCCCATGAGACTACCCGCAGGGCTCCGGATATCGCTGACCTGTCTTCCTGGTGAGGCGGTAAACTCGCAGCTTGGGCACGCTGGAAAGCTTTAACTTTATTGTCGAATGCCTCGCTTTTTGCTTTTTCTTCTTCAAACGTTTGTTTCGCACCGTATTTGGCAGCGAGTACGGTATACACTGCAATGGTAAAGAACCACGTGGGAATGAACAGATAGTAAAATGAGATCACATCAAGAGCGTTGAGTCCAAACCCGAAGACCAGCCCCAGACCCCAGCTGGCAACGGCCGGTGTACTGTGTCTCAATTGCTTATAATGTGCCCAATAGCGGGTATAACCGATTTTTGGAAAAATCACGTGTTCTGCAAACACAATGGCGCCTACGGGAACCACTGATAAACCGGCATAAGTCAACAGAGGCAATAGCTTGGTAAACACGAATGGGAAACATGCTATACAAACCGTTACAGCCCCCACGACGGCGGTAGTAGTGTTGCGGGACTTATCTTTAAACACAGCTTGAGCAGCGAGGCCTGCGCGATATAAATTGGCATTGGCGGTTGTCCAACCTGCGACAATCACAATCACCAAACCGGACAGACCTAATGCATGGAAAGCAACATCACCTGGATCGAGTTGAACAATAGATTTTTGCACAATTACTGCGGTCCCAGCTCCCATGATCCCCGCTGAAATCCAAGCGATATAATGACCAAAAAGCATACCTGCAGAAGTACACAAACCATAGCGTTTACGCTTGGCATAACGCAGCAATGCCATATCGATCAAGCCAAAATGGGTAATGGTGTTGGCTGCCCAGGAAAAGCCTATTACTTCCATCAGTCCAATACCCGGCTCGCCATGTTGAGTTAGCCCAGTCCACACCGACGTACTGCCAATTTCCATGAAGGATTGCCAGCTTGATACAAACGTGTCGCCAATAACAGCATTGGCTAATACCGGCATGAGCACCAAAGGCCCACTAATAAACATAGTAAATAACCACGGCGCACAGATACGGGAGAAATCAGATACCGCATTGAAGCCATACATAGCCACGACAACAACAATTACGCCCACAGCGACTACTACACCCACAAACGCAGCATTAGTTGGATACCAGTTCAATTGTGCGGGTATGTCCAGCGCAAATCTTACCGCTGTAGCCGAGACAGTAATCATTGCCGCCGATATAACGGTAAAAATGATTACGTTGGCCCAATTATACAGCTTGGTCATGGAGTCGCCGGCAATTTTTTGCAAGTAGGTATACAGACTCAAGCGCGTTTCCACGGCAATGGGTGTTGTGATAAGGGTCCAACTCAGTACCGCTAACAGATTCCCCACCAGTAAACCGATGAGTATATCTGACATGGTCGCCCCCAGAGCTACAAACGTGGCGCCAAACACAAACTCTGTCGCCGCAACGTGTTCACCCGCGTACAAGCCGGCGAAGTGTTTCCACCCTTTTAACTGATGTTTGGCAACCGGCAGTTGCTCATCACTTATCCCCGATATATCCACTTGTCCTGACGTTTCTTTCATTGGCTTCTCACTCAATAGGTGCACCTTGCGATCTTATAGCGCCTTACGCAACGTGCTGCTCTCTGGCTTAAACAGAACGGCCTCTCAATGGTCAATTCCTGCGAACAACCCCAACAGAGAGCATACGCCCCGTTAATGAATAATTGCTCACCTCGCGAATAATTGCACAACTTCAAAAATTTGTAAACAAAGATAAGCAACAACATCACAAATTTTATACAGCTCGCTTCTTCTTTGATTTTTGTTAACCAATGCCCGTTTTAATAGAAACTGGCAATAAATGTACGTAATATCAGAGACAAAGTGGAAAACGGGTTATAACCTATGACAGTCCCCATTGAACTGGTGATTTTTGATTGTGACGGCGTGTTGATAGACAGTGAAGTGCTGTCGATGGGCGTTTGGCAACAACTCCTTAGTGAGCACAATGTCACAATAACAAGAGACTATTTCACTAAACAGTTTCTCGGCAAAAGCATGGCTCACGTTGTAGCTTCAGTGAAAGCTGATTTTGCTATTGCCCTGAGCGAATCAGACCTGTCTCACTTCAATCAATCTCTCGCAGACGCTTTTTCATCGGCATTACGCCCCACCGATGGAGTTCACAATGTTTTAACGTCATTGAAGGTGCCCTTCTGTTTAGCGACCAGCAGTTCGCCAGAACGAACCGAACTAGCATTAGCCTGCACGGGCCTCGCCCCATTTTTTATTAACAATCGTTTTACTCGTTCAATGGTGGATCGTGGTAAACCTGCCCCTGATCTTTTCCTCTTTGCTGCAAAATCCATGGGCGTCAGTGCGGAACGTTGTTTGGTAATTGAAGACTCCGAGGCAGGAATGCAAGCAGCGAAGGGGGCAAACATGCGGGCATTGCGTTTTGTTGGCGGCAGTCATTTTAATACCCCTACCGATCCACAAGACAGTGTCATTGTCAGTTGGACAATGTTCAAAGAACGCTACGCCGAGCTTTTTGACCACAACTCAAATTCGGACTTACTATGAGTAAAAAACTACAAACAGAAAAAAATCGCATTGACGAAGCAGCTCGCGCTGGATGGCTGTATTACGTAGCCGGCAAAACCCAGGATGAGATTGCAAAAATGCTAAATACTTCCAGACAAAGTGCTCAGCGCATGGTGGCACTGGCCATGTCTGAAGGACTGATAAAGGTCAGACTCGAACACCCTATTGCTCGTTGTATGGAATTGGCAGAGCGCATTAAACACCGATTCGGCCTGCGTTATTGTGAGGTCGTTCCGGCTGTGGATGAAGATCCTAACTCCACCCTTGGTCTCGGAGAAGCAGGAGCCGCTGCCATTGAGCGAGAACTGAAATCAGAGACGAGTAAAACAATTGCCTTTGGCACAGGAAGGGTGCTTAGACATTGCGCCAATGAATTAGCGCTGATGCAGTGCCCTCAGCACAAAATCGTGTCTCTGGTGGGAAATATAGACAGTGATGGCGCGGCGACCCGTTACGATGTTGCCGTGCATATTGCCGACAGAATTAAGGGTCAGCATTATCCCATGCCTCTTCCCGTGATCGCTGCATCGGAGAAGGAAAAAAACCAACTACAGCAACAATCTCACGTGAAGCGTATTCAACAGCTTGCCCAGCGCGCTGACGCCCTGTTTGTGGGCATTGGCAATTTAGGCCTCTCTTCACCGTTGCACGTAGATGGTTTCATTGATGACGACAATATGGATACATTGGCGCAAGGCGGTGCAGCAGGAGAGATCATTAGCTGGGTATACGATATCAACGGCAACATACTGGATTGTGATGTAAATCGCAGAGTAACCAGCAGTGTACTGACACCATCCCCCGACAAACCGGTTGTAGGCATTGCATCGGGGCTCAATAAACGCAACGCAATTGTTGGCGCTCTGCGTTCGACACTAATAAACGGGCTGATCACCAACGAAACCACAGCAATGGCTGTACTGAGCGAGACGTCACCGGCGGGCAACCGGTGACAAGGGCCGTTTACGACTTTACTGCCGCCAACGCGTCGTCAATATCTTTGCCGCTATGACGGTTAGCAACCTGCCCATCTTCACCCCAGGTACGATTTACAATTCGTCCCCGTTTTACTGCCGGGCGGGCTTCTATCCGCTTTGCCCACGCAAGTAAGTGGGTATACTCGTGTACCTGTAAAAACGTCGCAGCATCATACAGATTGCCCAACACGAGGTTGCCATACCAAGGCCATATTGCGATGTCTGCAATACTGTATTGATCGCCTGCCATATAGGCATGACTGCCCAGGTGCTTATCTAACACGTCCAACTGACGTTTTGTCTCCATAGTAAAACGGTTAATCGGATACGACATGGGATAAGGTGCATAACTGTAGAAGTGGCCGAAACCACCACCGATATATGGCGCCGATCCCACTTGCCAGAATAGCCAGTTGTAACACGCTGCTTTTGCTTCATGGGCATCGGGAATAAGCACCCCGAACTTGTCAGCGAGGTAACGAAGAATGGCTCCTGATTCAAATAGTTTTGTTTCCGGCGTAGTGGTGGTATCCACCAAAGCTGGAATTTTAGAATTAGGATTTACCTCCACAAATCCTGAGGAGAACTGATCCCCTTCACCAATGTTGATGAGCCAAGCATCGTATTGAGCCTCTTCCACACCTAGCGCCAATAATTCCTCCAGCATAATGGTCACTTTTTGCCCGTTTGGCGTAGCCAGAGAATACAGTTGAAGACCGTGTTTTCCTATCGGTCTGTCTTTCTCATGGGTTGCTCCGGACACCGGCCGGTTAATACTGGCCCACTTGTTGCCATCATCTTCTGCCTGAGACCACACTTCAGGCGGCGTATACTTTTCCTGTTCTGACATAGATGCCTCATTAGGTTGTGACTTTGTAAATAGCATTGTGCTCAACAAGCAATAAAACAAGGGCGGTTGATTCAGCGTAAGACAAACAGCGGCGACTTGCGATAATTCGCAGTCAGTCCGTATTGTTGTCATCGTTAGTACTGCTGTAGCCCTCGGCGTTTTCAATACGTTGTTGGATAAGCGGATGAGATTGAAACCACGACATTTCCTCGCCAGTAGAGCCTGACATCAGGGTTGCTAATTTCTCCATAGCCTGTTTAAAGGCTGCGGGGTCGCGGTGGCTTTCCTTCAGCGTAGTCAAGGCAAAATTATCAGCTTCCCATTCATGGGCCTGAGAAAATTTATTGTGCACAACACTGGAACCTACGCCAAAAAAGGCTTCTACCGCTCCGGAAACATCGCCAAACAAGAGACTAAACCCCACCGTGGCAAACAGTGATTCTGCAACTAGTTGCATAGAGTGATTGTGCTCTACATGGCCAATTTCGTGCAAAAATATCGCGTCCAGTAACGCCTGATTTTGACTTACGAGCTCAACGAGTTGGTCGGTAAATACAATAGTGCCATCGGGTAACGCAAAGGCGTTTGGGCCCATGATATCGGAGTGGCGAAACAGCACGGTGAAATGCTGGTGTTGAGTACGAATATCTCTGAGAACGTCTTTAAACCCTTGGCTTATTGATTGGCGAGTTTCAGCGGAAAGTTCGCTGGGTGACAACGCACTGTAATCAAGGGCTGTGAGCGTTTGTTCCGAAGCCACAACCTTTGCGTTCATAGGAACAAAAGCGGCAAAATGCAGAGCCATTGCAGGGATGAGTTTGCCAAACACAAGGTAAAGCAAGAGAGGGACAACAACAAAACTCCCGACTATTACCCGTCGATTGCTCTCCAGAAACGAAAGGCGGCCGCCTTTATTACCATCTAGCCATTTATCCAACGACAGCGTACCTGGGAGAACAAGCAGCATACCATTGCCGAGGGTTATTTCCCGTGGCAAATTCCCGAGTTTCGATTGAACTGTAACTTCGTTTCGCCTGTAGATACGTTGTGCTTCACCGTCATCGACAACCAGTGTGCCATCGCGAAGAGCACACGTCACCGTACACTGCTGGGCCGAGCCGGGTTGGAAAAGCTGCCCTTCCACGTTCTCTTACCCCAGTGCAATATCAACGTCAAATAAGGTAGCAGCTTCGTCACCTAGCGCGCCCTGGGTATCAGTGTTTGTGTCTACGACATCCTCGATCCCGTTACTTATGGTGACGTAGGTAGCTCCAGCATAAAAATTCGCAGTTCTAATCTTTACCCAGGGAATGGCAAATCCCAGGGAAACGACGATCGCCAGCACATTGGACATTCGCAGCCAAATTAACTCTTTCACTTCCACCTGTGATTCGAAACGCGCCACACCTGAAAGCTCGGTAACGGCGAATATATGGTTGCGAATACGCGCCGTGTAAAATCCGGATGACACAGCGAACGCTATGAGGTACATGCCAAAAACCAGCATCATTACCGCACTCACTGCTTCTTTGTTCTCAGCGACCAACGCGACCAAAATGGCTATCACAATGCCCCCGGCGAAGAAAATACCCAACCCAATAGCAACGGCGCTGATACCCGTGCCAAAATACTCTGCAGTACTCAGTTGAGGCTTAAATTTTCTGTCGCCAAAGCCAGTCTCAGAAAGAATAAATTCATCAATCTTCTTCAGTACTATGGGTAAGATTGTGTAAAGCGTGAATACACTGGCAAAAGGCAACAACACAAATATCACGAATGCGCGGCCATAACTCCCTTCAAAACGAAATCGCACATTGCGGTATGCGGTCATTCTCATTTTAAAGCGGTAGCTCATTACCACAAAAAAAGGTGTTAATACCACCAACACTAAAGCGAGTATGCCGCCCGCCAGAGGATATAACGAACTTAAAATGAAATACGCTGCGAACAAAGTCACGGCAACGGCTCGTCCAATGAGTATTTGCATCGGCTCAGCCAAATAAGAAAAGCGATGCCCGTCGATTTCGGTGTTACCGTAAAAATAGCGATTGGTTCTAACTTTTGCCCATGCAGAATACACACCCAGTGTAACAATGGTAAGCAGAAGGTTAACTATCCAAATAGAAAAAAACTCCCGTGTGTTGCCGTGAAATTTTACCGGTACGCTTCTGCCCGATTCTGCAACCAGCGTTTCTACATCGAGGCTCTGATGTTGTTGCTCGGCTTCAGCAATCAGCTTATCAAGAGTATTAACCCGTTCCGGATACGCCGCTTCGTCCAATGTTGCCCTTGCTTGTTTTAGTTCTTCCAGTGAAAACTGTGAATAATCCATTGTTGTGTCCTTATGATCTCTTACTTTCGGGCAATCCGTTTAGTGCACGAAAAACAGCACGCGAGTTTTAGCAGACGTTACCGAAAAGCCCATAGGTGGGCAAGTTATTTATCCTGCCCTCAGGCCATTCAAAGCCCCGACTGGTTTGTCCAGTTGAAATACAGCGGACTAAGTGTCATGCTTCACAACGAGCACGCTTTTGGGAGAAACTGATGTACGGCAACACACTAAGGCAGGACAGCATATTTATCGATGATGGCCATCATCAGCTGCATTTACGTCACATTCGCATAAATGAAAATGGCCCGCCAGTGCTAATGCTCCACGGAGTCATTGAAAACGGACGAATTTTTTATACTGAAAGCGGCAAGGGGCTCGCCTGCTTTCTGGCAGCTCAGGGCTACAACGTATATGTGGCAGATATGCGCGGCAGAGGGAAAAGCGTTCCACCCATTTCAGAAGATCACAACCACGACCAATACGATCAAATCACGCGGGACATTCCGCTTTTTCTCAACTATGTTTTTGAGCACACCCGACAACCCGTGCATGCAATCGCTCACTCTTGGGGAGGCGTGTTGCTCGCATCGGCATTAGTTCGTTTTCCTGAATTGTCGAAAAACATTCGCAGTAAAATTTGCTTTGGTACAAAACGCAGTGTACGGGTACAGAACCCAGAAAAGTGGTTCAAAGTTGACTTTGTATGGAAATGGTTGTGCCCCAAAGTCGCCCGTCGAAAGGGGTTTCTACCTGGTGCAAAAATGAAAATTGGCGCAGATGACGAAACTTACGGTTCCCTTTGCCAAGGGATGAAATGGGTGGAACTTAACCCATGGGTAGACCCCAAAGATCAGTTTAATTATGCGCAAGCTGCAAAAGAAACTAACTGGCCCGTAACATGGCATATAGCCGCAGCTAACGATTACGCCCTTGGACATCCCAGGGATGTTCGCGATTTTATAGCTGAATCAGTCGGCTCTTCAGCCCGTTTTACCGTGCTGAGCAGGAAAAATGGCAACCTGTTTGACTACGACCACATAAACATGCTCACCCATCCTCGTGCTGTGGAAGATCATTTCCCTTCAATAGCGCAATGGCTTAACGAGCAATGTGATGATTAGGATTCGCCCACATTCACCGGGCGTTTTGTCATCGACTTTGGCATACACCAAACCGCTAAATAACCACCCCAGACTGCAGAGCATCCTATAAAAAACGGACGCAGTATGCGTTCTGCGATTAGAACGATCACCACACACTACTGGGAACTTCACTGAGCTTAAACAGAATATCTTTGATTGACAGGGATGAGCAGTGCTTTCCTCGGTTATCAGCCGGTATCAACCCTGGGTGAATAGGATAGAAAAGATGTGGCTAGCCTTACGCGAAACCATAACCTGCAATCAAAAATGTACAAAAATACAACAACCATCAAGAAGAGTGCGGCGGTTTATGCAAACCGCGTCACCATTTCCTGGTAATGCCCATGGAATGGCGAAGAGGCAGACTTAGGATAAGTCATTTAGCCCGACCCGATACTGACTCACGACCAAACCACAGCTTTTGCAAATAGCTCAATATTAAAAAGAGCAAACCTGTCTGTAAATCGTCATTAAACAACACACGTTCACTTCCGACAAAAAGATGATAAATAGCCTGGGCAAAAAATACTCCCGCAGCCAACTGAAAGCCTATTACCAAATGTTTCCCTAACATCTTGTTTATCCTCATATAGAAAAGGCTACTTACGTAGCCTTACTCACTAATACCGGTACCAGTGGTTTTTGTTGGTATTGCCATATTGCTCACGAATCCGGTCGTTTGCATTCCCAACGTGAGCAAAAAAACGCCCTAAATCGTAGAACAAGCCTGCCCCCTGCACTTGCTCGATTTCACTTTTTGTTAATTGCTTCATCGCAACGTCTCCCTATGGTCTTTTCCGATGTTCCATATAACCTTTGATAAAATCGTAGCCCGCATCAGCCACAGCGATACCAATAGCAATATGCCCCCAGATACCACCGTTGACCTGCTGTATTTCAGACGTCGATAAATCCTTCATCTCAATTTCTCCTTAATTAATGATTGATTCAACATGAATCAAGACCAACAATACGCCACGCAGCAGAAAATCCTACTGTACTTACAGTCGGTTTTACCTGCGATTTCAATCTCACCAACTTAGCCGAACGCCCCCATTGACAATAAAGCCGTCATTTCTCGACCAGATATCCGTAGTCCATTGGCCGCTTGGCGCGCGCTCAGGAAGTAACAGCGGGTGGGTATCTGTTTGCTTAACGTCCAGTAAATTTTCCAGATTTACAAACCAACTCACGGGCCCTCTGGTGATTTCCCCCATTAATCCAAGGTGCCAGTATGGTTTGGTTTGCGAAGTGTACGGATTGTTCTCTACCCGCTGTGTACCAGTATAGTAGGCTTCAAAACCGACTCGAAATTCTCCGTGCTTTTCCCACATAGCAACAAGTCCAGCCGAGTGTTGAGGGGTAAGTGCAATAGGTAATGATCCAGATTCGTCGGCCGATGCGGTGTCGAGGTACAAATAGCTACCAGTAACCTTAACGTCTCGCCAGTTGTACCTTAGCAAAAGTTCCGAGCCACGAATTTGGGTTTCGCCGTCAGCGTTGAACAATCGGACACCATTTAATTGGTTGCTGCCATCAACAGAGTAAGCTTCAAGTTGAGTAACGTTTTTCACATTTGATCCAAACAAGGTCACACTCGTCTCCACACTGTCAAACCGATAGGTCAAATCGATGGAAGCGGTTTCTGCCCGTTCCTCATCTAAAGCGAATACCGGATTAAGACGAGACAGCCCTGCGGCTTCAATTTCTTCAACAAACGGCGTAGGAGCGAAATATCCCTGCCCATATGAGCTTCTCAGCGTAAAGTCATCATAGCGATAGAGCAGCGATACCCGCGGGCTAAACTGCGTTCCATACTCATTGTGTTCGTCAATACGGCCACTGAAAGATGTAGTTAGCGCTGAACTTAGCTGATAGTCAATTTGTGCGAAAACCCCAGGTACCTCATAGCGGTAGTCGAAGCGCGGAAAATCTTCCGACGTAAATACCTCAGACAGGTATGCCAGCCCAGCCACCCAGTTGCTGTTGTCCGTATAGCCAGAAAGGCTTGACTCGAACAAATAGCTTTCGTGCTCATCCCGCTCTTCCTCTGTACCAAACACATGGGTATGCTGTTGCTTCATTGCCGAAGCACGGGTGGAAAACGTAAGCACATCACCAACCGGTACGGAAATCGTCAATCCACTGTCGATGCGAGATGAATGTTGCTCTTGCACAAAAGGCAAGCCATCTGAAAGCACTTCTCCAGGCATTGTGCCGCCTTGTCGATGCTCATTCATGTACCCGCCGGTGAAATATACCTGGCTACCTGATTCACCTTCCCAAAATAAACGCGGCCTGACTGTATAACGTTCATAACCAGCCAAATCAGCCCAGCCGTCGCCATCAACATCTTCCTGTTTTTGATGGTGCGCCCCTGCTGTCATAGAACCGCGCGTAGTCTGCGTAAACGGCATTTCCGCATACGTAGTAAGATCTTGCCCATCGCGACTTGTAGCATTGAACACCGTCTCCCCTTTTGCTTCCTCTCCGGGCCGCCTTGATACCAAATTAATCACACCGCCCAAAGCAGAGCCGCCGTATAAAGAAGAGGCAGACCCTTTTATAATTTCTACACGGCCCAAGTCAGTAGGAGGGATCTGAAGCAGGCCAATGGAAGCAGCTTGATTGCCATAAAGAGGTAAACCATCTGCCAGCAACTGTGTATAACGACCATACAACCCTTGCAGTCTTATATTTGCGCTACCAAGCGCCGGAGAGGTTGTTTGCACGCGCACACCACCCGTTTCTGCGACTAACATTGATATGTTTCCTGGCCGCATGGCAGCTTTTTCCTGGATCTCCTCGCGGTTGATAACTTCCACCCGAACCGGTTCCTCGTCGGCGATTCTGCCTGTTCGCGTGGCCTGCACAACGACGCGTTCAACGTGTTCGTGTTCGTGTTCGTGTTCGTGTTCGTGTTCGTGTTCGTGTTTTACATGCTCATCATGGGCGCTATTTTCAGACAAGGGTGGGTGAGAAGTCTGATCCGCCACTACTTTTGGAGACAACACAAATAAAAGGGAAAAACTCACGGTTAATGTAAGGGGATAAACAAGGTTAGGCATAAAATCACAAACAAAAAGATGGTAGAATCAATTCTAAAGGTTCCAGTTACTGTAAGGTCAATATGAGAATAAGTGAACTTGCGAAAGCGTCTAAGGTTTCCGTTAAAACCATCAGGTATTACGAACAGATCGCCCTATTACCCTTGCCCGCTCGGGATAAAAACGGTTACCGTGTATATACTCAAGACGATGTTAATACGGTGATATTCATACGCCGGTGCCGGGAACTCAACATTAGCGTGAAGAATATAAAACGCATCGTAGGCATTCGAAAACAGCCCACGGCTTCGTGCGCTGAAGTAGACAACATTATTCAGGCACAGTTACAAAAAATACAACAGACACAAAAAGAATTGGCGCTACTCGCCGACTCTTTACAGGTCCTCGTGCAATCGTGCTCTAACAAACAGGTTAAGGATTGCAAAATCCTACACCATTTAAACGCATAGCCCCACCATTGACACCGAGGGAACCAGCCGCGGATTGGGAAACAAAGCCAACCCGCTCTGCCTATTAACTCATTTTATCCAGCATAGACGACAAATTGGCCATTATTGACGTGGCACCGCCCTGACTCCAGCCACCATCTACCGGCAAGATAGCGCCGGAAATATAACTTGATTGTGGTGCACTTAACATTGCCGCTGCATTCGCGATATCGTCAACCGTTCCCTGGCGACCAAGTGGCACAGAACGGCGAACCCCTTCTTTCATCTCGGCAGTTGGGGCCAGTCGATCCATACCTTCCGTACCTTCAATAGGGCCGGGAACGATAGAGTTCACCCGTATGCCGTCTTTCCCCCATTCAATGGCCAGCGTACGGGTAACCATGTCTACACCAGCTTTCGCTGAGCACACGTGGGCCTGATGGCTCATTGGTAAAAAGGCTTGAGGCGCAGAAATATTGATTACACTTGCACCGGGCTTCTTGAGATAACCATGACTGGCTTTCATAACGTGAAAGGTGCCAAGCAAGTCGATTTCCAGTACCGA
Source organism: Aestuariibacter sp. A3R04 (assembly GCF_018860805.1). Lineage (GTDB taxonomy): Bacteria > Pseudomonadota > Gammaproteobacteria > Enterobacterales > Alteromonadaceae > Alteromonas. The sequence continues at coordinate 647,222 of NZ_JAHKQR010000003.1, read as the reverse complement.
CCGAATTGCATTCGCAGACATCTGGTTTACCCGAGCAGGAAAATTACCGGCCGCACCAGAAATCAGTACGTCTATCTCTGCGTCAAAAAATGCACTGACTTTTGCAAATCCCGCTTCCACCTCCTCGGCATGGCGTACATCAAACACAGTGCCAAACGCATCTGCGCCGAGCGACTGCAAATACGCGACAGCGGCATCTACTTTTTCCTGTTTCCTTGACGCAACAGCAACTTTTGCTCCCCAACGCGCGAAGCCGGCAGCAACACCGAGATTTATGCCACTGGTTCCCCCCACGACAAATACGTGTTTATTAGAAAAATCGAAGGTTGCACTCATTATTTAAACTCCCGTTCCAACCAAAAATTCACTACACCATCAATTTTACAGCGTCAATCAACGGCTTGTTCTGAGTATCGATGACGTTAATAATTTCTCTGTGCATACGCTTTTTATGCTCAGCAAAAATGGCCCGTTTTTTGTCAAATCCTGCGGCGAATGCCAGAGCTTTAGCCTGAAGCGCTTCGTTGCCTTCATATGCTCCTTCGACAACGTGATCTGCAGCCAATTCAGCCCCACTTACCCGGCGTCCGGTTAGTTTCATTTCATTTAAGCGATACTGGGGAATCGCCTTTCTCACAAAGGCAATCATGCCAGGTAAAAAAGGAATAGAAAGGTCCACTTCGGGGAAACAGAAAAAGCCCCGGTCGGAACGCATGAACCGAAAATCGCAAGCACAGGATAATATGGCGCCATTGCCAAATGCATGTCCGTTTATTGCTGCGATCACCGGAATCGGGAACAACAGCAGAGTTTTGAACACTTCATCCATGTCGTACATGAAGGCCTTGATTTCATCAAAATTGTGTTGTTGCATCGCTGGCATGAGCCATTCTACGTCAATGCCCTGGCTCCAGTTTTTCTCATCGTCTGACGTTATGATAAGTGCTTTGAATTCTTCGTTTGCCTGTACGTCAGCCAACCGCGCCAGCATCTGAGAAGCAAACACAGGATTGTGCCGGTTTTCACCGTTGCACATGGTAAGCACTGCAACCTGCCCTTGGGCACTCAACTCAATTACTGCCATGACTATTTTTCCTCACAAAAGATATCTTGTTGTAAATTTTAACCCGTATTTAGCTTACCTATAACACACAGGTCGTACCAGATAAACCTCAAGTGAATTTTATTTCGTTACTGCATTCATTCGTATTCACTGAATACCTCTCTCCCGGATGCTTTACGCAAAACTTACAAAGATGGGGGAAACTATTTGTTCACGCAGGCTTCTGAAGTTGAAGTAACGACAGATACGGACCTTTAAATGAAACATTTATCAATTGCCAGTGCCATCGCCCTAACCCTTGCAGGCTGTGCTCATTCCCCCCCTGTTGCTCCAAAAGACATATTTTTTGACACGAAAATTGAATCCGACAGCAGTAAGGTATTCTCAATCAGCATTCCCCTTCCCGGTAAAAATAGAAGCCATAAGTCTTCAGGGCAGGGCCGAGAGAAAAAAGGAAACCGCAACAGGGGTGACATGGGAAGCGGCATGCCGAACAAACGGGAAGCCGATAATTCAGACAAAGTTTACGAAGCCCTGCTCGATGCACTGGATGATAAGCTAGCCGAAACCGGCTATTGCACAACAGGGTACATGGAAGTAGATACGCATCAGTCCGATACGCGATTCCACCTGTTGGGCGAGTGCAATGAATCTGCCAGCGCCCAGGATAAAGTACATTTCCCCAATGCCTACTAAGGCTGAGGCTACCTGCTATAGCATTTTTACTTCCCGCTGCGGGAACGGTATTTCGATGTCTGCCTGCTTAAGCGCTTCAAAAATAGCTTTATTTAATGCATAGCGGATTTCGAAATGCCGGGTGGTCTGCGCCCACACTCGCACGCCGAAGTTAATGCTACTATCACCAAAACTGTCTACACCTACTGCTGGCGCTTTTTCATCAGACACCCCATCAACAGTTTCAATCGCAGAGCGAATGAGCGCTGTAACCTCGTCTACGTCACTGGAATACGCCACACCGACGTCTAACTCAATCAGCATTCGTTCCGCTGAGTTATGCAGTATTTCACCGACAATCAGCTTGTTAGGAATTTGGATATGTACGTTGTCTTCGTCGATTAGGATGGTATAAGGCAACATGACTTTGTCAACCACCCCTGCCACACCGCGCACCCGTATGGTGTCACCAACCACAAAGGGCCGGGTAATGATAATTGTAAACCCTGCAGCATAGTTCGCCAACATGCCCTGAATGGCTAGGCCAGCACCGATGCCCACCGCACCAATGGCTGCAATAAAAGGCGTAACACTGATACCGATATTGCCCAGCGCAATAATGATAACCAACCCGAGAATGAGTATTTTGCAAGCACCGCCAGTAAAACGACTTAACGTGATGTCGATATTTCGTTTTACCATCACATTCTCGACCACATCCCCCATTTTTGCAGCCAGCCACCAACCGACAAAAAAAATGAAAAATGCACCTACAATTTGGAAACTATAGGTTACGGCAAATTCTACCAGGGTGTCATACAATGCCTGGGCTTGTTGAAACTCTTCTTCCATCACGGCTATTCAATAAAGACAAACTACCGGGAGAATAATCAACAACCCCCACTAACACAACTCCAATTGAATGACGATAAGCCAGGCTTTGTTCGTACCCGCTGTCAGTAATCTGCAAAACAAATAAAAAAGGTAATGTGCGAAAAATAACAAACACATCCCATAAACAGAAATATCATCCTAAAGTGGGGAGGCAAAGTGTCAGTCCAATATCTATACTTCAGATCATTGTTCCGTATGGCCTTGAAGAGAAGAACATCCATGTCGGTGAAATGGATCACATTGCTGTTAGGGGGGGTCGTTACCGCAACCCCCAACGCACGGGCATTTGCAGATAACTTAGAAATCAGTGGTTTTGCCCGTGTGGTGGGTGGTGTTATTGACACTGACAAAGCCGAATTCGAAGGTTATGATGAGCGGTTCAGCATATCCGAGCAATCCCTTTTGGCCGCGCAAGGCGATCTCGCGGTTACGGACAACCTGAGCCTGTCAATGCAACTGTTGGCGCACAGCAGTGAAGACAGAGATTCTGGCGTGGAATGGCTGTATTTAACTTACGATCCCACAGCGGCTTGGACTTTCAAACTCGGTAAATTAAGAACGCCATTCTTTCTCTATAGTGATGTTATTGACGTAGGCTTTGCTTATCCCTGGATAACCGCGCCGGAACCGGTTTACGGTGGCTTCCTCTTTTCCAATTATCTCGGTGGTACTGCCACATATCGCTTTCAATACAACCAGGCACATTTTTCCGTCGAAGCCTATTACGGATCTTACGATGGTACCTTTGACCGGGCCGGGGAAGAAACCAATATTGAAGTAGACGAAATAAAGGGAATAATTTTTAGTGCACAAAAGGGCCGTCTAAGTGCCCGAGTTTCGGCAATTGTATCGTCTGATTTCTATGCTGATATTCCTGGATTTGACGAATTTGCAGATCTGCTGGATGGCTACGGCTACAACGACAACGCCGCACTGTTTCGTTTTGACTCTGATGCGACTGCTTATCAGGCAAGTTTGCAGTACGATGCTTTGGACTACTTCGCGTATGCCGAAGTCATTAATATTCAATCTGATTTGATTAGTGTTCCCGAAGTAAATGCCTTCTATATTACGTTAGGACGTAACATCAACGATTACCAGCTTTTCGCCACCTTTGCGTCGTCAACCAGCAGAAACGATATTCCTGAAAACCATATTCCAAAGGGAACCAACCCACAGCTCAACAGTTTGTCTTTTGCCTATGATGAGATCACAAGCAATCTACCGCTGTACGATCTCAACTCGCTTTCCCTTGGAGCGCGGTGGAATTTCCGATACAACCTCTCGGCCAAAGCGGAAATCACATGGCTCAAGGGAGAACCTGGCCAGAATTCATTTTACTCACAGATCAACGATGATAAGTTCAATCGGCAGGCGTTTCTATCGCAAGTAGCCCTGGAGTGGCTATTTTGAGAACCTTTACTGCCCTCCTGCTCATATCAACAAGCTTTTTTGTTATGTCGGCTGCACAAAATGACACCCTCGTCGTGGTTGCAAATACCGATAACCAGACCCTGACCTTAGAAAAATGGCAGATTAGGGATTTGTTTATGGGCAACAACGGCGATATCACGTTGGAACCCATAGGACTCGCACCGTCCAATACACTTAGAACCGTATTTAATACGAAAATCGTGGGCTTAACTGAATCGAGAATACAGGCATATTGGGCGCAAATGCGATTCAGTGGCCGCGATACCCCTCCCACAACCTTTGCATCGCAAAACGAGGCTCTCCAATACGTGCGACAACACAAGAATACTATTACGTACGTTTCCGCTTCTGCGACAATACCCGCTGATCTCGTCATTGTGTATGAGCAGCGTTAAACGCAATAACAAGGTCCCACGTACTACTACAAATTCAATCATCAGGGCCCATTGTTGTGTTTAAACCCTTCGAGCTATCTAATTTTGTTCTGTTCACGACAGAACAAAAACTTGCTGCTCAACGGCCTGGCATCACCGCAATTACCGTTCACAACGCACTGTGTTGTTCGCACCCTTAAGTAATAATTTATTCCGCCACGCATGATTATTACCTATCAAATATTTACAAACTGAATGCAGGCCGGTAATGTCTGTGCCACCAATTATCAAGTAACCCTGTTATGATCACCACTGCCTTTGCTTATATTTCTCTGTTGTTAATTGTTGCTGGTACCTTGCGTCTCTTAGAAGCAAAAACACAGTGGCGGATCTTTACCTACTTACCCGCTATCGTAGCTCTGTATTTTCTCGTAATGGTTTTATCGAGTATTGGCGTATGGCAAAACACAGACGCCATCAATACGACCTACTCTGCGGTAAAAAGCAATGTGTTACCCGCCATGATATTTCTAATGCTACTGACAGCCGATCTTCGACAAATCAGAAAATTGGGTGGAAAACTGCTATTGGCATTTCTGGCGGCGTCTGTGAGTATCGGCATTGCATTCACGGTGGCCTTCACGCTTTTTCAATCGTGGTTGCTACCTGACGCCTGGAAAACACTAGCCGCTCTGTCTGGCAGTTGGATGGGCGGAACCGGAAACATGGTCGCCGTGCAACTTGCCCTCGATGTGTCCGATGCCAGTATGGGCTATACCCTGCTTATTGATTCCATTGACTACAGTCTGTGGGTAATGCTGTTGCTTGCATTGGTTCCCTACGCGAGCCGGTTCAATCAATGGACAGGCGCAGATGCCGGTTTGCTTGAGAAAGTGGGTGCAGAATTGGAAAAACAAGCAAAGCAAACTTCATCTTTGGATGAAACAAGCAGCATGCTATTTTTGCTGGCCTTGTCGTTTGTGGTTTCCACCTTGTGTCAGACCCTCGCTGCCACCTTGCCAAGTGGCGCGTTCTTTACCGCCACAGCGTGGACAGTTACCCTGGTGACCATTTTAGGAGTTGCAGCAGCTCTCACGCCGATAAAACGTTTGTATGGCGCATCGGAACTCTCCACCATTATGCTTTACCTCATTGTTGCACTCATCGCGTCGCGAGCCAATTTTGCTGAATTGACAGCAGCGCCCGTTTACATTATTACCGGCTTTGTGATCTTACTTATTCACGGCCTGCTCATGCTCGTTATCGCCAAAATAAGTAAATTGGATCTGTTTACTTGCGGCATTGCCTCGCTGGCCAATATTGGCGGGGTTGCCTCTGCGCCTATTTTGGCAGCAGCGTATTCCCGGGCACTCATTCCAGTAGGCGTTCTCATGGCATTATTGGGATATATTGTGGGTACCGGCGGCGGTCTGCTCGTTGGTAAAATTCTCTCTGTCATTGCCGTATAGACGCCATGGGCAATTGACGTTGCCCATGGTGTTCCCCGTTTCATGACAAGTCGATACAGGTTGTCACGCCAGTATCCTCTGCAAAATCGGCATCGTGACTCACCAGCATAAAACCGCCTTTATAGGTTTTTAGTGCGCTGGCCAAAATACATTTCGCATTGAGATCGAGGTGATTGTCGGGTTCATCCAGCAATAGAAACGGCTGTGTTGACTGATTGCTGACAATCAGCATTGCCAGTTTCATTTTTTCACCGCCGCTTAAGGTCTGGCTTTGCCGGAATACCTCATCTTTGCGAAAGCCGATACCTGCCAACAGGGTTCTTGCCTCGCTTTCTCCCATGCCCGCACACTTCAACAACAAGTTGTCTAGCATGGATGATGCTCTGTCAATGACAGCAAAATGTTGATCTAAGTAATAGACTGGCTTACTGAGCTGCAAATGGCCGCTACGTAAAGTGAAATCACCAGCCAGAGTTTTTAGCAGAGTGGATTTACCGCTGCCATTTTTACCAGTCAGGTGGACTTTGTCGCCACTACATATCCTAAGAGACAATCCCCTCATGCCGCCAAAACAAAGCTCGCCATCAATAACAGCAATCGCATGTTGCGCCCGCAATGTAAAAGCTTGCATAGTAAATTTCAGTTCATTCCTCATTGTCTGCTCAGCCGAAAGCGCCTGCTGTTTATCACGCAGAAGGCTGTCTCGTTGCTGTTCGTTTTTAACGCGACTTGCAAGCCCGGCCGTAGCGCGGTCTTTCTTACTATCAAGCAATACCTTAGGCTGACTACCTGACTTCCTCAGTCGCGTCCCCTGAGCATTTCGTTGTGCCGCTTTTTCACGATTCTTATTCGCTGTGTCAGCCAGTTTTCTGCGCTGTTTATGCAGTGTGTTGAGCTTTCGCTCCAACGCTTCAGATTCCGCTTTTTTTTGCTCGCTATAATGGTCGTAATTTCCACCATACACGCGTAAACCCAGGGGCGACAGCTCCCATGTTTCTTCCACTTCTCTTAGCAGCGCCCTGTCGTGACTGATGAGTAATATGGGCCCGTCGTATTCATCCATCTGTTCTATTAACCACTGCTTTGCATCCCTGTCCAAGTGATTAGAAGGTTCGTCGAGAATTAACAGCCCGCAGCTCTGTTCGAACAAATGCCACAGTTGAAGTTTTGCCAGCTGACCGCCACTGAGTTTTGAACAGGGAAAGGTAGGATCTGCGGGCAAACCTAATTGTTCCAAGGTCTGTGCAAGCCGGGCTGGTAAATCCCACTGTTCATTCACTATGTCAAACCAATGCTGTTTAACGTCACCAGCCTCGATATGCGCGATGGCTTCAATAATGGTCTGTTCGCCTAAAAACGCTGCCACTGAAACAGTATCGCAAAGCAGCAGAGATGACTGTTGCTTAAAAATAGTAACCGGCACTTCTCGCTGAATACTGCCTTTTGTGGGAGATACATCTCCGCTCAACAAACTGCCAAGAAGAGATTTCCCCGCGCCGTTTTGTCCTACCACTCCTACCCTGGCGTGTTTCATCGAAAACGTGAGGTTCGAGAATAACACCTCGCCATTGGGAAATTGATAGGTGATGTTCTGAGCAAATAAATATGGCATTGTTAGCCTCCTGATAATCAGGGGCAAAGTCGCAGCATGAACCAGGTGCATGATACCAAACCCAGACTTAAGTCAGGGTTTGTAACAATGCAAATTCGGTAAATAGATAAGAAAACAGACAAGCTACGCCCATTAACCCTGTAAATCCAAGAAATGAAGAAAGATGGATGACAGGCTTAATTGTTCATGACGGCGTAAACTCCTAGAAGAAAGTGGTTAAAGAATAACCTCACCCCGTAGCATTGTCAAAAACACCGTGTAACAAAATGCGTCACAATAAAAAACACGGCTCATTGTGCATTCATCGAGACTCACATTCACCCTTCCTTCACCCAGTGCCGTTCAAAATATCGCAGTATCAGTACAACACAGCTAACAGCCTGATATTTGGCAAGGCTTCTACCTGTTCTCAATTTACACGATGGAGTGAATACAATGACCCCTTTATTTAAACACGCGGTGGTTGCCATAACCACGCTACTTGTTGTTACCGCTTGCGGCAGTTCACATCCCGATGGCGCCACTCCCCAACCCAGGCGAACGCACTCTGATTACCACGGAGTGTGGCTGGCGCACAGTTATGGCCGAGGTATTCAGTATGAAGATGACACGCTCGTTCTGTTTGACTACACCACCGATTACTGCCTCAAAACTATGGAGATTGATGCTGTTTCCCCCCAGGATATGGCGGACAACTTTACGCTGAGCGAAGATAAACTGACATTAGTTGAACGTGAGGGCGATCATCCGTTAAATGCCACAGCGAACCACATGATATATGAAGCCTCTGTTGGCGGCGTAACCCTCAGCCCGCGTCTGCCCGTATCATGTGAAAACGGGATGATTGCACGGCAAGGAGAAAGCGGCTATACCCGAAACCCGGAAAGAGATCTGGCGTATTTGTATCAAACCTTTGATAACTACTATGTAGACTTTGCATTGACGGATACAGACTGGCCAGGTCTTTATCAAAATGCGATAGTTGGCATTGACGAAGACACCTCTGACGAAGCGCTGTTTGAATCTATCTCCACAATGATCGCTCCGCTTCGGGACGCCCATGTATCCGTGACTTCTGCCTCTTCAGGCACCTTTGGTGTTAACAATGCCCCCACACTCATAGATACGCTGCTAAGCGAATTTGCCACAGCAAACGACCTGACGCTTCCCTTGCCATCTCATGCAACTGACGACGCCAACAACTATATTGCTGATGCGTTACAGAAAATAAGTGATGCCGCTTTACAGTATGCTGAAGATGGGTCTGTGCATACCGCTGGCGGTGATGCACTGGTTTGGTTTCAACAAGGAGGCCTGGGCTACCTGTCCATTCAAAGAATGTTCGCTTTCAACGATGATCCTGACGATATAGACGCCGATATTGCTGCGGCCGAAACCGCCATGATGGAAGCGATGACAGATCTCGCCTCTACTGACGGATTAATTGTTGATGTAAGGCTGAACAACGGCGGACGAGATGTAATAGCCTTGGCCATTGCCCGCTTTCTGTTTGCCGGAGAGCAACACGTCTATTCCAAGGAAACCGAAGCTATGGGCGCAAATTATTTACGTAGCGAGATAGTGTTGTCATCCCAAGACACGCCCTACACCAAACCTATCATCCTGCTTACCAGCGCCAGTACCGTCAGTGCTGCTGAAGTATTTACCCTCATCATGCGAAGTTTTCCTCATGTAACGATTGTTGGTCAACCCACCCAAGGTGCACTTTCTGATGCGCTACAAAAGCAACTACCCAATGGTTTTACCTTTACGCTGGCCAACGAGCGATACCTGAGTACAGATGAAGAATGGTTTGAGCGTACGGGTATTCCCGTTGACATTAACACTGAAGTGTTCTCAAAGACACAACGGGAAAATAACCAGGACCATGCCATCGAGGTGGCTGTGGGTTTGCTCACTGGAGAAGTTACTTTCCCTTAAATGTCGGATTGGAAAAATACGTTTTGCTGCTAATACACAACAACCAAGCGAATAAAATTTGTACAACTGTGAATATAGTTCTACTATGTTCACGCCTTCAAACCTGTCGCAGAGGCCGCAGGTAAGGCACCCTAACTACGTAGATGGAGTTAATAATGAAAAATTATGGAAAGATGTATAAATACGCGGTAGCAGTGGTTTTATGTATTTGCAGTGTTCATGCAGTGGCACAAACAGATGAACTACCTTACACAGCCGGAAACTACTGGGAAGTGTCCGGCATTGAGGTAATGCCAGGGCAAAGTTTAAATTATGCTAATCACTTGGCAAAACAATGGAAGAAGTATATGGATTTCGCCAAGAAAAAGGGGTGGATAGTTGATTATAAAGTACTGGCTAACTTGCATCCCAGAGAAGGCGAGCCTGATTTGTACTTAGTGACTGTATTTGAAAAGTGGGTATCCAACGCAGAATACGACAAACGCTATGACGAATACGTCGCATATATGAAAACGACCAATGAAGAACTCGAGGAACAAAGCGGTGAAAGAGTCGTGATGCGCAAACTTAAAAGCGACATTTTACTGATGGAATACACGTTAAAATAAACCAAAGCCGCCCGAGATTTTCGTAGTTCGGGCACATAGAGAGGCATTCCTCTTGATTTCTTCACGTCTGCAGCCCGGACCAGCCAGACAACATTAATTCAGGCCATTTTTAACAAACGTACTAATATAAAGCTGTTCGACTTTATCCCGCGCCCATTGGGTTCTGCGCAAAAATTTAAGTGAGGATTTAATAGAAGGATCGTTACTGAAGCAGTTAATTTTAATGCGGTAATAAAGTCCGTCCCATCCGTAGTGGCTCTGCAGTTCGGTAACAATTTTCTCCAGGGTAAGTCCATGGAGAGGGTTGTTCGGTTGCGATGACATAAATAATCTCAGGCTATTTTTCCACGCAGTATACCATGCCACTGCATTTCAATGGTGTACAAACACTCACCTTAACTCCAACAGAAATGCCATAGAACATTTAGATATACAGATCTGTCTACTTTTAGTTTATAGTCATTTATCTGTACTGAGCATCTGGAGAATCAAATGGAAACCACTAACGAAATACGCAAACCCCTTCCCCCTTTTACCCGCGAGTCCGCCATTGAGAAAGTCAGGTTGGCTGAGGATGGCTGGAACGGCCGAAATCCGGACAAAGTAGCTAAGGCATACAGTAAAGATACCCATTGGCGAAATCGCGCAGAATTTATAACATCCAGGGAGGAAGCCAAGGCATTTCTCGAGCGCAAGTGGGCCAAAGAGCTTGAATACCGGCTGACAAAAGAGCTGTGGGCGTATACGGATAATCGCATTTCAGTGCGGTATGCGTATGAATGGCACGATGATTCTGGGAATTGGTTTCGTTCCTACGGCAACGAAAACTGGGAGTTCAATGCCCAGGGATTAATGACTAACCGCTACGCAGCGTTAAACGATTTACCTATACGCGAAGAAGACAGATTGTTTCACTGGCCTTTGGGTAGACGCCCGGATGATCACCCAGGTCTGTCTGAACTCGGGTTGTAAACTACGATTTAATCAACACGCGTACGTTTTCTCTTCAGCGACCGCGCTGGGGAACGTTGCTCTGGGTAAGAAAATGGCCGCCATACCGCGGCCACATAATGCTAGAAGGTTCCCCGGAACCCTACGTTGTAACGCGCCTGAAAGGCCTGCGCACTCACCAGTTGATTCGAGAACCGACCATGCTGTCGCAGTGACGATTCGGTTAGGTTTACGCCTTCAACAAACAACGTAAAATGTTCGTTAATGTCATAACTGATGTTGGCATCAACCTGCCCATAGGATTCAGTAAACACAGGCTCATCCGGAGCGCGAAGTTGATCTGTCGAAGCCAGGAAATCGTCACGCCAATTGTACGCGACGCGAACCTGAAACCCGTTTTTATCATAAAAAGCAACCAGATTTGCAGAGTCACTTAGTCCAATTAGTGCCGTTTGTTGTACTACGCTTCTAATATCATACTCAACGTCGCCGTCGACAAAAGTGGCGTTAGCCTGGATCCCAAAACCGGTATCGTCGAATAAGTGTTGAACGGCGAGTTCGATACCATCAACACTGGCAGACTCTTCGTTCACAGGCGTGGTGATTAGCCAGTCTATTACAGGTGAGTTTGCGACTGCCGTGCCATCACAAACCGGCGAATCGGTACCGTTTAACGGGCATTGACCGGCTCCATTACCCAGATCTCCCTGACTTGGATCGGTATAAGCTATGCCGTCGGCATTATACAATTTACCCGACACAGTGTTGTTAGATATGTAATTATCAACCCATTTTTTAAAGTATCCAATCGATGCATAGCTGCCTTCGTCGTAGTACCACTCTAAAGACACATCAACACTATCAGCGACATAGGGTTTTAAATCAGGGTTGCCCTGATAAGCCAGGTATGGGCCGGCAGGTCGCGAATTAGCGATATTTGTAGCTGGCCGCAATGCGGTTAAATCATTACGCGTAAGACTTCGGCCTGCGGATAGACGGGCGATAAAGTCATCCGTCATTTCCACAGCAATATCGATATTAGGCAATAAGTAGGTATAATCACCGCTTAATTCACTGACACCAAATTGAGGCTCTGAGTCAAATTGTGAACGCAATTCCGTCAAACTAACGTATCGCAGCGCATAAGGCGTTACCTGAGATGTGACCCCTGTGACATCTGTAGTTTCGTAGCGGGTGCCAGCGACAATATCCACCAGCATACCGTGAAACTCCGTTTCGAATTCCAGTTGAACGTATGCCGATAAGGTTTTTTCCTGTAATTCATTCACTACGTTGGGGTTATAGGAAAAACCTACATCATCATTCACCCGATTCAACAACTCATTGACGTCAAACTCCACCACATATGGGAAAAGGGTATCACTATTAGAAAACTCACTGCCCAGATTACCTCTTTCCAGGTAAATTAAGTCACTTTCACTGGGGTTCCAGCTGCGACCCAATCCTGTAAAGTGCATGCGCCAGGTAGTGTCGTAATTAAAATCGACATAACCTACCCCAAAACTAACGGCTGCTAAATCGCTGTCACCATCGTTTAACCACGTGAAGTCAAGTTTGATTTGATCAATGGTATTCTCAACTTCGTTGCCCCGACCAATAGCCAGGTTTCCACCGACTAGGCCTGGATCATAGGGTCCATCGATACCAGTCATCACCTCACCGGTATACAAATAGCGCATCTGACCATCAAACCCTGCTGCTGCCATTGACGACTGATCATTCAAACGAGGTAAGTCCCCACTATCGTTATAGTCCAGCGTGTACTGCCCTGCGTAGCAAACCTCAAACGTATTACAAGCAAAATCAGCGTTCGTTAGCAATAGGGAGTTTTCAGAAATCGTGCCATCTGGCTGAGCATGTGATGCAGAATGGTGTGCGTCAAACGCCATACGCAAGGTATCTGTGAGTTGCCATTTTACATTGACGCCCACAGAATCGTTTTGTGTTTCAATTTCATCATAATAGCCGATGAAATCAGTACCACCCGCACCATTGGTAATATGCGCTAAGGTACCGTTAGCATCTGCGACCGCATTTACCCAATTTCCCACCCAGTAGGCAGTTTGATAGCGCTCAATGGTAGTTTCATAGTCCGACATGAAATAGTCCAGTGTTACCTCAAGATCGTCAGAAGGCGCAAATTGCACAACCAATTGTGCATTGGTTCGTGAGCGCTCATGGTGAGATACATCCATGTTGTAATTTTGCGGTAGCCAGAGGTGTCCTTCCGGGTTGCGGGAAAGGTCAATATTTGATGTATCAACCGAACCACCAGCCCCACCGCAATCAGGGCTAAAGGGTGTGGCGTACCCTAACTCGCAGTTGCCACCGGTTTGCCGAAGCCAGCCGTCAGTTGCAATGATTTCCTGAGCGCTGTCCCGGTCACTCGAGGAATAAGCTAGCAGTACACCGAGCTTTCCGTCCATAAAACGGTTCGATACCATACCGGAGAATTCAGGGGTGACTTCACTGCCTTTTTGGACAGAACTATCGTGAATACCCTTCACACTAAAAGCAGATTTAAAGCCATCGAAGTTAAACGGCTTTGCAGTTTCAATGTTAACAGTGGCACCGATACCGCCTGACGCAACATCAGCTCTGGCTGTTTTATATATTTGCACGCCACTCACAGATTCGGCGGCTATTTGTTCAAAATTAAAGCTGCGGTTTTGGGTGCCGCCTGCCCCTTCTTGTTTCGGTGAGTCGGCAAATGGCATTAAACGACCATTCAACGTAACCAGGTTGAAACTTGGACCAAAGCCGCGAACGGTAATTTGATTCCCTTCGTTGTTTTTACGATCGATAGAAACCCCGGATATTCGCTGTAATGACTCTGCCAGGTTGGTATCGGGAAACTTACCAATATCTTCGGCCGAAATAGCATCCACCACACCCTGGGAGTGTCGCTTTACGTCCATGGCTTTAATAACTGAAGAGCGAATGCCCGATACCTCAATCACTTCCATATCTTCGTCAGCGCTCTGCGCAACGCTGATATTCGGTGTAATAAATAGCGCAGCGGCTATCGCTAAGGATAATGCGGATGGCGTTGTGCTGATGTGGCTTCTCATATTGTCCCCTCCCCGGGTTTTTATCTCGTTGTAAAACAAAATACCGTCGTACCACGTGACACCCGCACCGCGGGTAAACTCACTATGCTCAACAGCATCCAAAAACAATGAGCCAACAAAAATGTTAGCGCTAACAATGAAATTAACTTATCATCAAAAAACAAGCGCATCAAACAAAAAAAGAACAATTTATTAACACCGGCAAGACAAAAACGAATTTTCGTAACAAAGAAAGAATTTTAGTGTATGGAAAAACCAACTTATTGAGGCAAGACTTAGTAAAATTCGACACTTAGGCCGTATATCAATGCTTAGCAATAAGCAAAAAAGTAACAAAAAAGAGGTTTACAACGAACCTCGCCGTCATTTATGTTAAAAATGTTAACGGTAACAAAATTAAATCGCGTAAGTTTTAGATTTGTTTTGCTATCACTGTAAGAACACGCGAGTAGGTGGTGACTGAATATGAAAAAAATAATTGTTGTACTTAGTACGTTTACTTTGCTACTTACAGGATGCGCTTCACACCAAGACAAACGACAGCGCTCTTCCCATCACGTACCACCTGACAACAAACTACTGCTGTTCATCGGCCAGGATTCCGATACCATTTCCAATTATCTTTCCCAAGTGCAGGAAGATAACGTCGAGGCTGTAACACTCTATACACAATTAAAATCACCTGTTCCTGATGATACGCTACACGGTATTCGACAAGCGTCCTCGTGGGACGCCGGAACAACAGATTTTGATCGAACCTTAAGCGAGGTTCCCCATGCCGCGTTAGCAATCGGTCTTGCTTTGGATACCTGTAATCAGGTGAATCATCCGGCCCGCCTTGCCAACGGTGACTACGACGACAGCCTGGCGACCCTGATTGACTACCTCGTATCACTCGCTCCCCGAAAGGTATTTCTGCGTATAGGTTATGAGTTCGATGGTCCGTGGAATTGCTATGAGCCTGAAGCATATAAAGCCGCCTTTCGCTACATTGCCCGAGCACTCGATAATGCTGATACTGCTCATGTCGCTACGGTATGGCAGTCTGCCGTTTGGCCTGACGGATATGATCAAACAAAGTATGACGTGGCGGCACCTAACCATTTTAGTAGCTGGTATCCCGGTGACGATGTTGTGGACTTTGTAGGTATCTCGGTATTTTATCGCGATCTTAGCTTATGGAACTACCAGCCACCATCAAACCCTGCAGAAGGGCAAGAGGCAGCGCTCTCATTTGCCAGGACACATCAGAAGCCCATTATGATAGCGGAATCAGCTCCCCAGGGTTATCGGACAGGAGCATTAACCAAAAGCCCTATCCATCAGAACAAACCTCAACCGCTAAGTGCCATGGAGATATGGCACAACTGGTATGCACCTTATTTCGAATTCATCAGGCGCAACAGAGACATCATTAAGGTTGTTGCCTATATCAATACCCACTGGGACGCTCAGGGCATGTGGCAATGTAATGAAAATGCCGCTGCCGGTCGCGATGGTTGCCCGCAGGGTAACTGGGGAGACTCTCGTGTTCAGGCTAACCCTTACATCAAGGCTAAGTGGTTAGAACAGGTAAATGATACCTCCCTGTGGATTCAAACAAGCGAGTACGATTAAGCCCATGTCAAAAAAATATATTCAAAACCCCATTCTCACTGGTTTCAACCCAGATCCAAACATCCTGCGAGTAGAAGATGACTATTACATTGTCACCTCCACATTCGAGTGGTTTCCTGGATACCAAATCCATCACTCCAGAGATCTTGTCAATTGGCAACTCATTCACCGGCCACTTGACAGAGTGTCGCAACTTGATATGCGCGGCGTGCCCGATTCCTGTGGTGTGTGGGCGCCCTGCTTGTCTTATCACGATGGCGTTTTCTACTTGCTTTATTGCAATGTGAAGAGTTTTAATGGCGACTGGAAAGACACACCAAACTATCTGGTTACTGCCACTGACATACGCGGGCCCTGGTCGGAACCTGTTTTTTTAAATGCCAGCGGATTCGACTCGTCGTTATTCCACGATGATGACGGCAAATCTTACTTTGTAAATATGTTAATGGACCATCGCAATGGCAAGTTCTTTGGTGGTGTCGTGCTACAGGAATTTTGCAAAGAAACAAACGCACTCACGGGCAGGATTCATCATATTTTTGAAGGCACCGAACACGGTCGCACCGAGGGGCCTCACCTATACAAACGAAATGGCTGGTACTATTTACTTACTGCAGAAGGCGGTACCAGCTATGAGCATTGCGTCACGCTGGCGCGTTCACGCTCTGTATTAGGGCCTTATGAAGTACACCCTGAAAATCCGATAATCACCGCCAAATACAACCCCAAAGCACCGTTGCAAAAACTGGGGCACGGCGATTTGGTAGAGACACAGAACGGTGAATGGTACGCAGTTTTTCTCACGGGAAGGCCGTTAACTGAACTTGGGCGTTGTATCACTGGACGAGAGACTGCCATTGAACAGGTGGAGTGGCGAGAAGACGACTGGCTTTACCTTACCCATAACAGTAAAGAAGCGAGACTCTATGTTGAAGCCCCGTCGTTACCTGAGTATCCGTTTACTGCAGCACCGGGATCGGTGAGCTTCGATAGCCCGGAACTCGATATACAATTTCAATCACTGCGCGTTCCTATGTCACCAGAATGGATAACCACGCAAGAGCGGCAAGGCTACCTAAGACTCTACGGCCGTGAGTCACTGAGCTCCTGCTTTGAACAAAGTCTGGTGGGCAGAAGGGTGCAAGCCCACATCTCCAGTGCTGAAACTTGTGTTGAATTTTCTCCAGAAAATTTTCAGCAAATGGCTGGGCTTGTGTGTTACTACAACACATTCCACTACCATTATTTACACATTTACGGCGACGACTTCGGCACATATTCGGGACGAAAATTTCTCACTGTACTGAGCTGTGACAATCACCTGACCACCCAGCCTAACGCGGAGCCGATAGATATTACAGGGGCAGAAAAAGTTTACCTCAAAGCTGAATTTACCGGCTCAGTCATTCAATTTCACTATGCATTAATGGAGGGAAACTGGCAAAAGATTGGGCCAGAGCTGGACGGCAGCATCCTGTCCGACGATTACGTCGAACATGGTGAAACACGCTTTCACCCCTGCTTCACTGGCGCATTTTACTGCCTGGCATGCCAGGATTTGTCCGGACAGAATCTACACGCCGACTTCAGCTATTTCACCTATCGCGAAAATGCGTAACAAACCAGAAGAGAGGGCCTTACATGGCCACTACACTGATGCCATTCCTGGCGATAGATGGTATACACAATATTTCCTGGTATTGTGGAGCACCAATAGCGCTAATGGACCTTCAAGCGGCAATGTGTCTTGATAGTCTGGATTTGCTGTTGCAGCCATAAACTGCGCGCATGCGGTACAATTTCATAACCTAGCCGACCATGGCGTATATCATCCGCTACCGCTTGCGCTTCATAGTGAAAACCCTGGCTCCGCCGCGGGTCCTCAAAGCAATCTACTTCATCATCCAACACAAATAGCGAGGCCTTACGGGCTCGCCAGAAGTCGGGGATCGCTATGTGGCGAAGGTTTTCGCATCCTCTTCCCGCCGCGCAGCCACAGCAACAACCTCACTCCCACTGACGTATTGCATATCATCAACGAACTGTTGCGCAATACGCCCTGTACTCACTATGCCCCACTTTATATTACTCTTTGTTTTATCAATAATGGTACTCATCCTTTTGCGGACTCCACTGCGGGTGTAATTACGAGCACGTTTTCAATATCCTCCAGCGATTTGCCTTTCGTTTCGGGTAACACTCTGTAAACCAAAACGAAGCCGAACACAGCGAACACCCCATAAATGAGAAACGTTACCGACGTACCTAACGTCGCCACCTCAACGGGAAATACCAGTTGTACAGAAAAGCTCACGATACTGTTAAACAACCCTGTAAAAGCAATGCCTATTCCTCGGATATGGTTGGGGAATATTTCCGCCAATAGCACCCACATCACCGGCCCCAACGAGACCGCAAACGAGGCAACAAACCCCAAAATTCCCGCTAGAATGAGCATAGGATTCATGGTCACAGCAGCTTGAATCAAAGCAGATTCATATTCCCTGGCCTCCGTTTTTCCTAAGCGAGCAACAATGGCGTTCTTGAATTGCACGTCATTGGTATAGACTTCGCCTAGCAACGGCGCCACCTTTTCCTTCACTTCACGATTTTCAATAAGATGCATTTTTTCTGCAGATAGGGAATACGTGGCCTGGCTAAATCCATACGCCACCACACTCATGCTCACGGCTACGCCGGCAAGACCAATTAGCATGAGTGGTTTTCGGCCCAGCTTATCAATCAGCAACATGGCTACAATAGTAAACACTACATTCGTCAGGCCAACCAATATAGCTTGAGAGTATGCCGCATCCTGGCCTATTCCACTTTGCTCAAAAATGGTGGGCGCGTAGAAATAAACGGCGTTGACACCGGTGATTTGTTGACAACAAGCAACCAACAGCCCAACGGCTAACACCAAGCGCATGGGTTTTGAAAAAAGCAGGGTAAGCCGTTCTGACAACGACGACATGGTGCGAGTTTGGCTACCTTTTATGTCGCGTACAAATTTGTCAGCTTCCGCGCTGGGGAAAAGCATACCAATCACCCTTTTTCCCTCGTCTATCCTGTTATTCATCACCAGCCATCTTGGGCTTTCAGGTATGGTGGTCAACGCCACGAGGTATAGGACGGCCGGCACTACCTCAATACCTAGCATCCACCGCCAAACATGCTCGCTCATACCCAGACTATCTGCCCATTCAGCGCCACTCGCACTGATTTTTAAGAGGAAATAATTAGCAAAATAGGCCGCGGAAAAACCCACTACAATATTCAGCTGATTGATAGAAATCATCTTCCCCCGTTGCTGACTAGGGGAGATTTCTGCAATATACATAGGAGCCAATACCAGGGAGGCAAAAGCAATACCGCCGATACAGCGAGCGAACACCAGCGCACTATAACTGGTAGCCGATGCAGACAATAATGACGAGAAGCAATAAATAAAGGCAATGCTGATCAACACATTTTTACGCCCGAACTTATCTGCACAGGGGCCAGCAAAAAAAGAGCCTAGCACCGCCCCAAGTGTCGGAGCACTTACCACTAAACCTTGCTGCCACTCATTGAGTTGAAACTCTGTAGCGACAAACCTTACAACGCCGGAGATGACAGAGGCGTCAAAACCAAAGATAAAGCCACCCAACGCCACGATAACAACATAAAGTACATTACTCGAACCACACCTATGCATGGCACCTCCTCACTCTCATTGTTGTTCCAGCTCGAAAGTCATCGCCCTCAACAAGCCATAGTATTGGAGGCTAATAACAATATTAGTTTTCCACCACAAAAAATGATAGCGCTAACAAATTACGCAATAATTACACATCATTCAATATTTATTTACATGATGGCGAAAAGAAAAGTGATACAGATACCGCTTACAAATATTAAGGGAGTCACGTTAGCTCAGTGCGCGAACCGATTCTCTTTCGACAATTTCAAAATCCAAAATATGTCTGAGATCGCGAAGCGTACATGTTGCTGGTTGCGTGAGTTTACCCGATGCCAGAATATCAATGGCCGTTCTTGCCATTTCGGTAATCGGCTGACGCACCGTGGTAAGGTGAGGAGAAATAGTCGTTGCTAACTGAGCATCGTCGAACCCAACGACGGAAAGATCTTTGGGAACCTGTAAACCGTTAACGTAGGCCACTGACACCACTGCCGCCGCCATTTCATCGTTAGCCGCAAAAACGGCGGTTGGCCTAGAGCCCAGTGTAAGCAGTTTATCGGCACAAGCCAAGCCGGACTTGTAGGTAAACGCCCCCTGTTCAATATACTCTGGCGGCACTGACAACCCGTTAGAGCGCAACGCGTCGAGATAGCCTTGATAGCGCATGCGGCTAGCGCCTTGCTTTGCATCGCCAACAATATGAGCGATGCGCGTGTGCCCCTGAGCAATAAGATATTCTGTGATATCAAATGCAGCCTGGTAATCATCAATACAAATAAAAGGGGAAGACGTTAAATTCTTGTCAGGCGCCACCCGCACAACAGGCACATGATGAGCTTCAAGTAGTGAAATCACTTCTTCTTTATCACTCACTGGTGGCAGTAAAATCATGCCGTCAACCTGTGTGGTGGTGATGAGTTCGCGAATAGACTCCAGCGAACGCGGCACATTGTCGTCGACTTCATCAACCACCAGATGATACCCCCTGCGACGACAGTGTTTTAATGCCGACAGCAGAAACTGACTAACATACGACCCATTCAAATCGTAGTAAAGCAGCCCAAGAAAGAATGATTTGTTGCTGGCGAGTCCTCGTGCTGCCACGTTGGGCCGATAGTTAAGGGCCTTCACCGCACTTAGCACTTTCTCCTTTCTTTTTTCGCTTACCTTCGATTCATTATTGAGGACGCGGGATACCGTCATGCTCGATACACCAGCAAGTTTCGCCACATCCTCAATTGTCGTTCTTTTTTTTCGGGCCATACCAAAAATTGTCTTCTCACCGCAGCATTGCATTACATCAGCTAATGCAAAAATGTGCAACGGAAGAAACCACTGCCACCTTCAAAGCCCTTGTCTGATAAGCGCTGCTCCTTGGCACAATGCCTTTAATTTACCAAATGCCACTTGCCGGGGTAGCGGCGCCATGCCGCAGTTTGTGCAAGGGTAAAGTTTATCAGCATCCACAAACGCGAGGGCTTTTTCCAACGTTGCCGCGACTTCTTGTGGGGTTTCTACGGTGTGATTTGCCACGTCAATGGCGCCTACCATGACCTTTTTCCCACGTAGCAACGCAATGAGTTCCATGGGTACTTTTGAGTTTTGACATTCTAACGACACCATATCTATGGCGGATTGCTGCAATTTGGGAAACACGGCTTCATACTGTCGCCATTGTGCGCCGAGTGTCTTTTTCCAATCGGTATTGGCCTTTATGCCGTAGCCATAACAGATATGCACAGCGGTTTCACAGCGCAAGCCTTGCACGGCTCTTTCAAGCGTCGCTACGCCCCAATCATTCACTTCATCAAAAAACACATTAAAGGCTGGTTCGTCAAACTGAATAATATCGACTCCCGCCGCTTCCAATGCTTTGGCTTCCTGATTTAAAATCACTGCAAATTCCCACGCCAGTTTTTCCCTACTCTTGTAGTGAGCGTCGTACAATGTGTCTACCATCGTCATCGGGCCTGGCAGCGCCCACTTAATAGGTTTTGTGGTTTGACTACGCAAAAAGGCCGCATCGCTCGCAAACACCGGTTTTTTATAGGTAACAGCATCCACGACAACCGGTACACTGGCGTCATAGCGATTGCGTATTTTCATCACCTTGCGCTTGGAAAAATCCACACCGCCTAATTGCTCTATAAACGTGGTAACGAAATGCTGACGAGTCTGTTCGCCATCACTCACAATATCAATGCCGGCCTGAAGTTGGTCGTGCAGGGATACGCGCAATGCGTCCCGCTTTCCCTCGGTTAAGGCCCCGCCCTCTAATTTCCATGGCGACCACAAGGTTTCAGGTTGTGCCAGCCACTGTGGCTTGGGCAAACTGCCCGCAAAAGAAGTTGGTAAACGTGTTGTCATTGTCTGCTCTACTTGAAAATAGCCGCGCGTTGCCGGCGCGGCCAGTTGGCTGCCCATTGATTTAATATTGCCTCATAAGGCTTGATGAAATGTGTCTCGGTGAACCTGCCCTGTTCAATCGCCAGCCTGCTTCGCTCTTCACGGTCGTAGACAATTTGAGTGAGAGAGTGGTCCTGGTGCTGCAAGCTCGGCTGATAGACCTTCCCCGCCGTGGCGTTGGCGTTATATATCTCCGGACGGTAAATTTTTTGAAACGTCTCCATAACACTTACCGTACTAATGAGCTCCAGGTTGGTGTAGTCGTTGAGCAAGTCACCATAAAAATAGAAAGCCAACGGCGCAGAGCTGTCAGGAGGCATGAAATAGCGCACATTAAGCCCCATTTTTTTAAAATACTGCTCGGTTAATGAAGACGTGGTTACCTGATATTCCACTCCTAATACCGGATGGTGATTTTCACTGCGATGGTAAGTTTTGTTTTCTGACACACTTAGGCAAATTACCGGGAGTTTTGAAAAATTCTCTTTATACACAGCAGAGTTGACAAACTCCTGAAAGAGCTTGCCGTGAAGTTCGCCAAAACTATCCGGCACGGAAAATGTGTTGGTATGCTTATTGTGCGCTTGTAACAGCACACTAAAGTCATAATCGCGAACGTAGGATGAAAAATTGTTGCCCACCATACCGTCAATGCGTTGTTGGGTTTTGTTGTCGAGAATTTGTGCATGCAGCACCTCAATGGAGGGGAAGCTGTTTCCATTCCCCTCCACGTCGATATCTGCAGAGATAATATCCAGTTCAACGGCGTAACGGTTTCTCTGTGGATTATCCCACTGAGCTAGTGCATTGAAGCGATTGTTTATCATCGTCAGGGTATTGCGAAGATTCTCACGACGTTGCTTTCCTCTCGCCAAATTTGCAAAGTTAGTGGTGAGGCGGGTGTTTTCTGATGGGCAATACTCTTCGTCAAAGCGAAGTCGTTTAAGTGTAAAGGTGAACGCTTTATTCATGATATCCGGGCACTGTGTTAGCAAAAAATCTCATTTTATTCACTGCGTCATAGGCAGTAGCCACAGTTATACAACGGCCAACA
The DNA here is from genome assembly GCF_018860805.1 of Aestuariibacter sp. A3R04. Classification (GTDB taxonomy): domain Bacteria; phylum Pseudomonadota; class Gammaproteobacteria; order Enterobacterales; family Alteromonadaceae; genus Alteromonas. The sequence continues at coordinate 624,350 of NZ_JAHKQR010000003.1, read as the reverse complement.
CATGAATAAAAATGATATAAAATCATCAAACCATGAGCATAAATCATGCGGCATAACAATAAGGAGGGAGACTGGATACCAATAATTACTGGCGCGTTAAGGCTGGTGCACGCCAGCCTTAACAATGGCGACATTCACACTGTTCGGGTTGCGATAGCCGGAGGGATACCAGCCGCCCGGCTGGCTGGCCCAAACACGGCCAACTGCCCTACCAGCCAAAGTATGAGCATGCCAACTGGAATGTAGTACCAGGTGATTGGCGTCAAATCAAACTGTTCAACAAGCACAATATTCAGCCCTATTGTGAGCGCGGCCCCCACTAATACGCCAACCGTTGTAATGATAAAGTTTTCCATCATGAAATACCGCAATACCGCGCCCTTACTTGCGCCAAGTGCCCGCCGGGTGCCTATTTGTTTTCTACGACTGTTTACGCTGAAACTGGCTAGCCCCACAATACCCAGTGCCGTTACGACAGTGAGAACAATCATGACGGTGGTCAAAATTTTAATCATGGCGCTATCGCCACGATAGCTTCGCGCCCGGGTTTCTTCAATTGTGTTCAAACCGCGAATAATTCTGCCGGTGTGTCGTTCGGCTAAGAACGTTTCAACCTGTTGCATGACCGCATCTCGCTGGCCTGCTTCCGTGCGCACAAAATAACGAGTAGCATCATTATTCAGATGTTCCGGCGACAACATAGCATTTTCCACCCGGCTCCACCCCACCCAGGGCGCCTGAAGTTTATCGACAATCCCCTTTATCACCATAGGTTCTGTATCGTTGATGTACACCGTTTTACCCACAGTTTTAGAATAATGCTCGTCGGGAAACAATGCCTCAGCCATGGCCTTGGTGATAATGACGTCATTCGGCCAGTCACTTTGAGCGGGTTCCCGCCAGCGAACATCGGTAGCGGTAAAGTTTTCCCCGGCAATAACATCGAGATCCAGCGCATTGACGCCGTGTTCATCGACCATATACACCGCCACGCCAACGCCATCGTACTCAACGCCAGCCTGGGTTTTAAGTCCCATAGACCAACCACCTCCACTGATGGGGATGGCATTTATCTGCACAGCGTCAATCACACCGGGTAACTGGCGAAGTGCCGCGAGATCCTCTGTGATGGTCACTTTAGCATTGAAGTTTGAACCAAAACCAGAACTGGAAAGGTAGAAAGAATTTGCTTCATCAATACCGCTTTCGCGCTGCATTTTCTGACTGCGCTCATACACAATGAAAACCGCATTCACCACAATAGTCATAGTTATGGCAATTTGGATAGCAATGAGCAACGCGCCGGTTTTGTTTCGCATCAGTGATCGAAAAATAGGTCCTATTTCTAACATGACGGCTTCCTTATTGACTCTTGAGTTGACTGGCAGGCGCAATATTGCAGGCTCGCCACGTAGGATATAGCCCCGCCGCAACGCTCGATACAAGGGCCAGCACTAGTCCCACCAGCACCATGGTAAGATCGAGCACGGCGAGAGCCTGAATATACTCTCCGTAAAGGCTTTTAATGCCTTCTAACCCCACCAAGGCCAGCGACAATCCCAATAATCCCCCAACAAGGCCAATCAGTGCGGTTTCTACCAAATGCTGTAAAAACACATCGCCTTTCGATGCACCTACTGCTCTACGCAATCCTATTTCAGACGCTTTGCCGCTAAATTTCGCCAGTAGCAAACCAATCGTATTCAGCAGGCACACAAACAAAAACATTAGCGATAACCACAGCATGATTTGCGCATCGTCGGCAACGACTTCCTGGTCTTCCATCCAGGTCATGACATCCGACAAACGGTTTTGCATAGGACGGGGAAAGCGCCCCAGTGTTTTCTGCTCGCTCACGTAACTGTGCAGAAAATCCAGATAAGCAGCTTTATCCTCTAGTGTGGGCAGCTCTACCCACATCTGAAAACCGATACACTCTGAGCGAAGTTGCGCCTCGAAGCCATCTCCTTCTGGAGCTTTCCAGCAATTGGTGTTACCCCAACTCGGCAAAGCCAACTCTTCTTTGAGCATAAATGGAATAAACACTTCTTCCGATTCTTCAAACGCGCCGTTGTTCACATCGTAGAACTTAGGCATGGGTTGCCAATCATCGAGTACTCCGACTACCCGAAACTGTCGACCAAATAACCGAATAGACTCACCCACAGAATTTACGCCGCCGAAGACTTGCTCATTAATACGCTTTGTTAGCACCACCACTTGCTCTCGCTTTTCATCAGCGCGAGCAGACCATGGATTACCGTATAAAAAAGGCACTTCAAACATGGCAAAAAAATCGCGAAACGTCAGTCTTGCCGATACTTCAAATGGTTTGACATCTTTATTGTCCGGTTCCATTATTCCGCCGGTACGGCTCATCGCAGCCTGTCGCAATGCCCTGTTAGCGGCCATCAAATTAGTGGCTTCTGTCCAGGTTAACTGGTTGGGAATATCGTCTTCATTGAACGCGTTGTGTGGGTCCCAACTGTCAACCTGAACGTAATACAGGGCATGACTTTTTTCCGGAATAGGATTGGCCGACATCAGGTAATTCACCGTTATCGTGGTCATGCTCGAACCAATCCCCAGTGCAATAGCAGCCACCATAAGTCCGCTGAGAACCGGATTTCGCTTGATGCTCTTCACCGCGAGTCGAAGGTAATAGATAAACATGGATTGATCCTCAGGCGATGGCTGCATTGGGGAACGCAGCGCCGGTTGACAGTTCACTTACCTGGCCGTCCCTGACGAATATATTGCGTTTAGCCTGATTGGCGAGAACCTGATCGTGAGTGACCATGACAATAGTTGTGCCACGGGCGTTGATATCTTGCAATAACGCCATAACACTGGCGGCCATGGTAGAGTCCAGGTTGCCCGTCGGTTCATCGGCCAACAGAAAACGGGGTTCACCGGCCAGCGCACGCGCAATGGCAACCCGCTGTTGCTGCCCTCCGGATAATTGTGCGGGAAGGTGCTTCATTCGGTTCGCTAACCCCACCAAATCCAAACTTTGTTCTATGCGCTTGCGTCGTTCTTTCGCGTTAAAGCCGCGATAGCGAAGCGGCACGTCCACGTTGTCGAATAAATCGAGATCGGGGATCAGGTTGAAGCCTTGAAATATGAAGCCAATTTTTTCATTTCGCATCCTGCTGCGCTGTTTGTCGTTTAGTTGGCTTACATTTACACCGTCCAGCTCATAGGTACCGTCGCTGAAGGTTTCCAGTAATCCGGCTATATTTAAAAATGTGGTCTTTCCCGAACCCGATGGCCCGGTAACCGCCACAAAATCTCCTTCGTCTACCTGGAGACTAAAATCACGTAGTGCATGAGTTTCGATTAAATCCGTACGAAATACTTTCTTCACATCTGTCATTTGTAGCATGGTGTGTTCCTTCTGCCCTGTAGAGCTGTCTTATTGATTAATTTGAATGGTTTGGGCGCCGTTAAACTGTTCAGTACCCGACACGACAATGGTGTCGCCAGGCGCGAGTCCTGAAAGAATTTCTACACTGGAAAGACTGCGCGCGCCCGTAGTAATAGCCGTTTTATGAGCCATGCCGTTTCGCACCAGATACGCGATGCGACCGCTACCACTTTCCAGGAACTGTCCGCGCTGTACCATCAGCACGTCCTGCTTATTTTCCATAAGAATACGGGTGGTGAGTCGCTGGTTTTGTCTTAATCCCCGAGGCTGCGTCAGTGTGTTTCCTCGGTCGTCGAGGGTGGCGAATCGCACTCTACCGGTTACCTGATTGTTCTCGATTTCGGGCGAGATAGTAACCAGCGCCGCCCGGTGCGATTCGCCGTTGAGCTCTACTTCAGCGGCCATACCGATGGCCAGGTCGTCGGCATAACTCTCTGGTATTGCCACTTCCAATTCGAATTCAGACAAATCAACCACGCTGAGAATTGGTTGATTCTTCGTGACCTGGTTTTTCTGCTGAACAGCCAAATTGCCTACGATACCGTTTACCGGAGAACGCATTGTCAGTTCTTCAACCTTGCGACTGAGTTCATCCACCAGCAGTGACTGCCGCTCTACTTGCAGCGCTTTAGTGTGAATTTCAAATGCCAGACTCTCTTTATTCAGCGCGGCGTCCTCTACTGCATGTTGATGCACTAGCTCCGCGTTTTTAAGATCGTCCTGGGCCTTCTCAAAATCAATCTGGCTAATGGAATTACTTTGATAGGCTTTATCTGCACGCCGCTTTTCACGATCTGCCGCCTCCAGGGCAACCTGGGCGAGATCCACGGCTTTTTGATTCTCCAGTGCCTGTTTTTTAGCCTGTATTTTTTCTCTGTCCAGCGCCATTTCAGCTTCCTGCAAGCTCGCTTGCTCTTGCTTGAGTTGGTTGGCCAGTTCAAAACTTTCGATGGTGGCCAGCACTTGGCCTTTGCGCACACTGTCACCAGCATCAACCTCAAAGGTAATGGTACCTTGGGCTGGGCTATATAACTTTGGGCTTACTGCGGCTACTACCTGGCCCTGAACAGACAAGTCCCGGGTAAAGTCTCCACGGGTTACGGTGGCCACCCGAATACGCTGCGCAGAGACGGAGGAATCTGACCCCGACCATTTGCTCATCGCCGGAACCACCCACAGAGCGGCAATGACAATAAGCAGGAACAACACAGTAATTATGACGTAGGGCCTAACAGACTTTTGCGTGGCAAGAGTGACATCCTGGCCACTGGTATCAGTGATTTTCATCAACACTATCCTGAAATCTAAAAGAACAATCACAGGGTAAGTCGAGGGAACTGAGCAAAAGGTTTTAAAAAATTTTGTAAGAGCTAAAATTTCATGACGAGAAACAGAAGACGACCTATTGAGACTTAGATGACAACAGCAACAGGGTGTGTAGCAGGAAAACAGAACCAGCGCTCGGTCAGCGTACTCTGGGCCTCAAGATTCAATAAGCTTTACCCAATGTGGCAGCGCGCCGACGTTAGCTAGAATAATTTTGATACTCATTAATACCGGTACAGCAAGTAAAACGCCAATAACACCCCACAACCAACCCATAATTGACAACCAAAGAATGATTATAAGTGGGTTGACCCGCATACTCTTTCCCAAGATGGCTGGCGTGACAAACTGCGATTCCACTATATTTATACTCAAAAACACTGCCGCAGGTAACAAAGCCGCACTCACTAAACCAAATTGCACTGCACCGGCCACAAGCAGAATAGAACAGCTCACCAGACCACCAAGGTAGGGCACAAAATTCATCAGTGCAACAAGTACCCCCCAAAGCACGGCGTCTTTAACCCCTAAATACGTGAACGCCAACGCGGTGATGAAACCCAACAACCCGTTGATAATGCTCACAGTAATGATGTAATTCGACAGCTCTCTTTGAATGTGATTAACCATAACAATGGCCCGACGCTTGTTTGTCACAATGGGAAAGTCCTTGATGAAAACGCTGAACAGTTCCGGGCCAAATACCAACAGAAACAATATGAGAATAAGGCAACCAAAAAGCTGTGCAAGCAACAGTGGTGCACCACCTAAGGCAGTCATCAGCATTTCCATGCCACTTTGTTTTAACTTCCCGGTCACTAAATTTTCCTGTTTGTCTTCGGGTACCGGCGGCGCGTCGTCATCGTCAAACCAACCAAAGAAGGACGAACGCTCTTTCTGTGGCTCGGGAAGTACCTCAACGCCACCATTTTTAAGACTATCGCTGAGATCTTCTATTTCCTGAGTCACTTCTGCTGCCATTTGTGGCAGGGCTTTCATCCACCGCTCGGCAGGTTCTGCCAACTCAATGCCCAAAAAACTGAACGGAGCAATAAGAAATGCCATTAATACCGCAGCAGAAACAGCCCTGGGAATATAGAACTTTCTGGCCATAGCCACCAATGGGCTTAACAGCAAGGCTAACAAAGCAGAAAACAACAGGGGAATAAGTAACGATTTGGCAAGGTAAAGTGTGTAAATAATGGCAAGAACTAACAGTGTTCTCAGCAACCTGGTTTGACGGGCTTCCCGCAAGTAAGGCACAGAGCGAGGGTTGCTATTGCCTGGTCGTAATTGTTTACCCATCGTATGCCTGTTGTTCCAACGTTATTGTGAAGATCCGTTCATAGGTATTTGTCCATCTGCTTTTGGCTTTGGGACGTCATTTTTACGCCCACGGACCATTTCGGTTCACCGATTCGAAAGATCTTTGTCTGCCAGTCACACTGGAAGTGTAGTCAGGCCACCTGACAATAGCGTGCAACTGTAACGAGAAAGCATACTTTGTAAATTTTTCTATAAGAAAACATTTCACAGTGTAATTTTATTTCATTTTTGTCGTAAAAATAAAGAAAAAAACGCATTTTCTGTAATTAAATTACAAAAAATACTTTATTTTTGGTTTTTTTAGGCGATAATACAAACATCACAGCGGTGATATCTAATTTAGTTACAAAATAGGAATTTAATAATGAAACTGTCTACTGTCGCTCTCGCTTTAACATTATCTGTTGCTGCTACACAAACATTCGCCAAAAGCCTTGTTCTAAAACCTCTGAACGACAACATCGAAACTCAAGCGTGCTTAACAGCTGCAAATGAAGGTTATCAGCAGGCATTGCGATTGGTTCGCAGCAAAGGCTTAAACTCTGAAGAGTTTGCTGCATCAGTACGTTGTAACGGCGTGACTTTGCACACTTTTGCGAATATGTATAAAACGAAAGAAACACCTGCAGATAACACTGCTGAAGCCAGAACCATTGCGCTTGTTGCAAAAAATCGCGATATTGCATCTCAGGCCTGTCTTGAAGCACTGTCTTCAGGTAAAGAAGCTGCCCTGGCAAAATTCGGTTTAGAAGGCGAAAGTATTATCTGCAATTACAAATCATTGAACGATTTTGTTCGCGAGTACAGCGCAGACAACGTAATAGTTCGTACTTCAGCGGAATAAGCTGAAAAAAGGTTAGCAACCTACTGCTAAAAAAGTACAGTTTCATGGCCTTTCGCCCCTAAAGGCGAGAGGCCTGACACTATACCCTTTGATCGTCACATTCTTCGAAAAAATTCTCGTTTCCTTTGCCATTCATCCCCTAAAACCTTCCCGCTGTACAAAGATATCATTCCTTATTTGTTTATTTTTCCCGGCCTGATTTCAAGCGTATCTGCAACCTGGACGAATAAATTGCGTTTGCTGTAAACCTAATATTGCTTTTATGAGTTGACCACTTGCATAAAATACAAGCACTTTGAATCGGGTGCTGACCAAGCCCAAACCCGTTTTCACCATTTCGTGAACGAGATGAGGAGAATCACACGGCTCAAAACATCTGGGCGTCATATCAATGGGCGTTTCGTCAAGCAGTCGATATTGCATGATTTGTTTTTTTGCGCTTCTTTTTTGTACTACACAGACTGCATATTCTCTTTAGTTATTTCCCGCTACAAGCACGCTCGCCCCTTCTTCGTATCACCCTTGTTTGTTTTTTGTTATTTTTTTGTTTTAACCGCAAACATAATATGTTTAAATAAATACCATGATAACAAAAAGAACAACTTTGATATAATTGTCTGACCTGTACTCACATGGAAACAGGTTTCAAGCAGGCAATTGGGATGTATACAATTTCGGATGGCGGGCTCAGGAGGCTCAAAAGGCGATGAAAACCAAAATGACACATAATTCCCTGTTAAAAAATACAGCGATTGCTATTGCTGTGGCTCAGTCTTTAACTGGTGGGACAGCGTTTGCACAAACCACCGCAAATGAAGATGACGCTATAGAAACCATTCAAGTGCGCGGTATTCGCGCCAGTCTAAGCCAAAGTTTAAACCGCAAGAAAAACAGCGATGAAGTGTTAGATAGCATTGTTGCCGAAGACATCGGTAAATTCCCGGACACAAATGTCGCGGAGTCATTGCAGCGTATTCCGGGTGTGTCTATCGACCGCGCTGGTGGTGAAGGTTCTCAAGTTACTGTGCGGGGTTTCGGCCCTAACTTCAACTCTGTTTTAGTCGGTGGACGCCGACTGGCTACCGACACAGCAGGCCGCAATTTTCGTTTCGACTTACTTGGTGCAGAGCTAATTGGTGGTGCCGATGTATACAAATCAGCACCCTCGCACTTGCAAGCCGGCGGTATAGGCTCAACTATCGATTTACAATTGCAAAAACCACTAAGCATTGGCGAACAAAAAACCGTACTTAGTACCCGGGCCGTTTATGAAGATAACTCCGGCGAAGTGGCACCTCAGTTCTTTGGTTTATTCAGTAACACCTTTGCTGATGACACCATGGGTGCGCTGATATCTTTGTCTTATCAAAAACGAAAATCAGCCCAGGATGCAGTTTTTTCAGGCCCCTTCGTTGGCCCGGAGATAAACGAAGAGCAGGCTTCAGTGCTGTTTGCTGATGGCACCGGAAATGGTGCGGGACAATATCTTCACCAACAACAAATTAGGTTCGCAAGGCAAGAACAGCAGCGCGACCGTATTGGTCTTACCGGTGTATTCCAGTATCAGGTAAGCGACGATGCCATGCTAACCATTGACGGGTTATATAGTGATTTCGATATTTCTAATCAGACCACGCATAATTTTATGTTTAACGAGCGGGCAACTTACAATAATGCAATAACCGATGAGAACAACATTCTCGTAGGATGGGATCAAATTGGTCGCCCTTTCCAGGCTGCGATAGAAGACAACAGAGCATCGCAAGTCTGGCAAATCGGTGTTAATTTTAATTGGGACATTACAGACAACATCAGTGCTGCGTTTGATGCCTCCTACTCTGAGGCAGAAGACGATTCTGCCGGAGATGATTTCTTCTTTGTGGTGGCCGGCCCAGAAGCTGTGCAGCGTTTTGATTTTACTCAAAGTAGCGATGCCCCGACGTTCCAAAACTTTGAATTTGAGTTGGCCGATACTGATCTAAATGGCGATGGCGTGATCAACAGCCTCGATCGCATTGTTGGCGACGAAATTTTAGCGCCAGATCCAAACGACACCTATTCTTGGTTTGGTACCCGTGAAGGCCAGGGCAGTACAGATAAAATTCTCGAGCTTCGTTCTGACTTTGAATGGTATATTGACACAGGCGTACTTGAAAATATTACCTTTGGCGCCTATTACGCCGATCAGGAAAAGACCCGTTCAGATGCGCGCACACCTGGCGGCGGCAATGGCATCAACAACGCCTATCTGCAGGGGCAAATTCCCCTGCCAGCGAGTCTGTTTTCACTCAAAAACAATGACAATTTCCTGGACGCAATAAACATAGATGCGCCCTCGCAGTACCTGGCATATGATCCTGAAGCGGTAATTGATTATCTGGAATCCGCAGAAGCGCTGGCGTTACGCGATAGCCTGAATGGTTTGCCTCCTGGCACCAGTGCAGCGCGCTTAGGATTAGACCCTGCTAATCCTCGCGCTGACGGCGGTGTAGGTTTTAACGCCATCGATGTACCAAGAAATGCCTTCATCATTGGTGAAGAAACAATGGCAGTATATGCCAATGCGAAGCTAACAGGTGAAGTCGCTGACATGGGGCTGACGGTAAATGTTGGCTTTCGCTACACAAAAACCGAAACTACGTCTGAGGCATTCGCTGAACCCTTTGAAACTATTTTCCCTGATCCAACACGCCCAGATGTATTGCTAAGTACCCGTTTACCTGCCCAGTTTATCGAACAAACTGAAGATTATGATGAATTTTTGCCATCGGTGACAGCGAAACTGAACGTCACTGACCAGGTGGTAGTGCGGGCGTCTTACTCTAAGTCACTCACTCGCCCTAACCTTACCGACTTAAACCCAGGTATTAATACCGCGCCAGAATTGCGATTGTCCAGCCTGACAGGGTCCGCGGGCAACCCGGATCTTGACCCGTTTTTGTCAGACAATATCGATATGTCTGTAGAATACTATTTTGCAGATACATCCGTGATCAGCGCCGGCGTTTTCAGAAAAGATGTCTCAGCCTTCATTGCACAGCAAGAGATGCGCGAAGGCTTAACACTGCCGCCTGGCAACCGCTTAGACGAGGTGACCGAAGATCGCAGCAATATTGATGGCGATACTATCTACTTGGACATCAACCGCCCGCGTAACCTGAACTCCACCGTTGTAGACGGTGTCGAGATTTCATTTCAGCACGTTTTCGATACACTGCCAGGCTTGCTGCAATACGTCGGTGTAAGCGCCAATTTAACGTACGTCAGTTCTGATGATGAAGTGGGTAACGAACTCATCGACGCCGCGGTTGCCCTGCCTGGCTTAAGTGACTCGCAGAACTTTGTGGTTTACTATGACGATGGCACAATAGAAGCGCGGCTTGCCTACAATAACCGCGATCGTTTCTTTAGCGGCCGCCAAGGTGCAGAGCCTATTTTCACCGACGATTTTGACCAGCTCGATGCCCGTATTGCCTGGAACATTGGTGAAAACTATCAGGTATTTATCGAAGGGACGAATTTAACCAATTCTTTCGTTAAACGCTCCGGACGATTTGCCAGCCGGTTTGGCGGCATTGAAGATCCGGGTGCGCGATATGTGCTTGGTGCCAGAGCCACTTTCTGAAAAACGCATAATTGCTGCCAGCCATTCATTGTGTGATTGCTGGCACATTAGCTGAAAGATTCACCAATTATTGTTCTAAAGACGCCCGCGTGGCGTCTCGTTTTCTTACCGTTCATCCCTGGCTGCTGTTAGATGCCAGGGGATACTTCCTAACACGCTGCAAACAGTTCGGCCTTACTTTCTCAACGCCGCACTCATACCGTCAACATTGCTACACGGCTCGTCTGAGTTATCTATTACGCAAATTACAAAAAATAACGCATACTTAACACGGTCAGTTAATAAAAGAGGAAGCTTGTTTGAGTAATCCAGCAGGTTCGAAAGACGAATACGACAGGATAAAAGCATTACACAAGCTCAATATTTTAGATTCTGAGCCTGAAGAACGTTTTGATCGAATCACCCGCTTGGCACAGCACTTTTTCAACTGTGAATATGCTGCAATCACGTTTATCGATAGCGAACGACAGTGGCTCAAATCCCGTGTTAATTTAGCCCTGCGTGAATCGCCAAAGTGTGACTCTTTCTGCGTACATACCATTGCGCAAGAGGAACACCTGGTGATAGCCGATACGCGCTTAGACAATCGCTTTGCTAACAACCCGTTTGTCACTGGCCAGCCAAATATTCGGTTTTATGCTGGTGTGAAGTTAACCTTAAACGGCTACGCATTAGGGGCGCTATGTGTGTTTGACTCGCACAAGAAAACGTTCACCGACGAGCAGCTTGCGCAGTTAAAAGACTTGGCCAATATTGTAGAATCGGAATTAGTACGGCAAGAAATTATCCAGGCCAACGAAACACTCAGAGGCTATGAAAAACAGGTGGAAGAAACGCGAAAACTCACACGCGTTCGCAGTGCCATTCTGGAAAAAATTGTCTCGTCAGATACGCTAGGCACGGTATTGCACAATATTGTAGATGCCGTAGAACACGAATACTCAAACATGTTCTGTAGTATTTTACTGCTCGAAGGTAACCGGTTGCGTCTGGGCGCGGCCCCCTCGTTACCGCAGTTTTACAATGATGCCATCGACGGTGTTGTTGTTGGGCCAGGCGTGGGTTCCTGCGGTAATACAGCGTACAGCAATGCGCTGACTATTGTAGAAGACATCACTACACACCCATACTGGGAAGCTTGGAGTGATATTGCTGCACAGGCAAAGTTGGGTTCGTGCTGGTCACAGCCTATTCGTGGCGCTAGTGGAGAAGCGCTTGGTACGTTTGCTATATACCATTCCACGCCATCAAGCCCCACATCAGAACAAATCAATCAAATTGAGCAATTTGCCCATATTGCAAGTATTGCAATTGAACGCGAACGGGCGAATCAGCTTATTTGGCGGCAGGCAAATTTTGACGTTCTCACAGGATTACCCAATCGCAACCTGATGGAAGATCATTTAAACCTGGCATTGAAAGCAGCACAACGGGAAAAAACAAAAGTCGCAGTACTTTTTCTGGACCTCGACAACTTTAAAGATGTTAACGACTCTCTGGGTCATGACACTGGCGATGTGTTACTCGTTGAATGCGCACAACGCATAGAGAACGCATTGCGCAAAGAAGATACCGTGTCTCGCTTGGGCGGCGACGAATTTGTTGTGGTTTTGGGCGGCCTGAGTGATGTAATTTTGCTGGAAAAAGTCGTGCAGAAGCTAATGCGCAACGTGTCTGAGCCCTATACGCTAAACCAGCAAATTGTTCACACCAGCACCAGCGTTGGCATTACCCTTTATCCCGACGATGGCGAAGACATTACAAGCCTTTTAAAAAATGCCGACCAAGCAATGTACGGCGCTAAAGCGCAAGGCAAGAATAGTTACCAGTTCTACACCAAGTCTATGCAGGATGCTGCCATGAAGCGCATCGTATTGCTCAATGATATAAGAGAGGCGTTAAAAAATGAGCAGTTTTTCCTCGAATACCAGCCCATTGTGCATTTGCGAACCAATACAGTTACCAAAGCAGAGGCGTTAATAAGATGGCAACACCCCGAAAAAGGCCTTATTCGCCCCGATGAATTCATTCCACTTGCAGAGGAGTCAGGCTTAATTTTTGACATCAGCAACTGGGTATTTGAACAAGTATGTGACGATGCTATCCAATGGCGACGCGACTTGTGCCCCACGCTCCAACTGAGTATCAATACCTCTCCAAGCCACTACTTCAGTGCTAACCCGGATATAATGGACTGGTTAACCGTGTTACTGGGCAAGGGGTTATCTTCAGACGCGGTTTTGCTGGAGATAACAGAAAACCTGTTTATGGAAGCCAACTTCAGTGTAGCAAAAAAACTTTTTCAGTTCCGTCAAGCCGGAGTGGGTATTGCCTTGGACGATTTCGGCACCGGCTATTCATCCATCTCTTTCCTCAAAAAATACCCCACCGACTTCATTAAAATCGACCGTAGTTTTGTCAAATCTATGACAGAAGTCAGTAACGACAAAGTTCTGTGTGAAGCTATTATTGTCATGGCCAAAAAACTGGGCATCAAAGTCGTGGCAGAGGGCATTGAAACTGAAGAGCAACTGACTATTTTAAACAACATGGGTTGTGACTACGGGCAAGGCTATTTCCTTTCAAAACCGCTGAACAAGTCAAACTTCGGAGAAATACTGCAAAAAGAGCAGACAAAATAAATACGGGGAACACTGCCGCTGGTGTTCACGGCTATGAATACATCTCGGTTTTAACCGCTGAAAAATGGGTGAAATCCCTTTCCCCTGACACCATTTCTGATGTCTTAGTTATTGTGAGGCTTGCGCATATTCCCGCATTTGAAGAACGCTCAATATACGTCAATTCCTATGCTCGCAATTAAATAACACGCATGATCGCCTAGCGCTACTACCAGAAAAGACAGCCACAAGTACCAGGGATGTTCTGCCAAAATCGATACAAGCCAGAAAAGGCGCGATCTATTTTTTGAATAGCACAAACCTTAAATGCTACCATCACGCCATTAGAATTCTTAAGGAAAAATAGTGCTACATCACCGTTATTTTAAGAAAGTATCTTTAGCTACCGTTTTATCAATCGCATGTTACTCGGCGGGAGGCTTCACCGTTGCTTCAGCGGATGAAGAGACGACCAACCCAACGGTCGAGAGTATTGTAACAAGTGATATGGTTTTGGGTGACGCAGACGCCCCTGTAAGCGTTATTGAATACGCCTCATTTACTTGCGGCCATTGTGCAACTTTTCACAATTTAGTGTTTGATAAGTTAAAAGAAAATTACATTGACACCGGAAAAGTGAAGTTCACTTTTCGAGAAGTGTACTTCGACAAGTTTGGCTTAGCGGGCTCGCTTATTGCCAGGTGCGATGGCAACACCGATTTCTATTATACTTATTCAGGCGAACTGTTTAAAAAACAGCGCGAGTGGATGAAGTCAAAAAATGAAGGCGAATTATTATCACACTTTCAGGCTATGGCAATGGCTCTGGGACAAAGCGAAGAGAAGTTTAGAGCTTGTCTGAACAACAATGAAAATGCTGATTCGTTGCTAGCGTGGTATCACCACAACGCCGACGTCGACGGTATAAAGGCTACTCCCACTTTTCTTATCAATGGCAAGAAACATTCAAATATGAGTTTTGAAGATATGTCGAAACTTATCGACGCTGAGCTCAATAAATAAACACAGCGCCCTAAGAGATGCTTTTTGTGTTGAATGCGAAAAGAGTCTCTTGTTGGCGTGACTAAACTTTCTCTATGTTGATGAGGTGCATTACACTTGCCGTCAGAGCGGGGTTAGTCTTGTGCCAATACAGCTCAGCACAAGACGTGGAAACAGAGTGCCACAACGGTAGCTCGAAGTTAAGGTTTCTGAGCTTGCTTACTTTCAAGATGATCACTGTAATACCAAGCTGCTATAGCGGCGATTATCCATGTAGGGGACTCAGTATAGGCATCGTCAACGAAAAAATATATTAGCGTGGTGACTACCGCTAGAACAAAAGATATCCAGGCAATGACATCCCATACTTTAGGGTCTTTCATATTCTTTTCCTTACGCTGTTGAGGGTAAACTGCTAGGCAGACAAAACTAAAACGAACGAAACGATCCAAACCGCAAAGTAACCCATGCTATGGTTTAGATTTTTTGCTCTTTGAAAAAGATATACTGGCACAAGCCACGTCATACCTTTAAATTTCTTAGTGTTGTGGCCAGCTTGCGAGAGACGTTTTTCATCCCAATAAGACAGTGCCACGTTTAGAATCACTGTAATGTAAAAGTACTTTGCCTCAGCCATTGCTTGCTCAGCTTTCCACTCAGTACTGTTTGCTGCTCCTGCAACGATCCATTCCAAAAAGTAACCAAGGATGGGGGCGAAAGCCAATATCCACACCACAGTATTATTAACGTGCTCGCCGGCCAGAGGAGGCGGAGTAGCGTTGTTAAGATGCACGTTCAGCTCAGTATCTTCAACTTTTAACCAATCTGGAAAGCCTTGTTTCCAAACAGAAGTCCCATGAGATACAACCCCCGCGTTAATCAGCGCTACGAGGTCAGCCTCTCCAACCCCACCCTTTCTTTTGCCGTTCTCCTCGTAAAACCAAGAAATAGAGGCATCCTGATGATTTCCAGTCATATTGTTTTCCTTTCCCAATCGCCTAAAGATAATTGACTGTGCATAGGGAGCTCACAGCCTACGCCCTGATAACACACTGATAATGTTGGGCAAGTTAAGATGTCGCTAGGTTAATTGAAAAAAGAAGTGTTTTCTTCCTCATCAGGGTATTGGTTTTTAAACCATTGTTTATAAAGTAATATATAACAGGCAGGAAAAAACAGATTCCGCGCAGCTTACCTATTGGTGCTGACTTATCGCGAGTTTGCGAGTGCAATAAAGTAAACCGGTAAGTGAAAGAAGCGCCAGGTAAACGAAAAAACCGCGCATTTCGCCATATGTAAACACAGTTAGGGCCAGAGCTACAACGTGAAAACCAAGCCCCAAAAAACGCCCCGTTTTTCTGCCCGTGAACGAGCCTGCTAAATTCAATTGTATGCAGCCTATTACTGCAAACGTCAAAATAACCAAATGAAGCATTACATCCATTATTTATTGCCCTCTGCCTTTATGAGTGGCGACTCTATTGAGCCTGCAGTCTTTCCCTTGTAAAAAAGATAGTAGAAGGAAAGCAATCCCAGCATAAATAGAGTCAGATCTACACCGACGGACACGTTATGGTGGGTAGTACTAACATTAAAAAGATGGCTACCTGTAAATGCAATATCCAAAGGCATGACACTTACCAAACATAGCGCACTCATCATGCCCAACAGCCTGAAAGAGTGCTTTGCCCGGACGAAGAGACCGAGTAAGGTTGCGCCTCCCCAGACCCCAAAAAACGCCGTAAAAATAAGGTAAGTTTCGTCTGCACTAGGCATGATGTGATTGCACACGAGTTGAACAGGAAATAACACAGACGTGGCGAGTACGATCCCAGTACAGGTTCCACTTAATAACCTACCCACCAATTCATACGTACGCTTTGAATGAGACGGGTTTTTCGCAGCAATACCCCGTTGTTGCCAGAGCATAATACCGCTTATGGGCAACAAAGCCATTGCAAGACCTAACCACGCCCAGATTACTTTTACAAATATCCCGGCAAAATTGCCAAAATGTAGCGGGAACATGGCATCGAGTATTTTTCCTGTAACGCCCTCTAGCCGCCCAAAATTTGCTTGAGATCGCAGATATTCTCCTGTTGCTCCTTGATAAACCAGAGTCTCCCCACCAAGTTGCTCACTTCCCGTACCAAACACATATACCAGTGCTTCCTTGTCGCCGTAACCCATCACTGTAAAGTTTGTCAATGTGAGATCAGTCCGGGTTTCTTTACTTGCGCTTAATATCTCACTTATTTGAGTTTCCTGCTGAACATGACTGATTTCAGGGGCTTTTATAGCGGTGAAGGTTTCGACGAGTTTTTCCTGATCGCCGTTAAATCCAACATATGCAGCCGCCGGAACCAGGATAACCGTAGCAAGCCCCAGAAACGCTCCTGTAAACGCAATCACTGAGTGAAACGCTACTCCCCATATTCCCATGACTTTGTGTCCGTCACTGAGCAATAACGAGAAACTCTTATCAGGTCTGAACGTAAAGATCTGTGCTAGTTTCTTTCTATGAATAAGAATACCGGTGATTATCGACACCATTAGGGTAAGCCCCAGCAATCCGGTCAAAATTAATCCCACGGGGCGGCCCAGGTGCAAATCGGCGTGAAAATGCGCTATAAAACTTGCCATATCAAAACGCACAGTGGAAAAGTAAGTTTCCATATCGAATTTTTCGATAACACGTAAGTCTTTAGGGGATAATTCAAAAACAAATCCTTCGTGTTTTTCCGTTCCGTCTGGCTGCAATACGTGCCCTTCAAAAATCACTCTGGCCGTTTCAGCTGACCGCGCTCTCGGGAAATTAACATGGACTTCATCCAGATATTCAGGCCCTACCTTTTGCGCTAAAGTGGCGAGGGTAGCGTGGTACTGCTCCGGGTTTATTGGTATGGGTTCGCGGATAGCGCTATTTGCCCATATTTGTAACTCTGGACGGGCAAATACGGCAACGGCGCCACTAAATGCAATAACAAATAATAAGATGCCGGTAATTATTCCAACCCAAGTGTGCAGCTTGTACAGCTTTTTAATTGTGATACTTTTCATAAGGGTAGACTTCGTTCTCAGCCAGCCAACGCGAAATAAATACAAATAATATGGATAGCCGCCAAACTAACCAAGACAGCCCACAATTGCTTTACAGAAGTCACCAAAAAACAATAAATAAACAATGCCGCCCAGATGAAGGGAAACAATAAAATCGGGAGTCCCACTGCATCATTTTGATTAAATGGTAAGTAAGTAGACATACCTGGAATCATTACCGTTGAAGTAATCATCACCATTATCACTGCCGCAAAAATACGAGTCTTTAAAAAACTAAAAACTGATTTGCGGGAAGACGTCAGCTTATTTCCACTTGCCTGATGTTCCATTGCAATAACCCTACTCTACTTTGCATCTTGTTCGTGTTAAAAAGCGCCGTCTTTCCATCGTAGAGTAAACCTATAAGGCTCTCTTACGTATCATTTAGAAACTTCCTCGAAACTCAAGGCTTACCTGCCTCGGATCACCCAGTGTGTGTGTAGCTGGATTCGTCAACGTGGCGGCCGCTGAGCGGTACTCTTCATCAAGGAGGTTTTGAGCAACCAAGTAGATGCCAAATTGAGACTCATTGCGCCATTCGTAGCCAATCCGAACATCAACCAGCGTTCTCGCATCATTTTCTGGTTCAATGACATCGTCGGCACCGTTGGGTTTTAGCTCTGCAATAGAACTGTCGTTATAATTGATATTGGCATTAGCGACAAAGCCTGACTCAGCAGTGTAATTCAGCCCCATGTTGGCTGTTACTTTTGGGGCTCCCGCGAACGGTCTGCCGTCATAGGTGTTGCCGTTACTGCTATATTCTTTAAATTCTGTTTCAGATAATCCAAATCCCGCATAAAACGACAAATTTTCCGATGCAACATATTGAGTTTCTATTTCAAAGCCCATTACTTCTGACCGACCTGCGTTCACCACAATTGAGTCGTTATTCGCGGCACTCAAAGCTACCGTAAGTTGTTGGTCGGTCCAATCAATATAGAACACATTACCATTAACTGTTAACGCATTATCAAGCCATGTAGAACGAACGGAAAACTCGTAATTGTCAGTGAACTCAGCACCATAGGAATAGCGTTCACCTCGAATGATGTTGTAGCCTACACCACCCGACCGATAACCCTTCTGATACACAAAGCTGTAAGTTAGGTCATCATTGACATTATATTTTACGCCTGCTTTGGGAAGAACTTCAGTAAAGCTTCCACTTGACTCAGGAATAGAAGTAGATGCTTGCGCAGCCATGCCCTGAATTTGTGTGTTTAGAAGTGAAATAATCATTCCTGTCGTAGGATCGTATTGAGTGGGATCCGGAAATGCAGAGCTAATTGCATAGTTATCGTCATTGGAGAAACTCTGCTCTTCATCATCAATGCGCACACCAAATAGTAAGCTGATGGTTTCATTGAAATGATATTCCATATCGGCAAACAACGCGGCAGTGGTTATAGTTTGCTGATACTCACCATTTAACGCCAGATCTGCCGGGTCGGCGCCGGAATCAGCATAAACTCCCATCACATATGCTGTTGTCCCTATCGCCGTGGCTTCGTCCATACCAAACTGTGTAATAAGGGTAGATGTAAGGAGCTGATCGATACCTAAAGAAGAAAATGGTAGCAGTTGATTACCGTTGTAGTTGTCTTTCGAGTCCAGATCAGAGTAGAAAGCACCAATAACACCGTCAACATTATCGTAGTCAAAGACAAAACGAATTTCCTGGCTAAAGGTATCGTCATTTCTGGTATCAAATTGCTGTGCTAGCGCTAATGGCGATGCGTCACTGTCCCATTCGTAGCCATATTCTGCTTTAGTCAAAGCCGTCACTGATGTAACTGACCAGTTGTCGTTTATTTCGTAGTTCAGGGTAAGGTTGAAAAAGTCTGTGTCAGTAAATTCATGGGTAGGCGCGTTATAATCCATGATGCGTTCAGAGTAACGCTTTTCAGGCTCTGAAGGCACATTAACAAAACTAACGCCGTTATCACTTTGCATATTTGAATACGCAAACATGGCAGAAAAGCCGTCTAAATTCAGCGGTTCATAAAGTACTTTAAGCCGCCAGTTGTCTGCTTCTGAATAATCACTGTTGCCTGCTATGTTTGGCGCAGTGTTATACCCATCGCGATCGTTCTTTTCACCGGCCAGGCGAATAGCTAATTCATCTTCAATTAACGCACCGCCACCAGCAAACGCATATTCCCTTAGACCGTCGCTACCAATATTCGCGCGGACTTTCGCGCCCCAGTCATAAGTAGGGTTAACGGTAGTCATGACAACGGCACCGGCCAGTGCGTTTCGACCTTGTAGTGTCGATTGAGGACCCCGAAAAACTTCGACTTGCGCGATATCCCAGGCGGTAAGCGTACCTTGTTGAATAATACGATACGGCATTGCAGCACCATCTAAGTACAAACTAGCCAGCGCGTTATTTGTTCCGCCCCCCGTAATGCTTTGGCTGGCACCAAATGCGTTAATACCGCGAACGCTAAAATCTGATTCATTACCCACAGCAACATTCGGCACTTGTACCAATACATCGTACATACCGATTAAACCGCGCTCTTGTATATTTTCTGCCGTAGTCACATTCACGCTAACAGGGGTTTCTTGAATGGTACGCTCAATTTTTGTTCCGGTGACAAGAATTTTCTCGACTTCGTGCAATGAACCAGGTTCATCATTGGCCAATGACGACGCCGTAAAGCACATCATTGCAATTGAAAGTGGGGAGAGTTTTGACAGTGTAGGTAAATCCATGTTTTAGCCTTGCGCGAACACAATAATGAAGATGCGCATCATTATCATTTACATGCAGTACTTTGTAAAGATCAACTTTACTTACCCGACTGGAACTCAGGAGCGTGTTAGCCTGTTAATCGCGGACACAAATTAATTCCAGAAAACACAATGACTTGCTCTGGGAGCTCGCTAAAACTGAAATCTTCCAATTACCCAATGGTTGCTCGATAATAACCCTGGAAAAAGTATTATGGAAAAGCTATGACAACAAACAACTGGCTAACATTTAGCATCAAGCGCCTGGCATTTATCTTTGCATGGGGTATTTTCAGCGCCAGTAGCTTCGCTGCGCAAACCCTCGAAATAGCAGGTACATTCATTCCTCCCGGCACCAGTAAGAACTTGACTCTTGAGGTTGCTGCGGGCGAAAGTGACCCGGCAACGTTTATTCCTGTTACTGTCATTAATGGTAAGAACGACGGCACAGTATTGGCTACTGTTGCTGGCGTTCACGGGTATGAATATATCTCTATTCTCGCCACAGAAAAGTGGGCAGAAACGCTTTCACCAGAATCCATTTCAGGGGCACTCATTATCGTGAGGTTAGCGCATATACCCGCTTTTGAAGAACGGTCTGTCTATGTTAACCCACACGATAGGAAGAATCTGAACCGTAGCTTTCCCGGCAGTATTAGCGGTACACAGACAGAGCGTATTGCCCACGCCATTTCTACTCATATCGTCGCCAATGCAGATTTCCTGATTGATTTACACAGCGGCGATGGCGCTGAGTGGTTAGCCCCCTTTGTGGGCGCATACGGCGGCCCCTTGGCCAGTGATTACGAACAAGCCATGGACGTAGCGACACATTTTGGCTTTCCCAATATCGTTACCTATGAAATGAAAACGCAGCAGCAGGTAGATACAGAGCGCTCGTTAAATCGTCAGGGCGTAGCAGCAGGCATTCCAACCATACTCGTAGAAATAGGCGAAAACGCATCGAAAGATGAAACCTTGGTAAATAGGCTCGTAACAGGCTTAAATAACACCCTTGTGCGCTTATCAATGTTGCCGAAGGAAACATCACCACACTCCAATGAGACCCAACTTAACCATTTTGTGGGCACGACATCCGTACCTGTTGATGTATCTGGTATTTGGTATCCACGCCACGTGACTGGCAGAGAAATAGTTGAGGGTGAAATACTGGGTGAAATCAAAGATTACTTTGGCAAAATTGTCAGAACGGTTCGCGCCCCCGCGTCAGGTTATGCGCTATATGGGTTAGCAGGGCTTCCGGTTAAGCAAGGTGAAAGTGTCATGACCATTGCATTAAAAGATACTCCCTAATATCTTCCGGTAATATTCACCCATTGTTTCATCAAGCCGCTGATGTTGCTCCTCTCGTCAGCGGGAATCCAACTGTTTAAATGAAGTCCACCGTTTACTGAACTTATTTCGCGGCAATTAGAAGTCAACGACCAACTAAACACGGCCCAGTCTGCACTATATGACGAACATTCTGCTGCTAATTTACGGGAACAAGGTTACTATTTATCCCGCCCGCTACCGTGGGATGATTTTTTCTCTATGATAAAAGACTAAACTTGCTCCTCAGTTAGGCGCCCTGTAACTTAAACCTGCCCTCACATAATAAGGTCATTTTCATGAAGAAGGTATTCAGCTTTTTTGCACTGCTTGTTGTATTTGGTGTTTCAGGTCAAGATTTCGATAGCGCTAAAATGGATAGCTACTTAGACTCACTTGCCAACCACGACAAAGCCATGGTCAGCGTTGCCATTATGGAAAAAGGTGAGCCTGTTTATCAAAAAGCGGTGGGGTTTGCTGATGTAAATGCCAAACAACAAGCAACGATCAACACACGGTACAGGGTCGGCTCGATTACCAAGGTATTCACCGCCGTCATGATTTTTCAGTTAATTGAAGAAGACAAGCTGTCGCTGGACACCACGTTAGACACCTTTTACCCCAACATTCAAAATGCCCGTGCAATAACCATTTCAATGTTGCTACACCATCGAAGCGGTATTGCCAACTTCACCGACCTCCCCGCGTATGGCAGTTACATGACGCAGGCAAAAACTCAGGCCGACATGGTGAAGATACTGTCTGCGCTAGATAGCGACTTCACCCCAGGCAGCGGCGCAAAATATTCTAACTCCGGCTACTTACTATTGGGCTATATTATTGAAAGTATTACTGGTGATAGCTATGACAAACAGTTGCAACAACGTATAACCAGCAAACTGGGCCTGACGCATACGGTTTTTGGAACTAAAACGGACTCAGTGACTAAGTCTGATTTAGCAGAATCCTACATCTACCGAGGAACAGGCTGGCTACCTGCCAGCAATACTCACTTGTCAATTCCCCACGGTGCTGGTGCTATTGTTGCAACACCGTCTGACGTAACCGCTTTTTTCTCAGGACTGTTTGCAGGTAAACTCATTTCAAATGCATCGTTATCTGAAATGAAAACTATTAAAGATGGTTTGGGCGCAGGCCTATTTCAATTCCCTTTTTACGACAAAACCGCTTATGGTCATAACGGCATTATCGACGGCTTCAGTTCTCAAGCGTCTTATTTTGAAAAAGACGGCGTTGCCTTTGCAATCGTCGCTAATGGGCTGAATTATTCACTTAATGATATCAGTATTGCCATGTTAAGCCTGTTTTTTGGCCGTGAATACACGTTGCCCGATTTTGCGGGAAGCCCTGTTTCGCTGCCAACGAGCCAACTACATCAATACAAAGGCACTTATGCATCTCAGCAACTGCCACTAAAAATCACAATAACAGTGAAAGGCGATCAACTTATCGCGCAGGCTACCGGGCAAGGGCCGCTCCCTCTCACGCCTTACTCTAAATATGAATTTCGTTTCGCACCTGCTGGTATCGTTATGCAGTTCGCACCCGGTGATAAGAGCGAAAGCGCTGACGAATTTACACTTCATCAAGGTGGCGGAACCTATCTCTTTACAAAAGAGTAGCGGGCCTATTTTGTCTAACTGCGCGGTTTAAAATTTCTATTCCTTACCCCACACTTTAACGCGCAGCTAACGCTTATCCCTTGGATAAGGTGCGGTTTGAACCCGCTTTCTAACAGTGTTCTGCGCAACTAAATCAGGACACTTTTACTTTCTTGAATTGCGATTGCGCTTGCTTCGGCAATGACGTTATTAATTTGATGCTGAAAGTCTGTTTGCAGCATATCAAACTGCTGACTAATGGCATCATCATTAAAGCGTATCGAGAGCACCCTTGGTGCAGAACAAGGTAACGAGGCTGTCAGGATAAGCCTTCGCCTTTCATTAACGTTTACGGGGGTTGTCTGTTTCAAGCCACTTGGCAATCAGTGTTGCGATGCGCTTGTGATCGTTTTCACTTAACTGCATAAGCAAATCCCCTGAAGTGGGTTTATACCCTGTCCTGGCTTGCCCTTTCGTCATTATGCGTGAGAACGGCGATTTTTTCTGTTTCTCTTTGGTTGGTTTATTCATCGTATGGCAACACACTTATCCACTAATCACTGCTGATATTTACGCTTAACTTCATCGGTTTGACGTTTGGCCTCTTCTTGCATCTTTTACATCCAACCTTGAAAGTCCATCATTACCTGGTTTCTCTGCTGGGTGCTGCCTGCCCTTTTTAAATCCTGCTTTAGTTCTGCCTGCTTTATTAGCCTGCCGTCGCCACGATAAATAGCATTGAGCAGAGTGCCCGCAGGCAAGTCACAAAATGGGAGATCTTCACACCGGGCTCCAAAGTGATTCTGTTCTTTGTGTTGTTCGTACGCTTGAGCGTCATCATAAGCATGGTAATCAACCACCCTTGGGTACGTAAGCATGAGATATTGTTCAGCTTTGGTCAGTGGTTTAAATTGGAAAGTGTGGCTATCCCAAGGGGTCTCATTACCAAGCTGCGCGTTATAGACCCGAGCTTTCGTCGCCTCTTTACACTGCTCCTGCAATAGTCTGTTCAAAGTAGCGCCGACAACTTCTTTATACTGCCCGTGAAAATCGTTCTCCCGTTCTTCGCTACTACCCGGGTAATAAACGTCGAACGAACGCTCAATACAAAATTCTGGACTCTTGGCGTAAATGGTTAACTTTTCGTTTTGATACAACGGCTGACGTTGAGCCAAAAACGCCTCTGCGTCCATCCCTTCAGAAATAGCCATTGTGCTTAACTGATTGGCAAACTGCTTTAAACCATCCGTATTTCCCATGGCGTCATTCACTGATTGGTATTTCGGCACGCTTAACCACTGATTAAAAGGATTTCTCAGCATTATGCGCTCACTCTTTCCGGCTTGACCGCTATCTGCACAGAAGTTGCGATCAAGGTAAGAGTCTGAACCATACGGGGTAACTCGCAATGTAAAACTGCCCCATTGGGGGTAGCCATCGCGTTTTTCTTTACAAACCGGTTGATTGGGAAAATACCCTAGTTCATACCAGTAGCCTTTCACGTCGTAATAATCCACACGAGGCTTATCAGCATTGACATTTACTTTTTTTGAAAGCGATTCTCCCACCAACTTACCGTCGAACTTCGGGCCATAAATTCCGCGTACGGTATCTTCATCTATCCACAGCAATGTACGCATTAATGACGATTTTGACAGACAAGTCACATGTGATTGATCACTTCCCATAAGGATTTTCTCCCTTAGCAACAGCCACACAAAACAACCGCAAGTCGAGCTCGAGCTGGTGGTAGTCCGGCTCCATGTAACAACAAAGTTTGTAGAAGGCTTTGTTGTGCTCTTTTTCTTTAAAATGCGCCAATTCGTGTACGACTAATGCTTTCAACAAAGGCTCGGGTGCGCGCAGCAAATCACTATTAATGGATAAATCGTGTTTACGCGTTTTACCCTGCATGCGATAAGTGTGCGTTCCCAGCGCATTGGTAACCATATCCCCTTGCTTTTTAAACCCGGCGCGCCCAAACGGTGGTGCATTTTTTAAGTACTGTTTTTTTAAATCCGTCGCGTACTGATAAAGCAGCTTATCTGTAGTTATGTCATGAGGATAAGGGTATTTTTTCAATAGATAGCCGGTAAGCTGATTGTTTGAAATGAGTTGAAGCGCTTGTTCCACAACACTTGAGGGGTAACCATTAAAATACCGGGCATAGTTATTCACATTTCTTCTCCTTTGCAGAGAGAATTATAAAGTAATTGGGCGTTATGGACAGAGTGCTTTTCCTTACCGGCATTTTGCAATGAACGGCGTAGGAAAGAAAACCGCAGTAACAAGGCTACTGCGGTAAAAGCGTGCTAAGGGAAGCACTACGGGAAGCTAATTTAGCTAAACTTCGAAGGATAAAACTTACTTAAAATGAACAAAATGTGTACCACAACGGTCGCCACGCTCTACTCTACGGTAACCACGACTTTACCTACAGCTTTACCACTTGCCAAATGGTCATGGGCCGCTGCAATTTGCTCGAAGGTATATTCTTTTGCATCAATAATAGGTTTAAGCGCGCCTGCATCGACAATGCTTGCGAGCTCTTTAAGTATCTCGCCGTGAGCTTCACGGCCCACGTTGTGGATCATAGGAAGTAGCATAAACACCACATTCAAGCTCAAACCTCTAAAATGCACAGGTGATAAATCAGTCTCCAATAGAGACAAGGTTGTAGACACCTGACCGTTTAGTTTTGCCGCTGCGAAAGAGTTTTGAAGGTTGTTACCACCAACAGTGTCAAAAATAACATCAAAGCCATTGCCGTTAGTGTACTTACTCACATAATCTTCAACAGATTCATTGCGGTAGTCGATATATGTAGCGCCTAACGACTCAATAATCTCTTTCTGCTCATCAGAACCACCTGTCGCAAAGACTGTTGCTTTCATGTGCTTTGCAAGCTGAACGGCTATATGCCCTACCCCACCTGCACCGCCGTGAATCAATACATTTTGACCTTCACTGGTAAGCGCTCGGGTTAATCCTTCAAACGCAGTAATACCCACAAGAGGAATGGCAGCCGCTTCTTTCATAGAAAGAGACGAAGGCTTGTGTGCGATAAGACGAACATCGGCAAGCATTTTCTCAGCAAGAGAGCCTTGAAGATCACCAAGACCACCGGCACAACCGTACACTTCATCGCCCACTTTATATTCAGTCACACCCTCACCAACGGCTTCAATGGTGCCCGCGAAGTCCATGCCCAGAACCCCAGGAAGCTGCGGAGCAAAAGGTAAGTCTGCGCCCGATTGACGGATCATCATATCAATTGTATTAACGCTGCTTGCTGCAACACGCACAATGACGTGACCGGCCTTTACAGTAGGCTCTGCAATATCGCTTTGTGTAAATTGTTCGGTACCGCCAAATTCGTTTATTACCATTGCTTTCATGATTAAGCTCCTTTAAAGCCTGTTGTATGAGTACACGAAATATCATAGAGACTAAACTTGAGGATGATAATTGGGATTTGAACGCAAACAGTTTATAGATAATTTTGATAATGAGTGAATACCTAGCACTCCGAAGCATAGAGAGTATAGCCGCCTATGGCTTAATATTTCACCAACATCCTACTTTCAATACTTTTCCGGGTTGCATTTTTAGCGCCCTCTTCGCTCATATCTAATGCGCTGTGTGCCAGATGGGGAATACCCTTGTTATCAAAAATATTGAAAATGATACCTTCATCAACGCGCATTTTAGACTTATAAAACCAGCGGTGTTCAGGATTAGCCGTCACGCCCAAAATCTCCCCTTTACGGTCCGGATACACAAGCTCAATGTCGATCCAATCTTCGATATTCATGGATTCAGGGCAAATAAATCCCAGTGGAGAAGACATGATCGTATTTTCCACCGGCCTCCACAGGTTCACAAACCCAAAGTGCCCGTTGTGGTATTCAGCGGCTTTTTCTTCCCCGACTAAATCAATAAGACGGTTTTGAATGCCTTTCTCGCTGTAGTCGTTATGCACATTTCTCGCTGGTCGGCGCGACGCATTTTCGTCATCAATACGAACGGTATGATCAAATACCAGAACGTCTTTAGCGCCTAATTTTGCGCGCAACATAGCAGCAATTTGTCGATTATATTGCCCTTCATCATCAGCCATGAATGGATAGGGAACCGCATCAAGCCCCTCTAAAAAAGTAATACCATGGGTTTTAAAGCCAATATTCGATTCGCTTTTACGAATGTCGTAGACATTGACATTGGTAGTGACAAGTTCAGGTGATATTAAATTACCTTCGATACCATCTGCATCAAATTCAAATGCCTGTGTAACAGGCTTTCTTACGTGGTAATTTACCGAAGCATTCATCTTATTCCCCCCATGGAAAAGTTGCACGCGAGTCATTTACTATGACAAAGCGCTAAATAGGGCTCGAAATATACCTACATATTTTCAATGAAAAACCACATGAATACTGAAGCAGTATTTAGGTTTTATTGATAATGTATCATTCCGGTTGTAGGTGACGGCCTAACAATGCCAGAGCGCCGAACAAAGACTTAGCCCTCATTGGTTGAATTAAAACCTAATTTTCAACAAAATCTATATTCTGACTCTGCAAATAACGCATTTTTATATTTTTATAAGTGAAATATTCTTTAGTAATCGACGCGCTGTACTCAAAAACCGGCAACCAACCTGCGGCGATATAGTGCAACTAACTGGAGAATTTTTATGAGCGTTTCAACAACTCAAATGCCAACACCCGATAGAAGCAACGCGGTTAAAGTCACTGGCGGTGCTCTTGACCGCGCCCGTTTGCTGGACCTTCCAGGTCGCGATGAAATGTTGAAGAGAGCCCCTTCTGTTCAGCGTTTTTGGGATAGCAATCGTTTGCTATTGGAAAGTGCCTGGAAAGAGTGGGATGAACAGAACTCTCAACTGTCTCAATGGATAAATGAAACACTGCTAAGCGAGCCTCTTCGCAATGCTATAGCTTTAGCTTGGGAAGACCCGGCCAAAGAGCAAGCAGTGGCGGATTTGTGGGAAGAAATCCTACCCGGTGTGTATCAGGCACAACTGTTTGATATTGAGAAGCTTCATCTATTACGAGCCTATTTAGACGGCGTAGCAAGCGCGGGGATCCCTCTTCGCCCTCCCTACGGTATCGCTCTGAATCGCAATGGCGGTATGCTGGATGCGCGCTCTGAAGGATATTTGGCTGCACCAACATTCCAAGTATTTTACAACCTGATCATGAATAAGTACATGCGCCCTATTTCACGTATGTTGTTTCCTGAAGTAATGGGATTTGATACCCAGACCTTCGGATTTTCAATCCAATACCAAGAAGGCATGGATACGTCGTTGCGCCCCCATACCGATGCGTCCGCCGCGACAATGAATATCAATCTGAATGTGCCAGGGGAAACATTCAAAGGGTCGGAAGTAGACTTTTTTAACAATGAGACGGGTAAAGTAACACGCACTATTTTCCAGCCGGGCGTAGCTATGCTGCACCGTGGCAGTGTGCCTCATGCGGCACAGCCTATCACTGGCGGTAGCAGAACGAATATGGTGTTATGGCTCTATGGTGACAACATGCAAATTCCACGTGGCGTACTCCCTACCACGAAAGCTGAAGCCAAGGCCAGATGGACGGTACCGGATACGCAAAAAGATGACTTTGCGCCTTTTTAAATGTCGTGACTAACAGTAAAGAGCAGCTTTCATAGAACGCTGCTCTTTTTTGTGGTTTAACAGAAAGTGTCGGCTCACTATTTCCCCAGGCCATCAAGAACTAGAAAGGCTCACCGATTTTCCTTACAATCCGCTCCAAACTATTTACGCGAATAAACTATGACTGCAATTGGAATTGACTACGGCACGTCAAATTCTGAAGTTGTGTATTTTGATGGTTCATCACATCAGCACATCAAACTTGACCCACTGGATAACAAGGGGAGCAAAATTCGTTCTTCGGTGTTTATCTATTTTGAAGATGAATTGCCGCCGCCCCCCGATGCCATGGTTGAAGCAAAAGTCGCGCAATTGCAACGCATCATAAACGAGCAAATCGACAAAGCGAAAGATGGCTACTATTCGGCCAAAGATCCTAAAGAGCAGGATATCTACAGCGCGCGTATCAACGCGCTGCGTGGAGATTTGCACGACAAACCGGCATTACAACGCAAAGCAATTCAGCAGTTAATGCACGCCATGTCCCTTGACGAGATCCCCCTTCGACGTTTGGTTGAGCACGGCAAGTTCGCTTTTGGTGAACAGGGGTTCAGACGCTTTCTAAAAATGCCTGATAAAGGCAGGTTGATTTACTCGCCCAAGAATTTTTTAGGTGCATCGTTGGATGATGATCAGAAGCGCGCTTTCGTCGGCATCATCGCCCGGCAGTTCGCTTATTTCAAGCAGTGTGCAGAAGAACAGCTGGGCAAAACGGTGAATCAAGCCGTTATCGGTCGTCCGGTAAAATTCCACGGTACCCGCGGCGAAGAAGGCAACGCTCAAGCCATTCAAATTATGACAGACGCCGCCCACGAGGCCGGGTTCACAGGCGTTAACTTTTTGGATGAGCCCATCGCGGCGGCGTATAAAATTGAGCAAACACTCCCTAAAGAAACCACCACGCTGATTGTCGATATAGGCGGTGGTACTACAGATATCTGCTGCATTAAGCTTTCACCTGAGCGCGCGACGCAGTTCGACCGAAAAGACGATGTACTATCGGTAACGGGTAGAAGACTGGGCGGCATGGATTGTGATAAAAGCCTGGTACTCAAAACGATTGCGCCGGAAATGGGCATGGGTCTTAAAACCATTACCGGGCTTCCTATTCCGCCGAGCTATTTCACTGACATGTGTGCCATTGACAACATTCCCGCGCTTACACGCTTTTTTTCTGACGACTACGGGCTTGCCATATCCCAAACCATGTCGATAGTAAAAGCCCCTGAACAGCTGGAACGCCTGCTTACCGTGCAAGAAAACAAACTGTCTGCGCGAGTAGTAAACTCAGCTCGT
Organism: Aestuariibacter sp. A3R04; assembly: GCF_018860805.1. Classification (GTDB taxonomy): domain Bacteria; phylum Pseudomonadota; class Gammaproteobacteria; order Enterobacterales; family Alteromonadaceae; genus Alteromonas. Next base: position 594,390 of record NZ_JAHKQR010000003.1, on the reverse strand, counting down.
CTGGCAAAGGAACTACTTTCGAGTAAGCAGAGTATTACCTTGCCTCTGCACTACATTGAAGATAACTTTAACGTGAAGATTTCACAAGATTCGCTGAAAAAGGCACTAAAACCATGGCTCGATAAAGTGAAAACCCTGGTGACGGAATGTTTACTCAACAGTGCTGAGAAACCTGAAGTAGTGATGATTACAGGCGGCATGAGCTTATCGCCAATTGTGGTTGAAGCGCTGTATGAATCGCTGTTAACGGAGTTGCCACGCCTGGAAAATGATGCGTTTAACTCTGTGTGTGAAGGGCTGGCTATTCAGGCTGCAAAACACGCCCTTCCTCATCAGCGGTAACACTAACCTGTGTGCTGCGGCATCCACAATAAGCGCGCCACTTCTTTTTTTTTGGAATGTAATAATGCAAAAACTCTACTCAATGTTTGGCGTTGTATTGCTGTTAACGACAGCAATGAGCGCCTGTAGCTTCTCACACGCCAGCCACCAGCAAAAAACAAACGATGCGACAGGTGAAATAAGCCAACAACAGTTGCTTAGCCACTACCCGGCATTCAAAGACAGTTACAACGCCTATACGCCCAGTGATAGCGAAGTGAGCGCCATCGCTTCCCTACAAGGGTATACCGTGCTGGTTTTGTTTGGCTCCTGGTGTCATGACAGCGAGCGCGAAGTGCCCCGCCTGCTAAAAACTCTGGATACGAGTGGCCAGGACAACATAGATATTCAATTAATTGCCGTTAACCGCCAAAAGCGCGACCCGCAAGGTATCGCCCTTTCACATGAGTTAAAATACACTCCTACCTTCATTCTAATGCAAGGTAATAAAGAACTTGGGAGGGTAATAGAAAAACCCTCACGTACCATTGCAGAGGATTTACAAGCACTAACTGAACTGCTAAACCCATAACATGGCACGTACTAGTCAATGTAGCCCCACGGAGCTGGCGGCGTGGTCACGGATTTAGTTAGATCAAAATCGACTCTGAACTCTCTACCTTCACGTATTAATCGATAGCTAAACTTTTCCGGATAGATATACATTTGCCAGATATTGGTACTTGACTGAGGAATACCTAACCTAACAAATAATTCTTTGGAATATTGGTCAGCCGGAAACGACTGTACCTGGTTATAGCCAGCATCAACCGTATGGCCGCCATACATGGTTGACTTGTCCATTGAACCATCCTGATGACGATGGTCGTGTTTTAACGACAAACCCGACCCTGTTTTCTTGATGATCCAGGTACGAGAAGCGTCGTCTCCCACATGAAAAGGGATCTGTAATTCAGTATCATTGCATTTTCGTACATGCATAACGAGTGGCTTATTCGCAAAGCTGTCACCCGCTGCATTGTCTACGGTAACTTTACCGGAATACGCTTTGCCACAGTGCGCTTTGATAGCAGAAAAAAAAGCATCATGGGTTGGAATTGAAACTAAAGGGGCGGACTGAAATGCGCCTGTCTTATTAGCGTTTACCGCGAACACACCAGGACTTAGCAGCATTAGAGCTATTACAAACACGCTGAACATAAAGGTATGTTTAGCATTGCTTTTCACTTTATTGATTTCACTTTTGTTCATTGCCATTCCTTGTTATTTCATTAATGCCGATATGTTAACAACCAATGTAGTGAAGACTCGGTAAATTGCTTCGCTATACCCGTACATACAAATAAGAGCTATGGACACAGCATGCACAAAGCAGCTTAGAGATAAGATATCAACATGCTAAGAAATTAGTTAAATGTATCATAGCGGGCATGGCGAGACTTCCCAAATGACCTGTGTGGTTATGAACAAATTTAATCTAATCATTCATAAATGCTCCGGCGTGATTTTGAAGTGGCCTGTGCGGCCATGAACCTGATGCGTTTGCATTGAGTAAATGTATACTAAAGTACAAGGGAAGTTGCAATTTCCGATGAAATTTAAGTGAATCTCCGACTATGCGTCGCTAAAACACATCTGAACTGACATTTTGAGATTTGATCGCTAGAATTCAAGGTGCGCATTACTGAATGCTCATGGAAGCAATTTGGTTATGCCGCCAAAAAGAAAAATATAACGTCAGATCAAACCCAAATCTATCGCCTTGAGAACAGCCCGTGTTCTGTCGCGAACATCCAGTTTTCGTAAAATAAACGACACCTGATTACGTATAGTGCCTTCGGATTTATATAGTGCCTGGGCAATTTCTGAGTTCGAGTAGCCTGCAGCAATTAAATTCAGTACCTTGAGTTCGCTTTTGCTTAACTTATCAGGTAACAAGGTAGGCTCACTCTGAGGTTGAATTGAACTATTAATAATTCTTTGTGTAATTGCGGGTGAAAGCGCTGATCCACCACTGGCAAGTGTTTCAATGGCAGAGACCAGTCGCTCCAAATTTATATCTTTTAATGCATAACCTTTTGCACCATAGCGAATACACTCAAGTACCTGTTCACTGTCATCGAAAGTTGTCAGCACTAGTACTGGCTGCGTTAACCCCTGTTTGTGCATGGCTTTGAGTACGCCAATACCATCTAAAACTGGCATGCGGATATCTAAAAGTACAACATCCACAGCGTACTGACTGAGTTTGTTCAAAGCACACTGACCATTATCCGCTTCAGCGACAACGTGAATATTGTCCTTTAGAGCCAATAAGCTTTTGAGCCCTTCTCTTAGTAAGGTCTGGTCCTCAACCAGTAGCACATTAATCATAATGTTACGCCAACGTATGTGGGTTAAGTTTATGAGGAAGTGTGGCATTAATCACAAAGCCAGTATCGCTGTGCTTAAACTCAATGGCACCTTTCACTAGCGCAAGCCGTTCTTGCATACCCAATAAACCGTTACCTAAATTGAGCTCGGCGTTTTTATTGCCGTTATCTTTTATACGTAACTGCACAGTTTGATTCTCTAATTGCAAAGAAACGTTTAGCTCATTCGCGTCACTGTGCTTTATGCTATTTGTTATGGCTTCCTGAACTGAATGAAATAACGTTTGCGCAAGAAGTGCATCACTGATTCTGATGGCTGGATCATAATCAAGTACAACATTTAAACCTGCTACATCACTGCATAAAGATTTCAACGATGTGTATAAATCGATAGTTTGATTTTCCCGCATGGATGACACCGAATCGCGTACGTCACTTAATAACAAACGCGTTATCTGCTGGGCTTTCGCAATGTGCTTTGGTACTTGATTGCTGACACAGTGACTTGCCACTTCTAAATGTATGCTAAGTCCGGTCAAATGATGCCCTAGCGTGTCATGTAGATCCCGGGCAATGCGGATACGCTCATCGCGGGTTGCAGTATCGTTTAACAGCGATTGCGTTGCTTTTAACTCGCGTAATAAATGGGCGGCTTGTTCTTTAGCTTTCCGTTCGGAAATAAGCCGCGTAGCAAAACGATAAGCAAAGCTATTGTACAAGGTAAATGCAAGCCCGTTTAACAATACAAACTCGCTATCGAAACCCAAATGAAGGATCAGCGCCATGAAAAAGGGCAAACATATAAGGAAATAAAGTATTGATTTCCTCGGTTCAAAATCACTGTATTTAACTAAGAAAATTATCAATAAAATAGCGACAAAACCAATATTAAATAACCACATGAGTAGTAACACATTGGCTATAGTAAAATTTAAAATGATAGTTTTACAATACTTCAAGCGCCGCCGAAAAAACTCAAAGTAAACTAAAAAAGCAAAAAAGCTGATGAACAGGCAACTCACTATTATTACATGTAGTGGTGAGTAGTCGAGTTGTGCTGTTTGCGCGCTGAGGGGCCACGCATGCAAGGTATAAATAAATACAAATAGCCAAGTGACTGCAGAAAGCAGAAAGTCGCTACGCTGTAAAAAAAGACGTAAAAATTTGTTCATGCCTTTATGTTAATTCTAAATAATCTGTTTATGTATATGACAAATGTCACGTTTTAAGTTGTGACATTTGCAGCATTTTTACTCGCGATATGAGCGCTATATTGTTATTAATTTCACCAATATAGAGGCATTATCATGACCAAAAATAAAGGTCTGCGAAACAGTTTATTTTCGTATCAGTTAATTGTTGCTGGTTGTTTAACCGCACAGTTTACTGATGTAGCTCAGGCAAAAGAGCAAACTGAGAAATGGCAGATGGACGTGGGAGCTGGCCTGCTTGCAGTAGATACACCTTGGCGTGGTTACGATATACAAACAATATCCCTTCCCTATTTTAATGCACGTAAAGGCCGGTGGCGTATTGGCCCGAAATATGGCTTGGTTCAGTATGCATTCTTAGAGGATACAGAGTTTGAAGCCTCGATGGGGCTAAGCTTTCGCGATGATACTTACGACAGTAGCCTGATTTTCAGTGATGAATTGTCAGACGATGATGTGTTTACAGGCTATAACGATGGAAAAGGCGAGCTTACTTTTAGAGCTCAGTTGCAATACAAACAATTGTTTTTGCGTGTAGCGCAAGATATTTCGAACCGCTCGGAAGGAATTACCCTACTTGGGCGCTATCACCTGCCCATTTACGGTAAAGGTTTGGGTTTACAGCTTAGTGCTGATTTAGGCGTTTACTGGCAAGACGAAAAGTATACCCAATACGTTTACGGCATTTCAGGAGAAAATATTGCCCCGGAATACGGTAGATATGCTTATCAGCCCAGCTCCGCAGTGAATCCTTTTTCTGCATTAAATCTTACGTATGTCTTTGATAAACACTGGTCCGTCCAAGCAAGTTACCAGGTTGAAACCCTTGATTCAACAATCAAAGAAAGCCCGTTAGTGGGAGACAGTTTTAAGCAACAATTGACAGTTTTTGTCAATTATCGTTTTGAAAAGTAAGGGATGCAGATGAAGCACATCAGTGTCATTCTAATCGTCGCGGTACTCGTAGGCTGCGACAGCGCAGTCGTTTTTGACGAAAGTGGTAGCGATACGCTTTGGAATAAAGTTGTTGATCCATGCATTGCCAGCGAAGCAAAAATTGGCACTTGCTGAATTGACCGGGATTTGTATTGGCATAGAGCATCATCCAGCCTTCGATATATCCGGGGCCTTTTATTTAGATCATGCTTTACTGTACGGGCACAACCTGTAATTCAAAGCTAAAGCAGGTGCCTTTGCCAAGTTGACTTTCAACTAACAGATCAGAATCCAAAAGCGAGACCAACTTCTTGCTGATGGCCAGGCCCAGCCCGGCATGCAGACAATTGTCTTTCTCATGGTTGGTAGCCTGATAGCGCGCATCAAAGATAAAGGCAATTTCCTTGTCGCTGATACCTACGCCCGTATCGCGAATATCTATGCGTATTTTATTCACTTGCGGGGTGACCGCCAGGGTAATCGTGCCCTGAGCAGGAGTGTGGCGAATCGCGTTTTCTAAGAGATTTGTCAAAATTCGCTCTAGTTTGCCTATATCAGCAAAAACACGGTAATCCGATTCACCTACACTCACTTCCAGGGTTAACGCTTTTTCTGCTGCTTTGAGGGCAAATTTCGAAGCGATATCGTGAAGCAATTCGCCCAATGGAAACGGTTCTTGATTGAGGGTCACTTGCCCACCTTCTAAGTAGGCGAGTTCGAATATCTGATCGATAAGATGTTTTAAATTGCGGGCGTTTTTTAACGAAATACTGATGAATCGCTTTCTCTTAGCTGCGTCTAAGGTGTCGTCATTGATGGCGAGGGTTTCAATATAGCCGTGAAGATTCGCCAACGGCGTGCGCAAGTCATGGGATAAATCTGCCAGTAGCACTCTGCGCTGCGTATCAATTTGCTGCAATTGGTCAAATTGCACATTGATGCGTTTTAACATGCGCGTGAAGGTGCTCCCCAGACGTTGAACCTCGTCGTGACTATCCGATTGCCATTGATAATTAGGTTCGTTCAAGCGGGTTTGCTGAAAGTCTGAACCACTGACCTTATCCATTTCGGCACTTAACTTGCGAAGAGGTGATGTAAGTGCGTTAAACAGCACCAACAAGACCACGAATAAAAATACCAGGCTCAATGCACTGAACAATATCAGCTGCTGTACGTTTTCACTTTCTTTAATATTTCCAAGAATAGAATCATAAATCTCACCGCCAATAATCACATACAAATACCCCTGCAATGCATCGCCGTTCATTACGGGCGCAGCTGAAAATATCTTTTTTACCCCCGGATTGCGTGGGTCATCACCTTTTATGGGAAGCTGGCCAGGATTGCGAATGAGCGTTTGAATGGGAGCTAAACTTACGTACTCCGCTTTTACTTTCCCGGCCTCTGCTGAATAGGTGAGGATTTTTCCATCGGGATCTAAATAGTAGAATTCGAAGTTTGGACCTAATATCATCAACGTATGAAACAAATTTTTTAGTGCCTCGTAATCGTAGACACCAGTTTTAAGTAACGGGCTGTCTAACGCGAGGTGTTCTGCAAGACCAAGATGAAGTTGCTGCTCTGCCTCATCTTGAGTGATAGATTGCAGATGTGCACTGGTAAAAAAGAACAGCGCAAGCACACAAATAAATACCGCCGCCAGGGCCAGGGAAATACGCTGATAAAAACACAGTTTCATTGTGCTTGCACTCCATCTGGGTTGAGCTTATAGCCTACCCCCCATACGGTTTGTACAATTTTCGGCGCGGTAGCGTCTAACTCTATTTTTGCCCGTAAACGATTGATATGAGAGTTCACCGTATGTTCGTAACCACTGTGTTGATAACCCCATACCGATTCCAAAAGCTGTGCCCGGCTAAAAACTTCATTAGGGTGATTGGCCAGGTAAAGGAGTAAATCAAACTCTGTGGCCGTGAGATCAAGGGGCTTTCCCCAAAAGGTGGCACGATGGAGCTTAATACTAATGGCAAGCGCACCAATGGTGATGTCTTTCTCTTCGATGGCATCTTGGCCTTGAGGCGATTTCGCCAGCAAATGTACTTTACGCAATTGCGCGCGAACCCGTGCTTGTAACTCCCGCACGCTAAACGGCTTGGTCATATAGTCATCGGCTCCTAGCTCCAGGCCGAGTACGCGATCGGTTTCTGAATTTTTAGCGGTCAGCATAATAATGGCTTTCTCAGGGTGTTTGTCCCGTACCTGACGGCATATATCAAGCCCGTTCACTTCAGGTAACGTAACATCGAGGATCAATAGCGAGAACGGCTCATCCAGCGCCAGGGCTAACCCTGTCTTTCCATTGTGGACCAACGTAATATCTACACCCAGTTCGCGCAGATTTACGCGAATTAAATCTGCGATATCGGCATCGTCCTCAACCACGAGAATAGTGTCTTGCATATCCACCCCAAGAATATAGCTCCGATAGACTAAGACCGGGGATGGCATCAATTTCATTCACGTAATGTAAATTTTTTTCTGCGCATTGACACTTCGATGTAAACAGTGCGTCACGAATAATCAGGCATTGCTATTCGTGACTCACTGTGTCTCTTAGCGGGTTCGGGTTATGACTATGCGGCTTGTTGGGTTGTCAAAGCGGTGTGCTTCTGTCAATACTGACGTTGCTAACCCCTCACGACTGGCATCAGTAGCATTTGCACTGGTGGTAACACCTGTGTGTAAACGCACAACATCAGCAAAGTCGTCGCGGGTAGGGTCATACCCTGCCGCAGCGCCGCCACCACCGGCTGCACCCGCTGCCGGGCCGGGCATGGTTGCTGCCGTTTCGGTATTGGCCTCGGTACCTGCGTCCCAGGTCACCGTCATAAAGGTTTTACTCTCCCCTACTGCCATACCACTTACATCGGCGGCGTTAAGTCCGGTAAACGCATCGTTGGTGTTTACCAGCATAGTGGTGATGGTTAAGCGAAGATCATCGGCGTCCAGTTCAGGCACCACTAAGGTCATGGCATCGCCCATGGAACTTGGCATCAAAATACCGCCAGAGTTTTGCGCATCAAGGAAGTCTGTGGCGTTCATAGCCTCATCAATCACCATTGATGGGTCGCCCCCTTCTGCCATCACTTCAATGCCCATGCTCGCTGGTTCACCATCCATAAATGCATGAAAACCCGTTTCATGAAGGATCACTGCTGCTGGCGCAAAAGGCTGTGCATGGGTGAGGTTGGTGATCTGTACCGTATATACGGCAGAGTTACCGTTCACACCGTCAGCACCATCGGCACCGTCCATGCCATCAGCGCCATCCATACCATCGGCGCCATCCATACCGTCAACTCCGTCCTGCCCAGCTGGGCCCGTGGGGCCGGTATCGCCATCGTCGCCACAGGCAACCATCAACGAAGAAAGTAGCAGCAGCGTACTGAATTTAATAATTGAATTTTTCATGGCATCGCTCCTTAAGATGCAGGAACAGTGATAACAACACGTGCAACAGGGTTTAACCAACGGTGGACTGTAGAATCCAAGTCGCTCGCGCCGCCAGCGTTATCAGTGTCACCCAAGGCATTTCGGTGAATGTGAACAGGTCCATCAGTACCGTCTTCCACTTCGCCATTGACCACTTGTGCGGCTACACCTGTGCCACCCATGCCGAGGTCGACGATACGCGTAGGTGCACCACCACCGGCCACACCGGGTACGCCATATCCACCCAGCGCATTGCCCGTTTCAGCTTCAACAACATCAGTACGCGCACTGTTTAGCTCGTCGTTTAGCTCTGTGCCGGCGTCATACGCATTGAGGTAATAGGTGTAAGTACCGGGCTCAGTAGGGATCATAATACTGTCTAAACCAACAAAAGCGTCGTTGGTGGGGATCAACATGGAAAGGATTGACAGGTAAGGCTTATCCATAGTGTCAAACGGGTAGCTCAATGACGTCGAAGGGGCCACTAAACCACCAAAACGATGCCAGGTATTAGAGCCATTGTCCGTGTCGACAGGGCCAAGTACTGCTTCAAAGTTTTCGCCGCTGGACGCAGGCTCTTGTTCATCGTCGATAACGCCACCTTCAGCTAGCCACGCCAATGCGGTTGATGCGGTTTCACCCACTTCAAAGGCATCAACGGTAGCATCGTGTGCAACAACTAAGCGCGGAGTGAAACTTTGTGCCTGGGTAAGGTTAGTGATTTCAATATCAAGCGTTACCGCTTGCGCTGCAGATACAGACGCCATTGCGAACAATGTAGCGCCGGCGAGTTTAGATAATTTCATTGTATTGTCCTTGTTTGTGACTGGAAGCACATAGAAAGTAAAGGACAGCGCAAATCAATTCATCACGGAAGTATCACAAAAAACGTACAATTTTGTCTCGGTGAATATACCTGTAAAAAGTTGGAGTGACCGAGACATTAGCATCCACACCCAAAAGCGCATTCACAAGCGACGGCTTTTCCTCACTATCAGGGGAATTATTCTGTAGGCTTGAACATATCTTTTGTGCAGAACTAAAATGTGTTGTTAGTTTCCTTGATGTAAATGCACATGACAAGGCTCAAGAGCTTTCGCGGTCACATACTTGTCACATAATCATCATAAACTTTAAGCTGGTTAATTAAGTTAATAGGCTCATGTCACGCGTTCGCTATGTCTTGATAATTTGTAGTTGTGTTATCGGAACACTGGTGATGAACCTACTGCTTACTCGTCATCAGTCTGTGTCATTGCCAATTGGCCCGCTTAATGAGGTGCAATGTCAAACGGGATCCGGGCTGGTAAATCAACTAAATATACAGTTGTATACGCCCGTACGGGCCAACGAAATTACGCAATTTCTATGTGACTCAACCTTAATTAAGCAACACTACGGCAGTGTAAGACTCTCCTGGCAAGCGAGGGATACCTTGACCCCAATAAACCTGCTGAATCAGGATTTTGATGTCATAATGGGCCGGGAACACAGTCTTAAAGGGCTGGTACCGAGCTTTTCGCAACTCTACTCCCCCATCATCAAGTTTGATGGCTTTTCAGTTTACTGGTTCAGCCGCAAGGCTATTGAATTCTCAGAACTGGAAAAGCTGCGTATTGGTTTGGTAGAAGACCCTCTAAGCCACACCCACTACCTGCTGCCATTGCAAGATCTAAAAGCCCGGTCAAGTAATATAGATGCCCTAGATATACACTACTATGCAGACAATTATTCTTTATACGAAGCATTTGACCGGCGAGAAGTGGACATAATTAGTACTATCGAAATGTTTCGAAAAGGAAGGAACGACGGACTACACAGCGTCAGAATTACCACTGATAACAGCGCCACTTTGTTTGTCACATCCGAACTTTCCAATGCTGTTCGTTGTGAATTATTAACTGCACTAGAGCCTGTAGTTGAGCACTTATCTACTATTTTGAATCTGTCATCGGTACAAACTTCATTAACTGGTTGCAACTAATGCGGTACCCGTCTGTTAAGCAGGTTATCTCGGTATTGATTACTGGTATCGTCCTTTGTGTTACTACCCTTTCATGGTCGAAATGGACGCTCTTGATATCAATTCAGCAACAGTATGCTGCCTCTTATCAATCTCTGGTGCCCAATAAAACATACTCTGGCAATCTGGACGAAGAACCCGTTAACTTTATTGTCAGTAAAATCAGCCATGCTCTTGAGCAAATCAGCCCACAAAGTCGTCTTTCAATTTTAGCGAAGTGCCATGTAACTGATCTGGTAGCAACAGCACCATTTGAAAGTGGCGAACGTTTGCGCAATTTGCTCATATTCCGTCTTGCGCTCGACGACCCTTATCATCATCTAAGTTATATCGGAGAGTTCAGTTGTCGTGTCCACTGGCCGTGGTTAATTGTGAGCCAATTTTCATTATCGCTTTTTTTATTCTTTTTATTGCGTTGGATCCCTGCGCCGCTAAGCAGACAACTCGCCCATCACATCATTCATTGGCAGCAACTGGGGTTAACTGCTGAACAGGCCAGAGAAGCAGCTAACGCCAGCGAACAAACAAGAGAAGTATTCAAAACCCTGATCCTGCACCCATCTCTGGCAGAGTTCGAACGTGATAAGCTGCTAAAATTGATATCCCGCTACGAATTAACCAGTGTAACTGAACGAGAGTCAGTGTGGCTGGGCTTGTTGTATACGCATTTCAACAAGGAAGAACAAGCATTTGTTAATACATTTACGTTACCAGAGCAATTGATCTTTGACGCTAAGAAAAGGTTACTCACTATCAAAGGGATAGAGATTAAGCTAACGGCCACACCTTATTATTACTACCTCTGGTACGCACAAAAGCGTATCCAAACTGATGACGGATGGGTGTTAAATCCGTTAACCAGCAAAGCTGATCATGAGCTCGCAGCAGAATTAATCGCTCTAATGGAACAGTTTGGCGGCCACGGCAAGGCTATTAACGATCTTATACGAAATGGGCTTACAGCGAAGAAGCTAGACCAGAATCGTAATAAAATTAAAGACGAACTCAACTCTGTGTTAGGTGAATCACTGGCCACACCTTTCTTGTTTGAAGGTCAAAGAGAGCAATCTTCATCGCGCTATTTTTACCGAATTCAGGCGCCGAAAGAAAAATTTAAAATACTGTAAGCACAAGAAAAATAAACACTTTTATTTTTAGAGACATCTCGTTTTAGTTTCAGATATCCCTGTCACATCATTGTCATCAAGGTTTTGCAGACTCGCCGCAACTTTTTTATGCGCTGGAGAATTTTATGCAACCACGTTCCTATCTAACCCTGTCGATACTGTCAGCTTTAGGTGTTTTTGTTTCCGCGGCTCACGCTCAACAAACGAGCGAGAATGACAGTCAAGAAATTGAAGAGATTGTCGCATTAGCCTCCCCTATTAAAGACAGCCAAACAGCTGCTATTGAAGCCAAACGCGTGGCATCAAATGTGATGGAAGTTATCGCTGCTGATACTATTGGCCGTTTTCCTGATCAAAACCTAGCTGATTCACTGGGTCGAGTTCCAGGCCTGGCTATTGAGCGGGATCAGGGCCAGGCCCGCTACATAAACTTTCGCGGTATGCCATTTCGCTACACTGCAATCGGCTTTGACGGTATAGACGTGCCCGGCGCTGAAAACGGTCGAATTCCACGATTTGATTCTTTCCCTTCGGTTATAACCCGACGCATCGAGGTCAACAAAGCGGTATTGCCATCAATGACCGGTGAGGCAGTGGCTGGTTACGTGAACATCGAAACCTTCAATCCGTTTGACCGAGAAGGCTTTAGCGCCGACCTCGATGTGGGTATGGGAGAACAGCAATTAGGAGGCGGAGACGTGGAGAAATTTGGCTCGCGCTTGTCATTTTCTAATGACAGTTTTGGCGTTATGGGCTTTTACTCCAAGAATAGCCGAGAACAAGTCACCGACAACCGTGAGTATGATTTAGGTGCCGATGGCGCGGTAAACAGCATTGATATGCGTAGCTATAAATTAACCCGTGAAGATGAAGCATACGGTGGTCGACTTGAGTATCGTTTGGATAATGGTACCCGATTCTTTATTTCCAGTTTGTACTCCGAGTTTACAGATTTGGAGCAGCGTAACCAGTATGTATTTAATTTTGCTACCTCACCTGTAGGGCCGGTGATAGAAAATGCACCTGTGTACATCAACCGTTTGTTACAAGACGGTGAATACAGTAATTCCACGCAAACTATCACTCTGGGTACTGACTTTCTCGTTGCTGGTTGGGATGTTGCATTGCGATACAACCTCACGGAAACCGAATTTTCCACCCAATTACCCATCATTTACCAGTCGGGTTTAGACTTTTTAAATGATTTTGCGGCAGATATTCACTTAGTAGATCTTGACCTCACTAACATTGAAGACCCAATCATCACGTCAGCAACGCCCGTTGACGAAATAGTGTACGGACCGACTTCTACTTACGCCTATAAAATCAATTCGCCGCTGAATGTCGATGCTGACAAAATTAAACTGGACGCCAGCAAAGATTTATCTTTCCTGGGATTGCCTTCAACACTTTCAATTGGTGGCGAATATAACAAGCGCGAAGCAAAAGGTGAAAACCTGGTGGATTTCGATGTGCTCGCTTTTATTCCAGCCTTTGGCGGTGCTGAGCTGGATGTAAATAGCTTTCTAACCGAAGAAAGCTGGGCGTCGAATACTTCTAACAGCATTAACGCAAACTACTGGAACAATGCCGGTTTACGTGCAGCTTGGGAAGCCTCTGGTGCAGAGTTATTCCCTGCTGCCTCTGCAGACGAACGTACGCACATTGAAGAAGATATTACCGCGGCATATGCCATGATGGAATCGCAGTTTAATTGGGGGAGTATTGTTTATGGCCTTCGAATTGAGCAAACGGATTATTCCTCAGTTGGCACCCTGCTCGACAGTGAAACCGGTGAAGAAACGCCGGTAGACTACAGTGATGATTTTACCAATGTACTTCCATCCGTACATCTCAATTACAACATCAATGATAAAGCCATCGCCCGTGTGTCATTTTCAAGTGGCGTCAACAGGCCAACCTACCAGGAGTGGCGAGCTGCGGCGAGCATAAACCCAACCGCAACACCGACTGCCGTTAGTGGCGGAAACCCGTCTCTAAAAGCAGAAGAGTCATATGGCCTGGATGGGACCCTGGAGTACTACTTTGCGCCTGCCAGTATTGCCTCAGCATCTATATTCAGCCGTTTTGTCGATAACGTTATTTATACCGATGTACAAAGTGTCGATGGCGCTATTTATGGTGGGCAACCTGGTGAAACCTGGGAACTTTCTGGCCCGGTAAATGGTTCAGATGGCGAAATTACCGGAATCGAACTCAACCTGATTGCCATGGCCGAAGATTTTGTACCGGCTCTTATGGGCTGGGGTGTCAGCGTTAACGCCACTTTCGTTGACTCAGAATTTACAACCATTCAAGGCGAGACACTGGATTTACCAGGTACCTCAGATCTGATTTATAACGCCTCGGTGTTTTACGAAGATTATGGTTTATCTGCCCGTTTAAATTACCAATACCGTGATGAATGGATCTCGCCCATCGAAGATCCTACTGAATACTGGGGCGAACAAAATCGTCTGGACTTCAACATCCAGTATGTTCTTCCAGAGAACATCACCGGGCCAGTGTCAGCTACCGTGTATTTTAACGCCAACAACCTGACTGATGAGACGGATCTACGCTACGCCGGAAACAACACGGTAAATCAGTCCGAAAGCTACGGTCGCCGTTTCCTGTTTGGCCTGCGCCTGAGTTACTAACCCTTAAAATTACTGACAAAACCAGAGCTGTTATTCGCAGCTCTGCGGAGATTTACTATGAAAAAATTAAGTGTGATGATGTGGGTTGTGGCCGGAGCAGCCACAGTGAGTTTTAACACTTTAGCGTTGGACGCTCAAGTCATGGTTGACCGAGATAGCGGCCATTATGTCTTAAACTGGGACAGTGAAACACCTGTAGCCGTGACTGCTCAGGGTGAACGCAGCGAAAACAGCATTATGATCTCAAACAAACTCAACAACGGCGTAACATCACTGCAGTGGGAGGCGCCAACACAAGACCGTTACACCTTTACATTTAGCGGGCAAAACGGTGAACACACTGTGGTGCGCTCCCGGGTGCTAAACCTCAATGGCGGACGTAACTTTCGCGATCTGGGTGGCTATAAAACCGGCGATGGCCGCCAGGTCAAATGGGGTAAACTCTATCGTTCAGGCGCGTTGCACAATCTCGATAATGCCGACTATGCGATGTTAAAAGAGCTGGACATCAAAACTGTGGTGGACTTTCGAGGCAATAGCGAGCGACAAAATGAGCTGACTCAATGGCAAGCTGGCGACATTAATCATATGACCTGGGACTACCAGATGGAATTTGATACGTCAGTATTCAAGCAAATGTTTGCCGAGGGACGGGCAACCGAGAAAGACATGGAACAGGTAATGGCCGGAATGTACCCGGAATTGCTGAATCAACAAAAAAAGCATTACCAGGCCATGTTTGCCGAATTGGTGGCTGATGACAAACCTTTGTTATTCCACTGCACTGCTGGTAAAGACAGAACCGGTGTAGCCGCAGCATTAATTCTATATGCTTTAGGTGTAGAGAAAGACGTGATCATGCAGGATTACGTGTTGTCTGAGCAAATATTACGGCCAGAAGATTTAATGAACGGGCACGATAAGAATGATGGTGCTCACAAACAGGATGCGACAATGGCAATGCTTGCACAACTACCTAAGGAAGCCATCGGTGCTCTTATGGGGACGCGTGAAAGCTATCTGAACGCGGCATTTGCTGAAATGGAAGCTCAATCCGGTTCCATCGACACCTTTATCAAAGAAGAACTGAACGTAAGTGACGCAGATATTGCTCAGTTAAAAGCGCAATATCTGGAATAAACAGAAGGTGAGCCGGTGCAGCAATGTGCCGGTCTCTCGCCATTTTGCTTTTCTCTGTTGTCATGAAACCAGTTTTTTTCATCAGGATATCAAACCCGTTAAGAGTTGTAGCGTGACTAGCCAATGCGACTGCTAGCTCAATAACGCTGCATACTGAAACAAACACTAACAATTCCGGCCTTACAGTAGCGCCTTTTTGGCCTATGATGAAGCCATGTTTCGCTGCCAATAATACACACGATGACGCTTGATTACGCATACTATACACTGATGTTTACCGCGCTTAGTGTCATGTTGGCGCAGCTATTTTTTAAACCGGTAAGAATCGAGCATATCCTTACCGCCATTTTTAGTGGCTCACTGGTGATGGTGGCGTTGCAAGTATTAACCACTGGCCATGGCAGTGTTTATCAATATGTATTTGCATTGGGCACCTGTGCTACATGCAACCTGGTTTGGCTTATTTCCCGCGCACTTTTTAGAGGTAGTCATAGTATTTCTGCCCAACACTATCTGCTCGCTGCTGCTATTGCGCTGCTGGTTTTTGCTAACCGAAGTGTAGAATTGATGGTGTTTATTGATTGGATAAACGCCGAGAGGGTTGGCTGGTTAAAACGCGCCATAGCGGAGATCACCGGTCTGTTATCCTCTGCTATTCTCGCGCTGTCATTCTGGGAGTCAGTGCGGGGGTTCAGCGCCGCCAACAAGGTTGCACAAAAACAGCGATTACTGTTTGCCACGGCTTTTTTTATAGGCGTGGTAAGTTGTACGGTTGTCGCCGATGGCATATTAAGCAGTGATGCCAGTGAACAAATAAAGCCATGGCTTGTGGTGGGCTCCGCGCTACAAATAACCCTGGCACTCTTTGCCATATTATTGTGGCAGCACAAAATACGGCAGCAACATTCTGTACTTGAAAAACACGCTGAGGTAGAAAGCACCTCACCCTCACCTTTTGTAAAAGAAGATCAACGACTCCTTGAGAAAATTATCTTTCTGATGGAACAAGAGCAGTGCTATTTACAGCACGATTTGAAAACCATAAAAATCGCCAATGCGTTGCAGGTGTCGGAATATAGAGTGAGTCGGGTAATCAGTTCCTACACCTCGGCGGCCAATGTGAATCAGTTTATTAATCATTATCGCATTGAACACGCAAAACACCTGCTAACGGCTAAGCACAGCCAGCACTGGACCATTCTGGTCATTAGCCTGGAATCCGGCTTTGCTTCGCTCGCCCCCTTCAACCGCGCTTTTAAAGCCAGTGAAGGTTGTACACCAAATCAGTACCGTCAAGTACGGCTTAGTGATCAATTGACGTCTAACCAACCCAGTGCCACCAGCTAAATTTTAGTAGCCGATGATCCGTGGCCCCCACATCATCATTGTTGCCGCTACGGTACCAAATAAGGTGATAATAATGGCGAATAATACCGAGATGATGGCGATAAGCCGAGCACTGGCCGCTTTGCTCTGCCGGGCCTTAAAAATGAGTTCCGCTATGACCATGGGGAGCAAATAAGAAGAAAAGGACAAGATAATATCTGCAGGCCCGTCCAAATTTGCGCTGTTTCCCAACGCCCCCTGATTGAGCATAAACCATCCCATCAGTAATAAGCGAAATGTCCACACACCGTTAATTAAAATAAACGCATGTATGGCAAAGCGCTTGTGTTGAGTGAAACGACGTTGCCATGCCGCTTTCCATGCAACGTACACAGCTACGGGAATGAGAAGCCCATTTAGCGTAACACCCAATGCGCCCAAATCACTCAGGCGACTGCCTGTTACCCAAGTAAGATATAGTCCACCTATCGCCCCCAACAAACCAAATGAAAGATACACACGTCCGTTGATCCGATGAAAACGCGGATAGTGTTTTCGAATTCCCGGGAACAACTGAAACGTACCACTTAGACTAATAAGCATGACAGGTATAACATGCAGTAGTAATAAGGCGTTGTTAAGCGTTTCACCGTTTATATAGCCCGTGATCATATAAGCGTAGCGGGATTCACTCAGCTGCCCGGTAAGCATAGGCAACGTGAACTGAACCAAAATATATAAAGCAAATATCCACTGGCCGGTAAGAATAATGCCCACCCAGCACTTTACCAACCAACCCAACACCTTTTCTGATTGCCAGCCCATTGCAGACTGAGTATTTACTGTAGAAGTCATATCTCGAGACATAGTTAGCCCTTCGTTAACAAATAGAGCTTAGAGAATGACAAAAACGGCAGAAATGGCTTATCGAATTACAAAATCGATAACAGAAATATCGATTTACTGAGCAAAAACTATGCTGACATGGTTTTAATGAACCAGTAAGAAAGTGCAAAAAGCATTAACTAATTATCGAAAAACGATAACTTTTTATTGCACAAAGATACTATCGTGTTATTTTACTTGCTAATAACCCACTGATGGTAAGCCAAGTTATGAATAAAATTTCTCTTATTAGCCGTCTTGTTAAAGGGCTGGTTGTTTTTCTGGCCTCACTGCAACTTTTAACCTTTGTGATACTGGCAAGCTCGACTTCCAATACTGATGCTGGAAGCTCGGCAAGCTTTGACAACGGGTTGGGCCATTCTATGGTGGAAGTGTCGTTTGATGGCGCGTGGCACGATCTCGCCGTAGCGCTTGAAAGAAACGATTTAAGTAGTCTTGGGTTATTGGGAATTGTTGAAGCAATACCCTACTTCTTCATTTACTACTTTCTTTATCGTTTATTCTCACTCTATCAACGAGGCAGTATTTTTAGTCAACTTAACATTCGCTGCGTAAAAGCCATTGGCACCACGTTACTGGTGTGGTTATTTGTCAGCGTATTTTATCCGATTGCACTGGTTCTGGTACTGCGACTATTAAACATCTCTGATCAACTCCCGTTTATTTTTATGATTGGGTCAACTGAAATCACTTACCTGATCTCTGGTCTTGTTATCTACGTGATTGCCTGGATCATGCAAGAAGCCCTCACCCTGAAATCAGAGCAGGAGCTGGTGATTTAATGGCCATTATTATCGAGCTTGATGTGATGCTGGCGAAGCGAAAAATGAAACTAAACGATTTAGCCTCAAAGGTAGGTATTACACCGCAAAACTTGTCAGTGCTCAAAAGCGGGCGCGCAAAGGCTGTGCGTTTTTCAACCCTGGAAGCCATTTGTCGCACTCTGGAGTGTCAGCCAGGCGACATCTTATATTTTCAGCCGGACGAATAGCCAGACAATTCACTTTTACCAACAAGAAGGATTTTACTATGGCATTTATATCATTTTGCAGGGCTAAACTTGTCATTCTTATGTGCGCTTGCACAGTACTTAGCGCATGTACCGCACAATTAAAAGAAGCCACCTTTTTGGCGCAAGACAACAATACAGAGACGATAGCTGCGCAAACCTGGCATGAATGGCAAACAGCATTCCCTAAAGCCAAGCTACAAAAACTAGGCTTTGTCGCCTCTGACGGCACTAAATTAAATGGGCTTTATCTCGATAACGCAGATTCAGAGGAACTCATTTTTTTTATTCAGGGTAACGGTATGAAACTATCGAACAGTGGAATAAAGGCCGTTGAACGGCTTTCCCCGTTGGGGAAAGATATTATCATGTTTGATCATCGCGGCCTGGGTACAAGCCAAGGTAGTGCAACCATTGCCGCATTAAAGCGCGACGCGAAAGAGCAACTTATGTTCGTTAAAACAAAGTTCTCACCGCAAAAATTATACTTACACGGGTATTCGCTGGGAAGCTTCATTGCAACGGCCCTGGTTGAAGAGGCCTCTGTGGATGCACTCATTCTTCAAGGTAGTGCAACCAATGTAGACGACTGGATCAGCCATGTTACCCCGTGGTACACAAAACCCTTTTTAACCATTCAGATCGACCCGGCATTTCACGCTGTAGATAACCTGGCAATCCTTTCCCAACACTATACCGGCCCGTTGTTAATCATAGCCGGAGAGAACGACAAACAAGCACCTCCCGCCTTATCAAAACACCTGTTTGATGCCAGTCAATCCCAGCAGAAGGAGCTCATAGTTGTTAAAGATGCAGATCACTCAGGTATGTTTAAAGACAATGCGACAGTGCAATCTTATCAGGCATTTCTTGATGCGATTTAGGATCAGCGCTACGAACTTTAGCGCTGCAGACTAATTAAATTTTTGACTTAATAACAGGCCTGCGCAATCGGCAGCAAGACGATTGCGAAGCCTACAGAGTTTTGTAATTTTAGTTTGCCGGCATAACGTAAACTTCACGGACACACGCCGTTTCTTCACCAATACCGCTGGACGCACCGGTAATTATAATAACTTTTTCGTTCATTCTCGTATTTGACATAAATCCTCCATACTAGAATTAGCTGAACTTTCGCACATTGAGTAGATATGGAATTAACAAATCGACAAATACAAAGACAGACTAAAAACTCCGTCACGCTAATGTCGATTCGCTGCATGTATGTGGAAGGTGCAATTACCAAACCACCGTTTCAAAAAGGTTAACGTGTTGTTTTTTATAGCGTTAAAATTATGGTTATATTTCGACATCATTTACTGGAAGGCAAATCTGCAAGTACTGTGAATGATTTACATAGCGTGAAAAGACTCAATTTTTTAAGGACTTGAGATGGTATTGCTCTGGTGGTTAACCCCAGTGAGCTCTATCTCTATACACAACAATGATGTTATAAATAACATTAATTTACAGTTGCGAGGGATTGCGGTGGAAGTTTTTGTTGGGCTCGTATTCTTCTTGTTCGTGTTTGTTGGCGTTGTCCTGTCTTATGTACACACGGGAAAAATTAGCCGACTGACCAAGGAAGTAGCAGAGCTTAAGAGACAGCAAGCGTGTTCAAAAAAGCAAATGGCGGCGCTAAGAACATCTGTTGCGGTGAAGTCCTCTTCACCTTCTTCACCGCCATCGTCTTCCCCTGTTGTTACTGGAACAAGTGAAAAGTCAGACGCGTTTAACGAAGCTCCCCCTTCAGCCAAGCCTGAGTCCTCGAGCACAGCGTCAAAACCACCAGCGACACCCGGCTCGAAAGCAAAAACGCCGTCTTCTGCGCCCTCACCTTCTGCTTCTGCTGCATCTCCAGAGGCATCAGTCCCTTCGTTTGCCGACTCTCTCTCTGAATTTATTCGCGCAAACGGCCTGTTGTGGTTGGGCGGGCTTATTTTAGCCATCGGTGGTGTTTTCCTTGCCCGGTATGCTATTGAGGCAGGCTTGTTGCCGCCCATTGTGCGCATTATCGCAGGCGGCACTTTTGGGGTGCTACTTATCGCCGCAGCCGAATATCTTGCCAGAAACAAAGAACGGTTTAATATCAATACGCCCTATATCAGTGCCTCCATAGCCAGCGGCGGCGTAGTGACTTGCTATGCCATTGTGCTGGTCGCCTTCGACTTTTATCATTTTCTTTCCCCACAAGTCGCTTTTATTGCGTTAGCTGCGGTAGCCGTTGCTGCAAGCTCACTGGCCTTCAGATTCGGCTCTTTGCTAGCGTGGATAGGCGTCATCGGCGCATATGCAGTACCTGTACTGGTTTCCACAGGCAGTAATAATGTTGCAGCGCTTTTAATTTACACCGCGGTAATATCAACCTCAGCGGTGTGGTTATCCCAAGCAGTGCGACAATCGTGGCTATGGTGGCTGGCGCTGGCGGCGCATTTTGGCTGGTTTGGTGTCTCGCTTACCTTTGCCTCTGGTAGCGATTTCAGCGCCTTATTAATATTTTCCTTATTCAGCATCTATCTGTTTGTACTTAGCGATATCGCAGGATGGAGACTGCTCAACACCATGTCGGCGCCGCTTACCACCGCCCAACTGCTCATGCCCAGAAAAGAACACCTTGGCGTTCTGTTGTCCGTTATTATGCTCGGGCTGAGTGTTTTCTTGTTTGACAGCACCAGCCACATTATCATTAGCAACATCGCTTTAGCAGCAGTGTTGCTCGGCGCGGCTTATCGTTATAGCGCGCTAGATAGCTGGCCGTTCATAGCACTGGCATTCGCCCTTTACTGCTACCTTTTATTCCCCAAAAACCTGCAAGTCGACGAGCTAAGTTTGCTATTCAGTGGAAACTACCTCTTTGTTCAGCTTGCTACGCTTGTTGCATTGGCGTACAGCGTAACGATGATCATCCTGACGCAACGCCCAGCTTTTATGCTGTTACTTATTGTAAGTCCTGTAGCCTTGCTGGGCGTAAGTTATGCGCTTTCTCCGAATGAAGTAACCCCTCACCTTTATCCTGTTTGGGCTGGCGAGCTAAGCCTCGTTGCTATCGTGAGCGTTGTGGCGATTGGTCGCTCCAATGTTTCTGTGAACCGTCTTACTTACGCCTTGTTGGCAAACGCTTGTGTAACTCTCACCCTAACCATGCTTTTAGACGCCGCGGTGCTTACGTTAGCGCTAAGCGTACAAGTGGCAGCCATGAGCTTTTTAAGTAAAAAGTACGAGGTTGTTCTGCCCACATGGCTCTATAAAGTGGCCTTGGTGTGTATTACCAGCCGGCTTACTTTTGCGCCGTGGCTCAGTGATTACACCGGCGAGCAGATCATCGGTATTCACTGGAGTATTGTGGTTTACCCCATTGTACTGGGAATATTCTGGTTTGCCCGAAGGTACAACCCTGTGAGTGAAGTGAAACAGTGGCTTGAGGGCGCAGGCGTGCATATTGTTGCTCTTCTCACCACAACGGAAACAAGCTACTTACTTTTAGGAGAATACCCCAGTATTTCCATGGGATATAAAGCGTCTGCTTTACTGGCATTTAACTGGCTTGTGTTGTCAGGAGTATATCTGTACAGAGCGAAAAACTCCTCCCTTGAGAAATGGTACAACGGTTTTGCCATTGCCCTTGCCTGCGGTGCCTGGATGCTTCATCTTGACATTTCACTGGCAAATAACCCGTTCTTATCTCTTCAACCAACTGGAGATGGCGTTATATTCAACTGGCTGTTAGTACAATGGGCATTCCCTGCCGTCGCCCTGGCCGCACTGGCTATACTCAACCTTGTACCTCAGCGTTTTCACACAGCTTGCTTTTCCCTGGCGGGCGCTTTGTGTTTTCTGTACATCAGCGGATTTATTCGCGGTATTTACCACCCCAACGCCTTGGTATTCAACGCCAATGTGGAACAATCAGAGCTCTACACTTATTCACTGGTGTGGCTGATGATCGCTTCGTTAATGATTTTTGCCAGCCAGTTAAAGCAGTACGCCAATATGGGGCGTGCGGGTTTCATATTGCTGGCTATCGTTCTTTTTAAGGCGTTTCTGGTGGATATGTCGAACCTGGAAGGCTTATATCGGGCTATTTCCTTTATTGGTTTGGGTCTGTCGCTAGTGGGTATCGGCTGGTTATATCAACGGCTGCACAGCGCGCCAGAAGAAGAGCGCTAGAACGAATATCGAATGAACCTATAGATGATACGACCTGACATGGCGTTTTTAAAACGGTGTTAGGCATGAATGGCTGTTTAACCGTCAAATAAAATTAGACCAACTTAAATGCGCCTTTAAATTCAACGTATTCTTCATCAACAGTTCGGCCCAGTGCCGGGTAATCAAACATGTCGACCGTGTAAAGCTGCTTTTCACGTAAGATAAGGCTTTTTGTACACTAACCCTGGTGGCTATATAAAAATAAGCGTTAAAGGCGGAGTTAATAACGAGCCTTGTACAAAAAGTTACGATCCTGAATCATTGGGCTGTGAAACTGCTCGAAACGTGTAGTTGTGTTGGCCATCAGAAAGCGTTAACACGCTTACGCCTTCTTCCTCACCAATAACGAATTCCAAGCTTAACAACCCTGCGCCGATGACAAATAAAGCATTGCTTCCATCCTGATTTACTTTAGTAGCTACCTCTGCTTTCCACACGCCCTGATCTAAAAATACCCTATTATGCTCTTTAATTATTTTTAGTTCTCCGAGGTCGTCGCTGATATAAGTATCTGCGAGGCGGTCATCGATATCTTTAGATGGAGGATAAACAAATTCATTTCTGAACGTTTTGAGATATAGCCGATTCGTTTCAACTGCAACGTCAACCTGACTTTGGGCCAAAGGTTCGGCGTCATACAAAATTTCGATTAACTTTCTTAGAAAGGGCTGTAACAGATTGTAGCCGCTCTCAGAGTTAGTCAACACCACTGCGCCGGTTTGTGCGCCCGGAAGCGCAAAAAAATTAGACTGGTAACCGGCCATACTACCTCCATGCGTTACAACCTCAATACCTCCGATTGTCTCGTTCCACAGGCCCATTCCATAACGTTCTCGTTCACCAGTCTTAACAAAGGGCTCTCTGCGCTTCATAAGTGGTGCTTCAGCAAATAGCCGGGTTCCATCAGGTGCGACGCCACCTGATAACTCATTATAGACGTACTTGATCATATCAGCGGACGTAGACCATGCAGCTCCTGCTGGTCGATAAGGCACTATAAGATGATTAAAGCCATTCGTAATTGACTGTTCGATAATCACAATTTCCTCATTAACGCTGAGTTCATGAGGTGTGGCAACACCAATAGCGTAGGCCTCTTCAAAAGAAAAAGTCGTATTGTGCATGTCGAGGGGGTCGAAGATGAGTTCCTGCATGGCCCTGTCATATGCTTCACCTAGCTTCATTTCAGGGTATAGAATGTGCCCTGCAATATAACCGGCCGCTGCAGCCATCTGATTATTGTATTGGAAGACCTCACCAAACTCACTGGTTGGCGCGGTGTTTGCCAAGTTTTCAAAAGTCACCGAGACAGGAGTATCACCGGTATTTTTAAAAAACCAGGGGTAGTCTTTACGTGGCAGCCCAGTGCAAGCGCAGACAAGATGTTTTATCAGTACGCTTTCTGTGGTTGCTTTATCTCCCAGTTTAAATTGCGGATAATGACTAATGACCTGGTCATCCCAACCTATTTTCCCCAGTTCTACCAACTTGGCCAACAAAAGGGTTGTCATACCTTTAGTGTTCGAGGCAATCATGAATACAGAATCTTCGGTTACTGGTTTTTTGGTGTTAATGTCTTCTACCCCAATACCGCCGCTGTATATAACTTTGCCATTTTGTACCAGGGCGATGCCTGCTCCCGGAATTTTCAGGCTTTCTAACCCTTGTTCAGCAAACTTCAATAACTCGGCAATATCATCTTCAGTTAGCTGCTTCGCCTGACGAGTGGTTAAATCTTCCTGAGCGTAATCTGCTTTCACAAAGCTTTGAATAAACTCATTAAACTCAGCCGAGCGCTTATAAAGTGTGGCGTTACTACCAGTGACAATGACAACTTGCCACTGCCCCTCATTTTGATGAGTTATGGCGAACATTATCTGCTGCTCGTTTGGTGAGGTAATATACTCGATGTTTCGAATACGCTCCCAACCACCATAAATGTCGCCAGGAGAATTAACCCGGATGTCCCGGGAGAATTCCGGGTCGAACATTTTCCATACTCTACGAGCCGCTTCTTCTTCATTTTGCGCGTCATCAATGGTGCCAATAACGATATTCGCATCACCCTCTTTGGCGGTAAATACGGTTAATGACCCTTTTGCGCTCTTGGTCCAGCCTGGTGGAGGAGTAAAAACAAAGACGGGGCTGGGATCTGTTTCAGACCTAAGTTCAGAGGTGGTAGTGTGTCTGGTGTTTTCGGTGCATGCAGTAAGTGCTACTGAGCTTATTAAAAAGGCTAACGCCCATCCTTTGAAGGTTTTCATTATTGCTTTCCCTAGTCGGTAAATATTCCGTTATTAAAATGCAATAACAAAGTAGAACGCCTAACATATAGGCAGATTAAAAATTAATCAATAATTAAATTCCCCGTGATACTCATCACTCGTCAGCATTGGGCAAAAGTACCTTTAAACCTTTATACCATGCCATGAAAGCAACGGTTCCATGGGTTTCTTCCTCAAAATACTGCTGAATCGCCACGTCCTTGGCATCTTGTATGACAGAAATAGCAAATGAAGAACCCCACTGATAGTTTGTCTCTCCTATTTCACCAAGGTGCGAGTTATTTGCAAAAGCAAAATACACGTTGGCATTGAACTCCACTGGTTTAGTTTAACTGCGGTAAGTGCGATTGAGGTGATCGTTATCCCAACGTGCAGTTGGGTCAATAATCAGGTAATCAGTAAAGGAAGAGAGATGTAAAAATCGCAACACACCCACCAAGCGCCATGCCATAGCCACCGGAGGCATTATATGTCTCACTACTGTGAGTGTTAATTTCAGCGGCTGGTATCAGGTTCATAGCGACGTTAACTATTATTAGCAAACAGCCAATGATGAAGATCAAAGCAGCAATGTAAGCAATACATCTGGCTGTGAATAGCAATATGCTCAAATTTTCAGTTTCGATTTTCGAGTATGGCACAAAGTTCATAGAAGTCCTTTCTTGTGATTATGTTAACCCATCGCGAAGATTATAACGCAACAGACACAGATTTGTTTTTTAACACACTGTTAGCAGCCCTACTTGCTTTACACTATCTTCTTAGCATAACTATTTCGGTCTATGTCGACTACCTCTACAGTTAATGAGCCACTGGCCAACTGAATTGATTCCAACTTAGACATAACACTATTGGACAAAAGCAACTTGTCCCGTTCGTTGCGCCCAGAAAGAATGCGCAAAGTTACGTGAATAAAGTCCTCTTTTGTGAGTAATGTCGATCAGTTAAGAAATAATTTAACGATCGGTGGACCGATCTTCTTTACAGTTCAAAATCCGATATCAGTTTCTGGTATCGGATTTTTTTATGCGTTTTGAAAGCGAATTGGCAAATATTTTTAACTCTTCAGGTAAATTTCACACCTTTGAAAAATATGCTGAGCTTCTTTCTCCAGAGCTTATCAGGCAAGGCTTTGAACAAGCAGGTGTCGCTACCATTCGTAAACGAAGACTGCCTTTGGAAACAGTACTCTGGTCGATTGTAGGCATGGCGCTATATCGTCAAAAATCTGTCTGGAATATAGCGACCCAGATGGACATCATGCTGCCGGACAAAAAGGCTTTAGTCGCGCCAAGCGCATTGGTTCAAGCCAGGCAGCGATTGGGTGAAGATGCAGTGCGGGAAGTTTTTCGCGTGATGGCAAAAAATAGCTATGAATCAACGCAATTTGAGAGTTGGGCGGGACTAAATTTGCTTGCTTTGGATGGGGTCGTTTGGTGAACAGCTGATACACCAGAGAATCATAAGGTGTTTGAAACGCAAAGTAACCAGCATAGTGAAAATACCTACCCACAGATCCCCATGGTCTGCCATATGGAAATTACTCGTCACCAACTTATAAATATTGCGTTCGCAGGTTATCGTACTAATGAAATGAAGTTGGCAGAGGAGCCAGTAGAAACGACACCTGACTATTCCTTACCGCTATTCGACAAAGGATACTACTCGCTTGGCTTACTAAATCGTTGGCATCAAGCTGGTGAGCAAAGACACTGGATGAAACCTGCTAGAAAAGATCTTCAATACGACGTAATACGCAGCTTTGGTAAGCAAGACAATAAAAGGAAAAACGTATAGGATGCTTTCATCTATGGTAGACCCATTACGTTTTCCTAGTGACGAAATAATGGAGCTGTACCGGTATCGTTGAGAGATTGAGTTGGGCTATGGCCATAACGCGCGTCTATATTACCGTATCTCTGAGTAGCCCTGGAAATATACCTAAAATATACAATGCTTTACTTACCCAGATGGAATATTGCTTACTTCCGCCGAGACGCGAGGACAGAAGTTACCCAAGGTGGGTTAGGCCAAAACCAAAGAAATATCCAACCAAAAAGAAAAATGCCAATCAGCTTAACTAACTGGTATTACCCTAATATTAGAGCCTATTTTATCGGTATACGACTAACTTAAAGTTGGAAAAATTCTCGTCTGAGGTCTCTGTCGGTATTAAATAAGCCGCCTAATGCAGAAGTTTTTGTGTATGATTTTGTATCTCTAATGCCACGCGCTTTAACGCAGTAATGAGTGGCGTTAATGCTTACCGCCACATCTTTTGTGCCGGTCAATGCCTGCAGTGCAACCATTACTTGCTGAGTTAATCGCTCTTGCACCTGAGGGCGCTGTGCAAAAAAACCGACAAGGCGATTAATTTTACTTAAGCCAATCACGGTTTTATCAGGGATATAAGAAACCGTCGCAGTTCCGTCGATAGTCACAAAGTGATGTTCGCAAGTGCTGGTTAGGCTAATGTCGGTTACTTGAACAGGCTGCTCGATGCTCATCTTATTTTCAATTTGCGTGATCTTCGGAAAGTTATGATAATCAAGCCCTGAAAAGATTTCGTCGACGTACATTTTAGCAATTCGGTTTGGCGTATCCTGTAAACTGTCGTCATTTAAATCAAGCCCTAAAGCCTGCATGACTTCGGTCATGCTCTTTTTAATTTTTTGGCGCTTTTCTTCATCACTTAGGCCGTTACCTACCATAGGGGTCTCGAGCCCAACAGCTAGCAATGCATCTCGAACAACCTCAGCTTGCTCTGACAATGTGGCATTGTTCTTGGCTCCGTGAATAATAATTTTTTCATTGGCTAACATTCGGTTTCCAATTATTTTTTTTAACTTATATAGGCATAAATACTAAGCCGGTACCGACCTGGACTCTGAAGGCATAACTAGGAGGCAACCTCATCGCCGAGAACGCCATCAGTAGAGAAATGACGCCTCATAGGCGCCATTACAATCCGGTTTTTAAAGTTTTAATACGGTCGGTGTAAGGGCTAAAAAGTATTTCAGATGGCTGCTCATTTTAGCCCTTTAATATTGAGCAAAGTCGCTAAAAAAGCTTTTACCGGTATTGCAGTAGCAATACGACACTAACGGTAGATAATAAAAGAGTAACTAAACAAATAGTTATCATTCACTACTGGGTATATGCACTACTATCCCATCGAGGGCATCAGTCACCTTAATCTGACAAGACAACCGGCTATTCGCCGTTACCTCGATAGCGCTTTCCATTACTGCTGTTTCGTCTTCATCAGCTGCCCCGACTTTAGAAATCCAAGTGTCATCAATAATGCAATGACAAGTCGCGCAAGAACAGTTGCCGCCGCAACTAGCGGTAATCTCTTCAATGTCATTGTCGACAGCAGTTTGCATGATGGAATCACCTTCTATTGCCTCCACCACTTTGACACTCTCATCGGCTAAAATAAACGTGATATTAGGCATAGTATTTCTCCATTTGCACCTATCGAAGTTATAACAAACTCTGCATGAAGTTAAGCGATGCATGTGACGTGGTCAAGCAGCTTTTCACGCACATAAACTCTACTTGTATCGAGAGAAAGGAGAGTATTTCGTTATCTCAAAGGCGCTATTACCATTGCCAAAACCATCGATAAGCAACTGTATTAAATGAAGTTTCTTCTTACTAACGCTCTTACATTTTAATTGAGTTTTTTCATATATCTAACTCGCGTTAGCAGGGAAAGCAATGACAAGATCTACGTCAAATGACGTAGTCGAATGAGTAGTCCTACTAGTACTCAAAACTAGTTGCCCACTTCATACTCGTTTTGGATAGATGTAGTGATTAATTGTTAAGCATAGCTGGTTTGTCATGCTTTTTTACTTATCTACACACTTTTTGCATAGGCGCACATTCACTAAATAGTATAAAAGGTCGGATAGTTATGAAGGAAAAAGCTTTTAAAAATAAAAAATTAGCCATAGCAATTAACATTGCTCTTATACCGTTAAGTGGATTATTGACTAGTAACACAGCTGTAGCACAAGAAACAGAAGAGACAGAACTCGAAAGAGTGATGGTCACTGGTTCCAGGATCATTTCGGACAGCGCTACTGATGCAGCCAGTCCTGTGTCTGTTATTGATGGAGACACGCTTAGAACCGCCGGACAATTGGATATTGGGGAATTATTACGAGAGTCCCCCGCACTCAACAACTCGCTGCCGGCAAATTTTTCAGCCATCAATGATGCCGGAACAACGGACTCAGACGTTGGACTTGGTCTGCTTGATCTTCGCGGTCTGGGGACTAACAGAACACTAACACTGGTTAACGGACGACGCCATGTCGCTGGCGGGCAAGGCTCCTCTGCGGTAGACATAAACTCTATTCCAAGCGTGATGATACAACAAGTTGAAACACTGACGGGCGGTGCTTCCTCCGTTTACGGTGCAGACGCGGTTTCAGGTGTAGTCAACTTCATACTTCGTAAGGGTGGAGATTTTGATGGTGTCGAAATAACTGCCCAAACGGGTATGTCAAGCGAGTCAGACGCCAAAGAAGTCTATTTATCTGCCGCGGGCGGATTCGAATTTGATAACGGTCGGGGTGAAATGGTTCTGGCAGTAGAAGGCCAGAAAAATGAACATGTTTTAGAGAAAGACAGAAGCTTTGCCGGACCGTATGTGGGCAATGATATCCAAAATAATCCAACGATCGCTGCTATTACGGGTGTTAACCCAGACGCTTCACGCGCCTATGTTCGACCAACTGGTAATCCCATTTCCAGCCCTTACGGTGTTTTCAATCTTTTATCAATAGATTCTTACTGGGATGCGGTGAGAGCCGGAGTAAACGGCGTCATAGCAGGCACCGGTATCCCACTCATTCCAGGCACTAACATTCCGGTAGCACAGGTTATTGAAACGCCTTATACCGGCATTCCTCGAGCATATGACCCGGGGGTTCCTGCAAACCTCAACCAAAGTTTATATGTTGGGGATGGTCTTGGGTCTACTAATCAGACCATTTTGCCAGAACAGGAACGCTGGTCTGTAAACCTCAATGGTAGTTATGAGCTCAGCGAAAGCGTTACTTTGTTTGTAGAGTCAAAATACGCTTTTTCAAACAATCGACAGATACAAGGCGTTGACTTTAACGATGCTATTCCAATTGCCTACGATAACCCTTACATACCACCTGCCTTGCAAGCCCAAATCACTGAATTACAGGATCTGGGACTTATTGCCCCTAATCCGAATGATGGTAGCTTTTATGGTTTTGGATCAAGCCGGGATTCTGATGATTTAAATGTGTTACCCGAAGACCGTGTAGACCGCGAAACCTTTCGGACAGTGTTCGGTATAAGAGGCGAAATCGATGTTGCTGATGGTATTCAATACGAACTGTCCTATAACTACGGTAAGACAAATGTTGACACCAATAACATTAATATCCGTTTGGAAGATCGTTTCTACGCAGCACTTGACTCAGTGGTTGACCCGGCCACGGGTGATATCGTATGTCGCTCTAACCTCGACCCGACAGCCCTTCCTCCCATCGGCGCAGCTTTTCCTGTACCGGTTTATACTGAAAACGCTTTTAGCGTAAACGGTCGCTTTACTGAATTTGTTAGCTTTACGCCGGGTCCCGACAGCGGATGTGCACCGTTGAATCCTTTTGGACTTAATTCAACGTCACAAGCAAATGCCGATTTTGTTTATGTCGACACACTTGACACCTCAGAACTTGAACAAAAAGTGATTTTTGCTTCACTAGCAGGTTCTACTTCAAGTTTCTTCGAGCTACCTGGTGGCCCGATTGGTTGGGCGACAGGTGCCGAATATCGCGAAGAAGAAAGCGCTTTTGTCGTTTCAGAAATTGAAGGTACGCTCAACACCTGGGACGGTTCTAACGGCAACGCTCCAACTGGATTAGCTGGAGGCTTCGATGTATTTGAATATTTTCTTGAGTTACAAGCGCCCATCTTTACAGATATAGAGGGTATCGAATTACTTGAAGTCACTGGTGCTATTCGTTTTGCCGATTATAGTACAGTGGGCGATAGTACAGCTTGGTCGGTGGGTCTGCGTTACTCTCCAGGTTTTGGTCTGACACTACGAAGCACTGTTGCAGAATCGGTACGTGCTCCCAATATTTCAGAATTGTTTTCACCACAGCAACCTGTTTTTTTTGCTTTCCAGGATGATCCCTGTTCCATTCAAAACATAAACTTGGGGTCGGCAAACCGAGCGAGTAACTGTGCTCAATTCGTTCCTGAAGGATATGACGTGAATGATTACATTACCGCCGGTATTCCAGGTGTAACGGGTGGTAACCCTGAGCTTGATCAGGAAGAAGCCACAACAGTCACTGCTGGTTTTGTTTACGATTCTGAAATCATTGACGGGCTCCGTATTATATTAGATTACTATAACATTGAAATTGAAGGAGCCATTGATGCGCTCTCCCCTGAGCGGGTCGCGGCGGCTTGTGTGGATCTAGATACGACAGCTAATCAGTTCTGCTCTCTCATTACACGAGCGCCTGAAGGTTATATTACATACCACCAATCGGGCCAGGTAAATTTAGGGGCATTTGAAACCTCAGGTGTAGACTTTGCCATAAACTACGATTTTGAAATAGCTGGCGGTTCAATCGCTTTAGGTCTTGCGGGTACTCACCTGTTAGACTTTGATGAATTTCAGGACCCTATCGATAGTACAATCTTTGAAACGCGCGTGGGCGAATTTGGCTTCCCGGAGTGGATTACCAATGTCAATGCGTCGTGGAGTACCGAAGACTTTACGCTAAGCTGGTCAGGTCGCTTCGAAGATAGCCAGTTGTTACCCTCAATCACTAACCAGCAGATTGCAGGTAATCCATTGTTTGTTGATCCTTCTCAAACAGGCAGTTCGTGGGTGCATGACTTAAACTTCAGCTACTACGTCTCCTATAATCTTAATTTCTACGGTGGAATCAATAACGTCTTTGACGAAGAACCTTACTTAGGTAGTTTATCTCGCCCTGCTGGACCAAGAGGTCGATTTGGGTTTATCGGTTTTAAATATTCAATCTAAGCGAATATAGTCAGCAGTATCACTACTACTCGGCTAGGTTATTATAGAGACGTCCTTTTGGGCGTCTCTTTTTTTATTTGTTCATGCGAATAAATGGTTTATTAGATGAGTGATAAATCTGGTTATGGCGCAGTAGTTTTGTTGGGTAGTTGTTAAAGTACAAAGTGATGTAGGGTAAGCGATATCTTTACCGCCCCCAGAACATCACGTCGCACAATTAAAAGGACTACCTTGTCACTTCTCTGGTATAGCAGGTGATAAAGCTGTACTACCGTAATTGATGGTGGCGGGCCTGATCACTGAGCGTCCTCAGGAAGAGGCGGCACACCGGGGAAATCCGGGCTTGCGACAAAGGCTTTGTAACCGGCGGTCATGGCTCGAGAGCACTCCACGGGTGTGCCTTCCAGTGTACCCCGGTTCTTGCACGGGCCTTCCATTACCTCAGGCATATTCTCGCGCACCCACACTGCGGCCTGGCGATAGATGTCCTGATCATTTGAACTGGTCGTGACTTTGACGAGTACACCGTCGTCGAAAGTAAGATGAAAAGTGTCAGTGACGTCAAAACCGGTGCCGAGTGCCTGCACGCGATCGTCCTTAACCTTAACAGGGCAATTTACGATCCCCTCTTCGTCCCGGGCACAGGGGGTGCGCAGCAACACCTCATAGTTGCCGCCCTCCGCCGAACCCTGGTAGTAGAGCAGACGAGGGGCGGACTCTGGTGCCGCTGCCATAATTGGCGCAAGTCGGTCGCGGTCGAAAGAATAGAAAGCGTCTATAAAGGACTCAGCGATCACCAGCTCCGGATCGACGGCTGCCTCAGCAGCGACCTCGGGCGAGGCGCTTTCAGAGCAGGCGCTCAACAAGGCGGTGAAACATACCAAAGAGGTGATCGTGGTTGAGCGATAAAAAGTGTTCATAGGATCTCCGTGTGTAGGGAATAAGTTGGTTCAGTTTAAAAACAATAACGTGTTCCAGATTGGCGTGCTGCCAGGTTGGCTGGGTGACGCCCTGAATGACTTGAAAGGCGTCCACCTTTTTTATTCGACTTCCAGCTCTGCGCCATCCCCTTCTTCATCGTCCTTCGCGCGGCTACAGGTTTCAGGCAAGTAGCGCCCTTTCAAGGCGTCTACTGTGACCTCGTCCGCAACACAGTCCCATTTGATCGTGTCGTCGTCCTGGGCTCGCGCAATAAGTAGGAAGCCAGATTCAATGTCTTTAAATCGACCACCAAATTCTGTCATATCTACCAGAGCCCTGAACGTTCCGGTGCGAAATTTATCGGCAGCAGGTACACCTAGCTCACCTGCCCGGTACTCCATACCGGTAAGAATACCATTCGGAGCGAAAGTGCTCAGGTTGATATCACTTTCTGACTGCGGCATCTCGCCGTGGGTATAGAAGTACTCCTCCACAATTGCTTGCTGTTCGAGCCCCAGTTCCACAGCAGCGGACACTGCCTCATCGATTCTGGCGTTGTGGTAAAAACCAAAGGCGACGGCGACAAGCACCAATACAATTAAGGGGTAGACGACCATTTCAGAGGTTGTGAGTCCACTCTGTCGGTTCCTTATTTGGTTTTCTTTCATCGATGTGATTTCCTTTTTTGCAGATAGTGATTTCCAGTAAGCTCCTGCACTAATGCAGGCGCATATTTTTGTGCAATTATTATGCAAACTTTGCATCCTAGCGCCGTTCTAATTTCTTTCGGGATTCCCATTCAATAAAGGTCTCTTGGGTTGTTTAACTCTCTTCCCCAACCGCTCAGGACTGCACACTACAGAGCAAAGTTCGCAGTCAAGGTCAGGCACGGCAATTGCTTACAAAGTATACAACCACGTATTTGGGCCAATTAGCGCGATGATCTGCTTTAAAGCGCACGTACGTGGTGCAATCTACGGTTTTTTTGTCTCATAAAGGAGCGGGAGAGATATGGAAACTTGGAACAATTTGGTCGACAAGTTTGACCTATTGCTAAGCAGGCTCAAGCTGCAAACTACTGTGAAAATCTTCGGCAGAGAAATTTCGCCGCTTTTGATGGGATTTGCATTGCTCCTTATCTGCATTGGCATCTGGGCTTACCTGGAATTCGAAGGCGATAATAAATTCGTCGGGGCGCTGGTCTCGATCCTATTGGCTTGGGGCGTAGCCCAATTGGGTGCTCTGGGTTTGGGTGACGGTATCGGCGAGAAACCGGGTAGCTCCTCAGTCAATAAGGTCTCTGTATCTGACACTGAGTCCGTATCTACCGAAAAATCCAGTCCAACCGAGCATTCAGTGGACAATAGCGATGCTCAGTTGGACCCCAAGATGCGGTTGGCCATTTTTGCGTTTGCGGGAGTTGTGGTGGCAATAGTTATCATCTATCTGATGCGAAATGTTGACCGTTACGATGATCTGAACATTCGGTTTCGTTATAAAGAGCTGGTAAATATGGCTAAGCCAATCCAGGAAAAGGTAGAGGATGCCCTCTTATCGAAGAGCTTTGTCGATCCGGATTCACTCGATAGCGGCAAGGAAGGGCTTCCTGATGAGGTCCTTGTTTCTAAAGAAACCCATGGCATTTCCGTCATCGATGGCCAGATTATCGCGACATGGATGAACGACGACTCCGACCTGGATGGGGTGACATATATTCTCAACCCAGAGGTCGAGAATGGAGAAGTTGAGTGGACAGTCACTGGCACCTGTCGCAGGAAAAAAGCATGTTAGATTGCTGCAACGCAATTCACGATTAATAGGTTTTTCTTAACCATCAGCCAAAAAGTTCAGGAGCAAGATTAATGACAGATCAACTCATAGACCCTCTTGATACAGTTAACCCTCTT
This sequence comes from Aestuariibacter sp. A3R04, assembly GCF_018860805.1. Lineage (GTDB taxonomy): Bacteria > Pseudomonadota > Gammaproteobacteria > Enterobacterales > Alteromonadaceae > Alteromonas. The sequence continues at coordinate 559,506 of NZ_JAHKQR010000003.1, read as the reverse complement.
GATACGGTTAACTCTCTCAATACGGCTAACCCGGTTGACTCGGTGAACAGCACATCGTCCGAAACGAGCCCCTCCGGCCATCCAATAGTCCGCACCGAAGAAGGTGTTATAACCGAAGGTAGTAAAGTGAAATGGGACAGGAAGGCAATTCTTTGGGCGCTGCCCCAGCCGGTGCTGGTGCTTGGTTCAATGCTTTTGGCTGCCGCCATTTTAGTAAACGAATGGGGGGGGGAGTACTACCGCGTGTGGACACTGGTTGTTGCAGTCTCTTCCACACCTCTTCTGCTGATAGCCGAGCGTATTTGGGCCAAGAAAAAGTCCTGGCTACTTAAGCCCGACGAAATGTTAGAAGACGTATTTTGGATGGCTTCGGGTGGTCTGCTTTGGGCGCCTCTCATTTCTGACCTGTATCGCACGCCAGTATCTGATGGATTCCAGGCGCTTCGTGATATGTCTCCGCTGCAGATCGAATTTCAACCTACTACCGTCGTCGGGCTGATTGGTGCCGCGCTGTGTATCAGATTCGTGTCCAGCTTCGTTTACTATTGGCTGCACCGGATTCAGCACGAGTCTCTTTTCTTTTGGCGTATGCATGCAACGCATCATCACCTGACCAAAATGAGTGCCATTCGCGGTAACCGTACTCATCCGTTTGAGTATCTTGCTCTTGGCCTAGGCACGCCAGTAGCTCTGGCTTTGATGGGTGCAAGTGATGAAGTATTTATCGTTTCAGCAGCCTTCGGCATGTGGAATGGTAAATTTAACCATGCAAACTTACCGATGGTTTCAATGCCTGTATGGGACTGGTTCTTTGCTACCGCACAGCAACATCATTGTCACCATGCACTCGAGCGCCGTCAGGCAGATTCCAACTATGGTTGTGACATCATTTTCTGGGATCGCCTCTTCGGCACTTATTGTGGCGATGCTGAGGTGGGATCACTTGGCGCAGGTAAAGGTGTTCGCCTTTCTATCAAAGACCAACTCATGCTGGCTCTCTATTCTGACGAACGTCTCAAGAATTTGTAGCTAATCGGGTAAAGCTGTTCCAAGGCAGCCAATTTAATTCATCGACCTGGCTAGGCTGCCTTTACAGGCAGCCAGCTTTTTTTTACGGCGTCGCTTTCTCGTAAAATTACGCATTTTCCGGTCGATGGATTACGCAAAAAATTTTTTTACAGAAATGTTTAACTCTTCAATGAAGTGATTTAACGCAGGATGGCTGGAGGAGTTTTTTCCGGTGCACAAATGAAGTGGTCTAATTGGAGTAGTGAGTTACCCCCACCAATTAGACCTTCACTTTGTATCATTTCATATTTAATCAAAGACCCGATTGATAGGCACGCCAACCACCCAAATCGCTAATATCCTTAGCGCCTTCGAGACCGTAAGGTTCACAAATAAAGCCACTGACCATACGGCCATCCTCGAGTTGTACTTTACCAATACCCAGGGGCGCGGGTATATCAGCCACAAAACTACCAAACTCAGTAGCGGGAATTGTCCATACTTCTACTTCTATCTGTACCCCATTTTCATGATTAGCCACTAAGCCAGGTTTACCTAAGGCATTACCTGTTAGCGCATAAAATCGATAATTGGCTGAGGTTTTTGTGGTTTGGCTAAGCGTAGCCCCACGCTCTGTTAATTGCCAATTAAGAGGCATACCTGATAAGTGAGCACCACACACTAGAACATCAATGGTATCTGTTTTGCCAATGCTATTAGGTACGGGCAATTGGTCAGTTTGCAGAATGGGTTTAATTCTCTCTGCGATAGACAATAATGCTCTATCGGTAAATGCAAAACCAGCCAGGGTGATACCAAAAGGTAAGCCTGAATCCGTTTTATCGGTTGGCACTGCAAGCGCGGCCATGTCTAATAAATTCATAAAATTGGTGTAATAGCCGAGTTGGCTATTTCGCTCAATGGGCTTATCGAGCATTTCTTCAACTGTGAACAAGCGCCCGGCCGTTGGCGTCAATAGGCAATCAATACTCGCTAGTTGTTCAGCACATTTTTGCTTGAGGGCACTCAAACGGTATTGGGCTTCAAACAACTCAGTAGCTAGCGGTGATTTCCCTTGGATAATGATGTCTCTAACCACAGGATGCATGGCTTCTGGCTGCGTTTCCAAAATTGATCTAGTGGCTATGTAACGCTCTGATACCCAAGGGCCCTCGTATAATAAAAGCGCAGCTTCATTGAAGGGGTCATAGTCAATCTCAACCAAGATAACACCACTCTCGGCAAGTCTGGCAACACAGCTTTCGTACGCTTTTTTATACCCGGCATCACCAAAGAATTTGAGTTGATGCTGAGGAATGATACCAATAGTTAGTTCACCTTCACGCTGACCAAAGTGACGTTGGGAATTCCCATAAACATTTTCCCGACTGTAAGGATCAGCCTGGTCATAACTTTCTGCACACCCCAAAACAAGGTTGGCATCTGCCCCGGTCTTAGTAAAAATACTTACAGTATCTAAACTTTTACAGGCTGGTACTACTCCCTTAGCAGACAGCAATCCACAGGTAGGCTTAAGACCAACAAGATGATTAAAAGCGGCCGGCACGCGCCCTGAGCCGGCGGTATCTGTACCTAGGCCGAAACTTGCCATACCTAAAGCCACCGCAACGGCAGACCCAGAACTTGAGCCGCCGCTGATATACTTGCTGTCATGACTATTTAAACATGCGCCCCACGGCGAGCGTGTGCCATTCAATCCGGTGGCAAATTGATCTAAATTAGTTTTTCCTACTGGCACTGCACCTGCATCAATCAGGTTTTGTACTAATGTCGCAGACTGAGTTGGCGTATACGCAAACTCCTTACATCCCGCAGTGGTTGGTATCCCCGCCAGGTCGATGTTGTCTTTTATCGCAAACGGTATTCCCCAAAGCGGGTAGTCGGCAGGATTCATATCAGCAAGGCGAGAAAAGTAAGACTGGAGTTCTTCTTCGCTAAGGCGATAAATCCAAACATTGTGTTCTTCATACTGAGAAGCAGTTTCAGCTATCTTTTTAAACACTATTTCCGGGGTTATTTCGCCAGCCAAATAGGCCTTACGCAAGGTGCTAATTGCTAAATCATTCGTTTGGGGTAATGACATTATTCCGTCTCCATTACAAATAAGGCTTGGCCTTGTTGAATTCGTTGTCCATCTTTTAATAAGACATGGGTCACCTTTCCGGCCTGCGACGCAAGCAATGGAATTTCCATTTTCATAGACTCTAAGATTGCGAGTGTTTGCCCCTGTTCAAGAATTTGGCCTTGATTTACCTGTGTCTTCCACAGACTGCCAGCCACCGGGCTTTCTATAACTAAACTATCTTCTGGCCAATCTTGCTCAAGCTCAACCAGGACTTCTTCTACCGGTTCGAAGTTAAATTGACCATTGGCATGCCATTCAGCCAATTCGTTAGCAAACTCCTGGTCCCGTTTCTCAATAAAGGCATCAATTGAATCGGCATTGTCTTGTTTAAACTGCTGATAATCAGCCAAACTAAACTCAGTATTCTCAATTTTTAACGGATACTTGCCCTTCGGAAAGTCTTTGCGTATTTCTTCTAACTCATCGTGAGTGACTTCGTAAAAGCGGATCTGATCAAAAAATCGCAATAGCCAGGGTTTACTAAACTCCTTAGTTTGATGATAGCGATTCCACATTTGCAAAGTACGACCAACAAACTGGTAGCCTCCAGGACCTTCCATTCCATACACGCACAAATAGGTGCCACCAATGCCAACAGAGTTTTCGGCGGTCCATGTTCGAGCAGGGTTATATTTAGTCGTCACTAATCTATGCCTGGGGTCAATGGGCACCGCAACAGGTGCGCCTAAGTACACATCACCTAAGCCCATCACTAAATATGAGGCTTCAAACACTATCTTTTTGACCGCTTCTATGTCTTTAAGACCATTAGCCCGACGAATAAACTCTAAGTTTGACGGGCACCAGGGCGCATTTGCACGCACCGATTGGGTGTATTTTTCGATGGCTTGTCGGCATACTTCATCATCCCAAGACAACGGAATATGAACAATTCGCGATGGTACTGTGAGGTTAGTCAGTTCTTTATGTAGCTTAGTCTCTCCGACTATTAAGTGCTCTATAATGGTTTCATGACTTAACTTGCGTGAATCAAAATGGACCTGTAACGAGCGAATACCAGGCGTTAGCTCCTTTAACCCATCCAGGGTGTTTTGTTGTAGCCAGTTTAGCATGGCATTCGCTCTAAAACGCAGGGCCAAATCTAACTGCAGCTCACCATATTCAACCAACAAAAACTGGTCACCTGCCGCACGATAGACAATTTGATCACCAAATTCAGTCGCGTCCAGGCTTTTGATAACAGGACTGCCAATAGCGCTGCTTTGCCAGCTGTAATGGCTATGTACCAGGGTATCTATAGAGTCTTGTTGAGCGATATCCAGTTGACGGGCTGTACCCTGATCTACATTGACGAAACGAATGCTATCACCGGCTTTTAACTGGCCTAACTTCCACAAATCAGCTCGTATCACGGTGGCGGGGCAAACGAATCCCCCTAGAGACGGACCATCCGGGCCTAATATCACCGGCATATCGCCAGTAAAATCTATGGTGCCGAACGCATAAGCATTGTCGTGGATATTAGATGGGTGCAGGCCTGCTTCTCCACCGTCTTTTCTAGCCCATTCAGGCTTCGGCCCAATGAGCCGAACACCGGTGCGGCTGGAGTTATAGTGTACCTGCCAGTCAGTTTCAAAGAATGTCTTAATATCATTTGGGGTGAAGAAATCCGGGGCGCCGTGAGGACCGTACATCACGCGTATCTCCCACTCATTGCTTATATCAGGCAATAATTCAGTGGCTAAGGCTTTTACAGGAGACTGGCTGGCACCGGTATCAAGTAACAACACATCGCCGGTGCGCAAAGCTCTGCCATTGTGACCACCAAACCTACCTAACGTAAATGTTGAGCGCGAGCCTAAATATTTCGGGCACTGAATGCCACCAGCCATACTTAAATACGCTCTGGCACCTGCCCCTGTGATTTTACCAATACTTAGCACTTGCCCGGCTTTTACCGCTATTGCTTGCCACAGTTCGATGTCTTCGCCATCTAACGTAGCACGGGTTGCCGCACCGCCAAGAGCAACGTAAGTGTCACAACTAAACTTTAGACTGGGACCATCTAAAGTGATCTCTATACCTGCAGCGTCTTCATCATTACCTACCAGACGATTCACTAACGCAAAAGAATAACTGTCAAACGGGCCAGATGGCGGCACACCTACATCCCAATATCCTTTACGCCCCGGCAAATCCTGGATGGTGGTCATAGTGCCGGCTTTGATCACGTCTATACGCTCTGGCGAAAACGTAAATTCATTCAAATAACGAGTAGTCACTCTACCATCAACTAAACGCTTGTCGGCGCATAAAGCCTGCAAATAAGAGACATTGGTTTGAGTGCCATAAAGATGGGTATTCGACAACGCTTCCATCAATAAAGCTAGCGCTCTGGGTCTATCTTCTGCGTAGGTAATCAGTTTAGCGAGCATAGGATCAAACTCGCTGGCGACCTCAATCCCGCTTACCAGCCAATGTTCAACCCGAACACCTGCCTCATCCGGGAACTCCACTTTGCTTAATAATCCGGGACAAGGCGTGAAATTCAGGTAAGGATCTTCTGCGTAAATGCGCACCTGAATAGCATGGCCTTTTGGCGTTAACCCATTTCTGATTTCAGATAAATCAGCCAAGGTACCTGCGGCTTGCTTTATCATCCATTCGACCAAGTCAACTTGAAACACTTCTTCAGTTACACCGTGCTCAACCTGTAAGCGAGTATTTACTTCAAGAAAATAAAACGCTTCGGTTTCAGCATCAACAATAAACTCGACTGTTCCTGCGTTTCGGTAGTTTACCGCTGCGAGCAGGGCTTCTGCGGTATGATGCAAAGCAGCGCGGGTAGCCTCAGTCAGATTAGGTGCTGGACATTCTTCGAGAACTTTTTGATTACGCCTTTGGCTGGAACAGTCTCGTTCTCCTAAAGACACAACTTTGCCTGCTCCGTCACCGAAAGCCTGAACTTCAATATGCCTGGCCTGGCTTATGTACTTTTCGAGAAACACGCCGTCATCAGCGAAATTACTCTTGCCTAAGCGTTTTACCGATTCAAATGATTGACTCAGTTCATCATCGGTATGACATAGTTGCATGCCAATTCCGCCACCACCTGCTGTGCTTTTTAGCATCACTGGGTAACCAATGTTATTGGCCTGTTCTAAAGCATGCTCAAGACTATTTAGTAACCCGGTACCAGGCAATAAAGGCACATTGGCTTTTTTCGCTAATTCCCGGGCGCTATGTTTTAATCCGAACTCGAGCATTTGCGCCGCGGTTGGCCCAACAAACACGATACCCTCTTGCTCACAGCGTTTTACAAAGTCTGGATTTTCACTCAGAAAGCCATAACCTGGGTGTATTGCATCAACCTTTAGCTGTTTTGCTAACTCAATAATTTTATCAATGTTTAAATATGTATTGGCGGCTGAGCCCTCCCCTAAACAATGAGCCTGAGATGCTGTGGAGACATGTAAGCTGTCGGCATCAGCCATGGCATATATGGCGATACTTTCAATCTTTAGCTTATTTAAGGTTCGGATGATCCGCGTTGCTATGGCACCCCGATTAGCGATAAGTACTTTTTTAAACATTTTATGTTCCTAACAAACACAGTTGTGAAAAACGTGTTCCTGACTATGTAGCCTGGACAAAAATGGTCGTCACTATAAGGCTATTGACCTGACAACTTTTAGAAGAACAGATCAGTCGTTCCAAATGAACAATTCAATCGGTGTTGGGTTGTAGCCATTACATGGATTATTGAGTTGTGGGCAATTTGAAATTAGCACTGTAATATCCATTAATGCGGTAAATTCTACATATTTACCTGAGCCAGAAATCCCATCTTCAAAAGTTAAACCACCTTCTTCTGTGACTGGAACATTCATAAAAAAATTAACATTATGAGTAATGTCTCTTTTTGATAATCCGAACTCCGGATGCTCTGCAATAGCTAACATCCAATTGTTTCTGCAGGAGTGCATATGACGCTTTTCAAGGCTATAACGCACTGTGTTACTCTCGTTTGAACAAGCTCCACCGAGGGTATCGTGGCGACCACAGGTATCAGCAACAATTTTCAACATCGGATTACTGCGATTTGACAATAGTGTGGAGCCGGTTGTTAAGTAAACTTGTTGTTGAGCGCGCAGAGTATCAGTTGCACTATAACGTTCACTCGGATCTTCTTGCGCAAAAAACAAAGTATCCGCTGCCTGATTACCTTCTAAATCGAGAATGCGCATAGTTTGCCCTTGCTGGAGCTTCGTAAGCGAATAATCACCGGCGTCAACGACTAAGTTGAATATTGCTTTATCGTTGAGCCTCGGGCTTTCAATTAATGTTTCTGCGACAGACATAGTCTTCTCCTGGATGCGGCTGTAAGAATTGCGGTTGAATGAACAAAAAAGGCCAATTCAGGGCGCTGTTTAAAGTAGATACAGTGCATTGTTTTTAAAACCACGTTTGTTCTCTTCGCAATGGTTTAAGCAAAGGTCGTTTGCTTCAACGGGCGCGCTTTTACTTAATTCAATTTTTACCGGATTGCGTGGATACGTTTCACTTTCGTTTAGAGGATGCGGGCAGGTGTGCATGATCACTAACGTATCCATCTCAAAACGCAAAGTAACCTCACTACCCGCCGGACTATGAGTGGGCTGATACTGCATGACCCCGGCGTCATCAACAGATACTTTACTAAACCAATTGATATTGGCAGCCATGTCTGCTTCACCTAAACCGTATTTAGCCAGTTCGGTTAAAAAGGCGTCATGGCCATTTTGATTCCATAGGTTACGCGTGGTTTGGTAGTCACGTTTACCCCATTTTTGCTCAACCATTTGCGCATTGCTGTTACCACAAACTGTCTCGTGCCAACCCAATGTATCCTCAATAATCGAAGCAAATATCCGCCCCATGTCGGAATACAAACAGTTTCCTTGCGTTAACTTAAATGTGTGTTGACACTTTAAAGTATCAGGTGCGTTGAAACGCTCTAACAGATTTTTGGGGTTATAAAACAACATGCCAACATTTGCCCCGCCGTAAATATCGCTCAGGCGCATACTGGTGCCCTTTCGCACTTCTAACGACCAATGGCTTGCGCCTTTCATCGTGGTGGAATAACTTTCTAAAGGTTCCATAAACCCCTCTTATATAAATCTTTTTTAAAACAAATTAAGGCATTACAGCGAGAGTTTTATTCAAGTCACTCTTAATGCCCTGATATAACTCACTATCGGTTTGTCCAACCGGTAAGTCATAAGTGATGTTTGCGCCATAGGCATTATGAAAGGTGGGATCAAGTCTAATCTTATCTAACACCCATAACCGCGTACCAAGGTAAAACCCTTCTTTCAAATCGTGGGTGACCATAAATACCGTTAATTGATGTTCCTTCCACAAAGACAATACGAGTTCATGCATTTCCGCCCGGATACCCGGATCTAAAGCGCCAAAGGGTTCATCCAGTAGCAATACTCTTGGGTTTGCCAACAATGTTTGCGCAATGGCTAAACGCTGGCGCATACCGCCGGACAAATCGCTTGGGTATTTATTAAACACATGCTTTAAGCCAACTTGCTCCAGCATTGACTTAGCTTCCCCGACAGCCTTTTTTTTAGCACTGCCAAATAAATAACCCGTGACACCGTTTTTTTGAAAACCTCTGGTCGCAACCACGTTTTCAAGAACGGTCATATGTGGGAACACAGAGTAATGCTGAAATACTATGCCTCTATCTGCATTTGGTTGGTCGGGAATGGCTTCGCCATCCAGTAACAATTTGCCTTTTGTTGGCGTAGAGGTACCTAACAACATATTCAGCAGCGTACTCTTACCGCAACCAGAGGCGCCCACCAACGTAACAAATTCACCCTTTTCTACTTTAAAATTTAAGCGTTCTAAAATAGTGTCCTGGCCAAAAGACTTCCAAATATTCTTGCCTTCAATCATGACTTACCTACCGCTTCAAACCAGGGGAATAGTTTTTGATTAAGCTTTATCAATAGCCAATCAATGATAAACGCTAACAAAGTGATCCATGCCACGTAAGGTAGAATCAAATCCATTGATAAATAGCGCCTGACTAAGAAGATGCGATACCCCAAACCATCCGTAGAGGCAATCGCTTCTGCTGCAATTAAAAATAACCACGCAGCGCCCATCGCTAAACGAATGGAGTTAAACAAATGAGGTAAGAGCTGAGGTAAATAAACACGAAGAATAATTTGCATACTGTTTGCGCCCAGCGTAAGCGCTTTGACTAATTGCTGGTCGGGTATTTCTTGAGCCCTGCGGCTGATGTCTCTGGCGATCATAGGGGCAATACCTATGGTAATCAGGGCCACTTTAGACACTTCACCTAACCCTACAACGATAAATAATATCGGCAATAGGGCTAGAGGAGGCACCAAAGAAATAACCGTGATCAGAGGTGTCAGGGCGGAGCTAAATACGGGTAAGGCTCCTGTCATTATACCCAGCACTAAACCAATAAGAGCCGCTATACTCAATCCAAAACCCAAACGTTTAAGGCTACTCGCCGTGTCACTCCATAACACATACTCACCAGTACGCTTGCTCGGTTCCATAGCAACCCGCTTAACTGCGTCGCCCATGGTAGAAAAGCTTGGAAGTAACTTATCATTGGGGTTATCAGCCAGACGTGCACTAGACCCCCCCATGTAAACCAATAGCAACAGTACAAAAGGCAACATACCCAGAAATATATGGGTCGAAGATTTTGGTTTGTATATAGTTAAACGTTTCATTCGCTCTTTCCCTTAGCCTTCTGTAACCGCCTGGTAGACAATCTTTGGTTATAGCTTGCCTTCAGCGGCCATTTGGATATAGGTCGGGTCAAAACGAAGTTTAATATTTCCTTTATTGCCAAAAACACCGGTTGGCGTTTCTATGCCAATGAACCCGGCATCTGGCGCACCTTCTCCTAATAAACCGTGATCAAATGAAAACTCTGCAACGGATTTCATAGTGCTGAGTAGTTCGTCACTGTGTAGTAAATCCAGAGCTTGAGCCGGAGTGTAGAACATTTCAGTGAACGCAAGTTGCGCATTGTAACCTTCAAGGTCTGTGCCTGAAGCAACGCCCATGTATGTGCGAGCAGCTTCAGACATCGCACTGTCAGGCTGCATTTGTGACATAATTTCATACCATGCACCAACCAGGGCTTTACCTAACTTAGGGTTGGCAGCTAAAACATCTGTATTAACCATAAGGGTATCAATGATTTCACCTGGTATTTGTGCTGAATTAAATACCTTATTTGCTCCTGGCATTGAAGCAATCTCGTTAAGCATGGGGTTCCATGTAACCAATGAGGAAATTTCACCAGAAGAGTAAGCGGCAACCATATCTGCATCCGACGTGTTTACTACTTTGAGATCTGACTCTTGCAAGCCAACAGTTTCAAGAGCGCGAGCAAGTAAGTAGTGAGACACACTTAGTTCAACTAAGTTAACATTCTGGCCTTTTAGTGACGCCAATCCCCCATCGCCTTTCACAATAATGCCATCGTTACCGTTTGAAAAATCACCCACAATTAACGCAGTGGTGTCGATGCCACCGGCTGATGGAATAGTAAGCGCATCCATATTCGTCATGGTACAGGCATCAAACGAACCCGCTGTATATTGGTTGATTGACTCGACATAATCATTGATTTGCACGACTTCGATTTCGATGTCATACTTATCAGCCCACTTTTTGACTATGCCTTTTTCGGCGCCATAAGCCCAAGGCATCCATCCAACATAGATAGACCAACAGATTTTGAAACTGGATTTTTCTTGAGCGCTCACATGCGTTGAAACTAACATGCTGCATAGAAGAACGAGTAGCGGGAACACTTTGATCATAATAACCTCATTAACGTTAGTTTACACATAGAGTACCCATGGCTGCGCCAATCAAGTCTCCCGGGCTTTTATCCCGCCGTGTAACCTGTTAATAAAATTATTAACTGAGGTCGTAAACTCTCGGTCCAGACGCGGTGCTTAATGCACTGCCGGAACCCTAGATTACTATTTAAATGTGGTAGGACCGCGACAACAAAGGGTACGACCTACAGTGAACAAAGCAAAAAGATTGCCAACTTACGAGACTAATTAAAAACAAATAAAATCAAAACTTTAGATCGCATTTACCTAATTTGGAAAGTAACTAGGAAATCCAGGCTGGCTGAATACGCACCAAAAAGACGCAAGGCGCACTCATTTCAAGCATAATTAACTACCTGGAGTTTCTACTACGAAATCGCTCGGGTATAAACACGGGATAACCATAGTCACGAGCACCTCGGCCGACGCCATTCATAATGATAAAATCATTGAGAATACGAATATCTTTAGAACCGTTGATCAGCTTTACCGCGAGATATGCCGAATTAAGGTGCTCAGGATAGAGCTCCAGACTTCTTTCTTCGGGCCGGTAATTGCTTCGAAGCCTGTAATCTAAGCCTGGTCGTTTTGTCATCTCAATACGCCCTCCAAGTATCATGCTCACTGGCGAAGAGCCAACTAATTCCCGCAATTTTTTTAAAGAACTTCGATAAGCTTTAAAGTCCCGAATAACAAGCCTTCCTGGATAAAAGGTGTTTCCGGTAAATAACAGATCAGACCAAGGGTCGTAAAGGCTCATCGCCTCAGCATCCAAACCTGGCGTCGGCAGTGCGTCTAAGACTCGTCCACCCAGATCTAGTTTTCCGCCTTGCAGCCAATTGCTGCCCAGGACTTTGCGCCTGGACTCTTCATCCGGTGGAATAATTAACGTGTTAGGTCGGTTGGTAAACTGTTTGAGCGCCGCAACTTGCGATTGATGGGAGCCCAAGGGCAAGACAATTAATTCCGGTATGCGGGTATTTTGAGCATAAGCCCATCGCTCCAGCAATCTATCAATTACCTGGTGCAGCGGGAAATACTCGTCCTCCTCAGTGGCCCCGGTATCCAGTAAAGCAGCACGCTCATTACCGATCACTAAATACATGAAGGGGGCTTCCCAATTTACCGCAGGATTTTGACGCAATATGTACGTGTGTTCGTTGTAACGATGGACTTGGATTCGTGGATCCTGATTCGCCTTTGCTGATTGGCTGCCATGAATCCAGCTAAACCTCAGATTACCAGGAGCCGGGTCGTCTCTTTCAAATGAAATCTGTGCCTGTACGCTATTACAAAACAGTAATAGTATATTTATTATTAAAATGGACTTGGTCAGCATAATCTATAGGTCCGTTGTATAAGCCCAGGGGACTTCGTTATAAATTAGGAAATCGTCGTATCGATAGATCCCTGGTTCTTCGATTTCATAGCTTGCTTTGACCGCTTCGTCGAGCATCTCAATGTTCATTTGCATTGGCGGTTCATTTGGTTGCCAGGTTGTTCCGATAGGGTAATCCACGCCAGGTTCGCGCGTCATCTCAATATGATTATTGACCAAATAAGCCACAGGATTGTCGTTAGCGATATCCCGTAATTTGCGGATACTTGTGGCCCAAGCATTCCAATCATCTATATACAAACGGCCTCGGTAGAACATATCTCCCGTGTACAGTAGATCTGTCCAGCCATCATAGATGGCGATCTCAGAGCCCTGGTGGCCGGGAGAACCAGTTACAGTGAGCTCTCGGCCGCCGAGATTGTAAGTCACAACTTGCTCAGGGTAATTATCGATACCCCAGAATGCCATTACTTCCTCGTGAGTAAGACCAACCATCACCGTATTGGGCCGATCAACAAACTGATTCCATGCCGCATAGTGGTCGCCATGCAAATGACTATTGGCAACGATCAACTTTGTATTACTTTTGCCATGCTTAATTTCCCAATCTGCAATTACCTGGTCCACAACTGTACGAAGCGGGAATAGCGCTGGCGAAGATGTAGAGCCCTGATCGATGAGCATAGCCACGCCATCACCAAAAAACAGGTACATAAATGCACCTTCATAATTAATAGCCTTATTTTCCCGCAAAATATAAGTGTGCTCATTATAAGCGTGTACCTGAACTGCCGGGTCGGTGTTATCCATCGCTGACTTGGAGCCATGAATCCACTCATCAGGGAACTCCCCCTCTGCTCTCCCTTCCAATGGAAAACTCAATGTAATACTCATTGCTGAATAGGCCATATCGAACGTCAGCAAGACAGAGGCTACAAGCACAATGCTAACTCCGGTTCGCAACTGCTCTTTTTTACCTTTTAAAGTCATACTAGTGCTATCCTCTTTACTAGCCAATAAGTTCCAATCCCAGCGATTGTAACCGTTGCCGGACGCGCAACCCGTTCTGAATATTTAGTCCAATTTCGTAACCAACCTATCGTCAGAAACGCAAGAACTAACACTGTTAGTTGCCCGACTTCAACGCCAAGGTTGAAGAAAAATAAAGCAGAGAAAAAATTATCGGCAGGCAGGATCAAGTCAGAAAGTGCTGCCGCGAAACCTAGTCCATGAAGCAAACCGAATATCGTCACTATCGCAAGCCGCCATCGAGCGAGAGAGTGGCTGTACAAATTGTCCACCGCTATGAAAATAATTGATGCTGCTATTAATGGTTCGACCACCGAGGCTGGAATTGACACCATACCCAAGGTTGCGAGCCCAAGAGTGAGTGAATGCGCAACAGTGAAACAGCTCACTTGATAAAATAGCGTGGACAACTTTGTAGATAAGAAAAACAGGCCCAACACAAAGACAATATGATCTAAGCCTGATGGAATAATGTGTTGAAAACCTATAGCCGCCCAGCTAATACTTGGTATCCAGTCCAAGAAGGCAATTATCAATCCCGCCGAAGTTGAAGTGTCTGACTTCGAGGAGTTTGGGTTTAACGCAATCGGTCTACTACTGCGTTCGTTGGCAGTCAACAATCGCGAGACCGGCAAAGGATTTTCTGCGGAGTCTACACGTAATAAGGTTGGCCAAGGGACTTTCAGATTTTCGTCAATACTCACTTCAACTACTTCGATAGCTGGAACTGATTTTGTGTCAAACGTAAACGCAAGTGTCGCCATCTGAGGTGAAAGGGGATTCTTAATGGCCTCAAGTGAAAGCGCCTCCAGCTGCCAGGAAAGCAAAAGAGATGGATAAACCTGGCCGTCGATGGAAACTTTAATACCCCTACTAAGCTGCTCAGCAAATGGGGCCAGTAATTGTGCTTGTTCAGCAGGTTGCGCTGAAACGGCTTGCCAATAGTCTGCTGGCCGCATTAATGACTGCCCTAAATCGATTTTAATGATTAGTTTTGCTGCTTCAGGCTCACGAATGTCCACTTGAACTTCGGTCATGTTAAGCAAGTGAGCATGCAAGTCGACTGAGCAGATCAATAACCAGAAGCAAACACTAGACACGCGCCATTTAACAAGTGGCCCTTTTTTAAACATAATTAATGTTTTCCATATTTTGTACCTTGCTTGCAACTGGTATCCTACGGAGGTGATTTCAAACGGCTATGAACATATGTAATATTGTTTTACGTAAGCGAACACACGTGTAGTGCGCAGGTTGCCCCAATCAAGCCACCTGGGGGTTTATCCCGCCATGTAACCTATCAACAAAGTGATTAACTGAGGCCGTAAACTCTCGGACCAGACGTAGAGTTTAGTTAGCTACGGAAACCCTGGATTACTATTTGAATTTTTCAGTGCCGCGACGACAATGGGTGCGGTTTATGTCATATAAAGCAAATGCATTGCCAACTTTTTGGTTTGACTAAAAGCTAATTTAAATCATACGAATAGCCAGTATTTAGGCCGTATCGTAGTTGACTTTCAAAATCAGACTGACTAAAAATGCACCAATAAAAAGCAGATGCACTCTTTTTCTGCATAAATAGTCGACTTTTAACTTTGTGTTCCTTTTTGGAAAGTGTTGTAACACCGGAATACAAGGGAATGGTAAAAATTTCTAATCGCTCAACGTCTTCTGTTAACGCATTACCTTGCCTAGTTTTCTGCATCACCGCGACGAATTTAAAGCTATAGCGAATTTAAAGCTATAGATTGTGAAGGCATATTATTAATATTTACATAAGATATTGAAATTAAAAAATATTTACATGTTTTTCTCATTTTCATTCATATTCGCACGTCGAAAAACAAATCTCGCTTAATTAAAAATGGCTTAAATTTTGCTCAATTTGGTAGATGTGTAGAACTACACTCAACTAAAAACAATCAGTCGGAGCAGAGCAATGACAAACAATGCACAAGACATTGACGCCAATCCCGGGGTCGATGAGGTTATCCCCAGTATAGCCCCTACTCAGAAAAGCTTGGCATGGGCATTAGTCCAACCCGTTCTTGTGATCGGCTCTATGTTACTTGTTGCTTTTATGGTCAGCGTAAACTGGCTTCACCAAGAGCTATTTTCCGCAATCATGATTGTACTACCGATACCACTTTGCATATTTGCAGAGCGGATCTGGACCAAACGTAAAGATTGGTTGTTGGAGCCAAAAGAGATGGTAGAAGACGCGTTTTGGCTGGCATTCGCTGGCTTTCTCTGGGTTCCGCTGTACAGCGATTTTTACGAAACACCTCTCTCGGAAGGATTTAGGGCAGTACGCGACTTAACTCCGTTACAAATAAGTTTAGAACCTACATCTGTGTTAGGGTTGTTCGGCGCCGCGCTTATTGTCTTGCTGATATCCAGTTTCGTCTACTATTGGCTGCATCGCGTGCAACACGAATCGCTCTTTTTCTGGCGTATGCACGCGACTCATCACCACATCACCAAAATGGGCTGTATGCGCGGAGACCGCACTCACCCCCTCGAATGGCTGACTTTGTTATTGGGAACTCCCGTGGCACTGGCGCTATTAGGCGCTAGCGATGGCGTCATGACCGTAGTGGGTGCTTTCAACATATGGAACGCAATCCTAAATCACTCCAATCTACCTATCAGAACGTTACCAGTCTACGACTGGATATTTGCCACGGCGCCGCAACACCATGCGCATCACGCTGTAGATCGCAGGCAATCAGACTCAAACTATGGCTGCATGATTATCTTGTGGGATCGCCTCTTCGGTACCTATTGTGGCGACGCAGAGGTTGGCCAAATCGGCGCTGGGAAAGCGAAGCCTCTCTCGATTAAAAAACAGTTGCTTCTGTCTTTCTATTCGAACGATAAACTCAAAGATTTGTAGTTTGTTTGTACAGTAGTGATAAACACCGCAGATATTTTGTGGAGCGTGTGGACGCAAAGATACTCTAAATCCCAAAACTCGGAGAACCTTCTATGTACAAGTCGCTCAAAATACGCGCCTTAAGTTATATGTTAATCACGATCGCTTTATCTGCGTGTACACGTGAGCTGGATGCTGATGAAGAACTGGCTAAAAACCTGGCAACAGCGGAGGGAATGATTGACGCGTTCTATTCGTTCGACCCCACCAAATTGAAGCCTTATCTTAGTAAAGCGGGCAAAGCTGAGGCAGGGATCCTGGGCTATCAAGCCTGGGCTGAGGGAGGCAATTATATAGTAATAGAGCGAGCGCCCTGCACTCTTGAAAAAGAAAATGTCATCGCCTGTGCGATCACCGTTCAAGACGACCCGGTTGTCGCGCTGGAAACAGGCTTCAACGTTACCGATACATTTCATCTGACCTTTGAGAAGGGTGTTATCACGGGAGTCAAAACCAGCTCCAATGATCAGCCTATTTATTACGAAGCTCGAAAATGGGTTGAGTCTAACCTTCCTAAAGTGATGGAAGGCCCCTGTAAACGAGTTGACGGAGTTCGCCCAACTCCTGGCGACTGCGCCAGAGCGATGACTGATGGCTATAAGCAGTTTATGAAAGCAAAAAAGGCCGAATCCAACGCAGCGTTTATACCCGCCGAGTTTGAGCCACCAGTTCTCGTCGAAACAACTGATTTCGACTTGGTACCTCTTGGTCCTGATTTGGTAGATCTGGATTTCACTGCCTATATGTCTTCAATTGAACATCTGCAGAAAACCTTCACTCGCAGCGAGAATTGGCCACACGAGAACATTTCGGCTGAGGATGCGATGCAAGATATGTTAAATGAGCAGAGCCGGTTCAATCAACGTAAGTCATTCGCTTATGGAGTGCTTAGCAAAGATGGAAAGCGAGAAATGGGTTGTGTGTATATTAAGCCAAGTAAGAAACCCGGTTATGATGCCCAGGTTACATTGTGGGTCACGAAAGCTGATTTTGATGCGGGTTTTGACGCAGCGCTTTTCGAATGGACTCAGCAATGGGTAGAAGAAAACTGGCCCTTCGCTGAGGTTGTCTATCCAGGCCGAACCATAGAATGGTCAGAGTGGGATCAACTGTAGCACGTTAAACCAGTTAAATAATTTAAGGAAAATACTATTTGATAGCCAATGACACACACGAATTGAGTGGCAATGAACACGAATGCAGTTTGTGTGAAAATACGTTTGACAAAGCAGGTATGCGCTTTTGTCCAACATACAATCAATCTATTTCTACACGTTGTAGCCCAGATGTTCGTCGCGAAGAACAATGCCGTGAAGACACCACACTATCAGCTCGGGCGCTTTCGATTTTTGAACGTTATTTTAGTGCTAATACGTTACACTTCCTTTCAACGCCTATTGCCCAGAGTTTGTTACTCACCTTATTATTAACTGGCATGTCAGCCACTATTTTGGTGTTAATCTACTGGCAAATTCCTATGGCAACGCCAGAGTTGAAAACTGTATTTGCCGCGACCTTGTTCAAGATATTTTTCTTTTTGTTGATCATCACAGGCGTAGTAAGCTGGCTATTTACACTGGCAAGGTTTAGTAACCGCTTAACGTTAAACGAATTACGAGCGCAAACAAAAGCGCTGGCTACCGAAGTAGCAGCTCATGAAAGAACCGCCCGTGCTTATCAGTTAGCGAAAGAAGAAGCAGAATCTGCCAATAAGGCAAAAAGCCGCTATTTAGCAGGCTTAAGCCATGAATTAAGAACCCCCTTGAATGTGCTGTTAGGCTACGCACAATTGCTGTCTGGCGACGGGCGTATGCCCAAACACGCCAAAGAACCCTTACACACGATGAAACGCAATGGAGAATATTTAAGCGACCTGATTGAAGGCGTATTAGAGGTATCCAAAATCGAAGCCGGGCGTTTGTCAGTTCATCGCGAAGACATTCAGTTACGCCCTCTGCTAGAACAATTAGTTGCGATGTTTCAGCAACAGGCGATTTCTAAGGGGTTAACTTTTAACTATCACTTTCCTTCGCACTTACCTCATTTTGTCTCGGGCGACAAACAACGTTTACGCCAAATTTTAATCAACTTAATCTCCAATGCCGTTAAATTTACTCAGCGCGGTAGCGTTTCTTTCGCAGTAAGATACCGTAACGAGGTATGTCACTTTGTTATCAAGGATACGGGCCCTGGGATCGACGAAAAGGATCAGGAAATCGTCTTTCACCCGTTTGAAAGGGTATCACATAGCAACACAGCAGTATCTGGAACTGGGCTTGGTCTGACTATTTCCCGGGCACTGGCAGAGCTTATGGGAGGTGACATTAGCTTAGCCAGTACCCTCGGCCAAGGCAGCTGCTTTAGTGTGAGCCTTATGCTGCCACGGCTGACTAACACCAATAGGATTCCCGTTGATGAAGACAACAATGTAACAGGTTATGAAGGCCCGCGAAAAACTGTAATTACCATCGACGATGAAGCCAGCCAGCGTCAACTAATGCACGATATCCTCACTCCCCTGGGGTTTAATGTAATCACTGCAAATGACGCTAGTGAAGGCATAGCCATGTTGGAACAGCATCCGATAGATCTTATTTTGCTCGATTTAAAGATGCCCGAAATAAGTGGCTGGCAAGCAGCTAAAATGATACGACAGTCAGGTAGCAAGGTGCCCATTATTATAGTGTCAGCTAACGTGCGCGAACTCGATATGGAAGACAATGCACAGCAATACCACAATGAGTACCTTACCAAGCCATTTGTTATTAACAACCTGATAGACAAACTAGGGCACTGGTTAAATATTGAGTGGATAAAACACGATGATGAAAGTCACGCACAATCAACCATCGAAAATGCCCAAAACAAACCCTTGGTAGGGAAAAATCAGTATCAAGCCCTTAAGTCGCTTGCTGAAATAGGTTACTTATCAGGCTTTACCGCAAAATTAGAAGACATATCAGACCACTTCTACATGCCTATGGAAACTCAAAAAACACTGAAACAATTGGCCTCGCAAATACAATTTGCCAAAGTGGTCGAGAAACTTGATGAACTTATCAACTAGTTAACCGCTAGGGCGCGTATCGCGATACCCGCCGCTGTTGTACGGTTTTCTACGCCTAATTTTGCAAAAACCTGTTCTAAATGTTTGTTTACGGTACGTGGTCCGATATCCAGAATATGCGCAATCTCTTTATTGGTTTTACCGTTCGATAACCAGTACAGCACTTCAGACTCACGGCCTGTCAGATTGAGCGTTGTTTTCAGTTTCTCCTCGCCAGACATCACTTTAACTGCGTGATTAACTCTAAACGTGCTATCGCCATTTTCACGCTGCGACACGAACGCGAGTTCACACCCACCACCTTTATAGGCCACACTCTGTGTCACTGTCTTTAATTCATCGTGAGACAGAATATGCTTAACCGCAGGAATTAAACTCTCGTGAAACCAATCGTCTGCCAGAGGAATATTAGATAAAAAATCGTGGGTTTGCGGAGTAGCCCATAGCAACTCTCCCACTTGATTGACTGCGAAGAGGTTTTGCCCCATAGAATCCAAAGCTTGTTGCGCGCTGGAGGTTATTTGCGCATTGTTCGCGTGGATTTTAATGCGCGCTACCAGTTCATCCGGATTTACAGGTTTAACAATATAATCTACACCTCCAGCGTTCAGGCCTTTGAGGGTACTCTTTGAATCGGTTAATCCTGTCATGAAGATAACAGGAATATGCTGTAGCTCGCGATTTTGTTTGAGCCGCACGCATGTTTCGAAGCCATCTATTTTGGGCATCATAGCATCAAGTAGAATAATATCGGGCTTGATTTGCTCGGCGATAGTGATTGCCTGGCCGCCTTCTAGCGCGACCAACGTACTAATACCTTCCTTTTCAAGAATATCGTTAATTAAGCTAAGGGAATCAGGTGAATCATCAACGACTAACACCGTGTACATAAGCGCCATCCAACTAACTTAAACGAGCAAATCATACAAAATATTAATAGTCAGTATAAACACAAATTGCAGCCATACGCACGGGTATTTTGCGTATCCAGAATACATTGAAAACCTGAACGGACTCAATGTTTACAGCTTAGCAGCAGCGCTTGTCTATTCTTCGGCGAATCAGTTTCAAAATGCGCCCATTCAAATGCATACTGCCTTATCGATGGTGACAGATGCATCCGACGTATTGTCTGTTTTACTCGCCGGTAACCACAGCGTGATTGCCGGCCGATTTGAAAGTGCCGGAAGAAGATCCTTTCGCATAGAAAGTGCAGGTGAACTTTGGTCGTAGAGATGTGTCACCCTATGTTAATCACATAAGGTTCATGTGGGCGTAAATGCGTGAAAGCATTATCGCGCACTTTCCAGAACAACCACACCAAACCATCGACATCCAAACCTACATGGCCGAAGTGGAAGACAAATATGTTACAGACGCCTACCAGTCACTGTCCATTGAAGGCTATCGGGTAACTCGCGAATTAATTGAACCTTTAAATTCAACGCATTCTTGATCAACAGTTCGGCCCAGTGCCGGGTAATCAAACATGTTGACCGTGTAAAGCTGCTTTTCACGTAAGATAAGGCTTTTTGTACACTAACCCTGGTGGCTATATAAAAATAGGCGTTAAAGGCGGAGTTAATAACGAGCCTTGTACAAAAAGTTACGATCCTGAATCATTGGGCTGTGAAACTGCTCGAAACGTGTAGTTGTGTTGGCCATCAGAAAGCGTTAACACGCTTACGCCTTCTTCCTCACCAATAACGAATTCCAAGCTTAACAACCCTGCGCCGATGACAAATAAAGCATTGCTTCCATCCTGATTTACTTTTTTATCTACTTCCGCTGTCCACACGCCCTGATCTAAAAATACCTTGTTATCCTCTTTTATTATTTTTAGTTCACCGAGGTCGTCGCTGATATAGGTATCTGCAAGGCGGTCAACGATATCTTTAGACGGAGGATAAACAAATTCACTATACCACTACATACCAACTCTTTATTAGAGTAGTAAATTTGCTGGTGTACAGTTAATTCCATGCTCAATCCTTGGTTGTGCTAACGCTAAGCTAACGGGCACAAATGCAGCGGTAACATTGCGAAGCACCGCTGCGTTTGTGTCCCAGTGTGGCACGCAGTGGCACACGTGTTAAGCGCTTTGTTATGCACTTGCACGCTGCTGAAAAAAACTGACACAACCGTACGCTAATGGCAATTGAACCGCATACCCCAAAATAATGATGGTTCTATAAACAACATCGTTGCCTGAAAACTGTATAAGGTTTCTAATCATATGCCAGTGCATAAAAACAAAGACAATAAACGCCGCAAACAGTAAAGGCTTTAACAAATTGGTTTTGATTAGTTTTGTAGCGCCATAGGCAAACGGTAGTGATATGGCCATATTGATTAAAACATCATGGAAGCCGAGCAAAAGATAATAAAGCTGTTCGTGGTTACGAATGAAGCTCTGAAAATGCTCCAGAATAAAACTCATTGGGTTGTAGCTAAACCAGACAAATATTCCGACAAAGAACAGATAGAAAAACCACACGATAGGTAAAGCTAAATAGATTAAGGCACGATTTTTTATCCATAAAAGCTCCTATGTATCCCTAGTGCATAACGCCCAACTCTAACGAATCCCCTCATAAATTAAAGCAGATTCAATAATATAGACACGCATAGTGCAATTTGATCTAATTCATTTCGCCAAAAACATACCAGAACAACACACCATGCGTGATATATCTATCTTACATGATTTACTCAAAAATCAATGCCCGAATTTACATCAAAAACGTCTATCTTCTTTAATGGTTGCTGTGCAATCGTTGCTTGATGGACAGCAACTGTCGCTTACCGAATTGGGCCGCAATATCACCGGGACGGTTGCCGCGAAGCACAACATTAAACGGATTGACCGGCTGCTTGGTAATCACGCTTTGCACAACGAGAGATTCGATATTTATCGCTGGCATGCAAGGCTTCTCTGCGGGGCGAATCCAATGCCAATAATACTCATTGGCTGGTCTGATGTACGAGAGCAAATGCGCCATCAAACTCTGCGTGCATCAGTAAGTTTTGAGGGCCGCTCGGTCATTCTCTACGAACGGGTATTTCCATTTTCTCAATACAATTCTCCGGTCAGTCATAATCCCTTGTTACGAGAATTAGCAGCCATTCTGCCTCAGCGCTGTTGTCCGCTTATTGTCACTGATGCAGGCTACCGAAACACCTGGTTCCGTGAAGTTGAAAAGCTTGGTTGGTTCTGGCTTGGACGTGTCCGGGGTGAAGTTGGCTTTCGTGAACAGGGGCAATCTAAGTGGCGCAGCAACAAGTCTTTTTATCCTTCAGCTAATGCCAAGGCGCGTTACCCAGGGTTTGGTCAGTTAGGTCGTAAAAGCCTGTCCACTTAACCATACGTTTACCAGACGATAAGCATAACCGATTGAAGGCTTTGGCTGCGCATAAAAAAGCCCAGTTAAATATCTGGGCTCAAATATATCTTCCGACTAAGCTTTTTATTGCTAGGCCTTTTTCTTTCTTCTAGAGAAACCAATTCCAGCTAGCCCAAAACTCAGAAGAGCAAGTGATGCCGACTCAGGGACAGCTGCGACATTATAGGAAATGTTATCGAGACCAAAATGTGCTATAGGCCTACCATCTCTAATAAGTCCTGGGTCAGTAAACCCATCGAACAATACCGTTTTCACTCCCGAGACATTAAACCCATATGTAACCCAGTTTTGTGTGTCTGCTACAACAGAGGATAAAAGGAAGTTACTATCATCAAATAGGCTGATTGTTAATTCTGACATAAAAGAACCACAGCAACTCGGATCTATTGTGAGATCTAAACTGTTAAGAGTTACAGCACTATCAAAAGTAAAATATTCTCCACTTTCTCCATAAGCATTAAATGCGTAACCTGAGAATTGATGAAATCCATCGGGATGGGATGGTGCTACTTCGAAACTAAAAGTAACATCCCCAATCCGCTCAATCGCAACGCCATTATGATACGAATCAACGGTTGAAAAATCTATCAAGGTGGCGTTCACTGAAAAAGCCGACATCAGTAACATTAGGCCTAGAACTTTTTTCATTTTTATCCCCAGTTAGAAAGACTGCAAAGCGATTACCCAAAAGCAATAAATACGCCAAGAATCTTTTCACGTTGTTTTTTATAGGTTTTTACTCCCCCCTCCTCAAATCGATTCGCGAAAGTGTAAAAATAGATGACCCTTATGCGGGTAATTGTAAAACTATTTTACAGTTGGGTAATGGTGCTCTTTTTACTGCCTAGACACAATGACTCCCTGTGAAATGCTAGCCCCCGCATTTTCGTGGGTTAACTTTATACGTGATGAAGGCA
Organism: Aestuariibacter sp. A3R04; assembly: GCF_018860805.1. Taxonomy (GTDB): domain Bacteria; phylum Pseudomonadota; class Gammaproteobacteria; order Enterobacterales; family Alteromonadaceae; genus Alteromonas. Next base: position 535,799 of record NZ_JAHKQR010000003.1, on the reverse strand, counting down.
CTGCTAACAGGTCGTAGAAGCACCTTCGAAGGCGTTTACTGATTGAGGGGGCGCACAGCTGCGTCTTTGCAAACGCTATCAGCGTATGAGTAAAAAGGGTAAACACTACAACTTTATCATTACCGCGATTGCTCGAGAAATGGCAGCCTACATATGGGCTATCGCTAAAGAAGTGGTTCTCACATCAGTTAATCCAAAGCTGAGACTAAGCCGAGTACTTGCATGATAAACTCTTAAGCAATTTGATACTTATTGAGCCTTCTCCCCAGCTTAGCCAATTTCTTGGCTAAGCTGGAAGGCGACCAAACCAAAACGGAGAAGACTCAATGCAATTTTATACTAACTTACATCCTTTTTACTGCGGAATCGATCTTCATGCGCGAATGCTCTACGTTTGCATCCTCGATGAACGTGGCGACATTCTGGTTCACAAGAAGATTAAAGACTCGCCTGAACAGCTTTTAACACTACTTTCTCCCTATCTGGGGAATATTGTTGTCGGTGCCGAATGTATGCATTGCTGGTATTGGCTCAGTGATTTTTGCGAACAGCACAACATCGACTTTATACTTGGTCACGCCTTGTACATGAAAGCTATTCATGGCGGCAAAACCAAAAATGATAAAATTGACGCGTATAAAATTGCCAAGCTTATGCGGGGCGGCAATTTCCCTCTGGCTTATGTTTATCCGAAGGAAAAACGGGCTATCCGGGACTTATTACGAAGACGAACCCATGCCATGCGCCACAGTGCTGAATTAAAAGCCTTTGTTAAGAATGCGCTTGCCCAGTACAACCTGTCACTTCCCGAAAAATCAGATTTAAGTTACACCACGGGCCGGGATGCTATGCGCGGCTATTTTCCTGACCCACTGGTACAACGCAGTGTGGATATGAATCTGCGTCTGATTGAAATTTATGACCATGAAGTTAGCAGTATCGAATGTTATGTAGAGAAGATAACTAAAAATGACAACGGCCGTGACTATCATCTGCTACGTTCATTGCCGGGTGTCGGACGGGTTCTGGCTCTGACGATTCTTTACGAGATTGGCAATATCCAGCGCTTTGAGAGTGTTCAGAAGTTCGCCTACTATTCACGGCTGGTCAAATGCAAAGCAGAATCAGCAGGCAAAACATACGGTACTCAGGGCAATAAAATCGGTAATGCACATCTTAAGTGGGCATTCTCGGAAGCAGCGGTGTTGTTCTTGAAAGGCAACCCACGTGCACAAGCATATCTCGCTAAGTTACAAAAGCGCATGAGTAAAGCAAAAGCACTCTCGGCCCTGGCCCATAAACTCGGGCGATGCATGTATTATATGTTGAAGAATAAAACGGTGTTCGACAGTGAACGCTTTTTAGCAGGGTAAGTCGCGCAGGCGGATGAGCTGAAAATCTAACTGGTCGAATGGCGAGTATCATGTTTATCACTTATTTAGGCATGTGAACCTGCAATGTGATGAACTATACCGGTGTCCACAACCACCACGCTTTGATTAGACATCCGCCTGTTGCGCAACAATACCCTGTGCTAAATCGCTTGCACCTGCACTGAGCCTTCCACTAACTGGCGAGAATAATCAGCCATTACGTTTTGAATAGTGCCAGCATCAGGTTAACCGATGAATGTCTAGTGCCCCTGCGCCCGCCACGGATTGCCCGGCAGCAGGCAGCGATGAGATCGCACTAAGAGAGCCCGGTAACCGGCCAGTCATATATGTGTTTGCCGCAGGCGATGCCTGACGATGACCATGACAGATGAAGTTAAGAGGTTTAGCACAGGGACTTGAACTGGCTGCTGACGCAGCCAGAGAATTGTTATTACCTATTAACGGGGGTTGGGCTCATATGTGTTATATTTGTTTTGATAGCCACTCAACAACCTCTTTTTTGCCTATTGGTGAGTAGCGGCTTAAATGTGGAAGGCCTGCAACATATACGGAGCGACCATTGATTTCGCAACTAAACCCCTTAAGCGACCAATTGCCGTGCCCTGACGGGAAATGCTCTTCATCTCCACCGAACATAGAGTGTAAATATCTGTAGGGAGAAACTTTGGAGTTGCCAAAAACGATTATAAGTTTTGGTTTGATAATGTTTAGTATTGCATCATGAACAGGCCAACACTTTTTTGCGAGCGAAAAGCTTATGTCACTTGCCTTCCGACTTTGAAGGAAAATTAGATTACTTGCACACACATCTCTTGTATTTAATCCAAGACTTTCAAGAATCCACTGAATTTTTTTTTGAAGAGGAGCTTTACCGCTATCCCATGCACCGCTATGACTTTCCCAACATTCATCAAGATAGGAATTATCTGTGTTTGTGAGCATGGAGTTAATGCTTTGCTCAACAGGATTTCCGCCAGAGCCACCAGGGTTAAAACCAAGTAAGTACACATCACCAGATCTTAGCGTTTCGTGGCTGCTATACAGAATACCACCAGATTCACTTAAAATCTCAGAAAGGGCTTCTTTTGCAATTCTGGGGATTTCTTCCTTGTTCATTTAGTGCCTCGAAATGTATAACGCCACAATTTGCGGGCGGTTGGAGCGAAGCGTAAACCGCTCAGCAAGATTGTTTTGTTAGGCATGAGCTATAATAGATCCATCAGCCTGAATAAAATCTGCATGGTGAGCAAACATGATCTCACCAAGCATTTCGGATGCCGTTGCCTCATATACCACTCCAGCCAACCTCCAAGTAACAATCCCAACCTCTGACCGTATAAGAGCAATTGCGGGTGCACCACTGATTCCTCCCATATCATAGTTATCCGGCGGCATTCCTTTACCAATAGCATCAACCCAGTATTCTCTGTCAAACGAACAGCCAAAATGTCTATCGCTAACTGTATTAATGGGCGTATTAAAGCAGTAATAACCAAAGGTATAGTAATCTACTGCATTCTTTTTTCGCTCTACTCCGGGAAAGCCGGACACAACAACCATATTCTCTTGCTCTGGTCGAGAGGGGGGCCATACTTGGTTGCTCCCCCTTAATACGTTGGAGCCTATAGTTTCAATTTCATCATCATGAATTTCAAATGTAGCGATATCAATATCTTTAGATTTCGGTATCGAGAGAAGTCTCTTATCTAAATCTAGAACAAGTTTCCCTAGCTGGCATATCGAAGCGTTCCCTTCATTTTTTTGCTTTATGTATGAACGATAAACATGAGCAGCAGTTACGACAAATTTCTTGACTCCTGTATCCAAAATAAATGCTGTACCATTTTGAGCGATTCCACTTTCCATCGTTCCCCAGAATAAGGGGATTGAGTAGCTCGTAGCTATTTTTAAGTATTCCTTTAATACTGATTCAGACTCTTTAATTGGACTCATCTTCCATATTGCCTAACGCCAATAGCAGCGGCCGAGTGAAACGAGGTCCAGCCCCGCAGGGGCGATGCTGCCTTTTCTTGTTATGTGTTTAGTCATCGGACTTGCCATTAGAGAGGACATAGCCAGCGACTGTTCCTAGTAAAGCAGCCAAGGTTTCAGATTGAAAATCAGTCACGACAGCAAGAATTAAAATAGTTGGAATAAACAATACAACACCAACAGCTTTTAACGTAGCTGGGCCGAAGCCTTGGTTTTTAGCTTTGACGCGCTTATAGATTATGTTTAAGCCGTATAGCATTGCTGCAACTGCGCCACATACAGCGACTACTTGTAGCCATGTTGCCGATGGTTCAATTCCCACTCGTTACTCCTTGTGACACATAACGCTAAGCTAACGGGCACAAACATGCGGCGAAAATGGCGAAGCCGCCGCGTATTTGTGTCCCAGCGAACGAAGTGAGCGAGTTAAGCGCCTTGTTATGCCCTTTACGCATTAGGTATTTTAACCAGCAAATCCGTGACGCCTAAATCTACACCAAGTTGTGATAACAGTGTAGACACCTGTCCACGATGATGAGTTTGATGATTAAAGAAATGCAGCACTAGATGTGCGAAGCATTTTGAATACGAGACGCCTCCCATATTTTGATAGTTTAGGTTACTTGCTAAAATGCCCTCGGAAAGCTGATTAACAAAATTCAAGATTGTATTATCCAGACTTACCCTTTCTTGTTTAAGTAGGGCGAGTTCTGAGAACAGAAGTGAATTTAGTTTTTCAGGTTTAGGCTTCGATGCTAACGAATCTAAAGCAGAAAAATTTTTAGGATAAGTGGCAAAACGTTTAAGCCAAATTATATCTGCCACCAAGATATGATTGAGTGTACCAATGATAGAGCCAAAGAAAGCCCCTCTATCCTTGGCAAGTTCCTCTGAGCTTAAATTCGACGCAGCAGAATAGATAGATGCGTTCATCCATTTATTGTATTCAGCCATTAAAATGAAATTACTTTTCGAAGACATTCGTTTTCCAAGAGGGCATAACAGCTTAATGTGTGGAAAAAATCCTGAATAAAACACGGACCAAATCCACACATCACAAATTTTATTTTCTCACTCTTACACGGAAATGTTGTCTAATCAACATCCTGCTGATTTCTTGTGAGCTAAAGAACTACCAATAAGGAAACTTTCCTTTTTATTTTATGCACACAAAAAAAGCGAGCATTGCGCTCGCTTATCCAACAATTTATTTGAGCCTTTCATCAGTCACAAACTTCATTTGAAACTGACGACACAACCAACCTACTCGTCCAAATAACTCTCAATACTCGGGCAAGAACAAATCAAATTGCGGTCGCCGTACACATCATCAATACGATTCACACTTGGCCAGAACTTGTTGCGTGCTACCGCGGCAACTGGGTAGGCCGCAACCTGGCGGTCATAGCTACGGTTCCAATCGTTGTCGCAAATATCGGCTAATGTGTGTGGCGCATTGTGCAGTGGGTTGTCGGTGGCATCCCATTCACCGCTTTCTACCTTGGCAATTTCTTCGCGAATGCTGATCATGGCTTCAACGAAACGGTCAAGTTCGTACTTGGCTTCCGATTCCGTGGGCTCAATCATTAGCGTGCCAGCTACCGGGAAGCTCATGGTAGGCGCGTGGAAACCGTAGTCATTCAGGCGCTTGGCAATGTCCATTTCTGTAACGCCAGAGGCTTCTTTAAGGGGGCGCAAGTCAATAATACATTCGTGCGCCACACGGTCATTACGGCCTTTATAAAGCACCGGATAATGCCCTTCTAAAGATTTAGCTACATAGTTGGCGTTTAAAATGGCCACCTGGGTAGCTTTGCGTAAACCGGCAGAGCCCATCATTTTAATGTACATGTAACTAATGGGCAGAATAGACGCACTGCCCCATGGCGCAGCCGATACCGCACCGCAATTCTCACCACTTGTAGCAATATTCACCACGGAATGGTTTGGCAGGAATGGGGCAAGGTGAGACTTCACACCGATAGGTCCCATACCTGGGCCGCCGCCACCGTGCGGAATACAGAAGGTTTTGTGCAGGTTAAGGTGTGAAACATCTGAGCCAATAAAGCCAGGCGCGGTAATGCCTACCTGTGCATTCATATTGGCTCCATCCATATACACTTGCCCACCGTGATCATGCACGATGTCACAAATCTCGCGAATCGTTTCTTCATAAACACCATGAGTAGACGGGTACGTGATCATAGCGCAAGACAGGTTATCACCCACTTCTTCTGCTTTTTTGCGTAAATCGGCTAAATCGACGTTTCCGTTTTTGTCACAAGCCACAACCACCACTTTCAGACTAACCATTTGCGCAGATGCTGGGTTAGTACCGTGAGCAGAACTTGGAATTAAGCACACATTTCTGTGCCCTTCGCCGCGGCTTTCGTGATAGCGCTGAATGGCTAAAAGGCCCGCGTATTCTCCCTGTGCGCCTGAGTTAGGCTGCATAGAAAGCGCGTCGTAACCTGTGATGTTGATAAGCCATTTGCTCAATTCGCCTATCATGGCCTGATAACCGCTAGCTTGATCCACCGGCGCAAACGGATGTAGCTGACCAAACTCAGGCCAGGTCACCGGTATCATTTCAGCCGTAGCGTTTAACTTCATGGTGCATGAGCCAAGAGAAATCATTGAGTGATTTAACGACAGATCTTTGTTTTCCAAAGACTTAATATAGCGCAGCATTTCTGTTTCAGAGTGATACTGATTAAACACCTCATGAGTGAGAATGTCTGACGTACGCACTAAATCCGCGGGAATAGACTGACTGCCCTGTGTAGTTACTTCAGCATCGAGGTCTTCTACGGTAAGCCCGTGTTCATCACCTAACAATACGTCGAACAAATTGATGATATCGCTGCGTGTGGTGGTTTCATCCAGTGCTATGCCCACGGCACCGTCGAGATCAGCGCGCAGGTTCATGCCTTTGGTGTAGGCGGCTTCCAGCACACCGGCTTTGTTATCTACCATTACAGTAAGCGTGTCGAAATACGTACTGTGCTTAAGTGCCAATCCTTTCTGGGTAAGGCCTGTCGCCAAAATGTCGGCAAACCGGTGAATGCGATTAGCAATGGTTTTTAAACCTTCAGGGCCGTGATATACCGCATAGAACGATGCCATATTTGCCAGCAACACCTGCGCGGTACAAATGTTAGAGTTGGCTTTTTCACGTCGAATGTGTTGTTCGCGGGTTTGCAGCGCCATACGCAATGCCGGGCGACCACGGGTATCTTTACTTACCCCAATAATACGGCCAGGTAACGAACGCTTATAACTGTCGCGAGTAGCAAAAAAGGCCGCATGTGGGCCACCGTATCCCATTGGCACACCAAAGCGTTGTGCGCTACCAAGCGCCACATCAGCACCTAATTCGCCGGGAGATTTCAGTAATACTAAACTCATTAAATCTGCTGCTACTGCCACAATCCCTTTTTTGGCCTGCACTGCAGCGATGATATCGCGGATGTCTTTCACTTCGCCGGTTGTCGTAGGATATTGCAACAATGCACCGAATACGTCGTGCTCAGCCGCTTCTTCAGCAGGGCCAGTAACAATACCAAAACCAAACATTTCAGCACGGGTTTCTACCACATCACGGGTTTGCGGGTGCACGTCATCGGCGATGAAATACAGGTTGGCCTTTTTGTTTTTTGAGACACGCTTGGCCAACGCCATGGCTTCTGCTGCAGCCGTGCCTTCGTCAAGCAAAGAGGCCGACGCTAACTCTAAGCCGGTTAAATCAATGGTCACCTGCTGAAAATTGAGAATAGCTTCTAAACGGCCCTGGGCAATTTCAGGCTGATACGGCGTGTAAGCAGTGTACCACCCCGGGTTTTCCAATACATTGCGCAAGATAACGTTAGGAACATGGGTGTCGTAATAGCCCATGCCAATGAAAGAGCGGTTAATTTTGTTCTTAGATGCAACGGCCTTCAGCGCTGCCAGTGCTTCTACTTCTGTCGCGCCATCACCGGTTTCAATAGGCTTCTCCAGCTGAATAGCTGCGGGTACGGTTTGCGCCATTAAATCAGACAGAGAGTCAGCGCCCACCGCTGCCAGCATCGATTGAATTTCTTCCTCTCCTGGGCCGATATGGCGACGGGTAAAGGCATTTTTTTGCTCCAACTGAGCCAGGGTAATTGATGAATTCGACATAGTTTTGTTAAGCACTTGCAATGGGTTATAAACAAAAAGGGGTAAACGCGTACCCCTTTAATCAGTATGGTTGCAACGCAGACAGCTTAGTCTTCGTCGATGCTGTTTTCGTAACCTTCAGCGTCAAGCAACCCTTCAACTTCTGCAGGGTCTTCTGCTTTAATTTTAAATAACCAACCGTCGCCGTATGGGTCGCTGTTCACTTGTTCAGGCGCATCTTCCAGCGCTTCGTTAACAGCCACTATTTCACCGCTTATAGGTGCATATACATCTGACGCCGCTTTGACAGATTCTGCAACGGCCACATCATCACCAGTACTCACCGCATCGCCTACATCAGGCAAATCGACAAAAACCATATCGCCAAGTAATTCCTGCGCGTGCTCTGAAATGCCTACAGTAAACACACCGTCGCCATCCGGACGAACCCATTCGTGAGTTGATGCATAACGTAAATCTGTTGGGATATTGCTCATAATAAATTCCTGATTATTCCTTGAAGTTGGGATTACAATACACTTTTACCATTGCGAACAAAGCTGGGCTTAACCACACTTACTGTAACCCACTTTTTACGCATTTCCACCTCTACGGTATCAGTTGTATCGGCGGGCACGCGGGCCAGTGCAATAGAATGTCCTAATGTTGGTGAGAAAGTACCTGATGTGATCACGCCTTCTCCAGATTGTGTTTTTACTTTCAGGCCATGGCGCAACACGCCTTTTTCTGTCATAACCAGCCCTACCAGCTTTTCGGTGCCCTCTGCTTTCTGGGCTTCAAGGGCTTTGCGGCCGACAAAATCGCGGTCAGTCGGCTCCCAGGTAATCGTCCAGCCCATATTGGCAGCCAGCGGAGACACGGTTTCATCCATGTCTTGTCCGTACAGGTTCATGCCAGCCTCTAAACGCAGCGTATCACGTGCACCCAAGCCACAGGGTTTTACGCCTGCATCCAATAACCCCTGCCAAAACTGACCAGCCTGGCTGGTGGGCACCATAATTTCGTAACCCGCTTCACCGGTATAGCCTGTGGTAGCAATAAATAAGTCTTCTGCTTGCACACCGTAAAAGGGTTTCATGCCAGTCACAGCTTCTTTTTGTGCTTCTGAAAACAAAGACGCAGCCTTTTCCTTAGCATTGGGGCCTTGTACCGCAATCATCGCAAAGTCGGGTTTTTCTGTAATCGTTACATCGAAACCGCTGGCTTTGTCGTTGAGCCAATTCATGTCTTTTTCGCGTGTGGCAGAGTTCACAACCAAACGATAGTTGGTGTCGTCGAAGTGATAAACGATAAGGTCGTCAACCACGCCACCAGCTTCATTCAACATGCCGCTGTAAAGCGCTTTACCCTTGTCTTTCAACTTGGCCACGTCGTTTGCCAGCAGGTAGCGCAGGTAGTTTTTCGCCTGAACACCGGTTACATCGACGATGGTCATGTGCGATACATCAAACATACCGGCATCGTTCCGCACTGCGTGGTGCTCTTCAATTTGTGAACCGTAGTTAATGGGCATATCCCAGCCGAAGAAATCGACCATTTTCGCGCCAGCTTCAAGATGCTTAGCGTGTAATGCGGTGGTGTTAGACATGTGACTTTATCCGTTTCGATATGATAAAAAACAGACCAAAGTATAGGTTTTATTGTAAATGGCTTTCAAATTGGAATTTCTTATCATTACATTTGCATTTATAATGTAATGAAGCAATATCATCAGTATTTCAAATCATTATGAAACAGCTTTCTATGGATAACCTGCGCACCTTTGTGAGCGTAATTGAACAAGGCGGCTATGCGAAAGCCGGAGAGTGGCTCGGGCGCTCCCAACCTGCTATTAGCTTACAAATAAAAAAGCTGGAAGAACAAGTTGACCGCAAGCTGTTTACAAAAGTGGGTCAGCGGCACTTGCCCAGCAACGATGGCAACTGGCTTTATCCCAAAGCGAAAGAACTACTGGAATTAAACGATGCTATTTTTCGTTCTCTCACACCTGCGCCTTTGTCCGGCCGATTGCGCCTGGGCATTCCCAACGAGTTTGCTTCAACACTTTTACCCGGCTTAATTGGCGAGTTTTCTAAACGTTATCCCGATGTATCACTGGAAGTCACCTCGTTGTTGAGCCGCGATTTGTTACACGCCTCTAAGCGCAATCAGTTCGATCTGATTCTTGCGCTGACGAACCCCAATGAGGAAACCACAGGCGAAATCGTACTAGAGGATGATGTAGTGTGGGTGGGAGATGCCAATCGCCCCGTGGTTGGAGACAATATTTCTCTGGTGTTGGCCCCCGATGGCTGCATGTACCGCAGTCGGGTTATCGATGAACTCAAACAGCAAACCCGTGTATGGAAAATTACCTATACTAACGCCGATCTCGGTGGCTTGGTGGCCGCCATTCAACAAGGGTTGGGGATCACCGCCCTGGCCCGTTCGAGTATGCCTGAAAACCTCACCATGCTAAAAGACAGTCGCCTGCCCCGTTTAGGCAAAGTTAATATCAGCTTGTTTAATCAAGATACGCAACACCCGGTTATTAGCCGTACATTGGCAGAATTTATAAAATCCCGATTACAGCGATAGCATTTGCCGCGCCCAATAATTATGACACTTTTGTGACAATCAGCATTGATTATTAAACTAAAGGCGATAAACTCCGCGCAAATTGTCATTTTTAAGGCGTATCTTGATGTTCAAGTTGTCTCACTACGGCTTTTTATTCTTTTTATTGATAGCACCAGGCACGTACGCCCACGCTCTCTCCACCCTATTTTCAGGCTACGACGGAAACGGGCTCAATTACACCACTGACGATAGTCGCTTTTCCGTTCAAGTACGTGGCCGAACACAATTCCGCTTTGCAGCACCAGGTGCCGGACAACCCAATGATCCCGGCGATTTCATCCAACATTATGGCAACCAGTTCGATATTAACCGGGCGAGAATAAAAGTTAACGGCCATGCATACAAAAGCTGGATAAAATACGCAGTGGAATACGATGCTGCCGATAACCGCACCCTGAATGCCACCATCGCTCTGGAAAAATACGCGCCACTAAACTTAAAAGCCGGCCAGTGGAAAGTGGAGTATTCTCGCGAACGCAGTGTAAGCAGTGGCGGACAGCAAATGATGGATCGCTCCATCATTAACCGCATTTTCACCCTTGATCGTCAACAGGGCATATCGCTGTATGGTCACATCGACAACGGCGGCGCCGTGAATGTCAATTACTGGGCTGGCGTATTTACCGGCTCGGGCCGCGGGGAATATCACAACCACGACGGCAACGCGATGTACGCTTCGCGGTTACAGTGGAACCTATTGGGCAAAAAAGTGGATTTTAAAAACAGTGATCTACAGCGAACGGAAAAACCTGAAGCGGCTATCGCCATTGCCGGTGCAAAATACAGAAGTATTTATACCCGGTTTTCATCATCCGGCCCCGGTGCGCTTAACAACATTGATATTGGGGAAACGCCGGGTCAGTACGATGTGAAGCAATTTGTTGTTGATGGCGCACTGTTCTATCAGGGGTTCAATGGACAAGCCGAATATCACGAAAAGGACGTCACTGACCGAGTGAATGGCAATCAACAAAAAACATTGCGAGGCTACTACGTGCAGGCGGGATATTTTCTCAATGAGCAATTTTCATGGTGGCCAGCGCCACTTGAACTGGCAGCGCGTTATGCCACCTACAAGCCCGATGTGGCAAGCAACAGCGAGAGGTTTAGCGAACAAACCCTGGCACTCAACTGGTTCTTTAACGGACACAAAAACAAAGTTACCGCAGAAATCAGTGAAATTACTATGCAGCAGCGAAGCCACGAGATTGGTGACAGACTAACCTGGCGGCTACAATGGGACGTGAGTTTTTAATTCACGCCCCGCAGCCTGAGCTACCACCCCATCGCCTGCTGAAGCCACTTCTTTTTCACCACAGGCATGGAATCGGTGGCAATCAACCCCACACCACGAACTATTTTTTTCAGCGGGTTGTCACCGGCAAAGAGTGTCTTAAACCCTTCCATAGCCGCAATGACGGTGGCGGCATCTGCTTTTCTGGCCCGCTCAAACGAGCGTAAATTGCGAAGTTCACCGAAGTCTTTGTGCTGTTCATTACAATGACAAAGCGTTTCTGCCAGGGCAAAAGCATCACGCATGCCTAAATTTACTCCCTGCCCGGCCAACGGATGAATGGTGTGAGCGGCATCACCAATGATAACCACACCGTTTTTTGCCCACTGTCGGGCGTAGCGCATCGTGAGTGGGAAACTCACTCTTTCACCCTGCAGTTCAGCCACGCCCAGCACACTGTTAGTGGTTGCAGTAAGCCGATGGGCAAAATCTCTCCCGTTCAACAACAACAGCTCTTTCGCCACCGCTTTATTTTGCGACCAAACAATAGAGCAAAGGTGCGGATCGGCCAGTGGCAGCAAGGCCAATGGGCCATCGGGAGTAAACACTTGTCTGGCACACTGATCATGAGGTTGCGCAGTTTTAATGGTGGCAACAATTGCGGTGTGCCCGTAATCCTTAAACGACAGTGGCAGTTGCGCCTGCTGGCGAATAAAGGAATTGGCACCATCCGCGCCCACCACCAGACGACAAGCAATAACATCGTCATTGTCCAGCATCACCATAGTGTCTTTTTTTCCCCACAGAATTTTGCTTATACTGCCGCAAACCATTTTCGTACTGGCACCCTGCTCTAGCCGCCCTGCCAGTGCGTTCACCAGGTTTTGATTTTCAATAATGTGGCCAAGGTGGGGCGCGGGTAAGTCTTCTTTGGAAAAATGAATTTCGCCAAAGCTGTCCTTGTCCCACACAGACATGGCGTCATATGCACTGATACGCGCTTCATTGAGATGCTGCCAAACACCGGCATCAGTAAGGGTTTGCTGGTTCGCACTATTAATGGCACTCACCCGCAATTCGGGTGCGTCTGTCAGTTTGCGGTAGAAAGGTTGATCGCTTATCACCGCCACCGACAACCCGCTGCCTTCCAGCGCAGCCGCTAAGCTCAGCCCAACCATGCCGCCGCCAACAATAGCGATATCCACATTTTCCATACTTACTCCTCAGGCTCCCGGTGCATAACCGGTGGTTTGCCTGACAAATTGTTGTTTTAATGCCCTGCTGTTGTCCATTGCCACCAGGCCTAAATTTCTCAATGCCATTAACCCTGGGTTTTTATTTGAAAACAACCTGACCAACCCATCAGTTAACGTTATTGTCGCTTCCTTGTCGGCAGCTCTGGCCTGAGCATACTGACGAAGCACGTCGAAGGCGCCCGGGTCACTGGCGTGTTGTAGTGCCCTAACCAAACCCATGGCGTCGCGCAGTCCGAGGTTGAAGCCTTGTCCTGCGATAGGGTGCAACGTTTGCGACGCATTGCCGCATGCGACAGCGCGATGCACAACCACATTTTTAACCGTGGATAACGCCAACGGATAAACCGCTCGCTTTCCAATTTGCTCTATTGCCCCTTGTCGCCAACCAAATTCGTCCTGCAAAGCTCGAATAAAGATACTGTCAGGTGCCGTCAATAACGCGTCGGCTCGATCAGGGGGAACTGTCCATACAACGCTAAATCCGTGCTCGCCGCGCGTCTCGTCAAACCCTGGGTTGAATGGCAGAAACGCCAGCGGCCCCTGAGCCGTAAACCGCTCATAAGCCCTGTGATGGTGAGGCTCTGCCGTAATGGCATTAACAATAATTGCCGATTGACCGTAATCTTCCGATTGTCTTTCAAAACCCAAAGACTCGTGAAGTGCAGAACGCCCGCCATCCGCTAGCACAATAAGTTTTGCGTGACAGCTATCCCCGGAACTCAAGGTGACATGCGCGCTATCGCTGTTGCGGGTCACAGATGCCACGGATGCCGGACAGTAAAGGGTAAATCGAGGCATGTTGGGTTCAACGCGCAGCGCTAAACCCAGCCTGCTAAGAGAAACCACATCGCCAAAGCGATCGAGATTGTGCGCGTTTGCGTCCATCTGACACATCCCCGCCGCGCCTTGATCAGTGACCTGTATATGACGAATGGGCACGCCACCAGCAAGGCGGGTATCTACCCCTAACTCAGCCAGTTCATCCACGGTTCTCTTCGCCAGCGCAATCACGCGATCGTCGAACCCAGGATGGCTTCCGTCAACGCTGTACTGCGAAGGTTCAACCAAAGAAACGGAAAGTGAAGTATGGGTAAGTAGCCCTTTGGCAATAACATTGCCTACCGCTCCACCACCCACAATAAGTACATCGGTTTCTGCCACGTGTCAGACCTTCTTCATTAGCGCTTCTATTGCTTCAACGGATTTTGGTACACCTTGGGTAATGACCTCTGCGCCCGTGGCAGTGATCACCAAATTGTCTTCAATGCGCACGCCAATTCCCTTGTACTCATCAGCCACGTCCTCGTCGGCAGAAATATAAATACCGGGTTCAATGGTGATCACCATGCCCGGTTGTAAAGGGCGCTCTTCCCCATCCAGCCGGTAATTACCCACATCGTGAACATCCAACCCAAGAAAATGACCAATACCGTGCATAAAGTAACGCCGGTAGCCTTGCTCGTTGAGATTGTCACTGAGCGACCCCGTCAACAGGCCAAGATCCAACAACCCTTCGGTTATCACCTCAGCGGCAATATCCCCCGCTTCGCTTAGTGTCATACCCGGGCCAATCCGGTCAAGCACTGCTTCCTGTGCTTTTAACACAATGTTGTATACCGCTTTTTGAGCCGGAGAAAATACGCCGGAAACCGGAAATGTGCGGGTAATGTCAGAAGCATAACCATAATATTCGGCACCGGCATCGATGAGGATCAAATCACCGGCTTTTATTTGTGCCTGATTCTCGGTGTAGTGCAAAATACACGCGTTGTCACCACCGCCAACAATGGTGCTGTAAGCGGGGAAACGCGCACCAGCCATAGCGAATTCGTGATGCAATTCAGCTTCCAGTTGATACTCGTAGCATCCTGGATGGGCAAATTGCATGGCCCGTTTGTGAGCGCTGGCAGTAATTTTCGCTGCGGCTTTCATTAAGGCTATCTCACAGGCCGATTTAAACAATCGCATTTCGTGGATAAGCGGCAGAATGTCATGCAGGCTTGCCGGCGATAAGTTTTCTTTTGGTGCATTGTGCAGCTCCCGACACACTGCCAGGATTTTAGCTGTTGCCGGACCATCGCTGTGCATGGGGAAATACACGTGGTCATGGCCCCCCAGCCATTCGGTAAGCACGCCATCAAGCTCACCGCTTTCAAAAGCCTCATCCAAGGCAAACTCTGCTAATCCGGCCTCGACGCCTAAACGCCTTCCCTGCCAAATTTCAGCCTGTTTATCGTTTGGGCGAAACACCATTGCCCGGTAAGGGTCTGAAAATTGACTGTGATTAGACAGTAAAAGCCATCCATCCGGTTCATTGAAGCCAGTGAGATACCAAAAATCACTGTTCTGTCGAAAGGGAAACTCCGTATCCCGGGAACGGCTTAGCACCTGACCTGCAGGTATGACACACACGCTTTCCGGCTCGCACAACGACAGTAAGCGGTGTTGTCTGGCTATAAACTCTTCTTTGCTTATCATATTTTAATGAACTGACGGTTTGTCTTTTTGATCGTCCAGCAGAGATTCACCTAACTCGTTGAAACACAACAAGGCTGAGATTTTGACGTATTCCAACACTTCGAAAAGTGCTTTTTCAGATTCTTCGTCTTCTGTCATGGGTTCTTCCATACGGGAAATGTTGGCAAAATCTTCCAATGCCTCTTTCACATCGTCTGAACACTGCACTAAATTTTGTTGATACAGGCCAAAGCCAAGCATAAAGCCCTGAACCCAGTTAATCAGACCAAGGCCGCGATCATTAATAGGCGCTTGTTCGTCGGGCAACATCAGGTTCAGCGTAAACTCTGCTTCAACCAACTGCTGACATAATTCGTTGTATACGTCCGTGAGAGTGTTTTCGAGATCCGGAGCAAAACCGGCCCCTTCGTTGATGGTATCTTTGAGTACATCCAGCCACTTTCGTTCAGAAATCGACATACCACCGCACAGCATACCGCACAGAATGCCCTGCACTTCAGCACCATCTGCGATTACATCGTACTGAGAAAGCAGGTTACTCACCTGGTCGTAATTGAGTTGTTTGTCCACGCATTCGATCCAATAATGATTTGTTGTCATGCTAGCAAAAAGACCGCGTAAAACCCAGTTCAGCTTGTTCTGTTGATGCGAATTAACACAAATTCTGCACACGCTTTCAGCACTTAACTGTCGCGGCCCTTTCCAGTTGGCTCACAATGCTTTAGGATCGCCCTGGAATGGTGACCAATACCCCTGTTCTTCTATCGCGCCTTGTTGCTAGAATCTCGGTTTTTAGCAATAAAACCTAACCAAATGGTCAGGCAGCGGAGTTGTTATCAGCGCTGGGCTGGCACCGCCAAAATACAAAACAGAAAACAAAACGAAAGTTTCGTGAGTGATCTGCTTCACGAACGCGTTCGTTTGATATACTCTGTTGCGCTATTTTTCAATTTCTATGTCTTCTGGAGTGTTTGCCAGTTCATTCATGTCCCTGGCCGATGCTTTAAACCAAGGAAGATGACATCACGACTATTGTGCAAGCTCGGCGCGTATCGAGAAGCCTACGGTTGTGAAGACTCTTCCGCCCTGAACTTTTCGGTTCACGGGCGAACGATGAACAGCGGCACTTTGGAAGGCGCCCTCTTTCGACGGTATAAGAAATGGCGATTATTAATTTTGGTTCCATCAACATCGATCACGTTTACCAGGTAGAGCACTTCGTGAAACCGGGTGAAACACTGGCGTCAACCCAATATAAACAATTACTGGGCGGCAAAGGGGCGAATCAGTCTATTGCCCTTGCACTTGCCGGTGCTGACGTCAAGCACGTCGGGGCTATTCACGAGTCTGACGCGGCGTTTAAACAAACGTTAATTCGCAAAGGCGTCGATTGTCAGTATGTCAAATGCAGTGAAACCCCATCCGGCCATGCCATTATTCAGGTTGCACCAGACGGCGAAAACGCCATTGTGTTATTTGGTGGCGCAAACCAAACGATAAACGACGATACCGTTCGCCAAGCGCTGAGCAACACAACCTCTGCAGACTGGGTACTAACCCAGAACGAAACCAGTAGCATCGCTGAAATGTTTCAGCAGGCTAAAGCCAAGCAATTAAAAGTGGCATTTAATCCCGCGCCGATGAATGAGTCTGTCAAGTCACTGCCCCTGGATTGCGTCGATTTGCTTATTGTGAATGAAACGGAAGCCGAAGCAATATCCGGCCAGTCCGGCACTGACGCAAACATTGCCTGGTTCAAAGAAAACTGGCAACACGGCGAAGTTATTCTCACGCTGGGCAAAGATGGCGTCATGATGATCCGCAAAAGCGGCGAAATAATCACCGTGCCTGCATTTTCCGTCGAGGCCATCGATACCACAGCCGCTGGCGATTGCTTCATTGGCTATTTCCTGTCGGCATACAGTCAGCATGCCGATGCCAAACAAGCCCTTACAAGAGGATGTGCAGCCTCCGCCATTGCGGTTACCCGCGAAGGAGCTGCACAATCTATTCCGGACCAAAAAGAAGTTGACCGCTTCCTTGCCAAACAGGGTAAATAGCGAAAGGAGCTATCATGACACATAAAATTATTTTAGATACCGACCCGGGCATCGATGATGCTATGGCTATTTTTTTCGCCTTTCAGCACCCCGAAATAGATGTGTTGGGGTTAACGACTGTATTTGGCAACGTGCCGGTTACTATGGCGGCGCGCAACGCCGTAACACTGTGTGATATTGCAGGACAGGATATTCCCGTTACCCAGGGTGTTGGAATGCCATGGGTGGGGCCTGAGTCTACCTACGCTCACTTCGTACACGGCGACGACGGCTTCGGCAACACGTTTCCTAAAGCCTCTGAAAAACCCCTCGACCCGCGCAGCTCGGCACAATTTATTATAGACATGGCAAGGCAATATCCCGGTGAAATCACACTTGTAGCCATTGGTCCACTGGGAAACCTGGCGCTGGCATTGCGATTAGAACCTGACCTGCCAAAATTGGTGAAAGGCGTAAGTATTATGGGGGGCGCGGCGTTTGTACCGGGTAATGTCACTCCCGTGGCCGAGGCCAATATCTGGAACGATGCTCATGCCGCAGCCATTGTGTTTGCGGCCGATTGGAAACTTACCATGTTTGGTCTCGACGTGACCTTGCAAACCCCTTTTTCTCCCACCTTTATGGACAAACTGGCGGATAAAAACAGTACCTTGGGCGGATTTGTGAAAGATGCCTCCCAGTTCTATATGGATTTCTATTCACAAAATCGAGACGACAAAGTGTGTTTTTTCCACGATGCTTTCCCGTTGGCACACTTAATTCATCCTGAGTTGTTCACCGTTACAGAAGGGCAGGTTCGGGTTGGCACAGGCGAACTTGACCGCGGTCAGACGGTGGTAGCCCCTGCTGGCACAACAGCGAGTCCATTGTGGACAGAAGCGCAAACAATTAACGTCGCCACCAAAGTAGAACACGATAAACTGGAACAATTGTTTATAGACGCCTACGCTTTGTAATAGTCCATTGGCATAAAAGAAGCATCGGCGGTGCTTCTTTTCACGTTGCAGAGCGCTATGATTCAACCACCGATACCACCGGAAGAAGAAGCCAGACTGGCTGAGTTACTCAGTTACAACGTAATCGACACAGAAAGCGATGCATTGCTGGACGATATTACGCTGCTCGCTTCTCAAATTTGCGATACGCCTATTGCGTTAATAAGCCTGGTAGATCCTGACCGACAGTGGTTTAAATCCAGGGTGGGCATTGACGCTACGGAAACGCACAGAAATATTTCGTTTTGCGGCCACGTGGTAGCCAATAAAACCATGCTGGAAGTCAACGATGCCCTTTCCGATGAGCGCTTTTTTGACAATCCTCTGGTTACAGAAAACCCCAATATACGTTTTTATGCCGGAGCCCCGCTGATAACCGAAAAAGGGTATGCCTTGGGCACGCTGTGCACTATTGATCAAAAACCTAAAGTACTCTCTCCCTCTCAACGTACCGCCCTTAAAACCCTTGCCGACAGCGTAATGGCGCATCTTGATTTGCGTAAAAAGAATGAGGAGCTTATTAAAATCAACAGGATGAAAACCCATTATCTGTCTGAATTAAGTCACGATCTCAGAACGCCTTTAAACGCCATTTGTACCTTTGGAAAATTACTGGAACAAGAAGCCCGAGTTGTAAAACTGCCTGCGCTGTTTCGGGATGCCCTTGGCCATATAACCACCAGCAGTAGTATATTACTCAAGACTGTGGATGCCGTACTTGGCGTTGAAGACACTGAAAAGGCGAATGCACCAGGTAAGAAAAAAGCCATTTCTACCCGCTCTTTTTTTCACCATATCTTTCACATTATCGATCAGCAGCTCCAAAAATATCACATTGAGCTCAGAAGCAACGTTGAGGACTCAATTCCCGAAACGCTCATTTTTGATGACACCCGCTTTTGCAAAGTGTTGCTTAAAATTTTAAGCCACGCTCTTATCCGAGCCGAAGGCGATGCCTTCGTTGACGTCATGATTTGTTACCAAAGCGGAAATCTTGTGGTGTTGTTTAAAGACAATGGCCCTGGCATTAGCCAAGAGCAACACCAAGCGCTGTACGACGATGACAAACAGGATGAGAACAACCCTCTCAGCGGCCTTCGAATAATGACAGATGAGCTGAACGGTCACCTGAAAGTAAAAAATGGGCCTTCGGACGGTATAATAATCATTTTCTCTGTCCCGGCTACAGTAGACACCCATGACAACACCGATGTGCCGGAGACAGGATTAACATACACAAAACAGAACCCCAAAATTCTACTGGTGGAAGACAACGAAATAAATCAGGAAGTAATGCGATCATTGTTCGGCCGCAACGGGTTGAGCATCGACATCGCAGATGACGGGGAAACCGCGCTGAAAATGGTCGACCAACAAGTCTACGACATCATTTTTATGGACATCAACCTGCCTGGCATTTCAGGGGTGGAAACAACTCGCCGTATTCGCGAAACCCAGCCCGCTATCCCTATCATTGCCGTCACTGCCGATGTTATTATTGACAAACAAGTGCTACGGGCGTCCGGCATGGATGCGGTAGTGACCAAACCAGTCGACATTAACGAGCTAAACCGCTTACTCAACCTATACTTAATTACCGACAGTGTCTTTAACTGAATTGCAAACACAACGCGCCCGGCTCAGAAAAACCTTGCGACAACGCCGCAACAGCCTTTCTGAGGCGGAACAACGCAGTGCGAAAGAACGCATCGTTGTTAAGTTACAATCGTTGTCACAATGGTCTGAAAGCAGCACGTTGGCAGGCTACTTAACCAATGACGGCGAGGTAGACTTAGCTGCGGTGATGGCCCTTGCCTGGCAACAAGGTAAAAAAACCACGTTGCCGGTGATCCACCCGTTCAATCCGCGTACCCTACTATTCTTAGATTACACCACCGACACGCAGATGCGCGTTAATCGCTTTAATATTCATGAGCCTGAACCACACTGTACAGGTGTGATACCCATTGCTACCCATGACATCATCTTAATGCCGTTAGTAGGTTTTGATGCGAGAGGTAATCGGCTGGGGATGGGCGGCGGCTTTTACGACAGAACACTGGCTGGTGTGTTGCAGAATAATAACCGTCCCCTACTGGTTGGCACCGCTCACGATTGCCAACAAGTAGACGCTATACCCATTGCCGGTTGGGATATTCCCCTGGATATAATTGTTACCCCCTCACAAACCCTGTTTCCTGGTTAAAATTTATCTGCAATAGTTGCCCGGAACGGCTACAAATCAGTTAAAATTCCCAAAAGCCTGGAGAACGAATCATGGATCAAAACGCAAAGAAAAAAGCAGTGGCCAATGCCGCTGTGAAATACGTTGAAGCAGACAGCCTTGTTGGCGTTGGCACCGGATCTACGGTGAACTATTTTATTGATGCCCTCGCTGACATTAAACATACCATCCAAGGAGCAGTGTCCAGCTCTGACGCCTCTACAGAGAAGCTCAAAGCCCATGGCATTGAAGTGTTTTCATTAAATGAAGTCGACAACCTTTCTGTATATGTTGATGGCGCTGATGAAATCACCGAACACAAACATATGATTAAGGGCGGCGGTGCGGCACTGACCCGCGAAAAAATTGTCGCGGCGGTGGCCAAGAAATTTGTTTGCATTGTAGACGACAGCAAACAAGTACCTGTGCTCGGGGGTTTTCCATTACCGGTAGAAGTGATTCCAATGGCCCGCTCTTACGTAGCCAGAGAATTGGTTAAACTGGGCGGCGATCCAGTTTACCGGGAAGGCGTGGTAACAGACAACGGCAACGTGATCCTTGATGTCCACAACCTTACAATCCTCAACCCCCGGGAACTGGAAAACACCATCAACGGGCTTGCTGGTGTGGTCACAAACGGCATTTTTGCCAACCGGGGCGCAGATACAGTGCTCGTTGCCACCAACGATGGCGTTGTAACGATTAACTAAGCCATATTAGGGGGCGCCAGTTGAGGCTAGTTGCGCCCCTCTCAGATTGAGACCGGACGAAAATAGCGCTTTTATCCACCTGTATAATCTGTTATTTTGCCCATATAGACGTCCAGATGTCTTTTCCCCAACCCCTAACTTGAGATGCGAGGCAATGAGTAAAGTATCACTACCCAAGGACAAAATTCGGATCCTTCTGCTGGAAGGCGTTCACCAAAGTGCGGTAGAAACGCTGAAGAATAATGGTTACACCAATGTCGAGTATTTGAAAACGTCACTATCGGAAGACGATTTGATAGAAAAAGTGAAAGACGTTCATTTTATCGGTATCCGTTCCCGCACGCAGATCACCGAATCCGTGGTAGATGCCGCGCAAAAACTGGTTGCTATCGGTTGCTTCTGCATCGGCACCAACCAGGTTGATTTAAAAGCCACGCAAATCCGCGGAATTCCGGTTTTCAACGCACCATTTTCAAACACCCGTTCGGTGGCAGAATTGGTGCTTGGTCAACTTATTTTGCTATTGCGTGGTGTGCCGTCTAAAAACGCTAAGGCGCACCGTGGTGAATGGGAAAAAAGTGCAGTGGGTTCCTATGAAGCCAGAGGTAAAACTCTGGGTATTATCGGCTACGGCCACATCGGTACACAGTTGAGTATTCTGGCCGAGCATCTTGGCATGCGCGTACAGTTCTTTGATATTGAAGACAAGCTGGTACTGGGCAACTCAGTGCAGGTAAAATCTCTTGATACCCTGCTTGCGACATCTGATGTTGTGTCGCTACACGTACCGGAAACCGTATCGACAAAGGACATGATTGGCAAAGCTGAGCTGGAAAAAATGAAAAAAGGCGCCATCCTTATCAATGCCTCACGGGGTACGGTTGTGGATATCGATGCCTTAGTGGAAGCCATGGAAAAAGAGCACCTCGCCGGTGCTGCCATTGATGTATTCCCGGTTGAGCCAAAGTCGAACAGTGAAGAATTTCAATCGCCTTTACGCAAATTCGACAACGTGATCCTCACGCCTCATGTAGGCGGTAGCACACAGGAAGCCCAGGAAAATATAGGTATTGAAGTAGCTGGTAAACTTGCTAAGTACTCTGATAACGGCTCTACGTTATCTGCCGTTAACTTCCCTGAAGTATCACTGCCTGACCACCCTGGCCGCTCGCGTCTGCTTCACATTCACGAAAACCGCCCAGGCGTACTGAACCAGATCAACCAGACATTTGCAGAAAAAGGCATCAACATTGAAGCACAATACCTGCAAACTACGGCAGATATCGGTTACGTGGTTGTAGATGTAGAAGCCAATAAAGCTGATGAAGGTTTAGCGCAATTGCAAAATATTAAAGGCACAATAAAAACCCGTCTGTTGCATTAATTACGCCGTTGATTAGCATAGTTTAAGCATAAAAAAGCCCGTCAATGACGGGCTTTTTGTCGTACAAGCAAAATACTCTACGCTTAGAAGAAGTTGTAAACCAGCGTAACCGCGGTAGCGGTATCCAGTTTTTCCACACCATCGTTAACACGAGAGTTATGGTCAAGACGCACAGACAGTTTCATTGACAAGTTACCGCTGATAGTTGCCGTTAACGCTGACTCTGCACGTGATTTAGTGTTCTCATTACCCACTTCCGTACTCATTGTTTGAGAGAATTTAGCAGTATCGGAAATCAACCAGCTAAATTCACCTGATGCACGAACGATGAAGCTGTTTTGCTCTTCGTCTTGCTGTGTTTCTGCCCACGAATAACCCGGACCAATTGAATACTCAAGACTCGTGGTTTCGTTGTCCCATAGCTTGTGGTTCCAACCCGCCGCCAATGTAGACTGGTAGTTATAACTGCTGAAACGGTCATCTTCATATGACGCGAATCCAAACAAGCGATAATCGGGATTTTCCAGTTTGTAGTTACCCTGAGCAGATGCAAAGAATTTCTGCGCAGAAGTGCGTTCAGTTTCACCGCCGTCATCGTCGTCTACAGTTTCTTTCTTATACAAACCTTCGAGATTGTAATCGTTGCTCCACTTTTCCAATTCCTGATGGCCAACCAAAGAAGCGTTGATAGACGTTGTCTCTGTATTACCTGAAGTGAAAATGAACCCCAGCCCACCTTCCAGAGTAAATGGCTTTTCGTTGTCCTTGGCTTGGGCCGTCGATACACCGGCAGCAGTAATAAGTGCAATTGCGAGAACTTGCTTCTTCATGTGTCTTCCTATTTGTATTTTAAATTCGTTTGTCACTTGCGCTGCGCTGCACCAGGCAACCGAGCGCTTTTTTACCCTAATTCCGGGGCGTTCCATATTAAAAATGCGCCAGGCGTTCATTTAGCCAGGCGTAATGCGCGCTGTCTGTCAGCGTCGTCAGGTTATGATTATTCTTTAGAAAAAACGATAAACGATAGATACCGTGGTTTCTGTATTGAGTCCTTTGGCGCTTTCCAGCGGTTCAGTTTCATACGCCAGGTTAAACGCCAGCTTCATAGCCAGAGAATCGAACAAACTTGCTGACAACGCAGTTTCAGACCGGGTTTTTACGTTATCCGGCCCAACTTCTGCACTCATAAACTGCCGCAATCTGGCTCCGGTGTGCCATTCGTAGTGATATTCCCCTGAAGCCCGAACGATAAAGCCATTGTTGATATTGCTTTCTGTGCCTTCTTCCGGTGCGACAAACGCATAGCCCGGCCCCACACTGTAGCGAAAGGAACTATCTTCTTCATTCCACAGTCGTTGCGACCAACCTGCTGCCAATGAGGCGCGATAATCGTACCCGTTGAACCGATCATTTTCATAATCGCCGTATATGAAAGTACGCTGTCCCGGGGTCATCAACTTATAATCGAGTTGGGCATAACTAAAAAACCGTTGTGCAGTAACCGTACTAACCTCATTGCCGTTGGCATCGTCTGCACGACTTTCTTTGTAAAATATCTCAGTAGAATAGTTGTTTGCCCAGTTTTGCGTTTCGTGTTCTGAACGCAATGCCCCTTTAAAGGTGGTGGCATTGGTATTGCCCGTTGCAGTAATAATTCCCACCTCACCATCGAGGGTAAAGCGGGGTTGGCCATTTTCACCATTCCTATCAAAATCAGAATGGTACAGGGTTTTTATCAGATTGCGGTCGGCTGCCATGGCCGGCAGTACACTGCCAAGCAGACAAACACATACCAGCAATCTCGCTTTAAACGGATTCAACATGATTCTTTTTTTTTTAAACTTTTAGCGCAGTGTTAGCCATCCATGGAGATACTTTTATATTATGTCGAAAGCTATTTTATCAGTTTCGCTATTGGCGTAACTGATAACGTTAGCCAGATCGTCTCCACTTACCTTCAGTTTATTGGCCGAATCTGACGACAAAAGTTCAATATTGCCGTAAGCGACCGGATTTTTCTCGCGAATTGTAACGCGCATCGCATATGCCAACAAACCAATATCCACATCAGCGGCCTGTTTGTCCAAATCGTGAACATGGCTCACCGGATAGAACAACGGCATTGGCAACTGCCACTTTTCCATAATCGCGCCCGAGCACTGTGCAAAGGAAAAACCGAAAACCGCTTGCTGATTTTCCCATGGCAGTAATGCCGGAGAACGTTGTATATAGTCCAGATACTTTTCCGGTGCGTGCTTCGCAATAACCAACTCGCTTAAGTTGTGAAGGATCCCCATTACAAAGAAACGTTCACTCCCCCGTATATGACAAAGTTTGGCTATATTTTTCGCCACTAACCCGTTATACACGGATTGCACCCAATGATTATCCAGCCGGATATGCTCACTGTTAAAGTGCTTGAACGCGGTGCTGGCTGTTTCTGCCATCACCAAATTGTAGAGCGCTTCACCGCCAATAACACTGATGGCTTTGGTAATGGAATCAACCTGCGCGGGAAACCGAAACAATGCGCTATTAGCCATCTTCAGAATTTTTGCAGTAAGAGATGGGTCTATGCCAATCAGTTTGGCGAGATCGTCCATGTCAGAACGGTTGTCATCGAGCACATCACGCAGCCTTATACATATATTGGGCAGTGTAAAAGACTGCGTTGCATACTCAACATACTTTTCCATGAACGTTCCCATACGCTTAATTGTTGTCGCTATCAAATAAACTGCCTTGCACTGGCAAAGCTATATTCTCGTCTCCCCCGGCACCGGGCTTTCTCAATGCCTGAGCTTTTCTGCGCTGACAGGCACGAATGATCGTTCTTTTCGCTGCGTCATCGATTTTCAGCCAGTACAGTCTTTCATCTCTGGTACGGAAGCACCCCAGACACAAACCCTTAGGCCCCGACTGACACACGCCAATGCACGGACTGGGAACATCAAAAAACTCCATCTGATCGGGATGACTAGCTTTTACCGCCATAACACCTCCTTCAGATTCGCCTACTGCACACCTGGATGCCGCCATAATAACACTGAACGCGGGGTGATTTTAATCAATCATTCGTAGGGTGCACCTGGTTACAACTGCACCTCCAGCCCGCGCTCGTCAACAACGGCACAAAATAAAGGGTTTTGTAAACAATTACCACCCTTTCACGCAGCTAATCGATAAGTGTGTACTCGATGGTAGAGACCACACGGACTTTCTTGATGTAAGGGTGGTGACCGTCCCTGTCACTAATGGAGAACTGCCCCTGATTTGCACGTTTTATTTTGCCAAGCTGACTTTGTGAGTCCCTGGCAAACTTTTCGGCCACTTCCCTGGCATTGACTGTCGCCTCTTCTATCATTTCAGGTTTTACGTCATTTAACCGACTAAACACAAACTGAGGCTTGGTATCCCACTGCTGTGCTGAAAACACAATACCTTCCTTTAGCAGGTCAGTAATAGCCGGCATTATAGCCCGCACCTTCTCCACATCATCAGAATAGACCGTAATGGTTTGACTTGCCCTGTAGCGATATTTTACGTTCTCACCACCGCCGTATTGTTGTGCCAGTTTATCGGTAACTTCCGGTTGGTTTACCGTAACTTCACCTCCGTTAACGCCGTGTTCGGTTAAAAAGGCTTTAATAGTAGCAGCGTGTCCCTCAAGGGTACGATAAAGAGCCGGCAAATCATTGCTTGCTTCTGTGTATTGAATAGGCCAAATGACATGGTCAGCGGGATATTCTCTTTCAGACAACCCTTTTACCGTTACTACCCTGTCCCATGTTTTAAAAGCAATCAATGCATCTGATAATTGCGCACCTAACAACCCCAGTGCGGCAATCAGCCCTACGCCCACAATTGCTGCTGAAGATTTCGTCATAGTGTGTACCGCCTCCTTGTTCTGTCTACGGTTTCGTTCGTGGCCGTCAAGTGTATGCCAACACAGATAAAGTAACGGAAAAATAAGGCGATATAACGGTAAATTGTGACGAATTGTGGCAAGTTATTTACCACGAGGCTGCGTGCAAAAAAAAAGCCGCTCAGAGAACAGAGCGGCTAAAGGCAGTTCCACTTGGGTCTAAGCTTGTGGGAACTGCGCCTGACCAGACTGCTTATTCGCCGTCCTCTTGCGTCTGAGCAATGAATAGAAAACCGGTGTGAGAACGAGGCCAAAAAACGTCACGCCAATCATGCCGGAAAATACCGCCACACCCATTGCCTGACGCATTTCCGCTCCGGCACCAGTGGAAATAACCATAGGAAGTACACCCATAATAAATGCTATTGATGTCATTAGAATGGGCCGCAAGCGCAATCGACAAGCTTCTTTTACTGCTTCCAGCGCCGTGCGCCCTTCTTCTTCCAACTCTTTGGCAAATTCAACAATCAAAATGGCATTTTTTGTCGCCAATCCCACCAGTACAATTAAGCCTATTTGGGTGAAAATATTGTTGTCACCGCCGAAAATTCCCACCCCAATCAAGGCACTCAACAAGGTCATTGGGACAATAAGAATAATGGCCAGGGGTAAAGACAAACTTTCATATTGTGCAGCAAGCACCAGAAATACCAGTAACACCACCAGCGGGAACACATACATCGATGCATCACCTGCCAGAATTTGCTGATATGTCAGTTCTGTCCATTGGTAGCTCATGCCAATGGGCAATGTGTCGTCAAGAATCTTCTCAATGGCCACTTTCGCTTCATCTGAACTAAAACCTGGCATAGGCGCACCGTTTATCTCTGCAGTGACATAACCGTTGTAGTGCATAACGCGATCAGGGCCTGCGGTATGCTCCACGGTAAGAAATGCACCTAACGGGATCATGTCACCCTGATTATTCCTCACTTTAAACTGGCTTATCTGTTCCGCATCCTGCCTAAAAGTTTCATCGGCCTGTACATTCACCTGGTAGTTTCTGCCAAACAGGTTGAAATCGTTCACGTACACCGAGCCAAGGTAGGCCTGGAGCGTATCAAACAGCGTATCGATATTCACACCCATGCTAATGGCCTTGGTGCGATCAACATCAATATCCAGCTGCGGAACACTGACCCGGTAACTACTGAAAGTATCCGTCAGTACAGGGTCTGCCCACGCTTTTTGTACCACTTGCTGGGTAATCGTGTTCAGCGTTTCAAAGCCGAGATTTCCCCTGTCCTGAATTTGCAGTCTGAACCCCCCAATGGTGCCTAACCCAAGGACCGGCGGAGGCGGAAACACTGCCACATAAGCCTCTTTTATCGCTGCGAATTTCATGTTCAGTTGTTGTGCTATGGCGCCTGCAGACAACCCTTTCGCTTCTCTGTCTTCAAACGGCTCAAGAGGGAAAAATACCACGCCGGAACTCGGGCTGTTGGTAAAGCCATTAATGTTCAAGCCGGGAAAGGCAACGACGTCGGACACCCCATCCTGCTCCAATGCAATGGCAGACATTTTGCGCACTACAGCTTCCGAACGCGATAGTGAAGACGCATCCGGCAATTGGGCAAACCCAATCAGATACATTTTATCCTGCGCTGGTACATAACCCGTAGGCGTGGTACTAAACTGCTGCCACGTAAGCCCAAGCATGGCCACATAAAGCACCATGATGAGACCGGATTTGCGTATTAGCGCGCCAACCCCCTTGGTGTAACTGTTGGCCCCCCGATCAAACAGACGGTTAAACGGCGTAAATAACCAACTGCCAAACAGTTTGTCCATGACCTTCGTAAGTCTGTCTTTTGGTGCATCGTGGCGCTTTAACAGCAATGCAGATAAGGCCGGACTCAACGTAAGTGAATTCACAGCCGATATTACTGTAGAAATCGTGATAGTAAGCGCAAACTGTCGGTAAAACTGCCCAGTAAGGCCAGACATAAATGCCGTAGGTATAAACACCGCAGCCAAGACCAGGGTTGTGGCAATGATTGGCCCAGTGACTTCTTTCATCGCAATCACGGTGGCATCAGCAGGCGAATGACCAGCCGCAATGTTACGCTCGACGTTTTCAACCACGACGATGGCATCATCCACTACAATACCAATTGCCAGCACCAAACCAAAAAGCGATAACGCGTTTAAGGAAAACCCCATCATTTGCATAAAAGCAAAGGTACCCACCAGCGATACCGGTACGGCAACTAATGGAATAACTGATGCGCGCCAGGTTTGAAGAAACAACACAACCACCAACACAACCAGCAGTACAGCTTCAAAAAGTGTATTTACCACCGCTTCGATAGATCCGCGCACAAACACAGTTGGGTCGTATACAATGTCGTAATCCAGCCCTTGCGGGAAACTTTTCGATAGTTCAGCCATGGCGGCACGCACATCGTCACTGATCTGAATAGCGTTAGAGCCTGGGGCCTGAAATACGGGTAATGCGGCCGCGGGTTTGTTGTTTAACAATGAACGAAGCGTGTAATAGTCGGCCCCTAATTCAATACGAGCAACGTCTTTTAAACGGGTGATTTCTCCGTTGCTTCCCGTTTTGACAATAATATCGCCGAACTCTTCTTCGTCGAGCAAACGCCCCCGAACGTTAATTAAAAGCTGAAACTCGCTGATACCCGATGGTTGTGCTCCAAGACTGCCCGCTGCTGCCTGTTGGTTTTGTGATTGAATTGCAGCAACAATATCGCCCGGATTCATATTTAGCGCGGCCACTTTATTTGGATCAAGCCATACGCGCATACTGTACTCACCAGCGCCGAAAAGGCGTACTTCACCCACACCGGTAATGCGCTTGAGTTCATCTTTAACGTTTTGATCGGCGTAGTTTGACAAATACAACATGTCGTATCGACTATCTGGCGACGTCAAGTGAACCACCATGGTGAGGTTCGGTGATGACTTCTCCGTGACTACGCCCAAACGTTGTACTTCCTGTGGCAGACGAGGCAAGGCCCGGTTTACCCGGTTTTGCACCAAGGTTGTGGCATTGTCGGGATCAGTGCCAATGGCAAAGGTAATGGTAAGCGTCATACGACCATCGGAATTGGCCTGAGACGACATGTACAACATATCTTCCACACCATTAATCTCCTGCTCCAATGGGGTTGCCACAGTTTCCGCGATTACTTTTGGATTAGCACCTGGATAATTGGCCGTTACGACAACGGTAGGTGGTACAACGTCGGGATATTCGGTTATGGGCAATTGCCACACGGCAATAGCGCCGCCGATAAAAATCAACAGCGACAATACACCGGCAAAAATCGGCCGGTGAATAAAAAAGCGCGATACATTCATTAACGACTTCCTTTTGTCGCAGTGAGTGTTGCGGCAGTTAAATCACTGTTGTCAGTGATATAGCGCTGCCAGGCCTGTAGCTGTTTGAACGCGTCGCTGTCTTGCATTGACACTTTAGTCGGCGCGATGGTGGCACCGGGGCGAACCCGTTGCAAACCGTTCACTACTACAATGTCTCCGGCAACAAGACCGGCGTTGATAAACCGCAGGGCACCTACTTTGTCACCCAATTGTACAGCGCGATAACTCAACACATTATTCTCATCTACCACCAGCACAAACTTGTTGTTCAAATCAGTGCCAACTGCGGTTTCGTCAACCAAAATTCTGTCTTTAGAATCTCCACTGGCCAAGCGCAAGTGTGCAAACAAACCGGGGACCAATCTGCCCTCAGCATTGTCAAATACAGCTCTGACTTTAATGGTGCCGGTATTCGGATTTACGCGGTTGTCTACAAAGTCCAGCTGGCCCCAGTAGCCATAATCTTCTTCATTGGCAAGTTGCATGGCAACGGGCAAACGGGCCAGTGATTTACTTGCACGTTCAGCACTGTTCACATAATTGAGGTAAGTATTTTCATCAATATCAAAATACGCGTACAAACGGTCGGTTGACACAATCGATGTCAACACACTTTGTCCCGCAGTAACAAAGTTACCTGCAGTGATGTTTGCCCGGGAAATCCGGCCAGAAATAGGCGCTTCCACCCGCGCAAATCCGCGGTTGAGTTCAGCGACATCTAATGCCGCCTGTGTAGATGCTACATTCGCTTTCGCCTGTTCAACGGCGGCGAATCGGGCATCTGCCACTTCTGATGATATTGCGTTGGTGCGGCGTAAAGATACCGCTCTGTCAGATTCCTGTTTTGCCAGGCGCAAGCGACTCTTTGCGTCTTCCAATTGCGCAGACAACCGCTCGACCTCTGCGCGAAAGGCGCGATTGTCAATGAGAAACAAGGTTTGACCTTGCTCGACCCACTGCCCTTCTTCGAAGGCTACAAAATCGATATAACCTGACACCCGAGGACGTAACTCTACAGTCTGCGGCGCTTCGAGACGACCGGTGAAGGTGTCCCATTGGGCTATTCGTCTACTGATAACTGACGCTACATCTACCGGGATCCCCGGAGGGGCATTGGCGGCCATATTTTCAGGACGGACTTCATTTCCACCACACGCCGTGAGGAAGACGGTTATCCCTATAGCCATAGACAATTTAAGCAGTGATTTCATGTTTTGGCATTCTCATTCAAGTTGATTTGCGGGCATTATGCACAGCCAAAACAAATAAAAATAATTATATATTTATATACAACACATCACCCTATATTATATATTAAATGAAAGTACCGAGAGGAATACGCACGTGAAAACCCAAGATCTGAGCCTACTTATGATATTTGACGCCATTATGACAGAAGGCGCCATCACCCGGGCAGCTGACCGCTTAGCCATGACCCAGCCGGCTGTATCTAATGCGTTATCACGCATGCGTACGGCTTGGGGCGATGAGCTATTTGTTAAAGATGGGCGAGGAATTCAACCCACTACGTTTGCAAGAAACTTATGGGGGCAAATCCAACATCCGCTCAGCGAACTGGAAAATGCGGTGAACCCAGCCATATTTGAACCCGGCACATCCCGTCGTACGTTTCGCATTGCTGCCACAGATACACTAGTCAATATGGTATGGGGGCCGTTGCGTCAAATTATCGAACGTGAAGCGCCGGGTATAAATATCCACGCGATTCCAAACTCCAACCTCGACTGTGAAAAAATCTTAAAAGACGCAGAAGCTGAGCTTGCCATTACCAAATTTGTGCAACCCAGTTCCGTGATCCGCAATGAACATCTGATAGATCCACAATATGTTGTTGTTATGCGTCCAGGTCATCCTCTAGCCAATGAACGACTTACATTGGAAGACTTTGTGAAAGCCGATCATCTGCTGGTATCAATCACTGGTGACATAAACGGGCCAACGGATCAGGTACTTAACAATCTTGGACTGAGACGGCGCATCGCCATGACCGTTAACGACTTTTACAATGTCCCCCCTCTGCTGGAACAAAGTGATCTCATTTGTGTCGCACCATCACTGGTAGTTGAAGACGATATATTTTCCGGGCGATTAGCCGTTTTTGAAACCCCGGTAGAAATTCAGCCTACACCTTTAGCAATACTATGGCACAAGCGTCAGGACATCGATCAGGGTTTGCAATGGCTTAGAAAACACGTCGTGCGCATTATTCTCGAACGCTGTGCCCAACACGAAGCGAGATTAGCCCAATGCTGCCGTAAAGGATACTGCCCGGAAACCGTTAAATCAATGAAGGCGAAACAGGTAAGCAAACAGTGTGAGAGCAACCTGACAGTTACGCCTAAACCTGTTCCAACGGCAAAAATCAACTAAAACGTGAGACATAAAAAAACGAGGCAATGCCTCGTTTTTTTATGTTAGCGTATACTTACTTTTTCTTTGCCTTGGGGTTAGGCAGGTCAGTAATACTGCCTTCGAAGATTTCAGATGCCAAGCCAATAGACTCGTTAAGTGTTGGGTGGGCGTGAATAGTTAATGCAACATCTTCTGCATCAGCACCCATTTCGATAGCAAGGCCTATTTCGCCCAGCATTTCACCGGCGTTGGTTCCTACCATAGCACCACCAATCACACGAGCGGTGTCTTTTTCGAAAATCATCTTCGTCATACCGTTCGTGGCATCAGAAGCAATGGCACGACCAGATGCAGCCCAAGGGAACACTGCTGTTTCATAGGCTATGCCCTGTTCCTTTGCTTCTTTCTCAGTTAAACCAACCCAGGCAACTTCTGGCTCAGTGTAGGCAACAGAAGGAATACAGCGCGGGTCGAAGAAGTGCTTCTTACCGGCAATAACTTCAGCGGCAACATGACCTTCGTGAACGGCTTTGTGCGCAAGCATAGGCTGACCAACTAAATCACCAATGGCGTAGATGTGGTCTACGTTGGTTTTCATTTGCTTATCAACATTGATAAAACCACGCTCATCAACGGCAACGCCCGCCGTTTCTGCGCCAACCAGTTTACCGTTAGGACGACGACCCACCGCAACCAGGACTTTGTCATAGCGAACAGGTTCTTTAGGTGCGTTTTTGCCTTCAAATGATACATACAGACCATCGTCTTTTGCTTCAACCGCAGTAACCTTAGTCTCCAGCATGATGTTGAACTTGTCTTTATAGTCTTTCATAAAGACTTTCATGATGTCTTTGTCTGCAGCCGGGATCAGTTGATCGAGGAATTCTACAACATCAATTTTTGAGCCCAACGCTTCGTATACGGTACCCATCTCAAGGCCGATGATACCACCACCTAAAACCAGCATTTTCTCTGGAATATCTTTCATTTCCAGTGCACCGGTTGAATCGATTACACGGTCATCCTCAGGAATGAAAGGCAGCGACACTGGTTCTGAGCCTGCGGCAATAATGGCCTTTTCGAAGGTAATGGTTGTTTTGCCATCTTTCCCTTCTACTTCCAGCGTATTCGCACCGGTAAACTTACCGTAACCCTGAATATGCTTGGTTTTACGCATTTTAGACATACCGCCCAGGCCACCAGTAAGTTTGGCAACCACACTGTCTTTGTATTCGCGGATTTTGTCTAAATCGATGGTCGGCTCGCCGAACGTAACACCGTGACTGGCTAAGTGCTTCGCTTCTTTCATCACTTTAGCAACGTGCAGCAGCGCTTTTGAAGGAATACAACCTATGTTAAGACACACGCCACCAAGTGTATCGCGTGAATCGACAATAACTGTCTCTATACCTAAATCTGCAGCACGGAATGCCGCTGAGTAACCGCCAGGGCCACCGCCCAGTACCACCAATTGCGTTTTAATTTCGCTCATTGTGACCTCAAATCTGTCCAAACATTTGAATAATATACGTTACCGATTGTAACGAGGGCTTGTAACCCCGTAAAGCCAACACGGCTTTATATCCAATAAATATCACAAAGGGGAGGCTTACAACCTCCCCTTTACATTATCGCTAAAGCAGCATTTGACGCATGTCTTCCAATACTGCTTTTAAGTGTACAGCAAACCTCGCTGCTACCGCGCCGTCAATAACACGATGGTCGTATGACAGCGATAATGGCACCATCAGACGAGGTTCAAACTCTTTGCCGTTCCACTTAGGCTTAATATCGCTTTTCGAGACACCTAAAATAGCCACATCAGGTGCATTTACAATAGGCGTAAACGCTGTACCACCGATACCGCCTAAGCTTGAAATGGTGAAACAACTGCCCTGCATGTCGGCAGCTTTTAACTTACCATCACGGGCTTTCACACTGATTTCCATAAGCTCTTTGGAAATCTCTATGATGCCTTTCTTGTCAACATCACGCACTACAGGTACAACCAGGCCTCCTGGCGTGTCTACTGCAATACCGATATGGTAGTATTTTTTCTGAATTAAAGACTCACCGTCCGCCGAAAGCGATGTATTAAATACAGGATAGGCTTTCAGTGCATCGGCGACAGCTTTCATCATAAATACCAGCGGCGTGATCTTCACACCCAGCTTTTTCTTCTCAGCCAGCTTGTTTTGATCCTTGCGGAAAGCTTCCAAATCAGTGATATCCGCTTCTTCGAATTGGGTAACGTGTGGAATAGTTACCCAGTTGCGATGCAGATTCGGTCCGGATATTTTCTGAATACGCGTCAGCGGCTTCTCTTCAACCTCACCGAATTTAGAGAAGTCTACTTTAGGCGGCGCAATAACCTGTAAACCGCCGCCGCTACCTTGGGCAACAGCACCTGCAGTTGCTTTCGGACGAGCCAGTTCATGTTTCACGTAAGCCTGTATATCTTCTTTCAGAATACGGCCTTTACGTCCGGTTGCATCAACCTGAGTCAGGTCGACTCCGAATTCACGGGCCAGACGACGAACCGACGGAGATGCATGTACTTTACCGCTCTTAGGCTTGTTGCCTGCAGACGGATGATGAGGAACCGGCGGCGCTTTTTGCTGTGGTGCATTGCCGGCAGGCGCCGGAGCAGCAGGCTTACTTTCAGCTTTAGGTGCAGCAGGTTTGGCCGCGCCTTTTACTTTCAGCATAATTACCGGCGTACCCTGAGAGGCTTTGTCACCCTGCTTAATCAGCAGTTTAGTCACGGTACCCGCTTTAGGGGCAGGTACGTCCATGGTGGCTTTATCCGTTTCCAGGGTAATCAAACCATCTTCCGCTTCCACGGTATCGCCTTCGGCTACCAAAATTTCAATGACGTCTACGTCAGTATCGCCACCGATATCAGGTACCTGTACTTCAATTTCTTCTTCCGCAGCTTCTTCAACCGGCGCGTCTTCTGTGACCGCTGCTGACCTGGCAGCAGGAGTTGATGCTTGAGTTGTTGCAGAATCCTCGGCTGGCGCAGCGACTTCGCCACCACCCACTTCCAGAGTTAGCACCAAAGAACCTTCGGATACCTTGTCGCCTTCTTTGACTTTCAAACTGACGACCTTACCTGCTTGCGGCGAAGGTACGTCCATGGTCGCTTTATCAGTTTCCAGTGTGATCAGGCCATCTTCCGCTTCAACGGTGTCGCCTTCGGCTACCAGAATTTCGATCACATCTACGTCAGCGGCATCACCAATATCCGGTACAGTGACATCAATCACAGAGCTACCACCTGAAGGCGCTGCAGGAGCAGCTTCCTGTTTCGGCGTTTCAGCCTGCGGCGCGGATTCTGCTGGCTTTTCCTCAGCAGCAGGCGCACTGTCAGCAGCACCCGCCGCTTCCAGTTTCGCCAGCAGATCGCCTTCAGAAATCTTATCGCCGACGCTGACATTCAGCGCAGATACCTTACCGGCAAACGGCGCAGGGATGTCCATGCTGGCTTTGTCACTTTCTACCGTGACCAGTGCGTCTTCTGCTTCTACAGAATCGCCCACTGCCACGCAAATTTCGATTACTTCTACCGAATCTTCACCCAGATCCGGTACGAGAACGTCTTTAATATCTGCCATGTTCGTTAGTCTCCCTTTCCTTAAGCGTAAAGTGGGTTAACTTTCTCGGCATCAATACCCAGATCAGTCATTGCTTTTGACAATGTCTTGGCATCAACGTCACCCGCTTTGTACAGTTCGTACAGCGCAGCGTAAGTTACGTATGCAGCATCAACCTCAAAGTGACGACGCAGGTTTGCACGGCTGTCTGAACGGCCAAAGCCATCAGTACCCAGCACGCGGTATGCACCTGGTACAAAATCACGTACCTGCTCAGCGTAGTTTTTGATGTAGTCTGTTGCCGCGATAGTCGGGCCATCGTTTCCGTCGTTCAACACTTCGGTGATGTATGGCACTTTCGCCTCTGCATCTGGATGCAACATGTTGTAACGGTCACAGTTCTGACCATCACGGGCCAGTTCGTTAAACGACGTTACGCTGTATACCTCTGCTTCTACACCGTAATCTGAAGACAGCTTCTCGGCTGCTTCGCGAACCTGTTCAAGAATGGTCCCCGAACTCAGCAGTTTCACTTTCTGCTTGCTCTTGCCAACGGTGTCAAGCTTATAGATACCTTTGACAATACCTTCTTCAACACCCTTAGGCATTGCCGGCTGCTTGTAGTTTTCGTTCATTACTGTGAGGTAGTAGAACACATCTTCCTGTTCTTCCAGCATGCGTCGCAAACCATCCTGTACAATCACAGCCACTTCATAACCGTATGTTGGGTCGTAGCTGACACAGTTCGGGATGAGCGCAGCCTGAGTATGGGAATGCCCATCCTGGTGCTGTAAACCTTCACCGTTCAGCGTGGTGCGTCCGGCTGTGCCACCTACCAGGAATCCACGGGTACGGGAATCGCCTGCGGCCCACGCCAGGTCTCCGACGCGTTGGAAACCAAACATGGAATAGTAAATATAGAACGGAACCATTGGCAAATCGTTGGTACTGTACGAGGTACCCGCTGCCAGCCAGGATGCCATCGCGCCCAGCTCGTTGATGCCTTCCTGCAGAACCTGACCTTTTTTATCTTCGCGGTAATACGCCACCTGATCGGAATCCTGTGGTTCGTATTTTTGACCTTGTGAAGAATAAATACCTACCTGACGGAACAAACCTTCCATACCAAATGTACGGGCCTCATCAGGAATAATAGGTACGATGCGCTTACCAATTTGCTTGTCTTTAAGCAGTGCAGTAAGGACGCGAACAAATGCCATAGTGGTGGAGATTTCACGATCTCCCGAGCCTTTTGTCACCGCCTCAAAGGCTTTCATCGCTGGTGCAGGCAACTCTTCTGATGCTTTGGCGCGACGCACCGGCATGTAGCCGTGAAGTGCTTCACGACGGGCGCGCAGATATTTCATCTCTTCGCTGTCTTCATCGAACTTGTAGTACGGTAAATCAGCCAGCGCTTCGTCAGATACTGGAATATTGAAACGGTCGCGATACTGTTTTACGGCCTCAGCATCCATTTTCTTAACCTGGTGGGCAATGTTTTTACCTTCACCAGATGCGCCCATACCGTAACCCTTAACAGTTTTCGCTAAGATTACCTGTGGACGGCCTTTGGTTTTTGTTGCGCGGTCATATGCCGCGTAAACTTTAACCGGGTCGTGACCACCGCGGTTCAGACGCCAGATGTCTTCATCTGACATATTCGACACCATTTCTTTCAGCTCTGGGTATTTACCGAAGAACTTCTCGCGCGTGTAGGCTCCGCCTTTCGCTTTACAGTTTTGGTATTCGCCGTCAATGGTTTCATTCATGAGGTCCAAAAGCTTGCCAGAGGTATCGCGGGCGAGCAGAGGATCCCAGTAACGCCCCCATATAACCTTGATAACTTCC
This sequence comes from Aestuariibacter sp. A3R04, assembly GCF_018860805.1. Lineage (GTDB taxonomy): Bacteria > Pseudomonadota > Gammaproteobacteria > Enterobacterales > Alteromonadaceae > Alteromonas. The sequence goes on along the minus strand of NZ_JAHKQR010000003.1, from coordinate 498,205 downwards.
CAACCAGCGCCGCGGAACGTACCTTCCAGTTCCTGAATGATTTTGCCGTTACCACGCACAGGGCCGTCAAGGCGCTGCAGGTTACAGTTAATCACAAACGTCAGGTTGTCCAGGCCTTCACGGGCAGCAAGACCGATAGCACCCAGGCTTTCCGGCTCATCACACTCACCGTCGCCCATGTAACACCACACACGTTGCTCAGAGCAATCTTTGATACCACGGTCAGTGAGATACTTTAAGAAACGGGCTAAATAAATGGCCTGCATAGGACCAAGGCCCATGGAAACAGTAGGAAACTGCCAGAAGTCTGGCATCAGTTTAGGGTGTGGGTAAGAAGAAATACCTTTACCGTCTACTTCCTGACGGAAGCCGTCCAATTGCTCTTCTGTTAAACGACCTTCGATAAACGCACGGCTGTAGATACCCGGTGCCACGTGCCCCTGATAAAACACATAGTCACCACCGTCTTTTTCGTTAGGGGCCCGGTAGAAGTGATTAAAGCCCACATCGTAAAGCATCGCCGACGACGCGAAACTGGAAATGTGGCCACCCAATTCAAGGTTTTTCTTGGACGCACGCAAAACCATCATCAGGGCATTCCAACGCAGTGCGTTACGGATTTTTCCTTCAATAGTCTGGTCACCAGGCATGGTCGGCTCTTGTCCTGGTGGAATCGTGTTGATATAGGCCGTAGTGGCGTCATACGGCAAGTGAGCACCATTTCTGCGTGCTTTTTCAATCAGTGATTCAAGTAAAAAGTGAGCACGCTCAACGCCCTCTTCTTCTAATACTGACTCTAACGACTCCAGCCATTCTTGTGTTTCTTGCGGATCCACATCTTGGTGCATCATTTCAGTCATGGTGCCATCCTATTGTTGCTGATAGTAAAAACCATCCTGACCGACGCTTATCGGTGGATGGAAAGACTAAACTAGGTTGTACTGTGTATGAGCCTAACCGGCTCACCGTTTTTCTTCTCTTACCTTTATAAACCGGCAAGTATTTCTTTGCTTAAGGCCAGGCCTTAAATCTCCAGACGTCTTAATGCGCGCTGCACACGTGTGTCGCGCTGATTAATCGCCAGGAGGGTTTTCTCAATTAGCGCAAGGTGGGCGTTACACGCCTGACGGGCGGCTTCCGGATCTCTCGAAGCAATAGCCGCCAGTATTTCCTTGCGTTGTCGCGTCACTTCGGCATTGATGTCTATCTCATCGTTTTGATGCAAGGTAAACATCTCGAAGTTGCGTTCAATATTCTCAACTAACATGGTTTGCATGGTACTCATAACGTGCAACAACACCATATTATGGGAAGCACGCGCCATCACCATGTAAAACTCACCCACAGCCTCGGCGAGGGGGCGTTTACTTTCCCCAGGGCCTGGTTGTGGCAAGTTATCAAGCGCTGCCTGCAATGCCTGATAGTCTTCCGGCTGTCCGCGAAGCGCAGCGTAGTACGCTGCCATTCCTTCCAGGGCGTGCCGAAACTCCAGTAAATCAAATTGTGTTTCAGGGCGGCGGCTAATCAGAGCCATCAGAGGGTCTGTCACGGCGGCATTGAGATTGTGGCTGACAAACGTGCCACCTCCCTGCTTACGCTCTACCAACCCCCTGGCCTGAAGGTTACCTATGGCTTCCCGAAGCGAAGGACGAGACACATCAAACTGCGTTGCCAGCTCCCGCTCGGGGGGCAGTTGCTGACCAGCCAAAAGCGTGCCGTCCAGAATCATCGATTCCAGTTGCTCGGTAATCACATCTGACAACTTTTTGCGGCCCTGGCGCATACGCGTTATGCCTCTCCACTTACGAAAAGGGGCGGCCAAATTGTAAACAACTTTGATTGCCACCCGCATATTGGTAATACCATTTTACCTATCTAGTTTAGGCCAGATCGAAATTGAGGTAAATAGTCACCCGTCGAAACTAATTTACATTTTGTCGGGTATGACTTCTAAATGTTGAATTTGTTGAAAATTTTTAACAAGTCGATCTGGTCTGATGAGCGAAATACGAATGATTTTCGCGGAAATAAACCTGCCCAAAGGAAACGTGCCACCCGCCTACAGGCCTTATGCTGCGGCGCAGCAGGTGAATAAACTGACGTCAAAGTATCCATCCGGTTATGGTTAACAAGGCAGTGACTACCAACAAAAACAGCACATTGCGTTTAGCTAATTTTACGCCAGCCAACACGTGGATACAGGCTGTCATCTTGCTACACGTTTTACAATCGTCAGGTTCTATCAATTCTGCTTGTCTGCCAACCCGCCAAAGTAATTCGTGAGCCGAAATGCGGGTTCTTGTTAACATATCAACCCAAACTGGAAATGCGCGGGTGAAATGGCCAACAACCAAATACCCCAGTGCCGTGAGCCTTACTGGTGCCCAGTCGAGAATATGCATGAGTTTTCGGGTATGAACCGTATTTTTACTGCTGTGAGGGCAAAAATAACGGTGGGTTTCCCGAGCGCATACATAAAGCAGCACGCCTGGCGCGCCCAGAAAAATAAAGAAAATAATCACCGCCGCGTAAAACTGGTAGTTTGCCAATAAAAGTAACTGCTGCATCATTGTGCCATCGTCTGGCTCTGAGGCCTTATCCTCTTTACCCAGCATGGCCAGATACAACTGACGCTGGAATAAATCGCAGGCTTCGTTGTCTTCCCGATTTGCCGCCTGCAACCAGCTTTTATACGTATCGCGTACCACAGTACAACCCAAGGCCAGATAAAGTACAGCGGTTTGAATAACAAATGTCAGTAAGTGGCCTATGACGAAGCATTCCAACATTAAAAGGATTAACGCCGGCAATACCACGGCTGACCACAGTTTCCAACTCGCGTACTGTTTAGTCCGCTTCACGGATAGTTTTATCAGCATCATGCGGGCAACCCACGCTGAACGCCATTTTTCAGGCCGGGTAAATACCCTGTCGAGGGCCAAAGCGATTAATAAACTAATTAAAATCACGATAATTCCTGTGTTAGTAACCGACGCGAAGCGCAGCAAAGGGGAATAATCAGCCCCTTTTCATTAATACAATGACAAGTTTGACATCTGCCATTGCCTTACTCAAGGATAACCCTATTATCAATAAATGAATAACGGCATAACAGTGGTGCGATGAGTAGTCATTCTAAAGCGGGAAACTGGATGTATATCCTGGCATGGATTTGTGGCCTGGGACTGCTGACATTTGTATTTAGCGACTTGCTAGACAAGCAGCACAATCCCAACTCCGAGCCCGAATCGGTTCGTATCGACAATAAAACAGAAGTGCGTTTAAAACAAAACCGCGCTGGCCATTACATCACCACAGGTACGATTAACAATGTGGCAGTGGAGTTTCTTGTCGATACTGGCGCCACCGATGTGGCCATACCCGCCCATATGCAAGGGAAACTCGGCCTCACGGTAACGGGCAGTGGGCTGGCTCAAACGGCCAATGGTGTAGTCAGGGTAGCGCGAACCGAATTGCGCAGCGTGTCTATTGGCGACATAGTCGTCAATAATGTGCGTGCGAACTTAAACCCGGGCATGACCGGCGAACAAATATTGCTGGGAATGAGTGTTTTGAAACAACTGGAGTTTACTCAGCGCGAAGATTGGTTAATATTGCGAACCCTTTGAGAAAAGACACGAAACGATGAATAACAAACCTTCCCAACTTGCGATCCGCGAGCAAGTGTTAATGGCGCTGTCGGAAGATCTCGGCGGCCAGGCCGATCCCTCTTTAGACATTACCGCCAACCTTATAAACAGAGAAACACAGGCAAGCGCCACTATCATTACACGGGAGTGCTGTATTGTATGTGGCACGCAATGGGTGGATGAAGCCTTTGCGCAAATCGACGATACCATTTCCCTCACCTGGCATGTCAATGATGGCGATAAAGTAGAAGCCAATACCGTATTGCTTTCTCTGCAAGGCCCGGCGCGGGGTATTCTTACCGCGGAACGCACTGCGCTCAACTTTTTGCAAACGCTATCGGCAACGGCAACGGTGGCAAATCACTACGCCAGCGTACTTGCCGGCAGTGGTACGCGCATTCTCGATACGCGCAAAACCCTGCCCGGTTTGCGCCTCGCACAGAAATATGCAGTGTCATGCGGTGGCGGATCAAATCATCGGTACGGTCTGTTCGATGCCTTTCTTATAAAAGAAAACCATATTTTTGCTTGCGGATCGATTCAAAAGGCAGTTGACACCGCCAGATCCCATCACCCGGACAAGCCCGTTGAGGTAGAAGTAGAAAGTCTGGAAGAGCTTGCCAGCGCACTGGCGGCGGGGGCTGACATCATTATGCTGGATAATTTTACCAACGATCAGATCCAAAGCGCAGTCGACATGAATAACGGGAAAAGTAAACTTGAAGTATCCGGCAATATCACGGAAGAAAGGTTGCGATCGTTATCAAAATTAGGGGTTGACTTCATATCTTCAGGTGCTTTAACCAAACATGTTAACGCGATAGATCTCTCTCTTCGCGTGACGATGAAAAGCTAGAAACCACTTAATAATCAATAACGTGGGTATCTTGCTCTAAACACCAAAAGGTATCCGCGTCCATCCTCTTACCCTTTTAAAACCTATTCATATGTATACTTCTGGATACTTGTCAGTTGGCTCGCTCTGCCTATACTGAGCATCAAGTACCGGGGACGTTGAAACGGACGACTCAGGTATAAATCGTAACTTTGAATGATCAAATTTAATTTAGCGCATTATACGCACACCCGGAGAGATACCATGAAAAATGTTAATACATCTAACCAAAAAGGTTTCACACTAATCGAACTGATGATCGTTGTTGCTATCATCGGTATTCTGGCCGCCGTAGCGTTGCCGGCTTATCAAACATATACTGAAAAGGCGCGCTTCGCTGAAGTAATAAACGCGTCATCTGTCGCAAAATCGTCTGTTGAAGTTTGTGCTCAAACAGCTTCGGGTGCCGACGCTGCAGCAGTGCTTGCCAATTGTGTTCAAGGAACAAATGGCATCCCTGCAACTATCGCGGCAGGCCCAGGTATTCCTGGTGTTGATACGGCTGCAGGTGGTATTGTAACAGCAGTAAAACCTACCGATTCAGCGATTCAAGGTACTGGCTCATACACTCTCACACCTTCAATGCCTAACTTTGCTGCAGGTTCTCGTCAGGTAACATGGGCAGCAGTTTGCGACCCAGCAACACTTTGCTAATAGTGTAAAATAGCCGAAAGCCCAGTTGAATCTGGGCTTTTGTGTTTTTAACATCTGTATTTTCATACCGAGAACCATTATGGCAAAAGCAGCAGAAACATTCGTTTGGCAGGGAAAAGATAAACGAGGCGCGAACAAGAAAGGTGAAATTTCAGCGCTTAACTTAGTTGAAGCGAAAAACCTTCTTCGACGACAAGGGATCTCTGCTCATAAAGTCAAAAAAATGAGTCAACCATTATTTGGTGGCCAGAAGAAAATTGACGCCAAAGATATTTGCGTAATTTCTCGACAACTTGCCACTATGCTCAGTGCAGGTGTAACGCTTATTCAATCATTGGAAATGATTGCAAAGGGGCATGACAAGCCAAGTATGCGGAAACTACTTGGCGAAATAACAGATGAAGTAAAAGCAGGTAACCCGCTTTCAACCGCATTGCGGAAACACCCACTCTACTTCGACGATCTCTACTGTGATCTCGTAAAAACCGGCGAACAATCAGGCGCGTTAGAAACCATTTACGACCGTATTGCTACTTATAAAGAAAAAGCAGAAGCACTGAAATCCAAAATCAAGAAAGCCATGTTCTACCCTATTGCTGTAGTTGTGGTCGCTTTCATCGTCACCACAGTCCTATTAGTATTTGTTGTGCCGCAGTTTGAGGAGATTTTTAGTAGTTTCGGCGCCGAACTCCCCGCGTTTACCCAATTTGTTCTCGGCATATCCAGATTTGTTCAAGATTATGGTATTTTCATCGGTGCAGGCTTAGCCGTTGCGATGTTCCTGTTTGTCCGTGCACATAGAAAGTCGCCCAAACTGAGGGATAAGGTAGACGCATTGACATTAAAAGTTGCCATTGTTGGCGACATTCTGAAAAAAGCCTCTGTCGCGCGCTTCACCCGTACCCTATCCACCACCTTCGCAGCTGGCGTACCGTTAATTGGTGCACTCGATTCGGCCGCCGGCGCATCGGGTAACGCAGTTTATCGCGATGCCATTCTCTTTATTAAAAAAGAAGTTGCCGGTGGTTTACAGATGAATACCGCCATGCGAGCGACCAATGTGTTTCCTGATATGGTAACGCAAATGGTGGCCATTGGTGAGGAATCAGGTGCGTTAGATGAAATGCTATCCAAAATCGCTACCATTTATGAAGCCGAAGTTGATGATATGGTAGACGGTTTAACCAGCCTGCTGGAACCTATTATCATGGCCGTACTGGGCGTCATCATCGGTGGCCTGATTGTTGCCATGTACCTACCCATATTCCAGATGGGTAACGTGGTATAAATCATTATACTCGCCTTTGTGTTATCACTATTGAGACAAGACTGCTTTTCAGGCAGTCTTGTTGTATTACAAGCTCAAATAAATAATAAACTCATATATGGACGCCATTATCCAACTCGTGCAGCAGAGCCTGCCGGTTTTCCTCACTGTTGTTTTTATTTTTAGCCTGCTGGTCGGCAGTTTTCTCAATGTGGTGATTTACCGCTTGCCTATCATGATGGAGCGTTCCTGGAAGGCGGAATATCAAAGCTACTTTCACGAAGATACGCCGCTTGATGGCGCGGCGCCTTTTAACCTGGTGAAACCCGACAGTACTTGCCCCCACTGTGGCCATAAAATTCGAGCCTGGGAAAATATTCCCGTTTTGAGTTACCTCTGGCTTAGGGGAAAGTGCGCCGGATGTGGCGCGTCAATCTCGGCCCGCTATCCGTTGGTAGAGCTTTTCACTGCAGCGGTGTGTACCTTTACTGCCTGGCACTTTGGTGCAGGCCCACAAGGCCTTTGGGCCATACTCATTGTTTATGTGCTCATAGCCTTGCTGTTTATTGACCTTGATAAAATGCTGCTCCCGGATCAACTCACCCTGCCCCTCATGTGGCTGGGCTTAGTCCTTAGTACACAAACTGTGTTCGTGTCGACAAACGATGCCATCATTGGTGCGGCAGCCGGTTACTTAAGTTTGTGGTCTGTGTACTGGCTGTTTAAATTACTCACCGGCAAGGAAGGCATGGGCTATGGCGATTTTAAACTGCTCGCTGCCTTAGGCGCATTCACTGGTTGGCAGGGTTTACCCATTATTATTTTGTTATCATCCGTGGTAGGGGCAATAGCGGGGATCACCATTATGCTCGTGCAGCGCAAAGGGCAGTCTTTGGCTATTCCATTCGGGCCTTATCTGGCCGTAGCAGGTTACCTTACGTTGCTGTACAAAACACAAATTATTGATGTATATCTTCAATGGGTATTTGCCTGATGTCCGTACCATTAATCATTGGGCTAACCGGCGGTATTGGCAGTGGCAAAACCGCCGTGAGCGACCTGTTTGCAGCCAAAGGTATTACCGTAGTTGATGCCGACGTCGTTGCCAGGCAGGTTGTTATGCCAGACACTCCCGCGTTGCGTGCTATTGCGGCCCATTTTGGCAGTGCGGTCTTAACAAGTGACGGCGCCTTAAACCGCCCGTTGTTGCGCCAGAAAGTGTTTGCCAACCACGCCGACAAGCAATGGCTAAATGCCCTGCTTCACCCGGCTATTCGACAGGAAATGAAGACCCAGTTGCAAGCCGCTTCCGGCCCCTATGTTATTTTATCTGTGCCTTTGCTGGTTGAAAACAAACTCGACACCATGGTAAATCGTATAGTGGTGGTAGATTGTGAAGAATCCCTTCAACTCAGCCGGGCCCTGTCGCGGGATGGCAGCAACGAACAAACTATTCAGAGTATTATGGCCTCTCAGGCAAGCCGTGAGGAACGGCTGAGTAAAGCCGATGACGTCATAGATAACAACGGCAACCGAGCGGCCCTTGCACCGCAAGTGGAAAAGCTTCATCAGTATTATCAGTCACTCGGCGCGTCGCGATCGTCCTGAATCTTGCCTAGTGAATCGCCTATTGTGCAAGGAAACCCCCTTAGGGCTTGATATTTTTGCATATTTGCGTTGTAGTGCTATGAATTGGCATAGAGAGGCAACCATGGCGACCACCATTTACGAATTTCCGCTAAAAGAAAAAGTGCGGAATTATCTGCGAATTGAGCATTTGCTATCGCAGCTTAAAACCGGTGCGTCTGTTCAAAACCCCGCGCTACAGGTCTATTTTTTCGAACAACTCTTCACCTTGATGGATTTGTTCGATCGCATCGACTTACGCACCGATCTCATCAAGGATTTAGATATCCATGAGCGAAACCTTGTGCACTGGTCACAATATCCCAATATCGATACTGATGCCTTGGAACAAACACTGCGCTCCATTGTAAAGCTAAAAGACAAGATAAAGGCAGACAGAAAATTTGGTTCCACACTAAAAGAAGATAAATTCTTAAGCAGTATCCGCCAGCGATTTTCTATCCCCGGTGGAATATGCAGCTTTGATTTGCCCAACTTACACTACTGGCTAAATCGACCGCAAACCGACATTCAGGAAAACATTAAAACCTGGCTGCATTCCCTGACCCATCTTGATGAAGGTATCGCGCTATTGCTCTCTTTTCTCAGGGAAAAAAGCGCATTTGTGCAAATAGACGCCAGCAACGGCTTTTACCAGGGGGTGGCTGATGATAAAAACGACTTGATCAGACTAACCTGTGATGCAAACCAAGGCTACTACCCGACTTTTAGTGGTAACAAATACCGCTTTACCATTCGGTTTATGTGGTTCGAACAAGAAACCGGAAAATCGCCATCGGTAGAAAATACGGTGACTTTTGCCTTAGCCGCCTGCTAGACTCAGCATCACGATAGATAGACCAAAAGGTTGGATATGATTGTTAATTGCCCGACTTGTCAGGCCGATGTTGAATGGTCTGAAAACAGCCCGAATCGCCCGTTTTGTTCAAAGAAATGCCAACTCATCGATTTAGGTGAATGGGCGACGGAAGACCGCACTATCGCCGGCGAGAAATCGGCTTCTGATACACCGGAAAACATGCCCGATATCGAAGATATCGAAGCTATGCTAAGCCAGCAGGCTGGTGATTTTTTCAAACACTGACACATCACCTCACCTCAGGGTATTTTTCGTTTATTTCATCCTCTTTATAAAGGAAGCACGTTCATTATGCTAAATTCAATTGCGCTTATTGGTGGCACCCATGGGAATGAAACCAGTGGTATTCAGCTCATTACAAACTGGCTTAATACCGGTTTACCAGAGCGATTCGAGTCATTGAATGTTACCTGTGCACTGGCCAATATGGCCGCAATTGAAGCCAACCAGCGATTTCTCGACGAAGACTTAAATCGACAATTTACCGCAGAAAAACTGGCTGCCGACAACCCCGCAAGAGAAGCTCAGCTGGCCAAAAAACTAAACGCGAAATACGGCCCTAAAGGCCACTCTGCTACTGATTTTTTCATTGATATACACAACACTACCAGCAATATGGGCGCAACGCTTATTGTGCTGGAAGCCGACGATTTCAACACAAAACTGGCACGTTTTGTTAAACACGTAATGCCAGAAGCCAATATACTGGTGGAAGACGAAAAATCTTTTGTGGAACACGGCTATTTTTGTACGGTGGGAAAAAAAGGCGTAATGATAGAAGTGGGCGCCCAGCCTCAGGGCGTACTGCGAGAAGATGTGTATCAACTCACGCTGACTATGGCAGAAGCAATATTAGACTTCTGTGTGGCGTGGAATGCGCGAAGCCAGGAACTGGCAAACCTTCCCCCATGTGAAGCATTCAGGTTAGGCCATGAAGTGAAGTTTCCCCTCGATGAAAATGGCAAACGCAAAGCCATGATCCACCACAGTCTGCAAGATCAGGATTTCACACCGTTACTGCCTGGCGCGCCCATTTTTCGAGGCTTCGACGGCACGGATTTCGTGTGGGAAGATGACAACGAAACCTACCCCCATTTTATTAACGAAGCGGCTTACCACAAACTCGATGTGGCCTTCGCTACTGCAGAGCGCATTTCGTTTTAACGATTTTGTAGGGTATTCGCCCGCACTCACCCTGTAAAAAAGGCCTCGATACACAGTGTACCAAGGCCTTACATTTAATGCAGATGTCAGGTGGATACTGACTATAAAAACGATTCCGCGCTAGCAGTACGCACGTTTTAACAACGCCGTAATTTCCCTATTGGCGACCGGAAAATCGTCGTCTTTTAACTCGGAAACCAACACCCATTTACCCTCTTGACCTTCAACGCCGCTGGGTTCGCTCGCAAAGTCGGTTACCGTATGAACATCCAGCATTACCTGCTTGTCACCATAGTCGTGGCGAATTACCGTTAGCGGTGAACTCTGCAGCACATCAATGCCGACTTCTTCATTAAGCTCTCTGATGAGTGCCTGGGTAACGGTTTCACCTGCGTCAACCTTGCCGCCGGGAAATTCCCACTTTCCACCTTGGTGCTTGTCGTCAGGACGCTTACAGATAAATACCTGATCGCCCCGAAGAATGACGCCCACTGCAACATGTACAGTCGTCATTAGGAAAGTTTACCGTGACACTGCTTGTATTTTTTACCCGAACCACACGGGCAAGGGTCATTGCGTCCTACTTTCGGCCCCTGACGCATTTCAGTGCGAACGCCTTTTTCGGCTGACGCTTCGGGCACTTGCTCTGGTGCTTCCTGATGCTGGAAGTTTTTAGGCACCTCGTCAGCCTGACGCCGTTGCGCCTCCACTTTTTCTACGTCAGATTCTGCCTGAACCTGAACGCGACTCAAAATAGTGATGACCTCCACTTTGAGCCCCTCAAGCATAGCCGAGAACAACTCGAACGATTCACGCTTGTATTCTTGTTTCGGATTTTTCTGCGCATAACCTCTTAAGTGGATACCCTGGCGAAGGTGATCCATGGCTGCCAAATGTTCTTTCCAGTGACTATCGAGATTTTGCAGCATGATGGCTTTTTCAAACTGACGCAATACCTCTGCGCCCACAATATCTTCTTTAGCCTGATAGGCATTTTCGATTTCTTCGAGTACCCGCTCCCGCAGCTTCTCTTCGTACAGCTTGTCGTCTTCTTCCAGCCATTGATTAATCGGTAGATCAACTTTGAAATCGGCCTTCAAGCGCTCTTCCAGGCCCGGCACATCCCACATTTCTTCCAGCGACTGGGGCGGAATATACTCATCTACCACGCCGTTGACAACGTCAACGCGGATCGCTTTGATGGTTTCGCTAATTTCTCCTTCATCGAGCAACTCATTGCGCTGTTCGTAAATAACTTTACGCTGATCATTAGCAACATCGTCGTATTCCAACAACTGTTTGCGGATATCGAAGTTGCGGCCTTCTACTTTGCGCTGCGCATTTTCTATGGCGCGGGTTACCCAAGGATGCTCAATGGCTTCACCGTGCTCCATGCCCAAGCGTTTCATCATGCCGGCCATTTTTTCCGAAGCAAAGATGCGCATCAACGCATCGTCTAATGACAAATAGAATCGGCTGGACCCCGGATCTCCCTGACGACCAGAACGACCACGTAACTGATTGTCAATACGTCGAGATTCGTGGCGCTCTGTACCAATGATGTGAAGACCGCCGGCATCCAGCACTGCCTGATGCTGCTTGTCCCATTCGTCTTTTAATTTTTTGATTTGCGCTTCGGTGGGGTTTTCAAGTTTTTCAACCTCCGCTTTCCAGTTACCGCCCAACACGATATCCGTTCCCCGGCCCGCCATATTCGTGGCGATGGTCACCGCGCCGGGTTTACCGGCCTGAGCAATAATATCGGCTTCCTGGGCGTGGAATTTCGCGTTCAGTACTTTATGAGGAATTTTCTCTTTTTTAAGTACCCGCGAAAGCAATTCAGAGTTCTCGATGGATACGGTACCGACTAATACCGGTTGCCCTTTTTTCACTGCTGCGCGGATATCAGCCACGATGGCGTCGTACTTTTCCTGTGCAGTAAGGTAAATTAAATCCGCCATATCTTTGCGGATCATGGGGCGGTTAGTAGGAATAACCACGGTTTCCAGGCCGTAAATATGCTGAAACTCGAATGCTTCGGTGTCTGCTGTACCCGTCATACCCGCGAGCTTTTCGTAAATGCGGAAATAATTCTGGAAGGTAATTGACGCCAGTGTTTGATTCTCGTTCTGAATTTTCACACCTTCTTTGGCTTCTACCGCCTGATGCAGGCCTTCAGACCAACGACGGCCTTCCATGGTTCTTCCTGTGTGTTCATCAACAATGACAATTTGATCATCTTTAACGATATAGTCGACGTCTTTTTGGAACAGCTTATGGGCCCGAAGCGCAGCATTAATATGGTGCAGTAAAGAAATATTTCCCGCTGCAAACAAAGACTCGCCCTCAGGCAAAATACCGTTCTTTTGCAGAATTTCTTCCACGTGGATCTGGCCGCGTTCAGTAAGGTGAATTTGCTTGGCTTTTTCGTCAACGGTGTAATCCCCGTCGCCTTCCTGCCCTTCTTCATCTTCTTTTTCCTGCTGAACCAGTTCAGGAATAATGGTATTAATGGCGCGGTATAGTTGCGAGCTGTCTTCAGCTGCACCAGAAATAATCAGCGGCGTCCGCGCTTCGTCAATCAGAATGGAGTCTACCTCATCCACGACTGCGTAATGCAGCGGGCGCTGAACTCTGTCTTTAGGGCTAAACGCCATATTGTCACGCAGGTAATCAAAACCAAATTCGTTGTTGGTACCATAGGTGACATCGGCCTGATACGCGGCTCGCTTCATTTCCGGCGATAAACCCGGAATGTTACAACCAACTGTCATGCCGAGAAACTCAAATAACTCCCGTGACCAGTCTGCGTCACGCCGGGCCAGGTAATCGTTGACTGTGACCACGTGCACGCCTTTACCCGTTAGTGCGTTAAGATAAGTGGGTAAAGTGGCAGTAAGGGTCTTACCTTCACCGGTGCGCATTTCGGCAATTTTACCGGATTCCAGCACCATACCGCCCAGCATCTGCACATCGAAATGACGCATACCGTAAACACGCTTACTCGCTTCTCTCACGGTCGCGAAAGCATCAACAAGAATATCGTCGGTTGTTTCGCCGTTCTCCAGACGGGCTTTCAACTCTGCGGTCTTGCCTTTTAGTTGCTCATCAGAGAGCGCTTCTAATTCCGGCTCAAGCGCATTAATGGCATCGACACGTTTTTTTAATTTTTTTAATAACCGGTCGTTTCGGCTACCGAAGATTTTTCTTAAGATGCTTGCAAACATTTGGTTGATGGTTCCACTGCTTTAGCGAGTGCCGGCGCCCCGGTTTGACTCGTCGATTTAAGATAAATGACAACGAACACATCATGTGTTTCATCATCACCCTATTATTTGTGCCGCTTACTTCGTGTAAACGTATCTGGCTGCTGCCTTTTTACTCTCGCCGCTTTGCAACGAAAGGCAGAGGATCGATGGGTTGCCCGTTTCTTATTACTTCGTAGTGTACATGCGCACCGGTAGACCGACCTGTACTGCCCATAACTGCAATCGCCTGACCTTTGGTCACGACATCGCCAATGGACACAGACAGTGACTTATTATGCCCATAGCGGGTCACATAGCCATCTCCGTGGTCAATTTCTACCAGTAAACCATAACCATGACGCTCACCCGACCAGGTAACAATACCAGCCGCTGTAGAAATAACGTCATCGCCCGTTTTACCCGCAAAATCTAACCCTTTGTGCATGGTCGGTTTGCCGGTAAATGGATCTTTGCGCATGCCGTAATAAGAAGACAACCACCCCGACGCTACAGGTCGGCCAGATAATTGACTCTGTTCATGGATATGATGCCCTCTTACCAGACTTTCAAGCATGTCGAGCTGTTGTTTTTTTGCTTCAACAGAATTTGCCAGCCGGTTAATTTGTTTCATGAGGGGTTCATCGTCCACGCTTAACGGCGTAGAGTCGGGCATGAAGACATCGAGGTCGTCGGGCTTCATGCCAAATTCGTTGGCAATTAATTTGCCTTGTTCGTCCAACTGAGACAAGGTGGCGTCCATTTCCGCCAATCGCTCAGCCAGCATAGTAAGTTGTTGTCTCGTCTTAACCGCCAGCTTCTCCACTTCAGAATTTTCAGTACTGTTCACTGCCTGAGCGAGTCTGATGCGGGCGATATCTTCTGAGACTGAGTCTGTTCCACGACTGGATACCAAAATAAACAAAGACGAAAGCACAGTGAAACTCACCAGTGTGCGAACACTGATGCTTTTGCGGTAACGTTTATGTTTTCCTATGAAGGATATCGTCAGTTTCATTCGTAGAACTCTGTTTAACCGGAGGCTAGTTTACCGTTGTTAACGCAAATGAACAAATACCAATGTCTACACCCGTGGGATTTTTTTCCTCCAGGTGCTGTTTTTTGCATTAATCCTGCTTTTCCAGAAATGGAACAACGTTATCATTTATCTGCGACAAGGCTTGTAAAATGTGAACCGATCCGCGCACTTCGAAATAATCGCAAGCGACCAGTCTCTCCGGCTTGCCTTTGGTCACTTTTGTCAATATGTCATCCGGTAGTGTGGACGAGGGTATTAATTCCAACCAACCCGCTTTGCCGAACCGCTTGACCAGATACATGGCTTTATCTGCCAGGATAAGGCTATGGGATGTTGTCCAGGAATCGGCTTTATTGGTCAGGTGGAAACACACACCCGCGGAACAACTTGGCTTTTTCGGCAGTTGTGCCTCAAATGGCCAGGTGGTCGAACTAATTAACGACATCAGGCGCTCCAGGAATACATCGACCGACATGCTGCCGTCAAGCAGAACAAGAAACTCTTCTCCCCCCCAACGAATGACGTGGTCAGTACTCCGTGTCGCTTTCGTCAGCAAGTGGCTAAAGTGAACCAATATTTCATCGCCTACCGCATGGCCCATCTCATCATTCAGTATTTTAAAATCGTCAATATCCAGAATAATGTAATACAGCCCAAGTTGACTTCTTTGCGTTCGGGCAATAATGTTCTCGATATACACATCCAGATAATGCCTGTTCTTAAGGCCGGTTAATGCATCTGTCATGCTAGCCGTTTCCAAACGGCGATTAGCCTCTTCTAACTTTCTATTAGCGTTGTCCAGCTCAACGGTGCGCTCGTCAACCATACGCTCAAGTCTGGCCCTAATTCGCTGTAAAGAGCGTGTGCGTATCCGAAGGACGCCCCATACAAGACACACTAACAGCAATGCGATCAGCATTCTGGTCCAGTATTGCTCAAACCACAGCGCGGGAATGGTTAGTGACAGGGTATCCGCCGCCGACCACTGTGTCTCTTCAGCTAATCTGGTCTGTAATTCAAAGGTATAATTTCCCGCGGGCAGGTTGGTATAAAATGCTTCCCGTCTCACCGACGTCTGCGTCCACGCTTTGTCATAACCGATTAAGCGATAGCGAAAGCGCACGGCACCATTGCGGTAGTAAAGAGGGCTTGAATATTCAAAACGCAGATTACGCTCGCCTTGTGGTAAACGGATATCATTGCCTCGATACCAATGTCCGTTCACCTCTACGCCCTCAATAACGGGCAATGGACGGGCGTAAGATTGTGATGTGCTATTTAGTTCCACTACACCCACGCCGTTGAGCGTTGGTAAATACAACACGTCGTCTGAGTAAAACCCTTTGCCGTTTCCAGCACCATTGCAACAACGGATCCCGTCGATAGTAGATTCAGGGCCGTGATCATCAATGATAACCGTAGGGTTCAACTCGCCGCCAGACGCTAGATCTTTCACTGGCAGGCTGTACATCCCCTTCAGGGTTGATACCAAAAGTTCATCGCGGTGTTGAGCCGCAAAGAGTGTGCCTTCTGCAGGCAGTTTTCCCGCTTCCAAAATTCGCCAGCCATCCCCTTGTTGAACGGCAAAGCCATGCTGGAACGTACCAACAATAAGACGACCGTCGTCAAGTTCATTGATATGTGTAATTGAAGCTACGCCCAGAATAGGATTGTCGGCAAAGTTGCTGACCATATCGCCTTCAATCCTATACAAACCACGCGCTGTACCCACCCATACCACACCGTATTGGTCGGTATGAACGGTACGGGTACTTTCACTGGCAAGATTAAATCGCTCTGTTTCGTTCGTCAGTGTTTCGCCGTCAAAGCGGTACAACCCCTTGAGCGTTGCAATCCATATATGGTTATTGTGATCTTCACTGAAGCCATTCACCTGCCCCCCCCGCAACGAAGGAAACCGGTTCACCACTTCAAAATCCGAGTTAAGCGTTACTGCGCCTGACCGTGTCCCCAGCCATATACTGTTATTACTATCCTGGAAAAGGCTATACACCACTTTATTAGGCAATACACTTGTATCATTGATAAGGGGGGAGAAACGACCATTTTTCAAACGGTATAAGCCGTCGTTGCCCCCAACTATCATTCCTTGTTCTGTGGCCAAAAACGACCACACATATGGTTCCCCCAAACCCGCTTCCACGCCCAAATTCCGCGTTCCGTCATAACGCAGCCGTTGCAGGCCATGGCTTTTACTGCCCAGCCAAAGATGACCGGAACTGTCTTCGAACGCTGTCACATACCACGGGCGGGTATTGTCTGGCAACTTGTCGATGCGATCGATTATCACATTGCCAGCTATCTGTAATAAGCATTGGTCTACCGATATCCACAACGCGCCGGATGCATCTTCATACAGCAACTGAATCACACCTGACGTATCTGCTCCTTCGAAGTTCCGTCGAACAAGCGTTCCATCGCTCTGTAACTCAAATAATCCACCTGTCGTTCCTATTAACAAATCCCCCTGATACCGCAGCAGTTCTGTAATTTGAGTATTATCTGGAAGGCGTAACGCTGGAACCTCATAGAGGTCTTGATGTATATCGAGGTAATACAACCGATTAGACAGGGCCACCCAGAGGCGGTCGTCATCAGACAGTAGCTGGGTAACTTGTTTTTCATCCGGGCTTAATAAGCTAACCTCTCGCTCACCTTTTTCAACTACATATAACCCATTCGCCCCAGCATATACACGTCCGTTGAAAATCGCGAGCGCCTCTACTTTTCCAATACTTCTGTTGTTGTAGTCTATGCGTGAAAACGTTTTTTCTTCTTTTACCAACAACCCGTCTGCACTGCCTACCCATAAACGATTCTCGTCATCGACTAACAGCGTACGCAATATAGGATCGGTGAAAACCGGCGATTGACTGGCGTTAAACGTAGTAAATTTATAGCCGTCAAATCGGGCTAACCCGCCTTCCGTCGCAACCCAAATGAAACCGTCCATATCCTGAGCAATACCTACCGCAGAGATCTGCGGCATATCATGGCGCGTTGTCCATGTTCGATGGTGGTAATCGCTAAAGCGAATGACATTGCTATCTTTCGACAACGGAGATGCAACAGTAATACGGAGGAAGCAAAGCGAGAGCAATAGCGATAAACCGAGCAACACGGTGCCTGCTAGCGAATACCAACAGGAAGAAAAATGACAGAGGCGAGTCTGTTTCGATTTAACTATCAATTCTAACACCATCACTGAGAAGACTAAATTGGCAGATGCGCAGAGAGCATAACGTGCATAGCACGATACAATCTGTATTTAGCATAGCATGTAGATGGCAAAAGGTCCGATGTCAGGCCTTATACTTTGGTGAGCAACAGGTATTAAAATTAATAGATAAGTACAAAAAAACCGTCTGGGGGAGACGGTTTTTCTATTAAGCCAATACAGGTTCTGCGTAACGAATGGGTAATTCATCCTGATTTTCGTACGTCACATACTCCCAACAATCCTCTTTTTCGAGAACGGCATTGAGCAGCATGTTATTCAACCCATGGCCGGTTTTATACGCTGACAACTCACCAATAATGCTGTGTCCACCCATGTACAAATCACCAACAGCATCTAAGATTTTGTGCTTGAGGAATTCATCGTCATAGCGAAGTCCTTCAGGATTCAGAATGCGAAAGTCGTCCAGCGCTACAGCGTTTTCCATGCTGCCACCCAGCGCTAAATTATTCGCATTCATATATTCCAAATCACGCATAAAACCAAACGTTCTCGCGCGGCTTATTTCACTAACATAAGAACAGCTATCAAAATCCATAACCATGTGCTGGCGGGTCTGACTGATAACCGGGTGCTCGAAATCGATTCTAAAATCAACCCTAAAGCCGTCGTAAGGGCGTAATTCAGCCCACTTATCACCATCTTCTACCCGCACTGTTTTAGTGATTCGAATAAACCGTTTTGGCGCATTCAGCTCTTCAATACCGGCAGATTGCAACAAAAACACAAACGGGCTGGCACTGCCATCCATTATTGGCAGCTCATTACTGTCGACCTCGACAATTATGTTATCAATTCCCAAGCCTGCCATGGCTGACAGTAAATGCTCTACAGTGTTAATGCTGACGCCATCATCATTATTTATGCACGTACACAATTGCGTATTTCCCACGGCGTTAGCGCGTGCAGGAATATCAACAAACGGGGTGAGGTCAATGCGACGGAACACGATTCCCGTGTTCGCAGGCGCAGGCCGGAGAGTCATGGTGACCTTTTCCCCTTTGTGCAAGCCTATGCCAGTTTCTTGCACCGATTGCTTAATTGTACGTTGTCTGATCATGTCGTTGCTTTTACCTGTTCAAAAAGCGGTCGCGCATTGTAGAGAAACTTGACCATTTTGTCAAATTTTTGACCATACGCAGCCGTGATTTCACACCACTACACCTGCCTATGACAACATTTGCGAAAATTAATTCCGCAAATATTCAGAAGTTAATCTGCCTGTTTACGCAAAAACGCCGGAATATCAAGATATTCCAAATCACTGTTAGGCTGAGCTTCATTGTCGACCTTAAGGGCCTGATTGCCATCGGTAGTGCCAACACTGCGGTTTTCCGTCGCTGATGACGTACCAAACTCGCGGGCTGAACCAGACAAACGAGCACCTTCTGAACTCACAAGAGAGATATCCGGCTTGCGCTCTGCTCCAATACCCGTGGCCACCACAGTTACGCGCAACTCGTCTTCCAACGCCATGTCGATAACAGTACCAACCACCACAGTCGCATTTTCTGAAGCAAAAGCTTTGACTGCGTTGCCCACGGTTTCGAATTCATCGATAGAGAAATCCGGGCCGGCAGTAATGTTAACCAGAATGCCCCGGGCACCCGACAGGTCAATATCCTCTAGTAACGGACAGGCAATTGCCGCTTCTGCAGCTTCTTCAGCGCGATCTGCGCCTGAAGCAACACCTGTACCCATCATGGCTGTGCCCATTTCTGACATCACGGTTTTCACGTCGGCGAAATCGACGTTAATCAGACCTGGGCGGGTGATCAGTTCAGCTATGCCTTGCACCGCACCATTGAGAACGTTGTTGGCCTCACCAAACGCCTGTAACAGCGGTGTACCCGGCCCCATGACCTTAAGCAGTTTTTCATTGGGAATGGTAATAAGCGAATCGACATTTTTCGCCAATTCAACAATACCTTGATCGGCAAAGGCTGTGCGCTTCTTGCCTTCAAACGGGAATGGCTTAGTAACCACGGCAACGGTCAAAATACCCATTTCGCGGGCAATTTTAGCGACCTCCGGTGCTGCGCCCGTACCCGTGCCACCGCCCATGCCGGCAGTGATGAATACCATATCAGCCCCTTCAAGCGACTGGCGAATGGTTTCACGGTCTTCGTGTGCCGCTTCACGACCAATGTTAGGATCTGCGCCAGCTCCGAGGCCTTTAGTTACAGAAGATCCTATTTGTAGTGTGACGTCAGCACTTGAGCTACGCAAAACCTGCGCATCGGTATTTACCGCGATAAACTCAACGCCTTCGATGTTCTGAGCAACCATGTGCTCTACGGCGTTACCACCGCCACCACCGACGCCAATAACTTTGATTACGGCTTCTTCGCCGTGGCTATCCATTAATTCAAACATACTTACTCTCCGGATTGGTACGTCTAACAACACTAAGCCAGGTCATATGATGTCGATCGAATGCTTCCGTGCGACCGTATGCCGTAGTCTTAGCGCCCCCAAAAATTAAAATTAAAACTCGCCTTTAAACCAGCTTTGCACACGTTGAAAAAAACTCTCACCGGACTTCTGCTTACTGGATTTCTTATTTTCTGATTGCATTTTCCCATAGTGGAGCAAACCCACCACAGTTGCAAAACTTGCGTCATCGGTATATTCCGATAAACCGCGCATATTTATTGGTTTACCTACTCTGACAGGCATCTGGAAGAGTTCTTCTGCGAACTCCACCGCACCTTCCATTTTAGCTGTACCGCCAGTTAAAACTAAACCGGCAGCTATTTGTTCTTCAAAACCGCTGGCACGGATCTCATTTTGTACCAGTTCGAACAATTCCTGGTAGCGAGGTTCAATGACTTCCGCCAGCGTATGTCTCGACATCGCTCTGGCCGGTCTGCCTCCTACACTGGGTACTTCGATATTTTCTTCCATGCTTACCATGTCTTTCAGCGCGCAGGCATAATTCACTTTTATTTCTTCTGCGTTGCTGATTGGGGTGCGGAAAATCTTCGCAATATCGCTGGTGATCTGATTTCCTGCAACCGGGATTACAGCGGTGTGACGAATAGCTCCGTCGGTGTAAATGACAATATCCATAGTACCGCCGCCAATATCCACCACACAAACGCCCAGCTCGCGCTCATCGTCGGTCAGTACTGCATAACTGGAAGCCAACGCCGAGAATATAAGCTGATCAGAATGCAATTCACAGCGCTCAATACACTTCACCAGGTTCTTTGCCATATCGTCAGCGCAGGTGATGATGTGCGCTTCCGCTTCCATTCTCACTCCAGACATACCTACAGGGTTTTTAATTCCCTCCTGTACATCAATGGTAAATTCCTGAGGAAGCACGTGTAACAATCGGCGTTCCGCAGCAATCGGCACTGAACGGGCGGCGTGGATCACATTGTCAACGTCTTCCTGGGTCACTTCCTGGTTGTTAATCGGCACCATGCCACTCTCGTTCTGGCATTTTACATGGCGGCCTGAAATCGACATAAACACAGAAGATACACGGCAATCCGCCATCAGTTCCATTTCGCTCACGGCACGCTGCACAGACTTAACCACCAGATTGAGGTCGTTGACACCGCCCTTATCCATACCTTGTGCCAGATGGGTTCCAACACCCACAATACTGATCTGATCGTCATCCAGCAATTCACCGACAACGGCTTTCACATTGCTGGTGCCGATATCCAGACCGACAATCAGATTACGCTCAGCGGTTTTTGACATTGTGTTCCTAAACTCTTATTAACTTTCTTTGTCTTCTGCTTCTACCCAGCCTACTGCCAGCCCGGTGTCATAACGCAGATCCACATATTTAACAGCCTTTGGCTGTTTCACCAGCAACGGATAAACATCGATAAAACGCTGCAGACGATCAATAAATTCTTTGCGGCCCAGATTTAGTCTGACGCCATTATTCAACTGGACTTCCCAGGCGAACCGCTCGCTCAACGACAACTCTGCAATGGGCATTGATGTCGTCGCCAACAACGACTGCATCGCGTTATAGCCTTCCAGTGCCGTTTTTTCACTGCCACCGGGCCCGTATAACCGGGGCAGGGTTTGCTCATCTGCACGAGCGCTGAACGTATCTCCATAGGGATTCAGCAAAAAGTCATCATTCCACTGCGCAACCGGCGTTTGCTCTACCAGATAAATCTTCAACGTGTTCGGCCACTGCTTGCGAACCGACGCTCGATAAACCCAGGGTTGCGATTCCACTAGTTTGTAGACTTCATTTACATCTAGTGCGAAAAAACTTCCCGGTTGAGATTCCCGGATTAATCTTTCCAGTCCCACAATGTTCACGTGGCTGAAGTCGCCCGAAAAATCCACTACCTGAACGGGTGCGCGCTGCGCGTCCTGCAGATAGTCGCGAATATTCTTGGCCCCCACTATCAATCCGGTGATAACCATTGCCAGGAAAATAACGCCTGACCAAATGCGGATCGGTTTGTGTTTCCCTTCTGCCATCCTATGCCCTTGTCACGAATCCGATAAGCTGGTGGCAAGTATAGCCATCGTCAATGCATCGAAATCTAATCCCGCCACATTGGCAGCCTTAGGCACCAAGCTTTTTTCGGTCATTCCAGGTACGGTATTCGCCTCCAGGAGATAGAACTCTCCTTCAGCGCCCTGCATAACATCAATACGGCCCCAGCCACTGCACGACAGCGCATTAAATGCTCTTAGTGACAGTTCAGCCAACTCGGCTTCTTTGTCTGCCGACAAACCGCTGGGGCAGTGATAAACGGTGGTATCATCCTGATACTTGGCCGCGTAATCATAAAAATTGTGTGGGGTAGACATGCGGATTGATGGCAACGCCCTGCCCTGCAAAACAGAAACAGTGAACTCGGGGCCATCAATATACTGCTCTAACAAAACCTGATTATCGTATTTAAAGGCTTCTTGAATGGCAGTTTCTAGTTGTTTAGCGCTTGTCACTCTCGCCATCCCGATACTGGAACCTTCCCGGGCCGGCTTGACCATGACTTCATTCCCCAACTCCATCATTATAGCCCCGCACGATCCAGCTTCAAAGTCACTTTTGTCGGCAATTCGATATTTTGCAGTAGATAGTCCCAGACATTGCCAAATTTGTTTGGTATGGATCTTGTCCATGGCAAGAGCAGACCCGAGTACACCACTCCCTGTATAGGGGATACCAAGCTGTTGTAGCGCTCCTTGCATGGCACCATCTTCACCACCTCGACCATGTAACATAATAAGTACACGATCAAATTTTTCTTCAATTAAATCAGTTAATTGCCTTTCTCTTGGATCGAATGCACAGGCATTTACCCCCTGCCTCAATAGTGCGTTTAGAACGGCCTTACCCGAGTTCAGCGACACAGCCCGCTCTGCTGAGTCCCCTCCGAACATAACGGCCACGCGTCCAAATTGTTGTGCATTTACCGGGTCAACCATTACAGCCACTCACGTTGAAATTTTTTTGGTTCGAGATCAAATTTTGCCAGTTTTTTTGCAATTTGACCGATATTACCCGCTCCTTGGGTCATTATCACGTCGTTTTCCTGCATCACGTTTGCCAGAATATCACCCAATGCGCTAGGGTCGCCCACATAAATCGGTTCCACCTGTCCCCGCAATCGGATAGATCGGCAAAGCGATTTGCTATCGGCTCCGTCTATGGGTTGTTCACTGGCCGCATACACGTCCAGCAGTAATAACACGTCCACCTGAGACAGTACTTCAACAAAATCTTCGTACAAATCCCGGGTTCTGGTATAGCGATGCGGCTGATAAACCATCACCAACCGTTTCTGCGGCCAGTTTGAACGAGCGGCAGCTACCGTTGCTTTAACTTCAGTGGGATGATGGCCGTAATCGTCCACCAGACACACCTGCCCTTTGCTCGTAGTATAGTCACCCAGTACTTCGAATCGCCTGCCTATTCCGCCAAAGGACGCCAGTGCCTTGACGATGGCTTCATCGTCCACGCCTTCGTCCGTTGCAACACTGATGGCAGCCAACGCATTGAGCACATTGTGCATTCCCGTAAGATTTAGCGTGACGTGTAACAGGGGCTTGTCGGGCCGAATCACTTCAAAACGCGACTGACCGAACCCCAGGCGAATATTTCTTGCGCTGACATCGTTCGACGGATCGACGCCGTAGGTTAAAATGTTTCGTCCAATCCTCGGGCGAAGTGACTGAATGACTGGATCGTCACCGCACAAAATCGCCTGTCCGTAAAACGGCAGGTTGTGTAAAAACTCTATGTAGGTGTCTTTCATTTTATTGAAGTCACCCTCGTAGGTCCCCATGTGATCCGGTTCGATATTGGTTACCACTGAGACCATGGGCTGCAAGTGCAAAAACGACGCATCACTTTCGTCGGCTTCGGCAATGAGATAACGACTTTTGCCTAATCTTGCATTAGTGCCAGCGCTGTTTAGCAACCCGCCAATAACGAACGTTGGATCGCATTTCGCCTCTGCAAATATGGTAGCGATAAGACTCGTTGTAGTGGTTTTACCATGGGTTCCTGCAACCGCAATGCCGTGGCGGAAACGCATGAGTTCCGCCAGCATTTCTGCCCGCCGAATAATAGGGATACGATGAGATCTGGCATATTGAATTTCGGGGTTTGCCTCATTAATTGCACTCGATACTACAACCACATCTGCATCGGTCACATTGTCGGCACTGTGACCAATAAACACGTCCGCCCCAAGCCCTTGTAGTCGATCGGTCATCGCGCCGGGCTGAATGTCAGAACCGGCAATATCATAACCCTCGTTCAACAGGACTTCTGCAATACCGCCCATTCCCGCACCACCAATACCGACAAAGAAGATACGTGCTACTTTACGCATTTGCGGACTTTGAAAGGGCTTCTCACCTACCATTATGCTTTATCTCCTATCAGCAGTTCGCATTGTGCGACGACCTGCTGTGTTGCCTCTATTTTGGCGGCTAACCTTGCCTGACGCCCCATGGACAAACAGGTCTGTGGCTGTCTCAACCAGGCTTCTATATACTTTACCAGTGTCGTTTCCAGTTCGTCCTGGGCAATTAATTTCGCTGCACCGGCCTCGACCAAAGAAAGCGCGTTTTTCGTTTGATGATCGTCTACCGCATGGGGCAGAGGCACGAAAATTGCGGGCAAGCCCGCAGCAGCCACCTCAGCTACCGTCAAAGCACCGGCCCGACAAACGACGAAATCGGCCCACGCATACGCGCTGGCCATGTCCTCTATAAACTCACTTACCTGTACATCCACGCTACCGTTGCCATAAGCATGCTTAACTGACTCGGCATTGCCTTTGCCTGCCTGATGCCGAATGGTTAAACCGTAAAGGTTTTTACAGGCTGCCGGTACGGCTTCATTCAATGCTCTGGCGCCTAAACTACCGCCTATAACCAGCATTCGTAACGGCGAGTGGCTTTCCGTTTTCACCGGCAAGGACACAATGGCATCTCTCACCGGGTTTCCCACCACCTGTACCTTCCTCGCGTGATGACCAAAGCCCCCTCTGGCCTGCTCAAAACCGAGGAATATAATTTTAGCCAAGCGACCCAGAAGTCTATTCGTCATACCCGCGGCAGCATTTTGCTCGTGTATGAGCAACGGTATGCGCTTTAACCAAGCGGCAACGCCGCCAGGACCGCTGGCATAACCGCCAAACCCCAACACTAGATGCGGCTTAACCTGATTTATCACTCTGTTGGCTTCGAACAACCCTTTGAGTAATGCCGTCACGCCGCTCACTCTTGCGCCAATACCTTTGCCACGCAGGCCCTTTACATGAATAAAATGAATAGGAAAACCGTGATGTGGGACTACCTGAGCTTCCATACGTTCCGCTGTCCCCAGCCAGTGCACTTCCCAACCTGCGTCCTTGAGTTGATGGGCAACGGCAAGCCCGGGAAACACGTGACCACCGGTACCACCCGCCATGATGAGGCAGCGCTTAGTCATTCAACGCCTCCCGCTCCACGTCTTCCAACATGGCTGTAATCTGTTCCTTTGAAGACGCAGACACCGCGTCGGTTTTCTTTTTCACGGCTTTGCGCTTATCCCCGCGGCCTAAGGCCTGAACCCCGTCTACCCGCAATTCAAAATCAATGCGCAACAGCATGGCTATCGACACCGACATCACAATCAAACTGGTCCCACCGTAACTAATCAGCGGTAAAGTCAATCCTTTGGTGGGAAGCATGCCTGCACTGGCGCCAATATTCACCGCCGTCTGAAAGCTCAGCCAGATCCCAATACTGTACGCGAGGTAGCCTTCAAAGGGACGTTGTTTTGCCAATGCCCGGTTGCCTATTTGCAGCGCCCGAACCACGAGAAACAAAATGAGCCCCAAAACAGCAATAACCCCCACAAAACCCAGTTCTTCCGCCAGAATAGCCATGATAAAATCTGAATGCGCCTGGGTGAGGAATTCGAGTTTTTGATAACTGTTACCCAGTCCCTGGCCAAACCAACTGCCGCGACCATAGGCCATTAGAGATTGCGTAAGTTGGTACCCACTCCCGAACGGATCCGCCCACGGATCTAAAAAAGATGTAACCCTTCGCATGCGATATTCTTCAAACACAATGAGAAAAACAATGGCCAATAGCCCAACAAACACAATAGCGAAAAACTGCCACAATCTGGCCCCGGCGAGAAACAGTAGCCCCATGGTTGCGGTAAACATCACTACCACGGTGCCAAAATCGGGCTGCAGCAATAACAGGCACGCCAATACGAAAAACACCACCAAGGGCTTTAAAAACCCTTTTATGTTCTCAGTGACCTCTTCGTAGCGTCGCACGAGGTACCCTGCCAGATAGGTAAAAAAGAACAGTTTGGCTGGCTCAGCAGGTTGCAGTGTCAAAGGGCCAAGTACTATCCACCGGGTACTGCCATTGATGGTGCGCCCAAGCACCAATACTGCCAGCAACAGGACGATGGCGGCTAACAACAGCCACGGATTCACAACCCGCCAAAAATTCATAGGTACCTGCATCACAACGCCAGACGCCAAAATAGCTGCCAGTAAATAGATGCCGTGGCGAATAGAAAAATAAAACGGGTTGCCATACAGTCGATCAGCCACGGGCATGGAGGCAGATGTCACGATAACAAGCCCTAGTGACGCCAGTGCCACAGCGACCAGAATCAACCCCTTATCGTAAGGAGATGAGGAAGGCACGCTACCGTGTTTTTCAGCAAATAACGCCGACAGTTTGGTGGCAGTACTGGTCATGTCCCGCTTACCTCCCCAATAGCCTGCGCGAATACCTGCCCCCGGTGCATATAGTTGTCGAACATATCAATGCTTGCACACGCCGGTGAAAGCAAAACAATATCGCCGGCAGTAGCATACTCAGTAGCCAGAGAAACCGCGGCTTGCATATCGTGTACGTAATGTGCCCCGGGCAGCAAATCAGCCATAGCTTTGCCGTCTTTGCCCATAGTAATAAGTACGTCAACGTACTTGGAAAACGCTCCTTTAAGGACGCTAAAGTCGGCACCTTTACCATCACCACCGGCAATCAGAATAAGCTTGCCAACGTTACCATTGCTCAGGCCTTCCAGTGCGGCCAGTGTGGCACCTATGTTGGTCGCCTTAGAATCGTCTATCCACCTCACTCCCCGTGTGTGAGCCACTTCAACACAGCGGTGAGGCGCAGGTTTAAATGTCCCAACTTCCATTGCTGCTTCACTGGGTTCCACTCCGGCGATAACACACAGCGCCAGTGCCACTTGAATATTGAGGATATTGTGCTGGCCAACCAGCGCCACATCATTCATATTCAGTATTGCCTCACCCTGCCAGGTAATGTGATTGTCTGCATAACCAAAATCGGTTGACGAGAGGTCAAGTCCAACACTCACCCATTGTGATTTTTTGTCTGCCAGCGGGCCATTGACTGGATATGTTTCTCCGTGTCCCCGCCAGATAACCGCATACTCACTGTGTCGGTAAATACGCTGTTTAGCCGCGGCATAGGCAGCCATCGTACCGTGACGGTCAAGGTGATCATCAGTAATATTCAAGATTGTAGCCCCCAGTGCATTGAGGGAGTACGTAGACTCCAGCTGAAAACTGGAAAGCTCTAGTACCAGCATGTCCCAATGCTCACCTAAGGTGTCGAGTACGGGTTTACCAACATTTCCGGCTGCGCATACGTTACCTCTGCAGGCATTGAGTATATGGGAAGTAAGCTGGGTCACCGTTGTCTTGCCGTTGGAACCTGTAATAGCCAGAACCGGCGCGCGGTTAATGCGAGCGAATAACTCCACATCACCGATAATGTCCACTCCTTGTTCACGGGCATCGACTACGCACGGATGAAAAGGCGATATACCCGGACTCAATACCAGTGTATCAACATTCTGCCAGTACGTTGTTGGCACGGTTCCCAGACTAACAGGCACAGTAACGGTATTGGGAATATCTGCCGACTCGCGGGTATCCCACACCTTTACGCTGGCACCGCTTTCAAGGAGAAAGCGGATAACCGACTGTCCTGTCAGGCCCAGCCCGGCCACCACAAATTGTTGAGATAGCAAAAATGCGTCCATGATTTACCGTAGTTTTAATGTCGCCAAACCGACTAATACAAGGATGAGAGAGATAATCCAAAACCGCACGATTACCCGGGGTTCCGGCCAGCCTTTCAATTCAAAATGATGGTGTATTGGCGCCATGCGGAAAATGCGCTTGCCTCTGAGCTTGAACGACCCCACCTGTAAAATCACAGATACAGTCTCCATGACAAATACCCCACCCATAATGATAAGTACGATTTCCTGCCGCACGAGTACTGCGAGAATCCCCAGGGTTCCACCGAGCGCTAAGGAGCCCACATCGCCCATAAACACTTGTGCGGGATACGTGTTGAACCACAGGAAGCCCAATCCGGCCCCCACGATAGCAGTACACACAATAACCAACTCACTGGTCAGGGGAATGTGGGGAATATTCAGGTACTCAGCAAAATTAACATTGCCGGTAACATAGGCAAATATTGAGAGTGCGCCAGCGACCAGAATAGTAGGTACAATGGCAAGCCCGTCCAACCCATCGGTGAGATTGACAGCATTGGAGGTGCCCACCAAGGCAAAATACACCACTACCATGTAAAAAAGCCCTAGTTGGGGCATAACTTCCTTGAAAAAGGGCACCAACAAGGCGGTTTCAGCGGCGAGATTGGCAGACGCATACAGATAAAAAGCCACACCAATAGCAATCACTGATTGCCAGAAGTACTTCCACCTCGCGATCAAACCTTTGGCGTCTTTTCGAATCACTTTTCGATAGTCGTCAACAAACCCGATGACGCCATAGCCAATAACCACGCCCAGCGTAACCAGAACGTAGCGATTGGTGAGATCAGCCCATAACAACACGCTGGTGACAATGGCAAAGAGGATCAGCAACCCACCCATTGTAGGCGTGCCGGCCTTGGATAAATGGCTTTGCGGGCCGTCGTCACGCACGGTTTGTCCGATTTGAAGACGTTGCAACCAACGAATCATCTTGGGCCCAATGATAATTGCAATAAGCAGTGCCGTGAGGGTACTCAGAATTGCCCGTAGTGTCAGGTACGAAAAAACGAAGAACCCCGGTTCAAATTGTTTAAGCCAGTCGGCCAGCCATATCAACATGCAATGCGCTCCCGACGGCGTTCAAACTTTCCCAGGCGAGATACCTCAATGGCATCTACAACCCGTTCCATGCGCGCACTACGCGAACCTTTGACTAACACCGAAATGTCCCGCTGATCAGCCATAACCACATCACTAAGCTGTGCCACTAAACTGTCAACATCGCCGAAGTGTCCCCCTCGCTCATCGAATACAGCGCTGGCACTTTGGCTTAAGCTTCCCAAGGTAAACAGAAAATCGATGCCTTTTTGTTCGGCGTATTCTCCTACCTGCCGATGGTAAAAGCGGGCCTTTTCACCCAACTCTGCCATGTCACCTAAAATCAGTATCCGAAGGCCCGAAAAATTTGACAGGGTATCAATTGCTGCGTTCACCGACGCCACATTGGCATTGTAGGTATCATCCAGCAGCCTGAAATGCTCAGAGATCACCTTCACGTCTAAACGCCCCTTAACCTGCGCCATATCCAGCAATCCTGCTTGCACATCCTGCAGCGATGCCCCCACTTCCAGACTTAGCGCCGCCGCCAACATGGCATTGCCCACGTTGTGCGCACCCGGTACTTTTAATTGGATCGCGATCTGCCCTCGCGGAGTAACCAGATTAAATTCAGCACAGCCATCCAGACCAATGATGATGTCTTCTGCACGAAAATCTGCACTGTGCTGTTGACTGGGGGAAAAGGTTTTAACGCAGGTGCCTTTCAGTTTACCCATCCAAAAATCAGCAAACTGACTGTCAGCATTGACCAGCGCAGTACCGTCGGCTCCTAAACCTTTAAAAATCTCACTCTTGGCCCTTGCAACACCGAGCAAACTACCGAAACCCTCGAGATGAGAAGCAGCGGCATTTACGATAGTCGCCACGTCGGGCTTTACCAGTTCAGTGGTATAAGCAATTTCGCCCTGATGGTTGGCCCCCAACTCCATCACCGCATAATCATGCTCTGGTGCCAACCGCAACAGGGTAAGCGGAACTCCAATGTCGTTGTTGTAGTTTCCTGCCGTGGCCAGTACCTTGCCCCGACGAGCTAAGATAGCAGCGGTCATCTCCTTTACTGTGGTTTTACCACTACTACCTGTAATAGCGATGGTTTTTGGTGCAACATTCGCTTTCACCGCGGCGCCCAATAAACCCAAGGCCAATTTGGTATCCGTAACATTGATCACTGGCAGTGACGTATTCACTGCCTCACTGACAATCACAGCACTTGCACCCGCTTGCTCGGCTGATGCCACAAAGCGATGGCCGTTAAAATTCTCGCCACTAAGGGCAATGTAAACGTCTCCCTGCCGGAGTGTGCGCGTATCCGTGCTCACTCCGTTTACTTCCCGGTCATCCCCTTTCAGGGTGCCTTTAACATTATCGGCAATCCAGGACAGCGTAGTTTTAATCATTAGCTGTACTCCCTTTGCAAGCGCGCTACTACTGCTCGCTCATTATAATTGTTGTTTTGGTCACCGATGATTTGATAATCTTCGTGGCCTTTGCCAGCCACCAGGATCAAATCTCCCGGTGCCGCCTTGTTCAGGCAGTAGCGAATGGCCGTCTCTCTGTCGGGCTCATCCACAGCAACCGTGGATGATGTCAGTCCTGCTCGGATATCCGCCGCGATGGCAACGGGTGATTCAGATCGGCTGTTGTCTGTGGTAATAACCAGGTGATCAGCCCCTGCTTCAGCGGCGCTGCCCATCAATGGTCGTTTGCCCTTATCCCTGTCTCCACCGCAACCAAAAATACACCAAACATCACCGTTTGTATGGGCTCGCACACTTGAAAGTGCTTTTTCGAGAGCATCCGGTGTATGGGCATAATCGACAATCACATTGGCGTGGTTTTCAAATTGAAAAACTTCCATGCGGCCAGGTACGGGTTTTACCACTGGCAACAAACTCAACACATCTTCAAAACGAAGCCCCTGAACCAACATCACAGCTATCACTGCCAACAGGTTCTGCACATTGAATGCGCCCAATACGGGAACATTCACATTTCGACTTCCCCAGCTTGTTGTTAGCGTGAACTGACATCCTCCAGGATGGTATTCCACATTTGTGGCCAAACAATGGCGATGTTCTGACAATTCAGCGGGCAAAGATTGCAAGCCAAACCACACCGTTTCCACGCCATCGGGTTTATTGCGATGCCAGTTCAAACCTTCTTTATCATCGTGGTTCACAACAATGATTTTCACGCCGGGAAGCGTCATGGCCTGTCTTTTAGCCCTTGCGTACTCGTCCATGGTGACGTGATAGTCAAGATGGTCTCTGGACAAATTGGTGAACACCACTATGTCAGTTTTGACCTGGCTCAACCGCCCTTGAACCAAAGCATGAGAAGAGGCCTCAAACGCTACTTGCCGAGCGCTCTGTTGCACAAACTCTGCCAAAATGTACTGCATTCGAATGGCGTCGGGTGTGGTATTGCCACCGGGCGTGGCGTCCCACTTTGTATTCTCACCAAGGTAAATTCCCGCACCCAGGGTGCCGACCGCACCACATCGGGTACCACTGCGAGTGGTAAGTTGCGAAAGCATCTGTACCACTGATGTTTTACCGTTTGTTCCGGTCACCGCTATGGAGCGCATTTTCGTACCAGGGTAATCGTAAAACGCCCCTGCCAACGAAGACAAAATGTCTCTTAATTCATACAGATGAACAATAATGGTATTGCCGCGCATTTCCATGCGACCATGCTCGCGAACCTTTTCCGTTTGCGCGAGAATAGCCTTAGCACCTAAACTGATGGCTTGGGGAATGAACGCACGTCCGTCCTGGCTGTGTCCATTTACAGCCACAAAGGCAAGTTTTGGCGTTACTTCGCGACTGTCCAGCGTAAGGCCTTGAATTCGAACATCAGGTGCATTAATACCGAATTTCGCCAGCAAAACGCCTAAACTTTGCTCAAAGGCACTAACTACCATTACGACCTCCATCCAACCACTTGGTTGACGTAACCTGTTTGTCATCTGGTGGAATGTTCAGCAGTTGTAGCGCCCCACCCATAATTTCTGAAAACACCGGCGCCGCTGTATCGCCAGCGTGATATAAGTCGCCGCCGGGTTCATTAATCAGAACCACAGTTACAATCTGCGGGTCAGACAGAGGGGCAACACCGGCAAAGATATTTACGTATTCGTCGCCGTATCCTCCGGCAATCGCCTTTCGGCTTGTACCTGTTTTACCACCTACTCGATATCCTGGAACCGCGGCTTTAGTAGCGGTTCCGCCCCGCTGCGTAACACTTTCCATCATGGTAAGTACGGCACGGGCATGTTCCGGTGACACCACTTGCAAAGGCTCGGGCTTATAACCTGTACTTTGTGGTTTTTTCACAATATTTAGCGGGACACTTACCCCGCCATTCGCCAGAGTGGCGTACATGCGGGCAAGTTGCGCTGTGGTCACAGAGATCCCGTATCCAAATGACAATGTAGCCAGTTCAAAATCTGACCAGCGACTACGCTCGTGGAAGATACCGTTACTTTCTCCAGGCATGTTAGTACCTGTGTCACTCATCAACCCCATGTTGTAATAGGTGTCGAGCAAAAAGGGTTTAGGGACGCCTAAGGCAAGTCGAGATGTTCCCATATTGGATGAATGCTGGATAATCCCCTCTAAGGTCAGTTTGCCGTAATTGCGCGAGTCTTTTACCAGGCTGCCCCCTAAGCGCATCCACCCGGGATTAGTGTCAACAATATCGCCCACTTGTACACTGCCAAACTCAAGCGCTGACAATACGGCCAAGGGTTTCAACGAAGAACCGGGTTCAAAAGCATCGGTTAGTACCCTGTTGCGCATGCGATGGGGAGAAACGTCACTTCTGTCGTTAGGATTAAACGAAGGGGCATTGACCATCGCCAAAATGTCTCCACTGTGCGCATCTAACACAATGGCTGACGCAGAGGCCGCCTGATAGTAAATCATAGCCTCTTTGATTTCCCGATATGCAAGTGCTTGAATTCGCTGGTCAATGGTTAGTTTTATATTTCCAGCATCCTCTCCGTCCGTTGACTTGAGAATTTCCACCTGGCGTCCTTTGGCATCACGGCGGATAACCTTTGACCCTGGAGTACCGGTTAACCAATCATCGTAAAGCTTTTCCAGCCCCTCAATGCCGGTATCATCCACATCGGTTATACCAATTAATTGCGCTGTAACCTCCCCGTTTGGATAATAACGGCGACTTTCCCTTCGCAAGTAGATGCCCGGAATATCCAGTTTTGCCACGTAATCAGCCATGGCTGGCGACACCTGTCGCTGTAGATAAACAAATCGTCGTTTTGGGTTTTGCACCTTGCTGCGCAATGTTTCTACATCTCGTCCCAACACATCGGCCAGCGCTTCCCAGCGCTCTCGTTGCTCGAGCCCACCTTGTTCGTGAATTACTTTAGGATCGGCATAAATTGCCCTTACCGGTACACTGACAGCCAACTCCACACCGTTGCGATCAGTAATAATGCCCCGGTATGTAGGCATATCGCGAGTACGCATGGTGCGGTAGTCGCCCTGTTGAATAAGATTGTCCGGCGCAATTACCTGAATATAGGCTGCGCGTGCGCCCAACCCGGCAAAAACGCCAATTACCAAAGCAATAACCAACAAAAACCGCCAACGCATCAGCGATGGCGTGATGTTTTGCTTTGCGCCTTTTGTCGTTTTATTCTCTGGCATGTTAAACGGGCTCATTTCAACTTCACCACTACTTCCTGATCAGCTGTGGGACGATACATATCGAGCTTCTTCTCTACTTCGTTTTCAATTCGGTTGTGTTCTGTCAATGCGCGCTGCTCCAGTACCAGATTGCGCCATTCCACATCCAGGTCATCCTTTTGCTGCATCAGTTTTTCCATGGCGATGTTCTGCTGACGGTTAAGGTGGCTGGCTAACACTACAGTCACAGCACTCGTCACAACCATTAAATACAACAAAACCCGCAACTTGTTGCGGGTCAAATCAGAGACCAGAATCAGCACCAGGCTGAAGTTTGTAGGGGTTGCTCCCCTGTCTTGCCGACGCTGGCTCATAACTTTTCGGCCACCCTCAGTACTGAGCTTCTGGAACGCACATTTCGCGCCACCTCCTCCTCAGAGGGTTTAATGGCTTTTCCCAACCCCTTCAATACCTTTTCAGCATCAATCTCCGCTTGGGTTACCGGCAAATTGTGGGGAACGACTTTGCCTCGGCTTTGTTCTTTAATAAATCGCTTTACCAGCCTGTCTTCCAAAGAGTGAAAGGAAATAACTGCTAATCGCCCTGCCGGTGCAAGTACTTCAACAGCCGCTTTTAAGCCCACTCGTAACTGCTCCAATTCCGCGTTGATATAAATGCGGATCCCTTGAAACGCACGGGTTGCCGGATGTTTGTATTTGTCTTTCACAGGTACTGCTTTGTCGATAATAGCAGCCAGCTCAGCAGTTCTGGTGATAGGCGAGGTTTTGCGATGTTCAACGATTGCGTGGGCTATTCGCTTACCGAATTTTTCTTCTCCGAATTCTTTGATAACCTGAGTGATGTCCTGCTCTTCAGCGCTCGCCAGCCATTGCGCAGCACTCTGCCCGCGACTGGTATCCATGCGCATATCTAACGGGCCGTCTTTCATAAAACTGAAACCCCGGCTGGCGTCGTCTAACTGGGGAGATGACACCCCCAAATCCATCAGTACACCGTCTATTTTTCCCGTCAGGGACATGCGTTCAATCACAACAGCCATCTCACCAAAAGGCTCATGGATGATGGTAAAACGGGGGTCCTGTTGATATTGCTTTGCGGCTTCAATGGCCTGAGGATCCCGATCAAATGCAATAAGCCGACCTTCGCCACCTAAATTTTCGAGAATTTTTCCCGAGTGACCGCCACGACCAAAAGTGGCGTCAATGTAGATACCGTCTGGTTTAATGGCCAAAGCTTCAATGCACTCGTTAAGCAACACCGATACATGGCTGAATGGGTTGTTACTCATAGTGAAAATTCCTGCAGGCGGTCGGTCAGTTCAAAGGCACCATCGCGCTCAGTTTCCATATCAGCGTCGATTTGTTTCGCCCAAACTTCTGCGTCCCATATTTCAAATTTGTTAAGCTGTCCAACAAGCATCACTTCTTTGCTGAGGTTAGCGTGCTGGCGCAATGGGGCAGAAAGGAGAAAACGGCCGCTCTTGTCCATGTCACCTTCTGTGGCATAGCCCAGAAGCAGCCGCTGCATCCGGCGCTCAGCCGGAATCATACTGGAGAACTTGCTCAACTTGAGTTCGATCTCCTCCCATTCGGGAAGCGGATAAAGCAGCAAACAGCTTTGTTGTGTATCGATCGTGCAGACCAGCTGTCCATTACAATCATCCAGAAGTGACTGGCGGTATTTTGTTGGTATAGCCAGTCTACCTTTGGGATCCAGATTGATTGCATTAGCGCCGCGGAACATTCCCCTAGCCTTTTATTTTGTGCTCTTATTGTTCTTGTTTTCTGAGTACCGACCTGCAAATGTTGATGATGCGATCCACAATTTGCCACTTTTACCCACTTATTGGACAGTTTGGTCTCTACATTCCCCACTGTCAAGTAAAAACAGGGCTGCAACCCACGTATTTTCTGGCCTTAACACTGTTTTTATATACAGCTACACTGGCAAAACCTATGAAAAGATGACAAAAAAGGCATGGGTAGGGAGGAAAATTAATTTCAGGTTGTGGCGATTCACTGTGGAAATAAAAGCTAAAACAGGGAGACTGAAAAGAGAAAACCGGGAATCACCCCGGTTTTCATACTATTTAGCCGGGTTGTATTGGGTCATATCTAATACCCGGTTTACTCCAGCAATGCGATCTTCCCGGTGATGGTTGACGTATAACAATGTGCTCTCTCCTCCGTTGGCAATGATCCCCAACAGAGCCAGGACTTTTAGCCGATTAATTTCGTCCAAACCATTACAGGGTTCATCGAGAATGAGCAGTGCAGGATGCTTTACCATCGCGCGGACAATCAGTAGTAAACGCTGATCGCCAAAAGACAACGACTGAAACGGCGTATTTATTCTGTCATTCATTCCCGCCAACGCAAGCCACTCTCTTGCAAGTTGCTTCTGTTTAACCGTGGGTTGTTCATATAAGCCAATACTGTCAAAAAAACCCGACAACACCACGTGTAAGGCGGAACAATTTACCCGGTACTGCAAGTGAAAACTATTCGACACTAAACCTATATGCTGTTTGATATCCCAGATACTTTCCCCACTGCCCCGCTGAAATCCGAACACCATAAGATCGTTGGTGTAGCAATGCGGATCGTCGCCCGTAATCATAGACAACAAACAAGTTTTTCCAGAACCATTCGGGCCCACCACTTGCCAGTGCTCTCCCTTGTTAATCTGCCAGGTAAGGCCGCTGAAAATAGTTCTGCCGTCATAGTTCACTTTACCGTCGCGCAGGCGAATCAGTACTGGTTCACCAGCTGCCATGTTGGGCGCGAATCGGTCCAGGTCTTTTAATGGCAGCGCCTTAGGCACACTTTCCAGGTGAAGTAAGTGACGAAGATGATTTTTATCGTCGTCTGTCAACGCATCACCATAAGACTGCCCGGCTATACTGCCTTGCTTCATGACGATAAACCGGCACATGTACTGTGGAATTTCACTCAAGCGATTAATGGCCAGAACCTGGGTACAGCTATGATGAATTCTTTCTAGATACGCACAAAGAAAGGCCGCAGATTCGGCATCTAACCCGTCCCAGGGTTCATCCAAAATAAGCACATCAGGGGTCTCCAACAAGGTTTTCACCAGTAGAACCTTGCGGGTTTCGCCCGTGGACAAGCCCAAAAAGCTATTGTTGAGGAAATGCGACATACGCAGGCCCTCGGTAAGGGTGCGGAAACGAGCTTCCTGTTGCATCGTGAGAGAGGGATAGTTGCGAAAAATCACCTCCCTGGCAGAACTGGGCACGGGCACAACATCGAGAATATCAGCATCGTCCTTTTTCTTTTCTTCTGCAATTAACGCCAATTGCTGAGCAGTACTCACCCAGCCCACTGTCCCTTCAATTCGTCGCTCTCCTAGCTGACATTCCCCTTCTCCTGCCAGCGCTGCAATTAGCGCAGATTTGCCGCTACCATTGGCGCCAACCACCACCACGTGTTTACCCAATTCGATATGGCAGGCATCCACATAAAATGAAAAGTCGGGGTTAAAAGCCACGGTGCATTGATTAATTTCTATCATCTGACTCTCCTGCTATAAGTGTATTATGCAGCAACGCGAATAATAAATAAGAACGAATGCGATAATGTATTGTTTTTTAGCCACAGCGGACAGCCGCAACAACAGAGGATGGCTCCCCGTGGTGTAACGTCAACTGAGATAAGTCAGCACAATGGGAATGGGATTGGTGAAATAATGTGTGAACTTTCAGCGGATAACAAGACACAATGGAGGCGTCATTTACAGCCTTGGCAATGAATTAGCAGGCCCCGCGCACCTCAGGCACCACGGTGTGGATAGCCTGAGACAGCCGACGGGCCTGAGCGAACAATATTACGCTTTTTCAGCAGGCTGCGCGTGAGCAGAGTCTGCGACGATTTGCATATTCACAATTGGGTTGTCAGTACTGTTTGACAGTTCAACTAAGCGATTCAGCTGTCCCATAGACAGCATCATTGCGTACAAGGCGCCCAGGAAACCCTGCTTGTGAAGTTCGATAACTTTCTCTTCCGGCAGCTCAATTAAACGTTTTTCATTAATGCTGAACATACCAGTTACATTGCGTTGCTGTGCGTCTTTGTATGTCACGCGGATTTGAATGGCATCGAGGAGTTCCAAATCAATCACAGCTTTGATGAAACGCTGAGTTAGCATTTCACTATTCGCCAAATCACCCAAGAATTTTTGACGATTTTCGAGAAACTCTGAAGGAGACCCATCTTCCTTAAACAGAGCCTGGCCTTCTTCTGTGCCGACTTGGTCACTGTTTTCGTCGATGTAGACACCGAGTTTGTCCCCGTCAGGACGAATATCAAAAGGATAACGCAAAATATTCATAGGTACTGCGGGGCCGTTCCACTTATCGCCCTGCAAAAACAGGTTTTGACCCTGGTCCATCCCCAGCATCGCTACCGAATGATAACGCTCTGTTTTTGGATCCTGAATGAATACAAGTGGCATTGACGCAGCCAGTTGTGCATATTCGCGAATTGAAGCAGCAGACAAATGCGTGTTTTTTGCAAAAGCGAATGCATTATTCACCGCTACTTTTAAGTCTTTGTGATTTTCTTTATTCAGCGGTATGTAGTTAATCGCCATAATTCTGTTCTCATTACGTTTTGTGGTGGTAATCGTTTAATTGGTATTCACCTGCTGGGATGTCCCATTGGAGAATGGCCTGTGATACCTGCATCATCCCGTCAATACAAAGTGATTTGACGCATTTTTCAAACGCAGATAGGGAAAGGATCACCACGAAGATTATTATACTAGCCTGTTGCAGCCACCTGGCTCAGACAACAGGACGCGAGGCAGTATCCCGTATTTGGAACTGTAAGTCACGCGGGAAAACAATATCAAAATTTAAACTTTTATTACAAGCTTCTTTCCCACTCGTAACAACCCAGGGGCAAAAAGCAAGTCACCGTCTCTGTTTAGCTTCTTTTTCAGGTAGTTGGCCTATGCAAATAGCGGAGTGCGTTGTGGCGCAAGGGGAAATTTCGTAGTCTAACAGGTAAGAAAACAAAATAGACACACACAACACAACAATAAACACAAAAAAGGAAATAGAATGAGACGATTAAAAAAGGCGCCCCTGGCATTCCTGCTCCCAGCTGTATTCGCCATGGGAAGTGCTCAGGCGCTTGCTGAAGGTATTGCTCCTCCGTCAAAAGAAGCCAAAGCCATTGCACAGGAAACCATAATTGTAGATGGTCATATCGATGTGCCCTATCGGGTTCACCGCAAATGGGAAGACGTAAGCATTGCCACAAAAGGCGGTGATTTTGATTATCCGCGAGCAAAAAAAGGTGGCCTAAACGCCCCTTTCATGTCGATTTATGTGCCTGCTAGCCTCGATAATTCCGCAGAATCCACGGCCGTTGCTCATCAGTTGATCGATCTCGTGGAAGCCATGGTATACCGGTCTCCGGATAAATTTGCCATTGCCAAAACCGTTGCAGACGTCAAAGAACAATTTAACAAAGGGCTCATTTCGCTGCCGATGGGAATGGAAAATGGCTCACCGATCCAGGGCAGCATGGAAAACCTGAAAACCTTTTATGAACGGGGAATTCGCTACATCACCCTGGCCCATTCTCTGTCAAACCACATTGCCGATTCTTCCTATGATCTGCGCAGGCAGTGGAACGGTTTAAGTCCATTCGGAAAAGAACTGATTGTCGAAATGAACAACTTGGGGATTATGGTAGATATTTCCCATGTCTCTGACAAAGCGTTTTATCAGGCAGTGGAAATCAGCAAAGTACCAGTTATTGCTTCTCATTCGTCACTGCGTAAATAT
Organism: Aestuariibacter sp. A3R04; assembly: GCF_018860805.1. Taxonomy (GTDB): domain Bacteria; phylum Pseudomonadota; class Gammaproteobacteria; order Enterobacterales; family Alteromonadaceae; genus Alteromonas. The sequence continues at coordinate 458,412 of NZ_JAHKQR010000003.1, read as the reverse complement.
ACCCCTGGCTTCGAGCGAAATATGAACGACGAGATGGTGAAAAAGCTGGGAGAAAACGACGGCGTCATCATGATCAACTTTGGCTCGAGTTTTGTATCCAAAGAAACCCAGGACTGGCGTAACAATCTGACCAAACAGAAAAACAAACTGATTGAAGAGCTTGGTAAAGACAGCCCCCAAGTGAAAGCGTTTGACGAGAAATATCGCCAAGAGAACCCTTATCCATACTCCACGTTGAGTCAGGTGCTCGACCACATCGATCACGTTGTGGCGTTGATTGGCATCGATCATGTAGGAATAGGTTCTGACTATGATGGTGTGGGCGATTCTTTGCCAATAGGATTAAAAGACGTATCGACTTATCCAAACCTCGTTCAAGGGATGCTTGATCGGGGATACTCCCGTGCAGACATAGAAAAAGTGCTTAGCGGTAACTTTTTACGGGTGTGGTCAGAAGTGGAAGATTACGCAGCGAACCACTAGTAAAATCAGGAACTACTGCGGCCAACTTCTGCTGGTTGCAGTAGCCCTTACACAATGGTGGGTTAATCGGTTAATCTCGTGTACTGCACTGCGGCAGCCCTGTTGTGCCGTACCGATTGGATAACCATTTCTGCGTCAGTAGTTTTTAACACGGCCCCTTCTGAAAACGCATCGCCAAGCTGCTTTTTCAACATCACATCCAGTGATTCATCTTGATTGCCAACCAGCGTAATACCATAGGATAGCGCGATATCTTCAAGACGAGCCGTGCCCTTGAGTAACAATTCACCGGATGCCAACGCAGCCTCACTAAGCGAAGTAGTGTGAGAAAATATACAGTCGATGAACGCGCGTAACCCCGGTTTAATAACGATAAAGATGTGGTCGCCTGGCAACAGAACTGTGGAACCCCTGGGTGGAAATACAATATCATTTCTGCTCATCATAGCCACAACTGCACCTTCTGGAAGCGCCAGCTCTGCCAAAGAACGGTGTACCGCTTTTGCTGACTCACCAAGTGTATACTGCACAATATCCACATTGACATCGCCCAAAGCACTGATTTCCAATGTAGCCGACGGGGTAACCGGTGCGGGCTCAATGAGTTTTAACTTTCTGGCCATCCAGGACAAGGTCGAGCCTTGCAGCGTAGCGGAAATTAACACCACGAAGAAGACAACATTGAAAATAAGATAGGCTTGTGGGATCTCAAATAGCAAAGGGAAAATAGCCAGAATAATTGGCACTGAACCACGCAGTCCCACCCAGGAAATTAACCCTATCTCACGTCGATTGAACCCGGCAAAGCCCATAAAAGGAGCCACGGCCAGCGGTCGCGCCACGAAAATTAAAATGACCGCAATCAACAGTCCTTCCTGCCAAACTTTCAACAATGACGCAGGATTGACCAACAAGCCGAGCATTACAAACATACCGATCTGACTAAGCCAGGCTAAACCGTCGTGAAACATAAAGGTGGCACGCTTCAGTACAAACCGGTTGTTGCCGATGAACACACCTGCGATAAACGCGGCGAGGAAACCACTCCCCCCTAAGCTCGCCGATATACCGAATGTTAAGAATCCACACACCGCAACCATAACCGGATACAGTCCGGCCGCACTTAGTTTTATTTTGTTGATAAGTTTTACTGCCAACCAGCCAATTCCAAGGCCAACTGCGGCGCCTACACCAATTTGCTGAATAAACAGAACGACGAGATCCCAACCGGGCTCCATTTGCGCGGTGATCAGCTCCAACAAGCCAACCGTGAGAAATATGGCCATGGGATCGTTCGACGCCGATTCAATCTCCAGTGTGGATTTGAGCCGGGGATTAAGGTGTAGTCCAGCATTGCGCAGAATCGAAAAAACGGCAGCGGCATCGGTAGACCCTACAATCGCACCAATGAGTAACCCCACCAAAGGCGGCAGCCCAAGAATAAAGGCCGCTGTAAATCCGGTTACCCCAGCCGTAATAGCCACTCCAAAGGTAGCGAGAAACCCCGCAGGTTTCCACACTTGCCGAATGGAAGTCATCGACGTTTGCAGTCCGCCATCAAACAAGATCATTGCCAGCGCAATAGTACCTAGGGCATGGGCAGAGCTGGCATCGTCAAATGCCAACCCCAACCCGTCTTCACCGGCCAACATCCCTACCAATAGAAACAGCACCAGTAAAGGCAGCCCCAGTCTTGGCGACAACTTACTTGACAGAATACCAACAAACAGTAGCACGGCGGCTACCAGGATTTGGTAATCAATGGCGAACATGCACTTCTCCCTTAATAAATCGGATTGATACGCCTACGGAATATGTGCAAGAGACATTCTCACTTCTTCAGCCGTAGGTCTAATTTGCTTCAATCCATTTTTCTCCCGTCGCTTACCTAAATAAAACAGAATAGGTGAAGCAATAAAAATAGACGAACTGGTTCCAATTATGATGCCAAAAAGCATAGGCAGTGCAAAACTCGCGACAGACGCTCCTCCTGCAAGACCCATTGGCAACAATGCCAACATTGTGGTGACAGACGTAAATAGCGTTCTTGTTAACGTCGCTGATATACTGCTGTTAAGAACATCTTCAATGGGCTTGTCCGGCGACATGCGAAAGCCTTCCCTAATGCGGTCAAATACCACCACTTTATCGTTGATGGAATAGCCGATGAGGGCAAGCAATGCGGCCACGGCGGTTAAGTTGAATTCAAGTCCAGTTACCGCAAAGAACCCTATGGTTTTAGTTAAATCCAGGGCAATTGTAGCCGTGGCGGCCAGGGCAAAATGAGACTCAAACCGCACCCACAAATAAAGCAGAATACCCCCTCCCGCAATCAGAATAGCCAAAATAGAGGCATCAGCAAAGCCATCGCTGACTTTCGCTCCCACCATATCAACCCGCGGGAAACTCGCGTTGTCATCCAACGACGTCACCGCGCCTTTAACAAGGGCCACCTGCTGGCTTTGCGCGGCGGCCTGCTCGGTGGGATCACTTAATTCTACTGAGGGAACCCGAATCAGATAGTCGCCATTTTCACCAAACGCCTGAATGCTTGCGTCCGTTACCCCCTCGTTTGCCAGCGCTGTTCTCAGGTTGTCTAAAGACACGTCAGACGCGTTTACTTCCACTAACGTTCCGCCAGTAAAATCAACGCCATAGTGTAACCCAGGAGTAAAGAATAAGAACACTGAGGCAACAGAAAGCACAGCGGACACCGTCAAACCTATCATTCTGCCGCGCAGAAAGTTAACGCGCTTCCGACCCAATTCATTTATCCATGCAACACCTGGGAATTGAAGCGCTTCACGCTCACGTTTTCGCGTAAGCCATTGCATAAGCATTTTCGTTACTGCGATGGCAGTGAACATAGAGGTAAACAACCCAATGCCAATGGTTATGGCAAATCCCTTAACAGGCCCGCTGCCGAACAAAAATAGCAAACTGACGGCAATGAGGGTTGTCAGGCTTGAATCGAGAATAGTGGCCCACGCCTTGTTAAAGCCGGCTGAAATTGCCGCGCCTGCGCCCCGTCCTTTCCGCGATTCTTCTTTTATTCGTTCATTAATAAGAATGTTGGCGTCTACCGCCATCCCCAAAGTGAGGATGATTCCCGCTATGCCCGGCAAGGTTAGTGTCGCCCCGAATAAGCTGAGTATGCCGAATACGAGGCCCATATTAATACTCAGGCTAAGACAGGCAATGAGACCCCAACGCCGGTAAAGTGTTACCATAAACGCCAGCACCAATGCCGCACCTATCAGGCCAGTTATCAGACCCATTTTAATGGCGTCGCTTCCCAGATCAGGACCAACGGTACGCTCTTCAATTACGGTGAGAGGCACAGGTAACGCACCAGCTCTGAGCATGAGTGCTAAATCTCTAGCTTCCGACGCCGTAAACTGTCCACTGATTTCACCGCCACTCGCACCAATAACGGAGCGGATAACTGGCGCGGTAATCACCTTGTTATCGAGTACCACAGCAAGGGTTTCACCTATGTGAGAACGTGTCATGTCGGCGAATATCCTTCCACCGACACTATCCAATTTAAAATTCACTACCGGGTTACCTGTATTGGGATCAAAGGCAAGTTGGGCGTCTTTGATGTGCTCCCCCTCCATGGCTACTCGCTTTTCCAACCGGTACTGCCGCGTATTGTTGCTATCAGGTATGGTGACAGTTGCTACCTTCTCGCCAGCTTCCGCCACCCAATGAAATTGCATCTGCGCAGTAGTACCAAGCAATTCCCTGATGCGAGAGGGATCTGTCACCCCGGGCATCTGTACCAAAACACCGTCATTGCCCTGACGGGAAACGCTGGGTTCAACCAGACCAGTTTCGTCCAGCCGCCGACGAACAACCTCAACGCTGCGATCCAGAGCATCGGCAACCAAACGGGTTTCATAGGCTTCAGTAAGGCTAACTGTGTACCCTTCGCCGTTTTCAGCAACGGTATATTGTGGCTGTCCGTTTGTGTCATAGCGATAGGCAGAGATAACGTCCCACATTTGCTGACGTTGTGCAGAAGCGCCGTGGAACGACAAGACCAGAGTATGCTGTTTTGCAGATTTTACCTGATAGTGAATACCGGCCTTGCGCAGATCACTTAACAAACTCTCTTTCATATCGTTAAATGTTTTGTCGAGTAACGGCTGCGTATCAGCAGATAACAGGAGGTGTGAACCGCCTTGTAAATCGAGACCGAGGGCAAGTTGATTTTGAGTATACCATTGCGGTAACCGTTGCTGTAGAGAAGTTGGCAATACATTGGGCACTGCGCTCAACAAACCGAGCACAATCACGAGCGCGTATATCACGCCTCGCAGTGAAAAAAATTTCATTTGTTATCCTTTTAACGTTGTAAATAAGGGCAAGGCCCGTATAAAAAAACACGCGTTAAAAGCTAAGGAGATGCTCTAGACAAAGGGCGAGTGAAACGGCATTGGCGGCGGAATTCCGCTCCAATTTCAGAATTTGGCAGAACACCACAAATATGCCAGTGCGTGCTCTGCAAGAACATGTCACCAGTGGCAGTTAGCTCATCAGCCACTGTTTGTTTCGGCTGCCATGGAGCAACCAGTCGCACCCAACCTGTGTCCGCACGATTACTTAATACCGCCGGATAATCAAATGACCTGAAACTGTCTGAAAAACTGTCAGCCTGTACCTGTCCAGCACCCACCGCCGTTGCAGTTAAGACAAACCACAACAAGACAACCCCAATGCGCAATGGCATCTTGGTATGTATACTGGCAGACGGAATGGTCGTGGCAAATGAGCGCATTGGGTTTGTAAACTATTTTTTGCTTTCGTAAGTGTGAGCATAACCGTCGCGTACTTAGCGACAGTAAACAGCCACACAGATAAGTCAGTATTATGGGGGTGCTTCGCCCGCTTTCAATGTATCTGATTAAAATAAATCAACCCAGTCGCGAGAAAACAAACGATTGCCATCAAGCAAAATCAACAAGATCTACCCCGAAAAAATTATCAATAGCACATTGCCATAGGCCATCTGAATTTTTGCGAAACACATAGATGGCTTTTCTGACATGGGTACTGGTATTTTCCGCTCGGTGTTTCTCATTAACGTATAATTTGCTGATCACCAACGCCGTATCTCCGGCCTCAACCACGATGTCGTCTCCCTGGGATACCACATGCTCTGGCATATACTTCGCCTTAAACCCTTCAAGGGCATTGAGTAAGTCGGTCCGGGGAGCAACAAGGGGCTTATCAATCAACACGGCATCGTCGCAGTATAGGGTCTGTAGTGCCTGGATATCGTTACTGTTCACCGCGCTATGCATGGCGTGTAATAGTTGAGAAACCGGATGATGCATATTTGTCGCCTCCATATTTGTACCGCAAAGACGCAAACAAAAAACCCGCCTTTGCGGCGGGTTTAATTTATTTTTTACGTACTAGTTTACCCGCCACTTTTTTTTGAGAATAGCGAGTAGAATATTCAAAGCTGTGGGCATAATATTGAAAAACATTACAGACTGCCTTAGTACGTAGGCGTTGAAAGTAAGCTTAATTCACTTTGCTGTCAACAGGTTTGTCTCGTTGCTTTTCAACGTCGTCGAGGAAACTGTTTAACATCATCAGCATTTGCCTGAAAAGCGGGTTCCCTTTGGGCACGGCACACTCATCGCGCAAATCTACCGCACTTTTGTCAAAATGCATATCCACCACCATTTTGCTGTTAACCACCACATCGGCGTGGCACAACTGGTAGCTTTCATCAATAACAAACTGAGTATTGATTTTCGTTGTAGTGCGGGCCATGAGATCCTCAATGCCGCTAATTGGTGTCGTCGTATCAGCCTGAGAGTGAGCCGCAAACACAGGGACGTCAATGGTTTTACCCTCTTCGAATCGAGTGCGAATGTCTGTAATCACTTCCATTAACTCCAAACCGGTGAAACTGGCAATTGCCGGATATTTGTATGGATTTGGCCCCTGAGTAACATAGTCACCATCCAAAATAGAAGCAACCCACTGAATACCCCAAATTTTAGACAACCGTTCAACGCCACTATCTAACGCCAGTGCACCAGAAAACAACATTATTGCGTCTACGCGCTCAGGCTGTGTCAGGTAATACTGGACAGACAGTGCTCCGCCAGTAGAAAAACCACCGAGATAGACTGTTTTCCCCATGGTATGGGCCAAATCAACGATATCGCTAAGGTGCGCTGCCCATTTGTCAGACAGTTCACTGTCACTCATTTCATCACTGGCGTCTAACTGGCCGTGACCAACATTTAACGGCACAATAACCGTCAGGCCTCTGTCGTGCAGTGCTTGAGCAATGCCTCTCATATAAAATGGCGAATCGCTTAACCCATGAAGCAACACCACCACACCATCCGTGGCCTTGCCATGGTGCAATATGTAAGGGGCATTACCGTCATTTCTCAAGGCTGGCGAACACACGCTGAACCGCTGGAAGCCGCTATTCGTGCAAGCGCGAACTTGCCCAAATCTACTTTCATACAGGCTGCTGAACTGATCGAACGCAAGTTTGACGCCTGCCTGCGCCATAGATGATGTACTTAACAACGCCAAAATTACCCCGGCGAATAAATGTCTCACCACACTCTTCTCCTCTCAGCGGGTATGAAAATTGATAACGCATCAATACTACCAGATTCAATTGAAAATAGAACGACATGCCTTATCTTGCTTGGCAAAGTCGCGTGGTGGCCAGCGGCGCACTCTCGGTCTGTATCCACTTCATAGGTATATTTTTATATCCGTTAATATTGGTACACATGCGCTTAATTGCGCGCCACTGACGTATCATGCCATTGTTGACGAGCCAACTTGGAAAAACTCGTTTATTTGTTGAAAAAGGCAAAACGGTGCGAAAGCCCGTGACGCAAAGCTTCCGGTCTAAAACAAATTTATTGTCATGATAGCGGAGTTACCGAACACGATAAGCCTGCCTTCGGGCTGACTTGTTCACTTTTTCAGTCACATCCTTTAGCCGCTCTAGAGAGCGAAACCTGGAGAATGAACCATGATTGTTTTGGTTGGTGGCGAAAAAGGCGGCAGTGGTAAAAGCTGTCTCGCTCAGAACATCGCTGTATATTTACGTACGGAAAAAAACGCCAGTGTATTGATGGTTGATTGTGATCCACAGCGAACCACTTCAGACTGGGTACAGGAACGCAATGCCAATGACAGCTTGCCTTCCATTAATTGTGTGCAACTTTACGGAAAGATCCGCAATGAACTATTGAGTTTGCGGGAGCACTACGATTATGTTGTCATCGATTGCGGCGGACAGGACAACCTGGCACTTCGGTCCTCTATGGCTGTAGCCGATCATATCCTTATTCCCCTTCGTCCAAAAAGACGAGATCTAAAAACCGTGCCCCATATGGAAGATATTCTGTCGACCTGTAAAATGGTCAACCCTAACATGAACGCGGCGTTTGTCATCACGCAATGTCCTTCTCTCCCATCCCTTGCCAGTCGCATACTGGAAGCTAAAGACGTGTGTCGTTCATTCGAAGTGCCGGTACTCGATGCCGTCACATACAGTCGAAATATGTACGACGATTCCGAAGAATATGGCCAGTCGGTTATGGAAAGTGAACCAGAAGGCAAAGCATCTACTGAAATTCGGTCTATAATAAAAGAATTGTTGTCCCGACGTGAGGGGGAAACCTATGAGTCTGTCCAGCCTCAAAAAATCCAAGCCGTCAGTTGAACGCGTCTGCGCCGTCTCTGTAGATGACTTCATTGACGATGCTGTGAATTATGCCTCCGGACAAGACAGCGTAGTGCGAACACTGTACCCGTCTTTAAAGACGAATGGTAAACCACATTCCCATGGCGAGCCTATGCGCAGGGCTACCTTTACCCTAAGTGAGGAAAGCATTGAGCAATTAAAATCTCTCTCGGCACAAACGGGGATTTGCCGGTCTCGGCTGATAAGAATTTGGGCCGACTACTACTTCCAAGGGGATCACACATTACTATTTAGTAGTACTACCCCCTGAGAGGTTTACAACTTTACTATCACTAAAGTATGCATGGAAATAATTTGGAAAAGATCACATCAATCTTTGCCATCTCAAAAAATTCATATTAGGAAGATTATGAAACGTCGCCTGGCAGGCAGCTTACTTCTGCTATGCAGTATGCTACAACCTGCGACTACTTTAGCATCGCAAACGGAACTTGCGATGAATATCAGCGACATGCTGGAACGTGTTCGCCATGCATACAGCGCAGGACAAATTGACGCCGCCAGTGCACTGGCGCAAACGCTACTTACCCAAACGCCTTCAGAAGGTTTTCCCCTTCAACACGCCAAAATTCAGTTAGAACTAGGCAAAATTGCGGTACTCAAAAGTAGATTTAACCTGGCACTACAGCACTTTAATAACGCTGAACGTCTTTTTTCGGATTTTGACGACAAAGCCCTTATGGCAGCCGTTAGTGCAGAGAAAGGCCAGGTTCACTTTTTACAAGCCCGATACAAATCTGCTCTTGATTTGTTCGAACAAGCCAAACTACTTTATCAAACCCTAGAGGACCTGCAAGGCGTTGCGCTTCAACAGCTCAATATTGGTATTTTACTGCACGCCGAAGGGCGCATAACAGAGAGTTTAAGTGCATTGCAGGATGCATTGACTTTACTCAGGCAACGCAAAGACACGGCCAATATCGCCCGCGCACTGTCGGAAATTGGCAGTGTTTATGCCGACATGGATAATGTGGAAGACGCGATTAAATACCTTATGGATGCCCTTGAAATAAACACTTCTCACGGACTTGCCTACGAACGCGCGCGGAACCACAGTGTACTGGGTGAACTCTATTTAAAATCAGAACAATTCGATTTGGCCGAGCAACACCTCATCGCCGCATTTTCGTCCTTCACTATGATGAACGCATCATTGGACTCGGGTTCAGCGCAAACCACACTGGGCAAAGTGGCCATTGCAAAAGGCGAAATTGAAACCGGTTTGCGTTTTCTCCGCGACGCGCTGTCAGAAGCACGGACCAAAGGGCACGCTTCATTGGTAACCCAGATCCACATTGCCCTGTCTGATGCGTTTTTTAAAGTCAATGACTTAGAGCGCGCGGCCAAACACGCCCAATGGGCTTTTATTCAGGCAGAACGCCATGGCGAACTCAATAGCCAAATTCTTGCTCAGGACAAAGCCATTCAGGCATACCTTGCGCGGGAAAACTACAAAGCAGCCTTTGACGCCCTGACCATTCGAACCGAGCTAAGTGCTGAGCAACTAAACGCGGAAAAGCTGGTGTCTCTGGCAAGAATAAAAGCCGAGCTTGAAATGGAACGGCAGGCGCAGTCCTTCGAACTGCAGGAAAAAAACCGCACCGTTGAACTGGCCAGCGTGCGCCAGCAAAACTTGCAAAACATGCTGGCATTGGGAAGCCTGGTGTCTTTACTATTGTTCATTTTCTTAATTTGGAGCCGCTACAACCAGTACCTGCAAAACAAACGGTTAGCCAGAGAAGTTAAACACCGAACGGCGGAGCTGGAAGATAAAAACCAACAACTCGAGGAAGCCTTTCACGCCTTAGAGCAAGTGAGCATGCGCGACCCGCTCACCGGGCTCTACAACCGCAACTTCCTCAATGCCCAACTTCCAGGTGAGATACACAGGGTTCAGCATTATTACGATACCCTTGATACCACAGACTACCCGAACAATCAGGATTTGGTCTGTTTTCTGGTAGACATTGATTATTTTAAACGTATTAACGACGAACACGGTCACCTGGCAGGAGACCGCTTCCTCACTCAGTTCACAGAAATTTTACAGGAGGTATTTAGGCAAACTGACTTGCTTATACGTTGGGGTGGCGAGGAATTTTTGATTGTTTGTCGCAATACCGACCGCGAAGACGCGGTGGACCTAGCTGACAGACTGTTGTTTGCAGTACGACAACACGTGTTCACGCTACCGGGAAATATTCAGATAAACGCCACGTGTAGCATTGGTTTTTGTGCCTTACCGGTATGTAGAAAGAATCCCTACGAGCTGGACTGGCCAAAAACCTTTGCTGTCATGGATTACTGTCTCTACGCTGCGAAACTCTCCAGTAGAAACTGTTGGGTAGGTATCGTTGAAGGGTGCTGTGACAACCAAGCTAAACCGCTACCGAACAAATTAGAGGCCAAGTTTGGCTTTACCGTCACAAACCTGCGTACCTCGCTAACGAATCTCGCCAGCATTGAGTGGCCGCAGGACGGATAACGCGATTTCCCGCCATGAAAGGGCTTATACAGCCCTGCTACATCCCGGTTTTAACGTCTTCCATGTGGTATTTGTCGATTAACGAATACAAGGTAGGTCGTGTCACTCCGAGAAGCTCTGCGGTTCTGGACATATTCTTCCCGGCAGTTTGATATGCCCGGCGGATAGCTCGACTCTCAGCCTGCTCTCTGACTTCGCGAAGATTCAATGTTTCCGGCTCGCTATCGCCTTTTGCTGTCATTAAACCGAGATCTTCAGCCTGAACAATAGAGCCTTCCGCCATAATCACAGCAGATTTCAATTTGTTCTGCATCTCGCGAATGTTACCTGGCCACTTGTGAGCAAGCATGGCCTGAATAGCATCGTCGGAAAAACTCTTTGCTTTTGCACCAAATTCTTCGCGATAAATATTTAGAAACGTTCTGGCCAGCAGAATAATGTCCTGATCACGATCCCTTAACGGCGGGATGTAAATAGGAATTTCTCCTATCCGGTAATACAAATCTTCCCGAAAAGTTTCCTCAGCTACCATTTGCTGTAAATCGCGGTGAGTGGCACAAATGACTCTAATATCAACAGGTATTTCTGCCCGTCCGCCTACCCGCTCAATCACCCTCTCCTGCAGAAAACGAAGCATTTTGGCTTGCAAACCTATGGGCATATCACCGATTTCATCCAGAAACAGGGTGCCCCCCTGCGCTGTCTCGATTTTCCCCAGGGTAGTTTTATTGGCGCCGGTAAAAGCACCTTTTTCATACCCAAACAGTTCGCTCTCCAACAAGTTTTCCGGTATAGACGCACAGTTGATAGCTACAAAGGGTTTGTCTTTGCGCGGACTGTGTTCGTGAATGCTTCTGGCAAACACTTCCTTACCCGTACCGCTCTCACCTTGCAACAAGGTACTGATATCCGTGCCAGCAATTTTCTCGGCTTTACGCATTACTGCCTGAATTGCTTCCGAATTACCGATAATCCGCCCCATTGCCGGACGGGCCTTGGAAAGAATTCGGTTTTCGTGCTCAAGATTTGCCAGATTGAGTGCCCGTTGGACCAATAACTTAATAGTGTCGGAATCAATGGGCTTTTGATAGAAATCATAGGCGCCAAGGTCAATGGCCTTCAAAGCATTTTCTTTGTCGTTGTTACCCGTGACCACAATAACTTTAGTACGAGGTGCCAATGCAATGATTTCTTTAAGGGCTTTAAGCCCTTCAGAGGCATTTGCTGGATCTGGCGGCAAGCCGAGATCTAAGGTTACAACCTTGGGTTCATATCGCCGCAGTTGTGCAATAGCGGCTGACCGATCATCGGCAAATACCACATTGTAATCGGCAAAACTCCATTTTAATTGTTTCTGGATGCCGAGATCATCGTCGACAACAAGAATTGTATCCGTCATTGCATTGCTCTCATCATATGTGACTACACAAAAGGTGTACTGTTAATCCAGAGGAAAGACCAGGGTGAAACAACTGCCTTTTCCCACTTCACTTTCAACTGACAATTTTCCACCAACTGACTGCATATAGTTTTTGGCGTCATATGCACCAATACCCATACCAGCATTGCCTTTTGTTGTATCAAAAGGTTTAAACAGTCGTTGCTCAATAAAGGTCGCATCCATACCGCAACCATTATCTTCTATCTGCACAATTTGCCGCTGATTGGCCTCATCGGTTTGCAGTTGTACCCGCACATAGCCATCGTCATCGGTAGCCTGCTGAGCATTGCTGATAAGATGGTACATGACGTTGGCAAATTTTTCTGGGTCCACCACTACAGACGCTTCACTGTGGATCTGAATGGTTGGCTGTGGCAGCAACGTCTGACACCGAGATTCTATTAGTTTTGTTATTAACACTGACAGCATTTGGGCGGAAAAAGCGCCGGGTTCTTCGACTTTTTTCTCCGTGAGTTGCCGAAGCATTTTATCCATTCTCGCTTTGGTATAATGCAGTGTTTCAAACGTATCTTCAATAAACTCTGGATTATCTTTGTGTTGCTCTGCATTGCAAAGGATTAAATCAATTTGTGCCAACACGTTTTTCAAATCGTGAAGAACGAAGGCCGACATGCGATTGAAAGCTGCAAACTGCGCATTCTCGGCCACGGCATTGGCCGCTTCATGGTGATAGAGATAAGTGCCTACCTGTTCAGTGACAGCATTTAGATAATCCCGAACTTCCCAGTTTAGACTGAGTTTTTCACTGTCTTTGGTTTTTAGCAGCGCAAAGCCCCAGATTTTTTCCCTGTTCAGCAACGGTAACACCAATTGAAAGCGACATTCTTTAAGCGCACCTCTATCAAGTTGGAGTCCATCGTACTCAAAAGGCTTCGACGCATACTCTTCAATATCCACCAGCCAGGTAGTTTTCAGGCAAAATGGGGACAATTGCCGCAGAATATGCGCTTCTTCTGGCAAGAGTTTATCCATACCAATGCACGCCACCGTTTCCAGATCTTTACCCGCGCATTTCACCAGCGAGCCTGTTTCGTAATTTATTGCTCCTAATACGCCTTGCAAAGCGGAATGAAAAACACTGGCTTTGTCTTCGGGCGCTGATGACAAAGCCTTTGTGAGCTTTACCCATTCTACCCGGTAATCGAACTGGTTGGCGAAAAAGTGTTTAGTGATAAACACTTTAATGCGAGTCCGAAAGCTGTTAGACAGCACTACTGTGATAAGCAGCACCAGCGACAGTACAATTAAAATGGTTTGAATGGTAGAGCTCCATCCGCCACCGATAAAATTGACAACATAACCAGCCAGTGCCATCACCAACAGGTAAATACCGGCAACCAGCAAAAGGGAGCTGTGCAAGACCACTTCCCTTGAAATGAAAATATCTACCCCCCAGTGCTTAATGCGGCGAATTGCTACTATGAGTAAAGGCATCATTAATAAATAGATGTAACCACGGGAGATCACGTACACCAGCTCAACATTATTCACCATGGTGGCGTTGGCATACATGACAAATTCAAACAGATGCATGGCCCCTAAATACAATACCAGAGGCTTGTATGCCCACTGATTTTCCCCAGCCTGACGGTACATCACTTCCAATAAAATTAAGACCTCAAGAGAAAGTACAGTCAATGCTAAAAACAGCCAGTTTGCCGGTATTACCACTAAAGCAGGCAAGAGCAGCGCTATCGCAGGTGGCGTGAGAATTGCCAGAGTTGCGGGACGGCGAAGTACGTCCCACAAAGTGCTAAAATCATCTTGTAAACATCCGGCGATGAACAAAAGCCAAATCATTTGCTTAAGGGTGTCGGCCATAATCAAATGATGGCCTGATACCGTGCCGAATATCTCAGTAACAAAACTTAGGGACCACACCATGGTCGCCATCGTTGCCAGCACCAGCAAGTGTTTAGCCAACCCTGACTTTCGCACTGTGAACAGCAATAGCAGCAGTAACAGGTAAGCGACTGCATTCACGCCATAACCAATGTCAGAAATCATAACTTCCCTTTTTCTTTCCGCCGTCTAGCCGCTGTATTACTAGCGTTTCTGTACCACCAGGCTACCGATAGAATAACCGGCACCGAAGGAACAAAGCACACCAACGTCACCCCGTTGCAGATCGTCGTGATGTAATGCAAATGCTATCACCGAGCCAGCAGAAGCCGTATTGGCATAGCGATCTAACACAATTGGCGCTTCATCGGCTGTAGCTTCGCGACCGAGCAAACGCTTGGCGATGAGTAAATTCATGTTGATGTTGGCTTGATGAAGCCACCAGCGCCGAACGTCGGCAGGCGCAAGATCGTGTTGTTGTAAATGGGTTTCAATGTGTTCCGCAGCCATAGGACACACTTCCTTGAACACTTTTCTTCCCTCCTGATGAAACAGTTTATCCGCGCCGTATGGGTCTGCGTCGTGAGCCCGGCTCATATAGCCAAAATTCGAGCGGATATTGTTAGAAAAGCGGGTTACAGCTTTGGTACTGAGAATATCAAAGACATGTTCGGCATTCGCGGTCTCCTCAGATTCCACTACGGTGGCGGTCGCTACATCACCAAAAATAAAGTGACTATCTCTGTCGGTGTAATTTACTTGAGGAGACACCAGTTCAGGGTTGATCACCAATACGGCTCTGGCATTGCCCGCGGCAACCATTTCATAAGCCCTGTGCATACCAAACGTGGCAGCTGAGCATGCTACCAACATATCAAACGCAAAACCAGAAATGCCCAACTCGTGCTGCACTTCAATGGCCACGGCCGGATACGCCCGTTGCGTATAGGCACAAGACACAATGACGGCATCGATATCTTCTGGTTTTTTATTCGCCGCTGCTAGGGCTTTCTTCGCTGCAACGACGGCAATTTCTGCCTGATGTGACAGCTCTTCATCGGTGCGTTCCGGAATAAGCGGCCGCATGCGGTCGACATCTAACGCACCATCTTTTCGATAAATGTAGCGCTGCTTGATACCAGAAGCTTTTTGAATAAATTCGGCGCTGGAATGGGGTTTAGCGACTACGTTGCCAGCATCTATTTCCGCGGCATTCTCGGCGTTGTATTTATCGGCATAGGCATTATAGCTATCGACTAACTCTTCGTTAGTGATGACGTGCTCTGGGGTCCACAAACCGACACCGCTGATTAGGATCTTTTTAGACATGGATTTTTCTCTTTTTCAGCACTATTTTCCAATGGGGAAAATATAAGGCAACACTGCTTTCGCGACACGATGCGTTTGCTTCATGCACGCGATATGAGTGCTAGCTTAGCGTTTTCACCACTTAATGTCATGGATGAAGTGACTGTAAGAGAAGGCAAACCAACAAAAACCCGGAAGACGATATCGACTCCCGGGCCTCTACTTGAACTGTTTATCGGTGTTTACACCAGCGTGAATCAGTTAGTTGGCTGTAACCTGCCAAAGTGTAACTGAGCCGCTGATTTCATTCCCGACAACCAACAGTGCTTCACCAGTAGGACTGGCGTCAGCAGGTACAAAAACCAGCGATTCAGGCGCGAGGTCGCCGATGCCATCATCTACGTCTAATCCTTCGGTAAGATCGCGGTTGATCACGTACTCAGAAAACGTTACGTTATAAGGGTTGGTAATGTCGTAGACAAAGATCCCGCCCATGCGCTCTGTTCCGATAAAAGCGTAATTCCTGTCACCTACCTTACCTGTTGTAATCGCTTCAGGTTCAGGCCCTTTGTTTTCAGAGCGACTGTCACCTTCATTTTCATCATCACCGTTGTTAAACGCTGCACCGTGAACAGAGGCGGTAATGCGCTCAAAATCGTCTCCAGAGTCAAATACAACCTGGCCATTTTGATCCCAAATGGTAAATGACCGAGCCCCATATGTATACGCCCCGTCATATTCTCCATCACCGTCGGCATCGCCCATGCCAAGGGTTACCCGCAAGTCGTCAATTTCGCCGTTCGCTTGCAACATAGCAAGGGGGGAATTTGACTCCGCGTTGAGATCTTTTACCTTTACTTCATCGGTATACGCCAGACAATCGCCGTCGTCGAAGTCTTCACCACCTGCCGCGAGGCACGCTGCTTCGTCATCAGCATCAAAAATATACTCCCGGGCATCGCCTTCATTGGCTGTCAACAGAAACGTGGCATCTTTCCATGTGGTATGTGTAATCGTATCTGGCATATAAACACCATACAAACCATCGTACTGACCAAAACTCACCTCGCCATCTTCCTGCGCATCAATCTGATAGCCCGACCAGTCTTTAACACCCAAACCTATCAGGGAAATAGTCATGGTGGTTAAATCAACCACAGCCAGACCGTTGTTTTCCTGCAGCGTAACATAGGCGGTGTCATTGGTAGCCGTGATGTATTCAGGCTCTAAATCCATAGCGACGGTGGTATTAATTGTTACACCGTTAATAGTGCGACCGGACGGATTGGGGAACTGCATGCCCATCGCTTCCAGTTGGCTCTGCTGCGTATTGAACCCTTCAAACGTCAGGGTTGTTGCCGAATCTGCTGGCACGCCATCATTAATTGTAATAACACTAACAGACCCTTCAGGGTCGACGGTGTAATCATCTGACGGCTCACCTTCGTTGGCAGTCAATACTTTTGTACCATCCGGAGTGAATGCAACGTTATCAGGCAAGTTACCTACTTCAACGGCCTTTAAAAAAGCAGGCGTGCTGTCATTCAACCCTGTGTAAAACAACACATAACCGTTTTCACTTTTCTCATCGGCAGGTATGGCCACAGCGAGTAAATCGTCTTTCACGGCAATACTGGTAAGGCCATCAAGAGCAACACCATTCACCTCCGTTGGCAAGGTAACTGAGGTGCTGGAAAGTGTATCTGCCGACACTGGACTATCCACAGCCTCACCCGTCAAATCCGCAATTGCAATGACAGAAACCGTATCTGATTCGCCATTTGTTGCGTAAATGGTTTGTGTGGCTTTGTGATACTGCACGATTTCCGCGGCACCTTCTCCGCCGACTACCGACCGTCCGATTACAGCAAGAGATACTCCCAGGGAAGCGTCTGCGCCGTCTGCCCCAACACTACCATCTGCTCCGTCGGCACCAGCTTCACCTTGCGCGCCCTGTGGTCCTTGCTCGCCATCGTCCCCATCCAGGCTACAGCCTGATAGCGCCGCGGTAACCAAAAGTGCCATCAGACCCACTTTGAACTTATTCTCTAACATCTCGTATTTCCCTTTTTATCGTTATCTAAATTGTGCAATCACGCACAAATCCCTCTAACGTAAAGCTGCTGCATGACACCTTAAAGACATTAATGTGACGGAAATATGTCCGGATCCGCTGAGTGATGCCTCCCCCCTGACATTGATAGAAAATAACCCCTTCCTTAACTTCAAAGGGTATAAAGATAAGCCCACGGCAAAAGAATACCGCGGTGAATATGTAGATATACCGCGTGCAACGAATTACTATACGGCGTTCACGGGTAGTTACCGATAAAGGGAAAGAATATGAAAATCACACTCAAACCATTCGCTATCATAGGTCTTGTTTCATTACTAAGTGCCTGTGCCACATCACCTACAGGGCGAAATCAGGTGCTGCTTTATTCAGAATCGCAAATGGCGTCCATGGGTGACCAGGCCTTTTCCAGTATGAAGGAAGAGTTGCGCGTTTCCAGTAAACAGGTCGAGAACGCCTACGTGCAATGTGTGGCAAAATCACTCACACCTTTGGTTCCCGACAGCGTTTTTAACGGAGAATGGGAAGTGGTAGTGTTTGAAGACGAGCAAATAAACGCGTTTGCCTTACCCGGAGGTAAAATTGGCGTGTATACCGGACTGTTAAACGTTGCAAAAACCCAATCCCAACTGGCGGCCGTGATTGGCCATGAAATTGGTCACGTTATCGCTCACCACGGGAATGAACGCATGTCCACCACCACCTTAACCAACCTGGGCACGCAAGCCGTAGCACAAGTCATCGAGTCAAATGAAGTGGCATACAGTGGCGCCATCATGGCGGCAATAGGCATGGGCTCTCAGGTCGCCATTACCCTGCCATTTTCCCGTGCCCATGAGTCGGAAGCCGATCTCATTGGACTGGCCCTCATGGCGCAGGCGGGTTTCGATCCCAGAGAATCGGTGGATCTTTGGCAGAATATGGAAGCGGCAAGTGACGGACAGCGCCCTATAGAGCTCCTCTCCACTCACCCTGCTCCTCAGTCGCGCATTGAAAACCTTCAAGCCAACATGCAAGGTGCGTTGGCTGATTATCAGCGTTCCCCTAACAGGCCCGTATGCAGGCAGTAACCTGAAGACAGCTGAATCTAAAACAAAAAAAACGCCACAACAATGTGGCGTTTCGATACCAGGTGAGCTTATTCTATTCTGCTTCTGTAGTTTTGTGCAGATGCACATCCATTTGTGGAAACGGAATCGAAATGCCTTCTTTATCAAAGCGCAGTTTAACCGCTTCAGTGAAATCAAATTTCACACCCCAGAAATCTGACGACTTAACCCACGGGCGAACGACAAAATTCACGCTGCTATCGGCCAGCTCCGATACAGCAACTGTCGGCGCAGGCTCTTGTAGTATGCGCTCATCGGCAGCAACCATTTCTTGTAAAATTGCTTTCGCTTTCTTGAGATCAGCGTCGTAACCAATACCCACAACCATATCTACCCGACGAGTTTCTTTAGCAGAGAAATTTGTGATGGTATTGCTGTAAATCGCTCCGTTAGGCACAATGATTTCTTTGTTGTCAGGTGTAGTCATCGTCGTGGTGAAAATACCAATTTTATTCACCGAACCAGCGGTACCTGCTGCATCTACGAAATCACCAGCTTTAAAAGGCTTAAAGACAAGTAACATTACACCGGCTGCGAAATTCTTCAGAGAATCCTGTAAAGACAAGCCGATAGCCAAACCTGCCGCACCCAAAATCGCAACGAGCGATGTGGTATCCACACCCAGTTGGTCAAGAGAGGCAACGATGACAAACAACATTAAGATGGCGCTGATAATAGATTCCAGGAAATCAACCAGCATCTGATCGTATTTAGACTTGGCCATTACGCGACGGAAAACAGACAACAACAATCCTACTACAATACGACCAACCACATAAATTGCG
The DNA here is from genome assembly GCF_018860805.1 of Aestuariibacter sp. A3R04. Lineage (GTDB taxonomy): Bacteria > Pseudomonadota > Gammaproteobacteria > Enterobacterales > Alteromonadaceae > Alteromonas. The sequence goes on along the minus strand of NZ_JAHKQR010000003.1, from coordinate 439,099 downwards.
ACAGCCATCGCAATGTTAATGCCCCATGGTATAGCGTATGTATTTATATACCCTTCGATATCTGAAGCGGTAAACATTGATAAATTTTCTTCCATTTGTATTTCCTATTATATTTTAATGCAAACCGTTGCACAGTGCGGTATTACGATAGCAGTCATTCCCCTTGATAAGCAATAGCATCACGGCTGTTTATGCCCTATACATTGGTATAAATAACCATGATGAAAAGTTAATTCCGGCAGAATAATATTTCTGTAACGGCACATATCTACACTCGCACAATGTGATCCGCTGTAGCGCAAATCCGCTGGTTCTTTTTTAACCAGTTGATTTTAGTGCTAATAACAAAATTGAATAATGTGGTGGTCGAGAAACGCTGGTATTTGCGCCTTTTTCGGCTATAGTCGATAGCACTTTTTTGACGCCCCAGCGGCGTTACGAAACAGGAAATACTAACTTGTTTCTGGGAAAAATGAATTTTCTCTCAAAGGTTTTCATTACCAGGACTAACGTAATGGGTTTCGAAACAGGTTATTTAGCTATCGTTTTATCCGGTTTGCTAAACGAAGGGATTTTTTTTATGTTATTTCTATCTTTACTTTTCGTTGTTGTTCTTTTTCTTCTTGGATTTGCGTTAACTACGGACAAAGGTAAACACACCATTTATGCCCGTAAGGCCAACCCACCGACAAACATAAAGAGATTGCAAAAGCCAACCGGCGTCCAAATCAATCAAAACTAGTTTTTTCCACTGGAAACGGGTGTGTCGACATTGCGTCAACATGGCGGTAGTCTGTATTATTGGCAGCGATTTTAGACTACCGGTACATTTCCATGCGAATACCTCGTTTGTTTCATCCAGCGCCCGTTAATATGGATGAAGAGTTTTGCCTTAGTGATGATGCGGCCCACCATGTCGCCAATGTATTGCGCCTTAAAGCCAACCATCCGGTTGTCCTGTTTAACGGTGATGGCAATGAGTACAGTGCCGTCATCATTGCAGTAAGCAGGAAGAAGGTGGTCGTTGAGGCTGATGCCTGCCTGACAATAGGCAAAGAATCTCCCCTTACCATTCATCTGGGTCAGGGCGTGTCTAAAGGCGATCGCATGGATTTGGTACTACAAAAAAGTGTAGAGCTTGGCGTCACTGCTATCACGCCGGTTGTTACTCAACGGTGTGCCGTGAAACTCGATGAAAAACGATGGGAAAAAAAGTGGCACCAATGGCAAAAAATTATTGCCGGAGCCTGTGAGCAATGTGGTAGAAACATCCTCCCAACACTCAGCCAACCCGTCACCTTGAATCAATGGCTGGCACAATCCACTAAGGCACAACGCCTGGTTCTTGCCCCCGGAGCTCATACCGCGCTGTCGAAAACCCCTTATTCGAGCAACGGATATCGCATTCTAATCGGACCTGAAGGCGGCTTGTCCGATAGCGAAATACATCAGTGCCAGGAGAGTGGTTATACCCGTGTTAACATGGGGCCCCGAATCCTTAGAACAGAAACTGCCGCCCTAGCCTCAATAACCATTCTTCAATCTGTTCACGGCGACCTATAATCTAAGAGAAAAGGCTCAGTGACTTGTTTTGTAGGTAAAAAAGGGTTAAAAAACTAGTTAATCATTCATTAACCTGTCGTTTGCAATGAATCTTGTTTATTCGTCGACACTGCCGCAGTTAACTTCTGGTCGCATCGAACTCGACAAGATCTACGGTGCCAGTCTGGAAAAGATTCTCGAAGGTGCGCCACTGGCAAAAATAGTTGATCACTATCTGACCTTCCTCGAAACAAGCAGCTTGCCTTACCGCTACGCCGTGACCGAGTTGGTCAACGATGACAGATCCTTATCAGTTCTTGCTGCGCCGTCACTGCCCGCTGCGCTTTTAAAGTCCCTTCATCATCAACCGGTCAGTAAAACAACCGGTGCGTGCGGACCAGCAGTGTTGTCTCAGACCCCTTATTTCATTGCCAATATTGCATCCCACTGCAATTGGCGGGATTTTTCAGAAGACGTTGGGCAAAGTGGCATCTTCAGTTTGTGGTCTTTTCCATTAATCTATCAAGGGCAGTGTCGCGGTACCTTTGTTGTCGCGGGAAACCGCAAATGTGAACCCGATACTCACACCGTGTCTCATTTTAAAAGCGTTGCTACAAACCTCGCAAAGGTGTTTACTCTGTGCGAGTCGCAACAACGCAAAAGCCGTGATGCCTGGCAGCTAACCCTTCAAACACAAAGACAGCAGGAACAAATTTCTGCGTTAACGCAAAGCTGTCAAAAACTGCTGGCAAAACAGTCATTGGTAGAATCGGCGTACGTGAAACGCCCGTTGCCGAACGGTTTTCAACATATGGCCGAAGGCTTCATTGAAGATGTTCGTGATGCGTTGAATGTAGCCAGAACCACATTGTCATTTCAACAGGTGGTGACCGCTCAAAATAAACAGCAGCTTGAACAAAAAGCGCTGAACAAACAGGCTTTGCTCACGTATTACCAAAGTGTCAACCGCGCGTGTGCGGAAGGCGAGAAAATAATGTCACATGCCCAGAAACGGGTGAACGAGCTCGACCTGTATCTCGATCGGGTAACACAAAACACCACCCGCCCATTGCTGGTCTGTCAGCTAATGTCGTCGCTTATTAACACCATTGCTGCAAACGACTTTCAAGCGGTGTTTTATTGTATCGATATCCCCGTAGACCTTGAGTTTCGCTTGCCAGAAGGTACGTTTACTCAGGTTATATGTGAGCTGATTTTAAACGTATACCGGCATGCCTATCCAAACTGCAATGATGGCCGGGTGTGGTTGTCAGCACAAGTCAGTAGCAGAAATAACCGTCGCATTATGAAGCTGGTTGTTGAAGATCGCGGTGTGGGCATCGACAAAACCGTTACTGAACACGCCATGCGCCCCCTTACTGACGCCCTTTATTCCCAAGACAAAACACTGCGTGGCTTATCCGCGTGCTATCATCAGGTTACCTCTGAAATGGGAGGGACCTTTAGCTGCGACAGTCACCTTGGTTCGGGAACCCGAATGGTGATGTATATTCCTGAAGCGTCATAGTCGGCATTTACTGCTTTTCATATTGATTTTGTCAATAATGCCGCCATAGTAGGAAGTAACTATCCTCTACAACCGAGTATCAAGACATGAGTTATACCGTTGGTTTCATAATGGATCCCATTTCACAGGTGAAACCCCATAAAGACACCAGTTTCGCGATGATGCTGGAGGCACAAAAACGCGGGGCAACCATACTTTATATGGAACAGGCTGACCTGTTTCTGGACAACGGCAAACCTATGGCAACCGCGCGAGAAGTAACGGTAAAAGACCAATCCACTGATTTTTATCACCTCGCAGAAGAAAAAATTGTCGGGTTAGGCGACATCAACGCGCTGTTGATGCGTAAAGATCCCCCCTTTGACAGCGAGTTTCTGTATACCACGCAAATGCTGTCACTGGCTGAGGCTGAGGGCGCATTAGTCGTGAATAATCCCCAGGCATTGCGCGATTACAACGAAAAGCTATTCACGTCTTGGTTTCCTTCGCTGATCCCTGCGACGCTGGTAACTCGCAACGCCAAGCATGTCCGGGATTTTCATAGTAAGCATAAAGACGTTATCTGTAAGCCCCTCGATGGCATGGGCGGAACATCAATCTTTCGAATAAAAGATGACGGGAATAACCTTGGCGTTGTTATCGAGACATTGACAAAAAACGGTACCCAGCAGATGATGGTGCAAGAATTCTTACCTGCCATCAAAGACGGTGACAAACGCGTACTTATTGTCGATGGTGAAGTGATGCCCTACTGTCTTGCGAGATTGCCCAGCAAAGGGGAGAATCGAGGAAATCTCGCCGCTGGAGGTACCGGTCGACCACAACCAATCAGCGAGTCGGATCGCGCCTTGGCAGAAGCCATTGCGCCGGTTTTAACTGATAATCGAATCCTTTTTGTTGGGCTGGATGTAATTGGCGATAGAATTACAGAAATAAATATTACCAGCCCCACTTGCGTAAGAGAAATAGAAGCGCATTACGATATCAGCATCATGGGTAAACTCTTTGATGCGATTGAAAAGAAACTGGCAAACAAAGGTGGTATCGGATGACAGAACTTACTTCACTGCAGAACCATTTTCTCATTGCTATGCCTTCGCTGGATGACGCTTATTTTTCCCGTTCCATAACTTACATTTGCGAGCACAATAGTGAAGGAGCGATGGGTATTGTTATCAATCAGCCGTCGACGATGACACTTAAAGAACTATTAGAACAGACCGACAAAGACGTTTCTTATGGCGATGATACGTCTGAACAAATTATCCTGGCCGGTGGCCCAGTTGGGCAAGAACGAGGCTTTGTTTTACACTCGGGTGAAGGAGAGTGGGGTTCCAGCCTGCCTTTGGGGCCGGGAATTGTCGTCACTACGTCTAAAGATATTCTCTCGGCAATTGGCAGTAAAAGCGGTCCTGAACACGCATTGATTGCTCTGGGCTATGCTGGCTGGGAAGCCGGACAACTGGAGGAAGAAATGCAGGAAAACGCATGGCTAACCGTAGAAGCTGACGCCGAGATTCTGTTCAACACGCCGATCCATAAAAAATGGCAGGCTGCAGTGAAAAAGCTCGGTGTGGATATATGGCAACTGACGCCAGAGATCGGCCATGCCTGAGGCAAAATCACGAACCGTACTAAGCTTTGATTTTGGGACCAAAAGCATAGGTGTCGCTGTGGGGCAGGAAATTACCGGAACGGCTTCTCCCCTTGCAGCGCTAAAAGCTCAGGATGGCGTACCGGACTGGAATAAGGTTAAGGCGTTATACAGTGAGTGGCAACCGGATTTGGTAGTAGTTGGTCTGCCCCTGAACATGGACGGCACTGAACAGACAGTTACCCTCCTTGCCAAGCGATTTGCCAATCGGTTACTCGGACGCTTCAACGTCGCTGTAGAAACTTGGGATGAACGGCTTTCTACGGCAGATGCGAAGGCCATGTTGTTCGAGTTAGGTGGCTATAAAAAACTGACGAAGGACAAGGTTGACAGTGTATCTGCCTGCGTTATTTTTACCAGTTGGGCTGAAAACCAATTCCAGTAAGCGACACCTATAACTAAGGCAATCCCCTGCGGATACTCTTGTGTCAATTGCCACTGTCAGTTGCTTCCTGGGAAGTCTGACAGTTCCAGCACAATGGAAAATGCCCTTCGATTACTTCCCCACATTCACCACATTGCCACGCAAACTTGTCGCTGCGTTTAGTCACAAGGTCGTTAACAATAGCTTTCGCTTTTTCGTACCATTGCTCATCCATGAGCCAAAGCTCTAGCTGCGTCTCCTGCCACGGCAATTCGCCCATGGCACCACCCGCATACTCGTTTTTTACCAAATAAGGGATACACACGGCATCCAGTTCCGTCCGCAACTGCTGAAACAGAAACCGGTCGTCGTGAGAAAAAAGTTTGCGCATGGCTTTTTAGTCATCCATGTCGATGGATACACCCGACAACGACCCGAGTTCAGAACCTTCGCTGGCCTCGAGTTTTATCATTAATCGCAAATCGTTGGGAGAATCGGCATGATGAATAGCCTGATCATAGCTAATGCGATCTTGCCGGTATAACTCGTACAATGCCATGTCAAAGGTTTGCATGCCTAACTCTTTGCCTTTTTTCATCGCATCTTTGAGCTCACCGGTGCGATTGCTCTGAATGAGCTCTGCCACAAAAGGTGAATTCAGCAACACTTCAATAGCAGCAACCCTTCCCTTGCCATCTTTTTTGGGAACCAATTGCTGAGCCACAATAGCACGCAAGTTCAAGCTTAAATCGAACAAGAGTTTATTGTGCATTTCTTTAGGCGCCAAATGCATGATGCGCTCGATGGCCTGGTTGGCGTTGTTCGCGTGCAGTGTCGCGACACAAAGGTGCCCGGTATCGGCAAACGACATGGCGTATTCCATAGTCTCCATTGAGCGGATCTCGCCCAGCAAAATAACGTCAGGGGCCTGACGCAAGGAGCTTTTAAGGGCATCGTCAAAGCTCATTGTATCAATACCCACTTCACGTTGAGTTACCACACACTGACCGTGTTTGTGAATAAACTCGATGGGATCTTCAATGGTTAAAATATGGCCTCGACTACTGTGGTTGCGGTGGTCAATCAAGGCAGCCAGAGAAGTAGATTTCCCCGTCCCTGTTGCACCAACCATAAGCACCAAGCCCCGCTTACTCATGATGATATCTTTGAGCACACCGGGCAAACCCAGTTCATCGACTTTAGGAATTTCGGTTACAATTCTTCTGGCCACCATTCCAATGGAGTCACGTTGCCAAAATGCACTGCAGCGAAAGCGGCCGACATTAGTAATACCAACGGCAAAATTACTCTCTTTGAGTTCATTCAGCTCGCGAATATAGCGCTCTTCCATAACGCTTTGAACCAGTTCTTTGGCCTGAAATCGCGAGAGCGGTTCATCGCCTAACGGCGTTAGCTGACCATCTATTTTTGCACTCACCGGAAAACCTACGGTGATAAAAATATCTGACGCGCCACGCTCAGTGGCCATTTCAAAGTAAGACTGCAGTTTCACGCAGCGCTCCTACATGTGTTTGTTTTTATCAATGGATTTTGCGGCCGCGTCTTGCTGGCTTATCACGCCAAGGGCGACCATTTTTTGTAATGCCTGTTCCATGGTTTGCATACCATGGGCCTGACCAGTCTGTATTACTGAGTACATCTGCGGAACTTTATCTTCGCGGATCAGGTTTCTAATGGCAGGAATGCCCACCATTATTTCGTGAGCAGCCACCCGGCCTCCCCCGATCTTCTTCAATAAGGTTTGCGAAATAACCGCGCGAAGGGATTCCGATAACATTGATCGTATCATGGCTTTTTCTTCTGCGGGAAACACGTCGATGATCCTGTCGATGGTTTTAGGTGCAGAGTTGGTGTGCAAGGTGCCAAACACCAGGTGCCCGGTTTCCGCCGCCGTCATTGCCAAACGAATGGTCTCAAGGTCGCGCAGCTCACCTACAAGAACCACATCAGGGTCTTCCCGCAACGCTGAACGTAAGGCGTTGGAAAAACTGTGGGTGTCCCGGTGTACTTCCCGTTGATTGAGTACACTTAGTTTGTTGTCGTGGACAAACTCAATGGGGTCCTCGATAGTGAGAATATGGTCGCGCTTGGTATTGTTTATGTGGTCTATCATCGCTGCAAGCGTGGTACTCTTACCTGAACCGGTTGCCCCCGTTACCAATACCAGTCCCGTGGGCTGGTCTATGATACTGCGAAATATCTCGGGCGCTCCTAGATCTTCCAACGACAAGACTTTACTTGGAATAGTCCTGAGCACGGCAGCGGCACCGCGATTCTGCACAAATGCATTCACCCTGAAACGCGACAAATCTTTAACTTCAAAAGAAAAATCCACCTCAAGATTTTCTTCGTATTCCTTGCGCTGTTTGTCATTCATTATTTCATATATCAGCGCATGCACCTGTTTGTGATCCAGCTCTGCGACGTTGAGGCGGCGCATTTCACCGTCAACGCGAATAATAGGCGGCAGTCCTGCCGATAAGTGCAAATCTGAGGCTTTATTTTTAACACTAAATGCCAAAAGTTCGGTAATATCCACAACCACTTCTCCAAACACAGGTGACTAATGCAAACAATAGCAGAACGACTGAAATCCGCACACTTGCGAATGGAACGCGCCACTGCCAATGCGCATCGTCCACCAAAATCCGTTCAATTGCTAGCGGTGAGTAAAACAAAACCGGTATCTGATATCACCCAAGCGTATGAAGCAGGACAACGTTTATTTGGTGAAAACTATGTGCAGGAGGGAGTAGAAAAGATCCAAGCCCTCACCCATCTCAAAGACATTGAGTGGCATATGATTGGTCCCATTCAGTCAAATAAGACCCGTATCGTGGCCGAACATTTTCACTGGGTCCAATCAGTAGACCGGGAAAAGACTGCCCGCCGCCTCAACGACCAGCGTCCGGCCACCATGTCAGCACTGAATGTATGTATTCAACTGAATATAGATGGCGAAAGTAGCAAATCGGGCATCGGCGAGCAGGAACTCCCCGCGTTAATTGAAACGATAGCCGCCATGCCAAACTTGCGTCTACGCGGATTAATGGCGATCCCCGAAGCCACAACTGATACCGTTAAACAAGCAACAACGCTGGGTAAACTGGCAGAATTATTTACCCAATATCACACAAAGCTGAGCGATTTTGATACCCTGTCCGTAGGAATGAGTGGCGATCTCGAAGCCGCCATCGCCCATGGTTCCACCATGGTCAGAATAGGTACGGCCATTTTCGGCAGTCGAAACAATGGCTAACTCATTTTTCGGATATTTTTTCCACTGAATCTAAAGGGTTTTCATGCAACAGAAAAAACTAGCTTTTATTGGCGCAGGTAACATGACTCGCAGTATTATCAGCGGGCTAATTCAATCGGGTTACGACAAAACACGCATTCTCGCCAGTAACCCGTCCATGCCAAAGCTGGAGGCACTAAGCGAAGAATTTGGTATTCAGGTAACCCAATCAAACGACGAAGCGTGTCAGTTTGCTGAAGCCATTGTACTGGCAGTTAAGCCACAAATTATGGCAGACATGCTGGGCGCGTTGACAGCTAACAACGATCTTGAAGGCAAGTTGTTTTTGTCCATCGCCGCAGGCTTACCCGTTGCCCGCTTGCAGACAATGCTCGGAGGCGAATACCCGATAATTCGCATTATGCCTAATACACCGAGCCTGATCGGCAAGGGGATGTCGGGATTATATGCCGATGATACCGTTGACCGCGACGATAAAGATTATGCCGACAGCGTTATGGGGGCAGTAGGTGAAACCGTGTGGGTTGACCGTGAAGACGGCATTAATGGTGTCATTGCCGCAGCCGGCAGCAGTCCGGCTTACTTTTTCCTGTTTTTGCAGGCGATGGAAGAAGAAGCCGTTAGTATGGGCTTTGACAAATCCGTAGCCCGATTAATGGTGCAACAAGCCATGTTAGGCGCAGCAGAAATGGTTTGTCACAATCCAGAGATTGAATTAAGTCAATTGAGATCCCACGTTACATCTAAAGGTGGTACAACAGCGGCAGCTGTAAATACCCTGATAGAAGAAGGCCTGCAGGAAACCGTCAGCAAAGCCATGCGCGCTGCCGTCGCTAGGGCTGAAGAAATGGCCACACAGTTTTAATTTATACAGGAAACGTTACATGAACGACGCATCGGTATTTTTAGTCAATACCCTCTTCGATTTATATCTGATGGTAGTGATTTTACGATTGTGGTTACAATTGGTAAAAGCGGATTTCTACAATCCTGCCAGTCAGTTTATCGTCAAAGCCACGCACCCCATTGTCGGTCCGCTGCGTCGGGTCATTCCCTCTATAGGCAACTTCGATACAGCCACTCTTGTTCTGGCAATAGCTGTTGCTGCATTAAAGTTTGTGGCCCTCACCTTACTCTTTGGTTCAGGTATGATAAACCCGGTGGCCATCATCATTCTGGCGCTAATTACCGTTCTCAAGCAAGCTTTGTCGCTAATGTTCTGGATGTTGATCATTCGCGCCATACTCAGTTGGGTCTCACAGGGACAAAATCCCATTGAATATGTGCTTTATCAACTCACCGAACCCTTTCTCGCGCCCATCAGAAAAGTGATCCCCCCGATCGGCGGGCTCGATTTGTCAGTGCTCATCGCCATTATTGCATTGCAGTTTATTCAGATACTGCTGCAAAACACTTTCGGGATTTACTGAGCCTTTTTTATTTAGTGTTGGAGAAAAACCATGACGTATCGCCCGAGTTATATCACCTGGTTAATGGGCTGCCTACTCGTGTTACTCAACAGTCATGCATCAGCAGAACAGATGGAAAAGCTGGGTAAATGGGATGTGCATTACATTGTGGTTAACACTACGTTTTTCACTCCCGAAATTGCTAAGCGCTATGGCATTATACGCAGTAAGTACAATGCCATTGTGAATATTTCTGTGCTCGATAGTCAGACAAAAAAACCGCTCAGTACCGCCGTTTCCGGTACTGCGCGAAACCTCTTAGGTACCACCAGGCCCCTCGCCTTTAAGCGCATCACAGAGCAGGATGCTATTTATTACATTGCACCTGTGTCGTTTAATGACAGGGAAACATTTCGCTTTTCTATTGACATTCAGCAGGGCAACCAAACCCAAACACTCAAGTTTCAGCAAGAAATGTTTGTCGATTAAGCCGCTCGCGCTTAACCCACTTACGCCGGAAGATGAGCAACTTCATTTTTCCATGCCCGTTGGTAGGCCGGTCTTCCCAATACACGCTCTGCGTAGGTGGTGACATTGTCATAGGGCCAGGTCATTTTGCTGCCCTTGGCCCATGCGAGAATATGACCTGCAACGATGTCCACACCGGTAAACAATGCGCCGGTTAAATAGGATTTATCGCCGAGCATAGCTGAAAATGTAGCCATAGCGGAGGCAAATTCAAACTCTGCCACCCGCTGCATCCCGTCGAGGCGATATTCCTCCGCTAACGCAAATTTGTGCTTCGCCATATTCCACAAAGGTTGTTCAAGTTCTGTGGTTAAAAATATCATGGCCTCTTCGTAACGCATTCTTTCCGGCGAACCTAGCACGGGCATAAACTCCTGTTGGCCATGCTTGTCTAGCAACCAGGTTACAATGGCCGCAGACTCCATCATTGTGCCAATTTCGCCTGCTAGTGCCGGTACCTTTCCAGCCGGGTTTCGCTGTAGGAAAGCTTCTGATTTTTGCTCTCCCGTGCGCAAGTTTACCAGTTGGTACTCGTAGGGCAGTCCGAGTTCTTCCAACGCCCAGGCAACGCGCACTGAGCGTGTACGGGGGAATCCGTATAGAGTGTACACAATTCTTCTCCTGTTGCGGTTTACTGCGGAAAGACATTGGCCGGTGACCATAAATTTGTCCATTGCGGCCATCAATATCACGCATTCAGCCGTATAACCGTTGCAATAAATAAAAACATCCCAACCTCATTCGTACAGCAATACCAATAAGGAGACAATATGTCCACATATAAAGAAATTGCGTTAGTGAAACGCCCTGACGACGGAAAAATTGGCCCGCATTTATTCGAAACCCGGGAAAAAACTATTCCATCGGCAAAAGACGGTGAGATAGTCATCAAACAAACCCATATGTCCTTGGATCCTGCCATGTTGGGGTGGATGAGTGACGACAGAGAAAGCTACATTCCACCGGTTGAATTAGGTGATGTCATGCGCTCCAGCGGCGTTGGGGAAGTCGTCGAATCAAAAAATGGGGATTTTGCCGTCGGCGACAAAGTGATGGGAATGACGGGCTGGAGTGAATATGTAGTCAGTAACGGTAGAGGATTTAATAAACTGCGGGCAGGTATTAGCGAAGAAATGGCGCTGTGCGTGTTTGCGTTACCCGGATTAACAGCCACCACAGGTCTGTATAATTTTGGCAAACCGAAACAGGGTGAAACCCTCATCGTTACCGGGGCCGCGGGTTCTGTGGGTTCGATTGTTGGTCAGTTAGCAAAAGCAGATGGACTGCGTGTCATCGGGGTTGTGGGCAGCGACGACAAAGCCGAGTGGATAGTAAATGAACTCGGTTTTGATGGTGCTATCAACTATAAAACTGACGATTTAAAAGAAAAGCTAAAATCCCTGACCCCAGATCGCATTGATGTATTTTTCGAAAACACCGGTGGCCCTATCCAGCACCACATAGTGAACCGTATGAATGAGCACGGCCGCATTGTTGTCTGCGGTATGATTGCCGATTATCAGGCTGAAAAACCTTCTCCAGGACCCAATTGGATACCGCTGATCAAAAAACGTATCACAATCCAAGGTTTTGCCATGCCGGATCACTGGAACGAGATACCGCAATTATTGGAAAAACTCACCCCTTATGTTCAACAGGGAAAAATCAAATATCGCGCGCATATCATTGAAGGCTTAGACCACGCCTGTGAAGGGCTGAACATGCTTTTCGAAGGAAAAAACACGGGAAAAATGATATTGAAATTGTAGGTTGGTTCGGCAGGCCCGGCGGGGCTTGTCTCCAAAATATGTCCCCAAAATAGTTCAACGCACCATACCAAGGCATTTCTATTGTCCTTAGATACAGGCTTCCGACCAGTTTTTATGGGCTGACTGGCCGTTTGTCGCAACTGAGGTGCAGATTATCCCCTTATTTCGAGCCCATCGCGCCAGATTATCTATTTGGAATGCCAGTTGCATTGACGTTGTCTGTGACCGAAACCAACGGTATTACCTCACCGTCGAATTAAACAGAGAAAAACAGCATCACTCAACCATTCAAGAGAAGAGAAAAATCATGGCAGCAAATCGAACAGAAAGCATGAGCACATCGGGTATTTCAAGACGCAAATGGTTAAAAACAGTTAGCGTAGGCGCAGGCGCTGTGGCCCTCACCGGCTGTTTTGAAAGCGGCGTTAAAGAGCTTCAGGCGGCCGGGATGAAAACCGCACATTTCCCATCAGCAACCCCGAATGTCAACGATGGATTGGTGCGGCTCTCTTCCAACGAAAATGCCTTTGGACCTTCACAGAAAGCGGTTGATGCAATGCAGGGTGAACTGTTTAATCTTGCTCGCTATACCGATGCCACGGTTGACGTGTTAAAACAAAAAATTGCCCGGCAAGAAGGAGTATCGGCAGATCAAATTGTCGTAACAAACGGCTCCTCACCTATTCTGTTTGGCTATGCAGAGTGGATAACCGAAAACGGCAATAAGTTGGTAACTTCCATGGCAACCTACGAAGGTATTCCCCGAGGTGCCGAATTCATGGGTGCTGATGTTACCTATGTTCCTCTAGACGCTGAAATGGGCTTTGATCTCGACGCCATTGAAGCTGCAGTAACTGACGACACAACTGCCGTGTACATATGTAACCCCAATAACCCAACAGGAAAAATAGTAGATCCGGCGAAACTCACCGCTTTTGCCAAACGGGTGTCAAAGAAAGCACAGGTTTTCATCGATGAAGCCTACATAGAAATGTCAGACGCTTATCCGGCAAATGTACAATCACAATTAGTAGCTGACGGCCACAACGTGGTTATTTGTCGCACTTTTTCCAAAATACATGCCATGGCAGGCCAGCGTTTAGGCTATGCCATCATGCCTGCAGATCAAGCCAAACAATTGGGCAGAAAACTGCGCATGGGTGGAGTGAACTACCTGGCTTTAGTTGCCGGTATGGCCAGTATGGACGACCACACTAACCTCGAGACTATGCGGAAGCGTATAAGAGTCGAACGCAATAAACTCACCGCTGCGGCTGAAGCCCTTGGTCGTCCTTACGCCAAAAATCCGCAGGGTAATTTCATTTACGTGGATACGGGTATGCCCCACGATGCGTTTGCTGAAAAAATGAAAGCAAAGGGAATCAAAGTCGTGGGCAGAACCTGGCCCGGCTTTGACTCTTGGTCGCGAATAAGCGTAGGTACGCCAGAAGAAACTGATGCCTGTGTTGCCGCCTTACAAGAAGTATTGGCGTAATTTATTTGTCAGCGCGCGGAGTGATTTCTGTGCGCTGACCTCAGTAAATGCCATTGACTCGCTAAAATACGACACATGCCGGCGAGATAAACGAGGTCACAACGGGCTTCATCGCCAAACTGCCGTCTTCGGCCAGCTTGTATGCATGCACCTCGTTAGAATCTAAGAGCCCAACGACCAACCACTGCCCGTCTGGTGAAATTGAAAAATCCCGGGGATTACAGCCATCGCAGTAGAGCACATCCGTTAAGACTAGATCGTCCTGGTTTAGCGCCATCGTATATATAGCATTTTCACTTCGGCTTCCTGCGTAGCAAAGCCGTTTGTAGGGGTGCCTTTTTATTGTGGATGCGCCGTGGTCAGGTAAAGTCACATCAGGCTCCAGCTCCAATTGCCCCGAGAGAATATAACGACTGCCATTCCAAGTATATTGATAGACGCAAGCAGACAATTCACCTAAGACCAGCAGCCGATTACCCTCGTCAAAATCCACAAGGTGTCTTGGCCCACTGCCTGCAGGCAAATTCAAATCCAAACCAGGTTGTGGGATCAGCCGACATTGTGAAATCGAATATGCACAGACTTTGTCGAGCCCCAGATCTGGCACCAGGAAAATCCCCTTTGTCTGCAACGGATAAATTTGGTGTGGATGAGGGCTTCCCTGGCGCTGCGGGTTAACACTGTGCCCGCTGTGTCTGATGACACATCGCAACGGGCCAATGGCGCCACCAGCCAGTATTTCATAAGCCAGCAAAGCACCTGTGCCGTACAATGCCACAATCAATACGCCTTCAAACTCTGCCAGATGGCAGGCGTAATCTCCAGGAATGCGCTGACTCGACAGCACCGAATAGCCATCGCCCTTTCCCCTTGTAAGTGCGCTCACCCGGGGCCCTGCACTTTCCTTGTCTTCGCTGATTGCGTATATCACTGGATGATTCTGTCCCCTTGCAAGAAAGCTCGGATTGGGAATAATGACATCGTCGTGCTGTATCAGTTGCCCGGTAATTAAATTCAGCTTCGCACAATATACTCCGTGCCCTTCACCAATCAGGTTGTCATCGATATACGATGTGTAACTTCCCAAAAAGACGTGTACACAGTGTTTCATTTTATCATCATCGCATATTCGTGATTCAGGTGCCGGATGACGGTGAGTTCGTCTCCCGGTTTTCTTAAAAATTCGTTGACAACATCGCCTACATGGCGCTGAAATGACGGCCACCAAGGATACTTTGGACGAACCCATGCGTTGGCAAGTGTTTTCCCGGTATTCGAGAAAAAATGGCCAGCCACCGTGTTTACATTTTCGTCAGACCAAGCCCGAATGTGAGCAGGCTGCCCATTCTCGGCGAAATACAGCCCTTTTTGCTGTTGTTCAGAGCACAACCATAACGCAAATTTTGCAGCAGCCTCCGGGTGCTTGCAATAAGCTGAAATAGCGAAGCCAGCGCCGCCTAAAATGGCTGAATAACTGTGCTGGTGCTTATTTATTGGCATAGGGACATCGTGAAATGACAGTGCGTGGCGACTAAAACCAGACCGTGAATAGTTGTTATAGCCAAAGATTAACGGAGCATACACTACGTCACTTTCTTCAGACATATAATCGAGAAGGTCTATGGGGTTCCAGTTAATCCCGTCCGGATGGCAAACTTTTTTTAACCGTAACAAGAAAGCGAGAATATCCACGCCCACGGATTCATCAATAAATGTCAAACCATCATGCATTTGCTTTACCTGAGCTCTTTGCGCAGCGAGCGACAAGAAAGAACACATCGCATCTGTGGGGCACAGTGCCATACCAACGCCCTTCATGTCGAAAACTTCTTGCCATGTTTGTGGTGCAGTCCTTTTGTGCAAGTCAGGCCGTAAGACGGCGATTTGCGTAGCTGCGTCTACAGGCATAGCCCACTGTTTGCCCTGATAGTGATAACTGGAATAGCTTGGCTCACCAATAGTTTTCCCTATAGACGCCAATTCTGACGCAGGCACCAGCTCATCTAACGCCAACAGACAATTCTCTGATACCGCCAGGGGTATGTGCGGATGATCGATAACCAGCAAATCATAATTGCGTGACAATGAAGTAAGCGATGCGTCACCAAAATCTTTAAGTGAGCGCTTACTCCAGTTGATCTTTACGCCTTCGTTCTGAGCATACTCACGTGAGCAGGCTACGAGGGGGTCGTAACCGCGACTGTGATCCCAGGTACTGCCTGCGAACTGAATGTCGGTCATGACTACTTAGCCCCCTTGTTGACAAACTCGGCGATGCGTTTTTTGCTTTCCTGCCCATTGTAAAATTGTGCTAACAAGCGCTGTTCGGCCATTAACTGAGAACCCTTGACGTCGCCAGAAGCGGCCAGCGTTAGTTGTTTGATTGCCGTCAGGCAGTCCGGATTTGCTTCTTGCAACGGAGCGACAAATCTTTTCACTTGATCCATAAAATCTTCGGATTTAGGCACAACGGTATTGACCAGCCCCCGTTCGCACAACCAATTTGCGTCTACCGCCTTTCCCGTCATTAGTAGTTCGTTTGCGAGATTGCGACCCAGCTTCATTGCTAATCGCTGAGTACCGCCCCCGCCTGGAATTAAAGCAAGTTTGATTTCAGGCAAAGCAAACTTGGCCCACTCAGATGCCACTATCATGTCGCACGCCAAGGCTATTTCAAACCCACCACCAAACGCATAACCATTCACTGCCGCGACGACCGGCTTAGTATTGTTCTCAATTGCACTGTAGAGTGCTTTACCTTGCGCCTGAAAAGCACTGAATTCCTGTTCTGTTTGAGCGGCATATTCCTTGATGTCTGCCCCGGCCATAAAAGCTCTTCCAATCCCCGTGACTACACACACCTTGATTTCGCTGTGCTGGGCCCCGTTAACAACATTCAGCGCATGGATAATTTCGTCCATCATGGCACTATTCATCGCATTCAACTGTTCGCTACGGGAAAACGAGATGAATGCTACGGTATTTTCCGTTTCCAACTGAATATGACGGTATTTCACAATGCGTTTTCCTCGTTCTGGCTATAGACAACACCGCCTTTGAACAGAGCAGCGATTTCCTCCTCCCGATAACCGACTTCAGACAGAATTTCCTTCCCGTGTTGCCCCAACAGAGGCGCTGGCTTATCGATTTTCCCTGGTGTTTTACTCAGTTTTACCGGTACATTCGTCACTTTTACGCGCCCGGCTTTGGGATGCTCAACATCGACAAAGGTCTCATTGTGTATCACCTGAGGGTCATGCTCTACAGCGCACTGCTGATTCACACGTGATACCCACAAATCAAAGCTAAGCAGGCGTTCGATCCACGCTTCGGTGCCCTTGGTTTTGGTTATTTCCTCAATTTCAAAGAAAATTTCATCTCTTTTTTCAAATAAAATCTTCGAATCAGCATATTTTTCCAGATGTGGCGCTTCTAAGGCTTCAACCAGTGTATGCCAGTCACCCATCGCAATCACAATATACCCATCAAGGGTTTTATAAGTGCCAAACGGTGCACCATTCCCCGGGTGAGCAATACCTGATTGTGGGCGTTCAAACTGTCGCCCCATATTTTGGATAGTGAAAAAATCCTGCATTTGAAAGGCGATGGCAGACGAGAGAAGGTTGACTTCCACAAGCTGCCCTTGCCCGGTTCTTTGGCGATGAAACAACGCAGCCAGGATCCCATATACAGCATTGAGCGCACTTACCTGATCGCAAAGTGCAGTACCAATAGCAACAGGCCCGTCACTTGCTCTGCCAGATGTCGTCATCGCCCCGCTGACCCCTTGTACCAACAGGTCCTGACCCGGCCTGGAGACGTAAGGACCGCTGGTTCCCCAGCCTGACGCCGAACAGTAAATTATATCCGGCTTGATAGTTTGTACATCTTCATAGCTGAACCCTAAGCGCGCCATTACGCCTGGGCGAAAATTTTCAACAATCACATCAGCTGATTGAATGAGCTTGCGAAGCACCGCCTTTCCATCATCGCACTTTAAGTTCAATGAAATAGACCGCTTGTTCCGATTCCACGGCATAAAGCAAGGCGATTCAGTACCTTCAATCCACTCGTCAAAGAAGGTCATACTGCGATAAAGGTCGCCGCTGCGAAAGCGTTCAACTTTGATCACATCTGCCCCTAAATCACCAAGCATCTGCGTAGCATACGGCCCCTGCAGCAACTGTGTTAAATCGATAATCCGAATTCCGTCCAGTGCGGCAGTCGGAGTGTGTTTGTTATTACTCATCACGTGTGTTCCTCATATCTGGGGACGGTTGACAGTCCACCATCAACTTTTATGTCTGCGCCATTGACGAATGCAGCATCATCTGAAGCGAGAAAAACAGCGGCAGATGCTACTTCAGACGTTCTTCCCAAGCGGCTTGCCGGACTCATTTTTTTACTCTGCGCCAAAAATGCTTCCCCCTCCTCTTTTGCCCTGTTTTCATTCATTGGTGTCAGAATGGCACCGGGCGTAATCGTGTTGAATCGCACATTCATGTCGCCAAACTGTCCGGCTAATTGAATAGTCATTGAGCGAATGCCGCCCTTTGCTGTCGCATAGGCTGTCCAGTTGCGCCATGATCGACTGGCCTGTACTGATGAGATGTTGATAACGCTGCCACTTTTGCGCGTTAGCATGGAGGGGAGAAAAGCCTGAATGGTGCGATAAACGCTGCTCAGATTAGTATTAATCACCGATGACCAATCGGCTTCGCTCATGGAGACGATATTCCCTGGAATAGCCACCGCAGCGTTATTAACTAAAACATCTATTTGTGAGTGGTCTCTTAGCACCTGTTTTGCCATTTGCTTGACACTATCGCTGCAACCAACGTCACAGGTTACCGCGTCAACAGAATCGTAATCTCTAAGAAGTAAGTCCTTTTCCAGGTGTAATTTATCATTGTCGATATCTGTCATGACAACAGTGGCGCCGCACTCCGCAAACCCTTGGCTTATAGCTAAACCGATACCGTTTGCCGCGCCCGTGACAACCGCCACTTTTCCTACGAGTGTATTCAACATTGTGACCCTATTTTCGTAACCAGTATTCTTCGATTTCTTCCAGCGACATGCCTTTGGTTTCCGGGAGAAAACGATTTGCAATGAAGTAAGTCGGCACACAACAAAGCGCAAAAATCCAAAAGATACCGGCTTCGCCTAAATGACTTCTCATAAATGGAATTAATTGCCCTACCAGGGTATTTGCAATCCAGAGTGCCAACACAGCAACTGACATGGCCCTGCTTCTGATATTGGTGGGAAATAATTCGGAAAGAAGAACCCAGATAACAGGTCCATAAGAAAACGCATAGCAAGCGACAAAAGTCAGAATAAAGGTCAATTTAAGTGACGAATGTGCATTGGTGTAAAACATAATACCGGTAAGGGTAAGAGAGAGAATTATTCCCGTGACGCCAATGTACAAGAGCCTTTTTCGACCAATAATATCAATGGTAAAAATGGCAATAAATGTAAAAAGCACATTGATAGAGCCAACGAATACCTGGCCAATAAAAGCGCTTTGGGTATCCATCCCGCCCTTGGATAAAATACTGTTCCCGTAGTACATGATGGCGTTTATACCACTTGTTTGCGTGGAAATTGCCAGCAAAGCACCTGCGAGGATCGCTAGCTTTATCTTGCCACTAACGGGGCGGGACGTTTTTGTGTGTTCAGGGCCGTTAACAACGGCGTCGAAATCGGAAATCCCAAACCGCTCGACAATTTCAGCCGCCTGTTTTGTCCTTCCTTTCGTCCATAACCAACGAGGACTTCTGGGAATGAATAACAACAAAACGATGAAAGCCAACGCCGGAATGACCTCTACGGCAAACATAAGTCGCCATGCTTCATCCGCTTTATCATCGACAAAGGGGGTTAACGCAGACTCGGAAAATGCCTGCAACTCGGCGCCGACAAAGGC
Source organism: Aestuariibacter sp. A3R04 (assembly GCF_018860805.1). Taxonomy (GTDB): domain Bacteria; phylum Pseudomonadota; class Gammaproteobacteria; order Enterobacterales; family Alteromonadaceae; genus Alteromonas. The sequence continues at coordinate 419,598 of NZ_JAHKQR010000003.1, read as the reverse complement.
ATTGGATAAAAAGGCACTTAAAATTCCCACAGTGATGGCCAATTGATAAAGCGACGTCAACCGGCCGCGTATCTTTTGCGGCGCTATCTCAGAGATATAGATGGGGGAAAGCATAGAGGCTACACCGACACCTACACCACCTACAATTCGGAATATCACCAGCCAGGAAAAAGTAGCTGCCATGGCACATCCCAACGCGGAAACAGTGAACAGCACGGCGCTAAATAGCAAAGAGGGCTTCCGTCCGTATAAATCACCAACAATCCCCGCCATAAGTACGCCCAGCACGCACCCAACTAAGCCAGAACTAACGAACCACCCTTCCTGAAAATCGTCCAGCTGATATTGTTGTTTCACCATATCAGTTGTGCCGGAAATCACTGCCGTATCGAACCCAAACAGAAACCCGCCTAAAGAAGCGATCAGTGCGAGCTTTAAAATTTTGTTTTGCATGAAATTGCCTTAAGGATTAAGGGTATCACCTCATCACCGGCCCCCAGAACGGGGGCGGTAAGGGTGCCTAAAACCGAAGCTTCTGTTAGAACCTTAAGTTCATACCCATGTAAAAACGGCGGCCTGAGTAAACACTGCTTACAAATCTGTCTTTGGTATCCTCACCAAGATAGGCGTATTGTTCTGACTTGGTTAGATTTACCACAGACGCGTTCACGGATAAGTTCTCCGTAATAGAGTAAGACGCGTTAATATCAACCTGATCGTAAGCATCGGTGTAAAGCGTCAACCCTGAATTCAGACCTTGCACCTGCTCAGATGTGTAGTTGTACGACGCTCTTACACTGTAGTTGTCCTGCTCGTAAAACACAGAGAAATTGAAAGATTGATCAGCAGTACCAGGCAGCGTTGACTTTCCGAGCGTCTGGCCATCCAGCGAAACGTCAGTTTGTTCGGAGTCAAGTAGGGTAAGGTTAGCCACCACACCTAAACCCAGATCCGTATTGTAATTACCAAAAATTTCAAACCCGTTAACGGAGGCTTCCGACCCATTGGCAACAGTGGAATAAGGGTCTACATCAACGATTTCCCCATCGATGTTCCGGGTAGTGGGGATAACGGCATTGACGATGAAATTATCGACTTCTTTGACGAAATAGAATATCCCCAGAACAGATGCCTCGTCGTAATACCACTCGACACCTGCATCATACTGCCAGGCTTCAAAAGGTTTTAGGTTTTTGTTACCCCCAGAGCCAGACCAACCCAGTTCTGCACCAAAGTCCTTTCTGTCATCATAGTATTCCTGCGTAACCAACGTCAGACGTTCCATGCTGCCAATCTGACCATAGCCAGGTCTAGAGATCACTTTCGCTACCGCACCGCGGAACACGATATCTTGGATCGGCTCCCATGAAATATTCAGGCTCGGCAACACATCCGTTGTTTTTTTGGTTTGGCGTACCGTTTCCAGTGTTTGGGTATAGCCCACGCCTTCAATGTTTTCTATGTAAGCACCGGTCTCATCGTCGGTGTGATCAAGCCGGGTTAAGAAGGTATCCGTCGATTGTCCAGATTGTTCTGTCTCAACAACTCTGACACCCACATTACCTCTGAAGTCGTTGTATTGAAAATCGCCTTGGACATAGTACGCAAGTGACTTTTCGCCCACATCGTAAACAAAATCATCTTCGATTCGGGTGTATTTTTCATAATTGCTATTGAGATAATCTCTGTATTTATTGATATCAACAGCAGGAAAAATATTGGTAGAAAAACCGCCCGTAATGTTGTCAATAGGCTGATCTAACAAAACGTCCGCCAGGGCTGGGATCCCACCATTATTTACATAACTTTGTTGCTGAAGCTGGGAACCGTCGCTGCCTTTAACCAGGTAAAAAGTATTTCCCGTTTCTCTGTGAACTTCTGCATCTCTGTGTTTAACACCCACACGCAGCATTTGAAATGGGCCCCAATCGACATCGATATCCGCATCTAACTGAAGAAAGGTTTCTTCCTGTTCACTTCGAACAAAACTGGAGTTTGTTGAGCCCGGATCGATACCACCACCTACACCGTTAGCGAGGTTATTGTGAAAATCGGAGTCTAGATTAAACGCCAGACTTTCACCGGTGAACTGCCACGTTGTAAACGTACTGGCATTTTCTACCCGCGCCGGATCCTGCTCTGGCCAGTTACTGCCGTAATATGCTAGATTGAAGTTTTCTTCAGGGCCGCCTTTCGCTTTAGTACGTCCGCCCACAAATCTGAGCGTATAAAAGTCGCCCTCATAATCTGCAAAAATATCGAAGGTATCTGAGGTAGTTTCTTCTTTATTAAAATTCGCCCGGAGCCAGGGGTGTATGGTATTTCCTATAGTCCCACCAGCGTCCTCAACTACGTTAACACCGGTAAGAATAGCGCCTGGTTGTGAGGCATCTCCGGCGAAAGTGACGTCTTCAACCATGCCCCTGCCATTGTTAAAACCAAGAGACCACTCAGGAACCTCCAACGAATTGGTTAGCGAATCCAAGCCGAGTGTGAAACCGAAAAAATTAGCGCCAACAGTAAGGTTCTCGGTTGGTCGCCACTGGACTGTGGCCTGCACACCTTCCCGCTTCCTCGTTTCATCAAAAACCACGCCTTTTACTACTTGGGGCCCCCAAAATCCCTGTCCGTATCGCGTACCGTCAGCAAGAGAAGTTCCACCAAAAAGTGGCACATCTGCAACTTGCGCAACCACGTTTCCGTTGGTATCTACCGGTAAAGGAGCATTTCCGTTTTCATCGTTATCTCTCCACCAGCGCCAGGTTTCAGTTTGGCCAGACAAGGTTCTGTTTTGTCTTTTCTGATAGGTGTAACCCACCAAAAAGCCGTAAGTCTCATCCTCGTCTTTCCAGGAATACAAGGCTGAATAGTGAGGATCTGTGCCTTTCGTGACATCTGCGTACGTGCCCTCAATAGAAAGCATAGTCGTATTCGCATCCAGATCGAATGGCTTTCTGCTGAAGGCGCGTATGGTTCCACCTACGCCCCCTTCGTCATACCTTGCCTCCGGTGATTTAACAACTTCAACACGTTGAATCATAGTTGATGGCAGTAAATTAAAATCAAATTGCCGGGTAGGTTCTCCTGGTGTAGAAGCAATGTAGTTTCCGTTTAATTGCGTAAGTGTCAGCCCGGCGCCTAATCCGCGAATACTTACGGCAGAACCTTCGCCACCATCCCGGGTAATAACGACCCCAGGCACACGCTGCAGTGAATCAGCTACGTTTTTATCGGGGAATTTACCAATATCTTCCGAGGTGATGGCATCTACTATACTGTTTGATAACCGTTTTATGGCAAGGTTTTCAGCCTGACTAGCCAAAATTCCCCGTATTTCAATAACTTCCATTGTATCGCTTTCATTCTCTTGCGTGACGTCCTGCGCAAATGCCGGATTCAATGCAAAAGCCACAGCCAATGACACGCCGCTTTTAAAGGGGAGCCCATAGAGTTTCCCAGCTTTTCTTGTACTGTCTTTTTTCATTTTTCTGTTCCTGTTGTACCCATCGGTGAGGTTGCTTTAAAACAGTTAGCTTGCACTGCAACCGGTTGCATAGACCGGCAAAAAAACTTACTGCAATCGATTACAATTTATTTAAACGTATATCATATGTCAACGAAAAGTTAACATCTAAATTGACTAAGTTCATTCTCAGAATAACCACAAAAACACACAAATAGTTGTTTTGTATAAAAAAATACAAAGCAATCAACCAGCTAATGGAAACCAGACCCTATTCTATTGACATGACATCGTGTTTCCAAACACAAAGCAACCGGTTGCAAATTGATAACTTTGTAGGTAGATTCACTCGCAAATGTATTAATAGAAAAAAGGTAAAACTATGAAAATGAAACAGTGGATAGCAGGAAGTATCGCTGCAACCTTCCTGTGTACGGGGTGTGTAACAGAATCGCCCAAAACCAGCGAGATATCACAACAATCCGCACTGGCAGATGTTGAACTTGCCGACCAGGTAAAAGCCGAGACCCTGCGTTCCTGGAACGCTTACAGGCAATATGCCTGGGGGGACGATGTACTGCTCCCGCTGTCCAAAAAGGGGTTTAACTGGTACGAAGACTCTCTCGGCATTTCGCCGTATGACGCTTACAGCTCACTCAAGGTAATGGGATTGGATGAGCAGGCTGATGAAATTGAGCAATATGCCCTATCCATGGACTGGAACAAAGACATCTACGTGCAGGTATTTGAAGTTAACATCCGCATATTAGGTGGTCTGCTCTCCATGTATGACTACACCCAGAACCCTAAAATCCTGGAAAAAGCCATCGACTTTGCCGATCGTATTCTGCCTGCGTTTAATTCCCCAACAGGAATTCCCTACCACTCTGTCAATTTAGTCACTGGCAAAACCGCAGGTGACAAAGGCGTTGGTAAAGGCAATGTAGTAAACGTTGCGCAAGCTGCTACCTACCTGTTTGAATTTGGTATTTTGAGTTATTACAGCCAGGATCCAAAATATTATCAGGCGGCGAAACGGGCCACCAAAGCGATTTATAGTCGTCGTTCAGACATAGGCTTACCCGGCGAAATCATCAACGTTGAAACGGGCGAGTGGGAAGGCACTAAATGGCATCACCTGCAGGCGGGCGTGGATGCGTACTACGAGTATATGTATAAAAGCTGGATGTTGTTCCCCGATCCGGAAATTAAAGCCATCTGGGACGATAGCATCGATAAAATTAACCGTTACCTTGCAGACGACTTTGAAGGTCATCGGTTTTATACTATTGTGGATATGAACACCGGCGACGTGCTGAAGCGTTCAGTATCGTTATACGATGCATTCTTTCCTGCCATACAGGCTGTATCCGGGGATATTGAAAACGCGGAAAAGAACCAGGCAACCTGGCATTGGTTGTGGAATAAATACGGACTTCTGCCAACCCGCTATCACTATGGCAATGACGAAATAGAATATCCACAGTCGGAATTGAACCCGGAAATTGTTGAGTCTGCTTATTATTTACTGCAACTAACCAATAAGCCCATATACATGGACATGGTGAAACAATACTGGCTTGACATGAATGCATGCTGCCGGAATGACGTTGCGTATAACTCAGTGAAAGACGTGCGTACCAAAGAAGCCAAAGACTATCTGGCAACGTATTTCTATGCCGAAACGCTCAAATACTTTTATGTGACATTTGCGGGCAAAGCACACTTCGATTTTGACGACTACGTGTTCAACACTGAAGCCCATACGTTTAAGCGTGCACACTTTAACCGGGAAAAAGCCCCTGTTTATCTAGGCTATGACAAGACCAACTGAGGTCTGTCCACGGCGAAGATAAAAGATAGTTAACCGGCGCCTGAATTCCTCTTCAGGCGCTTTTTTTATCGTTTTCACAAGCGATAGCTGTGCTATTGCGAATAATCAGCTCATAGGGCTTATACTGGGCACAATCATCCACAACATGGCCATTCATCAGGCCAAACAGTACCTCCATTCCTCGCTTGCCCATTTCCAACGCAGGTTGGTTGACAGTGGTGAGTGGCGGATCCACATACTCACCAAATTCCGAATTATCAAACCCAACCACGGAAACATCTTCAGGCACCCGCAAACCCAAACTTCTCAGTTTTTTCATCGCACCTATGGCGATATCATCATTAAAACAATACAGAGCCGTGGGGCGATCATCCTGCTGCATCAGCTGCTCAACGGCATTTTCGCCAGACGCTTTGCTGTACTCTCCCTGAATGAACCAGTCGTTGTTAAACGCGATACCGCGTTCTTGCAGCACTCTTTTTAGTCCACCTAAGCGATCTTTAGTGATTTGCCCGTTGTCCTGACCGGCAATGGCTGCAATTTTACGATGCCCCAGTTTAATGAGATGCAGGGCCACTTCGCGACTAGCGGCAAAGTTATCAATCACAATATGAGGATAGTTGTAGGGCTCCACAGGCGGGATACAAACACTAACAATAGGCTTGGTTGTGCCGGTTTGTAGCCAATCTGCGTCGAAGGGAAAGCGGTGATGCAGAAGGATAAGCCCGTCTGCCCTGCTGGTGTGTAGCATGTCAGCGTACATTCTTTCCCTGTTTTCATCATCGCAGGCATCTCCCAGCAAAACAGAGTATCCCAAGGGCTGCGCTGCCAGCTCTATGCCTTTGATAATTCTTGAGTAAAACGCATTGGTAATATCAGTTACCAACACAACAATGGTATTTGATTTGCCCGAATTAAAGTGTTGAGCCAACGCGTTGGGTTTGTAACCTACCTCACGCACTGCTTCATAGATTCGGTCTCTGGTTTCCTTTGACACCATCTCAGGGTTTTTTAATGCTCTGGAAACCGTGGATTTAGATACACCCGCAATTTCCGATACACGCCGCATTGTCGTCATGTTACATTCTTCTTCTGTAAAACCGGTTGCAACAGCACGCAGAATACAACCGTCGATAACCCGCAACCAGTAGAACTACCACTACGGATTGTCGCGCAAAAAGACCAGGTCAGTATCGGTACTCTGCTCTTCGCAAAAGCGGTATCCCGCACTGTCAAATGCTTTCAACCCAGCCACGTCATCAACCTGATTTTGAATAATATAGCGCGCCATCATTCCCCTGGCTTTTTTAGCAAAAAAGCTGATGACTTTGTACTGCCCGTTTTTCAAATCTTTAAAATGGGGCGTCACTACCATAGCATCAAGGGCCTTGGGCTTCACCGATTTAAAGTACTCATTTGACGCCAGGTTTACTAATACATTGTCACCTTGCGCTTGCAGGGCTTTGTTCAGGGCCAGGGTAATGTCATCACCCCAGTACTCGTAGAGGTTTTTGCCTCTACTGTTATCGAGTTTAGTTCCCATTTCCAGGCGATATGGCTGCATTAAATCCAGCGGTCTCAGCAAGCCGTAAAGACCTGACAAAATGCGCAAATGGCGCTGCCCGTAGGCCAGCGCTTCTTCGCTCAGTGAATAGGCATCTAACCCTGTGTAAACATCACCGTTAAACGCGTAAATGGCCTGGCGCGCATTTTCTGGCGTAAACGGGGTAGAAAACGAATCAAACCGGTTGGCGTTCAGTGTGGCTAACTTATCACTGATTTTCATCAGTGATGAGAGGTCAGCGGGGGATAATTTTTTGCACCGTTTAGCCAATGCTTCGGCGGCATCGAGTAAATCTGGCTGGGTAAACGTCTTTATCGGCGTTTCGGTGTCAAAATCCAAATTCTTAGCAGGTGATACCACCACGATCATAACGGGTTCCTCTACATCTAAAATATTACGATTATCCTCATAAGTAGGATAAAATCTCGTATAGCGGTGTTATTTATACCGCCAGTCTGTTATAAAATTACCAAAATCGATCTGGTTTAATCGACCGGACATACAAACCCTACATTGTGGTTCCGTTGAAAAACACAACCATCAATATCTGTCAGCTCACAACGACTATGTTCCGTGGGCTTTTCGTTTAATTAGGTCACCTATTTAGAGAGAGACGATGAGCAATCAATTAGACGCTTTGCGCGAATTAACAACCGTCGTAGCAGACACGGGCGATATCGAAGCCATAAAAAAGTATCAGCCTGTAGATGCCACTACCAATCCGTCATTACTCCTAAAAGCCGCGGGCATTCCCGAATACGCCGGCTATATTGATGATGCTGTCGCGTGGGCGAAATTACAGTCTCAGGACCCCGCTCAACAGCTTATCGATGCGTCTGACAAACTCGCTGTAACAATCGGCAAAGAAATCTCTGCACTGATTCCGGGCCGCATTTCAACAGAAGTTGACGCCCGTTTGTCTTTCGATACGCAAGCCACCATCGCAAAAGCCGAACGCCTGGTCGAACTGTACAACGATGAAGACATCGACAAGTCGCGTATTCTAATCAAAATTGCCTCTACATGGGAAGGCATTAAAGCGGCTGAGATTTTGGAGCAGCGTGGCATTCAGTGCAACCTCACTTTATTGTTCAGTTTTGCCCAAGCGCGGGCATGTGCCGAAGCGGGAGTGTACCTTATTTCTCCGTTTGTAGGCCGTATTCTCGACTGGTACAAAGCGAATACCGACAAAAAAGAATACAGTGCTGATGAAGATCCTGGTGTTATCTCGGTAACACAAATCTACAACTACTACAAAGAACACGGTTATGACACTGTGGTGATGGGCGCAAGTTTCCGCAATATTGGTGAAATTCAGGCACTGGCAGGCTGTGACAGACTGACCATCAGCCCGCAGTTGCTGGAAGAGCTTAAAAATACGACTGCTCCATTACCTGTTAAACTACAGGACAAAGGCGCTACGGCAACACCGGGCGCGAAGCTCGACGAAGTGGCTTTCCGTTGGGACATGAACGAAGACGCCATGGCTACACAAAAGCTTGCAGAAGGTATTCGCAACTTTGCCGCCGATCAGGAAAAACTGGAAGTTATGCTCAAAGAAAAACTGGGCCACTAATCTACCCTATTTATTTGTAACACTGGAAAGCTTATGACTGATTTAACACACCAGCCAGCCTGGGCGAAATTGCAAGCCCTGGCGTCTGAAATCAAAGATGCCCATATGCGAGATTGGTTTGCTGCCGATCCCAGCCGAGCAGAGAAAATGCAGGCCGAAGCCTGTGGTCTGTTTGTAGACTATTCAAAAAACCGCGTCAACGACGAAGTAATGGCAGCGCTGTTTGATCTTGCAAAAGCACAGGGCGTGGAGCACCATCGTGAAGCCATGTTCGGCGGTAAGGCCATAAATACCACAGAAAATCGCGCGGTACTGCACACCGCACTTCGCAACTTCAGTGGCGAGCCAGTAATGGTTGACGGCGAAGACGTCATGCCAGAAGTACTTGCCACCCTTGAGAAAATCAAAGCCTTTACGGCATCTGTACATTCAGGCGAACACAAAGGTTATACCGGTAAAGCCGTTAAACAAATTGTCGCCATTGGTATTGGCGGTTCCTTCCTCGGTCCCAAAATCATGACCGAAGCGCTGAAACCGCACACTCACCATGCGGTCAAAGTACACTTTGTGGCAAATGTCGATGGTTGCCATATCCACGATGTACTCGCCTCTGTGGACCATGAAGAAACCCTTGTAGTAATGTCTTCCAAGTCTTTTTCTACTCAGGAGACACTTCAGAACACCCTTACAGCTAAAGCCTGGTTCCTCGGGCAGGGTGGCAAGCAGGAAGATATTGCCAAGCACTTTGTTGCTGTTTCATCGAACGTTAAAGCTGCCACCGAGTTTGGTATTGCCGAAGAAAATATTTTCCCCATGTGGGACTGGGTTGGCGGTCGCTACTCCCTTTGGTCAGCCATCGGTCTGCCAATTTCTCTGGCCCTTGGCTTTGACAATTTCAAAGGTTTACTGGAGGGTGCCCACGACATGGATAAGCACTTCCGCGATGCACCTTTTGAGAGCAATTTGCCCGTTATTCTGGCAGTGTTGGGCGTTTGGTACCGCAACTTCTTTGACGCGCAGTCTCACGTTATGCTGCCTTATTACCACTATCTCAGAGGCTTGCCTGCGTATGTACAGCAGTTGGATATGGAAAGCAACGGCAAACAAGTAACCCAAAACGGCGATGTCGTTGATTGGCAAACCGGTCCAATCATTTGGGGAAGTGAGGGTACCAATGGACAACACTCTTTCCATCAGTTGATACACCAGGGAACGTCGGTGATCCCCGCAGACTTTATGCTGCCACTGAACGTGCCAAATCAGAACGATACGCATCACGCTATGCTCGCTTCAAACTGCTTTGGCCAGACGCAAGCGCTAATGCAGGGCAAAACCTTCGACGAGTGCTATGCCGACCTCAGCGACAAGGGGTTGGACGAGGACGCACGCAACGCACTGGCACAACACAAAACCATGCCGGGAAACAAACCCAGCAATACAATATTGTTTGATTCTCTCACGCCACAAACACTTGGCGCGTTGGTTGCAATGTATGAACATAAGGTCTTTGTCCAGGGCGTTATCTGGCAAGTAAACTCCTTCGATCAATGGGGTGTAGAACTCGGCAAAGTACTTGGTAATCAAGTACTTGATGGGATTCAAGGAAAAGCAGAGAGCGAATCGTTCGACGCATCCACACAACATCTGATTCGTCGCTTCAGGAACGCCAATGCACCAAGTTGAGGAAATAAGGCTGCCCTGGCAGCCAAAACTGTGCATCTGACTAACGGCCAGTTTTTACTGGCCGTTTTTGCCTGGGCAAAACCACAGCGTGTCATACAACTGTCACAAATTGTTAATGAAAAGTAAATTTTACTGTTTTATTCTTGCGACGGCTGTGATACAAAAGAGCCTGAAGGATGAAAAACATTCAATTCTGGCACTGAGTTAAGTGGTAAACGAAAGGAGATCCTAGTGGATAAGTCAGATCTGTTTGCGATGTTAAATATTGAAGAAACTCCGGCTAAAACGAAAAGTAAAAAGAGAAAATGGAGAGAAATAGAAGCCCTTCAAGACCGCTTCAAATTAGAAAAAGAACTAGCTGAAATTGATTGCGGGTTCGAATACGAACTCGAAACAATGGAAAGATAATACACAAACGGCCGTCTGCTCTCAGACGGCCGTTTTGTTTATTGACAGCAGAAAATCATTTGTAGTACGGGCGCTCGTTACCAGTTGATGGTTGCTTTGTTGTGCGCCTGCAACCATTGATTTGTTTGGCTAAAGTGATGACAGCCAAAAAAACCTCTGTGGGCAGACAACGGCGATGGATGTGGTGCGCTCAGGACTAAATGTCGTTGACGATTTATATTTGCACCTTTCTTATGGGCATGACTACCCCACAACAAGAACACTGCGTTTTCTGTATGAACGTTAATTACCTGCACGACTGCATCGGTAAAGCGCTCCCAGCCTAAATGCGCGTGGCTATGTGCCTTCCCCTGCTCTACGGTCAGCACTGTATTTAACAACAATACCCCTTGGCGAGCCCAGTGCGACAAATTGCCGTGTTCCGGAATGCAAAAGCCAGGAATATCATCAGCCAGCTCTTTGTAGATATTTCTTAGCGAAGGAGGTGTTTTAACACCCTTTGGAACGGAAAAGCATAGCCCGTGCGCCTGATTGGGACCGTGGTAAGGATCCTGACCTAAAATAACCACTTTCACACTCGCCAAAGGAGTAAGGGCAAAAGCGTTAAAAACATCTTTCTCAGGCGGATAAACCACCGCGTGCTGACGGGCTTCCGCTACCTTTGCCAACAACGCTTTAAAATAGGGCTGGGCCTTTTCCGCGCCCAGCACATCACCCCATGTCATTACTTTAATACTGAGAACATATGCGCTTTGAGTGCATCATAGCTCGCAGGTAATGTTACGGCCTGGCTTTCTTTACTTGAGCAGTCTACCAGAGGTTGAGGCAGGCTCAATGGCTGACCCAAAACGTTTTCCACGGTTTCTCTGAATTTTGCCGGATGAGCAGTTCCCAGGAACAATCCGTACTCACCTTCAGCCAGATCATGGCTTACCGCTCGGTAAGCAATCGCAGCGTGTGGTTCACTGGTGTAACCTTGTTGTGCCAGTTGACGCATGGCAATCTGCGTGTAATCTTCATCTACGCACTCACCGCGAAGACATGCTTTGTCGAGAAAACCCCGTTCGATCAATGCTTCGATGCGCGGCCAGTTATTGGGTTGGCTCACATCCATTGCATTCGACATAGTAGCAACCGTTTGATTCGGAGCCCACTCACCCGTTTTTAGGTAGCGTGGAACTGTGTCATTCAAGTTGGTCGCCGCTACAAAGCGTTTGATTGGCAAACCCATGGCCTTGGCTATCATACCAGCGGTAAGGTTACCAAAATTACCACTGGGTACAGAAACCACCAATTCCTTGCGCTGGGTGTCGCTAAGTTGACTCACGGCTTCAAAGTAATAGCACACCTGAGCAAGCAAGCGGCTGATATTAATAGAGTTCGCAGAGTTAAGGTGCAGCCCTTCTCTCACGTCCGGATCATCAAACGCCTGCTTCACCATGGCCTGACACGCATCGAAATCACTTTCGATGGCAACGGTGTGAATATTGTCACCGAGGGTGGTAAACAGCTTTTCCTGCAACTGGCTTATCTTGCCTTTGGGGAACAAAATAACCACATTGATGTTTTCAATACCGTGGAAAGCGTGAGCAACCGCTGCGCCAGTATCGCCCGAGGTGGCAGTGAGAATAGTAATGGGTTCACCATTACTAATACGGGAAAGGCACTGGGCCATAAAGCGACCACCAAAGTCTTTGAACGCCAATGTCGGGCCGTGGAACAATTCCAGTGTCGCCACGTTGTCGCTCACACTAACGACAGGTGCTGGAAAGGTAAACGCGTCTTTTACAATACTTTCCAACGTGCCGTCACCCAGTTCATCACCAATCAAGGCTTTAAGTACGTGAATACTGCGTTCCACAAAGGGCATGGCTAACACGTCATCAATATTGGCCAGTGTCGGAACACTGGTTGGAAAATAAAGGCCCTGTTCCTGACCCAACCCACGCTTTACTGCTTGAGAAAAAGACGCGGTGTCAGATGCTACTTTTAAATTAACTAATTCCACTTAACTTACCTTATTCTTTTACTTGCTGCTCAACCACACCGCGGTGTGGTATGCGACAAACGTGGCTAAAGCCATCTTCATTTTGTACGTAATTGCGTTGTAACCACTGACGAATCGCTTCAGCTTTTTCAGCATCATCGCACACGGCAAACACAGTCGGCCCGGAGCCGGATATACCAAAGGCCAGCCCCCCGTTTCTCATACTGAACGCCCTGGCTTCATCAAAACCAGGCAAGAGCGCTTTTCGGTACGGTTCAGCAATAACATCGTGCATTACACTGGCCGCAAGCGCGTGGTCTCCACAGTGTAGTGCGTGAGTAAACACGCCCAATTGGCGACCAAAGGTCAGAGCATCAGCCATTTCCACCTTTTTGGGCAGCGCATCCCGTGCCGCAGCTGTAGACACACTGATTCCAGAATAACAAATGACCCAATACCAACTATCGACAACCGGCAACTGAATAGCAACCTGTTCTTCCTGGCCTGTCATTAACGTCATACCGCCGAAATAACATGGCGCCACGTTGTCGTAGTGGATACTACCACTGATTTGCCCCTCCATTTCTCCCATCATAAGCAACATAGTGTTGTTGTCGAAAGGCTCGTCAAAGTGAACGTTCAATGCGTGTAGTGCTGCAACAATTGAACTGGCACTAGACCCCAGGCCACTGCCAATTGGCAGGTTTTTATGCAGCGTCATGGCCACGTGACGTGTGGGCTTGCCCACCTTCACCAGAGCTTCGAGAAAGTGCGCATAGCATAAGGTTACGATATTATTATCTGTGCCCGGTGGCAATTTATGGGCAAAAGCCCCCGTAGTATGAAGCGAAAAAGTATCGGCGTCTTTTACTTCCACTACATCGCCAAACTCACTGCCATCAACTGGTATCAGGGCTGCTCCCAGAACATCGAACCCCAAACTGACATTTCCTATTGATACCGGAGCAAAAACCCGGGTAATACTATTACTGCTCATCGATGTTATCCCGCCATTTGCTTCCAGGGCATAGTGCGAAGGATATCCGCAAAAACACCCGCCGCGGTTACTGTTCCACCAGCTCCATAACCCCGAATTACATAAGGAATGGGCTGATAATAATCACTGTTGATAGCCAGCGCGTTTTCGCCGTCTTTCACTGCAGCTAACGGATGATTCACCGGCACCGCCTGAATGGTTACTTTGCATTTATCACCTTCAATACTGCCGATATAGCGCAGTACACTGTTATTCGCCTGAGCGGCGTTTATCCGTTCACCGAAAGCGGCATCAAGGGTTGGTAATTGTTGCATGAACGCTTCAATTGAGGCGCCTTCAGCAAATCCTTCTGGGAGTACAGACTCAATTTCAATATCAGACAATTCCAGCGACAGCCCAGCCTCACGAGCCATAATAAGGAGTTTACGCGCCACGTCCATGCCACTCAAATCATCTCTCGGATCAGGCTCTGTATAGCCGTTTTCCTTTGCCGCAGACGTTGCTTCAGACAAACTCATGCCTTCTTCCAACTTGCCAAATACATAGGACAAGCTACCGGAGAGAATACCTTCAAACCGGTGCAATACGTCACCGGCGGCAAACAATTTTTGCAGGTTGTCTATAACGGGCAACCCCGCCCCTACTGTTGTTTCATAAAGATACTGTCGATTCGTACTCTGCGCGGTTTTGCGCAACTGACGATAATAAGCCATGGTGTCGGTGTTAGCTTTTTTATTCGGCGTAACCACATGGAAGCCTTCTTCCATCATATCTACATACTGAGCAGCAACAGACTCGTGACTGGTACAGTCCACAATAACCGGATTCACCAGACTGTTGTCGTTGACAAAAGCCTTTAGCCGCGAAATAGAAAAGGTATCCGATGCCTCTTGAAGTGAAGTTTTCCAATCGCCATTCACATCGATGCCTTTTGAATCGAGTAGCAACGTGCGACTGTTGGCAATACCGTATACACGCAGCTGAATATTACGCTTGAGCAACGCGGGTTGCTGACGGGCAATCTGACTAAGCAATTCTGTACCTACATTGCCACATCCCACCAAAAAAACATCGATGGTATGACGATCTGAAAAGAAGTTCTGGTGAATAACCTTCACAGCTTTCTTCGCCTTTTTGGCTTCAATGACCGTTGAAATAGAACGCTCTGATGACCCCTGTGCGATGGCAACGTTATTTACCCGGGCCTGGGCGAGTGAAGAAAAGAACCGCGCTGCCAAACCTTTAGTGTGACGCATGCCATCGCCAACAAGGGTAACAATGGCTAAATCAGAACGCACTTCAATTTGATCGAGTAACTGGTTTTGCAGTTCCAGAGCAAAAGCATCCTCGAGTAGCGACTGGGCTCGCACAGCGTCCTTTTCCTGAATACAAAAACTAATGCTATATTCCGAGCTCGACTGAGTAATTAGGCTTATGGAAATATTTGCATTACTCATAACCTCAAATACCCGGCTTGCCATTCCCACCATGCCTTTCAATCCGGGGCCAGCCACGTTGAACATAGTGATATTGTCGAGCTGAGAAATGCCCTTCACAGACGTCCATTTCTCACTGGCCTCGTTACTGATCAACGTGCCTGGCGCAGCAGGGTTCAGAGTATTTCGAATTAAACAGGGAATATGGTGTTGGGCGATGGGACCAATGGTTTTTGGATGCAACACTTTGGCGCCAAAATAAGACAACTCCATCGCTTCCTGATACGTTAGCTTGTCCAGGAGAACCGCTCCTTCTACCTGATTCGGATCTGCGTTGTATACCCCGTCTACATCGGTCCATATTTCACAACAGTCAGCTTCGATACACGCAGCGAGAATAGCAGCGGAGTAATCAGAACCGTTGCGACCTAAGGTAACTTTCTCACCCTCCTCATTAACGGCAACAAAACCCGGCATAATGAGAAACACCGAGCCATCATTAACCACTTCACTGAAACGCGCCTTACTCATGGCAACATCGGCTATGGAGTCTAGATAGTCGCCATGGGCCAACACATAGTCCACAGGGTCTAGTATCTGGTTTGCAATTCCCTTGGTATCTAAAATAGCGCTAAATAGAGTTACGCTGATATATTCGCCAATACTTAAAATACTTGCCGATACTGAGTCCGGTGCCGTTCCCAACAACTTAATGCCTTCCAGTTGTTGCCTGAGAGCAGAAAGACGAGTGGCGATAAATGCAGTGACACGGTCGTGAGCAAAATTATCCAGTGTGGTATTTAACTCATCAGCAATGCCGTGAACAGTTTGATCCAACTTTTCAAATAACGGCTGGTAATCTTCGCCAGCAGCGGCTTGCTCACACAGAAGCGACAAGGCATTGGTCACTCCCTTTGGCGCGGAGAGCACTACTGCCGCGCCATCGGTTTGGTGGGTGGTCATACTAATCTCGGTCACGCGCAAATAACGGGGGGCGTCGGCCAGAGAAGATCCACCAAACTTTAAGACTTTCATGTAATGCTCCTTTCGGTTTTATTTTGCTACATCTGCAGAAATTTGCGTAAAAAAAAACCCGCTCTTTTTCAGGGCGGGCTTTCGATGTCTGATTGCAATTTGCGCACTAGCCAGCGACCGCCCTCCAAGAGGTGGTAATAATCATCGTGCTGGTGGTGCGAATCACTCTATTCATGACTTTAATTTGCCGTATAGACGTCTATATGTCAACCGGCAATAAGGGTTATTTTCAGGACAAGTGAAATTATTACTTCCCCCATAACCATCATTATATGCATTCAGCTACCCGGCAGAAACGTAAAACCAATGTCTCTGCGCGTTGCTACGATGTTTTTTCACTGTCGCGGCATTACATTGTCAGTGTGACCTGTACGGCTCTGACAAACTTAACCTTTTGATTTACTTGTTGTTTTTATTTTAATTCCTTTTCAACGTGAATATTACCACATCTTGAGGTTTTTTTGATCTGATATTTAGTACTTATAAACATGCAGTGTTGTCACCCGTATCTATTCCCCCAGCTCAAAATCGAGTCTGCATATACACGTGATAAAATCTGGGAGCGGCACAGGTACAAAAAACGGAGCACAGTGCTCCGTTTTACATTTATGCCAGGCCACAATCAGAAAACGTAACTCACCTTTCCGTAGACATAGCGACCAGTGAAACCAAATGCCGAAAAGCCCGAGTATGGGAAAATGTTGGAGAAGGTTGTCACATCTTCCACATTGTTCCGGGTGGCCTCTGGGTATACATCAAACAGGTTGTTTGCCCCTATCGAAACACTCAGTCCGTCGGTAAGTGCAATGCGAACGTCAAGATCGGTTACCCATTCTGAAGGGATGATTTCATTTCTCGCTTCTATTGACGACGGATCTTCTACTTCACCATAGCGCGTTGTGCGCAGCGTAGTAGTATAACGATCGTAATTCCAAGTTACGCCCAGATTTATCTTGCTATCTGGAGAACTGGTTTCAAACCGACGCAGTTCGACATCGTCAAACAAGTTACTTTGGTCGAAGCCAGCCCCTTGTAACACGTCCGGAGCATCCAGAATTCCGGTCACTTCGTTGTCGTTAAAGTTGATACCTGCATTGAAGTTAAACGCCCCCCAATCGTTGGTGTTTAATGTATATGTAGACACTATGTCCACCCCTTCTGTACGCGAGTTAATCGCGTTTAAGAAGAAGCGCGCGCGGTTTGCCCCCGTACCTGCAAGTAGCGCTTCAATGGCATCACCTGAAAGGTTGTTCGACAACACGATCCTGTCGTCAATATCAATGCGATAGAAATCCACGGTGAGATTAAAATCGGCGTTGGGTGAATACGTAAAGCCGGCGCTGTAGTTTTCAGACTCTTCCGCGTCCAAACCCGGGCTGCCAAGCGCTTGCGCGACGTCACTAGAAGGAGCGAAAGTACCGGTTTCCGTAGGCACGCCATCAACAAACACGGTAGCAATAGACGTAAAGTATTGCTGCTGTAACGACGGTGCGCGGAAACCAGTAGATACTGATGCTCGCAATGCAAAGGCGTCGGTTACGGTTACCCGATGTGACATTTTCCAGTTAAATGTACTGCCAAAATCTGAATAATCTTCATATCGACCCGCTACCGCCACGTTCCAGTTTTCAAGAACATCCGCCTCAACATCTACGTAGAAGCTGTAGTTATGACGACTATTGTCGCCCGCTGACTCTGGTGTAAACCCAGGAAAAACCTGAGAACCCGCGGCACCAAAGGGGCCGTTCAAAGGATCGGTTACCGCACCGCCAGGGCCAAAATCGCCCCGAATGTATGAACCTTCTTCACCGGCCGTAATCTCGTACCCCTCGTGGCGGTATTCCGCTCCCATAGCGAAGTTCATTTCACTGTAGAAAGCACCAGTATCTACCAGTCGTGACGCATCGGCATTCACAATGGTGGTGGTGTATTCCAGTGCACCGGCATCAAATTGAGTAGGGCTTGTTGGGCCCAATGAGGTGTTCAGTGTATTGACTACACTGTATTCAAGTTCATTACTACCATGGGTAACAGACAGATCGTAATTCCAAACATCACCATACCCTTTTATCCCCGCTAGTAGCGACATATCCGTAATATCCGTTTGAATTGACGGTAAAAAACCGTCCGGATAGATCGACAGAATATTTCGATCGTCCTGGGCTCGGCGATAGAAGCCCCCACCGAGAGAGTCGCGCTGACTGAACCCTGCAGTACTGTAGAATTCAACCTCATCATTAATGGATTTACCGGCGTTTATAAACACAGCATAATCTTCTACTTCGCCGTTGCCGTACACATGATTATAGCGATTTACTGTTAATTCCCGTTCATCCACGTCACCATTCTCATCTCTGGCGTAGTTTTCCCGTGGATCGAAGTCGGCCCGGTTTGCTTGCCCGCGGTCGCGGTATTCTGCAGACACATTGACAAAACCATCTGCCCCCCACTCAAAACCCATATTCCCGCGCACAGTCACCGTCTGACCATCTGTGACAGAGCGATCTGAACCTGTGGTAAAATCCAGATTGCCGTCGTCACCAACACTCACACTATCAAGATCAGGTACGCCATCCATGGTTGTGACATTTGCACCATAGGTGACCGATACATCACCGCCTTCACTGGCGTCTTTTAAAACAATATTGATAACACCGGCAATGGCATCAGAACCGTATTGAGCCGCTGCACCGTCCCGCAACACTTCAATGCGTTTGATGGCATTGGCAGGAATAGCATTTAAATCAACGGCGGAAGAACCGCGCCCTACCGAACCGTTGAGATTCAGCAGTGCACTGGTATGTCGGCGTTTACCGTTCACCAGTACCAACGTGTGGTCGGGAGCCAAACCGCGCAGTTGAGCCGGCCTGACGTGGTCAGTGCCATCGGTGATAGACGGCTGAGGAAAATTGAAGCTCGGCAGCAGGCTGTTCAGAATCATATTAGTTTCTGTTAAACCCGTCGCTTCAATAGATGAGGCGTCAATAATATCAATGGGCACCGGTGAATCATTTACCGTTCTCCCCACACGACGGGAGCCCACCACCTGAATTTTTTCCAAATCTTCATCTGCGATTTGTTCCTGAGCAAGGACGGTAGTGGATAAAAGAGAAAGCGGTGCGCCAATAAGTGCTGCGGCAACCATAGAAAGTTTAAATGCTGGTTGGGTGCATTTTTCCTGTTGCATGATAGTGATCCCGAGTTGTTAATTGCTTTGAATGAGTTGCACTGGGGCAACCCGATGATAGTTCATCTTTTTCTGTCACAGTGCACAGCGAAAGCCAGTGAGTCTAGGTTGATGTATTATTATCTTGAATGGGCCTGCATATAGCTGACTTGTGAAGTAAATCACAGAAATATAGCCGTCTACAAGTCTAAACATGTAATAAAATTTTAATGACCATTTGGTCAGATGAGATACCCCAAACAAAGTTAACTTCAATAGGGTACATGCGTATCTTTTTGTCCCTGGTTCTTGTTAAATAGTGTTGAGTTCCACTAAACCACGTGTAAGAGAGCAAACTATGTCGGAAATCAAAACACTCAGCAGTAAAGTTGTTTACGAAAATAAGTGGATGCGGATCAGGGAAGACACCATCGAGCGGGAAAGCGGGCAGCAGGGTTTATATAGCGTCATGGAAAAGCCTGACTTCACCGTCGTGATCCCCGTGCACAATGACCATGTTTACATGGTGGAGCAATATCGCTACCCCGTAGAAAAACGACAGCTCGAATTTCCCCAGGGAACGTGGGAAACACAAAGCGACATTGACCCCCGAGCCCTTGCTGCAGGTGAGTTGCAGGAAGAAACCGGGCTCATCGCCAAACACTTGGAGTGTATCGGTTACCAGTATCTCGCCTACGGATTTTGCAACCAAGGATATCACATCTGGATTGCCAGGGATCTCACCATGACAAAGCAAAGCCTAGACCCGGAGGAAGAGGGCCTGACGTGCCATCGCATCCCGTTGAGCCAATTGGATGACATGATAAGACAAGGGGAAATTCAGGATGCAACCACCTGCAACGCCCTCGGTCTGGCCAGATTAAAAGGTGCTTTATAGCGCCTTTGCGCCGGAATGTGATTTAGTTACTATGCATGTGAATACCCACTGACCGTAGAGACCCGTTTATGAGCACAGGCAATACAGAACATTCACGGGAATAACCCTCGACCCACATTGGTTGTGCTATTGTTACTGGGATACATTTGCCGGGTAACAGCATGACCAACACCGATTTAGCGAAAAAAATCGCATTTCAAATTCTCACGCACTTTGATAAAAGTTACCGTTGGTTCACCCGCATTACCCGAGGCGCCAAAGCGCGATTCGAAAACGGTGAGTGGCAAGCTACCCAGACGGCCTCACAATCCCGGATCCACATCTATGAAAAATGCGTCTCTGAGGCCGTCTCGGATATCTATCAGCAATGTCATATTAACCTGCGCGATCCTGAGTTTTGGCGTGAGGTAAAAGACGCTTTTACTCTGCTTCTCCAACAACACCCTCAGTTTGAACTGGCTGAAACTTTTTACAATTCCATTATCGGCCGCGTGTTCCGACACACTACTTTCGACGATAACATCATGTTTTTACTTCCCAGCCGTTGCTTTTTGGCAGGCCGTGACAGAGAAAAAGTGATCAACAGCTTTGACACCACCACCACAGTGGCACAAATGTACGAAACCATTTTTCAAATTTATCGCTTCAAACAGCCATTTGAAAACAAATCCCGAGACATGGCAAATCTGGAAGCTGCATTGCGCCGACGCCTAAACACTCAACAATTGGCCAGCGTTTGTTGTGCAGAATTGCTCAAACCTGTTTTTTACCGCGGTAAGTCGGCGTACCTTATCGGCCGCATCTGTATGCCAGATGAAACGCTGCCCTTTGTTATTTCAATACACACTAATGAAATACAGGAAATTTATGTTGATGCGCTGCTGACCGATCCTCAGGATTTATCAGTCATTTTCGGCTTTGCCCGCAGTTACTTCATGGTCGATACCCAACATCCCGCTGAAATAGCCGCCTTCCTTCAAGAACTACTGCCCAACAAAAAGCACTTTGAACTGTATATGTCGCTGGGCCATCACAAACACGGCAAAACCGTTTTCTACAGAAATTTTTTGCAACACCTAGACAACAGTACCGATGAGTTTGAACGCGCGCCCGGCACCAAAGGATTGGTTATGATGGTGTTCCACCTCCCCTCATACGGCGTGGTATTTAAAATTATAAGGGACGAATTTGCCGAGAGTAAAAAAATTACTAGGGACCATGTCAAAGCCTGCTACAAATTAGTAAAACTGTCAGACCGTGTTGGCCGTATGGCTGATACTCACGAATATGTGAACTTTCACATTCCCCTGGCTCGCATCGCGCCGTCGCTATTAGCAGAACTCAAAGCCAGTTGTGGATCCAGCCTGACAATTACCAATGAAACGCTGATCATTCATCACTTGTACATTGAGCGAAAAATGACACCACTCAACGTGTATCTCCAACAGGAAAAAGACGAAGAAAAGATCAAAAACGCCATTGATGAGCTTGGCCTGTGTATTAAACAGATCGCACTGGCGAATATTTTTCCGGGTGACATGCTGCATAAAAACTTCGGTATTACTCGCCATGGCAGGGTTATCTTTTACGATTACGATGAAATATGTCTGATGAAGGACAGAAATTTCCGTTCCCTTCCGCGATCCGACGACCCCTATGCCCTCGACACACTCTCGGTAGCGCCAGACGATGTATTCCCAGAACAATTTGAGCACTTTATTTTAGGAAAAAAACAATTCAAGGATATACTCAAAGCATTACACGGTGACTTGATGAGGCCGGAATACTGGCGCTCTGTTCAGGCGATTACTGCCAGTGGGGAGATCCAAAATTTCACTCCCTACAACCCTGCAATGCGTTTTGCCCGAACCGATGAAAATTAAAGTTGTGTAACAAACGACAATTTGCCGTGGCTATGTGATCGAAAGCAGGCAATTTCCCAGTATTAGTAATGTGTAAACACGTAACCGTGAAGGCTGTAAAAAACCAGCAATAAGGTAAAACCAGACCTATGAAAGCATTAATAGTAGAAGATGATCTAACCGTTGCAGAACACATTCAAGCCGGATTGGCGTCAGCAGGGCACCAGTGCTTTCATCAAAGCGACGGTCAAAGCGGGTTAAACTGTGCACTTGACGAAACATTTGATTTGGTGATTTTGGACATTATGTTGCCAGCATTGGATGGGTTTTCGGTGCTAGAACAACTCCGTACCGCAAAACCTGCACTGCCAGTGCTGTTGCTGAGTGCTAAAAGCCAGGTTGATGATAAAGTTCGCGGATTGCGCAGCGGTGCCAATGATTACCTCACCAAACCCTTTGCCATTGAAGAACTCCTCGCCCGTGCCGAAGGAATGACGGGACGCGCCACACCGGAGGCAAAAGAAACCGAGCTTTCAGTTGGCGACCTGACACTCGATTTGCTGCGGCGCAAAGTGACCCGAGGTGATTCTGAAATTAATTTGCAGGCCAAAGAATTCCAGTTGCTGGAATGTCTACTGCGAAACCGCGGTAAAGTGGTAACCCGCAGCATGTTGCTTGAGCGGGTTTGGAACTATCATTTCGACCCGCAAACCAACCTCATAGACGTGCACATAAGCCGGTTGCGGCAAAAAGTGGACAAAACCTTTAATATTCCGCTAATCGAAACCGTTCGCGGAACCGGGTACCGCATATCAGAGACAGGCATTTGATTGCAATAGGTGCGTTCACCCGAAGTTCCAGTTTTAGGGTTGGCGCCCTTTTTACAACGCTGTCCTCAGCGGGAATTTTATTCGTTTTCTACTTTTGGTCGCTGGCTGACGACGACAAACTTATTAACGAGGCTAAAGCCGCTCTGTCTGCAGAGCGCTTTGTAGTTGAAGAATTGTACCGGCAACAGGGTATTATTGCGGTAACATCCGCTATACAAAACCGGATTCTTCAGCAAGGCAATAACACCTTTATCGCACTTTTAGACGGAAAAAATAACCTTGTTGCAGGCAACCTTATTGTCCCTCCCACATTTCCTGATAAAACCTTCCCGGTGGTACTGTCTCTCCCACTTAAGAATTTAATGGTTAAAGAGAGTTCGGGGGGTGACCGCCAGACTTTTAGTAGTGTCCTGCTAGACCGAGTAATACTGGGCACGCACCAGGTCATTCTCGTCCGCAATGTGGACGATTTGTACAGCACACAGAAAATCGGTCGCGCGCTGGGTTGGGTATTCGTCGTCATGCTCGCCATGATCGCTGCGCTGAGTTTCGGCGTGGCCATTTATGTAGTAAACCGCATAAACCGCATGTCTCGTACCGCCAGTGATATTATGGACACGGGTGATCTCAGTGCCAGAATGGAAATTGACAGCAGTTGGGACGATCTTAGCAAGCTAGCCATTGTGTTTAACAAAACCTTGGAAAAAATTGAAAGTTCAGTAAAAAATATCAAACAGGTCTCTGACAACATCGCCCACGATCTAAGGACCCCCCTATCGCGGTTGCGCAGTAAACTTGAGAAATTACCCGAAGGTGAATTGAGGGGTCAGGCACTAAATGAGGCCGATAACTTACTGGCTATTTTTAACTCCCTGCTGCGCATTGCCGATGTAGAAAGTGAACGACAGCGTGCAGGCTTCATTGAAGTAGCGCTGCATCACGTGGTGACAGATGTTGTCGACCTGTATGACCCTTTAGTAGAAGATCGGGAAATCACGCTAACCGCACATATTGAACCTGTCTACATCGAGGGTGACCCCCACTTGCTTTTTCAGGCATTGAGTAACCTGATGGACAACAGCTTAAAATACGCCGTGGGGCATTGTCGGATAGAGGTTGTGCTGAAAACCGTAGGCGCCCGGATTATCATTGGTGTTTATGATTCTGGTCATGGTTTACCCACCAGCGAATTTAACGACCTAGGTCGACGTTTCTACCGCGCAGAACAAAGCCGAACGTCACCGGGAAATGGACTCGGCTTATCTATGGTGAAGGCAGTAGCGTCAATCCACTACGGGCAACTGTGGTTTATCGACAACCCGCTGTGCGAGGAAAGTGGATTTGGCGTTGTCATCAGCTTACCGTATCGCGAACACAAAAAACGCGCACTATAAAACTGTATCCTGCTGTTTTTGCATAAAAATTGTAACTTCTGCCATCACAATACCGAACTTTTTGATGTAAGAACGATTCATCATAGTGTCGGCTCCTAAAGCAAAAAACCAATCGTCAAAGGTTACTTCGTAAGTTGTGTCATCTACGGGTAAATCCATTTTGTACTGAAAATTAAAAGCATTCCCGTAGCTTTGCCCTGTTGCCGAGCCTAAAATATCACCCGCATCCCCGCGAAAAATGGTGTCTTCAACCCGGGATATAGTCCATATTCTGGAAGCTGGCCCGTCTCCGAGTTGATAATTAAACGACTCATTCAGCTCAAGTTGACTCCCCTTTTGTTTCCCCTCGATGTCTACTGTAAAACGCTGTACTACCTCCCCGGAACGGTTCTGAACAATTCCCCAGGCTTTGACTGGGCCGTCGAAAAAGTCATACAAGTTGAAGACGGGTTGCTGCTGTCTGTAAAGGGCGCCATCTATTCCGCCAGCGCAGCCTGGAAGGAACACCAGTGCCCCGCAGAACAATGCCACATAAATGAGTAATTTCATTTTAACTCTCCCAGTAAACTCTTGCGCATGTCAGGTTGCGAGGTTTTCTCGCCAAGCCAGATATTAAAAAAGGCTTGCGTAAACGCGACGTCGTTAATTTCACCCAATTTTTTACTGTTGAAGTAAAAAACACTGTGCTGCATGCCATCCGCAATGCCTATCAATTGGTCGCCGTCTTTCACATCGGGAAAGAGCCGCGTCATTTCACTCTGCCATCGGGCAAGCGTGTCCGTATCTGCCGGGTTTTGCGATCGCATTTCTTTGACAGATCGGCTTGCTATGTTATCTCCTTTGAAGTTTCTGGCGTAAGTAAGTTTCAGGGCAAAAGGCGCATCAGGGTTCCACTTTCCCTGACTTGCGTACAGGCTGGCATCGTAAACATCCCAAAAGAAATATGTAAACTGACTCTCTCCCACCAGATGCGCTTCAGTAAGTGCAAAAGGTAGCTCCGGAAACATTTCAGTTTTAACCTCAGCCATCACTGAGGAGCAAATCACGCTACAACAAAGCACAAATTGACGAAACAGGCTGCAGTTACGCATAAAAACTCTGTAAAATGGTTAATAGTATTTTTACCCGCGCCCTTGTCTGGTTGATCAAACATGACACCGAGTTAATGTTCAGCCCGCGCGATTATCGTTATTTCCCGAGAGTGATACCGTGTTGTTTTCCGATTTTGCCGCCAGCAAACTAGCCGTTCGTCTCCCCTCTCCAATCGAACCATTCACGCCGTCCTGGCAAGGTGCCGACCAAGTGAGCCTTTTTATAAAGCGAGACGATTTGATTCATCCGATTATTTCCGGAAACAAGTGGCGCAAATTAAAATATGCACTCGATACCATGCCTAATGACACAAAACATATAGTGAGTTTTGGCGGGGGCTATTCCAATCATCTTCACGCCTGTGGTTATCTGTGTCACAAACTGGGATTGCAATTTACCGCGATTGTCAGAGGCGATTACTCTCACTCCCTCACCCCCATGCTGAAAGATTTACACCATTGGAACACCAACGTTGAATACGTAAATAAACTCACCTATAAACGACGCAATGACACCGATTATCTGACCGCATTGCGCACTCGTTTTGCAGCGGCATACATTATTCCTGAAGGTGGTAGTCAACGCGCCGCCCTCAAGGGTATGGCTGAACTGGTAGAGGAGGAATCGAGTACGCACTTCAACCATTTTTTAGTACCTGTTGCAAGTGGAGCCACGTTAGCCGGGCTAGCCATCGCAATTACACCGCAACAGAGCGCAACAGGCATTGCTGTCCTCAAAGGGCAGGGATACCTTGAATCCTTAGTTAAGACTTTTGTCGGACTACCTACAGCTGAAAACAATTGGTATATTAACCATGATTATCAGTGTGGTGGTTACGCAAAGACAAACACAGCACTACAAAATCTATGTGACGAGATGACAAACGAGTACCATGTACCTGTAGAGCCTGTTTATTCCGGGAAGGTATTTTTAGCGCTAAAAACCTTGTTGGCCCGCGGTCACTTCGCCAGAAACAGTAGAATACTTGTCATACACACCGGTGGTCTTCAGGGCCTCAGGCAAGTGTGATCCAAGTAAAGTTATGGCGCGTTACAAGTGATATAGTAACGTCAATGACTGATAATATCGGAGAGAAAGCGTGATACATAAATCGCTCAGTGTGCCCGAACCGCTTCAACTACTGGTAAACCGGTCTCTGTCATTATGTGAAATGCTACTTCCTCATTGCAACGCAATCTATCCCTTTGCAGCAATATATGAAGACGGGCGTATCGGTTGTCTGTTTGCAGAAGATCGCAGTCACGGACAAAACGAAAGCTATCTTATTGAGCAACTCCAGTGGCGGATTATCGACACCACTACAGGTACAGAAAGCTACAGCGTATTAGTTTACGCCGCCACCGTTACCACTGACAGACAGAAGCAGCTCAATGCCATTGCCATCAATGCAACCAGTCCAAACGGCGAAGAAACTATACTACTGTACCCCTACTTCCGGGTGGGGAAGAAAATTGTGGTATCTCCGCCGATTCCAGGCTGAAAAATTGCTTTATCTGACTCAACTTTGCTTGCCAAAAAGTTGATGTCTGCTAGCATTCAGCGCAAATTTATCTAACGTCCCGGGAAACAAAAACTATGTCTCGCGTTTTAATTATTGGTGCTGGCGGAGTTGCCGCTGTAACAGTGAAAAAATGTGCCCGTTTACCAGAGTATTTCGACGAAATTTACCTGGCAAGCAGAACCGTTTCTAAATGTGAAGCACTGCAAAATGAAGTGGGTGCAGACCGCGTTAAAGGTGTCTTTGCCGTTGATGCTGATAACGCAGCTGAAGTAGAAACACTGATCAACAAGGTCAACCCCGATCTCGTGATTAATCTGGCATTGCCCTATCAGGATTTACCCATTATGGATGCCTGTCTGGCGACTAAAACCGATTACCTCGATACGGCAAACTACGAGCCAAAAGACGAAGCAAAATTCGAGTACAGTTGGCAGTGGGCGTATCAGGACAAATTTAAAGACGCGGGGATCATGGCCCTGTTGGGCTCTGGTTTCGATCCGGGCGTAACCAATGTGTACACTGCCTATGCGGCCAAGCACTATTTCGATGAAATTCACTACCTGGATATAGTTGACTGTAATGGCGGCGACCACGGTCAGGCGTTTGCGACTAACTTCAATCCCGAGATCAATATTCGCGAAATTACCCAACGGGGTCGTTTCTGGGAAGCCGGTGAGTGGAAAGAAACGGATCCGCTGAGCGTGCGAGAAGATCTCGACTATCAAAACATCGGCGTCCGCGCGTCATATCTGATGTTCCACGAAGAGTTGGAATCCATTGTTAAGCACTTCCCGACCCTGAAACGCGCCCGTTTCTGGATGACATTTGGCGACGCGTACCTCAACCACCTCCGCGTATTGGAAGGTATCGGCATGACCAGCATTCAGCCAGTGGAATTTCAAGGGCAAAAAATAGTCCCTCTTGAGTTTTTAAAAGCTGTGCTACCTAATCCGGGGTCTCTGGCTGAAGGTTATACCGGGCAGACTTGTATCGGCACTTACATTACCGGTATCAAAGATGGCGAAGAAAAAACTATCTTCATCTACAACAACTGCGACCATGCAAAATGTAATGAAGAAGTGGGTGCACAAGCCGTGTCTTACACAACAGGTGTACCGGCAATGATCGGCGCCATGATGATGTTGCAGGGTAAGTGGAAAGCGCCTGGCGTGTGGAATATGGAGCAATTTGACCCCGACCCATTTATGGATGAATTGAATATTCACGGTTTGCCATGGCACGTTATTGAGTGCAAAGAAAGCCCGTTTAAACGCTAATTGGAGAGCATCAGGTTGACGGATTTAACACAGCGAAATGATATCCCCTCGCCTTGCTATGTGTTGGAAGAGGAAAAGCTAATTCGCAATGTTACTCTTATGAAACGGGTTCAGGATGAATCCGGCGTGCGTATTATACTGGCGTTAAAAGGTTTTTCCATGTGGTCGAGCTTCGACATCATAAAACCGTATTTGCACGGTGCAACGGCGAGCTCGGTATGGGAAGCAAAACTGGCGTCAGAAATGGGCAAGGAAGTGCATGCGTACTCACCGGCGTATAAACAGTCTGACATTGCTGAACTGAAAAATCTGGTCAACCATATTTCATTCAATAGCATCAGCCAGTGGCATACACATCGCAGCGCATTGGCAGGGATCTCTACAGGACTGCGGATTAATCCCGAACACCAGGAAGCAGAAACGCCTCTGTATGATCCTGCTGCACCTGGCTCCCGGTTGGGAATACGGGCTTCACAGTTAGAAGGTGTCGACCTGTCAGGCATTGAAGGGTTTCACTGTCACAATTTATGTGAGTGTGACTCCTATGCTACTGAGCGCACCCTCAACTCCATCGAAGAGCGCTTTGCAAAATGGTTGCCGTCACTCAAATGGCTGAACCTCGGCGGCGGTCACCTGATGACCCGGGATGGTTATGATGTTGAACATTTGATAGCGACGTTGAAGCGCTTTAAAGCGCGATACCCTCATCTGGATGTAATCTTAGAACCGGGTTCCGCTGTGGCATGGCAAACTGGCCCATTACTGGCTGAGGTGGTGGATATTGTGGAAAACGATGGCAAGATAGCCATTCTTGATATTTCTGCCACCGCACACATGCCCGATGTGCTTGAAATGCCCTATCGTCCTGCCATTTTAAATGCAGGCCTGCCCGACGAGAAAGCTCACAACTATAAGCTCGGTGGAAATTCTTGTCTTGCCGGCGATGTTATCGACACCTATTCGTTCGATAAGCCACTGCGCATTGGTGATCGTTTGCAGTTTGAAGATATGATGCATTATACCATGGTGAAAACGACGTTTTTCAACGGCGTTGAACATCCCGGCATTGGGATCTTACGTGCGAATGATCAATTCGAACTAATACGTCAGTTTAGCTACCAGGACTTTAAGTCCAAGCTGTCCTAACGCATCGGGAAAACGGCTCAGTAGAGTCGTTTTTTTACGGCTTCCCACGGTCATTTTTTGCTATTTCAATCTGATATACCGTTATTTTGCCGGTGAAAGAATAAACCCCAATAAACGGTCTATACTTCGTAACCATGACGTTACGCGGGTATGTTGTCCTGTTTCTAACACCACACACCAGGTAATCTAGAATGCTGAAAACAATAAAAGCGAGAATATTCATCGGGTACGCGTGCGTGCTGTTAGTCACCTTAATTGTCGCAACCGTTCTGACGATAAATAATCAAACCATTGCTGAACAGGTTGATGCATATGTCACCGATACGCTGCCAGCGCTGGACGACATCGACAATGTTCAGCGTGACGCCAAAGAACTGGTGCTTATCAGCTATTCTTTGTACGGTACCACGCTCTCCCCCAGTGACTTTGCAGAACAGAAACAGCTGATTAATACTCGGATTCAAAACCGTATTACGCGAATCAAAGGCAGCGATTCCATCGAAGAACAGTACACGCGCTTGTATGATGTCATTGACAACTTGTATGTCACCATGACAGCCAACCGCATTAGTTGGGATGACGCCCGTGAAAACCTGCAAACAATTACCACCAGCGCTGAAGAATTTCAATCTGTGATTTTAGAAAAAAGACAATCCGTGGCCCGGGCAGCACAAGCGCGCGCATCAATGATGCAAGGACAACTGGACAGCAACCAAATGCTTATCTTTGCCCTGATAGCAGTATTGACAACCGTTGCTCTGTTTGGCTGGTATTTGTCCCGTGTGCAAATTGCAGATCCGATGGTTAATTTGGCAGGTAAACTCAGTGATGTAGCCGAATCCCGCAATTTAGTTGCTTCCTTCTCTGCATACAAAATAAGCGAACTTGAAACCATGCGGGCAAGTATCACTGCCTTACTCGATGTTTTTCACAAGGGAATGACAAATGTACAGGGTGCGGTCGACGAAATTAACGTAGCCACAGATGTCCTGAGTAACGCAACCGGAAAATCTGGCGCATCGGTGAAAGAAATTGGATCGGAAATCAATCAATTGGTTTCAAAAATGGATTCCCTTTCTAATGACATGAGTGAAAGTCTGGATCATTCGAGAACCGCTGCAGAATCAGCGAGATCCAGTGCCGATAAAGTCAATGAGGGGCAACGGCAGGTTCAGCAAACCGCAGATGCCATCTCAGCACTTTCCGGTGAAATACAACACACCACTGAAATATTAGACACGTTAAAGGCCCAAGGACAAAATGTATCCGGTGTGGTTAAAACCATTGCAGACATTTCCGACCAAACCAATCTATTGGCGCTAAATGCCGCCATTGAAGCCGCTCGAGCAGGTGAATCTGGCAGAGGGTTCGCGGTTGTGGCCGACGAAGTCAGGACCCTTGCAGGCAGAACCCACCAGTCAACGGTCGAAATAAATGCCATGCTTGAAAGTATAGTGGTGGCTATTCAAAGTGCGGTAACCACCATGACTAGTAACCGGGCGCAAGCAAATCACTCTGTCGAGTTAGTGAATACGCTGGTGAGTACACTGGAAAATGGCAGACAGAGTATGTTGTCGCTGGTCAGTATGAGTGAAACCGTCGCCAGTCTCACCGAACGGGCACAACAAACACAAAGCGAAACCAAAACACAAGTGAATCAGTTTAATGCCTTGGGCAAAAATATTGCCGCCACTAACGCCAATGTGGAAGAAGCAGCAGCGCGACTGGCGCGTTTATCTGATGCGTTAAACACGAGTGCCAGTCACTTCAAACTGAGTTAACCTGTGTATCGGGTTAACCATGGTTTTTATTACGTCGGCTGACCTTGATGCCTTTAACGAAGTTTCTGAGATCTGTACTAAAGGGGGACGGCTCAATTTCTTGTCGGTGCGCGACTAATGCCAGCTTTCTGGCTCCGGCATTACCCCCTCGAACAAAAAGACAAACTGGCCGCTAAAGTGCTGATTGCTGATTGCTGATTGCTGATTCGCAATTGTGCCTTACATAGTCGGCTTAACAGCCAGGTACTCGACCGCGAGCGCATCACGTTAGATGCATTAAATAATACTGCTGCCCCGACTAATACCGGTTTTATCAACCTTTCCGTCTAAAATTAGCTCACCGTCGAGGAATATTTTAAAATCTGTGCCTTCGGGCGCGCTGATATTGTATTCCAGTCCGTACATATGGTCCTCATTAACCTTAATGACTGCATCCTTATTGGGGTAAACAAGGTCAAATACACCGTCATCATCATGCTCTGCAATCACATCAAGCATCCAACGCCCGTGAGCTATTTCGATAGATAGTGTTTTCTCAATCATCTTTTCTCCTTCATATTGTCTTGCTACTCACTACGATTGTGCTGCCACTTCGATCGCTTGTTTCTATAACTCCATGTCCAACCCCGCCTGGTACAAAGCATTCTTTTTGAGGTTGTAGTGTTCAGCCACCACAGCCGCGGCTTTTTTCAGCGGTAACAAAGGCATCAGCTTTGCCAGCAAAGCAAGTGCTTCCGGAGATAATTCAGAGGGCGTTATTTCGGCTCCACCTACCATTAGCACAAATTCACCTTTTTGACGTACCGCATCGGCTTCTAACCAGTGTTTAACATCAATGGCAGCACCATCTTTGTAGGTTTCAAAGGTTTTCGTCAGCTCTTTTGCCAATACAATGCGCCGCGACTCTCCTAGCGTCTGGCAGATGTCCGACACGGTTTCCAGCACCCGTCGCGGCGCTTCGTAAAACACCGTGGTAAAAGGGCGTTCTGTGAGACATTCAAGCACTTGTTTACGCGGCCCGGTTTTGGGGGGCAAAAAACCTTCGAAAATGAACTTATCGGTAGGCAAACCCGATGCGCTCAAGGCTGTAATAGCTGCACAAGGACCCGGCAGGGCCACCACGGGAATGCCTTCTTCCCGACACTTTCTCACCAGCACGAAACCCGGATCGCTGATAAGAGGCGTTCCGGCGTCACTGACCAAAGCCACCGTCTCTCCGCTTTTCAAACGCTGACAAAGCATGGCTGTCCGTTTGTCTTCGTTGTGCTCATGCAAAGATAGCGTGCGGGTAGAAATTGAGAAATGTTGCAGTAATCGATGTGTATGACGGGTATCTTCTGCTGCAATCCAATTTGCGTTTTGCAGTGTTTCCAGTGCCCGTGGCGAGATGTCTTCAAGATTTCCTATCGGCGTAGGCACAATGTACAAGGTCGCAGTTTCAGACATAATTCTCACTCTTTGTGGTAGGCGTTATCGCTATACGCGGTTCTTTATATAGGTGTCAATAATACAACCCGAACGAAGAAAAACGAAAACGAATAAATGTAAATAGTAGCAAGTCGGAGGTACAGTTTATCGCGGCAACCATAGATTTTCCTGATGTTTTCGTTACACTGAGCCGGTGTGTCAAAAGAAGGGCTTTTTAGTGGATTTCACCTTACGTACCAAACATTTCGGTCAGGTTTCATTACTTGCTATTACTTTAGCGGTTGCCGGCTGTGGCAGCACGCCCAAGCCAACACAAAGCCGCCTCCCGGTAAACCAACCCGTGGAAAAAGAGAAACCGGATGAATACCTCACGCCTCAGTCTCTTATTGCCCTGGCAAAAAACGCCTGGGAAAAAAACGGTGACGCTCAAGCCAAGCACAGTTATCTACTCGATGCCGCATTGGCTTTTATGGGTGAAAAAAAGTTCACAAAGGCCCAGCATCTGCTCAATTTGTTGAAAAGCGAGCCTTTATCTGACGCACACCGTATTCAGTTGAATACCATACTCGTTCAACTCTACAAAGATGATGACACCGCTGACACAGATGCCTTGCTCGCCCTACTGACGGAACTTTCAACAGAGCAATCTCTGCGGCAAACTCAGTTGCAGTTGCGACAAACGCTGTACGAGAGAAAACACGCATGGATGGCTGCGGCAAACGCCTTACTGGCCAGCGCCCCGCCTTCAGCCAAGCGGGAAGCCCAAATTTGGCAATGGATAAATCAGGCATCGCCAAGCGCCAGACAACAGGTCCGGCACCAGTACCCTGCGCTTCGCCCCTATGTCGCTTTATTTGACATTGCTCAACAACATGGCCTGGACAACGTCGCCTATCGTCAGGCTGTTGCGCAGTTTACACAGGTATACCGCGGCGAGGCCATCGCAACGCACTTACCCGAAAACATAAAGAGAGCAGCCAGTCTCAGTGGCGAAAAGCCACGAGCGATCGTTGCCTTACTTCCCTTAAGCGGTAAACTCGCCGCCAGCGGAATGGCCATTAAAGAAGGCATGCTTTCCTCTTACTTCGCATCCAGCGCCGAGCGCCCTGCCTCAGAAGAGCCTGTAGCGTTTCACTTTGTGGATACCGTGGGTAAAACGCCTGATGAACTGCTAGAGGCTATAAGAGGTTATCGTTGGGTGATCGGGCCGTTACTCAAAGAGAATGTAGAAAGTTTGGCTGGCCGCGTACCACCGGGTACAACCATGTTAGCACTAAACCGCTTAGATCCTGCCTTGCCTTCGGCAGGTGGCGACGTTGCACATCAACAGGACGAACAGACAATACCTGCGTCGCCAATCGATCCTGTCTCTGACACCACAAAGGTTTCATCTTTTCGCGCTTATTTTGCCCTCGCCCCAGAAGATGAAGCCAGGCAATTGGCCAACACGATTTTTGCCCGCGGCTTCAAAACCCCCGTCGTGGTTTCTGCGCAAAACAACATAAATCAACGTATGCGGGACGCTTTTACCACCCAGTGGCAAACGCTTAATGCCGAGGCCAAGCGAAATACAAACGCAGCACTCACCGAAGTGAGCTTTACCGATAGCACCAGCCTTCGCAAAGGCATTACCGAAGCACTGGATGTTGCTCAGAGCCACGACAGAATCCGTCAAATCGAGTACATGGTAAACGAGCAACTCTACAATGTGCCCAGAAACCGTCGTGATGTCGATGCCATTATCGTATTTGCTTCACCGTCTCAAACGGAACTACTCAACCCCATGGTAGAAGCCAGCCTCAGCCCGTTTAACGGAAAGACAGTTCCAGTGTTTGCCACATCGCGTTCCATCGAATACGACGATACCAAAAACCAGTGGCGGGATTTGCAGAATGTACACTTTTTAGATATGCCCTGGATGATGCCGGAGCACAAATGGAAGGCGTTGCAGGCTACGGCGTCAATGTTGTGGCCACAACGGGATACGCAAATGTCCCGTTTGTTTGCTTTTGGCGCAGACGCTTATCACCTGTTGCCGTACGTCCCTGTTATGTCAACCCTGCCGCAAACCAGTATAGATGCGTTAACTGGCAGGTTGCAGATAAACAGCGAGGGACAGGTTGAACGTCTGTTGCCCCAGGCAATTATCGACAACCAAAGGGTAAGATTGGTGGCACTGCCGGAGTCCAAGCAAGAAACGCTAGCTTCAGGTGAGTAAAATGGCCACCACCCGAGAGCGGGGAGCAAAAGCTGAAGTCAGAGCAAAAAACTTCCTGCAAGAAAACGGGCTCACATTCCACTGCGCGAACTACACAGCCAAAACCGGCGAGCTTGACTTGGTCATGATAGAGAACTCTACCTGGGTATGCGTCGAAGTTAAATACCGTGAAGACAACGCTTATGGTTCTGCCGTTGATTTTGTTACGCCGGCTAAGTTAAATAAGGTTCGCCGCACCTTTGAACATTTCATATTGTCAAAGGGGTTGAATCCATTGCACACGCATATGCGAATAGATGTGATAGCATTAGATGGAGATAAGCTTCAATGGCTGAAAAACGTGTAGTCAGCCAGTAACCAATGTGTAGAAAATGATTGATAAAATTAAAGAAAATTTCACTGAGAGTATTCAAACAAAAATTTCTGCCATCGAAATACTGCCAGAGGCCATTGAAAAAGCTGCATTTATGATGGTAGATGCACTTATCAGAGGGAACAAAATTCTCAGTTGCGGAAACGGCGGCTCTGCCGCTGATGCTCAGCGCTTCTCCTCTGAAATGCTTAATCGATTCGAGCGCGACCGCCCCAGCCTGCCCGCCATCGCCCTGACAACTGATACTTCCACGCTGACGTCGGTTGCCAACGACGCAAGTTTCGACGAAGTATTCGCCAAACAAGTCCGGGCGTTAGGCCAACAGGGCGACATCCTTTTGGCCATTAGTAGCAGTGGACACTCCAGAAATATCATTGCAGCCGTTGAAGCTGCACTTTCACGTGACATGACAATTGTAGCCCTTACCGGTAAAGACGGCGGTGAAATGGCCGGTTTTCTTAGTGAACACGACGTGGAGATCAGAGTGCCATCAAACCGTACAGCGCGAATTCAGGAAGTTCATCTACTTGTTATTCACAATTTATGCGAATGTATTGATGATTGTCTTTTCCCGGCAGATCACGGAGATGAACAATAATGATAATTAGCAAACGCAGAGCGCTAATTGCTTCGATTATGGCAATAGTGCTTGTACATACCCAGGGCTGTGCATTACTTGCCGTTGGCGCTGCTGGCGCGATCACGGCCAAAGTAGCGAACGACAGGCGTACCGTGGGAACACAACTTGACGACCAAACTGCGGAAGGCCAGGTAGCGTACCGTTGGTCAAAAAATGAATCATTGAAAAAAAGCGCAAACCTTCAAATCGATATTTACAACGGTGTTGCGCTGGTCACCGGGCAAGCGCCCAGCCAGGTTTTAATTGATGAAGCTATCGCAGCGGTGAAGTCAGTGGAATACGTGCAGAAAGTACATAATCAAATCCGCATTGGCATGCCAATCGACGCCTCAGCTCAGGCAAAAGATATCTGGCTGGCATCTAAAGTAAAAACAAAACTGGTAGCCGACGAACGCATTCCATCACTACAAGTAAAAGTCATTGTGCAAAATAGCGAAGTTTTTTTAATGGGTAGAGTGACAAATCAAGAAGGTACTTACGCGGTTGATGTTGCCAGAAATATCAATGGTGTTACACGGGTAATTCGCGCATTTGAGATCATGTGAAACCCGTTGAGATTATCTGCATAGACGAGGTGAAATTTCCGCGGCGCTCAGTACGGGAAGGGCCTCTGGTACCCTTCATATTGCCTGGGGCTGTGAGCAACCTAAAAGAGATACACTTGTTCTGATAGACAACCACTGTCTGTTATACTTACTTTCTGACATCGAAATCCTGAATGTGCAGGGGCTCATTCCGGTACCTCTCTTTTTTCTTTATTTCTGGACACTATGCTAGCACTTTCTCGCAGAACCGCTACCACGCTGCTGGTTGCAGCCACACTATTCATGGAAATTCTCGACGCAACAGTCATCACCACGGCATTACCTATAATTGCTAAAGACTTCGGAGTTGCAGCCTCACACCTCTCCGTGGGTATTTCAGCGTATCTGGTGGCCGTTACCGTTTTTATTCCCATCAGCGGCTGGGCGGCTGACCGCTTTGGCGCTAAAACCATTTTTTCCACCGCAATATGCATTTTCGTTGCTGCATCGGTATGTTGTGCCATCAGCAGCGATATTTATACCTTCACAGCATCTCGGGTACTGCAAGGGCTTGGCGGTGCCATGATGGTACCGGTGGGTCGCTTAGTCGTGCTTCGCAGCCTGCCCAAAGAAGAAATTGTTAAGGGAATGGCAATGTTAACCTGGCCAGCATTAGCTGCGCCTCTCATCGGCCCGGTGTTTGGCGGCTGGGTGGCGCAAACCTTCAGTTGGCACTGGATTTTTCTAATTAACGTACCACTGGGATGTATGGCATTGTGTATTGGACAGTATTTGTTAGACAACCACAAATCAGAGCCGCAGCGCTTTGATATCCCAGGATTCATTATGAGTGGGGTCGGCTTTGGTCTGTTTATGGCCGGACTCGAAACCTTCAGCACTCGCCCCGACAACCTGGCGCTGCCAACTGTTTTACTGCTAAGTGGCTTAGGCCTGTTAATTGCCACCTTCAGACATATGGCCGTTGTCCCAATGCCCTTATTTTCACTAAAAGCCATGGCAATTAGAACATTTCGTCTTACTATATTGGGTGGTTCAGCCATGCGTATCGCCTTGTCCAGCGCACCTTTTCTGGTGCCTCTTATGCTACAGTTAGCATTGGGGTTTACTCCTGTTGAAGCAGGCAGCGTACTTTTATGGCTGTTTGCCGGTAACCTGGCCATCAAACCCGCCACTACTTGGATCATGAACGCTGCAGGGTTTAAACGGGTAATCGTTGTCAACACCTTGCTGGTTGCTGCTGGGTTTATTGCCATTGGTCAGTTCAGCCAACACACGCCTACCTGGCTAATGGCGCTGACGCTGTTTATCAGCGGTATCAACCGCTCTATGCATCTTACAGTGCTAAACACCATCGCTTTCGCCGATATTCCGCAAGATAAAGTTAGAGACGCCAACACATTAAGTGCCGTGATCATGCAAATGACTCGCGGGCTTGGTATTACCATCGGCGCGCTCGCTTTAGCCCTTGCGACTGTAATTACCGGCTCCCAAAGTGGCGAACCAGTAATTATGGATTTCTCCATCACTTTCTACATCATTGCCGGTATCAGCCTCTTGACACTAGCGGACAGTTTCACACTGCCTGCCAATGCCGGAGAGACCATTTTAATAAAGCGAAAAATGCGGCGTATATAACTGTTCTCGCTATTGAAATAACAATTGAACTACTATTTATCCAACGCAGTCACAAATGGGGTGTTTTTACCCCAGGTCATATTGGGCTGATCAGTTAGTGTAAAATGCAATTTTGCGCCTTCAATGAGTTCGGAGTGATGGATCCAGGCTCTGTTTAGTGTTTCGCCGTTTAAAGACACAGAGTCAATGTACTTGTATTGTTTGGGGTCCCGGTTTGTGCTGATTTCTACCACATTTCCATTCCCAAGCTCTATTTGGATATTGCGCAATTGTGGCGTGTGCAATGAATAAACCGGTTCTCCAGGCAAAGCTGGGTAAAGTCCCATTGCTACAAACACATACCAACCGGACATTGTTCCAGCATCGTTGTCCATCTCAAAGATCATACCGTCAGGCGATGCAGTAAAAGCGCGACGCGCTTGTGGCTGTGAATGCTTTTCATGGGTGCCGTACCAATGTGGATAGTTGGTGTGAAGTAAATCAAATATCACTTCCTGAGTTTTCCACGGCTGACCGGAAAACGTAAACATGAAAGGCGTTTGGATATCGGGTTGGTTCCCCATGTTGAATAAATGGTTGTCAAAAAAGTAACTCAATTGATCGTTAAATACCGCTTCACCGCCAAGCGTGTTTATTACCCACTGCACGTCATAAGGCACGAACCAACGATATTGCCACAGCGTGCCTTCATACAACCCATCCCCATGCATAACGTCAAACTTGTCGTTGATGTTTAGCATTTTAGATGCCCACATAGCGCGGTATTCTCGTGCTTTAAGACGAAAGCGTTTTGCTAGCTCAGGCTTCCCTACTATATCGGCAAACTCTGATATCGCCCAGTCATCATAAGCGCCCTCTAATATTTGATCAGGTGTGTTCCGTTCAGAGCTCTCCACCTCATTAATAAGGTGTGGTAACAAGGCCGGTACATCAACTGTACGTATTCCTTTTTTCCAAGCATCCAAGATCACCACACCTGAATGTTCAGTTCTCACGGTGGGCAATGGTGCTTGCTCTGTCGCCCAATTCTGCTTTCCCTGCGAATACAATTGAGCAAGTGAACGAGTGACTTCTCCCATTACCTGCGGCTCTAGAATAGTTAGCAGTGGCAATTGCGTTCTAAAGTTATCCCATACAGACCAACCAAAATAGTAATCCCCTTGATCTTGCACGTAAACCTGGCCATCCGACGCTCGATACGTCCGGATGCTGTTAGTCAGGTTGGCGGGCGAAAGATACAAGTGATAAAGGTGGGTAAAAAACAATGTCTTGTCTTGTGTACTCCCCTGCAAGGAAAACTTTCCAAGCGCATCTCGCCAGGTTTTGTGCGCTGTTTCAACGGCGTGATCAAAGGACATATCAGGCAAATCGTGACGTCGTGCTTGCTCTGCCTGTTCTGCGCTGACAGATGATATACCGGTGTGCACAACAATTTCGCTGCCCGCATCCACATCGAAATGCAATGTAAGGCGATGTTTATCGATTTCCGTAATTGTTTTTGGCGCCGACGACAGTGTCATACTGAAATGAAAAGCAAATCGTCCTGCTTTACACACAGTGGGACCGGACACAAAGCCTGTGATCTGGCGATCACTTCTAATTGTATAGCTTCCCTCGCCACGCTCATGATGCGCGTAGCCAGTGTCAATACTCAGCAATATCTCGCCTTTGCGCGTGAATCGGTAGCGCTGTATGCCGGTTGACGGCGTGACAGACATAGATGCATCAATAGTGGGCGAACCATATTTTACACTGTATTGGCCAGGCGCAGCCGACTCAGAGGACTTATTATAGGAAACGGGCGCAAGGAAAGACTCGAGCCCGGACTCGCCCGTTGCATAGTCTGCGCGCATAAGCAATGACCCGCCCGCTCCCCTGCAACCCACTCCCATTGTTCTTGTGTGCGAAAACCCGATCAGTGTTTGTGACGTGTAATCATATCCCGAATGTGCCGGATATCCCGTTTCTGGTCCCATCTGCACCATACCAAATGGTACTGTCGCCGCAGGAGACAACTGTCCGCTATCGCCTTGCGTACCAATAAAGGGATCGACCCACTTTGTATTATCTGGCATAGCGTTACTGTCACTGCTGTGGGTCAACAAAGAAATAGACAGCGCGCCCACTAACACAAACACTTTCAAATTTTTCATATCGATATTTAAGAACCATCAAAATTGGCCTTACAAAATAACAACTGGCCTAACCGATTTCAACCATTTTGATCTCAGCGTTTTCCATACCGCGCCTATCCATGGCAACTGGGAACTAAGACCAATGTCTTATGAATCAACACTCCCCTGTTGAGACACACACTGAGGGCGAGTCTGACTCCATTTATCTGTTGTAGCACCTCCACATTGTCGACAATAATGCCTTATTTTATTGACAGAGCCAGAAATACCCCCTACATTGTCGACAGTCTATTATTTCATTGGAAACTCTGAGACTCATGAGTATCGTTGCTGAAACCCTGGTAACTAATGCAGACCGCACTTATGTGCAGCTTCGCAGTGACATCGTTGAAGGTGTTATCCCTGCCGGATCGAAACTCAGTGAAACAGAATTGTCGACAAAATATGATGTCAGCCGTGCCATCATTCGCGAGGCTATCAATCGTCTGACAGCCTGCCACCTGGTAGAGAGAAAAGCCAACGTGGGTGCTCGGGTAGTCGTGTTAACACCGGAGGGGCTAGTTGAGCTTTATCAGGTTCGTGAAGCACTGGAAGGCATGGCCGCTCGCCTCGCCGCTCAGCACATGTCAGAAACTGAAATAAACGCGCTGCAAACTCTACTAAACGATCATTTCGACGAAGTCAAAAACGGCGAATCTTATTATCAGGAAGCCGGCGATGTAGATTTTCACTACCGCATCGTCCAGGGCAGTAAAAACAACCACCTTATTGCCGTACTCATCGATGGGCTTTATCACCTGGTACGTATGTACCGGGTACAATTTGGTATGGCGGGCCCGCGGGTCACCACAGCTTATGATGAGCACCGCCACATAGTGAGGGCCATTGCCAATCGCGACGGGGAACTGGCCGAAATACTTATGCGTCGTCATATTTTGTATTCAAAAAACAGTATTGAACGCAAATTACAGCAAGTTCCTTTGCGTTAACAGGAGAGCATTATGCACAGTGCAGGTAACAAATTTCGTCAGGCCTTAGCTGACAATAAGCCATTGCAAATTGTGGGCACTATCAACGCCTACACCGCAATGATGGCTAAGCAAATTGGCCATCAGGCTATCTACCTTTCAGGTGGCGGTGTGGCAAACGCATCGTACGGACTACCCGACTTAGGTATGACCTCATTAAATGACGTACTGGTGGATGTTCAACGCATTACGTCTGCCTGTGATTTGCCCCTTTTAGTAGATATCGACACTGGTTGGGGTGGTGCATTTAATATCGCAAAAACGGTAAAAGATATGGAGAAAGCCGGTGCAGCCGCTGTTCATATGGAAGATCAAGTAGCGCAAAAGCGCTGCGGTCATCGGCCAAACAAAGAGATTGTATCCACGGAAGAAATGGTTGATCGGATCAAGTCGGCGGTCGATGCCAGAACCGATCCGGATTTCTTTATCATGGCCCGCACCGACGCGTTTGCTCAAGAGGGGCTGGACAAAGCCATCGACCGGGCCAAAGCATATGTCGCAGCGGGGGCTGATGGCATTTTTGCGGAAGCGATTCAGACCGAGGCCCACTACCGCGCATTTGCAGAGGCCTTGGATGTACCCATTCTGGCTAATATTACCGAATTTGGCCAAACCGAACTGTGGAACAAACAACAACTCGGTGAATGGGGTGCCGCTATGGTGCTTTATCCGTTAAGTGCTTTTCGCGCCATGAATAAAGCTGCCGAACGGGTTTATCAGTCTATTCTTGAAAACGGCGATCAGAAGGCCGTGGTAGATGATATGCAAACACGCATGGAATTATACGATTACCTCGGCTATCACGACTACGAACAAAAGCTCGACGCCTTGTTCGCGAAAACCAAAGACTAATTATCACAACAGTATTTTAACTATTGTACCTTACAAAAATCGGGAGACAGCAAAATGGCAAAAGAACTCAGCGGTGCCGGACTTCGCGGCCAAGTAGCGGGAAAAACCGCCCTTTCCACCGTGGGAGTGTCCGGTTCAGGACTCACTTATCGTGGGTACGATGTCAAGGATCTGGCCAACCAATGTGAATTTGAAGAAGTCGCGTATCTCATCTTAAAAGGTAAGTTGCCAACCAAAACCGAATTGTTTGGCTACAAACAAAAACTAAAAGGCATGCGCGGCTTACCCCAGGCATTAAAAGAAGTCCTGGAGCGTATTCCCAAAGAAGCTCACCCGATGGATGTACTGCGAACCGGTTGTTCCATGCTGGGGAACTTAGAAATGGAAAATGACTTCAGCGAACAAAGTGAAGTTGCCGACAGAATGCTGGCGTGTTTTCCCAGCATCATTTGCTACTGGTATCGATTTAGTCACGATGGCCTGCGCATTGACACAGAAACCTGCGATGACTCCATAGGTGGTCACTTCCTGCATATGTTGCACGGAGAACTGCCACGAAAACTTCACGAGCAGGTTATGCATGTCTCACTTATCTTATATGCAGAGCACGAGTTCAATGCGTCGACCTTCACCGCTCGCGTGTGCGCGTCTACTTTATCAGATATGCATTCCTGTATTACCGGCGCCATAGGATCTTTGCGCGGACCACTTCACGGCGGCGCAAACGAAGCCGCCATGGCAATGATTCAACAGTTTACGTCTGCCGACGACGCCGAAGAAAAAATGATGGGTATGTTGGCGCGCAAAGAAAAAATCATGGGGTTTGGCCATGCCATATATCGCGAATCTGATCCGCGCAACGACATCATTAAAGGCTGGTCAGAAAAGCTGGCAGCCGATGTGGGTGACACAGTACTTTATCCGGTATCTGTTCGCTGCGAAGAAGTGATGTGGCGGGAAAAGAAACTGTTCTGCAACGCCGACTTTTTCCATGCTTCAGCCTATAACTTTATGGGTATTCCCACCAAGTTATTCACGCCCATTTTTGTCA
The DNA here is from genome assembly GCF_018860805.1 of Aestuariibacter sp. A3R04. GTDB lineage: Bacteria > Pseudomonadota > Gammaproteobacteria > Enterobacterales > Alteromonadaceae > Alteromonas. The sequence goes on along the minus strand of NZ_JAHKQR010000003.1, from coordinate 376,742 downwards.
TGTCAAGGCTCACTGGCTGGGCCGCTCATGTCATGGAGCAACGCGCAGACAACCGCATTATTCGTCCTTCAGCGGAGTACACAGGTGAAGACTATCGCCCTGTTCCCGCCATAGATGAGCGCGATTAAGCCAACACTGCGCAGGTAGCCCACACTACTGACGCGCCGGCACGGAGAAGACCGAGTATGAATACTGATTACCGCAAACCGCTACCTGAAACAGGTATCGACTTTTATGACGTCCGCGACGCTGTGGACAATATCGAACCCGGCGCCTACGCCAAATTACCCTACACTTCACGGGTACTGGCAGAAAACCTGGTGCGAAAATGCCCTCCAGAAAACCTCACCGACGCCTTGTCTCAACTGATTTATCGCAAACGTGATTTGGACTTTCCCTGGTTTCCCTCCCGGGTAGTTTGCCATGATATTCTCGGTCAAACCGCGCTGGTAGATTTGGCCGGACTGAGAGACGCCATTGCCGCAAAAGGGGGCGACCCCTCGAAAGTAAACCCGGTGGTACCGACTCAACTCATCGTCGATCATTCCCTGGCAGTTGAACATGCGGGCTACGAGAAAGATGCGTTCGAACAGAATCGTGCCATCGAAGACAGACGCAATGACGACCGTTTCCACTTTATCAACTGGACTAAAACCGCATTTAAAAATGTAGACGTCATTGGTCCGGGTAACGGCATCATGCATCAGATCAACCTTGAGAAAATGTCTCCGGTGATCCACGCTAGAGACGGTGTTGCCTTTCCCGATACACTCGTTGGTACAGACAGCCACACCCCGCATGTAGACGCTCTCGGCGTCATAGCCGTAGGCGTAGGCGGGTTAGAGGCAGAGAGTGTTATGCTCGGTCGAGCGTCATACATGCGTCTGCCCGATATCGTAGGGGTTGAACTTACCGGCCGTGTTCAACCGGGTATTACAGCAACGGATGTAGTACTGGCGCTGACAGAATTCCTCAGGAAAGAACGGGTTGTATCCGCGTACCTTGAATTCTTTGGCGATGGTGTGGCCAGCCTTACTGTTGGTGATCGAGCCACAATTTCCAATATGACACCAGAATACGGTGCCACTGCCGCCATGTTCTACATCGATGAACAAACTATCGATTATTTAAAACTTACTGGCAGAGATGACAAACAGGTTGCCCTTGTAGAGCGGTACGCGAAGCACACGGGTTTGTGGGCAGATGATCTGTCAACCGCTGAATATGAGCGAGTGCTAGCTTTCGACTTGTCGTCCGTTGGCCGAAATATGGCCGGACCTTCAAACCCTCACGCCCGTTTAGCCACCTCAGACCTGGCCGCAAAAGGCATTGCCGGACACGTCGAAATCGAAGAAGGCAAAATGCCTGATGGCGCCGTGATCATCGCGGCGATAACATCCTGTACTAACACCAGTAATCCACGCAACGTTATTGCCGCAGGTCTTTTAGCACGCAATGCCAATAAAAAAGGGCTCGTTCGCAAACCCTGGGTGAAATCTTCCCTAGCGCCAGGTTCAAAAACCGTGAAACTGTATCTTGAAGAAGCCGGCCTGATGGATGAGCTTGAAAAACTCGGTTTTGGTGTGGTGGCCTTTGCCTGCACCACTTGTAACGGTATGAGTGGCGCCTTAAAGCCAGAGATTCAGCAAGAGATTATTGAGCGGGATTTATATGCGACAGCGGTACTGTCTGGCAACCGCAACTTCGACGGTCGTATCCATCCTTATGCCAAACAAGCATTCTTAGCATCTCCGCCATTGGTTGTTGCTTATGCCATTGCGGGTACTGTGCGCTTTGATATTGAAAAAGACATTCTCGGTCACGACAAAAACGGCAACCCGGTTACACTGAAAGATATCTGGCCAAGTGATGATGAAATCGATCATATTGTCGCCACGGCGGTTAAGCCCGAACAATTCAGACGAGTTTACGAGCCAATGTTCGATTTAAAAGTGGACTACGGCAGCGGACTCAATCCCCTTTACGAATGGCGACCAAAGAGCACCTATATTCGCCGTCCACCATATTGGGAAGGCGCGTTAGCAGCAGAGCGCAAACTTACCGCCATGCGTCCACTGGCAATTTTGGGAGACAATATCACCACTGATCACCTTTCTCCCTCCAATGCCATCATGGCTTCCAGTGCAGCTGGAGAATATTTATCGAAAATGGGGGTGCCAGAAGAGGATTACAACTCTTATGCAACCCATCGCGGCGACCACTTAACGGCCCAGCGTGCCACACTGGCAAACCCGAAACTTTACAACGAGATGGTGCAGGAAAACGGCAATATCGTTCAGGGTTCCTTAGCACGTATTGAGCCAGAGGGAAAAGTTGTTCGCATGTGGGAAGCCATTGAAACCTACATGAATCGCAAGCAACCGCTAATCATTATTGCCGGTGCCGATTATGGCCAGGGATCGTCCCGTGATTGGGCCGCCAAGGGCGTTCGCCTGGCCGGAGTTGAAGTCATTGTCGCTGAAGGATTCGAGCGCATTCACCGCACAAACCTCATTGGTATGGGTGTGCTGCCCTTAGAGTTTGAAGCAGGAACAACCCGAAAAACACTAAACCTGGACGGTACCGAAACCTATGATGTTGCCGGTGAACCCGCCCCTGGGGCAGCGTTGTGTCTGAGAATTAGTCGCACTACCGGTGAAACGCTGAATGTGCCAGTGAAGTGCAGATTAGACACTGCAGAGGAAGTATCAATTTACACTGCAGGAGGTGTACTGCAACGCTTCGCCAAAGATTTTCTGCAAGCGGAAGAGACAGCAGGAGTGTGATATGTCATTTGCACCACAACGAAAAATATCCGCTACCTATATCCGCGGTGGCACAAGTAAAGGCGTATTCTTTAACGTCACCGATCTACCACCTGCAGCGCAGGTGCCTGGGCCGGTAAGAGATGCCATTTTACTTCGCGTTATTGGCAGCCCGGATCCCTACGGCAAACACACGGACGGCATGGGCGGCGCGACATCCAGCACAAGTAAAACCGTTATCCTTGCGAAGAGCAAACGAGAAGGGTACGACGTCGATTATACATTTGGGCAAGTTGCCATCGACAAGCCATTTGTTGACTGGTCCGGCAATTGTGGCAACCTCACCGCCGCCGTGGGAGCCTTTGCTATTAGCCAGGGTTTGATAGACCCGGCTCGCGTGCCGGAAAATGGCATCGCGACCGTGCGAATTTGGCAAACCAATATCAGTAAAGCCATCATTGCCCACGTTCCCATTAACCAGGGAATGGTGCAGGAAACCGGCGATTTCGAACTGGATGGAGTTACGTTCCCAGCCGCAGAAGTAAAAGTTGAATTCGTTGATCCTGCCGATGGCGACGGCGATATGTTTCCCACCGGCAATCTTATCGACGAACTGAACGTGCCGGGCGTTGGCACCGTAAAAGCCACATTGATTGACGCTGGGATCCCCACTATTTTTCTGAATGCAACTGACATCGGTTATCGGGGAACAGAGTGTCAGGAAGATATCAATGGTGACAATAGGGCGCTGTCGACATTCGAAACCATTCGCGCTTACGGTGCGTTAAAAATGGGCCTGATAGAAAACATCAGCGAGGCCGCCAGCCGTCAACATACGCCCAAAGTGGCCTTTGTAAGTGCGCCTGCAGATTATGTTGCGTCCAGTGGAAAAGCCATTGCAAAGCAGGATATTCACCTGAATGTTAGAGCGCTGTCTATGGGAAAACTGCATCACGCTATGATGGGCACCGCCGCCGTTGCCATCGGTTCAGCTGCCGCCATTCCAGGTACGCTTGTCAACCTCGCCGCCGGTGGGGGTAAACGCACTGAAGTGATATTTGGCCATCCGTCAGGCACGCTTAAAGTTGGCGCTAAAGCGAAGCAGGAAAATGGTATCTGGCGCATTGAAAGAGTGTCGATGAGTCGCAGTGCTCGCGTGCTAATGGAAGGTCGCGTATGCATTCCCGACGAGCCTATCTACAACGAAAAGATAGAATAATCGGTACACCTTATGGCACAAAAGCGCACTCTTTTAGTGCGCTTTTGTGTTGGTGCTCTTCTGCGCATTATTTGCATATTGGGTACTAACGGGAATGCCTTGATTTCTGGCGGTTGTCAGGCATGGTGTCCTTCCCTCTGCAAGGGTATTAAACTTGCTTATTCGTTCTAAGACAGCTACCACCCACAGGACAATAGCCATGCGCAACTTTATAGAAAACATGCCAAAAGCAGAACTCCACGTTCACTTGGAAGGGACATTAGAACCCGAACTGAGTTTTTCCCTGGCAGAGAAAAATGGCATATCCCTGCCCTTTGAAACACCTGAAGCGCTCATTGCGGCTTATGACTTTCACGATCTTCCCTCTTTTCTCAAGATCTATTACGCCGGAATGAGCGTGTTACAAGAAGAGTCAGACTTTTTTGACCTGACCTGGGCATATCTTGAAAAAGCGGCATCGCAAAACATTGTCTATGCAGAATTGTTTTTTGATCCCCAAGGCCATACTACCCGCGGCGTTGCCTTTGAAACGGTAATTACTGGCATTCACAACGCTCAGGTTGCCGCGCAGGAAAAACTGGGCATAAAGTCGAAGCTAATCCTGTGCTTCCTGCGCGATATGTCTGCAGATTCAGCCATGGAGCATTTGCTTATGGCAAAGCCCTATATAGATTGGTTAGTTGGTGTAGGCCTCGATTCAGACGAATACAACAACCCCCCGGTCAAGTTTAAAGAGGTGTTCGCCCTCGCCAGGAAATGGGGACTGAAACTCACCATGCACTGTGACGTTAATCAGAAAAATACTCTTGAGCATATTGGGCAGGTACTTGACGACATTCAGGTAGATCGCATCGACCATGGTGTGAATGCGCTGGAATCCGATGCGCTGTGCAATAAAATTAAAGCCCGCCAATTAGGTCTAACGGTGTGCCCGGTATCAAATCGCTTTGTGGTGCAATCTCTGACTTCTCAGGAAATTAGAACTATGTTGTCTAAGGGTATGCTTGCCACCATCAATTCCGATGATCCGGCCTATTTCCGTGCCTACCTCAATGAGAATTTTATTGCGCTCCAAGAAGAAGGGAACTTTACCAAAGACGAAATTCTGACACTGGCCGCAAACGCATTTTCCGTTTCCTGGTTAACTGAACCGGAGAAAACCGACTATTTACATAAGCTCTCTGTATTTTCAGACACCCGTGCTGAGTAAACGTCAAAAATTCGGCTAATAAACAGGCACGTTTTTTGAACTACCTCTTGCACTGCACGTCAGGCTGATGACGTAACTAACACATTGCAGGTAAGAGGAATTTCCATGCAAACCATTTTAGTTGAAGATGATTACGTGTCGTCCGCAGCGCTTTTTACGGCGAGAAAGTACGCCCTCGCCGGTCATTTTCGCCGTCATACTGGTGAGAGCTTTGTCGATCAGCCCAAAGCACTGGCTGCAGAACTGAGTAAGCTGCCCCACAATCGCGAAATGCTGGCGGTGGCATGGTTACTCCGCTCCCATCGCGACCGCTACACGGATATTGATGAAATAGGACTGTTTTTTGGTAAAAAAGTGGCGCGTACAGTTGATCAAATCGCTAGGTTGAACCTTCCGGACCAACTCTCACCCGACACTTTGTCAGCCATTCAAACTCGGGAAATCTGCAAAGCCAATGCGGCGGAGCAGACTATTGCGTTGGCTGATTTATTTGTACTGGGGATGGCGGCTGAAGCCAGTGAAGAGGCTGATGAAACTCTGCTCGCCCATTGGCTACACAACCACCTCCCTTTGTTTAACAGGGCCAACAGGAGCCTCGTTCAACGCACTATGGGCTGGCTGGCGTCACTCGATGTATCTGCATTGAGTAACCCTGTAGCGAGAGCGTAACACGCTACATCCAAGAACGACGTTGGGTTTCGACTTCCAGCAAGACACTATTTGCCAACGAATACGCATCTTCTTGTGGAAGAAAGGGAATACTCACGTCGCCACTGGCCAATACAAATCGAACGTTGGCCAAACTTCTGCGTTGCATCAACACACTTTGAGTCACCACAACCTGCTGCACCTTGTGCAGTTCAAAACAATATCTGTCGATTCCAATAATCCCTTTTCGAACATAAAGATATCGATTGTCGATATGGTAGCCCCAACGCCGCCAACGGCAGTATATGAGCGCTTGTAACAGCAAAGAAACCGGAATACTCACCAATAAGATCGCAATCCCCTCCCGTTGAAACCCGGCTACAGTCAGGCTTGCAAACAGTGGTATAACAGCGAGGAAGAAATAACGAGTGACAAAACGAATGCTGATAGGCTTATAGTGAGCCTCGTACGTTGCGTTGCCGGGCATAATATCCGCTGCCAAAAATCGGGCTTCACTTTCGGTAACTGACGGAACCAGCATTTTATTGGACGCGCTCAACTCCTGCTCTTGTCTATCTCCGGTTTTATTTTGTTCAAAAAAGAAATTTGCCCGCCCGAGGAGGTAATCGAGCCAATCCTGCTTGATCGCGACTTTCTGTACCCGGCTCTCGCGCATGCTGACTTCTTGCTGAGAAAACAAACCTGACCGACGTATATACCGGTCGGCGGTGCGACTAAGAGTAAAGTTGTAATAGGTAAATATAGATCCAATCACAGACACCGATGCCATCATCGCCAATACCAATACCATCATAGTAATGACGTATAACGACAACTGCCACCATGCGACATGCTCGTCAACGACCAACGCATCCAGTGACAAACCAAGCTTGTCGATATAACCGTAAATTCCACCGGCAATATCATCGTAAAAAGGGGCCAGGGCTCCCATGATGATCCAAACTCGGTTGTTTGTCAGGCCATGCAGAATCAAATCTGTCACGCTGCGGCGGTTTATCACCGTTTCGTCGAAGTGGGCCTGTTCTCTTCCCGCCTCTGCGGGCGAAGAATCACCCGGGCGATCACAATGATCTTGTTGCAAAGATTGCGAAGTCGTTAACAATATCTGCTGCTTGAGTCGCTGCGCATAACCAGACGATACTGCCACAATCTTGGCTTCTTCGTCTGCCGAACCGGCTGTATCGAGTACCATCACGACGTAATCGGTGATGCGGTAGTAGAACGGCCGGAGGATTTTCACGTTTTGAATTCGCCAAAAAGGCAAATTAATATTTCTGCGCTTTATGACACCGGAGCGAATTTCAACGTGTTGCTGACGAATGCGATACTGATAAAACCAATAGCTAAGCACGCCACTGACAACCGTAGACAGCAACAACGCACTAACAACAGGTACGAAGTAAGCAGTGTTCTGTAGCTCGGCAGTAGAAGCCGAATAGGCCAAAGCAGAAATAACCACAATAAACTGGCGGACAAACTGAATGATGTTCGACACAATAAAATACACAATGGCAATGGGTGACAAACGCCGCCAACTGCCGCTATCAGAGCACTGTTCTGCTGCATTGACATCGTTCATTAACGAGCGCCCACATCCTTGTGCGCCAAAATAAATTGCCTGATTTTTTGTGCCTGCGACACCGCGAGGCCGGGAATTTCAAAGGTATGTCCCGCGCCGCCCGCCGAAAACACCTGTAACTTAGCCAGGCCAACCAAGCGGTCTAATGGCCCTCGCTTGAGTTCAATGTGTTGTATGCGAAGCACGGGTTGACACGCGAGACTGCGAAAAAAGAGTCCTTTTTGCAAAGACAAATCCTGTTCCCTAAGGGCGTACAAAATACGTTTATCAGCAAACCAGTGGTACATAAAAGACAGCGTACCAATACCCAGTATTCCTCCCAGAACAATTGGGTATGCGAACTTCAGCGGTTCCGGTAATTCAACAAAAGGCTGAAAGCGAATAGCAGAGACCAACAACGCCAAAACACTAAAAATCACAGTTGTCACCATGAGATTGAGTTTTCGGTATGCTGGCGATAGCGGCTCAAAAAGCTGATGCTCTATTTCAGGTAATTTATTCATTCCCACTTGCTGGTTCGAAAACGCCACGCCTTCCATTGCTTGTTCCTAATCGTCAATCATCTGTGAGTTAATCCATTCGTGAAGTGATTTCATGTCGTGACCCACTGCCATCTGCAATTCTTCAACCCAATCGTGTACATTTTGCCACCATGCGGGGTGATCGCCTTGTTGGATCTGATTTGCTATCCGCTGGACCCTGGCTAAACCCACTGAACCTGCAGCGCCCTTAATTTTGTGCGCTTGAGAACACACCTCTGATTTTTCATCCGCGCTTAAACTCAGTTGCAGGATCTCCATGTATTCAGGCATTTTCTCCTGGAATACCTTGACGCTTGCCCGCACCATATCTTCACCTATAGTGTCTACCAGCATTTGCAGCAGTTCCATATCGAGAATATTCGACAGGGCTTTGCTGTTGTCACTTTTCGGTTTCTTTTCTACCTCGGTGTGAAGCGGTGCGGCAGGCTCGGTGAACAAACTGTTAAAGACCTCAATTACGCGACTTTTCTTAATAGGCTTGGCAATGACATCATCCATGCCATTTTGCAAATACTCTTCCCGCTTTTTGATCACATTTGCCGTTAAAGCTACCATAGGCGTTCCCATCACCAGATCTTCGTCTCTAAGGGTGTTTGCAACGTCGAACCCTGTCATATCGGGTAACTGAATATCCAACAAAATTAGGTCGTATTGATTCTCTCTTGCTTTGTCGATAGCTTCCTGGCCGGTCATCGCAACATCGACAGTTTGACCCAGCTTCTCCAGCAACGCTTTAGCTACCATAACATTCAGCTCAATATCTTCTACCAGCAAAATATTTAAATCTGTAACCAGAAGTTTCGAAACCTGCATGGGACGCTTGGATATCTGCAACGGCAATTCAATTTCAAAACGGGTGCCATGACCCACTTCACTGGAGACACGGATTTCCCCGTTCATTAAATCTACCATTTGTTTACAGATAGCCAGACCAATACCTGTTCCCGTGGCAGACTGGTGGTCAGGGTGATCAACCTGATAATACATGGCGAAGATTTTTTCGATTTCACTGTCTGGGATCCCTACGCCGGTATCCTCGACAATGTATGTAACTATTGTCATATCGTCTTTGGCTGGGGTGGCTGAAACGCTAAGACTCACGTTACCCTTCTGCGTAAACTTCACCGCATTAAACAGAATATTCCAAAGGATCTGTCTTAACCGCGTGCCGTCCACTTCAACCAACTGAGGCAACGGCTCTTCAATATTAGTAATAAGTTCCAGCGACTTATCTGCCGCCAGTAATCGAATAATGCTAGCCAATTCCTGGGTAAAATCCCGCAGTGAAACGGTTTTCAGACTGAGCTCGAGCTTATCCCTGTCTAGCTTATCTAAGTCAATAATATCGTTAAAGATATTCCCCAGTGTAATAGCACTGGCGTAAATAGTACTCACCCAGCTAAATTGCTCATCCGTTAAGTCTGTATCCCTTAGCATTCGGCTCAGGCCCACAATACCATTTAGAGGCGTTCGCAATTCGTGAGAAATGGTGGCAATAAACCGGGTTTTATCGGTACTGGCCTTCGCCGCGGCATTTTCAGCCTGTTTTCTTTCCGTCATATCACGACCAAATGCCAGCAGCCCCAAACGAGTGCCTTCGTTGTCGAAAAACGGGACGCGTTTCATTTCGAAGTAACGGCGACGTCCATCTGCAAACCGCAGCCATAGTTCTTCCGTCATACTGGCGTTGGTTTCCAGTACTTCGTGGTCAGATGCAACGATTTGACTGGCCAAATCCTCTTCGAAGACGTCGTGTAGAGTCAGCCCAACCAATTCTTCTTCCGTTTTTCCTGTCAACATTTCTGCTATGCGGTTACAGCCTGCAAAACGCCCTTCTTCATTGCGGTAGTAAATTAAATCTGGAGAGGCATCAATGATCGACCGGAGCAACGTGGACAAATGCCGGGCCTGTTGTTCAGAATGAGATTTCTCGACAATTTCTTTTTCCAAATCTTTAAAAACGGCTTCCCGCTCTTCCTGGGCTTTACGACGCTGCTCCATTTCGTGATTGAGTTGTCGGATGTTACTTTGCAACTCGCGGTTCAAAAACACGTCTTCTTCGCGTAGGTGTTCAAGCTGGCTGACCACTTCTTTTAAATTTGTGCGTGAATTTTCCAACTGCTTAACTAGTTCACTCAAAAAATACAGTACCCAGGGCGCAGATATCATAGTGAGTACCACAGCGATAATAAAATCATCAGGCTGTACTTCATAACCCAAAGCAACTCTTATTACATAAGAACCAACAAGGGTGAACACCAGCGTAACGACGACGAACACTATACTGAGCTTTAATGTTCCGAATCGCTTTATGAATTGAGCAAATTTAATTGCCCAGGAGTCGTTTGGGGAATCTTGATGCATAGCAACAAACTACAAAATTAAATCTTAATTAGTAGCACTTATATCACGTCAGGCAGGCAAAGCCCACTGAGTTTAAACGAATTATCGGGCGGAAAAGAAAACGAAAAGAAGGGTTGTTGTGTTTTGGCGACACCAGGCGCACTAAAAAGAGGCAAGGCGAGCTGCGATCTAATATGAATTGCTCACAGCCGCCTCATAAACGCGCATTTAGTTATACCCTGGCACTGCGATGCCATCCATATCTTCTTCATCTAAGATACTGTAAAACATAATGTTATCTCCACTTTTAAGTTACAACGATAGTTTGTACAAGACCGCCAGTACACCTTTTATATCTCCGTTTCGGGATATCGTTAGCTACTGGCTCAGTTTAGAAAAGCAAAATTCTGGCCATATTGCACGCGGGTTTGCAATTGCGCAAACTTTCTCCAACTTTTCTGCTTTGTGGGTCTCCACACCTCATTTTATATGAGGATTATGACTTTTTTTCATGACAAGAGTGTTAAGCAAACCTTTGCACTCTGAACAACTCCCCTGTATATTTTTAGAACCAGTAAAATAAACATTCACTTCAAGCCTGATATTCCTAATAAATAATCAAACATAACGAATGTTTATTCATTATGTGCAAAATCAAAATGGCGTTTAAATTCCGTAAACAGTTTTAACTGGACCATTTTTAGCCGTAACGAACAAAATACGCACATCTTTAAATTTTTGTTAAGATACTGAAGTTAAAAGCTTTATCCCAAAATAAGCAGGAAGAATTGCCACCTCCGCTTTTTATCATTTGCTTTTGCATAGCAATGTATGTATTTTGTACGGCCCGCTGTGCAATAGTGCATAAAAATGCGGTTAGCGACTGGCATTTTCTAATAATAAAAAATCAAATAATCAGGCGTTCTGTAGAACGTCACAAGAACGTTTGTGATGCGTCCCATATGCTGGCGACGATCCGGCAGATACCTTGCCCAGTCGAAGGTTGAAGGAGTTTTTTTAAGATGAGTTTATATAATCCCAACGATTCCCGGGACAACTGTGGCTTTGGTCTCATCGCCCACACTCACGGGGAAGCCAGTCATGTACTGGTAGAAACTGCAATTCAGGGCCTGGACAGAATGCAGCATCGTGGTGGTATTGCTGCTGATGGTAAAACAGGCGATGGCTGTGGGTTGCTATTGCAAAAACCAGATGCCTTTTTTCGCGAGGTAGCCGAGGAACACGGTTGGAAGCTAAGTAAAAAATACGCTGTAGGCATGATTTTTCTGAGTCGGGATAACGCCCTGGCTCAGAAAGCCAGGGACGTATTAAACGAAGAGCTGGAAAAGGAAACCCTGGCGGTTGTGGGCTGGCGAGAAGTGCCTGTAGACCACAGTGTGTTAGGGGAATTGGCGCTTACCGGTGTACCTCAAATCGAACAGGTGTTCGTAAATGCACCCGCGGGCTGGCGCAAGCGCGATTTAGAACGCCGCCTTTATATGGTTCGTCGACGCGCAGAAAAGCGTCTTGAAACCGACCCCGATTTTTATGTTGCCTGTTTGTCAGGATTGGTGACGATTTACAAAGGTCTCGTCATGCCTCGTGACCTGCCTGCCTTTTATGCAGACTTGGCAGACGAGCGCTTGAAAAGTGCAATTTGCGTATTCCACCAGCGCTTCTCAACCAACACGTTACCTAAGTGGCCTTTAGCACAGCCATTTCGCTTTTTAGCCCATAATGGTGAAATTAACACCATCAAAGGCAACCGCGACTGGGCAATGGCCCGATCCGGTAAATTTGCGACGCCACTTATCCCCGATTTAAAAGACGCCGCCCCGTATGTTAATACAGAAGGCTCTGATTCGTCGTCTTTGGACAATATGCTGGAGCTCTTCCTCGCCGGCGGTATGGATTTATTCCGCGCCATGCGTCTGCTTGTGCCGCCAGCCTATCAGAACAACGCCACAATGGATGACGATCTTCGCGCGTTTTACGAGTTCAATTCCATGCATATGGAGCCGTGGGATGGTCCTGCGGGCATCGTTATGACAAACGGCAGACACGTTGCGTGTAACTTAGACCGCAACGGCTTGCGTCCGGCCCGTTATGTCATTACCAAAAATGGCTTCATTACCCTGGCGTCGGAAGTCGGTATTTGGGATTACAACGAAAGCGACGTGGTTGAAAAAGGCCGCGTTGGACCTGGTGAAATGCTGGCCGTTGACACCTACAACGGCAAAATCTGGCGATCTAACGAAATTGATGCCGATCTAAAAGACCGTCATCCTTATAAAGAGTGGCTGGAAAAGCACATCAGACGCCTTGCTCCTATTGAAGAGGTCGATTCCTCCGAACTGGGTAAGCGCGTGTTTGATGATGACACCATTGCCGTTTACCACAAGCTGTTCAACTACAGCTACGAAGAAATTCAACAAGTCGTTAAAGTACTGGCCAAAGATGGTCAGGAAGCCGTTGGCTCAATGGGCGACGATACCCCAATGGCCGTGCTGTCTTCTAAATCACGTACTATCTACGACTACTTTCGCCAGCAGTTTGCGCAGGTGACAAACCCGCCAATAGACCCTTTGCGGGAAAACCACGTAATGTCACTGGCCACGTGTATTGGTCGCGAACAAAATGTTTTTAGTGAAACATCGGGTTATGCGAACCGGGTATTGTTTAACTCTCCGGTATTGGTGTACACCGACCTGAAACAACTGCGGGAATTTAATCCTGAACACTACTACTCTGAAAAAGTAGAATTGCAGTACAAGCAGGAAGAAGGCCTTCGCAAAGCTATTGAACGCATTTGTAACGAAGTAGAATACTTGGTGAAACAGAAGCGCGCGGCCTTTGTCATTCTGTCTGACAGAAACATTAAGAAAGACAGACTTACTATTCCGGCAGCGATGGCAACTGGCGCGGTTCACCGCAGACTGGTCGAGAGCCACTTGCGGTGTGATGCCAACATTGTTGTGGAAACCGGTAGTGTGCGTGATCCGCATCACTTTGCCGTACTTATTGGTTTGGGCGCCACCGCGATCTATCCGTACCTGGCTTACGAAACCATTGAGCAACTGTGTGAGAAAGGTGAACTCACCTGCTCAGTTACCGATGCCGTGCTGAACTACCGCAAAGGTATTAATAAGGGCTTGTATAAAATCATGTCCAAAATGGGTATCAGTACTGTGGCGAGTTATCGCTCTGCTAAGTTGTTCGAAGCCATTGGTATTAATAAAACCGTTATGGATTTGTGCTTTAAAGGCGTAACTTCACGCATTCAGGGTGCGGGTTTTGACGATTTTGAACAGGACGCCATCAACCTGGCTCGTGTAGCGTGGCTGAAGCGGAAACCTCTCTCACACGGCGGATTACTCAAATACGTCCACGATGGCGAATATCACGCTTACAACCCGGACGTGGTGAAGTCTCTGCAAACGGCTGTGGTCTCTGGTGACTATGCCGATTACCAAATTTACGCCAAACACGTGAATGAACGCGCGCCGTCTCATTTCCGCGACTTACTGGCGTTAAATTCCCCCAGTGACCCAATTGATATTAGCGAAGTTGAAGGTGCTGAAAATCTGTTCCCTCGCTTTGACACTGCTGCAATGTCTATTGGCGCACTAAGCCCGGAAGCTCACGAGGCACTGGCTATTGCCATGAATCGCTTGGGTGGTCAGTCGAACTCGGGTGAAGGTGGTGAACACCCTTCCCGTTTCGGCACTGAGAAAAACTCTAAGATTAAGCAAGTCGCATCGGGACGCTTTGGCGTTACTCCTCACTACCTGGTGAACGCGAATGTTATTCAGATTAAAGTAGCCCAAGGCGCCAAGCCGGGTGAAGGTGGTCAGTTACCTGGCGACAAAGTGAATAAGTACATTGCACAACTGCGATTCTCTGTACCCGGCGTAACCCTGATTTCACCGCCGCCCCACCATGATATTTACTCAATTGAAGATTTGGCTCAGCTTATTTTTGACCTCAAGCAAGTCAATCCGTCAGCCCTGATTTCAGTGAAGCTGGTATCCGAGCCCGGTGTAGGCACTATCGCCACCGGTGTTGCGAAAGCCTATGCAGATCTCATCACCATTTCAGGCTATGACGGCGGAACTGGCGCAAGTCCGCTGACATCGGTAAAATACGCAGGAAGTCCCTTCGAACTGGGTCTGGCAGAAACTCAACAGGCGCTAATCGAAAATGGCTTGCGTCACAAAGTTCGCGTGCAAACTGATGGCGGCTTAAAAACCGGATTGGACGTGATCAAAGCAGCCTGTTTGGGTGCGGAGAGCTTTGGTTTCGGTACTGGCCCTATGGTGGCATTGGGATGTAAATACTTGCGAATTTGCCACCTAAACAATTGTGCGACGGGTGTTGCAACGCAAGATCAAAAACTGCGTGATGATCATTTCATTGGCTTACCTGAAATGGTCATGAACTACTTCAAGTTTATTGCGCAGGAAGTGCGGGAAATAATGGCCGCACTGGGCGTACGCAAGTTCGATGAACTCGTGGGCCGCACTGATTTACTGAAGATCATCGATGGTATTACGGCCAAGCAAAACAAGTTGGATTTATCACCGCTGCTGGTAACACCAAAAGAAGGTGAACATACGCGACTGTTCTGTTCAGAAACAACTAACCAACCGATGGATAAAGGCGAATTGAATGCGCAGCTTCTCACTGACGCCCAAAAGGCCGTGCGGGAAGGAAGAGGCATACGTCTGAATTACCCAATTCGCAACACCGATCGGTCTGTGGGTGCGTTGCTGTCCGGCGAAATTGCCAAACATCACGGCAACCATGACATGGAAGACATGCCGGTAGAAGTGCAGTTTACCGGTACTGCCGGTCAGAGCTTTGGAGTGTGGAATGCAGGTGGCCTCCACATGCGTATAGAGGGTGATGCCAACGACTATGTTGGCAAAGGCATGACTGGCGGCAAACTGGTTATTTATCCACCCAAAAACATCAACTTCGATGCTCACAACAGTGCCATCATGGGGAACACTTGCCTGTACGGTGCAACCGGCGGAAAACTGTTTGCAGCAGGCCGTGCGGGTGAGCGCTTTGCAGTGCGAAACTCAGGGGTGACCGCCGTTGTGGAAGGTATAGGTGACAACGGTTGTGAATACATGACTGGTGGTATTGTTGCTGTGCTGGGCAGCGTGGGAGTGAACTTCGGCGCGGGTATGACCGGCGGCTTCGCCTACCTGTACGATGAAGCAAACGACCTGGAAGACCGGGTAAATCCAGAGCTGGTTGAAATTATGGACATCGGCGATAAAGTGATTTTAGTAGAGCATTTACGCGGCCTGATTAACCAGCATTACGAAGAGACCGGAAGTGAGCATTCCTTGTCGTTACTCACGAATTTCACCGAATCACTGAAACGCTTTAAGTTAATTAAACCGAAAACCAGTGAAGTGAAAAACTTATTGGGTCACATCAGCCGCTCAAGTGACGAGCTGCGGATCCAGGCACAATAACAAGAGGTAGGTGAAGTAATGGCTAAAAATGTATACCAATTTGTTGATGTTGAACGGATTGATCCGCCTAAGAAACCTATCATGGTGCGCAAAGGTGAGTTCGCTGAAATCTATCAACCATTAACGCAATCTCAAACAGAAGGACAGGCAGATCGATGCCTGGACTGTGGCAACCCATATTGTGAATGGAAATGTCCGGTTCACAATTATATTCCGCAATGGCTTGCGCTGGCCAATGAAGGCCGAATTCTGGAAGCTGCTGAATTGTCTCACAAGACCAACAGCCTGCCTGAAGTCTGCGGCCGTGTGTGTCCCCAGGATCGGCTCTGTGAAGGCGCCTGTACGTTAAATGACGAATTCGGTGCAGTCACTATCGGTAGTATAGAAAAGTACATCACCGACACCGCGTTCAAAATGGGCTGGCGCCCGGATATGTCTGATGTAGAGTGGACGAACAAGAAGGTGGCCGTCGTAGGTGCAGGCCCTGCCGGCCTTGCCTGTGCTGATGTACTCGTTCGCAACGGGGTTAAACCGGTTGTGTTCGATAAGTACGAAGAGATCGGCGGCTTGCTGACATTCGGCATTCCCTCTTTCAAGTTGGAAAAAGACGTTATCAAACGTCGTCGTGATATTTTCACTGAAATGGGAGTGGAGTTCGTACTAAACACGGAAATAGGAAAAGACGTAGATTTTCAAACACTACTGGACGACTACGATGCCGTTTTCCTGGGCATGGGCACCTATAAATCGATGCAAGGCGGTTTTGACAATGAGCATGTCGAAGGTGTCTTCGATGCCCTACCTTTCCTTATCGCCAATACGAAGCGGGTGATGGGACTTGAAAAAGACCCTGCCGATTTTGTTGATATGAAAGGCAAAACCGTTGTTGTCCTCGGTGGTGGTGATACCACAATGGACTGTGTCCGCACGTCTATCCGACAGGGGGCCAAACGGGTTATTTGTGCCTATCGACGCGATGAAGAAAGCATGCCCGGCTCTCGCCGTGAGGTGATTAATGCAAGAGAAGAAGGGGTTGAGTTTATGTTCAATCTTCAACCTCTGGATATCGCAATAGATGACAATGGCCATGCCGCAGGGGTCAAACTGGTAAAAACGGAAATGGGGCCACCTGATGTTAATGGACGCCGTCGCCCTGTTGAAGTGGAAGGCTCGGAACACGTGCTGGAAGCCGATGCGGTCATTATTGCCTTTGGTTTCCAACCTAGTCCTGCCAGCTGGTTTGCTGACTATGGCATTATTCTTGACGAAAAAGGCCGTGTCAGAGCGCCTGCCAAGGGCAAGTATGCCTACCAAACATCTAACCCGCAAATATTTGCCGGTGGTGATATGGTGCGCGGCAGCGATCTGGTAGTAACGGCTATCGACGAAGGCAGAAAAGCAGCGGAAGGGATCATGGATTACCTGAACGTTTAATCCTTCGCTCCAACATTTAAGAAGGCCAGGTAAATAAATTTACCTGGCCTTTTTTGTGGATACTCGCATATAAAAATCCATACCTAAGAAGGGTTGTTGACATCAGGCATATTGATATAGTTATATTGAAGTATAACTTTCTGATACATCAACATCGGTAGTAGGGCGAAAATATGAAAGCATTAATCCTCGTTTGTGCAATGGCGATATCTTCCGCCACATACTCCCCGGCTTTGCTTGCTTCGTCCGCGGCATTTCAGGTATGCCCAACCGACTTTCACACGGTATCCATGCCATCAAATGCGACCCTGTGCCAACGATTTGATTCAGGCTACCCTGCAACGATGGTGTTTTATTCACAGGACTCACAACAGGTACTGGTTGACCATTATCGCGATGCGTATCCCGGCTTAGAAGTGCGCAGTACTGTTCAGGGCCGCACATTGCTCACCGCAGACAACAACTCAGTGAGGGTTATCATTTCACCAGATAACGACGGCTCACAGGTAGACATGATGATAACCACTGCAAGGTAACCTCATCTTCCACTGCTCCCATACAATAGTGCATTAATATTAAATGGCATTTCGTCGAATTGGCATTTGCTTTGCAATTTCCTTCCACAACAGGTTTCTGACACTTACATTGTCAGTTTTTTGACGCATTAGTGAGTATTGGCGAGGGATATTATGGAATTAGCAATCATTTTGATGATGTTACTAATAGTAGTGGCGCTAGGCGCCATGAAATTGTCAGACAGCGGCGTTAGCTTTCCGTTTAGAAGCAAGCCTCAGTTGTTTACACCTGTCGAGCACAACTTTCTCAAACTTATCGAACAAGCAGTGGGTAGAGAATTTCGCATTGTTTGTCGGGTCCGTCTCAGCGATGTACTAGCCGTACGGGCAAAAGCAGGCAAAAAGCAGGCGACCTCAGCGATGGCACGAGCATCGTCGAAGCAACTCGATTTTGTGCTGTGTGACAAAGATGATATGACCCCCATTATGGCCATCGACCTCGTTTATAACGATGGTAAGACCAAATACAAATCTCAGCGTGATTTTTTCGTTTCCGGTGCCCTTGACGCAGCTGGGTTACCTCACGCCAGGATCAAGGTAAAGACAGGCTACAGCCTGGAAGAAATTCGCGAGTGTATTGAAGCAAAACTCGTGATGTACCGCCGCAAACAACAGCGCCTGGCGCAAGCGCCAATCCACAACCCTGCGCCGCCGAAACGCCCTACCCGTCCGTTGCGTTCAAGCCGTGCGGCTGCCTAATCTGACTTTGTATGGCTCCGAGCCCCTAAGGCCAATAACGTCCCCCAACGTTATTGGCCTATTTTCTTTCAACTTCTGTCAGTTTTGCGTCTTTCATATTACCATTAGCCATATAGTTTAATTTGCCGCATCAAACTGTGTTCGATGCGCTCACCCTTTGTGGATGACATTATGAAAATTGGTATTTTAGGCGCGATGGATCAGGAAGTCGCACTGCTACAGGCTTCGCTTAGTAACTGTGAAACACACCAATGGAAGCACCTTACATTTTACACCGGAACATTGCACGACGCCGATGTCGTTTTGGTAAAGTGCGGTATCGGCAAGGTCGCATCAGCCATTGCAACTACCGCGCTTATAGAACAGTTCTCTCCTGATTTTGTTGTCAATACGGGCTCTGCCGGTGGCTTTGATCCAAAGCTTGATATAGGAGATCTGGTGATAGGCACCGCAGTAAAATACCACGATGTGGACATCACCCATTTTGGCTATGAAATGGGTCAATGTGCTGGCATGCCAGCCCAGTACGATTGCGATACTCGCCTTATCGACGCTGCCGCTGCAGCTACTAGCGCCATCGGTCATGCAAAACACACCAAAGGCGTAATTTGCACCGGCGACGCATTCGTGGGTTCAGACCAAGCGGCAACCAAAATCAAAACCACTTTCCCAACAATGAAAGCCGTGGAAATGGAAGGCGCCGCCATCGGACAAACCTGTTTTATGCTCTCCACACCTTTTCTGGTAATCCGTTCTCTATCTGATATCGCGGGAAAAACGTCGACAGTGTCATTTCAGGAATACCTTGAAACTGCTGCTAAACACTCTGCAGAACTGGTTATGGGGATGATTGCCCGACTGGCCTGAGCAGTAAACCTCTTCGAAGCGTTCCCATGGAAAACATAGTTAATAGTACTGTCCTGCAACTTCTTGCTGTCTTGTTAACGGCTATTGCCATTGACAGCGTGTGGCGTTGGCCTGAGAAGTACCATCCTTTAACGTTGTTTCGTCTGCTGGCAGACGGAATGGCAAAAAAGGTACGTCCCGGAGCTTCCGAGCCTGCCTCACAGCACAAAGTGTCTGGCGCACTAGGGGCAATCGTATTGATTGCCCCCTTTACCGTGTTGTTGGCAATGTTGGTGTACATGGCTGAATACCCAATTTTTTTTGAAGCTATCATCCTTATTTCTGCGTTGGATTTTGCTGGCGTTCGCTGGCGTTACAATCAAGTGGTTACCGCCCTTGCAAATGGAAAGAAAGTGTTGGCCCGTGAAGCCGTTAGCAATATGGTTGCGAGAGATTGCCAACGCTTATCAGAAGTGGGCATTGCAAAAGCGGCGATGGAAAGTTATCTACTGCGCTTTTATTATCAGTTTTGTGGTGTAGTGATGTGGTTCCTCATTGGCGGCCCCGTTTTAGCGCTGCTATTTCGGTTGCTACTTGTTTTCACCTGGCAATGGCACTGGCGGCGCCCGGGGTACTATTGGTTTGCGCTTCCCGTACGTCGAATGAGTCGACTGATGGCTCTACTACCGGCTTTTGTCGGCGCGTGCCTGTTTGCATCGGTTACTCACCCCGTCGCCAGTTTCAAAGCTTGGAAGCGTTGTGGGCAAAAGGACACCACATCATGGCTGCTTGCACTGTCAGGAGGAGGACTCGGCATCAAACTGGGCGGCCCTGCATTTTATTCAGACAACTTAATTCGCTATAGCAGGGTTGGCGGTAGCCGCGAGGTAAGATTGTCTGATCTTACCTATTGTCGCAGGGCGATAGTTCGGGCGACACTTCTGCTCTGCGGTTTAAGTATCTTGTGTTTAACGCTGCTTCACGTACTCCAACAGGGGGCAACTTAGGTGAACACAGATTCCGATGTACTGGTCAGAGCAATAAGCGATAATATTGGTATACAGTAGTGAATAAATTAACACTGGCAGACTAGATCAGATCTGCGCATCAGAGACAACATACCAGCGAATCAACATCCTCTGATAATCCGTGCAACGGCCTGTGTTTTCACCTAACGGAAGGCATTATGCGAAAATTGATATTTGCCACAATAATACTGGCGACGACAGAATTACTGGTCAGTTTTTACTACCCGGCGGAAGCCGAGGGATTTCCATCCGTAGAAGCCACGCCTTTTCTGTTGGAAAAAGTAAAAGCAGATGAATGGTTACTCATTGATGTAAGAACACCAGAAGAATATAAACAAGGGCATATTCCCGGTGCCATCAATATGCCGCACAACGAAATTAACGGCTTTGTTGAACAACTCAATGACGCCAAAAACAAACCCATCATCATTTACTGTCGAACTGGCCGACGGGCTACTATAGCGATGCAAATGCTTGAGCAAAAGCAATTTCTAAGGGTGACCCATCTGGAAGGTGACATGATGGGCTGGACGGAAGCCGGCTTGCCAGTAGACAAAATGTAGTTGCGATTCACTGCCCGCCCCGGATAGCGTAAATGCCACTAAACTGTTATTATTCCGCGCTTTGATTCTGGGCAAATAAGTTACTATGCAAATAGATATCGCAACGCCGGCAATGCTCTTTCCGGCCATATCATTACTGCTTCTGGCTTATACCAATCGCTTTTTAACACTGGCGACCATTATTAGGAATTTCGCTCGGGAAAACCGGGACGAAAATACAGAAGCGCAAATCCGAAACCTCCGCCAGCGGATCTTATTTATTAAGCGTATGCAAATTGCCGGCGTAGTGAGCTTTTTTCTTTGCGTGCTGTCAATGCTGGCTATATACCTGACCTACCAAATAGCCGGGAACTGGATTTTCGCTTCCAGCCTGGTCTGCCTCATGTACTCCCTGTGGATGTCTGTGCGAGAAATCCTTATTTCCGTAGAAGCACTCGATTTCCACCTCGACGGTATTAAAGATGACAACCCATAATCCAAAAGCTTCTGACATAAGCTACCACACCTTATCACCAGCACACTTTGACGGTGTGATAGCGCTGGGAAACCGTATCCAAGGCGAAGGCTATCTTTCCCTGCCAGCCCTTGAAACCATGTACAAGCAAAGCTGGCACGACGATATCAACGCCAGCTTTGTAGCAATGTACAACCATGCCGTCGTAGGCTTTCGTTTGACCTTCGCTCACTCTCAGTGGCAGCCCGATAACTGGTGTTCAATTGATAAGTGGCCTGTGGATCCAGGTCGAGTTTGCTATTTTAAGTGCAACACGGTGGATGACAAGTTGCAGGGTTGCGGCATTGGCAGCACCCTGCTCGGCCTGGCCAAAGAGCAGGCGAAAGCCCAGGGCGCTCAAGCCGGATTAGCACACATTTGGTTGGCAAGCCCGGGAAACAGCGCGTACCGATATTTTAGTAAGAACGGCGGAAAACTCATCGCCAAACATCCGGGTAAGTGGCGACATGCCTCTATTCACGAGGGTTACGATTGCCCAGTATGCCCTGGCTATTGTGAGTGTGAGGGCGCGGAAATGCTACTGACTTTCTAATTCTCGTTGCCCTTTGTCATTGAGCGCTATCAACCACCTTAAAATTTGCGTAAAAAAAAAGCCCGCGTAACGCGGGCGTAATAAACAACTAAACTCCGCCGTTACGCAGTCAGCGTTATTCTGGCAAACTTCCGCTTTCCAACCTGATACACGCTCTCACTGGCTTCGCTGATTATCAAACGCGCGTCTTGCACCTTTTCGCCGTCAATCTTAACAGCACCTTGTTTTATCATGCGCATAGCGTCAGATGTTGATGCCACCAAACCAGCTTCTTTCAATAAGTTACCAATAGCAATGCCATCACTGCCCATTGATACCGCCACTTCAGGCATCTCATCGGGAATAGCATTTTTCTGAAAACGCTGTACAAAATCTTGATGCGCGGCCTCGGCAGCGGCGTCATCGTGGAAACGAGCAATAATTTCCTTGGCTAATTCAATTTTAATGTCACGAGGGTTCGCTCCTGCATCAACCTTTGCTTTCAGTTCAGCAATTTCAGCCAATGGCCGGAAACTCAACAAGTCGTAATAGCGCCACATGAGGTCGTCTGAAATTGACATCACTTTGCCAAACATGTCGTTAGGCGCATCGGTTATACCGATGTAGTTGTTCAGCGACTTTGACATTTTTTGGACGCCGTCGAGACCTTCGAGCAAAGGTACCATCACTATTGCTTGCTGGCTCTGGCCATTCTCTTTCTGTAACTCCCGACCCATAAGCAAATTGAAACGCTGGTCGGTACCACCCAGCTCAACATCTGATTTCAATGCTACCGAGTCGTATCCCTGAACCAGTGGATACAGGAATTCGTGAATGGCAATGGGCTGACCGCCAGTATAACGCTTTTTAAAATCATCCCTTTCCAGCATGCGCGCCACTGTCTGACTGGCTGCCAGCTTAATCATACCCGCCGCACCAAGCGCATCCATCCACTCTGAGTTAAATCGTATCTGGGTTTTGTCTTTATCTAGAATTTTGAACACTTGTTCCTGATACGTTCTTGCGTTTTCCAATACCTGTTCTTTGCTTAATGGCTTGCGTGTGACATTTTTACCGGTAGGATCACCGATAAGACCAGTAAAGTCACCAATCAGGAATACCACGTTGTGGCCCAGTTGCTGAAAGGTGCGGAGTTTGTTGATCAATACCGTATGACCTAAGTGCAAATCAGGCGCAGTAGGGTCGAAACCAGCTTTTATTGTCAGCGTTTTGCCAGACTTGAGTTTTTCAATTAACGCTTCTTCAGGCAGGATTTCGTCCGTACCTCGTTTTATTTCAGCTAAAGCGGTTTGCCAATCGGTCATGCTTATTCCACACCTGTTACATTTACTGGAAAAATTTAGTCGGGGCATTTTACGCATCCCGGTGAACCTTTGAAAGTCTTGAACATCAAAAATACGCGCCGATTATTGAATGTTCCGTAAATTTTAGGCGCTTAGGTGGAAAGTCGCAGTGTAACGCGATATTCTCGAATTGAGCAAAACTATGAGATTGATATATACCGTGGTGCTAAAAACATTTAAAACACTTCCCAAACCACACCGCACCGGATTGGTAATTGCTTCTGTGTTTCTTGGCGGGCTTATCCTACTCCCCTCTGAACCAGTAGAAGCAAGTCGCCATCAGGAATCCCTTGTGTTAGATGCCGGTGTACGTTATCCCCTTGAACTATCTGTCCTGGACACCACCGACGTACTCGTTGAAGAAGACGATGGAGAGTGGGAAACCTACAGCGTGGGCCGTGGCGACACCCTTGCCAAAATTTTCAAACGCGCGGGATTTTCCGCACGAGATACCTATGACGTCACCCAGGCAGGTGAATTAGCAAAAACACTGGTGACCCTAATTCCCGGCGATGAACTTTCTCTTCGCGCTTCTGAGGACGGCAGTTTCAGTGGATTGCGTTACGCCGTGTCGTTCAAAGAAACCCTGCGAATAGAACGCAATGAAGAAAGTGGCGAACTCTCGGCGGAATTAGAAGCGAAAGAATTTGAAACCCGCTACAGTTTCGCCCAAGGGGAGATTGACTCCAGTTTTTGGAACGCAGGCGTTGACGCCGGTCTCACAGATAATCAAATTATGCATCTGGCTGGTATTTTCGGATGGGATATCGATTTCGCAGTGGGCATTCGCCAGGGCGATATTTTCAACATTGTCTATGAAGAAAACTACATCGACGGTGAGTTTGTTGGCTATGGTGACATTGTGGCCGCGGAGTTTATCAACCAGGGGGAACGTTTTGTTGCAATTCAACACGACGATGGCAACTATTATACGCCTGAAGGCCGCAGTATGCGTAAGAGCTTCCTGCGCGCGCCCATCAACTTTAAGTACGTGAGTTCTAATTTCACCAAAGCCCGCTTTCACCCGGTTCAGAAACGTTGGAAAGCACACAATGGCACAGACTACGTGGCGGCAGTTGGCACCCCGGTAATGGCCTCTGGAGATGGTAAGGTTATTGAAGCATCTTACAACCGCTTCAATGGCAATTATGTATTCGTGCAACACGGCGAGAAATACGTCACCAAATACTTACACCTGAAGAAGCGCGGGGTGAAAAAAGGCGATATGGTCAAGCAAGGGCAAACAATAGGCTATCTGGGTTCCACCGGCATGGTTACTGGTGCACACCTGCATTACGAATTTCTGGTCGATGGCGTACACCGCAACCCCAGAACAGTGGAATTGCCAAAGGCGCGTCCCATTGACGCCAACCAAAAAGACGCATTCATGAAAATTGCCGAGGTACGATTGCAGCAGCTTGACAACACCAAGCGTATAATGCTGGCAATGAAATAGCGCTGGCGGCACAACCAAACCCAGTAAAAAAGCCCGCATTGCGGGCTTTTTTACTGATGAATTCACTTACTAAAATAGCAATAGCATGCAGCATTATCTCGCCGTACTTACGAAAGAAGCCACCCAATATCAAACACTGATCCCCGCTCTGCTGCCAGCGAATGTACGTTTACAATGTATTACCTCAAAAGTCGGAGACGTGGATCTTGAAAAAATAACAATACTGCTAGCCGATCCGGATCTCGCAGCCTGTGTGGTACCGGTTATGCCCGCGTTACAATGGTGTCAGTCTATATGGGCAGGCAACCGCCCCTTGCTGACGCTAAATCGACAAGACTATATTCTCACTGCGGCAAAAGGCATGTTTGGTGCTCCCATGCGTGAATACTTGTTTACATACTTGTTGCATTACAGCCGCAATGTAGATGAATTTGACACGGCACAAAAAGCAGCAAAGTGGGCACCGCCCCCCTATTCCCGTCTGCAGGGAAAAACCCTTGGAATCATGGGTGCCGGTTCCATCGCTCAGCATATACTGCCCGTGGCCAGCGCCTTTGATATGCGAGTAATTGGTCTCAGCCGGCGGGGCGCACCACAAACGGGTTACCAACATGTGTTTCGCACAGACCAACGACTTGATTTTGCCCAACGGTGTGATTTTGTTTTTAACTTGATGCCAGACACGCCATCAACCACCGGCTTGCTGAACAGCACCTTTTTCCATGCGTTGCCTCGCCATTGTGTACTAATCAACGCTGGGAGGGGGACGGCCATTGTTGAAACGGATCTCATCCATGCTCTTAATCACAACCACATACGCGCTGCTGTGCTCGACGTGTTTGCTGAAGAACCGCTCCCCGCTTCCCACCCTTTTTGGCGTCATCCAAACATTCGAATAACGCAACACACCGCCGCAGAATCACGTCCGGAAGACGTGGCCGAGCTATTTGCCGAAAATTTACGCCGCTTTCTAACCAAGAGCCCGCTGCTCTACCAGTTCAACTTTCGCCAGGGCTACTAGGAATTATCCCCTCGGATCAGTGGCTGTGACTTCAATGCGATCAATGTGTTTCTCTCGGAAAGCCTTAAGAGCGTCCAAGCTGGTCAACGGGTGCAATTCGCGAAACTCCACCCAGTCAATCAGGGTAAACAAGGCAATAGAGGGATATCCCCACCCATCGAACTCACCCGCCTCGACCATTTCATTCAGCAATGTCAGCGTCGACGCAATACGTTCTTTTTGCAGCCGCACGAATAGCTGTTCATCGTTAGTTTCAATGCCAGAACGCTTCAATAAAAAAAGTTCAACAAACGAATCGTTAGCACCGTCGATAAGTGTGAGCTGATTTTCCTGATCCCAGCTCAAAGGCGGTAAATCAAATTTGGCAAGTAAATAGCTGTATATGACTCTGGAATCAAAGATCAACTGCCCATCGTCTTCCAGGCATGGAATTTTCAACGCGGGGTTTTTAGCTGCCAGAATTGCCCTTCCTTCGCCCTCGAATATATTCAGGTTGTGAAATTCGTGCTCAGTGTTGGCAAGTACGATGCGGATGCGACGCACATAAGGCGACGTGCCAGAACCATAAAGTTTCATACTTAACTCTCTCCCGTTAAAAGGACAAATATTGCATTGCTGTAAACCAATACATTAAAGAGAAATACTCCAAAAAAGTACATGCGAAGGGGAAAATAAGATAAATTTGTCTGAAAGGCCGCTGAACGGCATCTTCCAGACAAAATACATGAGCTTAGATACTAAAACTTGAGCCGCAACCACACGTTGTTGTGGCATTGGGGTTATTCACCAGAAAACGCGAACCTTCCAATCCGTCGACATAGTCCACGGTGCCACCCACAAGATATTGCAGGCTCATTGGGTCAACAACCAGTGTTACTGAGTCCTTTTCAATGGTCATATCCCCTTCATTCACTTTCTCGTCGAACGTAAAACCATACTGGAAGCCCGAGCATCCGCCGCCCGTCACATAGACCCGTAACTTCAACGACGGATTTTCCTCTTCCGTTACCAGTTCTTTTACTTTCCTGGCAGCCGAGTCAGAAAATTCAATAGGCAGCGCCATTTCAACAGACATTTATTACCTCACTTAACGCGATCAGGCAGTACGCCTGCTTAACAGTAATTATCTAACACCTAAATACGGTGATCAACACTAAAGGCGGTTTATCTGCTGCTGCAAAGACAATACAGCGCTGACGTGACGACGGGCACGCAGGTAAACCCACAGCTACACATCGTTTTCACTGTTTGGGTGTATAAGCGCATCCTGCCAGTTTACGATGCGTTGATAATCCCCTCGCAATGTTTTCCATTGGTAAACCGGCGTTTTTAACACAATGCGCTCAGGGGAGAACCCCTCAGGTAAGGTAAAGGTGTAGTCAATGGGCTGAAAAAAGCGAAACCCCCAGTCTACCTTGGATTCGGCGGCAAGCTGTTCTCCGGAAAGAGTACGCGGTTGCCCATTAAGACTGCCTTCGATTACTATAGACAACCCGCCTTTTATCAGTGCCTTATGAGTATTGCGTTGTAATAGTACAGCGGTAAGACGGTAATTTCGAATACTCGCAGTTGGTTCGACCTGTACGCCATCTACCAAAAAACCGTCTTGTGTTTTTTCCGGGGCAACCACCCGCTGATAGAAAGCCAGTTGTTGTTCTAACTCCCGTAATTGCTGTTGGTTTGCCTCTTCCGCTTGTATCAACGCATCGGCCTTTTTCCTCGCCAACACACTGGCCACTTCAAGCGCGCTCACTTTCTTACGCAACCGGCTATTTTCGGCCTGAACAAAAGACAAGCTCTGTTGCTCACTCGCCTGCTGCTTTTGGGTTTCTTTGTGATTAAACAGGGCGAGTTGATACCCAAAAACCATCATCATTACCAAAAACAATACGCAAATAAGGGTAAAGCGGTATTTTCCCCACTTTTCAATAAACTCAACCCGTAACAAGGGGACTTTCATAACAGGTAACCCATTTCAAATACACAATACGGCACAGAACTTGATATGATAAATCCGCACCTATGATAAGATAACCTCATTATAAACGGATAAGCCAGCTAAATGCGTTTTTCATCTCTCAGAGAGGAACTTGCTCACCCCAGAACTTCTGTGCAGGTCTGTGTACTTGGTATTCTTGGTGGACTCATCGCTGCGGCACTGATCATTGGTTTCAGACTTTGCGTAGAGTGGGTACAAAACAACGCCCTGTCTGCACTCACAGAGTTGATAGGTAACACCTGGTTGGTCTGGTTTCTTATGCCCTTAGGTGCCGTATCAATTATCCTGCTTATCGCTTTTCTCACCGGTTTTAAGCATTACCGCATGGGAATTCCGTTCATTATTCATCGCGTTAAGTACCACTATGGTATCGTTCCCTTTCGAACCACAATCAATCAGTTCTTTGGTGGAATGTTAGCCCTTGCCGGCGGATTTGTCGTAGGTAGGGAAGGCCCTTCTGTTCATATTGGTGCATCGGGGAGCAGCTTTTTAGGTCAATGGTTGCGCCTGCCTTACAACAGTATTCGTATTCTTGCCGGTTGTGGCATTGCCGCGGGAATTTCTGCGTCATTCAACACGCCATTTGCCGCCGTTATTTTTGTTATGGAAGTTGTACTTCGTGAGTACAAAATTCACATTTTTGTGCCTGTTATGCTGGCTGCTGCCATTGGCTCAGTGCTGACCCGGTCAGTATTTGGCGAAGTAAACGAACTTTCTTTTCTTGCTATTGCCGCCTTTGACGAATGGATGTATCTGTATTTTATTCTATTGGGGATCGTGCTCGGCGGTATTGCCACATTATTCAACTCGCAACTTATGCGCATAATGCAACTCTTTCGCCATATCAACATGATATGGCGCCTGGTACTGGCTGCACTGATAACAGGCATTGCAGGCATGATTTTGCCAGAGAGTCTTGGGGCAAACTTTATCGACGTTGAACTCTTGTTCGCGTCACACCCTGGTAGCTGGCTGTTGTTGGCGATTCTTGTAGCCAAACTGGTACTGGCCGTATTTGCTATCGGCCTCGGCGTTCCCGGGGGCATTATCGGGCCGGTCATGGTGATAGGCATGCTGTCCGGCTCACTGCTCCTCATGCCGTTACAAAGCATTGTAAATGTAGAAGAATACAACAGCAGCTTTGCACTATTAGGGGTTGCCGGTATGCTCACCGCCGTATTACACGCACCTCTTGCCGCGCTTTCTGCAGTAATGGAACTATCCTACAGCCCGCAAATTATTTTGCCGGCCATGCTCGTTATCGTTCCTGCATATGTTACCGCAACTCAGTTTTTGGGGAACCGCTCTATTTTCATTCGCCAGCTCGATTATCAGAATTTACCCTACGCGATTTCATCCATTCGGGAGTCGCTGGAAAAAACCGGCGTTGTTGCGGCCATGACAAAAGAATACAAACTTTTCATTGACGCGCCGGAGCTTGCACTGGAACAATATCTCTCAGCTAACCCGACGTATATTGTGGTGCAAAAAAGTCGAACAGAGTTGGATGTGCAGTATACCTTGGTGCAATACGACGTAAGTCTTGAACACAACGCACACCCCTTGAGTTACTTTAGTATGGAAGGGTTAAGTAATCAGGCTACGCTGCACGAAGTATATGAAAAACTAAAAAATGGCCGCACCGGCGCAGTGTACATTTACGGCCAGTCACCACAGGAAATAGAAGGCGTGATTACCTGGAATATCCTCCAGACCTTCTTGCAACGAGCACAATATTGACGGATTTTTTATGGTTTTGTGGATAAAAGCGCTGCACGTATTTTTTATGGTTGCCTGGCTCGCCGGTATTTTCTATCTACCCCGGTTGTTTGTCTACCACGCAAGCACTGAAGACGCTAACGTCAAAGCGCAATTTAGTATCATGGAAAAAAGATTGTGGTTTTTTGTCACGCCTTTTGCCATATTAACAGCAGTGTTTGGCATAACGCTTATATATCTCTATGGTGTAGCTTGGTTTAAAGCGTCGGGATGGCTGCATGTAAAACTGACACTTTTATTTGCTATTTATGGCTATCACATCTATTTATATAGGCTTATGAAAGCGTTTGAACGCGATGACAATAAGCATTCGTCGAAGTTCTACCGCATACTTAATGAAGCACCGGTTTTACTGTTGCTTGCCATTGTTATTCTTGCTGTGGTAAAACCTTTTTAAACCGCATTGGTCAACAATTGCGTAGTTAATGGAAGTAATTGCGCTCGTTTCGGGTCTTTTCTAATTTAACTGGCGGAAAACACATGGATGTAAGTAACGAACATCTCAAAGCACTTTTAGAAAAAACAGATCTTGCCTTTCAGGCATTACTCAGAGAGCCTGATTCTGAGGAACTCAATCTTGCCTATGAAGAAGCCAAAGCAGAACTCGATAGTTACATTAGTTCAGTAAGACAGCGTTTGTCACAGCGCAACCGTTAGTGCACCCGCTATTTTTTTTTCACGAAGGTTTCAAATTGATTCGGTAAGACTGCGGCTAACTCGCCGGCCAGCCCAATGTATTCCTTTAACATGCCGGGAACTTGTTTAACAAGTACAGGGAGATGCCGCTGCAATTGTGCTGCTCTGTCTTTATTTCTCGCCGCCATGGCCTGTTTTACATCTGCCAGTGTAGAAAAAAGAGTTAAACAACGCCGTAGCCGCTTTTCTGGCGCTTCTTTTGCGTCGATAGGGGCGTTTTTTTCCGCTTCAGCGGCCAGGACCCATGCCTGCTGCCAACATGGTTCAAGCTGATTATGAGCGGCAAGCAGGCCGGTTAGCCATTTTGCCAACTCGGGGGACACCTCGTCATCTCCGTGCATTTGCAAATAAATTTGTGGTATACAGCAACGTTCCACGCGCATGTTTCCCAGTGTATCTCGCAGCGCGTTCATCAGACCTTCTGCCAGCCTGTCCATAGAGGCGGAGTGATGCGCCCCCCCCTTGCCATACACCAGCCAGGGCATCCAGGTTTCCGGCATGGGAATTTCCGGACTGGTGGCAACGGCAAAAATAAATCCTTCGGCAAACGGCTGCTCAGGTAAAAGCGGGCGATAATGGTCTGAGGTATATAGATCGGTAAACTGCATCTCATAAGCCGTCATTTTGCAATGCGCCTTGCCTTGTTTCTCATAATCGTTATTCTGCTTAGTCTAATAGTAAATAAATGAATTGGAACTCTTTTATGTCCAAAGACAAATCGGGCTTTATTATCGCCGCTGCGTTTATCGGGCCCGGAACCGTGACTACTGCCAGTTTAGCCGGCGCACAATTCGGGTTCCACTTAGTGTGGGCGCTACTTTTCTCAGTAGTTGCCACCATGATTTTACAAGACATGGCAGCACGACTTGGTATCGGCACCGGACAAAGTCTTGCACACTGCCTGGTATCACTTACCGACAACCGGTTTGTAAAAAAAATATCTATCGTGCTAATCATATCCGCTATTGGCATCGGCAACGCAGCGTACGAATCGGGCAACCTCACTGGAGCGGCAATTGGTCTGCACAGTATCGCACCAATTGGCGTATCAGTTTGGGCGGGGTTACTTGGCCTTATTGCTGCCGCGTTACTCTACTCAGGCAAATACAAACTCATCGAGAGTGTGTTAGTGAGTTTAGTTGGACTCATGGCCTTAGTCTTTGTTGTTACTCTCATTGTGGCAAGGCCAGACTTTGCAACAATGACAGCGCAACTTTTTGCTCCGCGGTTCGACGCCCATACCACCACTATGGTACTTGCCCTCATTGGCACCACAATCGTACCTTACAACCTCTTCCTTCACGCAAGTCTTGTCGCTCAGGCCTACAGAGGACAAAATCAGGCCATAGCAATTAGAGCCTGTCGCAGACAGTCAGCCTTTGCCATTGGCTTTGGAGGCTTCATCACGCTGGTGATAGTGGCAACGGCGATGACCGCATTTTTCGGCCAAGCCATGGCGTTAAGCGCAGCAAACATGAGCGAACAACTGGCCCCCGTGCTAGGCGATAAAGCGACCTGGTTTTTCGGTGCGGGAATGTTGGCCGCGGGCCTGACCAGTGCAATCACTGCCCCATTGGCTGCGGCATATGCCATTTGTGGTGCCTTGGGCAAACCCGCAGACCTTCACACCCCATTTTTCAAAACCATATGGGGGCTTGTTATCGCCACTGGGATCATTGT
This sequence comes from Aestuariibacter sp. A3R04, assembly GCF_018860805.1. Classification (GTDB taxonomy): domain Bacteria; phylum Pseudomonadota; class Gammaproteobacteria; order Enterobacterales; family Alteromonadaceae; genus Alteromonas. The sequence goes on along the minus strand of NZ_JAHKQR010000003.1, from coordinate 344,761 downwards.
TGCCAGCGCTGGCTTTAAACCACTGTCAGCCATTGTTTTCGCGCAAGCGGCCAATGCCTTGCTATTGCCGGTAGTCGCGGTATTCTTGCTGGCAGTGATGAATCAAAAGACCGTACCTGCAGCTTACAGAAACACCCCCGTCAGCAATCTGTTTGGCGGACTGACGGTTGCGTTCATCCTCGGCCTTGCCGGAAACAAAATGCTTCAGTTATTTACCGGCTAATCTACTCAGAATCTGCTCCAGCATCGCTTTGCTGCAGCCAAAGTTGATGCGCATAAAATCAGGGGCGAGAAAGTCGCTGCCTGGTGATGGGCCTACACCGCGGCTCTCAGCCCATTTCTGTACGTTGGGTACGTTAAGACCACTGCCGTCAACCCAGGCGAGGAATGTTGCCTGGGCAGTGTGGACTGATAACCCGGGAATATTGTTTACTGCGTCGACCAAACACTGCTGATTAGATCGCAAATAATCAAGCAGTGCATTGTGCCATTGGTCGCACAGTGTAAAAGCAGCCTCGGTGGCCACTAAGCCCAATACGTTTACCCACGGCATATGCCCCGCAGCAGCATTTACAAATGACTGGCGTAATTTTCTATCCGGGATAATAGCAAACGACGCCCCCAGACCCGCCACATTGAAAGTTTTGCTGGCAGCCATTAACGTTACGCTAATGTCTTTAAGCGCTTCTTCACGACCCGCCGGTATATGCGGAGCAGACGCATCTAAAACGAGATCGCAGTGAATTTCGTCTGAACAAAGTTTTACCTGGTTCTCCCGGCATATTGTGGCAATTCGAGCTATTTCATCCTGACTTAGTACACTTCCCACCGGATTCATAGGATTGCATAAGATCAGTAACTTACACTTTGGATCAGCGGCCTGGGTTTCAAGCTCTGCAAAGTCAATGGTGGGACGGCCATCAATCGTTACTGTACCTATGTCAACGCGCTCAAGACCATTGATCTTGGGAGCGGCCAGTAATGGCGGATAGTTAGGTGTCTGCACCATGACTTTGTCACCAGGCTCACAATACGCTTTGCAGGCAATGTTAAACGCCGGCACTACCCCAGGTGTCCACACTAACCACTCAGGATCAATATTCCAGGCGTGCTTGACTTTTAGCCATCGCTGCACCGCTTCGATAGCAGGCTGATATTGGGCAGGCAAAACATAACCTAAGTTACCGTGCTCAATTTTGGCAGACAGGGCATTCAGAATCGGCGGCGCGCACCGAAATTCAGTATCCGCTACCCAGGCCGGAATGATGTCCTGTCCGGCGTATTTCTGCCATTTAAAAGAAAAAGTATCCCGACGTGATGGCGTCTCATCAAAATTGAATTGCACGATAAGCTTCCTGTTATACGGTAATATGAAATGAATTCGATGTGGAGTGAAAACGGCGTTCTCACAGATATTTTCAGAGTTTAAAGCCTACGTCGTACTTTGACCAGTAGCAACCCTCAAACGAGCAAAGCCTTTACTTTTGCTATGAGATCATCAGTGGAAAACGGTTTTGCCAAAAACTGTGTAGCACCACCTTTTTTTGCTGCAATGACGGTTTCTCTGGTCGCGTCAGCGGTAAGAAGTATAAATGGGACGTTCACGCCAGCAGCCCGGCAGTCTTTCAACAACGTAAGGCCGTCATATTGAGGCATATTTTGATCACTAATAATAAGCGACAATTGCCGCCCAGAGGGGCTTCTGAGAAACTCTCTGGCCATTTCACTGCGACTAAACCCATACACGTTAACTTCCATGGCATCTTCCAGGGCATAGGTAACAATATCCAAAGTCAGTGTATCGTCATCTACCACAGCGATGTTGTACGCAGCCATGCAATATCACCTCTTTTCAGGCTATTAAAATGTACGTTGAGACAACATACTGCCTGTAAAAGTGTTTTAAAACCATGCCTTAGACGAAAAAAAAGCGCCATTCGGCGCTTTTTCAATCGAAAGTTTAAATTACTTTTTTTCCCGGGAAGCGCGTTTACGCTCATTTTCGGTCAGTAATTTCTTGCGAATGCGAATGCTCTCAGGTGTCACTTCTACCAATTCGTCATCGTCGATAAACTCAAGGGCCTGTTCAAGAGACATTTTAATTGGTGGCACCAGTGTTTGCGCTTCATCGGTACCAGATGCACGCACGTTCGTTAACTGCTTGCCTTTGAGGGCGTTAACGGTAAGGTCGTTGTCACGGCTGTGAATACCGATAATCATACCTTCGTAAACTTCCACACCATGACCGATAAACAAACGACCACGCTCCTGCAGGTTGAACAATGCATTGGTAAGCGCTTTACCATTGGCATTGGCAATAAGCACGCCATTCTTACGCTTGCCAATTACGCCGCCTTTGTGGGCACCGTAATGATCGAACGTGTGATACAGCAAGCCAGAGCCCGAAGTGAGTGTCATAAACTCGGTTTGGAAACCAATTAGGCCACGGCTGGGAATGATAAAGTCCATGCGCACCCGACCTTTGCCATCAGGCGACATGTCAGTAAGCTCTGCTTTACGCAAACCCAATTGCTCCATAATAGAGCCTTGATCATCACTCTCACAGTCAATGGTTAATGTTTCGAACGGCTCTTGCAGTTCGCCATCAACTTCCCGGAGAATAACTTCCGGACGCGACACTGCCAACTCGTAGCCTTCGCGACGCATATTTTCAATTAAAATACCCAAGTGCAATTCACCGCGCCCTGATACGCGGAACTTATCCGGATCATCGGTTTCTTCAACCCGCAGTGCAACATTGTGAATTAACTCATCTTGCAACCGCTCAAGAATATTTCGTGAGGTAACGTACTTGCCTTCTTTACCAGAAAACGGAGAGGTGTTTACCTGGAATGTCATGGTTACAGTAGGTTCGTCAACCGTTAATGGTGGCAACGCTTCAACAGCGTTTACGTCGCAAACGGTGTCAGATATCTTCAGTTCGCCCAGCCCTGTAATAGCAATAATGTCGCCTGCATGGGCAGATTCCACTTCGTGACGTTCAAGTCCGAGGTAGCCCAGTACTTGGCCTACTTTGCCGTTGCGGGTTTTGCCATCGGCGCCAACAACCGTTACCTGCTGGTTGATTTTAACGCTGCCGCGCGTGACACGGCCAACACCAATAACACCTACATAAGAGTTGTAATCAAGCTGAGAGATCTGCATCTGGAACGGGCCATCTGCATCAGCAGCCGGTGCTTCAACCTGATCAACAATCATTTGAAACAGCGGGGTCATATCTTCGCCCTGGGTATCTGAATCCATAGATGCCCAACCATTTAGCGCAGATGCATAAACCACTTGAAAATCAAGTTGTTCGTCTGTCGCACCCAGGTTGTCAAACAGATCGAAGACCTGATCCATTACCCAATCGGGACGCGCCCCTGGTTTGTCTATTTTATTAATGACAACAATGGGTTTGAGACCCTGAGCAAAGGCTTTTTGCGTCACAAAACGGGTTTGCGGCATAGGACCTTCCTGCGCATCAACCAGCAGCAGTACAGAGTCTGCCATTGACATTACCCGCTCTACCTCACCACCGAAATCGGCGTGTCCTGGTGTGTCGACAATGTTAATGCGGTAATCGTTCCAGTTAATGGCAGTGTTCTTTGCCAAAATGGTGATACCACGCTCTTTCTCGATGTCGTTAGAATCCATCACTCGTTCTTGAGCTTCGCCACGACTTTCCAGCGTACCGGATTGCTGAAGCAATTTGTCCACGAGGGTGGTTTTACCGTGGTCAACGTGAGCAATGATCGCAATATTGCGTAATTTATTAATATCAGTGGTGTTCATTGGGTCTAAGCCTTGGTGATTTACACGTTCAACACTGTCGTGAAGAAAAGGTGCAAACCGAATTGCAATTTCGGAATAGTAAAATGTGCGCGGATTGTACAGAAAATCACTATACATTGCGCATTTTTTTTTATTTAAATTTATTGCAATTTTGTGAACACACACAATTATACTGGTAAATCACTGACTTTCTCGTTTAGACACTGGTATCGCTGACAGGATTGCTCTACGCTAGGTCAGGAAATCACAAGCTCAAATCACCATTATAGTGCACCGTCGCACCATAATGGTTCAATTTGAATTATCTGAACGATCCCCTTTGTCTGCTAGGCCGCGCCATGACTCAGAACAGACAAATGGCACGAATATCGCTTAGTGGTTTCCACTCATTTTTTGGAATGAAAATTTTCATTCCGTTTTGTTTTAATAAATCCGGAGGACACGATGGCAATTGATAAGGCACTAGCGCTGATCAAAGAAAGCGAAGCGAAATTTGTAGATTTACGCTTTACCGATACTAAGGGTAAAGAACAACACGTATCGATCCCTGCCAACCTGATCGACGACGAGTTCTTTGAAGAAGGTAAAATGTTCGACGGCTCTTCTATCGCTGGCTGGAAAGGTATTAACGAGTCAGACATGATTCTTATGCCTGACCCTTCTACTGCGGTTGTAGACCCGTTCGCTGAAGAAGCTCAGGTAAACATTCGCTGCGATATCGTTGAGCCATCGACGATGGAAGGTTACGAGCGTGATCCGCGTTCTGTTGCCCGCCGCGCAGAAGAATATCTGAAGTCCACAGGCATCGGTGACACCTGTTTCTTTGGTCCTGAACCAGAGTTTTTCCTGTTTGACGACGTTAAATTCCACACTGACATGGCCGGTTCGTTCTTTAAGATCGACTCTTCTGAAGCCAAGTGGAATTCAGGCGCTGACTTCGAAGGCGGTAACCTTGCTCACCGTCCGGGAGTAAAAGGCGGTTATTTCCCAGTTCCTCCTGTAGATTCTGCCCATGACATTCGCGGCGCGATGTGTCTGGTTATGGAAGAAATGGGCATTGTTATTGAAGCCCACCACCACGAAGTGGCAACGGCAGGTCAGAACGAAATTGCAGCGTCTTTTAACACGCTCGTTTCCAAAGCTGACGAAATTCAGATTTACAAGTATGTTGTTCACAATGTGGCACATGCGTATGGCCAGTCTGCGACCTTCATGCCTAAGCCACTGGTTGGCGACAACGGTTCAGGTATGCACTGCCACCAGTCAATTGCTAAAGATGGTAAAAACATTTTTGCTGGTGACAAATACGCGGGTCTGTCTGAAGAGGCGCTGTATTACATCGGCGGTATTATTAAGCACGCCCGTGCTATCAACGCCTTTGCAAACGCGTCTACCAACTCGTACAAGCGTTTGGTTCCAGGATTTGAAGCACCTGTTATGCTGGCTTATTCTGCCCGTAACCGCTCAGCGTCAATCCGTATCCCTTACGTGACTAGCGATAAAGCACGTCGTATTGAAGTTCGTTTCCCTGACCCAACAGCAAACCCTTACCTGGCGTTTACTGCTATGCTTATGGCTGGTCTGGACGGTATTCAGAACAAGATTCACCCTGGCGATGCGATGGACAAAGACTTGTATGATCTGCCAGCAGAAGAGGCGAAAGACATCCCAACCGTTGCCAGCTCACTTGAGCAGGCACTTGAAGCGCTGGACAACGACCGTGACTTCCTGAAAGCTGGCGGCGTTATGACTGACGACATGATCGATGCCTACATCGCTCTGAAAGCGGAAGAAGTAACAACGCTGAATATGTCTACTCACCCTGTAGAGTTCGACATGTACTACAGCGTATAAGGTACGTTATCTACTATGCTAAGCCCGCGTTTTCGCGGGCTTTTTTATGCGCACTTGTTGCATATTTGCCGGTTATCGCTATGCTGTAGTATGACGAGAATTAACGATGAATACATTGTGGAGCAATGCATCGATGAAATGGCTACTGCTTTTACCTGTATTAATAACAGGTTCGGTAACGGCTCAAACCATTTACAAGGTTGTACAAGCTGACGGTACCATCCTCTATACTGACACGCCACAGGAAGGTGCCTCGCAAGTAGAACTTCAGGGTAACACCAGTAATGTCACTGACAGCCTGCCCACGCCTCAGGTTAAACCGCAACCTGCAAAAAAACCGACGCCCCGCTACACGGTGACCATTACCTCACCCGAGCCCGAAGCCACGATTCGCAACAACCAGGGTAATATTACCATTTCCGCCAGCACCACCCCCGCTTTTCGCGGTCGCTACCGCCTGACCTTTGACGATCAGTCTGCCAAAATCAATAACGCCGGCATTTTTAGCCTCACAGGCATCGAACGCGGTGCCCATACCTACCATATCGATATCATTGACAATAAGGGCAAGACTCTTGCATCAACCCCTTCACAAACGCTATACCTGCATCAGGCATCAGCGTTAATTAATACCAATTAGCGGGCTATGGTGGCGCATGCAGCGCACCATAGGGGTTCAGACAGAAAACCAACAACGGTCAACGTTACGCTATTTGAACAATAATAATCTATAATGCACCAAAAGTGTGCACAAGGGAGTTGCTCGGCATGTTTGCCTCCGAGTTTGATACTAATCATTTGCTAAACAGCCTAAACAGCGCATTGGTGATGGTGAATGAAAAACTACAAATAGTCTATGCGAATCACGCTGGTGAAGCGTTATTTGAAACGGGCTTCAAACAACTGTATGGCCACCAACTGGCCGAATTTTTTACGCCTAATTCCATTAATAATGCCCGTTTGCGCGCAGCACTTCGACGGGGAGAAGATTTTACAGAAAACGATCTCCGCCTTTGCTTCAAAGACGGGCGCAACGTACTGTCGGATCTCACGGTTACCAATCTGAATACAGAGGATGGCCCGAAACTGATGTTCGAGGTCAGACGAATAGATCAACAACGACGTATATCCCGTGAAAATCAACAAAATGCGCAGCACGATGCCGCCAGAGAACTCATCCGCGGACTGGCCCACGAAATAAAAAACCCCCTAGGCGGTATTCGAGGCGCAGCCCAATTACTGGAAAAGGAATTAACCAACCCGGAACACACTGAGTTTACTCAAATGATTGTCGAACAGTCAGACAGACTGCGCAATCTCGTTGACCGACTTCTCGGGCCAAATTCACTCCCACGGTTGGAGTGGAGTAATTTGCACCAAGCTCTGGAAAAAGTCCGCAGTCTAATGCAATTTGATTCCGACAATCCAATTACCATCATTCGCGATTACGACCCCAGTATCCCGGACTTGCGGGTTGACCAGGACATGGTGCAACAATCTGTTTTGAACATTTTGAGGAACAGCGTACAGGCGTTAACCGAAGCCAAAACGCCATCGCCCCAAATTCGATTAGTTACCCGTATAGACCGCCAGATGACCATATTGGGCAAGCGCCACTCATTGGTCGCCAAAATTCAGGTTATCGACAATGGTCCAGGCATTCCGGCGGAAATACGGGATACCTTGTTCTACCCAATGGTCAGCAGCAAGCAAAATGGCAGTGGGTTGGGTTTGTCTATTGCGCAAACCCTCATTAATCACCACGGTGGCAAGATTGAAGTAGACAGCCACCCTGGCAAAACAGAATTTACCCTTTACCTCCCAATCCCCAGAAAGGAGATGGACAATGAATAGTGAATCCGTTTGGATAGTAGACGACGACAGTTCCATACGCTGGGTGTTACAAAAAGCATTACAAGCGGCAAATATCGGGTGTCTGAGTTTTGAAAATCCCGAAGATCTTTTACTGCAATTAGAAAGTGGCCAAAGCCCTGAAGTCATTGTATCTGACATAAGAATGCCACAGATGGACGGCATGGTACTGCTCAACGAAGTACACAATATTTCGCCCTTGATTCCGGTGATCATCATGACCGCGCACTCCGATCTGGACAGTGCGGTTAATGCGTACCAAAGTGGTGCATTTGAATACCTTCCCAAGCCATTCGACATTGACGAGGCGGTTACCTTGGTGCAACGAGCTCTTGCTCACTCCAGAGAACAGACCCGACAATTGCAAGTTCCGCCTGACGAAACACCAACGGAAATCATTGGCGAAGCACCTGCCATGCAGGAAGTATTCAGGGCCATAGGTCGCCTCTCTCGCTCTTCTATCAGCGTATTAATCAATGGGCAGTCGGGCACCGGCAAAGAGCTTGTAGCCCAAGCACTACACCGGCACAGCCCCCGGGCGGCGAACCCGTTTATTGCTCTTAATATGGCCGCCATACCCGCAGATTTGGTCGAGTCTGAATTATTTGGCCACGAAAAAGGTGCCTTCACCGGCGCACAAACAGCGCGACAAGGTCGCTTTGAACAGGCGAACGGCGGCACACTTTTTCTCGATGAAATTGGCGATATGCCATTGGATGTCCAAACTCGCTTGTTACGGGTCCTGGCCGATGGCCAGTTTTATCGCGTTGGCGGACACCAGTCTGTAACCGTGGATGTCAGAATCATTGCAGCAACACACCAGAACCTCGAAAAGCGGGTGGCGGAAGGCAAGTTCAGGGAAGATTTATTTCACCGTTTAAACGTGATCCGCATTCACATCCCGGCATTGTCCGAGCGACGGGAAGACATCCCGCTATTGGCCCGCCACTTCTTACGGGCTGCAGCAAAAGAGTTGGACGTAGAAAGCAAGTTACTAAGTAAGGAAGCAGAAAAAGTCATTATGCAGTTACCGTGGCCCGGTAATGTCAGACAACTGGAAAACGTGTGTCGCTGGCTTACGGTGATGGCCAGCGGACAGGAAGTGTTGCCCACCGATCTTCCGCCGGAAATTCACGGCGAGAGCAGTATAGAAAAAACCACCTCCAGTGCCGAAGGCGATTGGCCAGAATTGTTGGCAAAGTGGGCTGATACTCAGCTTCGGGAAGGTCACTTTAATATACTCAATGACGCCATGGTTACCTTTGAGAAAACCATGTTAGAAAGAGCACTACAGTACACCCATGGTCATAAGCAGGATGCTGCTAAAAGACTCGGATGGGGTCGCAATACCCTCACTCGTAAGCTAAAAGAACTTGATGTGAATGATTAGCGCCTAACGCCCTCTGCCGCTCCTCGTCACAGCAAGGTCGGGGGACGGCGAGGAAGGATCAGCCGTTTTTCGTCAGTAATTTAGTCATGGCCTGATTGAAAAACCGCAGCCATTTCGGACTAAACTGTCCTTTTGCATGGCGATTAAGCTCAATAACCGCCTGTTTTTTAGACATTTGGTTTTCGGGGTTGTGAGCTCTTGAGTGGGTCATCGCATCAAACGTGTCTAAAATGGCCAGCAACTTTGCCCCATCACAAATATCATCTTCCTTAAGACCCAGTGGATAACCTTTCCCATCGGCCCTCTCGTGGTGTTGCATCACAATTTTTCTCGCGTGATCCCATTGATTGAGGTGTTCGAGTAAACGGGAGCTTTTGTACACGTGAGAACGCATTAGGTTGAATTCTGCTTCTGTGTAGGGCTCAGTTTTATTTAATAGCGACAACGGCATAAACGCCATGCCGAAATCGTGCACATAGCACGCCACTGAAAGCTGGTCATCGTCAATAAGGCCACCCGCTTCGTGATTGATATACAATGCCAGCTTGGCAATTCTGTCGCCCCGTCCCGCCCAGTAGTTGGAACGATGCTCAATAGCTTGCATGAGATCCCGGAAAAACAGCATATCTTCGCGTTTGTCGCCACTAACGGTTTTGAGAATCCCCGTATTAGCCACGGTGGCAGGCGGTTTGGAAGCCATGGTATCGACAGCATCGGCAGCGTCCAACTCTCCGTATGCAAGGTCTAATTTCGGGTTTAACAATAGCACTGCTTCACCCAATAAACGGTTGTGCTCGCCGTGGTTATCAGGCGTAATTCGCGAAATTGCGAGTACCAGCTTACCGTGAAGCTCATCATCATAGTTCGCCAAGCCGGCATCCATTACACCTTCGACGAAACTTTTCACCCTGTCCATGGTGAGTAACACGAGATCACTCATGGTGCTGGTGTATTCGATTTGCCCCTTGCGCAAGTAATCCAGCAAATCTTCAACGTGCTGAAGTAAAGGTATCATGGGACTAAAATTAACCAGCCCTAAATCACCCTTAATTGTATGAATAGAACGAAATAAACTCCGTTGCAGTTCATTGTCTTTTGGACGAAGTTCAAGCTCGATTAGCGTTTGCTCGCTGGACTCATAGAGTTCATTAATTTCCTCCATAAGGTCGACAAGAATATCATCTTCAAGCTCTTCGGGTGTAAACGTCTGCATTTTTTTCGCTACCGCAAATTGTAATTGTGGTTAAAACACGCTCTAACTCTTGCGTAAGATAAAGAACACGTCTTAGAGGCTACCAGTTAGTATAAGTTATATCACCTAGCTACCGCTTTCGCTAATGACAAAGACTTTGTCTTTCGTTTAATAGACAAAAATACGTTTCTGTGTCTGCTGGATAAAAAAATACTGATCGGATAACTGAAAGGGCGAAGATCCCGTATACTTCCGCGAAAAGAAATAACAGGATAATTTGTGTTAGCTATTCTACGCGTCATTGCGCTGTTTATCGCGTTTGTTGTCATCAATCTCGCAGTATTTATTGTTTGTATCCTTCGACCTTTCCACAAAGACAATGTGCATTTTGGCGGTCAGGCCTACGCCTTGATGTCGCGTATTGTAGGACTTAACGTGGTCGTCCGCAAAGACCCAGCCATTCAGGCAGATACCCCTTACGTTTTCATCGCCAACCACCAAAATAGTTACGACCTCATCACTATTTGTAAAGCAGCACTTCCCGGTGTAGTGACCATCGGCAAGAAAAGTCTGAAGTGGATCCCTATCTTCGGGCAGATTTACTGGCTTTCCGGCAATATCATGATCGACCGCAAAAACTCCGGCCGCGCCAGAGATACCCTTCTCCAGGCGGGTGAAAAAATAAAAGCGAAAAAGACATCTGTGTGGGTATTTCCGGAGGGGACGCGCAGTTACGGCAGAGGTCTCCTACCGTTCAAAACAGGGGCATTCAGACTTGCGCAAACCGCAAATGAGCCCATAGTTATGGTTACGGCAAGCGATCTGCACCAAAAGGTAAAGCTCAATCGCTGGGATAACGGCACTGTCTTTGTTGATCTGGCAGCCCCCATAGCCTTAGACGATTCGAAAACAATCAAACAGTGGACGGAGCATTTCCATAAAAAAATGCAGGAGACCTTTATCCGCATTAGCAAGGAAGCCGAAGACGTCGAAAAGAGATAGCTTCCACTGCTGCAGTTCATTACACTACGCCCAATCTTATTTATGGGTAACCCAAATGAATCAGTTTGACGAACGAGAAGAGTGGTACGAGTTTAATCAGGAAACCATAGATGCGCTGCTTGAAGATGGCAGCCAACCGGATGCCGTTTATACAGTTGAGTATCACCTTGCCTCTGACGACTTTGACATTTTAGAAAAAGCCGCTGTTGATGCATTCAAAGCTGGCTTTGAAGTATCAGATGCCGAAGAGCTTATGTTAGATGACGGCGGGACTATTTTTTGTTTTGATGCGGTTGTTGAACGCAAACTCGACCGCGCCGCCCTGGACAAAGACACCGATACCCTGTTAAAAATTGCAGACAAACACGACGTTCACTACGATGGTTGGGGAACGTACTTCATGCCTCAGAACGGCGAATCTGCGCTTGATGACTAATACCTGAGTCTCACCAGGTCAATCTGCGTCACTTAATCACTGGGTTTGTCTGACCCTGTGATTAAGGTTTGTTTCAGTTTTCGTTCATACAGAAAAAGCGACACTGTCCTCACAGTAAGTTATTCATTTGAGGACTGCATATGCTGAACCTACACTCCGCTACCCTATCTGCATTGGCATTAGCCACTCTGCTAACAACGACTGCTGCATGGGCAGAACCTGAGTCTAAACAAACGAAAGCGACAGAGTTCCAGTTTGGTGTGCAACACCAACCGCCGTCAGACACCGGCGTAGCCCGACGCACTGAAAATCAGCAAGTTAGCGCTTTTTCTTCCAAAAAGCGAAGCGCTGAATCTGTTGTGGTAAATACCGATTACTGGATTTACGATGCCCGGGTAGAGCGCCGCTACGACGCTGACCACGACGGTTACTACAGTCGGTTGGCAGTGGTCTTCGATGCCGATACAATCTATGCCGAAGTCCCCGTGTACGCGGTGCTGTATTTAGGTGACGCGGAATCGTATTACCCTGTTCACACCTCGTCTGATTTTTTCATCTACGGTGAAAGTTCCCACGACGAATTTATTGTTGAAACAGATCTTATTTCGGGCTTCCGCCCCGATGATTACGACATCCTCATAGAATTATACGATGCTCAAACAGAGGCGCTGCTTGCTGTTGCAGATCACACAACCGATGCAGACCTTAGCTATGTGCCACTTGAAAGTGAAAACTATGACAGAACCGGGCACGATGTTGTTGTGGAAGTAAGGGAACATGGTGGAAGTGTATACTGGCCATTTCTAACTGGCTTGCTGGGTATTACTCTGTGGCGCGGTCTGATAAAGCGCCGAAAATTAACCTAGCGTTTTAGTGGCCGCACATCACGGCAACACTGGCAGGTTTTAATACGCCCGCCAGTGGTATTATTTGTCAGTCTTCGTCCTGGCTTTTGCCATTCTCTGGCGTCACCACGACTTCGGTGATGACCTTTTCTACCAGTTTTACCCTCTTATTTCTGACCAGTGCCTCCCTCAATACGTACTCAATTTGCGCATTCACACTGCGTAACTCGTCATCAGCCCAGCGCTGCATCGCAGCCAGCACATTTGCATTAATTCGCAGTGGATACGCCTTTTTCTTGTCTGACATGAACCATCCCGGATGTTGATTTAATAAAGGCTGCCACTGTTTACAACAGGTTGCGCGGCTTTGTCACCACACAAGACTACAAGCAGATTACTGACCATATTTGCTTTGCGCTCATCATCCAACTCAACAATGTCTTTTTCATTCAAACCCGCAAGTGCCATTTCTACCATGCCTACTGCGCCGTCGACAATTTTACGCCGGGCAGCAATAATGGCCGCTGCCTGCTGCCGTTGTAACATGGCACTGGCAATTTCAGGGGCATAGGCTAGATGACTAAGCCGAGCCTCGTGCACCGTAATACCTGCTTTATCTAGTCTTGCCTGTATTTCCGATTGCAGATGATCGGCGATCTGTTGAGGATGACTTCGCAGAGCCACTTCTGCGCCCTCATCATCCCTTGGGTCGTAGGGAAAACTACTGGCCATATTACGTATGGCTGATTCACTTTGAATGAGCACGTAACTTTCGAAATTATCCACTTCGAATACAGCTTCTGCGGTATCCGTGACAGACCACACAATTATCGCGGCAATTTCAACGGGATTTCCCTGATTGTCATTCACCTTCATCTGTGCACTTTCAAAATTGCGTATGCGAAGTGAGAGTGTTTTTCTCATGAATAGCGGTACGGTCCAGCGCAGACCATTTGCCTTCACCGTCCCCACATAACTACCAAAAAAAGTCAGTACTTTACCCTGATTGGGTTGAACCATGAAGAACCCTGCCCAACAAACACCAACAAGTACAGCTGGTAATAAATGCCACGGCGCTTTATGAGCCACGCTGTCGAAATAAACTACAGTACCAATTTGTGCCAAGAGCAGCACAAACACCATCACAAACCCGTTAATAGAAAAACCTTTTTTCTCGTTCATTTCGATCTCAAATGATATCAATTTGATATCACTCTAATACACTCCTTTATACACTGTCAACCAGACCTTGTAATCAGGGTTTTAAGTTAATGAGAAATAAACACTTTATCTTTGGCAAGATAAGGATTTAGGTGCCACAATGTAGTTTAGGGATTTTGTGTACCACATGCTGATGACTAAAAAGAAAAATTCTCAAACCCGTCGAACACTATTGAAAGGGACGCTTGCCAGTTGGCTTACGGCTGGTATGGTGCCTTTTGCTATCGGCAAGGAAAAACCTCTCGTACGCGTACTGGGAACACATGTCACTCTGCAGGAGCCCCTTAGAAAACAAGCTATGGAAGACCTCGGTATCCAACTGGCCTACTCTCCGGGCGGGAGCGCTGCGGTACTGCAAAAAGCCGCGATCAATCCCGCGGGCTTCGACCTTTACGAGCAATGGTCCAACAGCATTAATGTGCTATGGCGCTCAGATGCAATTCAGCCCATCGACACATCACGTATCTCCTATTGGGATGAAATTAACAGTTTAACTAAAACAGGAAAAATCACCCCGTCGGCTAAAATTGGCGCTGGTGATGCCCCCCATAAAATTATCAACGTGGGAAAAAACGGTAAACTCGGTTCAGCTTTTACCGGGCAAATTAGTTTTCTGCCTTATGTTCACAACGTCGATTCTTTTGGTTATGACACCAGCGCATTGCCCCAGGATTTGAAATCTCAAAGTGAAAGCTGGGGCTGGTTACTCGACTCGCGCTTCAGCGGTAAAGTAGCCATTGTCAATGACCCAACTATTGGCTTATTTGATCTAGCTCTTGCTGCCCAAGCCAAGGGTTTTATGACATTCAACGACATTGGCGCTATCACACGCCGGGAACTCGACGAATTATTCTCACTGCTAATAGAACTGAAGCAACTTCAGCATTTTAGTGGTTTTTGGACATCCGTCCCGGAATCCGTTCAATTTATGCTTTCCAACCGGGTAGAAATTGAAAGCATGTTTTCGCCGGCTGTAAGTCAGTTAAACGGCGACAATATCCCCGTTCGCTTTGCCGCCCCCAAAGAAGGCTATCGGGGCTGGCACGGGGTAATGTGTTTATCATCAGCAACACAGGGCAGAGCTAAGGATGCAGCCTATGAATATATGAATTGGTGGCTGTCCGGATGGCCCGGTGCTTTTATTGCCAGACAAGGCTACTATATTTCCAATCCCCTTCGTTCAAAACCTTACCTCAGCAATGCTGAATGGCAGTACTGGTATGAAGGTTTACCAACACAGGAAGCATTAAAAGGCCCCGATGGTAAGGTGTCTGTTTCAATCGGGCAACAGCGTTCAGGCGGGAGTTACGAAAGTCGCTTCAACAATGTCGCTGTCTGGAATACCGTTATGCCGACTTATGAATACAGTCTGCAAAAATGGTATGAATTTATTACTTCTTGAGGTGTCTTCCTATGTTCCATTCTATACGCCTCCAACTCATACTCGTCCTCATTGTAATGGTTGCGCTTATACTCGTTCAGGGTTTTTTAGGCAGAGCAAATGAACAGGTACTGACAGAGGGCATGAACAACACCCGTCAGGCCGTAATTGATGTTGGTCTGGTAGGCGAGTTGGAGCGAGATATTCTCGATCTACAAAGAAATGTGCTTATTTTTAAAGAAACGGCAAGTCAGTCTGCTGTGACGCGGTTTGAGCGACTGATGATATCCATCACGGACAAAATTGATTCACTGGAAAACTCCACACTCTCCTCTGCTTATAATTACAGTGATGACGACACCTTGGTACGCATGCGCAGCCACCTTGTTGCGTACAAAGAGAATTTTCGCCAGGTTGTCGACGCTCGCCACGAGCGAAACCAGTTGATTAATGTTCAAGGTTTCTTTGTATTGGATGAGCTGAATGATTTGCTCGCTCAAGCGGCTGAAGAAACACTTTTGCCCGAACAGGCGATTACCAAGCTGAGACTACAAACAGCAAAGATGGAAAACATGGCGTTGCGTTACCTGAACTCCCCTAGTCAGGAAGCAGCAAATCAGTTCCAGGACGCCGTTTATGAAGTCCAAAGTATGTTACAACACGAAACTAACGCAACATTGCAAAGCATGAGTCAACAAGTTGACGCCCTGAATAGTCGCTTTCTTCAACTCGCTCAGATCACGCAAAACAATTTATTTTTGGTTAATGTTGTGATGGCTGGTTCAGCCAACGAGTTTTTATTCTTGAGCCGTGAACTGGCAGATTTAGTTAATTCACAAACCAATGCCGTTAATCGCAAAACGCAGAAAGCAGCGCAAGAAGCCAGACTCAATGGCGAAATTTATTCCGTTATTGCCATTGTACTGGCCATGGCATTCGCGATTTTCACAGTAAAGCGTATTCTCGGTCCCATCCGTTCAATTACTGACGTGTTTAATCGTCTCGCGGATGGCGATGATGTTGAGGTACTACCAGAGCTAAGGCGGAAAGACGAAATTGGCAAACTCGCCAGAGCGGCCTCTGTCTTTAAAGAAAAAAATGCGCAAACCAAGAAACTCCTGGAAGAGGCACAAACCCTAAACAGGCAGCAGGAAAAACTCAATAGTGAACTGGCAGAATCCAAACTAAAAGCCGAACGCGCCACAGCGTCAAAAAGCATGTTCCTGGCAAACATGAGTCACGAAATACGCACGCCATTAAATGGCATTATTGGCTTAATGGAACTCGCTCACCAGCAACCCATGTCTGCGATGCTCAAGGACTATCTCGACAAAGCGTCCTATTCCAGCCAAATTCTGTTGAATGTTATTAACGACATTCTCGACTTTTCCAAAATAGAGGCCGGGAAGCTTGAGCTGGAAAAAGTCAGCTTCTCCGTTCACTCCATTCTGGACAACCTGCTGGCAGTAACCAGCTTGCGCGCTCAGGAAAAGAACCTCAGCGTGAGACTGGTGGTTGATCCATCACTACCGCCCAGGTTGATTGGTGATCCCCTCAGATTGTCACAAATTCTTATGAACTTATGTACCAACGCCGTAAAATTTACCCAACAGGGAGAAATCACCATTGATATCAAGAGCCTGCTAAATCAAAAAGGTGATAATGTGGTACTTCGAATAGAAGTACTGGATACCGGCATAGGTATGACTCAAGGACAAATCGATCGCATCTTCCAACCCTTCACCCAGGCGGATGGCTCAACAAACCGCAAATTCGGCGGTTCGGGCCTGGGTTTAACCATTGTTAAGCAATTAACTGAATTAATGTCAGGCAAACTCAGAGTGAGCTCAAAACCCGACGACGGTACCACCTTCGTAGTTACCCTTCCCATGGGCGTTACCCTTGGTCAGAAAGGTATACTGGCGTCGACCCCTTCACTTCCTCAGGGTTCAGCCTATTTTTCTGACAAAGCGTTGTTACCTCCGCAATACATGGCCTTACTTAACTCAAAAGCAGTATGCCAACCCCTGGAAGCGCTGAAGAAAGACGTTGGAGTACCACCGGCTATCCTGGTAGAAATTCCCACCTACAGTATCTTTAAGGCATTATTGCCCACGTTAACTGTATACGAGCGTCAAGGCTGTGTCGTGGGGATAGTCATGGAGACGCAAACCGGACAGCTACAGGAAAAAGTGTTCAATCAGTGGCATGGACCGGTTTTATTGCACCCGTTTACACCGTCACAATTCAAGCGATTCGTTCATCGTCTGACGGGTACAGTAGACAGTGATGCCATACCAGAAGTTGCCGAGAGTTCGACGATGCTTGACGGGCACATTTTGCTAGTGGAAGACAATAATATTAATCAAGTGGTTACTGGTGAGATGTTGT
This sequence comes from Aestuariibacter sp. A3R04, assembly GCF_018860805.1. Classification (GTDB taxonomy): domain Bacteria; phylum Pseudomonadota; class Gammaproteobacteria; order Enterobacterales; family Alteromonadaceae; genus Alteromonas. The sequence continues at coordinate 327,382 of NZ_JAHKQR010000003.1, read as the reverse complement.
CTTCACTAGGATTGACCTTTGATATTGCCGAAGACGGCCTTCAAGCCGTTACGAAGCTTACGAATGCGCCAGTATATGATTTAGTACTCATGGACGTTCAAATGCCGGTTATGGACGGTTACGAGGCTACCAAGCAAATCAGAAACAAAGGCTTTTCTGATCTCCCAATCATTGGCTTGTCGGCTAATGCCATGAAAGAAGACCGACTTCAGGCGCTAGATTTAGGGATGACAGATTACCTCACCAAACCCTTAAAACGGGGCGCCCTTGCCGCCATGTTAAGACGCTTTTTGAGCACGGAAGTAAACATGCACGCTATACAAACAGTCAGAAAGATCGAGTAACCCCAGGACTAGCAACGGCTTACCTAACCGAAAAAAAGGAGCGAGTAACGCTCCTTTTTGCCACTTATTACCGGTGTCTGACGGCGCTTTACAAAGCGCTTATCGTAGCGTGTTGCTCTTTTAGCTTGGCCAACGCTTTTTCAGCTTCGTCCAGCTTGCTGCGCTCTTTTTCTATAACAGCTTGCGGCGCATTGCTAACGAATTTTTCGTTCGACAACTTACCCTTAGTGCGATTTACGTCCAGCTCAACTTTACTCATTGCTTTGGAAATTCGCGCCAACTCCGCGTCTTTATCAATAAGTCCTGCCATTGGAATAAGAATTTCCATTTCTCCCACAAGTGCCGTTGCACTCGCTGGTGCGGGTTCTCCGTTAGCCAGGGTGGTAACAGATTCAAGCTTGGCGAGTTTCTCAATAAATGGTGCAGCAAGATCTAATCGACGCTGATCTTCGGCACTCACATTTCGCAATAGAGCATTTAGCGGCTTATTCGGGGAAATATCCATTTCCCCGCGTATGTTGCGAATACCGATAATAAAACGCTTCAGCCATTCAATATCGGCCAATACGCTGTCATTCTCACGCTCAGCATGCACCGATGGAAACGGCTGGATCATAATGCTGGTTTGATCTGCGGCGATACCTGCATCGCTCAACGGTGCTACGCGCTGCCAAATAGTATCGGTAATAAACGGCATCAAAGGATGCAATAATCGCAATAAATGCTCAAGTACATTAATAAGTGTGTGACGGGTGCCTCGCTTTTCAGCCTCAGTGCTGCTGTCGCTATTTAACACCGGCTTAGTGAGTTCAAGATACCAGTCACAGAACTGGTTCCAGGTAAATTCGTAGACAGCCTGCGCAGCGATATCAAAGCGGTAATCCGCAAGGGCCGATTCAAATTCCTTGAGTGTTTTCTGGAACTGCGCCCAAACCCATTTATCGGCCAGGCTAAGTACCATCTCACCACCGTCTCGACCGGTATCTTCAGTTTCTGTATTCATCAACACGAAGCGAGACGCGTTCCATATTTTGTTACAGAAGTTGCGATACCCTTCGACGCGGCCCATATCAAAGTTGATATCCCTGCTGGTAGATGCCATGGCGGCAAAGGTAAACCTAAGGGCATCAGTACCGTACGCATTTATACCGTCTGGAAACTGCTTACGAGTATTCTTCTCAATCTTCTTGGCTAATTGCGGCTGCATCATCCCCGACGTTCGCTTGGTAACCAGCGACTCCAGGTTGATTCCATCAATTAAATCAATGGGATCCAGCACGTTTCCTTTTGACTTAGACATCTTGTCGCCATTTTCATCGCGAATAAGCCCGGTTATGTAGATATCTTTAAAAGGAATTTTGCCAGTGAACTTCTTGGTCATCATAATCATTCTGGCAACCCAGAAGAAAATGATGTCGAACCCCGTCACCAGCACGGACGATGGCACAAACGTTTCCAGATCAGGAGTATCTTCCGGCCAGCCCATGGTGGCAAAAGGCCATAATGCTGACGAAAACCAGGTGTCCAGCACGTCGTCATCCTGGGTAAGCTCAACGGCTTCATCCAGCTTATAACGGCTGCGCGCTTCTCCTTCGTCCCGCGCTACATACACATTACCCTCGTTGTCGTACCATGCTGGTACCCGATGTCCCCACCACAGTTGCCGTGAGATACACCAGTCTTGAATATTGTTCATCCACTGGTAATAAGTTTTATTCCAGTTTTCCGGAATAAAGCGGATCTCACCACTTTCCACAGCTTCAATAGCCGGCTTCGCCAGTGACTCTACAGCCACATACCACTGATCGGTAAGATAGGGTTCGATGACGGCACCGGTTCTATCGCCCCGTGGCACTTTGAGCTTGTGATCTGCAACTTTAACAAGTAACCCCTGCTCCTCGAGATCTGCGACGATTTGCTTACGGGCATCAAAGCGGTCAAGACCGCGATACTTTTCCGGTGCTTCATCATTAATTTTGGCATCGGCAGTCAGCACGTTAATCATGGGCAGGTTGTGACGCTTACCCATATCGTAGTCGTTGAAATCGTGGGCGGGCGTAATTTTCACGCACCCTGTGCCAAATTCCGGGTCGACGTAATCATCAGCAATAATGGGAATTAAACGACCGGTAATCGGTAACCGGATATTCTTGCCAATAAGCGACTGATAGCGCTCATCATCCGGATGTACCGCCACGGCGGTATCGCCAAGCATGGTTTCAGGTCGTGTTGTCGCCACCACAATATCACCTGAACCATCGGCAAGCGGATAGCGCATATGCCACATATAGCCCGCTTCTTCCTCGTTTAGTACTTCAAGGTCAGAAACAGCAGTGTGAAGCACCGGATCCCAGTTAACCAACCGCTTACCGCGATAAATGAGCCCTTCCTCGTGCAAACGCACAAACACTTCAGTAACGGCCTTCGACAAGTTGTCGTCCATGGTGAAGACTTCGCGGTCCCAGTCGGTAGATGTGCCTAAACGACGCATCTGCTTGGTAATGGTTCCACCCGACTCTTCTTTCCATTCCCACACTTTATCGACAAACGCGTCGCGACCCAAATCGTGACGATTTTTGCCTTCCGCATTCAAGCGGCGTTCCACCACCATTTGTGTCGCAATACCCGCGTGGTCTGTGCCGACTTGCCAAAGGGTATTGTCGCCTTTCATACGATGGTAACGCGTCAGGGCATCCATTATGGTTTGCTGAAAACCGTGCCCCATATGCAAGCTACCAGTTACGTTAGGAGGCGGAAGCAAAATACAATAAGGGTTACCGCTGCCGGAAGGTTTAAAATATCCCGCCGCTTCCCATTTTTCATAACATTGCTTCTCAATGGACTGTGGTTCAAAGGTTTTATCCATACTTACTCTCAAGTGTCAGCAGATTGAAACTGCAGTTGGCAGCCAGCCTGTTGATATTGTTTATAGCGAACCCGTGCTGCTTGCTTCGCTTCATCGGCAGCAGGCACGAAATCGAAAATGATTTGATACGCATGGGGAGACGCTAACATCTTCCCACTAAGGTTGACGATAAGACTGCGACGGGACAACTGATTTTCCTGCCAGCATATTTCCACAGGCGTTCCCACGCTCGGCCCCTCACCTGCGAGGTTGTGCGGCACGAAGCGCTCTGCCGGCAATTGCCATAGCAATTCGTCGACCATTTCTGCTGATGCCTGATCAGCGCAGTACACTATGCACTTTTGTTTGTTCGAAAACGCATCTGCCACCAGATGGCAGGTGCGATTTTCTGCGGCATGCGCTTCGTCAGCCAGTTGCCAGAACGTCACCTGAGGCATGTAGCTCAATCCTCTTGCTTTATGCCAGAGCGGTTCATCAAAAATTGGGACAACATAGGTACCGGACGACCTGTAGCCCCTTTATTCTTGCCGCTGCGCCACGCTGTTCCGGCAATATCCATATGTGCCCAGTTGTATTTTTTGGTAAAGCGAGACAGGAAACACGCTGCAGTAATCGAACCTGCCGCGCGGCCACCTAAGTTGGTGAAATCGGCAAAAGGACTATCAAGCTGCTCTTGGTATTCATCCCACACAGGCAAACGCCAGGCCCTGTCTGAGCTTTGCTCTGACGCATTTAATAATTCATGAGCCAGTGGGTTATGCGTACTCATCAATCCGGTTGCATGGCTGCCAAGGGCAACAATACAAGCACCGGTAAGCGTTGCAACGTCAATTACCAACTCTGGTTCGAAACGTTCCACGTAAGTCAGAGCATCACAAAGAACCAAACGCCCTTCTGCATCGGTGTTTAACACCTCGACTGTTTGACCAGACATCGTGGTAAGAATATCACCCGGACGATAAGCCTTACCATCAGGCATATTTTCGCATCCGGCAAGGACACCTATAACGTTCACTGGCAAATTCAGTTCAGCCACAGTTTGCATCGTGCCAAGGACACCAGCCGCACCACCCATGTCGTATTTCATTTCATCCATGCCTTCGCCCGGCTTAATGGAAATACCACCGGAATCAAACGTGAGGCCTTTACCCACCAAAACGATAGGCGCCTGACCTTCCGGACCGCCGTTGTGATGAATAATACTCATCAGCGATTCATTGTCTGAACCACGCCCTACCGCTAGGTATGAATTCATCCCTAACTCTGCCATTTGCTCTTCGTTCACCACCTCTGCGGTTATGGAATCGTAGTTTGCAGCCAGAGACTGTGCCTGTTCCCACAAATAAGCGGGATTACAAATATTGGGCGGCATATTGGCGACGTCTTTGGTGAGACTTGCGCCTTTAGACACGGCCAGGCCATGCTCGATGGCACGTTCACCCACGGTAAGTTCACGACGGGTTGGTACATTAAAGACAATTTTGCGCAATGGTCGACGGGGTTCGCCTTTTTTGGTTTTTAATTGCAGGAAGGTATAAAGGGAATCCTGAGTTGCCTCAACTGCCTGACGTACTTTCCAGTATGTATCGCGGCCTTTCACATGCAATTCGGTTAAAAAACACACCGCTTCCATCGAGCCGGTTTCATTCAGCGTTTGAATGGTTTTAGCAATAATCTGCTTATACTGGCGCTCATCAAGCTCGCGCTCCTTGCCACAGCCCACAAGTAAAACACGCTCGCTAAGCACGTTTGGCACGTGGTGCAGCAGTAACATCTGGCCGGCTTTACCTTCCAGATCGCCGCGGCGCAACAGATTGCTGATATAACCTTCACTAATTTCATCCAGTTGTTCTGCTACCGCTGTAAGGCGACGTGGTTCAAAAACACCCACCACAATACATGCGCTTCGTTGCTTTTCAGGGCTACCACTTTTTACACTAAACTCCACGATATCACCTCGCTGTTTTTTATCTTGTGATTTGCATGACGATAATTTCGCATAACGTTTTGCGCTGCTTTGTGTTTTAATACGCAGCCATAAGGCAATAAGTCTGCGTTTGACGCTTTCTGCCGTGAGTCCGGACAACCAACAATAGCGGGTTAAACCGGACAATTCGCGCCGTTTTCATGCAATCGGGTTATTGATATACAGGCAAAACTTGTAAAAACAGTTAGTTTACTCAAAATTGTGCGCATTTTCACTATAAATCCAAATTTTCCAGAGGTGTCGGAATGCTGATATTCCGTTATCTGATAAAGGAAACACTGAAGTCTCAGATGGCCGTCTTTTTCATTTTGATGGCTATCTTCATTACGTTGCGCTTTGTGCGTGTATTAGGCGATGCTTCAGACGGGGATATTCCCGCCGGTCTTGTACTGGGTTTCCTGGGCTTGTATGCCCCTATTCTTTCTTCACTGGTACTGCCCATCAGTGCGTATCTTGGCATATTACTGGCCCACGGTCGCCTGTACGTCGATTCAGAAATGTCGGTGATGAAGGCCTGTGGCATCAGCGAATGGTATGTTACCCGCGTGATGCTGTTACTTTCTGTTTTCATTATGCTGCTCACTGGTTTCATCACGCTTTACCTTGCTCCCTCAGCCGCTGAAAGTGAGTACATACTACGCGAAAAGGCCAGAAGTGAGGCTGGATTCTCTGCCATTATGCCGGGAAGATTCACCCAGACTGGCAATGAAAAAGCCGTTATATTCGTTCGCGATGTCGATGGCAAGAACGATGAACTTAAACGGGTATTCCTGTCGCAAAATCAACAAGAAGGTGCCGAAGACCGGGTTCGGGTGGTACAGGCCCAAACTGGCCACATCCAAAACAATCCTGATGGCACGCGTAACTTGGTGCTTCGCGAAGGCGTGCAATACGAAGGCAGGCAAACTGAGAAAGAATACAGAAAAATCGCATTTGACGAATACCAAATACAAATTGCCGATGAAGATCAGGACGAGCCACGCCGCAAGGTCAGCGTATTGCCAACCATGGATCTATGGCAAGATGACTCCATTGAAGCCAGGGCTGAATTGCAGTGGCGCATTGCCATTCCTCTGTCAATACCTTTTCTGGTTTTGATTGCGGTACCGCTTAGTTCCGTTGATCCTCGTCAAGGCCGGTTTGGTAAAATGTTTCCTGCTATCTTGCTATATCTTGGCTATTTCCTGCTACTCCTTGCCAGCCGAAGGGTACTGGAAGATGGAAAAATACCCATTCAACTGGGTTTGTGGTGGGTGCACGGTATCATGCTGGCTATCGGCATAGCGCTCATTGTTCGCGACAGGCGAATTGGCACTGCGTTGCGTGCGCGTTTTTTGGGGAGAGTATAGATGTTTCGTATCCTCGATTTATACGTTGCCCGCACACTTCTAGGTACCGTTACCGTAACCCTGTCTGTTTTAATTGGCCTTTCTGCGCTAATTAAATTCGTCGAACAATTGAGAAAGCTTGGCGAAGGCAACTATGACATGACTGTAGCGGGTCTTTACGTGCTACTTAGCCTACCAAGGGATCTAGAACAGTTCTTCCCCATGGCGACCCTGCTCGGCGGGCTTATTGGCATGGGCCTGCTGGCCAGTAATAGCGAACTTGTGATTATGCAGGCCGCGGGTCTGAGTCGTTGGAATATTATTAACTCCGCAATGAAATCTGCGGTCTTCATGATTTTATTTGTCATGGCAGTTGGTGAATGGGTAACCCCGTTTAGTGAGTCAAAAGCTAAGGAAATACGAACTGAAGCCATCTCCGGTGGTAGCCTGTTTTCATCAGATGAACTCACCTGGGCCAAAGACGGTGAACACTTTGTGAGTATCGGCCAGGTAGTAACCCGAGAATCCTTGCGGGACATCAGTATTTTTGATTTCAACGAAGACTTAACACTAAACACCTTAACGTTTGCAAGAGAAGGGCATTTCGACGGCACCGCATGGTGGCTGGAAGAAGTATCGGTGACGCGTTTCTCCGATACCGAGATCTCGGTACTGGACCAACCCCGACAGCAATGGAATTCCACCCTTACGCCGGACAAACTGGGCATCGTGGCCATTAAGCCAGAAGCCCTGTCTATTCAGGGGCTCTACGAGTATGTAGAGTATCGAAAAGGCAATGGCCAAGACAGCTCGCGCTACGAGCTGGCTTTCTGGCGCAAGCTTTTGCAGCCTGTTTCAATTGCGGTAATGCTATTGATGGCCTTGTCGTTTATCTTTGGGCCGCTGCGCAGTGTGACCATGGGGGCCAGAGTGATTATGGGTGTATTAACCGGGTTTGGCTTTTTTATTACTAATGAAGTATTTGGCCCGCTAAGTCTAGTGTATTCACTACCGCCATTCGTGGGGGCTTTACTGCCCAGCCTCCTGTTTGCCGGTGTAGCCGCACTTCTGTTAAGAAAATAGGCTATTGGGTATTACCAGCTTTTGTGATCGTTGGCTTCTTTTGTCAGTTGCAGGACTTCTGTGCCTGCCACCCTGTCCTGCAGTGATTGTTTGTGCTTAAAGTCCAATAATACCAGCAGAGTACCAAGCCCACCTAGAGATGCCACTAAACGGAGTACCAGCCTGCCCCACCCCATAGGTGCTTCCACCGTACTGTATATGCGAAGTCGCCATGCACGCATACCAATAGTTTGCCCACCATTTTTCCAAAACCACAGAAAAAAACCAACAATCCAAAACCCCACCCAGATTTGGATGAGCGTTCTATACAAAACTGACCCCTGAATTAGGGCAGATGGATCGTCATAGCCCTGCAAATCCAATACGCCGTTACTAAGTAGTACAACGAGTAGAACAATCAAAACCATGGCTGCGCACATTCCCACGGCTATGGCAACCAGGGTGTCGTACACCATTGCCAGCAGCCGACGAAGAAACCCCGCGCGTTGCAGATCCATTTGAGCCTGTTCGTCTATCTTGTTATTTCTCAACTCTTCGGGCAAAGCACTCTTCCTAAACGTATTTGATCTGACAAATAATACCCTACTGAGAGCGGGTGATCATCTCCTAACAAACTATCAAATAGCAATGATTATCATTTGTGTATTTATTAAATACTTTTTATAATCCGCCCCCCGAAATTACATCGCCTACGATTCAAATGCATTGAGGACCTTAGTAGTGAATAAACACACGCTTGCAATCGCCGTGCTCACGGCTTTTTCGACACAGCTTTTTGCCGAAGACAGTGCAAATATTGAAAGACTTGAAATATGGGGTACAACAGTAAAAAGTTCCTCGGTTTATGTTGGCGAACAAGCCATCGCCGCAAAACAAGCAGACCACCTTAGTGACTTATTACGAGATATCCCTGGTGTTGATGTTGGCGGCACCCACTCGCTCAATCAGCGCATCAATGTGCGGGGCTTGGACGATACCGATTTAGAGGTACTAATCGACGGCGCTTCACAGAATAACTACATGTTCCACCACATGGGTAACTTAAATATTAACCCGGATATTTTAGAGTCGGTGGATATTCAGGTGGGCTCTAACTCAGTCGTCCACTCCGGATTAGGTGGCGCACTGGAATTCAGAACTAAAGCAGCACACGATTTACTTCAGGGCAACGAACAATTCGGTGGTCGGGTGTTAGCCGGTTACAACACCAATGACAGTGAATACATTTCTGTTACTGGTTACGGACAGCTTACTGATGCACTCGATATTCTGGTGTATGGATCTACCATGAACCGGAATAACTTTGACGATGGCGACAATATTGAAGTACTCGGTAGCGAGGGTACCATCGACAATATTATGGCCAAAGTTGGCTTTGATATAGATGAATATCAGCGCTTTTCTGTGAAATACGACACCTATCAAAACCACGGAATGTATTCCGCTCGTCCTGATATGGGCGTAAGAACCAACGCTGCCATTGGTGGTGGCGAAGTGCCCTTGTACGACACGCACTACGACAGAGATACCATAAGTGGTCACTACGAACTCAATGTAGGTACGGCAATCAACCTTCGTGCAGATCTGTATCAAAACGAACAAGAGTTGTGGCGTGTTTACAACGGGTCAACAACCGAAGGTACGTCGAAAAATACCGGCTTAACGCTTATCGCAAACAGCCGCGTTGCTACTGACGCCATGAGACATCAACTTACCTACGGTGTTAAGTGGCTCAAATCTGAAAATGACAGTGAAAGTGTAACGGACGGTGTTGCGACAACAGGAGCGGAAGATACCGATGACCTGGGTGTTTTCATTGAAGATGCTATCGATTTTGGTAATGGCCTTATTATTACACCGGGGCTGCGATTTAATGACTATGAGAAGTCTTCGGCGGAAAACCCAGAACCGCAAAGCTGGCAGGAGTGGCAAACAGCCGTCGCAGCTGAATATGCTATCACCCGCGAGTGGATTGTGCATGCCAGTACCACAGACCTGTTTAAAGGGCCACAGCCAGGTGAAATTTTTATTAACGAACAAGCCGGTAAGGTGCGAAATCCAGATCTACGCCCTGAAACGGGCAATAACCGAGAGGTAGGGATCCGATACAATACTTCAGATACACTCGGCGCAGACGAATTTCGCGTCGCCTTTACCGCATTCAAAACCGAAATAGACGATTACATTGAGGCGGTTACCTACCCAGACGAAAGCTGTGAAGGTTGTTTCGAGTGGGATGACAACATAGGCACAGTGGAAATTGACGGGTTTGAGGCCAGTATATTCTATGCCCTCGACGCGTTTAATGCGCTACTGACATTTGCAAAATCTGATTCAGAACTCAACGACGGCAGCGACACACCAACACCGTTAGAGCGGGAAGTAGGCGACAGCCTGGGCTTAACACTAAACTACTACTTCGACGACTACGACGTAGACCTTCGCTGGCATACCCAAAAAACCTTCTCCGAAGATGAGAAAGACGGTTACATTGTTCACACGCTAACTGCCGTGTGGGAGCCTGCCTACTTCCAGAACAACCTCAATATTACACTTGGTATTGAAAACCTACTGGATGAACTGTATGTATCCCATGCGTCGCGAACCGGGGTTACCAATCACCCTGTTTTCGGTGAACTGGAACTTAGCGATTACGAGCCTGGACGAAATATCAAATTATCGGTAGCCTATAAATTTTAACCTGATCAGCTTTGACTCGTAAGGTTAATACCCGCTAGACAGAAGGGGTGAAACACTCCTCTCGAATACCACGGGAAGCTTAAGTGCCCTCAAGTGATTAACTTTTGGGCACTTAGATTTAAAAGCGCCAAGAATTTTAAGAAAACACTTGTCAGTGTGCGGCGTATCGCTATAATGCACCACACATCGACACCACGTCGAATGCCAGTGTGATGGAATTGGTAGACATGACGGATTCAAAATCCGTTGCCTTTGCGGGCGTGGCGGTTCAAGTCCGCCCACTGGTACCATCTACTTCTTTTAGAAGTAGATACTGAAACCGACCTTTGAGTCGGTTTTTTTGTGGCCTTACGTAACCCTCTCTCAGAAGTTAATCCAATAATCAACTCATGGCGCTTCTCTCACGATTGTAGCGAGATTCCACGTTTGTGTTAATTCAGAATACGCGTCATGGAGTATCGATTCCATTAATGGATAAAACCAGCTCTGCGTATTTTTCGCGACCATAAAGCTCGATATATCGACGCCCATCAGTCGTTGGATACTAAATCCAATACGCCGTTTCACCAGTAATGCCAGTAAACTGACCCATATCAGCCCCTCCATTAATCCCGCATTCCGGGTATTGAACTTGCGTAAATTGCAGTAGGATTTCCATTCCTTGAACAGTAATTCTATCTGCCAGCGCAAGCTGTATAGCTGCATCACCACTTTTGCCGAGTATTGCTCACGGGGCAAATTCGTCGCCCAATAGGTTGGCTCTGATTTACCTGATGGCCAACTCGCTATCAGGCGATATGACACGCTTCCCTCAACATCCATATCGACTACCTGGCTTCGTCGGAAGTGATGTCTCACGTCCTTGAGCCTCACATTTTGGAATCGCTTCAAGCGCTTATCCTGCGCATTCACACCCAACAACACCAAAGGGTTAGCTGTCGCTTTTGCCCTGACCAGATAACTCCCTCCCGCCTGATGAATACTCTCCAGATACGACAGTTTGAAATAGCCCCGGTCTGCTATAAATAAGCAGGCCACTAACGATTCAGCTGGCGGTAAATAATCATACTCTGCCACGCTGTCTGCACTAACGGCTATCCGTTCAGGCTGGCTGTGTAACATATCCCAGCTTACATGTACCTCAACGGCAGCGGGGCTAATGGTCGTAAAACGCCCTTTAAACTCTTCCTTTAACGCATCATGGACGGCAAACGAACTGCCATCTTGCAGTACGACCTGTTTAAACGCCGACAGGTCCGTGTCTGTACCAAGGATATGCTGCTGCCATTTGTGCAATGCAACGCCCACTATGCGCTGAATCAACTGCTTAAATGCGGGTTTACTCAGTTGATTATGAAACGGCTTGTACTGCACATCGGTGTACGTCAATCCAGTAAAATAGCGGTGCAAATCACTGATACAGTCAATGCTCTTGTCGCCCATGGCCGTCACCAGAGCCATCACTAATTCATAGGGCTTCACAATACGTTCCCGATGGCAAAATCCACACCGTTTACCAATATCGTTGATATTAAATTCGTTCAGGACTTCCGTTATTCTGTTTAGCTCGTTATTCTTATCGTGTATGTTCTCAAATTTTTTCAGGACGTTTGTTTGGCGATAAACATCTGATCAAATTTGGGACATGCATTCAAGCTCTAATTTTCTTAAGATCCTACCTATGAATATCTGTTTATAAATACATATCCAGCTAGAGAGTATTGTTCGTCTAACAAACGCCTCGACAAGGGACGCAAAAAGCTTAGCGGGCGTTGACCGTCTGCTGTTTGTCTTTAGCTGACCACCATAGACCGACTAACGATCTCCGCTATTCACTCATTTGAGCCTTAAACCACTGCCAAGACTGAAAATGGTCAGAGCGGCCATCTCGAAAAAGTCCACCTAGTTCACTATTGAACCCCGAATTCAGATAATAAGTGCACCACTCATGTTTAAACGCTGAGGACTTACGGGAGCTAATGCTTCGCTCGGTTATGTACCTTCGTTCAAAGCGACAGCCAAGTTCCCAGGCTGTCCGCTCTATTGTAGACCTGGTAGCAAAATTTAATCTTTGCTCACTTTCTCAAGAGAGCCAGCGTTTTAGCATCGTGTCAATTGCCCGGGCGTCCTTTCCGATAATTCGGGTGACCTCTAACTGTCGTAGTGTCTCGCAGCCGTTTTCCGATTCAGCTAACAGCAGGCGGGTAAGGGCAGCCCTATCCGTAAAATACAAATAGCTTACCAACGCTTTAGCGGTTCGGTAATGGATAGATGAATCTTGCGTCCATTCTTCATGGGTACTATTGAGTAAGTCGCTGACGGGCAATAGCCGCTTCGAACGCAGTGTGGTTCTAATATTTTCAGGATTTTGAGCGATATCCTCAGCTAATTCCGCAACCCCCTCATTAAGCCATTTGCTCATCTGACCAATGTAGTGCCGATTTATGCTATGCATGGCTTCGTGCACCGCGGTCTTTTCTCCCTGCGATTCAGTTTTGACCCACACGACAGATTCGTTAGTGTCGGAGCGGTAGAAGCCCTGTGAGTTTTTAAGAAGGCCTGTCGCCGGCCCCCGATACTTCTCATAGCCTGTTTGGTCGGTGAAAAGTCTGAAATTGATGGTAAGCGGTTTTACCAGCTCGGCGGGCACCACCTTCTCAAAGAGTCTTTTGCTGGCATTGACCGAAGATACGATCCCTTGTCTAAGATTATAGCTACCCTGAAGCCCAAGAAAATTAATGGATAAATCCTCTGCGGGAATGTTGCTCACCAGGGTTACTGGTGTACCGTCATCGATTCGGCGAGGTCTGTCGGAGAGATGCTGAACCCCCTGACTGTCTGTCCACGTATAGATTTGTTTGGATTTTGTGGCATTACGCTTATCGAGACAGGTGGTACCGGTGTGCGGCAGCTCGTTGGGTACCGTTGTAACCGGCGAAAATTGATTTGCGGGTTTAGCCAGCACTATTTTTGCCGACATGGGTTTGGTGGCCAACGAATCGATAGCTGTTATTACTTCGTATTTTGAGCTCAGCGCAAGTTCATCCAGCCAATCCGGCAAAGTAAACTTGTCTTGCGCATACTGAAAAACCAAACATGAATTAGTGACAATCAGTGCACAAATAATAGCGAACTTCCTTTTGCTGCCCACAACTTACCGTTCCCTCTATTAAGTCAGCTTCTTTTGCCTACTAGTTTAAATCAACAAACAAGCGCAAACTAGTTACCGAACTTTAATTAAGGGATATGGAGTACAGCAAAGGAATAGTCAATAATACGCAAGGCTACAGTTTGGCAACCCAATCCGATTTAATCTGATTTGTCTTTATTTTCAATTCTAACCACTAAATAGCTGTTTCATTAAGTGCTTTATTAAGTGTGGGCCGGCTTACCTCAAAATGTTCTGCTACTTCGGCCTTAGTCATATTAGGATCGAGTAACATCGCATGCGCTCTTCTTATGTCTGATGCCGTAAGTTTGGCTTTGCGCCCACCTTTTCGGCCCCAGGTTCTGGCAGCTGCAAGCCCAGCCTTGGTTCGCTCGGAAATCAACCGTCTTTCAAAATGCGCGATTGACCCAATCATATGAAAGGCCAGCTCACCCACAGCCGTCGTCGTATCAATGCTCTCATTCAAACTAATAAACTGAACACCATGCTGTTTAAAGTCATCAAGCAGCTCAATTAAATCTTTCAAGCTTCGACCCAAGCGATCGAGTCGCTGAACAACAACCGTGTCAGCGGCACGAAGAGAGTCGGTCATTCGTTCCAGTTCAGGTCTTAGGCGAGACTTACCACTACCTTTTTCTTGGTAGATTCTTTCGCAACCAGCTTCTTGTAATACATCTAGCTGAGCACTGTCTAGATTATTGGTGTCGATTCAATTACAATGACATAGACTGTTCAAACCTAGCAATTGATGCACTTAAAGCATCAATGAGTAACACATTACCTGTCATAGTCTTCTAGCAAAATTTCTAACAATGCCAACGCAGTATTATGCTCCTCTCGTGAATGAATTTCAGTGATATAAGCGGCTTCTTTAGCTAGCGCTTGACCAGCGTCGCGTAGTTTTATGAACTCATTCCTACGTTCCTTCATTGCCTTTGCAATGCTTGTGTCTGAAGCAACAACCTCGAAAATATTGTCATACTCAAATTCTTCCTGGCCCTCTCTCTCAAGAACCAGCTTTTTTAGTTCGATATCATCAATTGCATTTTCACATTGTTCAAGTAGCTAGTTAAGCGTGTATTTATTCACGCTAAGATGCCGCTTTTTGCACCAAGCAACTGCTAAATTGTCCATATCTAAGGATGAATTACTTGTTGAAAAATAAGATTGAACATTGCCGTTTTCTGATTGATATTCAAAATTAATGCGACATCCATCATGAATACATAGCACTACATCCCTTTGGTTGATTTTGCTATCTGAATCGACCAGACTTTACTAGACAGATTTTCTTTTGAATTCTTCTAGCTTTTCATAAGCCAGTGGAGGCATATTATTCGCTTCACCATGCTTGCGTCTAGAGTTATACGCGAATTCAACTCCGAAGTGCACCACTCGCTAAACTAGGCAGCCCTGCGTAATTCGTTGAACACCGCAATTGGTTGCTTAAAGCCGAGACACTTTCTCGGTCTTGCGTTAAATGCCCGTTCGATTTCAGCAACCTGCTTATCCGTTACCGTCCGTAAATCCGTGCCTTTACGTATATACTGACGCAGCAGACCATTGAAGTTCTCGTTCAAGCCTCGCCCCCATGAAGAATATGGGTTAGCGAAATAAATATCAGTTTTCAACTTCTCTGCAACCAGCTCGTGGTCACAGAATTCGCTGCCGTTGTCCGCAGTAATGGTGCGGACGTGGCGCCGATACCGCCACAGCATCGCTACCATAGCCCGACTTACATCAGCCGCACTTTTCGCTGGCACTTTGCGTATCAGATACAGCTTACTTTTGCGCTCAACCAAGCTAAGGAAACTGCGAATAAGCCCTGCAATTTAGTACTTGAACCAGCCTTCGCGTTCGCCGTCTAATTTTTGAACGCCAAATTCTCAATTTAGGCTAATATACTACCTTTTAAGGCCTGATTTCGGCCTTATTCCTGGATTTTAGACAGATCTTGGCTGTCGTCGTAACATCGGGTCTACTTTAAACAGGTTCGCCAAGGTGAATAGCATGGCTAACTGTGAGTCATTTTTCATCAGTCCTTTGTATCGTGCTTTGATAAAGCCAAACTGACATTTGATGATGCGAAACGGGTGTTCAACTTTCGCCCGGATGCTGGCTTTTAAGTAATCGATGTTGATGGCAGTTTTATTTTTGCGGGGATGCTTTTTCAGCGCCCGGACTTTTCCGGGGCGTTCGGCAATCAGCCATTCCACATTCGTATCTTGCAACTCTTCCCGTTTCTTTGCTCCCTGATAACCGGCATCGCCGGAAGCGAATTCTTCTTCGCCGTGCAACAGGTTTTTCAACTGGTTTAAGTCATGCTCATTGGCGGCGGTGGTCACCAGTGTATGGGTGAGACGACTCTTGGCATCCACCAGTGTGCCCTGCGTCATCATCACACCGCAGCCCGACAGCCATTGATTAACTGTTTTGAATAATTGGCGAGTCAGCTTGTGCTTTTCCAGCAAGTGCCGGAAGTTCATAATGGTCGTGCGGTCAGGAATGGCCTTATCCAGTGATAAATGTGCAAATTGGCGCATTGAAGCAATCTCGTACAGCGCATCTTCCCTAGCTCAGCCCTGATCAGACAGTGACCCGTTTTTTCAGGTACCGCTGCCAGTTTAGCTTTGAGCTAGTACAAATTTTGTGTACACCTCATTCCTTCCCTACCCCTCTTGTATTTTCGCTTCAACTAAATCTGAAAGCTGCGCTTCTACTTTTGCTTTTTTATTCTTTAATACCGCTTTTTCATCCCCTTCGCTATCTGCAATTTTGGCGTCAATATCGGCGAGCGCTTGCACTAAACTATCCTTACTCTTTTCTTTTTGTTCCGCCTCTTCAGCCTTGTCAAAAATCACATCTTCAGGCAAGGAATCTTCTTGCTGAGTTTGGCGAGGTGATTTGGCAATTATTTTCAGACCATCAGGCTGAGGTCGCTGATTCATAAAGCTCGGTGAAACAATCTCGATATCCGCGTTGTGCAAAGTATCAAGCACGGCTTTGTGCAAGCGAGAACGGGCACTTAGCAGACTTTTAACTTCAGAAAGTAAACCTGAAATTCGGTAACTCACCGAAAAATCACCAAGCCCAACAACTTGAACGAAAGGATCAGTGAGCGCTGCATTTTCTGCAGCAACAAGCAAGTGCTTTTCGATAATGCTGTGGTGAATGTCGTAACCCAAACTGATGTCTACACTCACAATGGCCCCTGAAGCGCGGGTGACGGAAACCGGAGAATTCACCATGAGAGTATTTGCAAAGGCAATAAGTTCTCTACTTTCTGTTTGAATTTCAGTATCCAGTAATCCCATTTCAGTAACGCGACCGCTGTAGCCTTCTACTTTGATAAAGTCACCAACCCTATATGGGCGATTCACTCTTAAAACGATCCCTGCCATAAGGTTACCGACCATGGTGGTTGACGAAAAAGCAATCACACCTGAAATAAGCACACCGATAAGCGCTATCACCTGGTTGCGGGTGCTTTCACTTACTGGTAGTGTCATTGCGATAACAACTGCTCCAACGATAGTAAGTACCAACAAGCCTACTTGACGCGGCAATTTTTGTTCGCTGGTGAGATGATGTTGCTTAGCCAATAGTACAAAGTGAAGTGCGATGAGTGTTCCTGTGACAAATACAATAGCGATAAGTAAAGGTATTAAAGGAAGCAGTGCATCGAGTACCGTTTGTAGCAGAGTTTGCGGCATGCCGTCAGTTGGCGTATTTGATTCCATAGCCTTTTGGATCACCTTATGTGTTTCATTAAGCTATAGTAACGACATATCGACATCTGGCAACAGCCAACTCAGACGTGCTCGGCAATGTAAAACGCTAATCTCCCTTGTTATTAGGCGTTTAAGTGACAAAAAAGGCCAATTTACTTTTGTAAACTGGCCTCGCTATCAATAACTTACCTATTTACCGCTTTTCTACTTCTAACAGCAGTACTTCTTCAGACCCCACCTCAAATGAAGTCTTCATTTCATTGGCCGTCATCAAGTTAGTCACTTTCAGCTCGCCGCCATCTTTGTGCGAAAGGTTCACCTTCACTGGCTCATGCCCTACACTCAGGATATTCACTAAATATTTATTACCTTCTGTTTTCGCCACACGGGTAATCGTTGTTTTGTGCTCCAGGCGGCTATCTATGTCGAATTTAATGTCAGGCATGTTACTTTGTTTAACCTGCGATAGTGCCGCGTCGTGTAAGTCGTTTATCCCCTTACTTTCGTCAAGTACTGTAAGGTTACCCTGCCCTGCAACCAATAATTTATCGCGCTTTTTACCATATTCATCGAATTGTAAAGAGTGTGCATCCATGACCACTGATCCACCCGCGTCCAGGTAGCTTTGCAAAGTAGCAAATTCGCTATCCGTTACATTTGGCGTTTTGTAAACTACCACCGTATCCCAAAGCCCATTATCTTGCTTCTTGATGATATTTTCTGTGGCATAGCCCAGGGGAAACCCTTCAAAGAACATCGCTTTATACAATTTGGTCTGTTCTGTCATGTAATTACCAATATTAATGGCAGAGGTTTCTGAATAGAACAACCTGACTGGCCTGGACTGTTTGCGCAGCGCCATGATTTCTTCTGAATAGGTATTTAAGTCGAACATCACTTGTGTGACTTCATTGGAAACGTGAGGCTGCATGTTATTAGAGCCAGCAAACGCCCCCGCTAAGCCCGGATCAAAGAAATTGAGCTCACCCTCAAGACGGTCTTCTGGCGAACCATCCGGATCGCGCATCCAAAACCAGCCCATATTCGCATCCATCCCTTGCAATGTAGCCAACCAATAGACGTTTCGTACATAGCTTGTACGTGGGTCCATCACTTTCCACTGGCCCGAAGACAAGAAGTGAGATTCTGAATTTACATTGATTTTGTTCGGTGATACCGACTCGGTAAAGTCGTGGATCATGCTCATGCCATCCCACTTGTAGGTATATTTTTCCCACCAGTCAGAGGAAATGTGCGAACGAATACTCGGGCTGCCTAGCGCTTTCGCGTCATGACCAATCATGGTAGTCAACTCGGTCAATGCCTCTAAATCAATGCCGTGAGACCGAGAGTCTTCGTAGAATGTACGCGGAAATATTTTAATGTGCGTATCCGCTTCGGGATTCACGGCGTGAATCTCATTTTGCATAAATGTGAACCAGGAAGTAGCACGATGCATGTTGTAGCGATTCCAGTCGTACCAAATGGGTTTACCGCGCAAACTCACATCAATAGGTATTTCAATTTCCACTTTATCAAAACCGGAAAATTGCGCCCCCCAATTTGCGTTTAGCAGTGCGATATTTCCACGGTATTTTTGCTTGAGCCATTTTTGGAACTCAGCCAATGTGTAAGAGGAAATACCCTGCATTTCTTCATAGTTGCCCGTCCAATGTCCAGACTCTGAGTACCAATGCGGTTCGTTAGCAAGCACGAAACCGAGCTCTATGACCTTCTTCCCCTTAGTGACCTCAGCCGCCTTACGCAGGATCTTGCTCCAGACTTCTCGGGCGAGAGGGTTGTCTATATCAAACCCCTGAAACAGCGAGCGGCCCTTCCTAATCTCAGGCTCCTTTGCTTCAACCCATTCCGGGATCCCCATAAGCCAAGCGACGAGATAGCCAATATTAACATCTGGAATTTCTGTTAACTCTTTGAGCAGCGCTTCGTCAAACGTACCGTCTTCCTTGACCAGAAAAGAATTTATGGCGCGATCGTGATCCACCGGATAGAGATTTTCACCACCGTGATAGAGTGCGCCTAAATAGTCGTTGTAAATATCCGGCTGACCTAGCGGTTGTCCAACTGACTTTGAAAAGTAGTCGTACAAGAAAATGGGTTTGCCATTACTCACAAACATGTCATCTGCAGCTTTGGTATTTTGCCAGTCAACTTTTACTACCGGCCGACGCTTTATCTCTCCGTGGAGTACTTTTCCAAGCACATCGATACCCGCATCAAGAATTTCAATAACTTTGCGACGTTCGAAATCTGGTAAATCTGCAGCAAGTTGTTTTTTATCAGGTGCAAAATGCCGTTCGTAACCAAACGCAGCTTCTATTGCTTCCGGGTTTGCTTCATCCCAATTTGCAAATTTCAAAAATTCTTCTGCAAACCAGATAACGGCTTCCTCTCGCGTTACATCGATATCCTTCGATTTAGCGTCGTCCATCATCCGTTGAAGCTCATCCATTTTACTTCTTGCCGTCAGTTCAAGTGCGCTGACAGCCTTCACCTGCTGACTTTGTACAGTTCGTGATGAATCCGTTTGTGTGGTTTCCATTTGCGTGCACGCGGCACCAATCATCATAAGCGGAGCCAGAGCGGCGACCTTGAATTGGCGTTTCATAGTATCGTCCCGAGTAAAGATGCACCTTGCCGAATAACACGTTACAGGCTATTGACTAAATGCATCGTATTGATCTTATTTTTTACACAGTATTGATACTACATAAACAAACATCATATGTATACACCTCTTTAACATTTCATCTGGATGATGGTGTCGTCATGAACAAATCACAGGCCTTACTCTCAATTTACCGCTACTCACCTGTTTAGTCAGCGATGAATGTTTCTTGACAACAATGATAGATGCGCTAGATTATACAAATGAGAATAATTATCATTTAATGGCATTTTAGATACGTGTTAACCACATTAGGCCGCTGTTTTTTATAAATTCATCAGGGAGAAACTATGTCAAAAACACGACTAGAGCGAGACAGTATGGGTGAGTTGGAAGTGCCTTTTGATGCGCTATACGGGGCTCAAACCCAACGCGCAGTAAACAATTTCCCCATCAGTGGACAGGTAATGCCTGAATCATTTATCCGAGCGTTGCTGCTCGTTAAGTTGTCCGCGGCGCAAAGTAACGTTGAACTGGGATATCTGGATAGAGAAATAGGAGACGGAATAACTCATGCGTGCTATTCATTATTGGAAAGTCAGGACATGCTAGCCCATTTCCCAGTAGATGTATTCCAGACCGGTTCGGGCACTAGCAGTAACATGAACGCCAATGAAGTTATCGCGAAACTTGCTAGCCGCGCCTCACAAATGAACATAAATGCCAATGACCACGTTAACTTTGGCCAAAGCAGTAATGACGTAATTCCAACCAGTATTCATGTAGCGGCGTCACTTGATCTTCACAACAAGCTATTACCAGCGTTGCAACACCTTATTCAGACAATTGAAGAAAAGGCCGCTACATTAACTAAATTTTGCAAAACCGGGCGCACACACTTGATGGATGCCATGCCAGTGCGTATGGATCAAAGTCTGAAGTGCTGGGCCGCTCAGCTTTCTGAACAAAAGCTGAGCATGGCATTTTTTCAAACTCGCATCCAATCACTTGCTATTGGCGGAACAGCCGTGGGGACGGGCGTAAATACAGACGTTAAATTTTCGCAGGTCTTTACCAGACATTTAACCGAGACGACAAAAGTTAAATTCACCCCCATGAACAATTTATTTGCTGGGATTAGTTCCCAAGACACCGCTGTGACATTGTCAGGCCTAACTAAATCACTTGCCGTTACTTTATTGAAAATTGCTAACGATTTACGGTGGATGAATTCAGGGCCTCTAGCCGGCTTAGGTGAAATCACTCTACCGGCCTTACAACCGGGTTCGTCGATTATGCCGGGCAAGGTCAACCCCGTGATCCCAGAAGCAGTAGCAATGGTCAGTGCCCAGGTAATTGGCAACGATACCGCAATTACCGTTGGCGGCCAGTCAGGGAACTTTGAGCTAAACGTCATGTTACCGCTTATCGCTCATAATCTACTCAACAATATCTCCTTGTTAACTAATGCGGCGATTTTACTTGCAGATAAAGCTATTCGCGATTTTGTGGTAAACGAAGAGAATCTCAATATTGCACTTGGTAGAAACCCGATTTTGGTCACAGCCCTAAACCCGTTGATAGGCTATGCAAAAGCCTCCGAAATAGCGAAAAAGGCATACTCAGAGAACCGCCCCATTATCGACGTAGCACATGAATCAACTGACTTGTCACTGGATGAGCTAACAAAGTTGCTCAACCCGATGAGCTTAACCAAAGGAGGTTTTTAAGCCATGCAATATCGTCAGGAAATGAAAGCGTGGAAAACACATATTTGCGAAGCCAACTATAATTTTGAGAAACACAATATATTTCTAGCTCTGGTGCACTACCACAAAGCCATTCAATTGGCCGAAAGCCTTCTATCGTTACCTGACAACCCCAATGAGGCCGTTGCCGCCGTGGTGGAGAGCTACCAAAATCTCGCTAATTTGTACGTCAAAGAACATCAAAACAAACTCGCAGAAAGTGAGCTTCGAAAGGTATATCAAAAGTTATCTGCTCGACTGAGCGAATCTTCACCTGAAACGCCAGAGGTTGAAGCATTGCAGTGGGGAATAGGTAAAACCTATACTGCACTTATGAACCAGTTGAAAAATCATCCAAACCAAAGCACAAATCCTGTTCCCGATGCATTTTGGACACCAAGAGTAGGGATCCAATATGATTCTGTCCCACCGAACATTAACCCCGCGTAACAGAAAAGAGTCCAAAATAGCTTACAAAGGCTACGACTAAGTGTCGTAGCCTTTGCTTATCGAGATATCACATTGATGTCGCACTAGCGGGGAGTGGAGGAATTAGTGCGTTAGGAATATCCAGTTTTTTGTTGTCTGCCCCCTCGGCGAAATGACTGATTGCGTAACTATTTTCTTTTGACCAGTCCACCTCAACACGACCATCTCCGAGCACGATATTGCCAAGTTTGTTTCTCAGCCAAAGCGCCAGTGGTCTGTAGGCTTTGGTATTGGCAACATTATTTCTCTCAAGAGGATCGACGGCCAAATCATAAAGGGCCATGTCTACATCGTCTGCATTGGCGTCAAGAGCCCAACGTATGCGTTCACCTGGTGCTGCGCCTGGTGGTCGCGTGCGCATAGAAAAACGAAACCGTTTTGAGTGAAGATAAGCGCGGTGGCCCACTACAACATTGGTTTCGCCAAGGATATACTCTCGTTTTGGCGCCTTTTTCGCTAGCACATCCAGTAAACTAAAACCATCCAAATGGTTGAACGCTTCCTGTTCAATATCAATCCCCGCCAAATCGAGTATTGTCGGCGCAAAATCCACAAACTCTACGAGGTCATCATTAATCACACCGCGGGGGACCAATGACTTATCAGACGCGGTAATGATGGCGGCATTTCCCACGCTTTGTTGCCAAGGACCATATTTCGCTTCAATACCTTGCTCTCCAAGATGCCAACCGTGATCACCTATCGTGTATACAATTACCCAAGGGCGATTTTGCATTTTACTGTAATCTTTAAACGCTTGAACTGCTTCGCCAATCAGTTCATCACCATGGGCAGCAAAAGCGTAATAATCCTGTATTGCCTGCTGCACTTCCGCGTCGGTCATGCCTTCAATCTTAGTAGCGTGATACAGTTTCCGGAGTTGTGCGGGCAATTTCTCAACTTCAGACAAATCGAATTTTGGTACTTTGTATTCCTTCGATTTAAAACGATCTCTGATAGATTTTGGCGGCAACACAGGTGTATGTGGCAGATGGAAGCCCAAATTAACGAACAAAGGTTTATCTAAATCAGCGCCTTTCACAGACTTACCAGCTAGAGTTTTGTACGTCTTAGCTGCATTTTCTAAGTGGTTGCGCAATTCCCTCACTACTTTGGCATCAATGGTTTCTGACGCGCGGTTCGGGTTTACGCCACCAATGATTAAATTCGGATTGCTCCGCGTGTAGCTGCGCAATATGTCGAATTCTTCGTCGGTTTTCTCTCGCTGGCCAACATCCTGTTCGCTCACCTCACCGTCTTTGCTTGCTATTAAATAATGCCTGCTTTTACCATCGGGATAATTCACATGTTCGCTGTAGCCAATGGGTGTTGAATTTCCAGGTTCATCGCCATATGACGCGCGGGTGTAAATGTCACCAATTCCGTGATTTTGCAAGTCGTGCTTAAAATGTACTCTAAAATCAAACAAGGGGAGTTTGTTAAAGCTTTGCCCCGGCCCCCACTGCATAAAGTAGTGATCTTCTTTCCCAAACATTGCCGTGTAATAGCCCTCGCGCTTTAGATATTCAGACAACAGGGGTTTGGAAAAATCGGGGCCGGGGTGAGAGAGTTCAAACGCAAACCGCCCAGTGCGAAAGGGGTATCTTCCGGAGTGCAGTGCAGCGCGTGAAGGGGCGCATACAGGCGAGTTGGTAAAAGCGTGTGTGAACATTACGCCCTCTTTAGCGAGCTGATCTGCATTCGGCGATTCAACATAGCCCAACGGGCTATGACTTTGCCCATATACCGCCCTGTTGTACGCCGATATGGAATCTGGTCTGTGATCGTCTGTAATGATCCAAAGAATATTTGGTTTTATTTTTTCATTCGAGACACTCACCAGCGATGCCCGTTCACTGTCTTCACCCCGTACTTGAGAGACTAGTGCCGATTCCTGGTACCGGGGTTCGTGCGCGCACGAAACTAACCCCATACCGGTAATTAGCGCGAAAATTATGGATAAGTACCTGTATTTCATTGCATAGATCCTGTTCTGAATTAACTTTTCTGTGTAAACGCAATAAAGCAACCAATGGCAAGCAGCAAAAATACCACACAAAAAAACATAATACATTATACTGTTAACAATATTGCAAGAAAAAAACAACAAACCAAGTCAGGTTATCCCTATTTCAAGAACCCTATGTAAGATGGAAGTGAACCGCCAGACAGCGGATCGGAGCAGCACATGACAAAAAAGTGCAGGAACAGAACGCGCACTTATTCTTTCACTTGCTTTTCAACAGATACCCCAAGGCGCTTGGCCAAACGCACCAGGTTAGCGCGATCCATGGTCAATGACCGAGCCGCTCTTGACCAATTGCCTCCGGCTTGGCGCAAAGCCCTGGCAATAAGCTCTCGCTGAAACTTGTTTGTGTGGGCACGAAAATCAATCGCGTCGTCAACGCCAGTGTATAAAGCCGATGCGTCGGATATGTGCTCACCAGCCGCCCCAATCAGGTTAATTCCTGTGAGATGCGACGTTTTATAACTGTGATCCCCGTCGGTGTTTCCTCCCTGGCATACAATGCAGCACGAGAAACAACATGCTCCAACTCTCTGACATTTCCAGGCCAGTTGTAGCGCGTGAGCTGAAGCAGAGTGTCGTCGGAAAGTATTAATTGTTGTAAGCCAAGACTACGGCGAGTCTTTTCTGCAAAATAACCGGCTAACAAAGTAATATCACTTTGTCTTTCTTTTAACGTAGGTACGTATATAGGAAACACCACCAATCGATGGTAAAGGTCGGCTCGAAAACGTTTGTATTTAACTTCATCTTCTAGTTTCCGGTTGGTCGCGGCAATGACTCTAACATTCACCTTGCGGCTTTTATCTTGCCCCACAACTTGAATTTCTTGGTTCTGAATGGCACGTAACAACGTGCCTTGTATTTCCAGGGGGAGTTCCCCTATTTCATCGAGAAACAAGGTTCCGCCGTCCGCCAGTAAAAACTTACCATCGCGGTCTCGGTTGGCACTGGTAAACGCGCCTTTTACGTGCCCAAACAATTCACTTTCTATCAGGTGCGAAGCAATAGCGGCACAATTCACATAAACGAGGGGTTGGCCGTGTCTTGCGGACTGAAAATGAAGCGCGCGGGCAACTAACTCTTTTCCAACCCCACTTTCGCCCTGGATTAAAATGGTCAATTCAGACGACGCAGCCAAACGAATAACGCGTTTTAACTTTTCCATTGCCTCGCTTTTACCAATCATTTCTCCGTGTTGATGCTGTTCTGAAACTTGTTCGCTCACCGCCTGTAAAACGTGTTGAGTATGCAGGTGTTGTTGATCCAACTTTTCGATATACAAGGCTGTGTGTAGAAAGCGCGCTGACAACTCTCCAAGCGTGTTAATAAAAGCAGCATCCAGGAAATCAAATTCGTGGGGCTCAAGGCTGTCAAGAGTCAACACCCCAAGCAGCGCGTTGCCAAAGTGGAGAGGGATCCCGTATTCACTACGAATTATTCGGCCCCACCAAGCCATTTAACGACGAAAAATACGGTGCTTTTGCTGTGGCAATTGCCCTGAAAGCACGGCCCCAACCAGCAATAAGAATAATATCCTGAGAAAGACACATACAACAAACTTTTATTCTGCAAAAAAGCAAATTTCAGAGCAAAATTCACTGTGAAACCCCTTGTTATTTTCTTGTGAAGTATTAATATCAAAAAGATAATCGAGGGAATCATGTTTAAACATTGCAAACTAAATAAGAGCATATTACTCACCTTACCCAATTAAGCCGGATGCAAATTTGCATTCGGCTACCTTTCTGTTTTTCTTAAAAATATCCGGTTAATCACCAATCGGAATTTCGTAAAAATCACTTTTTATTCCCGCGTCGAAAAAAGGTTTTATCACGCGTAAAAAATCGATTGAAAACAGGAGTGTTCTCATGGCTAGAAAACCCAACATTACTATTTCATACGAAGACCTTAGAGATATTGAAGATCAGCTCAGCAAAATTAAATTGCCGTCTGAAAGATATGACGAGTTAGAAAAAGAACTGATTCGGGCAAAGGTGGTGAATCAAAAAGATCTCGCCCCTGACGTGGTCGCTATTGGTTCTCAGGTCACGTTCAAAATAAGCAAGTTTGACAAGCACTTAACGAAAACGCTTTGCCTTCCATTGGATATGAATAAATACGACGACGGCATTTCTATTTTTGCGCCTATTGGCTCTGCACTATTGGGATTGCGAGCAGGCCAGAAAATACGCTGGAATACCCAAAGTGGTGAGCAGCACATCGATATTCTGGAAGTGAAAAGAAAGGTACGTTATCTCGTCTGTGAATAAACAGATAGTAATTTAAACAAAATAGGTTAATGCATGAATTATTTAAAAAGTACTATTTCTGAACTAAAAGAAAGCAGCCCGGCACAGACTGAATTCTATCAGGCTGTGGAAGAAGTATTGCGCTCTCTTGCTCCGGTACTAGAAGAAAATAACTACTATAAGAAACATGCAATCATTCAGCGAATCGTGGAGCCAGAGCGTCAAATTATGTTTCGGATCCCCTGGTATGATGATGAAGGCAATATCCAGGTAAACAAAGGCTATCGTATCGAATTTAATTCTGCTCTTGGTCCGTACAAAGGAGGGTTGCGTTTTCACCCTTCAGTAAACGCCAGTATCATTAAATTTCTCGGGTTTGAACAAATTTTTAAAAATGCGCTGACAGGACTACCAATAGGGGGTGGTAAAGGCGGAGCAAACTTTGATCCCAAAGGAAAATCAGACGGGGAAATCATGCGCTTCTGTCAGTCTTTTATGAATGAACTTTATCGCCATATAGGGCCAAATACCGATGTACCAGCTGGCGATATTGGCGTAGGTGCCAGGGAAATCGGCTATCTTTTCGGGCAATATAAAAAGCTTACTGGCAGGTATGAGGGCGTATTGACCGGTAAGGGGTTGCTTTGGGGTGGCTCTTTAGTGCGCAAAGAAGCCACAGGTTACGGTACCGTGTACTTTGCCGACCATATGTTAACCGCGCGTGGAGAAAACATGCAGGGTCAACGATGTTTAGTTTCCGGTGCGGGAAATGTGGCTATTTACGCGATGGAAAAACTCTATCAACTCGGTGCTATTCCCATTGCCTGTAGTGACTCTACAGGTACCTTGTATCATCCTCAAGGCGTCGATCTAGTGGCAATAAAACAGCTCAAGGAAATACAAAGAACCAGCTTAAGTGCCTATCTCAATATCCATACAGACGCGCACTTTACGCCAGTTAGTGATTACCCTCTAAACGGTCATGCAATTTGGCAATACCAAGCAGATGCGGCATTCCCCTGCGCAACACAAAATGAAGTTACTACACTGGATGCGCAAACGTTAATAGCCAATGGTTGCAAGCTTGTAAGCGAAGGCGCAAATATGGCCTCGACTCAAGGCGCTGTTGAGTTCTTTTTGGAGGCAGGTATCGCATACGGACCGGGAAAAGCAGCAAATGCAGGCGGCGTGGCTACCAGTCAGTTGGAAATGGCGCAAAACGCCAGCATGCAAAAATGGACCTTTGAGCAGGTTGATCAACAGCTATTGCAGATCACAAAAGACATTTACCAACGAGCAAGTGACACAGCAAAGGAATTTGGCACCCCTGGAAACCTGGTACTCGGCGCGAACATAGCCGCTTTTCGCCGGGTGGCAGATGCAATGATCGAACAGGGCGTGGTGTAATTGTCAAAGCCTCGCTCGAGCGTCAATCAAATGCAATTAATTTCAGCGTTCTCGCTCCCACGGTGAGGAAGGTCCTCCCTCGTAACGTAATATACAACCTCGCGTTAATCGCCGTAAATTAAAAAAAACAAGGTTATTACGCGAGTGCAAATACTTATTTAGTTAAATGCAATCTGTACAAATACTCAGAATTTTTAAGCCTTTAGCGGGGTAAAGGAGCGAATGTGTAAAGTGACAGAATACCCATTTTCAGAAAACGCAGGCTGGTACCCCCAGTTTAGTTTCCGCGAGAGCTTTTCGATGAGTTTAAGTCCAATACCAAACCCTTCTTCCCCATCACGAGTTTTAGTAGCACAGCGGCTGTCTGCCAGAGCGCCGTCTTCACAATTGGTAACGACTAATTGGTCGTTGTGCAATTGAATATCCACTTTGCCTTGATAGGTATGTTGAAAGGCATTGCGAATAATATTGCCAATAACAATCTGCGTTGCAGTTTCCGGCAATATCAGATAACAAGGAGATAAATGAAGAGACAAGGTTACAGACTTGCCTTGTAGAAGATACTTAAGATCAGCAGTCAATCCTTTCACCATATCAGCCACATCCACTTCGGTTTCTGGTAATCCCGCGGTATCTTCTCTGCCCAACCACAACAGCGTTTCCGTTAAATCCGCCATGGTTTTCGACGCATTGTCTATGCGGGACACGGCATTTCGCCCCTTGCTATTCTCTACATCAACCACCCTGCAAAGCAGCTCAATACTGCTTCTTACTACGGCAATGGGGGTTCTGAGTTCATGACTGGCATGGTTCACAAATTCGCGTTCCCGCTCCAGGGTTTGACGCACGCGTTGCAAGCTCATATGAATGATTCCAGCCAGTGCATTGAGTTCTTTATAGCGAAAGTTGGGAATAGGCGCATCCAGTTGCGCTTCATCCAGCCCCGCCGCCCACTGTTGCAGTGATTCGACAGGCCGCGAAACAGACCTGAGCAACAAAAAAAGCGCAACGGCGAAGGCACCTAATGCGGCCACGCCCACTAAAATACTGTGAAGCTGAGGGCCAATTCGAAACGATTTGTTACCGTCTTCCGGTGGCGCTTCAAAGCGTTGTGATACAAACATCTTGCGTCGTTCTTCACCAGGAACCATAACTAAAAAGTTTGCAGAGCGGGGACGCGAGAAAATACTGGGTTTATCAATATCTTTGTATAATTTGTACGGGGCTATTTCTGTCTCGCTGAAACTCTGTTTAATTGTTTCGGGTATGTCGGCGTAGGTCGAAGCAATATGAAAATCCAGTACCTGTGTGGGAGCACCGGGCTCAACGTCTACACTTCTCGCGGCTCGGAGCATGCTATTTCTAAGCATACCATCCATACCATCGAGAAAACTATCTGCTGACTGAATGGAAAAAAGAGTAAAAATAACACCTGCTACAGCCAGCAACGTTAATACCACATACTTGCGCAAACTGAATCGCAATCCTTCAACCATGAACTGACTCCGTAGATAGATAGAAGCCGCTATTGGGCCTCGAGCACAACTGCACGGAGGCGTTGGCTTGTTCCAACGCTTTGCGCAAATGATGAATATGCACTTTGAGTGCATTGCTTTCTGGCGCGTCTTCGCCCCACACCGCGTTAACCAAGGCAGCGCGAGGCACGCACTCTCCTGCGGCGCGAATTAAGTGCTTCAACAACCTGTAGGTTGTAGGGCTGAGCTTGATTACAGCGCCATCGGCTGTGGCCATCTCAGGTTTAACCGTTAGCGTGACATTGCCAAACGTCAACTGGTTAACCTGGCTGGATCGCCGATTCGCCAATGCATTGACTCGTGCGACCAACTCAGCCATGGCGAAGGGTTTAATGAGATAATCGTCGGCCCCTTTTTCAAACCCCACCAGTTTGTCTTCCAGTTTATCCCGAGCGGTAAGCATAATAACAGGTGTATCATCGCCTTCGTTTCTAATATGTTCGCAGACACTCAATCCATTCATTTGCGGCAAGTTAATATCGAGAATAATCACATGGTATGGGTGAGTTTGTTGAAAGTTGAGGGCCGCTATACCATTCGCGGCATGATCACAAACCATCTCTTCCAGTTCGAGATAGTCAAGGATATTCCCCGCTAAACCTAAGTCATCTTCCACCAACAATACCCGGATCATATGTTCTCCTACCCTGCAATTTTCAGCGCGCTTCTTCTCGCCCGCTCACCCAGCCTGGCCATGTCTTCATAAATTAGCAGCAATGCCGGAATTAATAAAAGGGTGATGGCTGTGGCAAATAAAATCCCATACCCCAGTGAGGCAGCGGCCGGAATAAGAAACTGCGCCTGTATTGAGGTTTCCCCCAAAATCGGATACAAACCCACAAAAGTTGTGACTGATGTAAGCAACACCGCCCGCAGCCGGCTGGTACATGCTTCAATTACAGCCTGATCCACTGTCATACCTTCCTGACGCAAAGTGTTAAACCGTGTTACCAACAACAAGCTGTCGTTCACCACCACCCCGCTTAGCGCTAAAATGCCATTGAGAGACAATAAGCTCAGCATCAATCCATTTGACCAGTGACCAATGATAGCTCCCACAATACCAAACGGGATGGCGGTCATGATAATTAACGGTTGAATATAAGATTTAAGCGGTATTGCTAGCAATGCAAAAATAGACAACAAGGCCAATATAAAAACACTTTGCATAGAACTTTGAGTTTCCGCCTGCTGTTCAGCTTCTCCCGCAAAATAGAGAGATAAATCCTGATATTGCTTTTCTAACTGAGGTACAAAACTCTCATTGAGATAGTTAACCAGTTCGGTAGATGTAATCACATCGCTGTCTACCGACGCACTCACCGTTAACGCCCGCAGACCGTCGATTCGCACCACCTGCTTTTGTTGCACATCCTGTATAACCTTTGCCACTGCGCTCAATGGCACTACAGTTCCATCATCTAAACGCACCTGAGTATTCATTACGTCAGACGGATTCATTCTGTCTTCTTCCGGGTAACGCGCCCGGACTTTAACTTCGTTTTTATCGCGCAGATAACGCTGCACTATTTCGCCACCAAACGCTTTTAGCAGTTGTTGTGACAAACTTTGTGTGTCCATCCCCAGAGCCCTGCCCTGAGGTGTGATTTCAAATCGCATCATGGCTTCACCCGGCGTCAACGAGCTTTCAATGGCATACACACCGTCAATGTTTGCCAGAACTTCCTGAAACGCAGTATTTGCTGCATTAAGCGTATCTTCATTGATACTTTTTAGCTCCACTTTAAAACCGTCTACTATTTCCCGACGCGAGCGAATTTTGAGACTCTTTACACCTTCCAGGTTACCTGTGAGGGCATTCCAGCGTGCCGAAAGCTCATCGAGGGAATAGGGCTGAGATTCGTCTAAAGAAATAGTGATGGTTCCGCTTTGATCTCCGCTCGCTGTTACCTGAAGGCTGCTGATCCCTGTCCCTTCTGCACCTTTCTCTTCCATTAACTGCCGGTCTGCTTCCAGGGCGTTTTGTTCTAATAACATTAAATTACGCTCGTTTTGACCAAAGCTCACGTCACTGTAGAGAGACAAGTTTGCAGTCACCGTATCACCCTGCATACTGGGGAAAAAACTCACCCGCACTGCCCCGGTTAATGGCAGACTCATTACTACAATAAATAGGGCAACGAACAGAAGCACCGCCGCGTAGCGGTAGGCTACTGTCACCTTTAAAAAAGGTTGATACACTTTGTAGTTAAACCATTGCAGTCCTGCGTCGGCTTTGCCCTGTACTTTGTTCCACGCTCCCGCGATGCCTTTTTTAGGCGTGGATTTAGTTGGCAAATGTGCTAAGTGAGCAGGCAATATCAGCTTTGATTCCACTACAGATAGCAGCAGGCACAAGGTAACGATTGTGCCGAACTGAGAGTACAAGGTACCCAAACCACCAGAGACATTGGAAAGCGCAAAAAAAGTCGCCACTGTAGTCAATACGCCGAATAAGGTTGGAATAGCAACCTTGTGAGTACCGAGAATGGTATTTTGCAGTGTATCACCATATTGTTTTCGGGTGGAATAAACGCTTTCCCCCACCACAACAGCATCATCCACCACTATTCCCAGCGCCATAATAAAACCGAACGTGGTCATCTCGTTCAGCGTCATATTGGTGTAGGAGTCGGTCATGAAATATAGCGTACCGAAGAAAATAAATGGCAGCCCGGCGGCTACCCAAAAAGCCACGCGTAGGTTCAGAAACAGCGCAAGGGTAACGAACACCAGCGCGATCCCCATGAGTGCGTTATTGGTTAACAGGGTTAACCGCTCTGTTATCAGAGTACTTTTGTCATACCAGGTTTCAATTTCCACGCCTTGAGGCAAAAGACCTTTTTCGTGCCATTCATCGACGACTTCATGGGCTTGTTCCACCATTTTGGTCACATCGCCATATTCATCCATCAGCACTTGAATACCGTAACCATTTTTACCGTTGTAACGAGACAAATTGTAGCTGTCGTCTGCAAACATATCGGTCACTGTCGCCACGTCTCCGACGGTAAGGATCACGCCATTACTACTGGTAACAAGGGGGATTGATGCAAAATCCTTGGCATAATAAGCCTGCTCCGAGGCCTTTAACCGAATCACTTTCTCCTTATTGCGCAAACTGGTGGTCAACGCCGTATTTGATTCCTCATTTACAGCAGCAGCCACATCTGAAAGCGTTAACCCATAAGCCTGCAACTTAGCCTCATCTATTTCAATCGACATCATGGGGTCGATAAAGCTGCCCGCACTGACTTCGCGAATTGCATCGGTGGCTAGTAAATCCCGTTCTAACTGTTCGCCCAAATATTGCAAAGTTGCGTGATCTGTATCACCGTACAATTGAACCCAGATGGCATGCTCCTGCCTTCTCGCTTTATCGATAACCGGGTTTTCCGCGTCTGATGGAAAGTTAGAAATACTGTCCACTTCCGTTTTTATATCGTTAAAAAGAACGTCGAGGTCGTACTCCGTTTCTTTTTCCACCTGAACAGTGGCCCCATTAGCACTGGACGTCGAGGTAATGCGCTTAATACCGGGGATGGCTTCCAGTGCATTTTCTATCTTGATGGCAATACCTTCTTCCGCTTGTTCGGCATCTCCACTTTCGTACGTCATGGAAATGGTGACAAATCTCGGCTCCATGCTTGGAAATGCCTCCTTGCGGATATCGCCCATTGAAACCAGCCCGAGAATGATCAAACTCACCATTAACAGGTTTGCCGCCACGGAATTCTGCGCAAACCATGCAATTATGCCTTTTTTATTAGTCATTCTCTGCCCCTCCCGTTACCCCTTCAATTAACGGCGCAACTGCGGTATTCACCAGATAACTGTTCAGTGGCCGAGCGACTACGAGAGCGCGGTTAGCGTTGTTATAGGGTGTAATAAATGCAAAACCATCCTGCTCAAACAGCACGTCTGGCGTAAATTTCTGTAACAACCCAGTGTCTGGCTCTACCAACCAGACCTCTTGTTTTTGCGATACCGCAGAAGCAGGAATTTTCCACACATTTTCAAGCGCACGCCCTTCGATTTCAGCGCTAACAAAACTGCCGAAAGCGAGCGGCTCTGCCTGTTCCAAAGGCTTATTGACAGTAACCACCGCATTGCGTTGACGGGTACTGGTGTCCTGATGCAGTTCGGCACGACTTACTTCTGCGATCCAATGCTGTTGTGTTGTCGCATCGGTAAGGATGACCGGCCAATCAAGCTGCTCACCAGCTGTGACATCGGGAAGCTGAGACCACTGCGCAGGCGACAGGGCCACGGCAATTTCTGCCGTGTTCAATGAATAAAGCGTTGCCACGACCTCCCCAGTCTGAACATAACTGCCCGGTGATACATCACGGCTAACGATAAGGGCGTCAAAAGGCGCGGTTACTTTGGTAAATGCCAAATCACGCTTAGCCGCTTCCAAGGCTTGCTTCGCTTTTTCCACCTTTGCTTGTGCTGCTTTTAACTGCGGTTGCCGCAAAACCAACGCCGATGCAGGCTCCCCCTTTAAACCGGAACGACGCCATTCATCCTGCGCCTGAACACCTTGCAGACGCTCTTCTTCCAGCGCCACCAGTGCGTCCTCATAATCGGCTCTCGCACTGCTCAACGCCGCTAAATAATCGGTGTCATCAATGATAGCCAGCGTTGTATTTTTACTGACAATTGCACCGGTTTTAAATTCGTCGGCAAGGATCGTTATACGTCCCCCCACCTGAGCCACTAAACTGAGTGAGTCGACTGGTTGCACCTCCCCATAGCCTTTTACTGACGCCTTATAGCTTGCGGTTTGTACTGCATACACACCCACTTTCGCCAGGTTGCTACCGACACCTGTTGATGGACTCTGTAGTGGTGGTTTTGCGGCTAAGTCACCACGGCGCTCGCCATTTGTAGTCTTGCCTGCGGATCGTAATGCCAAAGATCCGTCTTCACCGCCTTCTTCCCCACCCGGCACTTTCCCTCGAGAACTGGCGTTTTCGGCACTATTGGTCGACGCGCTTTTCTCACCGGCCCCCGGTGGTGTACCCGGGTGCCCGCCACCGGTGTTCATCGCGGTATACACAATAGCCAGCACAATGCAGGCTGCAGCCAACAAGGTAACGATTATTTTTTTGTTTTTCATTGTGACACTCCAAGACCCAAAGCAAGGCCTAAGTCGATACGGTTTTGTAATTGTGATGATCGCAACTGAACTTGTTGCGCTTGCAAGTCAAAGTGGGTGTTGTATACAGATAGCAAGTCAAGAATATCGGCGAGCCCCTGGCGATAATTGCCCGAAGTACTCGTTACACTGCGCTGAGCATTCTCAATTGCATCAGTAGTGAATTGAATTCGCGCCGTTAACGCACGCTCATTGTCGATGGCATCCTGTGTTTCCTGAACGGCATTTAGCAGCGTTTCTTTGTATTGCCACCAGGCGTTCAATGCACTCAGCTCTGCACTCTCTATTTGCGCGCGCAACTGCCCTCCTTGAAACAGTGGCGCCGTTATTTGCCCAAGTACACTCCACAACGGATTTGCAAATAGCGCTTGAGAAGCCGAACTTGCGCTGTCTGTGAGCGCCGCGGATAAGTTAATACTTGGGAGTAAGGCTTTATATGCCACGTCCACCTCGTATTCTGAGGCCTTTATATTGAAGTAGGCGGCTTGTAAATCGGGACGGCGGGCCAGATCCTGTTCGGGCAGTGCAGTAAGGGGAAGCAATACATCCGGATAAGACTGGTTGGCAGTTAATTCTGTTAACGACTGCTCTTGACGACCGAGCAGCACCGCCAAGGTGCGTTTTGCCGCGGCCACTGCGTACTCGTATTGTGCTATGGTTGCCCGTGTGTTTGCACTGCTGGTGCGAGCAGAGTCAAGATCGTCCAACCCACCCAGCCCAGTGCGGTAGCGGGTTAGGATGATAGCTTCCTGGTTCTCTAAGACCTGCAAGCGTTCACGCTCGATAGAAAGCAGATTCTGCTGTGTGATGATCTCGACGTAGCTGCGAATAACACTGGCGATTAAGCTGTCTTTGGCAGCCTGATAACTCGCTCTTGCACTAGCGGCGTCTAAATTCGCTGCCGTTACGCCATCGGCTATTTTTTGCCACAAGTCCAGCTCCCAGCTAACCGATAACGCACTGGAAAAGCTACTACCAGTTTGCTCATCTCTACCACCATTAAAGCTGGCATCCAAATTCATAGCCCCCTGAGACTCAGCGCTGTCGATGGACACTTGTGCCTGACGCAGGGTAATAAGGGTTTGTTGCAGGCTTGGATTGCTATTTAGTGCCTCATTTATGTATGAGGACAGGTGTTCAACCGCAGTGACATCAATAAGATCAGTAAGCTGACTGGCTGCTAAAGCGCCACCAGCCGGTACATTCTGACCTGAATACTCACTGACAAGCGGCTGCCAAACCACCTGTTTACCCGTTATATCTGTGGCTGATTCACTCAGTGTTTTATCATCCACACTTGCACATGCGCTTAGAAGCAAGCTTGCCGCTACCGCGCACGCGATTTGTTTCGCATTACTCATTTACCTGTTCCCGTGCTGCTCTGTCTGGAGCTAAGGGCAATAATGAAAATCGCCCTCTGAGAAGGGATTATTTCAAAGGCAAGGTTAAGCGAGGGTTAAAGTACGAAAATCAACGCAATTTTCTTTTCACTTGTTATTTCTTTTCTCTATACTGTTACACCGTCAACGTGCGCGAATAGAATCCGTTCTCCGAATGTTGCCTCTGCTGCCAATAACACGAATAAAGGCCTGAAGAATGTCTGATGCGCAGTCTTTACTGAACTCTCTTAATACCCTCGTTTGTAAAGCCAGTAACGAGGGATACTTTACCTACCTAAATGATTATTGGGTGGACAGTTTAGGCTGGGAGTTAGCCTACCTGTGCGGCAAGCCTTTCATCTCCCATGTACACCCTGATGATGTAGAGGCAACCAAAGAGGTATTAATTGGATTAGTTAACCAAAAAAACAATGTTGAAGGATTCAGAAACCGGTACAAGAAGAAAGACGGTAGCTATATTTGGTTGGAGTGGTTCGCCAGGGCTAATTCCGACACGGAAATTGTTGCTTCCGCAGTTATCATTACTGAAAAAGTCGCATTGGAAGAGGCTGACAAAAAACAAAAAGCCTTGTTACAACAAGCAGAGATCCTCGCGTCCCTGGGGCACTGGAGCGTGGATGTTGCAAACCAAAAAGTATTTTGGTCAGATGAAATATACCGCATTCATGGCGTCATAAAAGGGGAGTATACCCCAACGCTGCAATCGGCTATCGATTTCTATCATCCCGACGACATAGCCACGCTTGAGCAATGTATGAACGATGCCATGACAAATGGCGCAGGATGGGAAGTAAAACTGCGAATTGTCCGTCCTTCCGGTGAAGTTCGCCACGTTCAAAGTAAAGCCTTAATACAACGTGACAAGACCGGTGGTGTGGCATCGATATTTGGTACGTTTCAGGATATCACTGCGAGAAAAGCAGCTGAGACCGAGAAAGAGGAGCTAATTACCGAACTGGCCAAATCTAACGAGATGGCAAACGCCATTCTCGATGCGTCCAAACACTTGCTTATCACCACTGACACCTCCGGCATTGTCACCCAGTTTAACGCAGCCTCTGAGATAATGCTGGGATACAATGCTGATGAAATTGTCGGAAAAAAAACCCCTGCGCTTTGGCACGATCAAGAAGAGACCCGTCGTCGCGCAGCCGCTATCGCTGAAGAATTCAAAGAAGAACCAAAATCTAACTTCGAGGTTTTTACTAAAAAAGCCTATACATATGGAACCGATACCGATGAATGGACCCTTATCCGAAAAGACGGTTCCCGGTTTCCTGTCAGTCTTACCGTCACTTGTATTAGAGATGCTAAGGGCAAAGTGACCGGGTACCTCGGCGTGATTGAAGATATTACCGAACGGCTGGAAAAATCCCGCGAACTGGAAGCCGCAAAACAAAAAGCAGAAGTAGCAAACGTAGCAAAGAGCCGCTTTCTGGCATCCATGAGCCATGAAATCCGAACCCCAATGAATGGTATTCTAGGCACGCTGCAATTACTTGATGACGAAATAACCCGGCCCTCAGACAGAAAGCTCTTAAGCAATGCGTTAACCTCTTCTTACCACCTGCTCACCATTGTCAATGACATCCTCGATTTTTCAAAAATTGAGGCAGAAATGTTGTCCCTTGAAAGCATCGCATTTTCTGTTCGTCAGTTATTAAACGAAGTAGCTTCAAACTTCATTCCCAAGACGAAATCGAAAGGCGTAGTATTTAAAAATACCCTTGAAAAAGGCCTTCACGACGTGTGGTTAGGCGACCCGGTACGTATCAAACAAATTATTACAAACCTCATTTCCAATGCCGTTAAGTTTACTGACAACGGCAGCGTGACAGTCGCCCTTTCGACTCAGCAGCACAACAACAGTACGTCGCTAGTTATCGGCGTCATCGATACCGGTATAGGCATGAATCAAAATGTTATCGACGGTCTGTTTGAACGCTTTACCCAAGCAGATAGCTCCACCACGCGAAAGTACGGCGGAACGGGCCTTGGCATGACCATCACTAAAAGCCTGGTAGATCTTATGAATGGCACTTTATCGGTACACAGCGAACTAGGCAAAGGCACCACATTTACCGTTGCACTGCCGTTGGAAAAAGGTGAACGCGCGGAGCAATTAAAAGATCAAACCGCCCCAGCCCCGGATTTAGCCGGTAAGAAGATTTTAGTCGCAGAAGACAACAACATTAACCAAACCATCGTACAAGCAATGCTGTCTAAAACAAACGCTGAGATCTGCCTGGCAGAAAATGGCTTAGTTGCCATCGATAAATATGGCACGTTCAAGCCTGATGTTATTCTGATGGATATACAAATGCCCGAATTAGACGGCCTTGAGGCCTGTAAGATCATTCGCAAAAGCGATACCGACACGCCCATTATTGCGCTCACAGCAAATGTAATGCTGGAAGATATTCGGACCTACCTCGACAATGGCTTTGATGAACACCTGGCAAAGCCCATTGAAGTTACCAAGCTGTATCACAAGTTGCAGTATCACCTGTTAGAAGCGAAGTGAATGTAGCGGAACGCTCAGAAAGCCATGAATTTTACTCAGTCTTTTTACCCCCGAAACTAACACACCGGGCTACATCGCGTTGCCCGGCGATATACAAACCACATCTGCGTCAGTCGGCTTCTATTTCACCTTCTTCAATAGCAACAATCCGACGAGCTTCCACATAGGTTTTAATGGCCCACAGCGTTTCCTGATCTAAAATAGGCTCAGACTGCCCTTCAGGAATACCGCCTAATGCTGGCATTCCTTTGGCTGAGCCAAAACGAAGACGTTCCACAAACCATTCATCATCTTCAAAACTATCGGGGTTAAGCTCTCTCAAATCAGGGTTAATGCCTCCTGATTGGGCATGTAACCCATGACAACCCGCACAGTTGTTTGCATAAGCTGATTCGCCAAACTTTATTACTTCCGTTTTGGTATCGTCATCCAACCCTCGGTAAGGGTTTTCAAACACCCAGCCATCTTCGGCTTCATCACCATCTGTAATAGGAGGCATAGCTGAGCTGTCTGCCCCTTGAGGAATCACGTTTCCGTGGGCACTAGCATTACAAGAAACACCAGCCACCACGAGTGCAGCGAACAACAGAGATAATTTTGTTTTCATCATTAATACATCCTAAAAGACTATGTATTAAGTATACGGACGGGTAATTGGGCGGTAACTCTACTTTGGTTTTGAAAGGCTCCTCCTTTGGAAGGAGGCCTCGTAAGTCAATAGGGATCTGGTACACAAGGTATGTTTGGAGAAAAAAGTGCCGGCGAACAATGCCGCCGGCCTGGGTAAGTTTACTGGTATTCTTGCCCTTTGCGTTAGTGTTTAGCCATTTGCTGATAGCGTTTTGGCAGTTTAAATGTCCAGACTGTACCGCCTTGATTGAAGTGTTTTACCCGCTTAGCCACTTCTCCACCCCACAATGGTACGGCGCCACCCCAGCCAGATAAAACCGATATGTATTGCTCACCGTCCATCTCCCAGGTAACTGGTGAGCCAACAATGCCCGAGCCAGTTTGGAATTTGTAAACCATTTCACCGGTTTTATCGTCAAACGCCATCAAATAACCTTCCGGGTTTCCGGTCCAGACCAGGCCTCCTCCAGTGGTCAGTACGCCCCCCCACAAGGGAGAAAAGTTATTGTAACGCCACACGGTTTCGCCCGTCCGAGGGTTAATGGCTTTAAGCACACCGATAAAATCTTCATTGACCGATTTAATGGTAAAACCCGCACCTAAATAAGCCGCACCTTTTTTATACGCTGTAGGTTCGTTCCATATATCCATTTCCCATTCATTAGACGGCACATAGAACAACCCCGTATCTTGAGAATACGCCATAGGCATCCAGTTTTTCCCCCCTAGAAAGGCGGGGCGTGCAACAACCTGCTCGCCTTTTTTGCCATCATTTGAACTCGCCGGGCTACCTGGGCGATTGCTATCGACATAAATTGGACGGCCATTTTCATCTAAACCTTCCGCCCAATTAAGCTTGTCAACAAACGGGAAGCCGCGAATGAAATCACCATTTTCACGATTCAGCACGTAGAAGAAGCCATTTCTGTCCGCCGTTGCCGCCGCTTTTACTGTTTTACCGTTTTCCTGATAATCAAAGGAAATCAGCTCGTTTACCCCGTCGAAGTCCCAGCCATCGTGAGGCGTCGTCTGAAAGTGCCAAACGATTTTTCCAGTGTCCGGATCAATGGCAAGTCGCGAAGA
This sequence comes from Aestuariibacter sp. A3R04, assembly GCF_018860805.1. Taxonomy (GTDB): domain Bacteria; phylum Pseudomonadota; class Gammaproteobacteria; order Enterobacterales; family Alteromonadaceae; genus Alteromonas. The sequence continues at coordinate 287,290 of NZ_JAHKQR010000003.1, read as the reverse complement.
AGAGAAGTAGTTGTCACCAGGGCGCAGGTGTGAGTTCCAGGGAGCAGGGTTACCAGTGCCAAAAAACAGCAATCCGGTATCGGAATCATATGTGCCACCCAGCCAGGTTGCAGCACCACCGGTTTTCCACAAATCGGCTGGCCAGGTTTTACCCGGTGCGCCACCTGAGATACCGTTTTCTGTTTTCTTACCGTCTTTCCAAATATACCCCATGTGGCCTTCAACGGTAGGGCGAACCCACAGTTGCTTACCTGATTTGGCATCATAAGCATACACTTTCCCCACAATGCCGAACTCACCACCTGAGATCCCCGTTATCACTTTTCCGTTTACAACAATGGGGGCCGCTGTAATAGCATATCCGGCGCGATAGTCTTCCACTTTTTTCTTCCATACGGTTTTCCCCGTATCTTTATCCAGCGCGACCAATTTCGCATCGAGGGTACCAAAGATCACCAAGTTGTCGTAAAGCGCCACGCCGCGGTTTATTACATCGCAACAGGGCATAATTCCGTCAGGCAAACGCGCTTCGTATTGCCACAACTCTTCCCCTGTTCTGGCGTCAATTGCCCATACACGAGAATATGATCCGGTGACATACATCACTCCATCTTTCACCATGGGCTGAGACTCTTGACCACGCTGCTTCTCACCACCTAATGAAAATGCCCACACGGGACGAACTTCTTCTACCGTGTCCCGATTTATCGCAGTGAGCGGACTGTATCGCTGAGCCTTTAACCCCATACCATAAGTAACAACGTCGTCCGTTGTCGCTTGGTCATTTTGAATATCTTTGTCAGTAACAACAGCATGGACAGGCGTAAGTACACTTGCACAAATCAGCATCGACAAGGCAAGTTTTTTAATTGGCATATTATTATTCATCGCGGTTCCTAGTTGCATGTAGGCCATAAACGGTCTGTTTTCAGACTATTCGTTAGGGTTAGCATAGCCACAGAGAAAGTCGGTGCCTATGCAACAGCGGTGTGATTTGACTCCTCCTTTGGGAGGAGGAATGAAGGGGAATATTCCCCTTCGTTAATTATTGGGCGCTGTAGTACGGCGGTTTTTCATAGGTGGTGTTGTAGTTGTCAAAAATTTTCGCCATTTCACCTTCCTCCACCAAACGGGTAATAACGTCACCTATTTCATACCCTAGAGCACGGAAATTAGTATGAATAGCCAACCCTATATCCCATTTTTGTTTTCCGATAAGGGGAAAGGCATTGCTTGCGAGCTGGAATTTATTTCCATCCACAAACTGGCTAAGGTAGGACATTTGCGAACGCAGCCCCATCACCGCTTCAACCTTGCCCGCTTCCAGCGCTTCAATGGCCTTGCCATTAGACGCGTAGTGCGAAGTGTTGTTTCGCAACCGCCCACCAAACGCCGAGATCAAGTAAAAGTGAGGAATGCTGTCTATCTCTGCGCCTATAGTGTGATATTGAAACATCCCCATAGTTTCCACTTCCGGTAACGTTTCAGTGTTGTGAAGAATTTGCCAGCTTTCACGGTGATAAGGCGCGAACATATGTACCAGTTCATTTACTAGTAACCCTACGTCGTCCCTTTTTTGTGAAAAGGAAGGGTCATAGGGAGCACGCATCATAACGTCGGCTTTTATCCGGTGAATAATATGGCCTTTCCAAAGATAGTTTCTAAAGTCGTCTTCTGCAGTTTCTCCTGGCGTCATCCAGATAAGGGCCAGTTTCACATTCAGTGACTTTGCAATGGCATTGGCGATATCGACATCAATTCCCCTGGGGACTCCATTGTCCACAAACGAAAAAGGGGCGTAATCGTTGTAAACCGCAATTCGGATCGCGCCGCTGTCTTTAATATCATCCAGCGACCGCGCAACCCCATTGCTCACCACCAAAAACAGACACATTACACCCATAAAGCGTCGATACAATTTCACTATTTGCACAATACAGGCACCTATCCCAACAACGTTTCAAGCATAGTAAGGGGTTAGTGTGATTTTACTAATGCTACTTTAGCGCCATAGCTTTCCTCCTTTAGGAGGATGTTATTCGGGAAAAATGCCATATACCCTTTATCCATCAATGTGCGACGCCTTCTTTTCAAGGCGTACTCACAGTTTACATACCCCGTACTGACGGCACTAACCCGAGCGGGACTAAGGAGCAGGCTGCAGGTGGTTTATGGCAATGTGTGTGAGTAAAACGAGCAACACATGGCGAGTAAGTGCGACACTTACATCAATGGTCATGGTGGTGCTGCTTTTCATTTCAGCGAATGTGAATGCATGTAGCTCGGGTGGCCTCAATATCAATAGTGACACCCGTGTCCAACCAGCCGATAAAACGGCGCAAACCATTGTTCCCGTAACCTACATTCGCTTAGAAGAACCCGTATCTGCCGGAACACCTGATTACCTAAAGCCACCTTCAGACAACGGCTATGCCGGAGCGATAGTGGCGGTAAAAGATGCCAATATCACCGGTAAATTCCTTGGCTACCAGTTTGAGGTATCAGAAATCAAAGCTAACACCTTACGCGAGCTAGGGAATGTGTTGGAAGACCAACACAAGCGACATAGTGCCAATCAGGCAAACAACACAGCACCGGTTATTTTACTGGATGTAAAGAGTAGCCAGCTTCTCGCTGTTGTTGACCTAATTCAAAATAGCCTGCCTGCCGCGATATTCTTCAACGTGGCTAACAGCGATGATGAATTGAGGCTTACAACCTGCCAGTTGCCCTTGATTCACACTGCGGTCAGCTATCAAATGAAAGCCGATGCACTGGCCCAGTGGTTTCGCAGCAAACGCATGCAACATGTTCTTGCCATCTACGGCAAAACCCCTGACGACCAAGCATATCTCACCGCTTTTACGCGCAGCGCTAGAAAATTCAAACTAACTATTGTGGAATCCAAGCTGTGGCAGGACAGTTTCGATTTACGCAGGGCCGCCTTTTCAGAGATCCCCCAGTTCACCAGAACCAGTAAGAGATACGAGGCCGTTTTTACTGCCGACAGTGCCGCCCAGTTCGCATATAGTTTGCCATTTAACACATATTTACAGGTACCAGTGGTCGGCGCCGCAGGCCTTAAGGCCCTTGGCTGGCACTTTACCCATGAACAGTGGGGCGCACGACAGCTTCAAAACCGTTTTTACCACAGCGTCAACCGGCATATGAATGAGGTGGATTACGCTTCCTATGTGGCGGTGACCTCAGTGGCAAGTGCTGCTCAGCACGGCAGTCAGCTCAACCACGACGCGCTGTGGGACACCTTACTTAGTGACAACTTCTCTCTTGCCGCATACAAAGGCCGGTCACTTTCCATTCGCAGAAGCACACACCAACTGCGCCAACCCGTTACTCTGGCGCACGAAGATGCATTGGTTACCCATGCGCCACTCCCTGGGTTTCTTCATCAATCCAATGAACTGGATACATTGGGCACCATTAACGCCACTTGTAAGGAGGTGTTATGACATCTCGCAATTTATTACTGCTGTTGACGAGTTTGATTTCAAGCTTCGCCGCCGCCCTGCCACAAGCCTACGTGACTAACGAAAAAGACAATACTCTATCTGTTATTGATATGAACACATTTGAAGTCGTCGATACTATAGACGTTGGAGAAAGGCCAAGGGGGTTTATTTTAAGCACCGATCAAACCCGCGGCTATATTTGCGCCTCAGATTCCGATCGCATTCAAATCATAGATTTATCCACCCACTCCATTGTGGGCGACTTACCCTCTGGTGCAGATCCGGAAACCATTGCCCTACACCCAAATGGCACCACAATTTATACCGCCAACGAAGACGACGCACTGTTGACCGTTATCGACATTCCGAGTGCTCAGGTAATATCACAGATTGACGTTGGCGTGGAGCCAGAAGGGCTGGCGGTAAGTCACGATGGCAGCATGATGGTTGTGACCTCTGAAACCACGAATATGGTGCATTGGATTGATACCAAAAGCCATGACAATATTGCCAACAGTCTGGTGGATGCCCGTCCCCGGGATGCTCACTTCACAAAGGACGATAAGTTTTTGTGGGTGAGCTCAGAAATTGGCGGTACGGTAACCATCTTCAATACGCAGACAAAGCAGAAGGTAAAAACCCTTTCTTTTGCGATTAAGGGCGTGTATCGGGATAAAATTCAACCTGTCGGAATCGTACTTATGAAGTCAAAGCCCTACGCCTTCGTTGCACTCGGGCCGGCAAACCGCATTGCGGTAATTAATACCGACACCTACGAGGTTGAGGATTATATTCTGGTTGGTCGCCGGGTCTGGCAACTCGCGTTTAATGAAGATCAATCTTTGCTGCTTACCACAAATGGCGTGAGCGGTGACGTATCGGTTATTAATACCCACAGCTTTGATGTCCAACACACCATTAAAGTGGGCCGTTACCCTTGGGGAGTGGCAGTTAAGTGGAAGTAGTCGTTCGTGAGGTTTCTCATCACTATGGCGCTAATTGTGCGCTGAATTGTGTGGATCTCGCCCTGAAACCAGGTGTAACCATGCTACTCGGATCAAACGGCGCGGGTAAAAGTACCTTGTTTTCTCTGCTAACGGGGCTGCAAAAGCTAACCCGTGGCTCCATTGCCTTTAATGGTAGCTATCTGTCCACAGCGCGCAGCAAAATCATGGCTACGATGGGGGTTGTGTTTCAACAAAGTACGTTGGACATGGACTTAACCGTAAAACAAAATTTGTCTTATTTTGCTGCCCTTCATGGCATAGCCCCGCACAACGCGCTATCTCATATCAACGGTCTGCTTGAACAACTCGACCTCACTGCAAAATTAAACACCAAGATTCGCAATTTAAACGGCGGCCACAGACGGCGCGTTGAACTGGCGCGCTGCCTGATCCACAAACCCAAGTTGTTATTACTCGACGAGCCCACCGTAGGCTTAGACATCGCTTCGCGCCAGTTAATATCGGAGGTGGTGCAAACGCTGGCTCATTCCCAAGGCGTCACTGTCCTTTGGGCTACACACTTATTTGAAGAAGTGAAACCGCAAAACGCCCTGATTGTGTTATCCAAAGGACACGTTGTTGCCCAAGGGCAATGCAGCGCACTGTTAAAACAGTACCAACAACGCGATATTGAGCACCTTTGGCAACGCGTCATGCAGGAGGCCCGTTAATGTACTGGCGCTGCTTTACAGGTGTACTCAGTCGCGAAATACTGAAGTTCTGGCAACAGCGTACACGGCTGCTCAGTGCTCTTATTCGCCCGCTATTGTGGCTGTTCGTGTTTGCGGCTGGTTTTCGTTCAACACTTGGGTTATCGATGACTGAGCCCTACGAAAGTTACATTTTGTATGAAGAATATATTGTGCCCGGTCTTGCCGCCATGATTGTGCTGTTCAACAGCATGCAAAGTTCCTTGTCTATGGTATATGACAGAGAAATGGGAAGCATGAAGGTGTTGCTGCTGAGCCCTGTCTCCCGGCCTTTTTTGATGGGCAGTAAACTCATTGCAAACACCATGGTTTCAGCCATTCAAGTATACATTTTTTTCGCATTTTCGCTTCTGGTAGACGTGCGCCTGCCCTTGCTTGGTTACCTGTATGCACTTCCTGTGATAGCCCTGCTCTCTTTGTTTCTCGGTTCTCTTGGCTTATTGCTTGCGAACTATATCAAGCAATTGGAGAACTTCGCCGGTGTCATGAACTTTGTGATCTTTCCGCTTTTTTTCTTATCAAGCGCCCTCTATCCGCTGTGGAAAATGCGAGAAGCAAACGAGTGGCTGTATCAGCTTTGCGCCTTCAACCCCTTTAGCAGTGGGGTAGAATTATTGCGTTTCGCCCTCTATGAAAAACTCGCCACCGTTCCCCTCATTGTTATTGTTAGCCTCACAGTTGCTACCTTTGCATTGGCGGTAAGAAGCTTTCGCCCCAAGGCATCTAAAGGGCACTTTGGATAAGCGCCATTCATTTGAGCCCGGGTTTACACTACTGCGCCGTAAAATAGAACTGAAAGGGCAAAATTCATCAATATTCATGACACTTCTCCTCCCTTAGGAGGATATCTGTTAGCACATAATCAACCTATACTCAGTATTGAGAATAACCAGAGAGAAGAGGAACAATTATGTGGACTAAACCCCAATACACAGAAATGCGCCTTGGTTTTGAAGTAACACTTTACATCAACAACCGCTAGGCCCTGACCTTTGAAATGATGGATAAAAAAGGCTGCTTGCGCAGCCTTTTTTTACTTGTAGTTTGGAGTTCCTATGCACGTACTCATACTTGGCGCTGCCGCGGGAGGCGGGTTTCCTCAATGGAATTGTCACTGCCCTAATTGCAAGGGGTTGAGAGAAGGTAAAATTAACGCACAAGCCAGAACACAATCGAGCATCGCCGTCAGTAGTGATGGCGAAAACTGGGTACTCATTAATGCCTCCCCCGATTTGCGGGAGCAAATTAACAGCCGCCCACAGCTCTGGCCTGACGCCTCTATTTCCCGTGGCACGCGCATCGCCTCTATCGTACTCACCGACAGTCAAATAGACCACACAACAGGGCTTCTGACTCTACGGGAGGGTTTGCCCCTTCCGGTTTATTGCACCGACGTTGTACAGGAGGATTTAACCACCAGCTTTCCCCTGTTTACTGTATTGAAACACTGGCATGGTGGTCTAGTGCAACACACTATAGATATCGACTTTCACCAACCCTTTGTGCCCGAAGGTGCCCAGGGTCTGACCTTTCAACCCGTTGTACTGGAATCAAATGCACCGCCGTATTCTAGCTATCGCGACAACATTGTTCCGGGTAATAACATTGGGCTGAAAATTACCGATGATCAGACAGGAAATGTGCTGTTCTACGCGCCGGGTTGTATGCAAGCGAATAAAACGGTGAGGCAAGTAATGGGCGAAGCACATTGTGTGTTGTTCGACGGTACGCTGTGGGCAAACGAAGAAATGATTGATCACGGCTTTAGCACCAAGCTTGGAACCGACATGGGGCATATGCCTGTCAATGGCGAAAACGGCGCGATTGCCCTGTTAAATGAATTCAATGTCGAACGCAAGGTGCTGATACATATCAATAATACTAACCGTGTACTTGACGAAGGGTCACAGCCTTATCACAGTTTGCGTGAGCAGGGCATCGAATTGGCCTACGACGGCATGGAACTGGAGGTATAGCAATGACAAACACGCCGTGGACAAAGCAGGAATTCGAACAGAAACTGCGAGAAAAAGGCGCTTATTATCACATTCATCACCCTTTTCACCAGCGAATGAATCAGGGTTTGTGCGGCGTTGAAGAGATCCGGGGGTGGGTGGCGAATCGCTTGTATTACCAAATGGCTATTCCAGTTAAAGACGCCGCTATATTGGCAAACTGTGAAGATCAAGAAGTGCGCAGAGCCTGGATCCAGCGCGTTATCGACCACGATGGCAGGGAGGGAGAAACTGGCGTTGGCGGAATAGAAGCGTGGCTCCGTCTAGGTGAAGCTGTTGGCTTACAACGCAGTGAATTGCTTGATGAAACCCATTTGCTTCCCGCTGTAAAATTCGCGGTGAATGCCTATGTTAACTTTGCCCGCCGCGCCACATGGCAGGAGGCGGCATGTTCATCGCTTACTGAGATGTTTGCCCCCGAAATACATCAGAGTCGATTGGATACATGGCCAACCCATTACACTTGGATCGACAACGAAGGTTTTACCTACTTTCAAATGCGTCTTAGCCAGGCTCGAAGAGATGTGGAACACGGGCTCCAAATTACTTTAGATCACTTTACCACTCGCTCTCAACAAGAACTCGCGTTAAATATTCTGCAATTTAAAATCGATGTGTTGTGGAGCATTGCTGATGCAATATGCTTTGCGTATGAATATGGAAGAAAGCCGTTTGACGGCATTGCCGACCAACGCATTTGCCACAAAGGGAGGTTTTAATGACCACATCATCAGTCTGCGACGCAGCCCCCCGTCACAATCCCCAACAAACAGCGGCAAAACTCAACCCCCTTTTTCGCATGCAATACGAAAAGGCCCAGGGCTGCTATGTTCTGCTCTTTCCAGAGGGCATGATTAAACTCAATCCATCGGCAGCGGAAATCCTCAAAAGGGTCGATGGCAGTAAAACAGAAACTACCATTTGTCAGGAACTTCGCGCTGCGTTTCCCGATGCACCAGATGACTTGGAAGACGACGTGCGCGCATTTCTCATTCACGCGGAAGAAAAGAAATGGATACGCTATGGCGACCAATGAAACCCCAAACGGCATAACGCCACCCTTGTGGTTACTTGCCGAGATTACCTATCAGTGCCCCCTGCATTGTCCGTACTGCTCTAACCCTGTGAATATGGAAGAAACCCACAACGAACTCTCTACTGAGCACTGGGAACGGGTATTGAAACAAGCTCGTGACATGGGAGCAGTGCAACTGGGTTTCTCAGGCGGTGAGCCCTTGTTGAGGCCGGATCTTGAACACCTCGTAAGCTATGCCCGTGAGCTTGGGTTCTATACCAATTTGATCACATCTGGCATTGGGATGACAGAAAAGCGTATTGCCAGACTAAAAGAAGCCGGTCTGGATCATATTCAACTGAGCTTCCAAGCCGCGAATGCCGAAGTTAACGACCTCATAGGCAACAAGCGGCACTCGTTTGAACAAAAATTGAAAATTGCAAAGTTGGTCAAGCAGTACGCGTACCCCATGGTGCTGAACTTTTGCATCACGGCCCAGAATATTCACGAAATTGAAGAGGTGATGGCACTAAGTGAACAACTCAATGCCGATTTCGTTGAATTGGCTACAGTACAATATTACGGATGGGCTTACGAAAACCGAGAGCATTTACTGCCTACCTCTGCACAATTGCAAGACGCCGAAGCCAAAGTCAACCGCTATAGAGCGCATCAAGCAGGCGAGGGGCCAACGTTTATATTTGTGACTCCCGACTACTATGAAACCCGTCCTAAAGCCTGTATGAACGGCTGGGGAACTACGTTTTTAACCATTACTCCAGATGGCAGCGCCCTCCCTTGCCACAGTGCCAAGATACTGCCCCTCACTTTTCCCAATATAAAAAACCGTTCGCTACAGGATATATGGTACAACGACTTCAGTTTTAACCATTTTCGCGGTGATAGCTGGATGCCCTTGCCCTGTAAAACCTGTGACGAAAAAGAAAAGGACTTTGGCGGGTGCCGCTGCCAGGCCTATTTGCTAACCGGGGATATGTATAAAACTGACCCCGTGTGCAGTAAATCTCCGGATCACCATGTAATGAAAAGTATTACAGATAAAGCAGGCGATAAGCCGACCAAGGCCCTTCAGTACAGAAAAGTAGAACGGGCAATTCCCGTTAAGCTGATTCCTGACACGACAAAGGCTTAGTGGTTGGGCGTCATGTGCGATATTCACTTTGTCGATACCCAGGCTCCTCCCACAAGCCACACAGTTGTGTTAGCTGTTAAAACGCCGACACTACAACACTCTGGAATATCTCACCTTGCTGAACACATGAGCTTTCGCCGTTCAGCTCACTACCCTGCAGCCCATGAGCTTTTCGCGACGAACGCATTGTTACCTGTTTCGATAAATGCCACCACCCTGGAGGAACGCACTTTTTTCTTTGCCACCTCCGAGCACCAGAGCTTGCTGCTCAATTCCTTGCACTACTTGTACAGTGGCATGCTCAATCATCATTATTCACAACAAGAGGTAGCTTGCGAGCGCGACGGGGTCATTTTTAACGAACTGGCAATGCTCGAAGCAAACAGCGACTATGCGTTAAACGCGGGTATTCGATTGGGCGACACCAGCACTCAAGCCTATCAGCATGCAGGAGGCTTTACCCAAACCATCGGTAATATTCACTATAACGCGCTCATCGCCTATAAACAAAAATGGTACCAGCCGGAGAATATCACCATTTTTGTTTATTCCGAATCAAGGCCGCTATTTGAAAAGTGTAAGCAGATTGTCGCCGACCTGAACGGTGAAGCGGCCAGAGCGTCTATTGCCACAGAAACGCAGTCCCCGCTCGGCTCAGATAGCAAGCCTCAATCTGAGCAGGCACGGCGTGATGAAATGTCACCTGTCAGGCACGTATTTAGCTGGTGGTTTCCGTCGTGCTTTGCACACGGCTTAAAAATGCGTGAAAACGCACTCCAATCGCAAACTGCCAGTGATGATGTTGTTTTTATCGACCCGGAGGTAAACCGCCATGGGAACGTGGCAATTCGCTTTGTTACTTTCGAAAATGCCCCCCAAAAACAAGCCAAGATAAAACAGCGTATTACAGCACGCCTTGCCGAACTGGACATCACACCGGCCAATATGACAAATAACTTCGATAAACTCCCGCCTTGTGTGCACCGCGCCATCCGTTACTTTCAAACAAGCACTTTGCCATTGCGAGCAGATCAGGACGCAAAAGCACTGTATTTAGCTCGTTGCAACGAGGTTTACCATTCGTTGGCTGGTTCCTTATATCCAAGGGACAACTCACTAATTGCCAGCTTCCAAAACCGTCAGAAGCTAGCAAGATCGAGCCCGCTTGATTTTCCTCCTTCCGAGGAAAAAATAGCACAGTTGGGGTTGTTGTCATCTCATCGCAATATGGTAAGCCTCGACCATTTACCCTTGCTGCCGCGGTTATTACAGCCGCTTGCCAATGAGACGTCTGAGCTGACGCTATTTCGCGCATCAGCGGTAAATCTTCACCCACGTCTGAACCCGGCTTACGGGGCTGCCCACTGGGTATGGCGAGTTCCGCTTTGCCAACAGTCGGGTCTTGCGGCTGCTTTGGCCAGCAGTAGGTTCTGGCAACCGCGCACAACTGGCGAGTGCTATGCGCTGGGCGCGGCTTCTTTTGAAAAAAATATCTACCTGTTCGGCGCAAACGACATAAATACACCACTGCGTGAAACGTGGTGTGAAGCTATTTTGCGCAATGCTTTCTAGCAGTGTCGGGAAAAATCACTGCTACCAATTTACGAGATTTCCTCACACTTAAGGAGGATATTTTTCGGGAATGAGTAAGGCAATACTAGTTTCACATACTAAAACTATACAGTGACTCAAATGGGAACACATAATTTTACCCGTCCAAGCTACACGCCCTTCTCTCTTGCCATCATTGCCAGCGCCGTTGCCTGCGCATTTCACCCCTTCGCCCATGCAAAGGATACCGCTGGTGAGTATGAAATAATTGAAGTACAAGGGGCAACTTCACTCAATACCAACGGCACTACAGCGTCGTCATTCGGGAATGTACAAACCCTCACCCAAGATGACATAGAAGGAAGTGTAAACCGTTCGTTGCCGGAGTTACTAAAATCACAGTTATCAGGTGTCAATCTCAATGATGTACAAAACAACCCGTTTCAACCGGACTTGCAATACCGGGGCTTTACTGCATCACCCTTGCTTGGCCTGCCGCAGGGTATTTCGGTATACCTGAACGGCGGACGGGTGAACGAAGTATTTGGCGATACCGTGCATTGGGATCTTATGCCCCTTGATGCCATTGATACCGTGTCTTTATATTCCGGCTCAAATCCGTTGTTCGGCCAGAATACGTTAGGCGGTGCGCTGGCGCTAAACACCAAAACAGGTTTTACATTTGACGCTAACGAGCTGGATCTTCAGGCTGGACAGTTTGGACAAAAAGCCGGCTCACTAGAATCCGGTGGTCACAGTAATAACTGGGCCTATTACGTGAACCTCAATCACTACGAAGAAGATGGCTGGCGCGACTATTCCCCCTCCGAAGTACAACAGGTATTTACGTCATTAGCTTATCGCAATGACACCATGCTTATTGATTTCAATTTGCTCATAGCCGACAACGAACTCCTGGGGAATGGTGCATCGCCTGCGGAGTTACTCGACATCGAAGGCCGGGAAGCCGTATATACCCATCCGGATCAAACCAATAACAAACTTAAACACATAAATATCACCGGGGACTTTGTATTATCTGACACCCTTTCTCTATCGGCCAACGCCTTCTACCGCAATACTCAGACCACATCCATCAATGGTGATGACAGTGACTTTGGCGCCTGCCAATTTAACGATGGTCGTATTACACTTTGCGAACTTGAAGACGATGATGACGATGATGACGATGTAGTGGCCCTGCGGGACCACGATGACGATGATCACGACTTGCCTGTTGTGGGGGATGACGATGACATTGAGGCAGTAGAATTCATTGGATATGAAGAAGGCACTGCCCTTGCTGACATTTCGGAAGTTGACGCTGACGACATCGACGGTACGTACAATACCGGTCAAACTGACGCGGACGCTCTGGGGTTGTCTTTCCAATTTGCGAAACACTACCCATTAAGCGGTTTTGAATCAGAATTCATCATTGGAGCAAGTTACGCCAAAGGCGATATAAGCTACGCAGCCGATACCACATTTGGCATCCTGGAAAACGACACCGCAGAGGACTCCCGAACGGTGTTGCCAATAGCAGGGTTAATGGCCGAAGAGGCGCGAGTAAGACTCGATGTAGACACCACAGCGTGGTCGCTGTTTTTTATGAACACCACCCATCTTAGCCAAGCAGTTTCGTTGAACGTCGGAGGCCGTTTTAATCGCGATCACATTGTCATGGAAGATTTAAGCGAAGATGGTGATGACTCTCTGGACGGCAATCATCGCTTCACCCAATTTAACCCTGCCATAGGCGTTGATGTGGCTCTGGACGAAAACAGCGTGTTGAACTTTGCAATCAGTCAATCGTCACGCACCCCAAGTCCGGCAGAATTAAGCTGTGCTGATGAAGACGACCCTTGTCGTTTGCCCAATGGATTTGTCGCCGATCCACCGCTGGCTCAGGTTGTCACCCAAACTATAGAGGCAAATTATACAACCCGTATAAGCAACGTCGATATTATGTTGAATGTATTTCACAGTAAAAGTAAAGACGACATTATTTTTCAGCAAGCAGGATCCGTTGCATCCCGAGGGTATTTTATTAATGTTGACGAAACCCAGCGCCAGGGCATTGAGTTGAGCCTGGGGTCCACCTGGGAAAAATTCTCATACCGCGTAAACTATAATTATCTGGATGCCACCTACGAGTCGAGCTTTACGTCATTTAGCCCATTTAATCCTCAGGGTCCAAACCGACTGGTTATGGCCGGGAACAGGATCCCAGGACAACCTGCCCACCTTGTGAAAGTGTATGCCGATTACGCACTGACTGACAATACCCGCATAGGCGCAGAAGTCATTTCTGCCTCAAGCCAATATTTTCGGGGCGATGAAGCAAATGAGAACGACAGCATTGACGGCTATGCGATAGTCAATGTTCACGGCACCTACCGGTTTAACGACACGTTTACAGCGCTGCTTCGTATAAACAATGTATTCAATACCGAATATGAAACCTTTGGAACCTATGGTGAGGCTGACGAAGTGCTGGAAGACATTTACCCAGATGTTGAAGGCGCGGAATTTGTCGGGCCTGCACACCCCCGAATGATTAGCGTTAGTTTGAAAGCTAAATTCTAACCCTGACTATTTTATTCATCTTTCTCTTTTTTAAAAGCGCGGTGTGAATCGCGCTTTTCATTTCTCCAACATTGTATTTTTCCCGCTACTAAAGAATGAGATTAACGCGTCTTACGACCGATGGTTCATTTATCAATTAAATTTATTATCAATTTACTGGGCACCGGAAGTATTAAACCAGTCACAAAAAAACAAAAAACACTGACACTAGCGTGAGTTGAGCAACACGCTGTATTTCACACTACCAATATTGGGACAGTAAAATGAAAATGAAAACCCTTACAAAAACATGTTTATCAATTGCTATATTAAGTGGTTTAAGCAGTCATAGCCTGGCCGATGACAAGCCCTATTCGTGGAATATTTCCGGATGGATAAACGAAGGTCTTACTTACTATGACGATGGTGTGGGTAGTGATGTCGCTCAATTGTCAGACAACGGCACAACCTTGGGTAGTCGCATTACCCTTTCTGGTAATTACAAACTGGAAGACCAAGCCATGGATGTGGGCTTTGAAGTGATTATTGAACCTCTGTCTGGCACGCCAAACTATGCTGGTGGTGGTCACCAGACGCCGCTTTTGTTTGCCAATCAGGATAATTTAGACACTTTCAACGGCGGTGATATCGGCCTTCTGGGCAGTAACCTCTACTTTGGTGGCGACTGGGGTAAAATCACTATCGGTTTACAAAGTCTGCCTACCGATAACATTGCAGTACTTGCTGATCCATCTGGCACCATTTGGTCTGGTATCTCTCCTCTCTTTAGAGCCAATGGCTTTTTTATTCGTGGTATTGATGAAGACTCTACCAATGTGGCTTGGGGGCAATTTGCACAGTGTCTGGCTACGCCTGGTTTAGGAATAGGTATCGACTGCAACGGCATTTACCGCAACGGTGTACGCTATGACTTACCTCAAATGGGAAACGTCAGTATTGCAGTAGGCTACGCCAATGACGAGATTTACGATATTGCCGTAAAGTACGGCGCTGAACACGCGGGCTTCAAAACAAATTTTCACGCTGGCTACTCGGTAAATAAAGACGGCGGCAGTAATGTCGGCGGAACAAGTTCAACGACGTTGCAAATGCAAGCCGGTGCAATGCACATTGAGTCAGGTATTTTTGGTGTAGCAACCTATCAAATGGAAGAGGCCGACGACGCTATTGCCGGCTCCGGTGACGATACCGATGCCTACTACTTTAAATTTGGCATTAGAAGACAATTTAACAATATGGGCGATTCGGCCTTTTACGCAGAGTATGCCAGTTACAACGACCAGTATGGCATGGCACATCTTGATGGCGTAACCGGCTCTGAATTAAGCCAGTGGGGCGTTGCCGCAGAGCAATATTTTGGCTCTCGCTTTTTAGTGTACGCAAAATATGAAAACCTGAGTTTAGCTATAGATGGTTCAGACGCGGCAAAGCGTATTTATACCAACGCTAAAGATCTAACGCTTATTCAACTTGGCGGCACAATTTTCTTTTAAAATAAGGCAGTCCATTTTCTTTAAACGCAATTATTTGATGAAAATCCACATCAATTCGCACATAAAAAGCGGGATAAAATCCCGCTCTCCCCTTTAAAAAAGGAGTACAAAATGAGCCTCAAAAAGCTCTTGTTTTTCCCCTTCTTTATGACCCTGGTAATATTCCTATTTCTGCCGCTACACCAAGCCCAATCTGCAGAACTATATAAGGAAGGGAAAAATAACTATATCACTCTTAAAAAAAACGAGGATGGCAAAAATCAACACCCTTTTCACCTGTCAGAGGAAGCCGTTAGTCATGTGTTAAGCGGAATATCTATTACACAAGATGATAATGATAGGGGTACCGCACCGTTGTTTTCTGGCCATCAAGTTACCCTGTTGGCGACTTATCTTCCCATCGCCTTGAAACAAGCCAAACCCGATGAAGATATTGTATTTTCACTTAGTAAAGAAGTCCGCACTTTGGGCGGTCTAAAAAAACAAACACTATACGTTACAGGTAGTGTTTTCATAGAAAATGACAGACTTAACATTCTCATTGGAGAGTTCGATAAAGCCGCTAATCGCGCATACGAAATGGCCTATGACCCAACGGCACAAGGCTTGGTAAAATACAGTTTTAGCTATGGCCACAGGGAGCAACAGGCGTTTGGCTTCAGTAAACCGCTCACATTTACCGCGACCGGTTTAGCCTTTGGCCGAGAGAACCGTTATGACTGGATAACAGCAAGCACCGATCTAACTGCTTTAGCTAAGGAATCGTTTCCTCTTGTTCAACAACCAGATTTATCCGTTGCACCAGCTTCTTCAGCTAAACACTCAGCGGCGAAACAGGAGACGCTGATCACGCGTTTTAAACGCCTGGAAACCTTAAAAAAGGCAAAGCTTATCAGCGAAGAAGAATATCAGGAGAAACGCCAGCAATTACTAGATCAGTTGTAAAAAACTAATGCTCAGCCCACTGGTCATACAAGTAGTTTTAATATAAGCCAAAGGTCTTATTACCCCCCAATTAATGTTATATTAATGTTAATGTAACGGGTGAAGTTGTGACTGCCCAACATTGTCACGAAGTCGGCGGCAAACGTCGCTTTTTTAGCTGAGGGAAAGAGTATGTACCGCATCCTGATCATTGACGACCACCCTATATTTCGTCACGCCATGACTACTATATTAGGGAAGAAGTTTCCCGATTCTGAAACACTAGAAGCAAACTCCATCTCGGAAGCGCTCGCACTGTTAGCAGAAAATGCTAAATTCGATCTGGTCATGCTTGATTTAAACATGCCGGAAACCTGTGGTCTAAACGGATTACTGGAAATCCGCAATCAATACCCGAGTGTTCCGGTAGCCATTATTTCTGCAGAAACGGAAAAGCAAAATATTTTACAAACTATCTCGTACGGTGCGGTTGGCTTCATTTCAAAGAGCAGCAAAATTGAAGAAATTGCTACGTCAATTGAGAGTATATTCGAAGGCAATGTCTGTCTGCCCTCTGAAATTCTGCGCACCTCACCATCCAAAACCCGTGTACGCAATGAGAATGGCATTTCTCCGGAGCAAATACGTTCTTTAACGCGCAAAGAGCTCGCAGTGCTAAAATACTTAACCCAAGGCTTAGCAAATAAAGTCATTGCTTACGAACTCAATATTTCTGAGACTACAGTGAAGTCTCACGTATCCTCTATCCTTAAGAAACTTGGAGCAAGCAACAGAGTAAAAGTGGTCGCTAGTGCTGCGAATATCGACTTCAATCAATACGTTTTTAACTAACGCTACCAGGGTACGCCCACGTATTCGCCGGAGGGCTCTATTTCTGTAAACTGGCCACTAAAGCCGCTTTTAACACCGAAGAATTTACCGGTTTGTGTAGTAGCTGAATATCAGTGCCCTCGAGCTTGCCAGCCAATGCTTTAGAATGGTTAGCAGTGCAGATCATAACGGGCAAGGAAGGTGCCAGTGTCCTCACCCGCATAGCGATATCCAAACCGGTTTCTTCTTCATCGAGGTGATAATCGACAATCAGCATATCGCAGTCGTTAAAGTTTCCACCTGTCACCGCGTTGCACTGATCAAAACCCGAGAAAGTCTCTATCTCCATGTCCCAGTTGCCAAACAGGGTTTGCATGGCAATACGCATATTGGTGTCGTTATCGATGTGCCAAATCTGTTTGTCGACAATATATCGGGGCAACGACGGCTGTAGTTCGTACAGGTACTCTTGATCTGAGTCTTGATTAGACACTTGTGCGAGGGGTATGGAAACGGTAAAACACGCACCCACACCTTCTTTGGAGCGAACCCGAATATCGTGTTCGAGCAATTTACTCATTTTATCGACAATATATAAGCCTAATCCCAAACTGTAGGAGTAGTTAAAATCGTTTTCCAGACGGGAAAATTCCTTAAAAATGATTTTTTGATCCGCTTCGCTAATACCCACGCCCTGGTCGTAAACACTGATCTCAAGATTGTGTTTTACTTTCCTCGCTGCCAGTAACACCTTTCCATTGGCACCGTATTTCATTGCGTTAATCAATAAATTACGCAAAATTCGAGACAACAAATTCACATCAGTACAGACATAGGCTTCTTTCAAGCGATAGCGGAAGTCGACATCGTAATCTTTACTGATGTGAGAGAACTCTTCAGCTAACTGCATGAGCAAGGGCAGTACATTTTCTTCCTGTTTATCTGGCTGTAAAACGCCGGCATCAAGTTTAGACGTTTCTATCAGTGCACGAATAAGGCCATTGAGATCAGACAGTGAATTGTCCAGGGCGTTTACAATGGTGCTTGCCTGACTATCTACCTGATCTTTTAAGGCTTCATTAAACAAAATAGCAGCGCTTAGCGGTTGCATTAGATCATGGCTAATGGCTGCCAGGAACTTGCTTTTAGAGTCTATGGCTTCCTGTAAAGCAATGTTGGCGTGATTGAGTTCACGGGTGCGCTTTTCGACATTGGTTTCTAATTGATCTTTTGCCGCTTTGAGTTGACGCTGACTTTCAACGGCCTGAGACACATCTGTAGCCAAAACAAAATGCCCTGCAATTTCTCCTGACTCATTAAAGTGGGGTAAGTATACCTTTTGCAAAAAGCCTACTTCACCATTTGCGTTTTGCTCCTCACTTTGAAAATTCACCACCTCCCCTTGTTTCACTCGACGTAAATATGGAATGAGCTTAGGGTAAACCTCTTTGAGATGGCTTTTATCCATGGGCATGTTATTTAGATCTTGCTCACTGACACCGTACCAATCGCGATAGCCCTTATTGGTGTACTGGAATTTTCTGTCTGTGCCTATGTACGCAATTAACGCCGGTACGTTATCAGTGATCATGCGTATCCAGCTTTCGTTATGTTTTAAAGTCTCGGCATAATGGTGTTGCGAAGTAACATTGGTAAAGGTACACAACGTATTGCCATCCGGTAGTTGCGTTATATTGCGCTCAACCACAAGATTGTCATGAATAATTTGCGTGCGGGGACCTTCAGGCTTAAGGTTTAAACCACTCCACTGCTGATGATTTTGTAACGCGTAAATATTTTTGCTATTGACCAAAACGTACTGAGGAACGTTGGCTTGCGTTAAAAACGTATTGTTCCAAAAGGCAATGCCCCCCTCTTTATCAATGAGTAATATGCCCACGTCGACACTATCGATAAGACTTTGAAGTAATTTGTTTTTTTCTTTAATTACTTGCTCGTAACGGTTTGACTCAACCAGCTTCACTTCGGTGATATCGTTAAACAGAATAACGTTACCCCCTTCCTGTGTTTCCCGGTTTGTAAGCTGATACCAGCGTTTATTTGACAACTGATAAATCATTCTTCCGGCTACGTCGGCAGGCAATGCGCGCCGAATAATACCAGAGTGCTTTGCTGCTTGCGTGATGTCGTAATAGTTGTCGCCAATCTTAGGGGTGATGGACAAATCATCCCATACAGTTTCAAAATGTCTGTTGAAGAAAATGATCCCCCCAAACTTATCCAACAACACCATGGCCTGATTAGTACTTTCAATGGCATCGTGCAGACGCTGTTTTACCTGGTGCGTCTCTTGATTTGCGCGCACTAAATCGGCATTCGACCGCTCCAGTTTCTGTAATACCGACTGCAACTCTTCCGTTTTTTCACTCACTTTTTCGGACAGTTGTACAGCGTGCTCGAAGGCGCGATAGCTATGGTGGTTGAAACCACCTTCCTCCATGCGATACATCAATGCGGCATTGATTTTCTCAAGCTTTTCATTCTCGCGCTTTTGCTCCTCCAGTGCTTTCTGAAGCACCTGTAGCTCTGTTACGGGGCTATCGGGTGCCAAAATACACCCCCGTGAAGGTTTGGTTAAGATGCACCGAGTGAATGTGTTCGCCATAGGCATTAAAACCAGCGACATGGTACTTTTGCTGTAATCGTCTTATTTCGTGATCGTTGTTGCCTTGCTGAATTTCCAGCCTTCGCAAAAAGCAATCGCAGGCATAAACAAACTCTGGCTCACCAAGTTGTTCGTGTAGTGCATCTAATTTACTCTCCAACGCTTCTATGCAATCGCCCAATTGAATAAAAGTGAGAATAATGCCGATATCTACCGCACAGTAGAAGGTTATTGCGTTTGTGGTTAGATCTACTTTTTGAATGGAGCGAATAAAATATTTACCGCCAACCATAACGGCAAGGGGAAACATGGAGAAAACATCGGGAGTAAGTGCTTCAGTTTTCATCCCCAACAAGCTCGCATAATACTGCGCAGCCGGCTCGCCGTTAATTTCATACACAGTGCGAGATTCAGGATCTGCATGGGTAACCACAAGTTTAGAAACCGGCGAATTGATATGATCAATGGAAAAAACGCTGAACGGATTGCAGGTACCGACCAATAGCAAAACGGCGGCGTCTCTGTGGAATGCACCATCGTAAAACACGTACGTCGCTTCGAGCTTTAAGTCATCCCCGGCACTTCCCCCCAAATGGGGAATGTTGCCAAAGGCGGTTGCAAAAGTTTCAAGAAAATGCTCTTCGTGACGCGTTAACCCATCCAGTACGGAAATAACAAAGTGTTGCTCTGTGTCATAGCGCTTTTCCCGCCCTTGCAATGTTCGTCGCAAATTACTGGCGATATCGTGTGCTTCATCAAAATTCACTTCGCCTAACTGGGGTACCAAGGCGGTTGCAATAGAAAATGCGTTTTTCAGGAACGCCACAGCGAGTAATTTCTCGGTGCCATACCCGTTTTTATTAAACTCCCCGGCACTGGTACACCCCACCACATTGACGTTTGGAAACAGTGTGGTCATCTTTGAGGCAACCACATCCAGGTCAAAAAGCGTGCTGGTGTGAAAAAGCAAAAGTTCTATTCCATCAGGTTCAACCTGCTTTAAAATTTCACTGGCCACATCACGACAGGCATGCTCTGCGGTATAACGCGCGTCGTCAACATCAGAGGCTGACTGACTAAGCGCGGACAGGATCGAGGTTTTTGACACGAGTAGGCACCTTTTTCTTTTTATACTTGTCGATTTTGCATAAGTTTGGGTTATCAAGGGTAACCACACACTCGAGGCATTGAATACACTCAGCATAATCAATGCTGCCATCGGGTTCTATAGCATCAATACCACATTTTTTCTGTTTACACAGCTGACACGGGTTGCCGCAGGCTGCTTTTCGGGTAAGCAGTTTGACCGCGGGAAAGCGGCCCAATATGGCAAGGCCCGCCCCTAAGGGACATAAGTAACGACAATACACTTTGTGTATTTTCAAACTGAGTAAAAGCAGGATCACTGCATACAGCACAAACGGCCAGTACCTTACAAAATGCAGGGTAATTGATGTTTTGAACGGCTCTATTTCCGCGAGTTTCTCTGCCAGTGTAAGAGAAAAGAACGAAGCCGCAATCAACCCTCCAAGCACCGTATATTTGAGTTTTTGTGCCAGCTTATGATGCTCTGGCTTAATGCGAATTTGCCTGATCCTGAGCTTTTCAGCAATGACGGCCATTATTTCCTGAAGTGCACCAAACGGGCACAACCAGCCACAAAACAGGCCTCGCCCCACTATAAACAGGGAAACGAACACGAAACTCCACAAAATAAAAATAACTGGGTCAAGTAAATACACTTCCAAAGAAAAGCCATCTGTGACGTCGAGAAGCAGTGTATAAATATTAACCACAGACAGTTGCCCTTGTGCATAAAAACCAATAAAAAAAAGCACGAACACAAGGGAAAACGCTCGTATTGAATGCACCAGTCGGGTGTAAGGTGTGAGCTTATGTTGCAGCGCGAAGAAGACCGAAAGCGCCAACAGGTATAGAAGCGTTACGCTAATTTCCAAGGTTCTGTCGAGCCAAATTTTCTGCCACAGTGGGATCGGTTTTTCCGCCTTTGCCAGCGGGTTTTCCATAAACAATTCACCGGGCAGGGAAACGTTCAAGGGGAAAAGGTGTTCATCGCGTTCAAAAAAACTGGGTTTGTACGGCAAGCTAATAGCAATCTGCATACGTTGGTCCAGTGACAAGCCACCCTTTGATTTTACTCTCAGCACTTTTAAGTCCTCATATTCAGGCAGAGACTGTGAGAAGGTGGGGTCGTAAAAACTATAAAAATCTATGTCGCGAACCGCCACCGGAAACCCGCCCTGAGCAACCCGCAAATGTTCTGGCGTGGTCTGAGGGATAAAGGCATCACTAATAAAGCTAAACCCTTTGGTGTTTAGCACCATAAGCGCCATTTCACCTGGCTTCAAATTGTCTTGTAGTCGCTGATATTCAACGGGGTCTAAAAGGTTCTTCCCTACTATGGGTAAACTGAGGAACGCATAGTAGTGTTCAGCGATGGTGTTATCATCCAGCCCGCGGTCTCTTTGAATTTCAGCGATGGCATCGGCAATTTCACTTGCTACCCCATGAGCGTCCTGCTGTTGAATCGTGTGCTTCTGAATAAAGCCCTTTTCAACGAGTTGAGCAAAAGACATTGGTTCGAAGAAGTCGGGGTTGATAATTTTATTGCTGGGCGCGAGAAAACCATCGAGCTTCGCCCTGGCAACGGCAAGGGCGGATGTAACAATAGTGTCGTTTATAACAAGTACTGAAACGGTTGCCTTCGTTACACCGTCAAAATATGTCGCGTCTTTCCCTACATCGCTTTTACTACCAATAATGAAACGTTCCTTAACACTGTGCCCCTTGTATTGAGCAACGAAATCGAACATCGATTTCTCACCTAACCCGTGTAAAAAAATAGGTTCACTGTGAGCTTTTACGAAGAGATCTACCACCTTGCCTTGAGGGTCTAAACCAATAACAACATTTACCGGCTTACCGGAAAAACCAATGAAATCCACAAAGTCATTGGATTCAAATACATAACCAAGGAGTTGCTGAAGCTGGTATACAGGGGTGACGTTAATATCGGTATGCATCTCACCAACCCGTGTAGCGTTGGGAAATATTTTGTGAACGTCTTCGGGAATGTCCGTTGCGTCAGATTGCGCCAATGCGCTTGCCGCAAGAAACAACGTTAGGATGAGGGTGATGAATGAGCTGCGCATAAGAATAGTGGGCAGCACGATGTGCTGCCCGCTTTGGCCTAGAAGAAACCCAATGGATTGATGTCGTAGCTTACCAGCAGGTTTTTCGTTTGCTGGTAATGATCGAGCATCATTTTATGGGTTTCCCGTCCGATCCCTGATTTCTTATAGCCGCCAAATGCAGCATGGGCCGGATACAGGTGATAACAGTTCGTCCACACCCGTCCCGCTTCAATCGCGCGGCCTACGCGGAATGCCACATTCGCATCCCGGCTCCACACGCCAGCTCCCAGGCCGAAGCTGGTGTTATTGGCAATTTCAATGGCTTCTTCTTCGGTCTTGAAGGTGGAAACCGCTATAACAGGGCCAAATATTTCCTCCTGGAACACGCGCATGTGATTTTGGCCTTTCAAAATAGTGGGCTGAATGTAATAACCACCATCAAAGCCAGGTAATTGCTCTTTCTCACCACCGGTGACCACTTCCGCACCTTCTGACTTCCCGATATCGATGTACTTCAGGATTTTTTCAAACTGTTCGTTTGACGCCTGCGCTCCCACCATGGTTTCAGTGTCCAACGGATTTCCCCGCTTGATCTTATGAATTTTTTCTATCACTTTTTCCATAAAGGCGTCATAGATGTCTTCGTGAATGATAGCCCGGGACGGACAAGTACACACTTCGCCTTGGTTGAAATAGCCCAGTACCAGGCCTTCAGCACACTTATCAATAAACTCAGGCTCGTGATCCATAATATCGGGGAAGAACAAATTCGGTGACTTGCCACCGAGCTCTACGGTAGAAGGAATAAGATTTTCTGCTGCACAGCGCAAAATATGCCCACCCACTGGGGTTGAACCGGTGAAGGCGATTTTCGCAATACGCGTACTGGTGGCGAGCGCCTGACCAGCTTCAGCGCCAAAACCATTGACGATA
Source organism: Aestuariibacter sp. A3R04 (assembly GCF_018860805.1). Taxonomy (GTDB): domain Bacteria; phylum Pseudomonadota; class Gammaproteobacteria; order Enterobacterales; family Alteromonadaceae; genus Alteromonas. The sequence goes on along the minus strand of NZ_JAHKQR010000003.1, from coordinate 263,818 downwards.
TTAAGTACACCGGGAGGAAGCAGATCCTGAATAAGCTCCGCGAATACCAATATAGACACAGGCGTTTGCTCAGCCGGTTTCAGTACCACTACGTTCCCGGTGACAAGGGCTGGCGCTAATTTCCAGGCAGCCATGAGCAGTGGGAAGTTCCACGGAATGATTTGACCGACGACACCGTAGGGTTCATGGAAATGATACGCCACGGTATTTTTGTCAATCTCACCAATGGTGCCTTCCTGACTGCGAATACATCCTGCGTAGTAGCGGAAGTGATCGGCACAAAGAGGAATATCTGCATTTAGCGTTTCACGTACAGCTTTTCCGTTATCCCAGGTTTCAGCAACCGCCAATAGTTCCAAGTTTTCTTCGATGCGATCGGCTATTTTGAGGAGAATGTTTGAGCGCTCTGCCACTGACTTATCAGCCCAGGCCTGTTTTGCAGCGTGGGCAGCATCTAACGCCAGCTCAATGTCTTCCGAAGTAGAACGCGGTATTTGCGCAATTTCACTGCCGTCAACAGGCGAAGTTGCAGTAAAGTATTCACCTTTAACCGGTGCAACCCAACCGCCATTAATAAAATTACCGTAGCTTTTTTTAAAGCTTACGACCGAACCTTCACTTCCAGGCTTTGCATAAATCATAAGAAATACCCTATGCTAACGTTGCGTGAACCACACGCGATAACGTGGTTTGTTGTGTCATTTGATAATGGTACTTTTATGCTTTTCCCACCATGATGCGATAGACCGATTTGACTCCTACTTTAGGAGGGGAAACTAAGGTCTACTTGCCTGTTTTGTATCCGCAGGAGATGGTGTTTACCGTTGTGGGATCGGCCCCGCCGATATAACCGTGCCTGGCTGCGATGGTGCAAAACTCGGACGGCACAGCATTGAGCTTTCGCTTAATAACGGTAAGGGCGTTGGAAATGGTTTTCGCCGACAAACCGAGTTCATCGGCAATATCGAAGCGGGATTTATTCATGGCGATGGCGATGAATATTTCAAACTCTCGTTTGGTCAATTTCGTGGCGAGATCCACATTGGCATCAAGAAGTTGATTCGCCAGATTCACCGCCAGTGTGCGCTCAATGTACTTTTGCCCTCTAGCGACCACCTTAATGGCAGAAATGAGTATTTCCGGCGAACTGCTTTTGCTGATGTACCCCATAGCGCCGGTTTGCATAGCCCGCTGGAGGATTACGCTATCTTCAAACATACTAAAAAATATAATCTTTAGTTGTGCGTGTTGTTGCAAGAAGAATTTGGCGAGTACGAGGCCGCTTTCATTGGCTAGGTTTATGTCGAGGATCAAAATATCAATATCATGATTTGCCAGTATTTTTTGGGTTCGAGCACCATTGTCTGCATCAAAAACCTCACAATCAGGCATCATGGCGTTGAGAAGCGCTTTGTAGCCTTCCCTCACTACGGCATGATCATCAACCAATAAAATGTTCATGCGACATCGGCGTCAAAAGCCGGTGTTCCCGTATTGAGAACTAAAGCCAGGGACACTGTCACCCCACCTTCACTGGGAGAAGTCACGGTGCAATCTGCGCCAATGCAGCGAGCTCTGCTGCGCATGGAAGACATGCCAATATTTTCTACCACGTGATCTCCCAAACCGCGGCCGTTATCTTTCACCACCAGTGAAACGCCATGCCCATCACCGTAAATCTGAATACTGACTTTAGTGGCATTAGCGTGCTTAACCACATTGTTGATAGCTTCCTGCGCAAAGCGATAAAGATGAATGTCCCGCTCGTTGTCTTCTTTGTAGTTTTTCAGGTTTATGGACACCTCCCACCGGGTATCCGGGTGTGCAATTTCCTGTTCGTAAACCAGGCCTTCAAGAGAGCCTTGCAGTGAGACTTTATCAAGCACCAGGGGGTGAAGATGGACCGTGAGTTTTCGCACAGCATCGCTAATTTGGTGAGACATTACCTGAACTTTTTGCGCAGACTTCTCGATGACGGTACGTTCCCGGGCATTCACCAGAATATACGCATGAGCTTTTATGGTGGTGAGCAGTTGACCAACATTGTCATGTAATTCACGGGCCAGATAATTGCGCTCTTGTTCCTGAAGCAAAGCCAGTTGTTTATCAATTTTTATCAATTGCTTTTCTTTCGCGCCTAAGGCCTGTTGCAGATGCTGAAACTGCCTCACAACTTTGTTCATTTCCGGAATATCTGAGTAAGGAAGGGCTTGTGTTGCCCTCCCCTCACTCAATTGTGACAATGCGTCAGCGAGTTGATTCAGAGGCACCAAGCGTTGCTTTACGGCTACTTTGAGAGTTATCAATAGCAAAACGAATGTCGCAAAGAACAAGCCGGCCACAAGGGCGAAAAAAGTTAGGTTTTGAGTAAGTTCAGCAACTTCATAGGGCGTGACAATAAGGTACTGATTTTCCTGGATAGGAATAATGACTGGCGCAATTGGACCGGAACCATTTTGGCTCACCCCCAGTGTTTGATAGGGCTGAATTCTGCCAGTGAAGTAGCGCGCGGACAAATGGGGACTCGGAGCGACAATGGCCTCAATGTCTGAAACAGACACATTTCGCTTTACCATTTCCCGAACCTGGCTAAGTGCGCCCGTCATCTCCTCTTCAATATTGTCTCTAATGTGAAAGTACACAAGTGCGGAGAAAACCAGGAAACAGCTGATAAAAACTGCCACTATTGTTGTAGATATTTTAGTAAAACCCGACATAAGTGCCCCAGCAAGCCTTTTATTCCAGCGTTATACTAACCAGCCGCAATTGGAAAACACATCCTGCATAAGAGGCGATTTCATCCTACGAAGGTAGGATGTACGATAAGGAATAAAGCAGTAGTGACAGCATTCGTCATAGGCAGATTCATCCCCATTGAGTTTGCCTTTGCCCGACAACGGGCAGCAAGGCAGTATAAAACCAGTGTGGACGTGTGCCCCACTAACTCAAAAACGCGATTATTGGAAGTAGTAGCTAAACTCAAGACCTATCTGGCGTCCGCGACGGGCATTGCCAAAAAATGCTCGCGGACTCCCCGTATCGGCACCGTCTGGTGCTGTATTCAGCGAAGAAAAAGTGAAATAAGGTATCGCCAACCAACGCGTTGCCATCACTGGCGCATCTTCATCGGTCAGGTTTCTAACGAAAAGTGAAGCACTCCAGTTATCAGCCCTCACGCCGGTACGTAACCCTGCAATAACTGCCTCAGGTAAATACGCATAATTGTGCACCTGAACGTATTTCTTAGATTCGTAACTGACATCAGCATTAATAAACCCCTCTATGCCGCCACTTATTTCCTGCACGTATTCAGCAAAAGCACTGGCTTGATGCTTTGAACTTAATGGGAATTGATTGCCTTTAATAGAACAATCTCCTTCTCCACTTAACCCCAACAACGCATTAAAATCAGGGCTTTCGGCAATATTGTCGGGATTCATCAACCCGCCGGCACTGGTTAGCGCATACTGGAAATCGTCACAGCCACTGGTGAATTGTGAATCGGCATAAGCATAGGAAAAACGTCCATTCAGGTAGTCAGTAAATTGCACGTGCAAATCTAATTCCACGCCAAACACCTCACCTTCTCCTTGGTTGGTGGCAATGGAGTTCAACGCACCATCAGGATTGGGCACCGCGGTTGTGAGCTGAAGTTTACTGATATCGTTGTAGTAAGCGGAAATTGTTGCGTACATGTTCTCAAAAGAACGGCTTTTGATCCCCACTTCCACAGAGCTTGTTTCTTCCTGCTCATACGTTTCCTGTCCAACAGAAGCTCCTGCACTGCCGTTGAAGCCACCGGGTTTTACGCCTTTCGCTGCAATACCGTAAATAATGGTATCTTCATTAAGTTGATAATTTGCTGTAAATCGCGGCGTGAAGTTATTCCACTCCCCACCTTCGTTAAACACTAGCGAGCCGTCAGTGGTTGCATACTCGGTTACTACTTTCTTTTCTTTTGCCCAACGCGCCTCTGCTGTGATATCAAATCTTGGGTTCACGCGATAATCAACAGAAGCAAAGATGGCCTGATTCGTCACTGAACTAAAGTTTTCATAAAGACCAACCTGGGCATTGTCGAATGTTAGATCGTACGTATCTTTGCGTTGTTTGTAATAAAACGCGCCCACCATCCAGGAGAGATCAGCATCTGGAGAGCGCAACTTAAGCTCGGCGGTCTTGTCAATGACTTTGGCACGTGACGACAGAGCAAAGAAACCCTCTTGCCCGGGTGCAAAGGTGAAGTTAACCGATGAATGGTCGCTGTCCGATCCCGTGCGGCCATCTTGGTTACGGTAGCTAATATTACCATCCCATACATAGCCACCTTGGGTTTCATAATCCGCTGCCAGCGTACTGAACAACAGATCATTTTCTACACCATCAAAAGCTGTGCCGTCGTTAAGATCGTAAGGGTTACCAAAGTAGGTTACACCACCGGGTAGGAAACCACTGGTGGGAACTCCAGGAACGGCATTGGGAACACCATCTGCATCAGCTCCATCATTCAGTGCAATAGGTCTGGCCTCTATAGCACCACAATAGTATTGAAAGTTATTGTCAGAAGCGCTGGCCGGCCAATAAGCTAAAGAGCGAACGCCGGAAAAACAGTTGTTTTCCGTAGCGGGTTGCAGGAAAAACGGGCGGGTGCCATCATCGTCTTCTTGCGACTGAATACGCCAGCGAAGGTGCAAACTATCACTAGGTTGCGCATCCAGAACGAGACTGTATGATCGTGTGGACTCATCACCGACAGTTTTGCCTGTCACTTCATTCTCCCACTGCCCATCGTAATTGTAATCCCGAATGCTAACCGAAGAGTGTAACCACTCGTTAATAGGAATATCAGCATTGACGCTAAAGGTATGCTCGCCGTCCTCGGCAAAAAGAACTTTTGTTCGTGCACTGAATGCATCACTTGGGCTTTTGGTAATAAAGTTAATAGCCCCTGAGTAAGAATTGCGCCCATATAATGCACTCTGTGGCCCCTTTACGATTTCAACGCGCTGAATGTTACTCATATCAATGCTTTGGATATCGCCAGCAAAATAGTTGCCATCGACAAAATACGCTGCGCCAGATTCAACGCCAAACTGAACACCGGCGAGCACATTACTCATCCCCCGAATCACCGGACGCTCGGTTGATCGACCAAATGCTTTAGAAAAACTCAGGCCTGGTGAGAAACGCGCAATATCATCAAGAGACTGAAAACCTTGTTGTTCAATCATTTCTTCGGTGAAAGCCGATACGGCTACGGGAATTTTATTTAAAGATTCTGCGCGTTTTCGTGAAGTAACCTCTATGACTTCAAGATCACTTTTCACACCATCTTGCACTGTTTCCTGGGCCCGAACTGTTGTATTTACCAGCAGGACTGTAGAAATGAATACCGATAACTGATTGACTTTAAACATGTAAAATCACCTTTGTTTTTCTTGTTATTCCTAATATGAGACGCGTTTTTTTACTGAAGAAAAAAAGACACGCTCCGCTGATGTGTACCTGATGTACTTTCGACTATGGTGGGAAAATGAACAGTGGGAAATGACAAATATCAATACATTATGGTATTTGGTTGTGTGTATTTTGACTGATAGCCCCGGGAAAAAAGCCAGCAAACTACTGCCTTTTAAGGAGGCTACAAACGAATCACAAGCAAAAAAAGATGCGCGGAGCGGGTTTAGCTGTTACATTTTGATTTCATCCTTCGGCAGTACACATCCGTGCCAGAAAGCAGTCGGCCTCTTTGTTTATGGATAAACGAAAAGGAACAAAGATTGACTAGCTATTGTGTAAACGCAGTTAGACACGCGTCCTCGAGCAACCCGCAGAGTCGCTTATGTTAGGCGCCGTGGTTCCGCAGTTATTGAATGTCCGCAGCATGCCGATGACAAGGTCGTCGGTGCTGTCCAGACTTACGGAAAATGAAGTGGTTCGCGGTGAAGCGAATATCAATGGTTGGTGGCAAATTCGCTATGGCACTACCATTGGTTTTGTCAACGGCGCTTACCTCAAACCCGTAAACGACATGTCGCGCTTGTCCGGTGCGGTAAACACGCCGCGCTTAAACGTGCGTGCTGGCCCATCGCCGAGTGCAGCGTATGTCGCGACATTATCACAGGGCGCATCGGTTAAAACGCTTGCTATCCTCGACGGTTGGCTGGAGATTGAATTCAATCATCAAACGGCGTATGTAGCCGCACCGTATGTCGACTTAACCTACGCGTCATCGGGTTACCACGGAGTGGTAACGGCAAACCTATTGAATGTCCGCGCTGCCCCCTCACTTACAGCCAGTATTTTTGGCCAGCTCGCTCAACGCAATCGGGTCTGGGTCGAAGGCACTATTCAAGGTTGGAGTCAAATAAGATTCAACGGCAATCGCGGTTATGTGTCTGACACCTATATCGCCCGCGACGACTCACCTCCCCCCGATTCTGAAGCCCCCCTCGCCATGGCGGATCATGAAAATGACATCATTGCTCCTATTCCGAAACGAAGTGATACCAACAGTCCAATACCGCTGACCCCACCTGTGATCCTCCCTGTCACAGGTAATGCGGAACAGCGTGGGGTAGCCACTACCTGGAACCGCTTTGGTGCTCTGCTTAACCAACTGTGCCAGCAAAAACAAATTAGCACCGGAGCATTAGTGGCGGTGTTATGTGTAGAAAGTGCCGGCAAAGGGTTTGAACAAAATAACGGCGACAAAATGATCATCCGTTTTGAAAACCACAAGTTCTGGCGCTACTGGGGTAAACACAATGCCACGCAATTTAGTCAGCATTTTCGCTATCGCAGTGACAAAGTATGGCTCGGTCACGAATGGCGAAAAGACATTAACGACGAATGGCAACCTTTCCACGGACGCCAGATCACAGAATGGGAAGTATTTGAATTCGCCCGTCTACTCGACGAGGAAGCAGCCATGCTATCAATCAGCATGGGGGCACCTCAGATTATGGGCTTCAACCACGAACGAATTGGCTATCGCACAGTGACCGAAATGTTTGCGGCCTTTTCATCTCACATTCAATACCAGATAGCTGGCCTTTTTGAGTTTTTCTCACCTCAAATGTTGCAATACCTTCGCAATCACGACTTTGTAGATTTTGCCAGCATGTACAACGGCGCCGGGCAAAAAAACGTGTACGGAGAAAAAATACGAAGGCACTACAACGCCTTTATCAAACTCATGCCTAATTTAGACAATAAACAAGGAGGTTAATATGAACGTGTTCTCTTTTATCAGCAGTATCTTTGAGCCTGCGGTAAAGCTGGTGGATGAACTGCACACCAGCGATGAAGAAAAACTCCAACTGCAAAGCAAAATTAAAGCGGTGGAAAATGAACTGCTGGCGAAGGTCATCGATTATGAAACACAACTCCTGGAAAGCAAAACAGCGATCATCACGGCCGAGGCTACCGGTCAATCGTGGCTTCAACGCAATTGGCGACCGATTACTATGTTAGTGTTTCTCATTTTGGTGGTATCGGACAGTTTTGGCTGGTTACCCAACAAGCTTGCCCCCGAGGCATGGACGTTGCTGCAAATTGGTTTAGGCGGATATGTAGCCGGGCGCTCAGCAGAAAAAATGACGCAGCAATATCTCAAAGCGCGGCCAGCAGAAAACAAATCCGGGACCGTTGCCAAAGGGTAATACACCAGAGTGCAAATTACACACGTTAATGAACCCTTGCCGACAGAAAGGGAGTATCAATGGTACCGTTCATCAATTGATACCACTCATGAGCAAGACAACCTTCAACAACGCCAAATCTACGCTTACCATACCTGTGAAGGGGTGGTGGAGTATAGCTAAACGCATCACTCGCAGTGTGCAAAATGACAATATTCCCCTGATTGCCGCTGGCGTGGCTTTTTATTGCTTGCTGGCCATATTTCCTCTCCTTGCCGCCACTATCGCCTTGTATGGTTTAGTGGTGTCGTCTGCTGAGGTACAAGAACACATGGCCATGCTGGTCAACATCGTACCAGAAGAAAGCCAGTACATCATAGAAGAGCAATTAAAGCGATTGATTCAACGGTCAAACTCTGCGCTGGGCTGGAGTTTTTTTCTCACACTACTGATATCTTTGTGGAGCAGCAGTAAAGGGGCTAATGCGCTCATTACCGCCTGTAATATTACCTACCGTGAAAGCGAAGGGCGTGGATTTTTCAAAGGCATTGTGGCGCGTATTATCTGCACCATCAGCATGATAGCCACAGTCATTGTTGCACTTGTCTGTATCTCTGTCGTGCCGAAACTGGTGGAGTGGTTGAACCGCGATACACTGGGTGATGTGAAAGTCAGCTGGTTTACCTGGCCTGCCCTCCTTGCGATTTTTAACCTGGCACTTGCTTCTCTCTATCGCTACGCGCCTCATCGTCGCGCGGCCCGCTGGAGATGGGTGACACCAGGCTCCGCATTCGCGACAATTTTGTGGGTGGGAGCTTCCTATGGGTTTTCACTCTACCTGACTGAGTTTGCTTCATACAACAAAACTTATGGGTCAGTGGGTGGCATTATTATTTTACTGCTCTGGCTTTACCTAAGTGCGTATATCATTCTTATTGGCGCAGAACTAAACGCTGCAATTGAATTGCAAACCCTGACAGACAGTACCGTTGGCAAAGACAAGCCCATGGGAGAGCGCAATGCGGTAGTTGCCGACAACGCGCCCGAAGATCTACAAAAAAATAATTAACCCTGCAACCAGGTTTCAAATTCGTCTTTCGCCAGGGGTTTACTGAAATAATACCCTTGGAATAAATCACATCCGTAAGATTTCATTAGGTTTACCTGCTCCAGGGTTTCCGTGCCTTCTGCAATACTGGTAAGCCCCATAGTTTTACTGATTGCAATGATGGATTTCACCAGTTCCCGATTGCGATCATCGTACAATCCGTCAACGAAAGATTTATCAATTTTTAATACGTCCAGAGGCAGTTCACTCAAGTATGACAACGAAGAGTAACCCGTCCCAAAATCATCAATTGCAACGGTAATACCAAATCCTCTAAGTTCTGCAAGTGTGGTTATTGCTTTTAAACGGTCAGTTAACAACCCTGACTCAGTAAGCTCCAATTCAATAAGATGCGATTGTAAACCTTTTTCAATAATTGAAGACTTGAGTTGCTGTATAAAGTCGTTGTCTTCAAACTGTGAAACCGTAGCATTAATGGCTATAGGCACCAGGTGATAGTGGCACCGCTGCCAGTGAACCAGGTCATCCAGCACACGCGTCAATACCCATTGCCCCAGCAAGTGAATAACCCCGGTTTCTTCCGCAATGGGAATAAAGTCGGCCGGCGAGACAACTCCGCGTTTTTTACTAAACCAACGCACAAGAGCCTCAGCACCAACAATGTCGCCGTTTAAATCAACTTTTGGCTGATAATATACATCCAGCCCGTCATCATGATGAAGTGCGGCGACTAAGTCAGCCTCAAGTTCCCTGGCATATTCAACATCAGAAAGAAAAGCCGGGTCAAAAAAGGTATACCGTCCTCGACCGTGCTCTTTCGCGCGCATAAGTGCCTGCTCAGCAGCGCCAATAACGTCGATTTTTGAATCCAACTGTGATGGAAATAATACCGCCCCCATTGTGCAATTGACATTGATCCTGCGATTTCCAACACTACAGGTTTCATTGACAATAGCCTGAATTGCTGTCCAGTGAACATTTGTCAGGCGGGTTAAATCAGCGCGCACCTTAGGGATCATTACAGCAAATTCATCACCGCCACAGCGAAAAATATGCACGCATTCACTGGTGTAACTGCTCAACCGTTCACCAATGATTTTTATTACCCTGTCACCCACATCGTAGCCATACTTGCGATTCACCTCACCAAAATGGTCAAGGTCAAATAACATCAGTAGTGCCTGGGCATCTTCGGTTTGCAAGTCAGCACGCACTGTGTTCACACAGGTAAGTAGCTTTGTGCGGTTGGGCAAACGGGTAAGGTAGTCAATGAAAGCTGTCGCCTTGAGTTCATTTTGCAGGGCTTGCCGTCTAAACTCGGCACTCATTCGCGTTGCGAAAACATCTGTAGCGGCTCTGAGTGCGCCTTCGCCAGTTAACGGCCGTTTATACATTAATACCAATAAACCCACATTACATCGATTGCTTCCCACAATGGGGTGCCCAATATATGCCTCAATGCCTTCTTCACGCAGCATTGCATCGTCGGGAAAATCGTCTGCAACTTTTTCGCGATGTACGCATGCCTCTATTGACAGTACATTTTCACAAGGCGAACCTTTGCGTTTATACACGAAATTATCAATACGCTCGCCGTTTTTAATCACCACCTCTGTGGCAATAGTCTGTGGGTTATTTGCGTTGACTAACCCAAATAACACGTAGTCTGCTTTTGAATACCGGGCTAAAAGCGTAACGCAATTTTCATAGAATGAACTCACGTCACCTTCGTTTGATATTTTGGCCAGCGCAGAAAACACACCTTGCATTGCAATTTTATTGTTGCCCTCTTTATCTAACTCATCAGATTTTTCCTTAAAACCACGGCTTATCATACCCATCACAAGCAGCGACATAACCGTGGAAGGCACACCTCCCACGTACACCCAGTTTAAGGTTTGCTGATCAATCTCAAAGCCTACTTCACTTGCGCCAAGCTGCAGCAGTATCGTGAGCAGTAATGTGAAAAACAGATATATCTGCTTTTGTTTGAAGAAGCGAATGACGCAGTACGCCATAAACAACGAAGATAAAGCATAGCTAAGGTGAAGCAGCGGAAAATACGCACCGCTTTCGCCTTTTAAGATTGCAGCAGTATCGCCAAACACAGTGGTGTAGGTTATCAGCACTGCATGCTCGCCGTATCTTATTGAGTGTTCGGAAAACACATTGATAACCAACAGCGGGAGCGACATTAGGCAAAAGGCATAGAACAGCACTTTCACATAGCGAAACTTTGTCCATAAGCCCAGAATTAAAATCTGCAGAGGGTGAGCCAAAATGACGCAGAACAGATGATACTTACTGATTTTTATGGCTTCATCAACAGTGGTGGCACTATGCAACATCAATGAAAGCCAATGAAATAAGAACAACACTGCATTGAGGAGTGCTAACGCTATAAAATAAGGCCGTCGTCTGTCTACACCTGACAATAAAATGCTGATAGCACACAACGCATTCATGCTCATCAGCACACTGTAAAACTCTGTCATTAAATAAAATCCCTGGCAAGATTGGGTTTCACAGCCATGTAATCTTAGCTAGCCACTGTTATATCGGTCTCAATACATAGTTTTAGTATACCGACGAAGGGTTTGCCAATTCTTTGGATAAATCTCATAGAGAAAATGCATTGTTATTTTGTAAAGTAGACAAAGGGTTAGTCAAATAAAGCGAAGTAAGAGCGGGGGAAACGCATTCATTTTCGACAGTGATGTCTAACGGCTGCGCGTTTGCAGCCTCCGGTTTGATATAGACGCATTTTCCTGTATTTCATGAGCTTTGTCAGAACCGCACTAGCTGACCAGCGGCCACATTGAACTGATGCTTTTCTTCGCCATTAGCCCACCTGACATAAACGTCGTCCACATGGTCACAAATTCCGAGGCCAAAGTGCATCTCACTGTTTAGCATATGGTGGAAGCCGTCACCTGTGGCCCCCATGTGCTGGATTTGTTTTTTTCCACACGCAGACACGGTTACCCATGCTCCTGTAGGCTGAGCACCGGCAGTCGGAGATGCTGAGACATGCACTTTAACAAAATGGCCCAACATTTCTTCAGGCACCTGATTTTCAGCCATGTACCAGCGGCCCCGTTCATTTCCGAAAATAACGTCTAAGCGCCCATCTTTGTTGTAGTCAAACAATGTCACCCCCAGACCGGTGGCGCCAATTTCTTCGGAAACCAACCCACTATATGGGTGCATTGCAAAGCGCTTGCCCTGCTGATTTAGCAACACAATGTGGGTCACCGGCAAGGCCATATTTCCGTATGGGGACACAACCAAATCCACAAAGCCATCATTGTTCACGTCACCTGCCGCAACACTGGTAGTTTGCGCTTCAACGGCAATTCCCAACTCCGTAGTTACATCTACAAAACGACCATTTCGATTTTCTAACATAACCGCCGGTAAAGGATTTCGCTTGATTTCTCCCGGGTGGACCAATACGTTTTTCACCACTGCGGCCAAGCGCGACTTAACGACACCGCCAATACGCCATTTACCGTCACCCATATAGCCAATGTGCATGCCTTTTAATTCGTCGTCCTGTGGCCACCCCATGGCATCCTCGGGTTTAATCACCAGTCGCCCTCCGGTGTTATGCTCGGGTCGGGAAGCTTCCACAACCTTGCGCCTTTCGCCCAACTGAATGTCATACGTTGCCCACGTCTCCTGAATATTCTCCAGGATCAGGTTGTCTCCCCCGACGATGATATCGTCAAACATAAATGCGTCGCGGAATACAAAAAATGCAAAATTTTGGTTTTTGTCATCGTAATACGCCTCTTTTTCAAACTGGTAAGGGCTGCGCGTTAAAAACAAATCAAAATCACCATCATTGTCGTAGTCCAACTCAGCCATATTGCTGACATAACGGATGCGCGCCAATTCACCTAACACATCTTGTGTTGCATCAGAATAAGTTCCATCACCTTGTGCAAGTGACAACGTCATATCCCGTCCACCAAATGTGATAACATCCATTAAACCGTCACTGTTGACATCGGTTTGCAACACTTTTACTGACAGTGCATCGTGAGGCATTGCCAGTGTGACTGGATGTTCGAACGTAGCGCCTGTGTTGCGATACAACTGATTCGTGGTGAGCGATGCCACTTTTCTGGGCGCAAAGCCTGTGGTAAACAAATCCAACTTGCTGTCCTGATTGGCCTCTATAAACTTAATGGCACGGCCCCGACTGGCGCGAAAATGTTCAAAGGTGCCTTCCCGGGTAATATTTCGCTTTTTGTCGACGGAAAAGAACACCGGTCTTCTAGGGTTACCACCATCACCGCCACCCGGAGAAACAATAATGTCCATATTGCCATCACCGTCGTAATCAGATACGCCCAAACCATGGGTATCACCCGTGATAAGCGTAATAGGCGCGGAAAACTGCCCGCCGTCATTCCAGTAAATGAGAGCAGAGTTGCCGTGTTGTGTAGTGATGACATCGTCCCAACCGTTTTGATCTACATCAGCTACCACCGCCGCCCCCCACTTTCTGCTCAGTTTTTTGTCAAAAGGAATAACACCGTCAGTGACTCGGAATAGGGAATGGTCTGCTGGGGTTTCCATATCAGGTGATGATGTACTGCATCCCACCACAATGGTGAGCACATATAAAAAAGTGATAAAACCTGCCGATGTAGCTGTACTCATAGCGATGCCCATAGATAAAAGTGTGTCCCCTGGTGAATCTCCAACGCGTCTCAACGTTATTTACAATTTGATTACACCACTGAAAGTAATATATTAACAAACATACTATGTTTATTAATTGAATTTCAAATCGTATTTTGCGTTTCACGAGATTGCATAACGTTATGCTGTCCACAGACCGGAAATCGAAATATTGATTTATTGATCGAATTGGTTGTACCAGTTGACCAAAATTAACGTTATCATTACATTCAGCGCCGTCTTAACAGGCTGCTTTACCGCGTTTAGCCATAACAATAATCGGTTTTTTCGCCCAAAAGAGGTAACTATGGAACACCACGCATTGTACCCGCGATTGCTCTCTCCACTTGATCTTGGATTCACTCAACTGCGCAACCGCACACTTATGGGTTCCATGCACGTAGGGCTGGAAGAAGAAAAACATGGCATTGACAAACTGGCCGCTTTTTATCAAGAGCGAGCTAAAGGAGGGGTGGGATTAATTGTTACCGGCGGCATTAGCCCGAATATTGCCGGCTGGGTTGCACCTTTCAGCAGCCGCATGTCGAGCAATAAGCACGTTAAACAACACCGTAAAATCACCCAGGCAGTGCATAGTGAAAACGGCAAAATCTGCATGCAGTTGCTGCACGCAGGCCGCTACGGCTATCACCCATTTGCAGTAGCGCCGTCTGCCTTAAAGTCACCTATTTCTCCGTTTAAGCCCAGAGCACTCACCAAACGAGGCATTCAGAAAACCCTCAAGCAATTTGCTAACGCGGCCAGGCTTGCCCAGGATGCACAATACGACGGCGTGGAAATCATGGGTTCTGAAGGCTACCTTATAAATCAATTTTTCTGCGAGCGAACCAATAAGCGCACCGATGAATGGGGTGGAAGTCTGGAGAACCGAGCCAGGTTTGCCATAGAAACCGTAAAAAGTGTTCGGGCTGCCGTGGGGCCGCACTTCATTATTATTTATCGCCTGTCTATGCTGGATCTGGTGGAAGGCGGCGCGAGTTGGTCTGATGTAGTGTATCTGGCAAAAGCCATTGAAGAAGCCGGCGCAACAATGATTAATACCGGTATCGGCTGGCATGAAGCCAGAGTTCCCACTATCGCCACTTCTGTACCTCGCGCGGCATTTACATGGATAACTAAACGGATGAAAGCGGAAGTATCGCTACCGCTTATCACCACCAATCGCATTAATATGCCTGATGTGGCAGAGCAAGTACTGCAAAACGGCGATGCCGACATGGTATCTATGGCCAGGCCTTTTCTGGCCGACCCCGATCTCGTCATTAAAGCTGCTGAGGGCAGAACTAACGAAATCAATACCTGTATCGCTTGCAATCAGGCGTGCCTGGACCATGTTTTTAAGCAGCAACGTGCAAGCTGTTTAGTTAATCCACGGGCGTGCTACGAAACTGAACTCAACTTCCCCCGAGTAGACGCGCCAAAACACATTGCGGTAGTGGGGGCCGGGCCAGCGGGATGCGCCTTTGCCATCAACGCGGCCGCGAAAGGGCATGATGTTACCCTGTTCGATCAGGCTGGCGATATTGGCGGGCAGTTTAATATTGCCAAGCAAATACCTGGTAAAGAAGAGTTTTACGAAACCCTGCGCTACTTCCGTGTGCAACTACGAAAACACGGCGTTACATTAAAGCTTGGTGAGCATCTTACCGCAGCGTCTTTCGAGCAAACCAAATTTGATGACATCGTGATTGCCACTGGCATTACCCCGCGCACGTTACGAATACCCGGCAGCGACCATACCAAAGTCATGGGATATCTCGATGTGTTTGCAAACCCAGACAAAGTCGGTGGTTCCGTGGCTATTATCGGTGCCGGCGGTATCGGCTTTGATGTGGCAGAATTCCTGGTTGAGCAGGAAAGTTTAACCACACAACCCGATAAATGGCTGGTAAACTGGGGCATTGACAAAGCCTATTCCGAAGCAGCGGGATTAATGACTCCAGCCAAGCCAACCCCGGCCAGAAAAGTGTATTTACTACAACGAAAGAAGACTAAGGTAGGGGCGGGTTTAGGCAAAACCACCGGATGGATCCACAGAACCACACTTAAGAAAAACGACGTAGAATTTTTTAATAGTGTGGAATATCAGAAAGTCAGCGACGACGGGCTACATATTGTTCACAACGGAGAAGAAAAAGTGCTGGCAGTGGACAACGTGATCGTCTGCGCAGGTCAGGAACCCAACAATGGGCTGGCAGAAGCGCTTAAAACCCGAGGACATAGCGTGCACGTTATTGGTGGCGCGTTTAAGGCGGGTGAGTTAGACGCTAAATTTGCCATTCGCCAGGGCAGCGAACTGGCTTCTGTGATTTAGTCCTATCCATCTCAATCCGGCTCACTGCTTTCTACAAACTTGTGAGCCCGCTCTACTCTCGTTACCTCGTAGAAAAAACGCCGGCTCATGACTCACTGATGAGCCCTCCTTACTCAGGTACCCACTATCACATACTCACAACAAACTTAAACATCATATCTTTATACTTATGCTATATTTATGTTAGGGTAATGTTAATATGTCATGTAGGCAAAAAAGTCCTACAGCGACAGCGCTTTTTACTTTTTGCTATGGATATCAAACTATGACCAGCCCTAAACATGAGTACGTAAACAATGTAAGCACTTGTCGCATCGCCCTTCGCTATGGCCGACTACTCTCATTAGCGTGCGCATTCTTTCTTTCACAATCATGCAGTCAGAAAAGCCATGCACCACCGTTAGCCGACGAACGCACAGAATCGTTGTCATCTACCGCTGTTTTACCTCTTTCAGACCCAGCTAACCAAGGGGAGTGGGTATACAATACCGAGGTCAGCGATGAATTTAATGGTGATACCATAGATGAAGATCGCTGGTATATTGTTGGTAAGTTTGAAAATGGAAAACCCGTATACAAACACCCGGACAACCCCAAAAAGTGGGTATGGAAAGGGCGCGCTCCCTCTCAGTTTTCTGGCAGAAACTATCGCTTGGAAGAGGGTAAGTTAGTCCTGGAAACCCGCTGGGAACCTGATTTTCCTTTTAGTGATGAAGTGAGAAAACCCCACTTTGGTGATCCCCTTCCCTACGAAAACATCACTACAGCCTGCTTCATTTCCCGTAAGTTTTTCACCTACGGATATATCGAAATAAGAAGTAAAGCAGCAGATGCCGAAGTCACCAGCGCGTTTTGGTCTATGGGTAACAAGATTGAGCTGGACTTTTTCGAGCAATTTGGCGACCACCGAGACCCAGAAAAAAATCATTTGGATCGTGAACTCTGGTGGTCATTGCGTGATTGGCAAACAGGATTGCCTGACGCTGGCAAGCCCGTATTTACCCAACACAAAGATTTGGGTTTTCGCGTTGCAGACGACTTTCACGTCTATGGTTTTGAATGGGATGAGAGCGGCTTTAAATATTACGTCGATGGCAAGCTCATCTCTGAGGTAAGCAAGGATGATGTCCGTAAATGGGCTCTTGAAAATCGCAATGTACCTGAGGACTACGACGGTTGGGTTGCTGATCGCCCCATAAGCTTGTGGTTAGACCAAGAGACATTCCCGTGGCACGGCGTTCCCGATAGTTTGGAAGATCTTGAGAAAAACAGTCCGGAAGGCGAAAAAGAAGATGGCGTCGTTGATTTTGAAATTGACTATGTCAGAGTATGGCAAAAGCCCCGACACTTGGAACAGGAACCTAACTAGCCAATTGCTGCTACCTCCGAATATACACTGAACCTACTATATATTGCGATTCAGGTATTGTCTCCACAAGCATCTGATCTACGTATCAGTTGAATGATATGTAGATCTATTTTTTTTGGGATGCCTTGCCACGTGATGCACTGAAATGGATGGAGCATACATTCTGAGCTAAGTGCAATAACAGGTAAAATATGTTTTCCAAGGCACTATTTTACACTAAACTGGAATATCGTTTTAGACCGAAATTCATCACTGGCTTCAAGACGAACACTGGGAAACTGGGGATAATTTGGTGAATCTGGGAAATGCTGTGTTTCCAGTGCTAATCCGCACCGATGGCAATATGTTGCGTTTTGTTTACCTTTGATAGAACCATCTAGAAAATTCCCTGAGTAGAATTGTATGCCAGGCTCTGTGGTGAAAATAGTAAGCGTTCGCCCTGAAGCCGGATGATGTAAAACCGCAGCCGCCTCCTTTCCACTAGCAGCATTTGCAGACAAAACCCAATTGTGATCATAGCCTAATGCATTTATTAATTGTGGATCTGGTGATTCAATACGAGCTCCTATAGTTGTTTTTTCTCGAAAATCCAATGGAGTACCTTCGACCAAAGGTAATCGTCCTGTAGGAATTAGCTCGCTGTCGATCTCTGTAAATCTGTCAGCGTTGATTTCAAGCTCGTGATCCAGAATAGAGCCGCCATTGTGACCTGCTAAATTGAAGTAACTGTGTTGCGTCAGGTTTACTATCGTTGTTTTGTCCGTCGTGGCCGAGTACTCTATCGACAACTGATTTTGGTCGTTCAGGCTGTAAATCACATGGGTAACGAGTGTTCCAGGGTAACCTTCCTCTCCATCGGGGCTTTTTAATTGGAGTACTATTCTGTTATCTGAAAATGCGTCTACCTGCCATAGTTTTTTATCAAAGCCAACTTCGCCCCCGTGAAGATGGTTTTTCCCATTGTTAATAGCAAGCTGGTAGTCCACATCGTCCAGAGTGAATTTTCCCTCTTTAATTCTATTCCCATATCTTCCAACTATCGCACCAAAGTATGGGCTTTCGGTCAAATAGCTTTCCGGCGTTTCAAAACCCAAAACAATATCTTGAAAGACACCATTTCGATCTGGTGCATAAAGCGAGACAATAGTTGCTCCCAAATCAGTGATGGCGACTGCAATTCCATTTTCATTGGACAGCCAATACAACGACGCCGGTTTTCCAGACGGCAATAGGCCGAATTGAGTTTTTGGTACGGCTTTGGTTGGGTAGCTTAATTGATAGTCGTCGGCAAGTTCGCGTCCATTTGCTGCGGCCATTTGTGAAAAAGCGATCATTGCAAATAACATTACAAAAGCTCTCATCAAAACCTCTTCGTTCTAAATAGTCAATTTCCCAACAAATAATAACAAGTTTGACACCGGTGTCAAACTTGTTATTATTTGTTAAACTTATCTCTAAAATTAAAAATAAGGCGGGTACAAATCAATATGAATCTTCGATCAGATTTTTTTACTTTTCTGGATAACAGCCCCATTGTTTTTGCAATAGGAAAATTACGAGTATTCGCCTGTACGTTGTTAGCTGTATTTTTGGTTGGGGGTTGTTCAATACAAAAGGAAACACTAGCAATTAAGACATCCGAACCGCAAACTGGGGAAGTATTTTTACTACCTTATTTTTTAGGAAACGGAGAAACAGGTATCTACCTGTCTTACAGCTATGATGGTTTAAATTTTAAATGGTTAAACGAGGGTAAACTCATTTTTGAAGCACCTGATTGGCCGGATGAAAACCTGACAAGAGACCCTTCAATCCTCTTTCACGACAATATGTTTCATATGGTTTGGACCACCAGCTGGTGGTCCAAAACAATTGGCTATGCATATTCAAAAGATCTCGTCCAATGGAGTGAGCCAAAGAAAATATCTCTTTGGCAAGACGGCGATGGGGCTAAGAATAGCTGGGCTCCAGAGCTCCACTGGGATGATGAAAGCGAAGAGTACTTCATTTTGTGGAGTTCCACTTTAGAAGAGGAACTCAAAGACAATGACGGTTCGTCTAACCGTCCAGGACGAGATCACCGAACTTATATAACTAGAACTAGTGACTTTAATAGTTTTTCTCCACCTGAGTTATTCTATTCGCCACAATCTCCTGAAGTGAGTGTTATCGACCCATATATTGCAAAAGACGACAAAGGTACCTCTGATACAATTGATGACCAATTTGTGATGGTGATCAAAAATGAAATGCCTGAGAATAAGGGCGGCAAAAACTTACGCTTGGTATTTTCCGACAATATGCAAGGTCCTTATCCGACCGAAATGGGAGCGCCAATTGTTGGTGCAGGAACCAACATTGTGAATGTCATGGCCGAAGGTCCGTCTTTATTAAAGAAAGATAATCTCTGGTGGTTATACTGGGACGCTCCAGATAGCGAGTTTTCTTATTGTCTTGCTACGAGTGATGACTTAGTCACTTGGAGAAACAGGTCTGATGAAATGTCTATGCCGGCAAAGTCTATGCGCCATGGAACCGTCTTACTGGTTCCAACGACTAAAATAGGTTTCTTAAAATAGATAGTTGTTTATCGCGCCGCCAGTAAAAAGCCGGTCACAATGCGCTGGTACAGTTTAACTAGCTGTATCAGTGCATTGTGACCTTTCCATTTAGGTTTAGGTTCTCCTCAGCTTCCTACGTATCAGTTTGCTCAGAACAGTTATCTAGAACAGTGAAAACACCAACATTTTTTGTGATATGCGTGCTCTAGGACCATGGCTAACCATGGCACCACTGGTTGATACATAACCATAGTTATAGACCAACAGCTCAACTCAGAAGAAGTAAGAGACTGAAGCCCTTACACTTCTAGGTTCGAAAGGATGAAAATGGATATCGTCAATACTTTGATTAGCAGGTTCGTTTTCTAAACGGGACTCGTAAAAGTAGTCGACATCATGATCTTTGCTATCTGAGAGGTTTAACACGTCTAATGAAAAAGACAATTTATTTCCAAACCTATATCCAACGCGTAAGTTCCATATGCCGCTACTATTGCTCTCTACACTAGTATCTTCGACTAACGCGCGCTTGCCAAAGTAACGATACCTTAGGCTACCAAACCACCCCTTACCTTGATCGACACTTATACCCGTTTGCAACACGTGTTTAATTGCACCTGGAATATTGTTTTTACCCTTTGGAACATCGACCAATTTTGCATCAGTGTAGGCATACTCAAAGTCTAAGGTCCAGTCGCCAGCTATGTGATAGTAGCTGGTAAATTCAAGACCTTTACGCATGGATTTACCACTTGCCTCTGTATTACCAGCATCCCCCACAAATAATAGCTCGCTATCAAGTTCGAGTAGCCACAATGACACAGATGTACTTAACTTATCTGCTATAAAACCTCTTAACCCTGCTTCGTATCCGAACGAGCGGACCAGCGGATCTACGCTATTGATGGGCGCTCCGTCGACAGGGTCAATTTGAATAGTCGTTCCTCGTGCATCATTTGAGTGAAAACCTTGGCCAATTGAAAGGTAGCCTTCAAACTCAGTGTTCACTTGATAAATCAGGTTGCCTTTTAGTGAAACCAATTCGTCTGATTTCGTTCCTGAATTTGGAGAGAGATTAATGCTCGAACTATTGACGCCAGCCAGGTCTGAC
This sequence comes from Aestuariibacter sp. A3R04, assembly GCF_018860805.1. GTDB lineage: Bacteria > Pseudomonadota > Gammaproteobacteria > Enterobacterales > Alteromonadaceae > Alteromonas. The sequence continues at coordinate 243,038 of NZ_JAHKQR010000003.1, read as the reverse complement.
ACGTCAAAATTGTATACATCATAACGAGCGCCTAGAGTAGTGCGTATTTGTTTAGTCCAGCACGTTTCGTTCTCCCAATATATCCCGGTACTAGATTGATTTACATCATCACGTCTGATAGTGCCAAAGCGAATTCTTGATTGGGTTTGGAATAAGCCAACTTCTTTAATATTGTCGAGTCTGATCTGTGCACCAAATGTATTATGACCTCCAAAACCTTGCCAGTTGTGAGGTTTAGCGAAAACAATATTCCCGCCATAAACCATACGATCGTCAGTTTGTTCAAACTGGTCACCGAGGTCTTCGTTCCCTAGAAAATACGTGAAATTTGACCAAAGATTCATCGAATAGCGGATCATATAAGCATTAGCGATCACCTTATCGCTTTGCCACTCTACATTCACGCTTAAGCGATTTGATTTTCCTCCGACAGTACTATCGATTGAGCCTAGTCTGTTAACCTCATCTTGTTCGACTGCTCTACTTGGAATTTGGTCAGCGCTATTCCAATTATTGTCGTATGCCATCAAGCTGGCTGAAAGCTCTCCAACTGAGACATTTGTAGTGTGCTTTATCCAAAAATTGGTTTTCCCAACATCTTCTTTTACATTTTCCCACGGACCATCGTATTGATTGGATTCAAGTGCGATTAATGTGCTCCCCTTTTGTGTGCCAATAGTATGTACCAGAAGGCTGCGAACAAAACCGAACTCTCCAACTGTTAGTCCCATATTGCTATTGAGTGTCTTATTTATACTTGCTAACCATGCAGAACCTGCCCCACTAAAATCACTGGCTTCTGTATAGTAGGCCCCCTTTTTGTAATCTAAGCTAATTATAGCTTCGGGAATGATAAAGTTTAGATCGGTGTACCCTTGACCGTGACCATGTGTAGGCAGATTTAACGGCATGCCATCGAGATAGGTCGCAAAATCAGTACCGTGGTCCAAATTGAAGCCTCGCAGAAAGTACTGATTCGCTTTGCCGTTGCCGCTGTGTTGCGTCACTACCATTCCCGGCACTAGTTCAAGTACTTCGCCAGTGCGAGATAAAGGGCGAATTGCAATTTCTCCTTGAGATACACTGCCAGTAGAAGCAGAAGAGCTCAAACCTACAAGATTGCGCTTCCGCCCCTTGACTTCAATCGTCTCGAAGTCTACTTCTGTGGCCCAGCACGTCGAACACAATAAAAAAATTGTGTAAACGAAAATACTGAAAAAGTGCTCTGTTTTTTTATGAAATTCAATAGTGATTTCATATCTTTTATAAAGTCTTAAAATCCGGGATAACATTAAAGTTTTTATCCTATATTGGTGCAATCAATATTCCTTTCTGCGGTAGCAAAGAGAGTGACTAATGTTTGTTTTTCTCGTCAGATAAAAGACAAAATTTCTACGTCAAATGCGCGTTCAATTAACCAAGCTATCGCGACAATTGATACTATTAATGCACCGCCTTTTAATACCACGGGTTGATAAAATGCCTGTTTGCGCAGAGTAAAAAGTAACGGGAGGGTGGCAGATACGATGATGATTTGCCCTATCTCAACTCCGGCGTTAAATGATAATAACGCGACAAAGGTTGCATTTGGCGGCATGGAAAGCTCAAGTAAAACGTTGGCAAAACCAAAGCCATGAATTAACCCAAATGCAAAAGTAAGCATCCAAAGGCTCTTGTCCATTTTTGGGAAAATACAATTAAGTGCTACAACTAAGACGGACAACGCGATCACTGATTCGGTAACTCTTGGCGGTGGCATTTCTACCCATCCCAAGGTTGCGCTAACAAGTGTGATACTGTGAGCGACTGTAAAAGCGGTGACTATTTTGAGCGATTCTCTGACAACTTCCGTCAACGATTCACGCTCGATCCAGCGGTTTTTCTTAAGTATCAAAACTGCGGGAAGAATCAAACAAACTAGAAATAAGATGTGATCGATTCCAATCCAGATATGCCAAATACCCTCGACAGTAAACTCAACTATGGTGTTTGCTAAAGTAACTTTTTGCAACACGATTGATTGGTTTCTTTGATCTTCAAAAAAACGCACCTGCACCATTGCGTTGTCTCTTGTGAGATGCAAAGAACCCATGTGTTTGGGGTTGTCTTCAAAAAGCAGGTTGTATTCAGCGCCGATTGAATACCTTGGTACGGGACAATCATGGGAGATTAGAAAACGGACATAATTTCCATTGCCATGAAGCATGAATCGATGGTTAACAATGCTGAAACTACATTCCCTTTCATCAATATTGATAAGTAAGTTGTCTGAGATATAGCGGATTAATTCTCCATGAGGGTACGCTTGCTCTTCTTCAATTGATAACTTTCCATCTTCGTCGCTATCGATCTTGAAGTGTTTATTCAGTTCACCGGTAGTCAGGTCAAACTGCATTTCAGCCGCCCCATCCGGTGCTATGTTAACAATTAGGTGGCCACCCTCCCCAAAATTGTGAGCTTCCGCACAAGGCAAAGTAAATACAAGCAATGGTAGTAAAACGAATAAAAGCTTCTGCATAACTAATGAACTCTAAAACAGACACGGACCACACCAGGTGTGGTCGGATAAAAATCGGTAAATACAAAGGGGGACTAATCTGGATTGCTGCGCCACTTTTCCAAATATGGCAAGCGGATAAGCTCATGAAGCTCTGCTTTTTGTTCGTCCGAGTAATCAGGATAGTGAGTATCACCAACGTCCGGAATACCCAGATTTTTCATCGTTTCATATGTCCAAACTGGCTGCCCTTCTTCATCGGTGCTAACGCGAACGATAAGGTGCCCTATGTCAAAGCTCATTAACATTTCCTTGTACTGACTTCCGTGGCGACGTAAATAATTTACAGCTTCCATGGCATCCTGAGTAAAGGCACCTCTTGCATATACTACTTCACTGGCAGGGACAAAAATTAAAGCAGGATCTGACTTTTTAACGTATTCAGGATTGATTGAACCGTGCCAGTGATGATTTCCATAGAACAACTCGCCTGTAATTGTGTCAGTGCCGTATTCTTTCAAGATTCTATCTTGATTGTGCGCGTATATATCGCCTTGAAACTGCACTCTGAACCCAGAGTATTCCATGCTAAAAGCCAGTGAGTTGGCATTTAAATCACAAGAATTGACAGCAATCGCGTCCTCGCTGCACGAGTCACCAAAAGTATTCAAGATTTTTACACTGGTCCCACCTAAATCAAACTCTCTACCACTCCTGAAGAATTCACGATCGCCACCGTCTTCTTCATGCATTGATCGTTGAACGATGACATTCGGAAAAGCGTTAACAAATGCTTCATGTCCCTCAGAAATAAAGCCGTCGTATACTTGGCGGCGATAGGTACCGCCAATGTGGTCACCGTGAGGATGGGTCAGCCATAGATAGTCTGGCTCAATATTATTGGCTTTAAGGAAAGGAATGACTCGGTCTAGATTGACCCACCATTGACCCAGGTCTACCACCAGGGATTTACCATCAGGCAACAAGAATAACGCAGCATTTCCATGGCTGGAATCGAAGAAAATAACGACAAAATCGTTGTCAAAATCGGCGTCTGGGGGAACAATGTTAAGTTGCGTTGTTTTCACGTCACCACTGGTGAATGTCCAAGTAAGTTCATAGTTTCCTGGAGGTAGTGAAGCGAGTTGTTGACTGTCTAGATGAGCGAAGAAACCGCCCACTATCACACTTGTATAGCGGCCCTCAATATCGTCTTTATACTCTTCAACTTCATAGTTAACGGCTATAGCTTCAAAATCAGTCTCTTCGTTTGTCGCTGATAGTATAACTGAGTCTAGCTCATTGCCGTAGGGATCAATTTTGATGGAAATTTGTTTCTGATGGTCCAGATAAAAATTTTGCTGCTTAGGACCCACTTTAGCAGACATTTTCGCGGGTACTTTTGAAACATCGAAGTAGTCAAAATCCTGGAAACCCCAACTTTTGATTATCTCAACTGTATTACTACCTTCTTTTAATTGAACAGGAAAAGTTGCTGTTTCCCAATAAGTACGAGAGGCCCTAAAACCAGCACCAGGAAGTGCAAATTCACCGTTTATCTTAATGTCCTGTACTTTGTCACTTGCTCCAGTTCTATAGCGGAAACTCATGTTGTACAACCCCGCTTCTTTAACATTCACGTAAAAAAGCATTGATCCGGTATTTTCCATGGTGACGTAGCCGCTGTTGCTACTGACATCATCGAAGCGATCCCATTCGCTATCGCCATGACTACGCACTTGCATTAACTCACCCAGGGTTACATCTTCAGCTTCATACCTGTCTCCGGCGGTCCCCGTTAAATCCCCTTCTACTACCTTGATTTCAAATGTCGTTGGTTCTAAGTAGTCAAAATTTACTTGTGCTTGGTGTGTACCGGGCTCTAACTCTGACAGCCCATCGGCTGTCAATGTTAACTCATCGCAGGTCTCGCTCAGTGCATAGCTTGCAGTCATACCATCAATAGTCACATCAACCAATTTATTCGTATTCAGACGAAGAGGCGCTGATATATCATTTTCCTCGCTGACATAGTGGACGCCTTGAGTGATAGCATACTGAGATGCAAAACGAATTGGAGCAGAACTAATTTCAATCCGATCAAATATTGTAAATCCCCATGATAGCCTGAGTTCCATAGTGTATGTTCCAGCAACTAACTCTGGACGTAGCACAAACTCATGCCATTGGTTGTCTTTATGCTCAAAAAACTCATATCCCCAATGTGAAAAGGCGGCGTTTTCATGTTGATCAGATTCCAAGTTAGTACGATCTAACTGGCTATCTTCATATAGGAAGATATGTTGCTTCTTGTAGCCAAGCTGTGTATTAGCGAATATTTTTAATTCGTACACACCATCTTCAGGGATAGTTATATTGTGGATATATACTTTGCCAGAGTTACCGTTCATTAATACATATTGCCTGTTACTCGCTGGCTCAAGTACAAAGTCTTCATTCTCTCCATCTCCATACAATGTCGGCGCGTTACCAACGACAAATCCGGATTCCAGCGTTTCATCGAAAGCTGATTCAAATTCATACAATGTATACCCATCAACTTCCCAATCAGTATCTACAACGGTTTCAGCCAAAATGGAGTTACAGTTGGCGGGAATTGATACTGTCGGCTCTGCAGGGGTTGGAGGTATTGGTTCTGGATTGGCTTTGTCATTACTCCCGCTGCTATTACAAGCCTGAAGAAACGAAACGATACCTATAACAAACACCATTTTGTAATTTTTTATAATCAAACGGTAAAAGTGAGTTCTCATGTACTTCCTCATCAATTTATGAATACTTCAACCCACAATAAATGAACCGGTTTACCAAATTATTTCAGTTTCTTTAAAAATAAAGTTTTTATTAAAAAACAACAACCTCTTGTGTAAATTAATATTTAAAACCATATGCATTCCACACAAAATATGAACCGGTTCATATTTTGTGTGGAATGCATATTAGTGAATACACTATTGTTCTCTGTATTGAACATAAGATCGAAAGCCAGATATATAATATGAGATGAGACGCAATGAAGTCTGCCCGACAGCTTACTGGGCCGCTCTGCAATCAGGTAGCTATCAACAATATCTTAGTTTTCATGCGCAGAATCCACTCACCTACTTTCTTCCATTTCAGCTCTTTCCGCGGCTAATATTGCTAATGCATGTTCGCTATCCAATCGTGATTTTCCCGTACACAGGCTTATCAATATACCGGCAAAGGTAGCGCATACGACCGAGGGAATAACAGGGTTACCCCAAAAAGTATTCCAGTCGTTATTAAGCGTAATTGCCAAAGCGCTTAGCATACCAGTAAATAACGTTGCGGCAGCACCTTGCCAGTTGTATCTGGGCCAAAATCGCCCCAGCAAACCGCACACACACATCCCTGACATCAAAATGGCGATCATTTTAGTGATGTAACTAATAATATCGTTAGATAACAAGGCGAAACCAAGCGCAGCACCGATGGTTAAGACCAGGCTTACTCTGGACAGTAAAACTACTTTACTTGGTGGCGGCATATTACCCGTAGCTAAGCGATACAGGTCTCTCATGATCACGCTCACACCAGCAATAGCATCAGAGCTTGCACTGGATAAGGTCGCTGAGATACCAGCAATAATGATAAAAACGCCTAAGGCCATTGGCATCACGTTCAAAGCAATATGTGGAAAGGCAAACGCTGAGTTCTCTAAACTTTCTGTCATCGCATAGGCACTCATACCTATTATGGCGGGAATGCTAGAAAAGGCTAAGTAGATAATGCCAGAATATATAAAAGATTGGCGAACAGATTTCACATTCTTACCGGAGTATATCCGTTGACGAAAAGAAGGTGTGGCTAAAATGCCTACCAATACAGCCAAACTCAATGAGATGGCAGGTAAAAACCCGATTTTATCCACGGCGAACCAGGTGACATTTTCCCTGGGCTGATTGGCAAGCATTGCGTCCCACCCACCCACATATTGCACAGAGAAAATAGCCATCAAAATAAAACCTGCAAACAACAGTATGGCTTGAATAGAATCGGTCCAAACTACAGCGGTATAGCCGCCGATCACCACATATATAGTAAAGCTAAGGGCAATCAGTAACTTAGCTGTTGTAGTATCCAATCCAGTCAACCAAGATAAGTACATGCCCCCGCCCAAAATATGAGCCCCTAACCAACCAATACTGGCCACATATATAATGCAGGCAACCAGGTTTTTAATGAGGGGGTGGGCGCCCACATAATAGGACAATTCCTCACTCATCGTCATAAACTTTAACTGACGCACAGGCGCAAACAACCAAGCGAGCAACAATACCCCGACGGCTCCTCCAACACCATATAGGGTGCCGGCCCAGCCATTTAAATATGCAAAGCCCACAGCGCCCATCGACGAGCCAGTACCAACCATAGTCGCAACTGTTGTTCCCAAGGTAAGTAGCAGTGGTAAACTGCGTCCACCGAGCAGAAAGTCTTCTCCCGACTTTTGATGCCGGGAAACCAAAAAACCGACGGCAATCATCGCACACATATATGCAATAAAGGCGAAAACAAACACACTTTCCATCTCAGACTCCTACGCAGACACTATGTGCTTGCCGCTATCATTGCGCTTTATAGCAAGTGACATCCACCTCAACTTTGCAGTCCACCACCAGGTCAGCCACCGCACAAATACGCGCAGGAGGATGTTGACCAAAAATTTCTTTGAAGACGTTATTAAATGATTGAAAATATCTTGCGTCAGTGAGTACTACGGTGACATGCACTACATGCTCTAAACCATAGCCCGCTTCTTTCATGATTTCTAAGCAATTCTCGATGGCAATATGAGATTGTTCAACAATCCCGCCCTCGACGACTTCGCCATTTCTCATGGGAGTTTGCCCTGATACCTTTAACCAGCCACCGGCTTCAACTGCTCTTGAAAAAGGCAAATGTTGGCCACCTGTACCTGTGCCGCCCTCAATGCCGTATCGTTTGATTGTCATTTTGCATCTCCTGCTGAATTATGTGCTAAAAATCGCCCCGCTCTAGTGGGCTGAATTGTGTTCTTATCTATTTGATAGCTTAATTGACCGTTAACCCACACAGCATGAATGCCCTGCGAGATTTCAAAAGGCGATGAAAAATCTGCTACATCTTTAATGGTTAAGGGGTCAAACAGAACCAAGTCGGCAAAATAATCGGTTTTAATAAAACCGCGGTGGCCAAGCTTAAACGTGTCGGCTGACAGCCCTGTCATTTTATGAATAGCTTGAGCCAACGGGAACAGTTGTAAGTCTCGGCTATAATGCCCCAATACCCGGGGAAATGAGCCCCATAGTCGTGGGTGAGGATGGGGATCACACGGCAAGCCATCAGAACCAATCATGCTTGATGGGAATGATAAAATGGCCTGAACATCTTTTTCGTCCATACCGTGATAGACCGCCCCCGCAGGTTGCAGTTTTAAAGCGGCGTCATACAGTGACAGCTGCCAGTGGTTGGCAATCTCTGCCAGCGTTTGGCCTGCGGCCTCTGGATGAGGATCAGACCAGGTAATAAATATCTCAAAATCTTTCGTAACCTGCGATAAATCCAGAGTACTGGAACTAGCATGGTAGGGATAGCAGTCACAGGCCACTTCTTGTGAATGCTGAGCTTGCTCAACATGCCGGATCACTTCCCTTGCTCTTCCCCAGTTGTTCTTACCAGCACACTTCAGATGTGATATCACCACCGGACTGTTGGCTTTTTTACCAATGAAAAAAGCTTCGTCCAGCGCATCAAGTATGCCATCAAATTCCGTGCGTAAGTGCGTAGTATAAATTGCGTCGAATTCTGCCAATTCTTCTGATAAAGCGAGTACTTCGCTCGTGGGGGCCCGATTGGCATTTTTATAAGCCAGACCTGAACTGAGACCTTTTGCGCCTTGTTGTAACGCTAAACGCAGTAATTTCGTCATAGCCGTTATTTCTTCAGGCGTAGCAGGACGATTAAGATCTGCCATCACCTGTGCTCTTAAGGTGGTATGCCCAACTAAAGCCACTACATTCACCGCGGAGGGTGTAGCGTTAAGCTGGTGGATATAAACGGCTAAAGTTGAAAATGAAAACTCTGTTTCCTGACCTAATAAATTAATCGGATCAGGTGGAGCGGTATGAGTGGTATAAGGGTAAGCGCTGATACCACAGTTCCCGACAACTACCGTGGTAATACCTTGGCTAATTTTGGCTAACATATCGGGATTTCTAAACACTTCAAGATCATCATGAGTATGCACGTCGATAAAACCCGGTGCTAACACTAGCCCAGTTGCGTCAACACACTGATCAGCGCTGAAAGTTTTGAGTTTACCTATCGCAATGATTTTATCTTCTTTGATAGCGACATCCTGCACTTTGCCATCTGCACCACTGCCATCGAAAACGGTGGCATTTAATATCAACGTGTCACAGTTATTACTCTGTATTGATGTCATGCTAATCCCCCAAAGGCATACGTCCATCCATATGACGATGCTCATCTAAATGGACCTTTAGGCGTCTTAGTTTTTCTCGAGATCTGCGCTGATGCTTTACGGCTAATTCACTACTTAGCATATCAATGGCCGCTAGCATCACGTAACGTGAAGCGCTAGGAGTATAAATGTAATCGAGCTCATGTGTCGCAATTGGCAAATGCACATCAGCCAAGTCAGCTAGTGGTCCGGCCGGACATATTGCTACCACCTTTGCCCCATATTCTTGGGCGATATGCGCAGAAGCTTGTACATCCGGACTAACACCGCCCAATGACAAGCAAATGACTACATCCTTAATATCTACCGTGGCTGCCGTCATTCTCATTAACATGGGGTCGGAATAGGCGTTACTCTTGATATTCAATCGAAATAGACGGTAATGGCACTCTTGCGCCATAGCTGTACTACCGCCACCCACACCAAATATTAGGATGTGTCCCGCCGCTGTTACGATCTGACTGGCCTGTTGCACAACCTCATCAGTAATCAGGCCACTGTTGATCGCAAGAATATCCTGTATGCCTTGGTATATAGCCGAAATATCTTTCTTCTCAACAGGCTGAGTGTTAGTAAACCTCTCTCCTACAGCAGCTGATTGAGCCAGCTTGATCTTAAGATCTCTAACATTTTTACAATCTAACGCCTTGGCTAAACGTGTGATACTTGCATGGCTGGTGCTTGCTTTATCGGCTAGTTCACTAATAGAGGCTTTGGCTGCGAAGTTAATATCGGCCAATATTGTTTTGGCCACTTTCCGTTCAGAGGGGCGTAAATGAGTTAAACGTTGTTTGATTGCTGAAACGATATCCACTGTATTGGTAACCTTATAATTTAAAAGTAAGTGGTTATGTGTTGTCTAATCATATAGTTGTCATCCATCACCCCAATAAATCGCCATTTATCCATCGTTAGACAGGGGTGAGAGGTTGAGAAACTCAGTAGATCACCGGGCTTCAAATCGGCCTCTGCAGAGGTGGACATCATGCAATGTTGGTCCATGATTTTTGTCACTTTCCATTCCGCAGCACTTTTTACCGGTGCGGGCATGCCAGGTCTGAAATGTAACTCAGGTGTTGGTAAACCCGCGTCAAATGCCACGTCGCGCTTTCCCATACCAACGATCACTAAGCCAGGCTCTGGCACAGATTGCACATAAGCCCACAAGGACAAACTAGATTCAAGTTGACCAGCTTCCTCCAAGCTTAACTGACAGGCTAACTCGCTGCGCTCTAGCACTGCACGTTGCGCATCCTGATAAATACCAGTATCGTGGATCAGGTAACATCCCGGTCGAATAATGGGGGTAAATTCAATCTGACGATAATGTGAATGCAGATGTTGAGAAACCAGATCATACCAGGCAGAGCCGGCTCCGGTGACAATAATGTCATCCGTCGAAAAAACACGCTTTTCATACAAGTGCTCGCATAACCGAGTGATGAGTTTCACAAAAGCTATAATTTCGCGCTCAGCATTCTCACCATGGATCACTCCTTCGTAAAAACTAATTCCACAAAGCTGTAAAGCATCATACTGGTTGATCACATCACACAGTTTCATAATATTATGAGTATCACGCCAACCACAGCGCCCTCCCACAACACCAATTTCAAGAAGTATGTTCAACCTGATATTTTTCGCTGAAAAAAACGCTCCTAAACTCTTAGCATTCTCAATGGAGTCAACAAAACAATAAAATTCCAGCCCCCCTTTTTTTAACAGGTCGGCGATGATTTCATAGTGGCGACGACCAACAAGCTGGTTGGCTAAGATGATGCGTTTTATGCCGCTGTGGTATGCAGTTACCACTTGTGGCACTGTCGCTAAACTCATTCCCCAGCATCCCTGTTGCATTTGGAGGTGGAATAGCTCTGGGGACATAGTTGTCTTACCGTGAGGGGCCAACTTTACCTTGGCCTTTTCACTAAAGGTCTGCATCCAGCGGGCATTGTTTTCTAAGGCTCTGGCGTGAATCACTGCTGCTGGAAAACTAATGTCCTCAGCCAGTAAATTCCAACCAGAAGACTGATATGTCTCCGGACATCCCGTACCTTTTTCAACAATGTCATTTGGTTCAACTTTGACAGGAAGGTTGAGCATTTCTTGTATGCCTCACTAAATATCCGGAACAGATAAATCCATCTTAATGTTAAAAAGTAACAAATTCAATATAAAAATAAGTTAGTAAATACCAATAATACACCTGAAATCATTGGGTCAGATTCTGATACGGACAAGGTGTCAGGTTGTAGATGAGACACTGAACAGTATGTTTTGCGTCCAGAGAGAAGTAGCAAAACGAGAAGACATCAGGGGCCATGGCAAATTCGAAGTGATTACTATGCTAAAAATAGCCCCAAAAGTGCAGTTAATAAAACCGCTATCGCAGGTTAAAGGCGTTGAAAAACACATTTAATATCAACTTACACTACACCTCCATCATAGATTATGGTTTGCCCGGTAAGACGGGCGCTTTGTTCGGAAGCTAGCCATAGACACAAGCGAGCAATATCGTCCGGGTTGAGATGCTCCTTAATACACTGGCGTTGCAAGTAGGCATCAAGCTTTTCAGGGTATTGACGCGCTTTTTCTAGTTGTCGCTCTGTTAATACCCATCCCGGTGCAATAGAATTCACCCTGATATTGTTGTGCCCTAGCTCCCTCGCTAGCGATTTCGTCAGCCCAACAACGGCAGATTTTAACGTCGTGTATATCGAAACCCCCTCAACCCCGAGCATCCAGGAAATCGAACCTAGATTGATGATACTTCCGCTACCTTTTTCACGCATGGATACAGCAAGTTGCTGCGCTAAAAAATACTGGTGCCTCAAGTTTACACTGACTCGATCATCAAAGTATTCTGGTGTAACTTGCTCAAAATTATGCGCCTCATCATGCCCGGCATTATTAACTAGTACATCAAATGAATTCACTTTTTCATTCAGTTTATTTACCGCTTGGCGTGTGGCTGGAATATCACGCAGATCACACACTTCAAAAAGTGGCACAATGCCGGTTTTATCAGAAACATAGTCAACGGTCGCCTGGCACCCAGCCAGACTAATGTCAACAAAAGCGACTTTCGCGCCTTGTTGGCAAAAGCGCAGCACTGTTGCCGCTCCTATTCCGCCAGCACCGCCAGAAATCAAAACGGTTTTGTTAGCCAGATCTGTATAGGTTACGTCCATAGTTAACTGCTCCTTACCCTGCAAAGGTCGATACGGGTACGCCACTAACGCCAACATCCAACGCGAATACAGAGCCTGACAGTGGCGCTTCCGCTAACATTTCAGCGGACAAACGGATTCTTGCTGATGTAACGTAAAGTGTTTTTAGATCCTTACCTCCAAAAGCACAACTAGTGGGCCTGGGCACAGGTAGATCAATTACGCGGTCAATGATGCCATCTGCGTCAAAACGGATGACTTTCCAACCATCCCAAATTGCACACCAGACACCACCTTCCGCATCGATAGCCATGCCATCAGGAGACCCATCTTCTTCGCTCAATTTAGCAAACAGTTTCTTATTCGATAAGCTACCCGCGGCCAGGTCATAGTCAAACTGATATATTTCGCGCTTACCTGAGTCGGCTAAATACATCTTGGATGCATCTGCATTCCATCCCAAACCATTGGAGATGTGGAGATTCGACAGCACCTTTCGCAATTTTCCACTAGGCTCCAGGCAATACAGGCCACCTTTGTTGGGAGCGGCATCTAACGCAAGTGTTCCTGCCCAAAACCGGCCTTTAGGATCGCATTTGCCATCGTTGAAGCGACAACCATCCATATCATCAGGCGTTGCTAATGTTGACATCTCTCCTTTTGCAAGATCTACCGCTCGATAGCCTAATTGTGTTACAGCGACATGACCACCTCGTCGACGTGGAACGATCGCTCCGATAATTTCAGGTACATGAAAGCTGCTATCTTGCCCTATTTCTGGGAGCGAGACATGCACAGACGGTTCGAGGATATCGACCCACTCAAGATGTTGCTTTTCCTCATTCCAATGTGGACCTTCACCGAGAAAAGCATCACACGATACAACACAATCCCAGCGATTCGACCCGGTAATGGACGGTCGCCGTTTATTGGCAATGGACATATAGCTCTCGCCTACATTTCCGGCAATACGGCGAGCGGACTCGATAACTTCACGACCTAAACTGTGCAGACGCTCAATGGAGAGACTGTAGCTGCCCCCCACGATTGAAACAGCACCAATTGGCTTTCCATAATAGTCCAGGATTGGTGCAGATACAGAACTCACTCCCAGAAACTGTTCTTCAACGGAAATGGCATAACCTCTGGCTTTCACCAGGTCAAGATGTCGAGTAAACTCGCTGAAGTTAGTAATGGTGTTCGCAGAAAAACGGGTCAGTTCTAATGTACTGAGGGTTTCAGCTAATTCAGTGGGTGGTAAATGAGCCAAAATCGCTTTACCCATCGCGCTGGCATGCAATTGCACTTTCTTTCCCACGCCTAATTCAAGCCGCAAAGGATTGGGCGACTCCTTTTGGTCTATAATAAGTACACCACCGTCATCAATGATGCCCAGCCGCGACGTTTCAACTGACAATCGCTGCAAACGCTGAAGTTCAGGGTCGGCAGCACCGCGCAGATCAAAACCGCTCCACACCTTGTGCGCCATCTCGAACAACCGCGTGCCGAGCTTATAAGTTTGTTCGTTCTGATCATATCTCAGCAACCGAAATTCCACTAACGCCTGTAAGATTCTATGAAGTGTTCCTTTAGGCAGCCCTGATACATCCATCAAATCGCTGAATCTTAACTCTTTGGGAGATTCTGATATCAGTTTGAGAATAGTGAGCCCTTTCCACAAAGCTTGCGTTCCCGGAATTGGAACTTTGCTGTTTTCCTCTTCATCGCTGTTTGCCAGAACTTTACCCCAAGCTTCGCGCTCATTATTCATGAGTTTACTACCGTTAATCACCTTTAATTGTTCCATTATCGCAGATTGCTCCAGGTACACAAGTGGATGACAATATATTTAACAAAAGTATTCCACATGTTGGAAATAATTTCCATTTTATTTTATGCTGAGTGAAAACTCACCAAAAGGAATAAATGAAAATGATAATAACTGAAGTAAAACACTGGCTCATTCGCATGCCATTTAACGAAGAAATACTATGGGCTTCAGGCCGTAGGATTGGTACAACACGACTCATTGTTCGAATAGTAACGGAAGATGGAACCATTGGATGGGGGGAATCGATCTGCCTCATAGATACAGTGCAAGCCGTATTTGAAAAAGTCGTCGCTCCCCTTGCGATAGGGTATCCGGTTTCAGATATTGAACGCTTCACCCGACATGTGCTAGGCGCTGGCTATTATCACCACAAGCGCGCTGCTGTTATGGCAATGTCAGCAATGGAAATGGCCATGTGGGACGCATTGGGGAAAATAACCCATCAGCCATTATATAAATTGTGGGGCGGTGCATGGCGCAAAGAAATACACGCGTCAGCTTATCTGTTCCTCCCCGACCCTGTCGCCGTAGCAGAGAAAGCAAAGTACTTTCTCGACCTTGGCTATACGTCCTTTAAGGCTAAAATTGGATTTAGTGAACGCGCAGATGTTGAAGTAACTGAAGCAGTTAGAAATGTGATCGGTAATAACGAACTGCGTGTTGATATTAATGGTGCATGGACACCTGGTACAGCGAAAAGAATGCTAGCAAAACTATCAGCTTACGATCTGTCTTATGCTGAACAACCACTGCAACTCGATGACTTAGTTGGTCATGCGAAATTGCGACAAAGCCAGTCTGTTCCGATTGCATTAGACGAGAGCGCTTATACCTTAGAAGACGTTGGAAACATCATTAGGATGGAGGCCGCTGACGTCATACTGCTAGACCCTCAAGAGGCAGGAGGTTGCTGGCAAACAATAAAAGCCGCCGGGGTTGCAGAATCAATTGGCATCCCGCTCTCACTGCATAGCGGTGGAGAAATGAGCATTGCTCAGGCTGCTTATCTGCACCTGGCTGCTTCTATCCCCAATATGTCGGTATCTATTGATACGGAACGTCACTACCTCGCAGACGACATCGTCGCCAATCCACTTCGAATCGAGAACGGATCCTATCGTGTCCCTGAATCGCCAGGCCTGGGAGTTGAGCCTCAAATAGAAAAGATCCTCCAATATCAGGTTACAGACATAGTGGGCGCATATTTAGATTCATCTAAGCCAACCTGGTTTCCAGTAAAGCCCGCATTTTGAAAAAAATGGAACTTTTTTCCATAATGTGGATTTTACATGTTGAAACTTTGTTCCAAGTGTAATAACTTTGTTAATACAATGAGAACGAGGCACTTTGGCACTCACAACTTCAGTACTTGGAAACAAATGGAGCACCAGGCAATGAAATTTACGAAAAAGAGAAACTTCACTATTAATTGCATCACGTCAGCTTTGCTACTTTGTTGTGCAACTGAAAGTTATGGGCAGGCTGTTGACAGTAATCAAGCAACTGAGCAGGACGTGGAAACGATTGAAGTCCGAGGTATCCGGGGTAGCCTCGAGAATGCCGCTGCCCGGAAGCGGGACTCCAACCGCTTCATCGATGCTATCGTAGCCGAAGACATCGGCAAGTTGCCTGACACAAACGTTGCTGAATCTTTGCAACGGGTATCAGGCGTCCAGATTCAAAGAACGGCAGGCGAAGGCTCTAGTGTAGCCATTCGCGGCATCCGCGAAAACAGAATTGAAATAAACGGCCGCACCTACGTTAGCCCCTACGGCCGTGGAGTAGACGACTCAACATCCGGAGGGGGAAACCAAGATGTGTTGCGCTTCCTGCCCGCTGAATTAATCAAAGCGCTCGTGGTTACTAAACAACTTACCGCTGACCAAATAGACGGATCACTGGGCGGTACAATTGATGTACAAACAAGAAAGCCTTTAGACAATCCAGGCTTTCAAGCGGCAGCAGGAATTGATCTCACTTATGACGAGCTGGGTGAGGACTCAACCGGCAAGCTATCATTTTTAGTCAGTAACAGCTTTATGAACGACACACTAGGCGTACAACTTAGTGGTGTTCGGAGTAATCGCAATACCACTGAAGACAAATTCTGGAATTTTGGTGGTTGGGTGCCCATGACCGGCGTCGATCCTAACAACGATGGTATTGATGCCTATCGCATGTCAGACCTGCGCTATCAGCAATCCCGTGACGAGCGCGAGGATTTGGCACTAAACCTGGTTACAGAGTTTATTCCATCAAACTCGTCCAAACTTTATTTTGAGTTATTCTACACCGACTCTGATAACCAAAATGACCGCGATTGGTTATCGGTTCCAACTTCTGGCAGTTTAGACGCCTACAATGGCACCGCAATATTTTCTGAAAATGACAGTTTAGTTGCCGGGACCTTGGCAGCGCCGATACAAGGCAATGCTGTGCACGCCCGATTTGAATCACAAACAACTCAACTTGCAATAGGCGGGGAGTTTTCTCTATCTGATGTTTTGGATTTAGAACTGGAACTGGCTCACAGCAAAGCTGAATTAGAAGAGGATCAACAATTTCTGCGCGCGCAGACAATAGAAAATTACGACGTACAGTTTGATTTTCGCGGTGGGGACTTTGCGAGCCTTGAGCTACCAACAGATGTAAACGTACTCGACCCCAGCCTGTATGTATACAACGTTGGATTCGACAGAATCTTTATGTTTGAAAATCAGGAAAATTCTGCACGGGCTGATTTTGATTATCTGATTGGAGGCGATGTATTCGATTCAGTCGAATTTGGTGTTAGATGGGCAGATATGTCATTCAGCAAAGATTACTATGAACAAGTTTTCAGACCAGGCATCAATGCTGCTGATCCTTCCGTTACCGGTTTGGCACTGACAATAGATCAGTCTGGGATTTTGGCAGGTGCAAATAATGTGAGCTTTCCTGGAGAGTTTCTGGCACCAGATACAAGCTTAGGAAGGGGATTTTGTAAACAATACCAACCCGACTGCCCTGGCCCTGTGTTAAGTGACCCCCTGTCTTACAGCGTCGACGATACCATTTTTTCAGCGTATGCCAAAGTCAACTTCTACGGAGATATGGGCCAAATCCCGTTTTCGGGTAATGTCGGTGTGCGTTACTCCGAAACTGAAACAACCGTAAACAATGTTGCAACCGTGCGTGCAGACTCGGGCACAGAGTTTGTTCCCCAATCAATAGAAAATACCTACAGCGATGCCTTGCCAAGCGCTATGCTGAAAATGGAATTAACCCCCGATTTATTTTTGCGGTTCGGGTACTCAGAAGTCGTCGCTCGTCCTAGTAGCCGGGATTTGGCTGTCGCACTAGATGTTGATCCAAAAGAGAATGCAGCAACGGCAGGAAATCCAAATCTTGAACCGTTTCGTGCTAACCAATTCGATGTCTCTCTCGAGTGGTACGGCGAAGATCAAACATCAGTTACCGCAGGTTTATTTTTCAAGGACGTGGACAGTTTCATCGTCACGGAAACCAGTCAGGAGGTACTCCCTGGTTTTGGAGACACGCCGTACTTAGTGCAGCGTCAATTCAATGGGACAGGTGGAGAAGTACAAGGATTAGAACTGAGCTATCAACAGCCATTTACCTTTCTTCCAGGGCCCTTCGATGGTTTTGGAACACTGATCAACTATAGCTATATTGACTCATCAACAGACCTGGTGAATTCAAGGACTGGGAAGGAATTACCACTTATCGGATTGTCGGAAAACAATTTCAACATCGTAGCTTATTTCGAAAACGAAACGATTAGCGCACGCTTGGCGTATAACTGGCGCGATGAATACGTGGATGGCATCGGCGCTGGTGGTGCCGCGATATTCGTTGACGACTTCGCTTCACTTGATGCGTCATTTCGCTACAACATTAGTGAGAAGCTTGCCGTCGATTTCGAGGCGGTCAATTTACTGAACAGCCCAGTTGATCAATACGTTGGAACAAAAGAAACCCAATGGGTTTGGGCTGAAACCGGAGTGCGCTTCACCGTGGGGCTTAGCTATACCTTTTAACATAGCTTATGGGCGGCTCTCCAAGTGAGCGCCGCCTGCTGAATCTTCAGAGGATACATTACCATGCAAGCTGAATTTGTCGGACTAGATTGGGGCACGAGTAAGTTACAAGCTTATGCTTTTGATAAATCTGGCTACTTGTTGGCTGTGGAGCGATTCCCGGTAGGTGTTGGACACGCAACTAAAGAAGACTATATCAACGCTATCCATGAACTCGCAGAACGGTGGCAATCCGAGCATTGGTATGCAAGTGGCATGATTGGATCTGACTTGGGATGGCAACGCGTTGATTATTTAACGTGTCCCACCAGAATAAATGAACTTGCTGAGTCGTTGACGCTAACGAAAATTGCCGATAAGTCCATCTATCTTGTGCCAGGACTTAAATGCCAATCTGTCTTTGATCAACCTGACGTTATGCGCGGGGAAGAGCTAGAAGCTTTTGGTTCGTTGATACGCAATGCCACTCAACAACAAGATTGCGTATTGTGTATACCTGGAACACATACAAAATGGGTCACTTGTTCAGGGTCCTATATCTCTCAATTCAGCACAGCGCTGAGCAGTGAATTATATGATTGCCTTTCCCGCAAGAGTGTATTGCAAGCACTATTACTCGAAAAAATAACACCAGACGATAGTTTTCTTCGGGGAGTTGAGCAAGGCGCTGCTAACGGTAGAGGACTGACGCGGTTGTTGTTTGGTGTCAGGGTACAGTATCTATTGCGTTCACATACCAAAGAGCAATGCAGCGCGTATTGCAGAGGGCTTCTTATCGGCCATGAAATATCGGATAGTATGGCTCAATTTCCCGACGTTGAAGTGGTAGTAATCGGTAATCAGGCACTGTGTGAACTCTACATTACAGCCTTAAAGCACCTGGGATATCAGGCCAGGGATATAAGCAGCAAAGATGCACTGACTACAGGCTTCTTAGCTTTACATTTATGTCGTGAGGAAATTCATGCCTAGTATTAAAAACGCATTTGGGTTATGCCCAATGATCGCCATTATTCGAGGCGCTGAAACGTCATCCATACCAAGCATTGGCAAAGCACTACTACGTGCAGGCGTAAAAATTGTTGAGGTTCCACTAAATTCTCCCTCGCCGTATGACAGTATCGCCATGCTAAAGGAGACAGTTGGCGAAGCGATGGTAGTTGGTGCGGGCACAGTATTAAACCCCAACCAAGTTATCGACGTGGCCGAAGCTGGCGGGGAGATCTGCGTTTCTCCGAATACTGACTGTGATGTCATAGAAGCCGCGCTTTCAGCAGGTATTGAACCCATACCCGGCTATCAAACCCCAACAGAAGCTTTCAAAGCAATTCACGCTGGAGCTTCGTGGTTAAAGTGTTACCCAGTGAACTGTATCGGACCAAGTGGAATTAAGGCGCTTCGGGATGTCATCGCCGATAGTGTCAAACTCATCGCCGTCGGCGGCGTATCTGCCGAAAACGTAGAAGCTTACTTACAGGCTGGATGCAATGGCGTTGGTCTGGCCGGCTCTTTATTTCGCCCGGGGGACTCTGCCGAGCAAGTAGAAATTCGCGCTCGAGCAATGGTAGAAGCAATACGACGCTCCATTGGAGTAGCAACATGACACTGTATGATTTATTCGTGTTCGGTATTTACGTCGCAGGCATGCTCGGCGTAGCTGTTGTGTTTTATAAAAAAAATAACACCTTCAAAGATATGTTTGCTGCCGGAGGCCAATCACCCTGGTGGGTATCAGGCCTTAGTAGCTACATGACGCTGTTCTCCGCTGGTACTTTCGTTGTTTGGGGCGGTATGGCCTTTAAGCACGGTCTCGTAGCTATTTCAATAAATATTGCGAGTGGTTGTGCAGCGCTGTTAGTCGGGTTTTTTATCGCTTCTAAGTGGAAAACACTGTCAATTGCGACACCAGCGGAATATATCCAACAACGGTTCGGTACCCTGGCCGTGCGCTATTACACCTGGATGCTGATGTTTGTGCGAATTGTAGGTTCAGCCGTCGCATTGTACGCGCTGTCTACAATCTTGCAGCCGTTGATGCCCGGAGCCACTGGTAGCGTAGTCAGCATCATTGTGATTTGCGGTATCGTTATAGTACTTTACACCATCATTGGTGGCCTTTGGGCAGTGCTGATGACAGATGTATTGCAATTCATTGTCCTGTCAATTTCGGTGTTTTTTACCGTGTGGCTTGCATTGACGAACGTCAACGATCTGAATGAGTTTGCCAGCAAGGTGCCCGAGGACTTTCTGAACTGGACATCTGCGGGTTACAGTTGGTATTTCTTAGTCGGTTGGATGGCTATTCACCTATTTATGTTAGGTGCTGAGTGGGCGTTTGTGCAGCGCTTTTTGTCTGTTCCCACTAAAAAGGATGCAAAAAAATCGGCGTTATTGTTCGGTGCTTTGTATATTGTCAGCCCCGGAATTTGGCTATTGCCCGCTATGTTGTTCAGAGGTGTAGATGCCACAGCAAACCCGGAACAAGCCTATATCCTGATGAGCCAAAGCCTATTGCCGCTAGGCATGCTTGGCTTGGTCGCCGCTGCCATGTTTTCGGCGACGGCCAGTATGGTCAGTTCACAAATAAACGTGTTCGCAGGTGTGCTCACTGACAATCTATATCTGCATTGGTTAAGACCTAATGCAACTGACAAAGAAGCCCTCTGGGCTGGACGCATTTTCACCGCCATTCTCGGTTGTCTTATCGTTGTTCTCGCCGTCGCTATTCCTTACCTTGGTGGAGCTGAAAATATTGTTTTTAGTATGATGAGTTTGTTTATTAGCCCGTTGTTTGCACCAGCACTTTGGGGCTTATTCAGCAAACACATTGGTCAATCCGCCGTTTGGATTACTGCACTGAGCGCGGCGCTAATTGGTTATTGTTTGAAATTTGGTCTGGCGGAAGGTGGATTGCTGACTCAAATCGAATTGCTCACACCGCTGGCTTCATGGAGCCAGGCAAATGACAGAATGATGGATATTTATGCTGGCGTAGTGACACCGCTGTTAGTTTTGTCTCTTCTTGAACTTAAAGGACGAATAGAAGGTTGGCAATCTGAAGCTTGGAAAAATCTGACAATGGCCGAGGAACAAGAGGCTGGCACTGCAGACAATTACCTTCCACTCTTTATTGTCACCCTGTCTCTGTGGGTATGCGCTGCCATTATAGCAGTTCTCACACTCCTCACTCAGATACATCGGTCAGAGATGATAGTACTGACACTAACCTTAGTCATATTTGCAGCCTTTTTGTCGCTCTACCTTCGTAGAAATAACGTTTCTCTGATAGAGGAAAGATCATGAAACTCATCACTTTCAGCGTCTTACTTTGTTTATTTCAAGGGTGCTTGCAACACTCCATGGCATCACATGCACCTCAGTTAGAAACGGCCGACTCCGGCAGACCAAATATCCTTTTCATTTTCGCAGACGATTTGCGCGAGGATACACTGGGGATCAACAACAATTTGCTCCAAACACCTCACCTCGATGCGTTGGCTAAACAAAG
Organism: Aestuariibacter sp. A3R04; assembly: GCF_018860805.1. GTDB lineage: Bacteria > Pseudomonadota > Gammaproteobacteria > Enterobacterales > Alteromonadaceae > Alteromonas. Next base: position 221,487 of record NZ_JAHKQR010000003.1, on the reverse strand, counting down.
TTTGCTGTTTAATAAAGCGTACGCTGTACTTGCAGTTTGCAGCCCAAGTCGCGCGACTGTATTAACGGGGCGCTATCCCTCGGTACACGGCGTCACAACCTATGGTGATACACCTATCAACCAAGGCTTGCCTACCTTTGTACAGACCCTTCGGGACAAGGGTTACTTAACGGGTGTTACCGGAAAATGGCACGTTGGGAACAGCCCTCAAGATATGGGTTTTACCAGTGCTGATATTTTTCACGCCAACGGCGCTTGGTATGGACGGGAGGTGATTGAAAATGGCAAGGCTAAAATTTATCCCGGCTTCGTTGAGACATGGTCTGTCGACCGCTCAATTGATTTCTTAACTCGAGCATCTGAAACCCAGAAACCTTTTTTCTTGTGGTATAACACCCAGGTGCCTCATATGGATGATGAGTTTTCCTGGCCTGCTACTGAACAATCACTGGCAAGTTATCGCCTCGACGACATGCCTTTACCACTATCCTACCCTCCGGATCACACGGCCACGGGAAAACCACCCTATTTGAGAGAGTCTCGCAGCTATACCCGTGCTATGAATACTTATGGCTATCAAAGTCCTGATAACCTTAAGGCACATATTCGCGACTACTACGCGGCAGTGACTGACATGGACAGAGAAATTGGTCGCTTGCTAAACGCGCTGAAACGCCAGGGACTCGATAAAAATACCTATATAATTTTCATGTCAGATAATGGTTGGTTACTCGGCGAGCATGGCTTGACCAGCAAAGTGTTGGCGTATAAGCCGTCTATGCAGGTACCCTTATTTGTCAGCGGCCCCGATATCCCGGTCGGCGAAAATAATGGGTTGGTAAGTAATGTTGATCTTGCACCTTTCATTCTGGACTTAGCAGGCATTTCTCCGGATTATCGATTAGATGGCGCGTCGTTTAACAAACTATTGTCTGAACCTGCGAGTCAATGGCGGGAATACGTATACTACGAATCGCCGACACCACAATTGATTCCGAGAAGTTTCTTCGCTATTCGGGATGCAGACTACCTATATATTGAAACTTACTCTGCGGAAAACCCTTCAACCCCTGAATTCGTTGAACTTTATGCTTCAAGGGATCCTGCAGAACTCACTAATCTCGCCTTAACTGCTGAAAACACCGAGCTGTTACAAAGGTATGCAACGCAGCTTCGGCAAGCAAGAGAGCATTACGCCTCACCTTAACTACTCTACGTTGGAGATAACTAGATGAAAATAGCACTGCGAAAACAAGCAGCGGGATACCTGTACGCATTGGTTTTGTCACCAGCGGCTCTCGCTGCCGCTGAATATGAACTCAAGCCAAATGAGCATCGACAAACCATTCTGGGACTCGGCGTTGAAATTCAATCCGATAGCATTGGGTCGGGTAACAATGGACTACCAGAGCAGCAAACTGGCATACCACATGATCTAATTTGGTCTGAACGAGAGAGGCTCAACAATGAACTTCTTCAAGGATTTCGCTATGCCAGAGTGGCAATGGGGTTGTATTACAGAGGGTTGACGTACGACAACAAAAATCTGGCAGAAAGGTACCCAGGTCAGCTTGAAGAACTGCGTTCAATTATCATGGATTCAGGTATGGAGGGGGCGTCTGCAGAATATTGGTCCCCTACTCCCTTTTGGAAAGAAAACGGAGATTACATCGGCGGCACCATAGACAACGAAATTGATTATGATGCGTTCGCTGAAGCCGTCGTAACAGACATCCAACACTTCGAAAATGGCGGCATTCCGATGATTCGTTGGACGATACAAAATGAACCGTTTACCAACAACAACCGCTATTCAAATGCCTATTATGAATCTGATGGACAGCGATACTACGATGCATACAAGGCCACTGCGTCAGCTGTGCGGGCCTACAATCCGGACATATGGATTCACGCGGATAGTGGACACGGCCAACACAGTTCAAGAGTGCAATTGTTCCACGATGATCCCGAAATTCTGGAGTTGGTAGACGGCTGGAGCCATCACCGGATCGGCGCAAACTCTGACCTGCAAATTAACCAAGCTGACTACTTCAAAAGCGACGCACATGGCAAGCCCGTATACAACAATGAATACGAATACCTCGATGGTAAAACCAGTGTTTTTCGCATGTTAAACACAGCGCAATCGATCATGAATTGGATGACATTTGTAGATTCGCCTACGTGGTATTGGCTACATGCGCTAAAGCCTTCTTATAACAGTGAATCAGAAGGCTATGGCTTAGGTATCTGGCGTCCCGGTGATGACAGCAATTTTGATAAATACGGCAATATTGAACCCCACCATTGGGATTACCTCACTACCAACTACCATGCCATGGCTGGTTTTCTAAGATATATGCCCTGGAATTCCGTGAGATTTAATATATCTGAGCAAACCGTGCGCAAAGATCAACGCATTATGGGCTGGACGACGCCTAAAGGGCAACGTGTATTTGCACTTACAAACCGCAGTGAGCAGCCATTTACCTTTGAGATTGATACTTCCGGTACGTCAGGACAATTTAGCGGCCATCGCTATGATGTAGACGTCCGTGACCAATACCTGGAAGTAAAACGCGGAGAGACTATTTCGGTCACGCTCCCTCCCATGACAATAGAGTATTGGGTAGAAGAACAAAGCAGTGCTCCGTTAGTGACTATAACGTCCATGACCGACACCATTTGCGAAAATATTCGAGGTGCAAAACGAAGTACATGTGAAGGACGTCCGATGGGGTTATTTAGAGTGACAAGGACGGGCGATATCTCTACTCCTCTAACAGTACATCTTGTCAATCGAAGTTCTGCGAAAATGGGTGAGGACTTTGCAGAAATACCGTTACAAGTCGCCTTTGCCGCCAACCAAGCTACCCAAATTATTCGAGTGCTCCCTAAAGACGATGAAATCGGCGAAGTTGCTGAAACTATCGCACTTGAATTAGATATCGACCCAACATATCGCGTTGGAGAAAAAAGCTGGGCGAGCATGCTTTTAAAAGATGATGCAGATCCGGAAGCAAACTGGGTCGGCGTATTCCCAATCAGTCACCTCGCAGAGCCAAGTATGTCAGGTATTGTCGAAGTAATACGCGACGGCGACCTGACCCAGGAACTCACTGTACATTTGGAGTATGCAGGCAACTCGAGTAGCAATGAAGACTGGATTGCTGGCCCTTCTACTGTAACATTTGCTCCGGGCGAAGATGCGATTCAGGTGACTGTTACTGTACTGGATGACGCAAGAGTTGAGCCAGATGAGTTTGTTACCGTAGCGCTGCTACCAGACGACAGCTATTACGTCGGCAGCCCTGTTGTGACTATGCAAATTGATGATGATGAGAAGCCGCTAGAAATTATTGTTGACAACTTGGATGTAGCCGCAGCGGACATTGTGGGTGATTGGGCTACAAGTAGCTTTTCATCTGAGCGAATCGGCGAAAACTATTTACATGATCGCAAAAATGGCAAAGGTAGTAAATCCGTCACCTTCCGCCCTAACTTACCCTATGCCGGCGCTTGGGATGTATCCATTTACTTTGCCGATGGAAACGACAGAGCCCCAGACGTGCCAGTGTCTATTCACCACGACGATGGTACTGAGATTGTCGACGTAGACATGCAAACAGGAAAAGGTTGGGTGAGTCTTGGTCAATATAACTTTAACAATGATGGTAGTGCTGCAGTGACCATCAGCAATGACTCGTCTGCGGGGTTTGTTATCGCGGATGCCATTCGCTTTCAAGATGGAGGCGTTGTTATTGACAACAAAGACCCAACCGTTGAACTGACTGGAAATTGGCAAGCAAGTAGTTTTTCTGATGACAAAATTGGCGACGACTACCTGACTGATAGAGGACAAGTAAAAGGCGATTTAAGTATTTCGTACTCGTGGGAAGCGCCTGAAGACGGAATCTACATTGCCTATGTCTACTACAACTCAACCAACGATCGCGCGGACAACGTACCGATTTCTGTAACAACATCCAATGGCGTTGAAACCTTTTATATCGATCAGCGCCAAGGCGGAGGCGACTGGGTGTTATTGGATGGCTTCGAACTTACAGCAGGTGAGGAGCCCGTAATCACTATCAGTAATTCAGGTACCAATGACTTTGTTATTGCAGATGCCGTTCGCTGGGTAGTTTCTGCAAGCACGTACTAGTTTAAACACTAAAACGGCCTGTCACAGCAGGCCTTTATAAAAGGAATATACGATGAAAACTAATTTAAGACACTGGGTAGTTGTTGCGATATTGACGTTTGTAACTGCAAACAGCAATGCCGCATTGATCTTTCAAGATGTTACCCTGGAAGGAAATACGATAGGGCAACTACAATTCGATAGCGATGCAGTATATAGCGATTTACTTTTTGCATTTGAAGACCCCTTCTTTGATCTTAATTTCGAAATTGATGGAATGACGCAAACGGCTTCAGATGACATCAACTTCGATTTTGGCCCCGTATTCTTTTTCGACTTAGCCGATTTGAGTAAAGGCGTTATTGGAATGAGCTTTATCAGCAGCTCATTTGAAATTATCGACACTATGGTTCTGGACTCTACTGGAAATTTTCTTGGGGATATTACAATACATCGCCCTCAACAAGTCTCAGAGCCAATGAGTTTTGCACTCCTGTTTACTGGCCTTCTGTTTTTGCTGGCTAAAAATAGACGTCCGATTAAGCAATTCGCTTAAGAGGATATATTGAAATTGTAAAATCAGCGGCTGAGCTTTCCGTTCGCCGCTGTTGCCAGCCCAGCCTCAATAAAGACTCACCGCAAAATATTCGTTGTTGTTTACCAACGCGCACTGGAAAGACGACGCATTTATCTATAACGTGACTTGTGGGCAAGCGCACCACTGTTTATTTCACCGCCAATGCTACTGAGTTACTATGACGCACAACCTGTCGAACGCACAATCTGAAAAAGTAACAACCTTACGCCAGCTCGCCGAATGGGTTGACTATTCCTTGCTAAATACACTAACAGCAGACCCTCGCGGCAACCAATCCGGAGACGACCATCATCCCAGGCAAGTATTCTCTGGGCATTACGTGCCAGTAACACCCACCCCTTTGCCTGAGCCACAATATGTAGCCCACAGTCACGGCTTATTCCGTGAACTTGGCTTTGATGATGCATTCGCCTATTCAGCTGATTTCATGCGTTTCTTTTCTGGCGATATGTCCTGCGCGCCAACACCAATGCACTCGGTGGGTTGGGCCACAGGTTACGCGCTGTCTATTTATGGCACTGAGTACACCCAGCAATGCCCCTTTAGAACCGGTAATGGCTACGGAGACGGACGCGCGATTTCTGTTCTGGAAATTGTCAGTAAAGGAAAACGCTGGGAAATGCAGTTAAAAGGCGCCGGAAGAACACCGTATTGCCGGGGCGCCGATGGCAGAGCCGTATTGCGCTCCAGCGTCCGTGAATTTTTAGCGCAAGAGCACATGCACGCATTGGGAATACCCACATCCCGTTCGTTAAGTCTGTTTGTGTCTCAATCAGAAGTGATACAACGCCCTTGGTATGTGAGCGGGTCCTTATCTCAGGATCCGGAAGTGATGGTGCCAAACCCAGCAGCAATAACAACACGAGTTGCGCCATCGTTCATACGAGTAGGACAGCTGGAGTTGTTTGCGCGCCGGGCACGCTGCGGCGAGCACCCTCAAGCCGAACAGGAACTGGCAGATCTAGTGCGCCATCTTATAGAACGGGAATATGCAGATAATATCGATACCACCCTACCTTTTGAGATGCAACTCGTACCACTGGCTATCGCTTTTCGTGATCGACTTACATCCCTAATTGCCAACTGGTGCCGAGTGGGATATTGCCAGGGTAATTTTAACAGTGATAATTGTGCCGCAGGCGGCTTCACCCTTGATTACGGCCCATTCGGTTTTTGTGAACGTTTTGACCCGTACTATCAGCCCTGGACCGGAGGCGGGCAACATTTCTCCTTCCTAAATCAACCCATCGCTGCACAAAAGAACTTTGCTATGTTTTGCCGTTCCCTGTCTCCACTGCTCAGTGATGCGCCCGAACAGCAACAATTACTCGATAATGTAAGCGATGACTTTCTCGCTATCATGGAAAGGAAAATGACTGACATGTGGGCGGCTAAACTCGGACTTGCTAATGTTGAGCACCAAACGGTTATCACACTGCTTAAGCTGCTGTTTCATTCCGGGGCTGATTTCAACCTGTTCTTTCGTACGTTGTCATCGCTTCCCACCTCTGTGGATGACGTCACTGATTGCTTTTACTTAAAACCCACTGACCAGTTGCTCACAGAATGGACACAGTGGCTTTCAAACTGGCGTGAGGCCTTGGAAGAACGCGGAGATCTACAGCTCATTTCCCAAAACATGAAACGAGTAAACCCCAAATACACGTGGCGGGAATGGCAAATTGTTCCCGCTTATCAGCAAGCAGAGCAAGGCGACTTTTCCCTTATTCACACACTGCAAAACGTGTTAACCCACCCCTACGATGAGCAGTCAGCTGACACCGAAGCAACATATTGTCAAAAGCGCCCCGCTCAATATGAAAGCGCTGGCGGCATTGCCCACTATAGTTGTTCAAGTTGAGCGTGCCGCCATTTTTAATCATTGAGACATTGCATTCACCGCACCCAATACATAAACCAAGGGTGCATTCCAGTTAATCGCTATCTCATTGGTTGAGAAACTGCACCAGTCATCGAGGTAAGAGTTGGCCGGCTTGGATGACGGATACTGGCAGTTGTCTTGCCATCCGGCGTGCGGGCCACCAACGAGCATACCTGGCACTGGCGCTTCAATACCGTCGCTTGCCGATATGCGATGGTGCGGTGCCATGGGCGTTAGATGCCCGTAACCGGTAACAAAGCTATAGCCTGTGGGGTTCATGCCAAATACGTAAGAAATACTGTCGTACACACCCTGTTTGTACTTAGCGCTACCGGTTAACCCGTAGGCATTTAAAAGAACGAATGCTTTATTCAACAGCACACTGTTACTGCCCCATACAAAATCGGCGTTCTGCATAGGTACATTATAGGGTGTACTTTTCATTTGTTCTGAAATGTCATCTGCCAGAGAAATCAGTTCGTCTTGCAGTTTAGTCATTACCGGAGCGGGGAGTTTACCGGCCCCACGATGCAGTAGGGAAATTAAACCAAGTGTTTCAACATTCGCCCAACCAGGAACGCCAATACTGAGGTCGCTGTTAGTAATGTAGTTCAGGTAACCGTCGTCTTCGGTGGCAATGAACAGTTCAGCCGCGGCCCAGAAAAACTCATCGGCAAATTGCTCATCGCCATATTCACCACTTTGTACATCCTCAGGTTGAGTATACTGCACCGACGGATTTTGTACTGCCCATTGCCATGCATTTTGAGCCTGTTGTAACCACTGACGGGCTTGTTCTGGTTCCAGATGACTATAAACGCGGCTAGCCATGGCTAGGGTAGCTGCAAAATCCAGTGTAGCCGCGGTAGACACACCAATGACATAACGTTCAGCCCGATCTTCATGTGGCATTTCAATGCCTGCCCAAGCCAGAGTCGTCAGCTTGTGAAACACGGCTCCATCGTGGCGTTGCATACTTGCCATCCAATCGAGGTTCCAGCGTATCTCGTCCAGAAGATCCGCCGTCCCATTACCCGATTCAGGAATGTTCACATTCACCGTTTGATAGTAAGTTGGAAAGTGCTCGTAGGCAGCGAGCAGTGTGTAAGTCGCGATACCCGAATTCACGATATATTTGCCATAGTCACCGGCATCATACCACCCCTTTTCCGATGACAATACGGCAAGCGCATCCAGTGCCGGCGTAGTCGCAGACGCGTGCACACTGACCTGGGAATCCGGGTGACCGGCTGGTCGTTGCCAGCGGCCAGCATATTTCTCGGTTAACGCGATACCTGCCCGATTAAAGTAAAATGATTTCAAAGCGGCACGATGCGGCTCATGATAAACATGCTCACCCACAGTAAAAGGCCATGATGGAGACAGACCTGGAACTTCCAGATAAAACTCCCCTTGCTCGGTAAAATCACTGAAATCTGCATAGGTCACAAAACCGTCATCGCTCAATGCCCATGACACGGGCTCACTCAGCGTACCCTCGAAACGCACACTGTGATCGTCTACTCTCTTGATCACAAATTTTCCTGTACTTACCGCTGGCACGATTGCACGTTTGTTTCCATCAGTAAGATATCCAACCTGATTGACGCTGATGTTTGCCTCACTGTCTTTGACATCAACCGTGTTTTCTACAGGCGTTTCGTCAAATTTTTGTTTGCTATTATCTCCACTGCACCCAATGATAAAAAAACTCATCAAATAGGTAAGAAACAAAGGCAAATAATGACGCTGTGACAAAAAAGCGCCAAATTGTGGTAATTGGTACATAACAATGGCCTGATAAAACAAAGAAATAAGTTGTTATATTTTTGTCAAAAAAACACATCCAATCGTCTTATTACAGGCGCAATACGTAAAGATATACGCTTCATACCGGTATTTGAACGCTTTTTTCTAATTGCACTCAGATACAAGCTTAAACATTACATTTACACTACCCACTGTGCGTAGTGGTTGCTTCGCCTTTTTTAAAAAGTTATAAACATAAAAAAAGAAAAGGTTTCTGGTTATAAATGAAAACCGTTTTATTTAACACACACGACCTAGTATTGCTGTTCACTGTTTACCAGTGTTTGTTATTTGCACTCTTCCTGGTGACGCTGAAACGAGGAAAACGCAAAACCCATTTATTGCTGGCAGCTTTTTTGCTTTCACAGGCTGCTATTCCCATGGACAACCTGATTAATTTTGGTGAGATGTTTCGCTCTATTGCACTGGACTATTCGCCGAACCTTTTCTACTCCTTTGGCTTGGCCTACTGGATCGAAGCTCCACTATTGCTCTTTTACATTCGCAGCCTCATTTACAAAGACTACCAATTCAGGCGCTATGATTTGCTCTTTTTCATCCCTGTCATTTTGTATACGCTGTACTTTGCAAACAATTGGTGGCTGCAGGATGAGGCATCAAAAATTGCCGCCTTACAGGGAGATACCATTGCAAATACGCCCTTTGTAGAACGGGCAATATACTTGTTCAGAGAAATCTACCGGGTGGCGTGTGGAATTCTTTGTCTGGTAGAACTCAATAACTACCAAAAGCAATTAAAACAACAGGTTGCCGAAACAGAAAGTGTCGACCTGACCTGGCTAAAAATACTGGTAGTCGGCTTTTTAATTGTCAGGGTTATTGCCGTTATCACCGCTTTGGCTATTATCTCTGCCTACGAAATAGGTTTTTATATCGACCACGAGGCGATTGGTCTAAGTTCAAATTACGCGGTAATGCTTATCGTGTCCGGGCTAATCTTTTTTAGTGCCGGTTACTCTGCGATATTCCGCGGTATTGACAGTCAACTTAGCCCCGCAACAACGAAAGACAAACCTAAGATCGACCCTCGTCAGGTTGAGAAAATTACCCGCTACATGCAGCTAAACAAACCCTATCTGAATCACTTGTTAACATTGGAGAATCTGGCGAATCAGTTAGATATTTCCCCCCGGGTGCTGTCTCACATCATCAATCACCATTTTAATAAGAACTTCTTCGAGTTTATCAATCACTACAGAATTGAAGAGAGTAAATTGCTACTGGAAAGCGAGTCAAACCGCAAAACAACTATGCTGGATATCATGGATGCGGCAGGTTTTAACAGCAAGGCTACGTTTAATACGTTTTTCAAAAAACTGGTAGGGAAAACACCAACACAATATCGCAAGGATTACTGGGAATAAGCGGCACTCACGTTGCCGCGCTGCCCTCACTTGAGCAAACCTGTGAGATGAAATCTCCATGAGCGGGTAACAGCGATGCCGACTTGGCGATCACACTGGCTATATGTTCAAGACGTTCATCAATTAGCGCTGTCGGCATTCTTTCCACCAACGGGTGGTACCCTTCACTCTTCAAGCCCTGACCATGCATTACAGCCAGCCAGGAGGTTTCGTTAAACAGTTCATTATCGACCCTGAACACCCGACCAGAATCTTTATATAATTGAATTTTTTCTTGTAGCGAACCGGTGAGTGTTACACTGCGACAATAACGCCAGAACTCACTGTCATCTCGCTCCGTAAGTACGTAGTGCAACAAAATGAAGTCACGGATTTGCTCGAATTCTTTCACCGTTTGCCGGTTGTACATATCAATGTCACTTTGACAGAAACGCCTACTGGGAAATAGTGTCATTAAGCGTGCGATGGCAGATTGAATGAGGTGTAGCCCCGTAGATTCCAAGGGCTCAATGAAACCGGCTGATAGCCCAATTCCGACACAATTTTTTATCCAGCTTTGAGGTCGCATGCCAGTTTTCCAGGCTAAAAAGTTTGGCTCTGCCAAAGGCTTTCCTTCCAGTTGAGTCACCAGTTCATTGAGTGCAGCATCCCGGTTGGAGAACTGACTTGAATAGACATAACCATTGCCGATGCGATGTTGCAGTGGAATGCGCCAGGTCCATCCGGCAACTTTTGCAGTAGATTGTGTATACGGTTTGATCGCTGGATCAGCAGAGGTACAGGGAATCGCGATAGCACTGTCGCATGGCAGCACATCGCTCCAGTCGTTAAAGGTAGCTCCCATTTCCCTTTCTAGTAAAAGACTGCGAAAGCCGCTGCAATCGATATAAAACTCAGCGCTAATGCTCTGCCCGTCCTGAAGGGTCAATGACTTGATATGTCCATTGGGATGCTTCGACACCGTTTCAACTTTACCGTTAATGCGGGTAACCCCCCGGCTGGTCGCGTAATCGCGCAAAAAACCTGCGTACAGGGTGCTATCGAAATGATAGGCATAACTCATATTGGCAAGGGGAGAGTTATTCTGTGCGTTAACTCTGCCAAACCTGCATTGCTTTGCCGCCACAGCCTCTATAGAAAAGGTACTGAGATCACCGCCCGCCCCTTCATTAAAACGCTTCAGCCAAAAGTGGTGAAACGGCAATGCATCCATGTTAATTCCGAAGGTACCAAAGGGGTGGAAATACGCGTGTCCGCGCTGCTTCCAGTCTTTAAATTCAATGCCCAGTTTGTAGGTTGCTTTGGTGGCGCGAATAAAATCCCCTTCATCAATACCCAAAATACGGTTAAATAAAGTAATTTGCGGGATCGTTGCCTCGCCAACAGAAACCCCTTTGATATTGTCGCTTTCGATGAGTGTAACGCGATATTTAGTCAGATCCAGCACCTTGCTCAAAGTTGCTGCGGTCATCCAACCCGCAGATCCTCCCCCTACAATCGCAATGGATGTAATAGAAATCGATGACGACATAATTGCCCTACTTTACATGCGGCCTGCTAATCCTTTAGCAGGCCTGGGTTAAACATCAATAGCTCAGAAGGTCCCTCTGACCACCAGACTGATACGTCGGTCATTCACAAACCAGGAACGACCAACTTGATTGCCGTCAGCATCAACCTGCATGGACGTCCGGGTCACGGTATTGGTGAGATTCGTGCCTTGTAGCCCCAGCTCAACGTTTTCCGTGAACCGGTAGAAGAATGAACCGTCAAGCTGACCATTCGCCTCGTTAAAAATGGGCAGCTGTGTAATCACATCCTTTGTGGTTAACAGGTATTCCGAACGCCAGTTATAAGCCAGACGCGCGTTAAAACCGTTCTTCTCGTACATAGCAACCAAGTTGAAGTTGTCTTTTGATAACCCTTCCAATGGCAGGTTGTCGAAGGCGATGCCTTCCCCTTCAGAAGAATCAGGCTTGTCCGGCGACAGACCAGGGTTTGGAGAACCTTCATCTTCGACATACGTGTAGTTAAATTGTAGCCCTAAACCACTCCACGCGCCCGGTAGGAAGTCGAAAAACTGCTGATAGGCAATCTCCACCCCCTGTACCGTGCCTTCCTCACCATTAGTGGCACCATCAACCTGCACAATTTGCGTCACGCCATTATTCGTGTAGCTTCGGTCTGTGGAACCATTGATAAAATAATTACTCAAGTCCTTGTAAAAGAAAGAAGTCGTCAATGAACCCGTGGTTTCGGAAAAATACCACTCAAAGGCGAAATCATAGTTATTGGCCTCCATCGGCTTGAGAAATGGATTCCCAGACTTCGCCGTATAGCGCTGATATGCGGCACTGGTAATTTCTCTGTCATCGCCTTCGCCAGTGTATTCAATTTGCAGATCCTCCCCTTGGATTTCCACATAATTTCGCAGATTTCCAAGATCTGGCAATGCAATCGCCTTAGAAAAACCAAAACGCAACAACATATCGTCATTGAGGTTTAACTTTAAATTAAAGCTTGGCAATAACTTGCTGTAATCGCTAACTGCGGTTTGTTCGACTGACGCGGCGTTGCCAAAGGCCGCTTGGTCAGAGGGCAAATAGTTCTCAGGGTCATCATCTTGCACCGGCAAACTGTCGGGGAATGTGATAAATCCATCGGTTTCATTTTCAATTTTAACGTATCGCACCCCTACGTTACCGCTGTAGTCCAACCCCTTGATTTCACCCTCAAAGTTACCCTGAATATAAAAGGCGTTATTGGTTTCAGCGGTTTTATTTATTTCGTTAGGCAAGAAGTCACCGATAGCGCCTGGTCTGCTCGACAACGCCATCCATCCAGGAGACAGACTGGCAAACACAGATTCCGCATTGCGGTAATCCTGTGCTACGGATTCAGTCGGGAACAGGAAGTCATTTCCGCCGGTCGTTGTTAGCACACCACCACGGGCAAAATCATCAAAACTCACGGTTTCATACAAGCCCCCCAAATCAGCGCCCAGCTCCACACCTTCAGCATCAAACCACGCATTGCCGTTACCGGCCCAAGCTTCTGACAACCAACCCCAATTATAGGTAGACTGACGGGTGGTCTGCTGACGTTTAGCATACCTTGTGCCCACTTTTACTGAAGTGAAAAAACCGCTGTCAAAGGTGTATTTCCCATCCAAGGCAACGGCTGTTTCATCACCTTCGTTATCCGAAATGTGATCCATAGCACTGCGCCAAAAGTAATTGTGCGGATCAGTAAAGTGTGCGTCGCTGCCGGCATTTGCGGGGTCGGTAAGAAAAATATCCGGTGTATTATCGCCATTTGACGTAATACCGACAACTGCTCGCGTTGCGCCCATCACGGAGAAATCTGTAATCTTGGAAGTCGACTCCACACGCTGTAAATCGAGATTAAAGGCCCATGAGTCGTTGGGACGATAACGCACATTGAAACCTAAATCGTTGACCACGGAGTCCTGATCGCGAACCCGGGTAATCATTGCGTGTTGAGGACCGAAAATACCACCAGGCTGACGCTCTGCATCGTTGCCCCGCCAACCGGCGTTTGATGTAATAAGTCCTGATTCAAAGAGGCCCTGATCATCGATGTCGAATGTCGTGCCCTCTACCGGCACTAAATCGTTTATAACCGCATCATCTGCCATCTCAATAGCCCGCTCGGTCCAGGCCAGTGATGAATCAGAGCGAATAAACTGTGCAGTAGCCAAAATCGTATCGTCTGCATTTTCCCATTGCAGGGCCGCTGCCAGACCCTGACGCTCTCTGTCATCCTGTTTTCGGGTTAATCGGGTGGTACGGGGCACCATTACAGTTTGACCATCAACCAACTGATTTTGTGTCTCAAACCTGCCTACCTGGGTCCCGTCTGATTGTGCCTTCAGGGTGGAATCGGAAAAGTTTAACAGTACGCCCCAACGGCCTGAATCGGTCTCAAAGATGTCAGAATACAGCGCCGAATAAGTTGGTGTAGCTTCTTCGATAAAGTCGCTGTAAGTAGCGTCTGCGGAAAACGCGAGAACCCGTCCATCACTGTCAAAAGGCTTGCGAGTTAGCAAATTTACGGTACCGGCAATACCACCTTCTATCATTTCCGCTGACTGGTTTTTATACAGCTCAACCCCTCCCATTAATTCAGGCGGCACATCCTGAAAACTGAGACCCCGACCGGAGTCTGCGGTGAAGGTGTCCCGTCCGTTAAATTCACTTCTGGTATGGGTTAAGCCTCTGACGACCACACCACTGCCTTCCACGCCAAAATGGTCAGGGTCATTGGCTCCGGCAAAACGCTCAATGGAAACACCAGGCAAACGCACTATCGCTTCCAAAACACTCCTGTCAGGCAACGCGCCAATGTCCTTTGCGGAAATGGCATCTAAGAATGTGTCGCCGTAGCGCTTAATTAATTGTGCATCTGCCAGATTTTGTCTTATTCCCCTAACCTGAATTACTTCAAGATCATCTTGATTTTCGGCGTCCTTCGCTTCTTTAACATCTTCGTTTGCTGGTTCTGATTGTGCATAGGCAACATGCGGTTGGAAAGCTAGCAACGAACTCAACAGTGCGCTGGTAACCAGTGATAGTTTGAAGCTGGGCTTCCCCGCCCTGTTGAATCGTATTTGTTTATTATGCGTTTTCATTCTCTTTTCCCATGTCCTCTTCTCCAATAAACACCAGAGTGCTTAAGTTCCATTTAAAATTTAGCAACATAAAAGCAACATATCGTCCGACATGGCAGCAAGCGTTCAATTTGAACGTTCATTTTTTCGCAAAAAAAGGAAAATCAATCAAACCATTAATTTGTATACTTATTTTATCCCGTTCAACTTTACACTTAACACAAAGACGAACGCAAACTTTTACCTGAAAGCGAACAAATAAACATATTTATTACATTACTTGTTAAACCACACCGCTTTCTGCTTCTCAATCTATGCCAAAGGACGACAGCACCTCTGCATGGATCTAACAAAAGCAGCCTCCGTTGTCGAAGCGCCATTTATTCGTTTGCATATGCACATCACGCTAAGCGTTCAAATTCACAACCTTGCTGTTGAATTGACGATTTCAGCCAATCTACCCGCTAGTGTAAGGACTCATATAAAAACGAGAGTCCATTTGTCACTATGAAACAAATAATGAAAAAACTGCCTAAGCGTTGCCTCATCGCCGCATGCATATTAATTACCTCTCCCGGTCAGGCCGACACACTGCCGTTTCAAAATCCGTCTTTGCCTGTGGATACTCGGGTAAAAGATTTGCTCAATCGCATGACGCTTGAAGAAAAAGTAAGTCAATTATTTGATAAGTCCGCCGCCATAGAGCGACTTTCCATCCCGGAATACTACTGGTGGAACGAAGCGTTACACGGAGTTGCAAGAGCGGGAAAAGCAACGGTGTTTCCCCAGGCGATAGGTCTGGCAGCGACCTTTGATGAACCACTTCTTTACGATATCGCTACTGCTATTTCTGATGAAGGCAGAGCCAAACACCACGATTTCCTCCGCCATGATACGATTGCTATGTATGGCGGGCTGACATACTGGTCACCGAATATCAATATATTCCGCGATCCGCGCTGGGGCCGTGGCCAGGAAACCTATGGCGAAGATCCCTTTCTAACATCCAGGATGGCCATTAACTTTGTAAAAGGACTTGAGGGCGACGACCCCGAGTACCTAAAATCTGTTGCCACTCTCAAACATTACGCGGTACACAGTGGTCCGGAGATTTCCAGGCACAGCGATGATTACACCGCTTCACAAAAAGATCTCGCTGAAACCTACCTTAGCGCCTTTAAAGACACCATTGCTGCCACCAACGTTTCTTCGGTGATGTGCGCCTACAACAGTGTTAACGGTTTACCTGCCTGTGGCAATAGCGCCCTGCTTGAAGACACCCTAAGAGGCACCTTTGACTTTACCGGTTATGTCGTATCTGATTGTGGGGCTATCGCTGATTTTTACGACGAGAATTCTCACCATATAGTAACTAGTCCTGAACAAGCTGCTGCCCGGGCTGTAAAAGCGGGCACGGATTTAAACTGTGGTGATCATCACGGGAATACATTCAGCTATTTAACAGAAGCCGTAAAAAAAGAGCTCATCGACGAAAGTGATATAGATCAGGCCCTGTCGCGCTTACTCACGGCTCGAATGAAACTGGGCATGTTCGACAAAAATAGTCATCACCCCTACACGCAAATTCCCATGTCGGTAGTGGGCTCACAGGCTCATGTTGATCTAGCAAGGAAAGCTGCGGAAAAATCCATGGTATTGCTTAAAAACGATGGTGTACTGCCTTTAAAACCCGACAGTAAAATAGCGCTTATTGGCCCGAATGCTGACAATACTGCTATTTTGGTGGGAAATTATCACGGTAAGCCTGTACACCCCTTAACGCCAAAGCAAGCACTCATGCAAATGCTTCCGTCGGAAAAACTGCGCTACGCACCAGGAAGCAGTCTTACTGAGAATATCTATACACATTTCAGCCCGGTGCCAACCAGTGTATTCCGGCACATAGATGCTTATGGCGATACCCGTCCAGGATTGATCGCTGAATATTACCCGGCCAGTCATTTCAATCTGCAGCCAAGTAAACGGCAAATTGAAGGAAATATTGATTTGACTTCTTCAGGCATCCCCATGCAAAAGCAGCCCAATCAGGAATTTGCTGTGCGTTGGCAAGGTATTCTTGAACCCCAGAAATCCGGGCACTATGTCTTTCAAATGGAAAATGTAGATATTTATCTCGACGGCGAAACCTTAGGAGAGCGTCATTACCTGGAAGCCGGACAAGCCTATACCTTCAAGGCCGAAGCTGTTATTCAGCAATACTGGCACAGTAATGTTATTGAACCCGACATTCGTTTTAGCTGGCTATATGAAGATACCGACCTTGCAAAAGACGCCCTTAACATTGCAAAAGACGCTGATGTAGTTGTGTTTGTTGGTGGCATTACGGCGAAGCTCGAAGGTGAAGAAATGCCACTTGAAATCGATGGTTTTTCCCATGGTGACAGAACCCATATAAATTTGCCAGAGAGCCAGACCACCCTGTTAAAAGCGTTACACAAACTGGGAAAACCCATTGTATTGGTTAACATGAGCGGCAGCGCCATGGCATTGAACTGGCACGACAAAAACCTGAACGCCATCATTCAGGGCTTCTATCCCGGCGAACAAACCGGCCCGGCGCTGGCAAATATATTATATGGGAAAACAAGCCCTTCCGGACGATTACCAGTAACCTTCTATCAGTCTGTGGATGATCTGCCTGATTTTAAAGATTACAGCATGGAAAACCGCACGTACAAATACTACAAGGGAACCCCTCTCTATCCCTTTGGATACGGACTTAGCTATGCAGATTTTCGCTATGACGACTTGTCGCTGAACACATCTGAAGATGGGTTAAGTATAAAGGTAACATTAGCCAATTACAGTGACATAACGGCTGAAGAAGTGGTGCAGGTCTATCTGAGTATGCCAGAAGCGCCGGTGGCGACACCACAACGGGAGCTGGTTGCCTTCAAGCGGATAAAGCTCGGCCCAGGAGAAACAACCCCTGTACAATTTCTCGTTGATAAAGCACAGCTCACGTTTATTGATGAAAAGGGGCAAGAACAGCCTTACAAAGGTAAGTTAGGTGTTGTCGTTGGCGGTGGTCAGGGCGTAAAACGCCAGGATAATGTAGTACAACAAACTATTGCTATACCTTAAAAAGCCACAATTTCGGCAATATATAGCTCACGGTGGTCATACCGTTAACCACCGTGGGCACAGACATTCCCCTTGATTTCTACAATTTCATCATTCTTCAACGCAAGAAACTCTATTGCTGCCTAAACACAAGCATCAGCAATGTGGTAAATCACACAGCAAGCAGCTAGTTCTCATAAATACTTAGTAAAAACTTCACTAATATTTTACATTCGGTATACTTTAATTTGTTAACAATAAATAACAAACAATTTAAAGTTCACGTATATGTTCAAGGCAAACTCAAATAAAAGTCGGACGCATTTCAAGATATCGCTGAAAACCTGTATTTATCCACTCTTACTCTTCGCTATGTCGGTACAGGCTCAACAGGAAGATATTGAAAAAGTTGCGATTTATGGGCGTGTTGATGCCATTCCTGTCAATCAGCTTCACACTTCGGTGTTTGTTTTTAATCAGCAAGACATTCGCAGACTAAATGCAGTTTCCGCACTAGATATCATTAAAAACATTCCCGGCGTTGCAATAAGTCGCTCGGGTAACACACAAGATATTTACTTGCGGGGGGCGGAAACCAATTTTGTTGTCATTCAACTCGATGGCGTACAAATTAACAACCCAGTGGACACCCGTGGAGGCAGTGTTGATTTATCAGCCATCGCAAAAAGCTCAGTGCAAAGAATAGAGGTCTTTAAAGGTGCGCAATCTTCTGTTTACGGTTCAGACGCCATTGCTGGCGTCATTAACATTATTACGCTGGACAACCGCAATACCGGCTCTGAATTCCACGCAGCCGTGCTACCTGGCGGGAACAAATTAGGTGCATTGCGGCTAACCGGGGAAAAACTGTCTGTCAGGGCGAGCTTGTCAAAAAGTGATGTTCTAGCAAATACACAACAATCCCGTACAGCGGAAGTTGCCACGGCGATAGATCTGTTAGCGACAGATCGACACACTGCAACTGTCACTGCAGTATTAAATGACTATACCTTCAAAGGCTTACCTGATCAAAGTGGAGGCACGCGGTATGCCACAGATCCTGCCAAAGAACGCAAAGAAGGCAGATGGCTAAGTACCAGCATGCTCTATCAGTACAACGCCAGCGAAAATCATAAGTCTGCGGCCCGCGTAGAATACTTCAACACTGAAGAAAGTCTCACGTCTCCGGGCATTGCGCCCTATTTCAATGCGCCCCCGGGCGAATCGGACCACGACTACCAGTTTTATAAAGTCAGACTGCTGCATCAGATGCAGCCATCTGTCACTGCGCGGTCACTTCCGCAACTCTCATTTGGCGCTGATTACAAATCGGAGTCTGGCGAAAATTCAGGCCAAATGGAACTATTTGGTCAATCCATAGATACTGATTTCATCCAAGAACGGGACACCCTTTCAGTTTTCACCGACGTTTTCTTCCCCTTCGCCGAAGGCGCAGTATCGTTCAGCGCAAGGCATGACAATACGTCCCAATCCAATGCTTCAGACATTCACAAAACCACTTGGAAAGCCGGTGGAAACCTCGACATTACCAAGCACCTGACTGCCTATATCAACGCAGGTACAGCCTTTAAACTCCCCAGCCACTACGCATTGGGTAACAACCTGGTAGGCAATTCAAAATTACGATCTGAAGAAGCGCGAAATTTGGAAATGGGTGTAAACTGGCATTCGCCCACTTCGTCGATTTCTCTTTCGCTATTTCACTATCAATACACAGATCTCATCGATTTTGACGCCAGTACTTTTTCGCTGGTCAACCGTGAACGCGTGCGCAGCAAAGGCGCTGAATGGGTAGTCAGCAATACCATCGACAAGTGGATTTCTGTTGCTGGCAGCGTTACTTACGTTGATACCGAAGCGCAATCAGGTGTATTGCTGAATCATCGCCCGAACTGGCAGGCCACAGCATCGGTTCAACTAAAACTGAGCGACGCGTTTCACTCATCAGTGGCAGGCCGCTATCAGTCAAGCGTATATGCCACCAGTTTACATACCGGTGAGGTGGCACAGTTTACCCTTCCCGCCCATGCTGTCATTGATATCAGCACCACACTTGTACTGGCAGACAACCACTCGTTATCTGTTTATCTGGAAAATCTGTTCAACAAAACATACTACACTGCTGTAGGAAGTCCTGCCGAAGAAAGAAGTGTCGGAGTTCAGTACAGCTATTACTTTAGATAGAGGAACCGACCAATGATACGTTTCAATGTGCTTGTGAATGTACTGCTATTGAATGCACTGTTGTGGATTTTTCAGGCAAAACACGCAGCAAACAGTGCTGAAAATACACATACTTCAGCAACAACGACACGCTCCGATGCTATCAACGAGAAAATACAAAACGCAGAAGCCTTACAACGAGGTAAAGCACAATTTGAGCAAGTGTGCGCGGCCTGCCACGGCAAAGATTTGACAGGTGGTGTGGGTTTTAACTTAAAAGATGGGGAATGGGTACATGGCGACACACCAGAACAAATTATAAACAACATTAAAAACGGTTTCCCCAATGCCGGCATGCCCGCTTTTGGCTCCCTGTATTCAGTTGAACAACTACAGGACATTGTCGCGTACATTCTTTCTCAGCAAGAAGGTTTTAGCGATTTATACGTCGAAATTTATCAATTAAACAGTGCCGACGATACTGACATTACCGAAGATAAACTCATAAAATCAGGGCCAAGCCTTGAGCCACTCGCCGATTTCAGCCTGCCAGAAACAGAGCATTATTACATCACATTTGAAGGTGATTTCTATGCCCCAGCCAACCAAGACACTCAAGTGTGGCTTGAATGGGGTTATCCCCATGAATTTAATTTGTATATAGACGGCGAACTACAGCCACGACAAGGTTCACCCTGGTACCCCGTTTGGCCCTTAAAACGGGGAAAACAACACCTTAAAATGACCTATCGCTCAGGCAACACAAAACCCGGCCAGCGCAATTTGGTTCTGTTGGGTACCACACCAGATTTGAAGGTAAAGCTTTTTGCGCTTTCCACTCGAGCTCAGGCGGTTTTGGAAGATAAACAATTCAACGTTACCGCAAACGAAGAACCTGTGATATTGCGAAAACGGGTTCTCGATTTAACCACATATACCATTTCTGTGGGTTTCCCAGAAAAGTTAAATATTGGGTTCAATACAAAAAACTGTAGCGTGAACGGATTGTGGCAGGGCGACCTAATGAATATCGGTCCCAATATTTCCGGAAGGGGCGAAGATCCCAGTATTCCTCTTGGAGATTTCGCGTTTTCATCACCTCAGAGCCTATTTATTAAACCCGTGGGCAGTTTTTCACAGCACTGTGACTATCAGGGCTACAATCTGGTCAATGGCCTACCTGTTTTTTCCTTCGCTTATGACAGTGTCAACTACTCCCTCTCGCCCCGGGTGCTAAGCAGTAATGTTGTGGCATTTACTATTACCTCATCAGCACCAGAGCAAGAGGTTGCGTTAACATTGCCCAACGTCAAAGATCTGTCCTGGCAAGTTGCCCATAACGACGCGCCGCTAATGCCAGGCAACAGCGATCAGCGGCTGCAGTTTAACGCTGACGGCACCGTCGTCATCACTGCCACCATCAATTCATCTCACTAGTACGCACGAAGATTTTTAAGGATACCTCAATGACTCATTCCGTCCGCATCAGTAGAAAGCGCGCAGCACAAGCCGCGTTAAGTACGTTATTGCTTACTGCCCATACGCCAGTGAGCCTTGGTCAACAAGCGCCAGCACACGAATACAAACCCGATGGCTATCACATTGAAACCGTACCCACGCCTGAGGATGTGCGCTTTCATGTGACCGGGCTGGACAGCGATAAGAAAGGAGCCATTTGGGTAGCAACACGACTGGGAGAAGTATGGCGATTGCAGCATGATAAGTGGTCCTTGTTTGCAAGTGGTTTACATGAACCCACGGGTCTGCTGGTTGATGATGACGGTTCAATTGTCGTGGCACAGAAACCCGAACTCACCCGTTTAACCGACGAAGACGGAGACGGAAAGGCAGATCAGTTCTCAACCCTGGCCGATGACTGGACCTTCCATGACAACTACCACGAATTTACTTTTGGGCCGACAAAGGACAAAGCGGGCAACTATTTCGGCACTCTCAATTTGAGTCACAATCACCCGCAAGCTTTTACAATGGGGGCAATGGGCTCACCCGGTGGCTTCAGAGGCTTTGCTTTTTCCGTGTCTGACAAAGGTGAATTTACGCCCTATGCCTGGGGCCTGCGCTCTCCCGCTGGCATCGGAACCAGCCCAGAAGGCGAGGTTTTCTTTACTGATAACCAAGGCGACTGGGTTCCTACCTCAAAAATGCACTTGCTGGAAAAAAACAAGTTTTATGGACATCCAGTTTCGTTGATTGATGTGGAGGGGTACACCGAAGCCTCAATTAAGGCAAAATCCTTAGCGGAATTCGAAGCAATGAGTGAAAAACCTGTGGTGTGGATCCCCCATGTAGAAGTGGCAAATTCGCCAGGTAATCCCACATGGAATACGACTAAAGGAAAATTTGGTCCTTTTGAAGGACAAATTTTCATTGGTGATCAAACCCAATCCAATATCTTTAGAGTGATTCTTGATAAAGTAAACGGCCACTACCAAGGCGCGGTAATTAACTTTATGAACCGCTTCCAAAGCGGCAACGTCCGCACCGTATTCGATAACCAAGGGCAACTTTGGGTAGGCCAAACGGCCAGGGGCTGGGGCGCACAAGGCCCTAAGCCATTTGGCTTACAGAAGGTTGTATGGGACGGCACCACACCTTTTGAATTAAAAAATATTCAGCTGACAAAAAAAGGGTATCGACTGTCGTTTACATCGCCGCTGGCACCAGCTTCAGTGGATATTTCGAGCTTTGCCGTACAGCAGTGGCATTACCGTTACTCGGGTGACTATGGTTCACCTAAAATGGCGCTTGAATCTGTGCCAGTTACCAAAGTCTCAGCCATTGACGACTATACACTAGACATTGAAATGCCGCTTACAAAAGACAAAGTGGTGCAGATCACATTTGATGGTTTACGGGACAAAGAGAAGCGAAACCCCAGTGTGAATACTGTGTATTACACACTCAACTACACTAAATAATTGCGACGAGATTGCCCCTATGAAAAGCTTGATTAATGCATTCACGATTATCGTTGCAATTGCGGGTGTGGCATGCACCTCTAAACAGAATGCAAGCGACGAACATCAAACACACCATCACATTTCTGTACTTATTGTAGATGGCCAAAATAACCATGGGAACTGGCCCCAAACCACACAAATCATGCATGACATGCTGGAGCAAACCGGTAACTTTACTGTTGATGTGTACCGTACACGGTTCGTCTGGAATGGTGGAGAATTGGCGGCTAAGTACCCTGCAGACAATATTCTCAACCCACAAGAGCTTCCTGCGCCGAAGACCGACCCACAATTCTCGCCAGATTTTGACAAATACGATGTTGTTATCTCTAACTTTGGATGGAAGGCTGCCCCTTGGCCAGCAGACACTAAAACCCGCTTTGAACAATATATGAAGCAAGGAGGTGGACTGGTTGTGGTTCACGCGGCAAACAATGCATTTCCTCACTGGCAAGCGTTTAATGAGATGATTGGATTAGGTGGATGGGGAGGACGTAATGAACAAAGTGGCCCCTATGTTTATTACGATGAAAATAACAATATCGTCCGCGACAGTGGGCCCGGTCAAGCTGGCGGTCACGGTCATCCACACCCTTTCACCATTACCACCCGGCAAGCGGATCACCCTATCATGCACAGCTTCCCAATACAGTGGCAGCATGAAAAAGACGAGCTGTATAACCGGTTAAGAGGGCCGGCAAAGAACATGACAATTTTGGCAACAGCTTTCGACAGCCCTTCTTTCAACGGTAACGGCCGTCACGAACCGGTAGTGCTAACCATCGATTACTACAAGGGGCGGGTGTTTCACACTACTCTCGGTCATGGCACTCACGTGTATAAAGCACCATCATTTCAACAGCTGCTGACTGCTGGCACAACATGGGCTGCCGGTCATCACGATTGATTTTGGTATTTAAGCAGCGTTTTTGCTTTGCTCAATAAACCTGATGGCCCACAATAAGGGTGAGTAACGTAACCATTAGTAAATTGCACACCTTGGGCTGCAAGGTCATCAATACGAGGGGTTTTAATGTCCGTCTCGCCGGTATATCCGACATCGTTATAGCCCAAATCATCAGCCAAGATAACCACGATATTCGGTTGGCTGCTTATGTCTTTCGCCCATAACGGCTGGCTGGTAAACATAGCGGCAAAGCTCACCGAAGCTGCCACCATACATGCATGTTTAACGTGCTGAAAGCGTGGACGAGAAAACCTCTTATTCATGCATTCTTCCCTTTTTTACTAAGTGTGAAAACAACAACACTGTGGCGCAATGCTTTACAAGAGCATAACATTTGTATATTTTGTTAACAATTAACTGTATATAACTTCTATTTGGTATGGGTTTATTGTTTTGTTAAAACACTTTTGGTTCTGTCCAGGCAAGTGGGTTATCGCGTTTCTATGTATACTTGTTACCAGCGCCACAAGCGCGGGTGATTTGTCGGCTGTAAATGCCACGACAGAACACAACGCCCGCGTGATTCGCTGGGCCCATGTGTACGAAGCATCACACCCGCTGCATATCTGGGCAAAATGGGTCAGTGAACGCTTTTATGAACAAACGCAAGGCCGGTATCGTATTGTCGTTTACCCATCCTCTACGTTGGGCAAAGAAGGCGCGTTAAACCAAAGCCTTAGCCTCGGGACTGTGGATATCATCTATACAGGCATTAGCTTCGCCGCACAAACATACTCGCCACTGGGTTTGTCGGAATTGCCTTATATGTTTAACGATCTCGCCCATTGGCAACGATTTGTACAGTCGGACACGTTCCGCGACATGTCGGCCCACTACACTAGATTGGCGGATGGAAATCGCATCGTGGGTGCTACCTATTACGGTACACGACATATGACTGCCAATCGCGCTATCAATTCCATTGACGACATTAAGGGGCTTAAAATTCGGGTGCCGGGCGCTGCGGTGTATCATATATTGCCGTTGTCATTGGGCGCTAAACCCAGTCCCATTGCCTTTTCTGAAGTCTATCTCGCCTTACAACAAGGCGTGGTCGATGCGCAAGAAAACCCACTTCCCACTATTGCGGCAAAAAAGCTATATGAAGTACAAACCCACATTAACCTCACAGGCCATATTCTGGGCTCCATACTTACCATAACTAACCAGTCCTTTCTGGACAATTTGAGCGAAGCCGATCGCGGCGTACTAGTCACCCTACTTCAAAAAGCCGCCACCAATGCAACGCAAGACATCTCCGAGCAAGAGCGCGAATTAGGTAACTGGTTTAACGAAAAAGGGATTGTGGTTCATTCACTGGATCTCGCGCCGTTCAGACAAGCAGTTCACAGCTATTTGTCGCCCCGTCTTCCACAACAAAGCCAGGAATATTACGATGCCATTCGAAGCCTCTGAAGACATCGCATCTCACGTCGAGCTACGTCTCCATCGCGAGGAGATCCTCTCCATCGCTCTTTTCTGGCTGCTTGGTGCGGTATTATTGGCACAGGTATTAAGCCGGTACGTATTAAATGCACCGTTAGGCTGGACAGAAGAAGTTGCACGTTATCAGTTGATCTTGATCACCTTCACCGGTGCAGCCATGGGGTTTCGCAAGCATACGCACATTAGTTTTACCTATTTCCAACTTCGACTTCCTCCCGCCATTCGGAAATTTACGCAAAGGCTAGTGCTGCTGACCAATGTTTTGATCTTACTCTTTCTGTTTGTTTCCAGCGTTATCATCGCGATGAAGATCCGTGTGCATGAAATGAGTGCACTTAGTCTTTCGTTCAGCTATTTGTATGGGCTCATTGGTGTTACTTTGCTTATCTGCCTGTTTCGCGCTGTGCAGCAACTCCTGTCTCCCCCTTCCATTCAACCTTGTACCACCAGCGCTGATTAATACTATGGTTATCTTATTACTCTTTGTCACCCTCTTTGCTCTTATCCTTATTGGGTTCCCCATTGCTATTGCTTTGTTGGTGTCGTCTCTGGTTGCCATACTTTTTGAGGGCAACATACCGTCTGTGGTGGTGTTACACCAAATGGTAGGAGGTATGGACAGCTTCCCCTTACTTTCTATTCCATTCTTCGTACTTGCCGGAGCATTGATGAACCAAGGGGGCATCACCCAACGCATATTTGATTTTGCGCAGGCATTAGTAGGCTGGATGCGCGGTGGGTTAGGACACGTCAATGTGGGGGCATCAGTGCTTTTTTCGGGGATGTCGGGCGCTGCCGTGGCTGACGCGGGCGGCCTGGGAGCCATTGAAATCAACGCCATGAAAAAACGCGGCTACCATACTGATTTCGCAGTTGGGCTTACCGCAGCATCTTCCACCATTGGCCCAATTATACCGCCGAGTTTACCCATGATCATATACGGGGTTCTGGCGTCTCAAAGTATTGGTAAATTATTCGCTGCAGGTCTGATCCCTGGGCTGCTAATGGCAGTGGCACTGTCGGTTATGGTGTATTATATCGCCCGCAAGCGAGGCTACGGAAAAGACGCCGGTTTTGCCCTGTCGGCTATCGCCGATACGTTTAAGCGGGCCGCACTGTCACTACTTGCTCCGGTTATCATTGTCGGCGGTATTGTCAGCGGATTGTTCACCGCCACTGAAGCAGCGGTAGTAGCCTGTCTATACGCCATTCTACTTACTGGGTTTGTATACAAGACCCTTACTCTGAAACGCCTCATTCACGTGTCGTCAGAAACAGTGGAAACAACCAGTATGATCATGTTGATTATAGGGGCTGCGGCTATTTTCTCGTGGGTTCTTACGAGCCAGGGAATAGACACATGGGTTGCCACCTTTCTGGCCAAAACGGGCGCCAGTAAAGTTACGCTATTTATCAGTATTACACTGCTGCTTTTCGTGGTGGGCTGCTTTATGGAGACCATTGCTGCCATTACCATTCTTACGCCAATATTGCTGCCTATTGCCACTGCGGCGGGCATCGACCCAATTCAATTTGGTGTCATCATGTTACTCAATCTGATGATTGGCCTGTTGACGCCGCCCCTCGGCATGGTGCTTTTCGTGTTATCGCGGGTATCGGGGCTAACCGTTGAACAAAGTGCTAAGGCCACCCTGCCTTTTCTTATTCCCTTACTCATTGTGCTGATCTTGGTGATGGTTATCCCCGAACTCACACTGTGGTTACCCAATGTGATGTACCCAAATACCTGATAGAAGGATTGGTCAATTCATTAGAGTGCTGCGATACATTCCACTTCCACTTTTGCGTCCAGCGCAAGACCACTTGCGGCAAATGCGCTTCGCACAGGAAATGACTTAAAAAACGGACGATAGGCTTCATTCGCCGCAGGCCAGTCATTGATATCGGCGAGCATCAACGTACATTTGACCACGTCAGAATAGTCGAGATCGTGCTCCTGCAAAATAGCACCTACATTTTTCATTGCTTGTGTCATCTGCGTCTTGATATCATCGCCTGCCAATGTCATGGTTGACGGCAAATTGCCAAGTTGCCCTGACATCCACAGCATACCACCGGCTTTTTTCGCACTGACAAATGGCAAGCGCTCATCGTCGCCGCGATAGACAAACTCACCATTTTTAATGACATGAGCAACATCGCTAATATTGCCAATATGTGTAGTTGGGTCTGAATTAAGAACAACTAAATTCGCCACCTTACCAGGTGTTACCGACCCATGAGTACCTTCAATGCCAATCACTTCTGCCCCTGTGATTGTTGCTGCGCGAAGTGCATCCATAGGTGTAAAACCAGCCTCTTCCACCAGTAACTTCATTTCGTGGTACACAAGGGGATAAGTGACACCAACACTATCGCTGGTGCTGTCTGTTCCCACTGAAACCGGAATACCGTTTATGTGTGCAAGACGGGTAAATGTAGTTCCCCATTTATGCAACAATTCGCCACGCTCGCCGCGGGCTTGGCGATGCTTGTCAAAGACAGTAAGTGTGGCATCTACAATGGTGCCATTTGCTTTCAATGCCGCGAATAAATCGTCGTAGCGGTTGAGTTCGAATGATGCGGCTTGTTGTACTTCGCTTAAACTTACCCCTTTGCGGCGAAGGGCGTAAAAATCCTCCACGACATGAGAGGAAAAATCCGCAGCATGGGACACAGTTTCCACGCCTGCCACAGCAAGTTCTGCTGGTCTGACAGGCCCAACATATGCGTGAGACCACACTTTAAGTCCATGGCGCTTTGCTGCCTCAGCCAATTTTGTAACCACGGAAGCTGAAACGTCGGCATAAATTTTAATGCCCGTCGCCCCAGTCCCCAAAGCCTTGAGCATGATTTTATCCATATCAGACGATTCGTCCACGGCCCTCATCCAATCGGTATCGCCCGGCACTCGCCCCAGCGCTGAGGCTGCGGTTCTTGGATCTGAGAAAAACGCCTCCCCGCCGATGATCACTGAATAATACATGTCAGGTGACTGAATGACGTCGATCTCTGCTCGCCGCTTTAGTGATGCCAACGCACGGACATCTCCACCCATATCTCGCACAGAAGTCACGCCACCACGCAATAATAACCGCAGCCGTTCGCGGGTAATGTCATCACGGTCTGTGTCGTCTGGTACTGTACCGTGGTGTACGTGGGTATCGATAAGGCCTGGAATAACGTATTTGCCGTTCATGTCAATAGACGTGTATTTATCACTAACTTTAGCGTCATTAGAATTCAGGATCGCTTCAATTGTCCCATTGTTTAACAGTATTGTTTTTCGCTGATACACTTGCATTTGCTCAACATCCACAAGATTTACGTTGTTGAGCGCTATATTTAGCGCGTGCACTTGTGCGCTATAAAAGCTATGCAGAAAAAGTGCTATGCCTAACCAGTATATTTTTTTCACCGTCGCGATTTCCTTTTTTTTCTGATGTGCCGTGTTTTCCTGACGCTTAGCGCTCTCTTCGCCTCGCGAACTGATTTCTATTACCTAGCGTAATGTTAAACCATCATAGGGTACGCCATGCTCGAAACAATATATTTGTTATTATTTCTCATAAATAGGATTTTCCGAGGAAGATGCTCCTTAACCACTTCCCAGGTTCTGCAACAAGTAATCGATGAATTTTTGTAACGATGGCGCGCGATATTGTTGCTTTGGCGTAACAAGTGAAGCATCAATCAACTGCAAAGGGAAGTGTTTAAGTACTTCAACCAGCCCTGTGCTTTTTATATCAGGTGACATGGATACACTCAATGCCCTGATGGCCGACGATTTCGTCTGGGCCAACGAAGGTGACGACCATGTCCCTTGGATTGGCACATGAAAAGGAAAAAACGTGGTCATGAAGGAATTTTTACCTGCCTTTAGCTGCGGACTAAAAACCACACTATGGTCACAGACTATAGCTTTGCCATTTCACAAGCCTATGCCAGTTAATTTGCTGATTTAGCGGAGGCTGACACAAACAAAAATCATGCTGCAGACTCAGAAGCAAAGTGGCGTTCCAATCTTGGCTTAACAAACAGACTCATGGTACAGGCCATCGCAACACCTATGGGCAACGCAGCAAGTAAACTTAACGCTGCATCATTAAAAAATGAATCTAGCGAGGAAAACCCCTGGCTGTTATAGGTGGTAACCAATGCTAATACTGATTCCATCAAAAATGCCATGGTTAACCCGTGGATCACATTGCGTTGAGTAACACTGTACTCATTAAATATGCGTTTTACTGCTTTATCGACCAAATAAAACAGCAGACCTCCCATGGGTAACATGACTAAAAAAGCAAATACAAACGCTCGCCTCCAGGTTGCTAAAAACGCCTGCTCGGGCTGAATACTGATTGCCGTCATTATGCCGGTAAACAATGCGACCATAGATAGCGCAACTGGTAACAAAAGCAATATTTTTTTAAACTGATTCATTGTAACCTCACAAAGTTGACATTATCAACAATATGAAATTTAATTGACAACGTCAACCAAATGATTACCAGGCTATCCCATGATCCATGACGCACTATTCACTTTATTCAATACTATTCGACATACAATATCTTTTGAGCTCAAACGCACTTCACTCGATCTCGCCCCCATGCATTTTAAAACCCTGAAAGTTATCCACATGACCGATTCCTGTACCGGACAGAAATTGGCAGATTATTTAGGACGTGACAAAGCGCAAATTAACCGGCTAATCAAATACCTTGCAGAAGCTCATCTCATCGAAAAAAAACAATGTAAACAAGATAAACGCAGTCAATTAATTTCGCTTACCGCAGCCGGAAACAAGGCCTTGGCAGTTTTTACTGATATTGAAAAGCGGGTATTTGACGCTATGCTTGAGGGCGTTAACGAGGAAGAAAAAGCCCTGTTTAAAAAGTTGGTATTGCGCTTTACGGACAACTTGAATGATCGACGTCCCCCTTGCTAATCATCAAGAGGGGCATTGAATTAAACCTGGCTTATTGCCAGAACTCATAACTGATAGGTGGCCGAGACGATAAGTGATTCTGCCCCTGGGTTTTTGCTACCTAGCCCAGCATTGGAAATATGACCCAGTTCTACTTTTATACTCATATTTGAATTTACTCGGTACGACGTAGATATGTTCGAGTAAAATTCAACATCATTCCCCAAACGCTCGGTTAGCTTGCTAGTATCTTCGTGATAGTACCCTGCCGATGTTGATATGGCCCAACTCCACTTATTAGTAACAAAGAAATCTCGCGAGATCCCCACAGAAACGTGTTACGCCCCGGTGTCTGTCACAATAGCCTGAGCCAGTGGGCGAACGTTATAAATACGCGTTTGTGGTTTCATTTCATACCCGACTTTCAGAATAGTTACCTGATTGCTATCGAGCACACCTCCGGCACCTAACCCTACGGAAAGCCGACCCGATTCAGCGTAGGCCACACCCGACATACACAAAATCCACATAAGTGCCAACTTAACACCAACCTTTTTTACCTGATACATCTTTACATCTCCCGGGAAATTACATTCGACCTTGCAGCGTCATTAACTCACCCTTGTCAGACGACGTCTCAGCAGTGGTAATATGGGGAACCACAGACATTCCCACACGCAATTGCTTAGCAATATCACCTTGAGTCTGCAGTGCAATTCTCACAGGGATACGCTGAACCACTTTGGTGAAATTACCGGTAGCATTTACCGGAGCAATAGCGGAATAACTCACCTGGCTAGCGGGCCCTACACTAGCTACGGTACCTTTGAGCACTTTTCCGGGAAACGCGTCCACTTCGATATCGACCAATTGACCCGGTTTAATATTCTCTAGCTGTGTTTCGCGATAGTTGGCAGTGATAAACAACTGCTCACTGGGCACTAATGAGGCCAAAACAGTACCAATATTTACGTACTGACCGACTTCCACTTTTTTCTGACCGACCACGCCGTCTATAGGCGAAGTTATTTTGGTATATGACAGGTTTAATTTAGCACTTTCATTTTCCGCAAGAGCCACCTCCAGTGCAGCTTCTGCACGCTGGAGTTCTGCCTGTAGCACGGTGGTTTGCGCTTGATTAAAGTGCAGTTGCGCCCGGCTTTGCGCTAGCTTTGAACGCGCCACTTGTTCGTTCGCTTGGGCCGTTTGCTGAGCCTGAACACTGCCTGCACCATCTTTTAATAAGTTGTCAAAACGAATTTTATCCAGCGCTGCAAGGGCCAGGGTTGCCTGATCTGCATCAACCTGCGCAATACTCTGCTCAATAGTCGCTTGCTGTTGAGACAGCACGGCACTGGCACGGGCCAACTCTGCCTTAGCTTCATGGAGGTTTGCCTCACTCTGCGCTAACGCCACACGAAAGTCAGTGTCATCAATTTCGAACAACAAATCCCCTTTGTTTACCTGCTGATTTTCTTCCACTAACACTTTGCTAATGGTGCCAAATACTTTTGTCCCCAGGAAGCTAAGGTCGGCATCCACATATGCATCTGGAGTACTCTGTTCCCGCCAGGCTGATTCGGGTTGATTTAAATACACTACACTACCAGCCATCATAACCAGACAGACTGCCGCACAGCATAGTTTTAGAGATTTTGATAAAGCCATAACGACTCCTTTTTTAAGATGTTGAAATAATTAATTTGTTGTTGATGGTGCAGGAATGTAGGCCATGCGTAATACAACGACAGTCATTAGCAATGCGCAAATGCCAGCCAGAACGTAAATATCCGCAACACTCAAGGCGATGGATTCCGTAGCAATCAGTTCGGATAAATTTTCAGTAGACTGAACCGGAACCATTGCCGCATGCCCGCGCAGAGCTTCACCGTGAAATTGACCACGTACGGTCATAAGGCGCGCGACAATTGTGCTTCCGACCAAGGTACCAATTACCCTCAGGGTGTTTATGATCCCCGAGAAATAAGGACCTTCATGGGGCTGTACCACGCTTGTCATGAGAAACAACATCGACACTACTGCCATAGGCTGGCCGGCCATTTGAAGGATCTGCGCGAAATAGAACTGATCACGATGCCAGGCAGTATCGACATTTGCCGCAACAAAACACGCTGCGGCAATAAGAAGCAGCCCAACTGCAAATACTTTTCGCGCGTCGATCCACTTCTTATACAATGCAAGTGCAACTAGCGACCCCAGCACAAGTTGTGGAACCCCGATAATCAATGCTAGTGGTGCTGCCTGATAGACGCGGTAGTCCTGAACTGCAGAAAGAAAGTTCATGGGTAAGGTTGTCGCCGTCATAAGTACGACAAGCAACAACACAAATACTATCGAACCCAACCCAAGGTTACGGCGACTAAGTAAGCGCAAATCAATAAAAGGTGAAGGATGATGCCATTCAAGCCACAAAAACATCGCCAGGAACACAACACCATTAATCACACAAAGGGAAATTAAAGATGAATTAAACCAGTCGAGGCGCTCACCCTGACTCAAAGCCACTGTTAGTAGACCCAGCGACAACATACCGGCTCCCATTCCTAACCAATTAGCTTGCGCAAAACGGCCAACCTTCACTGACTCTTTCGGAGCCCCCCAACTAACCAGTGCAAACGCAAGAAAGCAAAGCGGTATCGTATGCCAATATGTCCATTGCCACGCGTGCACACCATCAGATATCTGGCCGCTTAACCACACCGCTATATTGGGTGAAAAAGTAGCCGTCATGGCATAAAGAGCCAGACCGTGAAGCCTTATATTCACTGGGAGTGCCTTTAACGCCATCATCATCAGCAACGGAACTAATGCCCCGCTAGCGACACCCTGAATAAAGCGCAATCCAACAAACAGGTTTATGTTGTGAATAAACGGCAAACACAATGCAATGAGTGATATAATGCCGACGAGATAACGGTGAAATAGCCTGATTGAAAACGTAATTGCAAACCACGAGGCGAAAGGTGTAATCAACATTTCGCCTGACAAATAGCTCGTGGTTGCCCAACTGGCCGCATCACCTGAAAAGCCCAAAGCTCCTTGCACATCGACCAAGCCCAAGGCGCCGAGACGACTATTCAGGCCAGCCATCATTGCACTAATAAAGATGCCTGCTAACCCTGCCAGAATTCGGGGAGAAGGCAAACCTGGCCGTCCTTGATTATCATCACTCATAGCCCGCTCCCATACAAAATGCATGAACTGCGTGAATTGTTAACACCGATATAGTCTCCACTGCCATTTTTCTATTCTTACTCGTATCCACCAACAGACTGTACCGAACTGAGCGGTACAGTAATGGAGTATAAAAAAATACCTCTGCGAGATATTTAAGGGAAATTACCATTGAATCGAACTAAACGGTACAGTACTATAATATTCAAAACACCGAGTGTCAATACAGTGACTAATGAAGAGGTGACAATGACTAAAATAGTTTCAGCATCGCAAGATGACCTTTTTCCACCCCCACAACTCTCTCCAAAGGCGCAAATCGTGCTGAACGCTGCGAAGAAAATCTTCCTGGCTTACGGTTTTTCAGCTGCCACAACAGATATGATCCAGCAAGAAGCTGGCGTTTCTAAGTCGACGGTATACGCCCATTTTGCCAATAAAGAAGCCCTGTTTAGTGCGGTCGTGCAGTCTGAATGCGCATCCAGCTCAAACTCTTTAAAAAGTATTCAGTTTATGCCGGGTAAAGTGAAGCAAATGCTCAGCGAAATTGCGACGGCCTATCTTGATATTGTGCTGTCAAAGTCAGGCGTAGCGCTATCACGTATTGTCATAGCAGAAGCCTTACGCTTTCCACAGCTTGGAGAAATTTTCTATAACGCCGGCCCCCGCGCTTGTATAGCGCTGGCAACACAATTACTCAAACTAGCACAAGCCAACAACGACATAAATCTAAGAGGGAATTCGCCGGAAGAGGCTGCACGATTCTTTGTTGCTTCAGTGCGTAGTGAACCGCAATTATTAACGCTAACACATTCAACGAAGACGATATCAAAAGGACAACGTCAGGCCTGGATCGCAATGGTTGTTGATAACTTTACCGAAGCGTACAGGCCTGACAAATAGATTGGGTTTAATACAACACGACTCGGTTAATACTGTCCTCGTACATGTTGCCGTCACTGGAAGTAAACACAACTCTTAGCGTGTAGTACTCACCGTTTTTCAGTTCCGCAGTGGGAGTGAGTCCTGTGGTATCTATTGTTGCCGTTGCACTCCCCTCGCTGGTATACAACACTGAGGCGTCCACTTCGATACGATCTTCAACAGGAATTAAACCAGATGAGCGATGTCGCAGCCAGAATTGCATGCCACCTTCGTCCGCCGCAACAATTTTATGCGCTGGGCCGGTATTGTAATGCACCGTAAGTGTCAGCGGCTTCGACAGGTCGATGCCATTTTCTGCTATGGCTTGCTTCCCTTCAATACGAATGAATGGTTGCTGTGAGGTACCCGCTTCTCTTTGACTTTCAGATGACGCAGCGAATACGGCGTGAGGTGAAGCCTTTTTGGTCGTGGCGTTGCCGACTTTTATCACGCGATTTATCTGCGGATTGAGAATATCCTGGGTTTCGCCATTGCGCCAGCGCACCGTGAGCTTTTTCACTGTTGCGTTTTCGCCCAGCCCAACGTGCGCCGTGTTCAAAAAGCTCTGAGAAAACACTTCGCCGGCAGAACCTATTCGTCTTTGCAGCTCACCTTTGTCGGTAAGTAGCGTAACATAGGCCCCCAACGCATCCACCTCGTGTAAGGGAGAATAGCCTACGTTAACAAGTACGTAATCACCTGTTGTATTCGCCTGATTTTCATACAAATACCAGTAACCATGCTCGCTGCCAGATAAAATGTCCAGGTGACCGTCCAAATTAAAGTCGAAGGCCTGCCCCATATCGCCATACCCCGGCCCACCATGGTCGCTGGCACCGTGCATGGTAACTGCTTCAAACGCCCCTTTCCCTGTGTTTAGCAGCATGATATCGGCAATGCGTTTATCCACTCTTCCCCAGCGATAGACAAGTAAATCCTGATGGCTATCGTTGTTGAAATCACCCGTGGTCACGCCAAGCGCATTGCCCCCGCGAGGGATTTGCCACTCGGATGATACGTCCACAAACTGACCATTTCTGTTTTCCAACAGGATGTCCTGGATGTTCCTGTTCTCAGGTTCAAATGCGGTTTGTGCAGCTGAAACGCCTTCCAGGGTGAAAAAGTAAGACCAGAAGATATTGCCATTTCTCACCAGTTCAGCATTCCACTGTCCGTTACCGACGTAACCGATATACACGCCATTTTCAGTTCTTTCTTCCGGCCAGCCATTAGCCATGGCAGCATGAAATGTGAACTCATCGCCAGATTTTACATCGTGGGCAATTTTGTTTTTACCCAGATAAACAGGGTAGGGTTTGCCGCGGAAGCCCGCCTGACCAAGAAAATAGTAATTGGTTAGCTTAATGCTGTCTTCGGCGATGAAACTAAATGTATCACGACCTTTATAACCTCTTGTTTTAATGGCAAAGGCCTTCTCAATAGGGTCGAAATCTACCGAAGGCGCTTCTCCAAAACCATGCTCAAACGCCTTACCTCTCGCCAAATACAAATCTAGATCACCGTCGTTGTCGATATCGATATCAGTAATAGCCATGAGCTGATTGCTTTTGCGCACTGAAGAGGGCAGTGTTGTGTCAGTGACGTTTGTATAAGTGAAATCGCCATTTCCCTGCCATAACGACAAAGGCCCGTACATAATAAAGTCATCGATACCGTCGCCATTAAAATCAGTTACCAACGTTCTGGAAGCAATAACGTCCTCGATACCCGCTACCCTTTTATATGCAAAACGCCCCTCACCGATGTTTTCAAAAAACACGTGCTGGGGCTTGGTTTTCGCCAGGCTAATCTCATTCATGATGAGCAAATCTAAATCCCCGTCGAGATCCATATCACTCCATCTCGCACCTCTGCCGCGACCGCCTTTGTTTATGCCTGCATCGCCAGTAAAGCGAACAAAATTGCTTTCATCATTAACGTAAAAATACGACACAGAAGGCGTGGTGCCATTTGCACCACCACGAGTTAACATTAAATCGAGATCGCCGTCTTTGTCGTAATCAGCCAGGGCAGTTCCATGTAAATCCTGCATAAACCAGCGGGCGAGGTCATTGGCGTGTTTTGTTACCGTACCGTCACCGTTGTTCCAGTAAATTTTACTCGACTCTGCATTGTGATTATTAACCACAAAATCGTAATCGCCGTCCTGGTCAATATCAGCAACTGAAGGACCGCCATATTTAATTGATGCGACCTTATCCATACCTGCTTCAGCTGCAATATCCCGGAAAAACGGCAACGCCACGGAAGTATCTTCCAGTTTCCAATCAATGAGGTCAACAGCAGCATTTAGCGATCGAAATGTAAGGTTTACCTCGCCGACTTCATCAAATAACACTAATGCCGAGACGGTTTGCCGACCAGGTTCAGATAGATTTATATTATCGATAAGTAGCACGTCGTTGTGATAGACAGAAAGCATAGCGTGGGCTGCGTGATTGTCTACTGTCAGCGCGAAACGCTTGGGCATATTGTCACTTACGTTGATACTGACCATAGTGGGCGAACCCGGTGTTATGGTGTAGACGGGTTTGTTTTCTGAGAAATACGTACACCCGACAATCGTAAATAAAAAGGCTATCAAACACCCTACGGCAGTGAAATTCGACAAACCAACTGCCGTTTTTGCTTTAGGTGAGCTACTGACTCTTGATAGTGCTCCCCCACACTTCACGTTCATATTTTATCTCCCACTTTAATAAGTTGGTCAGCCCGTTGCTGGCGAAGCACTTGTTCTTCACCACTTCGCCATCTGATTTTTATTTCGTCGATAATGTCGTACTGTGCTAAGCCCACATGTACGATATTCAGCAAACTTTGCGAGTGATTGGCGTTGGGCGAGCCAACGAGTACGTAGTGCTGCCCCCCGGCAGTTTTCACCCACACTTTTGCGCCCAGAGGATCTATACCACGTGGCGAATACCCAACGTGTAGCAACACATAATGGGCGGTTTTAAGTGGTGTCTGGTTGTGATAGAGGTGCCATTTACCGTTGTCGTCATCTCCACTTAATATGTCTACTCTTCCATCTAGGTTAAAATCTGCAGCAATACCACCATCGCCATGTGAATCTTTGCCCACCTCAGTAGTGGCGTTGTGATTGAGTGATTGGCTGAATTCGTAGTCTCCCTGATTGAGCAGCAACACATCGCGCACCCGCCGTTTAAGCTCACCAAACCGGTACACAAAGAAATCAGCAAAACCATTGTTGTCGAAATCACCGGTAGTCACGCCCCAATTGTTATCTTGGGCACCTTCGGGTAACACGTGTGAGATGTCGGTAAATACGCCAGCATCATTTCTTAGCAATACGTCTGGTACTGACAAATCCTGTGGTTCCCACGGGGTCTCAAAACGCTCAACACCGATGATGGACGCCCTGAGATCCCACGCCAAATCCGCCGCCATTACCCACTCAAACCGCCACTTGTTTTCACCTACATAACCTAGGTACCAGCCCGTTTTTTCCACTTTGTCAGGAAACCCCTGAGCGTCTTTTTGAGTCACTGTTACCGCACTTGTCGGCGTGTCGATTTGACGCTTATTTTTACCGAGGAATACCGGCACACTTCGCAATAAATTCGCACGGGGAAAATGATAAAAATCGGTTAGCGTAATGGGGCCCGACGCGAACAAATCCATGCCGTCGTGGCTCTTGCTCCCCTGGTCGCGCAGATCCAAACGTTTCGTTTGCGCATCGAAACTCACCGCGTTATTGGCAATGGTGTAATACAACTTGCCGCGGGCGAAGTAGTAATCGAGGTCACCATCATTATCGATATCAGCCTGCGCTACCGTAATCGTGCCCGGGTAGCCGTCACTGCCTGCTGGAAACACAGAGCCAGTGGTGTTGGTAAAGGTTAGATCGCCATTCCCTTTCCAAACCGTGCTTTTTCCATAACTGGTGAAGGCAATAACATCGGGAATATGATCGTTGTTGTAGTCGGTAATCAGCAAGCGTTCAGCTTCAACTTCCTCGAAGCCCGGACTTTGAAAATAGGTAAATTGTCCGTTCCCTCGGTTCTCAAATATGATGTTTCTTGGCGCAGATTCATTCACCATTTTAGCGGCATTGACTTGCAGGAAATCAAGATCGCCATCGCTATCCAGATCAACCCAGCGCACGCTGCGCCCGCGTGCCCCTAACTCTGACACACCAGCTGCTTCAGTAATGTCAGTAAACGTACCCTCGTCATTGCGCAACATTCTTTGAGGACGAGGATGCAGTCCATTACCCCCCCCCACAGACAACAGGATATCGTTGTCGCCGTCCAGGTCATAGTCACCCGCTGCAATGCCGTGTAAATCGACCTTTGAAAATACCTCGCGTTGTTCCAGATATTTGTCTTTGCCCTTTGCCATAAAAAGCTGAACGGGCGTTGTATCGTGATTCGTCAAAAGCAAGTCGTAGTAACCGTCGTTATTCAGGTCACTCACCGACGGCCCGCCGTATTTCCAATTGTCTTGGGTCTTTAAGCCCACCGTTTCTGAAACATCGGAGAAAGTCACTGTGTTGGCAACCGGGTCATTGAGTGTATTGCTGCAGCTTGCCAACAGGCATGCGGCGACAGTAAATGAAAAAATAGTACTGTGATTGTTGGTATTCATAACGTGTTCCTGAGACCATTATCGTTGCTTGTTGCGCAGTAATTCACGGATGGCAGAGTTTTCATTTCGACACCCCTCATTAATGACAATTGTTAACAATATGCAATAATTTACAATTTTACAGTTAATGTCAACAAGTTATTTACAAACAGTGGGTTAACTCTTATATAGGTGGGGGGGGTGAAAATCAGCGATGCAATGAGCTGCATCGCCGAGGGAAACGCATCTTTAAAACAAGGTTGCCAGGTTTATTTCTCCATCTTGCAACTTGGCTTTGTCAACCGGTGTATTGTTGTTGATGGCACGCCCTCCTAACACATAGGCTTTAGGAGAATTAATGGCTTCCACGCTAATCAGTTTGTCACCATTGAAATGCCACACCGACAATGCCCTGTCAGACTCAACACGTACAACCTGATTATCAGCCAGCCCGACTAATCCCACCATTTGCAGTTTCATATCGAATTGATCAGACCAGAACCAGGGGGTTGCAGCATAATCCACAAGCGCAGGCAAAAGATTTGATTGTGCGGCGGCAGACAACAGATGGATATTCTTCGCTGCGACTTTGGCTTGTTCGAGTGCATTTTGCACTGACTCAATGTGTGTATTTTCCCCGTATTCCCGTTGGGGAAAACTGGTGCAGTCACCAATGGCCCAAATACCTGGCCGGCTGGTTTGCATGTGGGCGTCTACACACACTGCACCTTTGTTCATTTCAAGTTCGGCCTGAGCAGCCAGCTCACCGTTAATACGTACCCCAACTCCTACCAGAATTGCATCAGCACGGTAGGCTATATCGTTATCACAAACAACGGTTTGTACACCCGTATCTGCATCTTGTTGAACGGCCTGCACATTTCGCTCACACAAAATGGTTACCCCTTGCTCTTCATGACGGGAGGCTACATGAGTTGACACTGCCTCACTGGCCACCCTGGCCAGGATCCGTTTTTCGCGTTCAATGACGGTTACCTTTGCACCTGCTTTACGCAGGGACGCGGCTGCCTCCAGACCAATGTAACCGGCGCCAACCACCACTACGTGAAAGTCGGGTAAAACTGGTTGTTTCTCTTCTAACAGTGATTTTAGTGCATACGCATCACTGGCATTTCTCATCACCAGACAATGTGTCGCCGTTGATAATCCGGGAATAGGCGGCACTATTGGTCTCGCCCCGGTAGCCAGCACCAGGTGAGTGTATGTGATCGCCGCAGGCAACGCATCGTGTACGGTACTACTATCAGCTGCAGCCACACTTATTGTGTTATCGTTAGCGCTAATGTCATTTACTTTAACACCAAGAACAAGCTCAATACCGGCTCTTTCATACGCCGCTTGTGCTTTTAACGGCGGCGGGGCATCGTTAAGCGGCGTATTCAAAAACGCCTTCGACAGCGGAGGACGGTGATAAGGTAAATGAGGATCAGCGTCAATAAGTAACACGCGCCCTTCAAACCCCTGCTTTCTCAGTTCAAAAGCGCAATTAACCCCAGCGTGGCTGGCCCCCACTATCACGCATACGTCCTGGTCTGTCGTTGTTTCAGGCCCTTGAAAAACCATAATATTACTCTCTGACTACCGTAACACTAATGCCGTTAATATCTTCAGACAACGCCACCTGACAACAAAGCCGACTGGTTTCACTCACGTCTTCGGCCAGCTCTAACATGTCTTTTTCAATCTCATTTGGCTCGCCTACTCGCGCAAAGTCTTCTTGCGCCACATGCACGTGACAAGTTGCACACGAGCACACGCCACCGCAATCGCCATCAATACCCGGTACGTTGTTTTCTACGGCTAATTCCATCAATGAGCCCGACTCACCCTGTGTTTCTATTTCCTGCCCATCAGCAGTTTTAAAGATGACCTTAATCATTACTCTCTCCTGTTCACATTCTCGTGAAAATAGTAGTTGCCCGCCCTGGCAAAACGTGTGCTTATCTAACAATAAACCGTCTCGTGGGCACTGAATTCTGTTAGTACTCGCACTAAAGCGCGTGCAGACGAACCTCCAGTTGGTGAAAACCAACCTTGCGCTGCACCTCGCTCCATTGCTCGATATTCTCTTCATATTCACCCACTTCAATGAGTGACACGCGTTTGGCCAGTTGCAACACCCAAATTCTTAGCAACGCTCGGGCATGGGTAGCTCCCAGGCAATTGTGAATGCCAAAACCAAAGCCCACATGAGGGTTCGCTTTGCGCGTTAAATCAACAGTGTTGGGGTTTTCAAATACGGTTTCATCGCGGTTTGCGGATGCCCAGCACAGTGAAATACGGGTATCACGGGCAACGTCATGACCATTCACTTGCCCGTCTTGTGTGGCAACTCGGCCCATATGAGTTAACGGAGAGAAATAGCGAATCAGTTCTTCCACGGCATTGTTCACCAATTCAGGTTGCTGCCTGATAAGGGCTAAAT
Organism: Aestuariibacter sp. A3R04; assembly: GCF_018860805.1. Classification (GTDB taxonomy): domain Bacteria; phylum Pseudomonadota; class Gammaproteobacteria; order Enterobacterales; family Alteromonadaceae; genus Alteromonas. The sequence goes on along the minus strand of NZ_JAHKQR010000003.1, from coordinate 180,274 downwards.
CCTCTTTGTTCTCAGAAAAATAGGCCAGCGTATTGGTGAGTGCATTGATCACTGTATCCCGCCCACCTGCGAAAGTGAGGATCATAATGCCTTTGATTTCTTCATCAGATAGTTTCTTACCGTCAACCTCCGCAGCGAGAAGCTGACTGTAAATATCACTGCCAGGCGAGCGCTTGGCATTGTCAATTTGTTTATCCAAATAATCATAGAGGACATTTGCTTTGCTGGCGTCTAACGGATTGTCATCACTTCTGAACACATGTGTTCCCCAGCTTATCCAAGTCGCCGCTTCATCCATCGACACATTCAACAGCGCTGTCAATGCTCGAGATTGAACCACCAAAGCAATATCGTTTACTGCGTCTTTGAAATCTTGCCCGTCGCTAAGCAAACTATCGAGCATATCGGTAACAATGTGGGTCAGCTTTGCTTGATATTCCGCTTCCAGCGGGCGCTTAAACCAAGGCTCTAGCAAGTTTCGAAACCCTTTGTGGGCGGGAGGATCAACTTCAAATGGTATTTGCCTGATATCCCTAATAGCAACCTCTGAAGGTACCACTATGCGCCCCGGTTTTGCACCGGATTGAAATGTTTTCCAGTTATGCGCAGCTTTGCGGACTTCTTTCAAACCCAACACCATTTTCACCGGGTCGTTTTGATCATCAATATCCAGTACTCCATCACCCTGACGCCGTGCGGCAAATGCATCATTGAATTCACCAATGCCACCTATTGCCCCGTGTGCAAACGGGCACTTCGCAGGTACAGCGGTATCTTCGGCACCTCGTGATTGAGAGGTAACTTGATTATTTGTATCGGATTGCATCGCGATGTCTCCTATCCGGCTTGTCAGCATCTGTTCATGCAGTACATTCAATATAGGCTGGATAATAGCAACATGACATTTACATTAATGACAAGCTTGTGCACAGAAATATCAAAATTTTGCGGTAATCATTCTTTAATCATCTGCACAGCAGTGTTTTTTGTCTTACTGATGCGATCGCACGACGACAACGTCGTGCTAGCTATACGGTGGTAATGAGTTGATTATCATTCATGTCTGACACAAGCGATTTGCGGACATGACAGCATCAAAGGTGACTAATCTCAATATATGAAATTTAATAGCGCTATGTGCATATGTTTACATAATCAGAGGGTTATACGCCGTTGACTACCCGTTATTGCAATGCCATAACACGCGTGTTACGTTTTTTAATATGCGCGCTGTTACAACGTAAATACAGGGGCCTTTTTGAAACAAGAAAGTTTAGCGATGCTTAAATTGGCAATGGAAGCCTACGCCCCTTTGTCCGATACGACATGGCACGAAATGACACTGCTGTGTAAAACGCATACTATTGCCAAAAACACCTACCTTTATACCGCTGGCGAAGTTCCCACCAGTTTTGCATTTGTCACAAAAGGGTTGATACGCGGCTTTACCCTTAGTGACAATGGTCACGAGTACAACAAGAACTTTTTCAGTGAGGGGCAATTCCCCGGCTCTATGACAGCACTGCTCACCTCAACACCCTCACGGTTAGCATTTGAAACTATTGAAGAAAGCCAAGTAGTAACGATAGATTTTTGCGGTTTTCGTCGTCTGTTGTTCGCCAACAAAGAGCTGATGAAATTTCAAATTCACTATTTAGAGAAGAACTGGTTGCTGCACAAAGATGCGCGGGAAATAGAGTTAGTACAAGATGATGCCACCCTGCGCTACCAACAATTTACCAAAGACTTTCCCGCGTTAGTAGATCGATTACCGCTCTATCATATCGCATCACATCTTGGCATTACGCCGACGCAACTGAGCCGAATACGCAGTAAGCTAACTCTCCGTTAATAACCTGCTAAAAATATTATTTGAAAATCAACCTATGTAAAGGAAGCCTCACTAACATCTCGATAGTCTAGTGCCAGCTTAAGGCAAAAAACGAATTATCGAGGTAGAAACATGCATGTTATCGACGCACTTAATTGGCGATATTCTGTAAAACAGTTCTCTGACCAAAAATTACAGCAGTGGCAGTTAGACAACCTGCTCGAGGCTACGCGTCTGAGCCCCTCTTCTTATGGCTTGCAGCCCTATAAAATTTTAGTGATAACCTCACGAGCCGCAAGAGAGCGCTTGAAGCCGTTTGCCTTTGGACAAGAGCAAGTATCATCAGGCTCACACCTTCTGGTTTTTGCTACACGAACCGATATTGATACCCTGCTTGTTGATGAGTATGTATCACTAGCACAAACCAAAAACGGTGCGTCACCAGACTCCTTGGCCAGATATGCCGAAATGGCCAAAGGTGCAATAAATAGCATGAACAAAACCGAACGCGCACTATGGGCCCAACAACAAACCTTTGTAGCGCTTGGTAACATGATAACCTGTGCCGCCATGATGAAAATAGACACCTGCCCTATTGGCGGGTTTGAGCCTGACGCATTTGACCACATACTTGGGCTTAACGAAAAGCAACTCACCACAACGGTTATATGCCCTATCGGTAAGCGCGACCCAAACGACAAGTACGGGCAATACGAAAAAGTTCGCTTTGATATAAACCATCTTGTGTTGGAGCAGTAGCGTGTGGGCTTTCCCGATTCTTGCCGTATTTGCGGGCGCCGCCATTTCGCTTCAAGCAGGAATGAACGCGCAGTTAGGTGTACTGTTTAAAAACCCACTGCTCGCTACTGCCATTGCGTTCTTATTAGCATGTATCTTTACGCTGGTGTTTATGGTGGCTACAAACAGGCACCTACCGGTTGCCAGCGATTTCAGAGCCATTCCCACGTATTTGTGGTTTGGTGGCATTTTAAGTGCATTTGGCGTGGGCAGTTACTATTACCTGATTCCCAAAATGGGGGTGAGCAGCCTAATGTCCTTTGCACTTTCCGGGCAATTAATACTGGCCGTTATCGCCGGGCATTTTGGTTGGTTCGAACAACCTGTCAAGCACATTACAGCGAAAACAATTGTTGGAGTAATCGCCATGATAGTGGGAATTATCTTTATTAACGGGGGAACAACCGATGCACGTTAGCCAGTTAAACATACGCAACCTAACATCATTGTGGAAAAAGTACGGTGCTTCAATAGTGGCTGAAAAATTCAGTAGTGCACTATTAACGTCAAACAGCTGGCCTTATCGCGCTTGGATAGAAGGTCAACCAGACCTAGCACTTCAGATTGCAAAGACTCCACATACCCACCGTTTATTTACGTGGCCTGATGGCTCTGAAAGCCAAATAGCACAAGACACATTGACACAACGTAACAGCAAATGGCAGTTTGAATTCAAGCAGACTGCTATGTACTTACCTATTAGTAACTATCAAACAACCGACGTCCAAGACGACAATTTTTTGCTATCGCGGGTAACGAATTACTCGCAGTTACGTGAGTGGCTCGCAATAAGCAGCGAGGCCTTTAATTACGAAATGGATGAGGACGTTTTTACGCCACTCATAGATGACTCGGATATTGAAATTTATCTTGGAAAAGTAAACCAAAAGCCTGCGGTCAGTGCTCTTCTTTTCAAAACAGACAATGTCACCGGGCTACATCAAATGGGTGTTAAACACGCTTTTCAAGGGCAAGGCCTAGCCAAAAAAGCTATGCACTTGCTACTAAGGCAAGCATTGAGGCACCAATCAGCATACATGGTGTTGCAAGCATCGGAACCGGGCCTTCCGCTTTATCGCAGCTTGGGCTTTGAGAGTATTTTTGAGCTTACGTATCTGAAAGCCAATTCGACGTCATCGAAAAGCTAAAGACGACATACTAAGGCTTGTACATCATTTTGCATTGTTTTCTATAAGCCCACCAACTCGTTTCACCGGCAACTCACCCCCGCTGTGATTACCGCAATCAATAGTGATTCGCCAGCATTGTGAAATAGAGAATCCGTGTGTCTGTATTGACCTATCGAAGCCAGTATAGAAGTCGCAACCACGGAGATAATGTCCTCCAACCCTTTCAATGCTCCGGCCATGTGAACGACCGCAAAGTGGATGTGGTGGAAGAAGGGTTTGATGTGGCCCTTCGGATCGGTCATCTAAAAGACTCGTCGCTTGTGACCACAAAAAATAGCACCAATCCGATGGAAGAGTACGAGCCTGAGCCCTTAGGTTTGTGCGCGGTATATGCTCACCGAAAATTAGTAGTGCCAAAGGTACGAGCCTTCCTCGACTTTCTCGGGCCGTATTTCGGTGATGCACCATAGTGGGATGAATTGTGATACTTGTGATAACAGGAAGTTCCCAACAAACTGCTAAAAGGCAATGAGCCACGCCTGTCAGCCTTTAGTTTGTCATTGTAGTGCGAAACTGCCTTGGGGTAACAGAGAACAGCTTTTTGAACTGCGCAATAAAATGTGAGGGACTGGAAAAATGCAGTTCATAACTAATTTGTGTTATCGATAAAGTCGACTGACTCAGCAGCCTCGCTGCGCTATAAAGCTTGTGCCGTAATACATACTCTGAGTAATTGGTGCGAAATATTTGTTTAAACACCCGGGAAAAATGAGACGGGGACAGATGGCACATCGCCGCAGCTTCATTTAACGACAACTCCACTACAGATTCACTTTTAAATTGGTTAATCACCGGCAGCATTTTGGTATATAAAGGTGAGTGTGTTATCGGTTTTGTTGCGGTATCTGTGGCCGGTTTTGCATATTCGCCGATAGTGAGTACTAACAACTGCAGTAGCGTTTGGCTGCGGGCACTTAACGGTTCGCGCCGATAGCTTTCAAACAGCCAGGCCACTTGTTGCTGTACTTCAGTAAGACGCTCTTTCGGCAAACGCAAGTGCAGACCGTGCTGGAAAAACGTGCGGACACCCGCCATGCTTTCATCATCAAAAACATGTGGCATAAATTGAATGATGAACCAGGACTTCTCCCGATTACTACAGGCAAAGTTATGGGTTTCCAATGCGGGCGTAAACACGATGTCGTAGTCGTGCAACGTCGATTCACCCTGGCTATAAAAATAATGGCCTTCTATGCGTTCGAAAATAATAAATTCATGCACTTCGTGAAAGTGCATAAAACAGTGGTACGGGTCGTTCTCTCCATACTTCACATGGTGAATTTCAAATTCGTAACCTTTTTCAATGGAGAAAGGCTCGCAATAGACTGATCTGCTCATCGGTCGTTTCTCTCAACTACCACTACATCACCACCGTCAAATGAGTATTTAATGACATTAAATACAATATAAACAGAAAACGAGCACTCATTGAAACAAAAAAATAACATTTCCCGTAATAAGGGTGGATTTTTGATACTTAATCGCGTTTATTTGACAGAAGCACGGCGAGCGCTGTGATTCAATAATTAACATCTTGTTAATATTACGAAGCATTCCCATGATCGCATCAAAATCTGTTATCTCCGATGGCAAAGGCAATATAAGTGTAGAAACGGTACAAGTGGGTCCCCCCGGTGCAGGTGAAGTGCTGGTAAAGATAGTCGCCGCAGGGCTCTGCCACACCGACTGGGATTCTATCCAAAACTGGAACAAAGCATTTATTGTGGGCCACGAGGGCGCAGGTATTGTTGAAGCCGTGGGTGAAGGCGTGACCGGCATCAATAAAGGCGATAAGGTGATTTTAAACTGGGCCATTCCCTGTGGAGAATGCTTCCAGTGCCGCGAAGGTAACTTACATATCTGCGAGGTGAATTCGCCGGTATGTGGCTGTGGTCTTGATGGTCACGCACACATCGAATCCAGCAAGCGAGCAGATAAACCCATCGAGCGGTCGTTTCACTTAGGTACGCTCAGTGAATACACTGTGGTGAAAAAAGAAGCGGTTGTGGTGATTAACTCAGACATACCCTATTCGTCAGCCTCCATTGTGGGCTGTGGCGTAATGACCGGGTGGGGATCTGCGGTAAATGCTGCGAAGGTGGATGCAGGATCATCGGCCTGCATTATCGGCTGCGGTGGTGTAGGACTCAACTGTATTCAGGGTGCGAAGCACTCCGGTGCCGCCATTATTATCGCTATTGATATTAACGATGAACGTCTGGAACAAGCAAAGCAGTTTGGTGCAACCCACGGTATCATTGCTGAAAAAGACGATGTGGACTTTGCCAATGTGGCAGAAAAAGTACGTGAAATATGTGGTGGTCGGAGCGCAGATTACGCCTTTGAGTGTACGGCCATTCCTGCGTTGGGATCTGCTCCTTTAGCACTGGTTCGCAGTGCTGGCACGGCCGTTCAGGTAAGTGGTATCGAGCAGCGCATTGATTTTAACTGCGAATTGTTCGAGTGGGATAAAATTTACATCAACCCGCTTTACGGGATGTGTAACCCTGAACGGGATTTTACCAAGTTACTGCGCCTGTACGATACAGGAGCTCTGAAGCTTGATGAACTGGTAACAAAAACCTATAGCCTGGAGGACATTGCCACCGGCTTGGACGACTTAATTAACGGCCGCGTTGCCAAAGGCGTGGTGATGATGCCCGGTTATGACAAGGCGAGCAACTAATGAGTATTCTGCGCCTGGAAGTGTCGAACCCCGCTTATACCCCTGAAAAATTGCAGCTGGTAACTGTGCATTCCGACAACCTGAATGGTCGCCAGGATATTAGTATCTACAACGCTCACGCAACGGGTACCAATTTGCCGGTAGTGATGTTGTTACACGGTGTTTACGGCAACAACTGGGTATGGATGCACTTAGGCGGCGTTCACCACGTGTACGAATCTCTGCGCCAGCAAGGGTTGACGGAGTTTGTATTAGTCATGCCTTCTGATGGAGGCTTGTGGGATGGGTCTGGCTACCTGCCTTTAGGTGAACACGGCAACTACGAAGCCTGGATAACTGATGATGTAAGAGCCGCTGTCACTGACACCGTATCTGCAGTAACCGATAAAAGTAGCTGGTATATTACCGGGTTATCCATGGGAGGTTACGGCGCTTTACGCTTAGGTGCCAAGCACCCCGCCCTTTATAAAGGTATCTCTGCCCATTCCTCCATTACCTGCCTTGATGATTTTTCTCATTTTGTCAGTTACCCCACCAGCCGCTATGAATGTTTGGAAAAAAACGAGTCCAATTTGGTTTACTGGTTTGAAAAACACTTCCAGGTGATGCCACCCTTGCGGTTAGATTGCGGAAAACAGGATGAACTCTTTACTAGCAACCAAACGCTTATTCATGAACTTAAAGAACGTGGTATAGAGGCAGACCATACTTGGCTGGACGGTGGCCATGAATGGCCATACTGGCATCGCAATATCGAGAAAACGTTGTGGTTTTTTGACCATCTGGAAAAACGTTAGCGCCTATACAATCCAAGGCAATTGGCCCCAGAACTTATACACTTAACTGAATTTCCGCTTCACGGGTATGAAAACAAAATAACGTTATGTTATAACATTTAAAAGCCAATACTGGCCCTACTGGCTATCAGAGGAAAACCGAAACCTTATTTAGGAGATCAGTTTGCTACAGCGAACGTTACCGGATATCACATCCGACATTGCAGCCGATAAGCCCGCAACTATTCAGTGGGTCGGTATGGACAACATTGCCGTCCCCCTTACACTTGAAAGTACCCATAGCGTTTCTCAAATTATCACCGCCAAAGCAAACGTATATGTGAGTTTGGACGATCCAAACGCCAAAGGTATTCACATGTCTCGGTTGTATGCACTGGTTAATAAACAACCGGCTTTACCATGCACCCGGGCACATCTGAAAAAACTCTTAACCCAAATTATTCACTCTCAGCAAAGCATAAGTAACCAAGCCAAAATAGAATTGCACTTTGACTTACTGTTAGCTAAACCGGCGTTGCTCAGTGACCAGCAGGGCTATCAAGCCTACCCCGTGAAAATAACGGCTCAGAAACTCGCTCATGGCCCCGACTTCCAGATTGCACTGACAATTCCCTATTCCAGCACCTGTCCTTGCTCGGCCTCGTTGTCTCGTCAGCTTTATGCCGAAGCCATCAATTGCACGTTTGAAGGTACGCATATTGATAAAACATCGCTATTAGCGTGGATAGAATCATCAGCGGGATCGGTTGCAACACCACACAGTCAACGCTCCTATGCGTATATCACACTTACGTTAAACGACGGGCCGTGGCCAGATTTAGCAGAACTGATATTTACCCTTGAAAACGTTATAGCAACCCCAGTTCAAACGGCGGTTAAACGGGTGGATGAGCAAGAATTTGCCAGACTAAACGCTACAAACTTAATGTTCTGTGAAGACGCGGCAAGACGCCTAAAGAGCAACCTGGAAAAACAGCCTTTTGTGAAACAATACTGGTGTAAAGTTGAACATCAGGAAAGTTTGCATGCTCACAATGCGGTGGCAATGGTTAGTGGTTTCTGTAACTAACAGAAACCATAATACTTGCAGCCCGCCCAAAATGACGCAACCAATGTGCGCAATGGCAACTACTCCACAGAAACTCAAGTAGTACTTGCTTTCTCCAGCAATGCCTTGCGCTCGCGCTCATACTCCTCATAGGTCTTTTTGGTACCCTCAATACACTCGTAATAGCCGGGAGGCGGTTCCTTAAGGCACTCGTTTCGCTGATATAACCGAATGTTGTCGTATATCGCTTTGTTGCTGCAACCTGTGGTGCTAAACATGACCATGATTATGCATAAGCGTACTTTACTCATAATCACAGCCGCCGCGCTCTTCAAAGTAGCGTACTAACACCAGCATGGCATTATCACTAGCATACTGGTCGCTCCGCTGCACCATAAAACGAATAATCGTTGGCACATCAAATAGTGCTTTTGGCTCCTTGCAATACACCTTTTCCAAATACTCTGTTCGTTCGTCGAGCGTGGCCAGTAAGTCCAGCGCACCGCCAATGTAGGCCTGAAGAACCGGATGATCACTGCATTGTTCGGCAGATGAATGGCAAATATCAGAAAACTGCTTCATCGTCAGCGCGTTGGCACTGGGCACATAGTGAAATAGTAAAAAAACAACAACGGCGACGGAGAGTAAGCGAATATTCATGGAATCAACCTCTTGACAAAATTATTGTTAAACGATAATTTATGATCGCATAACAATCATGTCAATAGAGATTTATCGTATGACTCGCCAATTTGCACAGTTGATAGCTTTCGGATGTATAGCGCTACTTATTGCAATTCCTCTAGCCGGCTTGTATTTCCTTTTCGATATCGACCTATTTGCTACCATGGCTAAAAGTAGCCTGAACCTACCAATACAATGGCAGACCGTCTCTAACATGCAGTGGTACAGTCTGTGGTTGTTAACCCTACTTTATGTAGCAACTGGCTTGGCCGGGCTCTACTTCTTACGCCGTGCCTTCGCCAATTTCGCTAGAGGAGCGCTTTTTGATCACAGCAATAGTCGCGACCTGCGACTGTTTTCAGTTTTTTTGTTTGTACAGGCGCTTGCCAAGCCATTGCACTTCTCTCTTGCTAGCATACTGCTATCCATGAATCATCCTGCCGGCCAGAAGATGCTCTCTATTTCTTTGGGCAGTGATGAAATTAAAGTAATCGCACTTGCTATGATTTTGTGGGTCATGAGTGATCTACTGGTCAGCGCCAATACGTTGGAAAAAGAAAACAAGCAGTTCATCTAGGGGGTACTAATGCCTATTGTCGTCAACCTGGATGTTATGCTTGCCAAACGCAAAATTCGCGGGAAAGATCTGGCTGCGGAAATCGGTATTACAGAACAAAACTTGTCGTTGCTGCGTACCGGTAAAGTTAAGGGAGTGCGCTTTTCAACGCTAGCGCAAATTTGCCAGGTTTTAGCATGCCAGCCAGGCGATATCTTGGAATATATTTCGGATGAATGAACGGCATTCCAATATGCGAACGCTGTGTGCAAAGGCTTATAAATTAATAATTGACACCATAGCCTCTGTGATACTGTAACTAAGAGCAGGCTTTCTAACGAACGGCGCGCAATGTTTTCAAAAACTTTACCTGCCCCAGTAAGCTTTAGGTGGGATGACCGGAAACTTTAGACTAGTCACTTTTAAGTAATATCTTAAATTACGCAATATTAGAGTATAAAAAACCAGCTAAATGCTGGTTTTTCAATGCATCACATAAGGCTCTTTCTATTTTATTTTTCTTCTTACAAGAAATAGCAACCCTGCGCTAAACAACAAAAATGCACTTGGTTCTGGTACCTCTGTAGCAACTTCCCATTTTACGGCAAAGAAATCCGAATCAGCTAAACTTCCACTTGCTCCAGTCGCTAGTGACGCGTCACCATCGAACGCTGTACCATCAAAACCATCAGGGAAAAAGGCGATGGCTGTCATACCATTGTCTGCCAGATTACCGGCACCATTGACGATTACAGGTATCGTACCGGTTGAATCAAAAATAGTGTTGTCTGTTGTTACTACGTCTGCCAATGAAAATAGCTCGCCAAACACGTCTAGGCTTAGATCAGTGAAAAAAGAATTGGAAACAAATTGCGAACTAGTTCCATCAAATAAACTGTCATCGATTTCTACAAAACCAGAAACCCCGGCCACTCCGGTTGCGTTAAATCTAATTAGAGCAGCATTTGCAACGCTAGTGACCAAAAACAAAACAATAGTCAGAGAGAAAAATCTTAGTGTTTTCATAAATATTCCAAGGTTGTTTAGTTTAACTACATACCAACTAGTTACTGATGACCAAAAAATAAGCACATATTACACCATTATTAAAACACTTAAATTTCAGCCACTTATAAATAAGGAAAATAAAACTGTAAAAATAACTGACGATAGCACATCAAATTATCCTGACCCGTTGCTGCTCTGTAGGCGTGGTGGAAGGTGACTAGCGGCGTTAAGCATGGTCGCAAAAAAAGACATCGCCTTTTGGTAGCCAATGTAAAAGAGCGCGCTGAAAGCCTTGTACGCTCAGAAATATGGCAATCTTTATAGTCAAGATGTTGAACGTTGCAGCTAGGTTTTCTTATAACCGATTGCCTGAACAACGGAAGCGAGACCCGTGTGATAAACACCTTCAATAATACGCCTTTCAACCTCTGCCAAATGACTAAATTGCAAATGTGGAAATTCTTGAATAAGCGATGCTTTCGATTGCATAGTATCAATACAATCACCCCCGCCGGTTCCGTATTTTGGCTGGTCAGGCGTATAAGATTCCGTTAAAAAGACACCGCCAGCCCTTAACCCAATTTCAACTTTCTTATGGACAGCCTTGCGAACCTCTGAGGGCAGCGGGCAAAATATTGATATAACGCCATCCCAGCAATTTTCACCAAAATCAAAATCCAAAAGATCGGCATGCACGCATTCGATTGAAACATTAGCAACTGAGGCAAGATCTAGCGCTTTTTCTAAACCAACGGCTGAGCTATCAACCGCTGTAACTGCATAGCCTTGTTTCGCCAGAAATACAGCGTTTCGCCCTTCTCCTTCAGCTAGACTTAGAATCTTACCCTTGGGTAAGGAGTCTTTGTACTCCACCAAAAAATCATTGGGTAACGTGCCATAGGCATAACCCTCAGATTTATATCTTTCATCCCACATTTGATAAGCCTTTTTATCTTTGCGTCGTTTTCGTGGGACAATGATACAACTTCAAGTTAACTTTAGGTCAAGAGTAAAGCGTCCAATTGATGGCATTTGATAAGTTAAGTTAATTTACCAACTGCTATTACATAACTGCCTTTCGCAAGGCTCGCCATCATTATCCCCATCAATTTTAACGCTTGGGCAATTAGCCAAATAAAACCTGGCTTCATCACAAGATGTCATTTGACTACAATGTGTTTTCCCCTCACATCTAAAATCCATGTTTTCATAAGCAGGATACAGTTTAGGTTTAATGACAAGCGCATAAACGCCATACCCAATAACCATTAGCAATAGGAAACACAGCAACATAAAAGGAAATGACAGCTTCTTTTGTGGATTAGGTTGCACGCCAACCAGAGAAACGGATCTGGCACTCTGCTTACCCTTCTCCACTACCACCTGAAATAGGACTGAATCACCCACTCTTGGCCGTCGATATCCCTTCTTGAATTGAGAGATATGAACAAAGACGTCACCTTTTGCATCTTTCGCGGAAATAAAACCGAATCCCCGATTATCATTCCAACGAACTATCCTTCCTTGCACTCGTTTCTCCAGAAATATCAACTTAACGCCTGCGCCCAACGCCCCATTTCTATATTAAAGGGAATTCAGTGACAGTGCGAGTAACTAATGTCCGCTGGAAAAGTGAAGTCAGGGGCTATAGTTTCCAGTTAATTCTCACTACTCGCTTTATTTGCATATTTACCAATTGCTTTACCAGTGGTAGCCCAGACCATTACGCCTCCCCATGCAATTAGAGAAAAGCCCGCGGGAATACAAGCAAGCAATATATATTTGAAGTGTTTTCTATTAAAAGCCAAGGCAAGTAACGCAGGAAGAAACCAGAGGATAAAGACCCCAACGAATACAAAACCTATAAATGCGTAGTTGTCACTTGCCAAAACGCCATCGATGTATTCCATTTTATTCTCCCCAAGATAGTAACTACTTATTTTATGAAATTGACAAAACAATCTGATTGTCAAAGCTAATAGTCATAAATCCAGGGAATTTATTACAGAACCGGTCAAGATATTTTCGGCACAGTAGCGTGATGGAATCATAGCGCACAAGCATAATTGGCAGCGTGACATTACATCCTGGGGGTTCACGTTACCGGAGTGCCTGAATTATAAGAGCTCTCCCAGTGCTTGTAGTTGCCGCTTGAGTGAACTGGCGGCTGTTTTGCAGTGCAGCTGAAAAAAGTTCGACAACAACTTTGTTATATTTAGATTTACTCAACATTCTAAAAATGCTTGCACATCGTTGCCTCTAAGGTCTTTGACAGCTGTATTTTCCATTCAAACTTCACCACTTCTGTACCAGTAAGATCTCGAGGAAACAATGGTTTATACCACAAGGTCGTCGTCGTCTTCTTCTTCCCGACTTTCATCATGCATCGCCATTGCAATACCAAAAGTGAGAATGCCAACCCTCCCCATCAACATCAGTAAAATAATGATCAACTTACCGAGAACGGTTAAATCTCCAGTTAGTCCCATGCTTAACCCAACTGTGCCTAGGGCAGATATAGCTTCAAACAAAATGATTTCAAATGTAGCGCTTTCCAAAGCTAACAAAAGTATCATCGCGCCTGTGAGCACTACCATGTAAAATGCGAAACTTGCAGTAGCAATTTGCAAACGTTCGGAAGAGAGTTCGCGCTTGTGAACGCGGACAGTCTCCCGCCGCTTTAGCGTACTTTTAATAAGCCCCAATAATGCTGCCAAAGTGGTCGACTTTAACCCTCCTCCGGTGCCAGAAGGCGATGCTCCAAAAATCATAAAAACATACATGAGCATGATGATCGAGGCAGAAAGTCCACCAATATCAATGGTATTAAATCCAACTGTGGTACTGGCTGTCATAACTTGAAAAAAAGAGGCCATTAGGCGCTGCCAAGGTGGCATCTGCTGAATAGAAGGCTCAATAATAAAAAACAAAATGGTACCTACCAAGGCGAACCATATCGTCACTTCTAAAATAATTTTTGTGGTGAAATGCAAAAATTTCTGCCTACCCGTTAATCTCTGCCATATATCAGTGGCGACGATAAAACCGATAGCGCCAGTATATGCCAAAGCCGCGACAACAAAATTCAGCATTGGATTGTCAACGAATTCCATTAGGCTATTACTGTTTAGGCTAAAGCCGGCTGTACAAAAAGCGGAGACACTATGAAAAATCGCATTCCAGATGGCATCATCAACGCCATGGCTAAGAAAAATCAAATAAAGCCCGACTGCACCTATCGCTTCGCAAACAAGAGTGAATATCACTACCATTTTGATAAATCGACCGATTTCAAAATCACTAGGCAACGAGAAAGCACTTTTGGTTAATCTTGTGCGAAAAGACGACATTTTGTGCCGTGTAGAAAGAATAACAAATGAACCAAATGTCATGTATCCAATGCCACCAATCTGAATTAGCAACAGAATAACCAGCTCCCCAAAAAAACTGTAACTTAAGCTGGGATCTACTGTGACTAGTCCTGTAGTGGATACTGCCGAAGTGGCAGTAAATAAATTGTCTATATTACTTACAGGTACATTTTGGCTAACGGGAAGACTTAAAAAGATCCACCCTAAAACAACATAACTTGCATAGCCAAGTAATAGAATTTTGGCAGGGTTTATAGTTTCTAAAACACGCAAAGACGACACTAATGTTAACTCCATAATGAAGGACTTAAAAGAAGCCAAATACCAACTCAAAGCCATACTGCTACGCAACAACATTCGTTGTGAAGGCACTGCCAACTGGTCGCAGACACACCTTTCCACGGCTTCAAATTCTGATTTTTCCAGTTTCCATATGCCTCTCGAATATTGACTACACCTTGCCGAGCCAACTCAGAAAGCACCTTCTTTATATTTTGGGCAGGCGCACAGCGGGTTGACGCCCAAGCGTTCACCGCAAGCCGATGAAGCGTATTGTTAAACATTTTTTGCGCCTAAAACTGCCCACTGCTGCCATGAACCTATGGCAAACAGACCGCCGATAAACAGACATATACTAGAACTAATAACCCAAAACGTCAGACTGTTTTCCGGGAACATTGACATTAACCCTGCGAAGGAAACGCCACGAATTAAAAAAATACTGGCAATGAGAATTAGCGCCAATTTTGTATGCGGCAAACGTTTAATTGCCCCTGCGCCCGACAGACCGTAAAACGCCCAGACCAGAAGTACCAATACGATAACAATGGTAACGATTGTTGGGTACCAAAGCCCTTGCTCCGCCATCTGGGCCATCGGCTCACCTGCACCAAAGAAACGATACCAATCGCCGCCAAAAACAATACAGCCAAGATGAGCAAGTGCAGCAGCAAAACAACATATTGCCGCAGCCAATAAATACTTGTTATTTGAGGTACGCATCTTTCCCCATTAATATCACAAACAAAGGGCAGCGGGGTGTATTCCACGCATTTCATAAAAAAGCCAAAACAAACACGTAACTGTACTTGTCGTTTGCACTCAGCGTTTTCATTCTATTTCACTCAGTGCAGCCACTCTAATTCGTGCACTTATCATGTGAAAACAAACAATCCTATTGTAGCTCACTGATATAAACTTAGACAGCCTCTCACTAACACGCTCAAAAAATACGAAAAAAACATACCGACGCTCACGTCCCCTGCCCTATTCCGGCCATTCAGTTTTATCCAATATCCCTGCGTCTATGAGTTTTTCGCGCCGCTCACTGATGGCTGAGGTTAATTCATCGCGAACAAGTCTAACGGCCGGTGTGATCAACTGCCGGCTTGGCAGCATCAACCACATTTCCGTTAACGGTATAGTATATTGCGATAGTAGTCGCTGCAGTCGCCCTGCCAGCAAATCGTCTCCCACATCAATAGCAGATTTTTTGGCGACGCCGACGCCATCAACACACCACCTGCGCACGATATCTCCGTCATTTACCGCGCGGTTACTGTTTACTTTTACTTTTACTTTGAGTGATTTTCCCTTGTGTAACAGTTCCCATACAACGTGGGTTTGGTCGTACAGTTTGTATAGCAAGGCATTGTGATGGCGTAAATCATCCGGATTGTCCGGGGCACCGTGATTGTTCAGGTAAGTGGGCGAGGCACAGATAACATGCGGAATGTTGCAAATTTTAAAGCCATACATGGGTGATTCCTTTACGGCATCTTTTGTCATGGCCCGCAAGGCCACGTCAACGCCATCGCGGTAAAAATCTACGCGGCTATCGCTCACGTGTAACCGCAGTGATAAGTCAGGGTGCGTTTCAATAACCCGGTTGAGCAATTCCCGCATTAAGTTTCGCCCCATCTCAGAAGACATGGCCATTCTGAGTTCACCGTGAATACACTGGTTTTCCTCTGTTACCATCGCCAGGCCTTGTTGTAGTGTATCCAGTGCTCGTTTTGCCATGGGCAAATAGCTTTCACCTTCTGGTGTAAGACGTATTTTCCTTGTACTTCGTACGAACAACGAAACGCCAAGCTGCGCTTCTATTCGCTTAATGGCCATACTCGCTGCCGACGAACTCATATCGAGTTTGTTCGCTGCAGTGGTAATGGAATTCACCTCAGCCACTTTCACCAATACCTGTAAATCTTCTGTTTTCATTAGCCCACCACGGAGAAAAACCTAAAAGGATCACTTCTATTATCCACGTTTTCGGGAAAGTATTTTCAGGTTTTGCCCGTTTATCGTGTTTTTCAAAACAAATAAACTGTACAACATCAAATAAAGGCAAGTTAACTATCACCTTTTAGGAGGCAATGATGAAACACAAAATCACCACATTAGCATTTGTATCGCTTGTGCTAATCAACGCGGGCGTTATCGCCAGTGCACAAGCTGAAACGAACATCGTGACTGCGGAAGAAGTTAAGTGGGGCTATTTAAACCCGGCTCGGGGAGATAAAAGCCCGGGTGCCGCAGATTTGTGGGGCGACAGAACCAAAGATACCGCAACTGGCATGTTAGTGCGTTTTAACAAAGGCTTTGAATCGCCACCTCATATCCACAACGTCACCTACCGCGGTATTGTTATTGAAGGTGAAATGCATAACGACGATCCAGATGCCGCCAAAATGTGGATGCCCACAGGCTCTTTCTGGACGCAACCTGCCGGTGAAAACCACACAACCGCAGCAAATGACAAAAACAACCTTATTTACTTGGAAATCGATAAAGGCCCCTATCTTGTGCAACCATCAAAAGAGCACTTCGACAACGGCGAGCGTCCCATTAATATCCACGCAGACAACATGGTTTGGCTACACGATAGTGATGTCGCGTCCATTTCCGCGAATGGCGTGTCAGCGACCTATTTGTGGGGCGATACCAACGCGGTATACGGTTCTATGATTAAACTGCCAGAAGGCTTTAGCGGTTCCATCGTATCTGATGCTGACGAATTCAAAGCAGTGGTCATTAGCGGCAAACTTGCCTACTTAGATGAAAATGCATCCAAACCAACCTTGTTACAAGCCGCCAGTTTCATTGAAGCCTCGGGCGACACAACTCACAACATCCGCAACGTTGCTGATGGTGAAAGCATTGTATTTATTCGCACTTCTTCGCCGTATCAGGTGAAAAACTAACATTCCCACAGGCTCCTCTGGTACGCGCCAGAGGAGTTCACTCTGCTTATCCGAATAACACAGTAGTAATAATGTCATCATTTCCCTCTATTGTGCTTCCAGGTATGAATTACAAGAATGTACGTTGTGGAAGCCGTCTTTTTCTCTGCGCTTTATCGAAGTTACTGGAAAACCCTATGCCAGAAATTAAGGGCCAACTTTGGCGAAGGGCCGCCTGATCCGGAAGATATAACCCAGCTGGCCTTCATTAAATACAGCCAGCAAGTCGCCACTAAACCAATAGAGAACCCCCAAGGATATTTGTACACTCTGGCCAAAAACCTCTACATCGACCAATATCGCTCTCAAATACGTTACGATGGCTTTATCGATGAGATATTCAGCGACCTGGCCCTTGCGCCTATTGGTGCAAATTCATCTGAAGACGTGACATTGCAAAGTGAAAAACTGGCCATCATTGATAGCGCATTGAAAACCTTAACTGACAAGCAACTGCAGATCGTTAAAGCAAACCGCATTCAGGGTGAAACCTATCAACAAATATCGCAAAGTACCGGGTACTCAATATCAGATATTTGCCGCACGCTGGAAGCGGTAAACAAGATTTTACAACAAGCCATTAGAAACTGGGAAAACGGCATTCCCAGCCCAACACCGCGAAAAAAGAAGTCCCGTGATGACAGAAATTGAACAACAAGCCAATAAATGGTTGGTTATCCTCCACAGTGGAGCGGCTTCCCATACAGACATTGATGAATTTAAACAATGGCTCAAGGTGTCTCCTCTTCATGCCCAGGCATTTCGGGAAGCAGAAACACTATGGCGCATGACCCGCTACTCGACGTCGTTGCTGTCATCTGATCAGCTCGCGCCTTCTTGTCACAAAACCACAAAGTATAAGGCGTTTGCTGCAGCCGCTGTTGTCTTGATGGCACTACTCGTCGTATTTTTACAATTTATGCCCGTTCATCAACAGCAAAACGAGTGGCTACTGACCACATCCATAGGACAAGTAAAAACCTTCGTTCTTGCCGATAATTCCTCGGTCACGTTGGGCGCAGACAGTAAGGTCAGTGTGTGGTTCGACAACGAGCAGCGAAATACTCGAATCATTAAGGGGGATGCGTTGTTTGATATCGCGCGCAACCCCCAGCGACCTTTCGTGACTCACATCGACGATGCGCGGATCACGGTTCTTGGCACCCAATTTGACGTTCAAAAAAGACCGCAACAAACCAGTATTACCGTGGGTCACGGGGAAGTAGCGGTATCAAAACAAAATCGGAATGTTAATCTCACTCCGGGCCAAAAAGTGGTACTGAGCAAGAACAAGATGAGCAAGGTTGTATCGGTCGACCCGCACTTTTTTGCCCAATGGAAACAACAGCGCTTTACCTTTTCACGAAACACGCTGGAAGATGTGGTTTCCGTCATTAACCGCTATTCCTCCACGCCAGTGCGTATTGTCACACCATCACTGAAAACCCTTGAAGTAACCGTCGCCTTTTCCGGCGAACAAAGTATGCAGTTACTGGAAAGCCTGGCTTATCAATACGGGTTTGAAGTGAGTACATACACTGCCGAAATCGTCATTTTTTAAGTGAAGTTTTTATGAAGCTTTGATGAATGATGAAAAAAACGCGCCGCAGAAACGTTAGGTAAGTAGCACTTGTTTTGACTACTTAAAAATGGAACAACCTATGTTTACTCACACTCGCTATACCCCTGTTTACCTGGCTTTGGGCCTCGCGTTAAGTTCCGGCTCACAATGCGTTTTCGCTCAGTCCGCCAACACGTTAACACTGACAGATGCCATTAGCCGCCTATCTGCTCAGTACGAGGTGGTTATTCTCACTACGGTGACAAACAGCGATGCCATCAAAGTCCCACAGGTATCTGCCGCTCTCCCCGTAGAAAAAGCGCTGGCGACCATGTTGTCTGATACGCAATTAGAAGCCGTTAAAGATGGCAAGGGCTCTTATGTTATTCAAGCCAAGCCTTCTGCGCAAACGAATATTGAATCACGGGAAACGCTGAGCAAAACGCCGTCAACTGAGCCCTCCATAACACTGGGGCAAATCGAGGAAATTGTCATCACTGCGCAAAAAACCTCACAGAACTTGCAACAGGTGGCCGCGGCAATATCGGCAGTAAATGGGGAAAACCTCGAAAAAATGAATGTGAACAGTGTGTTTGACCTGTCCGGAAAGTTGCCTGGATTGGTAATGACCAGTGTACAAGGGTATCGTCCTACTGTGTCCATACGCGGGATCGGCAACGAAATCCCGGATAACGCGGGCACTAAACAGGCTGTGGCTTTTCACGTCGATGGCGTTTTCATGGCCAATGATTACGCCCTGCTTGCAGATATGTCTGATGTGAGCAGAGTAGAGATGACACGGGGGCCAGATGGCACCCTATACGGAAACAGTTCCACCGGCGGTGCCATTAACCTTGTGTCTCACAAACCGGTACACGATGAATTGTTTGGTTCAGTGAGCGCGGCAGCCGGTTCCTATTCTCAGCAAGAAGTAAAAGGCATGATCAATGTGCCGGTAAACAACGAGCTCGCATTTCGCATTACAGCCTCACATCGTCAACGAGACGGATATACTGAAAACAAAGCTATCGAGAACTATGATCTGGACGACGTAGACAACCAAACCATTAAGGCGCAAATCAGCTGGCAACCATCGGATGACATCGACTTGCTTTTTCAGCATCAGGTGTTTTCCAGTGACACCCACGGGCCAGCACTCAAAGGTGGGTTCGATACCATCTCAGACGACCCGCGCGTGGTTTACCACGACACGCCTGAGTTTTACCGACTCAATACGCAGCTCAGTAGCTTTCACCTCAACTGGGCATTTCCGGAAAGTGCGTTGAGTATGATTTTGAGTAAGCAGCGATACCACATGCGCCGTAAATTTGATTTCGACAGATCATCACTCACCGCCAACGATCCTGCGCCACTTCCGCTGGTAGGGGAATTAGATTTACTGGGAGAAGCGCCTATACCTCAGTTTGTAGGAAACTTATCTCAACTGGATCACTCGTATACAGCCGAAATTAACCTCACCTCAGCACCGAACGCCGAAGGTCTGAAATGGGTAGTAGGTGCTTTCTTTTTGGATACAGAAATTTTCAGTAATACCAGTAATTTCTTTGATGCAGATCGGGACGGTGACCCGGTGAACGAAACCATTGCCGGGCCCAACGTATTCGCTAACAATGCCGATATCGATTTTATCAACTCAGATTATCGCAACTTTAATTCCTACGCTCTGTTTGGCCAGTTTACCTACCCGCTAACCGCGCAGCTGGCGGCAACGGCGGGCTTGCGGTTTACCAAGAATAAGTTTGAAGATGAACGCTGCAGTTTAAACTGCGTGCCTACCCGCTCGCCAATCACCAGCACCCCGGCCAATGAAACCGACAATGTTACCGGCAAGGTCGCGCTGGAATATACGTGGAACGATGATGTGATGAGTTACGTTTCTATTGCCACCGGTGTTAAGCCGGCAGGTTCAAATAGTAGCGCCGATACACGCTTTTTCCCGGAAGTCTTCGACCAGGAAGAAGTAACGGCCTATGAAGTGGGTAACAAAGCAGAACTGTTCAATAAACGCACCCGGTTAAATCTTGCCGCATTCTACTACGATTACAAAGATTATCTGTTTGAATCCAGTGGCATTGGCCGTTTTGCATCAGGCGCATCTAACTTACCGGAAGCCGAAATTTACGGCATTGAAGTAGAATCAGACACCTGGCTCACTGAATCCTTGTCACTCACCTTGTCGTTAAGTGCCATGGAATCTGAAATTACCAAGGGCCGCGATGCCATCGACCGTGCCGAAGCGGAAAACCAAAGTGTGGGACTTATTATTTCCGGCGCCAGTAGCGAAGAAATTAATGCTGCCCGCGAAGCCACGGCGATCGATCTGACAGGAAACGAGCTGCCCAAAATTCCTGATATCATGGCCAATGTGGGGCTGACTTATTACCTCACCGACAGCATGGGTGGCGAATGGGAATTTTCCGGCCAGTACACTTACCGCGGAGAGTTTTACGCACGGGCGTTTAACTCGCCACAACGCGACAGCGTTCCTTCGTACAGTATGACAAACCTCAATGTTACCTACCACACACCACAAAAAAACTGGAAGATTGATCTGAATGTGAATAATGTATTTGACGAAGATGCGGTCATTACCCGCTTTACCGATACGTATGGTCTGGGCTTTACCAGCGATCAATACCTTGCACCACAAACGGTCACTTTGCGGGCCAAATACTTTTTCTAAGGAAGCTTTGTGATAAGAAGAGACTTCATTAAATTGAGTCTGGCAACAGCGGGGTTACCCGTTGTTGCTCTTGCTCAAACTAACAACCCGCTCGTGTACCGCAATGCCATTGAGTTTGGGCCCGCGGCGGGCAGTGTTACCCAACACAGCGCCATTGTGTGGTGTCGGGCCAGTCGTGCCGGTGTCCTTGCTGTGGAAGTAAGTGAGACGGAGAGCTTTCACAAATTCGTTACGGCAACAGGCAGCCATGGGCACGCTAATAACGACTTTAATTGCAAAGCGACGCTTACATCGTTAGACCCAGGCACCCAGTATTATTACCGCTGCCACATGCGTGATAGTGAAACGGGCGCGCAAATAAGTGGTCGCGTATCAGGGCAATTTCGCACTGCAAATACTGACACTACAGATCTGCGTTTTTGCTGGTCAGGCGATACCGCAGGGCAAGGGTTTGGTATTGATCCTGCCCATGGCGGCATGAAAACCTATCAAACCATGTTGCAATATCAGCCCGATTTTCTGGTTCACTGTGGTGACCAAATATATGCAGACAACCCTATTTTACCTCAGTCAGAAGCCGCTGATGGCAGTGTGTGGCAGAATCGGCATACAGACTATGTGGATCATGTCGCGCAAACAACGCAAGATTTTAGAAATCGATTTTACTACAACTACTTTGACCCTCACTTTGCCGCATTTCATCAAAATGTTGCCAGTTACTATTTATGGGACGATCACGAGGTACGCAACAACTGGTATCCGGGGCAAACAATTGAGGATCAACGTTACACAACCAAAGACGCTAACACCCTGGCTCAGCGTGCTCGCACTGCAATGGTGGAGTGTAATCCACTTCCCGATGCCGCACACCGCCAGTTGTTTCAACATGTCCCCCGAGGCCCGCTACTGGATTTGTTTTTTGTGGATATGCGCAGCTATCGCACCGCAAACCGAACGCCTTCCCAAACAAATGATGACGTACCAGAATCCATATTGGGCGCTCAACAACTGGATTGGTTGAAAACGTCTCTGCTCAATGCAAAAGGCGTATGGAAAATTATTGCATTAGACATGCCTATTGGCGTTGTAGTCGCAGACTTTCACAATGGAACCATCGAAGGTGTTGCCAATACCGACGGACCCGCGAGCGGCCGTGAAGCAGAAATAGCAGAGCTGCTGAGTTTTATCAAAGAACACGACATTCAAAATGTGCACTTTATTACCGCCGACGTGCACTATTGCGCCTCTCACTATTATTCGCCAGAAAAAGCGCAATTCAAACATTTCAAACCGTTTTGGGAGTTTGTCAGCGGCCCCCTTCACGCCGGCACCTTTGGCCCGAATCGTCTCGATAACACATTCGGGCCTGAACTGGTGTTTAAAGGCATACCCGACGATATGCCGCCAAATCAGTCTCCGGCGGCAGGGTTTCAATTTTTTGGTGTAATGAGTATTGATGCACAAAACAAACATCTGACGGTTTCGCACGTGAATCGCACTGGTGACGTGCTGTGGAGCCAGGCTTTAACGCCTGAAGGCGCGTGACGCGCGATATGCGCCCCCGCCTCCAGAAATAAAGCACAGCGGGGGCAAAGCGATATAGCACCGAACAGTGCTGCACAAGCAACCAAGAACATCCGTGGTGTCAGTGTTGCTAAAAAGGTTGGCAGGTTTTCGCCGTATTACACCCGCCGACCTGTTTATATCCTACCCCAGATGATTCTGGCCGCGGTTTTCCTCCGCTTTTATTGTCACCGGATAACCCGGATAGGTGTGGTCTTCGGTAGGATCTGCAATATCCACGTTAAATTTAAACGCCGTCACCTTGAATGTGGAGGCCTGCGTGTCAAACTCAATGGTGCCGAAACCACTGCCTTTTTCATGAGCTTTGATATACCGGTTGTCAGATTCTCCCACCTGCGGATTCGCCGCCGCATAGACATAAATATGGTTGCCAAAGGCATCTTTGTAATTACCAGTGTTTTCCATGCCGTGTTGTGGCCGGTCTGTATGGGGAAGCCCCAATTCATCGGGTAGCCACCACCTGGGCCAGCCTGCCGCTATGGCTGGGGAGCAAAACGCCCAGTTGCTGTCACGGGGTTGTTCAACGCCGTATTGAGACAGCGTACCTAAGTGGGTATCTCCGCATATGTGCAACGCGTTTGATTCGCGCATAATGCGAATGGCTCGGTTTCGGGCAGACGCTGGCCAACCACTGCTGTCAAAATCGTATTTGAGATAACGGTCAGGTCTGGGCTGATGGGTGGATATACCGGCAAACACCGTCTGACTTAACACCGCTTTCATTCCGTGGCCTTGCCAGTCTTTTGCCCAGACTTCGAGAAAGGCTTCCTGCTTTTCACCAAGCAGTTGCAGCCTCTCGTTGTCGTAATCGGGGTTGACGTACGCAGGCGCTTCATCTTGCCCCGTTTCTCCCACGACAATGCCCATAGCATCCGGCGCACTTTTCCATTGCCGATCTGCCAGAATAGCAAAGCTCACGTCACCATAATTGAGAACGGTAAAATAGGAGCTAATACCATAGGGGCTCGCTTCGTCATCGTAAGTAGCGGGCAAATGAGAAACACAGGTGCGATGAATCGCATTTACCACATTAACAGGCTCTGCATACCCTCCCAGGATAGAAGCTGTGGCATCCTCCCCAAGATTGTCCATTGGCTTGCCACCTTCCCCCCACAAATTTCCTTGCAGTACATCGTGGTCGTCCGGCAAACAGATGGTAGGCGTACTTCGCATGGCTTCTCTGAAAGCCCAGCCAAATTGATAAAACTTGCGCAAATAATTGAGCATGGCAGGGCGTTCTGGCGTACGAATGATGCCAAAGCCACCGTGGCTTTCGTAAATTTGATCACCCGAAAAAAACAAAAGATCGGCATTGTATTTTAGTACGTTGCTGGCAACCGGCTCATAGGGAAAGGCATAGTCGTTTTGGCAAGTTAACGAGGCCATTTTAAGTGATCTGTTCTTTGGTTCTGGCTTAATTTCACCTTCAAACGTTTGTTCTACTGTGCCTTTTTTATTCGCCTGACGATACACAATGCGATAAGGCTTCGCCTTTGTGCCATCCCAAGCGTTTATTTTAAATGTTCCCGTACTCGACAAGGTATCAATGATTGTGTGGGAAATTGGCTGCCATACACCGTTTTGCTTTATCTCCAACGTCAGCTTTTTTTCATCATACTCACCCAAAGGCGCCATGATTACCGTCATACCCAGTTCATACCCGGCATTCGGATTATTGTGAAGGGCATACATTGCCCACATAATTGGGCCGAACTGCCGCCCTGAGTCATGCCCGACTCCCTGCCCTGAAAATCGCCAGTCAGAAAAACTAAACACGCTTCCCGATGGCTGATGGTCTCCGTCTGCGGCAGCAACTGGCGGAAAGTCTACATTGGCACCAAGAGCAAGGTGCCCGCGAACACGTTCAGCGGCTTCCGGCTTCTCGACAGACGCTAAAACCCGCTGGGTTGCCGCATCCCGGGCAATCAGCGTAAGTTTAATGCCCTGCCCCTGTTTCTCACTTTTAAGGGTAAGCTCAACCGCTTCAGCATGACTGATATTAATCGTTTTGGAACCAATAAATAACGCGCCCTTTCGCATGCCGGCGGCTAACCCATTATTGGCGAAACAATTGCTGCGATATTCATCAATTTCACTTTTCACACCGATGAAGAAACCTGCTCCACCGACAAACTCTGCATTGTCTTCGCATGTTACCAGTACGCTGGCAGTGAACCCTTTTTCTGGTGCTTCAATAAAATGTGTCAACGCATGCACATTTCTGCCACCTAAACGACTGGCACAATACGCCCTGCCGTTTTTTACCTGCCAATCTTCCATAGGATTGGCCCAATAGGCTTGCCCCAAAAACGGGCCATCAAAGGTGTCTTTCCAGTCGCCGTGGAACTGCGGTACGTCTGTTTTTTCATCTGCAGTTGAAGAAAGAGAACGTGAAGGGGCATTCGTGGTGCACCCCAACGTACCGGTAAGCGCTGTCGCCAAAGCCATTTTCACTGTGCGCCGTTTAACGAGATCTGGTTTGTCAGTCATAGTATCCTCGATGAAAAAAAGGCCTGCAAAGCAGGCCTTTAATAAGGTTGTGTTTTGCGGTTTCAGCTGTTGAATGCGTGCAGATGGGGCTATTCGAACCTGCGGGAGTACATAGTGCTGTTTAGCTCCCTCGCCGCCTCAACCATTGGTGCATACGGCGTATCGGTAACGTTAACAAAACCAACATTGTAATTTTCGCCATCGTATGCGCGGCCAGAAATAGGCGAATCCATATACTGGAACCAGTGCGCCCCCACAAAATACGGGTTGTCGATAACGGAGTGCATGTAGTCCTTGTACATCTCCGCGCGATCTGTTTGCGTGGCCGCCTGAATTAAGCCGGGGTGGAACAGGCCGCTATCCCTGGCTCCAAAATGGAATTCACCGATAATGCTTGGCATATCAATTTCTTCCAGGAAAGCCCACGACTTGGGGTGGATCCCCTCTTTGTAGACGTTATACGACATCACGTCCACATGCTTAGCCGCAGCTTTCACAATTTCCATGGGTTTGCCCCAATCGGGAAACCGGGCCCCCAAGTACATGTGATTGGGCATGTGCTTGTCTAACGCGTCATCCACTATGCGGAAATATTGTTCTCCATAGTGGTACAGCATCTCGCTATAGTCGGCCAGCTGAGCGTCATTTCTTATAGATGAGTCAATGCCTTTGTCAAAGGCTTCCCATGATGAAATATCCGTGCCCCATTTGTGGTTAAGCGCTGCTATATCACCGTACTTTTTCTTCATCAAGGCGGTGAATGCAGCCTTGGTAGGCACGGCTTTACCATCGCGTTTGAGGGTATGGATCACAATGCCATATCGCGCTTCATTGCTCTCGCTTCTGCCAAAGCTCTTTTCGTTGTCGATAAACACCCCCACACACCATGGGTTGTTTTGTACCTGGGCTGCTATATTTGCAGCTGTGATATCAGCTCGCCGGGCAAATTCCGGGTCGAAAACATCGGGCAGCGGTGCCCAGAAGTCGTTGCCACTGGACACGGTTTTGAAATCGCCGATAATCCAGCCGTTGGCAAAGTATGGCACCTGATTATTCTGATAAAAACGCGGGTCTGTCCAGTTCCCCAACGAGGTAAACCCCCAATACTTCATACGCTTGAGCGTCACTTGTTCCCAGGCTTCCAACGGATCTTCACTGCCGTATTTGCGTTCGAGGTTAGCCGCATAAAAGCTGAATGTTTCGCCTTTTTTCACCGGACCGGAGTGAGCACTGCCCCGATAGCCAAACCATTTACCCAAAGGTTCATCGTAAGAAGGTAGCCACTGAAACAGGTTGGCCCGAACATCTGAAACCACATGACGGCTGGGAATGGCTTCGTCATTGACTCTATTTAACCCTTTGGAATCTTCCGGAGTGACACCATCAGCTCCCAAATTAACCAATTCATCATCGAAGCCATAGCCCGTCATAGTAGAGGTGTTTGACAACCGAATGATATCCAGCCCTGTGGCAAAATACAGGTAGCCTTCTGGGTCAACCATTGCCCATTTGCCATCTACCTTTTCAGTTCTAAAGTACCCTGTGGCTTTTAGTTTTGGACCATTTTTATAGCCGCCAAATCGCGAGCGATCCGCCATCAACTGGTTGTCTAATTTTTTCGCCTCCTCTTCCCGCGTCTGTTCTAATTCCTGCTGAGAGTGGATTTTACCGGGAAATTCAACATTGGCATTCTGACCGTACTTGTCCACTATCTTTGTCAGGAAGTCTTTGTTCATTTCAGGATTTGGGCGCAGTCGCAAATTGCTAAGCACAATAGATTTGTCAAATAAATTGCTCTGAACCGACAGGCTGATTTGCGTAATGCCGGTTAAATTCAGGTTTTTCTTACCCCACATGGAAATAAACTGCACATCATCAGATTCCCATGTTTCCGGATTTGAGCGAAAGCCTGAAAGAAAATTGAGCTCTTGATTGACATCACCGCTGGGCGTGGCAAGGTCATGGCCGCGCATCTTTGCGTAGAAAGTGGTGGTATCAGCTACCGGTACGGCCACACTTCTCGTATAGGTCGCACCATCAATGTCACTGACGTTTAAAAACAATTGCACAGGATGCGGGCCCGGGTTTTTGATATCCATGGCCAGATTGAAGTCGTCCAGGTGGCTTAAATCCCAGGGTTCATCAGGCTTGATGGTAATGCCAGCATAAGGATTTTCTTTGCCCAAAAAGGTGATTTCAGCGGCCCCATCAATAATATTGACTTGGGCGCTCGCCAGTTCCACATTTTCTTTAACCGTAGATTCCGATAGGGTTATTAGCGGCATTTCTTGCTTTAATACTTGTTTTTCAAGCGTATTTTTCTTTTCAGAAACGGTGTTTTTTTCACTGCTAGCATTGTGAGCTTGCTGACATCCCAGAAGACTCATCGAAAGCGCTAAAGCGATAGCTGTTTTTTTCATTTTCTGACTCACATTTCATTAACAATAAAATTGAGTATAACCACATTTAAGACAACATTAAACTGTTAACAATACTATTTACAAATTGTTGCTATATTCCCAACACACAGGCCGCTCAAACTGAGTAAATTACCGCTGATTGTTTTAAAAATCTGGACATTGCACAAAATAAAGTTAACAATTTATCGAATATTTATTTTAATAAAACGATGAGTCCTATGAAGCCCAAGATACTTTCGGTGCGAGAGCAAATAGCTGATGTATTGCGCTCCGATATTATTTCAGGCGAGCTTGCGCCTAATACCAAGTTAAACGAAATTCAACTTGCTGAACGATTCGGCGTGTCCCGTGGCCCCATTCGCGACGTGATCCTTAAACTCACAAAAGAAGGCTTATTGATCAGCAAGAACAATGTTGGCGCCTCAGTCAACAGCCCCCTTCCTCCCGAATTACAGAAACTAAGTATCGATTTACGCAAAAAAATTGAAGAATTCGCTGTAAAAGAGTTGGTTGGCAGAATAACCAAAGAGCAAGTGGCAGAGATGGATAAACTTATTGCCACAATGCAGGAGCATTTCGAAAAGCAAGAGTTTACCGAACTAACTAAAGCAGATATCGCGTTTCACCAGTATTTTGTTGAACTCGCTGGCGGTGAAAACTTGCTCAACCTCTGGTATCCCATCGTGATAAGAATGCGCATGAATTATCAGCGTATTAAAACTTCCGATAAACTGGTAGAAGAACACCGCGATATCGTTAACGCCTTTAAAGAAGGCGATGTCAAGACCGCCGTTGCAGCTATTCGTAAAAATATCAAGTAATCGAAATACGACCCATTGTTGCTCTAAAATCGACGCCCCGAATCCGGGGCATCGTCGTTTTCCCCACCCTGACTCAATTAGCCGATGTACCTTGCACCTGCTTCACACAAAAAGCGGTTTTACATATTACGCCACCACTTTATTGTTAACATTATACTAAAAACATTGTTACTATAATGAGGAAAATGCATCGTTCATTAACACATTTGGACGCATGGCCAATGTGACGTAAGGGGAATACATGAAAAAATATAACATCGCCATTACCTTCGCACTGTTATTGATAGGTATACTCAGTGCCCACGCAACCGAAACCCGACCCAACATTGTGGTTATTTTGTCTGACGACGCAGGCTATACCGATTTGGGGAGTTTCGGTGGCGAAATAGATACTCCTAATTTAGATAACCTGGCATCGCAAGGATTAAAACTCTCACATTTTTACAGCAATGCTCGATGCAGCCCTACCCGCGCGTCATTGTTATCTGGCGTCGACGCTGCCCATGTGGGGTTTGGTGGTGGCGTTGTGGGAGATTGGGTTCGGGAGTTGCCTTTTCCTGCGCACAGAGCAAGACTCAAGTACGAGCAGCCCATAATTCCTGAATTACTTTCCGAGGCTGGTTATCACACGATGATGGCGGGTAAGTGGCATCTGGGTGGCAGCTACATTAAAGATCATCAAGAGACCATGCGAGCGCAGTGGGAAGCCACCCACCCTGAGCAGATGAAACTCACAGACGAAGAGATGCAACAGGACTATCTAGCCCTGCCGCCCCAACGGGGATTTGATGAAAGTTTTGTGTTTCACGCCGCACAGGGGAACTTGTTTTTTCGTCCGGAAGAACCACAACCCTATTACTTCAACAATGAAAAAGCACAGCTTAGCTACGATCGTAAGTATGACATGACGTGTTATGCCGAAACCGACTTTGGTAAACAGCACTACACAGCCTGTGACGGGAAAAGTGGCAATGCATTTTATGCTACGGATGGGATCACCGACGAAGCAATATCCATGATAGACGCCGCGTCAAAGAAAGCGTCGCCTTTCTTTATGTACGTGGCATATCGAGCGCCACATAAGCCTCTTCAGGCCCCGACGCCTCTGGTACAAAAATACCTTAAGCGCTACGCAAACATCCAAAAGGTAGCAGACGAGCGGCACGCGCATCTCGTTGAATTGGGAATGTTTCCTGAAAAGGCTCCTGTCAGACAATCTGGTGACACCTGGACCTCACTGCCCAAAGAAAAGATAGACGCAGTGCGAATGAAAGCGGCTGTGCACGCTGCAATGATGGAAAAACTCGACGAAAATGTAGGCAGAATTATTGCCCAGCTTAAAGCGTCTGGCGAACTGGAAAATACCCTGCTTGTCTACCTTTCTGACAATGGCGCAGCTTCCCATATAGGCGATTTGATGAATCAGCCCTATACCGGTGTGAAAGCCTTATTATGGGAAGGCGGCGCGCGCACCCACGCCATTATTCACTGGCCGAAAGTCGTTAAGGCCGGCCAAGTCACCGACGATGTGGTATGGGTAGGCGATTTTCTCCCTACATTTCTCGATGTAGCAGAAGCTGAGTTCCCCTCCCAATTCCGTGGCGATACGCCAAGACAACCAGATGGTCGCAGCATTGTGCCCCTGTTACACGGTAGCTCAATGCCCCCTCCTGAAGCGCTTTTCTTCAATGATAAAGGACAACAAAGTGTGCTGTATAAAGGCCGCTGGAAATTACTGATAGAACCGGGTTGGTATTTGCAAACCCTGGCAAAGCCTGGCATTGCTATTGAGCTATATGATTTGGAAAGCGACCCCGGTGAAGTAAATAATCTCGCCAGTGAAAAGCCCAAACTGGTCGCACAACTAGTTGAACTCGCTGAAGCGTGGAAAAAAGAGAATCAAATTGTCGATTACAAACACATTATCAAACTTAAACCTCAGGATCCGTACTAAAGCACGTTAACTTACACGAGGTAAATTGGAATGCGTATCATATTTTTTTTGACTTGTTTATTGTGTTACCCGGCAACGGCAAACGACTGGGATATTTACCCGGTTCCTGCTGATCCCGGCGAGGGCATGACATGGGTTTTGCACTCTCTTTCCGATGACTTCAACTATGAAGCACCGGCCAAGAACAAAGGAGACACGTTCTCTCAACGTTGGTATGAAGGTTTTATCAATGCATGGAAAGGGCCAGGAAGAACTGAGTGGCACCCACATCAATCTTTTGTGCAAGACGGTAAACTGCAACTCACTGCAAAGCGTAAACGTTTGTCGCAAAAAATCATGATGGGCAGTATCACCTCCCATGAAGCGCTCATTTACCCGCTGTACCTGGAGATTCGGGCAAAACTAGCCAATCAGGTATTAGCCTCTGATTTTTGGCTTCTCAGTGAAGATTCAACGCAGGAGATTGATGTACTTGAAGCCTACGGTGGCGATAGAGAAGGCAATACCTGGTTTGCAGAGCGATTGCATTTAAGTCACCATGTTTTCATTCGCGACCCTTTTACCGACTATCAACCTAAAACTGACGACACCTGGTATTACGACGGCACTGTATGGCGAGACGAATTTGTCCGGGTCGGTGTATACTGGCGCGATCCATGGCACCTTGAATACTATGTGAATGGCAAGAAGGTCCGTGAGTCGTCCGGCAAAGACGTTATTGACCGTCATAACTACACCAACGGCAGCGGTTTAAATAAGCCCATGCAGGCCATTATCAATTTAGAAGATCAAGACTGGCGAACGGCTCAGGGGCTCACACCAACCAATGAAGAGTTGCGCGATCCGTCACGCAATCCCTACCAAATTGATTGGGTGAGGTTTTATAAACCCGAGCCTGTAAACCACTAAGAAGTAAAATCCGGATGCGTCGGTGGTTAGCACCCCACATCTTCGGCAACGGCAGTAAGACGAATATCGCCGACAATCACATCCATTTTTCCTTCCGTAGATAATTGCATAATGGAAGTTATTTTAGAAAAATTAACATTGCCGTTTCCAAAGCACTTGAGCGGAATAGGCAATGTCACCCATTTTTTCTTTGGTAATTTTCTCAGTACATGCTTCAGCCCAAAGGTAGCGCGTTGCTTCCAGTTCCACTCACTTTCGATTGTCCAGTCTACCAGTTCTTTAGGTGGACTCATCACCATGATATCCACGGTAATCGCCGCGTTGTTAACAACACTGGACAAATCAATACTTCCACCTCGGTTAGTCAGCGTCGCAGTTAAGATATTTCTGTTCACGCCCCCCCACTCAGTTTTAATCCCCTTTGGTTTCCATTTGAGCTGCACCGCATCCTTGCCGTTTTTCCCGTCAACCGCCTGGAGCACCAGACTGTCACGCAGGGTTGCTGCTCTGCCGTTTTCGTCTATCTGGCTTTTCCCATATTCAAGGCTAAGCTCCCACGGAGTTACAACCAAACCATCCATAAAATAATGTATGTTGGGATCCGTATTCGCCAAAACCCGATTTGACGCCACAGCCCCCATTGAAATAACTAATACATAGCTGAGTAAAGTTTTCATTTTTCTCCCTATATGATTACAGTAAGTCAGTACAAGTAATCTCAACCCGCGTGCTACTATCCAACGGTATTAATACTTGAATATCTACATTAGTTGAGCGACTATAAAATACAACAAATTGTTAACACTTTACAATTAGCAAATTTACACAATTTAACTTCACGAACCTTACGAGAACGACAATAATGAAAAGTACCGTGAACAAAATCGTTATTCTTGGTGGTGGTACATCGGGTTGGATGGCCGCAGCAATACTCGCCAAAAGCATCTCGCGTGCCCACATAACTCTGGTGGAATCCGAGCAGATTGGCACAATAGGTGTGGGCGAATCCACTATTCCCAGTATCCATTTTTTCAATGATCTGCTGGGGATCCGTTCCACGGAGTTTGCTAAATTAACCGCCGGTAGTTTTAAACTGGGGATCCAGTTCGAAAACTGGAAACTGCCAGGCGAAAAATATTTCCACGGTTTTGGCAGTACCGGAGCAGGCATGTGGGCCGCTGGATTTCACGAATACTGGAAACGAGGTGTAGAACTGGGAATTAGCAAGCCTTTTGGCACTTACAATCTTGAAGGTATGGCCGCCAAAGCCGGTAAGTTTGCTCATGTGCAAGGCGGTTTGAATTTCGCCTATCACTTAGATGCCGCCCTTTACGCCAAACGGCTAAAAGCCGAGGCTCAGCGCCACGGTGTGATTCGTAAAGAAGGCAAGGTTTCTCAGGTTCACACCCATGAGGATAATGACTTTATCTCCCACCTGGAACTGGAAAACGGTACGCGGGTTGATGGCGATTTTTTTATCGATTGTTCAGGCTTTCGCGGGTTACTCATTAATGAAACTCTAAAAACGCCTTTCGTAGACTGGTCTCACTGGCTACCTATGAACAGGGCAATTCCCCTACAAACCAGTATCACGGCGCCACCGCCCCCCTTCACTCGTTCAATAGCACATCACGCTGGTTGGCAATGGCGCATTCCACTACAGCAAAGAATGGGCAATGGTATTGTCTATTGCAACCAGTACATGTCTGATGACGAAGCGCTGAATAAGCTACAATCAGATGTGGAAGGAGAAGTGTTAACTGAACCAAGGGTGATCAAGTTTGTCACAGGTCACAGAGAAAAATTATGGAATAAGAATTGTGTTGCACTTGGCCTTGCCGGTGGCTTCATTGAGCCTTTGGAGTCCACCGCGCTTCATCTTGTGCAGCAGGGCATTATGCAGCTAATTAAATACTTCCCTGCGTATGGCGTGAACGACCTTGAAGTTGCCCAGTATAATGACTATATGACGACAGATTATCAGGACATCAGAGATTTTATCGTCCTGCACTACTGCCAAACTCAACGGGAGGATTCCCCTTTCTGGCGCTATTGTAGAGAAATGCCACTGCCAGACTCGTTGCAAAACCGGATAGCATTATTTGCCCAAACCGGACGATTTGTGCAACGAAAAGATGAAATTTTCTCGGATTCGTGGCTGCAGGTGATGATTGGCCAAGGGCTCATACCACAGCGACATCACCCACTGGCAGATGAGTTGTCTGAAGACGCATTAGCCGAATTTCTCGAAAGCATTGAAACTGACATCCGGAAGAAAGTAAACACGCTGCCGTCTCACCAGGCGTACTTACAGCAGTATTGCCAATCTGAAAGCTGACTTGACCATACCACCTGCCCGCAGAAAATAGCGGAGCAGGTGGCAACCGCAAAGCCCCTCTTTGGCTACTTCACTTCAACTGTCACCAACGCCTTGATGCCGTTGTCTGTCACGGCCGTAATTTCATACCGCCCGGGCTGTTCGCCCTGTACAATTGCCAGAGCTCGCCCTTCGTGGGTTTGCACAGTGTTTCTCTGATAGGGCTGGACACTGTTGACCCAGCCGTTGTCAACCCCGAGGAGTTTCAGGCCTTCGGGTACATCAAAATGCACTGTTGCCTCGGTGTGAGTGACTGGCGTACCGGTCTCATCCTCCAGTTGCACCTCAATGTGCGAGGCCGATTTCTCGTCAAGGGTAAGCATGAGCTTGTCGGCAATCATATTAATTGAAGAAGGCTCACCGGCGGTGGACAAACTGTCACTTGCACCACACTCGCCTTTGGCGACAATGCTTCCTGTTGTAAAAGGCACCGCCCACTTGTAAATATGGTCAGCATGATCAGCCAAGGCTTGTTCACCGAAAGATTCACCATTGACGTATAGCGTCAGTGTTTCACAATTACTGTATGCTTCCACCACGGTCATGTCGTCGCGCTGGTAATTACAATGTCGCTCGACATCATGCCAGGTCCATACTCGTGTTTCCCAACTCCCCGGCGTTTTCTCCACCACCCGGTTGTTGTCATCCGTGGTATAAACCGACTTCTCCATGACTTGCGTTGTCAGATATACATGAGGTGTTTCATTCCAGAGCGTTTTGAACATATGAAATGATGGTTTTCTGAAACCCGCCAGATCCAACAGCCCGCTACCAACACCTTTTCGCGGCCAGCCACCGTGGGCTTCTCCCAGGTAATCTATTCCCGTCCAAAGGAATGTTCCTGCTATTGCAGGCCTTTCGATAATGGCTTTCCATTCATGCCATTGGGGAACATTTTCTGTTCCCATGATCATTTTTTCCGGGAACAAGCGACGTCCGTAGTCGTATATCACTCTTCGATAGCTATAGCCCACTATATCCAGCGCATCCGTGTAACCCGAAATATGACTAACAGACGGCAGGATCAAATTCGCAATGACGGGGCGCGAGGTATCCAGTGCTTTCACCCACGATGACAACTTTTTCGCCGTTTTTGCCAATACGTACTTCCCTTCATCACTGGTTTCAAACCTACGCTTAATTTCTTCCGGGGAAATTCGCGGCGGTGTGAAGAAGTAATTCCCGTCTGCATTCATATCAAAATAACCAGTGGCCGCCGCATATCGAGGGTACGTCCACTCTATTTCGTTGCCAATACTCCACATAATTAGCGACGGATGATTGCGATCCCGTAACACCGCCGCGCGGAGATCTTTCTCAGCGTTGGTCTGAAACCACGCTGCATAACCTCGGCTGATTTCATCATCGTGACGTTCCTGTTGATTCAGGCGCTTGTCTTTGGGGTTGTCCCATTCGTCAAA
Organism: Aestuariibacter sp. A3R04; assembly: GCF_018860805.1. Classification (GTDB taxonomy): domain Bacteria; phylum Pseudomonadota; class Gammaproteobacteria; order Enterobacterales; family Alteromonadaceae; genus Alteromonas. The sequence continues at coordinate 144,822 of NZ_JAHKQR010000003.1, read as the reverse complement.
AATCTCCGCCTGAACCAACAGGCCCAGTTCGTCGCACAGTGCCATGAGCTCCGCGGAAGCCGGATTATGCGACATTCGGATGGCATTCACGCCGGCTTCTTTTAACCGCAGCAAACGCCTACGCCATACATCTTCTGGTACTGCTGCACCAACCAGCCCGCCGTCGTGATGAATGTTAACCCCCTTGATTAGCGTGTGCTCACCGTTGAGGTAGAAGCCGCTGTCGGGTTTAAACTCAATGGTGCGGAAACCCAACGGTGTAGTGATGCGATCGACCACTTTATCCCGGTTGACAAGCTCGGTAACAACCGAGTACAAGTACGGGGTTTGAATACTCCACCAGTTTGGTGATGATACCGTCAGCACCTGCGTCAACTCAGTGCGAGATTGTGCATTGACTGATACTTCACTATTTTTTGAAGCTACAATATTCCCTGAGGCGTCGAAATGTAGGTGCCCCAGACGGGAATATGCAATTTGGGTTTCTGATAAATTTGCACATTCCTATAAATCCCCGAGCCGGGATACCACCTTGAGTCAATGTAGCGTGAACGATCTACGCGAACCGCGAGCACATTTTCCTCGCCTGCCGGCTTTAGGTAATCTGTTAAATCAATGGTAAAAGGTGTGTAGCCACTCACTTCTCCGCCTACCCGCTCTCCATTGAGAAAAACCGTGGAATGATTGTATATGCCATCGAAATTAACCAACGTCACAATATTGTCGGCGTTGTCAGGAGAAATAAAGTGCTTACGGTACCAGCCGATCCCGCCTGGCAAATAAGCTGTCGCACCGTCCCACTTTTCATCAAATTCGTGTGCCACTGACCAGTCATGGGGAAGCCGAACCGGCTGCCAGGCTGAATCGTCGAAAGCGACTGTTGAGAAACGCGCGTCGTCACCTTCTGTAAATACCCAGGACTGATTGAAGTTCTGCTGGCCAAGCTGCTTTTTAATAGCGAAAGAGGATTGGGGGAATTCAGGCTCACTTGGCGGCGAGTTGTCGCAAGCCATGAGCATTGTGACGAGGGACAACACAGCAATATATTTCATTATCTTCCTACGTTAACTGTTAACAATATTTCACTTAAAATTGCAAATTGTTAACAGTGTATCAACTCTTAATTAAGTACGAGCTGTTTCATCGGTCTTGTGTAAGGGGTTTTTCTGTATCCATTGATGTTCTCTATCACATGGTCAGTGTTATCAATTGGATAACCTTGTCAAGAAACGCTATGGTGGAATATGACGCGATAACTGGCAAATCAGTTTACAGGTTGGCAAACACACAATGAGCGATAAAAGTAATATCAGGCAGTACACCAGACCCGCCGGTGGTTGGGGCGCACTGAAAAGCGTAACCAAAAGTTGGCTATCAAGTGAGAAGCCGCTGAAGAATTTGCGCGCTATGCTTAAAACCAACCAGGATAAAGGCTTTGACTGCCCAGGTTGTGCCTGGGGAGAGTCACCTGAAAGTGGCCTGGTAAAATTCTGTGAAAATGGCGCGAAAGCGGTTAATTGGGAATCCACTGGCCGTTTTGTAGATCCTGCATTTTTCGCTGCTCATAGCGTTTCTGCTCTAAAGCGTCATTCTGATTATTGGTTAGAATCTCAGGGCAGACTAACACATCCCATGCGTTACAACGCTAAAACCGACCACTATGAACCAGTAAAGTGGGAGGACGCCTTTGCCCTTATTGCCAGCCATCTCAACAGTCTCGACTCGCCACACAGGGCCGAATTTTACACTTCAGGACGGGCCAGCAACGAAGCCGCGTATCTTTATCAGTTGTTTGTGCGCGCCTATGGAACCAACAATTTTCCGGACTGCTCCAATATGTGTCACGAGGCATCGGGACAAGGAATGAAGCCCACTATAGGAGTGGGAAAAGGTACTGTAGTATTTGATGATTTCGCCAAAGCTGATGCCATTTTCGTCATTGGCCAAAACCCGGGAACCAATCACCCTCGCATGCTAGAGCCCTTGCGGGAAGCGGTACGCCGGGGCGCACAAGTGGTGTGCTTTAACCCGTTGAAAGAACGGGGGCTTGAACGCTTCCAGCACCCTCAACACCCGGTGGAAATGCTTACCAATGGTTCGGAGCCAACCAATACTGCCTACTTCCGACCAGCATTAGGTGGTGATATGGCGGTCATGCGCGGTATTGCCAAATGGTTGCTCACTTGGGAGCGGGAGGCCCAGCAAAGTCACAAACCCGCGGTCTTTGATCACGCGTTTATTGAGACTCACACCCAGGGCATTGAACAGTATCTGGCGACAATAGACGCAACGAGCTGGGAGCAAATTGAAGCCCAGTCTGGGTTATCCCGCGACGACATCCAGCATGCCGCTATCATGTATTGTCGCGCTGAACGCGTCATTATGTGTTGGGCTATGGGCATTACACAGCACCGTCATTCAGTGGCTACAGTACAAGAAATTGTGAATGTGCAACTACTCAGAGGCAACGTGGGTAAGCCTGGCGCGGGGCTTTCCCCCGTGCGAGGCCACAGCAATGTTCAGGGCGACAGAACCATGGGGATCAACGAGAATCCACCTAAAGCGCTGCTTAATGCGCTTGAAGAGCGGTTTTCTTTTTCTGTGCCGCGGGAAAACGGTCACAATACAGTGCAGGCTATTCAGGCAATGGAGCAAGGCAAGGCAAAGGTATTTATTGGCCTGGGTGGTAATTTTGCACAGGCGACCCCAGACTCGCCCCGCACCCATGCCGCCCTACAGAACTGCGACCTAACAGTACAAATCAGCACAAAACTCAACCGCTCCCATTTAACAACCGGTAAAGACGCCCTTATCTTACCCTGTTTGGGCCGCACAGAAATTGACATGCAGGCGAAAGGACAACAGGGGATAACCGTAGAAGATACATTTTCAATGGTGCATATTTCCTATGGTCAGCTTCCCCCTACTGCTCCTACTCTGCGTTCAGAACCAGCTATTATTGCTGGTATCGCCAAAGCGACCTTAGGCAATCATCCGGTAGATTGGGATACACTGGTTGCCAACTACGATACTATTCGCGACCTCATTGCTGACACCATTCCCGGCTTCGCAGACTTCAATCGCAAACTCCAGCAACCCGGTGGGTTTCACCTGGGTAACAGCGCAGCCGACAGACAATGGCAAACGCCATCGGGCAAAGCGCATTTTGCTGCAAATTCATTGCCTCTCTCGTTGGTAAACAGCGATATTCTCGCCCGGGGTGAAAAACCCGACCTCATATTGCAAACCTTGCGTTCCCACGATCAGTACAACACGACGATTTACGGTTTAGACGACAGATACCGACATGTTTTCGGCGCCCGGGACGTATTATTCGTTAACCCGGATGACATAGAAAAGCTCGGATTCAAGGACGGTGACAAGGTGGACATCACGTCGTTGTGGCACGATGGAAAGAGCCGCCGTGTGACTCAATTTATGCTGGTAGCCTACGACATCCCGCAAGGCCAGGCAGCTGCGTATTATCCGGAAACTAACCCGTTAGTGCCGCTGGAAAGTTACGGCGAAGGCACATATACCCCTACGTCTAAATTCATTGCTATTACGTTGAAAAAGTCTGCCCCTGACGGGAAAATTAACGTGCAAAACATATAGTGCAACGAACGATTACAAGCTATAGCGGTGAATACACCCGGGGAGCATCCCGTTTTGGCAGATGAACCAAGGTAAGACCATAGCGGATTGCCCATTTTACTGATAAGGCGGTAGGTGCAGACAAGGTAACTAAAACCGCAAACCTTGCCTTGACCGCCTTTTGAACCAGTTCTAAACTGCAGCGACTGGTTAATACAACCATGGCGTCACCTTGCTGTAGTTTCGATGCAACCACAGCCCCGATAAGTTTATCAAAAGCGTTGTGACGGCCAATATCCTCTCGGCAAGCCAACACCTCACCGGAGCGAGACAAATACAAAGCGGCGTGCACAGCGCCGCTCTCACGGGCCAGCGTTTGTGCATCGATAATAATATTTCTAAGTTCAGCTAGTTGGGTTGTATCTGGCTCATTTGCAGGTGTTAACGGGGTCAATTCTGGAAGCGCCATATCAATGGCTTCCACCCCACAAAGTCCGCATCCACTGGTACCCGCCAGTTGCCGTCGTTTTGTTTTTAACGCCCAGAATGCCCTGTTGGATATATCAACCTCGGCACTCACGTGTTCATTGTGTTCACTAAACGCAATACTGTACAGTTCTCGGGGATGCTCAACGACTCCGTTGGTCAGACTAAAACCAATAACAAAATCTCTGAGATTAGCAGGTGTAACCAGCATCACAGCATAATTAATACCGTTGTAACTAATACTCAGTGCGACTTCTTCGGCCAGGGTAAACACGGCAGAACCTTGGCTATTATCAAGAAGCCGGGCCGGGAGTTGAACCGCACAAGCGCGATAAATATCACAGAGAGGATCAGATTTCATTTGGCCAATCCCTCGGCGAGTTAACGTTAAGCCACAGTGCAGCATCGTCGCCTTCGCCCAGCACAATGGCGTCAATAGCACTTAAAAATCGCACCACCTTTCTTTCCTTTTCCACAGTGAGAAAATGGTGAAGCCGGTGGGTGATCTCTTCATTTACCGGTAGATAAAACGGCAGCATGCGACCGCCGACATAACAAGCCCGCCCATGTTCACGACCTGCGTCACACAGTGTTTTTAGCACTGCAGGTGTCATTTGGGGCATATCCACAGGCAAAACAAGTAACTCGCCGTTCATATCTGGTTCGCGCAAAGCGGCGTGAACACCAGCAAGAGGACCACCATCGACCACAATATCACGGATAAAACCTGGTCCATTTCGACTGATTAGAACCCTCTGGCAACCCGCCGCCTTTAGCTGGGCTTCTGCATTGGCAAGCAGTGTTTTGCCGTTTAAATACATCAACGCCTTGTCCTGGCCCATCCTTCGCGACTGTCCACCCGCAAGGATCAACCCGTTAAGCATGGGAAACCTCCGCGCCATCATAGTAGCGTTGTATTGTTTCAAAGCACGCTCCGGCCACCGGTGAACTCGGCTGACTTTTTCGCATAATCAAACCAAGGGGCGATATAATTTTAGCGTTGGTAATAGCTTTTACTTCCAAAGCGGCATTCAACCCTAATAATGACATGTCTTTTGGGACTACAGTGCAACACAACCCCTTGTTCACCGCTTGCAACAGGTGATGAACCGAATCTGATTCAATGACCGGCTCGTTGCTAATGCCCTCGCCAGCCATATTGAGCATCACGGACTGGCGAAAATGCATGCCGGCTGTCAGCAATCCCAAAGGCGTCGATGACAATGCATCCCAGGATACCTGTTTGCCAGTCCAATGAAAGTGTTCAGGGTGATATATCACTGCCATACCGGATGACTGGAAAGGGAGAATATGGAAATGTGCCGAGCTTACATTGTCGAGATAACAAAGGCCAATATCGAGTTGGTTGCTGTTAAGTGCTTCTATCACTTTGTCACTGCTAAATGTTTTTAACGAGAAGCGCAGGGCACTAAATTTGTTTTTCAGAACGTCAATAAAAACCATAGGATCGATACCCGCGAGCGGAACACACCCCACCCTTAACTGCCCAACTAATTCTCCGGCACAACTTGCTGCTTCAGCCTTTAGGCCGTTGTAGGCCGCCAAAACATTTTTAGCCCAGGCAAGTATGCGTTTACCTTCGGGTGTAAAGCCTTCAAACCGATGATTTCTCTTTACGAGCGCCAGCCCAAGTTCTTTTTCCAGTTTATTGATACGCATTGATAGCGTAGGCTGGGTAACATTACATTGTTGCGCAGCTTTTCCGAAGTGCTGCGTTTCGTCCAATGCAGTTAAAAAGCGAAGTTGTCGGATATCCATAGTAGCCATGCATTCATTGCCGTTATCTATGAATACTACAACAGTCTGCTTTTCTTTACACGGCCCTTGTTATTGCCTCCAAACCAAACATTTCCTGGCGCTATTCGACTTATTACATAGGCACAATCTATTAATAGCGCCTGCTGTACAGATGTGCAGCTACCTTTTTTCGTGGTGTCTGTAAGTATCCATACGCTCCATGGCCATGCCTTCGTATTTGCGTGACAGTTGCCACAGAGGGCGCTCCAGCGTTGTTTCCCATTGAAAGAGCTTTTTGTACATCGCTTTCACTTTGTCGGGATATTCGCTGGCCAAATCGTTTTTTTCGCCCCAGTCGTTCTTCAAATCATAGAGCTCTGCTGGACGGTCGGGAAAACGCAGTAACTTCCAGTCGCCATCGCGAATAGCGCCGCGATTTTCTTTTTTCCAAAACAGTGTTTGGTGTGGTCGTCCGCCATCTTCACCCAGTAAAAACGGCAAAAGGTTTACACCATCGAGGTTTTTTATGGCCTTACTGTCGCCTCCGCCCACTGTCACGAAGGTAGGAAGAAAATCGAGGAAGCTCACCGGATGCGCATAATCTGAATTGGCAGGTAAAACACCAGGCCAACGCATTAACATAGGAACGCGAATCCCTCCTTCAAGATGGTTTGCCTTTGTACCACTTAGCGGATAATTGTTTCCGTGATTAGTATCGGTAGGCGCGCCGTTGTCGTTGGTAAACACCACTAATGTGTTTTCCTTTATGCCTTCGCTTTCGATGACTCGCAAGACCTTGCCGATTTCCCTGTCCATGGCCAACGTCATCGCGGCTAACGTTTGGCGGTTGGCCGGCAAATGCGAGAATTGTTTCAGATCAGCCTCCTCCGCTTCCATAGGCGTGTGCACAGCAGTGAGTGAAAGCACGAGAAAAAATGGCCCCCGTTGGCGGCGAATGTATTCAACAGCATTTTCTGCAAGGGCTTTAGTCAGATACTTTTCTGGCTCCTGATAATTTTGAAACCCAAACTCCAGTTTATTTTCCGGTTGTATAGTCTGATGATAAGAATCCAGTGCAAAATAGCTTCGCGAACCACCGCGCAGCCCATAAAAATAATCGAAGCCTCGCTTTGTGGGATGATACCTGTCTGCATTGCCCTGATGCCATTTCCCAATTAGCGCGGTAGCATATCCAAGGGATTTCATATGGTCCGCTACCGTGACTTCGTTGAGTGGTAACCCCATATTTTCGCCCATTAGCGCCGAGGCGTGGCTCATATACCCTGGCACATTATTTTCTTCAAAACCAAAGCGCTGTTGGTACTTTCCTGTATACAAACCTGCTCGCGAAGGTCCGCATACGGCTGCTGTGGTGTAGGCCTGTTCAAAGCGTACCCCCTGTGCTGCGAGAGCATCCAGGTGAGGCGTTTTCATTTCTCTACTGCCCTGAAACCCGAAGTCGCCGTAACCTGCATCGTCGGCCAGAATAAACACGATGTTAGGTTTTTCTGGCGCAGGAGTGGCGTGACAATGCGCCGTTAATCCCAACAACAGCGTACTGATTAGTAACATCTTTTTCATACTCGACTCCTCAACCCCTAAATTGATTGCGTTTGCGCTTTCCATGTCATGAGTGTTTGTAAATGCGATGAGGAAGACAGTACCAGGTGGCAAATCTGTAGTAATCCACTTCGATGGCACGTTTCTAAATCGTCTTTGCTCAGTGCATCGACCTTTTTTTTATCGAAGCCATACAGCCCCTTTAACGCCACTGTTTGCTTGTTGGGTAAAGTGAGTTCAAGCGAGAACTGTTCGAGTAACGCCATATCAGCCGCCTTCTTAAGGAGCGCCGATGTCGCTCTGCTATCACTGACTAATTGATTGAAAAACCCTTCTATGCGCTGAAAATATGAGGTTGCGTCGCCATTTTTATCGTAAATAGGCTCACCAACTTCAGTGGAAACCAACGGGTGATTCACATCAAGCGCAATATGGCCCTTATCAGGTTTTGACGGGTCGGGGATGTAGGCTTGAAATGGTTTGCGAAGTACATCAATGGGAATGACATTGCATCGCCAATTCCCTTCGTGCAAATATAAGTTTTCACCTTTATCAAACCCTAACAATGCCATGAGTTGATAGTCGCCCGACTCAGGGTGAACAGCGATGAAAACCGGATAATTATGCACAATAACACTAAGTTCGTTGGCAACAACGGTAACGGCATTAACGTGATTTTCGGGAATATCAAACTGGGTGTGATTGATTTTTAACCCCTGGTGAGCTTTGGGGTTGACTAATTCAAACTGCTGTTCGGCCATATAAATTCCTCACTGCTGGGGGACAGAAAAAGAAAGAACTCCAGCAAGCTGAAGTTCTTCCTTTGTGACCATGATGATTAAGGTACGCGAACAATCTCGATGTTGTCGATGATATATTGCGCTCCCTCGCCTTTGATAACGAAATCAACAGTCACGTTGTCGCTTTCCCAGTTGGTTTCCGCGCCAAAACCAAGATAGTGAGACGCTTCATCCGCCAGGCTTTGCACCTGGCCATATTCTGGTCCATTCCAAATCGTGCTGGTAGTCATAAAGGTGTTTTCGTTGTCGGCATTGGTGAATACCACATCAAAAGAATATGCCCCCGCCTCTGTGATATTGGCATCTGACGCCGCTTCACTGTTTGCGGTGAAATTCAAATACTGAACATCGTAGGTAATTCTATACCGGCCACCGGATACAATGGCACCCTTTTGCACAGGGAAACTAACCACCACGTCATCTGTGGCATCAGTCGTATCAACGAAAAGAACGTGGTTGTCGGCGTTATTCGGATCGTCCCTCACTTCAACAACAGCACCACCTGTAGCTGTGGGAACGAACGTGTCGTCTTCAAAACTACCCGGATTGTCAGTGAGAATATCCACTCCTTCTATATCGTCGTAGCGGGAGAAGACAAAGTCATCAAACACTGGCATACCGTCGTTGCCCATCCATGCACTCATCACAAACAGGCGAAGTTGGTCGGCAATATCCATAGGCGTTTCACCGTCGCCATTCGCTGTCGCCAGATATCCCCCTTCAGTGTCATACGCGATCATTGTCGGACGCCATGTACCATCCGCTGGGTGATACGGCCGCGCTCCAACCCAGAAATTGTGCGCGCCATTGGGATCAGCGCTTAACATAATGTAAGGAGACGCGTCACCCGCACCAACGTAAACGTTATAATGGAAATAATACTTACCACCGAGTTCCATATCAGGGAATGCTGCAGAAGTGACGGCGTAATAACAGGGCGCACCTAACATTTGAAATGCACCATTCCCATTTGCCACGATAGACGATGTGATTTCAGCGCCTGGGTCACAGAACGTTGCTTCGAATCCGTCACCGCCATTTTCAAAACCCACATCCATGCCATTGGCAGCAAGCAAGTTAGACTCAACACCGTTGACGCGAATAACTAATTCACGCTCACCATCAGCCATGTTGCCCTGATCATCTGACACTTTCATGGTAAAGCGAAAATCTTTAAAGGCATCTGCGGCAATTTCGTCGAAATACGCATTGGGGTTAAAATAAAGCACATTGTCTTCAACCCGACCGGCAAAAGAGGCTGTATATTCTTCGCCATCCAGCTTGACATCACTAATAACAATGGCATCACCTTCCCGCTCGTCGATGTCTTTTTCTAAATCCACCATGAGCATACCGTCGGTTTCGTCAATATCTTCTGACAAGAAATAGTCTAGTATCAACGGCGCACCGGCGACATCCTGAACCCCTAGTACATTCACCGACATATTCCTCTGCAAATCAAAGCGGTGATCACTTACAGTAAAAGTGAAGTTAAACGTCACTTTTTGTCCATCAGGGATCCGATCTTCCACTGCAGTAATATCTACTTCTATGGTCGCGCCATCCTCGCCAATACTAACTGGAAGGTTGTACGGATTTGCCCCGTCAGCAACAATGTTACTCACCGTCAGCGCTTCGCCATCAGCATCAGTTACATCAGCCAGGCCGTCAATTACGCCTGTGCCAGCATCCCGGGTAAAGTTTGCTATAAGGTCATTAGCTATAACAGGGGCAAAATCCTCCCCTTCAAAGGTAATCGTAGCCGTTCTCGGGGTTTTGTTCTCACCGTCGGAAATATTAAACGACACAACCGCGGTATGAGTTTCACCGGTATCCAAAAGCGGGGCCACAGCAGAAGGCCGAACCCCCAGCCTATTGCCGGCTATTTCCACGCCAGCTTCCATAATCTCATCAGCCTTTGGGCCTGAAACTTCTATGGACACATCGGTCACAGTGAGGTAGTTGCCGTCTGCATCCAGGGCAACACCTTCGCCCGTAGGAGCACCACCAGGCGTACCTAACAGCTCGACAAAAAACAGCGGATCTTTTTCGTGGAAGCTCATGACTATATCGCCGCCATGGGTGGGTGCTGCCGTATTGGGCTGCGCCGGCGGCGTATAATCATCTGACGAACTTCCGCCGCAACCCGTCAATGCAGTGAGTATGGAACCCGCTAATAACATCCTGCTTTTATTATGTATTTTCATAACTCTTTACCATTAATCTGTTCTAGTCGTATGCGGACAGACAGTTTGCCCAGAGCCCGCATCGTCATGTCTGTTTACGCCCTTGCTTAAAACCGAACACGCAGTCCCAGCCGATAGGTTGAGCCTACTTTGTACTTGGTATAAGTGCGGTGTTTCGGGGCGTCTCCGTCGAGAGGGTTTCCTTCCTCAAGGGCAACAAAGTCATAGCCGGCAGCATTATCAGCAGCCTGCCGAACCACATTTAGGGTACGACTGGTGAAATAAGTGCGGAAAGGCTCGTCGGTCAGGTTAATAGCCTGGAACGTGAGCATAATGTCTTCATTCACCTGATAACTGGCAGACAAATCAAGAGAATTACGACCTTCATTCCATATAGACCCCTGGTTCCAGCTCCGACCATACTGACCAGTGGCCCAGTCTTTACCTACCAGAGAGTCACTCGTACCCTGGAAGCTCAAGCGAATTTGATGACCTTTCTGTTCCCAAAAAGCAGTAAAGTTGTAGCTGTGCTCAGGGGTATCTGCCACCGGATAAGACGGCAACAACAGATTTGGATTAATGGAGGAATATTCTGATTCGTACTCACTCTGTTGATAGGTATAGTTTGCAGATACGCCAAAACCGCCAGTCCATTCCGGCAAATCAAGGAGCTCCGGAATAAAGTCATAGGTTTGTATATAGCCAATTTCCAGACCTTCGATTTTTGCGTCCTTGGCGTTAACTGTTTTTGTCACCGTCATGTTGGCACAGCTATCACTGGGATTACCGGAAAAGGTCGTCGGGTCTGACGCTAAATAAGCAAATTCCGTTGTCGCGCGAATTGGGTGACAATTTGCCAGTGCGTCTGCGCTGCCATCATCTAACAGAATTAGATCGTCACCGCTTTCTGGCGCAGAGGCAGGATCACGTACACTATTGATGTGAGACAGAGTGGTTTCACGGTCAGTGAAGTTAGACATGTCTTTTCTAAAATAAGCAACGCTTAACATGCTCGTTTCATTGAAGTACCACTCGATAGACACATCGAGGTTGTTCGACTCCAACGGCTCAAGTTGCGTATTATACATGTCAACCCGACCAACGTTCAGATTACCACTCCCCCAATAGCTGCCTTCGGTGACTTTATAACCCGGGCGTAACAAATCGATTTCCGGACGGGTCATGGTTTTTGACACTGCCAAACGCCCTACAAATTCATCTGAAAACGCATAATTCAGATTTAAGCTAGGCAAGATGTTTTCGTAACTGTGTGTTTTGAATGCAGGCGAAGATGCCACTTCACGATTCTCTACAGAGCCCCAGGAATAATTTGTGTTCACGCCGTTTGTCGAACCATTCCATACTGGAAGCGCATCCCACCCATAGGTTCTGCTGGTGGCCACATCGGCATAGCGCCACATGCTCTGCCACAACAGGCCGTAATCATTCAGCGTTGGCATTGCGCCTTCACCCGCCCTAAAGGCATTGAGTGCGTCTGCGTAATCGGCAAATGCCGGATCGTGGCATGGTCCCGCATCAGGAATAGGTACCCAGGTGGAAGGATCAGGCCCGGCACTGGTATCCCAGCCCAGCCCGTCGACCCGCTGGTATTTCAACTCGTAATCCTGCGCCACACCGTCTTCGCCCAATTGCAAAGTGGGGCATTCGGCCAATGAGCGGTCGGCAAGTTGATTCAGGGTATGTCTGTCAATTTCGCGCTGAAGATCAGAGCCTCCCTGTTCGAAATAGCGCATACCAGAGTAGCCCAATGCCTCAACATCGGTTTCCACATAACGCACACCAATGTCACCGGTTAAACGCCCGTCGAGCAAATCAAAGTTGGCTTTTAGGTAAAAGGCTTTGGTATCGATGTCAGTTTCCCGTGAAGCCGTATTGTCGACGTTGCGAATGACATCGCCATCACCCAATACCATTTCCTTTGCCGCTTTAACATCAATGGGCGTCCATCCCACGGTGGCGCCTTCCCGGGCGTAACCCAAAGACTCCATGAAATCGTCGTAAGGAATGGGATCGCCAGCGATGAGATCACCGCGAATATCTGTCAATGAGCCACCCAGTTCAACGACGGTTTCCCCCGTTACCGGATCGGTAATAATTTCCGTTGCCTGAAGAGACTGAAAGCTGTAAGCCTGATTGTCGACCATTTTATTGCGGGATGTTACCTTAGCCCCAAATTCCAATGTGGTAACGCCAAAGGTGTCAATGTCCCAGTCGAAATCCAATTGCGCGTTGGAAATCTTATCTTCAACTCGAGTATCATTTTCGCCGATAAACCCCAAGTGAAATGAAGACACATCCTGAGGATTAAAACCTGTATATGCCACGTTATCAGCACTGCCCTGTACACGCGCACCGGTTTCATCCGTATAAGCGTACAGGTGTTCACCCAGGTCTATGAAAGAGTTGCCGTAAACCATTCTGCACGTGTCACCGCCGCCGGTACAATCCACACCAACAGGTTCAATGTCAGCACCAGCATCCCACAACAACATACCCGGAACCTGGTAAAAGTTTTGCATCACGGTATAAGCATTTGGCAGACTTTCCGACTTACTTGCTGAGTGACCTATCTGAGCTTCTAAACGCAGAGTGTCGGTTAATTCTCGTTTGTAGTTTAACGTGGCGCTAAGGTTTTCGTTTTCCGTACCACCATCGGCACGTACCATACTGCCGTTTCCATAACGATTTACGCGCTTTGTCATATCATAGGTTTCAGTGTCTACCTGAATCCAATCGATAGGATCGCTAAACGGGTTAGGCGGTCTGACAAAACTGGTAGGTATTTCACCTTCTATCCAATTGGGATTATTTGCAAAACTCTTAGTCTGAATGGCATCGTACGTGCGCACCAACTCTTGCTTGCTGTACGTTGCATCGAACATAAGTTCTGACACGTCGTCTGGTAGCCACTGTATCCCGAGCGAGCCGCCATAACGGTTACTTTCGTTTTGATGTAACTCGTAACTGGCCAAAGATGGCTCAATTGCCTTTACGCCGGAAATAACATTGCCATTTTGGTCTACTGCCTGCGCGTATTCCTGAGATTCAACAAAGTCACCTGCATTGTATTGGTCTTTTCTGTACGCATTGGTTTCATCGTATACAGTAAGAGCCACACCCAACGTATCGTCGAGGAATTTTTCAGAAAATGCTCCCTGCAACTTGTAGTTCTTTTTATCTGAAAAGTCATTATACCGACCTTGTAGAGTTAGTGAGCGCACCCCCTCTGCCTGATTGAGCGGTCTGATGGTAACCAGATTTACCGACGCCCCCAACGACCCTTCGTCGTGATCTGCACTGGGCGTTTTCACTACTTCCAGTTTTGACAAAATGTCAGCGGAGAAAGAACTTAAATCTACAGCTTGAGAGAAATCCGTTGATGTGAGTGTTTGTCCGTTTAGCGTAATGGAGTTCTGGTTAGCATCGGCCCCCCTCACTGTAATTTGCGTGCCTTCGCCATCGCTATTGACTACCGTGACGCCGGTCACCCGGCCCAGCGCATCAGCAATATTCTGATCGGTGGATTTACCAATGTCTTCTGCATTAATGGTGTCGCGGATCCCAGAGGAAAACCGCTTGTCATTGATGGATTTTTTTAGGCTTCCTTTTAACCCTTTAACCTCAATAATCTCAACTACATCTTCTGAGGTATTTTCGTCATTATCTGGAGCGGTATTTTCCTGACCGAAGGCATTGAAACTCAATGCTGTCAGTACAGCAATACTTACGCCACTTAAATGAAAACGCTGTTTGTGAACGGACATCTCCAATTTCTCCCGCTGAGTTCTCTTGACTGTGTGTTTCCGAACGTTCTAGTTATTGCATGTTACTTTTTTGTAAACGCACAGATATAGTGAATCACATCACCTTATATGTCAATAATAAATTGTTAACAATTTTACACTTATTAAATAACATAGAATTCCCGAAAAGCACTTCTTAGTTCCGCCATCCGAAAGGAAGGGTATATTTTTGATATTAAAGCAAAAAACCACCACTTAACGAGCGTGACGCGCGATTAAACAGTGGTTTACCAGGACGACAATTAGCGTTAATAAAATCTCTTATTCTCGCTAATTACTGCCTGTTGTTTTTGAATTTACGCAGATAAAGCTGACTATTAAATGCCTTCATTGCCTTAGTCAGTTCCGGATAGGGAATGTCCGCCACCGTAACCAACCCGATATTGGCATTTTCCCCGTCGTGGGCGCGCCCTGTTATGGGTTCATCGATATATTGGAACCAATGGGCTCCTACCATATAGGGTTTGCTGATTACACTTTCCATGTATTCTGTGTACATGCGCGCCCTGTCCTTTTGGTCACTGGAGTGAACAATACCCGGGTTGTACATACCGGAATCTGTTGCCGTGCCGATGTGAAACTCACCAATGACAACCGGTAAATCAATTTCTTCCAAAAACGCCCAGAAATTCGGCTGCATACCTTCTTCATAGATATTGAAGCTAAGTGCGTCTGAATATTTAAGTGACGCTTTGATAATTTCGTCCGGCATACCCCAGTTCGCCATTCTCGCTCCCATGTACAAATGATGAGGAAGAACATCTTCAAGCGTATTGTGAACCACTGAGAAATACTGTTCGCCTAACAACTCAAGTAACATGGATAAATCTTCAACTAAAGGTTCACTGAAAGTGTCAAAGGTAACACCTAGATTCAGTGCCTCCCAGTCGGCAAGTTTTGTTCCCCAGCGCGAGTTAAGCGCTGCTATAGTGCTATACTTTGCTCTTAATGCCTCGTCGAAGGCGGCTTTGGCTGGACTTTCACTACTGGCTTTGCTCAACCCGTCTAAAATAACGCCATAACGCGCTTCTACACTCCCTGTGCGCTCGCCCCAACTTTTCTCATTGTCGATGAAAATACCGGCACACCAGGGGGAGCCTTGAACTTCGTCAGCAATTTTTTCAATGGTTATACGGGCTCTTTCTGCGAATTGAGGATCGAATGGGTCCGGCATTTCACCCCAGTGATTTATATGGCCTGAAAGGGTTTTAAAATCGCCAATTATCCACCCGTTAGCAAAGAAGGGGATCCGATCTGCGTCGTAAAACATAGGGTCAACCCAGTTGCCAAACGAGGTAAACCCCCAATCGTGCATACGCTTGATGGTAATGTCTTCCCAGGTTTGCAGGTAATTTTCACCGTAGCGTCTTTCGAGATTAGCGCGGTAAAAACTGTATGTTTCACCGTGCTCAATGGGCCCTTTGTGGGATGTCCTGCGATAGCTGTAGTGTTTTGCCAGCGGGTCGTCATAGGAAGGCAACCAGGCAAACATATTATTGCGCTGTTCTGATATTACCTCTGCTGTTTGACGCACATTGTCCGGAATCGTGACAATGTCTATAGAGTCTTCCGGTGTTAATTCACCGTCGTTAATCTTGCGAATGGCACTGTTGTTGTAGTCTACGCCAGTGTACGTGGTTGTATTGGCCATGCGCACATTTGCCGGGCCGTGAGAAAAGAACAGATACCCTTGTGGATCAACCATCCACCACTGTCCATCCACTTTTTCTGTGCGAAAATACCCGGTGGCTTCCAATCTCGGGCCGTTTTTCCAACCGCCAAACTGACTTCGCTCAGTACCTACTGTAGCATCTTCCAGCCGGCTTATTTCTTGTTCTGCGAGTTCTTTCAGTTGCGTCTCGGATTCAACGGTAACATTGTTTTGTACCCGGGTACTCTGACCGAACTTATCGACCAGCTGTGTCAACCAGAACGGATCCACCGGCGGATTTTCACGCACGCGAAGGTTAGACAATGCCAGTGTTTTTGATTCAAGATTACCAATAACAAAGAAGCGAACCTGCTCCACTGGCTTCATGGGCGTCGAAACATTCTTCCACGAGCGCCAGATCATTCTCAGTTCATCGGTGTCCCATGAAGGAGGATCGCCCCAAAAACCGATATCTGCAGATGCCTCGGGGCCCGAAAAAGGGAAAAAGACCGTTCCCCTATATCCGCTGGGTATACTCACCGAATGACTTTGCAACACGTCATCACCATGCAATAAATTCACGTACAGATGAACCGATTTATCATTTTCGTTGGCAACGTCAAAAGCCAGGTTTCCATTGTCAAATGCCGTCAACCCATTCTCGTCGGCAACATCAAAAGACAAACCAGGCATGTGCTTGTCACCGGGAAACGTGAGATTTATGCCCGCAGATACCTCACCGTTTTCTCCACCGCGTTTTTCAACAATTGCACCGTCAATCTTGGGATTGAAAAACTCTGCATCAGAAAAGCGATATAAGACTTTATCTGCCTGGCCAGCCTGTGCCGATGCTGGCGGTTGCGCCTTAGACGTATTGTCCGACGCTGACATGTTGCAACCAGTGAGCGTCAAACCTATACAGCACATTCCTGCGACCGCACTAAAATATTTCAAATGGGATTTTACCCTCCAATCATCAAAGCCTGTACCGCCGCGTTTTGCCTTACTCATTATTTACTCTGGATGACATTACTCTACAATATTGTTAACAATTTACGATTTTCTTTTAACATTATCAACTTATTTATAGTCCTATCGCGTCAGTGAGTGCGGCGGCCGTACGCTGCAACTCTGGAATTACAGCTCCCTTTGATTGTCGGCTTTTACCTAACTGGCTCAACATTAACACGCCAATTTGTTTTCCTTCGTGACGACCCACCAAACTCATGGCTTCATACACACCTTCAATATGCTGACTGGGGTGCCATTGCTCACACTGCTCAGCCAGTGTTGCAATCGCTGACAAAAATCCAGTGCGTTTCTTTGCAGAGAGTCTGTCGCATTGCGCTTCATTGGCAAGAATCATTTCGCGAACTTGTGGTTTACTGTGTGCCATCAGCAGATTTCCGGGGTTTGAAAACACACTGGAAAAGCAACTTCCTTCTGCATAATTTAACGACACAGCGTCAGGGCTTCTCGCATGAACTAACACCATAGTCCGGCTCTGATAAAGTACGAACAACTGACACGACAGTTTGGTCTTCACCGCCAAATTTTCCATCAATGGCAACGCTTGCTGACGAAGAACATCAAGAGGAGAGATAGCGCGGGACAAATTATACAGCTTAAAAGACAAGCGATATTTCGATGACTCGGCATCCCGTATCAGGTAGTTTTGCGCAGTGAGATTAACCAGAATTCTAAATATCTCGTTCGTGCTACGGCTTATCCCTTTAGCAATTTCACTTTGTGTGGCCGGTTCACCGCAATTTGCCAGAAACTCCATAATCTCAAAGCACTTGTCCAATGCGGGAACCGAGTACTTTTGTTTGTCTTCCATTATTCACTCCTGTTATTCATCCATAAAAATAAAAAAAATTTTTTTATACAACGCAGCTTCATTTGCGCCCTAAGAATATTCATATATAAAACTTTATTTTTTATACAAAATTTACATTGCATTAACGCACTTTTTGCTCAATATTGTCAACATTCCACATAAAACATTTGGAGAAAAAATGAGCAAGGTTACACTTTCCGAACAACAAATCGCAGATTTTCACAGAGACGGCTACGTGATTGCCCGGGGTTACTACAACGAGCAGGAAATTGAAAAATTGCAACAAACGGCTTTCAACGACACTTCGTTGTACGAGAAAGCATGGGATAAAAAGGACGCGTCAGGCACAGTGAGTAAAGTGTGTTTGTGGCAGGATTTAGGCGATGACTTCTACTCCATGTTTTCGCGTGGTCGTCGCCTGGCAGATGCTGTTGAAGCCATTCTGCAAGAAGCTGTGTTCCACACCACCACCAAAATCATGATGAAAGAACCTTTTGTCGGTGGCGCGTGGGAATGGCATCAGGACTACGGCTACTGGGCAACGGATAACTACCACCTATACCCAAAGCTGGTAAGCTGCATGATCGCCATCAATAAAGCGACTGTTGAAAATGGCTGTCTGCAGGTACTCAAAGGCTCTCACCATATAGGCCGTATTAACCATCAGAAAACCGGCGACCAAAAGGGCGCAGATATGGAGTTCGTTGAAGAAGCCATGAAACACCTAGAACTGGTCAACGTTGAACTTGAACCAGGTGACACGCTGTTTTTTCACTGCAACTTACTACACAAATCTAACCAGAATAAATCGAAAGATCCCCGCTGGGTCATGATTGCGGCGTATTGTGCAGATTCAGCCAAACCCTTTAAAGAGAACTCTCTTGTTTACCGCCCGCTAGACAAAGTAGACGACGATGCCATTTTAAACTGGCGCCCGTCGTAAATGCCCCCGAAGAAACAGCCATCCGGGCAGCCTGTGTCAAATGACAGGCTGTCCGTTATTATTTCTACTGTCTGTACAGCTTTTGTGGATGTATGCCGCCAGCTTGCCATTGCGCCAAATACAGATTTCCCTGCCTGTCTTTTTCCAACCCATGACAGTGCTTAAACACGCCGTCGTGGTTGTGAACAGTCTGGCCTTTTGCGGGAAGCCGGCCGCCCAGCACTGACACCAGTTGATCCTTCTCATCAAAGACGCAAATAACACCAGATTCATTTTTAGGCTCTCCGGGTTTACCCGTCCAGCAAACAGGTGCAACCATATGGTCATCTACAAAGACTGGCGCGTGTATAAAGGCACCGGGCACATGTACTCTTTTTACAAACTTGCCATCAAGACTGAACCATTTTAAACAGTGGTCAGCCCGGGAACTTACCAGCAATAGAGGCTCATTGCCGCGATGATCGAGCGTTATACCATGACCATTGTAGATATTCTGTTCATCTCGCTCGCTATTTTGACCAAATTTAGCCAGAAACTGACCATGGCGATCGTAATGTAAAATGAAGTCGCTACCGTACCCGTCTACAACGAAAAAATCCCCGTCAGGCATCACCGCAACATCGGTAGGATTAAACGCCATGTCCTGGGTGTAAGCCCCCATAGTTACCGGATGACCAACGCTGAACAATACCCGTCCATCCCGTGTCGTTTTTGCAACACTACCAGCCTGTGGGATCATTTTATTGTACGGCGAGTCCCATTTATCCACACTTTTTCCGTCCCAGTTTCGATTGAGTACCCAACCACTGTCCACAAGAAACAGAGCCAGTTCGCCATCATTGTTGAGTGATTTAATACCGTGTAACCCAGGCCACTGTTTGCCCCAACTGTCTACCACCAGACCTTGCTTGTCATATTCGATAATGTTGTGTTCAGGATGATCCGTGGCCATAAGCAACCTGTCGGCAATAAAGAGCAACGCATGCCCGTTATTCGGCTTCGCAACCTGCTCTCGCTGCTTACCCCAGTCGGCGTCAATACCAAATACCCAGTCGTTCTGCCCTAACATAATATTACCTCCTAAAACAAAACATTATATTGACAACTGTTAACAATTAGATCAAATAATAGTTTTTGGCCTCGGAGGCAATTATGGTTATTGAAGATATTTCTACGTACATAAAAAAACTCGGACACCGAAACATATTGTTTGTGAAAATCACGACGGCTTGCGGGTTATACGGCTGGGGAGAATCTGGTCTTTCCGGCAGGGAACAAGCCGTTTCAGGCGCTATTTTGCACTTCAAACAATTTCTTACAGGAAGAGATCCGCTCAACACAGGCGCACTGTGGCAAGAAATGTATCGCAGTCAGTATTTTGAAGGCGGACGTGTACTTAGCGCTGCTATCGCGGCAATCGACATTGCCCTTCATGATATTAAAGGAAAACACCTGCAACTGCCGGTTTACCAATTGCTAGGCGGTAAACAGCGCAACAAAATTCCGCTTTTTGCCACTATAACTGCGCCGCTGGACAACAACCTAGCGACACATTGCAAAGCGTTAATCGACCAGGGTTGGACACACATTCGTCTTACCACCGGCCAACACGGTAGCAGCGATACCACAACCCTGTACGATACCCGGGAAGCCCTTGCCGATGCCGCTACAGCCATTATTGCAGTGCGCCAAGCCATCGGCCCGAAAGTGCAACTTGGTATAGACTTTCACCACCGGTTGTCCTTAGCGGAAGCCAAAAGTCTGCTATTGCGCCTGCCCCCAGGTACATTGGATTACATTGAAGAGCCTATTCGTGCAGAATCTCCTGACAGCTACATACAACTTCGACAGTCGTGCACCACGCCGCTGGCTATTGGCGAGGAATTCACCAGCAAATGGACTTTTTACCCTTTCCTGAAGAATCATCTTATAGATCTCGCCCGCATCGATATATGCAATGCGGGAGGCTTTACCGAATCGATGAAAATTGCTGGCATCTGTGAATTGATGTACGTGGATATGATGCCTCACAACCCGCTAAGTCCTCTGTGTACCCTTGCCTCTGCCCACTTTTGCGCTGCCATAAATAACTTAGACAGCCTTGAGTGGCTGCCATATGGCGACGACTCATCGGCCTATGAAAAAGTGTTTACACGGATGCCATGCACAGATGGACCGTTTCTCCAATTATCCGACGCTCCCGGATTAGGTGTCGATATTGACCCTGATGCCCTCGAGGCGCTGTCATTTTCGTACTGGGAACCCCCAAGATTAGCCAAGCCTGATGGCAGTTACACAAATTGGTAAATACTATGAAAAGTAAAAAACAAAAATTAGGCGTACTCGGGCTTATCTTCGTCAGCGTTGTTATTAACTACATGGACAGAACCAATCTGTCTATTGCTGCCGCTCAGATGAAAGACGATCTCGCAATATCCACCGTAGAAATGGGATTGCTATTCTCGGCGTTCGCATGGACGTACTCATTTCTGCAGATCCCTGGAGGGTTTATTGCCGACAGGCTGCGCGTAAAGTTACTTTACCCGATCATCATGATTGGGTGGAGTATCGCCACATTAATCCAAGGGCTGGTAAATGGGTTTGCCGCGTTAGTGGGGCTACGCATGCTGGTCGGCGTGTTTGAAGCACCATCTTACCCGTTGAACAACAAAATTGTCACTCAATGGTTCAAGGAGCACGAAAGGGCCAGTGCTATCGCTGTTTACACGTCCGGTCAGTTTATAGGGCTGGCTTTTGCCATGCCGGTATTGGCTATTATTTTAGAATGGGTTGGTTGGCGAGGACTGTTTATCGTTTCTGGTCTCATCGGCGTTGTATGGGGACTGGCCTGGTATTTTTTATACCCCGAAAAAAAAGCGTCCGCTACGTCAACTGAAATGCCACTCCCGACGTGTTCAACAACGCGCCAGGCACAACAACAGGTAAGTTCATCCGAACAGTTTGTGCTTGCCTTCACCAGTCGCAAATTGTGGGGTCTGTACATAGGTCAGTTTTGTCTCGGCAGTACACTTATTTTCTTTTTGACATGGTTTCCTACTTACCTTGCAGATTACCGCGGCATGAGTATTATCCAATCTGGTTTTTACGCCGCCATTCCTTTTCTATGTGCATTTGCAGGAGTATTAATTTCCGGCACGCTCAGTGATTTCTTAGCCAAGAAGAGCGTCAGTAACGAAGTGGCAAGAAAATCTCCGGTTATCCTCGGCCTCCTGCTATCCAGTAGTGTAATTGGCGCCAACTACGTTGAATCTCCCCAGTGGGTCACCTTTTTCTTGTCACTGTCTTTCTTTGGAAATGGTCTTGCATCAATCAACTGGGTATTCGTATCGCTGATTGCGCCTAAATCCATGGTGGGGCTTGTGGGTGGCTGCTTTAATTTCATTGGTGGCCTTTCTGCAGTGATCATTCCGGTGCTTATCGGTTTTCTCGTTTCGGATGGCGATTTTAAACCTGCTTTGGTCTTAATTTGCGGACTGGCGCTCACTGGTGTCGCATCGTTTTTATTCCTCGTAGGCAAGGTAGAAATGCTACCAGAGCCTTCACCGTCAGCTATCCAAAGAAAATGAGGCCGCTTATGTCTAATACACTCGCCACCATAAAAGCATCAAAAGCCGTGGCAATAATCCGCGTAACTAACCCTAATGATATTGATCCGATTGCTAAATGCTTGGTAAGCGCAGGGGTTAAGGCGCTGGAAATTACCAGCAATACGCCCGATTACATCGAGGGTATCAAAAGGCTTAAGCAGCAGCATCCGAATACATGTATCGGCGCGGGTACTATTACCAACCCACAACTGGCACGAGAAGCAATAGAAGCTGGTGCGCAGTTTCTCGTTACGCCCAATACCTCCAAAGCTGTGATTGACACAGCCAGCATTGCCAACATCCCAATTCTGGTAGGTGCATTTACACCAAGTGAAATCTACCAAGCTTATGAATGGGGCGCCGACCTCATTAAGGTTTTTCCTTCTGGTGCCGTTTGCCCGGATTATATTGCCTCGCTAACACGCGGCCCCTTCCATCACATTCCCCTGGTAGCAGTAGGCTCGGTAGATGAAAACAACGCATCCGCCTGGATGGCTGCAGGATGTGTTGGGGTAGGATTTGGAGGTAGCTTAACCCAGCCCATTTTCAGCAGGGAAGACTACAAGCACCGCAGCTCCCGGATAAGAACCCTATTGACATCACTGCAAGACTGAGCAGTAAATTAACGCAATTATTGTTGACAATTAACAGTTAATTCACAATACTGGCACCCTTATTATTGTTTACAATTAACAAACAAACAGGGCACATCTATGAAAAAACTGGGACTCAAAGCACTGTCGCTTGCTGTGGCAAGTGCCATTTACGGCTCGCCTGCAATAGCTCAGGAAGCTGGAAACGATGTTGAAGTAATCCAGGTCAAAGGTATTCGCGGTGCGTTGGCTTCAGCAATGGACACAAAAAGAAGCTCAAGTGGTGTTGTAGATGCGATATCCGCCGAAGACATTGGTAAATTCCCCGATACTAATCTCGCGGAATCGTTACAGCGCATAACCGGTGTTTCTATTGACAGAACTAACAACGAAGGCAACCAGGTTACTGTTCGTGGCTTTGGTCCCAGCTTCAACCTGGTAACGTTAAACAACCGTCAAATGCCTAACTCTTCTGCACTGGAATCGACAGGTATTAATCGTAGCTTTAACTTCAGAGAAGTGGCCGCTGAAAGCGTGTCAGGTGTGGAAGTATATAAAACAGGACGTGCCAACGTCAGTTCTGGAGGTATTGGGGCCACTATCAATATCAATACAGCCCGGCCCTTTTCCATGGACGAATTCGTCGCAGTTTGGAGTGCAAAGGCCGTTATGGACACCAGTGTAACAACGGGGGATGATATAACACCGGAACTATCTGGTATGGTGAGCAAAACCTTTGGCGACCGCAAATTCGGTATTCTGGCTTCCTTCTCTCACTCTGAGAGAGACAGTCACGTTAATCGCATAGGCGCGTTTAACTGGGCACAAGGGTACCCTGGTCAAGCAAATCCGGACACCAGTGCCATTAATACTGATCGCAATCCCACGCTGACAACATGGCGCACCCCCACGGTTGAATTAGACGACACCAATTACGAAAGAGAAAGACAGAACGGACAACTCGTACTGCAATATCAAGCAACTGATGGGCTGACCATCACCGCAGACTATGTCATGTCTCGCCTGGAAGAGTACGGGAACCAGCATCGCATGAGTTTTTGGTTTGACAATGTTGAAACTGGCACAGCCGATGCAAATGGCACCATCATCAACCCCCTTCGAACCAACGATGAACTGAACTTTTGGTCATGGGAATACAATTTCGAAACAGAAAACGATTCTTACGGCTTAAACTTCGATTGGCGGGCAACTGATGCACTGCGGTTTAAGCTTGACTATCACGACTCCACTTCTCACTCTAACCCTGGCGCATTGCCTGCAGAGCGTTTGGGCAACCTGAAAAACCCATTTGGTGATGCTGCGCCGGTTACCATTGCCGCAGATTTCAGTGGTGACATACCAACCGTTTCTTATGATGATTCTGCCTTGCCTGGCGGCGCGTATGCGCTGGAGAACATTGAAGGCGACCTCTACCAGGAAAGGGGGTTTGAAGTCGAAAACAACATAGAGCAAATACAGCTCTCTGGACGCTGGCAAAACATGAGTGACGGTGCCTTAGACGCCATCAATTTCGGGTTTGCCCATACCAAGTACACTATTGATTCTGTGAAAATATCAGGGGCAAACTTCGGCTTGGGCAACGGCGCCCTGGATATCAGTGATCTGGATCTTACTTTCATTCCCGGTGACATTGGTTTTGAATTCATTCCCGTTTACAGCGCAGATGAATTCATCTCCCTGGCCAAAGCACAGGGCCTTTATGCTGAACCGAACAAGAGCTACAACGGCATCGAGGAAGTCACTTCTGCAGCTTATGTCTCATTTGATTTCATAACTGAATTTAACGACATGGAAGTTCGGGCGAATTTTGGTGTCAGATACGAAGAAACCGACGTTGAATCCTATTCTCTCAGCAACCCGGTTATTGGCTTTAACTGGCTAACTCCCCTGGAGATGTCAAAAGTTTACGCCGACAACGAAGTAGAGGAAATTCTGGAGGGCGCCTATGAACACTTCCTTCCAAATCTGGATATTAGCCTGGACATTACCGATGACCTCGTAGCGCGTTTCGCTTACAGTCAAACTGTCGCTCGCAGTAGTATTACCGCCATGTTCCCGGCCACCAATCTGGAAAACCACTTGGCGACCGGCCCGTTCAGAGCGTCACAAGGCAACCCAAATCTACTGCCATACAGTGCTGATAACTTTGACCTCTCACTTGAGTATTACTACGACGAGGGAAGTTACGCTTCCATTGGTCACTTTAGAAAGCAAGTTGATAACTTCATTGCCATTGGTGAAGACGAGAGAGTTATTGAAGGCCCCAACGGCCCGCTCACTAACCCGGCCGCCGCAGCACGTGCAGGCTGTCCTGGCGGTGCCATCGACAACCCTAACCCGGCCTGTCTATCTCAATCTGGTGACCCAGTGATTACCTGGACGGTATCAACACCACTAAACCTGGATGAAACCCAAGTGTACGGTTGGGAGTTCAACATTCAACATTTATTTGGTGAAACAGGATTCGGCGCCATTGTGAACTACACAATGGTAGACAGCTCAGACAACTACGACGTTTACTCCCTGGAAAATGACTTTGCATTGCCGGGCTTAAGCGACTCTGCAAACCTGGTAGCGTTCTACGAACAAGACGACTACCAGGTGCGTGTGGCCTACAACTGGCGTGACGAATTTTTGTTACAAGGAGGCATAGAACCTTTGTTCACAGAAGCCTATAGTCAGATAGATATTTCTGCAAGTTATGACATTAACGATTCACTTTCTGTATTTGTAGAAGGCATAAACGTGACCGATGAAACTACCCGACGTCACCAGCGCTTCTCAAACCAAATCAGAGATTACGAAGAGTATGGTCCGCGCTACAATGTTGGTATTCGCGGTAAGTTCTAACGCCACGGAGAACACCGGTGATGACTGACATCACCGGTGTTACACAATTTATGCACCAGCCCTATCAATCTGACAGCAATAATATTACCCGTATTGTCATTCTGGGCGGAGGCACAGCTGGCTGGATCTCTGCAGGCGTGATTGCCGCCACACAACGAGCACGAGGAAAGCACAACAAGGTTCACGTTACCCTGGTGGAATCCCCCACTATTCCTATTGCGGGCGTTGGTGAAGGTACCTGGCCATCTATGCGACGAACGCTAAAACTCATGGGAATTCGGGAGACCGATTTTATCACGCGTTGTAATGCGACCTTTAAACAAGGCGCAAAATTTAGACACTGGGTAACGGGTCAACAGGAAGACGAATATTACCACCCTCTTGTTTTACCTACGCAGTTTGGCGACCGATCCCTGGCCGAAGACTTTGTAAACCAAACCACTCAAGAGGCATTTGACAAACTAGTCTGCGCTCAAGGACACATATGTGACCTCGGCTTGGCACCCAAAAATGTGTCACACCGCGAATATGAGGGCCTGCTCAATTACGCCTACCACCTCGATGCCTGTGCCTTTGCGGCTTTTCTCAAAGAGCATTGCACCAACGTATTAGGCATCAATTATCTGAGCGCAGATATTGACCGTGTCGAAGGTGACCGGGACGGCCCAATTTCAGCCCTTATTACGCGTGACGGGCAACGTATCCACGGTGACTTTTTTGTGGACTGTTCCGGCTTTAGCGCACGGCTGATTGGTCAGCACTACGGTATTGAGTACGTATCCTGCGCCGACACCCTGTTTTGTAACAAAGCTGCCACAGTGCAGCTTGGCTATTACGACGACACTATTTTGCCTTACACATTGTCAACCGCTACGGAAGCTGGCTGGATTTGGGATATCGGCCTGCCGAACCGACGTGGCGTGGGCCATGTATACGCCAACGACTACATCACTGATGACATGGCAAAAAAACAACTTGAACGTTATGCCGGGAGGGCGTTGGCCGACGACGAAGTCCGCCTGTTTGATATTGCCCCGGGCAATCGCAAAACATTTTGGAAGGCCAACTGTGTCGCTATTGGCCTTAGTGCCGGCTTCCTTGAGCCCCTCGAAGCTTCTTCGTTGGTGTTAGTAGAAATGGCAGCAAAGTTTGTCGCCGAAAACCTACCCAAAACGGCTGCTGTTTCTCCAATTATCGCCAAGCGCTTCAATGAAACTTTCAGTTATCGCTGGCAACGCATTATCGACTTTCTCAAATTACACTATGTGCTCAGTAAGCGAAGCGAGCCATTCTGGCAAAAGCACAGGGATAACACCACGTGGCCAGACTCACTCCAGGAGCAATTGGCATTGTGGCACTTTCATCCCCCGGCTCAGTGTGACTTTCCCTATGCCGAAGAGGTATTCCCCTGTGCCAGTTATCAGTATGTACTTTATGGTATGCAGCCTAATTACACACAAAAGGACCCCGATGCAGATAAGCTAAGCCACATGCAAACAGCCCGCTGTAAAGCACATACTTATCAGCAAGTCCAACTGCTAAAACAACAGCTTTACAGTCAAAGAACCCTTATAGACAACATAATACAATATGGCCTGCCACAGCGCTAAGGAATGAATATGGAACCGTTTGAGCACCTTTCAAATAAGGCGCACCAGCACCTGAAAATTTGCACGGATTACACCGGTCATTCCCTTTTTAATGAAAGCACGTTCCCAGTGCTTATCAATGAATTTCAAGAGCTGCAGCGCGAGTACCCTATTGCCTTGTTTCGTTCTGCACAGACGGGAAGGCTGTCGATACACGCGTTAACAGCTTTTGAAGAAGGCGTAAACAGTTTTATTTACGACAATAAATGGCGCGCTCAGTACATTCCCCTGTTTGTCTATTGCCACCCATTTTCCGTAACCCTGTCTGAGTCAGGCACGGCTTCACTTCTTGTCAACCCATCCCACCCGGCCTTCGAAGGGGGAACAGAACCCCTTTTACACGCTGATGGAACCCTTACTACTTTTACCCAAAGCATCATGGCCGCGCTTGAGAAAATTCACCATGGTCAACGGGAAACTGCTGACTTCATCAAGTTTCTTGAGGAGCATAACCTGGTCCGTGAAATCGCCATAGAGTTTGCGAATCAGCACACAGAAACTGTCAAAAAGAGCGGCATGCTTACGGTGGAAACCCGTGCATTTCTTTCGCTGCCTCAAGACGTTCAAATGGAAGCTGTAAAGAAAGGGTTTTACGCGGCGATGGTACTTATCGAAGCCAGTTTACATGGAATGCGCACGCTATTTAACCGCAATGCATAGCTTCCACAGTAACGACACGATAGCGCACTGAGGATCATACACATGGCCACAACGAAAGGCCTAACCAACACAAACCCGCAAATAATGTGTTAGCCATTGTCACAGGAAAGCGCACTGTTCAGGGCAGACCATGTATGTCTGCCCTAAAACCCGTTTATGCAGGAAAGAGGCTCTAAGACGCAACGTTTTGAAAGGTGCCGGCATCCAGAACCTGCTTTCTGGTCGTGAATTTACATATGTAATTCCAGTTCCAGCTGGCATCGTATTTATGGCACAAACCCCAGGTAAGGCCAGGAGGAGGCGTGTTTGCAATATCCTCGCGATAAAGGCCGATTGCCTCTGGCGCACCTTTTATATGGGCTTTAATTTCAAAATTTACCCCATCTGGGGCAAACTGAATCGTGTTCTTTTCCGGGCCATCGGTAGTCAACAAGGTGGCAATGCCGCCCTGATAATTCCATACCACGACTTCGTGACCACTATTGGAAATAGGGTTCAACTCGCATTTAACGTATGGACCAAAAGGCGAGTCAGATACGGCCACACCGTGCTTTATTTCACGCCCGCCCATGTTCATACTCTCGCCCATAGTTTCGCCTTTGTAATAAAGGTAGTACTTACCGCCAAACACCAGCAAGCACGGGTCGTGTACTTTGTGGCTGTCAAAACTACCTTTGGATTTCACCAAGAAACGGTTATCTTCCTCTCCTTCCCATTCGCCGTCTTTTGACGGTGAAAGAATTGGGCCAGTAGATTTTTCCCAAGGCCCGAAAGGACTATCCGCCACAGCAATGGCAATTTCTTCGTATTGCCTGTTCGTGTAGGGTGTTTGAACCGTTTGATAAACCAGGTAGAACTTCCCATCGTGAGCCAGCACTTCCGGCGTAAATACTGCGCGATCATCGAACTCCCCGGGTTTGCCTCTGCTAATGGCCACACCCTGCTCTTTCCAGGTTTCGCCGTCTTCTGATGTCGCATGCCAGACTTCGGTCAAATCCCAGGGAAATACTTTATCGTCGGGGTTGTCAGAATCGAACCCCACGGTTTCTCCCTGCCCCTTGGTATACCAGCAGTGAAGCACGCCATCAACATTCACAACCGAGGACGGATCCCGTCTGATGACCCCTTCTTCGAAAGCAAAATCACCTTTCAGTGGAGCGACATCAAATTCAACCATCCACTCCGGCCCCTGTTGGTCATATCCTCTTTCTAAAGCGCGTTTTGACGCCAGACTCAGGTTTGTTGTCATCAACTAAACTCCTTGGGAATCATTTGAAAATGCAGATTTAACGTCGGCAATGACGCTTTGTTCAACAATAGCACCTCTGTACTGCACCACTTCCCGGGCTACAGCGTCAGCGGCCCGGATACTCTCAGCCATACCAGTACCGGACAACCGGTTTACCAGATACACTCCGGCGAAAGAATCGCCCGCCGCCGTTGAATCAACCTGTTTAGGCGCCTGTTTGAAAGGCTGATGGTGTACCAACGCACCTTCCCTGTAGCCGTACACTCCGTCTTTCCCAGCTTTTAATACAAACTCCCGGCACGTCATGTTTAATAAGTGTGTTACCACCTGAGCACTACAACGATGCCCATAGACGGCAAAGTGATCGTCTACCCCAGGTAACGCGATATCTGCCTCCCGGTATGCTTTGTCAAACCAATATTGCGCATGTTCTGTGTCAC
Source organism: Aestuariibacter sp. A3R04 (assembly GCF_018860805.1). Classification (GTDB taxonomy): domain Bacteria; phylum Pseudomonadota; class Gammaproteobacteria; order Enterobacterales; family Alteromonadaceae; genus Alteromonas. Next base: position 115,110 of record NZ_JAHKQR010000003.1, on the reverse strand, counting down.
TCCACATAGTGGCCCGGTAGTTAGGATCGAATGCAATAAGGGCCCCCTGACGACGATAGTGTTTTAACAATGCAAATAAATCTTCCTTGTCGCCATCAGACAAAATACCCAGCGCAATACCGCTGAAATAAAGCATATCTACCGCGCCTAAATCCGGCTGCTCGGTGCGGTGCAAACACATCATGGACTTCGCCGCAGACTGGTCACGCCAGTAATCAAAGCTGCGCTCGCCATTTTCGTCGGTGACTATGCTATACAGACCCACGTTTCTGCTATTGCTGTGAAATACAGCGGTTGTTTCAATGTGATTTTCTTTGAAAAAATCCAGCATTTGTTGACTAAAATGATCAGTGCCAATGGCACTAAAAAAAGAACAGGTCACCTCCGGCATCCATCGTTTGGCATAAATTAACGAGTTCAGTGTATCGCCGGCAAAACCGACTTCACACGTTTGTTTATCCCGCTGCACAAGCTCAACCATGCACTCTCCAATGGCGACAATATGCTTTTTAGCGTGAACTGATGACATGGTCTTCACCCCTTTGCTAACTGCTTAGAGGCAAAATAGGCCTCTATTTCCTCGATGCTTTTGTTCTTTGTTTCCGGCATCAATTTGAACAGCACTGCAAACCCGATAACCCCGCAAATGGTATAAAACAGGAAAATATCTGCCGCGCCCATATTGCTCAGTTGCCAGGGGAAAAACTGCTGAACAAGATAGCTCACCAAGCTGGCTATAAGCGCAAAACCAGGAATCGCAACACCGCGAATTCGCGTGGGGAAAATTTCAGAAAACAATACCCACATCACCGGCCCGATAGAAAAGTGAAACGCAGCAATAAAGCTTGAAATACCCACAAGTACCAGCAAACTGTTCATCGTGGTAGCCATTTGCAGAATCTCGCTTTCAAACTGCTTGGCAACGTCCACCCCTACTACGCCTTGTAGTGCCTGTTTAAAGGCAATATCAGATTGATAGACTACCCCTATTAACTGTTCCAGATTAGCCAGTTGAGGATACTGACTCAACTGTGCCATTGCGTTGTCAGTGATTTCATATATCGCGGAGCTGAAACCCAAATAACAGGCAAATAAACTTAATGCGGCCCATGCCAACCCCCACACAATAAGTGGTCTGCGGCCAAGTTTATCAATTAGCATAATGGCCATAGCGGTAAAAACCATACTGATGACACCCACAATAACCGCTTGAAAAAAAGCGGCGTCAGACCCTATACCTACCTGCTCGAACACGGTAGGGGCGTAAAACATAATGGCATTAATACCCGTTATTTGCTGTACGATGGCAATGGTGATACCCACCAGCGCGGCAGCGCGAACTGGGCCCGAAAGCAAAATAGACAAGGACTCTTTTACCGATGCATTACCGCCTGATTCATGGGTAAGACTGCGCTTGATATCCGCCATCTCTTGCACAGCCTGGTCATCGCTCATCATGCTTTTCATCACGTTCAGCGCTTCTTCATCACGCCCTTTCATGACCAGCCAACGAGGGCTTCTGGGGATCTTAAACAAGCAAATAAACCAGATGATGGCTGGGATGATCTCTACTGCCAGCATCCAGCGCCAGGTAGCAGTATCGATAGCGAGAGTTTGAACCCACCCAAATTCGGATTTGCTCAGTTGCACAATGCCGTAATTGGCGAAATATGCGGCAGATAAACCTACCACTATATTAATTTGGATCATTGATACCAGTTTCCCCCGCCAGGTTGGAGGAGCAACTTCTCCAATATACATGGCCGCCACAGACAAGGACGTAAATGCCAAACCGCCAATAAACCGCGCAGCCACCAGAGTTTCGAATGAGAAAGCCAGAACAGAGAAAACTGCGGAAAAGAGATATAGAAAAGAAATAAAGATAAGGGTTGTTCGCCTGCCAAAGGCGTTACACGCCATACCGGTTACCAGCAAGGCAAATAACACGCCGAATCCAGGGGCGCTAACAACAGCGCCTATTTGAAGATCGGACAGGCCAAATTCCAGCGTGATGTATTTGACAGTACCTGAAATCAGCGCGGCATCTAACCCGAATATAAAACCACCGAGGGCTACAATGATTGCGTTTGCAATAATTTGTCTGGTGTTCATCAGCATTCTTCTTTAAAGTTTGTTAAGCCAGTGTAAAAACACTGGCAATCTATAGCAAGAATACTAACTCAATAGAGCGATATTGTTAACAATAAAATGTATACTTTGAGAAGTATTATTTTAACGTTATTGACATCAACGTATTATTTGCTGTGATGTACAGGGTGCTAAACGCACTGTCGAAGGCCACGTTTGAAACAATATTATTGATAATAATCCGGCCCTGAAGCGCGCCTTCATTATCGAAAATATAAAGCCCGCCGGGCCCCGTTGCGAAAAGCAAACCGTCTTTGTGAAATGCCATACCGTCAGGAAGACCATGGATTTTATCTGCTGAGTCAGCTTTATAAACCCGTTGTTTACCAGACAGCGATAAATCGGTGTTTACGTCGTAACGATACCAAGCGCTATCGCGGTCGTCAGACACAGCAACAAACAATACCGAACCGTCATCTGACAGCGCAATGCCATTGGGATAGCTCAATGTCGAGTCCAATAGGATGAGTTCGCCCTCATGGGTAAGAACAAACACCCCTTGAAAAGGCAGTTCTTTGTTCTTGTCGTTTATTCCGTTGGGCAGCCCGTATGGAGGATCAGTAAAGAATAAATCTCCGGCCTGATTGTACACACCATCATTGGGACTGTTAAAACGCTTGCCATGATAATGTGTTGCCAATATATCAAAGGCTGAACCAGGCGCACTCACCGGAGTTTTCATTCGTCCCACTGAACGGTTTCTCGATTGCAGAAGCACGAGACGCCTGTCGTGGTCCAATACCAGGCCGTTGGAGTATTTGCTGTCAGCAAGGTATTCCGACAACTTACCATTGGCCTCGTACAAATATACTTTTGAAGCCGGAATGTCTGAAAATACAAGACCATTGAGCTCGTCTATCCATAAGGGGCCTTCTGTCCATGCAAAACCCTCTGCGAGGACGCACACTTCGCTGGACATATCCACAATAGCGGTCAACGCCTGACGGTCACTTTGAAAAGCCTCGCCCAGAGGTGCACAGGTTTTCCCCAAAACGACAGCGGGAAGCCATGCAATAGTCAGCAATACTCCATAAACTACCTTGCGCTTAGTTATCATTTACTTCGTCCCAAAACGCTCGGTATACAGTGATGTATTCACTGCTTTTACTGCTTTTACAAAAGGCTGATACGGCACATCAGCTACTGAGACGAAGCCAACGTTATAGTTTTCGCCGTCATACGCCCTACCCACCAACGGAGAATCGATATACTGGAACCAATGAGCGCCCACAAAATAAGGGTTATTGATAACCGACTGCATATAATCAGTGTACATACGCCCTCTGATTTCCTGAGTGTGGGAGCCAATTAATCCAGGGTTGAACATCCCTGAATCCAAGGCCCCCATATGAAACTCTCCGATAATAGACGGCATGTCAATCTCGTCCAGAAAATTCCAGAAGGCACCGTTTAAACCTTCCCGGTAATAATTATAACTCATAACATCTACGTGGTTTGCTGCGCCGGTGCGGATCTCTGGCGTCATGCCCCAATCTGCAAAACGCGCCCCCATGTAGAGATGGTTTGGCATATATTTATCCACAGCTTCAGAAACTATACGGAAATACGTATCGGCGTAATAAGTCAGCAACGCACTGTAATCTGCCAAAGCCAACTCACTGTCATAGCTGATGTCTACACTCCCGGAAAGGTCATCAAAGCTATGGAAAGACTGTTTCCAGGCGGCATTAAATTCATCAATAGTTGAGTAGTGCTCTTTGATCCACGCAACAAAGGCGCGTTTTGCGGGGCTCTGCGCCTCACTTAATTTCATTGTGCCTGCGACTAAACCGTATTGCCCCTGAGGACTTCCCATAATGCCCCAACTTTTTTCGTTGTCGATGAACACGCCAACACACCAAGGGCTGTTTTTCACCTCATTAGCAATTTGCTGCACAGTAATGTCTGTTCGCTCCGCAAAGGTTTTGTCGAAGGGATCAGGAATTGGCGCCCAATAGTCATTCCCGGAACTTACAGTTTTGAAATCACCGATAATCCATCCATTGGCAAAATAGGGAAAATTGTTGTTATCGTAAAAGCGCGGATCAATCCAATTTCCAAAAGAGGTAAAGCCCCAGTCGAGCATACGATCAACGGTAAGCGCTTCCCACTTATCCATGATCTCTTCCATATCAGGGGTATTGAACTTTCTCGACAGGTTAGCCAAATAAAAACTGTAGGTTTCGCCCTTAGCCAAGGTCCCCGTGTGCACTGAGCGCCGGTAACCATAAAAATTACCCAGATCCGACGCATATTCAGGCAGCGACGTAAACATACCAGCTCTTAAAGGGGAGGCAATGAAACGTTGGGCAGCCGCCTCGTCAGACACTCGGTTTAAACCCATAGAGTCTTCTGGCGTGAGGTCTGCCTCACTGCGCGAAACCACAGTGTTTTCTGGAACGTCGAACCCCGTAATGGTTGATGTATTTGCCATTCGCACATTGGCAATCCCTGCGGAGAAAAACAAATAGCCCTCAGGGTCAATTAACGTCCACTTACCCTCGTGCTTAGCAACTCGGAAGTAACCGGTCGCGTCCAATTTGGGCCCCGCTTTCCATCCTCCGAACTGACTTCTGTCAGCAGGCACTTGTCCAGACATAGACGCTAATTCCTGCTGATAGTATTCCTGTAACTGCGCATCGCTTTCTATTTTGCCAACAAACGCCTGGTTATTATTTTGGCCATATTCGTCAACGATATGTGTTAACCACTTGTCATTTAACGTGCGAGGTTCCACGGCCCGCATATTACTCACGCGGATATGTTTGTCAGTCATTATTCCCATGACCTGAAAAGTCATCGAGTTCACCCGGTTGGTATCGATAATCCTATTGCCGTTGCGCCAAATGAGCTGAGTATAATCGGTTTCCCATTGCTTTGGGTTTGAACGCATTCCGGTGTTAATACTTACATTCTCTCCTTTGATAAGAGCGTAGTAAGTTTTCTTAGAATGCGGCGGAACAGCGGTATTGCGGTTGTGCTTTTTACCACCGACGTCCCCCACTCCTACATGCAGATGTACAGGTTCAGCACTGGGGTTTTCAATATCCATAACAATCGCAACTGTATTGTACTGCTCAAAATTCCAGGGAGTCTCAGTGGTAAGCGTGAAACGCGGTTTGTTCGCCTCATCAGCTAAAAACTGCAGGTCGATAATATTAGCGCCGTCGTCGTTATTCAGTACTGACCAGCGCACCCCATCTGACGTTACCCCGTCGCGCAACGAAGCGTCGACAGATGCGAAAAGCGGCATGATTTGCGCTCCGTAACTATCGCTTTGCGATGAATTCTGCCCTTGCGCATCCCTGCCCACCGGTTGGTCTGGCGAACACCCTTGGACGCCTGTCAAGGCGCAAAACAACGAGGCGAACACTGCGACTATTCGTGAGTTATGCATATCGAAACTCCTAACTAGCTATGACTAAATAACGTGCAATTCGTTTTATTCCTGCGGCGCTTTAAGTAGTAAAACCGTTAAAGACAATACAGGCACTTCACACATTGTCAATTATTTTGTTAACAATTATCAATATACACTTTATTAGTAAAATATATCCATGAGAAAAACAAAAAAACATTAATAATAACAACTTAACTAGCCTTTCGTTATCCCTGCCCCCCTTACTTCAGCTAAACCAGATAGCAACATTAACATTTTACACAAATATAACATTTCCATATCGCATAAAAGTTTGCTATTAATTGTTAACAATGTACAATCAAGTTATTGGTAACATAGAAGGATGCGAATGTGTCAGCGATCCCTATAAGTGCAACAACAATGCTTACAGCAAGTGCGATAAAAGATGTAAGCGTTAATTACTATCTTGTTCCTCTTCCTGAAGTGTTGAGCGATGCGAAACACGGTGATCACACTCACTTCGAGCTGATTACTTGCACAATCACCTGCGCGGATGGCACTACCGGCACAGGGTATACATATACCGGAGGAAAAGGCGGTCAAGCCATATATAGCCTCATAAAACACGACCTGACCCCTTTTCTGAACCAGAAAAATGCCGACTGTATCGAAGCTATCTGGGAAGAAATGCAATATCACCTTCATTATGTAGGAAGAGGTGGCTTGGTAAGCTTTGCTATTTCTGCAGTGGATATTGCACTTTGGGATATTCGCTGCAAGCGAATTAACCAACCCCTATGGCGGCTCGCCGGAGGCTGCTCAGATCGCACCCCGTGTTATGCAGGCGGAATTGACCTCAATTTTGATCTCACCAGACTAATTGAAAATATCGAAGGCTATCTAGCTAAAGGCTTTAAGGCGGTGAAAATTAAGGTTGGCAAACCCACAATGAGCGAAGACATAGCCCGGGTAGCCGCCGTGCGCAAAGCCATCGGCGATGATATCACTTTTATGGTTGATGCGAACTATTCCATGTCACCTGAACAGGCCATTCGATTCGCCAATGCCATTGAACGCTACGACATTCACTGGTTTGAAGAGCCGACTATACCCGATGATTATCAAAGTTATGCGCGCATAGCCTGTGCCACCAGCATTCCGTTGGCCATGGGCGAAAATTTACACACAGTGTATGAATTTGGTTACGCAGTGAACCAGTCAAAACTGTCTTATTTACAACCGGATGCTTCTAATATTGGTGGAATAACCGGTTGGTTAAAGGTCGCCTCACTGGCACATATTAATAATCTGAAAGTTTGCAGTCACGGCATGCAGGAACTACACGTTTCGCTGATGTCCTCACAACCCAATGCCGGAATGATGGAGTACCACTCCTTTCCCATCGACGCGTACACCAAATACCCCGTGACCCTTGATGATCAGGGGAACGCGGTTGCACCGGACGTGGTTGGAACCGGCGTTATTTTTGACGACGCAAAACTCGCCCCACATCTCATTATGTAAGGAATCTTTTATGTTTGCAGCTCATTATGTTGGAGACAAGTCATTTGACGTTCAGGCAGGGCAAAGTATTAAGCCCAGTGCCGGCGAAGTTCGCTTAGACGTTGGTTTTGTTGGTATTTGCGGCACAGACATGCACATTTACCACGGCGTTATGGACGCCCGCGTGTCCCCTCCGCAAATCATTGGACATGAAATGTCCGGCATCGTTGCCGAAGTCGGCGACGGCGTTGACAATGTAGCTGTTGGTGACCACGTAGTTGTCAGACCGTTGGACTATTGCCTCGCATGCCCTGCTTGCGATGCCGGACACTCCCACGTTTGTCAAAATCTGAAGTTCATGGGTATTGACACGCCGGGGGCATTCCAAAGCTCGTGGACAGTGAAAGCGCGTACTTTGCATAAATTACCCGCTAATGTGTCTCTTAAAATGGGCGCACTTGTCGAACCGTTAGCCGTAGCCTGTCACGACATATCCCGCGCCAGAGTAACAGCGGGGGAAGACGTGGTTGTTATTGGTGGCGGCCCAATTGGCCAGTTAGTTGCCCTGGTAGCAAAAGCGAAAGGGGCCAACGTGATGGTATCAGAGGTCAGTGAGACACGCCGTCAGTTCGCAGAAAAAAATGGGGTAAAAACTGTCGACCCTGTTAATGAAGATATCAATGCCGTAGTTAACGAATGGACGGGCAACAAGGGCGCGGATGTCGTTTTTGAAGTATCTGGCGTACAACCTGCGGTAGATGTAATGACCGAAATTGCCGCCGTCCGTGGCCGTATTTGTATGGTTGCTATTCACTCTCAAAAACCACAGGTCGATTTATTTAAATTTTTCTGGAAAGAATTGGAGCTACTGGGTGCCCGCGTCTATGAACACCAGGACTTTGAACAGGCAATTTCTCTTATCGCCAGTGGTGAACTGGATCTCGCTCCTTTTATCAGCTCAGTAAATAGTATCGATCATATTGGCGATGCCTTTGCGTCGATGGACGGCAATCCGTCAGGTATGAAAGCACTAGTTTCACTGCATGAGGAAAAATAAGATGAGTTCAATGTTTGATTTGAGCGGTAAAACTGCGCTCGTCACTGGTTGCAGCAGGGGCATTGGTCAAGCGATGGCTGTGGGACTTGCCGAAGCCGGAGCTGATATTATTGGTGTATCGGCGTCGCTACCTAAAAGTGGTTCTGAAACTGACTCGAAAGTACGGGCCGCAGGTCGTTCCTTTCACGCCTATCAGTGTGATTTCAGCAACAGAGAAGACGTATACCGTTTTACTCATGACGTAAAAGAAGCCCACCAGAATATTGATATTTTGGTGAACAACGCTGGTACCATCTTAAGAGCGCCCGCCGCTGAACACAGCGACGATTACTGGGACACGGTAATTGAAGTAAACTTAAATGCTCAGTTCATTTTAAGTCGAGAAATTGGTAAGCAAATGCTTGCAAGAAAACAAGGCAAAATTATTTTCACGGCCTCTTTGTTGACTTTTCAGGGTGGGATTACCGTTCCCGGTTACGCCGCGAGTAAGGGCGCCATTGGACAACTGACTAAAGCACTGGCCAACGAATGGGCCGGCTCAGGCCTGAATGTAAACGCCATTGCACCCGGCTATATTGCGACAGACAATACAGAAGCACTGCGCAACGATCCGGCGCGAGCAGAATCAATTTTAGCTCGCATTCCTCAGGGTCGTTGGGGTGAACCGGAAGATTTTGTCGGTCCGACAGTATTTTTGGCTTCGAAAGCCTCTGATTATGTTAATGGCGCTACCGTATTAGTTGACGGTGGCTGGATGGGAAGGTAAGACATGTTTAAATACAACAATAAACACTTTATCAACGGCGAATACGTCGACGCAAAGACCCCGGATAGTATTGTCATTACCAATCCCAGTACCGGTGAAGCAGTCGGTGAAATTCCTGCGGGCTGTGAAGACGATGCACAATTAGCGTTGGAAACTGCTGCCGCTGCACAAAAAGGCTGGGCAAAACGCACCGCAAGAGAGCGTGCAACCTTGCTGAGAAATTTCGCACAGCTAATTCGTACACGTACCGACGAGCTGGCAACTTTATTGGTTCAGGAACAGGGCAAACTTTTATCTCTGGCTAAAATCGAGGTGGGTGCAACAGCGACTTTCATCGAATACGCCTGCGACAACGCCCTCACCATCCGTGGCGATATATTTCCGTCCGACAACGAAGACGAGAAAATATACATTCACAAAGTTCCCCGTGGTGTGGTGGTAGGTATTACGGCCTGGAATTTTCCACTGGCGCTGGCGGGCCGGAAAATTGGCCCCGCGCTTATTACCGGCAACAGTATTGTCATTAAACCTACCCAGGAAACGCCGCTGGCTACTTTGCTGCTTGGTGAAATTGCAATTGAAGCGGGATTACCTGCAGGCGTTCTGAACATCATCAATGGTACCGGTAGTACTGTGGGTAAATACTTGTGTGAAAGTCCTATTACCAAACTCATTACCATGACGGGTAGTACGCGTGCAGGTCAGCTTATTTATCAGTCTGCGGGTAAACATCTCATTCCTGTGATGCTCGAATTAGGCGGTAAAGCGCCCTTTATCGTAATGGACGATGCTGATCTCGATAAAGCGGCAAGTGACTTGGTAGATACACGTTTTGCCAACTGTGGTCAGGTCTGTACCTGTGCAGAAAGAGTGTATGTACATGAGTCTGTGTATGATGAGTTTGTTGCTAAACTGCTACCAAAAGTACAAGACATTGTGGTTGGCGATCCTATGGCCGATACCACACAAATGGGCCCAAAAGTTAACGCCAGCGAGATACAAAATATCAAAGGCATACTGGAAGAAGGCCTGAAACAGGGCGCGACACTTCTAACAGGGGGCAAAGAAGCTAAAGTAGAAGGTTTTGAAGGCGGTCATTGGTTTGAACCTACTGTGCTTGGTGATGTTCCACAGAACAACGCATTGGTGCACGAAGAAACCTTTGGCCCTATTCTGCCCATCACCAAAGTGTCCAGCCTTGAACAGGCAATTGCCTTTAGCAACGACAGCGAGTATGGCTTATCAGCTTACTTGTACACGCGTTCACTGACTAATATCAACCAGGCCATCGCGGATCTCGAAGTGGGTGAAGTGTATGTAAACCGCGGTATTGGAGAACAACACCAGGGTTTCCACAACGGCTGGAAAATGAGCGGTATGGGTGGTGAAGACGGTCTGTACGGGTTAGAGCAGTACATGGATAAGAAAACCATTTATATGAACGAAGCTTTTTAAGATATAAACTATGCAAAGAAAAACGGTGCCAATTTGGCACCGTTTTTTTGTTTAATCACTCAGGTCAGCAGTCTACAGAATCATATCTGCACCTTTGGTCCATGGACCATCAGCCTCAATGATTGCGTTTTGCAACGCAGGAACCTTGTCGTCCTGAAGCGCCTGAACGCGTTTACCCGCATCTTCTATGCCATCTAATGTGTAACCCAGCTGTTGTTTATGCTGCGCAGTAGGACCATAAGATGACCAGAACGCCGACATCGCATATCCCAAACGACTGGCTACATTGGCTGGTTTTATCCCCATGCGTTCACGAGATTCCAGACCGTACAACAGGTGTTCAATCTCATTCATCTCAGCCGTCAGGGCTGCGTACTGCGTTTCCAGTTCGCGAATATCTCCGGGCGTTCTATCAATGGCTTTACGCACCAGGCTTACACTCTCCTGCAAAGAGTCAAACACAGCTTCCAAAGAAGAGAACTGCCTGTCAGTTGCCATGAGTTTTTTCGCAAATGCTTGTGCTTCCTCAGAAGACGGCCCTGTCAGTGCCGGTTCATAAATTGCCTCAAGTGCTACATCAACTGGCGCAGCCATTTGTGTAATGACGCCGTTCTCCCGTTTAAACAGCGCGGCCTTGTAACTTCCAGCTGGTACCATGGGGCCGCGTCCACCTCGCCTTCCCTCTTCAAGTTTAGTAATGGCGCTTTGTGGTGCAAAAGTCATGTCCCAGGTAATGCGATGCAACCCTTTCGTTGTTTTACCCTCTACCCGCTTGATCACATTGCCCTGAGTGTCTGTTACCTCGATATACACAGATGGCTTAGGTTGTAAATTTTCTTCCTCAACCTGCTCCCACGATGGATATTTGGGATATTTTTTCTCTTTTACCATCTCTTTCTCAGCTTGCTGACGCTTTTCTTTGTCTGTTAACAGGCTGTCTTTAAGGTAGTAAGTAAAAGTGGCACCGTGTTCAGGATTAGCGGCAGCAAAGGCGTCATTGCCGTCACCGTCACTGTGATTAGTATCCAGACTGAACCACTTCACAGGCACACTTGGGGCAAAGAACAATACCTCTTCTTCCAACGCTTTTTCAGTCAGTGTTCGCAGGGGACTGTAGTCATCTAAAATGTAAATACCACGGCCGAATGTGCCTACGACAAGGTCATCTTCCCGGCGTTGAAGTTGCACATCTCGTGTTGAAATAGTGGGAATACCGCCATCCAGTTCCACCCATTTTTTACCGCCGTTCACGGTGAAAAACACACCAAACTCAGTCCCGATAAACATCAGGTTTTTATTTTTATGGTCTTGTACAATTCGCCACACGAGGTGTTTTTCAGGCAAGGTATCAGCCAGTGACGTCCACTTTTTGCCCAGATTTGTCGACTTAATAAGATACGGTTTAAAATCGCCTTCTTTGTGGTTATCCAGCGCCACATAAACGGTGTTAGGGTCAAATAAGTCCGCGCGAATGTCATTTACGTAGGCGTTTTCAGGAATGCCTTTGATGTCATCGAGTTCAATTTTCTTCCAGTTTTTGCCGCCGTCGGTTGTGACCTGAATTAAGCCGTCATCGGTACCCACCCACATGATATTTTCATCAACCGGGCTTTCGGCAAAATTGGCAATGGTGTGGAACTCAGTCATGGCGTATAAATCCCACCCTGCTTCCACAGACCAGGTCCGTCCCATAAGTGTTTGGTGCATTCGGTTACCATTGCGCGTTAGGTCACCGGATACCGGCGTCCAGCTGTCGCCGCGATCATCGGAGCGCCATACACGCTGAGAAGCGAAATACAAACGCTTGGGATCGTGGGCAGATACATTAATTGGCGCGTCCCAATTAAATCGCTCCGCCGGGTCGCCCGGTAGCGGCTGTGGTCTGATGTAGACAATTTCCTTGGTTTTCATATCGCGACGGGTAAGGTTCCCCTGCTGCCATTGGGAATACATGATGTCTGGGTTCCCTGGCTCTATGGCGGGTTGATGGCCGTCGCCTCCTAACGTTAAGAACCAATCTTTATTCTTGATACCTTCAGCGCGGTCGGTTTGTGAAGGTCCGCCCTGCGTGGAGTTATCCTGCGTGCCGCCGTAAATCATGTAGAACGGCTCGCTGTCGTCCACCGCTATTTTATAAAATTGGGTCAAAGGCAGATTGGCCATGAATCGCCAGGTGGCCATGCGATCATGAGACAGGTAAATACCGCCATCGGAGCCCATCAACACAAAATCGGGGTCAGTAGGATGGAACGCCATGGCGTGGTCGTCCACATGCTTGCGTTCGGTACTGATGTTAGTCCAGGTTTTACCTCCATCGTCAGATACTTTGCTGTTATTGCTGGCAATGTAGACACGGTCAAACTGGTGTTGGTCTGCAAAAATCTCCTGATAGTAATGGGGCCCTGTTCCGGCACCTACTTCATCGGACATTCTCTCCCAGCTAGCACCGCGATTTTCAGAGCGATAAAAACCACCTTTGCGATTATCAGTCTCGATAGTCGCGTAAATCACATCAGGCTTCACGGGTGAGATCGCCATACCAATTTTGCCCATGTTGCCTTCAGGCAAACCGGTTTTGAGCTCTGTCCAGGATTCTCCGCCATCGTCAGACGTATGTATCCCTGCTCCCGGACCAGTGCCCACATAGGTGCCGATTTTACGCTGTCGAGACCAGGTTGCCGCGTAGAGTTTGTCTGGGTTTCTTGGATCGATGAGTAATGATGTAACCCCGGTCCATTCGTCTGCCGGTTTGAGTACCTGCTTCCACGTTTCGCCCCCATCAGTGGTTTTGTACAAACCTCGCTCACCACCTTTAGACCATAACGCGCCTTGAACTGACACCCACACAACATCAGAGTTTTGTGGATGAATGACAATATCAGAAATGCGCTCAGACTTTTTCAAGCCCATGTTTTTCCAGGTTTTACCGCCATCTACGGACTTATAAACACCGTCGCCAAAACTGATGTGACGACCGCCGTTATTTTCTCCGGTCCCCACCCAAATAATGTCAGAGTTGCTGGGGTCTATGGTGACATCCCCGGTGGAGTAGACAGCTTGGCTATCAAACAAAGGTGTCCAGGTTGTACCAGCGTTGGTGGTTTTCCACACGCCACCTGAACCTACAGCCGTGTACCAGGTGGAGGGGTTGTTTTGATCGACAGCGATATCTGCAATACGGCCAGACATGTACGCCGGACCAATACTGCGAAATGACATAGCCTTAAATGTATTACTGTTGAAAATACCCTGTTCGTCAGCTTCTTTCGACGCAACAGCACTTATACCGGCAACAAACAGTGTTGTCACCAGCAATGATTTCTTGAAAATGTTCATTAGGTTCCCTGGGTAGTCGTTGTAATTATAGCTAATTGTTATAATGTCACTTTAAAAATTATTTATAAAATGTTAATACTGCAACAAGCACACGCTGACTGACCTTACCGTGCGTTGAACTCCGGCTATCGCGTCACTAATCTGTTTAGAATGTGTCATGGTTTTGCAATACTTCTGCGTTTTCACATCGTTTTTTCTATGCTCAGATTTCCGTTTTTCATGCTCTCCCTCTTTCCGTTTTGCGCACTCGCTGCCGATGAGTGGGAGAAAGCACTGCGCGTAGAGGTAATCGAAAAGGCGCCGGGGACGCTTAACGCCGCAGCAAAAATTCTTCCCAAATACGACATTGCTGACGACACACATTTCAGTACCGACAGTCTCACCAATCTGGTAGCAGGCGCTTCCGCCATTTCCACAAACGGACAAGGCGGCCTATTCCAAACCTACAATATTCGCGGTTTTGCTCGCTGGCGTATTCAAACCCTGGTGGAAGGCGTGCCCATTCACACCGATCGGCGAGCAGGTTCTGCAGCTGAATTTCTTGCTCCTTCTATGATGGATAAAGCCCAGCTCGTTTACGGCGCAGCCTCTACGCAACTGGGTTCCGGTGCTATCGGTGGCGGCATTGACTTTTCTTTATTCAATCCCGTCCAAACCACCATGGACATGTCTTATGGCAGTAATAACGATTACCGTGAAGTTACGCTTGCGGGAAGTGACCCTGAACACCACGTAAGCTGGGCGCTCAATCACCGTCACGCCAATAGCAGTTCAAATGGCCGCGGCGAGCCATTGTACGATGGCTTTGAAGTTCACAGCCTGATGGCGCGACAGCGAAATCAGCAAGGCATGGTGCGCGATGCGCTGGTGCTCTATTCCACCGCCAACAATGTTGCTAAAGCCAGCGCACACCCAGTTTCAGAGCAATTTACCCGCTACCCTGACAACGACCACTTATTAGCGAAAGCCGTGTTTGGATGGCAAAACCTCACCATCTATGCTCACAGCGCCCACACCACAACACTAACGCAGCGTCCCGGAGTAAGAACTAACGAGGTAGAAAATAACGCTGTCAGTTCTGGCTTCCATCTGAGTGATACCAAGGATCTCATCGGCGGTTCATTACAGTGGCGTACAGGCCTCGACAGCCGTCTTAATGTAAGCGCCGATGAACTGGAAATGGATGAGCAACATATCCTCGTGACTGAGCAGCGTACCATGGATGCCGAACAGGTGGATATGTATGTGGCTCTGGACTACTCTCGAACGACAATAAAAGGGACATGGGCAGCCGGGACACGTGTTGCCGTGACCTACCAAAGTAACCGGCTTGAAGATCAGTCGCAAAAAGACGCCAACCTCAGCGGGTTCATCGGTTATCAGTATTCCCTTTCCCAGCATTGGGCGTTAACCGGCTATTTGAGCCACGCGTATCGCGTACCCAGTTTAACCGAGCGCTATTACGCCGGTTCAACCCCCAGAGGCGAGGTATTCGGCGATGCCAACCTCCCCACCGAAAAGGCAAGAAATATTGACCTTTCTTTGCTTTATACTACCCCATCTACCCGATTCAGCCTGTCATACTTCCATCAAAATATTGTGGACTACATCGAAAGGCTTGCGGTCAGTGACACGATTCGCCAATATCAGGCTTTGGAAGCTGCCAACATCAACGGCGTTAACTATCAATTAAAACAGCGCTTTATACTGGCAGGGTTTAGCGGCGAATTATCTCTCAGCGGACAATGGATAAGTGGCGAGGATAACAACAGACAGCCGGTAGCAGATATTCCACCAAGTCAGCACCGTGCCGCCCTATCCCTTTTCTTTCCGCGTGGAAATGGTTATCTTGCGGTTATGCAACGCGCATCATCCCACGAACAAGTCGATGGCGAACTCCCCACTGAATCAGTAAATCGCATTGATGTGGGCTACAGCCATGATGTGGCTACCAATACCAAATTATCTGTCCATTTTCGCAATGTGACAGATGCGTATTATGTGGTTTCCAGAGATGATCTGGCACCTTATGCCAGAGGGCGGGAATGGGTGGCCAGTGTGAAACTGTATTTTTAACCCCTATGACTCAATCAGCGTGCCATAACTGTGACAATATCCGGCCACTATTCCAAAAAAGCGAGGACTCTTGTGCATCCTAAATTACGGCAATGGAGCCGAAAAATTCACCTCTGGTTTGCATTGCTTATCATTGTGCCTTCCCTGGTAGTAATTGGCACAGGTATTCTGTTACAAGTAAAAAAGCAATCTGACTGGATCCAGCCTCCCACACTAACAGGCATGAGTCAGGTGCCACGGCTCGCGTTTTCAGAAATTCTCGAAGTGGCTCAAGGCATTCCCCAACTTGAAGTACAAACATGGGCTGACATCGATCGTCTCGATATACGCCCTGGTAAAGGCATTGTAAAGATTCAGGCTAAAAACCATTGGGAAGTACAAATAGACGCCGCCAATAAAACTGTCCTGCACGTGGCATTTCGCCGCTCGGACATTATTGAATCGTTACACGACGGCAGTTGGTTTGCCGACGCCGCAAAACTGTGGGTATTTCTTCCTGCAGGCATTATTCTATTTTTTATTTGGTGCACGGGCGGCATATTGTTATACACCACCTTGAAGAGCAAATTAAAAAAAAGTACAGCAAGAGATGCCCGCAGGTAAACCAGACGTATAAACGTCAGCCTCTCTGCGACTTCGGCGGACATACAGGTAGACATAGATATGGTAATTCATACTCATCAAGTGTTACATTATAACAAGCAGTATTGACTGAGCTGGCAGGTACCTAACCAAACAATGAAAAATCATCAGAAATCGCGAATTACCTCTGTGCCCACCAATGTTATTACAGGTTTTCTAGGTGTTGGTAAAACCTCTGCAATTTTGCATTTATTACAGCAAAAACCGCCTCACGAGCGCTGGGCCATTTTGATAAATGAGTTTGGTGAAGTGGGCATTGACGGCGCGCTGGTGTCTGGTCTTCACAATGAAAAACAAGGGGTTTACATTCGGGAAGTCCCTGGCGGTTGTATGTGTTGCACTGCTAATTTGCCCATGCAAATAGCACTCAACCAGTTACTTGCCCACTCGAATCCTCATCGTCTGATAATAGAACCCACTGGGCTCGGCCACCCGAGAGAAGTGCTGGATATTCTGTCAGCCCCGCATTATCAGGATGTACTCACCCTGAACAAAACCCTGACATTGGTGGACGCAAGGAAACTGGCTGACAGTCGCTATACGAATCACGATACCTTTAATCAGCAAATACACATTGCCGATTGTATCGTGGGAAACAAAAGTACACTTTATAACCCTGCTGATAAAGCAGCACTTTTACAATATTGCCGTCGGCAGGGAGAGAATGACGACAATAGCCCTGGTGTGACATTCACCGATTTTGGTGAGATTCCTTTATCCTTGTTAGATGGCATCTCGACAATTGCTTATGGTTCATCACCGGTAGTTTCAGATACGACTGACCACGAACACGAACACGAACACGAACACGAACACGAACACGAACACGAACACGAACACGAACATTACGGTAGTGATGCGGGTGATTCCTGTCTACCGGAAAATGGGGTGTTGAAAAAAGAAAATCGCGGAGAAGGCTATCACGCCATTGGCTGGCGGTTAGACGCGCGCTACGTTTTCTCGCGCAAAGCGTTACTCAATTGGCTGGTTACGTTGAAAGAGGTTCGACTAAAAGCCGTGATGATTACCGATGAGGGTGTTTTCGGGTACAATCTCGATGACACCAATTTCAATGAAATGGAGTTGGACGATTGCGAAGAGACTCGTATCGAAATAATTGCATCGCTTTTACCTGATGGTTTGGAGCAACAACTTATGGGTTGCATAGAAAGCTAATTTGCCCGCTAAGCAACAAGAAGCTGGCTGCACCAGCTTCTTGTTTCACCATCATCAGTACTGTTTCAAGGGTATAACCTTCACCAACGGTAACAAAAGAAGCTAATTAAATGGACATGACGGACATGGACGAGATGCTTCACGCTCGCGATAGGCTCCAGAAAACGTCCGCATTCTCCAGATTTCACTTTTTACATACGAACCACTATTGTCGTTAAATCGAACCTTGAAGCGCTCGAAATTGCTAACACCAGCGTCCAACGCCTTCCCCGTAATGTGAAGCATCATCTCCACTGAACTTGTTTCTGGCATACCACATCCACCCGTGCATTTAACGACAACCACTTCGATATCATCATCGATTGATTGAACACCAACAATCCCCTTCTTCATGTCAACTGAATCAATGGTATTCGACGCCATAATCGATATAAACGAATCTAAAGAAGTGACTGGAATTCCGTAATAGTTCGCTTCAATTGTGCGTTGATTATTCAGCGCGATTATTTTTTCTGACTCACTGTATAAACTGGGATTTTTAAATTCGGGGAGCTCAAGCAAATTATATGCGCTTATATATGAAGAACCTTGTGAAAGTCGTGAAAACTGATCTGAAGCGTCTTTGAAAACTTGTTCGCTAACATTTAATTTATCAGCACTATCACTGATGTTCTTTTTAATTTTAGCCAGTAAAACTTTCGTGTCTAAATCTGATTTTTCATCTCCATAAGCAATGTTGATACAAAAACATGTAACTAACGATAAGAGAACCAACCTTTTTAAAATTAACATATAAATCCCTTATATTTCAACCACTTAATCGAAAATAATTTTTGTCAGCATCAAGAATAACGTATGGGATGATTTATGTCAAAATAGATGAGACGCTGACTTCGAGGCTCTGCTGATAAAGTGGCACTACAACAATATTGCCTCCTACCTGATGGTTTGGAGCAACAACTTATGGGTTGCATAGAAAGCTAATTTGCCCCCGAAGGAACATCACAACAAACCTGTAGCATGACAAGTCCGTTCATAGCGCCCGAACGCGAGTTAAAACTTGGCGATAACAAACGCTCACCGACAAGGAGCCCATAGGAAATCCACAACCAAGTCTTTGTACAAGAATTATGACATTTTTTGTTTCATTTATCAGGTTGCGACAAAACAATGGTTGCCGTAGGTTTAACGCGTTAGCTACTACTCGATAATAACCCAATTTCGACCGGCATTCGGAAAGTTACAATGGCTTTGAATCAACCTGCAACATCACTTCAGTTTCCCAAATGGAAAGCGTTTTTTTTGTTGTATCTGGCGTCAATCGCTTCACAGTTAGGCTACTTGTTTTTTCAAAGCATCAACCAGCATTTTCCCTTTTCCGACGTGGTGCTTTCCAGTCTGATTGTTGTGTCGATTGTCACCATTCCTTGTATTCTGATTGGACTCACGCTGGGAACCCGCTTTGGTCTGTCGCTTATCAATATGCCTTCCAACACAGCCTCAAATCGGTATCCCGGGCTGCGCTTTACTTTGGTGTCATCTGTGCTTTTGGGGCTATTTTTGCTCGCCATGCGCTGGCTACTGGTTGATGCACTGTCGCCCGCCCTACCGGAATACGGTTTTCGCGGCTTGGCAGGAGGCTTTCTCGCGTCGCTAAGCGCTGCTGTCACAGAAGAAATCCTATTTCGCTTTGGTGTGATGACACTGCTGCTTTGGCTCTGCTCAAAGGCATTCGGACGAGCTTGTGTCAATCAACGCACCGTGTTTCTGATTATTGTTATTACTGGTATCGGTTTTGGGTTGGCGCACGTACCTTCACTGGTTGCCCAGGGCGCAAACGACTTTACCACCGTTTTCGCGACCCTCGGCGGCAACCTTGCAGTTTCAGTACTTTACGGCTGGTGCTACTGGCGCTACGGCTTATTAATGGCCATGCTCGCTCACGTTACACTGGATATCGTATTGCATTGCTTACCCGTGTTTTTCTAGCGGGAAACACCTCTCTTGTGAAGTTGTGACAAATGTCATATCAAAGTCATGACACTTGGCAGTTATGGCGACTAAGATAAATCCGCATACTTAGCCCTAAATCAGGGAGAATATTATGCAAGCCAACCACTCACCACTCGTAAAAGTAAATGCCGTTGCTAAGCGCTTTGGCGATGTTTCAGCCGTAGATGATCTGAGTATGACAATTCACCCCAATGAAGTCGTCGCTTTGTTAGGTGAAAACGGCGCAGGTAAAACCACCACCATCAGTATATTATTGGGGCAGCAAATACCGACGTCCGGCGAAGTGAGTATTTTTGGTCACGCGCCGGGTCATTGGGCCGCCAAACAACAGTTGGGTGTGATGCTGCAATCTGCCGCCCTGCCTGACAATGTCACTGTAAAAGAACAGTTGCGCTTGTTTGCCAGTTATTATCCCAACAGTATTTCCGTAAAAGAAGCTGTCGAGACCGCTATGCTGACTCAACTGGAAAGAAGAAAAATCCAGACACTGTCTGGCGGCCAGAAGCAGCGATTGTTGTTTGCCATGGCAATTATTGGTAACCCCAAACTGGTGATCCTCGACGAACCCACTGTTGGCCTGGATGCTTCCGCCCGTCGTGAATTTTGGAAGTGTATTCGTTCGCTGGCAGAGAATGGCACGTCGGTACTGCTCACCACCCATTACCTGGAAGAAGCTGACGCATTGTCCGACCGCATTGTTGTGATGTCACATGGTAAGAAGGTAGCTGAAGGTGTACCAGCAGAAATCAAAGCCAAACTTGGGGGAAAACGCATTCGCTTCCGTACTCAGGATAGTCTTGCCATCATCGCTGCTGTAGTACCCGAATGTGAGCCACAACTGCGAGGCGACTATACAGAGATATTCTCTACCTCCCCTGAGAGTCACCTCCACGCCCTTTTCACTGCTGGAATTGGTATACAGGATCTAACCCTCACCGGCATATCACTGGAAGATGCGTTTTTACAACTGACCCACGCAAACCTCAATACTCAACCAATCAACAAGGACTTAACAGCATGAGCGCATTACCACTTACACCACTGACTCTTCAGCAACGTTGGTCTATTTTTGTCGTGGAAGCCCAAACCGAACTATTAAAAACGTTTCGGACCCCAGCGTTCGTGATCCCAAGCTTACTTTTTCCAATTATGTTTTACGTGTTTTTCGGCTTGTTGTTCAATTCTGCGGGTAGTCAGGCTGGGAACGCCGCCAAATATTTAATGGCAACCTATGCGGTTTTTGGTGCCATTGGCCCCGCGCTGTTTTCCTTTGGTGTGGATGTGGCAACTGACAAAGACAAGGGCATTTTGAGCCTGAAACTGGTAAGCCCCATGCCACTGAGCAGCTATTTTGCCGCGCGTATTTTGGTTGCCATGATATTTGCCCTTATGATTATTATGAGCCTGTTTGCCGTTGGCGCAATATTTGGTGATGTCACTATGACACGTGTCCAATGGGGCGCCACGCTCATTGCCGTACTTTTCGGTACCCTACCCTTTTGCGCAATAGGGCTTTTTATTGGCTTGAGCGTGTCGGGTAAAGCCGCACCAGCCATTGTTAATCTTATCTATTTGCCCATGGCATTTCTGTCTGGACTTTGGGTACCTATCCACTTATTTTCGTCGTCTATGGAAACGCTTGCGAATGTCTTCCCGGCCTATCACCTTGCGCAACTGGCACTGGGTATTCAGGGAAACAGTGTCGGCACGGCCTGGTATCTTCACGCTGCTGCGCTGCTCGGCTATACGATAATCTTTCTGGCATTGTCTGCCAGACAGTTTAAACGTATCGACAATCGCCGCTAATTAAGGAGTAGCTAATGCGCACATTCATCGCTGTATTGTCTTGTTTAGCTGTAATTGCGTTGTTTGTCGTCTTGCTGCCCACGCCAGATGACGCTTCACAACAACAAACTACACAGAAAACCACCTCTTTTTCATTGCCCGAAAACGGGCGCTACCGCCTGACAAACATTACCTTGTTCGATGGCACTCAATGGCAGGAAAATGCTACGCTACTCGTAGAGGCAGGACGAATCGTTGCCCCGGATGCAGGGCAAACAACCTCTGACACTGTGTTGGACATCGACGGACAGGGCGGTATTGTGATCCCCGGGCTTATTGATGCTCACACTCACTCCTGGGGAAATGCGCTGGATCAAGCCCTCTCTTTTGGGGTTACCACGTCGCTGGACATGTTTACTGATTTATCTTTCTTCGTATCAAAAAAACCACAACGCAATAATGATACCCCGGTATCTGAGGGCGACCTGTTCTCTTCCGGTATTTTGGTAACCAGCCCTGGCGGTCATGGCACTGAATACGGCTTCACTATTCCTACTATTTCGATTCCTGACGAAGCAGAAACCTTCGTGGCGAACCGCCTGTCAGAAGGTGCTGATTACATTAAAATTGTCTATGATGCCACTGCCGGGCTACCCACGAGTCGTTCACGCTATACATCTATCGATTACGCTACGCTCAGTGCCGTTGTTCAGGCTGCACATGACCAGCAGGCGCTTGCTGTGGTTCATGTGATGGATTCAACTTCTGCGGAAGATGCCGTAAAAGCGGGTGCTGACGGGCTTGTGCACACGTTTGCCAACGGCCCGGCCAGCGATGCCCTTATTGCTGCAATGAAAGCGCAGGATGTGTTCGTGGTGCCGACCTTGTCAATCTTAGCTTCAGTGGCCGGTGAAGGCAGGGGGCGTGCGATGATTGATAACTCACCTTTCAGTGGACGGCTGCCCGGCGCGATAGAAAGTGCGATTGATAATGATATCAATGTCAGGGGATTGCCCGACGACTACTTTCTCACAGCCCTAAATAACACCCGGCGTATGCATGAAGCTGGTATCACCATTCTTGCGGGCACCGATGCGCCGAACCAGGGAACTGCGCATGGGATTAGCCTGCACGATGAGTTGGCTCTGTTGGCAGAAAGCGGCCTATCACCTGCAGAAGCCCTTCAAGCCGCTACTTACGGGCCTTTTTCCCGCTTTGACATTGGCGAGCGAGGGCACCTTAAACCGGGTGCGAAAGCAGATTTTATCGTCCTGGATAAAGACCCTCGAAAAGACATCAGGCACACACAAACTATTCGCCACATCGTGAAAAATGGTGCAAAGGTGCCAGCCTATTTCGAGAGAACCAAAAATATTGGTTCAACACCAGATACTGGCGAAATCAGCAACTTCGATATTGACCTTACGCCAATCACAGGTAAGCGATTCGTGACGTCATCAGACAATATTATGGGTGGCAACTCATCAGCAACCCTTCAGCGCATTGAGAATGGCTGCAACGGCAACGGCGCATTATCCGTAAAAGGTGAGGTTGGAAATCAGTTCCCGTTTCCCTGGGCAGGGGCACTTTTAATGTTCACCGAATCACTGGACAACGGCTATAATCTTAGTCAATTCAAGCGTATAGTATTTGACGCCAGAGGCACTGAAGGCACCTTCAGGCTTATGGTGATGATGCCAGGAAACCCTCGCCCTCAGGAACGCAACTTCGCGGTATCGGCTAAGTGCGAACGGATATCCATTGAGCTGGCAGATTTTACTGGCGTCGACTGGACAAATATTACAGGTATTGGCTGGATGGCCGGGGCAACAACCACGCCTTTTACTCTTGAGCTTGACAACATTGCGTTTGAATAACGATGAACACTAGTTTACGTCACTGGCTAATTGCCCTGCACCACCGCTTGCTGCCACAAAGCAGCGAGCTGGGGATCCTACCCTACGTATGGCTTGTCTATCTCGCCACCTTTTTTATCTATTTCTTTTTTTCTTCACCACCACTATGGCATTGGATAGCCGCTCTCGGTGGCACCAGTGCATTTCTCATTTGCTATTTCCGCGCCTATTGGGTGTCTGGCACAAGCACCTTGTATTACATTGTGGCTATCTGCATCGTTGGATCAGCCATGGTAATGATTAACCCCGGTTCCGCCGTATTCTTCGTGTACGCAGCGGCATTCGCCTCCCATCTGGGCGCGCCAAAAAAAGGGGTTGCCGCTATTGCTGGTGTCGTGGCTTATGTTTTATTTCTAACCTGGTGGCAAGAACTGCCAATGTTCTTCTACGTTCCGGCGGTGTTATTTTCTATCATGATTGGCGGTGTGAATATATTCCAGCATGAAATCGCCCTTAAAAATAAAGCCCTGAAACTCTCTCAAGAGGAGGTTGAGCGACTGGCGACAACGGCGGAACGCGAACGCATTGCCCGGGACCTTCACGATCTTATCGGGCACACATTTTCTATGCTCACTATGAAAGCGCAGCTGGCTCAAAAACTGTTTGATCACGATACACAAAGAGCGCGGAGTGAAATTGCTGAGCTGGAACAAATTAGTCGTCAAGCGCTCTCTGAAGTACGCGAAGCCGTTACCGGCTACCGCCAGAAAGATCTGGCTAGTGAACTGGCCAATGCAAAAACCCTGTTGCAGTCAGTAGATGTCGTGTTTACTTATACAATGCCAAACCCAGCATTACCGCAAACCATTGACGCTACCATGGCCTATATTGTGAGAGAAGCCGTGACAAATTTGGTAAAGCACTCCACGGCTACCCGGTGCGACATTCACTGGCAGCAATCGTCTTCACAAGTGATACTGACAATCGCTGACAACGGCGACTGCGAAACCCTTACCGAGGGTAACGGTCTGAATGGCATGCGCGAGCGTGCAGAACAATTAGGCGGCAGTGTCACTATACTGCCGAAAAACGGCTTAACATTAACAGTAACGGTGCCGCTATGAAAACACCTGTAAGAATCCTTATTGCTGAAGATCAGGGCATGTTGCTCGGCGCACTGGCCGCATTGTTGGACTTAGAGCCCGACATGCAGGTGGTAGCAAAAGCCAGTAATGGCAAAGAAGCCCTGGAGATGGTTTATTCGCTCTCCCCCGACATCGTGTTAACAGACATAGAAATGCCCGTGATGACAGGATTAGAACTGGCCCAGCACATTCATAAGAGTGGCGACGGGTGCCGCGTTATTATTTTGACAACGTTTGCCCGCGCAGGCTATCTTCGCCGCGCGATGGATTGCGGTGTAAAAGGATATTTACTCAAAGACGGCCCCAGTGATGATCTGGCAAATGCCATTCGCAGAGTGATGCAAGGCAGGAAAATTATCGCGCCGGAACTCATCGTTGACGCTTGGGAAGAAGCTGACCCTCTTAGCGATAAAGAACGCAAAGCGCTAAAACTGGCCGCCGATGGCAAACAAACAGAACAAATAGCAAACGACATGCATTTATCACCTGGTACAGTGAGAAATTATCTCTCCAGTGCGTCGAGCAAACTAAACGCCACTAACCGTATCGAAGCTGCCCGTATTGCGCGCCAGAAGGGCTGGCTGTAACGCTCAACTTACTCCATCAGTATTACTGTAGGCCTCGAGTACTGCTTTTAACCTGGGCAAATCACTGTTACCTGGCACCCCAAACCTTATCGCATCTTTTTCATCGGTCAGCCGGGTATAAATCCCGTGTAAACAAAGGTAGCGGTGAATGGCCTCCGCATTGTTGAGGTACGTGGTTCTGAATAAGTACGTCCCGGTACTATCTGCACCAAGAAAAGTTTTTAACACTTGATGTAGAGAGGTGGAGCACTGCTCTAGCATCCGTCGCTGTGTCTGTTGCCAGCGCGTATCGTTGAGCGCTTCCTCCATAATAAACAACGCAGGCCCATTTACCGACCATGGCCCGATCGCTAAGATCAACGCTTGTAGATGACGCTGTTGGGCAATGACGAAACCGATGCGCAGCCCCGCCAACCCAAAAAATTTACCCGCTGAACGCAATACAAAACAATGACCTTCCCGCGCAAGGGGTATTGCAGACGTAAAAGACGCTGCGGCATCACCAAATGCTTCATCCACGACAAGCCACCCATCCCGTTCAGCAAGGCGCTGGTGTAGCGCTTCGAGCTTGCCAAAAGGTTGTACCTGTCCGCTCGGATTATTAGGATTAATGACAATCACCACATCCTGATGAGACAACGCCTCGACATCGGGTAAGGTTGTATAGTGCCTGACAGGAAACCCTGCACTTCGCCAGGCTTTTTCATGCTCTTTATAGCCCTGAAAAGGCACCCATACTGTGCCGTTGTTCTTTCCCAGATTCCGACGATAAAGAGGCAACGCCTGAATGCCCTGCTGGCTGCCTGACACAGGGTAAACGTCTGTTGCTTGATAATAGGCTCGCGCTGCTTCGATTAATGACGCACTACACAGAGGAAGTTTACGCCATACTTCCGCAGGCAAAACAGGCACGGAGTATCCCACTGGCGCAATACCTGTAGACAAATCGAGCCACAGCCCCACCGGGATACTGTACTTTTTCGCCACTTCGGCTACGTTACCACCATGATGCAGCATAGCTGATTCCTTCTGTTATCGCACAAATCAAAAGCCATAAGAAACAACTCTTTCTAACCAGTGCAAGACTTCGGGGAATGTCTTTTGCTGTGGACGGTTTACCGCCCCCCAGCGTCGGACTTATGTGTTTTTGTTCAAAATATAGGGATGCGCCACCAAGCCTCACATTCAACGCTGTAGCACCGCTGGCTATCACCCAGCCACCATTGAGACTTTTGTATTGCCGCCCCTGATGAAAAGCATTGTTTACGCACCGCCAAAAATTGCCCTGTAACGCATAAAGGCAGGCCGTTAGCTTAGCCGATGGCCACCCCATAAGATCGTCCATTTTTGCGCTAAAGAAACCAAAAACCTTATATTGCGCATTTCTGTACCCCCACATAGCATCAAGGGTATTCGCCAAACGATGTGCTACCGCAAATGGCGCACCACCTACGCAATACCAAAATAACGTAGCGACCACTGCGTCATGGCCATTCTCTAACACCGACTCTACTGTTGCCCTCGCCATGGCTGGCTCGTCAAGTGCTCCGGTATCGCGACTCACCAAATAACCAGTGTACTTTCTGGCGTCTAATATATTGCCATCAGTTAAAGGCCGAAAAACCTGCATCCCGTGTTCTTGTAAACTGCGGTAGCCCAAACACAGGTAAAGCAACAATACGTTTAAGATCGGGCCAGTGTCATCTGCCCATACAAGCAAAGCCGGCAATGGTAAAACCAAAACACACCAGGCCGTGGCCCCAAAAACCGCCCGTTGGGCGTCACCGTACACGGCACTGTTTAAATATGACTCTATCTGTTGGGCTAACCAGCCAAAACCAACCAAAGGGTGCCAGTGCTTTGGCTCACCGAATATCCTGTCCAACAACAGCGCCAAGCAAAGAGAAAAGGTAACCAAATCGGGATCCCTGGTGTCGGCGCTGGGTAAGGCATATATAAGAATACGTCAGCCTTCAGCGCTCATCTTAATTGGTCAAATCATCTTAAACATATGCTTTCAAAACGCTACATACGATAGTTAACACTTACATACACAGCGCGTTCCAGGTTTTGGTAATTCAACACTGTCTCATAAGATTCATTAAACAGGTTGTGCAATTTTAGCTTCGCAGAAAATGTATCTGTCAGGTGATGTTCCACACTCACGTCCACTATCTGATAACTATCGAGTACCGCGCCCTGGTCTTCCCTGTCACCTTTGTATTCGTAGTTTAGTAACACATCTGTATCCCGGAATGAAGCGGTGAACTGGTAGCTAAATTGATTTTTAGCCCGACGCACTAAACGGGTATTGGTTACCTTATCTATGGCGTCAAGATAACCGTAATTTAACGTATGGGTTCCCCCCCAACCGGCGTAGCTTGCCTGCACATCCACGCCGCTGATATCTGCGGTGGCGATATTGCGAGGCTGCCAAATGTTGTTGGTGTCCGGTGCCCATTCGATAAGGTTGTCGATATCGGTGTTATAGAAACTCAGCCCCAGTGTCACTGCGTTTTTATTGTATTGTAGGTTAACTGCTTCGGTATCAGACGTTTCGGAAATGAGATTGGGATTGCCACCATAAGGATAGTAAAGATCGTTGAAAGTGGGCGCTTTAAATCCTGTACCTTTCGCTACAGAAAGTTGAATGTCATCGGTGATCTTATATCCGAAGCTGGCATTGTAGGTAGTTTCACCGTCGATATTTTCTACGTCGTCATAACGCAGGGCAAGTTCGACAGTAATCTTGTCTCCAGCGTAAAGACCGTGTCCAAAATAGCCTTCGACACGGCGCCGATCCTGACTAAATGCAGTATTAGAAACCATTTTTTCATTGTACTGGTCAGTCCCCATTACAAGGGTGAGCCCTTCGTCAAAACGCGACGTATTCACCACCGACAATTGATCGCGCCGGGTTTCAAATAAATCACTGTTCGCTTTCTCACGGCCATTGCCGTAACTTTCACCCGTATCCCGACTCGAGCCAACATTCACGGTTGTTGTGTTTGTCACGCCGGCAATGGCCCAGTGATAGTCCCCTCCAAGGTTCCATTCCCGGTTTTTATTTTCAGATTCATTCAAATACGTCGAATCGAATTCGCTATCCTGCTCAACGGTTCTTAACATCCAATTCAGTGACAGCGCTTTGCTAATATTTTGCTTGCCATTTAGCACAACGCTAAAGGTGTCGTAGCCATCTTCATCGGGCTCACTGGTTTTTAGCACGTCATACCCGTCGCTGTTTTCTTTCGTAATGGCAAGGGTAGTCGCACCGTCACCATGTGAAAAACTGGTGCCAAGGTAATAAGATTGGGTGTTGTTGGTACCGTATTTTGCGTTAACTGATACACTGCCCGGAATTTGCTCCCGGGTAATGATATTAATCACACCGCCAATTGCATCCGACCCCCATATCGCGGCCCGTGGCCCCTTAACAATTTCTATGCGCTCAATCAATTCCGGAGAAAGTGTAGACCAGGTAGCGCCGCCACTACTTGCCGTATTCAATCTGAGTCCGTTGATCAATACCAAGGTTTGATCTGAGCTGGCACCTCGGGTAAAGACAGACACAGTTTGTCCACGGCCGCCGTTACTGGCCACATCAATACCGGCGTAGCGAGAGAGCAGCTCAGGTACAGATTCAACCTGGGCAAGGGCGATGTCGCTACGAGAGATAACCAGTTGTGTTGCCAGACTCGGCACTGCCTGACCACTGGCTCTGGAAGCCGTTACCGTAATAGTTTCCATCTCATTTTGCGCATACGCTGCGCCAGAGAATGACGACGATACCGCCAGTACGAGAGTAATGTGTTTCACGTGTGTTCCTCAATCTTTATCAGAAAACGATTGAAGGAGGGAAAGAGGATGTGAATGCATGAGCACACCGCGATGCGATGTTGCCATAAAAGCAGAATTTACATACCCCAATGAAGCCCTCCGCTTCATTCGCGTTAACTGTCATAGTTGTTTACTTCAGGCCGGTGTCGGGCTCACACATAGCGTGTATTACCGTTGCGGGGGCAGCCGTGGAATTGAACCATTGCTTTTGAGCATTGTTCCACCACACTTCCCGTTTACCCTGACCAGACCGAATACTTTCAGCCGTCAGGCACCTGAGACAGAGGCGTGCAAGATAGCCACGCCACCGTCGAATGTCAATGAATTACTTGCCGTTATATCGCTGCCTGGCATCGTCAATCAGTTCACACAAGTGTGACACTTCATCCAGCATACGCACTGTCATGCGATGGGTTTTGTCGGCATCAGGATGAAAAATAAATCCGTTGGCAGTGGCGGGAATATGTTCCCACTGTGCCCAATCCAAGGCATCAAGGTTAGAGGCACTGTGTGGTGTAGGCTGAATGACAACCTGGGGTAAACTGGCCAGGACATGCTCCAAGCTCACCATGGGATAGTCTTCTTTTAACGAGGCAAACGGGTTGTTCACTCCGCACAGTGTCAATTGCTTTTGCAGCCATGCATTGTTAGCAACGGTTCGAAGCGGACGGGCCCACAACTCATAAAAACCGGTCACTGGCGTTGCAGTTGCGTATCTATTGCGAAGGCTCGACAAGCGCTTTCTGTACGCCTCTGCCATCGCTTCAGCACGCTGCGTGTGACCCGTTAGCTC
The DNA here is from genome assembly GCF_018860805.1 of Aestuariibacter sp. A3R04. Lineage (GTDB taxonomy): Bacteria > Pseudomonadota > Gammaproteobacteria > Enterobacterales > Alteromonadaceae > Alteromonas. The sequence continues at coordinate 85,571 of NZ_JAHKQR010000003.1, read as the reverse complement.
CCCTAACATAATCAACTCATCGGCCACACTGTCAAGCGTGGTAGGGTCGGAATACACAATGTTCATGCCGTATTTTTTTAACCGGGCAAGATCTTCCTGGGGGTTACCCGTGCGCCACGCAATAATGATATCCGGGGCTAGTTGAACAATGCGCTCGATTTGCAAACGGGCGTAATTGCCTACCCGGGGGATCTGTTTCGCCGCTGCAGGGAAATCTGAATGGTCAGTGGTAGCAATAATAGTATCACCTGCGCCAATGTCGTACAAAGATTCCACTATATGCGGAGCCAGGGCAACAATGCGCAGCGGCCTGTCTGCGGCCGTTGCCACTCCTCCACCAATCAGTAGCAGTACAACAAACGTCACAACTCCCATTGTCAATCGTTTCACCAGTCGATCCCCACCTGCGCTTTTATCCCAGCATCAAAGGCGTGTTTTACTGATTTCACCTCACTGACCGTATCAGCAATATCAATGATAGCCCTATGACATGCCCGACCGGTTACAACAACATTCTGTCCTTGCGGCCGGTTTCTCAGCGCTTCTACCACTTCACCGACGTCGAGGTATTTGTAGGTGAGCATGTAAGTGATCTCGTCCAGTAAGACCAGATTGACTGACGGATCCTGCAACCATACTTTTGATTGCTCCCAGGCTTTTTTCGCAGCCGCGATATCCGTTGCTTTGTCCTGTGTTTCCCAGGTAAAGCCAGTACCCATAACGTGAAATGGCACGCCGTGGGCCTGTAGTAAATCCCGCTCCCCACAGGGCCAGGTGCCTTTCACATATTGCACTACCGCCGCTTTTAAACCATGGCCTACGGCCCGGGTGACTGTGCCGAAGCCCGAGGTAGATTTCCCCTTACCGTTGCCGGTGATCACAATAAGAATTCCCTTTTCCTCCTGCGCATTTGCCACCCGTTCATCCACTTTGGCTTTGTGCTCCTGCATTCGCGCCTTGTGTTTTTCGTTACTGCGGTCGTTACTCATATCAGATACACCCTATTAATGAATCTATGGTTTCCCAATCGAGATGCTGCTCGGACATGTCTGCTAATCGATTGAGCTCTCTTTCCTGTAATTCGGCGTAGCTTTGTTCAACCTGAACGGTTGCTCCGGCCCACGCCAAAATGGTTTTCAGGGCACTGGTGTTATCAAATAGACCGTGTAAATACGTACCCGCAATTTGATTGTCACTGCTGATGGCTCCTTCTCGCTGTCCATCGCTGAGTATTGCAAAACAGGTCGCTTCGTTTACATCAGTTTCCCCGACGTGAATTTGATAACCTTCCACGTCTACGCTCTCTGAAACAGCTGGCTGTATGCCGTTTGCGCACAGGCACAACTGCCCCCGGCTTAGGGTAAGTTGCTTTTCACGTTGCAAAACAGTTTGGGTATCCAAATAGCCTAAACCGGGTGTGTTACCCGGCGGACCTTCCACACCATTTGGATCAGAAATTAACTTGCCCAGCATTTGATAGCCCCCACAAATACCCAGCACTTTACCGCCGTAGCGCAAATGCCGGGCAATATCCTGATGCCACCCCATTTCCCGTGTGAAAGCCAGGTCACCACGTACGTTTTTGCTACCGGGTAAAATAATAAGGTCGCATGGGGGTACGGATGTATGAGGAGGCACATAAACTAAGTTGACCTGGGGTAACACCCGCAACATATCGAAGTCAGTGTGATTGCTGATCCGGGTAAACACAGGGACCGCAATGGTTAATCGGCTATCATCAGCGACGTGATTCTGTGCGGCATTCACCGCATCCTCAGCGGCAAGTTGTAAGTTCGGCAAATACGGTAATACGCCAAGCACGGGTTTTCCAGTTCTCTTTTCCAGCCATTCCAGGCCGGATTTCAGCAACGCGATGTCGCCCCGAAACTTGTTAATAACAAAACCAACCACCCGCTTTTGTTCCGAGTCTGACAGCAACGCCAACGTCCCCACCAACTGCGCAAAGACTCCACCACGGTCGATATCAGCGATAAGTATGACAGGACAATTAACGGCTTCAGCAAACCCCATGTTGGCGATATCACCCTCCCGCAGGTTAACTTCTGCCGGGCTGCCCGCCCCTTCAACAATGACACATTGATATTGCCGGACTAAACGCGCGTGGGAAGTCAGCACTGCCTCCATCGCCACGTTTTTATAGTTGTGGTAAACGCCCGCTTGCATATTGGCGATCGCTTTACCGTGAATGATGACCTGCGCACCAGTATCTGTGCTGGGCTTTAGCAATACCGGATTCATGTCCACGGTGGGCGCAATACCAGCTGCTTGCGCCTGCACTGCCTGGGCGCGACCAATTTCACCGCCCTCCCCAGTAACAGCACTGTTTAGCGCCATGTTTTGAGGTTTAAATGGTGCAACCTTGACGCCCCGGCGGTACAAACAGCGACACAATGCCGCTACCAGCATACTTTTACCGGCATCGGAGGAGGTACCCTGAACCATGAGTGTATTTTTTATCACGGTGTTCTCATTTACCTTGCTTTACTTGCCACATCAGCAGGCAAAGCCACGTAGTTAATAATTGGTCTAGTATCACCACCTCGCAAAAGGGTTAATAGCGAGACACTGCCATAGCCAATTTGCCACTGGCTGAACAAGGCCGGATTCGCCCAATTGACGCCTAGGACGCTGGCAAGAACAAGCCGGATAACGCCACCGTGAGTCACCAACAGTACCCGTTGGGGCTGGCTCTCGTTTTGTAGCATTTGCAGTAGCGCCCCCCACGCAGCGACGACTCTTGCTTGCATCACCTGCAGTGGTTCTGCGTTGTCAAAGTGATACACCGACGGTGCATGCCAGAACTTTTCCAAATCACCCCAGCAATCGGTGGGAATATCATCAAAGGGCACGCCATCCCAACGACCAAAGTTGCATTCGCGAAAACCCGCCTCGACATGAAGCGGTATCGCCTCTCGCTCACTTACACTTTTGGCAAAATCCAGGCAGCGTTTAAGCGGTGACGACACCACTCTCGTCAAAGGGAGGACTCGGGCTAGCTGGCTGTTCAATTCATTGTGACCCGCTGCGCTTAGCGCGATATCGGTTTTGCCGTACAGCGCTGCGGGCCCGGCTACCTGACCGTGCCTCAACAGAAAAACATGGTGAGTGCCCACCACCGCTACGCCTCGCTCTTCATGGTTAACGGCAGCCCAGCTGCGACAAAAGTGACCCTGTGGGCGCATTCGGCTACCGCTTGGTTTAACCAGCCTTGCCAATCGACAAAGCGGCGAGAAACACTGCCCATTGGGATGATGCCCATGCCCACTTCGTTGCTCACAATGATAATCTGCGCCTTTGCCGCACTAAGGACGTCAATTAAAGATCGTTGCAAGCACTTAAAATCACGCTTGGGATGGTGGTACATTTCATTGTTTAGCCACAGGGTTAAACAATCGACAAGAAGTATGTGATGTGGTGTACTGGCGAGATTTTGGATAGCCGCTGGCAAATCCAAAGCGCGTTCTTCCAGTTGCCAGTGCGATGGTCTGTCATTTTGATGTTGTGCGATACGACTTGCCATTTCCGGGTCAGTGTTAATGGCAGTGGCAATGTAAAAAACACGCTTCTTAGCGCTATTTCCCGCGTTACCCTCGAGTTTGGACACAACGCTCTGTGCATAACGTGATTTACCGCTGCGCGCCCCACCTAACACTAGCTCTATCATGCCAGCCCTCCAGCTAAAGCTACTAAAAAGAGGTAGATAACTAATTCCTGAATTTGCTGGGCGGCCCCGAGCACATCCCCGGTAAACCCACCAATGTGATGGCGCATCCAGTTTCGCAATCCATAGCGCACAACAATCAACACCCCAAACAGCAGTATCATATTCACCAGAGGCAACCATAAAGCAGCGATAGCGCCAGTACCGAAGACAAAAAACAAATGCTTTGCGGACACCGGTTTTGCTAAGGGATCACTCTTATTTTTTTGCACGCTTCCCCGAGATGATACGTAGGGCAAATCCTGTACATGGCTCAACGCAAAAGCCCGGGATAACGGGTAGGCGATACACAATGCCCAAACGAGCATATTGTGCCGTGCCAGGGTGTATAACAACGCGGCTTTAAGCCCGAGTGACAGTGCCAGGGCACACGTACCGTAAGTACCAATGCGACTGTCTTTCATGATGTCAATTTTGCGCTCAGGGGTAAATCCGCCCCAAAACCCATCACAGGTATCCGCCAGGCCATCTTCGTGGAGCGCGCCGGTAAGTAAAACACTGGCCACCATCACCATCACTACAGCAACTAACGGGCCCAGTACCGTTTCTGCAACTTGCCACAACACCACGAGTAACAGTGCCAAGAGCCAGCCGACAAGGGGAAAATAGCGTGTGCAACTATGCATAAATTCAGGTTGATAATGTACCCCATTCCCCATGGGAATACGGGTAAAAAAAATCACCGCCAAGCGAAAATAATTTAGCTCCTGAACTAACTTGGATTGGGTAATCTCCTGTTCACACATGAACACTTGCACTCTCGAATGTGGCCATATCGTTGTACACAGCAGCGGCCGTGCGCAACAGGGGAATTGCCAATGCAGCTCCCGTCCCCTCGCCTAATCGAAACCCCATGTTTAACAGCGGGTCGGCGCGCAGTTCGTCTAGCACCATTTGGTGCGCGCGCTCTTCACTGGTATGGGCAAAAACCATAAATTGTCTGGCGTTAGGGGCAATATCACACGCCACTAGCGCTGCCACAGATACAATAAAGCCATCGACGACAATAAGCGCCCCATTTTCTGCGGCAGCCAACATAGCACCAACCATTTGTACGATTTCAAAACCACCCAGCGACGCAAGCAAATAGTATGGTTTGGGGAGCTGCCCGTCGTTTTCTCTTGCTGAGCGTTTCAGCGCCCGACAAATAAGTGCGGTTTTAAGGGCTAACTGTTCATCGGAAATACCCGTACCACGCCCGGCCACTTCATCGGCTTGTTTGTTACAAAACGCCGCAAACAAAGCGGCTGCCATAGTAGTGTTACCAATGCCCATTTCCCCAAAACCAATGACGTTAGAACCCTGCTTTAGGTACTGTTCGGCGATGTGCTGCCCGGATAACAGCCCCTCTTCCAGCGTATCTTCAGACATGGCTGCTGTAACGCTAATATCATTCGTACCGGCGCCAAGGCGCCGAACAATGTAATTGGAGTGAGGTTGGTCGAGCGGAGCAAGCATACCAGTGTCAATAACGCCGAGCGCCACATCGTTGGTACGACAAAAGCAATTGATCGCGGCCCCGCCTGCCAGAAAATTACTTACCATTTGCTGTGTTACTGCCGCCGGAGCAATACTCACGCCATGACTGGCAATGCCGTGATCCCCTGCAAACACCAATACAACGGGCTTGGCTACAGTCAGTTGCGATTGCTCAAACAGTCCCAGTTGGATCTGTGCCATTTGGATTGCCAGTGTTTCGAGCTTGCCCAATGAGCCAGGTGGTTTGGTTTTGTTGTCGACAACCTCTTGATAGTGCGACAGCTTGTCGCTATCTAATGCAGGTACCGGCCACGTTAACGCAGATAACATAGTATTATTGACTCCGTTGTCGAATAGCGAGGAAAAAGAACATACTGCCAATGGCTGAGGTGATGATGCCAATGGGTATTTCCTGTCCTGTAAGAGCGACCCTTGCAAAAATATCCACTATGACCATAAAGGTTCCCCCCAGTAACACACAACCCAGAATAAGCGTACGGCTGGTGACTCCGAGCCAGTTGCGCACAATGTGCGGGATCATTAACCCGACAAAACCAATACCACCGCAATAAGAGACAATACAGGCTGTTAACGCAGCGCAAATGGCAAGGGAAATCATCCGCAACAAGCGAACATTCACTCCCAGTGACCGCGCGCTTTCGTCACCCAATAGCAATGCGTCAGTTTGCCGCCCAAACAGCAACAGTATCAAAACACTCAGGGTTACCACGGGCAGCATGACCCAGGCGTACCACGTCTCTGCCCGGGCCAAACTCCCCATTAGCCAAAACACCACTTTGTTGGCCGCAAACGGCTCGGCGAGGAAAAGCAGAAAGTGGGAGAACGCCCCTAGCATGAAAGACACGGCCACGCCTGCCAACAGCAGATGCTCTGTGCGCCGCCCCAGGGCGCTTGCCACCAGTAACTGAACCAGCGCCACGGAAAAGAGTGCACCTAAAAATGCGGCGGCGGGCAGCGCAAGAGAAAAAGCAGTTTCGGGATCGGACCAGGAAATACCGAACTTCGCTGTAAAGGATTCGGTGAACAACAGAGTTGCCACACTGGCGCCCAGACCGGCCCCAGCGACGACGCCAAACAAATAAGGGTCGGTGAGGCTATTTCGCGTCACATTTTGCAATGTTGCGCCCGCCACTGCTAACCCCACACCAACGAGGAAGCCCACAGCCACCCGAGGAGCGCGGATTTGCCAAAATATCAATGTATCGGCGGGCGAAGCACAATTATCAATTAGACATTCCCACACATCTGCCGCAGAAAGCTCGGCAGCACCATACAGTAACGACGCTCCACAAGCGGCTACAGCGAAAATACATAGCGTCATCCACAACAACTGTCGGCTCATGGTTTCCAACCTGCTAGATCTAATACTGGCTTCCTCTTCGGCGAAAATGACACACTGGGCTTTCCATCCCGTTGTGTCACATGACAGTCAATATTGAAGACGGAAGAAAGTAAATCGGGCTGTAGTACCGCATTAGCCGACCCACTAGCTACCAGTTTGCCTTCGCTGATAAGGAGCAATGCGTCGCAATACTGTGCCGCCAGCGTCAGATCATGAAGGCTCATTACCACTGTCACGTCCAGTTGCGAGGCAAGATCGTGAAGCAATTGCAGGATCTGATGCTGATAATACACGTCAAGGTGATTAACCGGCTCGTCGAGGATCAGTAATGGCGCGCGCTGAACCAGTGCTCTGGCTATTAGGGTGCGTTGTTGCTCACCACCCGATAAGCTGCTGAACTGCTGCTGTGTTTTTTCTTCAAGCCCTACCGCTTTAATGGCTTGTTTAATCAGGCGGTCGTCGCTTTTGGTTTGCCGTGATAACAGACTTTTGTGGGGAAGTAGCCCCATACGCACGACCTGCTGCAATGTTACAGAGAACACTACATCGTTAATTTGGTTTACCACAGCTACCTGCCGTGCAAGGGCCTGAATAGTATAATCACCAATAGCCCGTCCATTCCAGTAGACCAGGCCCTGACTGTCTCGCTGTCCGGACAGCACTTTGAGTAAAGTGGTTTTACCGGCTCCATTGGGGCCGAGCACGCCTACCACCTCCCCCCGCCGGGCAGTAAAGCTCACTTGGTGTAAAATGGCTTTATTGAGGATGTGTAATGACACCTCTTCGGCCTGAAGTACGCATTTATCTGACAATGATTCCACCTGATTGGGTGGCGAGAATAGGCAAGTTTCCGGGTAATGCCCCGGCAATAAAGAAGACTTGCTATCGTGTATTCCCGCACGAAAACTAACGCTTAAGGTAAGGCTGGTATCTGACTTTCAATAGCCTGCTATTGATTCACAGTTGCGGGTACAGTTCTGGTCATTCACCAGATTCCCATTTACGTTTCCCATTTGTTGTATGGAAACACCTTTACCTGAATGAGCTTTGAAATATAGCAAACTTCACCCACCAAAGGCTACGTTTATCAGGCTGACCACCCGCGCTACGGCTTAGTCATTGCGCCAGCACTGCCAACACGACCAGACTGACACAGCTAAGCAGCCCCAAAACAGACACCCAGCGTGGAATGAACCGCTGCGCCTGCGACACTTTTAAGGCCGCCACATTGGTTATGCTGTAGTAAATCAAGACGGTAAATGCGCTCAGTGTCCAGGTACTTTCTATTCCCCCGAGCAGCACTATTAATGCCATGGTAAAAAATGTCGCCCAGGTTGCCATTGGCGCCGCTTTGTTGTCTTTGTCCAATGTTGCCAGCGAGGCCGGCAGATCTCCGCGGCGCCCCATGGCAAGGTAAACTCGGGATACACCCAATACTAAATTGAGGATCACACCGCCCATGGCAACTACCCCACCGCCAACCACTACCCAACGCCACGGTGAGTGGTTTACCAGATTGGCAATATTGAAGTCGCTGGTGAGTAGTAATTTATACTGCCATATGTGCACTATCGCCATCCCTACCAATATATAGATGATACTGACAACGATGAGAGTCAGCCAAACGGCTCGGGGGATATTCTTGCGTGGGTGTGCAATCTCCTCGCCCATAGTGGCAATTCGTCCGTACCCGGTAAATGCCACAAACATCAATGCTGCGCCGTGAAAAAGCGACAGGCTCCCCTCGCGGTGCAAGAGTTCGCCAGAGGGTTCAGCCTGAAAAGCCACCATAACAAACACGAGCAAACCGAGTAAGCTAATACACACCAATAGCCCGTTTAGCCAGTTTGTCCGACGCAAACCAGCCAAGACGAAAACGGTAAAAAAGAGGAGCAATGTTATCGAGGTTATGGCTTCAGCCGTGTCTCCCAAACCCATAACAGATGCTAGATAATCGGCGATGACCAATGCAGCGGTGGCGGCTGACGCGCTTTTTGCAACAATAAATAACACTCCCGCAGCAACGCCGCACGGGCGATTTAAATACTGATAGCCGTATTCGTAGGTGCCTCCGCTAACGGGGTGAGCGCTGGCCAGTTGAGCTGAAGACAGCCCGTTACACAGCGCCGTGAAAGCCGCGATAACTATTGCCCATATGAGTAAATCTCCAGCAATCGCAGCAGTAAGGCCTACGCTGACATAGGCTCCGGTACCCAAAATTGATCCCAACCCAATGATCACAGCGCCAAACAACTGCGTATTACGAGCCAGTTTGTTATTCATTGACACCCCAGTACTTTCTGCTTACTGCGCGCTGCCATCTTTTTTATAGCGCTCAAACCACGCGAGAATATTCCCCACTTTCTGTACCAAGCGTGACGGTTTACTGGCTATACCGTGGGAAGCACCAGGTAACCTCACCATCGCCGCATCCACTTTTTGCAACCTCAGAGCCTGATAGAACTGCTCAGACTCACTGATGGGCGTACGATAATCGGCCTCTCCGGTTAACAGCAATGTTGGTGTGGTCACGTTGCCTACTAACGACAACGGACTTCTGTTCCACAATTCATCTGCAATATTCCAGGGCATATCAGGCATCCAGTACTGGCTGAAAAAAGGATAGGCATCCGCAGTTAGCGCAAAACTCACCCAGTTAATCACAGGCTTCGCCACTACAGCAGCTGAAAATCTATCGGTTTTACCAATAGACCAAGCTGTAAGTACACCGCCGCCAGACCCTCCGGTAATGAACAAATTGTTTTCGTCGATGTAACCTTTCGCAATCGTGGCATCAACTACGTCCATCAGATCGTTATAGTCTTCTGATGGGTAATTGTGATGGATCAGGTTGCCAAAATCCTCGCCATACGATGCACTACCACGAGGGTTAGACCACACCACAACATAACCTTTGGCAGCCATGAGTTGAATCTCCATGGCAAAATGTGGGCCGTACGCAGCGTGGGGGCCACCGTGAATTTCCAGGATAAGTGGATATTTTTTCGTCTCATCAAAGTGTGGCGGTAATGCCACCCAGGCATCTATTTTCCTTTCGTCAATACTGGATGTAACGGCGAGATCTTTGACCTCGGCTAATGTCATATGGCCCAGCGCGTCCTGATTTAACTGGGTTAACGTAACGTCTGCTTTACCTTTTCGGTAAAGTGTTAGATCGCCAGGAGTGCTTCGCCCGGCAGATACGTACACAATATCGCCCTCGTCGCTTACCGCAAAATCCCCGGAGGTATAAGGTCGGCCCAACGACTGGCCGCCAGTAACAATATCAAGTTTGCTGATATCACCATCCAAGCTGACTTTAGCCAGTTTCGTTTCACCGTGATCGAGATAAGAAAAAGTGAGAGAGCGACTGTTATCAGCCCATACAAATTTGCCAATACTGCGATCTAAAGAAGACGTTAAACGCGTCAGTTTTCCAGATGCCAGCGTCATAACAACGATGTCGCCATTCTGGTACGACAGTTTTCTGTCATTCAGTTGGCTGAAAGCCAGATACCTACCATCTGGGCTGAGTACGGGATTCAATTCAGGGCCGGCCAAATCAGTAACCTGCTCAATATTCCCCGTCGAGACCGCAACTTTAAAAATGTCGCGGGTCAGCGGATTGAGTGCGTAATCTTCCGTCCCCGGAGAGGCAAAGAAGATGTATTTATCGTCCTGGCTAAAGCAAATGGCACCACCGCTGGGATATTTTCCATGGGTGAGTTGCCTTGGGGTTCCCCCTTCCACAGGCAACACGTAAATTTGGTCATACCCTTGCCGCAAATAGCCCCGACCATCGCCGCGATACGTGGTGCTATCAATAAACTTGGCATTTTCAGCCCACTTCGCCCCTTTGGGTTTTTTAGGCATCGCTGTAAACAACGGCTTTTGTTTTTGCTCTGTAAACAGGGTAAATGCCAACGTACGGCCATCGTGAGACCAAGTGATATTTCTCGGTTTCTCGGTCGTATTGGTTAATCGCACTTCTTGCTGGCTATCCAGGTAATATACGTGCAGTTGTGCCCGTCCATTGTAGGCTTTGGTATAGGCTAGCAGCGTCCCGTCGGGCGACAGGATGGCATTGCTGATATTGCTATCGTCGGCTAAAAACGGGCGGTGTGTTTTCGTATCGGTATTGACCTGCCACAAGCGCACAGCACGACTATCAGTCATGATATCCATACTTTGTCGTTCGTATACCACCACATCATCGTTAATGAACTGAGGGTTTGCCACAAATTCAAGGTTAAAGGTGTCACTGTAATCCAACACGCTTGCAATGGATAGCTGCGCATTGAATAGCACGCAGCCAAGTAGCACGCCGATGTGAAGCAGACTCTGTCGATTCATTGTAAAAAGCTCCCGAACTCACTGTTGTTATTTTTGCGTTTTGTTTTTTATCTATCTTGCCACAGCTAATGTTGGATTATGCCCTTTTCGTCACACCATTGCGACCAGCTGTCGGCGACAAGCCACTGCTACTGCCCCTGGTCCAGAAAACGATCTTTGTGGTGTGCTACTGCTGCGTGAAGCCATTGAATAAAGGCCTGAAACCGCGCCTGACTCCGGGTTTCTTTGTGGGTAGCCAGCCAAAACGTGCGCTTGATGGTAATAGCGTTTGCAAGAATACGTACCAACTCACTGTTCTGTGCGGCCAGAAATTTGGGTAAGATCCCCACTCCAGCACCATGGGATAACATTTGATACTGTGCATTAATACTGGTACTGCGCAAGGCGGGAAGTTGTGCGAGAGCGGTTTCCTCGAAGAACTTAAGTTGGGGGGCATAAATCAGATCAGGCACATAACTCACGAGCGTGAACGGACTTAAGTCGCCAACGTTCTCGGGTACTCCCTTCTCTTCCAGTAAGCGCCCGTGAGCGTACAAGTTAAGTTGATAGTCAGTTAACTTCTCTGTGGTCAACAACCCTTTTGTCGGACGCTCCAGGAGAATGGCAATATCAGCTTCCCTTTTGTTTAAATTGAGAAAACCACTGGTGGCCACAAGCTCAATGCAAATCGCCGGATATCGCTGTTTAAAATCAGCCAGCAGTGGCGCTAAAAAACCGCTACCAAACCCTTCTGACACGCTAACCCGAATAGTGCCGGCCAAATGTGAACGCTCATCGTTGAGCTCGTTTTGCGCTTCTATCAGAAAATGCTCAGCTTTTTCAGCATACCGTACCAATCGTTGGCCCTGATCGGTGAGAATGTAACCTCGTTTCGTCAATTCAAACAAAGAACAATTTAATGCATCCTCCAGCTTTTTTACACGCCGTATTAATGTGGTTGCATCCACACCCTCGCCCTTAGCTGCAATAGATACACGACCATTTCTGGCCACCGCGAGAAACAACCTCATATCGTCCCAGTTCACACCAACTCCTGTAAAATTACAGCACATGGCTGCAAGTATATGCCTTGATAATGAAAACACAACGTTTCAATATTGTTAAAAATTTGAACTGAGACTTGGCAATGCGACATATCCCACACTTTATTAATGGCGAAACCTATTCTTCAGCAGCCGAAAGTACAGCAGAGGTATTTGCCCCCAACACTGGCGGTGTACAGGCCAGCGTGCCCCTTGCTGATGACACAACTCTCCAGCTGGCAGTAGACAGCGCCCGTCGGGCACAATCTGCGTGGAGTACGGTCAACCCTCAACGCCGTGCACGGGTCATGTTTGCGTTTAAAGCTCTGGTTGAGCAACATAAAGATCGTTTAGCGGGACTGCTCTCCAGCGAACACGGAAAAGTACTCAGCGATGCTCATGGCGATATTCAAAGGGGCCTTGAAGTGATCGAATTCGCCTGTGGTATTCCTCACGCACAAAAAGGGGAATACACCGACAGTGCGGGGCCGGGTATTGATGTGTACTCCATGCGACAGCCCTTGGGTATAGTTGCCGGTATAACCCCTTTCAACTTTCCCGCCATGATCCCTATGTGGATGTTCGGTGTAGCTATCGCTTGCGGAAATTGCTTCATACTCAAACCGTCTGAACGCGACCCGTCCGTGCCACTGGAACTAGCGAAACTGATGATTGAAGCTGGTTTACCACCGGGCGTGCTCAACGTGGTGCACGGCAATAAATCAGCAGTTGATGGTATTTTAGATCACCCCGACATTAAAGCGGTAAGTTTTGTTGGCTCTTCTGATATTGCCAACTACGTCTACGAACGAGGAGCGCGCGCTGGCAAACGTATTCAGGCCATGGGCGGGGCTAAAAATCACGGTATTGTCATGCCAGATGCCGACCTCGATCAGGTTGTAACCGACCTGGTTGGTGCTGCATTCGGTTCTGCGGGAGAGCGTTGTATGGCCTTGCCCGTGGTTGTACCTGTAGGTGAAGAAACCGCAGAAAAATTAAAAGCAAAACTCATTCCCGCCATTAAAGCCATCACCGTAAGTACGTCAGATGACCCTGCTGCACACTATGGTCCGGTGGTGACCTCGGCCCATAAAGCCCGTGTAGAAGCATACATCGATATGGCCATTTCCGAGGGTGCGGAGTTGGTTTACGACGGCCGGACATTGCAGATTCCCAAAGAGAGTGAGGGCTACTTTATTGGCCCGACGTTCTTCGACCGGGTCAACCAATCCATGGTGTCCTATCAGGAAGAAATATTTGGCCCTGTATTACAAATGGTTCGGGCCAATGACTTTAATCACGCCGTGGAGCTGGCCAGTAACCACCAGTATGGAAATGGCGTTGCCATTTACACGCGCAATGGTCATGCCGCCCGGGAATTTGCTCAGCGGGTCAACGTCGGTATGGTGGGTATCAATGTGCCTATCCCTGTGCCTGTGGCTTACCACACTTTCGGTGGTTGGAAACGCTCTGCCTTCGGTGACACCAACCAACACGGCATGGAAGGAGTGAAGTTCTGGACCAAAATTAAAACCATTACCCAGCGCTGGCCAGACGGCGCAGATAGTAATGACAACACCTTTCTTATACCAACGATGGGGTAACCGGAACATGCAGTTTTCGCTCACCGAAGAACAACAGTTTATCGTCGACTCTGCCGCCCGGTTTACGGCTGATAAAATATCGCCCTTTGCAGCCCAATGGGACGAAACACACACATTGCCAAGAACAGTTTTAAGAGAGGCGGCAGAGCTCGGCTTCGGTGCAATATACGTAAGTGAAGCCTCTGGCGGAATTGGTATTGGCCGCTTAGAAGCCGCGCTTATTATGGAGGAAATGGCGTACGGGTGCCCATCAACTGCCGCGTTTGTATCTATTCACAATATGGCATGTAAAATGATTGACAGTTATGCCACTGAAGACGTTAAAAACGCGTACTTACCACACCTTATCACCATGGATATGTTGGCCAGCTATTGCTTAACAGAACCGGGAGCAGGATCCGACGCAGCGTCGTTGAAGACGTCGGCGAAACGTCAGGGCGATCACTACATAGTAAATGGTTCAAAGGCGTTTATCTCCGGTGCCGGCGAAAGCGAGGTGTATTTGGTCATGTGTCGTACCGGAGACGATGGTCCCAAGGGAATATCCTGTCTGCTCATTGACAAACACGCCGATGGCGTGAGTTTTGGCGCACAGGAAAAGAAACTGGGCTGGCACTCCCAGCCAACCGCACAGGTAAATTTTGATAACGTAAAGGTACCAGCATCTCATCGGTTAGGTAACGAAGGACAGGGGTTTTCCATAGCCATGGAAGGGTTAGATGGCGGCCGACTCAATATTGCAGCCTGCTCTATTGGTGGTGCCCGTCGCTGTATTGATGAAGCCGTACAATATACCACCGACCGAACCCAGTTTTCGTCCAGAATTATCGATTTCCAAAATACTCAGTTCACCCTTGCGGACATGACAACGGAACTTCACGCAGCCAAAGCGCTGTTGCATCAGGCTTGCGAAAAAGTCACCCACAATGCCCCGGACAAAACCTACTTTGCCGCGATGGCGAAACGCTTTGCCACCGATACCGGCAGCAGTATTGCCGACCGTGCACTACAGCTATTCGGAGGTTACGGTTATCTGATGGATTACCCTATAGAAAGGTTCTGGCGGGATCTTCGGGTTCATTCGATCTTGGAAGGCACAAACCAGATCATGCGCATGATAGTAGCCAGGGAACTAATGAAATAGCTTCCAGCGCCTTACAAAACACAGGAGCGACAGAAATGACATTTATCGCATTTATTGGTTTGGGAAATATGGGCTCAGGGATGGCTAAAAACCTCGTACAGAAGGGGTTCCAGGTTACGGCTTACGACCTGAGCGAACAGGCTTTGCGAAAAGCCCGTGGGTTTGGCTGTCGCACAACGTCGTCAATAGAGGAGGCAGTGAAAGGCGCAAAGGTTGTGGTGTCCATGTTACCCGCGGGTGAACACGTAGACGACGTATATATTAACCATATTATTGGAACAGTAACTAAAGACACCCTGCTTATCGACTGCTCTACCATTGATGTTGCTACGGCACAAAAGGTTGCTGGCGTTGCAGAAAACCATGGGCTGGCCATGGTAGATGCCCCCGTATCAGGCGGTACCGCGGCAGCTCAGGGAGGAACATTAACCTTTATGGTTGGCGGCCATCATACCGCCTTCGACCATGCCAAGCCGGTACTGAACGCCATGGGCAAAAAAGTCGTTCACGCCGGAGGGCACGGCGCAGGTCAAGCGGCAAAGATATGCAACAACATGCTTCTCGCTGCATCAATGATTGCCACTTGTGAGAGCTTTCAGCTTGCACAAAAACTGGGCCTTGACCCACAGGTTTTCTTTGACATCGCCTCTAACGCTTCAGGGCAAACCTGGTCAATGACCACCTACTGCCCGGTAAAAGGGGTTGGCCCGGTAAGTCCGGCAGACAGAGATTTTTCCGGCGGTTTTGCTTCGGCCCTTATGCTCAAAGATCTCGGTCTGGCAATGGCCGGAGCGGCATCGGTTAACGCCACAGTCCCCATGGGAAAAAAAGCTTTGGAGTGGTATCAGGCCCATTGCAAAGAAGGCAATAGCGGGCTTGATTTTTCATCCATTATCAACCGGTTACAGTAACGATAAGCTAGCGATCGCGCTACATCAGACATCGGGTTGCCGAGGGAATACTCGGCGCTTACCAGCTTGATTTAGTGTCACTTTTATACGCCCGCCAAACAAACCCCATACCAATGCTGTAGGTAATATCTCTTTCATATAGGGGGCTGTCCTCATTGGCAGCACCCTGATTGAACTGTACTGACGCACCAAAGAAACCTCGTACCCTGTGCAATAAAGGGAATGAAATGCCCACTGATGCCTCTGACCCAAGGTAACCCCCTTTGCCATTGTAAGCCCGCCTTGTTTCAGTTTGATATTCCGGTGCCACTTCGTAAAAGTAATCGTGGAGCTTTTCTGATGCCCAGGTCATTCTAAATGCGAGGCTAAGCCCGGTATCGGGAAATAACACACCCCTTTGCTGATAACGAAGTGTGGGTTCAAAAACGTATCCACGGGCGTGAATGTCACCCAGATCTGTGGAAAAAACCGCCCTCGCCTGCACCCTTCCCGTAAGTCGGCCTTGACCTCCCCCAGCGAATGCAAAATCTTTGAGTTTATAAATTAACTGGGGGCCGGCTTCAAACAAATAATCCAGTTCCGGCATCCCGCGGCGCACTGAATCATCGTCACTATCAGCTGAAAACGCACCACTGAAGCTCATATCAAGCTCCAACCTGTTGTTCTCCACAAATACTGCCCGTGCTCCGCCATCTCCACCTATACGAAAAATATCGCCCCGGTAAATCGCATAGGGTGCGGCCAAGGCCACGAAATTGCGTTCTTTAGAGGCTGGGTAATTAGGCACTTCAATCATGCCTCCGCCCACGCCGACTTCCCACAGAGGCTGGGCTTCATTGAGGGCTTCAAACCCTGTGAGGTTTCGATTGGGAGAATCACTGGTGTCAGTGCTCGGTACAGCCGCCAATACGGAACCAGACACGCATGCCAGAACCAAGCTTGTGCATAGTAATTTCAAAATCGAACCCTTTTTATTAATGTTGACAATAGAGATTGTAACGACGAGGGATAACGGTTAAAAGAACAAAAGAAAACGCCGACCATAAATATCGTCGGCGTCCTGAACATTGCTAAACTGCGTTACTTCTTCACAAACTCACTGCACAGGCCACTTGTGTTGCGCGTTGATGATAAGCCGTTTCAAGGGATTTCATCATAGGCTTAT
Source organism: Aestuariibacter sp. A3R04 (assembly GCF_018860805.1). Taxonomy (GTDB): domain Bacteria; phylum Pseudomonadota; class Gammaproteobacteria; order Enterobacterales; family Alteromonadaceae; genus Alteromonas. The sequence continues at coordinate 68,788 of NZ_JAHKQR010000003.1, read as the reverse complement.
GGTGATTGATTGTGAGAAGATTTTTCTCAATTCTCGCGGCATCAAATGAAGTAAAAAAAGACTTGAGAAATACCTCATTGGTTTCTTCTCTGATAAGCACCCGCACCCCTGTTTGGACAATAATCTTGTCGTCGGGAAATAATCCCCACTGAGTCGACAGCGCTTTGACTCTCCCTTGGTAAGCTTTCGCCAGAGCCTCGGAACCAGCTAGAACAGAAGGCAAGTTACCCAGTTCAGACAGCGGTAATTTTTCTTTGCCGATGATATACATGTGGTCGTGACTGTAGGGCATTAATTTTTTTGACGCCGGTTCGATAATGGCGATTTGCATGTCTTTTTGCGCGGCTTGCAAATAGGCTAATCCTTCATCGGAGTAGTTGCCAAGCAGCGACAGGTTTAACCTCACCCGGGACTGATCTCGCTTCCCCGACAGAGTAAGTAATTTACTGTCACTCACACTGCTCGGCACGCCTGTATCACACGTTGCCCCTACGCGATAATAGTAATCGCCCTCAGCAGCATTTACAAAAGAAGTAGACGCAACTAATGCAAAAGCAGCGAAATACAAAACCTTTCTCACGACACATCCTTAATTTTAACTAACAAAAAAACGTTACCACAACAAAATCCGTTCCACTGTTTTTAAATAATACCTAAGGATATATTTTAGCAACTTTTGACAAGAACGCCGGTTTCATCTGGCGAGAAAAAGCCCGAACAATGGTTCGGGCTTCAGGCACAACCTACTTCATTCTAAAAGCAATAGCAACGGGCTTGTACTGCGGAGCTGTTATACCGGCATAGGCATTTCCACTTGATTCTAGCCCGGACAGCGCCTACCAGCGTATTACCGATTTGGGAATGTGTATTTCCATTAGTGAAGTGTACTTTCTTTCCAGTATATCGAGAGGTGGCAAATGAGGTGACTTAGAGTATAAATCTGCTTTTTGAAATGCTTTTAGCAAAGGAAGCAAATGCCAGTCATACTCTGATGCTAACTCAAGGTAAGCCATTTCACCGTTTTGTGGCGTGTGCCATGGATAAAATGAATGATAGCGAAGTAAATACAATCCGTAGGGGTGAATCTCGCTGCCCTTTGCCATTACTTCGTAAATATACTCATCGTGCCCCCAGGTCATATCCACAGCATCAAAACCACAGTGTTTCGAGTACATGCCAAAGTGTGTTTGCGTATCGGTCTCATACATACCATAGTCTTGCGCTTTTTTATAAAAACCTTTGCTGTAAAAGACATTCGCACTGGCAAAGGGAGCGCCGACCGGATAGGTATCTCCCACAACGGCCCATTGGGGCAAGCAACCAAATTCGGGGAGCAGCATCACTTTACCCAAATCGTGAATAAAACCAACGAGGGGAAACCATGACCAGTCTTCGACTTCCGGGTAGAAGGCTTTTAGGTTTTTTCCTTTAAACGCGGCTCGTCTTTGCTCTGGCAATGCCAGCCAGGTTTGTTTAGTAAACAACGACTCTATATCGAGATCGTCTCGCAATGTGTGTTCATCGCCCATGGCATAATCGCAAATAGACTCTGCCGACTGATAGGCGTGAATGATTTGCGGTAGATCACTGTCTGGGTCACTCTCATCAACAATACTTTCCAAACGCTTGAACACTTCATATACATGCATTTCTGCCACGTTTAGTGCAAAATATTTTTGCTTATTTTCAAGTACAAATTCCCTTGTCTGATTGATGTGCATATTTTTGTATGTCCGCTGGACCCGATCCTGATGTGCTGAATCCTCATAATTTCTGAACCCGCCAAACGATTCATCAGTATTTGAACTTTGTGGATCTACAGTCGTTGCTTCCAATACACTCATGGTGTTACCTCCCGCTTCTGCCAGTTTTCAGACGCCTGCCCCAGTTCACGACTTGGCAGACCTTTGTGAATATTTTTTTCAATAACTTCCAAAGGAACGCCTTTTGTTTCAGGCACCTTAAGATAGACGAAAACAAATACGGCCATTGCAATGACAGCATAAAGCCCAAAAGCAGCGGTAATACCCAACCCGTTTAAAATGCTTAAGAACGTAGCTGAGACCAGGAAATTTGTAGCCCACTGCACGGCAACAACAAAACTCATACAAGTTCCCCGGGCGCGCAACGGAAAAATTTCTGCAATGAGTAACCAGAATAAAGATCCCAAGCTTATGCAGTAGCCAATAATGAAAGCAGTGAGGCTTGCCAATGCAAAGTAAGCAGTTGTTGATGTGAGTTCACCGGATAACAGACCAATCAGCGATATTAGGCTACACGCCGCCATCGCCGACCCGATAAGCAAAAACTTGCGACGGCCGAGTTTATCGATAAATAGCAAGGTAACGACGGTAAATACAAAGTTAGTAACACCCAAGCCCAAGGTACCAAAAATCTGCGTCATAGCACTTGAAAAACCAATGTTCTTCATGATGTACGGGCCGTAGTACATCACAGTATTAATCCCCATTAGCTGCTGACCCATTCCCAGCACCAAGCCGATAACCAGCACGGGGCGTAACCAGGGCTGAAAGATATCCATGAATCCCATTTTCTGGGTATCAGGCGTATTCACAATCAGGCTCAGCTCGTGTTCAGCTTTAGCTTTATCCTGCCTGAGCTTTCTCAGTACCTTTCTCGCGTCATCAGTGCGGCCTTTGCTGGCAAGCCATTTAGGCGACTCAGGTAACATCATCATACCTGTAGTGAGGATGACAGCTGGCACAATGCCACTTAAAATCATCATTCGCCAGTCGCCATCAGCGGTATACGAATAATTCACCAAAAAAGCGATAACTTGGCCGCCTGTAAGAAACGCGCCGTTCCACAGCACCAACTTCCCTCTCGATGTTGCCGGTGCCATTTCCGCAATATAAAGGGGTGTTGTAAAACTTCCCATCCCTATGGCGAAACCGAGGATGAAGCGCCCGAAGATCAAAGTCATCACCGAGGGCGCATAAGCCGCAATTAAAGTCCCAACAACAAAAATACACCCAGTGATGAGCAAGACAAACCTGCGTCCTAATTTGTCTGTTGCTCTGCCGCTGCAAAGCGCACCAAATAACGCACCAAGGGCACAGGCACTAACAATGAGTTCGATGTCGCCATCCTTTGCTGCAAACTCGCTTTGCACAAAGGGGGCAGCACCGGCAATGATGGCTGTATCAAAACCAAAAAGCAGTCCGCACGTAGCGGAGATACAAATGGTGATAAGTAAGTATGGGTTAAATTTATCCATGATTTCTTCCATTATTGTCGGACCTGACGAATTGGCCTGTCCAATAATTACATTTAACAGGAAAACTTTAAACCTTTTATTAACAAAAAATCTAAAAACACATCCGCAAAACAACACAAATTACTGATAATATTTGACTTTCATTTTTTCAAAAAAATAAGTTGTTGCTGAAAAAAATGCTGGCGAAACGGAATGCACAACAACTTTGGCCTTACCTATAGATTCAAAATGACCCATAGAATATGAGAAGTTACGTTGCTGCCTTGTTTTTCTCGCGATGGCTTAATCAAGAAGTCTAAAAGCGGTGGCATACAAAACGTGATAGCCTTACCAGCAAATGTGATAGCAATATTTTGCTTACCAACGCGCATTTTTTGCGCGAGTCACCTTTATAGCCTTTTTTCAGGCTTTCATTTTTAAGGAGTTACACTATGTCGCTAAGTACTTGTATAAAAGGAGCATTTTTAGCATTTACATTGGCAGGTTCAGCGCAAGCCACGACCTCACTTCAGGATATCGCCGGCGCAATGGGCAAAAAAGGACAAACCACCGCACAGCCAACGGCTTCAGATACAGTAGATTACTCGTCAGAAATCTCCAGCCTGCTTGGCCAGGTAACGTCAAACCTCAATGTCAGTGAAAAACAAGCGGAAGGTGGACTTGCCTCCGTATTTAACTATGTTAAAAACAATGTATCGACGGATGATTTTGGCAACATAGCCAACAGCATCCCAGGCCTAGATGGTTTGCTGTCTGCCGTGCCGTCTGCTTCAGGCAGTAGCGGTCAGTCAACTGCGAATACACTGTCTGGACTGATGGACAAAGCCTCAGAATACAGCAGCTCGGTAAAGTCTGTTAACGACATAAAAAAACAATTTGAAGCCTTGGGTTTAACGCCGGATATGATTGGTCAGTTTGTCAGCCAAATTAGCACCTGGCTAAACAAAGAAGACAAACCGGAAACACAATCGCTGTTTGAATCCGGCATGGAAGGCCTGCTTTCCGCGCTGTAAATATGACTGGCGGAAAATGTGGTTCTGCTTTGCCCGCACAAAACGTATAAAAAAGGCGGTGATGTTTTTTACATACCGCCTGATACAAGGTTAAAAAGCGTCACTAATGATGACCACCACAACAACTATCGTCGTGTTCCGCCCAGTTTTTTAGCTTGCTGGTTTTACCAATTCCCGGATTAAAACTGTTTGTAGGATCAAGTTGCCGATAAAAGGATTTCAACGCGTCTTTCGCGAAATACTCGTGGCCTACATTGTGCTCAGCCGGATACTCAGCACTTCTCGCATCAAAGGTTTCAAGTATTTTATTTTTAAGCGCTTTCGCATCAGTGCCTTTTTTCAACACATAGTTCTGATGCATTACGTGGCAGAACAAATGACCGTAATACAGCTTGGTATCAATTTGACTGTCAATGTCTTCCGGCAGTACCTCGAACCAGTCCGGATCGTTGCGGCGTAGCGCCACATCAATAGTCATCATTGCGCCAACTTCTTTGCTGTGCATTACGTGGTAGCGGCCAATGGCCCCACCAGCAACAAACCGATGCAAAATCGCCTTGTCTGCTTCCTCTTCGGTGCATTCAAAAAAATCACCTTCGTTGTCTTTAAAAAACTGCGTGAGATATGCTCTGGCTTCATCCACCCCATCGTTACTCATTTCCAAAATCCAGTGATGCTGATACCTGTCGCGATACGCTTCCATTCGTGCGGGCAAATGATTGGGGAACAAATAGCTAAAATATTGCATTACACGGTCAGACATCTTATTCGGCAGAAAGCCGAGTTTATCGGTGAAAGCATCAAACTTGCGCTTAAAGGCAAACAACTTGGGAATGAACTTAGCGCCCAGTTTACTTATTACAATGAACATGTCTTTTCCGTACTTTTTCGACACGTCGTAACAATCGCGATGCAGATATTCACCTGAATCAGGCAGATTTTTAAAGGTAGATAAAATATCCCGGCGAATTTTCGTGAACATGGCAGCGTCATTGGACCCCACATAAAACACCTGCTTTTTCTCCGGAATAGGAAAGGTATCAAGACGGACGGCAAAAACTGCCAGTTTACCCGCACATCCAGAAGCTTCGTGAAGTCTGCGTCCGTCATTGTTAAACCGGGACGGCGTATCTGAATCGACATCGCGAACCCGTTGATCATACTCGTTGTCAGAGGCCCTTAATTCCGGATATTCGACATCTGCATCTGTGTATGCCTTGTTTTCGAGGTTGGACAGGATAGTTTCTGGTGTATCACCAAGCTTTATGCCCAGGTTGTTCACCAAAGTTAACTGTCCGTTCTCATCGATTTGCGCATACAATGACATTTCGGTATACGCTGGGCCCCGTTTGACCAGGGCACCACCGGAATTATTACATATGCCTCCCACAATGGATGCACCAATGCAAGAAGAGCCAATAACGGAATGGGGTTCTCGCCCGTAAGGCGCCAGGGTGTCTTCCAAACCAAACAGGGTACTGCCCGCCAGGCCAACAATTTGCTTTCCTTCATCGAGCAGTTGGATGTCATCGATGCGCATTGTACTGATGATAACCAGTGGACGGTCATAATCTTTTCCGTCTGGGGTTGAACCACCAGTTAGGCCTGTGTTTGCGGCCTGCATGATCACGGCAACATCAGCCTCAACACACAACGACAACACTCGCCAAATCTCTACTAACGTACCGGGCCTGACTACTGCCAGAGCTTCTCCGGAGCCAAAACGAAACCCTTTGCAATAAGGTTGTTTTTTCGCTGCATCGGTAAGTAAATGGGATTGCCCCACCACATCACCCAATGCAACAAGCAGAGACTGTGTACGCGTTTGTGTTGTCATTTCTCTCTCTTAGTTGATATCACCGGCAACTTGTGTTGACGGATTATACACTAATCAAAATCAGGACGACGGACAAAAAAGGACAAATTGGCTTAATAATTAATGCGCTGAACGCTGTCTCGCTGAACCTTGCCGATTCCTTGGTACGCTGCCAAATGACTTTTTCGGCTGCTTTGGCTTCTTGGGCTTTTTAGGCGCCCGCAATACCGTTTCCGGTAACGCCTGAGCTGGCTCAAAGCCTGCCAGCGTCTCTCGGGGGAGCAATTTCTGGATCAGCGTTTCAATATCTTTAAGCTGATCAACTTCATCGGCACTCACCAACGACAGCGCTTCGCCACTGGCACCGGCCCGACCTGTGCGTCCAATCCGATGCACGTAGTCTGCGGCTGTGTTTGGCAATTCCAAATTAACAACAATAGGCAGCGCCTCAATGTCAATACCTCTGGCCGCAATGTCAGTTGCCACCAACACGTTTATCTTACCTGATTTAAACTCGCTCAATGCGCGGGTACGCGCGCCCTGGCTTTTATTGCCGTGAATAGCTGCGCTGGGAATACCTGATTGTGTCAGCTTTGTCGCAATGCGATTTGCGCCGTGCTTTGTGCGACTGAACACCAGGGTTTGGTGCCAGTTGTTTTGCTTGATGAGCGCTTTTAATGCCCCCACCTTTTTCGATTTGTCCACGCTAATTAAGCGCTGTTGAATTTCTTCAACGGTTGTATTGGCCGGTGCAGTAGAAATTTTCACGGGGTTTTTGGCAACGGTTTGTGCCAATGTGGTAACGGACTCTGAAAACGTGGCAGAAAAAAGTAACGTCTGGCGTTTAACCGGCAATAGTTTCAAAATGCGTTTAATGTCGTGAATAAAGCCCATATCCAGCATACGGTCAGCCTCGTCGAGCACCAGGGTTTCAAGGGCGTCGAACTTCACAGCGTTTTGCTGATACAAGTCGAGCAATCTACCCGGAGTTGCAACGAGAATGTCTGTGCCTCCGCGCAGGCGCTTCATTTGTGGGTTAATGCCCACTCCGCCAAAGACCACGGTGGTTTTTAAATTCAAAAACTGATTAAACTGGCGAATATTTTCTTCCACCTGTGCGGCCAGCTCACGAGTTGGAGTAAGCACCAGGGCCCGCACCTGATTAGCGCCTGCACTTCGGCCTGCGCTTAATCTCTCCAACAGTGGCAGGGAAAAACCTGCGGTTTTACCAGTGCCGGTTTGCGCTGCCGCCATGACGTCTTGCCCTGACAAGATAACGGGAATAGCTTGTTCCTGAACAGGAGACGGCGACGAATAGCCTTGCGCTGACACCGCTTTTAGCAAGGGCGAACTCAGGCCCAAATGGGAAAATGACATAGCACCTCAAATAATAAGGAAAAAAATGAAGAAAGAGAGAAATACCGGATATCAGAGGGATACCCGTGAATAACGTGACTTTGCCTTAAAGTACTACCACGTCAGCAGCCTGAGGACCTTTGTTACCCTGTTCGATCGTGAACTGAACGTGCTGACCTTCAGCCAATGTCCGGAAACCTTCGGATTTAATAGCGCGGAAATGAACGAATACGTCGTTGCCACCCTCTGTTTGAGAGATAAAACCGAAACCTTTACTTTCGTCGAACCACTTTACGGTACCTGTTACTGTAGACATAGCTAACTCCTAAAAATAATACAGGGAAAAATCCCGATGTGCACAGAAGGGCTATCAGCTTTGGAACAGGCTTTTCAGTAGCGATTTGGAAGTGAAGCAAAAAGACTTACAAAGAACTTATCGAAATTAGCAATACACAAACTTTAATAGAACCTTCGAGAGGCGCAAGCATAATAACAGTCCACAAGCATAATAGCCAGCTTGTTTTTTATACACACCAAAGAATAATCCCCAAAAAAGCAAAGAATAGATTACAATTATCTTATGCGTTAGGGCGTCTGTTTTTTATCTGCGAAATGGCAACGCCTCCCTGGCGAAGGGTAAGTCTCATTCATAGAAAACAAAAGTTGCAGCGCCTGAGGTTATTTGTTGAAAAGTCTTCGTTCCGAAATCGCCGCCATAACACTTGTGTCTATCACGCTCATCAGTGCTCTGATCATGTGGGTATCGCTTAGCGTCTATGAAGATCTCTACGAGAACTTTGTGGCCAAAGAACTTCAGTCACTTTCGACAAATCTGGCGAACGATCTACTCCCATTTATGAATGAACCACCGGGTAATTTCGCCATGCTCAGTATACTCTTGCGCCTGGAAGAGTATGACAATGTGGAATTTGCCCGAGTTTATAATATTCAGGCGGATCTGGTGAGCTCCTACGCGGGCAACGCTATGCTTTCGGATGATTCAGACATCGTTCATCACGACACAATGCTCGACGAGGTCCTCAGTACACTTCCCTTTGGTTTAAAGGTAAAAAATGGCCATATCCAGGTAGTCCAACAAATCGGTGACCCGGCCTTCAGCCAGGGTAAGCTGGTTATTTCATACCGCATCGCGGAGTCGCTTTCTGCAGGCAAACGCAATTTTTTCGTTGCCGTACTTCCTTTTGTTGTTGCTCTGCTTATCTTGGCTGTGTTTATCGCGCTGGAATTACAGCGGCGGTCACTTCGCCCCTTGTTTAACCTCATTACACAAATGCGCCAAATAGAAGAAACACAGAATTATGCTGTTACCGTAGAAATTAAGGGCAAAACAGAAATTCAGGCCCTGACTCAGGGGTTTAACAGAATGATGTTCGACATTAATAAACAAACGGAATTGAACCGCCAGAAAAACCAGCTTTTGACCAAACAACAGGAACAAATGGAACAGTTAGCCAATTTTGACCCACTCACCGGCTTACCCAACCGCCAGTTCTTAATGAAAACCTTGTCTATTGAGTTGGCCAGAGCAAAACGCAATGAAAGCGACGTAATTGTATTATTTCTCGATCTGGATGGTTTTAAAGTAGTGAATGATTCCTTTGGCCACGATGTTGGCGACAAACTACTTTGTCGTATCGCCGATCTCATCAGTAAAACGCTTCGTGAAGGTGACATCGTTGGTCGCTTGGGCGGCGACGAATTTGTCGTCATTCTTAGTGAGGCCCCAAACCAGGCAGAGTTAGAAAATATTTGCCAGCGACTAGTAGATATTTTAGGCGAACCCCAAAACATAGAACAATGGAAACTGGATACCGGGGTCAGCGTGGGCGTTGCCATGGCAAAAGACTGTGACTATCAATTAAGTATACTGATGAGCAATGCTGACATCGCTATGTATCACGCTAAACGCAACGGCCGGGGACAGTTTACATTGTTTACCCGGATGATGCAGAACGACAATAAGCGCATCATCCACATAGCTTCTAGTATTACCAGTGCTATTGACAACGACGAATTTTATCTCGTTTACCAGCCTAAAGTTAATCACAATTCTGCCATTCAGGGTTTCGAAGCACTCCTGCGTTGGTACAACCCTTATTTGGGCCTCGTATCACCCGGAGAATTTATACCTATCGCAGAACAGAGCGATAAAATCGCACAGATCACAAAATGGGTAGTAAACCAGGTTTGTACCGATTTACCCCGAATTCAAAAACAGTACGGCGGACACGTTGTGGTTTCGTTAAATCTATCAGCCTCTGATCTCTCCGATGATTCGGTTACCGATTTTACGCTTCAACGGGTCGCTCAACTCGGCGATCTTGCGCAGTTCATCGAATTTGAAATTACCGAATCGGCGTATTTAAAAAGTTTTCAATCGGGGAATATCTTTTTCGAAAAAGCCAGGTCATTGGACTGTAAGATTGCCTTGGACGACTTCGGCACTGGCTATTCATCTCTCAGTTATCTAACTGAATTCAATATAGATACGCTAAAAATTGACCGTCAGTTCGTCAGTCAAATAGGCATTTCAGAACGTTCGGAACTCATCACTGATACCATCATAAATATGGCTGTGCACTTGAAGCTTGAAGTTTGTGCGGAAGGTGTGGAAACCGAGCAGCAGGCAGCATTTTTAAAGAAGCATGGCTGCCATCTGTTACAAGGTTTTTATTTTGGTAAACCTGAACCCCTGAACAAAGAAAAAACTTACCCCGCGTTGCAGTAAAAGACTTTGCGCTGTTTACCCTTGCTGTCTAGAGCTAAAGAGAACCGTAAGTTGCTCAGGAATAGTCACATCTGCCGGCAAATAGCCTACGGCGCCTTTATGTTCAAGCAAATACTGCAGCATTTGCTCAGTCGACTCCACTTCAACAGGAGCTCTATGTCTTCCACTGAATCGCATTTGTGCCCAGTACGACTGAATTCTCGCTTCAGTAAGCCCCACAACTAACGTGTTAAACACGTGCCGGGCTTCCTCACCGGGTTTCAATACAACAGGCTCAAACACATTGCTTGCGCCCCCCATAAACAGATTTCGAATTTCGTGTTTTTTCATCGGCGGTGGCTTTTCCATATTTGTAACAACAATGATTTGCTTAGCCGCCAGCGCTTTTGATACTGGCCATAGCACGAAACTGATAACAAGGAAAAAAAAGAGTGCTTTCATTAAAATACCCACTCCATCCCAACCTGATATAATGTCGCTTTGCGATTGAACGCACTATTTTCGATTTCAAAATAAGAGCTTTTCCCACTTTTACCATCGAGAAGTGTCACTTCTGCCTTGAATGCTATATCCGTAGAATAATTCCACCGGGTAGTAAATGTAACTGAGTCGAGATCATCGGAAGGCAAACTGCGGTATAGCTCGTCAACACCAAATGAAAGTGCATCTAACTGCGGATTGATACCAATCGGAATGGCATTTTCCAACAGGTTTAACGTTTGCTTGGAATGAGCAAAGGTTACCAAAAACTGAAAATCATTGTGGTAGGTGCCAATCGTTGCGTAGTAATTATCAATTCCCGCTAATACAGCAATATCAGAGGTTACTTTCATGCGTTCTGCTGAAAAAAACCAGTCGAGGCTATCGTATGATACGCCCATGATAAAAGTGTCTGCGGAGCCGTCTAACGCAAAAAAATCAGCAATATCACTAAAACCAGCCTGATTCAGACCCGCAACAAGCTGATGGATGCCCTCCACGTCTGCATCCACTTCTTCTGTGCTCAGAGTCGCAGCCCTGAGTTGCCAACCGCCATAATTTACTTCAACCACACCGCCATAAAGCGCATCGACAGATAGATTAAACGTTTCGCCGCTGTTCTCGAAATCTGTGTTAAATCCACCGTAATACCCTTCCACATCGATGTAGACTTCATCAATACTCAACTGATACCGTGCTATAGCGCCTTCGAAGTTAGAAAAGAACAAATAGCTGCCGTACAGCTGCTGCGGTGCAGAAAGCCATGGATAGGCAAACCCGACATCGATGACATCTGAGTATTTGAGGTAGGGCGTTCTGAGTTTGCCCACGAGCAGTTTCAGGTTGTCTGTAGGCTTATAGGTGAGGTACGCCCATTCAATACCTGAATCCCTATTGCTATCACTGTGCAGTAACAGCTGTGCAGACGCTGACCACGTATCAGTAAGTCGATAGTCTCCCTGTAGAGCGAAGAGCGACTTCTCTGAGAAGCGAATACTGTTGTCATACCCTTCAAAGGATGCGTCACTGGTATCCAGTACGCCACCAATAACCCGAGCGAAACCAGACAGTGCAAACCGGTCTGATTCTTGTGCCATGGTATCTGTAGCAATACTAAGGCAAATAAATACTGCCCCAAATTTAAAAACTTTCACCATTGTTGTCACGAATACCAATACATATAGAATATAGTTAATATGATGAAAGAGTAGCAATCTAAAGGGATTTTGCCAGCAAACTTAGGTATGGATAACCAGGGCGTGGTATTGTCGCCCTGGTGCGAAGGATACGAATTATGGCAAGGGAAGCGAGCTACTGCGACACAGCGGATATCGCCAAAAAGCACTCAAAAGCTCTTTATTACACTTACCACGAAAGACTCTGAACCTGGGTTCGTATCGCCCAATCCGCCATTGGAGATATGTCCTACCTCCGCTTCTATGGCCCAATCACTATCGAGGTGATACCGGCCAGACAATGCCGAATAAAACTCCATGGTATCACCCAGTTCCTCCGCAGAATCCATCAGACCTGCGTGAAAGCTGAAACGCACTGACCAGGGCCAATTTTCATACAAATCTTTGGCTAACCCGGCGGCAAAATAGCGCTGACCTTCGTCTGCCCAGATCATCAGTATAGTGGGCCTAACACCGTAATGCTCATCAAGTGGCCGCAGCGTATAGGCGATGTGGATCGCGCTTCGATCTGCATCATCCATCAGGCTCCATATAGCCGCGCCGGTTTTTAATTCCGCCATGGGTCGGCTATAAGCAGTTGGAGCAAGGGTTAAGAACAAAAACGTAACTACAACAATTAACGTGTATTTCATCTGTGTTTTCCAGTTTGAGTGTTAGTGCGACCTGCCGGCCAAGTAACACACAAATAGGAACTAGGTAACAAAAATCAACCTACACAGTAAAAGTAACCTAATAAAAATTACATCTTTCTTATATCAAAAATGTCGCCCGCCATTTTCACTCTTTAAACACAGGTCGTTCGAGCGACGCTAATACTCCCATTTAGTGGGGTTGCAGATGTAACGGGAATGAGGTTCTGCGTTACGGGCTACACTGCGTTTTTCAACGACTTCACAGAGTCGGGTACTTTGTTCGTTGTCTCTTGCCGTGGTTCTTCCCCACACAGAAACAAGGCCGGAGGGCTGATTGCTACACCCTTTGCCAACGTTAAAGGCGTGAATCGCATTGCGTTCAAAATAGGTAAAATTATTGCCATTGGGTGATTGAGGAATAAACCAAGCAGGAAGATCTGCCGAGGGGTCTGCATCGATGTAAAAACCATCCTGCCGGGAGTGACGCTCAAACAATGCGCTGTCTTCTTGAGCTACGAAGAACAGGTGCTCATCACCACAGGACGCTGAAGTCAGAGGCATGTAAAACTCTTGTGGATGATGATAGTGATAGGGGTAAAACGTATCGCTAAGCTGAACGGTCATGCCAATTTCAGCCCCTACAGGTTCACCATCAATGGTTTTTATGCGCAATAGCCCCCAAGGCCCCATTACTTCGGCATAGGCATACCCTCCGCGAAAACGCACGTTATGCGCTTTTTCACTATCGGCGTAAAAAGGTAACCAGCCCACAGCAGCCCAAAGATCAGGAAGTTGCCGGACGGAGATATCCGTCTTCAGATAATAAGGCATTTTGCTTTGCTGCAAAATGGCCCAAAAGTCGTTTGCCAGAGACAGACCTGCGTCTTTCAATTCCCCTGATTTTTGCTGATAAAACGCGACTAAAGTAGGTCGGTCAAGCCAGGCTGCGACAGTAGATTTGGCCTTAATATCATCGTTGGCAGAATAAAGAGGAAAGGCATCGTAGTGCTTCTGCGTATCAAAGCACTTTCTCGCTGCATCGGGTTCTTTTAATACACTATCGAGGTGTTTAATGGCTTTTTGAACATCCTGATATTTGGTCACACACTGCCGGGCGACGTTTCCACCTCCATCGTTAGTTTCAACCACCGCCAGCGGCCCGTCATTGCAGCCGTTGTTCTCAGTTAGAATTTCCCTCACACCTTGAAGGTATGTTAGTGTTTGACTCCATAGTATGTTTGCTGCTTCCGAGTGTTTAGCTGACGCATCAATATCGTCGCTGCAAACAAACGTGGCGGCTGCGGCCATCGACGAGAGCATCCACAGTTGCACCCCCGCCGCATAGCTAATAAATTGGATTTTCACGATATTTTCCAGCTTGTTTCACACTGACAAAACTATAACATAACCAATTTGAAGGAATAGCAGTGCAAACCCCAGAACAGGAATATCTCATTGACAACAATGTGCAATTGTTTCTCGTTGCACCAGTTTGGTTTTCTTCAGCCTCTGTAGGTATGTCCCCTCAGGAACGCCCTACCCTTCTAGAACTGCTCCAGGAAGAACTCAATGAAGACGGAGACTGTGGTGTATGGAAGCTCGAAAAGTTTCTCGCACCGCGTACGCTGATGTTGCGCAAATACGGACAATTGTGGCGTGAGTTTTCTTTTAATAGCCAATTTATGCAGGCCATCTCTTCCATTTTTGGTGAAGATTTATCTGATGCCGTCTTCGCTCGACTGACAATATTCGACTACGGGCTGGGAAATGTGGAGGTGTCGGTAAACCTACCGCTAGCTAATACCGAATCGCTGGAGGACGTTGCCACTAAAGCAGAAGCATTAAAGCTAAAATTTGTGAAAGAGTTTAACCAAGGGTTGCCTAATGCAGAACTCGAACTCACTGCTATCGACAAAAAATATGTGACATTTTCCGAAGATTATCTCAACGGCGTCGTCAATCAACTTCGGCCTGAATACGATGAAGGTGTGGTTCCAAAACGGGTTGCTTTTATGTGTGGCCCGGTAAGCAGAAACCTGTTGTTTGTCAATTCCGGAGGCGTGTGTCCCCAACTCACCGTTCACGCCCAGCAATTGCATGAAACTGCGTACACCTTTCTCAACGACGCAAACGATAACATGGGCTTCACCGGTTCCGAAAAAATTCCTATCAGTCACGAAGGGTTTGAAGGTGCAGTGGCCTTGGTCAACCGAAGTGAGTCATCCTGTATCCGCTACCGCAAAAACATTAAGCGAGGCATGACCTTTAGTGAGTTATGCGCGGCGGAAAAAGAGAACATTAAACGCACCAAGTTTCTGTGGTCCTTGGTACATTTGTACTGGTCAGCGTTGTTCTGCTCTTCGGAAGGCTATTATGTGATTGCGGCATCCAGTCGCATTGCCGATTACAAATCAATGGCAGCTATCCATGAAGAAATACGCAACATTGAGAATTATCAGTCTATTATCTCCATGATAAAATTTGAAAGTCAGCCGGAAAAAGTAATCGTAGAGGGTGAGGATTCTATTCGTTACGCCGCCATATGGGATGCGTATAAATCTGAAGATCTCATTCGTTCACTGATCCAAATTCAGAGCGATTCTGAGCAGTCGCTACTGACATTGAGAGATAAAATGCGCGAGCTTTCCAACAAGCGAACTAATCGCATACTGGCAGCGTTTACCGGCTTTACAATTATAAGTGTTATTATTGACCTCATTCTGTTTTACGACGTTCAGAATTTACTCCCCCCACCCTCGCGTTTTTCCTATCTGGGCTACGCACTTTCAGCGTTAGGTATTCTCACTCTGGGCTATTGGGGAGTAAATTTTATTCTTCATCGGGCGGCTATTTTGCGAAAAGAGTAGTATATGCGAAATCAAACCATAGATAACTACGTTAACACCTTTGTGTCGTATTTGGGCTTTCAGCCCGCTAATAATGACATAAAAGCCACCATACAGGCAGCACAGCGGTTTTTAGCAGATAAATCGCTGGAGCGCTCCACCGTACAGCCAACCCAAGCGCCTGTCACCCGGTGGTTGGATCAAGCCCTTGAATCAGCACTTGCTGAACCACACGACAACGACCACTTACTTTCACTCTGCCAGGCAACCCAAGCGGTGCTACCTTGCTGTCCGTGGACACCGGGCTACGACGAGAAAGACGTGGGCAGTGCATTTAAGCAATATTTTGCCTATGCAACGTTAGTGGGAGATGGCGGGATTATTCCCTGTAGTTACTTTTCAACGGGGATCACACTCATTGCCCCTGATTTCTTCTATGACTGGCACCACCATCCGGCCATTGAAATTTATTTGAACCTCACTCCGGGCAGTATGTGGGGAATCAACAAAGCACCACTCGATGAAAAAAAACTGGGCGATATCATTATTCACCCCAGTCAAATCGCCCACGCTATGCACTGTGAAAAAGCACCTATTTTGGCGCCTTGGTTGTGGGCTGGTGACGTCAATGTGCCAGCGAAAATGTGTTAGTTCAAAGGTATGTCGTCCAGCCAATTGCGATATTGCGTTGTTGAACCAAACTCTTTTTCAACCCACGCGGGGTTGTAGTATGTGTCCTGATAGCGGTCACCACTATCACACATCAGGGTAACAATAGAACCTGACTCTCCCCGCTGCTGCATACTTCGTGCAACTTGCAGTACCCCCCACATATTTGTGCCTGTTGACGCGCCAGCTTTTACGCCTAACATTTCTGACAGCCAAAGCATAGTGGCAATAGACGCACCATCATCTACTTGCATCATGCAATCAATCACATCAGGCTGGAATGAAGCTTCCACCTTGGGCCGGCCAATACCTTCAATTCGACTACCGCGCGTGTTCTGTACACTATTGTCCCGAGTTTGAAAACTCTCGAAGAAAACAGAGTGCTGTGGGTCGACGACCAATAATCGGGTAGCAAGCCCCTTGTAGCGAATATAGCGACCTATGGTAGCGGATGTACCACCAGTACCAGCGCTCATCACTACGGTATGGGGCTCTGCGTGAGGCTCCGCCGACATTTGGCCAAACATGCTTTCAGCAATATTATTGCTTCCCCGCCAATCGGTGGCACGCTCAGCGTACATAAATTGATCCATAAAATAACCATTTCTGGCTTTTGCCACACGTACAGCTTCGTCGTGCATCTGCGTTGGGCAATCAACAAAATGACAATGCCCTCCAAACTGTTCAATCAAAGCAATCTTACTTTGCGCGGTGGCAGCAGGCATGACAGCGACAAATGGCACGCCAATCATTCTTGCGAAATACGCCTCAGATACTGCAGTACTGCCGGATGAAGCCTCAACAATAGTGGTGTTTTCCCGTATTTTGCCATTGCACAATGCGTACAAAAATAGTGAGCGGGCCAGCCGATGTTTAAGGCTACCCGTTGGGTGAGTACTTTCGTCTTTTAGATATATATCTACACCTGGAATGTTGATTTTATCCAGTTTGATCAAATGTGTATCTGCAGACCGCTGGTAGTCTGCATTAATTTTTCCAATAGCTTGAGATACCCACGATGACATAACGCTACTCACTCCTCACCCAGTTGATAGTGCAAGTTTATACTGCATCAACGAGCACCATAATGCGAAGTAACATTACTTATCGAAAAAAAAGAGCAAAAAAACCCGAAAAAATAATAATAGTTAGAATTTTTTACCAACCCAAACCCTGCTTAAGTGCACATGCACAAAGTCCTTAAAAGGGCATATTGTAAAACGCAACATAAAAGGCAGTGACATTAAATATCGTTGGCTTCAGACCACTGACGAACAGCATCAAGAACTTTCAGCGCACTCCTGCCAAAATCCGTCAATTCATAACTCACCGCAACGGGCCTGTCATTAAGTACCTTGCGAACGACCATATTGCGACTTTCTAACTCTTTTAGACGCTGATCTATCATTTTCTTACTTGCCCCTCCCAGCATACGCACCAAATCATTAAATCGCACGGGCTCGTCTTTGAGATGATAAATAATAGACCCCGTCCACTTACCGCCGATGACGCGCATACCTCTTTCAATTGCACAGGGCTCGAGGCAAGTTTCACGTGAATTTCTTTTTCGGGACTGCTGCCCTTCGTGACCATTTTGCAAACTAAAATCTCCTTTGCTGGTACAGCGCTCATTCATGTCAATGCTGCGTTAGCGGCAACCATACAAGAAAACCCTGGCAATACCAATTCACCGTACTGCGAAAGCAATGAAACTGTAGAGACACGCACGGCCTTGTCGATGTCTCTATCCCTGGTTACGAAAATTAACAATTTTTCTATTCACAGTCCAAACACAAGTATGGCAGGGCCCTGAGACCAAGTGTCAATATTTGTTGGTCTATATGCTTTGTACAAAAATTTACAAGGCAGTTGATGTTGTTGATAATTAAGCCTATAACAATGCATATTAAGTATTGTGACGAGAAGACGACAGAAAAGGATTTAACATGAAAATAAGCGCACTCTTTCTTTCAACCCTCCTGCTAGCAGGGTCATTCAACGCTTTTGCAGATGAGAAAAAAATTCCAGAGCCATTCCGCGGTGACGATCCTGACTCAAAATTTGAAGTTAGCTATGACGACCTCGATGCATTTTTACAATCATTGGTACTCGATGTAGGCCGATCCAGCAGAAAAAAAGCCCCCCGCCCGCAAAATACCGGGACGCGAATGAAATCAAGAGTTAACAGACTTACCGCTCTTGAGGGAAATCGTTTTAATTTTGATGCCCTGGATGACGAAGAGGTCACAAAAATTCTCACTACACTGCAAGACAGCCTGGAGACACTTCCAAGTCAGGTACCACTGAGTTTGCTCAACCGAAATGAGCAACTTGCCTACTGGCTCAACCTTTACAACTTCACACTGCTAGATGAGTTAGCAAAAGAAAAGCCTACAAGCAGCGTTAAGAAATTACTGGACTACGGTGATGAAGATTCGATATTAGCGAAAAAAGTACTCAACGTAGGTGGCGTTTCTTTAAGCCTTGACGATATTCAGTTTACGATCTTGAAAGAGAAATACCACGATAACGCACTGGTTATTTACGGCCTGTTCCAAGGCAACATAGGCGGTCCAAGTATTCAGAATAAGGCGTTCCAAGGTAGCAACGTTTGGCGTCAGCTTGAAGAGAATGCGACTGAGTTCGTTAACTCTAACCGTGGCACCTACTATGACGGTAAGATCTCGGTGTTTTACGAGCGAAACCTGCCTTTTTTTGATAACAGTAAAGAAAAACTGAAAGAGCATCTACTGGATTTTCTGGAAGATGATTTTTATACCGAAATCATGAATGCGAAAACGCTGGACTTCGATACCGCTGACTGGCAAATTGCCAGCCTGACGGGGGGAGCCAGAGATTTTGGAGCGTCGGGTATGATCAACAACGCCGCATTGCTCGATGCAGTACAAGCAAAACAACGCATCGGTGGTGGAAGCGGCGGTGTTAGTAGTGTCGCAATTGAAAACCCACTTGGAGAAAACGTTGTTGACATGGCTCGCTTGAACACCCGCTTCCCGGCCGCACAAATTGAAGTACTACAACGGCTACGGGAAATGCAAAAAATTAATCAGGGTAAAGTGGAAATTAAGGACCTTGATAAGGAAGATGTGAAAAAAGACATCAAAAATTAATAAAATATTACTTTTACCAATAAAAAAGCGGCTGTTGTGATGCCGCTTTTTTTATTGGTGCAACCTGCCGATGCCGGCAACGACTTACTTATTTTTCCAACAAAATTCGCAACATGCGACGCAGTGGCTCTGCAGCCCCCCATAATAGTTGGTCGCCAACGGTAAACGCGGAAATATATTCAGGCCCCATATTGAGTTTGCGAATACGGCCCACGGGGATCGATAATGTGCCAGTTACCTTTGCCGGTGTTAACTCCTTCATGGTCAGTTCTCTATCATCAGAAATAACCTTTACCCAATCGTTGTGTTCACCAATGATCCGGTGAATCTCATCAAGGGGTAAATCGCGCTTCAATTTAAGGGTAATGGCCTGACTGTGGCAACGCATTGCGCCTACTCGCACACAAAGCCCGTCGATAGGAACCGGCGCAGCTTGGGTACCCAATATTTTATTGGCTTCTGCCTGTGCTTTCCA
Source organism: Aestuariibacter sp. A3R04 (assembly GCF_018860805.1). Taxonomy (GTDB): domain Bacteria; phylum Pseudomonadota; class Gammaproteobacteria; order Enterobacterales; family Alteromonadaceae; genus Alteromonas. The sequence continues at coordinate 49,187 of NZ_JAHKQR010000003.1, read as the reverse complement.
CTCTTCACGACTTTGCCCAGAAGGTAACTGACTGTCGATGTAAGGAATGAGGCTACCCGCTAAAGGCACGCCAAATTGCGCCGTAGGATTATCATCAGAACGAATGAAATCTGCAACTTGGCGATCAATATCAAGAATGGCCGAAGACGGGTCGTCTACTAAAGACTTAACACTGCTATGTACGGCACCCATTTGACTGAGCAATTCTCTCATGTGTTTAGCGCCGGAACCAGACGCGGCCTGATAGGTCATAGGCGACGCCCACTCCACCAAATCCTGCTCGAATAATCCGCCAAGGGCTAATAACATCAAAGAAACGGTGCAATTTCCGCCAACAAAAGTTTTCAGGCCATTATCCAACCCTTTGTCAATTTCCTTTCGGTTTACCGGGTCGAGAATAATAACCGCATCGTCACTCATTCGAAGGGCCGATGCTGCATCGATCCAGTAGCCGTTCCAGCCTGACTCACGAAGAGCAGGATAAACGGCCTTCGTGTAGTCACCACCCTGACATGTGATGATGATGTCCTGCATTGCCAACGCATTGATATCATGTGCATCTTCGAGAACACCACTCGATTTACCGGCAAAGTCAGGCGCAGCTAGACCTTTTTGAGAGGTTGTAAAAAAGGTTGGCTCAATAGAAGCAAAGTCGCTTTCTTCCTGCATTCTTTGCATTAATACCGAACCGACCATACCGCGCCAGCCCACCAAACCAACTTTTTGCTGAGACATTTGTAAACCCTTATTTCGTATCCTTTCCGATGTCTGCCTCGTGACAAAACCTCTGAGCGGGTTCTTTATCTCATTGTCACTTTCATCAGAAAACGTGTTGTAAAGCCCGCAGTCTATAAAGAATAAGATTGCTTTGCCAGTTGCAATTCACGGTTAGTCACAAATAAAAGGCCGAATGAATTCACTGGCAGAGCGGAAATGGCTAGGCCTAAGCGTAGTCAGCAATGAGTCAACCTTTACTACTGAGTAAATAACAAACAGTTCTATATGGCCTCTCTTCGGAGTTTCAGCAATATAACTTAAAAATAATACAGCTTAACGCTTGTGTAAAAAATGTTAATGACCATACATTTTTTACTGTTTTTTGTTGGCTGGTATGACGCTTACTTTCTCAATTTGTCTAAAAAAACAACGCCAAATCGAAAACCTGATTTCTTTTTGTACAGCTTATGAAAAATTGATACAGATCAATTACTCACGGCTATTCGCTTGCCTCCCCCTCTATTTACAATTCATTTTCAATTGAGAGATCAATGAGCACCCCGCTCCCATTCTCACTCTTGTTTACCCCACTTAGTTTCTCTACTCTCTGCCCGGAGAATTTGTACCTGGCATAGTCAATTTCAGTAAATTAAGAGCGTTAATCATGCAAACCGTTCCGCACCAGCCTGGCTTCAACTCGGTAGTCTTTGACCGAGTGGTGTTAGACAGCACCAAAGCTGTCGGCATGCTGTTGTGGATCGCTACTCTCGTATTGCTCTTCAACGTAACCACTATTATCAGCGGTATCATGGCTGACTCTTCTGAATTCGTAAGTGCACTTCACGACAATCTCGTTGTCGAGCCACATTTTCTGGCAATTGCACACGTATCCTTGTCAGTATTTTTCCTGTCAACCACCTTGCTACTGTGCTTAATAGGGCTAAGACTTTACCCCCGCGCTTTCGCACGATCACGCGTAAGCAAAGTTGCCACACCGATTTTTGTCTTAAATGACACGTACCGCCAGCCGTTTGTTCACCAATTCGGTAGCCGGGCTCCCCCTTTCTAGCAGATGACAACCGCTGGTTACACATGGCTCCAAGACACATTTGTAACCAAGGGCGCTTAATTCGGCGACAAGCTGTCTTTCCGCGTTCATTTGTTTGAAAAATCGTCGATATATTCTATCGATTTTACGCATGTCGCGCTAAGCGACAATAACGATAAACCTGGGTTATAGGAAAATGCTTTTGTCTATTCGTAACCTTTCTAAAATTGCTTTTGCAGCAATCGTGCTGTTTTTGGCCGGTTGTAGCGGTGGCGTACTTGATCCCAAAGGGCAAGTCGGCATTGAGGAAAAGAACCTTATCATTTTATGTACGGTTCTGATGCTCATCGTCGTTGTGCCAGTGATAGTACTTACCTTGTTTTTCGCCTGGAAGTATCGCGCCAGCCGCGATTTTGAAGTCTATACACCCAAATGGGCTCACTCGACCAAGATTGAAGCCACAGTGTGGACTATTCCCATTCTCATCATTATCGCCCTGGGCATAATTACCTGGCGTTCAACGCACTCACTGGACCCATACGCCCCACTAGAAGGTAAAGGTGAGCACATGACGGTTGAAGTGGTTTCGCTGAACTGGAAATGGCTATTTATCTATCCGGAACAGGGTATTGCCACGGTGAACGAATTGGTGTTTCCAACCGATAAGCCCATTGCTTTTAAGATCACATCTGAAGGCACAATGAATTCATTCTTCATCCCTCAACTGGGAAGTCAGATTTATTCAATGGCAGGCATGGAAACCAAGCTTCACCTTATTGCTGAAGAGCCGGGCACGTACAAAGGTATTTCGTCTAATTACAGTGGCGCAGGTTTCACCGGTATGAAGTTTGATGCCATTGCGACATCTACTGAAGACGAATTTGAAGCTTGGGTACAAAAAGTGAAACAGGAAGGCGGCGCGTTGACCTCAGAAAGCTATAAAACCTTGGCTGAACCGACGGAATATCATCCTGTTACCTACTTTAGCACCGTTTCCGACGGTCTATTCCACGAAATCGTTATGAAGTATATGAAAGATCATGGCTCCATGGATTTCTATGGCAAACCGGCTAACGCTGTTCAGGGTGAAAAACCCAAACACAGCGGGCACAACGGCCATCATATGGGAGTTGAAGAGTAATTATGTCTTTTCTCGGTAAATTATCACTGGAAGCCATTCCACACGATCCAATTATTATCGTTACCTTGTGTGTAGTGGCAGTACTTGGTGTTGTGATTGCATTTATGCTCACCAAGTACAAACAATGGGGACCTCTGTGGCGCGACTGGATTACCTCTGTTGACCACAAACGCTTGGGTATTATGTACATCTTGCTGGCCATGATTATGTTATTGCGCGGCTTCGCCGACGCCATCATGATGCGGACACAGCTCGCTGTAGCCACTAATGGCGCTGAAGGTTACCTGCCGCCGGAACATTACGACCAAATATTCACTGCCCACGGCGTGATCATGATTATCTTTATGGCAATGCCTTTCATGGTGGGTCTGATGAACATCATTCTGCCTCTGCAGATTGGTGCCCGTGATGTGGCGTTCCCGTTTTTGAACAACCTAAGCTTCTGGTTAACCGCCGGCGGCGCAATCCTCATTAATATATCATTGGGATTGGGTGAGTTCGCTAAAACAGGTTGGGTAGCCTATCCACCGTTGGCCGGACTGGAATACAGTCCGGGGGTTGGTGTTGACTACTACATATGGGCGTTGCAGATATCCGGGCTCGGTACGCTATTGACGGCCGTTAACTTCTTGGTAACGGTATTTAAAATGCGTGCACCTGGCATGAAATTAATGCAAATGCCAATTTTCACCTGGACCTGCACCTGGGCGAACATTCTGATTGCCGCGTCATTCCCTATTTTGACTGCGGTACTGGCCATGTTAACCCTTGACCGCTACCTCGACTTCCACTTTTTCACCAATGATGCCGGTGGAAACTCGATGATGTACATCAACCTGTTCTGGGCTTGGGGTCACCCTGAGGTTTATATCCTGGTATTACCTGCTTTTGGTATATTTTCAGAGATTATTTCAACCTTTACCGCTAAGCGCTTGTTTGGCTACAAGTCTATGGTATATGCCTCTGGCGCCATTGCTATTTTGGGCTTTATCGTTTGGTTGCACCACTTCTTTACAATGGGGTCAAGCGCAAATGTTAACGCCTTCTTCGGCATCATGACTATGGTTATTGCCGTCCCTACCGGTGTAAAACTGTTTAACTGGTTGTTCACTATGTATCGCGGTCGTCTGACTATCAGCGTACCCGTACTATGGACGCTTGGCTTTATGGTTACCTTTACCATTGGTGGAATGACGGGTGTGCTGCTTGCTATTCCCGGTGCCGACTATGTATTGCATAACAGCTTGTTCCTAATTGCCCACTTCCACAACACCATTATCGGTGGTGCGGTATTTGGTTACCTGGCAGGTTTTGCGTTCTGGTTCCCTAAAGCAATGGGCTTCAAACTGGACGAAAAAACCGGTAAAGCCGCGTTCTGGTGCTGGCAAATCGGATTTATGGTGGCATTCATGCCGCTGTATGTGCTTGGTTTCCTGGGAATGACACGTCGCTTAAACCACACGGATAATCCGGATTGGAATATCTGGTTGTACATAGCTGCCGTAGGTGCCTTCATCATTGCCGCTGGTATTTTCTTCCAACTGTTGCAATTGTTCATCAGTTTCAAGAACAGAGAAAAACTGAAAGATACAACAGGTGATCCGTGGAACGGCCACACGCTGGAATGGTCTACTGCCTCTCCGCCTCAGTTCTACAACTTTGCACACATCCCTCACATCAAAGACATCGATGCCTGGACGGATATGAAAGAACGTGGTGAAGCGTATCAGCAACCACAAAAGTACGCCCCTATTCACATGCCGAGAAACACCTCTGCTGGGTTCCTGATGAGCATGTGTTTCACCGCTATGTGTTTCGCACTTATCTGGCACATCTGGTGGCTGGCAGCGGTGGGTTTCATCGGCGGTATCGCAGTATTTATCAAGCGCTGTTACACCAGCGACGTTGATTACTACGTACAACCTGATGAAGTAGAAAAAATTGAAGCAGAGCACTTATCTGCCAATGCGAAAGGAGTGAGCGCATGAGCACAGTAGCAGCTGATATGCACCACGATCACGAGCATCACGAAAACAATAACGTATTCGGTTTCTGGCTGTACTTGATGACCGATTGCCTGTTATTTGCCTCGTTCTTCGCAACATACGCGGTATTATTTATGAATACCGCTGGCGGAGTATCTGGTAAGGACATTTTCGAACTGGACTTCGTGGCCGTAGAGACAGCAGCATTGCTGTTAAGCAGTATTACCTTTGGGTTTGCTATGATTGCAGCCCACAAGCAAAACAAAGGCGGCACATTACTGTGGCTTGCCGTAACCTGGGTTTTCGGTGCGGTCTTTATCGGCATGGAAATTTACGAATTTCATCACTTGATCGTCCATGGCAATGGCCCACAGGAAAGTGCGTTTTTAACAGCATTCTTCTCGTTGGTCGGTTTGCACGGCTTGCACGTGTCCTCTGGTCTTGTCTGGATGACGATTATGATCATCGAGGTGATGCGCCGCGGACTGCCTGATAAAACCGTTACGCGCCTGAGCTGCTTAAGCTTGTTCTGGCACTTTCTGGACATTGTCTGGATTTGCGTATTTACCGTTGTTTATCTGATGGGAGCACTGTAATGAGTCAGCACGATACAAATGCTGTTAGCCACGCAGAAGACCATGGTGATGTGAAGTCTTATGTCATTGGTTTTGTCTTGTCTGTCATTCTCACCGTGATCCCCTTTTGGATGGTCATGGAAGGTGATTTCAGCAAAACTACCACCATCTGGAGTGTCGTGACTCTGGGTCTGGTACAGATTTGGGTACATTTGAAGTACTTCCTGCACCTGAATTTCGTCACAGAAGAAGGTAAAGCAAACACAATCTCGTTCCTGTTCAGTGCACTGATTATCTTTATGGTAGTTGGCTTGTCCGTCTGGATCATTTACGAGTCAAACGCGATGATGATGTACTAGCCTTCTGGCTGGTACATCTCAGAATGGTTGAATGAGGTAAACGGGCAAATGAAACCCATATTTCGTCGATATTTAACAGTGACAAAACCCGGTATCATCATGGGTAATCTCATTTCCGTAGCCGGCGGTTTTCTGCTGGCCTCGCGGGGTGAAATTGACATACTTCTGATGACAGCAACACTGCTGGGATTATCACTGGTTGTTGCATCAGGATGTGCGATCAATAACTGCATTGACCGGGATATTGATGCCAAGATGCAACGCACTCGTACACGGGTTACAGTGACGGGTGAGATGTCCGCAAAAGCCGCTTTCTGGCACGGTATTGTGTTGGGTGTGGCCGGTTTTTCGTTGCTCGTTGCTTACACGAATCCCACCGCAGTATTTTTTGCTGCCTTGGGTTACGTTGTGTATGTCGGGCTCTACAGCCTCTACATGAAACGCAACTCGGTGTATGGGACCTTAGTGGGCAGTCTGTCAGGTGCCGTACCGCCAGTGGTTGGCTATTGTGCAGTAAGTGCGCAGTTTGATACCGCTGCTGCCATTTTGCTGGTGATGTTTAGTTTATGGCAAATGCCGCATTCTTATGCCATCGCCATTTTCCGCTTCAAAGATTACGAAGCAGCGAATATCCCGGTACTTCCGGTGGCAGAAGGTATCGGCAAAGCCAAGCACCACATTGTGCTGTACATCGCAGTGTTTGCATTGGTGACCCTGTTGTTGCCAATTAGTGGCTATACAGGTCTTGGATTTATGGCCGTTGCTTGCACCACCAGCTTCTGGTGGTTGTTAATGGCACTCAGGGGTTATCGCAGTGATATAGACGTTAATGGCTGGGCCCGCCAGGTATTCGGATTTTCTATTCTGAATATTACAGTGCTGTCCATCGCCATGGCCGTAGATTATCACGATACAGCCACCTCGCTCTTTGCCATTGCACTATGATTAAAAACAGCTCTTCGGAGCTGTTTGTTTTTCGCAACTCTATTCAGTGACATTTGTAATCCCTACACATCCCCCTGACACTTTTGCACTGCCCCCTACAAACAGTACAAGATTCACTCAAATACCGTCTGTATAGCTCTCAGATCGACCAGCTTTCATACAACCATTTTGGTACGCTAATTGAAATGCTCCTAATGAAGTAAACACAGACGGTGTGCAAACTGACTTCATCTGTTCTCTAGAGAAACTAAACAATTAAGCCCACCGACATGTAACAATGTTAAGGAGTATATCCATGACTAAATCACTATCCTTTATCGCCAGTGTTTCAGCAATAACGGCCTTTTCTTCTTTCAACACACAGGCACAGTCACTCGATACGCCTTGGCAGGATGATCCGGGTGTATACGTGGGAGGAAATTATGGCTACCTCAAGATTGATGGTGCCGGCGACTTTGACGATGACAAAGACGTATTTCAAGGACTAATAGGCTATCGCTTTAACCGCTACCTGGCCTTTGAGGGTTCAATTATAGATTTCGGAGATTACGGCAATGCGTTGTCAAACGCAGACACCGATGGCTGGACAGCTGCTATCAAAGGTACTTTGCCGCTCACTAATCGCTTTGCCGTGTATGCTAAAGCAGGTCAGCTTTGGTGGGATACTGACTACGATGTCGCAGGCGCGACCGGCAGCTACGATGACGAAAGCTTATTCATTGGTGCTGGTTTGTCTTACAACGTGACCAAGCACTTTCTAATCAATGCAGAGTACACAGTGTACGATGCAGATTTAGACGCTGATACGCTGGCTGACGATGTCGACGACACCAACTTCGATACAGACCTAAAGCAAGCCAGTATTGGTATCGAATACCGGTTCTAACAGCCTTTTCACTATTCACTTCGAACAAAAAATGGGGCGTATATACGCCCCACGAACACACACTACTACTTTTTTATTAGAATTGTGCTTTTAGCGCAATGCCGAAGTAGCGATCAGCATCCCTTGGAATTTGATAGCGGAAGTTGTCCCCACTATAGGTAGTGGCATAGCTTTCATCCAGTAGGTTCTTCGCAATCAGGGATACGCGCAGCGCATCTTCGTTAAACGACATACCCACACTGGCGTTTACCATCGAGTAATCAGGCAGTAGTGACGCTGGGTTAAAGCTACCGGTATTACCTGGCAAATCCGAATACTGCTCGTCGGTATACACATATGAAGCATTGTAAACCAGGTCAAAACCGTGAGATGTTTCCATAAAGTACTCAGCTGATAGTGAGTATTTCAAGTCTGGTGAGAAAGGAACGTCTAGTCCAGAGCGATCAGTACAAGCATCGGGATCCACTTCTACCGGGCAGTTAAACTTATCTATTTCCGCTTTCGTGTAAGCAGCACCACCTATGAGAGTAAGGTTATCAGTGGCATGCCACATAAAGTCTACTTCAACACCTTGCGTCGATACATCACCTGCATTTGTCAGCCGCGTAATACAGGCACCGTCAGAACAATCAAAGTTGTTTGCCTGGAAGCCTTCGATATCCGTAGCAAATAACGCTACGTTTAACAGTAAATCACGGCTGGCATATTTATATCCCACTTCAATTGAATCTGACTCTTCTGCGCCAATCGGGCGACCATCATTGTCTGGATTGAAGTTATAGTAGACATTGAATCCCGGGCCTTTGTAGCCTTGGGAATACGTACCGTAAATCATTTGTCCCTGAGCGATATCGTATTGAATTCCAAGACGTCCTGACAGATTAGTTTCATCCACACTACCCTGCGTATCAGTATTCTCGGTCGCTGGACGCACACCCACACCCCGGCGACCATATTCGTCATTGCTCACACGTCGATGGGTATACGACACTTCATCGTCGGTATAGCGCAACCCAAATATCAGCCTTAAGTCATCACTGAGATCATACGTACCATCACCGTACAGCGCCCAGTTATTGAATTCTGTGCTCATATACGCCGTTGCAGAAACAATGTCGTTTGCGTTGCAAGTTACGCCCAGAGAAGCTGCATACGCTCCTAAATCAGACATCGCGGTAGTCAGCGCTTCACCTGACAGATTGTTCTGTGCGTAAAATGCCATTGCCTCATCTAACTGACCCGCGTTATTTTGACAGCTGGCATCACGGGTAAAGCTGCGCTCGGAGTCCATATTCCAGTAAAACAAGCCAGCGAGGAAATTAAACGGGCCATCGAGGTTTGAGGCTACGCGAAATTCCTGTGAAAATTGACTCCACTCCTGAGGCCCTACGTCATGCAGAAGAAACTGTGCGCCAAACACAGGCTCATTACTGTCTCCGGCCGTCGAGGTAAAATCTCCTTCCCGGTACTCCGTGTTTTCCCACGAACGCTGGGCAGTGATAGACGTATACGTATAGTCACCCACCGTCTTGTCTACCTGCACAGAAAACGCCGCGTGGTCGTCAACAGTTCGAGATTCAAAGTCATGGTCAATTCGGCGTTGTTCAAGATCAATATCTGCCACACCGTCGACAATGCCATTACTATTAGGCGCGGCTTTAGAATCTGGGTTCCGGCCACTTGGCAACCCTTCTAAATCAGCACAGCAATCATCGTCTGCGCTATAGAATTCACTGATAAACTTGACGGAAAGGTCATCTGACGGCTCATAGAAAACCACCGCCCGCGCGCCCTGGCGGTCATAACCATTGACTTTCTCATTGTTAAATACATTGTCGATGTAACCGTCAAACTTACCCTGGAATACCGTCAGGCTTGCAGATATTTCATCAGTCAGTCCACCGCTTACAGTGCCTTTCAGGCGATATTCATTGTCTTGATAGAATTCAGTGGACAAACTGCCCGTCAATTCGTCGGAAGGGGTTTTGGTGGTGATATTTACAACCCCAGCCGAGGCATTTTTACCAAACAAAGTGCCCTGTGGGCCCCGTAGAACTTCAATTCTGTCCACGTCATACAAATCAGCAAATGCTTGCCCTGAACGCCCTAATACAACGCCATCAACAACGGTAGCTACACTTGGTTCTGCAGCAATACTAAAGGAGATGGTGCCGATACCACGTACCGTAAGTGCAGAGTTACGGGTCGTGGTACCTTTTCGAAAACTGACTGACGGCACGAGGGCCTGGAGATTCTCAACACTATTGGCAAAGGCTGCGTCTATTTGATCACCTCTGAGTACAGAAACAGCAACAGGAACATCACTGATACTCTGCACTCGCTTCTGTGAAGTAACCACAATTTGTTCGAAGGACTTGTCATCAACGGCGTCACCGCTTTGTTCATTGTCCTGTGCAAAACTTAGCGTGCTAACAAATAATCCGGACGTCATAGCAAGAGTTACCGCTCGACTGACCAATGACCTAGTTGTATTCATGTTGTTCTCCAGGGTGTTTCGCTTTTCGCACTTTTTACCGGTGTTCACAATGACTTGTTAGGGACTGAGCACCAGCGCTTGCGCATTCGGTTTTTATTGTTGACGTAGACTAATGCACTACGCGACATCTACAGCATAAGTAGTCTTATATAAGAAGCAATCTTCCATCTGATGTCTTATATAAGAGTAACCAATTTAAACAAAAGTTTAATATTTTGCAAACACTATGTTAACTTTTTTGATTTATTTCGAGGATCTCTTTTGACTAGCGTTCCAGTGCAATATCTTTTTGCCCGTTAATATTCAGGAAGGCACATTGACCAGCCGTTTAAGCCGCTGAGAATAGCGTTTGTTCCACCACTTCATACTCAGGCCAATGGCAAAGAAACACGACACCCATACAGCAATTAGCGCAGGTGCAAAAGCATCGCTTAAGCCGCCCACAAAACCCACCGGTGAAAACACAATATAGAGCGTGGTAATAAGACCCACCAAAACAATGGCACTGGGGATGGCATAGCGCCAAGGCGTCATATTGACAGCGGCTTTCGGAGTAAAATGCCAAGGCGTGGCCATGGGATATAACCGCCCGATCACCAGCATAATGGTCAATTCAATGGCAAACAAAATAGCGTAGATATGTATGAAATTGATATCCACATCCCAGACAAATTTTAATAACGCATACGCGACAATATGGAATAAAATAGCAACTTTAGCCGCCAGCGCAGGAACGCGTTTGGTAAATAGTCCTACTAACACGATAGTTATCACCGGAATATTGTAAAACCCGGTAAATATTCGAATGATTTGCCACAGTCCCTCCGGCGCAAACATCAATAGCGGTGCGGTTATAAATGAAAGCACAGCAATGATCAGGCTGGTAATTTTTGCCACTCGAATAAGCTGGTCATCACTCACTGGACTTTTCTTCAGCGGCTTGTACACATCCAAACAAAAAAGCGTGGCCGCACTGTTCAACAGTGAGTTAAAAGAGCTAAATACTGCGCCAAGCAATACCGCCAGAAAGAAACCTGACAAATATTGTGGCAGTACATCTTTTACCAAATGCGGGTATGCGAGATCAATGGTCTGCAGGTGCTCATCCTGATAAAGGTGGTAAGCAATAACACCAGGAAGCATCATCATAAACGGCACAAGTACTTTGAAGTAACCGGAAAACAGTACCCCCTTTTGTCCTTCGACCAGGTTTTTGGCGCCTAACGTGCGTTGAATAACGTATTGATTGGTGCCCCAGTAAAACAGGTTCGCAAGTATCATACCGGTAAAAATAGTACCGAAAGGCACGGGGTCATCGGCGCCACCTATGGCATTTAACTTTTCAGTTTCCGTGGTGGCAATGGTGGATAAACCAACACTAAAGCTGCCATCGCCCAAGGCAATAAGCCCCAGTACCGGAACGAGTAATCCCACAATAAGCAGTCCAATACCATTAATGGTGTCTGATACCGCCACAGCTTTAAGGCCACCGAAAATGGCATATAAAGCGCCGACAGTACCTACCACAACAATAGTAAATACCAACGCCGCTTCATAACTGATATTGAACAGGCCAGGCACATCGAACAACCGCAATACTGCAATGGAGCCAGAGTAAAGCACGGAAGGTATAGTGACCAGTGAATACCCCACCATGAACAACACCACTGTCATACGCCTGACACTATCGTCAAAGCGATCCCGAAGAAACTCGGGTAAGGTAGAAAAGGCGCCAGCCAAGTAACGGGGCAAGAAAATTAGCGCCATGATAATTGTGGAAATACCCGCAGTAACTTCCCAGGCCATGGCGCTGAGGTTATATCCAAATGCCGAACCATTCAGGCCAATTAGCTGTTCAGCGGACAAATTGGTCAGAATCATTGAGCCCGCAATGAAGGTACCAGTAAGTCCACGACCAGCAAGAAAGTAACCATCCTGGGTGTTCACTTCCCCTTTCGTTTTCATATAAGAAATAACTGCAACCAGAGTCATAAACATCATGCAGGTTAAAAGGGTCAGTGTGATATCCATTTACTTCGCTCCTTCTCTACTGCGCTGGCCAATGAGTGATGGCAGACATATCCATATCGGTATGCTGCACCTCCGGCCCAAGTTCAATTTGCTTTCCTTTTCTAATGAACACGGCCATCTCGGCTAAGCCCAATACGTCTTCCTTATAAACGCCCCCTTGTACTACCTCTTCACCGCTCAGAGAAACCCACTCTCCTTTAGGAAGGTAATATTTCACTTTGCCACCGGGTACCAAACAAGGCACCACCAGCAAATCATCGCCACACATAAATTGATGCTCAAACGCGTGAGACAATGGCTCATCAGGGAAGGCAAGCACCATGGCACGTTGTACCGGCAACCCGGTTTTTGACGCCTGTGTCGCGACAGATTGCAAATAGGGAATAAGCCGATAGCGCAGCTTCAATGCACTAAATACGGCATCCGATGCTGCTTTCCCATAAGACCAGGGTTCCCGTGGACCAATCCCGTGTAAACGCATGTGGGCGCTAAATACCGATGCCTGTGCCCAACGCACATACAGTTCAGCATCGCGACAGTCTTTGTAGAACCCCCCGATATCTGTCGCAAAGAATGGGCCGCCTGACAACCCCCATGACAAACTGCCTCGCAAACTTGCGGCAAGACCTTGCCAGTCAGCCTGCGGGTCGCCCCCCCATTGTGCTGGATATCGCTGACTACCTGTCCAGGCTGAACGGCTAAACAGAAACGGGCCCGTTTTACAGTACTTTTCTGCGGCTTCGTAGACACAGCGGTTATATAGCATACTGTAAACGTTGTGCAGTCGATGCCCCGAGTCTCCGCTGAACGAAAGCATATTATCGTCTTCAATTTGTTCGCCAAAGTCCGCTTTAATCATGTCGATACCAAGTTCAAATAGCGGACGGTGGGATTCCCGCCAAAAGGCATAAGCTTCTGGATTTGTAAAATCCAGTATTCCCGATTCCGGCAGGGGCGTCAGTACCTCGCCAAACGGGCTCAAATCCCACTCGTAGCGGTATGCATCTGACGTACGCTTGTCTCTTATCAACCACCCTTTTTCTCTGGCGGTTTCAAACAGCGGATTATTCACGGAAATCATGGGGTATTCCCATACGCAAATTTTAAAGCCCAGTGATTTGAGTTCGTCTATTACAGGTTTTGGGTTTGCATACCGCTTTGGATCCCATTCAAAGGCAAAACGAGTATCGGTATCTTGCCAAGCTCTTCCATCGAGTGTTATGACGTCGCAGGGCATGTGCTTTTCTCTGACTTCTCGTGCTACGGCCAAGAGTTCTTCTGCATCCCGGTAATATGCTTTAGAGAGAATAACACCTAAGCTCCAAGTGGGCGGTATTGGCGCAAACCCAGTGAGTTCACTGTACTTGTGCAAGCTTTTAGCCGGTGTATCTTCGTGATAAAGAAACATATCCAAGGCAGCGTCTTCTACCAGACAAATATAGGCTCGCTGAGACCATTGAGGGAAGCCTACGCCGTGGGTAACGGGGGCGGGAGTATGGACAAACAGGTTCCAGCCTTTTGGGCTCCACGCATACGGTGTATTTTTATAAGATTTTTCTGCATTCACGCCCAGGGCATCATGATTGTAGGAGCGCACCAACTGACCACGCTTATTTACACTGCCCCATTTTTCACCCAGGCCATAGACCCCTTCGTCGTGATCCAGCTCGAGACTCACTAGCCAACCTTTTTCAGTTTTGGCGAAAGGCGGTACACGATGCTGACGAACAAAATGACCATCAGTCGCACTTTGCTGGATGAGTATATCGTTCTTATAGAGTTTGAAGTAAAGTGGTGCAGAGAATAGTTCGAGGCGATAGGCCCCCGCCAGTAGCGTACTGTGCGTCTGATCACCAGAGTATTGAAGTGGTTCATTAACAGGCTGAGAGGCAAGTATTTCAAACCCGGCATCATGACTTTCACCACATTGAATGCGCAACCCAAACGCGCTCACCGATAATTTGAGATCACCGAATTGCGTAGGTACCACTAACACATCTTCCCCGTTGAGGAATGGCGCGGCCGTGATTGTGGCAGCTTCGATGGCGTTCCAGTCTGGCTCAACAACACATAACGAATTACTCATTTACCCATATCTCTTGATGTCTTATATAAGATATAAGTTAATGAAATGTAATTTAGGTGTCAATCAACAATTGAAAAAATATGATATCGACTTAACAACTCACACCACAATGTTGTGTGCAATCAGGGTCACGCCACTCATCGCCAGCATAGTAACAGCGATAACACGAATAATTGACGGTTCGACCCGCGTAGCGATCAGGTGACCGGCACGAGTAAATATAAGCACCACCGGCACCGCGCAGAGTGTGGCGATAAGAATATCAGAACTGGGGACCGTGCCGAAGGGAACCATACACAGCCTTATCACTGCCGTGATTGTAAACACTGCCAGCAAAGTAAATCGTATTTCACTTACCGACCATTGTTGTCGGTAACACTGAAATACCACGGGCGGCCCAAACGTAGAAAAAAGTCCCCCCAGTAGCCCACCTAACATACCGGCAATACCGAACCCTCGCCGTCGTCCGGAAGCTGCTTTTTTACGCTTGACTAATAGCAGGATACAGCACACTAAAATGGCACAGCCCAGCAATAAATTAAGCCATGTTGTCATACCCGCAGACATATATTCGAGTAGTGCATAGCCCACGACCATAAAAGGAATTCCCGTGAACAGTAAAATGTAAAAGGCCGGCTTGTTCACTTTGTCTGTATTCTTGATCACCAGGCTCACCGAGTTAAATAAGCTGAGAAAGCTAACGATAAACGTAGTGGCGGTAAGTGGCATAATATCGAATAGCGTAAAGCTGGACACTACCATCAGACCGAATCCAAATCCGCTTAGCGTCTGTAAAAGTGTAGCAAGAGCCAGTAAAGTAAACATGGGAAGTAAAATGTCTGGCAGCATTCAGCTATATTCCTGAGATCAGTGTGATTTATATCAAAAGTGCGCTATAACTCTTATGTATGATATAACAACAAAAGCAAAAAATAGTAGGTAACAGTTCAATGTCATCATCTCAATTCGATCACAAACTCGGCGGCCCCAGCCTGGCTTTTCAGCCTCTCTATCAACAGGTCGCAGAATATATTAAGCAACTGATCGTTGAACGCCGGTGGCAACCGGGCGAAATGTTACCCAGTGAATTTAAATTGGCTGATGAGTTTAACGTCAGCCAGGGAACCGTGAGGAAAGCTCTTACACTTCTCACCGATACTAAAATTGTATCCCGCCGTCAGGGCGTAGGCACATTTGTATCAGAACACACAGCCCAAGATGCCCTGTTCCGTTTTTTCCCTTTGCAGGCCGATGGCAAAGGGGCAGATCTCCCCAAGGCCGAGTTACTCAGTCAAGAGCAGATAGACCCACCTGAAGTGTTACAGGTAGCCTTGGCTATTTCGGCGAAAGAAAAAGTGGCTAAACTCAAGCGCCGCCGTATTCTCGATAATGAATTTTGCATGCTGGAAACCATTTTCCTGCCAGCTAAATTCTTTCCTGCAATAGAAAAAAGGGAAGATATCCCACATACCCTCTATCATTTTTACCAGACTGACTACAATCAAACTGTGTTTAAAACCCGTGACAGTATCAAGGCCGTATTGGCCACAAAGTCAGACGCGAAAAGTCTGGGAGTAGAAAAAGGTGCGCCTTTGTTACTGGTTACCCGTATTACTGAATCGATAGATGGCAAGCTCATAGAGTATCGCGAAAGTAAATGCCGCACAGATCACTATCACTATCAGGTTGAACTCGACTAAAACGCCTCGTCTTCTCGCTCCGCTACCCCAATATGCCAGTTGTCGATACTGACACTTAACCTGCAGTCAGTACTATTTTTTGTACCAGAGGCAAGTATTGCGGCTGCCGTTTCGACCCTGAGTAAAAAACTCAGTCTCTCACACAAATGTTAACAGCTTGTTGACAATGGCATAGCTGTATAATAACTTATGTCTTATACAAGACTAAAGTGTACTAGTTATCTTAGTCAGTCTCAACATTAAACCATAAGGTAAGACGAGCAATGCAAACAATACCACCCGTGGGCTTTGGCTTTTGGAAAGTCGATAAAGCGGTATGCGCTGATACCACCTATGACGCGATAAAAGCCGGTTACCGGCATCTCGACTGTGCGTCGGACTATGGTAATGAAAAGGAAGTAGGCGAAGGCATTAAACGCGCCATCGCCGATGGTCTGTGTACCCGCGATGAACTGTGGATAACCTCGAAACTGTGGAATACATTTCACGCCCCTGAACACGTAAGCCTTGCACTTGAGAAAAGCCTGTCTGACTTGCAGCTGGATTACCTGGATTTGTATTTGATTCACTTTCCAATCGCGCAGAAGTTTGTGCCTGTTGATACCCGTTATCCTCCTGAGTGGTTTTACGACCCGGATGCAGACGAACCTAAAATGGAATTGGCGCCTGTGCCCTTGTACCAAACCTGGCAGGCCATGGAAAAATTGGTTGACGATGGCAGTGTCAGACAAATAGGTGTATGTAACTACAATACCGGGTTGTTAAACGATTTGATGAGCTACGCTCAGATAAAGCCTGCCATGTTACAAATTGAGTCCCACCCTTACCTCACCCAAGAAAGGCTTATTCGTCTGGCAAAAAGTTACGGACTCAGCGTCACCGCGTTCTCGCCTTTAGGTGCACTTTCTTACCTCGAGCTGGAAATGGCAGACAAAACCGAGTCGGTACTTGAACAGGAAGTCGTGAAACAGGCGGCAGAATCTCACGGTAAAACACCTGCTCAGATCGTACTTCGGTGGGGTATTCAGCGAGGAAATGCGGTCATACCGAAAACATCTAAATTTGAGCGAATGAAAGAAAACCTCGCCCTGTTTGACTTTGCTCTCACTGAGGACGAAATGCAGGCAATTTCCGCATTAAACTGCAATCGAAGATTCAATGATCCAGGCCATTTTTGCGAGGCGGCCTTTAATCGCTTCCACCCTATTTACGACTAGGAGTCAGCCATGACAGATTCAACTGCAACTTCACCCGTAGAGTACGTATCCGTGGCGACGCAACACACCTACAAGGACAGTGTGTTTCCGCAGATTGTTGTGAACAACGGGCGCTGCAAAACAGTAGCCGACACAATGGCCTTTGTGCGCGAAAACCAATCCGAACTGGAAGCGCGTTTAGCAAAATCCGGCGCGCTACTGTTTCGCGGATTCCCAATTGAATCGGCAGAGACGTTTGATACGTTTTCTGCCGGGTTTGGCTATCCAAACTTTACTTATCAAGAATCCTTGTCCAATGCGGTTAGGATTAACTTTACTGAACGGGTATTCACCGCCAACGAGGCGCCGAAAGATGTTGAGATATTCCTGCATCACGAAATGGCGCAAACACCAATTTCTCCGAGCAAGCTGTTTTTCTTTTGTCAGTCAGCTGCAGAAGAAGGCGGAGCGACACCACTTTGCCGTTCAGACAAACTGTTCGAAGCACTAAAAGCGGAAGACCCGGACCTGGCTCGTGATTTCAAGGAGAAAGGCCTGAAATACACAACCACAATGCCCGCGGCAAATGATGCTAACTCAGGACAGGGAAGAAGCTGGAAAAGCACCCTTAGCGTTGCCACAGTAGAAGCAGCAGAAGCGAAACTAAAAGAATTGGGCTATCACTGGGAATGGCTGGAAGACGGCAGCCTGAAAGCCATTACCCCCGTTCTACCTGCGGTGATCGACCTAGATGATGGTTCAGAAGTATTCTACAACCAGCTCATAGCCGCATACATGGGTTGGAAAGGCGTAAGACAAAATCCATCTTCTGCTATCACCTTTGGTGACGGCAGTCCAATACCCAAAGAAGGCCTTGAGCGAGTGTCAGTATTAGCTGAAGATTTTACTTTCGATCTAGACTGGCAGGACGGCGATGTCGCTATTGTTGACAACTATCGCGCAATGCACGGACGCCGCCCCTATTCCGGCGAACGAAAGCGCGTAGTACTGGTTGCACTTGTCGCATCTGAGCGATAACCCAATGACTGGCTTGGCAGTAACGTGCAAACGCATTTGGCCGGGGCTGGGCATTGCCACCATTACCGGCATGGCCGCTTTGTTCTTAAGCGAGCACTATCAAGCTCCGGCAATGCTGTTTGCGTTGTTACTGGGTATGGCTATTTCGTTTCTCTATCAGAACAATTCGCCATGTGCTTGTGGTATCGATTTTACTGCCAGCACTCTGCTGCGGGCAGGTGTCGTGCTGTTGGGGTTGAGAATCGCCCTTGGTGATCTGGCTATTTTGGGCTGGCAAACTGCACTTATGCTAGCTGCAGCTATTTTGACTACCATTGTACTGGGTATCATTATGGCGAAGCTGTTTGGCATGCAGAAGCGCTTTGGTGCTCTCACCGGAGGCTCGGTCGCTATTTGTGGTGCATCTGCCGCGTTAGCCATTTCAACCATCCTGCCCAAAGGCAACAATCACGAGCGTGACACGCTGCTTACTGTTATCGGTGTTACGGCTATGTCTACCATTGCTATGGTGATATACCCGATTGTCGCCGGGCAGCTGAAAATGACTGACACCGAAGCCGGTATTTTTCTCGGCGGAACAATACACGATGTAGCACAAGTCGTTGGTGCCGGTTACTCGGTATCGGAAAGCGCTGGCGATATGGCCACGCTCACTAAACTGGTACGCGTGGCCATGTTGATGCCTGTGGTGCTGATCATGATGGCCGGAGTCCGGCGTTTTTATAGAGCAAACGCGCACATCGATGGCGGCGATGTCCCCAAAATGCCAGTATTTTTGATTGGCTTTATCGCACTGATGTTGCTCAATAGCTGTATTCAGTTACCTCAATTTGTCATTGATACCGGCACTCAAATATCGCGCTTTTTCCTGGTAGTTGCGATTACTGCCATTGGCATGAAGTCCAACTTAGGTAAACTTGCTGAAGTGGGCATGGTGCCCATTGTTATGATTGTGTTCGAAACCCTTTGGATTGCATTGCTTATTCTTGGGTATTTATATTTTATTTAACGCGAGTACGCGCCACCAGCCACAACGAATTAACGGGTTATAGTTACTGGCAACACGAGGAAGTTAACGTGAAGAAGAAAGGCCTGCATGCACTCTACGCTGAAGATCCACACAAGGCAGATGAATACGTGTTTGGCAGAACCAGCCAGCCTCTTACCCGGCGCGGCTTTCTGTCTGGACTCAAGTCGCTATCCGCCTTATTGGGTGCGGAAATTGTTTACAGTCAGTTTATGCCAGCGGGCCTCATCCCCGCGGCTTTGGCCCAAGATGACACTCCGTTTACCATTGCGGGTAAAGACGGGCTAGTGGTATTGAACGATCGCCCCCTCAATGCAGAAACGCCGGCCCACTTGCTTGACGACGAGGTCACTCCCGCCTCGCGCTTTTTTATTCGCAACAATGGGATCGTTCCACAAACACCAAATCCAGACACCTGGACACTGGTTATTGAAGGCGAATCTGCTGCGCAGAGTAAAACCTTCACCCTATCGGATCTCAAGACTCAGTTTAAACACTACACTTATCAACTCACCCTTGAGTGCGGGGGCAATGGTCGGGCAGAGTTTTCGCCTGCTGCCACCGGAAATCAGTGGACAACAGGCGCTGTAGGTTGCCCGCGCTGGACCGGCGTGCGTTTGAAAGACGTACTAACGGCTGTAGGCGTCAAACAAGACGCAGTTTATATTGGCTATTATGGTGACGATCTGCACTTGAGCAGAACACCGGGTAAAGCGTCTATCTCTAGGGGTGTTCCTATTGCTAAGGCCATGGAAGATGAATCCCTCATCGCTTGGTCAATGAACGACGCCCCCCTGCCCCTAATGAACGGCTTTCCATTGCGACTCGTCTTTGGCGGTTGGCCGGCTTCAACATCAGGAAAATGGCTGAAAAAAATTGTCGTGCGCAACCAGGTACACGACGGTGCTAAGATGCTCGGTAAGGCCTACCGTACCCCGTGTAAACCTGTTGCGCCTGGCACATCGGTGGCGGACGAAGATATGTGTATTATTGAAGCCATGCCGGTTAAATCCCTCATTACCTACCCTAAGTCAGGCATCAATCACCCCCTTGCCAAATCACTTGAGGTTCGGGGCCACGCTTGGTGCGGTCACAGCGCCGTCAGCAAGGTACTTACATCGATAGACTTCGGACAAACCTGGCAATCAGCATCATTAACCCGGCCAGTAAATAAGCACGCGTGGCAGCATTTTAAAACCGAGCTGACTTTCCCAACAGATGGCTACTATGAAATTTGGGCTCGGGCGGTAGATGAAAACGGTCGTGCTCAGCCAATGGTGCTGCCGGGCTGGAACCCCAAAGGTTACCTCAACAACGCCTGCCACCGCATCGCGGTAAAAGTGGTAGCGTGAATCATTTCACTTCTCAAAACAAGGCCGTAGAATGTATTTCCATTTTCTAAAGCTTGCGATGGTATGCTGGTTGTTGGTGAGTCCATCAGTCTCGGCCAGTCAGGAAGACCAACACGGTGAAATAGTCACTGATGCGCAATCAGGGTTAGTTGTTGCCGAAGGTTCGCAACTTGTGTTAGCGCATTGCAGTGCATGTCACTCTCCTTCGCTTATCGCGCAAAACGCCATGAGCAGAGAACGCTGGCTGGAAACCATTAGATGGATGCAAGATACACAAAAATTGTGGCCTTTGGGCGATGCTGAGCCAGTTATTCTCGACTATCTGGCAACATGGTACGGACCAAAGCAAAGCGCGCGTCGTCCTCCAATACCACAGCACCTAATGCCAAGCCAATGAGCCATAAACAACATACAATGAACCATGGTTTCCACTACCCGAGCCTGTCATGCCCAGAATAACCGCTGACAAAAATACAGGAGCGTAAAGGCTTGAACGCTGCGCCTTTAGCCCACGAAAAACATATTGCCATACAGGTTTGTCGTTACGAACCTGACAACGTCAATATAGCCATTCGCCCTTGGTTATCTGAGAAGGAACTGACTCGGCTGGCAGGTATGAAAAGCCCTCGCCGGCAAGCTGAATTTACTTTGAGTCGCTTTTTAATCAAACGGGAACTCGGCTTGACCAAACACAATGCTTCGCGTATTCACCTGTCACTGTTAAAGGGCTATTTGCGCGCTGACGGCTACCCGGGCTCAGCTATCGCGCTCTCTCACAGTGCGGGCACTATTGCCTTTACAGTTTTTGACCCGCGCCAGCATTCCCTGGGACTCGATATTGAAGTCCATAATGAAAAGCGAAACGTCAGTGAACTGAGTAATCTATTCAACCCCGCCGAACACACCGCCAGCGCCATTGAGTTTTATCGAATATGGACCCTCAAAGAGGCATTGGCCAAAGCACTGAATCAACCATTGCAGACCATTTTATCTTCGTCTGTCTTACATTTACTGGCGCAGCACAATTTCTCGTTCCACAGCGAAACGCCTGCTGACATGACTTGGTCCGTCGTACACAATATGTCGCCGAGCGTGCCGGTAACCATTCACGCCCTGCAACCAATGTAGTCGTGAACACAGTATCGTTTTCACTTTTTACCTTCTGAAAGAGTTACAGACAAAGGGATAAAGTTTTCCCGAACTTGTACTCCGCGCCACTCGCCAAACGGCCAGAAAAACAAAAAAATCAAACTATTCATAGTGTTGAAGAACTTTCAGCTCAACAGATGTGTTGGTATACCCTGTGCAACGTTAAGCATATTTGTCCGTGCTATACGCTCAGTCCGATGGGGATGAGGAGGGAAAGATGTCAACAACACAATCAATTTTCAAACAGGGAGAGAACTGCTGGGCCACCAGCGCAGCCAGTTATGCCGCTCCTTTGATTGACTGCGGAAACTACTACAAAGCACTACACTCATCCATTGTTAAAGCCAAACACAGTATTTTTATCGTGGGCTGGGACATCGACAGCCGGATCCGCCTGCTTCGCGGCGAAGATGATATTCGCAGTGATGCGCCTTCAGTGGTAAGCGATTTACTCGCCTGGAAGGCCAAACAGTCTCCCGACATCAGAATTTACCTTCTGAGGTGGGATTCATCCCTGGCTTTTTTTGCCCAAAGAGAAATGTGGGCCAAAGAAGTATGGGATGAAAAAACCCCGGACAATGTGCAAACAGAGTTGGACGACACGATCCCCATGGGAGGCAGCCAGCATCAGAAGATTGTCGTTATCGACGATGAACTGGTGTTCTCTGGCGGTATGGACATCTCAACAAACCGGTGGGATACCCGGGATCATGCGGTAAACAGTGAGGAAAGAAAAGGTCCTGACGGTACCTATGGCCCACTCCACGACGTACAAATTGTGTCTGCTGGGCCCGTGGTCGAAAGGTTTTGCGAGTTGGTGCGCTGGCGCTGGTTGCGCGTAGCACAAGCGGAGCCCATAGCGGTTCGCGAAGACGCGCAAACTGCCATAGACAGTCCATTGCCAGATGCCTGGCCCACTGACTTTGAGCCCTGGTTTGAGAAAGTCCACTGCGCATTGGCAAGAACCATTCCATTTATGGATGAAGTCGAACCCGTTCAGGAAGTCAGGCACATGTTGCTCGACCTCATCGCTCAGGCTGAGCGAGTGATATACATCGAGAACCAGTTTACTTCTCGTCAGGAAATTGCCGAAGCGCTCAACCGACGCCTGAAGGAAAAACCCAACTTACACGTCATCATCGTCAGTTCCTATGAGCCGAAGGGAAAATTTGAGTGCGAAGCGTTTTGGGCCGGCCGCATCGAGTTCAAGAAAATCCTTGAGGATGGCATTTCGCCAGACAGGATCCTAATGTCATACTCTTCCATTACTAACGAAATCGGAATAAGCGCAACAAAGCGCATCCATTCAAAAGTCATGACCGTGGACGACAATTACCTGGTGATCGGTTCGTCAAATATCAGCAATCGCTCCATGTCGCTGGATACGGAAATTGACATGGTGCTGTTTGGCAACTGCGAAGACAACCGCCGCCAAATTAGCCGGGTAAGGGATGACCTTTTGGCGGAACACACCGGCAGGACCCTGAATGACGTGTCAGCCCTGATGACTCAGAAAAACCCTGTGAGGGCGCTTATGGAAGGGCAACTTGCCCACGGATATGTATTGACTCAGGTACGGGATGAAATTTTTACAGACCAAGCATCCGGAAAAAACTTTTTCTCCAGTTTGTCTGATCCGGAAGAGCCGCTTATTCCGCCCATGCCTACACTCGGAGGCACAGTAATGCCAGTAAAAAACCCCCGCAGACGTACTATTATGATCAGTATCGGCGTGCTCTGCGTTACTATTCTGGCAGGCCTATTGCTTACAGCCAGTCACTTTATTCCGTGGTTATCCACAGACAACATTAATGCATTTTTAGAAGAAAGTCGCGGGACCTACTTTGCCTTGCCTACCGTATTACTGGTTTATCTTGTTGGCGGCTTCTTCTTCTTCCCTGTCACAGTAATGTCATTGGCAGTTTCTGCCATTTTCGGCCCGGTGTGGGGGCCGCTGTACGGTATTTTAGGAGCCTTACTCAGCTCGGCCTGTATGTTTGGCATAGGCAATCTCGCCGGCAACGCGGGTCTGAAAAAAATTGGCGGCCCGAAGGTCGAAGTCGTAGACAGGAAGCTAAAATCCAGCGGTATCGTGGGTGTAGCGGCAATAAGAATGCTACCCATCGCCCCCTTTAGCTTGGTCAACCTCGTAGCTGGTATTTCTTCAATCGGCTTAGTGCAATTTCTCGTCGGCACCTTTTTGGGTATGTTTCCTCCCATGATAGCTAAAGGCCTGGTCGGTGATTCCATTACGCAAATCTTTCGCAATCCGTCACCGGAAACCATCTCTTACCTTGTTGGTGGCATCGCGTTGTGGGCCTTGATGATTTGGGGTTCGCAAAAAATTGCCAAACGCTACCAGGCTCGCAAGCAAGCGGAAAAAGCGAAGGGCGAAGAATGTATCGCATAATAAGTTACAACATCCACAGTGGTGTGGGTACAGACAAGCGGCACGACTACCGACGGATTGGCCGATTCCTGGCAGAGCAACGTGCTGATATCGTGTTACTGCAGGAAATGGATACCCGCGCCCCTGACCGTGAAATCGAGTCGGACATCCGCGATATCTGTGCTGATAAGGTATTTGAGTTGGTGCCGTCCCCCGCACTCGTAGAACCTTCTGGATGGTATGGAAATGCGCTTCTTACGCGCTTTCCGGTAATAGCGCAACACACACTAGACGTCAGTCAACAGGGGGTTCAGCCTCGAAACATTCAGACGGTAGAACTGATGACGCCACAAGGACCGCTCACGGTGATTAATACCCATAAGGGGTTAACAAAAAAAGAACGTCGCTCACAATTTAGAAAACTTCACGAATATATTGCCTCGATACTGGCCACGAAACCAAGCCCGGTGATCCTCGGCGGCGACTTCAATGAGTGGCAGTTTTTTACCCGTGCATTTCGTCATCTGGACAAGGTTATGCAGCAGCATAAAGTAGGCGCCACCTTTCCCAGCGTATTGCCATTGTTTTCTCTGGACAGATTTTGGACGTCCCCGGACATTCGGCTAACAAGGATAAAAAAACTGAGAAACCGTCAAACTAAAATACTGTCTGACCATCTTCCGGTGCAGGCTGACATTTGCTTGCCACTAAGCCTGGCAAGCGATTAGGCACAGGCTACAGTCAACCGTCCGTGATGTAACCGTCCTCGCCAGTGATTCAACGCTTGCTCCTGAGCTGCAACACGGCGAATAACATCCTGCATTTTCAGGTTGCTGTCTGACAATGTCACACTGCGGCTAGTAGCGAGATATACCTGGCGCTTCATCTCAGGCTGCTCAATTTTAAGCGCCTTAACCAAGCCGCTTTCTTCCAGGTGAAAAATGGCAGAAGAAGGCAAGATCATGGCACTTTCACTTTGCAATAGTTGCCTGAACGCAGTCATTAACTGGCCGGAATACCCACCGGTATAATTCAGGGCAACACCGGTCTGTTTTTCGTAGTCCTGGATGAGTTTGCCCAGTGCATCACGCTCTCCAGGACTGAGCAAAGCAAACTCACTCAACTCCCAAAAAGCAATACTATTTCTGTCTTTTAATGACTGATAAACTGCGGATGCTTCGTTTGCCCCAACAACGAGGTACATGTATTCTTCTATTAGCGGCTGACACACCATAATGGCGGGGTCAATATCCTGCTCGTAAGTGATGGCGATATCGATCTCGTTTTTCTCTAACCAACCGCGAACGGAATAGGACGGGCCAGTACTGATATCCAGTTTTAGCTTCCCCTTAGTTAGTTCAGCTTCCGCTATCAGTGACATCGACAGCACGTTCCCGATCGAGGGCAACATTCCCACCTTTACTGTACTTTCCCGTTCGTCAGTCAAATAACGTAATTCAGCTTTTGCCGCGTTGATATCATCCACAAGCTTGCGCGCGTGTTTGGCGAAGATGTCACCCGCTTCGGTAAGCGACACCCCCTTGAAACTGCGGTGGAAAAGGGGAGCGCCCATTTCCCGCTCCAGGTTAGCGAGTTGCTGACTGATCGCTGGTTGTGCAATATCCAGTTCTCTTGCGGCAGCAGCAATACTGCCCGCTTTTGCAGTAATTAGAAAATACTGTAGCTGTTTGGAATTCATCCGGCCTGTCTCCTGACACTGGTTACGTCTAATTCTGTCAGTACTTGCCCTTACTTATTGTCGTGTCACATCCTGTTAACGTGGGACTTTTCCTGTGACGCAGCAAGCCATGTGCCAATTACAGCTCTATGACATCCACCACACGTAAAAAAAACGTTAATCAGGCACTCATTGACATTTAGTTGCTCTCTGCAGATTATCTCTTACCCTATGATTAATTAGTGTTTTTTTGCTAGCTCAACATTTTTCTTATACCCCTCAATATTCTTTTTTCTTCCGTCATGCGTCGATGTTTTTTTAGTCTGGCAACTACACAGCGCGAAAATAAATACGCGCACTTGATGTAGCCTGCTGCATTCAAATGGTGCTGCTGTGGACCACAGTTGGGCGAGAGTTTTACTCAGTCCGCGATATGAAAAATAAGAGCAATCAAGCATAACTCTGGGAACACACATGATGAAAATAAGAAAGCTCAGTGCATCCGTTTACGCCGGTCTGACCGGTTTATCAATGGCAATGGCACTTACTCCGTCTGTATACGCACAGGAAGCGGATACAACTGACGCCGACCCGTCTCTGGAAAGAATCGCGGTAGTCGGTGCCCGCGGTGCACCTCGATCAGTAACGAGTTCACCGGTACCCGTTGATGTACTGACTGCTGAAGATATGGAAGGGGTCGCGTTTTCTGACATGAACGATGTTATGATGACCTTAGTTCCCTCTTATTCTCTTTCCCGTCAGCCTATTTCTGATGGCGGCACATTTATTCGCCCCGCCACACTGCGAGGTCTTCCTACCGATAAAACCCTGGTTCTGGTGAATTCCAAGCGCAGACATCGGGCAGCACTGGTTCAAATTGGCGGCTCGGGTACCCAGGGACCGGACCTTGCCACCATACCCACTGCGGCAATCGGTTCAGTAGAAGTACTTCGAGATGGCGCAGCCGCCCAGTATGGCTCTGACGCCATAGCTGGGGTTATTAACTTCCAGTTGAAAAATAACACCGAAGGAGGTTCGCTAACAGCCGAAGTTGGGCAGTATTACGAAGGCGATGGCGATCAAATCGTTATTAGTGGTAACAAAGGGTTTGCCCTTGGTGATGATGGATTCTTAAGTATCTCCGCAGAATACACAGATTCCGAAGCCACGTTCCGCGGTGAACAGTACTGTGAAAGCTGGTTTTGTGTTACTGATCAGTCTGATGAATACATTGCAGCAGCAATTGCAAACGCAAACGACGTTCACGGCTCTGACGAAGTTCAACCTTGGGGCCAGCCAAATAGCAGTGGTACGAGAATTTTCTTTAACTCAGGTTATACAATTTCTGATGCTGTAGAGTTGTATGCGTTCGGTAACTATTCTGAAAGTGAAGGCGACGGTTCGTTTTTCTATCGTTACCCAGGAAATGGTACAATTGAAGATATTCGTCTGGAGGATGGATCGGTGTGGAGTCCCTCCGAATTCTTCCCCGGTGGTTTTACGCCGCGGTTCTTTGGTGATATTACAGACTACTCATTGGTGGGTGGCCTCAAGGGCATGAGCGGTGCCTGGACTTATGATATCAGTGGCCGTTATGGTTCAAACGAAATTGAATACACACTGAAAAACACCATTAACCCGTCTATGGGGAACCTGTCTCCAACATCGTTTAACCCTGGTTCATTGACCAACGAAGAACTGCAATTCCAAGCGGATTTTACCTATGATCTTGCTGAATACATCCTCGCATTTGGAGTTAGTTACCTCGATGAGTCTTACGACATTGCCGGTGGTGAAGAATCATCATACGAGGCTGGGCCGTATGCCTCTGCAGACCCGTGGGGTTTTTGTAATGACGACGGTACGGCAACTGCTGCCGGGTCAGCCATCTCGGGGTTAGACTGTGCCGACTCTGGCGATCCGGTGTATACTGTTGTAGGCGTAGGCTCTAATGGCTTCCCTGGCTACTCACCTGAATTTTCAGGAGAGTACACCCGTGATTCCTACGCGGTTTACGGCGACATTTCTGGCGATGTTACCGACGATATTTTCATGCAGGCGGCACTGCGATATGAAGATTATTCAGATTTCGGCTCTGAATTAGTATACAAAGTCGCAGGTATTTACCAAATCACCAGCGAGATAGCTATCCGTTCATCTTACGGGACCGGTTTTCGCGCTCCAACACCGGGTCAGCAAGGTACCACTAACGTTTCAACCAGATTGCCGAACGGCTTCCCGGTGGCAACCGGATTATTCCCGGCCAGCAGTGCTGTTGCCCAAGCATTGGGCGCAAGTGATTTGGCGCCTGAAAAATCAACCAACTTCACTTTGGGTATGACTGGCGACTTCGGCGACTTTACCCTTACCGTCGATTACTACAACATCGATTTGGAAGACCGCCTGAATGCAATCTCAACACTGGACGTAAGTTCTGATCCCAACGCAGAAGATCCGGAAGACTATCAACGTTACCTCAGTCTGGCGAATGCCGGTGTTTCTGGTGCGGAATCCATTGGCGGTGTTTTCTACTTCCAAAACGCCTTCGACACCAAAACTGAAGGTTTAGATGTCGTAGGTACTTATAGCATGCAGTCTGATATGGGTGACACCACAATCACAGCATCCTTCAACTACAATAAAACCACTTTAGAAGACGATCCGCAGAACTTCTACAACGCAGAAGACGAATTCGATTTGGAAAATGGTACGCCTGACATACGTGGTGTAATGTCAGTGAAGCATAGTTATGAAGACTGGATGGTTGTAGCCCGGATGAACTACTACGGCGAGTACGAGAATGCAGCAAACAGCGATCTCATTATCACGCAGAAGTTCGACCCTCAAGTACTGTTTGACCTCGAAGCGACTTATCACATCAGTGAGAACTTGTCGTTAACCGCGGGGGCACGAAATCTGTTTGACGAATACCCGGATGCGGGCTCTGAAGAAATGGGGGAAACCTGTTGTGGACGCATCTACCGTTCCGACTCTATTGTCGACTGGCAGGGCGGCTACTATTACACCAAGCTGGCCTTTACTTTCTAAGTCACGGTCGCAAGGTGTTCCCCCTCGGAAAGTCGACCCCTAGTGGTCGACTTTGCCGATTTTAGCGCGACTAAGCGCGCAGAAACGATATACACAAATGTGTGAGGTTATGTTGTTATGGAAATAGAGTTGGTCTGGTTTGTGCTAACGTTATGTGCGGCAGGTGCCATTGCCGGGATAACGTCAGGCCTGTTTGGCAATGGCGGTGGTTTTGTAGTTGTTCCTGCCCTGTCTATTGTTTTCCCATTTTTTGTTCCGGATTCCGATGAAATTGTAAAGGTTGCCATTGGCACATCACTGGCCTCGATTGTGGTATCGAGTCTGCGCTCCGTTATTGCCCACAAAGCAAAAGGCGCAGTGGACTTTGAAGTGCTCAAATCATGGTCTGTGTGGATTGTCCTTGGTGTCATAGGCGGCCTGCTAATCGCCGACAACACCAGTGCTGGCGGCCTTAAAATCGTCTTCGCAGCAGGGGTATTGTTGTACTCTATTTACTTCTTGTTCCCCGACTTTGTCGTCAGGCCGGGGGTGTATTTCTCTATGCCCAAAGGTATCGGAAGGGCGTCGTTGGCATTTGTCCTCGGCGGTTTTTCAGCCCTTTTAGGGATTGGCGGTGGTACTCCCACAGTAATTACAATGGTCATGTGCCGCCGATCCATTCAACAAGCGGTAGCTACCGCTGCAGGTGTAGGCTTTCTCATCGGCTTGCCCGGTGCGATTGGCTTTTTGTTTATGCGCCACTCTGAAACCGCCGCGTTGCCGGTAGGGACAGTAGGCTACGTCAATATCCCCGCTCTGATAGCCATCAGTATTGGCGCCATTATGACCGCGCCCATTGGCGCCAATATGGCCCACAGTTTCAGCGAAAAAATGCTCAAACGCTTATTTGGTATCTATTTGATAATTGTGTCGGCGGGCATGTTTTACAAAGCATTTTAATTTTTACGCTTTCTAAAAAGGAAAATAATGATGACTCACAACCCTTCGCGACGAATTTTCTTGGGAGGCAGCCTTGCCGCAACCGCAGCAAGTTCTACCGGTATTCTCACGCCGGCTGCACTGGCGGCCAGCCCCTCAATGGACGTGCCCAAAGTGATATACGGGCCACAGGCAGGCATTGCAAAACTCAACGCAAACGAAAACCCCTATGGTCCCAGTCCTGCCGCCCTCAAAGCCATTGCCAATGCCTCCTCAAGTGGCGGCGCTTATTACGCATACAATGCAGGTATGTATCTTACCGATATGATTGCAGAAGAGTACGGACTGTCGGCTAAAAATATTTCAGTAACAGCCGGTTCCAGCTTAATACTGGCATTTGCTGCCCTGGCAGCTACCAGCAAAGGCGTCATTCTCGGGCCGGATTTATTTTGGGACACCACCTCTAAAGCACCGATACGTCAGGGTGGCCCTGAAATAAAACGGGTTCCCAACACGGCAGATCTGAGTATCGATTTAGACGCTATCTATAACGCCATCGATGACAATGTGGCCATGGTACACATTTGTAACCCCAATAATCCAACGGGGAAAATCCTCGACCCCAAGAAACTCAAAGCGTTTTGCATTAAAGCTTCAAAAAAGACGCTCGTCCTCGTGGATGAAGCCTACAATGAACTAATTGAAGACGGCCCATCTCACTCCATGATTCCGTTAATAAAACAGGGCCATAATATCATTGTAGCCCGAACGTTCTCGAAAATATTTGGTCTGGCAGGTATGCGCGTGGGATACATGCTAGGTTCCGAAGAGAACATGTCATTTATCAACAGGTTTGGACTGGGCGGCTATTCGCTGAATCAGGCAGGCCTGGCTGCGGCCATCGCGAGCTACAAAGACGAAGCCTTTAAAGATTTCTCCCGCGAAAAAGTAGCTCAAGCCAAAGATATGATTTTGACAGCAGTTAAGGAAAATGGTCTCACCGCACTCCCATCCAGCACTAATTTTGTCTTTGTAAACCTTGGCGATAACGGCGATGCCAACGCATTTCAAAAAGCCATGGCAGAACAAAACGTACTCATTCGCGGCCAGTATCGCGCTTATAAACCTTGGTCCCGAGTAAGTACAGGGCGTATTGAAGACGTAAAAATGTACGTAGATGCAATACCTAAAGCACTAGAAGCAATATATCGCTCGTAATTCACTTTACCTACACGTTTAATACAAAAGGGAGCAATACTGCTCCTTTTTATCTTTTTCACTACTCCTATCCTCAAAATTACGACTAATTAACTAGTGACATTTGCGACAAATAAGAAAGTTGATATTTTTTATCTTCTTTACTTTCATTACTGAAATTCTTGTCTATAACTAAATTAATATTTGTTACCCGCGCCGCCTGCATTGCGATTCGAATACACAAGCATCCCATCGTGCTTTTCACAGCAGATTCGCAGTATTGGCCTGAACATGTATATGGAATATCAGTATGAAAAGTAACTCAGGTATGGTTTATTCCTTACGAACTTTACCCCCTCTTGCCTATATTGCCATGCTCGTCAGCATCGCCGTGGGTTGCGTGCTTACGTCGTTGGCATTGCCCTATCCAGGTGTCGTACTCGCCAGTTTTGGTGTGTTTTTAACGTTCGCCATTGCGGGAGGCAAGACTTCACCTTCAAAGGCGCCTGCTAGCAACGTGTATACTGACCCAGTCGAGCCAGCGAGTTCAGGTGACCTTTCGGATATCACGGTGCAACTGTCAGAAATCATGCAGGATTGCGACAAGAATCTGTCAGATATATTTGATACCCAAACCCACGCGGTAAACACGTTAAGCGAGGCATTTTTAAACTTGCAACGCCTGGTAGGAGAACAAAATACGTGTATTTCACAACTGATCCACGCTGATTCTGACAGTGGGGAGATGTATTCGAATCGCATGCGTCACTTTGCTGATGAAACAGAAAAGTCATTGGATAAATTTCTCGAGTCTACTGAACAAATTTCTGCAGGTACCACCACTATCTTAGAAAAAGTTAACCGCATTTACGACACAATGCCCACGGTTCTAAAGGCATTAGGTGACATTGATGATATTTCAGCACAAACCAACTTACTTGCACTCAATGCTGCCATTGAAGCCGCGCGTGCCGGAGAAGCAGGTAGGGGCTTTGCCGTTGTTGCAGACGAAGTACGGGCCCTGTCAAATCGCTCTACCCAGTTCAGTGGTGTCATTAAAAAGCAAATGGAGAATATTGGTGTACAAATTGACGAACTAACTCAAGACGTCAGAACCCTGGCAGCACAAGACACCAGTTATATTGTGGAAGCAAAAAAGGACATTCAGGGAGAGCTCGACCAAATCATCATCAAAGCAGAACGCGATGCTCAGACCACCACCCAACTGGAATCTATTTCAGAACAGCTGGACAACGCAATTGGCAACGCCATCAGAGGCATGCAGTTTGGCGATATTAACGGTCAAAACCTCACTTATACTCAAGAAATGCTTTCTTTTGTAAGCGAGCAAATGCCCGTCATCGGTTCAGGTGATGCAACGCAGGCCCAGAACAATCTGCAGGATTATCAGATTAACATGCGATCCAGATCCAAAGTCGATCACAACCCTGTGTCGGCTAATAGCATCGACGCGGGTGAAGTTGAATTGTTTTAGCCTCCGGTAGTCTAGGGAAACAAAAAACACATTTTTAACGGGAATTATCTTCAAAAGTCGGGAGCAATATGAGTAAGAACATTCTAATCGTTGATGACTCGCCATCTATTCGCCAGATGGTTGAAGTTACATTGAAGTCAGCTAACTATACAGTCACCACTGCGGTGGACGGACAAGACGCTTTGGATCAGTGCAAATACAAACGCTTTGATTTCGTCCTGACAGATCAAAACATGCCGCGAATGGATGGGCTTACCCTCATTAAAAATCTGCGCGGTATGTCAGCCTATGCCAGAACGCCCATCATCGTTCTAACCACCGAAGCCGGCGATGACATGAAAGCAAAGGGTAAGGCTGCTGGTGCTACAGGCTGGATGGTCAAGCCCTTTGACCCAACTAAACTTCTCGCCGTTGTCGGCAAAGTCCTCGGATAGTTGTTACAGGAAGCCGTAATATGTCAATCGATATCGAACAATTCCACGCCGTGTTCTTTGATGAAAGTCAGGAACATCTTGATGACATGGAACAACTGCTCATGGAGTTGGACGTTGAAGATCCTGACTTAGAACAGCTGAACAGTATTTTTAGAGCTGCGCATTCGATAAAAGGCGGCAGTGGAATCTTTGGTTTTGATGCGTTAATGGGGTTAACGCACATCATGGAAAACCTGCTAGATAAAGCGCGAAACCAAACCATCTCCCTAAATGTACCCACTGTCGATCTATTTTTAGAAACTGTAGATTTGTTGAAGGTCATTCTTGATGCGTACCGCAATGACGCAGAATTGCCCGCGGAAGAGATAGAAAAAGGAAAAGCTGCGCTGGAAAAAGCCCTCGCCGATACAGGTGCTATAGACACTCCACAAGCAGAGCAGACGGCAAATAGCACAAGCGACGATGACGAGATTGACGGCTTCGGTTTTTTTGACGAAGACGACCCAACAGACGACAAACCATCAGCGCATACAGAGAACGATACCAGCGAACTTTCCTCATCGAGCGAAGAAATTGATGGTTTCGGTTTTTTCGACGAAGCGCCACCCCAACCCCAATCCCCGGAAGAAAAGGCAGGATACGGTTTTTATAGATCGGTGGAAGCTATTGCCGCAGATGCAAAAGCGGCCAGCCAGATGCCCGCGCCCAATGAGAAAGGGGCAACAAAATCCGCTGCAAGAAAAGCAGCCAAACCCGCTGCCAATAAAGAAGCGTCATCAATCAGAGTAGATACGCATAAGATTGATGCCATGGTAAATCTGGTGGGTGAGTTGGTCATTACTCAGTCGATGTTATCTATGATCAGTGAGGAAGTGACTGGCACGGTAGGGCAAAAACTCCAAACTGCTATCGCTGAACTCGAGCGCAATACCCGGGAGATCCAGGAATCGGCTATGTCCATGCGCATGTTGCCGGTGAATATGACGTTTAACCGGTTCCCCAGAGTGGTCAGGGATTTATCGACCAAGCTCGGTAAAAAAGTCGATTTAATCATTGAAGGTGGTGCCACTGAAATAGACAAGAGCATGATAGAAAAACTGGTTGACCCCCTGACTCACCTGGTTCGCAACAGTATTGATCACGGTATAGAGACAACCGAAGACAGAATTGCAGCAGGTAAAAACGAAACGGGCACGGTGACACTGCGAGCTGCACAGCGCGGTAGTTCCATAGTTATCAGCATTATTGACGATGGGGCGGGATTGAGCCGCGAGCGAATTCTGGCGAAAGCTGAAGAGAATGGTTTAGCCGTTACCCCTGACATGCCAGACAGCGAAGTATGGTTACTCATTTTCCAAGCTGGCTTTTCTACTGCTGCAGAAGTCACCGACGTCTCCGGCCGGGGCGTTGGCATGGATGTGGTAAGACGCAACATTGAGGGCATTGGCGGACGCATAGAAATTGACTCCCACAAAGGCCTGGGGTCCGCCTTCCACATTCACCTTCCACTAACACTGGCTATTGTGGACGGGATCTGCGCTGCGGTTGGGGATCAGACGTTTGTTATCCCGCTTGTCAACATTATTGAGTCGCTACAGCCCAAAAAATCTCAGATAAAACTGATAGGTAACGATCGCCTGCTTTGGATTAGAGAGCAATACTGGCCCCTGGTCCCCCTTCACCAAACCATGTATGTAGAGGACGCGGTC
Organism: Aestuariibacter sp. A3R04; assembly: GCF_018860805.1. Lineage (GTDB taxonomy): Bacteria > Pseudomonadota > Gammaproteobacteria > Enterobacterales > Alteromonadaceae > Alteromonas. The sequence continues at coordinate 14,587 of NZ_JAHKQR010000003.1, read as the reverse complement.
ACCAACCCGACTGAGGGAATCGTCGTGCTGATGGAAAGCAGTAAGCGCCGCTTTGCCATTCAGGTGGATTCCCTGTTAGGACAGCAGCAGGTCGTAATAAAAAGCCTTGAGCATCACTACAAAAAAGTGCCCGGTATTTCCGGTGCCACTATTATGGGTGACGGAACCGTCGCTATGATACTTGATGCTGATGCAATCGCTGACCTTTGCAAAACAATTCCAGAAGAAGAGCACGCCGTATGACAAACGGCCACAGTCTTCAAGCAGCTGTGATAAAAGTGATAACCCTCGGATACTGAAACGTGCAAACACATCTGAAGAGAAAACCCATGTATGAATGACAAAACTCATCAGGAATTCTCATTTAACGGCGATGACTTTGAAAGGGTTCGCAAAAAGTTGTATCGCAAAGCCGGGATTTCGCTGTCAGACAATAAAGACGCTCTGGTTTACAGTCGTCTGGCCCGCCGTTTGCGGGCCCTTTCACTGCAAAGTTTCGATGAGTATTTAACCTATTTAAAGCGCACACCGGCAGAAGAAGAGCACTTTATCAATGCACTCACAACGAATCTAACCTCATTTTTTAGGGAGCCCCATCATTTTACAGCCCTCGCACACTATTTGCGGGCTCACCCTGGAGAGAAAACCATTTGGTGCGCAGCAAGCAGCACAGGAGAGGAGCCTTACTCCATAGCAATGACCGTTGCTGAAGTGTATGACAGTTTTGACAATCCGGTAGCAATTATTGCGTCAGATATAGACAGCCAGGTATTGGAAAAAGCGCAGACAGGGATTTACCGCGAAGACACCACGAAAAATTTAAGTGCCCAACAATGTCAACGCTTTCTGCACAGAGGTAAAGGCACACAAAACGGGAGGGTAAGAGTGGTGCCTGAACTGCGTAAGAATGTCACCTTTAGACGCATCAATTTGACGGATACGTCATGGCCCATCAGGGGGCCTATCGACATTATATTCTGTCGCAATGTAATGATTTACTTCGACAAGCAAACTCAGATTTCAATACTAAAACGGATGATTAATCTATTGCCAGACGACGGACTTTACTTTGCAGGACACTCTGAGAATTTTAATCACAACCAGGATATTGTTTTGCCAGCAGGTAAAACGCTATACCGGCCAGCCCGTCATAGGCGTCGCTATGGTTGAAAAGTTTAACGATGGCAAGGCTCAAGCAGCAAACACTTACTTTGATGCCAGGTTTGTTCGCCAAGCGGTTAAAATTCTGCCGGGGGAGTATTTTGCCACCAGCAACGATACCCTAATGGTTACTGTGGTAGGTTGTTGCGTTTCTACTTGCCTGATGGATTTACACAATGGCGTCACGGGCATAAATCACTTTTTGTTGCCATCGGACAAAGGCGCAGAAGGTGAATTCTGCGAGGCCTCGCGCTACGGCATGTACGCCATGGAACTCCTTATCAACCAAATGTTGGCGTTGGGGGCAGATAAGCGTCATATGCAGGCCAAAGTGTTTGGTGGAGGTAATGTGGTAAGCGGTATTTCAATAACAAACCCAGGACAAATTAACGCAGAGTTTGTGACCACATATTTAAGGCGCGAAAACATACCGCTTATCGCCAGTGACTTACTGGAAGATTACGCGCGCAAAATCTATTTTTTCCCAGATACAGGTGAAGTGTTGGTCAAGCGGATAAGGAAATACAACAACTCTACTATTATGGATCGGGAGAGTGCTTACCGAATGAAGCTCAGAGAGCGACCCGATGAAGGTATATTTGAATTATTCGAATAGGTGAATCATGACAACAAAGGTACTGGTAGTAGACGATTCTGCTCTGATCAGAAATTTATTAGGCGAAATCATCAAAGGCGAGGAAGATTTGACCCTGGTGGGCGCGGCACCAGACGCCTTTGTCGCAAAAAAAATGGTGCAGCAGTTTTCTCCTGATGTAATCACGCTGGATATTGAAATGCCGAAAGTAGACGGCTTGCGATTTCTCGATGTGTTGATGAAAGCTAAACCAACGCCGGTGGTTATGATTTCAACACTCACTGAAACTGGTGCTGATGCCACCATGCGGTCGCTGGAGCTTGGCGCCATCGACTTTATACCCAAGCCTAAACTGGGTGTGGTGCAGGGCATTGAAGAATATCGACAGCTTATATTGGATAAGATCAGAACAGCAGCAAAATCAAAAGTGCGTAAACAGCGCACGACGGTGGCGAAATCTACATCAGCCCTGACCTATTCCAGTACAGAGAAGATCATCGCCATCGGCGCTTCTACCGGAGGAACAGAGGCCATCAAGACTATTGTGGAGTCTCTTCCCGCCAATGCGCCCGCAACTGTGATTACCCAACACATGCCACCAGGGTATACCAGTACTTTTGCCCAGCGCCTGGACGGAGTTAGCAGGCTTAAAATCGTTGAAGTAAAAGGAGACGAACGCCTGTTACCCGGACACGGGTACCTCGCGCCGGGAGACAGGCACATGGAAATTGTCAGAAGCGGCGCTGACTATCGCATAAAGCTCAATGACGGAGAAAGGGTCAGTGGACACCGCCCCTCAGTGGACGTAATGTTCAATTCTCTGGTAACGTCAGCAGGTGCCAATGTGGTGGCAGCATTGCTAACAGGCATGGGAAGAGATGGCGCTGATGGCCTGCTGGCACTCAAACAACAAGGTGCATATACCTTCTGTCAGGATGAAGACTCTTGTGTGGTATTCGGTATGCCCAAGGTTGCAATTGCACTGGGAGCGCCAGCAAAAGTGCTCCCCTTAGACAGTATTGCGCAGGCGATGGTAACGCAACTTGAAAAGATGAAAGCGGGTAGTCGACTTTAGCGTATTGTGTAAAGTCACTAAGAAAAAAAAGCGCTTGATTTTTAATCCAATGGATAATACACAAATGTCACTATTGTCCTAAAATAACGATATTGCGCATTTCTTGGTTACTTTTTATGTGCGCTTTTTTATTTAGCAGATAATACTTGCAGCAATGGAATAATGGCAAATACTTATCACTATTAGTTTCCAGATTGTTCGGAGGTAAGGATGGCAGTTCCACTCTTAGTGGCTGATGACTCTCGTTTATCCAGACGAAGTGTTATTAAAGCACTTCCACCTGAATTAACGTTTTCGATCACCGAAGCGGTAAACGGCCGGGAAGCAATCGAACACTTACAGTCCGATTCTTTCAAGCTGTTGCTTTTAGACCTTACGATGCCAGAAGTTGATGGCGTTGGCGTATTGGAATTCATTTCTACCCATGCCGTGAATATAGATGTCATTGTTATTAGTGCTGATTTCCAACCGGAAAAACAGCGTATTGTCTTAGAGCTTGGCGCAAAGAAGTTCATCAGAAAACCCTTGGACAGCGAAGAATTAGCGATGACTTTGTTTGAGTTGGGGTACTTATGAACGGCGTTACCACACTTACTGAAGATCAACGAGATGCACTACAAGAGCTGATGAATATATCCATGGGACAAGCCGCTAACTCGCTGGCACATCTCATTGAAACCAAAATAGGCATCTCCATTCCCAAAATTTCTTCGGTCACCCCCCCCGAACTGTTTGGCATGATAAACCGAAGTGACAACGCATTTTATACCCGTCAATCCTTCCTCGGTGACATTCAGGGGGAAGTGATGTCTGTGGTTTCAAGAGACGGCCTGAGCGAAGTGGCAAATTTATTGGAATACGAAGCCCCCCTTAGTCAGTCAGATATTGAAGAAACCATTCTGGAACTGTCGAACATTCTGGCCGGCGCCTGTCTTGCCGGGCTGTCCAGTCAGCTAGAGCTGGCAACCAATCTGAATATGCCTACGTTATTCTCACCCAAAAAGGCCTCTTTTGTGGAATTAAACTGGCAGCACAGTCTCGTTATGGAAGTGCAATTTGATATTGAACTCTCGTCGTTTTCCATGCGGGTGGTATTCTGCCTCGATCGTGTATCACTGGAAAAGCTGACCGCAACTATAGATGAATTGCTCGGATAATGTTTGAGCAACTGGTTGGAAAGCTACCTGTTGGGATCTGCGTCGTTAACGAGCAATATGAAGTTGTTTTCTTAAATGACTTTTTTGTCGATAGAATGGACGCGAACTTAAGAAAAGACTATCAGGATAAAAATGTCACCGATATTTTTCCTGCACAGGCAAAATTCTTACGTCGTAGGATCAAATCGGTTTTTGTTCTTCAACACCCGAGTTTCAGTTATTGGGAACAACGACCTCATATTTTCCCGTTTAACAGTAGCCGTCCTATTACCGGAGAGGAAACACAGATGTTCCAGAACATGGAAATCGTGCCCCTGTCATCATCAACACACGGTAAGTTGGCATGCATATTTTTACAGGATGTGACTGCACAGGCGAGTTACTATATCGCCCAGCAGGAGTTATCTAAAGCACTAAAAAGAGAACACGAAGAACAATTAAAGCTCATTAAGAAACTGGATTCGGCACAAAGCCAGCTAATCCAGGCTGAAAAAATGGCTTCCACAGGGCAATTGGCTGCGGGCATTGCCCACGAAATAAACAATCCCATTGGATTTGTATCTGCTAACCTCGATACCCTAAGACAATATGGCGAACACTTAATATCCATTGGGGAGAAGCTTGCTAGCCACAGTCCTGACGCTGACACGACAACCCATAAACTCATTCAGCAATTACTGGAAGCCCACCACTTCGATCTCTTGCGGGAAGACATGCCTCCCCTTATTGCTGAATCCTGTGAAGGGTTGACCCGGGTCCGGGACATTGTCGAAAATTTAAAACGGTTTGCACTCGAAGAGAGTTCCGGCTGGCAACTGCTCAATTTAGAGGACGCTATTAATCAAATGCTTGAGTTAGTGGCAATTCAGTACAAAAACCCTGTGTACAAAGCCCAAATAGAGCCCAAAGGACTGAAACTTTTTTGTGAGCCAGGGGGAATTAAACAAGCACTAATGAATATTGTCATTAATGCCGCTCAATCTGTAACGGGGGAAGGCTTTGTCAAGATTATCGCCAAACAGGATGACACCGCGACATACATTAAAGTGCTCGACAATGGCTCAGGCATTGATGCTCGTCATATCAAAAAGATATTTGACCCGTTTTTTACCACAAAACCAGAAGGTCTGGGGCAAGGTCTGGGTTTATCAGTGGCCTATACGGCAATAGAAAAGCACAACGGGCGAATTTCAGTAAACAGTAAGCTCGGAAAGGGAACCGTTTTTGACATTTCCTTGCCTTTGCAACAACCCGAAGACAGCGATGAATTAGTTGTAACCTCTGCCTAAGCCGTTATTATGTTTGACCTTAACGCCCAATAAGGTTTCACAATTACCCATGCAACCGGCTGTTTTTGTTCGACGTCCAGTTCTTAACCTGATAATTTTCTCGTTCTTAGCGTACAGTGTTCATGCCAACGGGGCTGACTGGCCTGCTTTATACAACACATTTATTGACAAGGTTCGCAATGATCCTCAACAGGTCCTTGACGATCTGTCTGAACTACAGTTTGCTGACGCCGAGCATATTGCCATAACAAGTTACATCAAAAGCCGCGCTTTCGGCGCGCTGGCCTTACATGAAAAAGCCAGGGTTTCCGCACGTGAAGGCCTTAGCGTCCTTCATGATGACAACAGGCCTTTGTATCACTATCTTCAACTGGCCCGTGCTGAAGCATTTGACGGTCTGGGAATGGCACAAGCCGTCATCGATGACGCGCGTCACTCTCTCAATTGGGCTCGCGCGCAAAACGATCCTGCTTTGCTCAACTACGCGCTTAGTGTCAATGGCTATTTGCATATCACGCTAAGCCAGTTTACCGAGGCGCAAACACTTTTCCAGGAAGGCTATCAGCGCCCGTCGGAAAAACCCAAAGCGTGGCATGAAGCGGATTTCGCCAGCATGCTTGCACTGGTTTATGAATACCGCCAGGAATCAATACGCGCCATTCAGTTGTACGAACAAGCAGAGGCATATTACCGAGAACATGAGATCCAGCTCGAACTCGCCAACACACTCTTTGGTCTTGGCAAAAATACTATTGGACTCGGCAACAGTGATAAGGGCCTGCGCTACTTATTGGAATCCGCCGACATTGCGTTGAACATTCGCGACCTGCAAGGCGCTGCATTCAGTTATGAAGCCATCGCTTCAGTACTCATTGAAAAAGGCATGTCCGCTGAGGCAGTGCCGTTTCTCGATGACGCTCTGAGCCTGTTTTCTCAGGCCGGTAATCCCTTTATGCAAATTAAAGTACTGGTTGAACAGGCCAATGTGTTTATTCAAAATGAGCAGGCAGAGAACGCTTTACCTCTTCTCTCAGAAGCGGCCAATCTCGCGTCTGGCGAATCCTTTTTACAGCAAAAAATTGCGATAGCGGATACCCGCTCCCGCGCACAAGCAAAACTCGGTGATTTTGAAGCTGCTTATGCCTCACAACTAGAGAGTCAAAACGAGCGTAGATTATGGCTGGAACAGGTTAATGACCAGCGTATTCTCGAACTGCAAACCCGCTTTGAAGTCCAGCAGCAAAAGGTGCAAAACGCACTGCTTCAGGAACAAAATTTGCGCCAACAAAACTTGTTGGAAAACGAACAGAAAGTGCGTCAGTACACCATCATTGTGGTACTGCTACTCTGTTTAATTTCAGCATTACTAGCCTGGCTGTACATAAACAGTAAGCGACACCAGAGGCACCTGGAAAAGCTGGCGAACAGCGACGGGCTAACGAGGCTGCTAACGCGAAGAAAAACAATGGAAGATGCCGAGCAGCAGTTTCAACTGGCCCAGCGGCACAATGCGCCATTAACTGTGGCAATCATTGATTTGGATCACTTTAAACACGTCAATGACACGTTTGGACACCAAACAGGCGACGACGTACTACGCGAATTCGGCAAGCTGGCACAGACACATTTTCGTAAAACAGATGTATTAGGGCGGATCGGCGGTGAAGAATTTCTCTTTGTTTTTCCTCACACATCAGCGAATACCGCAACAACAATGCTAGAGAGATTTGCCAAAGAAGTCAGTGCGATTCCGCATACATTGGCAGTAGAGAAACTCGTAGTCACCCTTTCTGCCGGACTCGTGGAATGCGAGAACTACAGCGGCCTTAAGCAGGTCATCGCTTCAGCCGACCATGCCCTTTACGAGGCAAAAAAGGCAGGCAGAGACAGAATTATCGTGGCTCAGTCATCACAGGAATAGCAAGCATGCCTCCTTCCCCTTCTTCTCAGACCTCAGGAAAAGGGTTGATATTATCCCGGCGGATAATCTCGCAAGGCAATAAGGACCTTATAGAATTATGGTTGGCCACAGACAGCGGAGCCGTTCGTTTGCTGACGCCGCCACAGTCGAATGTGTGTTTTGTTAAAACTGTGGATTACGACAAGGCATTGCACCTTATACAGGCTCACAACCTGGCGGTAAAAACTGAAGAAACCACGCTAAAAACGCTTGATCAACACACCACTGTCTTACTCCGAAGCGCCAACGAGCGAGTACAATCAGCACTTCGTCGCCTGGCTTCGGCCAACGCACTGGTACTACACGAAGCAGATATAAAATCTGTCGATCGCTTCCTAATGGAACGCTTTGCGTACGGTACCGTAGCGTACACTGGCCAGCGAACGCCACAGGGTGTAATCAATGCTAGAGTAAAAGGCACACAGTTCAAACCCAGCTTGCGCTCAGTGTCCGTGGACATCGAATGTGATGAAAACGAAAACCTGTATTCTATCGCTGTGGTCGGCGACACCTGTCAGCAAGTACTGTTGAATATTGAGAATACTCAGTGCCCTACCACGTCAACAGACACATTCCAATGTTATTGTTTTGACAGTGAAAAAGCGACCCTGGCTGCATTTGAAACGCTTATCAACGCGACTGACCCAGACGTGATACTCGGCTGGAATATTAAACAGTTTGACTTTGCTGTACTGAGCAGAATTGCTGCCAGGCATAATATGCAGTTGAAGCTTGGGCGTCACGGTGCCTTGCTTAATGTAAAAGCATGGAGTGATAGTGCCCAGGTGACGATTGACATACCCGGGCGCTGTATTATCGACGGTATAGAAGCATTGAAAACCATGACGTATACGTTCGAGCGATTCTCGTTAGATCACGTGGCCAATGTACTTTTAGGTACAGGGAAACTCATTAGCAGTGACGATCAGCTAGGCGAGATTAAAGCGCTTTACCACCGGGATCCACTCACTCTTTGCCAATACAACTACCAAGATTGTGTTCTCGTCAATCGCATTGCCCAGAAAACCCGCATGATTGATTTTTTAGTATTACGTGGCACATTGACAGGTTTGGATCCGGGTCGCCCTGGTGGTTCTGTAGCCGCTTTTATCAACGTTTACTTGCCCAAACTTCATCGCGCGGGATATGTCTGTGGGGTGAGACCTGACAACGGTGGCTTGGCCAGCCCCGGAGGTTATGTTATGCCCTCGCGTCCTGGCCTCTACGACAACGTACTGGTGCTGGACTTTAAAAGCCTGTACCCGTCCATTATTCGAACCTTTCTCATTGACCCACTGGGCCTTGCTGAAGGTCTGCGAGACAGTACTAACACTGTGGAAGGTTACAAAGGCGCTCGCTTTTCTCGCCAGTTTCACTTTCTCCCCGATATTATCGCGAATTTGTGGTATCAGCGCGATGAAGCTAAAAGAGAAGGCGACAGCGCCCGCTCGCAGGCAATAAAAATTATCATGAACTCGTTCTATGGGGTCCTAGGTAGCGGAGGCTGTCCGTTTTACGATCCTCGCCTCGCGAGTTCCATTACCATGCGCGGGCACGATATCATGCAAACTACGGCCAATTGGATAAGAGCTGAAGGCTATGAGGTTATCTATGGTGATACCGATTCGATTTTTGTCCATATCGAAAAAACATGCAGCACCTCTACAGCAAAGCAAACAGGCGAGCAATTGCAGGAATTGGTAAACCGAAAATGGCAGCAAGAATTGGCGAATAATTACAACCTTGAATGCCACCTCGAAATTGAATTTGAGACCCATTTTTCCCGCTTTTTTATGCCCACTATCCGGGGGTCGGAAGAAGGCAGCAAAAAACGTTACGCCGGTCTGGTGGAGAATGACGGGAAAAGCGAGCTCATTTTCAAAGGACTTGAAAGTGTACGGTCTGATTGGACACCTCTGGCGAGGCAGTTTCAGGCACATCTTTTTCGGCAGGTTTTTGCGAACCGGCCGGTAGATGACTATATTAAAAGTACACTAAGCGCGCTTCGCGAAGGCAAGTTAGATGATCGTCTGGTATACGCTAAGCGTTTGCGAAAGCCGCTAGCTGACTATGACCGCACCCAACCACCTCATGTAAAGGCAGCGCGACAAGCAGATGCTCGCAACGCGGACCAGGCAAAACCACTTCGCTATCAGCACCGCACCACAGTGCGCTATATCATGACGCTAAGTGGCCCCCAGGTAACAGAATACGTAACATCGCCAATAGACTACGAACACTATGTTGAAAAGCAAATACGCCCCATTGCTGAAAGTATTCTGCCTTTAACAGGCCAACAGTTCGAAGATATCAACAACCATCAGATGGGACTCTTTGACAATAGTTGAAAGCCAATGGGGAGCAAAGCGCCCCACGATAACGATCAAAAAGTACTGGCATTGTGATGAATTATCGCTGATGATGATATTTAACCACCACAATCAGCATGCTTCGGGCAACACGGCATCTCCAATACATTATCATGCAGTTTCAATTAGGTGAATGGCAGGTTTCACCCGCCGACAACACGTTAATTAAAGGCAGGATCAAACGTACTGTTGAGCCCAAAGCCATGGATGTTTTGTTGCTGCTCTGCCAGCATAGCTCTGAAGTGATCAGCACTGACCGTGTTATTGAACAATGTTGGCCTGAAACAGACATTGGTGATAACCCCTTGCACAAGGTTATCACCCAGTTGCGCCGTGCACTAAATGATAAAGCCAATGCTCCTCAATATATTCAAACCGTGCGAAAACGCGGCTATCGCATTGTTGCTGAGGTAACGTTTCCGCCACAGGAGAAAGATCGGGCAGCAAAAACGGTGTGGCACGGCAAATCGCCTTTCCCTGGTTTACAAGCCTTTACCGAAGCACAGGCAGAGGTATTTTTTGGCCGCTCAAGTGCCGTCAATCAGTTGCTATCACGTGTAGAGCGTCAACGTAAGCAACGTCAGATGCTCACTCTTATCCTTGGCCCCAGTGGCAGTGGTAAAAGTTCTTTGGTGTACGCGGGCTTACTACCACGTTTAAAGCATCCTAAAGGGTGTGCGGGTATTCGTGTGTTATCTGATGCCCGACTGGATGCCGCAGATATCGTGTCGGGCAATATATTTCTGGAACTGGCATGCGTACTGATGGATCTTGAAATCGACGACCAGCCTATTTTTTCTGGATATAGCAGTGAGCAACTTGCAGGACAACTCGAAAACGAGCCGGAACAAGTTAGGCAACTTTATGAGCAACAGATAAAACGAGAAGTGTCCGGCACTGCTCTTCTCCCAGCCTGCCTGTTGGTTGTTGATAAACTGGAAGCGATATTCGCAGATAAAACAATTCCCGCTGCCACCAAAAACCAGTATTTTCAGTGCCTGAATTGTCTTGCCGCTGGAGACAACTTTCTCATCTACCTGATATGCCGTAACGACTTTTATCCCGACATTTCAGCATTTGATGCCCTGATGCAACACAAAAACACCGGTTCTCATTTCGATTTACAGGCACCTACAGGCGTAGAAATTGGTCAAATGATTCGCCTTCCTGCCTTAGCAGCTGGGTTAACCTGGGAAATACATCCCGAAACAGGTGTCAGCCTGGATGAGCAACTTTCCATTGATGCTGTAAATCACGCAGACGGTCTGCCTTTGCTGCAGTATACGCTTCAGCAACTTTACCTGCAAAGAACTGCTGACACCTTACAATACGCTACCTATGACGCCCTTGGCGGCGTGGAGGGCGCCGTAGGTGTGCGAGCCGAAGCCCTCTTTACCGCCCAATCCAGAGCAGTTCAAGCGGCTTTCTCATCAATAATGTCTCATATCATTCGCGTAGGACAGGGAGGAGAGCAACTCACAAGTACATCGGTTCAGTGGCAAAAGTTAACGACACAGGAGGAGAAGACTTTTGTAGAAGTCATGGTAGACGCCCGTCTTTTTGTGTCGCACCTCCATCAGGGAAAGGCATGCTTCAATGTTGCCCACGAAGCCCTGTTGCGTCGGTGGACCCGGGTTACGACCTGGGTGGCAGAACATCAGCAGGCACTTGCTATAAAAGCCCGTGTCTACCACCAAGCTATGCAATGGATTGCCGACAATCACAGTCGTGCCTTCCTCCTTTCTCCGGGAAAACCACTTGATGAAGCAAGATTACTCGCAGCGCAGAGATTGATTCCTCTGGATAGTGATGAACTAGCCCTTGTGCGCGCGTCTGAAAAACAAGCTTATAGAAAAAAATGGTTCCGCCGCTCTACCCTTATTGCCTTGGCGGCTTTAAGCGTTGTATCTTTCCTTTCTATGCTAAGCAGCATGCAAGCCCAGTCATTAGCAGAACAGAAAAGACTTGAAGCGGAAAATTTGATGGGTTTTATGATTGGAGACTTTGCCGATACCCTTCGCAACGTCAAACGCATGGATTTGCTCGAAGGGATCAGCGAGAAAGCACTGAGCTATGTCGAGCAGTCCATCCGAGTACGAGAGCAATCTCTATTCCTCCCATCGCCACCACTACCGAGCTTCAACCTGAGATTACAACACGCGCTGTCCTTACAAGCTTCAGCAGAAGTTAGTTACTACAGGGACGACGCCGACAAAGCGGAGCGCCTTTATCAGGAGGCTGGAAAGCGTTTAAACGCGTTACTGGCAGAGTTTCCTGCACACACCGACTTACTCGCCGCAAAAGGGGTGAACGCTTTTTGGCTTGGCCACTTAAGTTATAAAAAAGACGACTTGGATGACGCTAAAACCCATATGCAAGAATATCTGTCTACCAGTCAAACTTCCCTCGCCCTCAACCCCAACAGCATAGACGCTCAGTATGAAATTACTTACGCCTACAATTCACTCGGCTCAATCGAGCTAAAGCAAGGAGAATACCAAAGAGCACTTGAACATTTCCAAAAAGCGCTGGAATTGCGACTTGCCCTTTCTCAAACCAATACACCGCCGCCGTTGATTGACATAGCTGATACTCGGTCCTGGATAGCATCATCCCTCATTCACATTGGAAATTATCAGGAAGCATTAAACAATTACCAAGAGGCGGAAGCGTTGGTGGCCACGGCACTTGCAGAAACACCAGATAACGCAAACGCTCTGGAAACATTGGCATATATAAAGACGCAGTCTGCGGAGTTATTGTATTTCACGGCGAAACGGCGCACAGTGCTAGAAAAACTTGAAGAGGCCGACGAGGCATTGCGAAAGATGCTAGCCCAAGATCCATCCAACAGCAATTGGCTCGCAGATAAACGCTATGTGGCGATGTTCAAGTTGCGCGTCGCTTCTGAACAGTTAATCCCCACTGAAATTGCACAACTCCGCAAGCGGGCAAGGGAGTTATATACAGAGCTACCACAAGATTCAGCGGAGAATGCCATATTACTTCAAGCAACAGAGGTGTTCCACAATTTACAATTGTGGCAGTGGAGAGATGAAATTATTGATGAATTGGGTGATAGGCTTTCATTGGCTGACACACAAAATTACGACGATATCTACAATGCAGATGACGCTATGCGTTTCATCATGAGCGCCGTTCGCCAGGCTGTTCATCACCAACAATACGAAGTACAGCGAAACTATTGTGAAAAGCTGATACACATTAGTAAGTACACGCTATCGCGAAGTAAAATCCCGACCGCATACATCGCTAAGGTATTTGCTGAGACTTGCACGAATAAAACCGAAGACGTTACAACAACTTCTGATCAGTTAGATTCTTACTCTCTACTTGCACCGGCAATGCCGGACTTTATCGACCAGGGAGTAACACCATGACAACCAGCACAAGCATTCCATTTACCGTATCAGTAGATACTACGACGAATCCAGCAACCTACACCATATTCGACAGCCAAGGAAAGATTGTCACCAAACCGACGAAAGTAACCTCACCAAATACCGTAATTACATACACGTTGAACAGTGACAGTAGTGATCTCAGTTTTATAGCACCTATTGTTAACGGTGATCCTGCCCACAATTTACAAGTATCCATCGCTAAGAACGGACAAACACTGACGATTATAGACAGCGACGGCGATGCAGAAACCATTTGCGTACAACTCGTCACCGTAAGAACAGCTGCTAAAATGGTAAGTCCTGATCCTCAGATAAAAAACCGACCCGGTCAGAACTAACCCTAGGCGACTATAAGCAAATCTGATTTCGGCCAGCTTCCTTTGCCTTGTACAATAACGAATCAGCAGCTTCTATCAGACTGCTTGCTGATTTGTATACATTGCCTTTCTGGGTCACAACACCTGCACTGACTGTGATAAGCGGCTCTATTTGTAATGTTAGCTCCTGGAACCGAAGCTGAGCAATATGTCGCTGGATACGCATGGCCAGTAAATGAGCTGTATGAGTGTTACAGTGAGGAAGTATTAAGGCAAATTCTTCACCACCGTACCGCGCAGCAATGGCATCGCGATGTGGCAAACTCAACTGTATCGTCTCTCCGATCCGTTTTAGGCATTTATCACCGGCAACATGTCCAAACGTGTCGTTTACATGCTTAAAGTGGTCTACATCAATCAAAACCAAACTCAGAGGCACTGACTCTCTGATTGACAGTTGCCATAAACGCTGGAGTTCCTCGGTAAAATAATGACGATTCGCCAACCCAGTCAACTGGTCGGTTGTGGCTTTTCGATGTAACTCGTTGTGCTCAGCTTTGTGTATAGTCAGATCGTGTAATACACAAAAATACAAAATATCTTCCGGGCCTTCCTGTACTTCAATTGGCGAGATAGACAAATCCACAAGAACCTTGCCACCGTCTTTGCGACGCAATGCCACTTCTCTTGGCTGAACACTGATGGCAGTAGCGCTTTCTTTATCGCTAGTGGCGTGAGCAACGAGTTGTTGTTTTAGAGAATCATTTGCGTGATAGAAAAACTCCGCAATATCATCTCCCAACAACTCTACTCGACTGCCTCCCAGAAGAGTTGAGGCCAACACATTTATCATTTCAATATGCCCTGCGGGCGAAAAAACCAGTACGGCTTCATTGATAAAATTAATCATGCGGGCAAGTGAAGCATGCGGGTATACCGGCATTTCAAACAAAGAAAGATCTTTTTTCATAAATCGGCGTCCACGTAAATTTAAATTCCACGGACATAGTAGGTATTTTTCGACCGCCTTACCTTCTGCAAACCTTCCCATCTAAACAATTGAATTGAATACAATAATTAAGATATCTGTCAGTTAGAAAAACAGTAAACAAACGGAATATTTTACGTTTAAAACGCAAGCAAACTTCAAGTGGGCTTTTTCGTGTATTTGCCATCGCTTCGCAATGCGCCGGTGACGATTCACTTCGTGACGAGAACGACTCTCACATGGGGGTGAAG
>NZ_JAHKQR010000001.1:345157-776325 GCF_018860805.1 Aestuariibacter sp. A3R04 | reverse complement strand
CCAACTGAGCTATTCCCGCTTTGTTTGCAAGTCTAGTGTTAATCAAACATATTTCTTCGTCACCTTGCCAAGCTTGGCAATCACTTCGTGACGAGGTACATGCTCTACCAACTGAGCTATTCCCGCATTACTACAAAACTTTCAGTCAAATTCACGAAACAGGTGCCTTCGCGAAAGTGGAGCGCATTTTACAAAAATAATAACAATGCGCAACCCTTATTTTGCTTTTTTTTGGAAAAAGAGAACTTTCGGTTAAATCGTAAACACTTTTTCCCGATAGAATTTTAACTCAGCAATGGATTCGCGAATATCGTCCAGTGCCAGGTGCACTCCCTGCTTCGTAAAACCGTTCAAAATTTCCGGCTTCCACCGTTTAACCAGTTCTTTGATAGAACTGACATCAATACTGCGGTAGTGAAAATATGCTTCCAAGGTTGGCATATATTTAACCATAAAACGACGATCCTGGCCGATAGTATTTCCACACAACGGAGACTTGCCTGCCGCAACATACTGGCTCAGAAAGGCAATAGTTTGTTCGGCAGCTTCAGCTTCGCTAATCATACTCTCTCGACACCTCGCGGTTAAACCACTGTTGCCGTGCACCCGCGTACACCATTCATCCATACCGTCGAGAATATCGTCGGGCTGATGTATAGCGATTACCGGCCCTTCAGCCAGTACGTTGAGTTGGGGGTCAGTTACGATTGTGGCAATCTCAAGCACTTTACAGGTTTCCGGGTCGAGTCCCGTCATTTCCATATCTATCCAGACTAAGTTGCCATCGTTTATTGTCATGCTTTATTCCTCGTGATTAGCGTGGCACACCGGCCAGACAAACGGTATCATGGATGATAGTATACGTTAACTTTGCAGGAAATCGTGGCAAAAAAACCAAAACTAACCCAGCGCCAAAAACGTCAGGTGGCAGCGAATAGAGCCCGCAGGCTCAAAGACAAAGTCCTGGAATCGAAAAACGACCTCGATACAGCAACGCTCACCCCAGGGCGCGTAGTGGGGCGTTTTGGAAAACACGCTGATGTGGAAAACGCCGAAGGCACTGTTTTCAGGTGCCACATTCGTCGCACTATTGATTCTGTCGTCTGTGGCGATGATGTACTCTTTGACACCGGAACTGAAGGTGATTCAGGTGTCAGCGGCGTCATTGAAATTGTGCGCGACCGTCGCTCTGTTCTTACGCGGCCCGATTATTACGATGGTGTGAAACCAATCGCAGCCAATATCGATCAGATCATCGTAGTAAGTTCAGTGAAACCAGACTTATCGCTGAACATCATCGACCGTTACCTCGTTGCTTGTGAAGACATTGGCATCTCTCCTATCCTCATTCTGAACAAAACTGAATTACTCACCGATGAGGAATTCATAGACGCTAAGCGTCAACTGACCATTTACGAAACCCTGGGTTACCCCCTTGTGTATACCAGTTGTAAACAAGGCGATGGTATTGCCGATCTCAAAGCTTGCTTAAATGACAAAGTAAGTGTGTTTGTTGGCCAATCAGGGGTTGGAAAATCCAGTCTAATAAATCAGGTACTGCCTGATGCCGACGAATTGGTAGGGGAAATCTCAGATAATTCAGGCTTAGGCCAACACACCACTACGGCGGCTAAGCTATTGCATTTTCCCGACGGTGGGGATCTTATTGATTCGCCCGGCGTTCGTGAATTTAGTCTGTGGCATATGCCCATCGAGCGGATCACATGGGGTTTCGTCGAATTCCGGGATTATTTGGGCGGCTGTAAATTTCGCGATTGCAAGCACCTTAACGACCCGGGCTGTCTCATACGCTCAGCTGTTGAGGAGGGCAAAATCAGCCAAGCGCGATTTGACAGCTATCACCGTATTTTGGCGACCATGGACGAGCATCGCCCAAGTTACACAAATCCATTTTAAACAGTTGATTAGCGATTCCAAAACGGCTTATATCAAACTTTGATGGTCCATAACTCGAAAGTGCATAATCCCAACGGATTTTGCGCTACAATTGCCCGCTGAAAACCCTCACATTTGTCATTATCTGGAGAGCTTGTGCTGGATTGGTTTAAAGTTAACTTACAATACGTGTTGCCCAAACATTTACTGTCCCGACTGGTTGGAAAATTCGCCGCCGCTGAAGCTGGCAAACTCACAACATTATTCATCAAATTCTTTATAAAAAAATACAACGTGGATATGGATGAAGCCTTGTATCCTCACCCTGACCATTACAAAACGTTCAATGAGTTTTTTACCCGGGAGCTAAAATCAGACGCTCGGTCCATAGCCGAAGGTGATGACGTAATTGTTCAGGCAGTTGATGGCACCATAAGCCAATTTGGTAATATTCGCCATGACAGTCTGTTTCAGGCCAAGGGACACGATTACAGTTTAACTACCTTGCTAGGTGGTAAACCCGAACTGGCCCAGCCATTTAAAAACGGCAAGTTCGCCACCGTTTATCTTGCCCCCCGAGACTACCACCGCATCCACATGCCGTTGGACGGCACGCTTACCGACATGGTTTACGTGCCGGGAGAGCTTTTCTCCGTAAATCCATTGACCGCAGAAAATGTGCCAGGGTTGTTCGCTCGCAATGAACGCGTCATCGCGTTTTTCGATACGCCGGCAGGAAAAATGGCGATGGTTCTGGTTGGTGCTACCATAGTGGCGAGCATTGAAACTGTTTGGGCTGGTACCGTCACGCCGCCAGCAGGTAAAAACGTTCAACACTGGCAGTACGAGCAAGACTCAGAATCAAGCGTGTCTCTGGAAAAAGGGGACGAGTTGGGACGTTTCAAACTGGGCTCGACCATTGTTGTGTGCTTCGAAAAAGACAGTATTGCATTTGAAGATATGTCACCCGGAATGGTGACTCGTCTTGGAGAGCCTTTCGCAGTTATGCCAGTAAAAGAGCCTTCTTAACGAATGGACCCCGTTAAACGGAGTCTGATAACGCTTCATTTCACCGTTATCTTACTAGGAGCAACTGGCTTATTTGCCAGTATTATCCCCTTGAGTGCGACCGATATTACCTTCGGTCGTTCTTTTTTCGCATGCATTTGCTTGTTTCTCTTTCTACGCTTTTCCAAAACCTCGATGAGGCTAAAAACCGCCAGGGACTACGGCACAGCAATGTGTCTGGGTGTAATCATGGCTGTTCACTGGGTGACGTATTTTGCCGCTATGCAGCACGCCGGGGTGGCCGTGGGTATGATAGCGTTATTCACTTTTCCGGTAATTACGGTACTCATCGAGCCCTTATTTGAAAAGATCCAGCTCGTCTGGCAAGACCTGTTTAGCGCCTTAACCGTACTGGCAGGCGTCGCCTTGTTGGTACCTGAAATATCGCTTGAAAACGACGTAACTTTAGGTGTGATGATCGGTGTGTTTTCGGCCGTTCTCTACGCATTGAGAAATCTACTGCACAGACAGCGTTTCTCCCATTACTCCGGCGCGAAAGCCATGGCCTGGCAAATCCTTATTGTTGCGGTATGCCTGTTGCCCTTTTCAAGCCCGGAACTACCGGATGCAAAAGTGGAAACCTGGTTGCTTTTATTGCTTCTTGGTTCGTGCTTTACCGCCTTGCCCCATGCACTCGTTGCCAGCTCACTGCGTTATTTACGGGCTAAAACATTTTCGCTTATCGCCTGCATGCAACCCATGTACGGGGTATTGCTCGCCATTGTTCTATTACAGGAGTCACCTGGCTGGAAAGCACTGATAGGCGGCGTATTAGTCACTTCAGCTTCGTTGTACGAAACGCTGAACGCTCACAAGCTCCACAAGAGAAGTAACTAAATGGATATCTTCGCCCATCGCGGTGCTAGCGGCGCCGCACCTGAAAATACACTACAGGCTTTTACGTTGGGCTTTGCACACGGCGCAACAGGTGTTGAGTTCGACACTTATGAAGTGGAAGACAAGATTGTGGTTATTCACGATCGTCATCTCAATCGCACCACCAATGGCACGGGAAGGGTTGAAAATGCTACGTTGAGCTATTTGCGGTCGTTGAACGTCGGCGGCGGCGAACCCGTACCATTTTTAGAAGAAGCGCTGAATACAGTGCCCGAGGGAAAGTACTGCAATATTGAAATAAAGGCAGTAAGGTGCGTTGAATCTTGGGCATCCATTTTCGAACAGGCCTGTGAAACGTCAGCTATGGCGGCAGAGAATGTTATAGTTTCCTCGTTTAATCACCCCGTGTTGCGCAAGCTTACTCGCTTGCGCCCAGACTTAAAAATAGGCTTGCTCACCGCCAGCTACGAACTCGATATTCCCACCTTTGTAAAGGCACTAAACCCATGGTCAGTAAACGTGGCTCTGGACGTAGTATCTCAGCCCTTAGTCGACGCCATTCACAGGCTGGGATGTCGGGTATTTGTATATACCGTGGATATGCCTGAAGACATCTTACTGATGAACAACTGGGGTGTAGATGGAATTTTTACCAACTATCCAAAACGCGCCACCACACTTCTGGCTGCGTGTTAACACTTACTTAGTTGCGTGAGCAGAAAACAGACTGTTGCGACAACATTCACATTGACGGCACAAGCGCATGTTAATCCAGTGACCGGAAACTATTAGCAGGGCACCAGCAGTAATGGTTAGTGGCTCAAAATGATGTCCGAAAATATCTTTGAACCAATAAATTAGTCCGCCGCTAAACAGCAAGCCAAGAGGATAGAATTGCCCGTGAAAACGCAGGGCGCCATTAGTCAAAGCCACCGCACCTATGAACATAGAAATGGTTAAAATAGTTCGTTCAAACCAAACCTGTGCAAAAAAAGTGGAGCCTATGAGAGGAATGAGTGGCAGCAACACAGGTAATGACAAGCAATGCAGCGCACACAAACCGGATATCCACATACCCAATCTGTCTAATTTCGTCGAGTTGTCAGCTTCGTCGATCGGCGTCATAGTCCTGCTCATCATCAAAAGGGACGTTATACTATAACAACCCGAGAGAAAAGCAAAATAACAATCGTCCTTTTTCCGCTAATTTGGCGCAACTAGTGGTGCTGTAACAGTATTTTGTTTTGCCATCATTGTTCCCGGACGCGATGTGAACAAATCACTGACTGAGGCCAATCGAACCCCCGTTGTTTCCAGCTCTGGTAGCTTCTTTCGCAAAAAACGCAACGTACTTGGATGGGGATGTGCAATAGCCACTGCAACGCCCTGCTTTTTAGCTAATAGCAATAGCCGCTGATACTCTTTTTCCATGGCTTCATCAGTTCGTACATGATCTAAAAAAACATGACGTCTCGCCGTTGGTACACCTGCGTGTTGAGCTGCATCTTCGGCCACGGTGTTTACTGACGTACGGCTGTCGATAAAAAACAAATCCCGTTGTTTAATCATCGTCATCAGCGACTGCATAGGGCCAACAAGGCTGGTTAGCCTGCTCCCCATGTGATTGTTCACACCAATCGCATACGGAACCTTTGTAAGGGCCTGCTCAAACAGCCGCTGCATCTGCCTGTCATACATTCCCACTTTGAGGCCATCGGGGCCCATGTCCTGGCCATCATATGACTCCATCGGCATGTGCAACATGATGTCCCGCCCTTGGGCATGGGCCAGTTCAGACAATTCGGCAGTCAGTGGAGCATCAGGTAAAATCGAGAACGTCACTTCCCTGGGCAGGTCCAAGGCCCTGTGATCAGAGTCGCGATGTCCGATATCGTCTAAGATCAAGACGATTTTTGGTTGGACACTTGCAGCTGTAACTGGCAGACAAAAGAGTGTAAACAACACACTCAAAAACAACGCAAACCAATCAAACAACTGACGGTCAGTTCTTTTGAGTAAACAAATTTTTAGCAAGCGCACGCCTATTATAATTGTAAAGTGCCCGTATTCCTTTTGGGCGATTTTATTTAGTATTTAGATCCATACACAACGAGAATAACAGCGATTTTCAAAATTTGAAGGTTGATAACAGATTTTTTTGCACTTTTTTTGTAAAAAACAACGTTTAAACAGGCTGCAGTGTATCGGGATAAGCATGTAGTGCAGTGGCGCCCCCCGTGTGTAAAAAAATAACCTTGTCTGAGGTTTCAAAGTCCCCTCTACGAAAGCCGGTAACAACGGCAGCGAGTGCTTTAGCTGAGTATACCGGATCGACCAAAATCCCTTCAGATCTGGCCATCAATTGAAGGGCCTCGTTACCTTCCTGTGTGGGAATGCCGTAGGCCTCTCCCTGGAAGCCTTGCACCAACTCAAAATCAGGTTTAGCCTGCAGAGATAATGAAAAGGTCGATATCATTTCATCAACAATGCTTTTCACGTTGTCAAGTACAGCTGCGCGGTCTGGTTTATATACATTTACACCAATCACTTTAAAGGGGTTTCCCAATATAGCGTTGCCAACAACCAGGCCCGCTTGAGTTCCACCGCTTGCACTAGCGTGAAAAATAAAACATCGCCCCCGCCCAAGGAATGCATCACACTGCTGGGCCAGCTCTTCCACAGCGTTAGCGTAACCGAGGGCACCAATGGCATTCGATCCTCCCGTGGGAATAAAATACGGGCGCTTGCCTTGTCGCGCTTTGTGTTCGATAAGTTCTGTTACTTTTTGTTGCTGCATCGCGGTGTTGTCAACGCGGTGAATAGTCGCACCGAGAAACGCGTTCAGCAGTAAATTGCCATTGTGCTTGTATACATCCAACGTCCTGGGCACCGACGTTGTTAACACGACATCGCATTCCAGCCCCAGCGATGCGCAAGCCGCTGCCGTTTGCCTGACGTGATTCGACTGTAGCGCACCAACGGTTATTACAGACGTTGCCCCTTTTTTTAGGGCATCACCCAGTATAAATTCCAGCTTGCGGGTTTTATTTCCCCCTTGCGCCAGACCCGTGCAATCGTCCCGTTTAATCAGTAGTGACGAAGCAGGCGCCCCTATTTCACCAGCAAAACGAGAAATAGCCGATAGTGGTGTGGGTAAAAATGCCAACGACGTACGTGGCAACTCGGAAAGTTGCATAAAATGCCTATAAATCAAGCCAACTCGAGGGGTTTAGAGCCTTGCCCTTGTGACGAATTTCAAAATACAAATTGGGCGATGTCTGCCCACCACTTTGCCCAACCAAGGCGATAGTTTCACCACCGGCAACCATTTCGCCAGCCTGTTTGAGAAGGGCCTGGTTGTGCCCATAGACGCTCATGTACCCTTTCCCATGATCGATAATGGTAACCAAACCAAACCCCCGCAACCAGTCAGAATATAACACTCTGCCGCGAGACACCGCCCTCACTGAACTGCCTTCAGCGCCTTCAATGATAATCCCTTTCCATCGAACCTGCCCTTGCCGGCGGGAACCAAAGAGCCGTTGTACTCTGCCTGACACTGGCTTTAACAACTTACCTTTGGAACCGGAAAGGCCCTCCAATTCAGTATTGGCAAGCTCAGCACTGCGCCGCGCTTCCTCGATGGCGGTGACCAATGCGGCTTCATTCTGTTTTAATTCATTGACCTTAGCTGCATCAGAGGCGATTTTTTGATTGAGTTTTGCCAGTGTGCTTTTTCTGTCTTGTTGTCTGGCAAGCATCACTTCTCGTTGCTGTTTTTGTGTGGTCAATAGTATGCTGAGTTCTTCTGCCTTCTTCGCCAACCCCTCGGTGACTGTTTCCAGCCTGGCCACGTTAGTTTTGAAGCGAGTGATTTCTGCCAGTCTCGCCTTACTTACGTACTGGTAATAGGTCAGTACCCGCTCGAATGTACTGGCCTCATCCTGATAGAAGAGCATTTTGGCATAATCGTAATTTCCGGCCATGAATGCACTCCTTAGTTGGCTTGCCAGGGCATCCTGTTGCTGAACAATGGCTTTTTTAAGCGCTCGCTGCTCCGCTGTCAGTCTTTCTTGCTGAACCCGATTGTCAGCCAAAGCTTCCGAGGTGGAATTCAGTGCCCGCGCCACTTCTGCAATCTCCAGTTCAGATCGCTTTAAAGCACTCATCAATTCATCCGCATTAGCTTTGTTGGCAGCCAGGGTAGCCTGACGCGCTTTGAGTTCGGCCTGTAACTCAGCAAGCTTCGCCTCGGCCTGCTCTTGAGCAAACACGGGGGTTGACATCAGCAGCAGGCAATTGAGCAGGCACAGTAACGTCAGCCCACATATCCGGGGAAAAACAGAGCGAGAATGATTACTGTGATATGTCATGGTATCCGCGTACAGTCTTTGCGCACTTTTTTCCGGCGAGCATAAGGAATTTGTTTTAGTAACACCATAATATATCAACAAGATAGAGGATTCATCTGCATTCTACTGTATATCGTTAAGCGTCAAAGCTGGTTTCTAACCCATTTTTCTATATACTTTGCAGTCGTTTTTAGTCGTCCAAGCACATTAAAGGTTTTTTTGAAATGGAACAGCTCGTCGAATTCGCTGGCAATAACATGTTACTGGCTGGCGCCTGGGTTGCCTTAGTTGGCATGTTGATCTTTAGCTATGTCTCAGCCATTGGCTCTTCTGTAAAAGAAGTGAATACCCATGAGATGACCATGCTAATAAACAAAGAAGACGCCGTTGTTCTGGACACACGAACACAAAAAGAATTTAAAGCCGGTCATATTTTAGGTGCAAGGCAAATTAAGCCAGAAGAACTACGCGAGAAAAACTTTAAAAAACTTGAAAATGCAAAGGACAAACCCATTATTGTTGTTTGTGCTATGGGTAACACTGCACGAGGCGTGGCTAGCGCGATGACGAAAGCCGGCTTTGACAATGTCAAAGTACTCAAAGGCGGCATGAACGCCTGGTCTTCTGCAGGGCTCCCCGTTTCTAAGTAAAGGAGCTATTTGTGAGCAAAGTTGAAATTTACACCAAAGGATATTGCCCTTATTGCCACCGAGCTAAGGCTTTGCTATCTCAAAAAGGTGTTGAATTTAAAGAAATCGCCATCGATGCTGACCCAAGTATGCGCGAAGTGATGATAGACCGAGCGAATGGCGGCTATACGGTGCCACAAATATTCATCAATGATACCCACATAGGTGGATGTGATGATTTGTTCGCCCTCGAATCAAAAAACAAACTGGATGCGTTACTGGCTCAGTAGTGCTCCAATCTATACATTTATTGCAATCCAGCAAGTATTGACGTTACAGGATCAAAAATAATCATGGCTGAAGAAAATCAAAACACAACCGGTGCAGATGCGGGCCAACAACAAGCCGCACCTCAGTTTAATATCCAACGTGTTTACACTAAGGATATTTCGTTTGAATCACCCAATGCACCAGCAGTGTTTCAAAAGGAATGGAAACCAGAAATTAAGCTGGATATCGACACTTCAACGGACAAAATGGCAGAAAACGCTTTCGAGGTTGTGTTATCAGTTACCGTTACTGCCACAATTGGCGAAGAAACTGCGTTTTTGTGCGAAGTAGAACAGGCTGGAATTTTTGCCGTTGCCCCAGAAATGCCTGATCAGGCGAAAGCACACCTGTTGGGTTCTTATTGTCCTAACCTACTGTTTCCGTACGCACGCGAAGCAATCTCTAACTTGGTTAACCGCGGAACATTCCCGCCACTGAATTTGGCGCCTGTTAACTTTGACGCTATTTTTGCTGCGTATATGCAGAAGCGCGCACAACAGGCACAAGAGGAAGGCGCTCAGAAGCTGGACGCATAATCAATGTTGAACGCGCGTTCAGTATCAGTGCTCGGGGCGGGGTCGTACGGCACCGCCCTCGCTTTTTGTCTTGCCCGCAATGCTATCCCTACTTTCATTTGGGGCCGTGACACTGCGCACATGCAAGCATTGGCGAATGACCGGGAGAACGCACGGTATTTACCCGGCGCCGCGTTTCCCGACAGTCTGCAGGTTGAGCCTGATTTAGTTGCTGCCATAGCGGCAAGTAGAGATATATTAATTGTTGTACCAAGCCATGCCTTCAAGGATCTGCTGGTTACCATTAAACCCATGTTGAAGCCGGAACACCGATTAATATGGGCGACCAAAGGGCTTGAACCCGGCACGGGCAGACTACTTCGAGACGTCGCCTTAGATGTCCTTGGGGAGGCCTATCCCCTGGCGGTTTTATCCGGACCAACCTTTGCCAAAGAGATGGTAGCAGGCTTACCTACCGCTATTTCTTTGTCGTCTACCAGTCAAGCATTGGTTGATGATTTTGCCCAGAAATTGCATTGCAGCCGATCGTTCAGAGTTTACAAAAACCCTGATTTTATTGGTGTTCAGTTAGGGGGCGCAGTCAAAAACGTCATAGCCATTGGCGCAGGACTTGCCGATGGTCTGGGCTTTGGCGCAAATGCGAGAACAGCGCTCATTACCCGGGGGCTTGCTGAATTAACCCGACTGGGCGTGAAACTCGGCGCTCAACCCGAAACCTTTATGGGGATGGCAGGCCTTGGCGATTTGGTGCTAACCTGCACCGATAACCAATCTAGAAACCGTCGCTTTGGATTAGCCCTTGGCAGCGGAAAAGACGTAGAAACTGCCATTCGAGACATCGGGCAAGTAGTTGAAGGTTACCGCAACACTGAGGAAGTTCACATTCTCGCCGAAAAATACGGTGTTGAAATGCCCATATGCGAACAAATTTACGCGGTGCTCTATCATGGGAAATCACCAAAAGAAGCTGCACTGGCTTTACTCGCCAGAGATTTAAAAGCCGAATAAACCTGCAGCGCGTGCTGAAGGTATTGCCTACAGCACATTCTCGTTAACGTTAGACAGTCATTCCACTACAGGTCTTCCACCTGCCTCGATATACACATTAACAGCGGCGTTTAGCGTTTGCTGATAACTGCTGATCAATGCCAATTGTGCCTGAAACCAGCTTCTCTGCGCGCTCAGCAAATTCAAAAAATCAGTATCGCCCGCTTTGTAGCGAATTTCCGCCAAGCGATACAAGCGTTCATTATTAACAACCGATGCCTCATTTAAGGCATAACTTTGCTTTTGAAATTTGTAATTATCAAGAGCATCGAGAAGGCCCTTAGCAGCATTTAAGGCAGTGACGCGATAATTATTCCACGCCAGTTCCAAATCAGTATCCGCGATTTTTTTACCAGCCTCAATTCTGCCTCCAGCGTAAAGCGTAGCAACACTGCTTAACGCGGCGCCCAAACTCCAGCCAGATGCCAAATCCAGGATTTCACTTACTCCGACGTCGGCACTTAAACTCAGCCCTGGCAAACCTTGTATGCCCGCCTGATAGACGCCAATATCAGCCTGGCGCAATGCAATATCCGCTATTTGCATATCAGGTCGCGACATAAGGACAACCGCAGGTTGGTAGAGTTCAATTTCCGGCAGTGACAACGCCTGTATTGTTGCTTGCGGCAACCTAGGTGCCATACTTTCATCACCGAGTAAAACGGCAATTGCACGCCCACTGAAACTGCGTTCATTGTGAAGCCTGAGTAATTCGCCTTTCGCTGAAAGTAAAGTATTTTGCTGTTGACTTACTTCAATGCCTGATGCGTCACCCTCCTCGAAGCGGATGTTCACTAAATCATATAGCCGTGTCGCAGCTTCAAGGTTCTGTTCCGCAATCTTTATTCGCTGACTAAGCGACAACCAGTTCACGTACTCGCTTATCAGCAACTGCTGAACTTGTAGCGCTACGTGTTTCATCGAATACGATTGAACATCTATATCCAGTGCTGCTGCTAATTGCGATGCTTCCCGGCTTCCCCATATATCCAGGGTATAGTTAAACCCAACCCCCGCTGAAGATGAATTTGTTGTTCTACCTGAATCCAGTTCTTCACCACTTCGACCGTTCACTGATGCGCTAATGGCAGGCACATTGTCGGCTTCAGCCTGCCTGAGCAATAGTTTCATTCTCTCTAACCTGAGGGCTGCTTCATCCAAGGACAAGTTATTTTCCATTAACCTGTCCATCAGCATGTCGATATTGGGTGAAGTGAACACATGCCACCATCGCGCCTCGACGCGAAGGTGCTCAACATCCTGTCTGTAGGGAGCAAATACTTGTTCAGCCACATCCGATTTCCGGTTGTCAAATTGTTGCGGTTGGTAGGCACAGCCACTAAGCAGCAACGCCCACAATAGACATGCGGATCTCTTCAACATCTAATCCTCTGATAATGCGTCAATGGGGTTGAGTCGTGACGCCTTGAGTGCCGGTGCATAACCAAACAAGACCCCGACAATCAGTGAGGTGAAAAATGCCAGTACTGGGGGCATCAGGGTATACGCCACGGTTATAGACAATTGGGAGACAATAAAAATCACCACGTAACCAAGTACAATGCCAATAGCACCACCCAAAATACATACTACCCAAGCCTCAATATTGAATTGCTTGAGAATGTCAGAAGGTTTGGCCCCGGTTGCCATTCGAAGTCCAATTTCCCTTTTTCGTTCTGACACATTGACCAACATAATATTCATGACACCAATGCCGCCTACGAGTAGGGATATGGCAGCCACGGACGCAAGCAACCAGGTAAGCGTATTCTGCGTCTCTGTAACAGCTTCTACTAAGGAGTCTGTGGTAAATACCATCACGTCTTCTTTGCCATGACGTTGGGTGATTGTGGCGAGAATACGGCTTTTGAGATCTGCGGCCACATCTGCGCCGGACGCTTTGACGGTGATGCCAGAAAGGTAATCCCGGCCAAATACTTTTAAGCGACCTGTCGATATGGGAATAAGGACTTCGTCATCCTGATCGTCGCCCCCCGCGCTTGCGCCTTTTGACTTGAGTACCCCAATAACCTGATACAAGCTATTGGACATCAATATGTACTCGCCAACCGCACGTGTGTTGTCATCAAAAAGGGTTTCTGCAACGGTGTCACCAATGACTACCACTGGCGCAAATGTAGCAACATCTTCTTCCGAGAAGAACACCCCTTGGGCCATTTCCCAGTCTTTGACTTTTAAATAGTCCTGATTGGTACCTTTAATACGGCCGGAAAAATTATTTTCGCCAAACCGAATGGTATTTCTCGATGATCGCTCCGGTGCCACATAGAGCACACCGGGTAGTTCCCGTAGCGCTTCTGCGTCATTTAACGTCAGCGTAGCGATATCTCCCGTGTTGCGCATATTGCCACCGCCGGGGCGCACAGATAACAGGTTAGTACCGATGGCTTCGATACGCTTTAGTACATCGGCTTTGCCACCTTCACCAATGGCCATCATGGTGGTAACAGCTGCAACTCCGATGATAATACCCAGTAGCGTTAACAATGTACGAAACCAATTAAGACGCAGTGACGAATAAGCCATGATGAGCGCGGCGAAACCGGAAATAGAAGGGAATGGATCAATGTTACCATGACCCGATGACTTTGATACTGGCGGTGAATGCGCTGACGTATTCTGACTATCAGCCACTATTTTGCCGTCGAGCAAATGAATTTGGCGTTCAGCATGGTTCGCAACGGCAGCATCGTGAGTAATAAGAATAATGGTCACGCCTTCGCCGTGAAGAGATTTAAGCAAGTCAAGAAGTTGCTCACCACTGGCAGAATCCAAGGCACCTGTCGGCTCATCAGCCAGAATCACTTCCGCGCCATTAATGAGTGCTCGAGCAACAGAAACCCGCTGTTGCTGGCCCCCGGAAAGCGCTCCGGGGCGGTGATCCGCACGATCGCCAAGCCCTAACTTGCTAAGCAGTGAACGAGCGTGTTCTGTGCGTTCAGCTTTTGGGGTATTGCTGTAAACAGCCGGCAAAGCCACGTTTTCTATTGCCGTTAGCGACGGCAACAACTGATAGCGCTGAAACACAAAGCCAAAGGTTTTCAGTCGCAGCGCAGAAAGCTGCTCAGGGCTCAGTGTACTGACATCATGGCCGTTAATAATGTACTGGCCGGAACTCGGCACATCCAGACAACCGAGAATATTCATTAGGGTAGATTTTCCTGATCCCGATTGGCCCATAATCGCGACAAACTCGCCTTTCTGAATTGTGACAGACACATCGTCTAAGGCGGTGACCTCTGTCCCTTCTCCCTTATAAGATCGGGTAACGTTACGCAAACACAGAAGTGCTGTTTCAGATTTTGCCACGGGGCCTCCTTGGCATTGAAGGAGGTCCTCCCATGGCCCCCATTCGCCTGTTGTTCCCAGACATTTGCGCACCGGTGGAGCGCTGCCCCACAACGATAGTTTGCCCTTCTTGTAAGCCAGAGATAATTTCAACTTCGGTGCGGTTTTTAATGCCCGTCTGTACTGGCGTTCTAACGAGTTCCCCTCCCTCTTGTACTAACACAAAGGGCCTTCCCGGCGGGCCTTTAAGCGCTCCAAGTGGAATCACCAACGCTTCGTCTTTGGCATCTTCAACAAAGAAAACCTGGGTTGTCATTGCATCCATTAACGCGCCGTCGGGGTTCTCCACATCAATTAGTACCTGATACAACACGACGTCGTTGACTTCTGTGGGTGTCGGCAATACCTGGCGCACCTTGGAGTGGTAGAATTTTCTGGCGTTACCGAGCGTGGAAAAGTACACCGGCATCCCCCGATAAATTGCATCGACATCGGCCTCCGATACCTCAGCGCGGAGTGTCATTGTAGTAAGGTCGGATATCTGTAGTAGCTCTGGAGCATTTTGATTTGCGTTTAACGTTTGCCCTTCCCGCACGGCCACAGAGGCGATAGTACCACTTATAGGCGCGTAAATTTTGGCAAACCCAAGGGTTGCTTTGTCGCCATCAAGCGATGCTTCATCTGCTTTTATTTGCGCGATACTTGCCGTTATTTTTGATTCCAGTACCTTTACGTCAATACGACTGCTAATAGCGACATCTTCACTAACAGCATTTTGCGCAAACAGATTGCGATTTCGTTTCTCTCGCAATTCTGCCAGCTCCTTTTCTGCCTGAAGTTGTGCAAGCTGCGCTTTTTTCGCTTCCAGAGCAGCTTCAGCAGTTTGTACCTGTGTTTCAAACACTGTGGCATCGATTTCCACCAGCAAAGTGCCACTGTCAACGACATCCCCTTCATCTACATGAATAGTTTCGACCTGAC
Organism: Aestuariibacter sp. A3R04; assembly: GCF_018860805.1. Lineage (GTDB taxonomy): Bacteria > Pseudomonadota > Gammaproteobacteria > Enterobacterales > Alteromonadaceae > Alteromonas. The sequence continues at coordinate 761,340 of NZ_JAHKQR010000001.1, read as the reverse complement.
CTGACACCTGTGCTCCCACAACAACGTAGCGCTTGGGCTCCAATTGACCAGTCGACACAATGCTCTTTTCGATTTTATTGCGTGTGACTGTCCCGTATAACGCGTTGTCAGCTGGCTGGGAAGAAGAAGAAGAAAAGTAGTACCACGATGCGAAAATGACGGCGATGAGGCAAAGGCCCGCCAACCCTTTTGCTATCCATCCCTTGCTTCCTTTTACTGGCACGATGCCCTCCTTTTGTAAAAGAACTAACATAGCACACACGCCCGAATGAGAATAATTATCTTTACCCTAATTTACGTTGTGATTATCCCGGTTAAGAACGCGCCACGATTTACCGAGCACCTTCGTATCCCAGTTGCCGCCAGCTTTCATACACGAACACCGACACAGCGTTAGACAGATTCATACTGCGACTGCCAGGCGACATGGGGATCCGAACACGCTGCTCCGGTGGTAACGACTGAATAATATCATCTGGCAAGCCCCTTGTTTCCGGGCCAAACAACAAAGCATCGCCTTTTTGATAATGAACGTCACTGTGAAAAGACTTTCCTTTTGTAGTGCAGGCGAACAACCGTTGAGGCGTTGCGTCACGAAGATAGGCATCCAGGCTTGAATGGCGTTTTACATCGACAAACTCGTGATAGTCGAGGCCGGCTCGACGAACCCGTTTATCGTCCCACTCGAAGCCCAGTGGTTCGATCAGGTGTAACGCAAACCCTGTATTTGCGCAAAGCCTGATGATGTTACCTGTGTTTGGGGGAATTTCCGGTTGGTAAAGAATAATGTCTAACATGCATGCCACCGCTTATATATTCAAGGCGCGGTAGCATAAGCCTAGCGGGAGCGCGATACAAGTACCGCTCCCGGTTGTAAGCATGCAGTGCTTAATTTTGGTGCGCCCGTGCCTTATTCTGGGTGCAGATCCCGGCTTGTGTTACATTGTGCCAACCAGCGCCGGGCACGGCGTTGAGCAGACGAAGAAGGTAATACACTGGGAAAGCTCAAGGAGACTGGTAACGTCGTTTCCATGGAATGGCCGTAAACACTGCCAAGCCCGGTATCGCCCACAGCCTGTAATTTCATGTGTTTTAGCTTTGTGTTTCGTTTCATTTTATTCTGCCTTTGTTGTACTGTTAGTGCCACTGCGGGCACTTTTTTGTTCCACCTGTTGCATAACACACCCTACCGTCGACGGATACGTATATCGTTGCTTCCGTATAGACTGTGCCTGCTGTTGACAGGTATTGCACAACCCGTTCCTATTTTTACCTTCTTAGTAAAAGTTCATAAAAATTAACTATTTCAAAGCCCTGCTCATACCAATAATACACAGCGTGAAAAATATCACCAAGCACACTATTCAATACGTGTAAATATTCTTCACAACGTGTAAGATTTTACAAACTGGCAGTAGGAAGAGGTTCGGACAAAAAATCGAGAATAAGCGTCATAACCGGACAACGAATATCATCCGTTTCGATGAGTAATTCGTGACGCGCATTCGAAATAGTATGCAGCGACCCCATTGGCAGGCGCCCTGCTACCCGAATTTGCTTGCGATTGTCCACGACTTCATCTGCGCCCGCGCTTAGTACAAGACAAGGTGCAGACAGCCCCCCAATACGGTTTTCAATTTCGCGCATTGCTGACATAGCGGCTTTCAACCAAGTCACGGTTACGCCGCCGAGCTGGATTGATGAATTTTCTTTATAAAGCTGTCGAAACAACCCATAGCGGACCTGACTGTGTGTCAGCTTGTTCCTGTTGAAAGGAACCGGCGCATAGTCTCTTTGCCCAAAAAAATAACCAGTCTGCCTGCCTTTACGCGTGTGTTTGCGCATTGATGCGTTTAACAACGCACTTGTCATCCACTCGGGCAACGCAGGCCGAATTCCGAACATGGGCGAACACAAAACCAAACGCTCGAATGCATCAGGAGCGCGCAGTGCAGTCAGAACACCAATGGCAGCCCCCATACTATGAGCAAGCAGGTAGCGGGGGCCTTCCGGAGCAAGTACGCGCACAACATTATCGATAAACAGCAGCAGATCGGCCACGTAGTCATCAAATGATGATACATAACCGTGATGGGGATTCTCGCTCATGCGTCCAGACAGCCCTTGGCCTCTGTGGTCGTGGATAAATACCGCAAAGCCATTGTTGTAAAAATCGTAAATGACTTCTTTGTACTTTAAATAGGCTTCAATACGGCCAGAGCTGATGACGACCGTCCCTTTCGGTGACGCAGGTACACACCATGCGTAGGCAAGTGGCACGTCATCGACACCGGGTATAGTACCGGTAACCACATGCTCAGACCAAAACGCTGCTATCTCAGGTAACGCACTGTCTAATTGTGCTTCTGATGTTATTTTCCAGGCCATAACACTCAAATATTGCGCGGTAAGGCGATCTCCACCCGCAACCCGCCGCGTTCGCTGCGGCTCGCAACAATGTGGCCATGATGCATGTCCACAGCGGCTTTTGCAATGGCAAGTCCAAGCCCGACTCCGCCGGACTCTCGCTCCCGGGCAAGGCTTGCACGATAAAAAGGCGCAAATACTGCCTCACACTCTTCCTCAGACAAGCCGGGGCCATCGTCGTCAATTGCAGCCCACCAACGTTGATCGTCTGCATACACGCTCAATTCTACCGTTTCATTTGCATGTCGCAGCGCATTTCGCAGTACGTTTTCTACCGCCCGGCCGATCAACGTAGCATTCACCGGTACGTCGTCGTCAGGCATAGGGGACACCACGAGTTGCTTTTTCAGGTTTGCCGCCTCAAACCTTGCGTCGGACACTATTCCATCCATTAAGACGTTTATTGGAATACGGTGTATTTCGGGCTTACTCGCCCCCGCTCTGGTGAGCTGTAAAAGCTGACTTATAAGGTTTTCCATTCGCTCTGCTTCGCGTTCTATTCGGCGGAGAGACTGTGGGTCAACCCCTTTTTGATGGGCTAAGCCCACCGCCATTTGCAAGCGCGCTAATGGCGATCGCAGCTCATGAGAAATGTCCGCCAATAAACGCTGTTGGCCCTGCCACAGCTTTTCAAGCTGAGCGGCCATACTGTTGAAATCCCTAGCCAGATGCCCTAGTTCGTCTTTGCGCATTGCGGGTTTTTCCACTCGGGTTTGCCAGTCGCCCAAAGCCAGTTTTTTGCTTGCTTGTTGCAGTTGGTCAATTGGCTTAACCAAAGAGCGGGCAAACAGGTACGAGAGCAATACAGTTACAACTAGCGCCGTAGTTAAAAAATAGATAATAGGACGCTGGGTATTCGGAGGCCCTCCGGGCAACCCTACGAATACCGCGTATTCCTTGTTGCTAGTTGTAATTTTCGCCGGTCCTACAGCGCGAAACCCACCTCTTTTCAGAGTGATAGGTTCATCTTCATAGGCGAGTTGCAAAAAGCCTTGGCGTTCCAATAGTGGCATGGGAGGACCGCCGTCACGGATAACCTGCCCGGTTGTCAAATCGACGGCAATAACCATATGCCGGCCCCCCCGGTCGGCCCGGCTTAACAGTTTTCGCATAGGCTGTGTTTCTGTTCGCTGAGCGCGCAGTATATTCTTCACCGTCCTCTGCATTACATTTAATTCCTGCTCGCTAGGAGTTTCAATAGATACCGCTTCACTAAAAAAACGCACTGCGTAGAAAGTAATGGCTGCAGTGGCAATGAAGGTAACCCAAAACCACAAAAATAACCGACCGACCAGCCGCCTGGCGGGATTCACCTGATTCAACCAGTTCATGACGATAGTCGAAGCAGGTAACCCGCTCCCCGGATCGTTTTGATTTTCTCGTCAGATGTGGTTTCTGCCAATTTTTTTCGCAGGTTACTCACGTGCATATCGATGCTGCGATCAAACGCCTGAAGCGGTTTTCCCAGTACTTTTTGGCTAATATCTTCCTTAGTCACCCGCTCTCCGGCGTTAACCATAAGGAGTTGTAGTATGGAAAATTCCGTGTTTGTAAGCGTAAGTGGCTGGCCGTGACACAGGGCAGTTTGTCTGGCATTACTCAATTCTATGCCATTGACGTTAAGATCCTGCTGCTGACGCGACTGACTGCTTAAATCAAGGCGGCGGAATATGGCCTTTACCCTCGCCACCAGCTCCCTATGGTTAAAAGGTTTTGGCAGATAATCGTCTGCCCCAAGCTCAAGGCCGAGAATGCGGTCATAATCATCGCCTCTGGCGGTCAGCATTAAAACTGGCGTTAAATGAGTAATGCGGAGCTTTTTCAGTACTTCGAAACCATCGAGCCCCGGCATCATTACATCTAACAATATTAAATCGACTTTTTCACTGGACGTGGCCCGATTCAAACCTTTTACGCTGTCATTTTCCACAATAACTCGGTAACCACTACCTTCGAGATAGGCTTCGAGCATATCTGTCAGTTCGCGATCATCATCAATAATAAGTATGGTTTGACTTACGGCACTGGCAACCATTTTATTTCCTCCTGACGACTGTGTGACAAAAGCGCTGCACTTTGTAAAGGGGCATTGAGCGCAAGACGGACCTTGAAAAAGCGGACTCTGCCACGGAAATCTCCTGATTATAGTTTACCCCAACAAGACTAGTGTAAAGACGTATCAATCGCTTTTTTACGAAAGCTTTACAGTACCTGGTCACACATTTTCAAAATTTGCCCATACACTTAATTCGACACATGAAAAAAGCACATTTATGTTTTTTTCCGGTTTAACTGGCAACCAGCCACTATAAGCCGATATTTTCACTAAGTGGAGAAATACGATGAAAAAACGACTGATAGCTTCATTGATTGGCGGCATTCTTTTGGCGAGCCCTGTTTTTGCGAAGCCTGGCCCAAACGCACCTGAAGGCATGGTCTTAATGCATACATTGCAACAACTGGATCTGGAAAGAGACCAGAAAAAGGCCCTAAGACAACTCGTCAGAGCCTTTCACGAAGAACAAAGCGGTAATAAAGACGGCGCTCGCAAAGGCAAGCGTCGTGGCGAATCCAAAGGAAATTTGACCGAACTAAGCGAAACAGAAATAGCTCAGCAGGCAGCTGAAAAGTGGGCGAAAACCAAAGCCCATCGCATCGCTCTGGCAGAGCTGAAACACGATGCATGGCAGCTTCTGACCGATGCACAACGCGTGCAGCTCGATGAGGTAATGGAAGAGAGAAAAGCAGATATGCAAGCGCGTATAGCCTCGAAAAAAGAAAAAGGCGAATTGCCCCGGCCGTTTTCTCAACTCGATCTTAGCGAAGAACAGCAAACACAAATCGCCGAAATCTTGGCTTCTCACAAGTCTCAAAAAGAGGCAGAGCGTGACGATTGGGAATCGTTAAGAGAACAGGAACAAGCGATAATCAGACAGACTGCATTTGATGCCGAAGCACTGTCAGCCCTGCTAGACAGTCATAAACAACAATTTGTTCAACGAGCTATAGAAAAAGCGCAGATGCACGCCAGTATTTTAGCACTACTGAGCGAGGAACAAATTGAAATCCTACAGGACAGGCGCCCCATGCATGGCCCTGGTAAAGGTCGTCGTTATCACAGCTAATACTCTGCAGATACTAAAACCACAAAACAGCCCGCATACGGGCTGTTTCCCCATTTAATAGTCGGGCTTAAACGGAATGTGGTCCGGGGAGAAAAACAACGGCGACGTAATAACTAAATCAGCGGTAGCAGAGGTACATGCCACAGGAATGTTCCACACTGAACACAGTCTTAGCAACGCCTTAACATCAGGATCGTGTGGGGCAGGGTTTAATGGATCCCAAAAGAAAAACAACGCGTCGAGCTTTCCCTCTGCGATAAGCGCACCTATTTGCTGATCACCGCCAAGGGGACCGCTTTTGTAGCGTTCAACTTCCAAGCCAGTATTATCAGCAATAAGGCCCCCCGTTGTACCGGTTGCCACCAGGTTACACTGCTTCATCGCTTCTATATGCTTTTTTACCCACGCCAATAACTCTGGCTTTTTATGATCGTGAGCCACCAGTGCAATTGTCTTTTTATTCATATTGTGTCCTTAAAAAATACGTGTACTGCTCAGCTTTCCGATATCGTAGAAAAAGGTAAACACAGAACCCGTGAAATTGGTATATCAGGAGTCAGGCAGAAACACGGGCTTCTTTTTCCGGTGCTTTTTTGTTTGCATTCACAAATATTACGCTAACTGTCAACGCTTTGTCACAGTTTATCGCTTTACTGTTTTAGTTTAGCAGTACAACTACGACCAGATAAAATAATTATACATAAATATTGCATAATTATTCTCAATGAGTATGATAGCACACGGTTTAGTAATCTCTGCAGAAAACGATAGCTGTTTAAAGCCAGCCTTAGCGCTGTTTTTCTTTCGTTGAAGACAGAGAATTTGACAGGAAAATCTCATGATTCAATCAACCAGCAGGCCCGACCAGCAGGTTGTTAAGGTAAAACAGTTTAGCTCTCCCCTGGCTGGCTACACATCGCATATTCCATACCGACGATTTGGTATGGTTGTGCTTTTGCGGTAGCACACTTTTTACCTTTGTACGCGACGCGAGTGAAAACCAGTATCCCTTTCATTCGTGTACAAAGGTAGAAAGTGATTTTTTTTTCGTTTTTATAGTAATCATTCCCACTATGTTAAAAGTATCAATTATCGGAGCCAGTGGTTATACAGGCGCTCAACTCGTTGATTTAGTTCATCGCCATCCGTCAATGGCCCTGGCAGGTACCTACGTATCTGAAAAAAGTGCTGACGCGCATAAATCGCTGGCATCACTGCACGGTCAGTACGCGCACTTGAGTAATTACACACTCACCCCCATGCAAGACAGCACACTGAACGAACTGGCAAATTCAATGGATCTGGTCTTTTTGGCCACCCCCCACGAAGCCAGTCACGACTGGATGCCAGCGCTGAGTGCTGGCAAGGCGAAAATACTCGATTTATCTGGGGCATTCAGGATAAAAGACACAACAGTGTTTGAGCAATTTTACGGTTTCCCTCATACTGCCACCGACAGTCTTGCGCAAGCGGTATACGGGTTGGCAGAATGGTATGCAGACGACATAGCTGCGGCTCACATTGTTGCTGTACCCGGCTGTTATCCAACCGCCGCACTTAGCGCTTTAAAGCCACTCGTGTCCGATGGACTCATAGATAACAGTATGCGCCCAATTATCAATGCCGTCTCTGGTGTAAGCGGTGCGGGACGAAAAGCAGCATTAGCAAACAGTTTTTGTGAAGTTAGCTTACAGGCGTATGGTGTATTGGGTCATCGCCACACCCCTGAAATTGAGGCCTGGCTAGGCACAGGTGTGATTTTCACGCCCCACCTTGGCAACTTCAAGCGGGGCATACTCGCCACAATTACTGTAAAGGTGAAAGCTGGCACCACCTCAGACCAACTTAACAAAGCCTATCAGCAAGCCTACAACGGCAAGCCTGTGGTTCGTCTGCGCGACAGTTTCCCGAAAATTGATGACGTGGTAAATACCCCCTTTGTAGATCTGCATTGGAAACTCGACGAAGCATCTGGTTATGCCGTTATTACCAGTGCCATCGACAACACTATGAAAGGCGCGGCTTCTCAGGCGATGCAATGCGCCAATCTGTTGAGTGGCTTCTCCATTACTGAGGGATTGTTACCAGCATGAGCCTTTCTCCGATTGTAATAAAAGTGGGCGGCGCATTACTTGAAGAGGAATCTGCAGCCCTTAAACTTCTCGCTTCAGTCAAACAAGTCATGACGCAACGTGCGGTTATATTGGTTCATGGTGGTGGACCGCTGGTTGAAACACTCATGGCAGCGTTGAATTTGCCCAGTCAGAAAATAGACGGGCTTCGTGTTACGCCCGACGAACACATGCCCTATATTTGCGGTACGTTGGCTGGCAGCGCAAATAAAGCGTTATGCGCGTTGGCAATTAAAGCCGGAGTGACACCGGTGGGACTGTCCCTGTTAGATGGCAGTATGGTAACGTGTGAAGTACTCGATGAGAAATACGGCGCTGTGGGTGTGCCGGCCCCGGGTAATCCGTCGTTGTTGAACAGTCTCACTGAACAAGCGCTTCTACCAGTGGTAAGCTCTATTGGTGCAAACAGCCATGGGCGTTTGCTGAATATTAATGCCGATCAGGCCGCTACCGTTGTCGCTCAGCTCGTACAAGGCGAATTATTGCTGCTATCCAACGTGAAAGGCGTACTCGATGCAGACAAACAATTACTTAGCAACCTCAATCAGCAACAAATTGACACACTGGTGGCTAGCGGTGTCATCACAGACGGCATGAAGGTTAAAACCGATGCTGCTTTATTCGCAGCGAGCTCTCTTGGGCGTCCGGTAACCATTGCCAGTTGGAGCGATGAAATCAGCACAATATTGAATCAGGACACAGGTACGCGCATTGCGCCCTAGCGTATCTTTAGGAGAAAAGAATGAAACAGGATTTACTGACATTTGCAAGCTGGTCTCCCGAAGAGGTGAAATCTCTGTTGGAGCTGGCCGTTACAATTAAACAAACCCCCACTGCATATAATCAGGTGCTCGCGGGTAAGTCTATTGTTGCTTTATTTGAGAAACCGTCATTGCGCACCCGTGTGAGCTTTGACATCGGCATTAACAAGCTGGGTGGGCACATGGTCTACCTCGATGCACAAAGCGGAAAATTAGCCGGCCGTGAAGACAATGTAGACACTGCGGCAAACCTTGCGTGCTGGGCCGATGCCATTGTCGCCAGAGTGTTTTCCCATGAAACACTGGAGCAATTTTCCAGCGCGGCAAACATTCCTGTCATCAACGCACTATGCGATAAATATCATCCGTGTCAGGGACTTGCCGATTATTTGACGATGTTCGAAGCATTTGGCAAGACAGAAGGCCTGACGATGGCCTACATTGGCGACGGCAATAACGTTACCCATTCCTTGTTAATTGTCGGAGCATTATTAGGGTGTCACCAGGTTGTCGTAACGCCTGCAGGCCATGAAGCTGATCCAAGTATTGTTTCACAAGCCCAGGACATTGCGGCGCAAACTGGGGTCAAAATTGTCCAGAGTAACGATATTGACGCAGCTATTGGCGCAGATGTACTTTACGCGGACACATGGCTATCTATGGGCGACGATACTCCTTTGGAAGCTATAAAAGATAAATTTATGCCCTATCAGGTCAATGAAGCCCTGATGGAAAAAACCGGTGCTAAATATGTGATGCATTGTCAGCCAGCTCACAGAGATCTGGAAATTACCGGCTCACTTATCGACAGTGACAAATCGCTGCTGATGCAAGAAGCGGAAAACAGAATGCACGCACAAAACGCCATATTAACTAAACTACTCGGTTCCTAAGAGGACAGGTTTAATGAAAAAAATCAATAAAGTCGTGCTCGCGTATTCAGGCGGGCTTGATACCTCGGCCATCATTCCTTGGCTTAAAGAAAACTATGGTTGTGAAGTAGTAGCTTTCGCTGCTGACGTAGGTCAGGGCGACGAAGAGCTTGAAGGCTTGCACGAAAAGGCCATCGCTTCCGGCGCAAGTGAATGCTACATAGTCGACCTTAAGGAAGAATTTGTAAGCGAGTACATCTTCCCTACAATTACTACCGGTGCGGTTTATGAAGGCGAATACCTGTTGGGTACGTCAATGGCCCGCCCGGTTATCGCTAAGGCGCAAGTGGACGTTGCGCGAAAGGTTGGCGCAGACGCACTGTGCCATGGTTGTACCGGCAAAGGGAATGACCAGGTTCGCTTTGAAAGCACGTTTGCCGCCCTTGCGCCAGAACTTCAGGTTATTGCGCCATGGCGTGAATGGGACATGGTATCCCGTGAAGATTTGCTCGCATACCTGGCAGAGCGCAACATCCCAACTACAGCGTCAGCCACCAAAATTTACAGCCGTGACGCAAACGCTTGGCATATTTCTCATGAGGGTGGTGAACTCGAGGATCCGTGGCAAGAACCTACCAAACAAGTATGGACATTAACCGTTGATCCGGAAGATGCCCCGGATGAAGCCGAGCGCGTAACGCTGTCTTTCGAGAAAGGCCGTCTGACTAAAGTCAACGATGAAGCCCTGTCTCCCTATGAGGCGCTGGTTAAACTTAACACCATTGCCGCTGCCCATGGTGTTGGGCGCATCGACATCGTCGAAAACCGCTTGGTAGGTATGAAATCACGCGGTTGTTATGAAACCCCGGGCGGCACAGTGTTGCTAAAAGCCTATAAAGCATTGGAAACCATGGTATTGGACAAGGCTTCCTTCAAATACCGTGAGCAAATTGCGCTTGAATACTCACACGTCATGTACGACGGCCGTTGGTTCACGCCATTAAATGATGCACTACTCGCAGGTGCTGCCTCCTTTGCCAAGCGCGTAACCGGCGACATTGTTGTGAAGCTTTATAAAGGACAAGCTACCGTGACGCAGCGCCGTTCACCTAACAGCTTGTATTCCGAAGACTTCGCGACCTTTGGCGCAGACGATGTATACGATCAAAGTCACGCTGAAGGCTTTATTCGCCTGTTCAGTTTGTCCAGTCGCATTGAAGCGCTGAAAAAGCAGTAGTAACAGGAGAATATCATGGCATTGTGGGGCGGCCGTTTTGCGGCAGGTAGTAGTAATATGTTCAGGCAGGTGAATGACTCCCTGCCTTTCGACCGGGTAATGGCAACGCAGGATTTGCAAGGCTCAATTATCTGGTCTCGCGGACTCAAAAAAGCCGGTGTACTGACAGAAGAAGAACAGGCAAAGCTGGAAGCAGCACTGCTTGAGCTTAAGACTCAAGCCGAAAACGATGAGCTGGACTTTGACGCCAGCGAAGAAGAGGACATTCACAGCTTTGTTGAAGCTGCACTTATTGACAAGCTGGGCGACATTGGTCGTAAGCTGCACACAGGTCGCAGCCGCAACGATCAGGTAGCCACGGATTTTCGTTTGTGGGTGCGCGAGCACGTGGATTCACTTAAGGCCGATCTGAAAGCGCTAATTCGTTCGTTGCTCAACACTGCCAGCCGTCATCAACAAGCCATTATTCCCGGGTACACCCACTTACAACGGGCGCAGCCTATCCATTTTGCACACTGGTGTCTGGCCTATGTTGAAATGTTTAAGCGCGATCTTGACCGCATGCGGGATCTCAAGAAACGTATGAACCAGTGTCCTCTGGGATCTGGAGCCCTTGCCGGTACGACTTACCCGGTAGACCGTGAAGCTCTGGCTGAAGAACTGGGTTTTGATTCGCCCTGTCTGAACAGCTTAGATGCAGTTTCGGATCGCGACTTCGTACTGGAGTTGTTGTTTTGCGCCTCCACCAGCATGATGCACATTTCCCGTATGGCCGAAGACCTGATCTTCTATAACTCCGGCGAGGCGGGTTTTTTACAACTGGGCGATGCGGTCACCTCGGGCTCATCCCTCATGCCGCAAAAGAAAAACCCAGACGCTCTGGAGCTAATGCGCGGCAAATGCGGTCGGGTATTTGGCAGTCTTCAAGGCCTGTTAGTTACCATGAAGGGGCTGCCGCTGGCATACAACAAAGACATGCAGGAAGACAAAGAGGGGGCCATTGACACCGTAAATCAATGGCATATTTGTTTGTGTATCGCAGTGGAAGTGCTCGATTCACTCTCGCTCAATGAAGACCGTTGCCGCGAAGCAGCAACACAAGGTTTTGCCAACGCCACAGAGCTGGCCGATTACCTGGTTGGAAAAGGTATTCCTTTCCGCACTGGGCACGACATTGCAGGAAAAGTTGTCCTCGCGGCTATCGACAAAGGGTGTGCTATTGAGGACTTACCGCTGTCGGATTTACAGGCCATCTGTGAGGTTATCGACGACGATGTTTACCCCGTATTGCAACTGGAATACGGGGTCAATCAGCGCAGGATATTAGGCGGTACCAGTCAGGAAACAGTGACAAAAGCACTATACCGGGAACTGGAAAATCTGGATAAGCTGGAGTAACGCGTAAATGGTGTTAGCTCATCATGAAGGTATAAAACTGTTCAGGAGCTCTCTGCCGTACATCAATGCACACCGGGGTAAAACCTTTGTACTGATGTTTGGCGGAGAAGCCATTGAACAAAACAACTTTGCCAACATTATTCACGATATTGCTTTGCTAGCCAGCTTAGGTGTGCGTTTAGTGTTGGTGCATGGCGCAAGACCACAAATTGACGAGCGCGTTGGCTTGCGAGGCATTGAGAGCCGCTTTCAGGATGGCGTCCGCATTACCGACAGACAAACACTGGAATGCGTAAAAGATGCCGCTGGCTCAGTGCGCAGCCACGTTGAAGCCCTGCTCACCATGGGTTTACCCAATTCACCTATGCACGGCGCGCAAATTCGCGTTTGCACCGGAAACCTTGTGGTTGCCAAACCCATGGGTGTGCGCGGCGGCGTCGACTTTGAAAGTACCGGACTTGTTCGCCGCATAGATACTACAGGTATAAGCGATCACTTAAACGATGGCTCTATTGTGCTGCTTTCACCCATGGGGTATTCCACCACAGGTGAAGTGTTCAATTTGTCCCATGAAGACGTGGCTACGCAGGCTGCCATCGCACTGAAAGCGGATAAAATAATTGTTTTCTCAAAGGACGACGGTATCCGCCACAACGATGGCAAGTTACTTCGCACCATCGAACGCCCGCAGCTAGAACAGCTGATATTTGAAGAGCAAATACAGACGGAAAATACCGTACTTAGTGCCCTGACAACCAGTGTTGCAGCTGGTGTACCCCGGGCACATTGTATCAGCTATGAAACCGATGGCGCGCTACTGCAGGAATTGTTTACCCGCGATGGTGCCGGCTCTCTGGTACTGGAGCATCACTACGAACAATTGCGGGGGGCGACCATTGAAGATGTTGGTGGTATCATCAACCTTATCAAGCCCTTGGAAGAAAGCGGCGCATTGGTAAAACGCTCTCGGGAACGCCTTGAGAACGAAATCAACCAGTTCATCATCATTGTTCGCGATGGCATGATCATCGCCTGTGCTGCACTATTTCTCTATCCGGAAGAAGGAAAAGCAGAGTTGGCATGTGTGGTAACTCACCCCGACTATCGCGGAAAGAATCGTGCGGAACGCATTTTAGATGAAGTGAAACGCCGGGCGTTGGATGCAGGCATTCACACTTTGTTCGTTTTAACGACACTCACCGCCCACTGGTTTTTAGAACACGGTTTCCGTCCGTCTGATCTCAGTGAACTCCCTCAGGCAAAAAAAGAGTTGTATAACTTTCAGCGCAATTCGAAAATATTTACTCTCGCCTTAGCATAAGCCCTTGCAGGGCAACATTGCCATCTTTTGCGGGCCTGTTCGACAGGCCCAACAAGCTTCGCTCTGCCTGAATATCAAAAGGGCGGGCATTCCTTTGCCCGCAAACAGGCTCAATTGTAAAACTTCAGGCCATCGTGTAGTTGGCGATATTCCAGCTACATCAAAACCCATGCCAAATTTTTTTAATTTTAATTTTCAATTAGTTACAATAGAAACTCCCCAATAGCGGTCGATTTGATATCAACAGGCGTTGCAAGATGAAGACAACCTCCTTTAAACACAGTAATGGAATGTGTTCTCACGTGTTTCGAGACTGAAACAGTGGTGACTATTTTAAAAGAACGTTAATCTTCAAAGCATCAGGTGAAAAATAAAACCATCCTTTCACTTTCTGTATAGTTTTCACTCACACCTGTTGGACTGACGTGTACCCATATTCATACATCGTATTGGAGAGGGTTTCGAGAGCGTGTAACAACTGAACCGATTTCGAATATAATTATATGGTTGTGTAGGATCGTACAATTAGTGTTTGATACTTGCACTTTTAGTGCATAGTGTGATGTCCTGAATGTTTTGTCATATTACCCCTATTAATGTCAGGTATAAGCATGGATATAAACGACAAGTCCGGTTATCAGCACTACACGCCAAACGAGAACCGATATCACAACATCAACTACAAGCGCTGTGGGCAGAGTGGTATTACTCTGCCTCTGATTTCCCTTGGTCTGTGGCATAATTTTGGTCACGCTGACGACTTACTAAAAGGCCAGGATATCCTGCGCACTGCGTTTGATTTAGGTGTTGTACATTTCGACCTTGCCAACAACTACGGCCCGCCCTACGGTGCAGCAGAAACAAATTTTGGCAGGCTGATGAATACGGACTTCACACCCTACAGAGACGAGTTATTTATATCGAGTAAAGCAGGCTACGATATGTGGCCCGGTCCGCACGGTAACTTTGGCTCCCGAAAACACTTGATAAGCAGTTTGGATCAAAGCCTCAAACGCATGAATCTTGATTACGTTGATCTTTTCTATCACCACCGTCCTGATCCTGAGACACCGTTGTATGAAACCATGTGTGCGCTGGATTACATTGTGCGTTCCGGCAGAGCCCTTTACGTGGGCATTTCTAACTATCCTGCCGATATGGCCTCTGAAGCGATAGACATCCTGGATTCACTGGGAACACCTTGTTTAATTCATCAAGCCCGATACTCTATGTTCGACAGATGGGTTGAAGACGACTTGCTAGATACACTGGCGCAAAAAGGGGTTGGCTGTATTGCTTTTAGTCCACTTGCTCAGGGGATGCTGACCAGTAAGTATGTAGACGGCATCCCTGAACGGAGCCGTGCTGACAACCCCATGACTTACTTGCAAAGAGAAACCGTAGAGCAACAGCTCCCCAGAATAAAAGCACTAAATAAAATAGCCTTGGCAAGAGGGCAATCGTTGAGTGACATGGCCATTGCGTGGTTACTGAAAGACCAACGTGTATCCTCTGTACTGGTTGGAGTTAGCAGTGCTGAACAACTCAGACAGAATGTTGCGGGACTGGGCAAAACCCAGTTTAGTGAAGACGAACTGACCGCCATAGCGCGTATACTTGCTTGAGTAAATTAGCCGTGCATTTGCACGGCTATGCCGCAATTGTCAGTACGGTTTAAATACTCACGCGTTTGTACGGGCGGTACTCTGCTTGCCAAAAGTTCTTATCAATACTGCTTTTCAACGCCTCATCTGACATTTCTAATGCCAGACCCTGTGCCATCGCAATCTTACCCACGGCAAAGGCAATGTCTCTGCTCAGTGAAGCAATTTCAGTGAGTGGGGGTAACAAGCCTCCGTCTCGGGTATTTGCAAGAGGAGAGGCCCCTGCTAACGCATTACTTGCCGCCATCAGCATTTCATCACTGATAAGTTTGGCTTTACTGGCAATAACACCCAGACCAATGCCCGGGAAAATATAGCTGTTATTACACTGAGCAATGGGAATGCTCTTCCCGTTGTATTCAACCGGCTTGAACGGGCTGCCAGTAGCAATTATCACGCCCCCATCTGTCCATTCAATGACCTGTTCCGGACGAGCTTCTACCTGCCTGGAGGGGTTACTAAGCGGAAATATAATTGGCAAATCGCAATGAGCTTTCATGGCTCGAATAACTTGTTCGGTAAACAAACCTGGTTGCCCAGAAACACCAATGAGTACATCGGGTTTAGCGCAATGCATAACATCGAGTAACGATGGGTACTCACCAGAATAGTTCCACCCTTCAATACTCGCTCTGTCTTGCTGCAACTTTTGCTGGAAATCCCGCAAACCTTCCATACCCTCCGTGAGGAGACCGTAGCGATCTATCATAAACACTTGTTTTCGTGCTTGGTTGTCGGTGATCCCCTCAGAGACCATTTGTTGTATAAGCATCTCAGCAATACCACAACCGGCAGAACCGGCGCCCACAAACACGACTCTCATTTCGGACAATTTGCGCTGTGTCGTTCTACAGGCAGCCAAAATGGTACCTAATGTTACAGCAGCAGTCCCCTGGATATCATCGTTAAAACAACAAATTTCGTTTCGATATCGCTGCAATAAGGGCATGGCATTAGGCTGAGCAAAATCTTCGAACTGAATCATCACCTCGGGCCAACGGCGTTTGACCGCCTTAATAAACATGTCCACAAACTCATCGTATTCATCCTGCCCGATACGGGGATGTCTCGCCCCCATGTACATGGGGTCGTTAAGGAGTTTTTCGTTGTTCGTACCCACATCCAACATCACAGGTAGTGTGTATGCAGGGCTGATGCCACCACAGGCGGTATACAGGGATAACTTTCCAATTGGGATCCCCATCCCCCCGATTCCCTGGTCGCCAAGACCCAATATCCTCTCGCCGTCGGTGACGACAATAACTTTTACTTTGCGCTTAGTGGCATTGCGTACGATGTCATCCAACTGATGACGCTCTTCCCAGGACACAAACAAGCCCCGTGAACTGCGATAAATATCGGAGAACTGCTCACACGCATCGCCTACGGTAGGAGTGTAAATGATGGGCATCATTTCTTCGATATGAGACTGGATAAGGCGATAAAACAAGGTTTCGTTGTTATCCTGAATAGCTCGCAGATAAATGTGCTTATTCAATGCATCATCAAAAGAACTGTATTGTAAAAAAGCCCGCTCAACTTGCTCTTCAATGGATTCATACCTGGGCGGTAATAAACCAGTGAGGTTAAATGACGCACGTTCTCGCGCCGTAAAAGCACTGCCCTTGTTTAACAAGGGCGTTTCTAATAGTGAAGGGCCAGCGTGGGGTATATATAGATATCGGTTTGACTCGTCTGACATTGTTTTTCCGATTTATTGTTGGCAATTTAGCCCGGCCATAAAAAACCTTCTCGCCTAAAAAATTTCCTCTGGCTCGGGCGCTGAATTTTCGTCACCTTGAGCTGGGTCAACCACTTCGTCATCTAGTACGAACACCTTAGGTTCAGTGCCCTGCTTAAAGTATTCGAACAGTGTCGTATGGTCTGTGCGTCGGGTCAACTTCCCTGTGGTTCTATCTATGCGAACTCGTACCACTCCATCGGGAATCGCCATAGGCTGTTCTGGCACGCCGTCAAGCATCTTTTGCATAAACCTGATCCAAGCAGGCTCTGCTGCTTTCGCACCATCTTCACCGCCAATCATAGCATTTCCAAACCAATTAAATTTTTCAGGATTCCGATTAATAAGGTTTTGGTTGCGGGTTGCACGCCCTAAATTTCGGTTCATATCATCAAAACCCACCCAAGCTGTTGCGATGATATCCCTATGAAATCCGCTGAACCACGTGTCGCGGGCATCATTCGTCGTACCGGTTTTGCCGGCCAAATCATCACGCTGAAGAATATTGCGCGCGCGCCACCCAGTACCCATCCAATAGGTTTTCTTGTTCCAGCTACCGTTTGCCCGTACGCCCGTTCTCATCATGTCAGCCACGAGAAAAGCATTTTCGGCACTGATAACCTGTGGAGCAGAGCGCTTTTCAGGCGCATCAGGTTGATTGCTCGGAATAGTGGCAGCCAACCCACCTTCTTTGTTCAATTGCGCTTCCAACAAAGCTTCGAGATTTTCCTCCTGCTCAATGACATTCCCCTGATCGTCACGACAGGGATTACAGGCCCAGGTGGGTTCCGTTTTCCACAGCACTTCACCGAGCTCATTTTCCACCCGATCAATAAAATAAGGGGTAACTAAAAAGCCGCCGTTGGCAATCACCGACATCGCTCTTACGACCTCAAGAGGGGTATGAGAACCAGAACCTAAAGATACTGTTTCATCATTGGGGATCTCGTCAGGATCAAAACCAAATTTTGCCAAATGTTCCCGGGCCTTTTGCAAGCCTACACCACGCATTAGACGCACTGAAACTACGTTTTTAGATTTACCCAGAGCCACTCGCATACGTATGGGACCATCATACTCAGGTGGTGAGTTTTGCGGACGCCATGCCACACCAGTTGACGCGTCCCACTGATTAATCGGCGCATCGTTAATCACCGACGCCAGTGTGTAGCCGTTTTCTAAAGCGGCGGAATAAATGAAGGGCTTGATGTTCGAGCCAACTTGGCGCTTTGCCTGTGTCGCCCGGTTAAATTGACTCTGGTAAAAACTGTAGCCCCCCACAACTGCCTGTACCGCACCATTGTGTGGATTGAGAGCAATGAGCGCACCACTAACGGCCGGCACTTGTGATAGCTTCCACAGGTCGTCTTCTTTGCGAATGTAAATTACAGCGCCAGGTGACAATATGTCAGCGGCTACCTCGGGTTCTTTGCCCTGCCGCGAATCAGTGATATAAGGCCGGGCCCAGTCAAGCCCTTCCCAGTTTAGCGTTCTGGTTTCTCCGTTGAGATCTAATACTGTTGCCGAGTTTTCCGCAACTTCTGTTACTACAGCAGGCACCAGCGGGTGGAAATGGGGAACACTGTCCAGAACGGTTTTTATCTCTTCAAGAGTCCAGTCCGCTTTCCCTTTAGGTTCAAACTGAGGGCTGTCTGCCACTGTTTTTGCCTCTTCAGGACGATTCCACAACCAGGTAACCGGACCGCGATAACCATGACGCTCATCGTAATCGTGAAGGTTGCGCACTACGGCTTGTTGTGCTGCCAGTTGTGTTTCTGAGGGCACCGTAGCGTAAACCTGATACCCACCAGTTTCCGCCTCTTCTTTACCGTACAGCTCCACCATTTCATTATAAATGTAATCTGCCAGGTAAGGCGCATCTACGTCAATTTCAGCACCGTGTTTTCTGGCGGTAACCGGCGCCGCCACCGCTTCGTCAAATTCAGCTTTAGTAATAAAACCTTCATCAAGCATCCGCAGTAAAACAATACGTCTGCGTTCAACGGAACGCTCTGGTCGACTCACTGGATTGAGCACTGAAGGTGCCTGAGGTAATCCGGCAATGGTAGCCAATTGAGCTAGCGTAAGATCCTTTAAGTTCTTTCCGTAGTAAACTTGCGCAGCAGCGCCAAAACCAAACGCTCGGTGACCCAGTTCTATTTTGTTCAGGTACAGCTCCAGAATCTCTTCTTTCGTCAATACCTGTTCCATATGAATGGCAATGAATATTTCTTTAATTTTGCGGATAAAAGTTTTGTCACGGGTCAGAAAAAAGCCCCGGGCCAACTGCATTGTGAGCGTGCTGGCCCCTTGCTGCTTCTCTCCGGTAAGCACCAGATTTATTGCAGCCCGTGCGACCCCAATGGGGTCGATGCCGTGATGCTCGTAAAAGCGACTGTCTTCTGTTGCGATCACCGCTTCGATTAATTTTTCCGGAACATCCTCAAGTTTTACCGGGATCCGCCGTTTAACTCCATATTGAGAAATCAATTTTCCGTCTTGGGTATAAATTCTCATAGGTGTCTGCAAACGAACGTCCTTCAGGACAGTGACGCTAGGCAGGTCTGGTTTGATATAAAAATAAATACCAGTTAACGCGGCAATTCCGAGAACGCCGCCTATAATTATCAATAAAAATAGGGGTTTGATGTACTTCACGAGGTTGCTATTACCCAGAGTGTTGTGTCAGTTAGACCGAAAAAATTATACCTATGTACCGGTATTAGAACCATACAGTTTAAATGTTTTACGATACATTCTACTTTAGAGCATTAATTTTCGAGATTCGGACGTCTGCAGATGAAATCGCTGTTTAAGAAAAAGTTAGCGCCTATTGTGGGCCTCGACATAGGTACGCGTCAAATAAAAGCGGTACTTATTGAGCGCTCGGCGAAAGGATTTGTTCTACAAGCGTACGCTTGTGAACCCATTGTGAAACGCGCATTCGCCGAACGGGAAATTAAAGATTTCGACGCGATAAGCCTGACCTTAAAAAAAATAAAAAAGATCCTGAAAACCAAGGTTAAAACTGTATCTATTGCCGTTGCCGGTTCCTCTGCCCTAAGTAAGATCGTCCACATGGACCCAGATCAAACTGACTATGAGCTCGAAGGCCAGATTGAAATTGAGGCAGACAGCCTTATTCCCTATCCGCTTGAAGAAGTGTACTTGGATTTTGAAGAACTCGGGCCGAGTCAATCCCACCCGGGAAAAAACAACGTACTGCTCACTGCTGCACACAAAGATATGGTAGACAGTCGCATTACCCTGGTACGTGAAATCCCGTTCGAACCCAAAATCGTCGACATGGAAGGTTATGCTCTGGGCAACGCGCTGTTCTATTTTAACCCTATCGAAACCGAAGACGAGCGAGTATGTTGTATTAATCTTGGTGCATCTTTGCTGCAATTGTGCGTGTGGCAAAACGGAGAAGTCATTTATACAAAAGAGCATGCTTTTGGCACTAATATGCTGATGCAGGACCTCGCTGCGATTAACATGCTGGATGCCGAAGAAGTTGAAAAACAGATATTAGCCGGTTCGTTACCTGGCAACTGGGAACAGGATACACTACCGATTTTTGCGGCCAACTTACAGCAGCAGATTAATCGAGCTATTCAAATGTACGTTTCTACCCTGCACGCGGAACGTCCCGAACGTATATTGCTATGTGGCGGCGGCGCCACCATACCCGCCTTAGTAGATACGATTCGTCAGGATATCGGCATGGAAGTGAGTGTGTTTAACCCCTTCGAGGGCATGGCGATTAACCCCAAACTCAACCGTGACAGACTAAACCAAATAGCACCCCAACTGGCACTTGCTGCCGGTTTGGCCAGTCGGAGCTTTAGCGAATGGCACATGTAAATTTACTTCCCTGGCGGGAGAAACAACGGCAACAGCAAAAACAAAACTATTTAGCCAGCTTGCTGGGAATAGCCATGCTCGTGGGTGCTGTTTTCTGGCTCATTGGTCAAGCGATAGACAACCAAATCAGCAATCAGAATTCACGGAATAACTACTTGAAGCAGGAAATAGCCGCGTTAGACAGTCAAATTGCAGAAATTCAAAAAATCAAAGAAAGTAAAAAAGCTATAGAACAACGCATGGCGTTAATAGAACAGCTTCAGATCAGCCGCAACGTTGCGCCAAAGGTATTCGATGAGCTGGCCAAAATTGTTCCGGCAGGCGTGTCTTTTCTGTCAATGAAACGCAGAGGCAACCATATTGAAATTCAAGGATTAAGTGACTCCAATAACCGCCTTTCCGATTTTATGCGCCGCTTGGAAAATTCAGAGGTTTTCACTGGTGGCGAGCTATCTTCTATAAAAGCTGACACGTCAGCGCGGGACGCGGTGAGCGATTTCACACTGACGTTTGTTATCAGCCCAAGCGTATCTCCGACACTTGAACAGGCACCCACAGGAGCCAACCCATGAGCTTCGACGTACACAAGCTAAAAGAACTCAACGAACTCGATTTTGATCAGGTGGCAATTTGGTCAAAAGAAGTGAAAATTGTGGTGGCCCTATTCGTTATGATTGTAGTTGGCGCTTTGGGATACTGGTTCATTGTGAAACCCAAACTACCGATACTCGATCAGGTTGAAATTGAAGAACAGGAACTCAAATTACAGTTCCAGGCCAAATATCGCATTGCTGTGAACTTAAACGCCTATAAAGAACAACTCAAGCAAATAGAGGCCGACTTCTCCACCATGCTTCGTTCTTTGCCAACCAATAATGAAACCCCGGGGTTACTCGATGATATTACCTATGTGGGTACAACATCCGGCCTGACTTTCAAACTGTTAAACTGGCAACAGGAAATACCCAAAGAATTCTATACAGAATTGCCCATAGAAATAGAGGTATCCGGGGGATACCACAACTTCGGAGCATTCGTTTCAGAGGTTGCTGACCTACCGAGAATTGTAACGCTTCACGATTTTGAGATTATTCACGAAGGCAATAGACTAAACTTGCAGATGCAGGCCAAAACATACCGCACTTCAATGTCCGACCAACCGGAGGTACAGCAATGATACACGCCAACCTTCGCATAGTTATGATCTTGGTTATTGGTCTGCTTAGCAGCGGCTGCGCGCCAAAAATCGATGATTTAGTCGCCTATACCGCTCAAGTGAAAGCGACAACATCGGTACAAGTGGATCCCTACCCTGAGTTCAAGTCGCAACCGGCATTTAAGTACGATGCGAGTTCGTTTCGCAGCCCCTTTGCCAGACCTCAGGACCGAACGTCACCGGTAGTGGCAGCCACGAGAAACAACTGCATTCAGCCCGATTTCGACCGAAAAAAAGAAAAATTAGAGAAGTATGGTCTTGATTCTTTAACGTTATCTGGCACATTTAGCACGCAAGGTGTACGCTGGGTATTGTTTAAAACAACCGAAGGTGCGCTCTTAAAAGCCCGAAAGGGGAATCACGTCGGCTTGTTTTATGGTGAAATCACCCATATTGGTGACGACGCGATTATTATTGAACAATTGCTGCCCGATGGAGCGGGATGCTGGCAACGGGAAAAAACCACGCTGATGATGAACACGTCAGCAGGAGATAATAAAAATGTCTGAGCGATACGTATTCAATAGCCCACAGCTACGGAGTAAAAGATGGGTCTGGCTTTGTGGGAGCCTGCTGCCCTTTGTAATCGGCGCCTCTTTTGCAGAGCCTTTGCCAGCTCCGGCACAACAAGCCGAAGCGGTGCTACTTGACCCATATGCAGAAGAAGAGCAAGCTTTTGCATCCACACTAACCAACATTGATTTTTCCCGGGAAAGCGACAGACTTGCCATTACTACCCTTGCTTTTGACAACGATAAAGTCAATGCACAGTTAATTGAAGCACAGGGACGTCTGACAATTATGCTTCCGGAAACCACTCTGGCAGAAGACCAGTTGGTAGAATTGGATGTTTCTCAGTTCAGTACCAGTGTTAAAACCATCGAAACTTTCCAAGAAGCAGACCATGCCAGAGTGGTTATTCAGTACGATGGCAATGTCCTGGCGAGACACCGTAAACAGGGTGACTCATTGCGCATCGAAATTCAGCCGATGACCAAAGAAGAACTGGCGGAAATTGACAAAGATCCAACCTATTCCGGTAAGCCTATCTCGCTGGATTTCCAGGATGTTCCAGTACGCCAGGTTTTGCAAATTATTGCACAAACCAACGGCTTTAACCTTGTGACTACCGACACTGTGACCGGGAATGTCACTATTCGTCTGGAAGGCGTTCCCTGGGATCAGGCGCTAGCCATGATCCTTAAAATTAAAGGCCTTGATAAACGAATGGAAGGCAATATTTTGCTTGTTGCCCCTGCAGAAGAACTCACCGCAAGAGAGACGGCGCAACTGCAATCGGTTAAGCAAAAATCAGATTTAGCCCCGTTACAAACCGCCAACATTACAGTGAACTATGCGAAAGCTGAAGCCCTCGCGGTAATTTTAAAATCCCAGGATGGCGGCATTCTATCCGAACGCGGTTCAGTCACCGTGGACGAAAGAACAAACACATTACTCATACGCGATACGCAACTCTCCATCGATGAAGCAAGAGCGGTGATCAACGCGCTGGATATTCCGGTAAAACAGGTGTTGATTGAATCTCGCATGGTAACGGTGAGAGACAATGTGGACGAAGAGTTAGGTGTGCGCTGGGGATTCACTGACACCCAAAGCAACGGAGCCATTTCTGGCTCGATTGAAGGTGCAGATTCTGCGTCGTCTGGCGTTGTTCCTTCCATTGATAACAGATTAAATGTGAACCTCCCTGTTTCCAATACATCAGCCGGGCGAATAGGTTTTCAAATTGCAGAATTAGTAGACGGTACGATTCTCGATTTAGAACTTTCCGCATTGGAATCAGAGAACAAAGGTGAGATCATTGCCAGCCCGCGTATTACGGTAGCGAACCAGCACGAAGCGTACATTGAGCAGGGTACAGAAATTCCCTATGTACAGGCCACCTCAAGCGGTGCTACTTCGGTCGAATTCAAAAAAGCTGTATTGAGTCTGAAAGTGACGCCTCACATTACACCGGATAACCGTATTATCCTGGATTTAGTTGTTACTCAGGATACTCGTGGTGAAACCGTCTCCACTTCAACAGGTCCTGCGGTGGCAATTGATACACAAGAAATTAAAACCCAGGTATTAGTAGACAATGGTGAAACGGTAGTATTGGGAGGCATATTTCAGCAAACCGACACTAATGACATCACCAAAGTGCCTCTGTTTGGCGATTTACCAGTAGTGGGAAATCTGTTTAAAAATACCTCGACGGTTTTTCAAAAACGTGAGTTACTGATTTTTGTCACCCCCAAGATCGTCACTGATTCATTGTAAAATGGGACGTTAAAAGTAAAACTTAAGGAAAAGGGCTTTTTAAAGCCCTTTTCAGTTTTTTATAACCTACTGTTTTCTAAGTTGATAGATTAAAAGTACAACAAAACTTGCATCGCCGGCAGTGAAACTGAGATAATCGCGCTCTCGAAATTAAAGCGAGGTTTTAAGTGTTGTGCTCGTTAGTACAAATAACAGGCGCAAGTGAACGGGTAGCGAAGAAGCAAGACAACTACCCTTAACAGTATAAAAGTTGTGATATAAGCAAATATGGCTGAAAAACGTAATATCTTTTTGATTGGCCCAATGGGTGCCGGTAAAAGCACAATCGGCAGACACCTTGCAGACGAACTCCACCTTGATTTTTATGATTCCGACCAGGAAATCGAACGCCGTACAGGCGCGGATATCACTTGGATATTCGATTTAGAAGGTGAAGAGGGTTTTCGCAAACGCGAAGAAAACGTCATTAATGATTTGACGGACAAGCAAGGCATCGTCCTGGCTACTGGTGGAGGTTCAGTCACCAATAAGGCCGTGCGTAACCGTTTGTCTGCACGCGGCATCGTGGTTTATCTCCAGACAACCATCGATAAGCAGGTTGCGCGTACTCAGCGCGACAAGCGCCGGCCGTTGTTGCAGCAAGGTGAACCCGAGCAAATTCTTCGGGATTTGGCCGATGAACGCAACCCCTTGTATGAAGAAGTCGCGGACTATATCGTTGATACCGATGACCAATCTGCAAGAGCAGTGGCAAACCAAATCATCAGTAAAATCGGATTATAAGTAACATTTAGTACGGAGCTACGTGATGTCGACGTTAACTGTAGAACTCGGAGATCGTAGCTACCCGATCCTCATTGAAGCGGGTCTGCTTTCTCAACCTCAGTTATTTAAACCTTTCATTAAAGGTCCTCTGGCGGTCATCGTTACCAATGATACTGTCGCCCCACTTTACCTGGATAGAATTAAAGCCGCTTGTGGTGATGTCAGGGTGGAAACCATCATTATTCCCGATGGGGAGCAGCACAAGTCTCTTGAGCAATTCAATGTCATCATGACCCGCTTGTTGGAGATGAATGCAGCCAGAGACACGACACTCATAGCATTGGGCGGAGGTGTTATCGGTGATTTATGCGGTTTTGCTGCTGCTTCATATCAACGCGGCGTACCGTTTATACAAGTGCCCACTACGCTACTTTCCCAAGTCGACTCTTCTGTGGGTGGAAAAACCGCGGTGAATCACGCCCTTGGAAAAAACATGATTGGGGCCTTTTATCAACCAATATTCGTTGCCATTGATACCCAGACCTTATCTACCCTGCCAGCCCGGGAGTTTGCCGCCGGAATGGCCGAAGTGGTGAAGTACGGTATCATTTATGACAAAGATTTCTTCAAGTGGTTGGAAGAACATGCCGATAACCTGAAAAAGCTCGAATCACAGACTCTTGCAGAGGCCATTTACCGGTGTTGTGACATCAAAGCTGATGTAGTGGCAAAAGATGAGCGAGAGGGGGGCTTGCGCGCCATACTCAACCTCGGTCATACCTTTGGTCATGCAATAGAAGCAGAGCAAGGCTACGGCAACTGGTTACACGGTGAAGCTGTTGCTGCAGGAACAGTACTTGCATGTCAGACAGCAGAAGCACTTAATTGGATGACGGCGTCAGAAAGCCGACAAGTTAAAGCATTGCTTGAAGTATTTGATTTACCGGTTTCAGGCCCCGACAATATGTCGAAAGAAGCTTACATGAAACACATGCGTCGCGACAAGAAAGTTGAAGCTGGAAACATTAGGTTTGTCATACCCAAAGGAATTGGCCACGCTGTGGTGACTAAAGAAGTGAGCAACGACATCCTGAACCGGATTCTCAACTAACGGCAGTGCCAACGGTAGGTTGCTGAGGCAGTCACTGCAATCGTCTAACAGGCAGTGAGCAACAGAGGGTGTAATGGTGCAATCTGAATTGCATGAAAGACTGGAATACCTGGTCAATTATTCTTCACAACTGATTTTTGTCAGCGGGGATTCCGTTGCACAACAAAAGAAAACCCTGGAGTCATTTGTATTCCAGCAGCATGACGAAACGGAAATAGCGTATTTGTCAGCAAAACCAGATATGGACTTGTCTGACTATCGACGTGAGCTTTGTAAACAGCTTTTGGGTACCCTTGTTGGTAGCTATGTTCGCCCGCTAAATGAATTACTGGCAGGCTTAAACGAACATGTGGGCCCCATTCTGATTACAATAACGCAAGCGGAACACGTACCTGACGCCCTGTTGCAGGAATTGTGGGATCTTGTACTTCAAAGCCGGTTCGCTGGGAACAAGCAACATCTCAATGTATTATTGTTTGGCGAAACACAGTGGGCTGAGAAGGCAAAAAAATGGCTGCCTGCAAAGAATACCGAAACGCCTCTGCTAATAAGCAGTCAATCAGTGGCGGCTCAACAACCTGGCTCAGAGTTAGATATTATGATTGAGAACCGACGTAAAGCTTTCCACGAACATTTAGCAAATCGCGATGGATACAAGGGTCACATAGAAACTAAAAGTGCCAGTAAATTAAGCTCCCCACTTTTTATATCTCTGGTCGTCATACTTTTCGTTTGCGTCTTTGGCGGTTTAGTGTACTGGCAGTATAGCGATGACATCAATGCCCTGTTCACTCCCATCGAGCAACCTGCTCCCGTTGAAACATCGGTTCAACCTGGCTCCGCTTTCAATGAATTGCAATCTGGTGATACCGAACAGGATGTGGCAACCACAGGCACTGACAACAAGGTGGTTACAAGTTGGGACGATGCTGTAGCCGCAATTGATAATGCTCCGAAAGATGCCGAAGCAGCCGCACAAGGGCAACTGGCGACAGAGGAAAACGAAGACTTGCTGGCCTTTATTGAAGATGTCACATCAGAGCCCGTTGCCAGCGACACAGTAGTTGCCGGTGACGACATAGCGACATCTCCTGAACTTTCTGAAGAAGAAGCCAACAGCAGTGTTGCAACAGATGACAGTGACCCTGCTAACCGTTCCGCATTTGCAGACAGCGTAGTCGACTCTGTCTCTTCCAATGATGCTTACAATCTATCAAGAGAGCCCCTCTCTGCCTCCGGTTTTTCTGATATGACAGTGAGCAAAGCTCCCGTCGCAACATCTTCTAAAAAGCCTGAGGGTAACCAAGACAGTAGCGTTCTCTCCCCATCGGTAGATGAATTGCAGTCAGATGGGCAGACAGGCGAATCGCCTCTGTTGGAGAACAACAGCGCTGAAGCACAAATCGCTCAAACAACAGCCCCGACTACCACCATCGCCCCGACAGATTCAGTGGATAATGCAGAGGAACCAACAAGTACCCGCATTGTCGAAGACGCCCCTTTAACACTACCAACCGGAACTTCACAAGCATCTTTTGGCTCAAAAGATTACGACAACCAGGAGTTGTCGGAAATCATCGACGCCAAAGACTATGTAATCCAGTTAGCCGGTTTAAAAGACGAAGCACTGATGCTTGAGTTTATTAGTGATAACAATCTGAAACCCTACATTTGGGTTTACCGCACACAGCGTTATGGCGGAGACTGGTATGTGCTTATTTTTCGTCAGCAGTTCGATAGTTTTTCTGCCGCCAGTGCAGAGGTGACTAACTTACCTCCGTTTCAGGGCCGGGAAAATGCGTTTATAAAACGAGGGCAGAACATCCTTGATGAACTGAAGATTGGCGCGAACTGATGCCAACACAAATTTGGGTTGACGCTGATGCATGCCCGGTGGTGATCAAGGAGATATTATTCAAAGCTGGTCACAGAGCAAAGGTTATGGTGACGTTTGTAGCCAACCACAGCATTCGCGTTCCACCTTCTCCTTGGCTCAAACGTTTGCAGGTAGAAAAAGGGTTCGATATCGCCGACAACGAAATTGTAAGACGCGTGAATAAGGGCGATTTGGTGATCACCTCTGACATTCCCCTAGCCGATGAAGTCATTACCAAGGGAGCTGGGGTACTTACCTCTCGCGGAGAGCAATTGACGAAGGAAAATATTCGGTCGCGACTAAACATTCGTGATTTTATGGATACGATGCGCGCAAGTGGTGTGCAAACATCAGGCCCTCCGCCATTATCCCCAAAAGAGAAGCAATCCTTTGCCAATGCATTGGACCGCTTTTTGGCGCATCGCGACTAAGAACCCGAACGGGAATTGTGCAATTTTTGTCACAATGCACATCGCGCGAGCGATTGCAGGTTGTGGCTACCAACGATGACAGATACAATTGTCAGTGTTGTCCCTCATAGGATTTTATCTCGGCATTGTATAAAGCCCCTGCGATTTTCCGAGTAGGACATAACACTGTATTGGTTCTGTTCGTCGGTTGAATTCCAACGGGCCTGGGAAAATCTACTAATAACATCCTTTTCACGTTAATGACGTGGTGCGCGCAGGTATTATTCAAAGAGCATGAAGCAGAAAAAAAACCGGGCATTTTTGAAGTGGGCCGGAGGCAAGTATAGTCTGGTAGAAAATATCAATGCCAAGCTCCCACAGGGTAACAGGCTCATTGAGCCCTTCGTAGGCGCCGGCTCTGTTTTCTTGAATACCGACTTTAAACGTTATTTGCTGAATGATATCAACCCTGATCTCATCAATTTGTACAACTTTCTTAAAGCCCAGCCCGATGCGGTTATCCACGATGCCTCTCGTTTTTTCACTCCTACACACAATGACGAGGCTACATACTACGCATTGAGAGAAGAGTTTAACCAAACCACGGATGAATATTACCGTGCGATCTTATTTCTCTATTTAAACCGCCATGGATACAATGGGCTGTGCCGCTATAGTTTGACCGGACGATTTAACGTGCCTTTTGGCCGGTATAAACAACCTTATTTCCCCCACGAAGAAATGCTGGTGTTTGCGGAAAAATCCCAAAAGGCCGTATTTACGTGTTTGCCCTTTGAAAAAGTTTTCAGTAGAGCCAGAAGAGGCAACGTAATTTACTGTGACCCGCCCTACGCGCCCATCAGCCAAACTGCTGCATTTACGAGCTATGCAGCAAAGCATTTTGGTATAGACGCACAACACAAGCTGGCCTCTTTGGCCATTCGCGCGTCAGCGGTGAGAGGGATCCCGGTTTTGATTTCTAATCACGACCTTGCGCTTACTCGTTCGCTATATGAGATAGCGGAAATGTCGGCGTTAACGGTGAAGCGTTCAATTAGCAGAAACGGGGCAAAACGCCAGCCGGTTGAGGAATTACTGGCGTTCTTTCCGCCCAATCCAGACCTACCGCCGCCAAAAAGAAGAAAGACGCGCACAGCAAAATAGCGCTTGATTGCGGCAGGTATTGACGGGTATGACTCAGGCGAGAATAAGCTTGACGATTAAAGCAAGGGTTATAACGAGCAACGCAACAAATACCACCCCCATGACGACATAACTTGCCACTTTTCCATGATTGAAATCTCGCTCATAATTACTGTGACTTTGCACGCCAAAGGCACTGGCCAACACGCTAAGCATCATCGACCATAAACCTGGAGATGACTTGTGCTCTATAACACTGAGACGAATCATGGCGACGCCTTTTTCTAACGGTATTTAAATATTGAGCTGACGCTATCCGGTTTGCCGTACAGCAATTCGAGTAAATCAAAAAAATGAAACTGATAGGACGGCGATTTGCCAGAAAACCATTCAAGCCAACTCACTTCACTCACCACTGCCGCGCTACAATGACTCATCATCTGAGCGGCGGGTAACGCTTGGTTGTAATCACTCGTGCTCGCAGGCTCATATTCACAGACAGCCATAGCCTGAGTACCCACAAATTCCTGGCCCAGAAACAAAAAAGTCGCCACGAAAAAAAACAGCATTGTGGTTTTCTTGCAGAGAAAATCCCGTGAATTCGTACTTCTTGTGCTGCCCATAAGCTATTACCAAGGTTATTTATTAATCATAGTATAACGCTTTAAATCACGTGAACAAGCGTTAACGCTTAAGGTTACAAAAAGAAACAAATTCCCTCCTTCAAGCGAGCGATAACCTAGCAGTACTGCCATTTTGTTTTGCAATAAAAAAAGCCGAAGCAATAAATGCCCCGGCTTTGACCTTCAACATTATACTCTTTGCTGCGCTGTTACAGTTCGAAGTCCATTCCGTAAGCAACAACAAACTTCACAGAATCATTGTCATAGGCGTCCGCACCAGTGTCGTCCAGGTCAGTACCCGTTACTGCAAAGCTGAAACCGTCTTTGGCAATAGAGATCGCCCAGTCTGCATAACCATCTGGTACGCCGTTAAAATCTTCAGCAAAATCCCCTTGGTGATAACCTACGTGCAAACCCAACTCAGCGCCAGACGCAACTGGCATTGCGTAATCTAAGGAAATATAAGACGCCGAACCGAAACCGTAATCACGCTCGATGGTACCATCATCAACAGCCATTGTTTCGTCGTGCTCTGTGTTTGCCAGCAGTGATAAAGTCGCGCTAAAGCCACCGTAACCAATGCTACCGTATACTTCACCGAAATCGAAATCAGCCTCGTCATCGTAGTTATAGTACAAGTAACCTACGTCATAAGTGAAATCACCCGCCTCACCAGAAAAACCGAAATAAAGGTCGTGCTCATAAGAATAAACGTCATCGGCACCATAGTTCACGTTCGACGCCCACGTACCTGCGTAAAAACCACTTTCGTGTGCGTAGTCGATACCGCCTTGAACCGCCGCGTCATTAGTTGTTTGAGTCAAACCACGCCAAATGTAGTTGTTGGTAACACTCACATTGGCACTGAGCTCTGCAAAAGAAGGCGCTGAAGCTAACAGAGTAGCTGAAGAAACGGCAACAGCCAGCAAAGTTTTTTGGATACGAGTTTTCATGTGTTCTCCGATAATTTTTAATATATCTAGGTTTTATGCGATTTGTGTTTTTATTGTTTTTATTAGGTTTTTCTATCTCTTTGACTTAACGCAAAAGTGATGCCCACATGACCATTTTTTTTGAACATTAAGAAATCAGGAATAACTAACTGAATAAAATAGATTTTTATTCATCAGTAATAATTTTCAGGCCAGTTTATTGGCGAAGGCACCAACATGGATCGCACCAACTTGGTACGCAATCACACAATTGGTGCAATCCCGGTGCAAGACAAATGACTTAGCACGGGGTATTATCCGCATCGTCTTGTCGCCATAGATAAAGGTAATGATAATGAACGACTATTTAATCGCCCCTTCTATTCTTTCCGCGAACTTCGCGCGTTTGGGTGAAGACGTTGATAATGTACTTGCGGCAGGCGCAGACGTGGTGCACTTCGATGTCATGGATAATCACTATGTCCCTAATTTGTCTTTTGGCCCTATGATTTGTAAGGCACTCAGGGAGCATGGCGTAACAGCGCCCATCGATGTACACCTTATGGTGTCCCCCGTTGACGATCTCATTCAGCAATTTGCAGATGCCGGCGCAAGTTATATCAGTTTTCACCCTGAGGCATCCGCGCATATAGACCGCTCTTTGCAGTTAATTATTGACAATGATTGCCAGCCAGGTCTGGTGTTCAATCCTGCCACACCACTGCACTACCTCGACCACGTCATGGACAAACTCCATCACATTTTGATCATGTCGGTGAATCCTGGTTTCGGCGGCCAGTCATTTATTCCTTCAACGCTAGATAAGGTAAGAGCGGTGAAACAACGGGTAGAGGAAAGCGGCAGAAATATCAGAATTGAAATTGACGGCGGGGTAAAAGTCGATAACATTCGAGCCATTGCACAAGCAGGGGCTGATATGTTCGTAGCCGGCTCGGCAATTTTCAACGCGCCGGATTACAAACAGGTGATAGATTCAATGCGGGAAGCATTGCGCTTAGCCCGCGAGCAAGCATAAATTTTAAGATTTTCACACAGGTAAAATGTAATGAGCAAGAAACCGATCGTACTTAGTGGCTGTCAGCCATCAGGACAACTCACCATAGGTAATTATATGGGTGCACTCAAGCAATGGGTTGCCATGCAAGATGATTATGACTGCCTTTATATGTTGGTCGATCTTCACGCCATTACAGTAAGACAAGAACCGACTGCACTTCGCGAAGCCTGTCTTGATGGTTTGGCGCTCTATCTTGCCTGTGGCATTGACCCTGAACGCAGCACTTTATTCGTTCAGTCTCACGTCCCCGAGCACGCGCAATTGGCCTGGATCCTCAATTGCTATACCCAAATGGGTGAATTAAATAGAATGACGCAGTTTAAAGATAAGTCGGCCAAAAACGTCAGTAATATCAATGCAGGGCTTTTCACCTACCCTGCGTTGATGGCTGCAGACATCTTACTCTATCAGGCAAATCAGGTGCCTGTGGGTGACGATCAAAAACAACACCTCGAATTGTCCCGCGATGTGGCAACCAGAATGAATAACCTGTACGGTGACATGTTTACCGTACCTGAGCCTTATATTCCTGAATTTGGTGCCCGCATCATGAGCCTTCAGGATCCATCGAAAAAAATGTCTAAATCAGATGACAACGCGAATAACTTTATTGGGTTACTGGAAGATCCCAAAAAACTGGCTAAGAAAATTAAACGCGCTGTAACCGATTCAGACGAGCAGGCACGCATTTACTTCAATCCCGAGGAAAAACCCGGCGTATCTAACCTTTTAACCTTACTTTCTCTGTCTACTGGACGGAATATTGATGCCTTGGTCCCGGAGTATGAAGACAAAATGTACGGTCATCTCAAAGGCGACGTGGCCGATGCTGTGGTCAGTCTTCTTGAGCCGGTACAAGCCCGATTTAAAGCAATACGTGAAGACCGTGCTTACCTGGACAAAGTGATGAAACAAGGTGCGCAAAAAGCGTCTGAGCGCGCCGCCGTCACACTGGACAAGGTGCACGATACACTCGGCTTTATACCTCGCCCTCGTTAATAGCGGGGCTTGACGTAACACGCTGTGTTGTTATTAATTGATAACTTCGATTCTTTTACTCACAATTTGGCCCGTTATTTTGAAGAACTGGGTCAGCGAGTCCATGTGGTGAGAAACGACGCACTCACCCTAGCGGATATCGAGGCAATGTCTCCAAAACGCCTGGTGTTTTCACCAGGCCCTTGCACACCTGACGACGCAGGCATCACCCTTGATGCCATTGAGCATTTTGCCGGTCGCATTCCCATGCTCGGTGTTTGTCTCGGTCACCAGTCCATCGGCCAGGTATTTGGGGGTAGAGTCATCACAGCCAGTGAAATTAGGCACGGAAAAACATCTCCTCTGTACCATACTAATAGAGGTTTGTTTTCTGCCTTGCCTCAAGGTTTTTCTGTTACCCGCTATCACTCTTTGGTTGTAGAGGCACAGTCGCTTCCCGCGACACTTTGTGTCGATGCGTGGTGTGAAAATTCTCATGGCGAACGTGAAATCATGGCGCTCAGACACGTCACCCTGCCCGTGTGGGGCGTGCAGTTTCATCCAGAATCTCTGCTTACCGAACACGGCCATCGGGTTTTAAAACGGTTTCTGACACTTTCAGAAGCATTACTCTGTTGAGCCCTTCTCCCGGTAAAAACTCGCACCTGTAATGTGTAAGCGGTAAGTAATTTATCAATATTTTTTAGAGATCTGCCGATAACAAAGTAATATTATCAAAACACGGTGGGATGACATGTTGTCAGACTCAATTGCAGATAAGCGCCTGGAACGACCTCTTAAAAGCCGGAGCAACACGTTGGTAAAAGAAACCACTCCCCAACTCCCATCTGTTGATGAACGGTTCAACAATTTGTTGATCTCAAGCGACAGGGTAGCAAAGATGATGGGACGGCGTAGTCCTGGAGAGGTGTCATTTTATGAATCAGAACAAAATAATGCCCGGCGATTGTTACTTCAGGTGGAAAAAAACGCCATAAAAACTAAGCAGATTGAAGCTGAAACTGCGGCGTCTTACCTGGAGCAGGTCAGTGCCCTGCTTCACCAACGCCTGTTCGGTGAAATACAACGACAATCTGAAGATACACTTTCTGTTCTTACCCAGGCTGTGAACCTGAACGAAAGCGTTGCTCCCTTGCTCGATACACTGTCAGTAAGAGCCACGTCTATTTCCCGAATTGAACCACTCGCTGCTGCATTGCCCTGGCTATATGAAGATCTTATGGCGGTAGTGAATACACCAAAATTTCGCCGAAAAGATGCCCGCGGAAAAATAATCCCTGTAGAAACCCTGAGAACAGCACTGAGTTTTTTGGGCATTGACAACCTTAGGTTGCTTATCCCGTCGATGATTTTTAAACGGGCGGTGCCCAAAATTACCGATCCATTTCCAGAAATCAAACATCGTTTAATTCAATATGCGCAGGGCACGGGATTGTGTATGCGCGCGCTGGCAGAAACCCATGGTCAATTGCCTCATGAAGCCTTCGCTGTTGGCTTGTTTTCCCAACTTGGACGCTGCGCCATTATCCGACTGTACTTCAAGTTCTTCGAACAGCAACGCATAGAAATGTTACAAGAAGCAGAAGCGGAACGGGACATCGAATTACACAGCGCACTGGGCCAGATACACCCATCTGCCAACTATTTGATTGCTGTACAGGATGCATACTCAACCAGATTAACCGAACAGTTACTAACCGCTATGCAGTTCAAACGCTTAAGGCTTACACTGCCAGTTATCGAAATACAGGCGCGAACATCCCCTTCCCACCCACTTACGACGCTGCTCTCAGGGACAAGGGCCTATTGCGCTATTCGCATGCTGCATGCCAGTAAATTTATCAACAAAGAGGAAACACCAGAGGCTCTGAGCCGCACAGGACTCACCCGATCAGAGCGTGATGTCCTCAAAATGCTGGATATTTTCCAGTTACCGCTTACTGAAAACACAAAATAAGATTAATTTTTGTGGATATTCATTCACACTGGTGAATATCCGCACCTCCCTCACCCAACTCCTATAACCCTAATCTCTCACGTTATTAACAATTAGAATGTGCTTCAGGGTTGCATCTAAATAGTTATTCACTTTTACTGCAAATTAAGCCAAAGCCCTCTAAAAACAAGGCCTTCAGCTACATATGCATGGTTACAAAGCGGCGAAATAAATGGCATACTGATATGCTATGAAGTGTTTTTTGTATCCAGGGTTTCCGTGCACCGGTTTCTGGATCACCCGATAACAGAGGTAACGAAAATGAAAGTAACTCGCGCAACCTTCGATGAGGTCATGGTGCCAAACTACAACCCTGCCAGTATGATACCGGTTCGTGGTGAGGGCTCTCGCGTATGGGATCAGGACGGTGCTGAATACATTGATCTTGCGGGCGGTATTGCGGTAAACGTGCTGGGCCACAGCCACCCTGCTTTAGTTGCTGCATTGAACGAACAAGGTAGTAAACTCTGGCATCTCAGTAATGTGTTTACCAACGAGCCGGCACTTCGGCTGGCAACCAAGCTTACCAATGCCACGTTTGCAGAGCGGGTATATTTTGCAAATTCAGGTGCTGAGGCCAATGAAGCGGCGCTGAAACTAGCCCGCCGCTTCGCACTGGAAAAATTCGGTGAAGAGAAAAACGAGATCATTGCGTTTAACAAAGGCTTCCACGGCCGTACTTTCTTTACGGTTACTGTTGGAGGCCAGGCTGCATATTCAGATGGTTTTGGACCGAAACCCGGCGCAGTTGTACATTGTAATTACAATGACTTAGCGGCGTTTGAAAAGTTAATTTCCGATAAAACCTGCGCCGTGATGATGGAACCACTGCAAGGAGAAGGTGGTATTATTTCTCCTGATCCGGCTTTCGTAGAAGGTGTTCGCGCCCTTTGCGATAAGCACAACGCCCTGCTGATTTTCGACGAGGTGCAATCAGGTGTTGGACGCACAGGTCACTTGTATGCATACATGGGTCTGAATGTGGTCCCGGACATTCTAACGACAGCCAAATCTCTTGGTGGCGGCTTTCCTATCGGCGCGATGCTTACTACCGCCGACATTGCCGCACATCTCAAGCCAGGTACCCACGGCAGCACGTACGGCGGAAATCCATTGGCTTGTGCTGTAGCAGAAGCAGCATTTGATGTTGTTAATACCCCGGAAGTACTCGCTGGCGTAGTCGAGAAAGAAGCCCTGTTCCGTGATTTACTAACCCAAATTAATGACAAGTATCACGTCTTCGATGAAATCCGTGGCAAAGGCTTGCTACTAGGTGCAGCACTTAATAAAGACTATGAAGGCCGGGCCCGCGATTTCCTTGTTGCATCGACAAATGAAAAACTCATGTGTCTGGTTGCCGGTGCAAACGTTGTTCGTTTTGCGCCATCGCTCATTATTTCCGAGCAGGAAATTCGCGAGGGGATGGCAAGATTTGAGCGCGCTGTTGCTCACGTCGTATCAGCCTAACCGGTCTTTAACAGAGTAAGCGTTTATGTATATTATTCGCCCAATCTCAAGTAACGATTACGCGGCACTGCATACCATTGCCGTTGAATCCGGCATCGGCTTTACGTCGTTGCCGGTGAACGAAGCGTTACTTCAGAAAAAAATCAGCCGTGCGGAAGTGGCCTTCTCATCATCGGTAAACTCACCGGGCAACCAGTCTTACCTTTTTGTGTTGGAAGACACCAGCACTAATACAGTAGTTGGCACAACCGGCATAGAGGCAGCTGTTGGTCTCGATGACGCGTTTTATCACTATCACGTGGGAAAGGTGGTACATGCTTCAAGGGAATTAAACATCCACAATACGGTGGATATTCTTTCGGTCTGCAACGACTACACGGGTGTGACAGAAATATGCACACTCTTTCTCAGAGAGCAGGCTCGCGGCGGCATTAACGGGCGTTTTCTGTCTAAAGTACGCTTTCTGTTTATGATGGAACACCGAGAGCGCTTTTCTGAAACCATTATCGCAGAAATGCGTGGCGTCAGTGATGAGCAGGGAAAATCTCCCTTTTGGGCTTGGCTGGAAGAACATTTCTTTTCGCTGGACTTCCCAACTGCTGATTACCTCACCGGTATAGGCAATAAACGCTTTATTGCAGAGCTCATGCCCAAATACCCGATTTACGTAAACCTGCTTAGTAAAGAAGCCCAGGCTGTAATTGGTCAGGTTCACAATAAAACCAGGCCTGCATTACAACTGCTTGAAGAAGAGGGATTCGGTTTCAGAGGGTATGTTGACATTTTTGACGCCGGCCCGACAGTTGAGGCAAACCTCAGTCACATTCGAACGGCGCAACTCAGCAGAAAACTACCTGTTGTTATCGACGATCAAAGCGCCGCTCAGAATGGGCAAACCAATTACATTATCAATACTTCAGTGAAAGACTTCAGAGCGGTTGCCACCGATTTAGCCGTCAGTGAAGAGAGACAGATCGCCGCCATTTCCCACCATGCGGCCACTGCGCTGAACGTAAAAGAAGGTGACATGGTGCGCTTTGCGCCTGTTCACTATCGCGACTAACCACAGGATTAATTCATGCAAACTACACACTTTATTAATGGTGAGTGGGTCGCCGGACAAGGGCACACTATTCAATCGACCGACCCTGCGAAAAATCAAATCATTTGGGAAGGACTTTCCGCTTCGGAAGCTCAGGTAGATAAAGCCATTCACGCCGCTCGTCAGGCTGCACCTGCCTGGGCAGCGCAAACATTTGACGCGCGTCTTGCAATTATAAAAGCCTACGGCGAATTACTGACTGAAAACAAACCGGCACTGACAAAAATTATCGCCAAAGAAACCGGAAAACCCGAGTGGGAAACGGCCACTGAAGTGGGTGCAATGATAGGTAAAATCGGCATTTCTGAAAAGGCCTATCACGAGCGTACCGGTACGGTCGAAAACCCGATGCCCGTTGGACAAGCGTTTATCCGTCATAAACCCCATGGCGTAGTGGCTGTATTTGGGCCTTATAATTTTCCCGGGCACTTGCCAAACGGTCATATTGTTCCGGCTCTGATGGCAGGAAATACGATAGTGTTTAAACCCAGCGATCTTACCCCAATGGTTGCTGAATTCATGGTTCAATTATGGGAAAAAGCCGGTTTGCCAGCGGGTGTACTCAACCTTGTTCAGGGCGAAGTAGACACAGGTAAAGCACTGGCATCACACCCTGGCATTGATGGACTATTTTTCACCGGCAGCTCTCGTACCGGAAAAATATTACACGAACAATTTGCAGGTCATCCAGGCAAAATACTGGCCCTCGAAATGGGCGGAAACAACCCGCTAATCGTTAAAGATGTTGCTGACACCGACGCCGCTGTTCACGACATTGTACAATCGGCTTTTGTTACATCGGGACAGCGGTGCACGTGTTCACGTCGTTTATTCCTTCCCGCCGGCGCAGAGGGAGACAAAATCCTCACGCGTTTGATAGAGGTAACAAAAAACATCAAAGTGGGTGAATACGACGCTGAAGAACAACCATTTATGGGAGCCATGATATCCGCCAACGCGGCAAATATGATGGTAAAGGCACAGGCTGAACTGATTGCACTGGGTGGTAAAGTACTACTCGAGCTAACACAACCCGATACCAGTAAAGGCTTTGCAACTCCGGGGATCATTGATGTGAC
Source organism: Aestuariibacter sp. A3R04 (assembly GCF_018860805.1). Lineage (GTDB taxonomy): Bacteria > Pseudomonadota > Gammaproteobacteria > Enterobacterales > Alteromonadaceae > Alteromonas. The sequence continues at coordinate 722,715 of NZ_JAHKQR010000001.1, read as the reverse complement.
GGGTATGCTTGAGTCACTGCCCGATGAAGAGCATTTCGGCCCGCTGCTAAAAGTCATTCGCTACAGCGATTTTGATACAGCGATTGAAGAAGCGAACAACACCCGTTACGGCCTCTCAGCTGGTTTCCTTGGTGACAGTGAAGAAGATTACCGTTATTTCTACCAACGCATTCGCGCGGGAATTGTCAACTGGAACCGTCCCATCACCGGTGCCAGTAGCGCGGCACCTTTTGGTGGCGTGGGCGAGAGTGGAAATCACCGCGCCAGTGCCTTCTACGCGGCAGACTACTGCGCGTACCCGGTTGCGTCGGTGGAGCTCAACAAAGTTACATTGCCAGGCGCACTTAACCCTGGTCTGACCTTATAAAGAAGGATTTTCAATATCATGCATACCGATGTAGATACACTATTCGCCCGGCTGTGGGACAAATATGTCGCGATTACTCCCTCAGCCCATAAAATTCATCAATTGCTGGCCGGCGAAGAAAAAAGCAACGAGATCGTCAATGACCACGTTGCCTTCAGAACATTTAATCTGGAAAAAACATCCTTAGACAAACTGGCCGCGCACTTTCTGGCTCTCGGCTACGAAGCCAAAGGCAATTACGATTTTGAAGCCAAAAAACTCGACGCCAAGCACTTTGAGCACCCAGATAAAACCAAACCCAAAGTGTTTATCAGTGAATTGCGAGTTGGTGAATTATCAAAACGCGCACAGGAAATTATCGGCGATCTGGTTAAACAAATGGACCCAGCGTCAGTAAATAGTGAGAACTTTCTATACTCAGGCCCACAGTGGAAGGTTTCAAAAGCAGACTACGAAACTCTACTCAATGAATCTGAGTATGCGGCTTGGTTAGCAGCGTGGGGCTTTCAAGCAAATCACTTTACAGTAAGCGTAAATTATCTACAACAAACGCAATCTCTGGCGGATGTCAACACACTGTTGAAAGATGCGGGCTTTGTGCTCAATACATCAGGTGGAGAAATTAAAGGTGGCGAGGATGTATTCCTAGCCCAATCCTCAACCATGGCCGATAAAGCCAGCGTTGAAATGACAGATGAAACCGTTACTGTTCCTTCGTGTTTTTACGAATTTGCCCAGCGCTACGAAATGCCCGATGGCAATCTCTATCAGGGATTTGTGGCGGCCTCGGCAGATAAAATTTTCGAGAGCACTAACGCCAGATAATCTCAAAGTATTCTACCTTATTGAAAAAGGGCGTTGAGCCCTTTTTTTATGCGCCTATATCACCGGACAACACGCGCTAATTTAGCCATTGTACTAGTCATAAACCCGTGTGGGCAGTTTTATCAAAAACTCGCGAAACGGTGATGGTTTGTCGAAGTAGTACCCCTGTAACAAATCGACACCTGCGTCCCGCAGAATCGGCAGGTACTCAGATAACTCCACCCCTTCAGCTACTGTTTGAATTTCCAACCGCTTTAGCATGGCAATGATACCCTGAAAGAGAGCCAGTGCTTTTTGGTCATAGTGAATGTCTTTCAGTAGGCTGCGATCGAGCTTTACAGTAGTGAAGGAGAACATTCGCAGATAGCTAAGTGCAGAAAATCCACTGCCAAAATCATCCATCGCCAGGCTGAACCCTTTGTTTCGCAGTAAGGATAAGGCTTCGATAGCGCGCTCGGCATCTTGAATGAAGATGGACTCTGTTAGCTCAACTTCAATGAGTGCTGGTGAGATATTGTGCTCGCGACAAATGGCCGCGGCCTGACTGGGAAACAGAGGGTCGAGTAACTGATTGACACTAATATTTACAGCCAACTGCACAAGCTCTCGTTCGGCATCGAGTTCTTTCAAATATTCACAGGCGCGATGTAAACTGAGCAATCCAATGTGAAAATCGAGTTTATTTTCCTCTGCCAAGGGAATAAAAACGTCTGGTGGCACATTACCGTGCAGCGAAGAATGCCATCTGCAAAGCAACTCTCCCCCCTTTAATACACCGTGCAAATCGTATTTACCCTGAACATAAAATTCCAAAGCCTCCTGATTAATTGCCTTGCGCAAATCCGAAAGAAGACTGACTTTGGCTTTTACACTTTCCCATAAACCATCTTCATAGACACTAATCTGACCTTTCCCGCGGCCTTTCGCAAGATACATGGCGGCATCAGCATTTTGAATCAAGCGCTCTGCGGTGGTGCCATGGTATGGGTAACTTGCAATACCAATACTGGCTGAAAGGGCTAAATCGCTGTCTTGAGTTTCAAGCGTGAGCCCCTCAATGGCAGTAATGATGGCATGAGCAAAATTGACCGCTGTTTCAGGCTTGCTTCCGGGCAAAATAATTATAAACTCATCACCGCCCCAACGCGTGACCACTTTATTTATCGCTGGTGCAACTTCCATGACCTTTGCAACTTCTTTAAGACATCTGTCGCCTGATTCATGCCCCGCGCCGTCGTTAATTAGCTTAAAGCCATCGAGATCGACAAACAGCAATGAAAAGTCACTATTGCCCTGTAGATAGTGCTTCAACACGTCGTTGAGACCATTGCGATTAAACAGTCCGGTTAACGGATCGTATAGCGCCATTTGCTTTAAACGGGTTTCATTGAGTTTTCTCTCTGAAACATCTCTAATTGTGGCAATGATGTAAGGCTTTTTTTGATAACGCGTTTCAAACTTTGCCAATGATACATCTACTGTTAGTTGCTTCTTCGAGGTGACTTTGAGCCTGGTCTCGAATCTGATGGGATGCTCATTGAGCCTGTCAGTATGCTCATCAGCATCTGCGAGCAACATAGATAGTGGCCAGCCAAAGCACTCTGATTTTTCTCTTAAATTCAGCATACTCAGGAATGCATTATTACATTCGGTTACCGTAAAGCCAGCAGACAAAACCAACATGGGTTCTCTGGAACTGGCGAAGGCTGACGCCATGAGGTGAAAACTCTGTTCAGCTTCACGCTCGAGAGTAATATCCCGAGTGGTGCCTACAATTCGAGTTGCTGAACCAAATGCATTGCGTTCTAATACCCGGCCCCGCAATCGCATCCACAGGTATTCCGCCTTATGGCGATAACGGAAAGAGACTTCAAGGTGCTCTTGCTCACAATGCAACACTAACGCCCACTGAAATTGCAGATAATGTATATCGTCTTCGTGGATGTAAGTTAACAGTGAGAAAGGATCACTTTCAATAATGGTTTCTTTAACGTCGTGGAGAGAAAATGCGCGAATAGAAATTCGATCAGAACTGGCATCCCATTCCCAAAGCGTTTCTTGTGCTGCCCAAAGTGCCAGTTTCAACCGTTTTTCGGTACTTTGGCTTTCCTGTAGGGCTCGAAAAAGCGCCTCACTCTTTTCCGTTAAAAGTGATTCGGCCTGAAGTCTGGCCTGCTTTTCACGATTGAGTCTGCGTTTTAAAGATGAAACTTCCTTGCTTTCTCCATGCTCAGACACATTAGTCCTCCACAGTAATAGAGAATTCGTACGTGTGTGCTTGGTCTAATTTAACAGTAGTACGTGAAATACGTTGCCCGAAATGAGCCGCTGCACCATCCATCAACCCCTCTGCGAGCGATGCAAGTTCCCGAGTCGAGTAATATTGCAACCGCATGGTCTTGTCTGTTTGCGCCACTACCTTGAAAGTGGGCAAATCAGCATCTGGGTACAACTTGCGCACTTGCACGTGAATGTCATTGTCCAGAACCGAAAGAGCATCCAATATGCCATCTCGTCCGGCCATTACCTGTCCATGGGCCTTGGCAAGCTTTCCAAACAGATAAATGCCGAATTCGTATAATAATACATCCACAGGTTTGCCAGTTTTGTTCACCAACACGCCCACGAGTTTTTGTAATTCTGAAAACGGGTAGTAGCCAACCGCAGTATAAGCACCATCATTTTCGAGCTTTGCCTCGGTGATCACCTCATCGGCAAACTCGGGAGATACTTTTTCTTCCAGCATCTCTATAAGCGTTGTAAATACAATTCCCAGCATAACCTAACCTGATTCATCCCCATTCTGGCCAACTATCAGTGTAGTGCATGGCACTCATTAGACAAGCTAACCATTGGTATGAATTATATGTCAGAGTCAGACTCTGCTTCACTTTCCGGTGTTTCTCCAAGAGAGTGTTCCACAACAATGTCATCTACCCGCTGTAGTCCGCGGGGCAATTTATTCCCTCTACGGCCTCTTTCTCCCTGATAATGTACTAAATCGGACGGCGTTAACGTCATACTTCGCTTACCTGCAATCACTTTCACCGATGCCCCCTCTGGCACAACAGTTACGGCTGACATAAACTCTTCTCGGGTTTGCGCTTTGGCAGTAGGAATATTAATGAGCTTGTTGCCCTTTCCCTTCGCCAGACTCGGCAAATCACGCAACGGAAACAGTAGCATTCGACCTTCATTGCTAACAGATAAACACCAATCTGACTCGATGTTGTTCACTTTTTGTGGAGACATCACTTTCGCGGCTGTGGGTAGGGTAAGAAACGCTTTACCGGCTTTATTTTTGCTGATCATATCAGCAAATTTGCCCACAAAACCGTACCCCGCATCAGACGCGACAAGATACCGCTGGTCTTCATCACCCATGATCACATCAATAAAGTGCTCGCCCCCAACCACACTGAAACGACCGGTTAACGGCTCACCTTGACTTCGAGCTGAAGGCAGGCTGTGTGCATCACAAGAGAAGGCTCTTCCGGAGGAATCCAAAAATACCGCGGGTTGATTACTGCGCCCTTTTGCACTGGCCAAGTAACCATCTCCGGCTTTATAACTCAGTGCTTGTGCATCAACATCATGGCCTTTGGCACACCGCGCCCATCCTTTCTCAGACAACACGACAGTAACCGCTTCGGAAGGAATAAGCTCTTTCTCAGACAAGGCTTTCGCTTCTCCACGCTCCACCAGGGGCGAACGACGATCGTCGCCGTATTTTTCAGCATCCGCCAGTATTTCTTTTTTGATCAGCGTTTTTAAACGACGATCTGAACCCAGCAATGTTTGCAGGTGTTCACGCTCCTTTTCCAATTCATCTTGTTCACCTCGAATTTTCATTTCTTCGAGTTTCGCCAGGTGACGAAGTTTGAGTTCAAGGATCGCTTCTGCCTGTTTATCGGAGAGTGAGAAACGGCGTATTAATTCTGCCTTTGGTTCTTCGAAGGTTCGAATGATCTCGATCACTTCGTCAATATTCAAAAAGGCTATCATTAAGCCTTCGAGAATATGTAAGCGCGCCATTACCTTGTCAAGACGATACTGAAGCCTACGGATAACGGTATTTTTCCGGTAAACCAACCATTCGCTGAGAATGGTTTTCAGATCTTTAACTTGTGGTCGGCCATCCAGACCAATCATGTTTAAATTAACCCGGTAGCTTTTTTCTAAATCTGTGGTAGCAAACAAGTGTTGCATCAGCTGTTCACTGTCCACGCGATTAGAACGGGGGGTAATAAGGAGCCGCGTTGGATTCTCGTGGTCCGATTCGTCCCGAAGATCACTCACCATAGGTAGTTTTTTTGCCTGCATTTGGGCGGCAATTTGCTCGAGCACTTTGGCTCCCGATGCCTGATGAGGCAAGGCAGTAACAACAATATCACCATTTTCTTCATGATACACAGCGCGCATTTTTACCGAACCTCGCCCGGTTTCGTACAACTTGCGAATATCACTTCGCGGCGTGATAATCTCCGCATCAGTTGGATAATCAGGCCCTTGAATGTGGGCCAGAACATCCGTCAGTTCCGCTTTAGTGTTGTCGAGTAACATGGCACAGGCATTGGCCACTTCTCGCACATTGTGAGGTGGAATGTCTGTAGCCATCCCTACGGCAATGCCCGTCACGCCGTTGAGCAAAATGTGAGGCAGGCGTGCAGGTAGCACCTTGGGTTCCTTTAACGTGCCGTCAAAGTTAGGCGCCCAATCAACCGTACCTTGGCCCAGTTCATTCAGTAACACCTCACTGAAACGGGAAAGCCTTGCTTCGGTGTAACGCATAGCCGCAAATGACTTTGGATCGTCCGGTGCCCCCCAGTTTCCCTGGCCATCCACCAACGGATAGCGATAAGAAAAGGGTTGTGCCATCAGCACCATTGCTTCGTAACAAGCGGAATCACCGTGAGGGTGGAACTTACCCAATACATCACCCACAGTCCGGGCAGACTTTTTATACTTCGCGGTGGCACTGAGCCCGAGATCACTCATGGCATAAATAATGCGTCGCTGTACTGGCTTAAGACCATCTGAGATATGTGGTAGCGCCCGGTCCATGATGACATACATGGAATAGTTCAAATAGGCGTCTTCGGTAAATCTGCGCAAGGGGAGTTGTTCTACACCTTCCCCATTAATGATAATGTCGTCGCTCATGCGTGCTTTTCGTTATTCGGTGGTTAACTGCTTTTTAGCCATTGTGAGCCAAACCCTGACGATTCGCAATACACTCCTTGCTCCTCCTCTCCAAGAGGTTAAATCAGAGACCTGTTACCGGTTACTTTTGTACAAATAGATACGGTAATGGTTTAATACCCGTTAACAGGAATAATGAAAATAATACTATGCGCGCAGCTCTCTTGCCCTGGCTCTTTTTACTGACTTTATTGTTGGCTTCGTCTGCTCCTGTGCAGGCACAATCAACATTGCAGCTTATTAATGAAGACACAGAAACTCATTTAACTGACAACTTCGAAATCTATTACGAGAGTGATATTCAGCTCACCATTAGTGAGGCGGTAAAGCGGAGACCAGATTTTCGTTGGTACAGCAACAGCAATCCGAATTTTGGGTTTCAGGCTCGTGGGCTGTGGTTGGTAACCCGGCTGAGCAACGCCAGCAATATCGAAGACTGGGTGTTCAATATTAATTTTAGTCAACTCGACAAAGTAGATATGTATCTGGTGCAAAACGGCCAAGTACTGCAACAAAGTCACCAAGGAAAGCTACAAAAAGAACAGATCTTTCGCACACCCACGCTGCGCTCCATTCTACCGGTGAATCAACCTCTGGATCTGTACATCCGCGTGGAAAGTGCCTCATCCGGCCTAATCGTACCTTTAACGGTTATGCCGGAAAAACTACACAGCTATAGCACTCAACTCGACAGTCTGCTTTGGGGGCTTTTTTACGGTGGGTTGATCATACTCGCTATCTATAATTGTGTACTTTTCCTCGGCGCCCGAGAACCCGCCCTGCTCGCCTACGTTGGCTACATTATTGCCGTTATACTCTGGCAATTCGTCTGGGGAGGCCACGTACATCTGCTCTTCCCTAATGGCGTTGAGCCATGGTTTGCTTTGCACACGGAACTCATTTTCGTTTTGATCGGTATAAGTTCCGGCGTGTTTACAATGACATTTTTAGAAACCCGTATCCATTGCCAAAACGCTCACCCTATTATTGCGATGCTGTTGGGGCTGCAACTTATGGTCGGCATGAGCTGCGCACTGGATATTCTGCCTCATATCTGGAAAAACAATCTGGTTTACGGCGTGGGCCTTATAGCTATATGTAGCTACATTTATGCCGGTTTTGAAGCCTTCCTCAACCACTTCAAACCAGCTCGTTATTTTATCTTTGCCTGGACTATGCTGGCATTCGGCGCGGCCATTGGGATGTTAAGTCTCATTGGAATTTTGCCATCCAACGACTTCACAACCTACTGTTTTCAAGTGGGCGTATTTCTCGAAGCCGGCCTGTTTTCTTTTGCGCTTATGGACAAAAGCCGCAGTCAGCTTGAATCAGAAGTCGATCAGGCCACCAATGATCTGCGCAACAACATGGAGCTCATAGAAGAACAGAATGCCCGGCTGGACATCGCCCGAAAAGATGCCATTAAAGCCAGCAATGTAAAATCACAATTTTTGGCAAACATGAGCCACGAAATTCGCACGCCACTCAACGCAATCCTCGGCTTCAGCAAAGAGCTTACCCATGCAGCACTGCCAGTGGAACAGCAAGAACAGGTGAGAATTATTAATACCGCGGCCGACAACCTGCTGAGCATTGTCAATGATGTACTTGATTTCTCGAAAATTGAAGCCGGTAAACTCACCATTAATAATCAGCCGTTTTCTCCCAACCAACTGTTGGAAGACATGGTGACGCTGATGTCAAAATCCGCCCATTCGAAAAAACTGGAGTTTGTATTTAATTTAACCCCTTTGCCAGAAAAGCTCATTGGTGATGTTTTCAGAATTAAGCAAATTCTGAACAACTTACTAAGCAACGCACTAAAATTCACACCCAGTGGCAACATTACCCTCTCGGCTACGGGGAAATCACTGCCGCATGGTATTTATGAACTTGCGTTTAGAATTGAAGACACCGGCATCGGTATTAGCCGCCAAGATAAGAAAAAACTCTTCAACGCATTTTCTCAGGTCGATGATTCCCTCAACAGAAATTATCAGGGCACTGGCTTGGGATTGGTCATCTGCCGGGAACTCGTCAGGCTAATGCGCGGCGAGCTGGAGTTAAAAAGTGCGCCAGGACTGGGAAGTGTATTTGATATTACACTAAGGACCAATCAGCTTAGTCAGAAGTTTTCTTTAGGCCCTCATGCTGAGTGGATCGGCAAACGGGTAGTGGTTTTCGACCCTATACCCGACACTCGACGGGCAACCGTGAGTATGCTGACCCACATGGGCGCCAAGGTAACCAGTGTCGAAACTGTTGCTTTTTTGCGTACGTTAACCAGTCAGGCTGATTTACTCTTCGCAACCCTGCCCGGCTCTCGTCTTTCCCAACGCAATGCATACTTAGCTGAACTCGTGGAGTTTCCCGCTAAAAAACGCATTTTGTGGTATTCAGGCCAGGAGCCGTTTAATCAACTCCCCAGCCTGACCCAGCACTTCCACGAACAGGTGAGAATGCCAGTTACCATCAGCAAGCTGGAAAGCATTCTCCATCACAAACTGGCGAAAAAGAAAAACCCCTTGCACGAAAAGGTAAATACATTACCTGCAGTGCGTATTCTGGCGGTAGACGACATGGAAATGAACTTGAAGTTGCTCGACGCCTGGCTGGGTAACTCGCCGGTGTCACTCACTACGTCGATGAGCGGCCAAGACGCCGTAAATCATTGTAACAGTACAGAATACGACCTAATTCTAATGGATGTACAAATGCCAGGGATGGATGGCCTCCAAGCCTCACGACTCATTAGAAAAACCGCGCTTAACATGGGCACCCCCATTGTCGCCGTTACAGCACATGCCTTTAAAGAAGAACAGGAGCGTCTTCTGGCTTCGGGGATGGACGACTATTTACCCAAACCCATGGAAATGGGTCAGCTACTTGATCTCATCAGGCGCTGGTGTCAGAGCTGCGAACCTGCAGCCCTGGCGCTGCCGTCCATGGATTGGCAACTGGCCGTCAAGCGCACAAATCATCAGCCTGAAACAGCAAAGATGATGCTGCAGGACTTCAAAGCACTGTTACCAGAAACAATAGCGACTTTGAAACAGTTGTGGGAAAAAAGAGATTTTGAAGGACTGAAAGCTGAAGTTCACAAGTTACACGGTGCGTGCTGTTATACAGGCGTCCCCAAGTTACAGGCTCTGGCCGATGAACTGGAAACCGCTCTCAAGTTGGATCAGAAGTTTCTCGTGGCTGAGCACCTGCCTGCACTACTAACTGAAGCAAATGTTGTTATTTCCGAAGTCGACGGCTTTATACACGACATGACGTAACACACTGAATTATTCAACTGACAACAGTCTCGCCTGCTGGCATTCGCGAAGTAGAACCACAAAGGCAGGGGGATCGCGGTCAATATCTGCAGCCGATATATAGATGTCGTATCCCAGCGATGCGCGCAGTGTTTGCATGCGGTTTGCCAACATGGCTTTAACCCCGGTAAATGTTTCACCTTCGGGCGTAGAAAACTGCTTATCGTCGAACATAGTGTGGTTGTAACACCCCCCGGTAGCACAACTTTCTTCCTTGCTGTGCATTAACAGTGGGCGTTGTTCCATGAGCAGGTGCGTAGCCAGACGCGGAGAAATAGTGCGCAGAAAATCAGCATAATTTATGATTTTTATCCCCACCGCTTCTAATTCCACATGCTCAAGCCCCTGCTGAACACGAGGGCAATCTATTCGTTGGATATTGTCCCAGTGAAGAAACCAATTGCCCAATCGGTGGTGGTAACGAATTTCCTCAGGTGATATCTCAATGCTGTACTGAGGTTCGCGAATTTTAAACCAACCTATGAGCAGGGAAACAATAGACGCGCTGGTAAGAAAAATACCAGCTAAGAACAACCACTCAGGCATGTATTTTAACCAAAATGCAGAGAGCAAAAGCCCAGAGCCCCCTAGCACACAAGCTGTAATTCCATTGCTCTTGGAGGTTGCCCTTACAAGGATAGGAGCGGCAGAGTTAATTCCAGACATAAAAGTACACCACAAACATAATTATTGCCCAAATCAGGATAAGCCGGATGCGCTGACACTGTGGACAATTAGTCTGCCAGCCATATTTGCGCAGCCGTTCACCATGAACGCTTTTTTTTTCTTTCATGTCTCTACGCTGAAGATGCGTGTGTTGTTCTTACCTGTCAGCATTGTAACGCAAAAAAGCGCCAACAGCGCAAGCTCACCTTGTCGTTGTGCAATCCTTAACAAAGTTTGTTCTACAGCCTAGTTTGAATTTGATAGACTAAGCGGGTTTACTTCATTTTTGAGAGCACTATGTCACAATTTACTGGCAATCATGTCCTTTCGGTCAATCAATTCGACCGCGACGCCATCGAAAAAATCTTCCACGTGGCGCACTCTATGGAACCCTACGCAAGGCGACAAAAACGCACCACAGTTCTGGACGGTGCGATTCTGGGCAATCTGTTCTTTGAGCCGAGTACTCGCACCAGAGTAAGCTTTGGGACGGCATTTAACCTGCTTGGCGGTGAAGTAAGAGAAACCACTGGTATGAGCAGTTCTGCGCTGGCAAAAGGAGAATCGCTGTTTGACACCGCCAGGGTACTCAGTGGCTATTCAGATATTATCGCCATGCGTCATCCCCAGGCGGGCTCTGTTGCCGAGTTTTCAGAAGGCAGTCGCGTACCTGTGCTGAACGGCGGCGACGGGGCAAATGAACACCCCACTCAAGCATTGCTGGATCTGTTTACCATTAAGCGAGAGTTAGAGTACAACGGAAAGCAAATTGATGGCTTGCACATCGCCATGATTGGCGATCTGCGTTACGGTAGGACCGTACACTCTCTGTCAAAGTTACTGTGCTTATACAAGAATATTCACTTTACCCTTATCTCACCAAAAGAATTAGCCATGCCGGACAATGTCATATCTGCCATTGAAAACGCCGGTCACAAGTTAACAGTAACGAACCAGATTGAAGGAGTAGTGAATGCCGATATTTGCTACCAAACCCGAATTCAGGAAGAACGTTTTACTTCTCAGGCAGAAGCCAACAAATATCGCGGACGATTCCGCTTAAACCAGTCTATTTATACCCGCCACTTTCAGTCCAAAACCGTCATTATGCACCCCCTTCCCCGGGATTCCCGCATGGAAGCGAATGAACTGGACAACGATTTAAACTCGAACCCGAATCTTGCCATTTTCCGACAAGCGGATAACGGGGTCTTAGTGCGTATGGCGTTATTTGCCCTCACTCTCGGTGTTGATGATCTTGTGAGCAAATACGAGCGCGAAGTTGTGTGGTATACCAACAAGAGTCAGTCATTATGATTTCAAAATCTGAAGCCCTTTTTAGCCGCGCGCAAAAAACTATTCCCGGCGGCGTAAATTCTCCGGTACGAGCATTCAAAGCGGTAGGTGGAACGCCTCGTTTTATCACCAAAGCCGATGGCCCCTATATTTGGGATGCTGATGGCAACCAGTACATCGATTACGTCCAGTCTTGGGGGCCGATGGTATTAGGGCACAATAACCACGCGATTCGCGAAGCAGTGATAAGCGCAGCGCAAAACGGCTTGAGCTTTGGCGCCCCCACGGAAGCGGAAATCATCATGGCTGAAAAGGTCAGTGCCATGGTGCCTTCTATGGAAATGGTACGCATGGTGAATTCCGGAACAGAAGCCACTATGTCGGCCATTCGTTTGGCAAGGGGCTTCACCGGCAGAAACAAACTGGTGAAGTTTGAAGGTTGCTATCACGGCCATGCCGATTCCCTGTTGGTTAAAGCTGGCTCTGGTGCACTTACCTTTGGTGTACCCAGCTCACCGGGCGTTCCTGCCGACGTTGCCCAGCATACACTGACCGTTGAATATAATAACCTCGACAGTGTTGCCGAAGTATTTTCCGTCCACGGCGATGATATCGCCTGTATTATCGTTGAGCCGGTTGCCGGTAACATGAACTGCATTCCACCTGTAGAGGGGTTCCTGGAAGGCCTGCGAAAAATCTGTGACGACTATGGCTGTGTGTTAATTTTCGATGAAGTGATGACAGGCTTTCGGGTTGCAAAAGGCGGTGCACAGGCCTATTACCAAGTTAAACCCGATTTGACCTGTTTAGGTAAAGTCATCGGTGGTGGCATGCCGGTTGGTGCATTCGGCGGGCGTCGTGAAATTATTGAACACATCTCACCTACAGGCCCAGTCTATCAGGCGGGGACACTGTCGGGCAACCCGGTTGCCATGGCCGCCGGACTCGCCGCTCTGGCCCAGCTTGATGACGACGTTATGTACCAGGGTATTTTTGCACAAACCCAGGCTCTGGCAGAGGGCATGGAGGACATAGCCAAAGGTCATGGGATCCCGATGAGTACCAATGTTGCAGGCAGCATGTTTGGGTTGTTTTTTACTGATATCCCGCGGGTGACAAACTACCAGCAAGCGATTAATTGCAACCAAGAACAGTTCAAGGTGTTTTACCACGGTATGCTGGATCATGGTGTTTATTTGGCGCCCGCTTCTTACGAAGCAGGCTTTGTCTCGAAGATGCACAGCGCAGATATCATTGACAAAACACTAGCAGCCGCAGATAGTGTGCTTGGCAAACTGAAGTAGTTGTTGGGGGCATTGTGAGTTTATCTGTTTTTTTTACCATTGTTGCGGTGATTTACGCTTGTATCATCACCGTTGTGTATATTAAAAACAGACGGCAGAACCACGAATTGCTCGACATCATCGCGCATACAAGCCCCCGCAACACCCCCATTTTAGAGTCAGACCAGGAAAGAGAAGCCAGCTATCTGGAAAAAGCCAACGAAGCGATGCAACTCAGTCAAAATTTCCAGAAATTTGTCCCCAGACAATTTGTCGAACACTTTGCTAAACACGGCAGTAGCGCTACTCTCGAGCTTGGCCATGCGGATGAAGACGAAGTAGCGATTCTTTTTTGTGACATCAGAGGCTTCACCGGGTTGTCAGAACGCCTAAAGCCGCAGGAACTTATGCGTTTTCTCAATTCGTACTTCCTGCGTATGAACGACCCCATACACCAAAACCGGGGCTTCATTGACAAGTTTATCGGTGATGCCATTATGGCGCTGTTCGACCATCCCGGCGGCTCAAATCAAGACAAAGCCCGAGATGCGCTAAAAGCCGCTATCGACCTAAGAAAAGCCTTGGAAATGTACAATTCACACCGGGACAATTGTGAATATGTGCCAATTAACATGGGAATTGGTATTCACTATGGCCCAGTGATCATTGGTACAGTTGGGTCGGACGATCGCATGGACACGACAGTCATTGGCGATTCCGTAAATATCGCTTACCGCCTTGAATCCCTCACCCCAAAATACAATGCAGATATTATTGTCAGCGCCCAACTGCTGGAAACCGTTGGTGCAGATTACCCTATTAAAACCCGGCTGCTCGACTGGGTAAGAGTGAAAGGGCGCCGTAAGGCCATAGAAGTTTACGAAGTGCTTGAGCACTTAAGTGAGCAGGAGCAGCGTGAACGTTTGGCTGTGCAGACACAAATCGCAGCAGGTCTGGCTTGTCGGATACGACAAGAATGGGATGAAGCTCTGGCACACTTCATGAAAGCACAGGAAATCAGCCCGAACGACATGCTGCCGAAACACCATATTGACGTTTGCCTGCAGTACCGGGGCACAAAATTGGAAAAAGACTGGGACGGTGCCCTCAATATCAATCGTTAGTTGCCTCACTGCGCTTAGCCTGAGCCCGAATGAAATGCAGGGACGGGGCAAAAAACGCGCAGCCGGTTTCAGCGCTGGTGTAATCAAGCCAACGGTCGTAATCCCCTTCCCCCGTGCCAAAGACCTGGCTGTACAGCATGGCTTTAAATGGTCTGGCGCTGGCGGAACAACTCACAAAGAACAACCCCTGTTTGGTGAGATCTCCGTAGGGCATGCCTTGCTTTATTAACCCGGGCAAATCACTGTCACCTGCAATAGTGTTGGCACGAATGCAATGTGACATCGGATTCTGTTCCGAGCTATTGAGGTTGTGCTCTCTCGTTTTGCCCATAATCTGTTCTTGCTGCCGCACCGACAAACTTTCCCAGCGGCGCAAATCATGACGAAAACGCTGAACATGCACATAACTGCCGCCCACAAACTCACTTTCGTCTTCTTCAATAACCGCAACTTTTCGGCGTAACATGCCCCGCGGATTATCCGCGGCATACACATAACCATTTAAATCACGCCCATCAAGAAATCTGAATCCTCTGACTTCCTCCACCAGCTCAACATGTAAACGCAATAGTTCCATTACTTCCATACCAACGGCATGACAAATATCCAACCTGTCTGCGCGGATCTGTATAAATAAATCACAGGGCGTTGACGGCGCGGTTCGGTCTTCGCATTGCATATCGGGAAAAGGCGCTAGTTCAGATGGCAATAATCCCGGATAGAGCTCTGGCCAAAAAGCAGACCCTATGGCGACCATGCCGGTAAGCATCGCTTCATAATGTTCGTTTTCGTAATGCTCAAAGATATCCAGTACACGAGCGAGTTTACCGCGTACAGTATCCGCATCGTCATCGACTACATTGAGCAACAGGTATTGCGCGTGTAAATTAGGCTCCGCACATACCCCTTTTTGAGGTTGACTCATGGTTCTGTTCCATTCGCCTTTAGTTATTGAGCTCTGGGCTCTTTTTAGGCAATTGCCCTAAGTGTGGCTCAATAGCCTGCGGCTTGTCCATCTTTTCGACTTTCCGACGCGCCGATATAAATTTTTCGCTCATCGTCCCACATTATTGCCTGGTAGCCGCCATAAATTCCTGTGGCAGGTGACAGTTTATGGCCCTTTGACATCAGCGCCCGTTTAACTTTCTCGTCAATGCCCGATTCCAAGTGCACTTCGCCACCGCCCATCATTAAGGTTCCGGTGGGAGTGCTTGAGCCAGAGTGCAATACCCGCGGCGCATCACCGGCTTCTTGCACGTTCATTCCGAAATCGATAAGGTTAACAATAATTTGTGCATGCATCTGGGGTTGCGTGGCTCCGCCCATCACTCCGAAACTTAGCCACGGCTTGCCATTGCGGCTAACGAACCCGGGAATTATTGTGTGGAATGGTCGCTTGCCCGGCGCGTATACGTTGGCATGACCGTCCTGTAGGGTAAACAATTCCCCCCTATTTTGCAGAATGAAGCCAAGTCCCGGGGGCGTCATACCCGAGCCCATTCCCCGATAATTACTTTGTATTAGCGACACCATATTGCCTTGTTGGTCTGCTGCTGTGAGGTATACAGTATCGCCCTCGTATACACCGGCATCTACGGTTTTTGCTGCTTTATGAGGCTGGATTAACGCTTGTCGCTCAGCAGCGTACTCTTTGGATATCAACCAGTCTACAGGCACGTCATTGAATGCCATATCGGCGTAAAATTTTGCCCTGTCTTCGAAAGCCAGTTTTTTAGCCTCGACAAACGTGTGGATATAGTCAGCAGAGCCAAAACCCATACTTTCTAAATCATAGTGCTCGAGGATATTCAGTATTTGTAACGCAGCGATCCCCTGTCCGTTAGGGGGTAACTCCCACACATCATAACCGCGATAATTTGCATAAACAGGCTCAACCCAGTCAGATGTGTGGGTTGCGAGATCTTCATAGCGTAAAAAGCCCCCCTGCTCTTTCATATAAGCGCTTATCGTGCGGGCGATATCGCCTTTGTAGAATGCATCCCGCCCGCCAGTGGCTATTTTTTCATAAGTAGCTGCCAAAGCGGGATTTTTAAACACGTCCCCTTTTCGAGGCGCCCTGCCATTAGGCATAAATATGTCAGCAAAGCCATCATAGTGACCAATACGATCCACATTCATCTGCCAATAGTGCGCAATAACCTCTGACACCGGAAAACCGTTTTTTGCATATTCTATGGCAGGGGTTAGCACTGCCGTCATGGGAAGTGTTCCAAACTTATCATGTAGCATAAACCAGCCGTCTACCGCTCCAGGAACAGATACCGGCAGTGGACCGAAAGAGGGTATGCTAGTCAACCCTCTGGCAACAAACTCTTCTTTCGTCAGCGCCTTAGGAGAACGCCCTGATGCATTTAACCCATAGAGTTTCTTTTCTTCAGCAACCCAAACAATCGCATAGAGATCGCCACCAATACCGCTGCCTGTAGGCTCGACCAACCCAAGCATGGCATTTGCAGCAATTGCTGCATCAATGGCGTTTCCTCCTCGCTTTAGGACATCCAACCCCACTTGTGTAGCCAGAGGCTGACTGGTTGCTACCATGCCATTTTGGGCTATGACTTCAGAGCGACTGGCGAACATTTCTCCCGTAATTCTGTCGTACGCGAATGCAGAACCACACACATACCAACTAATGAGGAAACTGATAAATATGACAATAGTGTTCTTGGTAGACATATGGGGATCAAGCACCGTGTTGCTCTCCGCTTATTGAAGGCTGTAAAAATTTCCGGTTGTCTGTAATTTACTGTTTATCACAAAGCCCAGGTTGATGCAGCCATAGCAGGCTGCATGGTTAATATTTTCCAATATCTCTGGTAGTTAAATGTCATTTCTACGGAAAACGGACAACCTGGCGCTAAGTTTGCAGCAAGTGGCGGGGTCTGGTTATTTTTTCCAGATAGACTGGCCACTACAACCGTATCTGTGGAATTTATCTTATCCGTCCATTAGGGACAACAACCGACAGAGAGACGACGTCATGAGCACTGAATTTAGTATCGTTACTATTGTTAAGCGACGTACACAGCAGTTGTCTAAATTGATTGGCAGTATTGAAAGCTCAGAACAGTTACCCAAAGAAGTGGTGATTGTGTGGATGGCACCTCCCAGTGACGAATCACTATTAAGTAGCGAGCATTTCCCCATTCTGCACCGTTTTGCTGCAAGTGAAGCGTTTCCCATCGCCAAGGCGCGTAACCGAGGGTTTGATACGTGTAAAACCGATAAGATTATCTATTTGGACGCAGATTGCATCTGTCCCGACAGCCTGTTAGGCGCTATGACTTCATCTTTAACTGCAGGCAAACTCGTTACGGCCAACGTTCATCAACTCAGTCAAACCGTTGACAGTAAAAGTGAAAATCACTTACAGCAACTCGTATCTTTGCAGCAAAGTACGGTGGAAAAAATCCCCTTTATCGAATTCGATACAACAATTTTTGGTATCACCAGGGAAGATTATGAACGTGTAGGGGGCTTCGATCTTGATTATTGCGGGTACGGTCTTGGTGACCTGGATTTCGCTGCCCGTTGTAGCCAGGCAGGACTCTACTTACTCAACACCGGCCGATATGTTTACAAGCAGTTTCATGCTCATTACCATCCACCAGTAAACCACTTATGTGATATTGTTACCAATGCGGAAACCTTCAAACAAAAGTGGGGAACCTATCCCACAAGCAAGGTATTTGCTCAGTTCGCTGAATTACGGCTGATCAATAGCGACTATGAACAGACTGGCATGCGAATAACCCGCTTGCCCGACGACGACGAAATGGCAGAGTTTTTCATTGAGGCGCCTGTGGAAAAGTCACAGCGCGACGCTATCGCCTTGCGGCAAAGTGCATAAACAGCTTGTAATCTAAGGTTTACAAACGCACCTTCACAAAAAAACAAAACGCCCGGTCAACAGTTACTTTGACCGGGCGTTTTTCTGGCTGGTATTATCGGCTTAGTTATCTTCCAGTGGTGTTTGTTCTGTCCCAGGTACTGCATTAACGTCTGTGTCCCGGGTTTCCACGGCCTTTTTCACACCGGCTGCGTAATTAGTGGGCTTTTTCTAACACAGCGTACCAACGCGCTTTGACACCGTCAGAGCATGGCCCCATTGCAGCAGCATAGTTTATATACAAACCTTCTTTTTGTTCGTCAGAAAACATGTTGTAAAGGGCTCTTGGCTGTACGTAATCAATATCACTTTCTACCTGACAATATCTGTCAGCAGTGCAGGTCCTCAGGGATCAGCTGTTCGTGTGGTCTCATTTGATTCAACTGGTGCCCCAGCACTGGCAGTGAGTGTTGGCTTATCGCTCGTCATGCTCTCCTAAATCAAATGTCTGTACCCAGTTGTGCTAGCAGTTGTTGTTTTCAACACGGTGATGCTTTCCAGGGGGATGTCCAATTCGATCAGGTTTTGAACATGCATGGTGTGGAAATCGGTCAATCTAATTTTCAAAAGCATTGCACTTATTTCATAGATAAACTTAAAAGGAGAAATAAAAAGCCCCGCATAAGCAGGGCTAAATAATGGTGAGTTGAGCATTATTATTGTTAGTTATGTTTGCCCAATCGAGACTTCAGACTGAAGTCTAACGACCTGAGGTAAAGTCAGGATATGCTTCCAGACCACACTCACTCACGTCGACGCCTTCAAACTCTTCTTCTTCTGTCACTCTTACGCCGATGATGGCTTTAATTGCTACCCAAACGATAAGGCTGGTAATAAATACCCATACAAAGATAGTTGCAGCGCCCAGTAACTGACCACCCAGACTTGAACCGTCGTTGGTGAAAGGAACCAGGATCAGACCTAATAAACCGACAACACCGTGTACAGAGATAGCACCAACGGGATCATCAACCTTAACTTTGTCGAGGAAAACAATTGACAGTACCACCAACAAACCACCTAAAGCACCGAACAGAGTTGCTTGAAGTGGGGTAGGCGTAGAGGGCTCCGCAGTAATTGCCACCAGACCAGCCAGCGCACCGTTAAGCACCATTGTCAGGTCGGCTTTGCCAAACATGACACGTGCTAAGATAAGGGCCGCAATAGCGCCACCCGCGGCAGCAGCGTTCGTGTTCATGAATACAACGGCAACGGCATTAGCACTCTCAACAGTCGCTGTAGCCAGCACAGAACCACCGTTAAAGCCAAACCATCCCATCCACAAGATGAAAGTACCCAGTGTGGCCAGCGGCAGGTTGGCGCCAGGAATTGCATTTACTTTGCCATCTGCAGTGTATTTGCCTTTACGAGGACCAAGTACCAGCACACCCGCTAACGCCGCTGCTGCACCTGCCATGTGAACAATACCGGAACCTGCAAAGTCAGAGAAACCCATATCGCCCAATGTGTACATACCGAATACTGCATCGCCGTTCCAAGTCCAAGCCCCTTCCATTGGATAAATGAAGCCAGTCATGACTACTGCAAAGGCCAAAAATGCCCAAAGCTTCATACGCTCGGCAACCGCACCAGAAACGATAGACATGGCAGTTGCCACGAAAACTACTTGGAAGAAAAAGTCTGCAGAAGGCGCGTAGGTAGCCGCATCTTCAGCCACACCAGTAGCACCATCGGCGATAATGCCATCGAGGAAAATACCGCCACCGTACATGATGTCGTATCCGCAGATCATGTACATAGTGCAGGCAATCGCAAACAAAGCGACGTTTTTCGTTAATATTTCAGTTGTGTTCTTAGCGCGGACAAGGCCCGCCTCTAACATTGCAAATCCGGCAGCCATCCACATGACCAACGCACCGCAAATCAGGAAATAGAAGGTATCTAATGCATACCCGAGTTCAAATGTGATTTCCATTGTTTTCTCCGCAATTATTATTGTGTGGTTTTACAGTGCGTCAGCGTCTGCTTCACCAGTACGAATACGCACAGCGTGTTCAAGATCGTAGACAAATACTTTACCGTCGCCGATCTTGCCGGTTTTCGCTGCACCTACGATGGCCTCAACTAAACGCTCAACCTGGTCTGTCTGAACGGCAATTTCCAGCTTTACTTTCGGCAGGAAATCGACCTGATATTCAGCACCGCGGTATAACTCGGTATGTCCCTTCTGACGTCCAAACCCTTTCACTTCGGTGACAGTTAAACCGTCAATCCCGATTTCTGAAATGGCTTCACGAACATCATCCAGCTTAAATGGCTTGATGATAGCTGTGACTAGTTTCATGTGTTGCTCCCAAATAATGTTTGTCTTGTATTCGCACGTGGCGGGTACAGACTGCAACACAAGTCCTGTGCCATAAATATAAATACTTAAAAAACAAATAGTTACATTTATTTATTTTCAAAATCCATGCTTTTGATGCACCAAATTCATGCAACCAGAACAAAGCGCACCAAATGCGTGCACCGAGTTGTAAAAACGATTTCCCTTGGGAACTACTTGAGAGAAATGCGGTCTTTGTTTGCGTTATGGAAATCACTATGCAACCGGTACTCAGCCCAGAAAGGGCACATTTCATCCCTTCAGATCGTCCACGAGTGGGGCGAGTATTGCTTGCGTCTGCAGTTTTGCACTTCGCTCTTATAGCAATCCTTGCACTGCAGGAACGCAAGCCTGCCCCTGCACCGCCTGCGTATAAGCCGGCCATCGTGGCCACCCTTTATCAGGCGCAGCCACAAAAAGCTGCATTGGAAAA
This sequence comes from Aestuariibacter sp. A3R04, assembly GCF_018860805.1. GTDB lineage: Bacteria > Pseudomonadota > Gammaproteobacteria > Enterobacterales > Alteromonadaceae > Alteromonas. The sequence continues at coordinate 701,945 of NZ_JAHKQR010000001.1, read as the reverse complement.
TGTTCCGCCTCTCCCCGTCCCTGACATGAAGGGTGACGATACGCATAACCAACCGGCAGGCTCGGAACAAGACAGTCTTCCGATTGCTTCTGACAGCCCCCTTTCAAACCAAACCAAAGACAACAACGCACCAATTCTCCAGGTCCCCGATGCCCCCAGCCTCAATAAAGCGCCTGCATCATCGCCACTCACCGCACCTGTTGCAGTGGATGTTCCTTCGGCGCCGGTGTCAACTTCTACGGCTCCCAGGCTGAGTTCGCGACAGGCCCTGAACGGTTATTTTTCCCGTTTGGAAGCAGAAAAGCGCCAGGCGCAAGCAGAGCAAGCTGCACGAGACAGACGTGAACGACATCGGTCGCCGGTCATTACCGACACCCGTAAAGATGAGCCAGAAGAAGACACCAGTGCCCCCCCGCCGGTTAATGTAGACTGCAGTTCATCGGCAACCAAAACACTCAGTGTTATTTCCCGCTTTACCGGTGGGCGAGTCACCTGTTCGGACCGCGGAAACGGCTTTGACACCTTTATTGATGCCCGACTAAACAAGGGGGTAAAACCACAGGAAAATCCAGACAACAGACGGTGATTTAATTGTCAGTTGGGCAAACTGTGGTTAATCTACGTCAGACTCTATTTTTCAAGGATCTCATTCTCGTGGCCGCAGCAAATTTACTGGCACTTATCGATGATATTGCAACGCTGTTAGACGACATCTCCGTGATGTCTAAAGTGGCAGCAAAAAAAACCGCAGGTGTACTTGGCGACGATCTTGCGCTCAACGCAAACCAGGTACAAGGCGTCAGAGCTGAAAGAGAATTGCCAGTAGTATGGGCAGTGGCAAAAGGCTCATTGCTCAACAAGGTTGTCCTTGTACCGGCAGCATTACTGATCAGTGCAATTGTTCCCGTACTAATCACCATTTTGTTAGTGCTTGGCGGACTCTACCTGTGCTACGAGGGTGCAGAAAAAGTGCTCTATCGCTTTTTCCCCCACCATGACGAAGTAGAGCGAGAAACAAGGCTAACACAGCTATCCCAGGAAGATGTGGATCTTGTCGCCCTGGAAAACGACAAAATTAAAGGTGCCATTCGCACTGATTTTATTCTGTCTGCTGAAATTATTGTCATCGCGTTAGGGAGCGTGCAGTCTGCCGATTTGATTACCCAACTCGGTGTATTATGTGCCTTAAGTGTTGCTATTACCGCCGGTGTTTACGGCTTGGTGGCTGGTATTGTAAAAATGGACGACGCTGGTCTCTATTTACTGAGAAAATCACTCACAGGCAACTACAACCAGTTCCAACGACTCAGTGGACGTGCGTTGCTGATAGCAGCTCCGCTGTTGATGAAAACCCTTGCTTTTGTGGGCACTATTGCCATGTTCCTTGTAGGCGGCGGCATACTGACACACAACATTTCATTTCTCCATCACATGGCCCAGTCAATATCAGCGCTGATTCCTGCGCTGGAGACGGTGACTCCTATTTTTATCGACGGTGTGGCGGGTTTTATCGCTGGTTCTATCATCGTTACTTTAATGTCAGTATTTCGCAAAAAACAGGCGCCTCAATAAAGGACAAAAATGTGTATGGACACGCAATCTGCACTACTCAAACCACTTATTTTCGCGCTTTCTGGTTTGCAGGGTGTTGCCCTCACCCTGTTGTACTTTAGCGCGAAGGATCAGTGGTGGCCCGGCAGGAACCGATGTGGTTTACCTCTCTGACAACTTTTGCGATTAGCTTCCCACTGCTAATGCTGCTATCGGTAACAAAGGAAAATGCCCTTCATGCAGCAACTCAACGAAGAGGTTGCATATACATGCATGGGCGAACCTCTCGCTCGTGCTTAGCCGTGTCGTTAGTCCATTTAACCACCCCCTTAGTCAAATAAACTAAAGTTTAGTGTTCGCGTTTATCCCTACGCAACCCAATCCTTGAAGATAAATTAAAAAAACAAATAAATTCAACATCTTGCAAAAAAAATTCAACATGGCACAACTATCGCAAAAGTAATTGCGACTTAACGATTAACTGCCATGAAGTCAGTAGAAGTGCAGTTTATTAACACAATCTTTGGAGGAAACATGTTTACTTTACGTCGTCAAATTACCGCACTTACTATTGCAGCTTCAGCGGCGCTATCAGCCCCGGCCATGGCTGAGCAAAACACTCATTCACCGCTGCACCAATATCTGAACGCTGTGGTGTCACAGCATATTACAGACGTGCGCAGCGAGATTAATGTTGAAGTAGCCCAACTTATTGCAAGCGCCACTTATAACGCCGAGCCAGAGATCAGCGAACAGATTTTGATGGCAGAAATAACCGTCACAGACATTAGCGCACACGCCGAGCAGGAAAACAGCGAAGGAGAATAACGATGATGACATCCGGTGCACTGCTATTGCTTGCCCTTAGCCCGGTTGGCGCTTTTGTGGCAAGTGCAATGATTTTTAGCGGCTTAAAACTACTTAACGACCGCTTACACTAATCCCAACGAGCTCCCGTAGGGCCCTTCCCCCGGAGAGACATACAGCAGATACCAGTTTCACTCATGGGCTGTCATGTCTCACCCCGGGGGCTTTTTTAGTCATTCCCAAATAAACGTTCCCACCAGCTTTTTTTCTTTTTTTCTTTTCGGATCGGTTGTCCGTAACAATCCTGGCTCGCCGGGGGAAGTACGTCCAGTATGGCAGGGACACTCATGGAATCCGGACACCCGGCAATAACCACTTCACCGGTATCCTTGTCAAAATGGGCAATGCCAAGTCCCTCTGGAAAGCGCCTGGTCAAAGATTTTGGCTCCTGCAGCTTCTGATAGTTAATAAACACTGGCAATGCACCACCGGCTCCTGTTAGCAGTACCGGTTGGTTGTCGTCATTACCTACCCACACAGTAATGACATTGTTGCGGTCAAAACCGCTAAACCAACTATCGCGATAATCATCGGTAGTGCCGGTTTTCCCTCCCATATTAACACCTGGGAATGTACGGCCAACACGAGACGCCGTCCCCTCTGTGGTCACTTTATAAAGCGCGTAGTTGAGTAAATAGGTGGCAGCTTCATCAGCGCGCTGGGAATAAAATTCAGCGTGCTGCCAAATTAAACGATTGTTCGCCGATACCACAGAAGAAACCGTATGCAGCGGAATATAGCGCCCATTATTGGATATCGTCTGATACATCTGGTTGGTTTCAAAAGGCGTTAGCGACATAGCGCCCAGGGTCATAGCAGGCACTTCCTTGAAGTCACTTTCTACCCCCAGCCGACGAATGGTATCAGTAATATTCTTAAGGCCCACTTGCATACCCAGGTTCACCGTAGGCACATTTAACGAGTTTGCCAAGCCATCAATCAATGCTACCTGCCCCCGGAAAGTTTTATCTGCATTTTTGGGAGACCAGGTTTTACCGCTGGCGTTTTCCAGCGTGATAGGTTTGTCGGCCAATGGCGTCGCTAAATTGTACTCAACAGGGTCTTCCAAGGCTGTGAGGTAAACCGCTGGTTTAATAAGGGAGCCAACCTGGCGCTTGGCATCTAAGGCGCGGTTAAACCCTTTAAACCCTGTTTCACGGCTACCTACAATCGCCCTGATTTCACCACTTGCAATATCAGTAACCAACATAGCGCCCTGCAATACGGCCTTGCGATCAGACTGCAGGCCATTTAGTGTTTCCTTCATCGCTTTTTCAGCCCGGCGCTGCGCGTATATGTCCAGGGTGGTGAAGACTTTCACGCCGGAATCCCGCAGTTGTGGGTCAGCTAATATTGTCGATAACTCCCGTCGCACCTTGTCCATAAACGCGGGATGTTTACCACTGGCAAGGCTGGCACCAGAGGCCAACCCCAGCGGAGCGTTAATGTATTGCTGATATTCCCGCCGATCAATTTCATTCTCTTCAAAAAGAATACGCAATACCAGGTTACGCCGCTCCAGTACCCGCTCCTCATAACGACGGGGGTTGTAGTAAGACGGCCCTTTTATCATCGCCACCAGTGTAGCAATTTCCGGTGGGCTCATTTCGTTGGCCGGCCGGTCGAAGTAGTAATAACTGGCTAATCCGAAGCCGTGCACGGCCATTTTGCCGTTTTGCCCCAGAAACACTTCGTTCAGATACGCCTGGAGTATGTCATCTTTGCTGTAACGCGCATCGATGATCAAAGCCATTAATGCTTCTTTAATTTTACGCGTAATGGCTTTTTCTCTCGTCAGATAAAGGTTTTTAACCAGTTGCTGAGTAAGGGTACTGCCCCCCTGAACCGTTTTTCCTGCGCGAATATTTGCCACCAAGGCACGCAAGATCGACAACGGTGCCACACCGTGATGGTCATAGAAATCTCTGTCCTCTACCAAAATAAGCGCTTTCGGGAGCAATGCAGGCACATTATCTAATTGCACCAACATGCGATCTTCCTGACTACTGCTTACCATGCGGGTAACAAGCCATGGTTCTAAGCGAATACGACTTATTTTTTGTTGTGATGAACGATCTTCAATACTCGCTATTCGGTTGCTTTGCCAGGACACACGGATATGACGCAAGGGTTCATCGCCGTCGGGAAACGAAAACGCCCGTCGTTGTACCACCAGGGTACCGTTATTGTACTGATACTCACCACTGCTATCGGCGTTATTCACGCTTCGATAGCCTAACAGTTTCAACTCATCAAGCACTTCTTTTGGGGTGATTTCCTGCTCAACATTCAAAACCAGCGGACGGGCAAAGATCTGTGCTGGCACTTCCCATTTATTGCCGGAAAAGGTGTGCTTGATTTGTGCATCGAGATAAATCATGTACCCCAGAAGGACCGCCGTTCCCACCAGCAATAGCTTGAAGAAGAAACCAAGCCAGCGTCGCCGGGGTTTAGCACCTATTTTTTTGGGTTTTGTCACTTTCGTCTGTTTTTTAGCCACTTATCATGCCAATATAGAATACGTCAAAACGGATTCTGCGGGTTTCAGCACTGAATTTCCAGTGGCATTCTCAACCGCACCGTTTTGATAAAATTGTTTCAGCCATGGAACCCCGGTTCCATATGGTCTCGGTGACCAGCATGGAGAACAACATGAAAATATCCATCGACATCGATCTCTCACCTCAGGAGGCCCGCGAGTTCATGGGGTGGCCTAACCTGAGTAAACTTCACGAAGCCACACTCTCCCAACTCAGCGAACAAATTAAAGACGGCAACCAGGAAGCCATGATGACCATGCTAAAACCCTATCTGGATGGTAGTCAGCACGCCTTTTCTTATTATCAAAAAATGCTGGAATCCATAACCACTGCGACCAGCAAAAAATAATCACGGAGGCTCTCTGTGCACGAGCAGGACAAACAAGACATTTTGGACACGCTAAATCAGTATGCCCGGCAATTTAACGACATGGTTCACAGCATACTGACGAAAAAGAACCACAGCGAGGAGACCGCCGCCATGTTTGACCCGGAAAAACTGGGTTCGCTGTTATCAGGTGAATCCGTCGAAGTGGATTCAGCCCGTTTAATTCAAACCCAGATGGATTTTATGCGGCAGCAAACCGAGTTGTGGCAACAGGCAACGAAAGCGATGCTGGGAGAAAAGGTACAACCGGTTGTTGAAGAAGAGCGCAATGATCGTCGCTTTTCCCATACAGACTGGCAAGACAACCCGGTTTTTAGTTACCTGAAGCAGGCGTACCTGATTAATTCGAAAATGCTCCAAGGTACGATTGCATCGATGCATTTTAAAGATCCCAAATCAGCAGAGCAGGTCAAATTTTACACTCGCCAGTACATCAATTCTGTGTCGCCTACGAACTATTTGCTATCCAACCCTGAGGTCTGCGAGGAAATTCTCAAAACCAAAGGGCAGAACATGGTTAAGGGCATTGAGAACTTCATGCGGGACCTTGAAAAAAGCCCCTTGGAGGCGTTCAAAATAACGCAGACAGACATGGACGCATTTACCTTAGGCGAAAACCTCGCCACTACCAAGGGCGAAGTGGTCTACCAAAATGCGCTCATGCAGTTAATCCACTATTCGCCTAAACACGAGAAGACATACGCAAAACCCGTGCTTTTCGTCCCTCCGTTTATTAATAAGTACTACATTCTCGATTTAGAAGAAAAAAAGTCTGTGGTCAATGGCCTACTGGAAAGCGGTTTTTCTGTATTTATGATTTCCTGGGTGAACCCCGACGCCACGCTGGCGGACAAGGATTTTGTTGATTACATGAAAGCCGGTCCGCTGGACGCGCTCGATACCGTCTGCGCCATTACAGGCAGAGAAAAAGTAAACATGGTTGGCTTTTGCGTGGGCGGCACGTTACTCAGCACCGCTGCGGCTTATTTACGTGCCAAAGGAGATACGCGCATTGCATCTTTGACGCTACTGACAACCCTACTCGACTTTAGCGAACCAGGTGAAATTGGTAATTACCTCACCGAAGATGCGCTGCCCATCATGGAGCAAAATGCAGACATCAAGGGAATTTATGACGGCCGTATTCTGGGTTTGAGCTTTAGCTTGTTGCGAGAGAACAACCTGTTTTGGTCATACTTCATCAACAATTACCTCAAAGGAAAAGATCCTGCCGCCTTTGACATTCTGTTCTGGAATAGCGATGCCACCAACATTACTGCGGCTTGTTTCAAACAATATATCCGGACAACTTACTGGGAAAATAAGCTCAAGACTCCTGGCGCAGTAGTCATTGATGGTGTGCCCATTGATTTGTCTAACATTGACATGCCAGTGTATTTCCTCACCACTCTTGCTGACCATATCGTGCTTTGGCAAGGCGCCTATAAGGGCACACAGTTGGTCAGTGGAGATACCACTTTTGTGCTGGCCGGATCCGGTCATCTGGCCGGTGTTATAAATCCTCCCATTACGGGTAAATATCCACACTGGACCAATGACACTCTGCCAGCTTCAGCCAGTGAATGGTTTGATGGAGCAACCAAACAAGAAGGCTCATGGTGGCCTCACTGGCACGCTTGGTTAAAGCAACAGGGGAAAAACAAGGTAACCGCACCACAACCTGGAGCTAGCGACGCCTTTCCAGCCATTGAACCCGCCCCGGGAAGCTATGTTCTAAAACAGTTGGGCTGAAACAGTAAAAAGGGCGCGAAAACAAGCGCCCTTTTTTACGCCTGAGCGCTGAACCTAAGACTGGCTATTTTGCTTTTTCGCTATATTCAATACCCGTTCACGCAACTGCTCATTAGTTTGTACCAGTTGAGCGATGGTGGTGTAAGTATCAACCTCAAGCCCGGTTTTCTCTATTTCTGAGACCATCTCAGTTTGAGCGGCTTGTTGAATTTCTTTCATTTTTTCCGGTGATTCCTCACCGCTCAATGTCGACTGATATTTATCTGCAACTTCACTAACCGCATTCATGGCCACTGTAAATTTTGCTAACGTGGCATCATCAAAATTCTGATTTTGAGACATTCCAGGATTTCCCGCCTGAACCTCTTTGGTATTTTCAGCGGCCTGAGCGGAAAAGTGAATGGTGCAGGCAACGGTCAGGCTCATTACAACGAATTTGACAAGTTTAGTCATGGCTATACTCCGGTTTTTTTGAATTACCCGTAACGGGTCCTCAAAAGCACTGCAGCGATAAACATGCCAGTAACAAAAATCGACATTAAATCAACGTATTAACGAAGTCATCTTTCATTGTCACGTCTGCCACTGATAAAATGTGTCGCTTATTTTCACACCTGCATTGCTCCTGAGACCGTTAGTGCGCTACTCTTTCACAGACTAAGAAAAAGGTAATGTTATGATCATCATTAAAAAATACCCAAACAGAAGGCTCTACGACACATCCTGCAGCCAGTATGTGAATCTCGACTACATCAAAGGGTTGATTAATGATCGGGAAGAATTCAAAGTTATCGATTCAAAGACGGAAGACGACATCACTAAGTCGCTACTTTTGCAAATTATCAGTGAATCCGAAGCAGATCAAAATCAGTCTTTGCTCACCAACTCCTTGCTCAAGCAGCTTATTCGGTATTACGACACCGATATGCAATTTTTCCTCAGACAGTATCTCGAACAGTCACTGCTCGCGTTTATAGATCAGCAGGATCAAGTTCAGGGTCTGATGAAGAATATGATGGAGAACTCGCCATTTGGCCTGTTTAATAAAATGGTTGAGCAAAATATGGAAGCCTGGAAGAAAAATCAAAAGTAGCCCGCTTATGCTGCCATGCAGCATAATTAAACTATACATATTAAAAACTGTTCTAAAAAAACATTGCTGCAACGCAACATTCTTGTTGATCTCTTCGCCATAGCTGGTTAATATCTAATCAAATCTTGCTGCAGCGCAGCACGCATTCAACCATTTCTGTTGGGAGAAAGACATGTTTGGCTCATTTTCAGAACAATTGAAAAACTCCGGCAAACCAGTACACACGCTGTTTGCGGTAAATACAAAAACACTGGAAAGCTTGTCTGAACAACAAACCACATTAATAACCGGCTTGTTGAGCGATAGTGTTCGTTATCTTGAAGCAGTGGCGAAACAAACTGAACTTAAAGGCGTAATGAACGCAAACTCAGAACTTGCCGAGTCTGTGCGTGAACGAATGACCAGCGCCTCTAAAGACGCGTACTCTACAATGAATGCCATGCGTGAAGAAGTGGCCGAGATTATGGCAGTGTCACTGTCCACAGCAAGTGATGAAGTCAGTAAAGCCGCTGAAAAAGCTACAAAACCTGTAGCCGAAGCCACAGTAAAAGCATCGAAACAAACAGAAGAAGTTGCTGAGCAAACAGCAAAAACAACCTCAGCGGCAAGCAAAGTAACCGCTGAGAAAGCTGAAGACGCCACCGCTAAATCTGCAAGTGCAGAAACGAAAACTGCCGACGCTGCTGAGCCTGTTAAAAAGCCAGCTACGCGGACGCGCCGTACCCCGGCAAAGAAAACCACCACCGCAAAGTCTGCGGCTACCAAATCAACTAATTGATTCACACCAAAAACTGGAGAACGGTAATGTTTGAGCAAATGAATGAACAAATAAAAACAGCAATGAAGCCAATGTCTGACCTTGCATCATTGAACATGAGCACGATGCAGGAACTGGCTGAAAAGCAAAATTCACTGTATAAGTCGCTGCTTTCTGAAGGTATGTCTTACTTCGAAAAAGCATCACAGCAAAAAGATCTGATGAGCTTGGCCGATGCCAACAAAGCATATGCAGAAAGCGTTCAGGAAAAAGTATCTGACGTGGCAAAAAGCTCTTATGAAGTGTTAACTGAAGCGCAGCAAAAAGCGGGCGAAATGTTTAAAAGCATTAGCGATGAAATGACTGCTAAGTTTCAGGATGCAGCAAAAGCTTAACTGATACAGGGCGGTTGGCTGCCGCCCATTCCCTTCATAAAGTGAACCTTTTTATCCCCCTACAGGTCTTAGCCCCAGCCAGTATTTGAGGAGAGACGTAATGAATTACCAGGCATATGATTACCTGACCCGCGGTGCGTATATTATGCATGAGGGGTTCAGTCTGCTGAATGATATTGCGAACCATCCTTCCAATCTTCTTGCTCACACCTTACCCGGTCGCCTTACCCGCGCCTCGCTGGAAACTGCAATGCGACTGACGCAACGCTATGAAAAGCTGGGGTTTAACATTGATGAAATCAGAATTAATGATAAAAGGCACAAGGTGCGGGAAGAAATTGTTGTCACCAAACCTTTCTGCGATTTAATTCACTTTAATCGCGCAGGCGTAAAAGACGATCACAAAGTATTATTAGTCGCCCCGCTGTCGGGACATTTCGCCACATTACTGAAAGGCACGGTGGAAGCCTTGTTACCCGACCACGAGATTTATGTAACGGATTGGGCTGATGCCAGAGAAGTTCCCTTAGAAGATGGACCTTTTACGTTTGACTGCTATGTTAGCTACCTGATTGAATTCATGGAATACCTAGGGCCTGGCGCCCATTTAATGGCCATTTGTCAACCCACAGTACAAGCATTAATCGCTACTGCTGTCATGGCTGAACAAAAGAATACCTGTGTTCCAAAATCTCTGACTGTCATGGCTGGACCGTTAGACTGTTCCAAGAACCCAACACGCGTTAACGAGTTCGCTGAAAAACATCCCATGAGTTGGTTTCGAAACGTTGCCATCATGAAAGTTCCCTACGGTTACCCTGGTGAAGGCAGAGAAGTGTATCCCGGATTCATGCAGCTCGGTGGATTTATCAGCATGAACCAACAGTCTCACATGAAGAAGTATCAAAACTTTTTCCAAAATCTTGTATTTGGTGAAGAAGAAGATGCCGATCGCTTTCGTGCATTCTATGACGAATATATGGCAGTGTTAGATATGCCAGCGGAGTTTTATTTGGAGACCATCGAACGGGTGTTCAAAAACAATGAAATTGCCCGTGGAGCAATTACCTACCAGGGCAACCCGGTGAACTTTGAAGCGATCGACAATACTGCTCTGCTAACCGTGGAAGGTGCCGATGATGACATTTGTGGGCTCGGTCAAACACAAGCGGCCCAAGATATTTGTCGAAATATACCGCGTAAAATGCGCAAACATCACGTACAACAGGGGGCTGGCCATTACGGAATTTTCAGTGGCTCCAAGTTCCGTAAAAACGTACGTCCGATAATTACCGAATTCATCCATAAGTACGCATAGCTGCGCTGATTACTGCACTCATCGCAGGCAAAAGCGCAAATTGTCTGCGATTTTGCCTTTTCCCCCCTCGCACCCTCCCCCTCACTTGAGGTAGCATGCCATCATAATAAAACAAAGGTTCTGCGCTATGTCAAAATGGTTATCCCGCACGCTTACCGCATCAGTACTTACTCTCGTGAGTATAAACTCGGCCTTAGCCAGCGACGATTTCGAACAATGTAAAAACAACCTGAGTGAACAGGCTGTTAAAGCCGGTATTTCTCAGGAGTTGGCCACACAAGTTTTTGCTGAGATACGTTATCAGCCCCGGGTTATTGAACTCGACCGCAATCAGCCTGAGTTTGTTCAAACTTTTCCTGGCTATTACACTAAGCGAGTAAATGATTGGCGGATAAATAAAGGCAGGGCCATGTATACCGCCCATCGCGAATTACTGACTGAGCTCAGTCGCAAGTACGGTGTTCCAGCCCACTATCTTGTCGCCTTCTGGGGTTTGGAAACCAATTTTGGCTCCTACAAAGGCAACATGAACGTCCTGGATTCGCTTACCACCCTGGCATGTGATGAAAGAAGAAGCCGCTTTTTCACTAAGGAATTGATGACGGCCATTAAATTACTCGACAGGGAATCTCTCGAACAATCTAAAATGGTGGGCTCCTGGGCTGGCGCGATGGGTCATACTCAGTTTATGCCTTCCGCATATATGCACTACGCCATTGACGGCGACAGCGATGGTAAGGTGAATTTATGGGACAGCGAAAAAGACGCCCTTGCATCTGCGGCTAATTTTTTATTCCGGTTGGGATGGCAACCCGGTTACCGTTGGGGTCGGGAGATTACACTACCCGATAACTTTGACTACCGGCAAGCGGGCTACAAACACAAACGTCCAATTTCACAATGGAACAAAATGGGCGTGACAAAACCCGACGGCACACCTATTGGGAACAGTGAAGAGCCAGCGTTTGTTGTCGTTCCTGCAGGGCACAATGGCCCCGCGTTCATTGCTTATCACAACTTTCGCATTATTATGCGCTGGAATAACTCTGAATTTTACGCCATCGCGGTGGGTAAGCTGGCCGATCAGATCGCTGGCGAAAGCGGTTTAGTATCGCCACTGCCTGACCTTCCGGCATATAGTAGAAGTGATATAATGAAACTACAGGCCGCCTTGAATAAACTGGGACATGATGTAGGTAAACCCGATGGTATCATTGGCCCCGCAACCCGCACTGGTATCAGGCAATATCAGATTGACAACAATATGATCGCCGATGGCTTTCCTGGATTAGATGTGATGAAAGCCATCGGCGTATTTGAAGAAGAAGAAAATTAAGAGTGACTTTCGCCTGTGCGGCTAGTACATGTGCTGGCCGCCGTTAATGGAAAGGGTGGAACCGGTAATAAAGCCCGCTTCATCACCCACCAGAAACATCACGCTACGAGCTATGTCTTCAGGCTTGCCTAATCTGCCTACCGGAATCGTGGCAATGATTTTCTTGAGGACTTCTTCTGGCACTGCTCGCACCATATCAGTATCCACGTAACCCGGCGCAATAGCATTCACCGTTACGCCTTTACCTGCACCTTCAAGGGCTAGCGCCTTGGTAAAGCCGTGAATACCCGATTTCGCGGCGGCATAATTGACCTGACCATATTGCCCAGCCTGACCATTAACCGAACCAATGTTGACAATACGTCCAAAACCACGGGCACGCATGGAATCGATAACAGCCCGACATGTATTAAAACACGATGCCAGGTTTGTCTGAATAACAGCATCCCACTGTTCAAAAGACATTCTGTGCATAGTACCATCCCGGGTGATCCCGGCATTATTCACTAATATTTCTACCGGACCATAATCTACGCTGATTTGATCAATGGCTTTTTTTGTCGCTTCAAAATTAGAAACATCAAATTTAAAGGAAGGGATCCCCGTTCGTTCGGTGAATGCTTTCGCCGCCTCATCGTTACCACCATAGTTTGCAACTACGGTATATCCCGCATCTTTCAATGCAACGCAAATTGCCTCACCAATTCCTCTGGTACCACCTGTGACTAATGCTACTTTGCTCATTTCGTCTCCCTATTTTGTTGACGTATATATGTACAACATGACTATATAAGCATGCCAAGAAGCAGAATGACAATGCTTTCGTTACAGCTTTATGATGATAGTCATCATACAAAAATAGGGACAATGTAATGGTAGATTAAAAACGTTAATATTATCAGCACGTTGACAAAAAACACGACTGTAGAATTGTTAACTGGTCAGATCTTTTCTCAAAATAACAAGATGTTACCACCCTGCTAACTCAATTTATGAAGACCAATAATTTACCCTACGTTTCTATCCTTTGCGGGGTTTTATTGATTTTCCCGGTTCGGCCGCCATGGGATTGTCCGGCCATCTGTGTTTTGGATAGCGACCTTTCATATCTTTTTGTACTCCAAAATAGCTGCCCCGCCAAAACGTCGATAAATCGGATGTTGTTTGAATTGGTCTGCCTGCAGGAGACAACAACTCAACGGTAATCACTTTGTTGTTATCTCCAACGGTAAGCACAGTGTCGCACCCAAACATTTCTTGTAAACGCACGGAAAGTATTACTTCGCCGTCACTGCGATACTTGAGTTTTCGCTTCTCGCCACTGGGCACCACAATACCCTGTGGTAACAAGGTATCCAGGGCGTGCTGCTGGCTCCACGGCAGTGATTCATGACACCACTTGGCCCAAGGAAGGTTCAATAGCGCATCCCAGGTTTTGTGTGCACTGAGTTGTTTGCAGAGAAATTCGCCATCGATAAGTGCTAAAGGTGAGGCTGCGTCACGCCACTCGGCAGGCTCGTCAAAAGCCCGCGGCTGAGGTAAGCCAAGGGACGTCGCCAGTTTATAGCGGTGCCACCATTGCCAGTTCTGCTCACTGAGTGGCCATTGCTCAATAGTCAAATTTTGTAAGTGACTTACCCAGGCGTTGCCGATGGCCTGCTTATTCAATTGAGAGGCAGGTTCGGACTGCAGAATGATCTCACCGAATCCTTCGACAGCACGCGCTTCCATCTGCTTTTTCTGACTGTTGTAAATAACCGTTTCTCTGATAGCGAACTCATTGCTGTACAACCTGCGGAGCAATGCTTCGTCGATGGGTTCCACAATGCGACACACCACGTCGCCGCCAGACAACTGACCGCTGACAACCACTAGCCACGGCGTTTTTTCATGAGATCCCGCAGGGAATACAGCACCTCTGCCACACGCCATTTTATAGCGTCCAAACTCCCGGAAAATACTCACACGCTGCGCAAAGGCCAGTGCCAGGCACACCGACAACGGTTCTCCGCCTATCGATTGTAATGACATATCAAGAGGACTATTAATTAACCTGGCATATCGCTTCGCTTGCCTGTCAATGCGACGCATGGTGTTTTTATCCGCACGAATTATCCAGTCAGTTAAATGCAAACAGCTGTCGGCAGACGGACTTTCCTCTATGATAGCAGCGCAATAACAAGCCACCTGAGGTAGGTGAGGCATTGCTAACTCACTGCTACGACGTTTGGCTTCCAATAGCATATGCCCCATTCTCGGCGTCACTGGCAAAGCCGATAGCTGACGTCCGTAGGGAGTGATGTTGCCCTGTTCATCCACCGCACCAATTGCGGCGAGTTGAGCCTGCGCCAGTTGACACTGTGTACTCGTGGGCGCGGTGAGTAAAGCCATGGCGGACAGTGTCGTACCCCAAGACAACGCATCGAGCATAACACCGGCAATGTCTTCTCTGACAATTTGCGGCAGCGAAAAACGGGCAAGGCGGTGATGGTGTTCTTTACTCCACAACCGGTAAACCTTTCCGGGCCCTAAACGCCCCGCCCGTCCTTTTCTCTGTGTGGCCGATGCCTGGGATATCATTTGCATAGTCAAGGTGGTGAGTGCCGTGGCAGGATGATACATCGGAACATTCTCAAGGCCGCTGTCTACCACTACAGTGACACCTTCAATGGTCAAGCTCGTTTCCGCAATGTTAGTTGCCAGAATGACTTTTCTACGCCCATTTTCGTCAGGTACCAAAGCCGCTTGCTGTGCGGTTTTATCCATGGCGCCATACAACGTGTGCAACTGAATATTCTGCCTGCTGAGAAACGCAGACAATTCACGTCGCACCTGATTAATCACTGCGACTCCAGGCAAGAAAACCAGGATGTCACCGTCATCGTTGTGAACACTGTCGATTACAGCCCTGGCGGTTTTTTTCACCACCAAAGCGGCACTGGTTTCTCCCAGATACACTTCTTCAACGGGAAACTGCCGTCCTTCTGTTTTCAGCACCTCGGCCTTTGGCACCAAGGTAATTAGCTCATCTACATCGAGTGTAGCGGACATCACCACTAACCGCAGATCGTCACGCAATCCTTCTTGTACTTCCAGGGCCAGAGCTAAACCAAAATCACTGTGGATACTGCGCTCGTGAAACTCATCAAAAATAACGATATCTATACCTGTTAATTCGGGATCGTTTTGGATTAAACGTGACAACACTCCTTCGGTAACAATCTCAAGGCGAGTTGCGGCACTTATTTTTGCCTCTCCACGTATGCGGTAGCCCACCGTTTCTCCCACATTTTCGTCCAACAGAGATGCCAAATACGCCGCCAGATTTCGCACCACTACGCGGCGCGGTTGAAGCATAATGATTTTTTTATCTGATTGGACGAGTAAAGACAACGGTAATACAGTGGATTTACCGGCTCCCGGCGGTGCACCAACAATAACGTTCCCTTTTTGCAGATGGGTTTTCAAAGGGGCTGTCAAAGCACTGGCAGGTAATTGGGTTTGGCTTGGGTGCATTAAAACACTATGGTCATCGTTGGAATCGCGGTATTTTACCTGTCTAAAAAGGCTCTAGCCACTACAGATGAAAATACGAAGAAGATAACCTTATGCGAAGTTTCATTGGTCTCGATTTGTCCATAGCTGAAAAATTGTCCCTCGAGCGGTGGCGGGAAAACGCGCTCCCTGACATCCCGAGCAAATCCAAGCGCGGTATTGCCTCTGGGGCTTACGCTATCCCCGCAGCGAATTTCCATATCACACTCGCTTTTCTGGGCAATATAACACCTCGTCAACACAACGCACTGATACCGGCTCTCGACGCGATTAGCGCACCTCCGTTCGCCCTAACCTTAGATTCCACTGGTTACTGGCATGGCCCCAAAATAATATTTGCCGCACCTTCATCACCGAATCAGGCAATCGCGCAACTAGCAGGAGAAGTCAAAAAGGCCGCACGTCGTGCCACTATCCCTATTGACAATAAAGCGTATCAGCCTCATGTGACCTTAGTGAGAAAGGCTAGCAGTTTCACGCCGCCGCCATTGTTCATGCCTTCTATAACCGTGAAAGCCAATGCGTTTCACTTATTTGAATCAAGATCTACGCCGTCAGGCGTGCAATACCCCATAAGAGCATCGTGGACATTAAACCCAAATTTAACAGTGCGAGAACAACTTAAACAAGGTTTACTATGACTTATGCTATTTCGGGCTTTACAGAACGCACGATGATGGGTAAAACATCACAATCCTGAATTTACGTTTACAGATATCATGCAACAAACATTTCGCCTGGTTATCGATTGCCCTGACCAAATTGGCCTGGTTGCCCGTGTGTCACAGTTTTTGGCAGACCACGGCGCTACTATCGTAGAGGCCAACCATCACACCGACCTGCAAACAGGCCGTTTTTTTATGCGCCATGAGATTGGGGCAGACTCGATACGTCTCGATTACGCCGCTTTTGTAGAGGCTTTTACACCCGTAGCCAATGAATTTCAGATGAACTGGAAACTCACGGATTCACGGGTTAAGCATCGTGTTGCATTGCTGGCTAGTATTGAATCCCACTGTTTGGTAGATTTGCTGCATCGCTGGCATACCGGCGAGCTGCACTGTGACATTCCGGTTATCATAGGCAACCACCCCCAAATGAAGCAGTTTGCTGATTGGTACAAGGTGCCTTTCCACTGGATAGATTTCAAAGCGCTAGGCAAAGAACAGGCGTTCTCCCAAATCGAAACACTGCTGGATGAATACAGGATTGACCTCACGGTATTGGCCCGTTTCATGCAAATCCTGCCTGATACCTTGTGCAGCAAGTTGCAGGGCAAAGCCATTAATATTCATCATAGCTTTCTGCCGTCTTTTGCTGGTGCCAGACCTTATCAGCAAGCCTACGACCGCGGTGTAAAACTCATTGGTGCCACCTGCCATTACGTCACGAAAGATCTCGACGAAGGCCCGATTATTGAACAAAGTGTAAAACGCATCAGCCACAGCGACACAGCCGCAGACATGGTGAGAAAAGGCAAAGACTGTGAAGTCACGGCGCTGGCTCACGGTGTGCGTTATCACTTGGAGGACCGGGTTATCATTCACCGCAACAAGACCGTGGTATTCGCCTAACCCCTGCACCTATCCGCTGCTTGTAAATAACCGCTTGCAAAGCGGTTATTTTTCTACCATTGCAAATGCTACCGCTAACTGACGTGTACATGTGCTACCTGGCGTTAACCAGTGTTTTTCTTTAAACTGAAAGCCGTACAATAAACCATTTCAGCGCCATGATATTTCTAAGCGCTGACGAAACGCGAATCACGCGGAATGAGCATAACAATAACGACGGAAAAATTTATGGGAAAAATAACGTACACCCTGGCAGCCGCTGCCGTATCTTTGGCCCTGGCAGGCTGCTCTGATCCTGCGCCGACACAGTCAGCGCCGTCCGAAACAACATCGCCTCAACCTCAGTTCGACAATGTGTTACTACAGGAATTTCAGGGGCCGTACGGCGGCGTGCCACAGTTCGATAAAATGCAACTGGCAGACATAAAACCCGCATTAGAAGAAGCCATGGCACTGAACATGGCTGAAATAGAAGCCATCGCCAATAACCCTGAAGCACCGACCTTTGAGAATACCATTGTCGCTATGGAGCGAGCCGGTAGTGCGCTTAGTCGCGTATTTACGTACTACGGTATATGGAGTTCGAATAAATCCAGCGCCGAATTTCGCGAAATTCGCGCCGAAATGTCTCCTGTGCTGTCCAGTTTCTTTACCCAAATCACCCAAAATGAAGCGTTGTTTGCACGGGTAAAAGCTGTGTATGAAAGTGACGCACTAAAAGCCCTCACTCCAGAAGAGCAACGCATTACATGGATCACTTACAACAACTTCGCCAGAAACGGAGCTACCCTCGACGGCGAGGCAAAAGCGCGGTATGCAGAAATAAGCAAAGCGCTGGCCACGCTGTACAACCAATTTTCCACCAATGTGCTGGCTGACGAAGAAAACTACGTTACTTACATTACTGAAGACCAACTCGGTGGATTACCACAATCATTTGTTCAAAGCGCTGCAGCTGCAGCAAAAGAGCGAGGCCAGGAAGGAAAATATGCAATTACTAACACTCGTTCATCCATGGACCCATTTCTCACTTACAGCACCAACCGTGCGTTGCGTGAACAAGTGTGGCGAACTTACTACAACCGAGGCGACAACGGCGATGAATTTGACAATAACGCTATCATAAAACAAATTCTGCTCCTGCGGGATGAGCGAGTAGCACTACTAGGCTATGACAATTACGCCCAGTGGCGGTTAGAAGATCGGATGGCAAAAACACCTGAGAATGCTATGGATCTTATGATGAAAGTCTGGCCCGCCGCCATCGCCCGCGTGGAAGAAGAAGTAGCTGATATGCAAGCCATTGCCGATGCTGAAGGCGCTGATATTACTATCGCCCCCTGGGACTATCGCTTTTACGCAGAAAAAGTACGCCAAGCCAAGTACGACCTCGATTCAAACGAGGTTAAACAATATCTGCAACTGGATAAGCTCCGCGAAGCAATGTTTTACGTGGCGGGCAGGCTGTTTAATTTTGAATTCACACCGGTAACAGACGGCACAGTGCCAGTATTTCACCCCGATGTAAAAGTGTGGGAAGTTACGGATAAAGACAGTGGCAAGTTAGTGGGTTTGTGGTACTTAGATCCCTTCGCTCGCCAAGGCAAGCGCTCAGGCGCGTGGGCTACAACATACCGCAGATATACCACCTTTGACGGCGAAACCACCGTACTTGCATCGAATAATTCTAATTTTGTCAAAGGGGCCAATGGGGAGTCTACACTGATTTCCTGGGATGACGCCGAAACGTATTTCCACGAATTTGGCCACGCACTTCACTTCTTGTCTGCCAACGTGAAATACCCCACGTCCCATTCCGGCGTTCGGGATTATACCGAATTTCAGTCGCAGTTACTCGAGCGCTGGCTGACGACCGATGAAGTTATCGATAACTATCTGGTCCACTACAAAACTGGAGAGCCAATTCCAGCAGACCTGGTCGTTAAAATCAAAAAGGCGTCTACCTTCAACGAAGGCTTTAAAACTACCGAATATATGGCCTCTGCCATTATGGATTTGCTCTACCACACCACAGATCCTAACACCATAGAGCCGGATACTTTTGAGCGTGAACAACTGGCTAAACTGAACATGCCGGAAGAAATTGTAATGCGGCATCGCAGCACACACTTTGGCCACGTTTTTTCAGGTGAAGGATACGCCTCATCGTATTACGGTTATATGTGGGCTGAAGTGCTAACGGCTGATGCTGCTGAAGCATTTGCCGAAGCGCCTGGAGGATTCTATGATGAAGCTTTAGCTGGCAAGCTGGTGAAGTATTTATTCTCTGTGCGCAATGCCATGGACCCTGCAGAAGCATATCGTTTGTTCAGAGGCAGAGATGCCCAGGTAGACGCATTAATGCGAGACAGGGGCTTCCCGCTACCCCAAAAAGAAGACTAACGTACCACTCAAGCCAAGCCTCTGTGATTTCACAGGGGCTGTTTGGTACATGGGGAACCACTAAAACCCAATTTTATAACCCAAATGAATTTGGTTGTCTGCACTGCGGTCCCAAGACAATACAAGATCTGAACTGTTTGCCCGCCATGATTCCCGTCTAAGGGCGAAAGACAGCGTATGAGCGTCTCTCCATCCCTGTGTTTCTAAGTAAACTGAAAACGTTGTGCTATCTGGAAGCGAAAACGAACCGCTCATGGGAAGATCCAAGTCGTGGGCCGGGCGTAATTGAGAAGCCAACCCCATTCGGTAATTGGGTTGCTGCCACCAGGTGATGAGTTCGTAAGCCCGTGAAGTTACCCGTTGATTAAACACACCAAATTCCAACACGCCCCGCCCGTAGCGCGCAATCGCTTCCACATTAATATTGCGGGTTAGCGAAGTGGCGACACTGAGCTTGTAGTCTTTTTGCCGACAACCATCGAATTTAATTTTATTTTTAGACAGAGAAACGGAGATCCTGTCTGAAACGTCAACTTTCTCACTCAGCCAGCTTTCCGCTTGTTCGCCGATGGACGAGCCGGCGACACATATACTGGGGGCGAACGTCATCGATGCTACAAGTGCAAGACTGTAATATTTCATCACCACATTACCCCCGCTTGTTGCGCTACTCTTCATGATAAACGCCTCTGCAATAATCAGAGTATAGACAACCACGGGAATATGTTGGGTATAAAAATCAATGCACGGGCATCAAATTCAAATTAATTGCATTAAATTGTTCTGTTACCTGAACTCCAGTACGGCAATTTTAGCGCTGCTATATGGTGTGCTCTCCTGGGTAATCCACACTTCACCGTCTTTTGCGTAGCAAACACCTTCCACCTGGGTAAATTCCGGCAGTAGATCTACAGTTTTCACCTGATAATTCGCATCGAGAGTAGCGATAAACGCTTTAAATAAACCGAAGGCATTACTGCGATAGCCTACCAGAACAAATTCCTGATATTGCTCACTCCAATCGGCACCGGTTACTACACCGGGCAAGTTGTCAACAGAAACGGCAGGCGTAAGTACTTGCTTATCTATGTCTGGCGATATGTGGTACACATGTGAACGGCCAGTCTCCCAGCTTTTAGAAAAAATGATGAGGTCCCCATCTCGATATGTCATTGCTTCACCGTCAAAATCGTGGGCATAGGGCTGATTTTGCGCAGGTCGGTTGTTGGCATAGGAAATACTGATGGTCTGTTCAACATCACTGCGCTCAGCGGCAACCCGATAAATATTCAGCGCAGATCGTTTCCCTGCATTGTTGCCTATATCGCCGATAAACAGATTTTCCGCATCACCGGTTATGGTTTCCCAATCGCGATTTGTAGCCGACACTTCTACTCGCCCAGTGGTTTCTCCATTGCGGTTTATCACGAATACTTCGGGCTTATTACCCGAATCATTAATTGTAAATGCCATGTCATCACGGCAGAACAAACCAGATGTTTCTCCCAGTTCCGCATCGAGAGTGCTGACTGAAGAAACTGTAAAACCGTGTTGCGGGACCGCAGAAACAGAACAACCCGTTATTATCCATAGTGGGGTAAGCAAAAATAAAAATCGGCGCACCTTTACGATATTCCTTTAATGTTGATATCAACTCATTGATAGTAAGCCATTCGAACTAACTCTTATAGCATACTTAAGTGTACACAATACAATCAGCGGCTAATCCGCATGATCCATAACACAGTATAAAACAGCAGAACGAGAAAAAAATGCCGTTAGTCACGCTGTTTACGCAGATGACAGCAACAGAAGGAACACACAGTGACAGATCCACTACTCAGCTTAGTTAGCGTTGGACTACTTTCTATTTTTTGCCAGTTTTTGGCTTACAAAATAAGGTTGCCGGCTATTCTACCTCTGCTTATCACGGGTATCATCGTTGGCCCGGTGTTTGGCATGCTCGACGCCGACGCCTTATTTGGCGATCTTCTCTTTCCCATAGTATCCCTGTCGGTTGCAATCATTTTGTTTGAAGGCTCGCTAACACTAAAATTCAGCGATATTGCCGGACACGGCAATATGGTTCGCAATTTGTGTAGTATTGGGGTTTTAGTAACCTGGGTCGTTGCTGCCGTTGCAGCTCACTATAGCCTGGCACTCAGTTGGCAGCTCTCAGCGTTGTTTGGGGCATTGGTAACTGTAACCGGTCCGACGGTTATTGTGCCGATGATCCGTACTGTGCGTCCCAAAACGAACATCGCTAATATTCTTCGTTGGGAAGGCATTGTCATAGACCCCATTGGCGCTCTGTTGGCGGTACTTGTTTACGAGTACATCGTTGCCTCTCAGGACACCGCCTTACTTCACACCCTCATTGCCTTTGGTAAAACCGTTGGTATTGGCACAGTACTTGGCGTCGGATCCGGCTATCTACTCGGGCTGGCACTGCGGAAAAAACTCATCCCACACTACCTGCAAAACACCGCGGTACTAACACTTATACTTGGTGTCTTCGCTATTTCAAACCACGTGGCCCACGAATCCGGCTTACTCGCGGTGACCATTACAGGCATGGTACTGGCCAACATGAAAGATGTTGATGTGGAAGACATTCTGGAATTTAAAGAAACACTTAGTGTGTTACTTATTTCCGGACTCTTCATCATTCTGGCGTCCAGACTCAATCTCAACAGCGTATTCGATGTCGGAGCAGGCGTTATGATTGTGCTTGCAGCAATCATGTTTATCGCCAGGCCTTTATCTGTTCTGGCGTCTTCAATTGGCACCGGTCTCAACTGGCGGGAATTGGCGCTAATCAGTTGGATTGCACCGAGGGGGATAGTAGCAGCGGCAGTATCAGCACTCTTTTCGCTAAAACTGGAACAAATTGGTTACGAGGGCGCAGGCGCCGTTGTTCCCATTGTTTTCATCGTCATTATTGCCACCGTGGTAATACAAAGCCTGTCAGCAAAATACGTTGCCCAGTTTCTCGGAGTCCGTTCACCTCCCCCCAACGGATTTCTCATATTCGGTGGCAGTAAGTTTAGCCGTCTATTGGCAAGTGAACTCGTACAGCACGACATTCCGGTTTGTATTGCCGATACCAACTGGGATGCGGTGAAAGCCTCCCGAATGATGGAAATTCCGTCTTATTTTGGCAACCCAATATCAGATCACGCAGCCAGAACTCTGGACATGGGCACATTCGGTACCGTACTGGTGATGTCACCGTATAAGCAACTCAACCCAATGATTGCTTATCACTTTGAATATACCGTGGGCAAAGACAGGGTCTGGGGGCTCACCAACAATGAACAAACCGCACGTCCGAGTCACCAGGTTGGAACACAGTATGCCAAAACCCTGACCCTTTTCGACGAAGGCGTTACTTATGGTTATTTGGCTTCGGCGGTATCACACGGAGCCAAGGTGAAGACCACGGGTCTGAGTGACGAATTTACCTTTGAGGACTACGTTAAAACCTACAAAGACAGAGCGATACCTCTCATTGCCCTCGACAACAACAACCGTACCCATGCGTTTCTAAATGGAAGGGAGTTGTCACCAAAATCAGGATGGAAGGTAATAGGTTTGGTCATTCCGGACAGCGAAGCGGTATAAGGTAAATTGGCACCCTATCCTCAGACAGGGTGCCTCTCCCTGGAAAACTGTGTAATCAAGCGCTTCCCTCTGTTGTTATTATTGGATGCTTTGTTGTTTGTTTTTTACTTGATTTACACTGTCAGTCTATTAATAGCAATTATACGGCCAACTTTTAATTTTATTTATATTTCAAATAGATAGAATAAAATAGAACAAATAACATACACTCCAATACAACTGAGGCATCCAAATTAGTGCAACTTGTCGTCACGACGCCCGTTTGTGGTGCATCCGGAAGACATCCTCATAATTTCTGCTGTGGTATTGACCGCCCCTCTGTTGGCTTGCAAAACGGCATAACCCGCTTCGCCTGCACTTTTGGCACTTTGTGGATTTTTCAGCCACATATCGCATTGACGAGTTAATGTCTGTTGGTCATGTACTATCACCAAGGCTCCTTTTTCCTGCAGATACTGACAGATAACCGGATTGTTGTACGTATGTGGGCCCATGATAATTGGCAATTGCCGCGCAGCAGGTTCAAGAGCATTGTGTCCGCCACGCTCTGCCAGGCTTCCGCCAACGAAGGCGATATCAGCCAAGCCATAGGCGTGGTTAAGTTTGCCCATTTCGTCAATCAGGAAAACCTGCGTATTCTTATCAACGCACTGACCACTTGAGGAACAAACCAGTTTAATGCCAGTATTAATCAGTAACTGTTTGACGGCATTGAACCGCTCGGGATGTCTTGGAACCAAAATTAACAACAATGAGGGGTATGTCGATTGCAAATGCTGATAACAAGTTAACAATGCCACTTCTTCTCCATCATGAGTACTGCCCCCTATGATCACGGGCCGCGTCCCTTTAGTTAACCCCCACGACACCGGCGGTAGCCCCTCTACATTGGAAGCCTGATCAAATTTTATATTATTAGTGAGTGTTAACTTACGCTCTGCGATACCCAAATAAAGATAGTTGTCGTAATCACGCTTACCTTGAGCGCACACGTGATCTATTTTGTGTAACATGGGAGAAAACAACAAACTGACTTTCTTGTATCGCTTTGCAGACCGGGTTGTCATCCTCGCGTTGGCAACGACAACGGGGATTTGACGACGCCAGCAACTGTGAATTAAATTTGGCCACAATTCGACTTCTGTGATCACAACCATCTTTGGCTTTACCCGTCTCAACATGCCTGCCATGGCCATATGTAAGTCGTAAGGCAGATAAAAGTGATGAACCGCATCCTTAAAAATATCCCGCACCCGAGCCGAACCAGTGGGCGTAGTGGTAGTAATGGTAATCGCCGTATCAGGCTCTTCCCGCATAATCTTCTTTATCAGTACAGACGCTGCAACCACTTCCCCCACAGACACGCAATGAAACAAATAGCCATGTGGTGCTTTAGGCGGCAAGACAAATCCAAATCGCTCAAACCGGCGGCGGTTATACTCACTGTTTCTCTTATTTCCTCGAATAACTAAATTGGCAAAGGCAAAGGGAATTACGAGCGCAAGCAGGAATGAATACAACCACCTAAAGGCATTTTCCGCCAGTGAGGGTTTCCATCCGTCAGTAATGTCTTTCATAAAATGTCTTTTTAACCGTCATCAAAGTGTCGTGTAAATTTGCTTAGATCGCGTTTTATCGTACGAGTACTACACTGGATAATGAAACGCAACGGGACTCAACCAAGGGTGCTATTTGTAAAATTAAGTGCAATTGGTGACATTGTAATGGCCTCAGGCCTACCGTCCAACATAAAAGAAGGGTTAAACGCCGCCGAAGTGTATTGGCTGGTAGAGGCACCTTACGCCGACTTTGTCCGTGCTCATCCGTGTATCGATGGCGTCATCCCCTGGCCGAAACAAATGTGGTCAGATCTCATTAAACAAAGAAAATGGTTGCGTTTGTTTGGTGAGGTTCGCAGCTTCAGAAGACAACTAAAACGTCTTAAAGCCGATGTAGCCATTGACGCCCAGGGACTATTGAAGAGCGCCGTCCTGTGCTGGCTGAGTGGCGCAGGCCGCAGAGTAGGGTTTCGCAGTAAGGAACACAGTCACTGGCTGTTAACGGAGTCTATAGATAAACCTATCTCAGATAACATGAGTTCTGAATACGTATCTATGGGTGAATACCTGGGTGCTTGTGACTATTCTATGCTCTTACCCGCCGAGAAACACGTACAGGCTTTCGTTAATGAGCTTCGTCATCAATATCGTCTAAATCAGATCTTCATTGCGCTGTGCCCTTTTACGACTCGTCCTCAAAAGCACTGGCCTCAATCCCACTGGCAGCGTCTTATCGCACTGGTTCAGGTCAACTGGTCGTTCCCCGTAGTAATACTCGGTGGCCCGGACGACAGCGACGCCGCTGATGAGCTCGCAGTTACTCATGACAACGCTATCAGCCTGGCAGGCAAATTAAGTCTCAGCGCGAGTGGCGCTCTATTGGCTTATGCCAGTGTCGTCATTGGTGTGGACACGGGACTCACACACCTGGCCATTGCGCATCAACGCCCGGTACTGGCACTTTTTGGCTCTACACGCCCGTATACTCAAACCCCAGCCGGAAACGCCACCGTGTTCTACCACTCCTTGCCATGCGCCCCTTGCAAGCGCAAACCATCCTGTGAAGGGGCTTACACATGCATGGCGGCTATTCCCCCGGAACAGGTCGTCGCCTCGTTGAAAAACGCGCTGGATAGGATACCTTCGGTTTGACTATTCACGTACTCCATATTGAACTTGGCCGACACCTCTACGGTGGAGCGAAGCAAGTGGTGTACTTGCTCAATGCACTAAATTCAACTGCCATAACCAGCACCCTCGTGTGCCCCACTGACAGTGACATAGCTAAATTACACCTGCCCCATTGCCGCACTATTCCCGTGCCATATGGTGGCGACATTGACGTGTGTTTTCCTTTGCGGTTAAAAGCTCTAGTTACAAAATACAAACCTGACATCATTCACGTACACAGCCGCAGAGGTGCAGATGTATGGGGAGGCCTTACTTCTATTGTATGTAACATTCCAGCCATCTGTACCCGTCGCGTGGACAACCCGGAAGGGAAAATGGCGCGCTACAAATATCAGTGTTACGATGCAGTCGTCAGTATTTCCCACGGTGTCCAGCGGATAGTGACACCTCACTGTAACAAGCAAATTCAGCAAGTCGTTCATTCAGCCGTTGATACCGCAGACTTCCATCACCGAGCAGACCGCAATTGGTTTAATGCGCAGTTTTCCATCCCCGAAAACTACAAGGTAATAGCCAACTTCGCACAACTGATTCCCCGCAAAGGTCAGGCAGATATTATTCTGGCAATGAAAAACGTATGTAGACGGGTTCCCAATGTAATTTGTTTATTGTTTGGTAAAGGCAAACAGGCAAGTTATTATCAAGCGCTGATAGACAAACATGATCTAGAGCATTGTGTTCGCTTGTGTGGGTTTACCGAGGATGTCCCCAAAATATTGCCAAACATCGATATTTTAGTGCATCCAGCTTACGCCGAAGGTCTGGGCATTATCCTTCTCCAGGCCGGGGCATGTGGCAAACCCGTAATTAGTAGTCCGGTAGGCGGGATCCCAGAGATAATCGAACACGGCAAAACCGGCTGGATGACTACCCCGGGCGACGTTTCCCAATTGGAACACGCCATTGTCCACCTTCTCAGGCAACCTCGCGAAGCAGAAAAACTTGGATCAGCACTCCGCGAACATGTCACTCGTCATTTTACCCCCTCTGCCATGGCTGTTCATTATGAAAGTTTGTATCAGCAACTGCTCAATCAACCCGCCTGTCGGCGATCTTCATAGACTACTACTAAAGTATTAGCTCTATAAATTCCTTTCTTTTTCCTTGTCGGCAAATCTAACAATTATTTTAAAACAACCACAACAATATACAACAAGTGATTGTTTTTAATATAATTTTTATTATGGCACAAATAATGCTTTAGCCGTTTGCACGCTTATTGCGTTCAACAAATCATCTTTAAAAAGGAATCCACAGATGAACTTAAAAAAATTATCAAAATCTGCATTGCGTAAAGCGAGTGTTATAGCAGGACTGACACTCGGAGGCATGTTGTTTGGTGCTGCTTCCTCACAAGCTGCAGCGATTAAAACCGACATTGTTATGATTGTTGATGAGTCTGGCTCTATGGGCGGTGTTCAGGCTAACTTGCGTAACAACATTGGTTTATTTGCCTCTATCCTGTCTGCTGGTGGTATCGATGCACGTTATGCCCTGGTAGGCTACGGTAGAAGTGGCGACCTGATACGCTTGGTCACAGACTTCACCGATCCTGCCGGTTTCGCGACTGCTGCTGCTAACCTGGTAGCCAGCGGTGGTACTGAACCTGCTTATGATGCAACAGCCTATGCCCTAAACTCACTTGCAGCAGAAACCGGTAACCTGACCTACCGTGCTGATGCTGTTAAAAACATGATCCTATACACAGACGAACGTTCAAATGGCGATAGCGAATACGATGAGGTATCGCTTGATGCACTCTTGAAGTCAAATAATTCACTGTTTAATGCTGTGGTATCTAGCGAATTTTATACAGATTTGGTTGATCTTGCAGTAAACAATGGCGGTCAGTTCTTCGACCTTGACTTCCTTAACACGAATGACCAAACAGTCGTTGAAGATTTCGTTCGCCAGTTTGCGCAAGCAAAACTGCAGGAAACTATCGATTTCTGTGTTGCAAACCCTAATGACCCAGCTTGCCAAAATGTACAGGTACCTGCCCCTGCGACATTAGCCTTGTTTGTTCTTGCTGGTCTAGGCTTCGCTAGCCGTCGTAAATTTGCTTAAGCCGTTGTTTGAAACGGGTTCCCTGAACCCGTTTTTACGGGCATAAAAAAACCGCTCAAACGAGCGGTTTTTTTGTCTCTTTCAACGATTACGCTTCCGCGATAACAACCAGTTTAACTGTGGCCATTACTTCAGAATGCAATTGTAGGTCGATGTCGTATTCACCTGTTTCACGCAGCGTGCCTGTAGGCAGTTTAACTTCCGCTTTAGCTACTTCTACGCCAGCTGCAGTAACTGCATCGGCGATGTCGCGTGTACCAATAGAACCGAACAATTTGCCCTCGTCACCAGCTGGGGCAGCAATAGTCACTTCACCCAACTCAGTTACTTTATCAGCACGTGCTTGAGCAGCGGCTAACTGTTCAGCAATTTTTGCTTCCAGTTCTGCACGACGTGCTTCAAACTTTTCGATGTTTGCTTTAGTCGCAGGAACCGCTTTTCCCTGAGGGAAAAGGAAGTTACGTGCAAAACCAGCTTTAACTGTTACCTGATCGCCCAGACCACCAAGGTTAGCGATTTTGTCTAATAAGATGATTTCCATCTAAGTTACTCCTTCGCCAATTACTTGTTGTGTGAATCTGTGTACGGCAACAACGCTAAGAAACGCGCACGTTTGATAGCAGTAGACAGCTGACGCTGATACTTTGCACTGGTACCGGTAATACGACTAGGAACGATTTTACCGCTCTCAGTGATATAGTTTTTCAGTGTAGCAATATCTTTATAATCGATTTGCTCAACACCTTCTGCAGAGAAACGGCAGAACTTACGACGTCTGAAAAAACGAGCCATGATTGATCTCCTTACGCGTTATCTTCAGTGGTTTCGGGTTTCTTTTCTGCGCGCTCAGTGCGAGGTGCAGAATCGTCACGACGCTCACGACGTTCTTCCTTCATCATAGGAGAAGGTTCAGTCACAGCGTTTTTAGTGCGCATAACCAGATTACGCAGGATCACATCGTTAAAGCGGAAAGCATTTTCCAACTCGTCAACAGCTTCTGCAGTTGCTTCAGCGTTGATCAAAACGTAGTGTGCTTTGTGAAGCTTTTCGATTGGGTAAGCCAGTTGACGACGACCCCAGTCTTCCAAGCGATGGATTTGACCACCGTCTTGCTTCAGGATGGTGGTATAACGCTCGATCATACCAGGTACTTGTTCACTCTGATCAGGGTGAACCATAAATACGATTTCGTAATGACGCATTACACGCTCCTTACGGTTGTAGCCTCGACAGTACAGCCAGACTGTATGGAGACAAGGAACTTAAAGTAAGATGGCTGTAAGGGCGCGCATTATATAGATGATCTGAGCACTACACAAGCAAATATACGGGAGGTGCAGATATTAAGGTGAGCCGGGATTAACTCACCACTAATACAGCTACGCCAGTCAGTGCACCTAACGACCAAAAAATCGTACTGCGGCTAATTTTATCTCCCATAATCGCAGCGACCATCAAAGAGAAAATCGCACTGGTGGCGATAAGGGTTTGTACAATACCGGCTTTGGCATTTGCGAAGCCCAACATCTGAAAATACATAGCGAGTACAGTCCCAAGCAGGGTGGCAATGGCAAAAATCCCCCACACTCTGGCTTTGTTTTGTCCTGTCGGGAGCCATTTCTCCCGGCGCACCGCCATAAGTACTACCACAATCACTACACCACCAGCCAGACGCCAACACGTTGCTTCGGCAGCACCAATACTGTAGCTGGTGAGAATATCCCGGCTGATCACTGCCCCAACCGCCTGGCATATTGCTGCAGCCCCCGCATAAAGATAACCCGTTGATGGCATAATATGGGGTGACGTTTTGCGTGTAGATTTTACAACCATATCTACGGATATAATTACCACCGCCACCCCGAGCCATTGTATCCAGTTCAGCCATTCGGCTATCCACATCATGGCAAGCAAGGCTGCAAAAATAGGCGCCAGGGTCTCCGTTACCAAAACTGACTGACTATCACCTATACGCTTTAGTGCCAGGAAAAAGCAAGTGTCACCAATGCCAATACCTATTACACCGCTTAGCAGCAACCAAAGATAAGCCTCGGTTGGGAGATGGGATAAAGGGATAAAGCCAATACAAACCACGCTCAGCAACACCAGGGTGGAGATACCTTTATACAGGTTCATTGACAATGCAGAAAAGCGATTGCCTAGCTGACGAAACAGGCGGGCGGCAACAGCCCAAAAAAGAGCAGTGGTAAGGGCGGCGAGTTCACCGATCATGGCAGCTACTGATGGTTGTGGATTACAAGGGACGGCATGCTATCAAAAACAGCATGCCGTGAGTAGTAACGATTAACCAGATTTAGCCCCTCTTTGGGAAGAGTGGCTACTCGCGAAAATCGGTTAATATATTATCAGCAATCTCGCGCACCCAGATATTTCTGAACGAAACAGGATTGGTGTGATCTTGCAACTGTAATGGGGCACAGCCGTGTGCTTCGTACGTCGGCCCGCCTATCCATTCACTTCTACCCAGTATTTCCGTGTGATTTTGTACCAGTACACCATTTATCAGTACGGTGACATAGCCAGGTTTTACCAATGATCCGTCGGAAAATTCCGGCGCGTTAAAAATAATATCATAAGTTTGCCATTCTCCAGGGGGATGCAGAGGATTAACCAGAGGAATTGACTGTTTATATATACTCCCCGCCTGGCCGTTGGGGTAGGTCTTGTTATTGTAAGAATCTAGAATTTGTACTTCATATCGCTGCTGGAGAAAAATGCCAGAATTATTTCGCTCTTGCCCTTCCATACCCTCTACGTCTGCAGGAGTTTTCCATTCCAGATGCAGTTGGACATCGCAAAAGCTTTGCTTTGAAACGATATCACCTGCACCTGGGGAAACGGTAAACGCGTTTCCGCTCACCTGCCATGTTGCTTTGCCCCCATGAATACTCTCCCAGGCATCAAGGTTGTCACCATCAAACAGCACAATCGCATCTGATGGCGCGCTATTGGGTTTGGCAGTTACCATCGCAGGCACCGGTTCCCATACCTCGGTTTTCTCCGCTTTTTCCTGGGGCGATAGTTCCGTCCCGGCCGCACTCACTGACAAACCGGAAAACAGCAACGCCGTTCCGATTCGATTAAAAGAAAAAATAGTCACGTGTCATTACCCTTATTGCAACTGACGACGGGAATGTGCCCGTCACCGGCAAACGGAATTGCAAGTTTGCCAGCACCGATATCGAATTTCACCCGTTAAGACGTAGCCCAGGCACCCTGCCCTTTTTTATACGGCACATTGCCATCGTAACGGGTTGGGATTGGATCATAGCGAAGTACCTGGGTACCTCCGACCCTGGAAGTAAAAAAGCAAAAGAGAACCAGTTGCTTTATTAATGAGAAGTAATGAGGAACAACGCTAACCTCTTCAGGTCCCCAGGCGTTAGGCCGCGCGGTATCCACTCCTCTCAACCCCTTATCTGAATTGTAGTCACGGGCTTGAGCATCTAATTCTGATAGCAGCGCCAGTTTCTCTTTGTCGCTGAGCAGTAGAAATGCCTTGTTGTACTTTTCTTTTGCCGTCTCATTAAGTTTCACTAAGCCATCGCGAAACGTTTTTTGTAGCGCAGGGGTGTAGCAATCTGCAACGAGCACCGCCATCATACTGCCAACATCAGCATCCTTTGCGCCAGGCGTGTCAGTTCGCGGCAAAATTATCTCACCAATTTCGTTCATATACGCCACATCGTCTTTTGTAAAACCGGTGTTTTTAAGCGGCACGGAGGGAAACTCCACATACGCCATTACATCGCCCATGAAGGCAACACCGGTTGCGGCAGTGATCATTTTCAGTAAGTCACGACGATTCATGTTACAAGTTCCCCTTTTTCAGTTCTTCTACTGCAAAATGAGCTGCTCTGGCCGTCATCGCCATGTAGGTTAAGGACGGGTTCACACACGACGCAGAGGTCATTGCCGCTCCGTCGGTAACAAACACGTTCGGCGCGTCCCACACCTGGTTGTGGCCGTTCAACACAGACGACTTGGGATCCCGCCCCATGCGCGCGGTTCCCATTTCGTGAATACCCATACCAGGCGCGTACTCAGCGTCGTAGCCACGCACATTCTTAAGCCCTGCCGCTTCGAACATGTCAATGGCGTCCTGCTTCATGTCTTGACGCATTTTCAGCTCGTTTTCTTTGATTTCCACATCCATGGCAAGTACCGGCAGCCCCCATTTATCTTTTTTCGTCGGATCGAGGTAAATCCGATTTTCGTGGTAAGGCAACATTTCACCAAAAGCAGTTGCTCCGATATACCACCCACCCGGTTCGGCCATCGCCTCCTTGAGTCCGGCTCCAATGCCAAGTTCAGCGATATCTTTACTCCAACCGCCGCGACCAGCCCCTCCCTGATAGCCAAATCCTCGCAGGTAATCCCGTTGGTCATTCCCCCAGTTTCTGAATCTCGGGATATAGAACCCAGCGGGACGACGCCCCTTGTAATATTTATCGTCGTAGCCTTCAACGGGTGCGCTGGCACCAACCCGAAAATGGTGGTCCATCACATTGTGACCCAGTTCACCACTGCTGCTTCCAAGACCGCCTTCCCATACATCAGTCGCCGAATTCATTAACAACCAGGTGGAGTTGAACGCCGACGCGTTGACGAACACGATTTTGCTGTTGAACACATAAGTTTGGTTGGTTTCCGCATCTATTATCTCCACTCCGGTGGCCCGCTTGGTATCTTTGTTGTATATAATTTCTTTGACAATAGAAAACGGACGCAGCGTCAGGTTACCCGTTGCCATGGCAGCGGGTAGCGTCGAAGACTGAGTAGAGAAATAGCCACCAAACGGACAGCCCAACCAACATTTATTGCGGAACTGGCACCCCACGCGAATATCGTTTATCCCCTGAGTAATGTTGGCTGTTCTGGCGTGAATAATGTTGCGCGTTCCGTTAAAGGCTTTTTTGACCCTTGCCGCCACATCTTTTTCTACAATATTGAGAGGAATGGGTGGCATAAAATGCCCATCCGGCAGCACATCAAGTCCTTCCCGGGTACCACTGATCCCAGCAAATTTTTCTACATAGTCATACCAAGGCGCAAGATCTTCGTAGCGAATAGGCCAGTCTACCGCAATGCCTTCTTTCGCGTTGGCGGTGAAGTCCTCTTCATTCAAACGATAGCTTTGCCGTCCCCACAACAAAGAGCGACCACCCACGTGGTAACCTCGATACCAGTCAAAACGCTTCTTTTCCACGTAGGGGGCGTCTTTTTCATTTGCCCACATACCGAAAGTAGGTTCATTTAGAGGGTAATCTCTGCGCAATACAGGATACCCCGCTTTCATTTCTTGTGTAGCGAGTCCGCGATGCGGATAATCCCAGGACTCTTTGTGCGCATTGACATAGTCTTTCACGTGCTCAATATTCTGTCCGCGCTCAAGCATGAGCACTTTGAGCCCTTTTTCAGTGAGTTCTTTGGCAGCCCAGCCACCACTGATCCCCGATCCCACAACGATCGCATCATACGTATTATTTGCCATGTTTTGTCCCCTTAAACATTTGCGGCAACGCCTATACCTGCTTAGACATCACAAATGCGGACCGCTTGTTTAAGCGATTGTAGTTTGCCTGCCTGATTGTCTGGTGTCGGAATGAATTCCTGGGCCAGATACCCGGTGAAGTTCAAATCCGCTATTGCTTTTGCAATGGCGGGATAATACAACTCCTGAGAATCATCAATCTCATGACGCCCCGGTACGCCGGCCGTGTGAAAGTGGCCAAAGTACTGATGGTTGTCGCGAATGGTGCGAATGATGTCCCCTTCACTGATTTGCATGTGGTAAATGTCGAACAAGAGTTTGAAATTCTCGGAACCGAGCCGACGGCACAGCTCGATACCCCATGGTGAGTTATCGGCCATATAATCCGGATGATCGACTTTGCTGTTAAACAACTCCATCTGTAAAACGACGCCGTGTTTTTCAGCGTGAGGGAGTATTTTCGATAACCCCGCCACGGCATTGTTCAGGCCAGTTTCATTGTCCATGCCGCGCTTATTGCCACTAAAGCAAATAAGATTGGTATAGCCTGCTTCAGCCACTTTCTCGATGTGAGTCAGATAGCGTGGAATAAGCGCCTCGTGGAAGCGAGCATCACACCATCCATCTTCCAAATTGAGTTCAGCGCCATTACACATAGAACAATCAACACCGTGTTTTTTCAGAATATGCCATTCATCTGGGCCCACCAAATCAATAGCGGCGAAGCCGATCTCCTTTATCGCCAGACACAGTGCTTCCAATGACAAATCCGGAAACGTCCAACGTGCGACAGCGTGACGAATGTTCCCTTTCAACACGGTTTTGTTTTGATTGCCATGAGCGCCGGTAGATAGCGACCAAGTGCCGGCCGCAGATAGCCCAATACCTGAGATGGCCAGTCCTTTCAGCATCGTCCGTCGTGAACTACGCATCGGTCGCTCCTTTTTCATTTTTGAAGGCCAGAACAAAAAGCACCAGAACAACTGCAGCAAAGCCGGCAGGGAATAACCAGATACTGGTCCAGTCACTCACCCCCTCAGTTGTGTAGGCATCAGTAATTTTCCCCGCCACCCAAAAGCCTACTAGCATACCAACCCCATATGTCGCCAGAGTGATAAGCCCTTGCGCCGCACTTTTCACTTTCTCTCCCGCTTTGGCGTCGGTGTATATTTGCCCGGAGACAAAGAAGAAGTCATAACAGATACCGTGAAGTGCAATCCCCATAATTAGCATGAACATACCACTGTCGGCGTTGCCATAAGCAAACAACACATAACGGAGGACCCAGGCCAACATACCCAGTACCAGGGTTACCTTTATGCCGAAGCGGTTCAAAAATACCGGTAATGCGAGAATAAATAAGGCTTCAGATACCTGCCCGAGGGTCATTTTTCCCGTAGGGTTTTCCACGCCAATACCCGCCAGAAACGGATTGGCGTTTTGGTAGTAGAAAGCCAGTGGAATACAAATCAGTACAGATGACAGAAAGAAAACCAGAAAACTGCGATCTTTGAGCAAAGACAGGGCATCCAGCCCTAGCATTTCAGTCATGCCGCCCGAACCATCCGCGCCCTTCGGTGGTGTTGGCGGCAATGTGAAGCTGAATATACCTAACAGCACTGACGCTATTGCACACAGCATAAAGGTATTGCGTAACAGGCCTTCACCGATAGCCGTCTGGGAATCCCAGGAAAATACGTAGCTGATAACCAGACCGGCAACAATCCATCCAATGGTGCCCCACACCCGGACCTTGCCAAACTCTTTGGATGGGTCGGACATTTGGTTAAACGAGACGGAATTCACCAACGCCAGAGTAGGCATGTAAGCAATCATGTAGGCAAGTACATAAGGATAAAAAGCCGCAAAATCACCCGCCTGATACATCATGTACATGAGGGCAGCCCCTACCAGATGTAGTATGCCTAAAATGCGTTCTGCATTGAAAAAGCGATCAGCTATCAACCCCACGATAAAAGGAGCTACGATGGCTCCCCAGGACTGGGTAGAGAACGCCATACCCGTTTCGCTACCGGTTGCCCCAAGGTTTTGCCCCAGGTAAGTCCCTAGAGTGACAAACCATCCACCCCAAATAAAAAACTGGAGAAACATCATGATACTCAGGCGCGTTATTATCATTCTTTTTTCCTCTATAAGGTGCCGTGCACCACTGCTTTACTCATCCAGACCAAGAATTCTGCGATTGCGGCTTTCGCTACTGCGGGCACCGGCAAAATCGTCAAATGCAACGGAAGTGGGCTGAATTATGTGTTGTTGGATAAAAGGAGCTCCTTCTGCGGCACCTTGAGCGGGATCCTTCAGGCAGCACTCCCACTCCAAAACTGCCCAACCGGTATAACCGTATTGAGTCAACTTACTGAATATGCTTTTGAAATCGACTTGTCCGTCGCCCAGGGAGCGAAAGCGCCCGGGGCGATCTACCCAATCTTCATATCCACCGTACACACCGCTGCGTCCCGAAGGGTTGAACTCTGCGTCTTTGACGTGAAACATCTTAATGCGGTCGTGATACCTGTCGATGAAATCCAAATAATCCAGTTGTTGTAGAACAAAATGACTGGGATCAAACAGAATGTTCGCTCGGGGGTGGTCGTCTACCGCTTTCAGGAAGCGCTCAAACGTGGCGCCATCATGTAAATCTTCACCGGGATGAATTTCGTAGCAAACATCCACACCGGCGTCGTCAAACACGTCCAAAATGGGTTTCCAGCGCGCCGCTAGCTCTTTGAATCCAGCTTCTACCAAACCGGGTGGACGCTGAGGCCACGGATACACCAGGTGCCACATAAGTGCACCTGAAAAAGTAGCGTGAGCTTTTAACCCTAATCGCTGACTTGCCTTGGCAGCCCATTTGAGTTGCTGCACCGCCCACTCAGTGCGCGCTTTAGGGTTCCCGTGAAGGTGCTCTGGGGCAAAGCTATCAAACAGTTCATCGTATGCGGGATGAACTGCCACCAACTGCCCTTGCAAATGGGTGGATAACTCTGTGATCACCACCCCGGCTCTCTCGCAAACGGCGTTCGCATTGTCGCAATAGGCCTGACTGTTCGCAGCTTGTTCCAAATCGAAAATTTTTGGGTCAGTGGGTACCTGAATACCTTTATAGCCCAAAGAACCCGCCCACTTAGCCATGCCTTCGAGTGAATCAAAAGGCGCATCTTCACCCACAAACTGGGCGAGAAAGATAGCCGGACCTTGAATTGCTGACATGCTTTTTCCTCTTTAAAAAACGTAATTAACGAAACTATTCCGTATCTGCAATGGCGTGCCACTTAACGTCACTACTACCACTTTCCAACATAGTCTGAATGAAAGCCATGCCTCGCAACCCACTGTGCAAACCCGGCACACCCGGCGCTTTGCCTTTGCCTCCAGCTCGTATCGCAGAAGCAAAGTCACTATATAAATTAGCCATTGCTTCAAGGTATCCTTCCGGGTGCCCTGATGGTGTGCGACAACGGCGAGATGCCTCAGGATACAAACCGGGCTGGCCCGCTCCAGCACGATACACAACAAAGGGCGCGCCAAGAGGTCGATAAATCACGGAATTCGGCTCCATTTGATGCCATTCCAACCCACCCTTGTCGCCATACACGCGAATTTTCAGCGCATTTTCTTCACCTGCACATATCTGACTGGCAATCAGTACGCCTTTTGCATTGTTCTCGGTGCGGAAAAACGCGGCGCCATCGTCGTCCAGTCTGCGCCCTTCAACCACAGTATTCATTTCTGCACACAGTGACGTAATCGTTTCGCCAGAAATAAACTCAGCAAGGCCAAAGGCGTGAGTACCAATATCTCCCAT
Source organism: Aestuariibacter sp. A3R04 (assembly GCF_018860805.1). Classification (GTDB taxonomy): domain Bacteria; phylum Pseudomonadota; class Gammaproteobacteria; order Enterobacterales; family Alteromonadaceae; genus Alteromonas. The sequence goes on along the minus strand of NZ_JAHKQR010000001.1, from coordinate 664,634 downwards.
ACAGCCAGAACCGCCCGACTGCGAAGGATCTGTGCGCCACGAGGCTTGCTTGTTGCCCTGCTCTTCGGGCTCACTCAACCAGCCCTGAGGATATTCCACCAGGATTTTTCGCACGCGGCCTAATTTGCCATCTTCTATCATGGCTTTCGCCTGCCACACCATGGGATACCCCAGATAAGTGTGGGCCAGGCCATAGAATCTGTCTGATTGATTTACCACTGTCGCTAAAGCTTTCGCTTCATCCAGGTTCAATGCCGCAGGTTTCTCACAAAATACGTGAAAGCCCGCTTCAATCGCAGCAATGGTTACAGGCACATGCAAGTGATTGGGCGTTACCACCACCACCACTTCCATACGCATTTCCTCAGGTAACGAGGCTTCGGTGCTGAGCATGTCCTGCCAGGACGCGTAAACGCGGTTATCATCTATTCCAAGACTATCGCCAGTGCGTTGGTTGTTTTCTTTGTCACGACTAAAAGCGCCACAAACAAGCTCATACTGGCCGTCTAACCCGGCTGCATGACGGTGTACAGCGCCAATAAACGCCCCCTCACCTCCGCCAACCATACCCATGCGGATACGCTGCATTTTTGCCATGACTCCTCCCATACATACCGACATTGTTACAAAGTTGTAATTGGTGTAAAAATGTAACGGATTACATTTGATGCTGTCAACGTATTTTCCGACTACATACGAATTCAGTGAGCTAAACCGCTTGTTTAATCTGCAAGCGTGTATATTTTTCGTTTTACATTTGAAAATAACGCTGGATTTTTTACCCGGCATGGGTAATGCTACCGAACAAAATGTAATGCGTTACATCTCGTTATCATTCCTACTATTTGAAGAGATACTGACAACAGCAGGCGCACAAGCAGAAACAGAGAAACAGAAAATGTCTAATATTCGTGAAGTGGCGGACATGGCGGGCGTATCGGTGGCAACCGTATCACGGGCATTGCAGCACCCTGAGCGAGTGTCGCCAAAAACCCGTGACAAAGTGATGACTGCGGTTAAAGAAGTGGGTTACAAACCCAACCTCATGGCGGTAAAATTCCGCTCAGGCAAGACCCACAACCTGGTTGTACTGGTACCCACAATCGCCACTGTATTTTTCGCACGTGTTATCAGTGGTATGCAGGAAGCAGCAGCGGAATTGGGTTATGCGTTGCTGCTGGGCAATACCCTGGGACGGGATGACATAGAAGCGGGTTACGCAAAAATGGTACAAACCTCCCAAGCTGACGGGTTAATTCAACTTCGGGCGAAAAACCCCTTCGACCACGAAGATATTGAACACGGCGTTTTATTGCCCATGGTTAATGCCTGTGAGGTATTGGACTCCTCGTTATTTCCCACGGTTGTACTGGATAACCGAGCCGCAGCGCGGGCAATGACATCTCATCTTTTGTCCCTCGGGCATACTCGCATCGCCCTGATAAAAGGCCCTGCAGAAAGCCCCCTCACCCGTGACAGATTAAGCGGTTACCGAGACGCATTGGAAAACGCAGGTCTTGAATTCGACCCACACTTGCTGTTTCCGGGTGACTTTACCTTGCAAGCAGGCCTTGCCGCTTCCCAGCGCATTTTGGCCCTCGACGACAGACCTACCGCCGTGTTTTGTGAAAACGATGAAACCGCCATCGGTGCGGTGCAGGGCTTTAAAGCAGCCGGACTTAGTATTCCCGATGATATTTCTGTTGCCGGTTTCGATAATATTGATTTTGCCGCCTATTGTGACCCGCCGTTAACGACCATTGCGCAACCCGCAGAAGCCTTCGGTCGCACCGCTGTTAATTTATTGATAGACGTACTGGAGGGCAAAATAAAAAAAGCCCCTCGGGTCATCATGCCCTTTGAGCTTGTTTTAAGAAAAAGCACCGGAAAAGCGCCCAGCGCTCCAATTCAGGCTATTCAGGCAAGGTGTGAAAGCTCGGTTGATACCACGCAAATAAAATCAGGAGAGAATCATGTCTGAGCATAATAAAACGCTAAATTCACTTGTTGCCAAAACGTGGGGCAGTAAATTAAGCCGCCGTCAATTCACCAAGCTTGGAGCCATATCATTAAGCATGATGGCCGCACCAAACCTGGCATTAGCTCAAGCCAAACCCGAATTACGAGTAGGGTTGCAGTTGTATACACTCAGAGAAATGATGGCTGTGAGTGTTCCCGCAGTACTAAAGCTGGTGGCTGCGGTAGGTTATAGAGAGCTGGAATTTGCCGGTTATTTTGGCCATTCACCCAAAACTATTCGCAAGATTATGGAAGGTGAAGGCCTGTCTGCACCGTCAGTACACATACCCTTGGACACATTCAGAAAAGAGGGGATCAACAAAATCATAGAAACGGCCCAGGAAGTGGGTCATAAATACGTTGTCATTCCCTACTTAACTGAAGAACAACGAGGCACCACGATAGATGTATATAAACGCCTCGCAGAAGAGTGTAATACCTGGGGAGAAGCATGCAGGAACCAAGGTCTGGTATTGGCGTATCACAACCACGACTTCGAATTTATGACCACCGGTGGTGTGGAGCCTTATGATGTACTGCTCAACGACGTAGAAGCACAAAATATGGCAATGGAACTGGATTTGTACTGGGCGGTTAAGGCAGGGAAAGATCCATTGGCTTATTTCGCCAAATACCCGGGCCGTTTTAAACTCTGGCATGTTAAAGATATGGACAAAGCCGGTCATTTTGCCGATGTCGGCACGGGAACAATTAATTTTGACGCTATCTTTGCAAAGTCGAAGCAAGCAGGCGTTGCACATCGCTTTGTTGAGCGCGACAAAACGGATGACAAGCTTAAAACCATCCAGCAAGGATATAAAGCCGTGTATTCTTTAATGGCTAAAGCGTAAATCGCCACCAGCTGGGACAAATACCCCGCTTCATAGCGGGGTATTAATGACAACTTTTCAGGCTGGTTTCTGCAAGTACTCCCTAATGACGTAATGCAAAATACCGCCGTGTTCAAAATACGTGAACTCATTGTCGGTATCAATACGCACATCCATTTTAAAGCGTTTAGTTCCACCGTCATCAGAAGTGGCGACCACTGCCACCTCTTTCTGGCCGCGGCTGACAGCATCAATGGTAAACCGCTCGTCACCCCGAATTTTCAGGGTTTCAGCATTGTCAGAAGGCTTAAATTGTAGCGGTAAAATACCCATACCTATGAGGTTGGAGCGATGAATGCGTTCGTAACTTTCGACCATTACCGCTTTGACTCCCAATAAAGATGGTCCTTTGGCTGCCCAGTCGCGACTGGAGCCGGTACCGTATTCCTTTCCCCCAATCACTACAGCTGGAACCCCTTCCTCTTTATAGCGCATTGCCGCATGGAAGACAGACATCTGTTCGCCGCTGGGGAAGTGGGTAGTCGCACTTCCCGATGTCCCCGGCGCGAGCTGGTTTTTCAGTCGAACATTTGCAAATGTCCCACGCATCATGACCTCGTGATTGCCCCGTCGCGACCCCAGTGAGTTAAAGTCTGCCGGCGCGATACCCTGCTCTTGCAAATACTCGCCAGCCGGACTGTCAGGTGCAATGGATCCAGCGGGAGAAATGTGATCAGTGGTGATGGAATCACCGACTTTTACCAGACAGCGCGCATCCGCTATTTGAGTTAGCGCTGCCGGTTCCCTCCCCATGTTATCGAAAAATGGTGGCTGCTTGATATAGCTGGAATCCGGCCAATCGTAAACAGAAGTTTTTGCTACCGTCAGATCGTTCCACACATCATTGCCTTTGAACACATCGGCATATTTCTGTTTGAACAGATCGCCAGAAACGTATTGGCCAATGTAGTCTTGAATTTCAGCGTCACTGGGCCATATATCCCGCAAGTATACCGGCTTTCCTTCATTACTGGTGCCAATGGGCTCGCTGCTAATGTCGGTTCGCATGTTACCCGCAAGGGCATATGCCACCACCAGAGGCGGGGATGCGAGATAATTGGCTGCTACATCAGGGTGAATACGCCCCTCAAAATTACGGTTTCCTGACAGCACTGAGGTTACCGTTAACTTCGCTTTTCGCACCGCGTCGCCAATTGCATCAGGCAAGGGGCCGGAATTGCCAATACACGTTGTACAGCCATAGCCCACCAAATGAAAACCCAGCGCTTCCAGTGGCTCCATCAAACCGGCATCTTCCAGGTATTGAGTTACCACCTGTGACCCTGGAGCCAGCGAGGTTTTCACCCAAGGCTTTGTGATTAAACCCAGTTCCACAGCCTTTTTGGCCAACAAACCGGCGCCGATCAGTACGGACGGGTTTGAAGTATTGGTACAACTAGTGATGGCCGCAATGACAATGGCGCCATCTTCAAGGTTAAACTTAGCGCCATTAAAGTTAACGAAGGAGTCGATTTCCTCATCAACCTCTGCCATATCGCCCCCTTCGGCAACAAACTTCGCTTCCTCTTCCACAACCTTAATGTCAATCTGGGACTGATACCAGGTAGTGAACGCCCCGGCAGCCTTATCGAGGGCAATGCGATCCTGTGGCCGTTTCGGGCCAGCAACAGAAGGCACCACATCGCTGAGATCCAATTCAAGCGTTTCGTGATAAACCGCCTCTTTAGAATGGTCGTCATGCCACAAGCCGGCCACTTTCGCGTAGTTCTCTACCAGTTCGACCTGAGCGTCATCCCGACCGGTAAGACGCAAATAGTCAAGCGCCACATTATCAATAGGGAAGATACCACACGTTGCGCCGTATTCTGGTGCCATATTAGCGATCGTCGCTCTGTCAGCGGTAGTTAAATACTTGATACCCGGGCCGTAAAATTCGACAAATTTTCCAACCACGCCATGGGCTCGTAATTGCTCGGTTATGGTCAACACCATATCTGTTGCTGTGACACCGGGAGAGAGTCTACCGCTTAGACGAAAGCCCACGACTTCTGGACGCAGCATTGTAACTGGCTGCCCGAGCATGGCAGCCTCAGCTTCAATGCCGCCTACCCCCCATCCTAGCACGCCAAGACCATTGATCATTGTGGTGTGTGAATCTGTTCCCACCAAGGTATCGGGATAGACCCAGGTCTTATCGCCCTTGTCTAAGGTAAAAGCACACCGGGCAAGGTATTCAAGGTTAACCTGGTGCACGATACCGCGGCCCGGAGGCACAACCTTAAAATTGTCAAAGGAAGATTGCCCCCACTTCAGGAACTGATAACGCTCCTGATTTCTTGTAATCTCTATGTCGGTATTCTTTTCAAAAGCCTCTTTTGAACCAAAGTGGTCCACCATTACTGAGTGATCGATGACGAGCTCTACTGGATTGAGAGGATTAATTGCCGTTGCATCTCCCCCTAGTGCATTCACCGCATCTCGCATAGCGGCCAAATCAACTATGGCCGGCACACCGGTAAAGTCCTGCAAAATAACCCTTGCAGGTACAAAGGAAATTTCCTGCTGACTATTCTCGTTTGTGTTCCACCTGGCCACACTTTCTATGTGATCGCTGGTCACGAAGGGCGTGCCTTCGTGACGAATAAGATTTTCCAATAATATTTTGATACAAAAGGGCAATCGGTCCAGATCGTATTTATCGGCCAGACTATCAAAGCTCACCGCTGTATAGACTTTCCCACCACTTTCTACTTGTGTTGTCTTTTGATATTTCACGCGTTCACCACCTGTTCGATAGACGAAGCGCCCACAGGACTCGCTGCCCTTTGGGACGGAAGAATGTAACATTCATACGGTTGACACCTGAAAAAAAGTTCATCTGGATATACCCAAGTTTGCGGCTTATTGCGATCATTTACAAAAAAAATGCATTTTTTTAACACCGGGAGTAAGCTATTGCGTAGAAATAAGTTTGGAATAACACAAAGATGGGCAAAGAAAATCATCCGCTGATAGAAAAACTGCAACTGCAACCGCATCCAGAAGGCGGCTTCTTTAAGCAGGTTTTTCAATCCCAGCACCGGGTACATTCACCGGTTCACAACATGTCTCGTCCCGCGGTGACGCACATCTACTTTCTGTTGTTGAAAGGGCAGGTGAGTCGCTTTCACCGCGTGCTCCATGACGAAATTTGGAATCACTATGACGGTGCGCCGTTGCGACTTTATCACATCCACCAACAACAACTGCGGGAACAACGTTTAGGTGGCAGCGAATACGACTTTGTCGCTGTCATTCCGGCGGGCGATTTCCAGGCAGCAGAAACCACAGGCGACTATTCGCTGCTTGGATGCACTGTATCACCTGGCTTTGACTTTGCCGATTTTAGTTTCATCGAAGAGCCCTCGATGAAACAGTGGATTGAAGTCGCTCATCCCGATATGTCCCGCTTTGTATAGCCAAACTGGCTACTGAAGCCACGCGTAACTACATTTAATAAAAATGGATGTTTCTTGTGTTTTTATACTGGCTAACGGGTTACTTTCTAACGCTGTCGCGCCCACCCCAACAAAAAATCGGGTCAGAGGATTTAGCTTGTACGAGTACAATAGTTGCCCGCTAAGTTCACGGGTTTTAGGATCGACCTTAAATTGATAGTTGTCTGGATTTCGGGTGGTGTTGCTATAAGACACGATAAGCCTGAGTAGTTGACGGGTATCAAATTGGTAGCTAAGTCGCATATCAGTAAGACGCGCAGTGAACAGTGGCTCCCCTTCGGCCTCAAGGGCGTTAAATGTGTGCATAACTCGTAACTGAGCATGTTCGCCTATATTCATATCAATTTGAGATTCTGTATAGACTTCATCTCCCAGGCGATTGTGAGCAAAGTCTATTTGGTCTCCTACACTCACATAGTTACTCAGGAAAAAACGTGAATTAGGGCTGGTTTCAAGATATAAATTTATCTGTTTTTCTTCAAATCGCGTCGTATTTCCTCCAATGTTTAGCGACGATGAATCCAACCGCAAACCCACCCGTTCGCGGCGCACAACCCCCAACTCCACTAAGGATTGCAGTGTACCCCGAACACTTGCATAGCCTTCAAATTCCCGTTTGATCAAAGCGCCCGCACTGTTGTGTGAAATGCTCCATTCGCCGTTCACCCGGATGCGGTTCCACCAGCCGCTATCACGCCACCATAGGTAGCCACCGCCTAACACAGACTGGTAATAATCGGCTTTTGTTTCGAAACCCAGGTCGGCGCGAAAGTCTTTTTCGTTGGCATAGTGCTCGGCATTAAGGAACCAGTTTCTTTCCTCATGTTCGTAATTCATTCGCCACGCGGTACCAAAAAAGCTATCAGTTTGTCTGGTGCGCAATGCAGCTTCGCTGTAGTCCCCGGGGTTAGTACAAGTTGCATCACAAAATCCTCTGTAGAGATCAGAGGGATATGTGGTATCCGACGCAACCCATTGCAGTTCGAGGGTATCCTGCTCGGTTAACCTGTATTTTAAATCCATTCCACTGACGTAATTATTATAGTGCACCGAATCGCGAAATGTACCTACATAGCCCACCGACAAGTCATTCGATACATCATAGCGATAGCGTATCGCTCCATTGCGAGATTGCTCATCTAAAGTGACCACATCAGAACCAATGTTCCCAGGCACAATAAAAGTGGTTTGCTCATCGTTGGCAACAAAAACGCCAAATGTATGATTGTTAATTTGCCCTGTTAACTTACTGCCGAAATCCGGCGCACTGATGTTCCGGGTGTACACAAGGGTCTGATTTGTCGAAAAATAATCAGCGTTCTCCACAAAAAATGGCCTTTTCTCATCGAAATACAAGGAGAAAGTGTTGTTGACGCTCACTTGTGCCACATCGGCTTCCACCTGAGAAAAGTCGGGGTTTAGCGTTGCTTGCAACGACATCTGAGGCGAGATCCCCCACGTAACGTCCAGCCCGAGTTCACTGGCACTCACCGAATCCCATTCACGCGTAGTTGCAAAAACATCTCTGCTCCTGCCCTTTCCAAAGACGGCAGTCGGCACAATTGCCAGGTTTTTACCTTGAGTCGCCTGTCGAAAACCACGCACTTTCCCCATCTGACAAAGCGTACAGGCATTGTTTCTGTCGAAGGGAACGTTGGAAAGCCTGAAACTATTCTGACGGGGATAAAATCGCACGAACTCTGCGCCCCAGATTTTGTCCTGCCCTGATTCATTAAAGTTCATCGCACGCATGGGGATTGCCATTTCAACAACGTAGCCAGATTCCGTTAATCGTCCTGCTGATTGCCAGATAGCATTCCAACTGTCACTTTCTTCACCTGTCATTTCGTTCTCTACGGCATCGGCCTGCACACCATAGGGATTGACAAAAAACTGATAGGCAAGGCGCTGGTTATTGAACGTATCGAGTTTGATCCCCACCAGGTCGTTACTCCAGATGTCATCTCTGTCGCGATAAAACGCTCGAATTGCCGATGGATTTGGATCCTGCGCGACGAATCCAATAAATAAGGTCTGACCATCTTCAAACACATAGACGTCAGTGTTAACCGGAGAAACAACATTGTCGTAAGGCTGCGTGACATAGTCCAGTGTTAAGTGAGTTGACCGTTGCCATTGCGGTTCATTTAACTCGCCGTCAATAGCAATCGAATTAGGCAGTGTCGGAATGAAGACGTCTTTACCGCCTGAATCTATAATTCTAGAAGAGGGGGGAACTTGATTTACTGCAGGAGGTACCGTTAACACCTCCTTATGTAAAAGTGAGTTATTCTGTATGTCTGATGCACTTGCCATCGCGATCCAAAGCACCGGCAAACACCACGCAATTAAACACTTCATTTTGTCATCCTGTCAAAATTTATCGCACCATGTTATTTTTTGCGAATGGTACGATGGGCAATGCGGCGTTTTTGCATCCGTTACGTTCAATAGCAGCCCATTGAAAAAACGCCATTTTTATAATTGTGTTTAAGTGTTACAAGCCCGGTAGCTTGCCAACGAGGTCTCGCATTGGTCCCGTTGCCAACCACCTCAACAGTTAACATTACCCTGTTTGGCACCAAAACTCAAAGTCACGTTAAACAAACTCTTACAGGGTAATATGAGGAGCGTTCATGACACCATCATCACTCATTTTCGATATAAACGAAACGCTGTTAGACATGACGGCGGTCAAACACACTGTGGCGCGGCTAACGGGCAGCGAAGATGCCGTACCGTTGTGGTTTTCCACCTTGCTGCACCACTCACTGGTAGAGAACAGTACTGACAGGTTTCACAACTTCAGTGATATTGGTGCGGCGGCGTTAGTTATGGTCTGCCACGCCAGGCAGCGCGCAATATCCATGGAAGAAGCCAAAGGCGCCATCGTGCCCGCGATGACAAGCCTGCCGGCTCATAAAGAGGTAAAGTCCGCTCTTCAGCGATTAAGAAAAGCAGGTTTTACCTTAACCGCGCTGTCGAATTCCGCCAGCGCTGGATTGCAACGGCAGTTGCAATACGCTGATATAGCACACGCATTTGACCACGTGCTCAGTGTTGAACAAATTGGAATATATAAACCCAATTCGGCTGCATACCGCTGGGCTGTGAAGCAAATTGGTACCCCAGCGGGGCTCACCATGATGGTAGCGGCTCACGGTTGGGACACCACGGGCGCCAAAGCGGCAGGGTTACAGGCGGCTTTTGTTAGCCGTCCGGGTAAAATGCCCTACCCTCTGGGCATTGACGCCGATATAACGGTAAAAGATATAGCTGCATTGGCAGCGCACTTAGGCGCCTAACGGCGCAGAACTTGTCACCCTTCCATATCTTCCAGCTCTTTGCCCCGGGTCTCGTTCACCAAGCGTACAACAAAGATAACAGACAACAACGCACAAAACGCATAGAAACCATAGGCGCCAGCAAGACCGATACCAGCGAGCAACATTGGAAATGACAGAGTGATACCAAAATTCGTCAGCCATTGCACCAAACCCGCTACTGCCAATCCGGAACCGCGTATTTGATTGGGGAACATTTCTCCCAGCATAACCCACATAACCGGCCCCCATGAGAAGTTAAAACAAAATACGTACAAATTTGCTGCGATCAGCGCCACTGGCCCCCAATCGCCGAGCACCAGCCTGCCGTCATCACCAGTTTGGGCGTTTGAGAAAGCCAGAGCCACGGCGGCAAGTGTAATAGTCATGCCTACTGAACCCCATTTTAGAAGTGGCTTTCGCCCAATCTTATCTATTACCAACAAGGTGATAATACAGGCACCAATACTTATGCCACCGCTAATAACATTGATTAACAGCGCATCGCCTTCGGAGAAACCCACTGCCTGCCACAGCACGGCACCATAGTAGAAAACCACATTAATACCAACCAACTGCTGCAATGCCGCCAAGCCAATGCCCACCCACACAATTGGCCGAAGTCCACCACCTGACGGGTTGATAACATCGCGTAGCCGGGGTTGATGATCATTCGCCAATGAGGCTTTGATATCGGCTAGTTTTTGTGTCACCCCTTTGGAAAACAGTTTATTAAGTACATTGGATGCCTGTTCGGTTTTGCCCTTGGCAACCAAAAAACGGGGGCTTTCAGGAATAAAGCACAGCATTAAAAGAAACAGCGATGCCGGAATAAGTTCCATCCAGAACATCCAGCGCCAGGCGGCATAGTTCAGCCATAGTGGCTCTGTTGAACCCGCAGCAATATCCGCCAATAGGTAATTACTGACAAAAGCGGCAAATAAACCACTGATAATTGCAATTTGTTGAATGGAGGTAAGCATGCCGCGATATTTTGCTGGTGACACTTCTGCGATATACGCCGGAGCCATTACCGATGCTGCGCCGACAGCAAGGCCTCCAAGAATGCGGTAAATTATAAATTCTCCACTGCCAGCTGCCACACCGGACCCCCAGGCACTAACAATAAACAGCACCGCAGCCACCAACAGCAACGCTCGCCGACCCAGCCTGTCCGCTAGCCAACCTGCGAAGAATGCGCCAAAGGCGCAGCCCAACAACATACTGGACACATTAAAACCGGTACCCACGCTTTGCGATTGGAAAGCCGATTGCAACCCGTCTACCGTGCCGTTGATAACGCCACTGTCAAAGCCGAATAAAAAACCTCCAATAGTGGCAACCACACTGATAAAAATGACAAACCCGTTGTTTACAGATTCCTGGTTTGTTGAATGTTGCGCGTCATTCATTATTGTTTTCCTCATCAACCCTATTTAATTGCGAAATTGGTTTTCTTCACGTATTCCTTTCCCGGTGGCGGCCCAATAGATACCTCCGGCCATATGCCATTGAAACGCCTCTATCTGGTAAGTACCAGACATATGCCCTAACGACGTGTAAAACGACCTTCCTCCTTCGAAATAGTGATACCACGCAATGGGGTGAAATGCTCCCATCCCGTTGCCCGTCACATTCCCCCAATCAGCTTTCGTGTTATAGGTGCTTTCATCCACAGTGATCAGATAGTTGAGGTCGCTGACATGGGGAGGAGAGAATTCATACCACTCATCCGTCCATATTTGCCCATCAGTAAACCCGTGCATGCCGGGAAAGTCAGCGTCCAGAATACGTATTTGTGCAGTTTGTACAGGCGGGTGTATAACAAAAGTATGGCCAACCAATTGTTGATACCATGGCCAGGATTTTTCTGTGTCACTTGCACTGTGAATACCCACAAATCCATTGCCTGCGCGGATAAAGTCGGTGAGTTGTTGCTGCTGTCGTCCGTTGAGTACATCACCGGTGGTGGACAGGAAAATGACAGCATCAAACCGCGCCAAATCCTTACTGTTAAAGATGTTGGCATCTTCGTGCCATTCCACGGAAAAGAAGTGTTTTTTCGCTAAATTTTGGATTGCCTCTACCGCTTTGTGCTGTGACTTATGATGCCAACCGGCAGTTTTGGTAAACAACAATACATCAAATTCAGTAGCGTGGACACGCCCTGTTGCAGTCGCAATAAATAACATCAGTGCCAGCGGGCACATACTCATAAATTTTAACATTCCCATTCCCAAAACTGGCCTGTCCCGACCCCAAATGTTAACAACCACAATTCCTGTATTTCCAAGCCGGAGTTTACCTTAGGGCCGTTTTATGAGTCTTAGTAATGGTATTACGAATTTACGTTTAAAACCCACTTGTTATTGAACTGTTAATTAAAATGGCAATACCCTACTTATATTCATTTTGACCATAACAAGGGGTGAGACACAATGAAATTCGCGAGTAGACAAGCAGTTATGAACCTATTAATGACACTGACCATACTGGGCATTGCACCATCGGGCTACGGGCATGCTGCCGTGGTTACGCATGCCTTGGAAAATAATGGCAGCAACAGATATACAGCGACATTTTCACTTCACAATAACGGCAACGAAAATATTGAAGCGTTCACACTGTACTTCGAACACAGCATGTACGAAGACATTGCCATTTTGTCCTCTCCCCCGGGGTGGGACGCGTTTGCAGTAGACCCCGATACTATATTCGGTTTTCCGGAACCGGGCTTTGCGGATTTCCACACGCCCTCTCACTCGCTCTCCCCAGGCCATTCCCTCAATAATATCCAACTGTCTTTTCTATGGACTGGCAATAATGAGTTGAGCAACTTCACTTCTTTTTTTGAAATCTATAACCCAACGGATTATTCCGTCACAGAGTCAGGCGTATCCACTGCACAGGTTGTTACAGTCAATGCGCCTGCCACCTTGCTGCTGCTCTTGTGTGGTTTTTTCCTGGTTCTTGCACAACGGGGCACGGCGGGAGAGAAAATATGAGCATGAGATCATTTCAGCGCTTGCTAAGCATGTTTTTCCTTACTGTGTTCGTTGGGGCTGGTTTTCCTTCACTTGCCGACATTAACATTGAAAGTATTACCCTGACAGATAAGTATCGAGCAGGCAGGCATCAATTTACTTACGTTTTTGACGTAACCGTTAACAATACCAGTGACAACGTTAATAACCTTGTCGTAACTGCTGAATCTGCGGTTAGCTCAACCGTAATAAATTCAACTGCGATGCATTTAACCCACCTTGGCGCAAATGAATCAGCCCTCCTTGAAGGACAGTTAGTCATTACCCAAGACAGACGCGTACCATTTAACCAGTCAGCGTTGTCGTGGAGCATTGACTATGAGGACGACAATGCAATAGCTAACACCTTTTCACCTAACGCAGCATATCACACGGGTGAATACACGAATTTCTTTTCCGCGTTGGGTATTGCCAGTGAGGAGGAAGTGACGGCGAAACTCCAGGCCACATACGCACAGTTGTTTGAGCTTATGCCAGAAAATGATGGCGGGGAAAACCAGGTAACAAAAATCCTGAAATCAGATTCATTTGATACAAATATAGCGAATTGGGTAGCAACACCTGACAATGGTTCTGAACTCTCCATAGCATTAAAACACGAGAGTCAAGCGCTTGTTGTCTCGCCCTCATGGCAAACAACGGGTGATGTCTTCTCGGTTAAAAATCAACAATTCATGAATGTAGATTTCCGTGACGGCGTAACGATATCGATGGATGTTAAACTACCGGAAACTTACATTATCGACGGAAATTTGATCACTCAGTTGATCCTTGAAGATGAAAATTTCCAACCGGCCTTTCTTGGTTATACCAGGGTTACCGGCCGTCCTGCCGATACTTTTTTCACACTCACCTTCAACAATATCAATCCTGATACTGCCTTTGGTTATATTAGCGACAGTTTTGATTTTTCCAGCGTGCGTGGACTTGGCTTACAATTTATTGCCGGTTCAAAGCCTGTTGACATCGTGGGCGACATTGTTATCGACAACGTCGTGGTCAGCACTGCGTCTGTTGACGCGTCACCTGAAGACAACGGGAAAAGTTTGTTGTTTGGTGCAGGGGATGACATGGCGTTTATCAAGGCCATCGACTCCAATGATATTCGTTCAGAAGGCATGTCTTACGGTATGTTCATTGCCGTAATGATGAACGACCAGGCCACGTTTAATAAGCTCTGGAAATTCACTAAGACACACATTCAAAATACGTCAGGTCCTCATCAGGGCTTCTTCGCCTGGCAACTAAGTGCCGATGCTCCCTACTTGCCCATAGCGACAAATCCGGCGCCAGACGGCGAGGAATATTTTGCCATGGCGCTATTTCTGGCGAATAACCGTTGGGGGAGTGACGAAGGAATTTTTAACTATAATGAAGAAGCGAACCAAATTCTCCACGACATGATTTTCACGCGTTCGCCCACCACCCGGCATATGATGCATCCGGATTTCAAACAAGTTGAGTTTGTTACAACGTTGAATGTGGATTCATTTACCGACCCGTCTTATCACCTGCCTGCGTTTTATGAGTTGTGGGCAGTATGGGCCAATGAAAATAACACCTACTGGCATGATGTGGCAAAAATCAGTCGGCAGTATTTCACCAAGGCTTCCCATCCGTCAACGGGGTTATTCAGCGACTACGCCTCCCATGAAGGGGTTCCTCAGGTCACAAGCTTTAATGGCAACAGTCATATAAGTGCATGGGACTCTTTTCGCGTTATGGGCAATCTGGCCATGGATTACTATTGGATTAGTGAAAGTGAAACGCTGAAGGAACTCGTAGAGAGACAGGTTGCGTTTTTTGAGAATGAAGTAACGACATACGGAGACTTCATCGCACTATATAACGTCGACGGGTCACGGGTTCCTGGAATCAACTACCGAAGTCACGGCAGAACAGCAATGAATGCGTTTGGAGCGACAGTAAGTAATAGTCCCTTTGCCAAAGAAATGATTACCTATCTATGGCAACAAGACGCGCCTACCGGAAAGTACCGCTACTACGACGGCATGTTGCATATGCTCAGTCTGCTGCACGTATCTGGTGAGTATAAAATTTACCACCCCCAGTAACCTCGCAACTCCTGTGCCCTTATTTCTGGGGCACAGTTTTTTACCTTGGCTTTGGTGCCCGGTCGAAATGTTCGTCTCTGTACTGGGTTGGTGTTAAGCCAAAGTGCTTTTTAAAAATGGCATACATATATTGAAGTGAAGGGTAGCCGCTTTGCAACGCCACGCTCTTAGTCGGCAAATCCGTCTCTTCCAATAGACGTCGCGCTTTATTGAGTTTTTCGTTGTGAATTTCTGTGTGTACTGTGTGCCCTCGTTCCAGTATAAACCGCTGTTCTAAATTCGAACGGGAGATACCGATAAAATCAGTAACCTGATCAACTTTAATTCCCTTGGTAGCATTCTGCCTAATAAACTGCATTGCCTGGATAACATACGGGTCGTGAAGGGCTTTGAAGTCAGATGACTGTCGCGCCGATATTCCCGCAGGTGGAATCAGTACTCTAACGATGTTTGACGATGGCCGAGTAAGCCGTCTGTGCAGCAATTTCGCCGCTCTATACCCCATTTCAACCGCACCTTGGGTTACTGAACTCAAGCTTATCCTGCTCAGGTGACGTGCAATATCATCATCGTCAATACCGATCACTGACACTTTTTCAGGCACCGCAATATTGGCTAGTTCGCAGGCTTGTAAAATATGCCGGGCACGGCTGTCGGTAACGGCTATAATGCCTATTGGTTTTGGTAGGCCGTGTAGCCAATCTGCAAGCCTGTTAATAGCATAATGCCAGGTTTCAGGGCTAGTAGTGACGCCCTGGTAATAAAATTCCTCATACCCTTCTGACTTCATGAGGTGTTTGTAGATTTTCTCTCTTTCAAGCGCCCATAAATGGGACGCATCTGCCGGTACGCCATAGAAGCCGAACCGTTCCAAGCCTCGGCTTTTAAGGTGGTCAAAGGCTTGTTTCACTACCTGATAATTATCGGTTGCAACATAAGGCACCGGCGGGTAATCGGCTTCATCAAAATAAGAACTTCCCACACCTATAACAGGCTTGTCTGAATGTAACAGTGCTTCTCTTATTTCAGCAGAATCAAAATCAGCAATGACACCATCTCCCGACCATTCGTCAATGTGATTCAACCTTGCTATAAAATCTTCTTCAAGGTATACATCCCAGTTAACCTTAGAGGCCTGTAAATAATTTCCGACGCCTTCAATGACTTGCCGATCGTATATTTTATTTGCATTGAACAAGAGAGAAATACTGTGCTTAACGTCAAACAACTTGCGCCTCCGGAAGAATCGCTATACGGCTTCATTGACTAAGCCATAGTGTTAAGTAATCTAAGGACAGGCCATGACGTGCGACGTGACTAACGAACTACCGTCAGGCTGCTTGCATGACTACATCTTAAAGTAAAAGAGACTATTATAAAATCGTAAAATATTTTAACCTCCGCTAACATTATTTTTTTCAATCAGGACTTATTAAGGTTATGTCTACACCGTGTCACCCCAATCGCACTCAACGCTTACCTCATCTATCAGTGGACAATATTGTTTTCGGTATTATTGACGGCAAATTAAATGTACTTATCGCCGAATACAACGAAGGTGATGCCAAAGGGAAAAAGGGATTGCTAGGAGGCTGGATAGGCATTGAGGAAGACATAGATGATGCGGCAAAGCGCCTCGTCAGCGCTATTACCGGTGAACAAGACTTTCACATGGAACAACTCCGTGCTTTTGGTGCACCAGACAGGTTTCACCTCGACCGGGTGATCACTATTGCTTACTACACCTTGGTCCGACCTGAAAACTACTCGTTTCACGCGGGCTTCACAGCCGATGATGTCCGTTGGTATCCCGCTGATGGATTGCCCACACTCATATACGACCACAATCAGCTTGTTGACGCAGCACTGGAACAACTAAAACGCAAAATACGGTTTGAACCCATTGGATTTAACCTCCTGCCTGAAAAATTCACCTTGCGCCAATTGCTCGAAGTTTACGAAGCCATATTGGGCATTAAGCTTGATAAACCTAATTTCCGCAGGAAAATTCTGAAAATGAACTTACTGGTGGACTGCAAGGAAAAGCAAAAAGGAGTGACACACAGAGCTGCAAACTACTATCGCTTTGACCCTGTGGTCTATGAAAAGCTCTGTGAGCATGGTTTCAATTTTGAGTTCTAAATCTGTATGACAATTGCTGCAATGTAAAAAAATTGCCCGTTCACGACATTCCCCCACCGGCAATAATCGCTGGGTAATTTTATTACAATATTGTTAAAAAAAGGAAAAAACTGGCATCTAGTCCACTGCTATAGTTACGACGTTCAATAATTAGACAGGAACCAGTTATGAAGCCAACTCTTTTCATTTTACTACTGCTTAGCCTTCCATTAACCCTCAACGCAAGAACCGCCGACAATGATGCCCCCGCCTTTAATATGGAGAAAGATCTCCTGCTTTTACACTTCGACTTAAAAACCGATGTAGATGATGTACATACCATTGCAGCAACCGATTTAATTCTTCGCAGTCCCGCATTCACGAAACTAAAAGTTTTCGCTGTCAGTGGAACCTACGGCGTGCAAGGCGGTTTGTATGTACCTGCAGACAAATTGCTCGACAGGGTGTTTGGGAATCGCTGGGTAGATGCGCATATGTATCGAGCTAAAGCGCTGACCTCCACTATTTCAGTTATTCACGACACCTTGTCTACAGGCGGAAAAGTGTGGTTGGCAGAAGCCGGGCAAAGTGACTTTACCGCTGCTATTTTACGTCAATACACAGCGCGTTTTGGCAAGTTAGACCCGACTTCCTTGATCGTCGTTCAGCACAGTGAATGGAATGAAAACAACACGAGTCAGGACGCCCTACAATACACAAAGGAAAACACCACTTATATCAAAATTCCCGACGGCAACACCTTAGGTAACGGCACACCTGGCTATAACAACCCAACCTATCCTGCCAAACAGCTTGAAAACCAGAGTCAACCAACGGCGGAAACGTGGAAAATGGCAAGCGCAATATCCAAAGGCTTCAACGGTGTAAATGGCAGGTATCTAAACAAGGCGATTGAAAGTGGCGGCGTCGATTTCTCAGACTTAGCTGAAGTGATTTGGATTCTGAATATTGAAGATGTCGATTCCGCAAAGGACTTCTTTCTTCACGTTAATTCAGGAAACTAACCTTCATTTGTTGACTGATATAGTACCTCGGGGCCTAGCTTAATGCAGGCCCCGGTGTATTTACCGCTTCATCCTGCATACGGCAAGCGCGTTGCGAAAGTTTTTAGCTGTTTGTCATGTCCAAATAAGAGTGGATAGTCTTTTCTGCCCGGCATGGGCCAGTTGTTGCGCCAGGAATGAGCGTCGTGAACGCCCCAAAATGTTACCCGACCCACTTTATCGCTGTGGCGGTTGAAGATTGCGAAGAGCGCTTCATAACGACTTGCCAGTTCGTCAAGTTTTTCCTTTGGCAACACTTCAGTGTAGGGGTTGTATTCATCCTGCAGCGCAATTGACAGCCCTACATCAGCCCCCATGTTCTCATCATCCGGGAACGGCAACACAGAAATATCCAATTCAGTGATCATGACATCCACACCCTGTGCGGAAAATGCTTCTATACTGGCTTCCACATCGTCAAAGGACGGGTAGTCCAGGGCATAATGCGCCTGCATGCCCACACCGTCTATTTGGATTCCCTTTGACTTCAATCGCTTGACTAGCTCAATAACCCCCTTTCGTTTAGCTGGTTTAAAGAGGTTGTAGTCGTTGTAATACAATCTCGCATTTGGGGCAGCCTCATGAGCATATTCAAATGCCATGTCGAGGTAGTCATCGCCAATAATTTCGTACCACAGTGACTGTCGCAAAGTCCCATCTTCATTAAACGCTTCGTTCACTACGTCCCATGCGTAAACACGGCCTTTGTACCGGCCCGCAACGGCTTCGATATGGCTTTTCATCAGTGTCAGAAGTTCTGCCCGGTTTTTCCGTGTTCCATCCTGGTGATAGAAAACCCAATCTGGTGTTTGACTGTGCCAGACAAGCGTATGCCCCACTAGCTGTATACCCTGGCGCTCAGAAAAGGCAACAAGTGCGTCGGGACGAGAAAAAGAGAACTGGTCAGGCTGCGGGTGGATCTCCTCCCATTTCATCATATTTTCAGGTGTTAACGTATTGTAGTGCTGAGCCACTAATGCACTTTCGATACCATCTGCAATATGTAATTCGTTAACAGCTGCACCAATGGCGAACTTATCTTTAAAGGCTTCTTTCAGGCTAAATTGCCCCTGGGCAGAGATCGTATCAGCAGGTTCATTACTACACCCCGTCAGCGAGACAACCGCACTCAATATACCGGCAACAAGTAGATTCAGCTTCACTTCATACTCCTTATAGTCAAATGAACTATAAAGTTTGATAGACATTTAGTAACATGACAAACAACCATTTTTAATATTGCCATTACATTTTTACGTTTTTATATAGACTTTGAATTTACACAGTATACTTTACATTAACAAAGCCTGGTTATAGTATTTTTGACAATTAGAATAAGAGAGATGGTTTGTGAAAGCAGCATTAAGCGTTAAACAAAAGTTTGGTTACGGCTTGGGAGATACCGCAAGCAACATCGTATTTCAGATGGTCGCTAACTTTATGTTGATTTTTTACACCGATGTATTCGGCATTACCGCTGCCGCAGCCGGGACTTTACTGTTAGTCGTTCGCTTGTTTGACGGAATTACCGACCCTGTCATGGGTACCATTGCAGACAGAACCCGGGCTAAACTCGGCGGCTATCGACCTTATCTTTTATACTTGGCCGTGCCCTTTGGTGTGTTTGCAGTACTCGCATTCTATACACCGGACTGGTCCTATAACGGCAAACTCATCTATGCCTATATTACGTACGGTTTGCTCATGACGGTGTATACCGCCATCAACATTCCATACGGCGCACTGGGCGGCACCATGACGACCGACCCCACCGAGCGCGCATCTCTGCAATCTTACCGGTTTGCTATGGCTATGTTCGCCATGTTTCTAGTGGTCTGGGCAATTCCCAAACTGGTCGCCGCATTTGGCCACGGCAACGATCAGCAGGGTTATCCCATCGCCATGCTTTTTATGAGTGGGCTTGCCATCGCCTGTTTTGTCTTGTGCTTTTTCTTGACCAGTGAAGAAAAATTCGACGCATCGAAAGATGAAAAAGCCAAATTGACGGATTTTTTCACTCTGATTAAAAACAGTCAGTGGACGCTGGTTGCCCTTATTAGTTTGTTCACACTCATTCTAATTGGTGTGCGCTCATCGGTGGCCCCTCACTACATAAAATACTATTTACAAGCGCCAGATCTCATCTCGCCGTTCCTTACTGTGGCGGCAGTGGGCTCAGTGTTAGGTGCCGTCTCCACCCATTTGCTCACTAAGAAAATTAAAAAAATTCAACTATTTAAAATTGCGTTATATGTAGTCATCATTTCCCATGTGTTGTTCTTTATTACGCCGCCATCAAGTGTTCCAATCATATTCGCGCTTTTCTTTGTCGCTAATTTTGCTCACATGATCATCACGCCACTTATGTTTTCCATGGTGGCAGACACCATTGATTTTGGCGAAAAGATCAGTGGTAAAAAGCTAACAGCTATCGCCTTTTCCGGGCATTTACTGGCAATAAAACTCGGTTTTGCTATTGGCGGTGCGATTGCGGGTTGGTTGCTTTCTCTTTTCGGTTATGTGGCCAATCAATCACAGTCCGCCGAGGCTTTGCAGGGCATTCTCATAGCCTTTGCGGGTATCCCGACACTGTGCATGATAGCGGCCCTTTTCTTTATTTCACGATATCGCCTGACTGAAGCCACAGTTTTAGATATCCAACATTCTCTTTCAAAGCAGTAAACAGGTTTATTTATGCAATTGAGTCATGCAGAAGAAGTTCAAATTAGAGATGCGGAGCGTGCAAAGACGCTTACAAAGACACAGAAGGATACGCCGCTTGTAAAGCACATTTTTACGGCTGACCCTTCAGCCCATGTGTTTGAAGGTAAAATTTATGTGTATCCATCACACGATATCGAATGTGAAGGTGGACCCTCAGTAAACGATGATGGCGATCAATACGCCATGCGTGACTACCACGTATTGTCTTTGTCAGAAGACTTAACTGAAGCAACCGATCACGGCGTTGCCTTGTCTCTGGAAGACATTCCCTGGGCAAGCGCTCAGTTGTGGGCCCCTGATGCGGCTAAAAAAGGAAATACCTATTATTTTTACTTTCCGGCCCGAGACGCCGATGGGCTGTTTCGCATTGGTGTGGCCACATCTGATAAACCCACCGGTCCATTTGTTGCCGAAGAGAGTTATATCCCTGGTACATTCAGTATCGACCCTGCGGTATTCGAAGATGACGATGGCAGTTTCTATTTGTATTTCGGTGGTTTGTGGGGGGGACAGCTAGAGCACTGGCAAAACAACGAATATACGTCGTCAGCGAAACAACTGGCGGCAGAGGAACCGGCTTTTTGTCCTCGAGTGGCCAAACTTAGCGAAAATATGACCTCACTGGATACTCCACCGAAAGACATCCTCATATACGACGAACAAGGAGAGTTGATTAAAGCGGGTGATAATCACCGTCGCTTTTTTGAAGCAGCCTGGATGCACAAACACAACGGCGTGTATTACTTCTCCTATTCTACCGGTGATACCCATAAAATTGTCTATGCCACAGGAAACTCTCCTCTAGGCCCGTTCACCTATCAGGGAACCATACTGGAGCCAGTATTGGGTTGGACAAATCACCACAGCATCGTCTCTTATAACGGCAAATGGTATTTGTTCTATCACGACAGCACACTGTCTAAGGGCAAATCACATTTGCGAAGTGTAAAAATGGCTGAATTGAAGCACGATGAAAACGGCAACATTGTGACTTACAAGGCCTATCACGAGTAATCGCCATGAACATTGTGATTGTAGGTGGCGGCACGGCAGGTTGGCTTACCGCGGCATTGATTGCCGCTAAACACCAGGGTGAAATAAAAGAACGCAAACTAACACTGACGCTTATCGAATCCCGCCACACACCCACTCTGGGTGTTGGCGAAGGTACCTGGCCTTCGATGAAAGCGACGTTGAAAACCATAGGTTTAAGCGAAACCGCTTTCCTACTTTATTGCAATGCCTCTTTCAAGCAAGGATCAACCTTTATCAACTGGGTGAAAGGTAATGACCGTTACCACCACCCCTTTTCTCCTCCTGATCGTTCCCCTGGTCAACAAAACCATTCGCAGCCAACCGAAGTCACTGCCCAATGCGCTTCTCAAACTGACTTAATTCGACATCACATTGCGCCTAAACTTCTGGCTGCAGGCGATTACGAAGGGACAATGAATTACGGTTACCACCTGGATGCGGACAAATTTGTTAGCTTACTCAAAGTGCACTGCACCTCCAAACTCGGTGTGAAGCATCAGTACCGGAACATTACAACCGCTCAAAAGGACAAAGCCGGGAATATCACCCACGTGGTCAGTGAAAACGGTGAGGCGTTTTCCGGTGACTTGTTTATTGATTGTTCCGGTGTCAGAGCCTTACTTTTACAAGGGCAGTTCAATATCGACACCGTGAATGTCAGTCACGTGCTACCCAACAACTGTGCACTGGCCTGCCGCCTGCCCTACAAAACACACGACGCTCCCATCCATTCAAGTACCAGGGCAACGGCAACGCCTCACGGTTGGATTTGGGACATCGCTCTTCAACACCGTCGCGGTATCGGCCATGTTTTCTCAACAGATTTTGCCTCTAAGGACAAAGTTGAAAACCAACTGTTTGACTATGTCAGACAGGATCCCCACTTAGATGAAAGCCACTTTGAAACCCGGGAAATTCGGTTTACCCCAGGTTACAGAGAACAATTCTGGCACAAAAACTGTGTAGCTGTGGGTATGGCTGCGGGTTTTATTGAACCTCTTGAAGCCACTGCTCTTGCGCTCGTAGAGCAATCTGCGTTGTTCATTTCTGCACATCTGACTACCGAACCGGCAATTGTAAAAAGCATTGCTCATCGGTTTAACCGGTTAATGACCCACTACTGGCATGAGATCATCGACTTCCTCAAATTGCACTACACATTGTCCATGCGTGACGACAGTGATTACTGGCGTTCGGTATCGTCTTGTGACAACCTGCCACAAACGCTGAAAGAAAAACTCCTGCTTTGGCAGGCACTACCTGCGTCAGTGTATGACACGGAAATGAAAACACCCTTGTTTTCCCACAACAGTTTTCACTATGTGCTGACGGGGGCCCGGCAATATCAGGTAGCAAACGGAAACGATATTTGCGATCCCCCCATTAATAATCACTTAGTTCGGGCCCTACCGACACAACAGCACTATTTTCAACAATTGCGTCTCGCCAATAATAAAAAGGCCACTTAGTATGTCCAAGATAGAAATTGTTAATAATATCGATCATGCAAACCTCCACGTTATCCCCGAATTTGCTGCCCAATTCGATAACTTGAGCTGGATCTATCCAACATTCATACAGGAATTCCGCCAAGTTGTGCGAGAATACCCTGTGTTGCTTCACCAGAGCCATGCAGGAGAGCTTACTCCAGTTGTACTTTGCGGACTGAATGAAAATGAAAATGTGTTTGTCAAAGACGGTACTTGGCAGGCCAGCCATATTCCTTTATCAGCGCAGCGCCTGCCTTTTTCTATCGGGTTTCAACAAACGAATACTGAAACCATCCCAGTCGTCACACTGGATATTTCCTCTCCACAGGTAAACGCAGAAAAAGGCCAGCCGCTGTTTTTACCCCACGGAGGAAATACACCGTACCTGGATCAGATTACTAACGTGCTGCAGCATTTACACATTGGTTCACAATCAAACCCGAGTTTCATTGACACCCTTAATAAATTCGAACTAATCGAGAACGTCACCTTTGACATCACTACCAGCAAAGGGAACAAAAAACTCGTGGGCTTTAGTACCATCCGTGAAGAAAGGTTGGCCGAATTGAATGGTGAACAACTGAGTACTTTACATACCAAGGGTTATTTAGAACCGATATTTCTAATGCTTACATCACTACAAAACATGAGTGGCATCAGCAGTAGAAGTCAGTTTTAACGGGTAACACCTTTATGCAAATCCCTCAGTTGCCCGACATTCCCGAAGTACTGGTTGCGGATTTTGAGTCACGGCCAGAGCACCACCTTATGGCACATACGCCCTTTGTCGTCAGGGGGCTTGCTGAAGGCTGGCCGCTATGCCGCCACAACACAAACGACATTGACTTTGTCGATTTATTAAACAACTCCAACAATGACATACCCGTGTCTTATTTTGAACTTCCCGCTTCCGCCAATGGCAGAATTTTCTATAACGATGACTTCTCAGGGTTTAACTTTTCCCACCACCAGTCTGCTTTTAGCGAATTTGCCAACAAGCTTTTAGATGAGACATCATGTTGCTACATGGGTAGCACGCCTCTGTCTTTCGCCTTTCCAGCACTGATACCTATGATAAACGCGCCATGGGCACCGGCCGACGCCATCATCAATTTGTGGGTTGGCAATGCGTGTACGGTAAGTGCCCATTATGATGTTCTGCAAAACCTCGCGGTCAACATCACAGGTGAAAGAACTTTTACACTATTTCCTCCTGAGGCTATCCGCGATTTATATCCGGGACCCGTACACAAAGCGCCCGGCGGACAGGCAATCAGTTTAGTCAACTTTTCAAATATAGATGAACAGCAATTCCCACGGTTTAAATATGCGCTGAAAACCGCCACTACCACTACGTTGACAGCAGGGGATGCCATTTTTATCCCGTCTTTATGGTGGCACCATGTGCAAAGCGCTAAACCTCTGAACACCTTGCTAAATTTCTGGTATCGGCACGACGCAACCCCCGTACATCAGCCCCGACCAATGGACGCGTTGTTCCTCACGCTAGCAGCCGTAAGAGACTTGCCCGACGCACAAAAAAAAGGCTGGATGGAAATATTTAAATACTATGTTTTTGAACACGATGAAGCTGATACCGCACACATTCCACCAAGCGCCAGGGAAAGACTGACCCATCCGCTGCCAGAAGACATGCAAAAACAGCTACGCACACTAGTAACAAACAACTTAAAACGATAGGGGACTGCCTTATGAGCACTTTTCCATATAGAAATATCGTCATAGCCGGAGGAGGCACGGCGGGCTGGATGACAGGCGCGGCCTTTTCAAAACTGCTTGGCAAAGAAGTAAATGTAACGCTCATTGAAGCCGATGATATTCCGACTGTTGGCGTGGGCGAAGCCACTATTCCTTCACTGCACGTTTTCCACGACCTACTAAAAATCAATGAATCCGAGTTTATGAAAGCCACAGGCGCAACATTTAAACTCGGGATTCAGTTCGAAAACTGGCTTGAGAAAAATACCTCTTATCTTCACTCATTTGGCTATTTGGGCAAAGGCTGTTGGGCGGCGGGTTTCCAACATTTTTGGTTGCGTGGCAAGCGCGTTGGTATTAGTGAAGAAATCGGTGACTACTGCGTAGAGCACCTAGCTTGCAGAACGTCGCGCTTTGCCACCGCACCTGGCCAGCCGAGAAACTATGCCTACCATTTAGATGCCACTAAATACGCAGTATTCTTGAAAAAAATGGCGTTGGCAAACGGTCTTCATCACATTTCAGAAAAGATCACCGGTGTAAATCTATCTAAAACTGACGGAGCTATTGCATCTGTGTCTTTAAGTGATAATCGCACTGTCTCTGGGGATCTGTTTATCGATTGTACCGGTTTTCGCGGCTTACTCATTGAACAAGCCTTGCATACCGGGTACGAAGACTGGGGACACTGGCTGCCCATGAACAGTGCAGTAGTAGCACAAACAGCATTGTCTGACACCTGCACAGTACCTTACACACGGGCTATTGCACACGATGCAGGGTGGCGATGGAAAATCCCGCTTCAGACCCGAGCCGGCAACGGCATGGTGTATTGCGATAAATTTTTCAGCGACGATGACGCCAAAACAACATTCACTGAGATGCTATCTTCAACGCCTGTCACTACACCCCGTATTTTAAAATTCAAAACGGGAACCAGGCGAAAACACTGGAATAAGAACTGTATTGCTATTGGCTTATCAAGCGGTTTTATTGAGCCGCTGGAATCGACTAGCATCCATTTGATCCAGCAGAGCATTATTCGACTTTTGCAACTTATACCCACCTCGGAGAATTTCACCCACAACCAAGCATTGTTCAATCAGCGCATGCGTTTTGAAACAGAGAATATTCGCGACTTCATTGTTCTTCATTATCATGCCACACAACGGGAAGACACGGAGTTCTGGCGCTACTGCAAGCGCATGGAGATCCCCGACAGCCTGCAACGAAGAATGGCACTGTTCAACTCTTCTGGTCACGTTTACAAGCAAGACGAAGAATTGTTCGGTGAAGATTCTTGGCTTCAAGTCATGCTCGGGCAAGGGCTTTATCCCGATTCTTACCACCCAATTGCCGATAGTATGCCAGAAAGTGAATTAGCCAGTTTTCTTGGAAGTATTCACGCTCATGTTAAGCGCCAGGTTAACCAATTCCCTCATCATACTGACTTTATTGATCAATATGCCAAGAGTGAAAGTTAGCTATGTCAGTCATTTCCTCCAGTCCGGTGACAACCCGTTATCCCACCGGCCTTAACACCGAAGTATTGACGAAGGCAGATGTATTTGTCGAACCTGACGAAGTGATTGGATGGGTTCGTCAATACGGGCAGTTTCGCAACGATCCGAGTTTCTACCCGGGAATCAGAGCACCCATGCCCTTTGATCTGCTAAAACCTCTAGTTTCAGTATTGCTTCGTGAGATCCGCAATACCTACACGATTCCCAGACATCTAAAACCTCGCGTAACTGGAGCCGACTTTTCTCTCATAACCACGCCCCCCACCAAGCTCGACATCATGCAGCAACTCCCCCACTACGATAGCGTTTACCCTCACCACTATGCAGTGCTCTGCTATCTCGCAAAAGGCAATCATGGCGGAACGGGCTTCTTCAGTCATAAGACAAGTGGCATACATCAGGTTTTTGATCACAATGAGGGTACCTACCTCACTACGCTGGAAAATGAGCTTTCACATCACGAGCTACCCAATGGCTATCCATTAGCGCAATCGCCCTTGTATACACTTATTGATGCAACACCATTTAACTTTAACACCCTTCTTGTTTATCCGGGGAACCTGCTTCACAGCGCACTCATATCCACATCGACAGACATTGACACCAGCCTGGATACGGGGCGACTCACCGCCAACGTGTTCATTCGCTTCGACTAACCTGCATAATAAAAAAGGCCTCTTCCGAGGCCCTATCAATAGTTAAAAACTGTATCTCACACCCAGATTATATCGTGCGCCAGTTTGAGTAAGCCTGTACACCAACCTGTCATCGCGTCCTACCTGTTTGTTTTGCTCGTCAGTAATATTAATACCTTCGACAAACACGGAAAGCCCTTCTATCGATTCAAAGTCATAGCTCACATTAACATCAATCTGGTGATAAGCCTCAGTGAAGATGGGCGCGGTCAAATCGCCGTTTACCCGTCTTTCACTTAAAAACTTATCGCGCCAATTGTAAGCTACGCGGGCCTGAAACCCGTTTTGATCGTAGAACAACACCAGGTTTGCAGTATCAGACAACCCCACTAATGCCTCGGTATCTGCCAGTGAGTTAATGTCGTAGCTCAAATCCGTGTCGACATAAGTGTAGTTCACTATACCGCCAAAACCGGAATCGCCGAAATTGTGCTGAACGTTAAATTCAACGCCATCAATAGTGTGTTCAGTGTCGCCGTTGACAGGTACATTAACGTTAAATACAACCAGATTGTCTGAATTGGGATCGCCAACAATGGAGCCTCCATCAAGATTTCCGTCTGCATCAAAGTTTGGTGTTACTAAAGGATCATCTGCATAGTTGGTCAAAATGTAATTGCGGATATCCTCATTCGATGCGTCAGCCCCTAGAGCAGCAACAGCAGCGTCAAATTTAGCGCCATCCAAAGGGTTGGCCAAGTTGAAAATTGTCGATTCAACGGTGCCAGTCGTGATCCAGTTACTTACGTCTTTCCGGAAATAGCCAAGAGAAACATAGCTACCTTCGTCGTAGTACCACTCGGTAGCGAGGTCAAAGTTCTTAGATTCCAGCGGCCTCACGCCTGGGTTACCCGATTGCCCGGAATAGCCACTCAAACTCCCCCCGGTGTTTATTGTAGTTCCTCCCTGAAGTGCGTTGTAACTTGCCCGAGAGAGGGTTTTTCCCAACGCAACCCGTACAATAACGTCATCAGTAACATTCAAATTAAAATTAAAGTTAGGTAAGAAGTTGCTGTAGTCGGCTTCCTGACTAAGGGTTTCAACGCCTGCAAATCCGGTAACAGAGGTGGCTGTATCCTCGTTCCATTCAACACGGGTATAAGCCGGGGCAGCTGCGGTAGAAACGACTTTTGTCTTTTCATATCTGGCACCCAACAGCAGGTTATAGGGCATGCTCCCTACTTCGCCTTCGTGTTTTATCTGGGCAAACACCGCTTTAATTTTTTCTTCTGTAAAGCGATTGGTACCCGCATCCCACTGTGTCGAAGCACAAAAATGCCCTTCCCCATTCGGGCCTGCAACCGCGCCTTCCGGTGCCTGACAATCTCCCCAAACAGAATCCACGTTTGCGGTGGGATCGGCAAACTCTGCCGCTCTTACTATCTCGTCAAAGTCGGCAAACCAAATTCGGTCAAATACGTCGTACATCGACTGCGTTGCTGTACCGGAAAAATCGCTGGCACTGCCATTGAACTTGTCGAGAATTGTATCTTCTTCCCAATCGATGTCGGCAAAATCTCCCACTTCGCCCACACCACCCCAATCTGCTCGTTGTACTTGTGTATGACGGTAACGATTACTGACTTTATTCAGTGAAACCCCAAAATCCACCGACGTATAATCAGACACATAGTAGTTACCGGAAAGCTTTGTTTGATCGACTTCAGAGGTATAGTAGTCATTGGCAAACCAACTACCAGATAAACGGAACGTTGACGGATTAAACTGATCGATATTCCCCGTTGCGATGGCAGGCACATCTCCTCTCAAATCCAAGCCTGTGCGAGAACGGGTATAAGACGGGAGCTGGATGTTGTTCCGCGTACCCCGGCGGGGGTCAGATGCACGCATCTCAGCTTCAGAGCTGTGATGGTCGAAATCTAAGCGAAGATCTTCTGTCGCCAGCCATTTGAGGTTCAGACCAATCGAGTCGGTGGTTTGCTCATTGCCCCAGGCACCTACTGTCAGCGATGTATCAGCGTAATCATCATCACTGTTTATTTCATAAATTTCTGAGTAAACCAGTGGAACGGCGTTAGGCTCACCAGCCCATATTGTTTCGCTTCTGTCACCAGCGTAGTTAAACCATACTGACGCGTCGGTGTGTTGCTCTTCAATGTCGTTTCGAATAACAGTGTAGTCAAGGGTTGCCGTAAGTGTATCAATGGGCTGATACTGCAATACCAGTTGACCGTTAATACGCTTTCTTTGGCGCTCTTCAAATACGTAGCGAGGCTGTTGTGGCGTAGAGTAAATACCGGATGTAGGACGATTCTGACCACCGGCTTCACCAGCCGGAACACCAGCCCATCCGGTATTAGTGTAATCACTTCCCCGGTACCCCTGATCCTGAAAAAACTCGCGCATCCCGCTATCGCGCTCCTGATAACTTGCATTAATGGACACACCCACGCGATCGTCCATAAACGTTTTCGAATACAAACCACTTAGCTCGGGTGTAAGACTTGGGTCAAGTGACGAATCATCACTGACAACCTTCACACCCATCGTCGCAGTGGTCCCCGGCGACTGCAAAGGGCGATGAGTCAAGATATTAATAGTGGCTCCAATTCCGCCAGACTGCACTGTGGCATCTGCCGTTTTGTATACCTCAACGCCTTTTACGGCTTCCGCTGCCACATTGGCAAAATCAAAGGTTCTGTCGCCCGTCGTTCGGGGAAGTTGACGTCCGTTTAAGGTGATCATATTTTGCGATGCGCCAAACCCCCGAACCGTGACCCGACTTCCTTCGCCTGCAGACCGATCAATGGATACACCGGTAATCCGCTGCAAGGACTCAGCAAGGTTTGTATCGGGAAACTTACCAATATCTTCTGCAGAAATGGCGTCAACAATACCGTCAGAACTGCGCTTGACATCCATAGCGCGCTGAAGACTTCCTCGAATCCCTTTTACTTCGATCACCTCGATGGCATCGGAGGCGGCACTACCCGTCGGCTCCTGAGCATGTGTATGTGCTGAGTACCCCGCAGTTCCTATTGCAGAGAGGACAGCGGTTGTTATGAGTTTTCTTTTAAACATGTGTTTTCCTCAACCCTATCGTTAATGTCACAATGACTATTATAGATATAAACACAACACAAGAGAGTTAACAATATTTTAACGTCTTCACATTTTACGTTTTCCTATTGTTATTTTTAGTTTACAAATTTTGCGCCTTTGTATTTGGTAGTGGCTAAGAAAAGGTGTGTTGCTGTGGTGATCAACAGTGTGTTTCCCGCTTTCCCACCAAAGCACAAGTTGGTAAGTTTTTCGCCCACATTGATTTGCTCTAGCAGCTTGCCGGATTTCGTAAAAACAAAAATAGATCCGGTGTCGTGACTGGCTATATACACGTTGTCTTTCTCGTCGACAGCGATGCCATCCGGCGCCTGTACCGCTGCAAAAACCTTTTTGCCAGAAGGGTTCACAGCGCCAGCCCCGTCGACGTCATACATATATACCTGGTTACTGTATGTACCCACGTAAAGTCGGCTTTCATCTACGGAAAGTGCCACTCCATTGGGCTTGTTCAGTTGGTCGTCTACCAAGACAAGAGTGTTGCTGTGCAAATCCAGAGCATAAAGCCCGGTGAAAGATAACGCCTTCTCTCGACCCCAGAGTTGCCAATCTGGGTCAGTAAAAAAAAGCCTATTTTTTTTACTGACAACAAGATCGTTAGGAGAGTGAAATTTACCGCCCTGAAATGCCTCTACAAGCCCATCGCAATCGCGCTGCAATATGCACACGCTGCGATATTTATGATTTGCAGCGTAGAGTTTTCCGTTGCTAACAAACAGCCCATTGCTACCGCTGTTCTCTAACCACAGTACAGGCTGACCACCCAGCGGCATTGTGTAGGTATCTGACAACGGGCCATGGCCTGTGTCTTTTGTGAAATTCATATTAGAAAAGTAAAAGCTATCGGTATCCGCAGACCAGGCAGGCCCCTCGAGAAAAGTAAACCTATCCGGTATTTTTGCGATTGATAAAATCAAGTGCTCACCCGCAACACTTTCCTTACATTGAGCTGTATAACCAAATAAAAAAACGGGAAAAAAACAAAATAAAGAGAGATATCTTATCATTTTAACCTAATTGTCATTTGGACCATTATGTGGTATTCGTAACTTACAGCATGCAGCAGAAGATTTGCAAACAATTTGTAAATCTTCACAGTGAAGCCCAAAAGAGAAAAAACGCTGTTGTGATTTTTTTAACAATATGGAATATCCAGAATGACAAAAACGCTTTGTGCAATTGGCGTACTTTTAGGTACCGCTTGGTCAACATTTTCTGTAGCAAATTCCACGGCGCTGAAGACCCATTTTTCATCTGATTTTAAAGTGGGTGCAGCAGTGAGCCGTGACATCGTAAACGGACAGTCTCCTGAGGCTGATGCCATCGTTGCCAAACATTTCAACACACTCACTGTTGAAAATGATATGAAGGCAGAGATCGTCAGCCCCAGGCGCGGACAGTATGACTTTTCACATGCGGACAATTTCATCGATTACGCTCAAAAGCACGGCACTTTTGTTATTGGGCACACATTAATTTGGCACAACCAAACGCCGCCGTGGTTCTTTGAAGATGAACAAGGCGTATCCTATACACAGGATCAACAGGCAGAGGTTCTCAAGCGTCACATCGAGGTAATGGCAAAGCGCTACGCAGGTAAAGTAGATGCCTGGGATGTGGTTAACGAAGTTATAGACGACAATGGCGAGTATCGTCCAACAGTTTGGGTGAAGCGGATTGGCAATGGTGACAAGCTGGTAAAATTAGCTTTCAGTACAACCCAAAAATACGCACCGGACACGGAACTTTACTACAATGATTTTAACGCTTGGAAACCCGGTAAAGTAAAAGGCATTGTCAGAATGATCCGCATGCTCAAAAAGGCGGGGATCCGCATTGATGGAGTGGGCATCCAGGGGCATTGGGGTTTGAACTACCCAAGAATTGAATTGATTGAAAGCGCCATCGATGCATATGCAGCAGAAGGGGTAAAAGTGATGATTAGCGAAATTGATATTGATGTGCTTCCCATCACGAAAGAAGGCCAGGTAATTGGCACGGGCTTGTTACACAAACAATTTCAGCAACCGGAATTTGAAGTGTTTCTCGACCCCTATAAAACCGCCCTTCCCGCCGATGTTGAAAAGCAGTTGAACGCTCGCTGGACAGAATTGTTCTCACTGTTCAAGCGCAAGTCGGATAAAATTGACCGCGTAACATTCTGGGGCGTTGATGACTCGACATCTTGGAAGAATTATTACCCTGTGGCGGACAGAACTAATTACCCACTGATGTGGAACCGGGACTTTTCCCCCAAGGGCGCACTTGAGGCGGTTTTGGCGCTATAGTTTTACCCGCAGATGTGCCTGTTCCCGGCACATCTGTCCCTAACTTTACCCACCTTTCTCTCCTCTGCTGCACTCCCCCCCCAAATAAACATAATTTCACCTGGCACTTTTCATAATTGTACCCAGCGCATTCTTAGTTAACTATAGGTTAAAAAATGAGGACAAATTATGCATTACGTAGGAATCGACATCGGCACATCAGGTGTTAAAACAATCGTGTGCGATGCATCCGGACGGGTTATAGACAGTGAGTCTCACGCCCTCTCTGTGAGCTCTCTTCATCCCAAGTGGTCAGAACAAAACCCGGCTGACTGGTGGCATGCTATTGATTACACCATGACAGCCTTGGGCGGACGGGGCAGCCTGAAAAAAGTCAAAGCTATAGGTCTGGCCGGGCAAATGCACGGCGCAGTGCTTATCGACGGAGAAGGTGAGGTTATTCGGCCCGCCATTTTGTGGAACGACGGGCGTAGCGAACAACAATGCGTTGATTTAATGGCGGCATGTCCTGATGCTACAAAGATTACCGGCAACCTAATCATGCCCGGCTTCACCGCCCCTAAAGTCAGGTGGGTTAGGGAAGTAGAACCCGATAACTTTGCCCGCATCAGCAAAGTACTGTTGCCTAAAGATTATGTTCGATATCTGTTAACGGGCGCGTTTGCCAGCGACATGTCAGATGCAGCTGGTACTTGCTGGATGGATACCCAACAGCGAGATTGGTCTGACGAACTGCTGGCGGCATGCGGACTTAGCCGGGAAAACATGCCTGAACTGGTTGAAGGGCCCGCATCAACGGGCGTACTTTCAAAACACCTTGCCGAACAATGGCACATGCCCGAGGTTCAAGTTGTCGGCGGTGCCGGTGACAATGCTGCCGGCGCCATTGGCAGTGGCATTACGGAAGCTGGGCAAGCGATGATATCCTTGGGAACATCTGGTGTGATCTTTGCGGTGACAGACCGTTTCGTGGCCAATCCCGATGCAGCATTACACAGCTTTTGCCACGCCATTCCAGACAAATGGCACGCCATGTCTGTACATTTAAGCGCAGCCTCTTGCCTTCAGTGGTTTGCTAACATTGCCGCAGCCGGTGATGTACAAACGCTACTCGATGAACTTGGCGACAGTCCGGAACCCGCTTTAGAACAGAATTGCTATTTCATTCCTTATCTCAGTGGCGAAAGAACGCCTCACAACAACCCCAGCCTCACCGGGCGCTTTTGCGGTCTTACTCACAATACGTCACGAAAAGATATGACCTACGCCGTATTGGAAGGCGTTGCCTTTTCTTTTAAAGACGGATTGCAGGTAATGCAGGATGCCGGGGTGACCTTAGATTCGGTCTCAGTGATTGGCGGCGGGGCTCGTAGCCGGGTTTGGCGACAACTTATTGCTGATGTGCTTGGTATTGCCATTACATACCGAAAAGGCGGCGAAGTAGGTCCTGCGCTTGGTGCCGCTAAGTTGGCGTTACTCAACGAATACGATAAAACGGACATTCAAAGACTATGCCCGGTGCCTGATGCCATCGAACAACACGTCCCAAATAAATCCCGCTATGACTTACTAAACCGCCGGTACGGGGTGTTCAAAGAATTAGCCCAACAACAATA
Source organism: Aestuariibacter sp. A3R04 (assembly GCF_018860805.1). Taxonomy (GTDB): domain Bacteria; phylum Pseudomonadota; class Gammaproteobacteria; order Enterobacterales; family Alteromonadaceae; genus Alteromonas. The sequence goes on along the minus strand of NZ_JAHKQR010000001.1, from coordinate 630,469 downwards.
GCTATTAGCGCAAATGGAAATTGCGCCGCCTTAGCGCTTTGCATATCAATAAGCGGAAAGCTGTTAGCAAAAAACATAATTGTTAGCAGCTTGTAAACACTCAATAATCTCTAGCCATACAACATTATTTTTTTACGGAGAACCATCCATGTCTCACTATTTCGAGTCCATAGATAAAATCAAATACGAAGGACCCGCTTCAGAAAATCCTCTTGCTTTCAGACACTATAAAGAGGACGAAGTGGTTCTGGGTAAAACCATGAAAGAGCACTTGCGCTTTGCTGCCTGCTACTGGCATAACTTCTGTTGGGATGGTGCCGACGTATTTGGTGCCGGAACGTTTCAACGCCCATGGTTGCGCCCTGGGGATGCCATGGAGCGGGCTAAACAGAAAGCGGATGTCGCCTTTGAATTCTTTAGCAAATTGGGTATCCCCTACTACTGTTTTCACGATGTTGATGTAAGCCCCGAAGGCAACAATCTCAAAGAGTATACTGAAAATTTCGCTGCAATGACCGACGTGTTGGAGCAAAAACAGGAAGAAACCGGCTTGTCTCTTTTGTGGGGTACGGCCAATCTGTTCAGTAACCCACGCTACGCCGGCGGCGCAGCAACAAGCCCTGATCCCGAAGTGTTTTCATATGGTGCAACACAGGTGTTTAATGCTCTGAACGCCACTAAGCGTCTTGGCGGCGCAAACTATGTACTGTGGGGTGGTCGCGAGGGCTATGAAACACTGTTAAACACAGATTTGCGTCAGGAACGCAAACAGCTTGGTCGTTTCATGCAAATGGTGGTAGAACACAAGCACAAAATTGGCTTCACCGGTACTTTGCTTATTGAACCTAAACCTCAGGAACCAACAAAACACCAGTACGATTATGACACAGCAACCGTGTTTGGCTTCCTCAAAGAGTACGGTCTGGAAAACGAATTCGCGGTAAATATCGAAACCAACCATGCCACCTTGGCAGGTCATTCATTTCACCATGAAGTAGCAACGGCAATATCATTGGGTATTTTTGGCAGTGTCGACGCCAACCGCGGTGACGCGCAAAACGGATGGGACACAGATCAGTTTCCCATTAACGTTGATGAACTAACCTTGGTAATGTATGAAATTCTAAAATCCGGAGGCTTTACCACCGGTGGTTTCAATTTCGACACTAAGCTGCGCCGCCAAAGCAGCGACCCAGCTGATTTGTTCTACGGTCACATCGGTGGCATGGACCATTTAGCTATGGCACTAAAACGCGCAGCTAAATTAATGGAAAACGATTTTCTCGGCCAAGCGGTATCAGCGCGTTATAAAGGCTGGAATACCGATTTGGGTAAAGGCATTATTGATGGCAACTATTCACTGGAAGCGTTATCTGAGCTGGCACTAAGTCAAAACCTGACTCCCGCACATCAAAGCGGGCAGCAAGAGCTGCTGGAAAACAAAGTAAATCGTATTATTTACGGTTAATACACACCGCGTCACGCAAACACAAAGGCAGGGTGCAAGCACCCTGCCTTTTTATTTGCAACACGACTGGGAACCCACGATAGTATCAACATCACGCGTCTAACCTGGAGATGTATCATGCAAAGAAAAGTAAAATGGGGAATAATTTCAACCGCGAGAATCGCAGAAACCTTCGCACGGGATATCAGACATTGTGCCAACGCTGAATTGTGCGCCGTTGCGTCACGGTCCCAGAAGAGTGCCGACGCCTTTGCCAAACGCCTCGATATTCCACAAGCCTTTGGGCGTTACGAGTCACTCCTCAATGATCCAACCATTGATGCAATATATGTAGCAACGCCCCACACCCTGCATGCCGATCACGCTATCATGGCGCTTAAGTCAAATAAACACGTACTGTGTGAAAAACCCGCCACTACCTCGGAGGCCGAATTACAACGCATATTGCAGGTTGCCAAATCACAGCAGCGCTTCTTTATGGAGGCCATGTGGACCTACTTTTTACCCGCTATCAAAACGGCTTTTGAATGGGTAGACTCAGGTCGAATTGGCAAACCCCTTCATCTTAAAGCCAGTTTCGGATTTCCCATGCCTTACTCTCCTGATTGCCGGGAATACGCTGTTGAGTTAGGCGGCGGATGTTTGCTTGATATGGGAATTTATCCCATCGCCTTTGACGCTCTGCTAAACCGAACAGAAACTGAGCCACAACTGATCCACGCTTCCCGCGCACCGAATGGTGTAGATGATGATGTTCTGTGGTTTCATCGCTATGATGATGTCGTATCAACTCTGCATACCAGCTTTAGAAGTCGCCTAGGAAATGAAGCGCTAATCATCGGCGACAAGGGGCTTGTCCGTATTCCCGATTTCTGGTCGGCCAGCGAGTGTTATTTGTTTGATGCCAACGGACAACAAGACTACTTCCAGGACAATCGCACCGGCAGCGGTTTCGAATTCGAAATTGAACATGCCAGCCAGGCAATACTGAATAATCGCATTGAGTCAGACATTGTATCCCATGCGGTTTCACTTGGCTTCCAACGCCGATTAGCCGCTGTGAAGGCCCAGTTCAGTTCCATCCGCTAAATTGCCCCATCTTGGGTATGGCTGGTATGATTGCGCCTCATTTTTAATGAGGCAATAACAAGTGATACGATTTTCAGACCGCGCAAACGCCATTTCTCCGTTCTTTGCGATGGCTTTTTCCGAGAAAGCTTCTGCGCTGGAAGCACAAGGTCATCATGTTATCCGGCTAAACATTGGCGAACCGGATTTCGGCGCTCCCCCGCCGGTGGTTAGCGCCATGCAAGAGGTAATGGAAGCGGCCGAACTACCTTATACATCGGCCCTTGGTCTTCCCGCTTTACGGGAAGGGATAGCGCGATTCTATAAACACATGCACAACCTTGATGTTTCTGCTGACAATGTCGTTGTAACGGCAGGCGCCTCTGCCGCCTTGTTACTTGTATCAGCAGCCTTAGTCAATGAGGGTGACACAGTTATGCTGGCCGACCCGGCCTATCCTTGCAACCGTCAATTTATCAAAAGTTTTGGCGGGAAGTTGCAAAGCATCCCCTGTTCTGCCGACGATCGTTTTCAACTGACGCCCGAACTTGTGCGAACAAACTGGAATTCTCGAACGCGGGGCATCATGCTGGCAACGCCTTCGAATCCCACGGGAACATCCGTTTCGCCTGAGCACATGCAATCCATCCTTGAATTTGTGAAACAACAGGGCGGATGGCGAGTTGTGGATGAAATATACCTCAACCTCAGTCATGACGGAAATGCGCAAACCGTGCTTGCTTACGATGATGAGGCCATTGTTATCAATAGTTTTTCTAAGTACTTTGGCATGACAGGCTGGCGATTGGGGTGGTGTGTCGTTCCCGATGTGATGGTGCCCGTTATGGAAAAACTGGCGCAAAATTTATATATTTGCCCTTCTACCCCCGCACAACACGCTGCGGTAGCATGCTTTACCCCGGAGTCTCTTACCGTATGTGAAAGGCGACGCGACATTCTTGTACACCGAAAAAATCTGGTTTTACAGGGGCTGCAGGACATAGGCCTAAGTATTGATGTGACACCTGATGGCGCGTTCTACGTGTACTTTAAGATCGCTCAATTTGGTTTGTCATCGATGGAATTTTGTGACCGTCTGCTCGCGGAGTATCACCTTGCCCTAACACCGGGGAATGATTTTAGCGAATCATCAGGCAGTGACTTTGTACGTTTATCTTTTGCCGCCTCTGAGCACGCACTGGAAATAGGGTTACACCGTCTTGGCCAGTTCGTCGCCTCTCTGCGCTGCCGTGACTAATTGAAAGATCAGTCAAATAAATCGATGCTGCCAGACTCCTTGCACTTCTCATTGATACGCACCGACAATTCTACCTCCCGTTCCGTGATTGTATTGTTGTTCATATCGTGGATGCGTTTCATCAGTACAGTGCCGTTAGAAGGCGTAAAGTAAATCTTTCGCGCGTAGTTGTTCATCAAATCACTACTGATAATAGGAATATTCTCTGTGCGGAGGAAGGTAAGAACGAATTCAGAGTTCGAAGCACCAATATTATTTTGAATATAGGTTGGTAACACTTTAGCCCCTCCAAACACTTTGGCGACAAGCCGTTTTTTTTCAGCTCCCAATGACAGACAGTCGTTAATGAGTACCTCCATGGCGTGCACTCCGTATCTCGTCGCCTGCAAATTATCTCGGTCTACGGCTTTATTGCTAGGCAACATAAAGTGGTTCATGCCGCCGATTTCTGTGATTGGATCAAAAATACATGCAGCCACACACGAGCCGAGCACAGTAACAATTAACTTATCTTCGTTAGTCACGAAATACTGACCAGGCAGTATCTTTGCCGCATCTCGGCCAAAACGGCTGTCGTAGTAATACGCGGGCTGACTAAAATCGCGATCGTCCACGCTTGCTGTATCTACCTGACTGGCGCGTAGATGGTTTTACCCACCGGACGAATGAGATGATTAGCTTCGGTGAAGTGTTCCGAGTGTCCGGCAATGTATAGCCCATCTTTATTAAGATGACTAACCAGATTATTAAGTACCTTATACTGGGTAGGTTTATCAAAATAGATCATCACGTTTCTGCAAAAAATCACGTCCATATTGTGATTAAAACCATAGTTATCGTCTGTGAGATTTATCTGCCTGAACGTTACCATTTTGCGCACGTCATCAATCACTCTAACATTGCCAGTATGACTACCTTTCCCGCGGTAGAAAAACTGCTTTTGTCGTTCCATCGGCATCTTGTTTAGCGTCTGAGCTTTGTAAATGCCTTGCCTGGCAGTAGCCAACACCTTGCTATCAATATCAGAGGCAATGATTTTGATACCCGGCGAAAACGTGCCAAAAACCTCTGCAACTGTCATGGCGATAGAATAGGGCTCTTCTCCCGTGCTGCTAGCTGCACACCAGATTGCGGTGGTTTTCGGATGGGCCCGCAAGTATTTTTCCAAGGCCGCGAAATGATGGGGTTCGCGAAAAAACGATGTCAGGTTAGTAGTAAGTGCATTAACAAATTCTTGCTGCTCGGTCTCACTTTTATCAACCAGCCCAAGATAATCCCGAAAAGAGCCGATCCCCAGCGCCCTGAGGCGTCGGGATAACCGGCTGTAAACCATGGTGACTTTGGTATCCTGCAACCGTATTCCCGCTATCTTAAATACGGTGGCGCGTACCCGTTCGAAGTCGTCCTGACTGTAGGTGTATTGCTTGCGGACATCATCGGCGGATACAGCAGTCATGTTAGAATGTCTCCCATTCGCTTTCTACTGGCGCACTTGGCTTCAGCGTCGCTGGTTGACTCATCGCGGTTACCCGCATCGCCGGCTTGGCAGAGCCATTCATTTGGGTACGCGCTGGCGGTGGCGTAAGCATACTGGCGCTACCCTGCTGTAATTTAAACATGGCAACCCGTTCTGAAAGGTTCACCGCTTGTTGCTGTAAGCTGTCGGCTGCAGCCGCGGCCTCTTCAACTAACGCAGCGTTCTGCTGGGTCATTTCATCCATGTTGTTTACGGCCTTACCCACTTCTTCAATACTGGTGGCCTGTTCAGAGGACGCAGCGGAAATCTCTGACATAATGTCGTTGACACGCTTGATGGCATTTACCACTTCTGCCATGGTATCACCCGATTTATTCACCAGGTCGTTGCCGTCATTAATTTTATTCACTGAGTTGGAAATGAGTTCTTTGATTTCTTTCGCAGCTTCGGCAGAACGTTGCGCCAGGGTTCTCACTTCCGACGCGACAACCGCAAACCCACGACCTTGCTCTCCAGCCCGGGCTGCTTCCACAGCGGCATTAAGGGCAAGAATATTGGTTTGGAACGCGATGCCATCTATCACACCTATAATGTCGGAAATTTCTTGTGCTGACGCGTTAATATCACCCATAGTGTTTACCACTTTGCGGATGAGGTCTCCCCCTTCGTTAGCCACTGTTGATGCTTGTGAAGCCAACATGTTCGCCTGCTCAGCGTTTTCCGCATTCAGTCTGACCGTACCAGTAAGCTCTTCCATTGACGAGGCTGTTTGCTCAAGGCTGGACGCTTGTTGCTCGGTTCTACTGGACAAATCAGCGTTGCCTGTGGCAATTTCCGACGACGCGGTGTTAATGGTTTCAACAGCTTCATTGATGCTGGTAATCGTACTCGTTATCTCATCTGCAAATGAATTGATGGCATCGCCAAGCACCTGAAACTCACCTTGAAAAGAATCTTCAATGCGCATGGAAAGGTCGCCGGAGGACATCGCCGTCATGACTTGTTTAATCACCCCGATAATATTTTTGATATCACCAACAAAACGGTTAATTGAGTCACCCAGCTCTTCAAAATCACCCTCAAAGTCCAGTGGCTTAGTATTGAGGTTGCCCTGAACCAAGTGTGTCATGGTTGCTTTGATATCGTTGACGGCTTTCGTTCTGGCAGTAATATCCGTGGCGTATTTCACCACGCGATATGGCTTCCCATTCTGGTCGAAAATAGGGTTGTAGGAAGCTTGGATCCATACTTCATCTCCTGATTTGTTAAACCGTTTAAACTCATCAGCAAAATAAATTCCTTTGGCCAGTTGATCCCAAAAAGAGCGATATTCAGCGCTTTTGCGATACTCCACATCGACAAACATACTGTGATGCTTGCCTTTAATTTCATCAAGGGAGTAGCCCATTGCAGACAGGAAATTGTCGTTGGCATCGATAATCGTACCATCAAGTTGAAACTCGATAACGGCTTGGGCGCGGTTCAGCGCTTCGATTTGCCCGCCGTAGTACGCGTTGCGCATTTTCTCTTCGGTGATGTCTGTGGCAAATTTCACCACGCGAACGACGTTGCCCTTATCATCGTAAACCGGGTTGTAAGACGCCTGGATCCAAATTTCACTGCCATCTTTTTTAATGCGGCAATATTCGCCAGAGGAAATTTGACCTTTCGCCAGATTTCGCCAGAAATCTCTATATTCATTAGACGCTGCATAATCGGCAGCCACAAATAAGCGGTGGTGCTGGCCCTGAATTTCATCCAATTCATAGCCAACTGCGCCACAGAAGTTATCATTGGCGGTGATAATGGTACCGTCGGGTTTAAATTCGATAACGGCCTGAACACGGTGAAGCGCGTCGGTGATCGCACGCATCATCATACTGTCTTCGCCATCAATTAACTCGACTGACCAGGACCTCACCTCACCATGGGTATCTTTAAGAGGAGAAACTTTGATTTTCACGTTTTTCTCGCCATAGGATACCGTTGAATCAACCGGCATCTGCGCAGCTTGGTTGATTTGTCCGGAGGAAATACCCAGTATGCTGACATTGTTGCCATGCAGATTCATGGCTGAAAACTGTCCGTTCACTTTTTTTATGCTGGCCTCCAACGCTGTCAGTAAGTGCTTTGCTGCACTGTTGGCCACCAAGATGTTGTGCTGACTATCGAGTAACAGTAAGCAGGAGGAAGAAGCTTCTAACGCCTGAATACTCTCAAGCGCACCGACTACTGCGCCATTGTCACCACTCAACCACTTAAACATACCCATGCCTCAATCTCCTGCCTTTACCTGGTTTACATCAACCAAACCCAGTTCATTACTGGTAATCAAATTTTCAATATTTACGAGTATCACCATGGTATCGTCCACGTCCGCTAACCCATGCAAATACTCACTGTCAAACGCCACCCCAAATTCTGGCGGCGGTAAAATTTCATCTTCGGCCAGACGGATAACGTCAGAAACCCCATCAACAACAATACCTACAATACGATCGTGTACGTTGAGCATAATCACGATGGTGAATGCGTTATACGTTGCCTCGCCAACACTAAACTTGATTCTAAGATCTACCACGGGAACGATATCGCCCCGCAGGTTCATTACCCCTTTTATAAATTTCGGGGCGTTAGCAATTTTTGTTACCTGCTCATAACCGCGAATTTCTTTGACAGTAGTAATGTCCAGCGCATAGTGCTCTTCGCCCAAAACGAAGCTCAAAAACTCCTGATCATCGCCAGCCATTACAGAGTGCTGTACCGCAGCATCACTCATGAGACTCACTCCTCATATAGTTGTTTCCCGTTTTACCGACCTGCGCACTGGTTACGCTGTCTATTTTTTGCCCACTTCTGTCTATATTTGTAGTTCAGAAAATGTGAAATTGCGAAGCCCTTAACTGGTTCGAACATGGAATTCGACTAAAGAACTAATTTTATTAGTGATCTAGTTAAAATCCGGTTGTCGAAACACTGGGTGGCCCACTCACAGCCAATAAAGGTATTATTTTAAATACTCATAACCATCAATTCATACCGAAATATTGACAGTGTGACCTACACTTTTCAGGCTCGCCACTCGGGCATTACTACCGCTAAATTACTATGAGGCAATGCACTTATTGTTGGCTCAGTGCCTTAACTCTTGTACACAGTATGAGCAGTTTTAAAATAAGTTAAATTATACTTTTGAATACTTTGTGACTTTTAAGCAAAAAGTGACATTTGCGACAAAAGACCCAATTGCAAGTTATTTGATTGCTGGCGTTTTCAAACGCAGTTGTTTTTTACTCATTTCAAAACGAGCAGGGTTGGCGCTTCGGACGAGGGAAAGAGTGAAGGTGGCGAAAAAAAAGCCCAACTGGCGTACACCAACTGGGCTTTTTCTAGCAGGGCAGACGTTATTCGTGGATACCATGAGCAACAAGCATAAATGCATGCTCTTCTGCTGCGTCTTTTAACCTGCCGTAGCGCCCGCTGTTAGCAAAGTGCCCGGCGCCCATGTTCATGCGCATTATTAGCAGGTTATCATCGGTTTTTGTCGCCCGCATCTTGGCCGTCCATTTGGCAGGCTCCCAATAGGTAACCCTAGGATCATTGAGCCCGCCGGTAACCAACATTGGTGGGTACGCTTTGGCCTCAATGTTGTCATAAGGTGAATAGCTGGCCATATACTCATAAGCTTCAGCATCTTCGATAGGGTTGCCCCATTCTGCCCACTCTGGCGGTGTTAGTGGCAAATTTTCATCCAACATGGTGTTAAGTACATCCACAAAGGGTACTGACAGCGTGACCGAACGCCACATCGACGGAGCCTGGTTAATCACTGCCCCCATTAGTTCACCGCCGGCACTACCTCCTGCAATGGAAATATTGCCTTCCGCAGTATACTTTTCGTTTACCAGAAATCTGGCCGCATCGACAAAATCGTTAAAGGTGTTGGTACGTTTGAACAACTTACCGTCTAAGTACCACTGATAACCCATGATGTCAGACCCTCTGACATGGGCTATGGCAGCGATAAAACCACGGTCGAGTAAACTGTGTCTCGCCAGTGAGTAGCGCAGCGGATATGTAATGCCATACGCGCCATACCCTGTCATAAATAAAGGGTTTGAACCGTCTTTCACTATGCCTTTTTTATACACCAGTGATACAGGAATAAGGGTACCGTCACGCCCAGGTGCCATAAGGCGTTCTGTGACGTAATCGTCTTTGTTGTAGCCAGACGGTATTTCTTTCACCTTGCGGGTGATCAAGCTCTTTGTTTGAGTGTCGTAGTCATACACTGTCAGCGGCGTAATGAGCGACTGGTAATTTAAACGAAGTTCAGTCTGATCGAACGACGGGTTTTGTCCTAATGACACACTGTATACAGGTTCAGGAAAGTTGATGTTGTATTCTTCACCATTGTACTTGCGCAAAGTGATCTGATCGACGCCATTTACCCGCTTGGCAATGGCCATGAAACTGGAAAAAGTAGCAAAACCAGTCATGTACTGATTGTCGCTGCCCGCTTCTAAAGTTTCCCAATTCTCGTAACCGGCGTTGTCGTCTTTTGCTGAAGCGAGGCGGAAATTCGCATGAGTGTCATTGGCTAGAATGTAAAAACTATCACCGGCGTGATCCACAGTATAAGAGAAACCTTCATCACGGGATGCAAACAGGGTAGGCTCGGCGCTTAGGTCATTTGCCGGCAGATAATAGTATTCACTTATCTCGCGCTGCCCGCTGCCGAGGACAAGGTATTTTTTGTCGCTGGTCAGACTGAAACCAAGAAAGAAACCATCATCACTTTCGGCTAACAGCACCTTGTCATCCGCTTGGTCCGTACCCAGCACATGTGCATTGATGCTGGCGATACGCCATTTTTGCTGCTCCAGCATGCCATAAACTAACGTTCGGTTATCAGCGCCAAACAGTACAGCCCCTGACGCATTGTTCACTGTGTCAGTAAGGTATTCACCAGTGGTTAAATCTTTAATTCGCACTTCGTACCGCTCAGCTCCGTCAGTGTTAAACGAGTACGCTAAATAACGGTTATCAGGGCTGATGTCCCAGCCGCCAAGGGTGAAGTAGTCATACGCTTCCGCCAGGACTGGTTCATCAAGAAACACGGTTTCTTCGCCAGTTTCCAGGTTTTTTCTGGCATAGGTGCGATACTCCTGTCCTTCGCGAAAATACCAGCGATATTCATACCCGTTTTCTTGCCAGGGTACAGAGCTTTCGTCTTCTACCACCCGCCCTTTGAATTCCTCAAACAGGGTATTAATCAGAGTATCGTTCTGACTGCGAAACGCATCGTAATAGGTATTCTCTGCCTTGAGATAATCGAGAACACGTTCGTCGTTGACATCAGGGTAATTTTCGTCCTTTAACCAGTGATAGGGGTCGCTGAGGGTGTTACCGTGATATTCAGCTGTGTAATCCTCTCGCGCGGCCATCGGCGCTGGTGTACTGAACTGCTTTATTCGCGTGTACTCTTTCACAGCTACCTCCTCTACGTCCTGCTGCTTAGAACACGCTGTAATGCCAACAAAGCAGATAATGGCCCCTACAATGAGCTTCATGTTGTTTTTCCTTCTTCCGTGTATCATTTATGTGCTGTCTGTTGCACACTAATATGCAGGCAACACCTGCACCTGTGATTATTCATACTACCCTTAACCGGTAAAAAGTCTATTTATCATCCAGCGTCGTTGGAAAGATCACGATACATCATCGAATGAAACTCGTCTGGCAGCCCGGCTTTAAACTGGATGGCAAGTGCGTTAATACTTATTTCACTAAACCGCTTTAATACCAACCGTTCGGCTTCCTTCAACACCCCTCCCACTGTGCGATTCACCGCTTTTTCAACCAGACATCCATCATGACTGTCAGTCAACCCCAGTGTAAACAACGAGGTTTCTCCTAACAATTTATGAATGTCTAACAGCGTGATATCTGTTAACACTCGGCAGAGTGTCCAGCCTCCGTGATGCCCTTTTACAGAGGTGACAATTTTTGCTTCCCGCAACAGTGACATGAAACGCCTCACTACGACCGGGTTAGTTTTCAACATTCTGCCCAGTTGCTCTGATGTTACAGGGCGTTCAGCCACATCCAAATAAAGCAGAACATGAAGAATACGCGACAACCTGCTGTCTTTTCTCACTTTTTATCTCCAATTATTTTTATCACGCAAGCATATCACGTAACTTAATAAGTTACTTAAGTTGCAATCACCACAGAATGATGTAACCATAAAAGTTACATGAATTTAAAGGTATAAACCAATGGATCGCAATGCACTAGAGCAACTTTTTAACGAACAAGCCCACACCTACGACAGCAATTGGAGTAAATTAGCGTTATTTAAAGACGCGTTACACGTATTGATGAAGGCACAGTTGCAAACTATACCTGAAAAAGCGCGTTTTCTTTGCGTTGGCGCTGGCACAGGCCAGGAAATTGTTTATCTTGCGCAGCAATTCCCCCACTGGCATTTTACGGCAGTGGAACCCGCGTTTAACATGCTTGAAATGTGCCGTGAACAGCTGAATTACCACGGTCTGCTAAACCGCTGTTCACTGCACCATGGCTACTTGGATACTCTTGCAACCACCCCGGCCTTTGACGGTGCAAGCTGCCTGTTTGTTTCCCACTTCCTCACTGATGAAACCGAACGTATGCAACTGTTTGAGGCCATAGGTAAACGACTGACAAGCGCAGGCATTTTCATTAACGCCGATTTGATGGCCGATAAAGAAGTCAGTACCTACGCTGCGTTAATGGCACTGTGGATAAACACCATTGCTGATGCCGGGGCGAGTGATGAAAAGCTCGCCAACATAAAAAGTGCATACGAAAAAGATGTGGCGATCCTCAGTACCGCAAAGGTTGCGGCACTCATTCAGGCTGGCGGTTTTAAAAGTGCCTTTCCCTTTTTCCAATCCGGCTTGCTTGGCGCTTTAGTCGCGATGCGCTAACGGTAAAAGCGCTTATAAGCAGGGTTACATTCACAATAGCCAGGACGCATTTATCGGATGAAAATGGGAGGCCTGTCTGATAAGCGAAGCGGCCGTCAGACTTGGTGCACTAAACACATGGGTTTGTACATGAGAGTGCCGCTTTAAGTGCGCAAGTAGTATGTCAAAATCGCCGTCACCACTTAACAAATACACGTGTTCTACCTGCGGCCCATATTCCATGACATCAATAGTAATACCCACGTCCCAATCGCCTTTGGCCGAGCCATCCTGGCGCTGAATATACGGCTTGGTTTTCACCTCAAACCCCATACACGTCAACGCCTTTTGGAATTTGTGCTGACCATCGCTGTTACTTTCGGTGGCATAAGCAAATGCATGTTTAAGTGAGTAAGTCTCATTGAGGTATTGCACAAGTTTGCGGTAGTTAAACTGCCGGGAGAATGCATCCCGGCAGGTATAATAGATATTTTGTACGTCAACAAACACGGCTGCCGAGGCTGGAGAATGTTCCATAGCACATCCACTGGCTAATTAAATTGCGCTCAATGCTACGGGGAACCCTGCCGCTGTGCAATCGTTTCTAAATACGAACTCAACGATGCACTTGCGACAGTTTTTATCAGTATCCTCAAACTCTCGTGCTAAACCCAAAATAGATCTCGTCCCCTATCGGCAAATCTATGGGGCAACAAATAGCATACCCAGTATTAAAGCTAACGGTACCCAAAGCACGCTGTTCTCGGCCTTTTACTAGTCTCATTTCTTTTTTAGCCTGATAAAAAAGCGTCTTTGTAAAACGGAGAACCAAAAGGCCATTGGTAGCGACAATGAGTTAGCGGTACTTATTACGGCTTAGCTGTTTGACGCGTGCAAATACGTCTACCCCTAACTGGCGGTATACGTGAAGCAAATCAATCAATACCCAATTCTCTCGGATCATACCATTTTCATTTCGCCAAAAATCCAAGCTGCGCATAGTGATAGGTTTATCGTTGGGGATAATACCCAGCCAGCCATCACCAGAAATCGTCATGCTCATACCAGGCCAACCGGTAAACCCAACGTAGTTATTTTCAGAGAATAAATGGCCATTTGCCGGGTCGCCTACGCGGTTAGGCATGCCGTTTAGAAACGCTTCCTGGTGAGTGTTGCGAAAGCCTTGAATACCGCGTCCAGTCCCAATGCCAGAAGGGCCATACCAGTTTGATTTAGGGTGCCAGTACTTGTCGAGGTTCATGGCTGCCACGCCACCTTCGGCAAAATTTCCCAGGCTGTTAAGCATGTCGAGTACGAGCTGGTGACTTTGCGCTGTTAAGACCTTGTCTTCTTCAATAAGCTGAACGCCATCTTGAGTAGTTGGGCCAGGTACATGCCATTCAGTACCCAGGCTTGGGCTAAATGGCCAGCACCTGGCCTGCATCATGACTTCAGGTAAATCCCAAATGGCTTGCACTTCAACAATTTTCTCATCAACGAAACGATAGAATTCGTGAAAGCGCATATGAATTTGATCACCGGTGGCAGGAATGTCTAACCAGGACTTTTCCAAACGCCCCGTGTAATACCCACAACACCCAAGCCAGCGTAACTGCTTGTCGTCTTCTCCCGCCATCACAATGGTGTCGCGGCGCTCAAGGTCTGGCACAGATTCCAGCAGAGGCGCGTATACCCGGTCCAACATTTCGCCATGGCCAACCATGTCGTCAAAAGGCACACAAAATTTAATGGCCGCATCTTGAGAAAAAAGTTCATCACCTAGTGCTTTTAGCTTTTCTAAATCAAAATCGTACTGGGCTTTACGAAAAGGTAGAAACTTCTTTTTTAATTTAACATTGGAAATAGTAGACATTGCTATCGCCTTCTAATCTATAAATTCCGGCGCTTTAGCCACATCACCGCGTCGGGTTACGTAAATTAATGCAGCTTCATCGCCGTGTTGCGCAAAACTGCGGGCAGCGCCAATGGGCGTAGTAAATGTGTCACCCTTGCTTAGAATCAGCACCTCACCATCGACGTGCATTTTTATGCTGCCTTCTTGCACAAATACAACTTCTTCTTCGAAACGTTTATGCGCATCAATAAATGAACCTGGTTTGAATTTCAGCGCACGGACGCAAAAACCATGAGACCAGTTTAACTTTGTTTCGCCAAGCTTTTCATCAGCACTTGCCGGGCCAATGAGGGGGGCTTCCAGTACACCGGTGCCTTGCGTTAGGGCCGTGTCACCGCTAAACGGGAAATCGGCTAAGCGCACTACGCATTGTTCAAGCGCCTCGCTATCGATAACGCGATGTTGGGCAACTTGTTGTTCTGACGTTTTCGGCATTGGAGCAACACCGTCGGGAATTTTTTGCCCCTGAGTTGTATCAACCAAGCCACCATTTTCGAGCAGTACCAAACCGTAATCCCTTGCCATGTCGAACACTTGCGGCGCCCAAAGAACGCGCCCAGGATCATCTTGCCCCAATACGGCGTAGAGATAGCCAATGCCATCCCCCACATTTTCGAAGCCGCGAAATAGATCCATTGGAATTGAAATAATATCGCCTTCTTCCATACGTACTACGGCGTCTTTACCCTCTACGCCTGTTGTAAAGTGCCAGCTGCCCTGAGATACCACGAACACTTCTTCCGTTAAATGGCTGTGCTGTGAATTCAGGCATCCAGGAGGTTGACGGGCGCCACCGATATTAAATCCGTGGGGAATGGCAATGTGAACGTGTTGATCCGGGTTTTCTGCCACACCCGGGCCAATTATAGTGAAATTTTCTTTTTGATCACTGCCTGGCGAACGCGTATCGATAAACGCGTTGCGGCACGGAATTAATTCTTCATAGCGGACTAAACGCTCGGATAATACTGACACAGTGATACCTCGTAATTAATGGGCGGTCCAACCGCCATCGACTTTAAGACAACTACCCGTGGTGGTCATAGACAGTTCACTAAGTAGAAATACACACGCATTAGCAACGTCTTCGACACTGCCTAAGCGTTGTAAGGGAATGTTGTTCATTACCATTTCGGCGAATTCAGGCTCTTTGAGCATGGGCTCAGTCATCGGCGTTTTTATAAACGTGGGGGCAACACTATTTACGCGGATGTTGTTAGGGGCTAACTCTACAGCCATCGCTTTGGTCAAACCTTCAATAGCGTGTTTGCTTAAACAATAGAGCGTGCGTCCCGGGGAGCCGACAAACCCCATTTGAGATGACATGTGAACAATAGCGGGGGCTTGGCTCTTAAGCATTGGCGTGATGGCAGCTTGGGCAACTTTGTATGCCGAGCGGATATTTAAATTCAATATATCGTCAATGTTTGCATCGCTCTGCTCTTGCATGGGTGCGACGCGGTTTGTGCCCGCGTTATTGATTAGGCCATGAAGAAGGGGCAGCGCCCGGATCTTTTCATAAAGTGCCTCATTTTGAACATCTCCCACCCAATAACTAAGCCTTTCTGAGCTCTCGTTTTTAAGCTCAACAAGATCACCTTCGGTGCGCGCCACAGCGATTACATTTGCACCACATGCATCTGCCAGTAAAGCACACGCTTTACCAATGCCTTTGCCTGCACCTGTGACCAAAATCGTCTTGTCTTTTAATAGGTCCTGAGAGAAAGCCACATGTCACCTCAAAATAATAATTGCATTCGAAGTCATTCTTATGTAATTTTTGGTGAAGATCAAGATAAATGTTTGTTCGATTAATGTAACATCTCATTCACCTTCGTAGAGGAATAGACCGTGATCAAGTACTTAAAGCAAGGCAAGCAAGCAGAAGAAAAAGCAATTGATAATCAAAAAGTTAAACAGATTGTAGAAAATATAATTGGCGATATAGAGAAGCGTGGCGACGTTGCCGTTTCAGAGTATTCCGGTCAATTCGACAAATGGACTCCGAAGTCTTTTCGACTGAGTCGTGAAGAAATTGATGCATGTTATGAAAAACTTAGTGAACAAGAGATCAGCGATATAAAATGGGCGCAAGAGCAAGTTCGTAATTTTGCTACCATTCAGCGTGAGTCAATGAAAGACGTAGAAGTTGAAACACTGCCAGGTGTGGTGCTTGGTCACAAAAACCTCCCCGTAGACAGCGTGGGTTGCTATGTACCAGGAGGGAAGTACCCGTTAGTTGCATCTGCACACATGAGTATTGTTACGGCAAAAGTGGCTGGCGTAAAACGGGTTATTGCTGCTACTCCTCCATTCCAGGGAAAACCCGCACCCGCAGTAATTGTTGCTATGGATTTAGCAGGTGCAGACGAAATTTATACTTTTGGCGGTGTACAAGCGATTGCCGCCATGGCGGTTGGAACAGATACCATTGAACCGGTTAGTATGATTGTTGGACCGGGCAACGCATTTGTTGCTGAAGCGAAACGCCAGTTGTTCGGACGCATAGGTATTGACCTTTTTGCAGGTCCTACAGAAACACTGGTTATTGCAGATGACAGTGTTGATGGCGAATTATGTGCGGCAGATTTGCTGGGTCAGGCAGAGCATGGCCTTAACTCTCCTGCAGTGCTTCTCACCAACAGTGAAAAGCTTGGCAAAGAGACCATGGCCGAGGTTGAACGCCAGTTAACAGTTCTTCCTACGGCGGATGTTGCCTCAGTAGCATGGCGTGATTACGGTGAAGTCATTGTGTGTGACACGTATGACGAAATGCTAGAAGTCGCCAATGATTTAGCCTTCGAGCATGTGCAGATCATGACAAAAGACATCCCCTACTTTCAGAAGAACATGCGTAACTTTGGCGCATTATTCTTAGGGCCTGAAACAAATGTGTCATACGGCGACAAGTGCATTGGAACGAATCACACTCTACCCACAAAGGGCGCAGGTCGTTATACTGGAGGCCTATGGGTTGGCAAATTCTTAAAAACCTGCACATACCAGCGTGTTACGGAAGAGGCGTCAGTCATGGTTGGCGAATACTGTTCACGTTTATGTGCGATTGAAGGTTTTGCAGGTCACAAAGAACAGGCTGACATTCGATTACGTCGCTACGGAAAAAAATAATTGAATAAAAAAACCAGGGTAACGTCCTATGACGTTGCCCATGCAGCAGGAGTCTCACAATCGGCAGTGTCTCGGGTGTATCGCCCGGGCGTTAGCGTATCTAAAAAAACCCGTGAAAAGGTGCTGAAAGCCGCTGAGGAATTAGGTTATAAGCCGAATGCCATTGCGCGCATGCTGATAAACAGAAGTACGGGTATGATAGCGGTGATTATTTCGTCGCGAGCAAATGTGAATTTTCCCGAAGTCTTAGCACAGTTAAATAAACACATCGCCGAGAAAAATAAGCGGGTACTTTTGTTTACGCTCGACGACGCCGAGCAACTTGAAACCGTTATTGAACAAATCTTAGCGTACCAGGTTGACGGTGTTGTGGCACTAACTGCGCATTTTGAGCCAGACAGTGTGACACAGTTTACCAAGCACAATATTCCTGTGGTGTTGTACAATCGTGAACTGCCTGATCACAGTGTAAGCTCAGTATGTTGTAACCACGATCAAGGCCTTCGTATGTTAGTCGATATTTTGGTGGCGCACCATCACCAGCGCTTCCTGATCATGGCTGGGCCCAAAGATTCAGATGTGGCCCGTGCAAGGTTAAGTGGTGCAAGGAATGCCTTACTATCTCATGGATTTACCGACACTAACGTGGTTTATGGCGACTATAGCTATGACTCGGCAAGAGAAAGCCTGAGTGCTTATGCTGAGAAAAATGCGCTTCCTACTGCAATAATTTGTTCCAACGACACAATGGCAATTGGTGCCATTGACGAAATACGGGAAAACCTGAATTTACGGGTACCCGAAGATATTTCAGTTGTTGGGTTTGATGGTATCAGTGCTTCTTCGTGGCACAGCTACCAGTTGACTACCGTAAGTCAGCCAACCTATTTTATGACAAAAGCAGCGGTAGAAACCTTAGTTAACTTAATTGAGAACCCTGACATACCACCAGAAACACGCTATTGGCCAGGCAAACTCATAGAAGGCAACTCGGTCGCTGCAGCCCCAAGAGACGATGAGTAACCTATTATTTATACCCGGAACCCTTTGTAACAGCGCCGTTTTTTCGGACCAAATTACAACCCTGACGAATGCTGGCCATCACTGTGTAACCTTAGCGTATGATCTGCATAACAACCTCAGCGATATTGCAGAGCACGCCTTAAGTCTTATTGCCCCCCACGAGCAGTTTAACATTTGTGCCTTTTCTATGGGAGGCATGGTGGCGTTTGAACTTTTAACGCGCGTTCCACAGCGCATTGATAGAATTGCATTATTAGACAGTAATGCACACGCCGATAAGCCCCAAGGCCGAACAGTCAGAAACGAACACCTAAGCTACGCCATCGAACATGGTTTAGATACGTTGATTTACGACTATTTTAGTTCAGTTTACTTGCGCTCCCCGAATGACAAACTAATGAATTTAATTGCTCAAATGGCTAAAGATACTGGTATTGCCCGCTATAAAGCCCAACTGGAAATACTCGCCACACGCCCTGATAGCAGTGAACTATTAGCAAATTGCGCCCACCCCATGCTAATCATGGGAGGCTGTGACGACGTACTTTGCCCGCCATCTGAGCAGCAAAGAATGCATCAACTAGCGGCAAACAGTGAGTTGGTATTAATTGAAAAGGCCGGGCATTTTGCAATGCTTGAACAAAGCGACAAGGTAAATTTACACTTATATAACTTTTTTGGAGGTGCCGCGCATGCTTAAACAAGCACTTAAAAACAGACAAAGCCTGCTAGGCACCTTCGTTAAAACACCACATTACAACACGGTTGAAGTGCTAGCCCATTCAGCGATGGACACACTGTGTTTAGATGCGGAGCACGCCCCCTTCTCCCGACACGACTTGGACACCTGCATTCTCGCTGCAAGGGCGGGGAATATGCCAGTTTTAGTGAGAACACCAAACGACGCCCCTGAAACACTGCTAAATGTACTGGATATGGGCGCAGACGGTGTAGTTGTGCCACATGTGAAAACGGCGGAACAGCTCAGTGCCATCGTAAGGCATTGCCACTACGGTGCAGGCGGAAGAGGCTATGCAGGTTCAAGCCGATTTGCAGGCTACACAACAAAGCCATTGAGTGAAAACTTAGAAGCGGGCAGAAACGTTAGTATTGTTGCCCAGCTTGAAGATTTAGACGCAATTGACAACATAGAAGCCATTGCACACGTTGACGGTGTCGATTGCTTGTTTATAGGTCGAATGGATTTAACCGTAGCACTTGGCGAAACCAGTGCAGACGCCCCAAAAGTTAAGCAAGCGGTTGAGCACTTAGTTGAAGTTAGCCACAAAGCTGGAAAGGCTACGGGCATGTTCGTGGGTAATTTAGAAGAGCTGACCTACTGGAAAGAAAAAGGGGTTTCTCTGTTCTTATTAGGCTCTGACCACGGTTTTATGTTAAGCGGAGCTAAAGCGTTGCGAGACACGTTTGACAACGCCTAAATGAAGGATACGAGGAGAAATGAAATCTGGTCGAGCATCACATATTTTCTAATACGTTAAGCGATACAGCATGATTAAAACAGTAACAGGATTTCTTGGTATTCAAAGTGAAGTTGTATCTTCTGAGAAATTAGTCGCCACACTAGGCGGGATGCTGGCCATTTTCTTTTGTTTCTATACAACCGCGTATTTTACCGGAACAACGGGCTCGATGGCTATTTTACCTTCAATGGGCGCGTCAACTGTCCTACTCTTTGCTGTGCCTCACGGCCAACTTTCGACACCGTGGGCATTCATGGCGGGAAACTTACTGTCGGCCTTTATTGGGGTAAGTTGTGCAATGTTCATTGACCCCATTGCGCTTGCGGCCCCCATTGCCGTGGCTTTATCTATTCTAGTTATGCACATAACCAGAAGCCTGCACCCTCCCGGAGGTGCAACAGCGTTAGCGGCAGTTATAGGCGGGCCAAACATATATGAACTTGGCTATTGGTATGTACTGACACCAACGTTTATTAACTGTTGTATATTGTTGTCCGTAGCACTTGTTTTTAACAATTTATTCAGATGGCGAAGGTATCCGCAAAGCTTAATGCGATACCAGAGTGCTGGCTATCATCCCGATACCCGCCGCATCAAAATGCAACATATTCATGAGGCTATAAAACGGTCAGAATTAGTCATTGATGCAAGTGATGAACAGATAAAGCATATCGTTGATATTGCAGATGCAATTTATCACGAGGAACTCATTGCTGGCTTTGTGTTGGAACCCGGCGCCTTCTATACCAACGGAAAGCCAGGCAGACATTGGTCAGTACGTCAAGTTGTAGACCACCGAGAACACAAAGACCCTTCGCTTTATTTGATTGTTTATCAGGTTGTGGATGGCGATCAGAAGGGAACAACCGACAGTTGCTCCTTGCATGAGTTTGCCGAGTGGGCCAAAGAAAAAATGAAGCCTAAAAGATAACAGGTGCAGACAACTGGAAACCCAGGTGTTATTGCTTCATTCAGCCTACGAGCGCCTTAATGTTTGTACTGGCAATAGTTAAATAAACCTACACATTCCCAAACCCAGATCTTTTCCTTGACGCGGTATAAAGCCGTGTTTGAGATAAAAAGCTTCTTTTCCTTTTGCTGCTAACAATCCAACCGTTGAGCCTGCTGGGCAGTTGGCAGCGATATACCTATTTATGGTTCGCATGATTTGGGAACCTAAACCAAGTTTTTGGAACTCGGGGTGTACGATGACATCTTGCACATAAAAATACATAAAGCCGTCACCAATCAGCCGACCGCACGCAACGAGACGATTATCCTGAAATATTGAAACCCAAAACAATGAAGAATTTATACTCTTTTCAATCACTGATAGTTCAGGATTAACCCACCCGACAGCAGCTCTCAGGGAAGAGAAATCAGCCGCAGTTGGTGGTGCTTCTTTTAAAACTGTTTGCGGTGTTGGCATTCCGTTGTCCTAACAATGTAATGTGCGGAAGAATTCACTTTCAATAGAGGATTCTTCCATATATCACGCAACGGCTCTCCCACCCTTACGTGAAAATATCTCAGGTTCAATATCCTACACGCTATTGTTGAAGTAAGCACATGAAATACTAACTACTCCCTACTCATTGGCATTAGTTGCCAAGGTACTTACTCCATTTGTCCAAATTAGAAAATACATTGTTAATTTTATTAACATTTTCCGTATCGCGCCCTTCGTAACTGCGGTGCACAATTCCCCATGTCGTAGTCGAATTTTCTCGGGAACTTTCGGTGACACCCCTAATTTCATTATTCCTTATGGTGTTAATTCCTTGCACACCATTTAGTGAAATACCTTCGAATGCATCGCCGTACGCATTGAAATTGGCTTTGCTAGAAGAAGTTTGCTCAGCAACAATATCTCCGAGTTTGTTTATCTGGTTATCTTCAACCGTCACATTATTGGTTGTTTCAAGACTGATAGCTCGCATAGCATTATCGATTGTGTTGTCCACAATGTTCACGTTCGTGGCTTGCCATCCTGGATAAACACTTTTGGTACTTAGTCCCACCACTACGTCCTTGAGTATATTATTCCGCATAACTATATTATCAGCCCCTCTTTTCGACGTGAAACCGTCAAACGCCCGCTCTACATAGTTGTCGTGGATGGTAAAATGATCACCAAATTGCCCGTTGTCGCCCCCCGCAGACAAGTAAACCGCGGCGTCCCGAACACCATAGAAGTTGTTATATCTAATGATTGCTTTGAGGGCTCCTGTCATCAGAATGCCACTGTCGCCTCCAGCTTCATAGAAAGGATCGCTATTGCTGCGCGTTCCCACATAGTTAATATTCTCAATAATGAGCTCATTGAGCTTGTGGTAATTTGTCGTATTCACAACACCGCGAATAGAAAGCGCATCGGCAGTCTTGTCTTCACCTTCTCGTCCTTCCGGAGTCAAACGCGTGATAGGCACAACGGTGGAAACTTTCGCTCTAGACATATCGAAGTCTCCACCTTTCCACGTAAAATTAGCAAGTTGACCTTTGTTCCCGCAAACGTTGTCGTTGTTCTTCGTATCAAAGCTAAATAAATCGCCATCTAGATCTGCTTTGGCAATAAAACGAGCACCCGTAGCATCCACTATTAAGTTTTTTCGTAGCGTCACGCTTATGCCCTTCAAAATTGATTTACCGTCTGCAGTATTTTTGTCAGTACCAATGTAATAGGTGCCGGTCAATCTCAAAGGTTTACCTGTGTTTGTAGCTTGTTGCAGGGCATCCTGAAGTTTAGATGCTTTTCCATTTGGGTTAACCGGGTTACTGCTGCAGTCTGCCGCGATCACTTGGCCTGCCCACAACATGGCGCTGCAAGTGGCCATAACCCTTAGCGAATTTTTTATGCTTGTTTTCACTTTTCATTTTCCTGGTTACGATTAATTGAAGCTTGAAATTACTTCTTTCCGAGAAAGTCGTACATTGCGCTCCCAGCGAGCAAAAATGCACCTACCCCAAATAACTGGGAATCTTCTTTTGTTACCACATCAGGCTTTTCATTCACGCCTTGTACCCAACCGAATTTACCGTCTGGATGTACCGCCGATGACAATACCTTCCACCCTTTTACGACATTGGGTAAATATGTACTTTCATCAAGCAAGTCGTTGTTAATACCCCATGTGATGCCGTAAGTGAAAAAGGCCGTTCCACTGGTTTCCGGCTCCGAGTACTTTTCGCCAGCCAGTAATGACATTGGCCAAGCGCCATCTCGTTTTTGTAGCCTAACGATAGCTGCTGTAAATTCTAAATAAAGTGATTCATAGTAAGGACGGAATTGGTGGTCTCGAGGCATATTTTCTAATATGTGCACAACGCCTGCATACACCCATCCCATGCCTCTGGACCAAAAGACCTGCTCGCCAAACTTGCCCTTCTTTTCAAAATACCGTGAGTCTCGAAAGAGCAATTTGGTGTTCGGATCCTGTAAATAATCGACGGTCGCCTGGAATTCCTTGTGGGCGTAGTTCGCGTACTTGGGGTCGCCGGTAATATCAGAAAGTTCAAAAAGCACCGGCGGGGCCATAAACAACGCATCAGCCCAACACCATCTCCACTGGCAGTGGTGTACATTATCCTTATTTCTGCCTGCGACGAATTCAAGACCGTCATCGGGCGCTTGTTCAATGAGCCAATCAAAGGTTTCTTTAACTGGCGTCAGCGCCTGTTCGTTCTTGTGCCTCCGGTAATACCACAGGTTGGTTTGCCCAATCACATGGTCATCCGCAAAATATTTAACCTTCCCCAGTTTCCAGTCGTGAGCGTTGCCCACATAGCCAATCCATGTTTCGTAAAAGGGGTTTTCAGACCGTTCCGCGAGTTTGGTTAGTCCTTTGTAGAAGGCCCCCTGAATCCATCTCCCGTAGGTCTCAGAGCCTGCTCTGGCACGACCAACATGAGTCATATATTGTGTACGTGCGACTTGCCAATTCGCTACTTTTTCCATTTGTACCATAACGTGTTCTTGCGTTGGCAAATCAGTTACCACTTCCTTGGCCGACAATGAAGCGTAGGGCAAACAAGCAAATGAGAGAATGACGAGCTGACTTTTGCAAGACAGCCAGAGCGTATTCAGTCGTGTTTTCATGGGTAATCCTTTGTAGACAAAACATGGTCCAATGGCATGATGTGGACGCGTTGAAATTGCACTCTACTGCTTGCTGCTAGAATGACGATATTTCCTCTCCGCATATGCACTCCACCGTATTTATAATTAAGGCTTTCACAATGAGGCTTTAGATTGCGTTTTCCTTTAGCAGGGTGGCTGCATAATCCGCGGCCCTCGCTGTTATAGCCATATAGGTAAGCGAGGGATTTTGTGTCGCTGTAGAGGCCATACAGGCGCCGTCAGTAACGAACAAATTCGGTACATCGTGAGCTTGGTTCCAACTATTTAGCACTGACGTACTGGGGTCGCTACCCATGCAGGCCCCGCCCATCTCGTGAATTTGTTTGCCAAGTGGAATGTGTTTGTTTTCAGGAATGGCACTCACTTCAATGTTTGAACATCCACCAGCTTCAAGCATTTCTTTAATATCTTTGGCTGCCTGCTTAATCATTTTACGCTCGTTTTCCCTTACTTCTGCATCGATATGTAGTAAAGGCATACCCCATTTGTCTTTTTTGGTCGGATGTAGTTTTGCCACATTTTCGAAATAAGGAAGTATCTCGCCGTACATGAACGCTCTAAACTGCCAAGGCCCAGGCTGGCCAACCTGTTTTTTTGCCGCTATGCCGATACCCGGGCGTTTAGCAGATGGCCTGGTTGAGAAACGGTGCTGAGCTGTGGTTTGAAATCCGAAACCTCTTACAAAATCGGCATCGGCGAGTTTGTCGTGACGGTAGTTGGGAATATAGGTCGCTATAGGTCGCCGTCCAAAGGCAAACTTATCTTCCTCCACGTCGACATCTGCGCTGGCAACAACACCAGTAAAATGACTCATGATATAGTGACCCAATGCACCGGAAGAATTCGCAATCCCGTGAGGAAACGCATCTGACTTAGAATTAAGAAGAATTTGCACTGTACCCAGTGCCGAAGCACACAGGAAAACGGCGCGGCCTTTGTACTGCCTTTTCTCCATAGTGTTGGCGTCAATGACAGTGACACCTGACGCCCGCTTGTTTTTTTCATCATAGTCGACGCGCTCTACGATGGCATCGGTCACGATAGTCAAATGCCCGGTCTTCTGGGCCGCTGGCAGTGTGGCAGATTGTGAGCTGAAGTAAGCCCCAAATGAACAGCCACGTCGACAATATGAACGAGCCTGACACTTTCCTCTACCCAACGCGACTTGTTCTTCAGTAGGCGAAGTAATGTTGGCTGATCTACCTATAATCAGGTGTCTGTCCTTATATTGCTTGGCCAGGTTGTCAGAGACGAAGCGTTCAGCATAGCTCATTTCCCACGGAGGCTGAAATTCACCGTCTGGCAGAGTTTCCAGACCATCTTTATTTGCAGCGACACCGATAAATTTTTCAACATAACTGTACCATGGGGCTAAATCTTCGTAGCCGATAGGCCAAGGGATACCGTGGCCATCATTCGCATTTGCTTGAAAATCTTTTTTGCTCCAACGCAATGCCTGACGCCCCCATGTTAATGAGCGCCCTCCTAACTGATGCCCTCTGACCCACATGAAGGGTTTGTCTTCAGGGAAGCTATAAGGACTTTCTTTATCGTCAACGAAAAAGTGCAGCGCATCGGTCTTGTATAAATGCCCTTTCTGCCTCAGTGTGGCGTATTGGCCGTTCTCAGCGAGCGCTTCGTCAGGCATGCCTCTGTTTTGCAGATCCCACGGCGCTTCAAAATCTTTATACTCTGGCCCCCTGTGCTCTACATGTCGCCCCCGCTCCAGCACAAGCGTATTAAACCCTTTTTCGCAAAACTCCTTTGCAGCCCATCCACCGGTTATCCCTGAACCAACAACAATGACATCGAATTCATTATTCATAGGTATTTTCTCTTATGAATTGCATGTAGCTCTTCTAAGCTAAGGGTTCCTCTGTATCCTCCTGGAACTAAAAAGAAATCCGGATTGGCTTCTTTTGAAGAGTAGTGAATATGAAAAATTAGTGCTTTCAAACGTTTATAGGCGACCAGAAACGGCGATGTTGTTTTCTCGAACGCATGACTGTCAATCTCAACCAGAAATGCCTGGCGCTCTTCCCGGGGCATTAGGAGGAAATCTTTGTTGTTGGAGCTGCGAGCCCTATCTCTAAGCTCCGACAGAAACGCCGTTAATTGCTGCTGTGTATTGGAGGATGCCCACGATACCATAAGTGCATCAAGCACTTGTGCTGTATGCGAGTCAGATGCGCCCGGCGTGTCTGTTGTGGGGATCATAATGTCCGCAATATCGTAAACCAGCGTTAGTTGCTCAGCACTGAAAAACAAAGCATCCGAATTAAAAACTGTCAGCTTTAACGCATTTTTTAATTCAGAAGGAAGGACTGCTGTCGAAACAACATAGAGCACCGAGCCTAAAAATACTCGTCTGTTTATTTTCACATTCCCCCAGCGCTACTAGGCCAGAATTTGTTAATTTGATGTGATGATACATTGATATAAAAGTCAAATGCAATCACAAATGATCACAAAATGTCACACCGTGTAAATCAACAAAGTCTAGAATGATGGCTTATCCATCAACGCAGGGAGGGACTGGCCCATGCGCGGGTTGCGTGCCCACGTACCTTTGGAGTATTCCCCATGCTCGTCTTTAAAGGTGCCTGAAAACACAAAGATTTCTTCGCCATACGGTAAAACTCGCGCTGAGTTATATACCAATCTGACCGATGATTTTCAGTAAATGCCGGCATAGACCTCCTCAACAGCGACATTTCTGATTAGTCACTCTACAGAGGTCACTCCATCAATGTGTTAATTGCATAAAAAAGCGCCTCTACAAAATGAGAGGCGTAAAAGACCAACGTTTACAACGCTGGTGACTGAAGCTAGAACGGTAGTGGAATGGCAAAACGCTTTTCAAATGCCAGTGCATCTATTACCCAATATTCCCTTTCGATTTTGTTTTGCGCAAACGTCAGCATACTCGCAATGGGTATACGAACGCGGATTAACCCGTTCTCTGATTTAATATCAGCATCTATACGCCATCTTACCAACGCGCTGTTTTCATCAGTAACAACCTGTTCAAGCTGGCTGTAGCGTCGATGTAGCTTCCCCTCAAGTTGTGCGAGCCAAGATACAATAGAAGGGGATGCCGATTCTTTGACGACTGCACTATTAACACTGAAATGGTCAATAGTTTCGTATACGCTTTCAATGCCAGCAACATCAAACCCTTGCCATATCTGCCACCAATCTGACAACATCCCTTTGCGTGCATCGCTTGCGTCTCCCTCAATCACATCACAAATACCCGCATGGGTAGTTTGCAAGTGAAGTTGAGGGTCGAATTCACTTAATTGAAGTGGGTCTGGCTCGGGCCAAAAGGGTAGCGACATCGAGTTGTCATAGCCTGAGGCTTCTTTCGTATTGTAGTGCGCGGCAAGTGAAGCACTGTCTACCCATTGAAGCAATTGCTTGATAGCGCCATTGCGATGTTCGCATTGTGCAATAAAGTAAGTGTTGGTCGATGCTGATGAAAGACAAAATACGCCTGCTTCAACATCACCACTTTGCACCTTCGCACATAGTTCAACGGTTTCATAACGCGTTGTAATATCAAGCCAATTAGCCATTAAGCCCCGCTGCTGAATTGGCCCGTAGTGTAGCCTTTCTCCTAAAAGCCAGCGACTGGAATGAAGGAGAGCACGGGACAGTGTTTTCGTATCTTTTTTTCCCAGCAGTTGATGAATTGTGTGTAACATGCTTATGCTCCCATCTCTTGCGGTAGCTTGCGCATTAGATTCGCCAGTGCGGCAACTTCGTCAAACACCGTAAATTCCTTGGCTATTACACCGTCTTCAATCTCAAAATGAGAGGCCCCTAAAATGTAATGGGGTTGCTGATTAAACTGCGCATATTTGCTTTGTGTAGCATTGTAATGACCCGCCAGGCCCCATCTAAGCGCAATGTTCACGCGATTGTCGTCGTAATGGGTAACGCAAATATGATCCACAACCATGTTGGCGTCTGGGCAGCTTGCCAACCACTTTATCAACATGCCGCCAATAGCTGCATTGCCAGTGGCTTGACGTCCGCCCGGCCACTGCACTGACGCATTAGGTTTATAAAAGTCAGAGAGCTTATTGAACATGCGCTTATTGAAGATTTGATCGGCCCATGATTTGGCAAAGTCGCCCCACTGCTTGTCTTGCTCTGGCAATGCTTCCCAGCGCGATGCGTCATTAGCAAGGGTGCGAGCATACTCTTCAGTTATCCATTGCGTAAAAGTACTCGATGCTGGGAATTTAGCCTGATAAGCCGCCGCGTCATCAAGTGAAATACCGAGTTGTGCAATGAGAAAGCTGTTGTCTCGCATCAACCACTCATAAAAGATCTTATTGTCTTTGCACATACAATCTGCAATGGTGGTCACCCGGCCGGTTTTACCAGTAGCGGGGCCAAATTCAGACTGCCCTTTGTTAGTCATTATGCTGGTGATGCGGTGAGACGAATAATACACTTCACTGGCCTCTTTTCGGTAAATCACATCTTCTCCTATTAGTGATCTATCTGGAAACGCAGCTATGGTTTTGAGTGTGTTTTGGACGACCACATCCACACTGTCTGCATAGCTTCCGAGCGTATGCACCGGGCAGTAATCAGCATAATAATCGTAGCAAGCGCCAATATTTTTCTGCTCCCAAATACGATGGGTAATGCGCAATATATAGTCTGCTAAGTCGACAAACTCTTCGTCAAAACCCGCTAAGGTTTGCGTTTTACTTCGTGCAGGGTCCAGCATGTCATGCAGAGGCTGCCAATACACCGTTTTTGCTATGGATGTCTCGCTCATAGAATCTCCCTCAAAAGCGCTGAGTTGGGCTTTTAAAACATAAATTGAAGTGAAAATAAGAACACAAGTGTGAGTACGAAGAACCCAAATAAGATGTAGTTGATAGGGTCTACACGACCGGGTACCCGATACCATCCCTGCTCTTTTTCATCGAGGCCCTGGCGGGCAAAATGTTGCTGCTGCCCTTTTATGGTGTAGGCGTTGTACTCGCTTTGCACACCGTCAATAAGTCGGCTTGCAATTATAGACACAACAATGTTGGCACTCGCGCCGATAATGCAGTACCAGGGCCAGGCGATATCTGTGTTAAGTGCTACCAGTGTGACGACAATGAAACCACTTACCGTTCCTGCTATAAGGCCGTTCTCTGTCGTTTGTTTAGAGAAAAAGCCTAAGAAAAACATACCC
Organism: Aestuariibacter sp. A3R04; assembly: GCF_018860805.1. Taxonomy (GTDB): domain Bacteria; phylum Pseudomonadota; class Gammaproteobacteria; order Enterobacterales; family Alteromonadaceae; genus Alteromonas. The sequence goes on along the minus strand of NZ_JAHKQR010000001.1, from coordinate 601,353 downwards.
ATTTGCGCACCCACAAAGTATGAACCTACTTTAGAGAGAATTTCTAAAATTGAGCCCTCACTGAACAGGTGATAACCAATAGCAGGAAAGATAATAAGAAGCGCAAAGAACAAGGTGAAAAAACGCGAAGCTTTGAGATAATGCGTTTCAGACCCTTCCTTCTTAAAATACTTTCTATAAAAATCGATAGTTGCAACCGTAGATAGGGAGTTAAACGATGAATCTAAACTCGACATTGACGCTGCCATTACTGCGGCAGCAATAATTCCCATTAGCCCGGGCAAACCGTAGTCAGCAGCAAACTGTAAAATGATGGTATTGCTGTTTTCAAACGCTTTACCTTGGTAAAAGTCGTAGAACAACACACCGAGAACAATAAAAAAGAAGTAGATAAAAAACGCACAGAACCCCATTAACAGGTAGGACTTTTTGGCATCGCCGATGTTCTTTGCCGCCAGAGTTCGCTGAACCATCATTTGGTTAGTCCCATAAACAGTAATGTGGTACAGCGTCATAGCAATAATGCCGCTCCACACCGTGGTTTCCTGGGTAAAATCAACATCCCAATTCAATGGGTTTAACTTGCCTTGTGCTTTGAGTTCACTCATTGACGAAGACAGTGTGGTATCACCACTGTCCAACAGGGCGTACATAATGATGCCTGCGCCTGCGAATAAAATGACGGACTGAATAACGTCTGTCCAGATAACCGCAGTTATTCCCCCCATCATGGTGTAGATGAGCGCTATGGCAGTCACAATAACAATAGACCACACCACAGGTACACCAGTGATAAATGACAGAACGAGAGACGTGGCGTAAAGAATAGCCGCCGAGCTCATAATCTGGCTCAGCATAAAGATGCCAGATACCATGGCCCGAGCCCGTTTCCCGAATCTACGCTCCTGATAGTCGTAAATTGACGCAACGCCAGCGTTATAAAAGAAAGGGAAAAAGAAGATGATGACGGCCATAATGACAAGCGGATAATTGAGGTGCAGCGCAATGACTGAAAGGCCTTCTGAGTAGGCCCATGCAGGTGCGCCCAGAAATGTCATGGCACTGACATAGGTGGCAATGACCGAAATTCCTATTGCCCACCATGGCGTTTGCTTTTGGCCGAGATAGAAATCGTCAGAATTTTTTATATTTTTACCAATCACTAAACCCAACAACAGGTTCGCAATAATGTATCCGCCTAAGATAGACCAGTTTAAAACGCCAAAATTTTCAGTCATATTCTCTACTCTGCCTGCTTAATAAGCGCGCTTTCTATTTACAATATTATTCAACCTAATACATAATGACTTCGAAGTCATTAATTATTTAAGCCTGCAATTAACAATTTTTTAAACAACGAGGCGTAAGTCATGAGTTTTAATAGCGAAAAAGCCATTGTCAGGTCGTATCAAGCGGCCTTTGACAAAAGTAACGCGAGCGATGTCAAGAATGTGGTAGAGACGTATATTGATGATAATGCAAAGGTTTATGCTTGCTACCCCTTTGATTGTTGCACAACGCCGTCACAGTTAGTGAAAAACTTATGGGCGCCTTTAAAGCACAGTTTTACACGCATGAAACGACGCGAAGATGTATTTATGGCGGGAGATAACACTGTAGGCAAAGGCAAGTGGGTCATGTCTATGGGTCACTTTGCCGGGCTCTTTGACACCCCTTTTCTTGATATCAGAAGCACGGGGAAACTCGCTTTTCTGCGCTACGCGGAGTTTTACGAAGTAAGTGAAGATAAAATAGTTAGCCATGCTATTTTCTTCGACATCGTTGCGTTAATGCAGCAGGTTGGCCTCAACCCTTTACCTGTAGAGACAGGGCACACGTTTGTTTATCCTGGCCCTAGTGATCACAATGGCTTGCTCTTTGAAGAGCAGGATCCCGCTGAATCCAAAAAAACCATCGACCTGGTAGAAGAGATGGTTAACGATCTGGATGCTCTGAACAAATCGGGGAATGACAACTGCCCTCCAGAGCTGTTAGCCAAATGCTGGAGCGAGGACATGGTGTGGTATGGCCCAGCCGGAATAGGTGCTACCTATACCATTGAACGCTATCAACAACAACACCAGTTTCCCTTTCGCAAAGGACTGAAAGATAAAGTTTTTAATGGCCATATCGCACGTTTCAGTGAAGGCAATTTCGCATGCTTTTTCGGTTGGCCAAATTTATCTAATACAGCGGGCGGCGGGCTTTTTGGAATGCCAGCTTCAGGCATTCGTGCAGACATGCGAGTGGTTGACGTGTATTACCGCAAAGGCGACAAGCTATTGGAAAATTGGGTGCTGATGGATGTTCCCTACTGGTTAAAGCAGCAAGGATTAGACATTTTGGCACGCACTACCACATACAGTTAAACTCAGGTTAATAGCGTCCTAAAGGGCGCAATTTGTGAAATAAACTGACGTCTTCACTTAATGCTCCCCCAGTAAAAACCCTCTCTTTACTGGGGGAGCTTTCGCCTGACTTCCCCCCTCATCGGTTCAGGTACCTCTCCTTCGACTCTTCATCGCAAGGTACTGGCATTTTAACCAGTCGTTCTGATTAGACCAGTCACCAATGACTCAAAGCCTACACTAATACTTCGAAATCGGCCAAATAAGCCATTCAATGACTTAACAAAAAACAAAATAAATCGTTTATAATCAGAAATTTAATACATAAATAGAAATGCAGACACATACCAATAATTCATGAATTAACATTCACAAAACATTTTTATTGACTTCGAAGTTATTTGAGTTGTATGTTTATTTAGACCAAGAATTAAACAAACCAATGTCGCGTTGTTAAAACTGGCGCCGTAGAAGGTTTGAAAAACGCAGAACTACAACAGGTTACTGCATATAAGGTTTTATTAATCCGGGAACCATCACGATGAATCAAGATCAACGAAAGTACCATACAACTTACCTCTCCCGTGCCATCCAAAGTGCACTTCTCATTGGTGTTAGCTTTTGCGCTAATGCGCAGCAAGCAACACCTGCAAACGAAACGCAAACAGACGGCGTTGAGCGCATTGAAGTTACGGCTAACAGACAAGCTCAGGACTTACAGGAAGTCTCGTCTTCTGTAAGTGCCTTAGGCGCAGACGACATAGTTCGCAATGGCATTGAAAACATCAGTGGCCTTGAAAATGTCGTTCCCGGTTTGAGAATAGGAAGCTCAGGTGGTGAAGTTCGCCCGGCTATGCGGGGTGCCCGCACCAATGAAGTAGGCGTTGCGGGAACCGGTATTGCTGAACAAGTGGTTGGTATTTTCCAAGACGGCATCTACGTACCTACCACAACCGGTGGACTAGGCGCATATGTTGATGTTGAACGCATCGAGGTATTAAGAGGTCCACAGGGCACTTTGTATGGGAGAAACACGTTTGCCGGAAGTATAAACGTGATATCTAAGCAACCGGAACTCGATTACACCAGTGGGTCAGTGAAGGTAACCCATGGCAGTTTTGATCGTTCAGCTTATGAAGCGGTATTGAATGTCCCCCTAAGTGAAAAAGCAGCGACCCGTTTTGTCATGAGCCACGACCGTCACGACGGTATGATTGAAAATCACTTCCTGCCCGGCTCTTCAGATGATTTACGTGAAAAAAACCAATTCTATCTTCGCAATACCACAAAGTACGAATTTTCGGATGATTTTACAGCCTTGCTCCGGGTCGACTACAGCAAAAAAGATGCGAATTCAGAAGCCATCTGGGGTTACCAGCAAACTGCTGGTTATCAAATTTCCGAAACAACGCCAGGGTCAGGCATTTATAACCCTAACGCAACTGTAACACCGGGGCACATTTATCAGCCGGCAAACGCCGAACGTGATGATGAGGGTCCATATGATGTTTACAGAAACGCGGTGTCTTTTGACAACCAGGAGGCATGGTCGGCCACCCTCACCCTGGATTGGGTTATGGACTGGGCCAATGCAAAGTGGACGACCAATTACTCAGAGCTTTCGGGCGAACAATTTTACGACAACGATTATAGCGACGGCGGCGTAGATTTTGTTGGTGGTTTTGGTCGTCAGGACGACCAAAAAGCATTCTCTACCGAACTTCAGTTGTCATCAGTGGAAAGTGACAGCCCTTTTTCCTGGATAGCCGGCTTGTATTTATTTTCACAGGAAGCTGATTGGGAGTGGTTGTGGCCCGAAGATACTACGGGTAACGGCGAACCCGACTCAATTACTGTTCCTTCTTGGGGCAACCCAAATCATGATCCTCACGAAGTGGACTCTATTGCAGTATTTGGTCAGGCTCGCTATCAGCTAAACGATAGCAACCGCCTGCTCGTTGGACTGCGCTACAACAAAGACGAAAAAACCTTTACCGGCGATTCAATCCCGGATTGGGATGACTCTGCAGTATTGTGGAAATTGGCTTACGAGTTTGATGTTGCCAAAGACATGATGGTGTATGCCAGCGCTGCTACTGGCTATCGCACAGGTGGAGCAAACGATGCCCGCGTGGTAGCGCGAGGTGCCGATCCACTCTACGATAACGAAGAAGTAATATCATACGAGATTGGCTTGAAGAGCTTTTTATTCGATAACACGGTACGTTTTAACGTGTCTGCGTTTGCCAACCAATACGATGATGTAAAAGCACAGCTTTTCGCGGTTTCGTGTAATGACACAACCACTGACCTAACCGTTGCTCAATGTGTATCAACAGGCGTAAGCACGACCTTCGAATACTATGAAAACGGTGGAAAAGTAGATACCTATGGCTTAGAAGCTGACCTGGAATGGCGTCCGCTTAGCGAACTAACCCTAAATGCAACGCTTGCGCTACTCAATGCAGAATTTGCTGATGAGTTCGCAGTGGGCAATTCACAACTGCAACCGCTTCTAGGGTTGGGTAATGTTGACGGCCGTCAGGATATCAATGATCCAAACAGTCAGTTTAGTTTTGCTGGTTACTCGCCAGCTATGTCGCCAGACTATACACTGGGTTTAAGCGCTCGGTATGAATTTGCATTGCAAAATGGCGGTTATGTAACGCCTTATTTCCACGTTAATTTTGTCGATGATCACTACGCGTTTGATATCAATATTCCTGAAACAAAAGTGGATGCCCACGCCATGGTAACAGCACGCGTTTCTTGGGAGGTAAACGAAAATCTGAACATCGACTTCTTTGCAAACAACCTAACTGATGAAGCAGTACTAACCCGTGCAGTAGTTCAGTCTCAGGTACTTAACGGTTTACCAATTAATTCAATTCAAGCGAACTGGAACAATCCACGCACTTACGGCGTAAGCTTACAGTACAAGTTTGAATAGGCATTAGTGTTGCGCGCAGAATGCAAAAATCAACAAACTGGGCAATCACCAATGTGATTAGCCCAGTTTTCTTTCTGTCGTTATACGTACACGCTCTTTCTCAGTATAACGCTAGCACGGCGTTCGAGCAGGATTCAACATGAAGTACTTATCACTTAACGGAGATATCAGATGAAAGGTTCTCGTCCAGAACAAGGTATTCTTACAAAAGACAACGACTTATCAAAAACGCAGGAAACCATCGATACAATTGATGCCATGGTTGATGGTTTAAACGACCATGATATAGACAATATGGGCCGCTTTTTCAGTGAGAATTTTCGCTGGATGGGCAATGCGGGTTGTGGCTTTAAACAAGGGTTGAAAGAGTTCCAAGACAACTGGCAGCGTCCGTTTCAAGCCGCTTTTTCTGACAAAGTTTGTATTGATGAAGCCCGTGTAACACAGGGTGAATGGTGTGCAGCATTTGGTCGTCAGGAAGCGGTTCACACCGGTACTTTTATGGGTATTGAGCCCACAGGTAAACGGGTAGAAATCCGCTACATGGACTTTTGGAAAGTGGTCGACGGAAAAATTGTAGATAACTGGGTTAACGTAGATTTTCCGTACATCATGCAGCAGTTAGGTGTTGATCCATTCAACGGTCACGGCTGGGAAAACCTCGATTCGGGTAAAATGCCCGTGCAAAACGGCGAGTAGTCGCTGCATGGAAATGAGCCGGAGACCCAGCGGATCCGGCTCGCTATAACCTTGTTCGAATACGTTCTCTTGCATAGCCTCCCTTGCAAATTCATTGAGCAACTGATGCAATTGAGTGTTTGATAAAGGTTCGCACAATAAAGCCTGTACTTTTTAGAACAGAAATGTCATTCCTTCAAAACTGCTGTTGACACGCGGCAGTTTGTCAATTCTACCCATAGCGCGATAACACTGCCGAGTATTAGCAATGCCAATCACAAAAGCAGCCATAAAGAAAATGCGCTGCGCTTCCTACTGACGTGCTATGCCGCTACCACACAAGTGTGGCCACTTGTTTTTCCCTGATATAACGGTTTGTCTGTTGGTTTAGCAAAATTTTCATTTTTGGGGCCACTTTAAGGAGCAGGTTAATTGCGCTGGGTTCACCGGTTGCACTCATGGTCTACAGACCATTTTGTAATTGCCCAACCAATACAGTCACATTAAGTAACCTATCAATCTTATTTGCCTAAAAACCCCCAAACATTGGTAAACCCTATTGGTAATGACGAAAACAACAATTGGTTGTTAATTTGGTCAGGTTTGTTTATATTATCCGCAACAATTGAATAACAACTAAATAACAGTAATACCATTAATTGCTCGCACTATTAACATCGGAGAAAATGATATGTCGGTGATATCAGGGAAACACAGGGGTTTGAGCTATCAGGAAGAGCACTTCAGACTTTCACCCGTTGCCAAATTGGTAAAAGCTGCTGCCATCGCTTCGGTAGCCAGTTCCATTGCTTTTACTGCAACAGCGCAAGAAGCCGAAAGTCAAACAACTGCAGATGACAATGTTGAGGTTATCGACGTTGTTGGCTCACGAAAAACGATTCAGGATCAAATTGCCATTAAGCGTGAATCTACAACAGTACTTGATGGCCTGTCAGCTGAAGATATTGGCGACCTTCCTGCACTGTCAATTGGTGAAGCACTGGAATCTATCACCGGCGCCTCCTCTCACCGTGAAAACGGTGGCGCAACTGAGATTACCATCCGTGGTTTAGGCCCATTTTTGAGTGCAACGCATATCAATGGTCGGGAAGCCACTAACGGCAGTGGTGACCGCTCTGTTAACTTCTCTCAATTTCCTTCCGAGCTCATGAAGAAAGTGGGCATCTATAAAACCCAGGATGCATCAATGATTGAAGGTGGTGTGGCAGGTGTTATCACCTTAGAAACATTGAAACCACTGGATTTTGGTAAGCAGCGTTTTCAGACTGAATTTAAGTTAAATGCCAACCCAGACGAGTTCAATGTTGATAATTCACTACATAGCGACCTGGGCTATCGGGGTACTGTCAGCTATGTTGACCAATTTGAGTTTGAAAGTGGTCAGGAGCTTGGTTTATCAATTGGTATTCAAAAGCAGGATATCAGTCAACCGGAAGCTGAATACCGCAGTTCCAGCCCAACGGGTTCTTCTCTGTGGGCTTGTTTGAATGATCCAACCAATAGCAATGAAGGTTTTTTCCGCAGCTCAGCCGGGGATTGTGAAGATCAGGTCGCCGGTAGCAACAACCAGGGTTATCAAAATAGCATTGACCCGGAAACCGGGCGTGCGCAAGACGCCGGTACTCCTTATGCCTGGACGGGTTCCAGCCGAAGCTTCCGTCAAAATGAAACATCTGACGAACGGGATGCACTATTCATCGGTTTGCAGTTTAGACCCTCAGACAGCTGGGACATCAACTTCGACGCCCAAATTTCTGACCGGGTGCAATCCGAGGCTCGTCACGATTTACTCTTCTTGCAAAAGCGCGTTACCCCAGGCGTAACCGGTGAAAATTTAATTACCAACTCAGTGGGCGGAATTTTGCATTGGGAAGGTGAAGAGCGTTTTGAGTCAGCCGGTGAGCAGTTCTCACGTGAAGAAAACTATCGTGGTTACGGGTTAAACATCGAGCATTCCTTTAGTGATGATTTGGTTATTGAGGCCGATTTCAGCTATTCCCAGACCAAACGTGAAGAATTGCAAATATCCAACCGCGGTCGTACCAGCGGACGCCCGTTTTTCTCCTGGGACATGGGAGAATATATCCCCAACCTGACAGTCACTGATTTTGATGTAACGGATATCTCCAACTTCACTGACAGCTTGCGTACTCGTTTAGACCGTGAAAATGTGCGTGAAAATGAAATTATGGGTGCAAGGCTGGATTTTGAATACTTCTTAGGTGGGGATACCTTTAGCAGCATTCAGGGTGGCGTCAGACGATCTGAGCTCACTTTTATTCAGTTCGGTGGAACCCAAGGGAATGGCTCAAGAAACGAATACAATTTAGATGAAAGTGTGACATCTGCCATTGATGTACTTGAAGGGTGCCAGATTGACTTCCCGGAAACTGAATTCTTGTCAAATGTCTCTGACGGCGACCTCATTACCCATGTGGACAGTGCAGGTAACGTGGTAAGCAGTGGCACAGGGTCTTCGTGGGCAACCTATGACAACGTTTGCTTCTCTAAAGCAGTGGCTGTATCTGAAGGTGCCGAGTTCGGTTACCCAGAGGTGGTATACGAGAATTCCGGTACAGTAGACGTGACGGAAAAAACCACCGCAGCGTACCTGATGGCAAGCTATGACACTGAAATGTTCGGTAAATTTATTCGTGGTAACTTCGGTGTTCGCGTAGTAGACACCGAAGTTACGTCTATCGGCTTTAGACAAGCCATTGAAATTACTGCTGATGAAAACGGCATACTCCAGCTATCCAGAAGCCCGGATAACATCGAACGCGTTGTCGGCGGCGGTGACTACACGGAAATCTTACCGAGTTTCAACCTGGTTGTAGACTACACCGATGACATCTTGTTAAGAGTGGGTATGTATCGTGGTATGTCACGAGCCGACCCATCGGATATGGGTTACAGCCGCGACTTCATTGAAGATCTGGGCGCCGACCCAACCACCATCAGCGACCTTTTAGTGGGCGTTAATGGCTCTGGTAATCCTGACCTTCAGCCGCTCATGTCGTGGAATTATGATGTGGCTGTTGAATGGTATCCCAATGAAGACTCTATTTTTGCATTCGGCTTGTATCACAAGCAGTTCAATGGTGGCTTCCAACAACAAACGCAATTGGAAACCTTCGTCGTAAATGGTGAAGACATCGCGCTACCCATCACCAATTCAGTGACAACCGACGATTCGAGCAGCCTGACTGGAATCGAAGTCTCTGTCGCCTACCGCTGGGAAAGTGGTATTGGCGTTAAATTGGGCTACAACTATGCAGACACTGACTTTGAGTTTGAAGACAGTAATTACGGTACTACGTTTGAGACTGATTTAGACGGCGTTACCACACAACTTACAGAAGGTATTGTGCCTCCTGGTTCTGTTCCTGGATTTTCTGAGCACGTATTTAGCGGCCAGATCTATTACCAGGTGGGTGATTTTGATACTGCGCTTATCTACAAATACCGTAGCGAATACTTCCAACCATACACAAGTAACGGCACACGGCTTCGTTTTGTTAACGACGTAGGTGTGTGGGAAGCCCGCGCATCTTACAAAATCAACAAACACGTTCGCGTGAAAGTAGAAGCCATCAACCTGTTTAGCGAACCTCGCTCTGATGACTTCTATGTACTTGGTAACACTGGCCAGGTTAGCGATTACGGCCCGCGCTTGTTCGCCGGTATCAGCTTTAAATATTAATGATGTGTAGCAGCGAATTTTTTTAATTCGACAAGAGTTAAAACAAACAATTTAAACATTTTGGATATGTCAAAAGTCACAACAACCCTTTTGGCATATCCACTCAGGTGTGCCGGATGTGCGTATTTGCCATCGCATTTAACAAGTAGAGCAACACTTGGGAACTGGAACTTTCAGGAGTAGAAAGCATGGTTAAAAAGTTACTTGTACCAGTCATAGCCGCAACGGCCTTAGTAGGGTGTGGAGGCGATGACGACGCGGAGTTGGACAGTAATAGTCGCGGAAGTATTACCATTTCGGGAGGCGAATTTATTGCTGGCGTTACGCTCACTGCAACAGCAAGCGATCCTGATGGCATTATCGCAGATACACTGACCTACGCGTGGTCTACTGGCGCTACTGGCTCATCTTACACCATTACCGAGGCCGACGAAGGTTCGGTAATTTCTGTATCGGCAAACTATACCGATGAAGCAGGCTTCACTGAAGGCGTTGGTGCATCAACCTCAACGGTTAATCCCACGCTTAATGTCACGGCCAAGGTTGTCAAAGGCCCGGTAAGTGGCGCAAGTTGTGAAATTTTTGCCATAGACGACAGTGGCGCAGCAGTAACACCGGCTCAGGCATCTTCAACAACCGATGAAACCGGAAGCGTTACTTTTACAGACGTACACTTTGAAGGAAACGGCCTGGTATCCTGTACAGGTGGAACCTATGTTGACGAAGCCACAGGCAACACCTTAGACGCTCCCGCAATGCGTTCCGTACTCAATGTAGTTGAAGGTGATGAAGATACACCGGCCCCCACCTATGTGATATCACCGTTAACTGAAATGGCGGTGCAAGGGGCAGGTTCAGACCTTAATACTTACGCTGATGTCGCAGCGGCCTATCACCTGCGTTTTGGTATTCGTTTTGACGCCACCGAGGTGCCGCCTACTGCTGTCGGTGTCACACCATTAGGTGCAGATGGCGCTGAAAATGCAGACAGATATGGTTCCGTACTCGCGCTTTTGTCTACCCTGGATGCCAACGATGCCGACAATGATATGGCTGCTCTACTGTCCGAACTCGCCGCCGATTTAGCAGATGGGACGTTCACTCAAGACAACCTTGATGCGCTCGAAATGGCGCAAATCAGCTTGCAAACTACCTCTGCTGTTGCGGGGGATGTGGACGAGTCATTGCTCGACCTCGTTGGTGCAGCCATTGGCTACAACAACACGCCAGTAGCCGCCATCATTGGTGGAACTTTGGAAGGTACGGTTGAAAATACGGCAACAGATCCACTGACCGGCATTGTAACGATTGATGACCCAAACTTCTTAGAAGATGCGGTTGTTGCACAAACTGACGTTGCTCTTGATTATGGTTCATTCAGCATTGCTGAAAATGGGGAATGGTCGTATACCGTTGACCTTACAAATGAAACCGTGGCCAACCTGGAAGTGGGCAACTCAGTGCGTGATTACGTTACCATTGAATCTGTTGATGGTACCACCGCCGAGATTGCAATTCGCGTGGCAGCATTAACCCAGGTTGTGAAGCTCTCGGATACGGGTAGTGATACTGGTGAAATCAGATTCAGCGTAGATAACTTGCGTCAGGGTAAACTAATGGCGTCTTTCTCGAAAGAAGAAGCCCTTGGTAGCGATGGCAACATTAAAGATGCCTATATCACCCTTTACGGTAGCTCAGGTAGTTCAAGTGAGTCTCTGATCGACTTGCGTATTCAGGGCAATCAAACCGACAGCACAGGTCTTCCTATTGAGCCTCGCTTCTTGGTTCGAAATACTGATAGCGATGCATACCCGGGTTCTATCATTACCGCGCCATTTGTTGAAGAACAGTTTTATGATGTAGAAATTACCTGGGACATGGACAATGCCGAACAGCTGACCGTGAGTATTAACGGTGAAGTCATCGGTGGCGGTTCGTTCTCAACGGCAGCAGTCGTTGATTCCGACTTTACAGATTTGGATCAATGGTTCGTCGATGGTGTTAAAACCGTTCAATTCAGATTTGGTGATAACGACAGAACCATTCCATTTGGTTCATTCTATGTTGACAACATTGCCGTATATTCAGATACAGATGGCACTACCGCCGTATTTGAAGATGACTTCGAAAGTTACGCGGTGGGCGAGACCCTGGACGGCGATACCAGCCAATACAGCCTGGCGATTTACTCTGAAGTTGTGGTATTTGATGTGGGTGATGGTGAAGCTGAGCCAACGCCTGCAGTCTTCTTTGACTTAAAAGGCGCCATAACAAGTGATGCGGTTGACCCGGTAACGGGTATAGTCAGTGTACTTGACCCGGATGCTGGCGAAGCATTCATTGTTCCTGCATCCACCGTGAGTACTTACGGTATGTTTACCATCATGGCGGACGGTTCATGGACTTACACCTTAGATACAGCGAACCCCACCATCGCAGCACTGGTAAGTGGCGATCGCGTAACAGACACCATCACCATATCCTCTGTTGATGGCACCACTGCCGAGGTTGATATTACCATATCAGGTGTGGGTGGTGACACAGGTGGTGCCAATAAAGTCGCCGTCATTAGAGATACGAGCGACAGTGACACCGGCGAATTACGGTATGCCCTTGGCGATGACGGCCCGCTTGCTGCTGGTAGAGTAACGGCTTCAGTTATGCGACTGGATGACGATTTCGGTGACGGCGATGCCTTTATCACGTTGTTCAACTCAGCAACCAACAACGATGGTGCCATCTTAGACCTGCGTATCAGAGACGACAGCTTCGGCGTACGCAGTCCTGGCGACGTGGATACCTCTGCAGCAACTGTCTTTTTAGATGAGTTCATGGATGTTGTTATCACCTGGGAATACCCGGAGGGTAATCTGGAAACTACACCACTGGTGACTGTTGAAATTGATGGTGTCAGCTTCACTGCAGAAGGCTTCACCCCAGATAACAACTCAACAGGCGGCGTTACTCATGTAGCCTTCAGATTTGGTGACAACAGCGGTGTAAGAGCGGACACAGGTACGTTTATCGTTGATGACCTGGTAATTTACTCAGACACCGATGGTACGACGGAAGTCTTCTCTGATGACTTTGAATCCTATCTTGATGGCGATTCACTGGATACTGACAACCCGGCCTCTGAGTACAACTCAAGCACCTCAGAAGCAACGGTAGAAACCATTGGTGAAGACGGTGGCCCGGGTACAGAAGGTAACAAGTTCGCCGAAATCCGCGACACAGATGCCTCAGATACGGGTGAACTAAGATATGCGCTGGGTGATGATGGCCCGTTAGCCCAAGGTCGATTTGAAGTGGCAATTAAACGTCTTGACGATGATTTGGGCGACGGTGATGCGTTTATCACACTGTTTAACTCAGCAACAAACAACGACGGCGCCATTTTGGACCTGCGTATCAGAGACGATAGCTTCGGCGTTCGCAGCCCAAGTGATGTAGATACCTCTGCTCCTACTGTCGTACTCGACCAGTTTATGAACGTAGTCGTGACATGGGAATACCCTGAAGGTAATCTGGAAGTGAACCCTCTGGTCACCGTTGAAGTTGACGGAGTAAAAATGACCACTGACGGGTTCACGCCAGACAACAACTCCGTAGGTGGTGTTACACACATCGCAGTGCGCTTTGGAGATAACAGCGGTACGAGACCTGACACGGGTGTGGTATCAGTGGATAACTTCACCATCTACTCAGATACCGATGGTACAACGCCAGTCTTTATGGATGATTTTGAGTCGTTTCTTGAGGGTGACTCGTTAGATACCGATAATGCCGCATCACTCTATAACTCCTCCACGTCTGAAGCTGTGGTTGGTGTAGAGTAAACTGCATATCAATACCATACAGAGGCGGGAAACCGCCTCTGAGGCACTTGGGTAAAGACCTAACTTCGTTTACGCCGCCACCACGCGATTTCTGCCGCCGGATTTTGCCTGATACAACGCTTTATCTGCCCTTCTCAACAGCTTATCTGGCTCATACACAGACGTGTTCGACACGGCAAGGCCAGCACTTACGCTTATTGAAAGGCCAGCTATTTTGGTGGAACAGATAGTTTCTCGAATGCGCTCAGCTAGCGCGAAAGCGTGTTCCTGGGTGGTGTCTTGCAGTAAAATCGCAAACTCTTCGCCGCCCCAACGAGCGACGACATCGCCGCTTCTCACTTGCGCCTGTAAGATTCGGGCCATACTTTTAAGTACTTCATCACCTTTGAGGTGTCCATAAGTATCGTTAATCTTTTTAAAGTGATCGACATCCACAAGCAATAGACACAACGCTGAATGCTGACCTTGCTTGAGCTCACAATCAAATTTTTCGCGGTTATACAGGCCTGTAAGACGATCTGTTTGCGCAAGCTCCGTCACTAAAGTGTTACGCTCTTGTAATTGCAAATAAGCTTGTGAGCGCGTTTTTTCATAGAACCGAAACAGTAAAACAATGACCGTGCAAGCTTCCACCACGTTTAAAAATGCCCCCATTCCCTGAGGCTTAGGAAAATCTACACCAACCTGCTGATAAACAATGTAAGCACAGAACATAAAGGCAAGCCCACTGTAAACGGTTCCCCATCTTCTACCTACAAGGAAATAGGTGATAGGCGGAATAACCAACATCCATACCACAGAATGAGAATATCCCTTCGTGAGGTAAACGAATAGACATATGGCCACGGTAACTGTCACAGCGATGCAGATGGAGGCAACTATGACGTTTCCCGTACTGCGAAACCACATATAAGCGAGAAAACTAATCCCACTGATAGCAGCATCGAACAGCGCCAAGTCATAGCTACTGAAAAATAGTACATTGATAACACAGAGTATTAGAGGCACTACACTGGCAATAAGCAGACAATGAAATACTAATACCACACGCCAGTAATCGCGATGCGTTATCGGAAACTGTGGAAATTCTTTATACCAAAAGCGTAATATTTTCATTTACTTGACCGACCTCAGACAGGCTGCTGATTGTAATAGAGTCAAGCTGTTGCGTCTATCGACTATCTTAGAAACCCGTTGACAACGCTTATTAAGCGAGGGCGAATTAGCAGCGTGATGCCGTACATCCAGTCAGCTATTTAACAGCCTACCCCGCAACAACATTTTGATTTTGCCGTATTAACACAGAACTTAAATCACACACGGGCCTATTCCAATAGTACAAGGTGAGTTTGAACATCATTCTCAGTATTGTAAAACTGGTGATGAGTAATAAACACACACAGTGCTTCTTCCACAAACTCAACCAACCCATGAGTCGCGTTGTAAAACACAAATTTATGGGGGCAAGTGTGTGCCTATGCGCCCCACTGACAGACAGAGTCTTGCAAGGCTTGACGGAAGCGATTGTTTTTTTGCGGGCAGAAAATTCACTCTATTTGTGACATGTTACAACTTGCGTTAACTTACAGAGCAAGGAATACTCGCGTTACGTTTAACACAATTTTTTAACAAATTGATAATCATATGAAATCAATCTTAAAACTCATGCTTTTATCTGGCTTTGCTTTTTCATCTTCAGTCTTTTCACATGACGAAACGGGAGTACAACCAATTTATAGCCTCACACCAGTGGAACAAACAGCTGACTGGGCAGTGCAATGGTGGAAACCAAGGCATCAGGAAAAACTCGAAGCCGCAAAAAATTCAGATGTCGAACTACTTATGTTAGGAGACTCCATCACCCATGGCTGGGAAAATGGTGGTTTACCCGTGTGGAACAAATACTTTAAAAACAGTAAGGCATTCAACCTAGGCTTTAGTGGTGACAGAACAGAACATGTGCTTTGGCGGATTGAAAATGGCGCGTTTGATAATTTATCACCGAAATTAACCGTCTTGATGATAGGCACCAATAACACTGGCCACAGAATGGATCCGGCAGAACACACAGCCGAGGGAATAAAAAAAATCGTCTCTGAAATTCGCAGCCGTATGCCTGAATCAAAAGTGCTTTTGCTTGGCATTTTTCCCCGAAACCTGTCTCCATTTAATGATATGCGTAAACGCAATGATCATATCAACAAGTTAATTTCTCAATTAGATGATGGAAAACATATCTATTATTTAAATATCAATCAGATCTTTTTAGATGATAAAGGCCAGGTAAAAGCCCGGTTGATGCCAGACTTGCTTCACCCAAATCAACAGGGCTATGAAGTTTGGGCGGAAGTGATGGCTCCCAGGATAAAACAACTGATGGCTGATTAAAGCAAGCTTCACAACGATGAATCGTTTAAAAGCACACGACGCCGAGCAATGCCTACAACTGTCGATAAATGCGTTTAGTATTTGAAAATGATTGTAGCGGCACCAGAAATCAAAAAAGCCCCGCATTTTCAGCAGGGCTTCCTGAGAAATGATGCCTCGACCCGGGATTGTAACGCGCGGCGCAGCCACAGGGACACGCGGATTTTCAATGCAATTAAGTCTGTCTCAGTTTAAGGGAAGTGGACAAATAGCGCTCACTTCAGCAGCAAATTCAAAATAATTAAAGGGTTGTAGATCTCTGCCAAGACTGTTGGGTGACGTCAACATGTTGGAGATATACAAGATGAAAACTAAGCTGCCTCATATTGGTATTTTTTGGGTCTACAAGTCGACGGTAATTGCAAAAGCAATGCCTTTGAATAGAGCAAAACCGGATAGCCTTTCACTTTATGACTGTGACTTTAGCCATCAAATGGAGTGGGAAGAGCATAGAATTTACCTTCCGTGTTTTCCTGAGCTCCTTGCTGTTGAATATCAAGAAATCAGCAGAGGCAGAGTGATTTACTCTGGAAACTCAAAATTTTTTAAGATATATGCAGACAGAAAAGTCGTAGAGAGCATTGAGTTTCAAACCTTGGTATGTGACAAGTTTAACCTTATACCGAGTCAATGCACTTGGAAGCTTGATAAGCATTACCGCATCTTTACTTCATAAAAACCTTGCGAAGAAGCTAAAAAGACGCTCAGTAGAGACTACGCAAGCAAACCATAGAGACGTGACGTTGAATATATTTGAAATAATAAACAATAGTATTTCTGACTTTGTAAAAAACCAGGACAATGAAGCACTCAAGCGAGGTACAGGCTCTTATTCGATACCGTTTAGAGGCTCTATCTTTGGAGAAATAGAGACAGCGAAAGTATTAAGTAAGCTCAAAACCGAATCAGTTGATGTAATTTGGTTAGGCTCAAACCCAAATGTTCCTGAATCGCTCGACGCCATTTTGACTCCTTCCTCCCCTTCCCACTATGAGGGTTTTGTGCAACAGGCGATGAACGATAACTTCAGCGAAGCATACGAAAATAGCGATGGTGTGAACGCCCCATTGTGGGATCCAATTAACAACCCAAATAACAAGTGGCAATTCTACTCTGAGATATTCAATAAGCAGTTTGGCGAACACAAAACGCTCATGGCTAACATAGTACTGTGGGGAAGTAAGGATTTTAAAAGCTTCACTTCTCAGTTGGCTAAATACGATAAAGCGCTTTTAGACAGAGCCATTCAATTTTCTTGCGAACTGAACAATCAGATAATCGAGTACTTTAAGCCAAAGGTTGTTCTTGTTCCTAAAAGCTTTAACAGCCCATCATCAAAGAATTGGCTGCTACACTCATCAAACTTAACGGACATACAAGATCACGAAGTGAGAGGTAAAGTAACATTCAGTTTTTCAGTAGGTACCCTGCAAAAAGACGATTTCAAAACAACGGTAATATCAGCACCCCACCCTTCATATACACCTAGAATTGGTCGTGAATATAGAGAGTCTGCGCAAAACGCCATTCTCTCTGTATTATAAAACTGCTAAGGCATATTAATTGACGCGTCTACAGCAAAGTGCTGCATGCGATATCTGGCAGCACTGTCGTAGTAGCTAAAGATCCACTTATTTGCGTGGTTAAGCTTTGAGATGAAGAAGGGCTAATTGCTTTGTGCCCAGATCTGAACTTCACAAAATCTTTAAAATTACTCACTAGCAGCCTCCTGAGCTTTTTTCTTTGAGCGGAAAAACTCCCTAAACATGGCCTCGAAGGTTTCGACGATCATATCGATGATTTTTTCTTTAACTGGGTCAGGGACTTTCCCCCAATAAATTAACTAGCCAGCTAAATATACTGGTCAACTAACCGAACATACTATGACCTCCAAAAATATAACGCCTCAAACACCGGCGCAGCTTTCCTGTGATGATGACGCAGGGAACACTGGTGGATGCCACGACTATTGAAGCGCCAAGTTCTACTAAAAATAAAAAGAATGAGCGTGACCCGGATATGCATCAGACAAAGAAAGGCAATGAATGGCATTTTGGTATGAAAGCCCATATCGGAGTAGATGCCCAAAGTGGCCTGACGCATACGCTTGTAACCACTGCCGCCAACGAACATGACCTGAATCAGTTGAAAAACCTGTTGCAACGGCGACGAGGAATTCATCTCTGGCGATGCTGATTATTAGGGCGCAGAGAAGCGGGAAGAGCTTAAAGATACGAATGCAGAATGGCTTATTGCCGAACGCCCCGGTAAAGTCCGGGCCCTGAAAAAACATCCCCGCAAAAACAAAATGGCCATCAAAATTGAATATCTGAAAGCACGCACACAAAAATTGTAAAATGTTGATGACTAACCTAAACACTTGGATTTGTAACCGGAGTTTTTATTAAGCGCGGATTCTTCAGGGTATTGGCGTATTATTGGACTGTTTTTTTGATAGTGAAATAATCTTAATGCAATGAAATACCCAATGTCAGGTTTCTGCCGTAATAAGAATATCTTGATAGCTGCTGTTCCAAAACAATCTCAGTTTCGGCATTGTCTAACACATTATTTACTTCTAAATACAACTGACTATTTTGGGTCAGCTTATAGTTTACCCGTATGTCTAACATGCCAAATGCTGACTGGAATTTCTCTAGCTCGTTTTTGGTTGGTGTGTTGAGCTTTATTCTATCTGTCCAACTGTAATTCACATGTGTCGAATAGTGACTGGTTTCATGAAACAAGTGAATGTTGAAGGTGCGAGGAGCGACGCCTGTGAGGCTATCTTCAACGGACTTATCCGGATAGCGATAGGTGGCCTCCGAATGAGTGTAAGTATAGTTTGCTTCAACCCCCAAACGATTGTTCAGGGATGGGAAGTAGAAAAGCTTTTGAAGAGATAAGACCAATCCATAAACATTGGCTTTGGCCCCGTTAGTATAGCTGGTGACATCATAGATCTTGTCTCCCAGCAATAACCTTGACACATCACTTTGCAATACATTTTTTAACCGTTTTACAAAAAAGCTACCGCCATAGAAACTAGAATTTGCACGATGCTGTTCTAATGAAAAATCTAACTGCCAACTCTCAACAGGCCTTAAATTGGGGTTTCCTCCCGTTGCAACCAGTTGCTCTCCAGAGTTCAATGTCAATCTTGGGGCGATATATTTCGCATCAGGTCTTTTCATGGCGCGAGAAACAGCGCCACGTAATTGCCATTGTGCACCTAATTCAAGTGCCAGATTTGCGGAAGGCAAGAGATATAGGTCATCATTAACAAACGCGATGGGCTTTGGGCTGGTTGATAACAGGTTCTCGTTAGTAAAGTATCCCTCATTTTTTTGGTTAGTCGATACTAGACGAACTCCAGCATTGCCCCACCAAGATTTGGCATCAAAATTAACTTGGGCGTGTGCAGACCAAGTATTTTCTGCAATTTTATAGCTGTGTAACAGATCTGAGTTGTTTGAAGAAACTGGCAATTCATTTTGTGAAATGATTTCTGTCCAGATTTTTTCCTCATCAGGAGTTATCCATCTTCGAGGGAGTTCAGCATCTGAAGAGGACAGGAAATCGACATCAACTAGATTAAAGTATGACTCTGGAAAGAACTTTTGAAAAAATTGCGCTTTGTAAATCCGATCTGTTCTGCTGTAGTCTCGCACATGATTGTGATACCCCAAACCCAATACGAGTGATTCAAAATGCCCGCTATTCATCACGTTGGTGCTACTGAACGTAATATGTTCGCGTTTGTCATTGGACGCAATATCCCTCCACTCTAACCTGCGACCCGGAAAAAACGACGAATCAGTAAGAGAAATATTGTTGTAGCGAATAGAAGGCAGATTTTCATTGTCCTGCTGTAAGTTAAAGTTGAAATCTACGCCTTCATCAATTCTAAATCGGGTTCGCCTGATTGGGTTTTGGGTTGTACTTGTGGCCTGAGACTGATTCCATCTCAGTTTATTTTTCCAGCTATTTAAATGCCATTGATAGCTGATATCAATTAACTCTGTTTTATCCAACAAACTCGCACTTTCGCTTGCGACTTGTACGGACCCGTTTAAAGAGTTTCCCGCCATCAAACGATTGCCTTGCCACTCCAATGAGTTTGTAAGCAAAGAGTCAATTGAATAGTCAGCACTGTATGAGAATTCTTGATAGTCAATAATGCGATCGAAAATCAATGCCTGAGCGGTCAGTATGCGATTGTCGTCGAATGCCCAATCAATACCGAAACTCATACCCGTGCGTTTCCGTTGCTCCGACTCCAATGTTGGTCGTATGCCTGATGCAAAGTAAATCGACAAATGGTCCGGATTTAAGTTGCTATTCTGATTCTGCCAGTTAAACAAAAAGAGTCGGTCCTGCCTGACATGCCGTTCATTAAACGTGGTACCTATATTTATTCCAAACGACTTGTCTTCATTTAGCCAAGTATACCCTATGGAGTGCTGCATTGCATAATCATCAGCCAATTCAGAATGAATAAGCGATGAGTTAACGCTAAACACTGAATCTTCCTTATGCAGTGGTCTAAAAGTTTTGATGTTAACATTACCACCGATACCGCCGTGAATATCAGTGGCTAAATTTGTCTTTTTTACCTCCACAGAGGCAGCCAGTTCCGCAGGGAAGACATCATAATGAAAGCGGTTGCCATACTGAGTGGAGTTTCTAGCGTTTTCATTGGTTGCAATGGGTAAATCATCGATAGTCAACAAATGAAACTCTGAAGGCAAACCATTGACACTCAGAAACTGCGCTTCACCTCGGTCTCTGAGAACTGAAACACCCGCTACGCGCCCTATGGCCTCACCGATATTTAAAGACGAAAAATCGGATATATTGTCTGACAAAATAATTTCCAGAGTTTGTTGAGATAAATATTTATCTCGCATTGATTCACCCATGTAATCGCTATAACGATCTTTTACGATTATTTCTTCAATGGCATTCTGTCTGTCAAATTTCTGTGTTATTTCTATAGGCTCACTTTTTACTTCTATAGACTCACTTTTTACCTCTTCACTGCGTTTTATTATCCAGTTATCGCCGATTTGTAAAAACAGCAGAGGTAGTTTGCTAATCGCCCGGTCAACCGCCTCTTTTCCACAGTATATTCCATTGACAGGATTGGTTAATAATTTCTCAACATCTTCAGGCGCAAAGATAATGGAGACCTGGTTAATTCTGGCAAGCTCCGATAAGGTTTTCGACGCTGACTGTGATGGTATTGCATAAGCATTTTCACACCCACGTTGATCTGCAAAAGCTTTGTCGTGCAAAGGTGCGATACATAGCAATATTGCTGCTATTACTGAACTTCTCACTGAATGTTACCGAAAATCTATTTCAGTAATACCACGCTTTGTTGTGACTGTTATAGGATAAACTTCTTCAAGCATGGCTAACACCTGCTTAGAATCATCCAAACGAAATCGCCCTGAAACTGCCAGTTCTTTGAGAGAGGCATGTTTGATTATAATGGCTGTATTTCTATATCTGTTTAATCGTTCTATTAAAAACTGTAATGAGTCATTATCAAGTTCTACCCAGCCTGACCGCCAGTCTACCCGCTTGGCTAATTGGAACTGCTCGACCGGCGCAAAATCTTCAGCGAAAATTCGAACCTTTTCCGCGGCCTTGACTAATCGTGAAAGACCAGTCATTGCATCTCGAATCTCAACAATACCTTCATAAACGGTAACGTCGGTAATGCCTGCCCCTTTATCAATATTAAATTCGGTACCTAAAGCTGTGACACTAGCGTTCCCGACAGAGACGACAAATGGTCTTTCGGTATCTCTGGCGACATCAAAATAGGCTTGACCATCAATCAGATTGATGTCTCTTTTAGTGTCTGAC
The DNA here is from genome assembly GCF_018860805.1 of Aestuariibacter sp. A3R04. Taxonomy (GTDB): domain Bacteria; phylum Pseudomonadota; class Gammaproteobacteria; order Enterobacterales; family Alteromonadaceae; genus Alteromonas. The sequence goes on along the minus strand of NZ_JAHKQR010000001.1, from coordinate 579,510 downwards.
AGGTTTACCCTTAAATTACTTTGAGGGGCAATATTTATTTCAGTTCCATCTTCAAGCAATACATCTCTTGTTTCTGCCACCTGAGTTCTCAGTTGCAAATTAAGAGAATCTTCCACCTGTCCGGACATGATCGTATTCAGTAACATAAAAACAAAAATAGCGGACATGGCGACGCTTGGAACAGTTATGGCTAACCATTGCTTTGGTACTTTTGAAAAAATCGAATCCACAGGTTGCCATTTTGCGCGCCCCTGTTGTTTTAATCCTGTTTCTAATTCAGGGGCAGACCATGTATCCACCATAGACTCAAAAACTTTTTTGTGCTCAATTGACTGCTTCAGCCATTTTTGAAAACGACGTTGGGTTAAACTGTCAAGCTTGTGTCGACTCATCAGCTCTAACCATTGTGCTGCTTCATCATAAACTTCATCATCTATATCTGTCATTATAGCTCTCCTCCCTGAATCATTCGCTGTTATCCAGATATCGTTGAATATCAGCCATCGCTCTGACAATATGCTTGGATACAGCGGCTTCGTTCATAGTTAACATGTTGCTTATTTCTTCGACAGATTTGCCATTAATACGACGTAAAGTAAACACCCTTCTTCTTAGCTCGGGCATTGTCTGAAGGGCTTCTTCGACGAGCTTCAGGCGTTGCACATGGTGTAATTGGGTTTCAGGGGTAGCACGCTGACACTCAACGGAATCCAAATCATCATATTCCTGCTGATTGTTGCGCAACAAAAGGTTTCTGGCTACTCGAATTGCATAAGCCAACGGATTCTTGAGTTCTGTCTTTCTGGCTTGCTCTAAGACCCTGACTATTGATTCCTGATAGACGTCGATGGCGTCATCTGGATTTAAGGCGTGACGCTTCACATAACCACATAATTGCTGTTGGTTATCTATGAGTATTTTCTGTACACCAGAAACTCTTTTCACTACTGCTTCACCCATTGTTTCAATCATAAAATGAGCCCATAACAATGATACGTTGTATGGACTCTATTTTGCTTTTCATGTTGTGAAGGCATGCTATATGAATATTATTAAATTTTAGTGAAAATGGCGCCAAGACTGTCTATCTCGTCCCCCGAGCTGCCATGTAAGCCCTCTATCTGCCAGCCTTGAGGTGCTGTTATTGTTTGGCATTCATTTGATTTTCGGCCGCCTTCAATGCGATTTTCCCTGTTTGTTTTAAATGCGGCATAAAAGACTCTGTCACTACCATTTTTATTACCAATGCAAATTTCCAGAGAAGTCAGATATTCTCCAGATTGCAGCTCTAGGACTTCTAGGCTTCCGCCTGAACCGCCGCGAGTGCTCACGGAACCACTATTAAATGTGAGCTGTATTTGGTCAACTCGTCTGCCAGCGCGTAACGCGATTTTACTGATACCATTTGATGTGGCCAATGCGTCAAGATCGCTGAAGTTTGTGCCACCGTTGCCACCATACTTGTCACTCCATTGGATTTGGCTATCCGTCTCGTAGCGCCAGTCAACAACAACAGGAGGGTGATCGGACAGTTTTTCTCCTTTTCTATTTTCATCATCTTGCCTTACTTCATAGGTAACGGGAGTCAGGTTAATATAGCGACTATTTTTGAATAGAACTTTGTCGACTATTTCGCAGGAACCTGAGGTTACCTGTGGATTGCATACCAGGGCATTGCTTCCGGATTCAGGCGTTATTCCTGCCCGCAACAACTCTATCCAGACATCCTTAAAGCCACGGTCTAAGAATAGTTCCATGTTGTCACCCGCCCGTGTGTACCTGGTGTTAGCATCTCCCATTACGATAACCGCATTTCCGGCAGAATGTGATGAAATATAAGTGAGTAACTGCTTTATGTTTTCTCGTCTTGCCGCCAGAGCCGCACTGTTTGTTTCGGCTTGAGTGTGCAAATTGTATACATCAATAAACACGCCTTCTTCTAAACGCAGCTTTGTCATGGTGAAACCTTTTGGCGTAAAACAATCCACGCCACTACAGTCTTCCCATTGAATTCTCTTGATATCGGAAAACTCAAAGTAACTCATGGTGTTGAGGCCACTTCCTATTCCCATCCCGCCAGATGTGGGCGATCGATAGTTGTGGTTGTTACAGGTATCGTATAGCGCTGCATGATAATTAAAATCTTCCTGAACGTTTACAATATCAAACTGGTTTACATAGCAACTTATTTGCTCAGTGGCAGATTGCCTGCTCGATGGCGCACTTGAGAAGAGTTCCAGCAAACCTGCGACGTTATAGGTTAATGTTGAAAAGTTGCCTGATTTGGAGGCGGCATGAAGTGGTTGAAACAGCCCAAGAAATACAAAGGCAAATATTATTTTTTTAAAGGTAACCATATTAAACGAACCCCTTACTTTGATTGAATTAGACGTAAAATTAATTTTCATAGCACACATAGATAAGAGGTTCATTTGATTGTAAATGAGACAATATATTTTGTGATTTTTTTGTTACAGTCAAATTTGGTGCAATTTTTTGTGAAAGCTGTTTATCCCAATTTAAAGGTAGTGCTAATAGCTTAAGGTTGCAAAAAATCTCCGGTGATATACTCGCTCTAAGGTAGGTTCCAAGTTTTGGTAACTTTGACGGTTTACCCTAGGCGATTTATTTCAGAGCGTTATTGGGTAATATTGACAAAAACAGGATTGGTGTAAAACCACAGGTCTTGCCACGGATCTTCTCCAGGGGGATCGGGCTCAGGTTCTAATTCATGTAAGTTGTTGGTCCCCCGAATTCTTATGTAAAAAGGGGCCTTAATTTTTTCTATTGTAAAGTTCATGTGATACCAACCACCTTTGGCTTGCCATTCACTGGCGGTAAATCTTTTTTCGACTTTGGTTGATGGGTTGCTATCTATTGCTAAATCATTGTATTTGTTATAAATATTTCCGGTAATTAAGTCTACACGGACAAGGCGAGGGGGTGTGCCTTGGCGGTTTCCAGAATCCTTATCAGATTGGGGCTCTCTGACTTTCACCTCTATATTGACGGAGCTTCCTGCGCTAATCGTTAACTCTTCCCCGATAGATGCAACAGTGCCATCAGCAGATCTGACATTGACGTTGATCCCGTTTATTAAGTCGCCAGTGACAGCAAAAATATGCCCTTTCCGTAATGCATTGATAATACTATTGTAGTTTTTTTCCGCAAAAACATAGGTTTTTGAATACTCCCCAGGCCAAAAATCCGAACGGCCGTCAGTGTAATGTACATGGCTATCGGATGTTGCAGTTATCCACCAACGACGACCTTCACCTAGCATACTGTCCCAAAAACCTCCCAGCCTTGCCGTCATTTGGTCGAATCCACCCATCGTCGGGTATTCTTTATAGCCACTTCTTTTTGCTGCCTGATTGATACTGCCATCTGGATTTAGCGCAGACGCCTGGTGACCTGGAGAACCTTCCATGCCAATCGCAACATTAGGGGCAATGTTGTTCCATTTTCTCAGTTCTTTGGGAGTGACCCAAGTATATTCTCCTAATCCTTTTGCTGTTCTGCCTGGATGATTGGCAAATAATAAGGGGTTAGGCGTTAATTTGCTCATTGTTTGCAGTGCATTTAGCATGGCCTTTACGGTATCTCTACGGATATCTGTTGGATGAATTTCACGCCTGTTAAAGTTTTTTTCGATGAAATATAGATGCTCTGATTCATGTTCAGAATGAGGCAAGATCAAGCTGCTGTGTCTTGCTCCTGGCGTGTCAAATTCCATGCCATAAAACTGCAATATGTTGGGGTAGGCAATACGTGTTTTAAGCAGATCTGGATACGCTTGTTCAAGATTTACTTTACTATGATTCGGCCCTCCATGATCGGTTATTACCATCCAATCCAAACCATACAATTCGGCTTTCTTGGCATTGAATTCTGCCGAATAGCGCGCATCGCCACCTAAAATTGGAGAAGGAGGGTTTGTTGAGTAGTCCCATTTTACGCTAAATCGACTATGAATATGATGGTCGCCAGCCAACCATTGTTTTGTTTGTGGTTCCGAGTTTCCTTTTACCTTGTCATTCAACGTCAACTCGTGAGCTATACCGCTTCCGTGGGATGCTGCAGTCACCGGAACTAACATGGACAGGTAAAGAAAAACGTCAATAAGTTTTTTCTTACGAAATTTAATCATATATGTACTGTTATCTGCGAGTCGCGCATCGCACAGCAATGCGCGACTCAATAGTGCTGCTAGAACTGTACCGTAGCACCTAACATGAAAGTGCGCCCACTGGTGGTCGTATTATAGGCTCTGTCGCTGGAGTCACTGTAAAGTTCCTCTCTGACATCGGTTAAGTTAATACCCTCAAAGTTCACCTTTACATTCTCACTCACCCAATAGTAGGCAGAGAGATCCACAAAAGTGGACGCGTGGAAACCGCGTTCGTCTTCATCCCCAAGACCAGCCTCTACTCTGGTGATATAATCACTGCGATAGGCGGCGGCAATCCTGCCTCCCCATTGTTCTGCCTCATAGTACAAGGTGAAGTTGTAACTGGTATCTGACAATCCAGGAAAGCTCTTAGATTGAGCCAAGCCTGTTCCCTGAACATTTCGATATAATGTTGAGCCATCAGCCCAGGTAACGTTTGCTATGACGCCCAGGTGATTAAAGGGGGCCGGCAGAAAGTCTAGGTCTCGCTGCACTGACAATTCTGCACCTTTTATCTCGGTTTCATCTGAATTCTGAGGAGAGGTGACATTAAAAATGTCGTCTACAGTTTTTCCTTCAGGCAATAGATTTGCAGGCAATCCCAGTTCACTGTAGGTGATTTGATCAGTTTCGGTCACAATGAAATTCTTAATGTCTTTGTAAAAAACAGCAACAGACACTACCCCAACTTCTCCAAAATACCATTCCAAAGAGGTGTCAAAGTTAGTGGATTCAAATGGGTTCAGATTTGGATTCCCAACACCAATAACACCAATATCCCCTTCATCTAAGGAAGTTTGGCTGACGTTTGCAGAGAAAGAAAGAGCGCTAAGTGACGGGCGGGTAACATTATTGCTTGCGCCAAATCGCCACAGTAAGTCATCGTTTAATTCCAGTACCATATTTACACTTGGCAGTACATCTGAGTACTCTTTAGTCAGACTTGTGGGGGTGCCTTGGGAGAGTCCTTCAGAGGTCAACTCTGTTTCATAGTATCGAAGCCCGAATTCAGCTCGTAATGGCATGTCACCAATATTCATTTCCAATGAGTATTTGGAGTAGGCGGCTATGGTTTCTTCTACAACTTTGTACTTGCTGTTTTCATTGATAAATTCATCACCCAATTGGAAGCCATCTAGGCCGTAGTGTCGCTGGGTAGCATCGAGGTTGGCTATGATCCAACTTCTATCCTCGTGCCCTGAAAATATTTCTACCATGCCCGGTGTTAAGGTAACGTCATCTTCTTTCAAAGGTGATAAGCCATTTTTTGGGAAGCCATTTTTCTCGAGATTAAACCCAGAATTAGTGAATTTTTTATAGTTGATACCAAAACTCACCGTATCATCATTGTCTAAGAAATAGTCAAAGTCGGCTTTAGCATTGTCAAAGTCAGAATAGATATAATTTTCCTCAAAACGCAGCTCTCTTACTTCAAAACCATCAATTGAATTCACGTCGAAATTTGGCGAATAACTGACCCCATAAAACCGATCGCCTCTAAAGTCAGTAATGATGTCAGCTTGTTTTCTGGCGTGAATGTAAGCTCTGTGAACTTTGGGTTGTTCGTAGTCTGATGAGCTGGAACCAATCAGTGCTTTCATAACCAAGCTTGGCGTCAATGTCCAATCTATAGACAGAGTCAATTGTTCCAAAAGGCTCTCGTTGTAATCGTTACGAGTTTCATTTCGCCAAGTTGCATCCTGATAGCTGGCATAAATGACTTCTTTGTCACCATTGTTGTCAATCCATTCCAACTCATTCACAATCTTGTTGTCTTTAACGGCGTTGTGATGCTCGGCAAGGTCATTTTCAAGGTGACCTCTTAGATAATCCAGAGACAAGCTAAAATCGTTTGATGGTTTATATTGAGCAGACAGCGTTATGCCTAATCGTTTTTGGTCATTTTCCCAGACGGAGTAACGATGCCCTCTGGGAAACCAAAGTTCATTTGAATCTAATGCAGCTTGTAATTCAATGTCATTGGGATCTGCGGCAGTTTTTCCACCTTCGCGGCGCCAGCGAGTGGTATTGGTTCCTTGTTCATTGGTTTCTCTACTACTGTAAGCAATTGAACCGAGTAATCCAAAATCAGACCAAGTGTTTGAAACCATAACTGCAAAGCGAGGATCTGTACTATCTGTTTGGGAATTTGTTCCAAGCTGTGCAGATGTTGCCGCTTTGAAGCCGTCATAGTCAAAAGGCCTGGCGGTTTGCAAGTTAATGGTTCCCGCGATTCCGCCTTCTTCCTGATCGGCTGAGTAGGATTTTCTTATGTCAATCTGATTAAACAATTCAGAGGCGAAAATATTGAAGTCAAAGGCTCTTGAACGACCCACGGCACCACGTGCGTCCATCGGTGATGAAGAGGTACCAAGAGCTTCCATATTGTTTACTTGCACTCGGGTAAAATCAGGACCCAGACCGCGTAATGACACTTGGCGTCCTTCACCACCTTCGCGAGTAATCGCAATTCCAGGAACTCGTTGCAAGGCATCAGCAAGGTTGAGGTCTGGAAAGTCAGCAATATCCTGAGCAACGATAGAATCTTGGGCGATCATGGCACTTTGTTTAATGTCTCTGGCGCGTATTACAGAGCTACGAAATCCTGATACTTCTATCTTTTCGATTTCATATGCATCTTCTTGGGCGTTAACCTCAGCAGCGAACGCTGGTGACAAAGCCGACGATACAAGCACTGCAATCAACGAGTGTTTCATTCCATTCTCCTGGTATATTTGTTGTAAATATTTTTGAATTTAGTCAAAGACTTTTCTGGCCATATAGAGAAGAGCAGCGGACATGACATTGAAGACAATTTAAAGTATTAAAGTTTTATTACACCTCTGATAAAGGGTTGTTTAAACAAGTCAAAAATAGATGGTAATGATAAATTTAAAGCAGAGAGTGCACTGAATTTAAAACGAAAAGTAGCGCCCAAGGCGCATAGACAAGTTTCAAAAAATGAGTTTTCAAGAAATGAAGTTTCAATATCTCTGTCCCTTTGATACTTTGATGTCTTATGAATAAAGCACATAGAAAAAATCTGTTCCTCTTTGGCTTCGTTGCGCTTATCGCCATTGGTGTTTGGACATCTTATGCCCCTCAAAAGTCGGCAACGGTAAACACGTCTAAATTTGTAAGCGACTGGTCTGAGTCATCATCAAAAGGCGGTTTAAATCAGGAACAGAGCTATTTTGCGGTATCCGCACGAACCCACCCCGTCCATCAATTAGGGAAACTGCGAACAGGTCCTACAATTTAGGTCAATATACTGGCGTTTTAGGCCGGATTTCGACCCTAGTCCGGGTTATTCCCGGATTTCAGACAGATCTCGGCTGTCGTCGTAACATTTGATCTACTTTAAACAGGTTCGCTAAGGTGAATAGCACGGCTAACTGTGAGTCATTTTTCATCAGCCCTTTGTACCGTGCTTTGATAAAACCAAACTGGCATTTAATGATGCGAAACGGATGCTCCACCTTAGCTGGAATGCTGGCTTTCAGATATTCAATTTTGATGGCCATTTTGTTTTTGCTGGGATGTTTTTTCAGGGCCCGGACTTTACCGGGGCGTTCGGCAATAAGCCATTCTGCATTCGTATCTTTAAGCTCTTCCCGCTTCTCTGCGCCCTGATAATCAGCATCGCCAGAGATGAATTCCTCGTCGCCGTTGCAACAGGTTTTTCAACTGATTCAGGTCATGTTCGTTGGCGGCAGTGGTTACAAGCGTATGCGTCAGGCCACTTTGGGCATCCACTCCGATATGGGCTTTCATACCAAAATGCCATTCATTGCCCTTCTTTGTCTGATGCATATCCGGGTCACGCTCATTCTTTTTATTTTTAGTAGAACTTGGCGCTTCAATAATCGTGGCATCCACCAGTGTTCCCTGCGTCATCATCACACCGCTGTCCGTCAGCCATTGGTTAACCGTTTTGAATATTTTGTGAGTAAGCTTGTGTTTTTCCAGCAAGTGCCGAAAGTTCATAATGGTGGTGCGGTCAGGAATGGCTTTATCCAGTGACAGTTGCGCAAACTGACGCATTGAAGCAATCTCGTACAGCGCGTCTTCCATGGCTTCATCACCAAGGCTATACCATTGCTGCATACAATGAATGCGGAACATGGTTTCCAGTGGATACGGGCGGCGACCATTGCCAACTTTAGGATAAAAGGGGTCAATCACTTCCAGCAGTTGAGGCCACGGCAGCAGGTTATCCATTCTGGATAAGAATATCTCTTTACGGGTCTGGCGGCGCTTGCTGGAAAACTCGCTGTCGGCAAAAGTTAACTGTTGGCTCATGGGCGGCAATGGCTGTGATTTACTATGCAGCTATGATCTCACATCGGGGACTTATTCGCATCTTCCCTAGGTATTCTCTTGCATAGGCTCAAAGCAAGTAAAAGATGGCGGTTCATTAATTGCCCCCATTTGAAACAAGTACAAATTTTTATCTCCAACGAAATGAACCTCGTGGGAATTTAAAAGATTTATTATTTTTTGACGCCAAATAGGTATGTTTTTTTTATAAAATTCTAAGCTTACCTTTGAGCCAAATGGGTTACGTGCATGAAGAATAGCTCCACATTTTTTATAAACTTTAACAAATTCCACTGGGTTTAAATAAGTGTCATCACTTTTTATATTAAATTGGGATTTTACACCTTTGACATCACTCTTATCTTGGGAAATTGGTATAGGAAAGTATTTTGGATTTACTTTAGCCATATCTTTTAGCAAATATTCAGCATTCCAAAATTTTTCGAATTTTGCATACTCTTGAGAATATAATTTAACATTTGAAACTAAAGATCCAAAAGCTATTTGCTCCAATATTTTTCTAAGCTGTAAACAAGCTGATTCTAAGACTGTGATTTCAAGGTTGACTCCCGATGCATCAGAAAATAAACGATCAATAACGGATGTTCTATATTTGATATCTTTAAGGATACCTAGGTAAAGCTCATGATTTTCTTTCATTTGTGCTCCGTGCGATGAATTATGATGAACACCTAACTTTAAGCTAACGGGCAGTGACGTAGCGCGAAAATGGCGAAGCCGCGCTGCGTTACTGTCCCAGTGAACGAGTTAAGCGCTTTGTATGGATAATTCTTCCCTAAATTCCCCACAACTTTTTCAAAGATGGGTAAAGTGAGGCCCAGACTTTGGCTGCAACCAAAGTTGGCTGCGTGGCAGTTCGATTATGCGATGGCTCCTCAGTTGAGAGACCGTTAACAAACATGAACACCACACAGTGCTCCAAGCAACATACTCGAATAGTCGACTGGGCCCCGAGCTCGCATTTAGCAAACCAGAGTTAGCTTATTATGAATAGATCAGCAGCGCAAAAAATTAACGTTGGCGTAGACACAGGCAAACAATTCTTGGACATCCATGTTCGTCCGTCACATGAATATTTTCAGGTCAGTAACGATACAAAAGGCATATCTGAGGTAATTAAACGGGCTGAAAAAATTAAGCCCTGAACGCATTGTGATTGAATCCACCGGCCGTTACGAAGCTGCATTTATTACAGCATGTGCGAAAGCCAATTTACCGTTCAATATGGTAAACCCGATACACGTAAAACGCTTCGCCGGCGCAATTGGCAGAAAAGCGAAAACAGATAAGCTGGATGCTGAGCTTATCGCACATTACAGCGAGGCCATTCAACCTGCCCTGTCGTCCCTGAAGCCCGAAACTATGAGGCTTATGGCAGATTTGGTGTCACGGCGGAACCAGTTGTTAGACATGCAGACAAGTGAAAAAAACAGACTTCAAATCATGCCCAAAGCTACGCAGGCAAGTATTAAATCTGTACTCCTGGCCATCAAAAAGCAAATAGAAAAAATGGATGATGAACTGGGCAAGCTGATAGAAAGCTGTCCGGAGTACAAAGCCAAAAGTGACCTTGTGCAAAGCATGCCGGGGATCGGAAAAGTATCGGCTGCTACGCTCATTAGTTACCTGCCGGAACTCGGCTTGCTGAACAGTAAAGAAATTGCTGCACTGGTTGGTGTAGCACCAATGAACAGAGAAAGTGGCAAGTACAAAGGCAAACAGGTTATCCAGGGTGGCCGCAGTCAGGTTCGCACACTACTGTTCATGGCGATGATGTCAGCGATGCAGTGTAATCCTGTTTTTAAACGCACTTATACTCGGCTAGTCGAAGCAGGCAAACCTAAGAAAGTTGCCATTATTGCCTGCGTCATGTGGGAAGAAAAAGCTGCTTAAATTCAGGGTTGACGCCATAGTCGTTTGTTATGTTTTTGCGTACTTCAATAAGCGATCTACATTTATTTTTAACTGTTTTTTAGGGTCGGTATATTCACCGTTTATTGTGAAACCCATATATTGATGGTATTCCTGAATTGTATCCTTATGTGTAGGGTTATCTCCAACACGGTATAATTTCCACGCCTTCCGAAACCCGATTCTTTTATACCAAGGTAACGCAACTTCAAAAGCAGCAACAGCTGATTGGATGCTAGCAAATTTGTTCTCTAGGTAAATGCTGGCATGTTCAGGCCAATTTGTGGGAATAGGATACACCTCTGATAGCTCACTCCTGATAACTGATTCAAAAGCCTTAGCTTTATCTGAAAAATTTGCTTTCTTCGCTCTTGAGCCAGCAAGCCTATGAACAGCTACGATCCCAAACAGTGATATAACGATAGTAATAGTTAAAGAAATGTTGTCAGAAAATATATTGTCCATATAAACTCCTTTTCATAACTTTTAACTCAAACCTAAGAAAAACATAACGCCACCTTCTAACGAATCCCCTCATAAATTAAAGCAGATTCAATAATATAGACACGCATGGTGCAATTTGATCTAATTCATTTCGCCAAAAACATACCAGAACAACACACCATGCGTGATATATCTATCTTACATGATTTACTTAAAAATCAATGCCCGAATTTACATCAAAAACGTCTATCGTCTTTAATGGTTGCTGTGCAGTCGTTGCTTGATGGACAGCAACTCTCGCTTACCGAATTGGGCCGCAATATCACCGGGACGGTTGCCGCTAAGCACAACATTAAACGGATTGACCGGCTGCTTGGTAATCACGCTTTGCACAACGAGAGATTCGATATTTATCGCTGGCATGCAAGGCTTCTCTGCGGGGCGAATCCAATGCCAATAATACTCATTGGCTGGTCTGATGTACGAGAGCAAATGCGCCATCAAACTCTGCGTGCATCTGTAAGTTTTGAGGGCCGCTCGGTCATTCTCTACGAACGGGTATTTCCATTTTCTCAATACAATTCTCCGGTCAGTCATAATCCCTTCTTACGAGAATTAGCAGCCATTCTGCCTCAGCGCTGTTGTCCGCTTATTGTCACTGATGCAGGCTACCGAAACACCTGGTTCCGTGAAGTTGAAAAGCTTGGTTGGTTCTGGCTTGGACGTGTCCGTGGTGAAGTTGGCTTTCGTGAACAGGGGCAATCTAAGTGGCGCAGCAACAAGTCTTTTTATCCTTCAGCTAATGCCAAGGCGCGTTACCCAGGGTTTGGTCAGTTAGGTCGTAAAAGCCCTCTTAATGCTTATTTGCATTTGTTTAAAGCCAACCCCAAAAGCCGTAAAGACAAGCGTTCATCGAAAGCGGGTCGTCATCACAATGCACAACAAAATTATCGCGATAGCAGTAAAGAACCTTGGCTACTTGCAACGAATATCCCCGCAGAATCACTGACCTCAAAAAAACTCGTTAACCTCTATGCCAAGCGAATGCAGATAGAAAAAAGCTTCCGGGATATTAAAAGTCCTCAGTACGGACTAGGACTGCGTCACAGCAAAACGCGCTGCCCTAAACGCTTCGATGTACTGTTGCTCATTGCGATGCTAGCCGAATGGCTGCTTAGGCTGATTGGAATCATAGCATATAAGCACAATTGGCAGCGTGCTTTCCAGGCCAATACCATCCGGAATCGTCCGGTACTCTCACTAATCAGGCTCGGACGGGAAGTTCGAAAACGCCGGCGGGATTACCCCGTTTCAATCTCTGAAATTCGGTGGGCTATCACTCAGTACATCCGAAGAGTTCACGTCACCGGAGTGCCTGAATTATGAGGGGATCCCCCAGCGCCGCAATAATGGGCCGACTGAAGCGAAGCGTAAGGAGGTCCAGCCGAAGGCGACATTGATTGATTTGTTAAGTTTTTAGCCATATTCCCTCTTCATGTGAGGCCGACAGCATTTCCGAAACTGTTTTCCAGAGCCACATGAACAATTAGCTTTAATCGGATGGTGAAGATAAATTATCCGATTCATTAATTTCTGTTGCTCGTTCTCCAATTCACGGACATTTTCTGCATCGTCTCCCACAAGAAGCAATTGCCCGCTTGTAACAGGATATTTAGATTTTATTTCAAAGAGCTTGCTTTGAACAGCTATAAGCTGGTGCACCACTTTCTGTTTTGAAATGGGCAGTGTTTTTGACGGCAATCTAGAACTTTCTGAATCATAGTTGAAAGTTATAGCGGGGTCTGGAATGAATAGAATTTTTGATTCTCCGTGTTTTGCTGGAGTAACGCAGTATTTTTTGCCATCCGCTTCAACTATGGCGTGACCTATAAACTGAACAAGTACCTTTTCCCAAACAAAAATTGACCAGCCAAAAATAACATTTCCATTCTTTTCTTGAGCTTCACCTTTTGCGTTGAGGGCGCACTTATTTCGTATAGCCCCAGGCTTGCTAAAAACATCCACAAAGTATGCTTCGCTGCAACCAGTCAGATCTTTGCAGAGTTTCTTGATATCAGGAGTTACTATCTTTGGTACAATTGTTGGTGAAAACACGAGAACTCTCCGTGAAACTTAACGCTCGCATTTGCGGCTGGTTTGGAGCGCAGCGGAAAACCAGTCCGACAACATGCGCTTGTTATGTTTTTGGTAGTTTAAGACCATGCTCAGCCTCTAGATACTTAAGAACTTTATGTAGTGCTCTATATATGTTTAATTCATTTGCACCAAATGGGTAGTATCCACTGATCAACTGTTCGGCAGGAATGTCTCGGGGTACGGTTCTCCGTTTGTATCCATTTTCACCATCGTAAAATTTGACAGGGTAACGAAATGAGCGACCTTCACTTTCCAGTTCACCCCAACTCCCGTAATTTTGAATATTCCCGTTGTAACACTCGTTACCTATGATGTTCTCTATATCAATCAAAATATTCTTCAGCGGATCGATTTCGGATCGAGTCCGTTGGATTGCGTCATAACTTGAGGCCTTGTTCTGTATATATTCAAGCTGCCCCCTAAAATAATTGTCATTCTCTGATTGAGCCTCAAGCACCCATTGGTTATATAAATCGTTTCCCTGATTGCGGCTTGAAAACTCTTTCAATTCTACAATTGCTTCTAGTTCGTCTTGAATTGAAGAAAAACGTTCTTCCCAGCTTTCGAAACTTTCCTTGGCCTCTTGGATTAAAGTTTCTTTTTCTTCATCAGAAATGCCTGAATAATCTAGAGCCTCGAAATTTCTATATGCATCAAGCTCTTCCTTGACTGTGTAAGTTTGCATTTCCTTGTCCTTAGGCCACGCTTCTTTTGCAGCACTTCTGATTTCTTCAATTACTGAGTCAGGAACGGGCATTTAACCTCCTTGAAAACATACGCCCGCATAACGGGCAAAAATACGTAGGCTATAATGACGAGCGAAGCGAGGGAGCCTACGTGTTTTTGTCCCTAGCGAGCGCAGCGAGTGTTAATGCGTTTGTATGGTACGTTCCTCACTAGCACTGAATTAACCTCAAAATTGCCATAATAGCAACGATAAACGACAGAACAGCAGATACAACAAATTTCCAATGGGCTTTGAAAAAGAACTTTACTGGATTGCAAGCATGCCGAGCTTTACGAAGCCCTTTATTGGTGAACAGGAAGTGTTGGTTATTTGATGATTCTACAAATCCCCGAGCCTCCGCTTCTTTGAACCAATAGAGCATAAACTTTTTAATTGAAATATTTTCTTTTTCAGCATTGAGTGTTGGAAAAAAAGGTAGCAAGCTTAGATCTGTACAGTCGAGTTTGTGGTTAAGTATAAAACGTTCCTCTTCGCCGAATTTATCGCTAAGGAGATCAATAGCTCCTCGAAGAAACTCTTTTTGATTAAATGGGACTGAATTAATTTCCATTTTATACAAGTACCTAACAATTTATTCTACGGAAAAAATCCTCGATGTTGTGCGGAGCGTTTCCATATATCACACTATTAACCCTCTAACTTTTGCATAAAAAATACGCAGCATCAATATCTTACTCGTTTACGCAGTCGTTATGTTATTAAGTGCCGCATGGTTGCGACTTATCTCACATTTAATAAATTTACAGGTAAGAAGGCGGCAAGTGATCTAGAGCTTGAGCATGCACAAGTACTCTTGGGCCATGAAAGTGTTACAACAACTATCCGAAACTATAGATTGCTACCCATTAAGGTAAAACCTTTTAACTAGTTTTTGGATAAACCGGATTTATTTGGCAACGCGGGGCTGGCTGGCAGATACAAAAAAGCCCCGCATTTTCATGCAGGGCTTCTTGAATAATGGTGCCCAGAGGCGGGATCGAACCACCGACACGCGGATTTTCAATCCGCTGCTCTACCAACTGAGCTATCTGGGCAAATCTGGTTAGCGTTGTAGGCGTTTAGTGCCTGTTGCGCTGTGGGTGCGTATTAAACGGATTTCCGCGTAACAAGTCAACCGTTTTTCTTGTAATTTTTTTCAATTGCGCACAGTTTGTGCAAATTAATGAAAAAACACTCACCTGCGTTCGTTATTTAACCACCTTATCGCTGATTATTCTCAATCGCTAGACGAAAATGCGTTATTTCGGCGGTGGCACGTAGCCTTCAATGGTGGGCTCTTTGCCCTCAAACAAAAAGGCTTCCATTTGTTCTTCCAAAAACTGCCTGTCAGTGGGCGCCATCATGTTGAGTTTTTTTTCGTTGATCAACATGGTTTGTTTTTTTTGCCACTCCGCGAAGGCTTCTTTTGAAATATTGTCATAAATGCGTTTTCCTAACTCTCCGGGGTAAAGCTGGAAATCCAGTCCGTCAGCCTCTTTCTTAAGATGCTGACAAAAAACTTGTCTGCTCATGTTTGCCTCCTTCATTAAGGCTATCAGTTTATATGATTTGTTTGATCTGTGAGATTATTTTTTGAGTAGGGGCGGCGGTGCCTACGCCCAAGGGTTCATGTAAATGAAACCAGCGAAAATTATCTTCCGCCACTGCGTTACTGTTGATGTCATTGGCAATAACCAAATACGGTGAAATGTCCAGATGAAAATGACTGAATGTATGGCGAAACGGCGTCAGTGTTTTAATTTCTGCCTGCGTGAGTGGCAATGTATCAACCATTGCCTGCACTTCGTCGTCGGTTTCAATAAAACCAAATAACCCGCCCCACAGCCCCGTGGGAGGGCGCTGAGCCATTAATATACTGCCTTGATACAACACGGCTACCATGTTGGTTTTCTTCACTGGCACTGTTTTTTTGGGCTTTTTACCCGGGAAGTCTGTCTGACGCCCCTGAGCATAGGCCAGGCAATCTGACTGCAATGGGCAATCATCACAACGGGGCTTACTGCGGGTACACACCATTGCGCCTAAATCCATCATCGCCTGGGTGTAATGATTACACCTTTTAGCAGGCGTATTGGTTTCAGCATAGGCCCACAACTGGTTCTCAACTGTTTTTTGCCCAGGCCAGCCTTCAACGGCGTAGTAGCGAGCCAGTACCCGTTTCACGTTACCATCTAAAATGGCATGGGTTTGACCACAAGCGATAGACAAAATAGCACCTGCGGTAGAACGCCCGATTCCTGGCAGTGCAACAACGTCCTCTATTTGTGTCGGGAATTCGCCGTTGTGTTGCTCACATATACTGATTGACGCTTTGTGTAAATTTCTCGCTCGAGCGTAGTATCCCAGCCCTGTCCAATGATCGAGCACCGCATCCTGAGGGGCTGCAGCAAGGGCCTGAACGTTAGGAAAACTGCTCATAAAGCGCTGGTAATATGGGATAACTGTGGTTACCTGGGTTTGCTGAAGCATAATTTCAGACACCCAAACACCATAGGGCGTAATCACCTCTTGCCAGGGCAATGTTTTACGCCCGTGTAAATCGAACCACGCTAATACGCGGTCACTAAAACCTGAAGTCATTTGTATATTTCATAAGCCTGCAACCCCAGTATGATACCATGCCCGCTTTGTTACTAAACCTTAAGGTCGTATTTGTGTCGCTGCCATGCTTATTTTTACCCGGAACCCTTTGTGATGAACGCGTCTGGTTACCGGTGTGGAAAAACCTCACTCTCTCGCAGCGTCGCTATGTCCCCCTTCAGTGGGCATCATCATTAAACGACATGCTGTCCTTGACTTCCGACCGCGTTTTGGAGGGAGAAAAGGTTCATGTGACTGGCTTTTCTATGGGCGGTTACGTTGCCGGGTGCTGGGCCGTGAAAAACCCTGCCAACGTAGCATCGTTAACGCTTATTGGATGCTCCCCTTATGGTCTGACCAAGGATGAAATCGCCAGACGTCAGCAATTGGTCACCATGTTGAAAAAGGGGCAGTTTCACCCGCAAAAAACTGCTTACCTGTCGCGCTTTGTTCACCCTGGTTATCTTCAAAGCGAGCACGTTGCCGGTGTGGTGTCGGAAATGGGCAGCGACCTTGGCGCCGCCACCCTCATTGCTCATACTCAAGCCACAACACCACGGGAATCGCTGGTCCCTCTGCTGAACAAAGCTCCTTTTCCTGTTCACTTTATTGGAGCCAGTGAAGACAACATTGTACCTCAAGACACCTTACAAAAGGCCCACAAAGCAATATCAGGGGCTACGCTCACTGTTATTCCCGACGCAGGGCATATGTGTCTGCTGGAGCGTCCGGATGAAGTCGCAATGAAATTAACTGATATTCTACAGCGACTACCCTAATCTTTAAGAATTGCAGTATTATTGCTCAAAGTATTTTGCAATCATAAGTACGACGGGCATAATGCCGCCCCAATCTATCAGGTCGCTGGTAAACAGTGGCCTATCTGTACAAGCAACATCAGGCACTAAAATGGGTCAATACAAGAATCAACAGGAAGCGGAAGCCGCTGGCGTATACATCAGTAAAGTACGCAGCTTTGTTAAACGCGAAGGCCGACTGACAAATGGTCAGGCGAAGGCGCTGGAAACCTACTGGCCGACCATGGGTGTAGAGTTTCAGGAATCCATGCTGGATATGACAGCACTGTTTGGTCGCGATGCTCCTGTAGTACTGGAAATTGGCTTTGGTATGGGTAAATCTCTGGTAGAGATGGCAGCACAAAGTCGAGAACTCAATTTTCTCGGCATTGAAGTACATCGTCCCGGCGTAGGCGCGTGTCTTGCTGACGCAGGTGAGCGCAATCTGAGTAATTTACGGGTAATGGAATACGATGCCGTAGAAGTGTTCAAAAAAATGATCCCCGATGGGGCGTTAACCAGAGTGCAACTGTACTTCCCCGACCCTTGGCACAAAAAGCGCCACCACAAACGCAGAATTGTGCAACCTGAGTTCGTCGAAATGGTGAGACAAAAACTCACTATTGGTGGTAAGTTTCACATGGCCACCGATTGGGAGCCATATGCAGAACACATGGCAGATGTGATGAATGCTGCGCCTGGATACACAAACACTGCTGACACCGGCAATTATGTTCCTCGTCCGGACTATCGCCCCACCACAAAATTTGAAGTGCGCGGGCAAAAATTAGGGCATGGCGTATGGGATTTAATTTATCAACGCACTGAATAATAAATGGAATTGCAGCTATGTTAAGCCCACAAAGTCAGTTGCTGGAACGCAACCTTGCACTTTTTGATGAAGGCAGTTGGTTGATTATCAACCCTGCAGACGCCTATTTTTCAGATCTTATTCCAGCTACTGATGCAACATTTATGTATCAGTATGCCGATATGTTTATCGAATCGGTGAAAGTTATTCCTTCCTGTGAGTTCGACAGCCGGGATGTCAGCACAAGAAACTACGGCTTCAATGTGACGCAAAAAATAGGCAGGCACCAGCATTACTTTGCCCCTTTTATCGATAGTAATAGCCAGTATACTGACGTTCTTATTTATTTGCCCAAGTCGAAAGCGCATATGCAGATGCTCATTGCGATGGCTCACAGTGCGCTCACCAGCGGGGGCAGAATACATATTGTGGGTGAAAACAAAGGCGGGATTAAAAGTGTTAGCAAGTTGCTCGCAAATATCGGTGCACATCAAAAAGTAGACTCAGCCCGGCACTGCAGCCTGATTACTGCGATCCCCTCTTCTGCCGCAACTGATTTTACCCCGGCGCACTGGCTCAACACACACACTTACCACGTAGCAGGCGTGGATTGGGATGTGGTTTCAATGCCTGGCGTGTTTAGCCATGGTGAGCTTGATGAAGGCACGCAGATGTTACTGGAAAAAGGGTCTGACAAGCTGCGTGGAGACGTACTTGATTTTGCTTGCGGTGCGGGCGTTATCGGCGCTTATTTATTAAAGCAATTTCCACACGTAACGATGACCATGCTGGACGTCAGTGCCCTGGCTATTTTTTGTTCAGCCAGAACCCTTTCATCCAATGGCCAGGCTGCCACATTGATTGCAGCAAACGGATTACACGGTGTGGAGCAGCGTTTTAATCACATTGCCACCAATCCGCCGTTCCATACCGGAGTTAAAACCGATTACACTGTCACCCGGCGATTTATTGAAGACAGCAAACAACATTTGAAACCTGGCGGCAGCTTACAGTTGGTAGCCAACCGTTTTTTGCCTTACCCGGGCTTACTCGGCGATGTGTTTCCACAAACACACACCGTAGCGCAAGACAATAAATATTCGCTTTACAGAAGTATTTGTAATTAAAGAAAGGGGCTGTCCCCTCTTTCGAAAACAACCAAACCGGCTACGTGGTATTTCAAACAACTGGAGACTGAACCTTGAACATTGTTTTCGCAATTTCTGAAGTAGAAGACCTGGTTAAAACCGGCGGACTGGCAGATGTAGGTAAAGCCCTCCCGCTAGCACTGCGTGAAGCTGGCGAAGATGTAGTACTGTTCATGCCTTACTACAAAGCCATTGCCGACGAATACAAGCTGGCTGACGCCTGTAGCCAACAAACCCTGTTCGCCGAAAGTAAGGTCTATCACTACAACATCAAGCAACTCAGTTGGAATGATCTGACAATATACTTTATCGACCACCCGGAATACTTTAATCGCGACGGACTATACAGCAGTCAGTACGAGGCCTACACCGATAACGCCGAGCGTTTCAGCTTTTTTTCCGGTGCGGTACTACACGCCATACAGGCTCTTGGGCTCCAACCGGACATTATTCACTGTCACGACTGGCACACCGCCATGCTCCCCTTTTTGTTGGTTCATGAACAAAGTGGTTATTTTGCCAGTACTAAAACCGTATTTACTATTCACAACGCCGCTTTTCAGGGTGTACACAAGCTGGCGGACATTCCGTATCTTCGACATCATCCGGCAATTTTACCTCACGTTCACGGCGGTTATATCAACATGTTGCAATCTGGCATTCAGTTCGCAACAAAAATCACTACAGTGAGTCCGAATTACGCTGAGGAACTTCTCACCGATTTGGGCTCTCACGGTTTGCACGACCGGCTAATGTTGCGCAAGGACGATTTAAGCGGCATTTTAAATGGCTGCGATTACGGTCAGTGGAACCCACAAGATGACGACTTTCTTCCAGAGAACTATTCGGCAGAGACTCTGCACTTGAAAAAAGAGAGCAAGGTCGCGCTGCAAAAAGCCAGTAACCTCCCCCAACAGCCCGATGTTCCAATTATTGGTATGGTTTGTCGTCTCACCGAACAAAAAGGCTTTAGCTATCTCGTGCCAATATTAGATGACCTGCTTCAGCACAACCTGCAAGTCATCATCGTCGGCACCGGCGATCCCGGTGTTTGCATGGATTTAGACGAATTTGCCCAGCAACACCCAACCCAGTTTTCATTTATTAATGGTTTTAGTATTCAACATGCACATCTGGTTGAAGCGGGTGCCGATTTCTTTTTGATGCCATCGCAATTTGAGCCTTGTGGGCTCAACCAGATGTACAGCTTAGCCTACGGTACCATTCCCATTGTGCGTTCAGTGGGCGGCTTAAAAGACACCGTTGTGGATTGTGCACAAAACCCTGAGACGTCCACGGGATTTGTATTTGATGCGCCTTCCCCGGAGGCGCTACTCAATTGTATTCGCAGGGCACTGTTGTTTTATCATGAACACCCCTCGCGCTTCCGTCAAATGCAGGTTCGCGGCATGAAAACCCGATTTACCTGGGGAGCAGCAGCCGCGAAATACGCCGCGTTGTACCGGTCAATGCTGCCATAGCAAACAATAAATGCCTGGATTGCTTTATTTTTATGCAAACATAAGCCACTATTTACGTAAAGGAATGGCGCAAAACGGAACACAATGAATTCAGCTCCCGTGCAGCTCTCAATACGCAGCTTGTTTTTGTGGGCAGTGATGACAGTCACTGCCGTGGCGCTGATTGTTCCTGCGTGCTATTCCGTTTTTTATCAGATTGCGTTTTACGAGAAGTCACTGCGCAACGAGATAATTACTACCGCTGAATTCATTGCCGCCTCTGTCAGCAAAGATCTCGACGCCCCGGATGCGCAAAACGCGAAGTACGCCATTAACCGCAAACTGAAAGCCCTTTCGGCTTCATCTTCCATTTTAAATGCTCATGTTTACCGGCAAATTAACGCCTTTGAAGTTGAGCAAATCAGCAACTATACCCGCGAAGGCGAAACCCAAACTGCATCCCACAGCCAGACTATTACAAACTATTTTCAGCCGATGCTAAGTGATAACACCATCGAGGTTTCCCGGGCAGTGGTAAGTGACCGGGGCACCACGGCAGGCTATGTATTTATTCAATCAACCTTAGCGCCTTTCAAAACGTCTATTCGCAAGTTAGTCATTCGGCATGTAATGATCACCGTGATCATGTTGCTAATTAGCTATCTGGTAGCCTGGAAACTTCAAAGTGTACTAACGACACCAATTAGAAATTTAGGAGAGTTCCTCAACAGAACCTCAAGACAACGGGATTATGCATCCCGCGCTCAGGCTACAAAATTCAGTGAACTGAACATATTGTCTGACGCCATTAATGTCATGCTCAGTCGAATTCAGGAATACATGCAAAGGCAAAAGCTAGCTGAGGAACAGCTGCGCAAGCTCAACTCGTCACTGGAAGATATCGTCAATCAGCGTACCCTGGCATTGAGAGACGCCAACCAGGAACTCATTCAGACACTGGAGAAACTACACCAATTTCAGCGACAAATGGTGCAAAATGAAAAAATGGCGTCTCTGGGCGATATGGTGGCGGGCGTTGCCCACGAAGTTAATACCCCCATCGGCCTCGGCGTCACCGCTTCAACGATGATGCTGGACAAACTGGCGATTATTCAAAAAGAGTTCGAGAGTAAAACCTTAAAAGCCAGTACAATGTCGAGGTTTATTAGGGAAAGCCAGGAAAACCTGAATATTATATACAGGAACCTGAACCGGGCAGCGGAGCTTATATCCAGCTTTAAGCAAGTCGCGGTAGATCAATCCAGTGAAAACAACCGTACTTTTTGCGTTGAACAGCTGGTTAATGAGATACTACTGTCATTGCGACCTAGGCTGAAAAAACTCAATCACGTCATTAATGTGAGCTGTGACCCTACGCTTGTAGTCGAAAGCAAGGCCGGGCCCATTAATCAGATCCTTATAAACCTGATAATGAATTCAGTGATTCACGGGTTTGAAGGAATAGACAGCGGAGAGATCGATATTGTTGCAGAATTGCTTCCTCCCGCTAAGCTAAAATTAATTTACAAAGACAACGGCAAAGGGATCCCCCGCGATATTCGCAAGCGGATTTTTGACCCGTTTGTTACGACAAAAAGAGGGCAAGGTGGTTCCGGGCTAGGTATGCACCTGGTGTATAATCTGGTGACCCAGGCACTAAACGGTACGATAACCATTACCAGTGAAGAGCAAAATGGTGTGGAATTTATTATTATTTTCCCTGTAGAAAGGGCTGAATCAGGTAAATTACCGTTAAAAAGTGAATAACCCCTTGTAATTTTTGTACTAATCCTTATACCGTAGACAAGTTATTCGAAACACCTTACAAAAAGCGTTCGGGTAGTGTAATTTGTCAGAAGCTAGCTTAATCGATTGTAGAAGAGTGTAAAACACCATGCAGACGCCAAATATTTTAATTGTTGAAGATGAAATGGTCACCAGGACCACACTGAAGAGTTTGTTTGAAGCTGAAGGCTACAATGTGTTTGAAGCCGAGGATGGCGCTCAGATGCATGATTTTTTCGAGAATCACTCTATCAATCTGGTGATAATGGACATTAACCTACCAGGCAAAAACGGGTTAATTCTGGCACGTGAAGTTCGTGACCGTAAAAACATCGGCTTAATCTTCCTAACAGGTCGAGACAATGACGTTGACCGTATTTTGGGTCTGGAAATTGGTGCAGATGACTATCTCACCAAGCCGTTTAACCCCCGCGAATTAACAATACGTGCCCGTAACCTGCTAGCGCGAACGACCAGTTCTGCAGAAGATGACGATTTACCAAGCCGCGTAAGCTTTAACGGTTGGACGTTAGATGGCGACAGCCGCTCACTTATTTCGCCAAGTAACACTGAATTCCGTTTACCCCGCTCTGAATTCCGCGCCTTGCATTTGTTCTTGAGCAATCCGGGTAAAATCCTTACGCGGGAACAGCTTATTATGGAAATGACTGGTCGCGAATTACGTCCGAACGACAGAACGGTAGACGTGACAATTCGTCGTATTCGCAAGCACTTTGAATCAGAGCCCAGCGATGAAGAATTGATTGTAACCATTCACGGCGAAGGCTACCGATTTTGCGGTTCTGTAGACAGCTAAGGTTGTCATAGCCGAACACTAAAAACGCAGCATATCGCTGCGTTTTTTTATGTCTGTTCACTTGCAGATGAAAATTAACTTCCAGCTATATGCATTTCACCAATGAGCACCGACCCGGTTTGTACACCGCCGCGAAGTTCGCGTTCAGCCCCTATGGCCTGAATATTCATAAACATGTCTTTCAGATTGCCGGCAATAGTCACTTCGTGAACAGGATACTGAATAACCCCGTTTTCTACCCAAAAACCAGCAGCACCACGCGAATAATCGCCTGTTACGGTATTGACCCCCTGCCCCATCAGTTCTGTGACCAACAGCCCGGTTCCCAATTCCTGAAGCATTTGCCCATCACTTTGCCCTGTGTCACCAATGATCCAGTTGTGAATCCCACCGGCGTGACCATTGGAGATCACCCCGAGCTTTCGCGCAGAGTAGGTCGTGTACAAGTAGTGAGACAGAATGCCGTTTTCCACAATGGTCATGTCTTTAGTAGCCACGCCTTCGGCATCAAAGACAGAGCTGGCCAGGCCCGCTTTCAGATGAGGTTTTTCTTCAATAGTTAACCAATGAGGGAAAACCTGTTCGCCGAGCTTATCGAGCAGAAACGAAGAACGACGATACAAACTACCACCGCTAATCGCGCTGACGTAGTGGCCAAACAGGGAGCTTGCAACGTCTTTGTGCAACATAACAGGCACTTTGCCAGTAGCAAGTTTACGCGCTCCGAGGCGGGCAACCGTCGCTTCTGCCGCTTCACGACCTATCTCTTCAGCGCCTTTCAGTAGTGATGGCACTCGGTTCACTGTATAAGCATAGTCCCGCTGCATATCACCGTTTTCCGCGCCAATCATCATGCAGCTTAAGCTGTAACGGCTGGAAGGATAACCGGCATTTATGCCATGTGTATTGCCGTAAACACGCATACCCATATTGGCGTTGTAGGATGCGCCATCAGAATTAGTAATGCGCTTGTCGTGTGCCATGGCCGCTTGTTCTGCGGCAACGGCCATTTCAATGCCCTTTTGGGGGTCAAGCTCAATGGGATGGTAAAGATCCAAATCGGGAAATTCTGTAGCGATAAGCGCTTCATCGGCTAAGCCGGTACAGTCGTCTTCGCTGGTGTAGCGGGCAATGTCCACCGCTTTTTCCACCGTAAGCGCCAACCCTTCTTTACTGAGATCAGCCGTTGATGCACTGCCCTTGTGCTTACCTACGTAAACGCTGATCCCCAAACCGCCATCGTTATTGAATTCCACGTTCTCAACGTCGCACATGCGAGAAGAAACAGCAATCCCCTGTACCTTTGACATGCTCGCTTCCGCTTGGGTGGCTCCCTTGCTCAGCGCCATTTTCAGCACGTCATCAACAATGTTCTGAATTTCCGCAATTTGCTTTTCTATTTGCATAGTCAGTTTCGCTATTTCTGTCTGTATGTCACAATAACCGGATTATTGCAGTGTAACATTTATGAGTGCCAAATGAGCGAGAACAACCATCATTCTGAAGAAGAAAACTTATTTGACGACATCGAACAGGATGATGATGTTGAATTTGTCAGTAAAACAGAACTAAAACGCCAGTCTGCCGAACTTCAAAAACTCGGCGAAGCTTTGGTCAACCTAACCCCTGCGCACCTGGCTACCATACCTTTAGACGATGACTTAAGGGACTCTGTGGAACTGGCGCAGCGGATCAACAGGAAAAAAGACGGCTATCGCCGCCAGCTACAGTTTATTGGTAAGCTGATGCGCGGTCGCGATGTTGCTGACATTGAGGCCGCTATGGCCAAACTGGCCCATCAACATCAACAAACTAATGCCGCCTTTCACGCTTTGGAGAAAGCCAGGGACGCGATAATCAATGAAGGCGACGATGCTATTCAGCGTCTTATTGAGGCCCACCCGGCACTAGACAGACAAAAATTGCGCCAGTACCACCGGCAAATTAAAAAGGAGAGGGAAAAGAGCGCTGCCCCAAAAGCGTTTCGGGAATTATTTCAGTATTTAAAAGAAGTGATACACGAAGAATAAAACTCAACCCGGTATAAGTCATCCCGGTTCAGTCAGCGCCATGCAATTTTGAGCTTACATGGCGCGCTGAGCAAAGGTGATATCAGGCTGTGCCGCCGACCGTTAGCTCATCCACCTTAAGGGTGGGCTGCCCCACGCCCACAGGAACAGACTGACCGTCTTTTCCACACACCCCTACTCCGCGATCCAGTGCCACATCGTTACCTATCATTGATATTTTTTGCATGACTTCCGGGCCGTTGCCAATTAACGTTGCGCCTTTCACTGGTGCGGTGATTTTTCCGTTTTCAATGAGGTAAGCTTCCGCGCTTGAGAACACAAACTTACCAGAGGTAATGTCTACCTGGCCACCGGCAAAATTAGGCGCATAAATACCCTTGTCGATAGACGCAATAATTTCCTGAGGGTCGTGTTGTCCACCCAGCATGTAGGTATTGGTCATTCGCGGCATAGGCAAGTGAGCAAACGACTCCCTGCGACCGTTACCGGTGGGGCTCACCCCCATCAGTCGCGCGTTCATCTTGTCCTGCATGTAACCCTTAAGGATGCCATCTTCAATAAGCACATTGTGTTGTGTAGGCGTACCCTCATCATCCACTGACAACGAACCACGGCGGTCCTGAAGTGTGCCATCGTCAACAACTGTTACCCCTTTGGCTGCGACTCTTTCGCCAATGCGGCCGCTAAAAGTAGATGCGCCTTTGCGATTAAAATCGCCTTCTAGTCCATGACCGACGGCTTCGTGAAGCAATACGCCTGGCCAGCCGGAGCCCAGTACAACTGGCATGGTTCCGGCAGGCGATGCCACCGCTTCCATGTTAATTCTGGCCATATGCAGCGCTTCATCAGCTAAAGTTTCATAGTACGGACGACCATCTTTGTCTGTGGTAAAGAAATCATAAGAGTGACGCCCGCCAGCACCAGCACTGCCGCGCTCTCTGCGATCACCTTGTTCCATTAACACAGAACAGTTAAGACGTACCAAGGGCCTGATATCACTGGCCAGTGTACCGTCTGTAGCAGCCACTAACACCTCTTCATAAACCCCGCTCAGGCTCACTACCACCTGATTAATACCAGGCTCTTTTTTACGGATGTAACTGTCTACGGCACGCAAAAGAGAAATTTTTTCGGCGTCTTCCATGGCGAGGAGAGGATTGTTGCTTTCGTAGCGCACGCGATACTCGCTATTGCTCAGGCTTTTTACTGCATGCTTGCCACCGGCAGGCGCAATACTTCTCGCCGCGCGACAGGCGCTGAGCAGCGCATCTTCAGTTATCTCATCGGAATAAGCAAAGCCAGTTTTTTCACCGCTAATGGCCCGAACGCCCACGCCGCGTTCGATGTTGTAGCTACCGTCTTTAATAATGCCATCTTCCAGTACCCAACTCTCGTGTTGGCTGGACTGAAAGTACAAATCAGCGTAATCATTATCGTGGTGGTAGATCTGACCAAGGGCTTTCTCTAAAGAGGACAGCTCCAACCCGGAGTCTGTCAGCAGATGCGATTTCACGTTATTAAACAAAATGACTCCTGAATCGATTGTGTTCGCTCACGGGCATATCCGTTTTCAGCGTCTTGCGAATGCTGAGGTCGATGTCTGCAATAACACTGCCTGTGTCGGTAGTTTTCTCTGCGATAACTTCTCCCCAGGGAGAAACAATCATGCTGTGACCATAAGTCTCGCGCTTGTTGTCGTGCACACCAGTTTGGTTTGCGCCAACCACAAAACACTGTTTTTCGATGGCCCGCGCCCTGACCAGTGTTGTCCAGTGGGCTTCACCCGTTCGTTGTGTAAAAGCCGCCGGCAGCACCAGTATGTCAACATCGCCCATCGCCGTGAACAATCCCGGAAAGCGCACATCATAGCATACCGCCATACCTATACGCCCTATTGGTGTGTCGATTACTATTACATTTTCGCCCGGACGGGTATATTTTGACTCGCGATAGGCTTTCGTCGCGTCGTTAACGGCGGCGTCAAACATATGTATTTTCTGATATTCGGCCAGTAACTGCCCATCCGGGCCATAGAACAAACTCGACGCAGTAAATTGCGATATATCATCGGTTTTAAGGGGAATTGTGCCCCCCACAAGATAGCAACCGAACTGTTTGGCAAACCGACTGAGTGCTGCTTGTATATCGCCATGGCCCCTTGCTTCAGCAATACTAAGCAGTGTGCCATCACGGGTACCAAAGCAAGCAAAACACTCGGGGAGCACAACTAAGTGCGGAACGTGTTTGTCGGCGGGTATAGATGCCAGCGCCTTTTCCACGAAAGCAAGATTTTCGTTGATATCCGGCGTTGATGTCATTTGCAGCGCCACCGTTTTAATCATCGTTTATCTCCAGTTTTATGCGTTCCATGTCCGGATCTGCAAGAGGTTCCAACGCCGGGTCAACCGGGTTCGTTTGTGCGGGTAAGCTAACTTCTTTACTGTCTCTCCCAACCTCGTCAAAAACCGGTTCACTCAGCGTGCCGGTAACGTGATAATTAACATTTGAAATAACTTTAGCCGAGGTCAGCACCTGATCCAGCGCCAGTGCCGCGAGAGCCGTGGGCGGCGTGGCCAAAAAATACACCAAAATTGGCAGATTGCCTGTTACATTGGGTGTAAACTCCACATTGTAGTTCAGCTCGCTGGTGACTAAGTCCGTATATCCGCGAATGTTAATGTCACCGGCGCCCCCATCAATTACCGTGTCGTCTGTGAACGCTTTACCATTGTCAATGCGCAACGTACCACTCATATCATCATAGAAAAAGCCAGTGGCAAATACATCGCGAAAATCCAGGCTCAGTTTTCGCACCAATGAGTTTAAACTGAATAATGTGAATATGCGCGAACCTTTGTCACTCACTTCACTGAGGTAGCCATCTGACAGTGACCAAGACACATCGCCGGACACCAGGGATGTATCAAAATCCATTGGGGACTTGTCCCAATTCAACGCAAACTCAACATTTGCGCCGGAGTCTTTTATGCCACTGTCAAGTCCCCACGCTTTAAGCATTAACCCCACATCGTCGCTTTTTACCGTGCCTTCCAATGATGTGTGATTGGTGTCTTTTCCAAAGATCCATTTGCCACTGGCAGTAATTAAACCGTGTTTGCTCTGCGACCGGAACTGACGAATATCAAGCCCACTGTCGGCTTTCACCACATCAAGAGTCACTTCGCCTAGGTCTCTTTCCAGTACTGAACATTGGGCACAATGAAAATACACAGGAGGCAAGGTATCGGCGTTCCACTGATGTTGAGCTTGGTCTTCCGTTTTTTCCTTCCACTTGTCAAACCGCAGGTAGTCAGCTTCAACAGACACCCCCCGAGCCAGCCAATCATCATAAAGATTCACCGTGGCCCGGGCCTGGGCGGCATTAATGTCCAGCATCCAGTTGTTGTTCTGCTGCTTGGCGGTCACCCGCGCGTTTGTAAGCTGCTGTCCGGCAATAACCAGGCTGTCTGTGGTAATAAATATTCGCTCGGGAACGGAAAACAAGGTCGCTTTGCTAGAATCACCCTGCTTAGCAGAGATACCCGATACCAGCATCTCGATGGTTTTGTACCAATCAGCAGAGTCGACATACGGCAGTTCAGCGGAAATACTAAAACCAATGCCCATCCCGACGAAATCGCTTTCCCCCATGGCTAAATGAGCCCGAGAAAACTGCATCTCCTCATGGGGAAGTACACCTTCGAAGCGCACCTCGTCACCTAAACTCGCTTTCACAGTAGACGCCTGTTGATTGCCTTCACTGATGATATTTAATAACAGGGTTTGCTCAGCCTCTTTTGCAAATGGTGCAGGTAAATCTGAATTTATCCCCGTTAACGGCGCAGTGAGGTTTGCGCCATAGCTAAAACCTTGGGGTTGAAGGGTTAAATCTACCACGGCCTGCCAGCCGCTGCTGCCAGAGAGATACTGCTTAAAATCGGGATTGTACTGACTGAGAAGCGGACCTACATTCCATTCGCCGGCAAGGCCTATATCCACCCGGTAATCGCTGTTTTCCTTGAAACCAGAAAAGGACAGCGTAACAGGCTGCGCCAATAAATCCGCGGTAATATTGTCTGCACTAATCGCGTCATTTACAAAAGATATCTCTCCGTGAGTACCGGAAAAACGCATGCCGGTACTGGTGACGGTGATATCATTGCCATTCAATTGCACACTGCCTGTCGCCACCACATGCGGGTCGTCAAAAGGAATAACCAGGTTCAAAGCAGCTTTCAAAGTACCAGACGCGATAATATCTTTGTCCAGCAATCGCCCCAACGAATCAGCCAGGCTACTTTGCAACATCAGCGCAGTAACTGCTTCAGCCTGACCTTCCCCCACTGCATCAATGGTTAGCTCTCCGCCTTTAGTTAAAGCGGGGATCCTTGCCTGCATATTACCTACGCGAATATCTCCGAGTCTCCCTCCCGGACTGGTAATGGACAGACCTCTATTCTCAAATATCAAGGTGGCGTCGGTGTGAGTCAGCGGCAGCCAATCCTTAGAAAATTGAAAAGTGGCATCTTTCAGGGCTACTTGAGCCAGAAATACGCCTTGGTTATCGGCGAAGGGAAAATCCGATAATCTACCCTGCCATAGTATTGTTCCACCGGCTATTTCACCTGACCCTGCCAATGCGCGATTGAGAAACGCCGACGTGTGCTTGCCCATAAGAGGCCCAGGTAACAACGCCTGAATATTTTCTAATGGACGAGGTGCAATGTCGGCTCTTGCCAGTAACGCCTTTGAGCCGGTGCGATAGTGAAAGGCGGGAGAAAACGATAATTTGTCAGAACGAACAGCAAGCTCGTAACTTTCTACAACCCACTCGTCCTGGTCAGAGTAAACGAATACTTTACCGCTAAGGGTATCGATATTGAGGTTATCTGGCAGCAAATTATCAATATCAAGGCTGGCGTCTTCTGCGGAGAGTAAAATCACACCTTGATTTTTATACCAGTAGATATCGGCATCAATGGCGTCTAAGCCCGGAATCTTTTTTTCCTGTTGCCAACTGATATCAATGAGTTTAGCGGCCAGTTGCACCCCCTTGCTGGTGAGGTACAACTGCATCGTAGCCAACTGGCCTGTAGGGTTCAAGTCGCGGACGTTGTCGTCTGCAGTGTCGTTGGTAAACAAGGGCAGTAGTACCAGGAAAGGATTCACCGGCGCGGGTTTTACTGTATTGACGAGCATTTCACCCTGACTGTCTACCGTGCCAACAAGGTCGGTTACCAGGCTTTGGTCATTCGATTCGAAGATCAGTTGATCGACGCGGAAATGCCAATTTTCTCCCACCGGTAGCGCCTGAATACTGCCACCGCGAATACCCGAGTTAAATACCAGTTCATCTTCTTCCCCCCAAGCCAGTTTACTCTCGTCAAACTGCGTGTAGAACGCACTGAATTCACTACTGCTAACTTCTGCCCATACTTCAAAATTGGCACGGCTTTCCTGTAGCGGTCGGTGGGTAGATAACAAGCCTTTCACCCAGGGAGAAATATCCAGATCCTTTGCCTTCGCATACAACACACCATTGAGATTGTCCGGAGAGCCGGTTAAATCAATGATAAACGATGCCGAGTTATTGGTGAGTTCCTGTACGCGAATGGCCCCGGTTCCCTGGTGATGCTCATCCCGGTTAAGCCAATTCAGGGCATCGATCTGCAGCACTTCGCGAGTGCCATTGCGCAGCAGTACTACCTCGCCATCTGAAAGCGTAAAGCGTTGGAGTTGTTCGAGAAAAAGGCTTTTCAGTGCATCCACTACGGGAAAGTCGCTTTCACCGGCATCGTGCAATCTGTCGGTATCGATTTCAACACTGAGGGTATCAAGGGTAAAGGCATTAGATGAAAGCATGCGTTGACGCAAACTTTCCCAGAAATCGATTTTCATATGTACCTGCTCGATTTCCAACGCCACGGGGGACGAATCGCTGTTCACCAGCACAACATCGTTCAGAATAACACTGGGCCCCTCTTTCACCCAGTCGGCCTGCACACTACCGATGTGTAATTCTACGCCGTATTTTTCGTTAACGTATTCTTCAAGCAGGTGTTTTTTATGGTCGAGATGAGGCAATGCGTAGCGCAAAACGCTAAGCATGACGGCAAAAAGAACCAGTACAACTGCCAATAACAACCACACTTTTTTAATAAAGTATGCTGCTACCTCGCCTGCTTTTCTCACAAAATAGCCACCACCTTACATCATTACAACGTCGTATTTGTCCTGGTTATAAAGTGGCTCAGTTTGTACCTTAATTTGCTTCGATACGAACACTTCCAGTTCCGCGAGCACGTGAGATTCATCTCCCAACAGTGCATCTGCCACTTTTGGTGACGCGTATATGACAAACATATCCGCGTCATAAGCCCGGTTAACCCTAACGACTTCGCGCATTATTTCAAAGCAAATGGTTTCGATAGTTTTCACCGAGCCCCGTCCCTTACACACCGGGCATTCGCCACACAATGTGTGCTCCAGACTTTCCCGTGTCCGTTTCCTTGTCATTTCAATGAGTCCAAGGGCAGTAAAGCCATGGATATTGATCTTGGCCCTGTCCTTACTCGTTGCCACCTCCAGACTATGTAAGACACGTCTTTTGTGATCTTGTTCCGACATATCGATAAAATCAATGAGGATCATTCCCCCGAGATTTCTCAATCTGAGCTGTCTGGCAATGGCCAGTGTGGCTTCGATATTCGTGTTGAAGATGGTTTCTTCCAGATTCCTGTGACCCACAAAGGCCCCGGTGTTGATGTCGATGGTGGTCATGGCTTCTGTCTGGTCGATAATCAGGTACCCGCCTGACTTTAAATCTACCCGCCGTTCAAGTGCCCGCTGAACCTCATTTTCAACATCGTACAAATCAAAAATCGGACGTTCACCTTTGTAATATTCGAGCTTGCTTTGCAGCTCGGGCACATATTCTCCGGTAAAATCCCGCAACTCCTGAAAAGACAAATTCGAATCAATACGTATCCGATCCAACTCAGTACCGACAAAATCTCGTAATACCCGTCTGGCCAGCGGCAAATCCTCGTAGAGTACATTGGATTTTTTTCGCTTCATTCGCTGCTGAATTTTATTCCACAGGCGTCGTAAAAACGCGGCATCGGAAGACAATTCATTTTTATTTACCCCTTCGGCGGCCGTACGCAGGATAAATCCACCTTCCTGGTCACAGTATTCCTGAACCAGGTTTTTCAGGCGTTCACGTTCACTTTCATCCTCAATGCGCTGACTTACGCCAACATGCGTCACACTGGGCATAAATACCAAATAGCGAGAGGGAATAGTGATGTCGGTGGTCAACCGGGCGCCTTTTGTGCCAATGGGATCTTTAACCACCTGAACCACAATATCTTGCCCGTCTTTTACCAGATCGCGAATATCCTGTTTTTGAATATGACTGCTGTTGACTTCATCTGCCACTTCATTGTGAATGACGATATCCGACGCATGCAAAAACGCGGCTTTATCCAAACC
Organism: Aestuariibacter sp. A3R04; assembly: GCF_018860805.1. Taxonomy (GTDB): domain Bacteria; phylum Pseudomonadota; class Gammaproteobacteria; order Enterobacterales; family Alteromonadaceae; genus Alteromonas. The sequence continues at coordinate 546,816 of NZ_JAHKQR010000001.1, read as the reverse complement.
GATATCAACAAAAGCAGCCTGCATACCAGGCAGTACACGGCTTACCTTTCCACGATAGATATTGCCAACCAGGCCTTTTTTAGTATGTCGCTCAACGTGTACTTCTTGTAAAATACCGTTTTCAATAAGCGCAACCCGCGACTCCGATGGCGTAACATTAATTAATAGTTCGGCACTCACTGTTCTATTCCAAATTCTTTTAACAGACAACGGGTTTCGTACAGTGGCAATCCCACCACTGAACTTGCGCTTCCTGTCACTGATTTAACAAATTGGCCGCCAATTCCCTGAATAGCATAACTGCCTGCTTTATCGGCAGGCTCACCGGTTTGCCAATAAGCCTCTATCTCTTCTTCTGACAACGGAGCAAAATCCACGTAGGTGCAAACATGAATAGTTTTCTGCCGCTTGCTGTCTCTTACACTCACCGCGGTTAATACCTGATGGCGGTTGTCCGACAACGCGTTAAGCATGGCCTTGTAATCTGTTTTATCTGCCGGCTTCCCCAGAGGTTTCCCTTCAAAGGCAATGAGCGTGTCAGACGCGAGTATAACGGTCTGGGCCCGATTTCCCTGCCAGCGCTGCCAGGCCGTAGAAGCCTTCTCCGTTGCCAGCCGGTTAACTAAATCCAGAGGGGTTTCGCCATTTCGGGGGGACTCATCGATATCCACCGCAAACTGCTGGTGAGCAAAGCCCATTTGCGTCAGTAATGCTGTGCGGCGAGGTGACGCTGACGCAAGTATCAGTGCTTTGGCCATGTTCTCTCCTAACTAATGTTAAGTTGTCTGCGGGCTTTGCGAAGTATCCAGAAAATCCACGGCCACAACACCATGGAACTCACGACAGGCCACAAGTAATTCAACTGAAACGGGATCCCGGTTAACAGGTGTTGAAGCCAAAACAGCACTGCATGGTACAGAGCGCTGATTAAACCGATAATGATGGCCTGCTGCCACACCGAATAGTTGCGCAAACGTTGGTAGTTGGCGGCCAGAATATACACCGCCAAACTGAGCGCAAAGCAGTGAACGCCCAGAGCTGTACCCAAGAGGATATCGGTGGCAACACCACTGATAAATGCCACACCCACATTGGCGCGATGAGGCAAAGCCATAGTCCAGTAGGACAAAACTATAAGCACCCAGTCTGGGCGGTAAGTATCGACCTGAATGGGCAACGGCATAATTTGCAATACCAGCGCGATAAGAATAGTCAGGGGAATGGCGTAATGTCGGGTTCTAATCATTAGTTTCCCCCTCCACTGGCAACACTTCGCCCTGCTGCCCCTCGTCACTGCCCAACAACAGCAAATACTTCAACCTGTCGAGGCGAGCAAGAGGACGCGCTGTCACACTGGCGAAAGGACGACTTTCATCCCGTACCACTCGATTGACAATAGCCACAGGATAACCTTCGGGAAAAACATGGCCTAAACCTGAACTCACCAGTAAATCCCCCTCTTCAATGTCTACGCTATGGGGTACGTGTTCTAAGGTAAGTTCATCAATAGAGCCAGTGCCACTGGCAATAAAGCGAATGTCGTTTCGCGCGGAGCGCACGGGAATGGCGTGGGTTACATCGGTGATAAGAACCACTCGGCTGTTGGTGCTGCCCACTTCCATCACCTGCCCTACAATGCCTTTGTCATCCAACACTGACTGAGACAGATAGACGTCTTCAAGCGCCCCTTTGTTGATAACAATTTGCTGGCTAAAAGGACTGTTGTCCACCGCCATTAGTTCCGCCACCATTTTTTTTGCCGGTTTTTTCACCGGTGCCTGAAGCAACTTGCGAAGTTTATCGTTCTCGGACTGCAATACTTCAAAACGCTGCAGGCGTTCGCTCATCAACAGTACCTGATTGGTTAGTCGTTGGTTTTCTTCAACCAAATCTTCCCTTGAAGTTAAGCGCTGTGAGCTTACATCCAGCAATACGCTTGGAAGATTGGCAAAATATTGCAGCGGGCTCATCAATGAATTCATATAAACCCGGGAAGATTGAAACGCATCGAATTTGTGATCGGCAATAATCAATACCACAGACATCACCAGCGCCATAGCGAGACGAATATTAAGAGAAGGACCGCGGGTGAATATGGTATCCATAAAAACAGCAAGGCAACCTTGCGGTTGCCTGTTTACTTATTTATTCGTAGCTGAACAGGTCGCCGCCGTGCAAGTCAATCATATCGAATGCCTTGCCACCGCCTCGCGCTACGCAGGTTAATGGGTCATCGGCAATAACCACAGGAATTCCGGTTTCTTCCATCAGTAAGCGGTCAAGATCTTTAAGCAACGCGCCCCCCCCGGTTAACACCATGCCGCGCTCTGAAATATCAGAAGCCAGTTCCGGCGGGGATTGCTCCAGTGCCACCATGACAGCTGAGACAATACCGGTAAGCGGTTCCTGCAAGGCTTCGAGAATTTCATTCGAATTCAGGATAAAACCGCGGGGTACCCCTTCAGCCAAGTTACGGCCTCTCACCTCAATTTCGCGCACTTCGTCGCCCGGATAAGCAGCACCAATTTCATGCTTAATGCGCTCTGCCGTCGCTTCACCGATAAGCGAACCGAAATTGCGGCGGATGTAGTTAATGATAGCTTCGTCAAACTTATCTCCACCGATGCGAACCGATGATGAATACACTACGCCGTTTAACGAGATAATGGCAACTTCTGTTGTACCACCACCAATATCTACAACCATAGAGCCGGTGGCTTCAGACACAGGTAACCCCGCTCCTATTGCTGCCGCCATGGGTTCATCGATCAAGTAGACTTCCCGCGCGCCGGCACCGAGAGCCGATTCTTTAATCGCCCTTCGCTCTACCTGTGTTGAACCACATGGAACACATACCAACACCCGGGGGCTTGGTCTTAAAAAATTGTTGTCATGCACTTGCTTAATAAAGTGCTGAAGCATTTTTTCGGTTACGTAGAAATCAGCAATGACCCCATCTTTCATTGGGCGAATCGCGCGAATATTTCCCGGCGTTCTGCCCAGCATTCGCTTGGCTTCAGCCCCCACAGCGGCGACACTTTTAGGGCCGGAAGCGCGCTCCTGCCTAATAGCCACTACTGAAGGTTCGTTGAGGACAATGCCCTGATCTTTAACGTAAATGAGCGTATTTGCCGTTCCGAGGTCGATGGACAAGTCGTTGGAAAACATGCCTCGAAGCTTTTTAAACATGAAATGCCAGTTCCTGTAAATGCGCCTGCACACCTTTATTGGGTATGGTTTTTGGCGTGACTGCGATAAAGAAGATAGATATCCACACACTTTAACAACGGGTGTCAATTTCAGCAAGCAAATCGGCGGCTAACTCGCATATAAAGTGCGTTTCAGAGCAGTCTTTGCACTCAATGGCGAAAAACTGACGATTAATTCATCACCTGATAAAAACTACCGGGTGGCCCTGCTGCGTTTTTCTCGCTTGCCAGCGAATGGCAGTTAGACCCAAACTAACGTGATGGGTTCATTTATTTAAGCTTTGAAACGACAATATTTTGGAATTACTGCTGACGGGTGAATCGCAACGTTCGGGTTATTGAGGCAACGCCCTCAGCCAAGGCGCAAGTACCGGTACTTTTCAGTTCGTAATGATAGAAGTTTGTTGACGATTCGGTAAACGGAAGAGTTTGACATCGCGCGGTGTAGTTACACCCTTTAAACCCCTCAATAGCAGAAAATGCCGGCGCACTGTGAATTGTTCCCGCGCAAGGCTGTGCAGCACCGTTTAGTGGCGTGACCGACAATGCCAATTGCATCAACCCTGCTTCGGCGGCCTGTCCGGCGCGTACGCCCACGACATCATACACCACGGATTGACTGCCGGAAGCCAGTAAGCGGGTTAACGTCAGTCCCAGCAACGCCATGACGACCATCGCAAATACCGCCATAACCAGCATGCTGCCTTGTTGTTGCACTGCACAAGCGTTACGGCCTGCCATGGGGATAAACCTCTTTGAATTGAATTAACTGTTCTTCGTTTTTGCTGAACAGAAGGCGAATTTGTACGCCGTTGCTCGCCCCCATACTGCCCGGATACAAATGAAACGGATCCTGCGAACCAGGTGCAGTTCCCGGTGACGCAGACAAGGTATTAGTTAGCGCTGTAGCTACCACATGAGCGCGGTTTAAAGACAAAGACTGAGTTGAAGTTAGCGCGTCTTCTTTGCGGTACAGCACGCCCGCTGAAACGCAATAGCTAACGGTTCTACTGGCAAAATACACATGTCTGCCTGTAGAGGCCTCCGCAAAGGCATTGCTAAGCTGCACCTGTATCACGTCGTCACTGTCATCCCGGGTCGGACACCTGCCGTCACCATCGTCGCTGCAGTTGAGCACGCGGGCACGGCGGTTTTGATTGAGGTCATACACGTGGGACGGAACGAGAGGGTTAATCACTACGTATTGATTAAAGGCAACGAAATGAAAAAGGCCATCAGCGTCGATGGGAAAGACCATGTCCATAATTCGGTCAGAGGTGGGTAAAACCGGTATATGGGCGTACGCGGCAAGCCATTGCACCGGCACAAATTCCAGACAATGTACCCCACTGTTGCCAGAGATTCGCAGGCTGTTGGGTATAGCTTGCTGAATTTCTTTGGTCATTCGGGTCACCACAAACCGGCTTTCATTCATGAGTTGTTCGCGCTGTACAACACCATTGAACAATTGCACTGTATTTCCCATAAAAGCAGAAACACCGGCCCCCAGAATGCCAAGCACGAGAATTACCACTATCAACTCGAACAGAGTAAAACCGCGCATCACTTTCATTGCAGGTTCCCCCGATAACCCGACAACGCAATTCGCTCTCCACTTGGCGTGGTAACCACCACCAACACCCGCTTCATGTTGCCGTGATACGCCCCCGTATCATAGAGCCCGTCACCGTTGAGATCATCGTCATCCACCCCGTCCATGTTGTCGTCGTAATGCACCAGCACCTGCACCTGAAACCCTTGATAAACGGGGTGTCCGTCGATTATGAGCGGATTGCCAAGGCTGTCGGTAATACCGCCATTTACCTGCGAAAGCAGGTGATAATCATCTACATCATCAAAGGTGCCGCGACTTTCACCCGCATCGGGCCCCAACGAGCCACTGTAAGTGCAATCTGTCCCTTCGTTACAGCGTGGGCCCTGGCCCAATGTACCGGCATTTTCATCAAACGGTTGAGCCATTATTTCGGCCAACAGAGACTCACCAAGAGTTGCTCCCCGAGTTTGCCACAAGGGCTCAATGCTAATTCTGGATTGTTCTACGAACAATGCCACGGCAGCAAACATAACAATAGCAAATACAACCATGCCAACCACAACTTCAATTAATGTGAAACCGCGACTAACATTCATAGATATGCCCTTCAGCATTAATACAGACGCCCACAGTGTCCTCGCCGGTAAACCAAATTGCGCAGCCTTCCAACGATCGACAGCGGGCCCCATCGGTAAGGGGTTCACCAAAGGTATTAAACCCGATGTGAGCGGGCACAACAGCCCTGCCGTCATAGCCGTTCATGGTAACCTTCATGGCAGAGAGTTCACCGGGATCGGTGCGCAGCGCCGGGGTAGATGAGAAATTTGGGGTTGAATGACAAGAACTGGCTGCACTGGCAGTACTGAAGCGGCTCACCGTCGGAGCAAAGCCCTGGGCGCCGGGTGTGTAATCGAAAGCCATGCGGTAACACACATCGCGCTCGTCGTACATGGCTTGTAGCTGCATGTGCCGCAACGCACTGAGCAATCGTTTTTGCAGTACAATTTCTTTGTAACCGCTATCGCTCTGAAACCGGGCAATAGCCGTCACGGAAAGTGCCGAGACGATAACCAGCACAATTACAAGTTCAAGTAATGTGAAGCCGGAAGATGCAGGAAACAACGCTGGGCGAGAGAGCCCGGCTCTCAATGGCATAGGGCTATCCGGATTAACAACCGGTTGACTGCACTTCAATAACCGGGCGTTCGTTCTCACTGGCAGCTTCCGTATAAATAACCTGGCACTGATCGGCTGCTGTGGCAGTATAGGCCACGCCTTCAGGTGTAATTGCAAATGAGCCTGCTGACGGTGAATTAGCGGCAACGGTCCAGTCGTTGTCGTTTAGATCTGCCCATGCATTCAAACGCGTAATATTTGTGCGTTCTGCATCGGGATAACCAAAATCTGTATCTATCGCGATATTATTGATAGTTACTCGGGTGTTATTGTTACCTGCATAGGCTGTGTCCTGCTCGCCGGCAATGGCAGATTTTGCATAAACCAGTTGCATACCACTTTCCAACGCAGCTTTCACGCCTTGTAGTGTTGACGCACGGGCATCACCTTGTAAATCAATAAAACGGGGCGCGGCCGTCACCGCCAGTATACCGAGAATAACAATAACGATAACCAGCTCAATTAAGGTAAAACCACGTTGTTTCATAGTATGTGCCTCTTTAGACAAATTGTATTTGTAAGGATTATGATGCAAGTTAGCGCTTAATTGGTTATGGATTGATCACCGTTGTTAGTAAATACAATAACCTGACCAATTCTTGGATCGTATACAAAACCATTGCCTCGCCCTGTGCCCGTTGGCGCACTGGCAAAATTTTTCACTGTTTGACTGAGGTAGTAATAACACTGATCGTTACCGCCCACTCCGGTTCCATTACTCACCGCGGTGTAATAGCGAAACCGATCTGATGCCACATTTAGCCATGTGGCGGTAATGGTTGGCGCGCTTTGCATAATCAGGTTAAAAATACTTTGACAGTCATCGTCTGAGATACTGGTGTCTTCTGTGCTTTGATCGTTCGCCAGATGTCCGGTGGGATAGCCAGTGTCTTTATCCACTCCAACCTGCACACCGCTTAACGTAACATAGGTCTGATTGGCATTGTCATTATCCATAGGTCTGGCTTCCAATTCCCACTGGGCGCGCACCAGACCAACTCCCGTTGCAAAGCCACCAGCTACGCCTTCTACCGTAGCATCTTCTGCATCTTCAGTGACATCGAGAAAACGCGGAATTGCCACAGCCGCCAGAAGGCCCAGCAGAACAATCACAATTGTCAGCTCAATTAAAGTGAAACCCGACACATGGCCCGGATAGTCAGCGTGTACTTTTCCCATTGTTTTTGTCATTGCATTTTCCACGTGAGGGTTATTCCTTAAAAGTGACGTCGCCCGTACTAACAGCATAGTCGAAATAGTCACCGGCGCTCAGGCGATAACGGCAATAGGCGTTGTCAGTTTCATCGTCTTCGTGATCTGCCCGATAGTATTCGCCGTGTACACGGAACCCGTCTACTTCCATTGGCTGGTTTAGTAGCATTTGCCAGAGTTTCTTGCAGCCTTCTGAGGTTCGTTCTACCTTCGGCCAGCCGTTCAACCCCATTCGCACAGGCCGACGGTCGGTTTCTTTCCCCGCCAGGTTATAGTGTACGAGCATGATCATTTCCGGGTTGCCTTCTGCCCGCCACTGCCAGTGCGCCGAAATAGCGCTGTCTTCCAGCTTTTTACCAAACTGCCCTAATAGTTGCTTTTTCAAGTTTGGTTCTTCTTCATAAAGGTGCACAATTAGCATTCCCATCAGGAGGGCAAAGACGATAATCGACACAATACCAATGTACTGCTTACGCTGTTCTTCGTTTGCGCTGTTTTGCGTTTTCACTACCGGCCTCCTTTGATGGCGCCCATCATGTCCCACATGGGCGAGAATATGCCCAGTGCAAGTACCATCACCATACATGCCACCACCACAATAAGCACTGGCTCTATTCTGGCGGTTAACCGTTTTAAATCGTAATCCACTTCCCGCTCGTAAAAGCCAGCTACCTCAGCCAAAAGTTCATCCACTCTACCTGTTTCTTCACCTACGTTGATCATCTGCATAATCATAGCTGTGAACAAGCCACTGGACTGACTGACACGGGTGAGGTTTTCTCCCTTTTCGATGCGTTGACGCATTTGGACAATTTTCGACGCCATAAACGTGTTATCGACCGCATCAGCAACGAGGTTTAGCGCTGAGGTTAAAGGCACGCCTGCTCGCAACATCATGGAAAAGCTACGACTAAAACGAGCCAGTAATGAACGCCTTACAATGTCGCCAATCACAGGCATATGCAGTTTGAGTTTGTCCCAGCGAAGCCGCCCTTCGGCGGTGTTGAGATAGCGGTGTACTCCCAGCCACAGTAGTGCGATAAGCAATACCAGCCAGTAACTTCGATGAACCATAAAATCTGAAATAGCTAGCAGTGCTCTGGTCATTGCGGGCAATTCTGCGCCAAACTTGTCAAACATAGTGGCAAACTTGGGAATTACAAAAATATTCAGTACAACAAACGCGATAGCCAGTGCTATTAGTACAAAAACCGGGTAACGGGTAGCCGCCTTAATCTGTTTGCGCGTTTCCTGCTCGCGCTCCAAATAATCAGCCAGTTGCAGGAAGGCCTCGTCAAGACGACCGGTGTTTTCACCCACGTGAATGATACTTACAAACAGGTGATTGAATATTTGCGTGTGCTGGTTCATTGCTGTCGATAGTGTGCGCCCCCGTTCAAGTTGGGTAATCACATCCCGCAGGGCTTGCTGCATTCGCAAAGACTGACTGGTTTCTGCAAGCCCACTAACTGAGCGCAAAATAGGAAGGCCCGCTCGTGTAAGGGAGTACATTTGACGACAGAACATAGCCAGTTCATTTAGTGACACGTTTGGCGTAAACCAGTTCACCCGATTGTTAATACTGGTACGATTGGCTTCACCGCCGTTGTCAGGAGTAATAGAAAGCGGTATCACACTGCGTGCCATAAGCGTTTTAGCTGCCGATTGCTCGTCAGATGCCTCTACAGAGCCCGATAACAGCACGCCGTTTTTGTCCTTGGCTGTATAACTGAACTTAGCCACTGTGCTCGCTGCCCTCATTATCACTTGGGTCTGCCTCATCCCGCTCTGACACCATTTCCGTGAGTTTGAGGACTTCCTCGACTGTGGTCAGGCCCATCTTGGCGTACGTCAGCGCTGCATAGGCCAGAGGCCTGTAGTGTTTACTTTGCACGGCATGTTCGGCAAACGCAACCGTATCACTCGTTTTGAGCGCAGTCATCATTGATTCATTCATTTCCAGTAATTCGAACACACCAATACGCCCCCTATAACCGGTTTGATTACACTTTTGGCAACCAGCGCCCTGTTTAAACTGAACCTGGGATAATGCGCCGTCGACGTGCTTTAGCCACAATTGTTCATCGTGGTTAGGCGTGTAGTCTTCTTCACAATTATCGCAGATACGGCGAACAAGGCGCTGTGCAACCACTCCTTTCAGAGAACTGGCTACTAAATACCCCGGCGCTCCCATGTCCAGCAATCGAATGGCACTGGAAATCGCGTCGTTGGTATGCAAAGTAGATAAAACCAGGTGGCCGGTTAATGCGCCACGAAGGCCAATTTCCACAGTTTCCTGATCTCGCATTTCCCCTACCATGATAATGTCTGGATCCTGACGCAGCGTGGTTCTCAGTACGCTGGAGAAGGTGAGGTTAATTTTACTGTTCACCTGCACTTGATTTACTCTGGGCAAGCGATACTCCACCGGATCTTCCACCGTAATGATTTTGCGCTCAGGCTGATTCAACTCACTCAGTGCTCCATACAATGTTGTGGTTTTACCCGACCCAGTGGGACCGGTTACCAGCAACATACCGTGGGGTCTATGCAGCATATTGCGAAAACGTTTTAGCATCGCTGCGGGCATGCCTGTCTGAGTGAGGGTCAACAAACCGGCTGATTGGTCGAGCAACCGCATAACCACGGACTCTCCGGCTTGCACCGGCATGGTAGACAAGCGCACATCAATGCGATGCCCTTTCACCGTTATCTGCGTTCTGCCGTCCTGAGGTAAACGTTTTTCAGATATATCCAGGCCTGCCATCAGTTTCAGCCGAAGTACCAGTGCTGCGGCAATATTTGCCTGAGGGATGACATTTTCCTGTAGCACGCCATCCACTCTGTGCCGAATTCGCAAGGCATTCTCATCAGGTTCAATGTGTATGTCAGACGCTTTTGCAATAACTGCGTCATCAAATATAGATTGCAGTAAACGAGACACCGCCGTGTCCTGTTCACCATCGACATTGTCGGTGAGTGAAAAGTCATCGTTGTCTTCGTATTCTTCCGCCAATTCATGGGCAAAGGACGCAATTTCTTCGGTTTTACGGTAAAAACCATCGTACGCATCATACAATTGCCCCTCGCTGACAACAGCAACATCAAAGGGCTTTGGCAACAATTCTGCCAGGTTGTCCTGGGCGTTGAGATCAGCCGGGTCACTCATAACCACCAGCAATTTGTCGCCTTTGTCGTCGATAACCATAGCCCGGTTGCGACGGGCCTGCATTTCTGGGAGCAATTTCACCGCGTTGGCTTTCACCTGATAATCATCCAGATTGATAAGTGGCACGTTGAGGTGACGAGACAAAAGGGTAAGTAAAGACTGTTCAGTAACCATGCCCAGGGAAATCAGCGTTGCCCCCAGTTTGCGACCGGTTTTCTTCTGCTCTGCCAACGCTTGCATCAGGTTCGCTTCGGAAATAATACCGTCTTTTACCAGTAAATCCCCCAGACGAATTCGTGTTCGACTCATTGTACTCCCTCCGCCAGTACGACCATTCTATTGCGCACGAATGCCTCCACATTGCTATTAATACCGCCGTGTTGAAGTACGCGTCTGTACGCAACTAGCGCGTCGTGAGCATAGCTGAGTTTGTCATTGGCAACCCCTAGGCCGAGCCACCATCGCGCTTGTGCAGGCTCAATTTGCACTAGTTGACGATAATCGGTTCGCGCTGCCTCATAGCGCATCAATGATGACGCCAATGTAGCCCGGTAACTCAGGAGTTCGGTATTTGTGCCGTCGAATTCAGCAATGGTTTCCCATGCCAGGGTGTCTTTTCCCTGATGCTGGTACAACCGGGACAACATAAGTAATAGGCTTGGCGCGTTGTCAAAACGCCGTCTTGCCTGCTCTAATGTGCGCATTGCCTGACTGATTTGCCCGGCGGCAAACTGTTGCGACGCCAACTTTTTCATCGCCGCGATATCATCAGGCTCTTGCTCTACCAGTTGTTGTAACAAGGTAATACTTCGCATTGTTTCGCCTTGCTTCATGGCTTGTTCTATACGCTGTTGTAAACTGACAACTTCGCCATCATCAACAGATTTTGTTACTGTCATCTCAGACAGTTCCGCCTCTTCGGTTTGCGGCTTTTCCTCTTGATGTTTAGCGCTGCCAGACGGTTTACTGGCGTTCAACACCTCAGGCGAATTACTCGCAGGCTCATCAGGGTAATTTGCACTGTCCGAAGCAGAAACCAATGGCGTATTCCCACCGCCGTGAAGTGACGGCTCAGGCTTTGTTATGGTGTCTTGTTCATGGCGTGGAAGGGTTTTTTCTGACCACTCTTTTGTTCGAAGTTCGTTTTCTCGCGTTTCACTTCCGCCTTCTTCATCTTTAGGGCCTTCGGCACCCATCACCGTACTTTGCAGCGATGAATGATGAGCACTTGGGGTGGAAGGCGCATAAGAAGACCGCCCCATGCGCAGTAACGCCAACACGAGAATCGCAATAATAACGATGAGTCCAATGATCAGCCAGGCGTTGCGTCGGGACAGCGTTTTTTCCAATGGAACATAATGATTATTCACCGTATTGCTTGCGTCGCGATTTTCCAGGTCCTGCAACATCTTATTGATAACACTCATCGCGGCCCCCCGAGCAGCAGAAGTACTGCAGCGATAAGCCCACCACCTAGTAAACACAACAACGGCCACAACCAACGGGAAGTGCCTAAAACTGTTGGATGTATGGCAGATTCAGTATCTGCAGCAGCGTAAGCTACATGGGTCTTCGTAACCCTGGATTTGCCTTCTCCGTATGCCAGCATAAGGCTCTTGTGGGCAAGAATATTTACCAGTCGCGCCGTGCCGGTACTGGCTTTAGCCAATGCTACACAAACAGGAGCAGAGAAAATGGGCGTTCCCTTGTACCCTGCGACAGCAAGACGATGCCGCAGGTATTGTTCAATGTGGTGGGCTATCATCGGCTTCAACTGATAGCTGAAGCTAATACGTTGACGCAACTGACGAAGAGTATGTTTAGCGAGCTTTTCGTCAAGTTCAGGTTGCCCGAACAAAATCACCTGAAGCAGTTTTTTTGTTTCGGTTTCCAGATTAGTCATGAGTCGCAATGCTTCTAAGCTTTCCTCGGGTAACGCCTGCGCTTCATCAATAATTAGCACAACAGATTTGCCCCTTGACGACAGGGCGAGCAACTGCTGTTCTATTAATTGGGTAAATTGCTGTTGGTCAATACCACTGGTGAGGTCAACGCCGAGCTCTGCAGCCACTGCTCGTCGAAGGGCGTCTGGCGATAGCATAGGGTTGGGAATATAAGCCGCCTGGATATGCGCTGGCAGTTCTTTTAACAACTTTCGGCACAACAGGGTTTTTCCAGTCCCCACTTCGCCGGTGATCTTAATAAAGCCTTCCCCCACATTTAGTGCCGTCGTCAGTACCTCCATTGCCTGCTTGTGGGGTGGCAAAGCAAAATAATACTGCGTATTAGGAGTGAGGGAAAAAGGCAACTCTTTGAGACCAAAGTGTTTCTGGTACATGACTATTCCACATACAACCAGTCAGCCATTTGCGCCCGACTCATTTCAATTTGCTTGCTCCATGTTCCCGGCTCTACCACTGTGGGCTTCAACAAAATAACGAGCTCCTTTTTCACTTCTTCTTCACGGCGATTCTTAAACATATTTCCCAACACCGGGATATCGCCGAGAACCGGAGTTTTTGACTCTGTACTTGAGCGGGTTGTTTGCATAAGACCACCAATCACAACAATCTCTCCGGACGAGGCGCGAATGATTGTGTCTGATTCCCGAATAGTGCTCTGGGCCAGAGGCAGTACAATTTCTTCTTCGTTCAGCGTAACAACTTTGGTTTGTTCTTCCGTTTCAATCACTGAAGGATGAACGTGTAACAACACACTGCCTTTTTCATCAATCTGCGGTGTAACGTCAAGTGCTATACCGGAGAAAAACGGGGTCAGTTCTATATCGGGTACCACCGATGTGGTAGTAGCAGTGATAGTATTTTGGCTGGACACATCGGTGACGAAGTACTCGTCATCACCCACCTTAATTACAGCCTTCTGATTATTAGTAGCAGTTACCCGCGGACTGGACAGTACCTGCACGTCCCCCTGGGTTGATAGCAGCGACAACACGCCTGAAAAATCCCTGTTGAGAAAGGACAAACTAGTTACGCCTCCCATTTCCAGAGTGACATTGTTACCTACAGATCCAGCACTGGTAGAAAAAGACAGGTCGGTACTACCTACATTAGCAATAATTTCATTCCAGTTGATGCCCTGCTGATAGCCATCACTGAGCACCACTTCAAGAATCCGCGCCTCCAACACCACCTGGCGCTGAAGATGTTGTTCCGACACTTGCAAGAAATGCTTAATGGCGCGAATTTCCGAGGGCAGTGCACGCACAGTTACCAACCCAGCCTGTGGAGTGACAAACACCGCTCGTCCGTCATTGGTACCCAACATAGCTGCAAGACTGGCCTGTAGGTCTTCCCAAAAATTCGTTTCCGTTCTGGTATTGATGGTTGTACCGTTGCTGTTGCCAGCCAGACCGCTATTGCTACCAAGAGAACCGGCCCCTACGCTGTTAAAATCGCTGAATTGGCCGCTGCCGTTGAGGTTGTTGTTTCCGCCTTGAGACACACCACCAGAGATAATACTGGTTTGAGTAGCGCCATCGCGCTTCATCAGTAAATAATTAACGGCAAAGGTTTCGGTTCGCATGCCCGCAGGCAGAACTCTAAACACATTCCCCTGACGTTGGATATCGTAACCGTACAGGTCTGATATCAAAGACATCACCTCGTCCAAGGAAACCTGCTTAAGCGACAGGCTAACCGTTCCTGTCACTTCTGGATGAACAGCAACACTGTATGGCGTCCCTTCAACCATGCCAGCAAAGAAATCGTTAACATCCACATTTTTCGCGTTGATGTCGTATTTTTCTGGCCCGGACAGCAGCGTGCCAGCGAAAGCCGGAGGCGGTGCCAATGCCTGAGAGACATCATCAGGTACATGTTCAAGAGCCTGACGCTGTTTCGCCTGAGCCCGTTCTGCTGCCAGTTGCGCTTCCAATTCCGCTTTTAGTGAACGCGCTACCACAGATTCATTTTCTGTAGACTGACAACCCGTTAGCAAAAGTAGTGTGATCAATGACGTAATCGCTCGACGCATTGTCTGACCTCTAATTGTTATCCGCATGGCGGACTTTTATTTTTGTACCTGGTGCATTAACGTTAAGCGTAAGGCTTTGCCATGCATTTTTCTTTTTCACTTTCAATCGCACTGACGCCGGTGCAATAGACACTACAGTAACACTGTCAGACAGTTTGTCTCCTTCATACACCATCTGGTTGTTGATCATTGCCCATGCCCGTTGTGGCGAGTAAAAAATGGCCGAAACAACCAGGGCGGTCTGCGGGCTCTGCTGCTTACTGCCCTTGTATCCTTCACCGGGCCGGGTTGGGTCTTGCTGTGCCTGCACCGACGCAACAAGCGCGACAAAAGCGGCCATAATCAATAAACGTTTATTCCACACCAATAAAAGCCTCTTGTGCACTCAGGGTATATACCTGCATCGTCACCGACGCATTGGGGTATGCCGTTACCTGATAATCCAGCGACTGCCAGTAAAACTGGCTGGTTTGCGCTTCCAAACGGGCAATAAACTGCTGAACGTCAAAATACGTTCCTGTGAAAGTAAGACGAATGCTGTGCTGAAAAAGCGAGCGCGCTGCCGACGCTTCCTGTTCGCTACCTTTGGGGGCTACTACATTTTTAACAGGCAGGGTGGTCATTTCATCCAGCGTCAACGCCCCTGCATGTCGGAAAACCTGTCTGATAAGCGGCCCCATCGCGGCTGGCTCAACCAGTTTGGCAAATTCTGCATCGAACGCAGCATTGAGTTCATCAAGAGTATGACTAAGCATCTCCAGTTCTTGTTTTAACGCTGCGTCCTGATCTTCCCTGAGCGCCTCCTCATATACCTGCAGACGCTGTTGCAACGGTCGTTGACGCATTTTTTCTGCAACCGTATCAGCGCGGTATTTCTGCCAATCCTTCACAGCTGGCTCAATAAAGAACGCAAAACCTACTAACACAATGAGTACCACGCCAGCCGCCAGTGTCATTGCTTTCTCACGGGTCGACAACCCGGCAAATTTATCTGACAACAGTGGTTTACTCATGGTAGCTCCAGATTGTCTGCGGGCAGCGCGGGCTCGGTGGACAGGGTAAAACGCATGTTTCCTTCTTCGTTTAGTAAAGTGGTAGAAGAAAACTTCTGCTGGCTCAATGACTCAGTACCGCCTAAACGCTGGATCCATTGTGGCAACGCCTCTGGTGTCGAAACGCCGCCTTTGAACGTTATTGACGCTT
The DNA here is from genome assembly GCF_018860805.1 of Aestuariibacter sp. A3R04. Lineage (GTDB taxonomy): Bacteria > Pseudomonadota > Gammaproteobacteria > Enterobacterales > Alteromonadaceae > Alteromonas. The sequence goes on along the minus strand of NZ_JAHKQR010000001.1, from coordinate 531,296 downwards.
CTGAAACAACAATGTGAGTTAGCCACAACGACGCTTGGGATGCGTCTGCCAAGTCAGATAACAGCAGGGAAAAACGTTTTTGCTTCAGCGGCATTTGCGTTTCAATGGCATGAAGCAGAAGAGTATGATCAGCAATGCGCTGTTTGGTATTTTCAATTTCCTGCAATAGCGCTGGGTCGTGAGTCCGGTTCATCACCTGAGCTTCGAGCTCAGATACAGACTGCTCGATCTGTTGTGTCGTCATTGCCGTTTGTACATATTGTGTTTCGGCGGTCCCAGCCATCCCCTGAACCACAACCGCAGCCAACACCACAACGCACAGCAGTAACGAGAGCACAAGTGAAATACTGGGTAATGAAAGCCAGTCTATTTGCGGTTGGTAGCTGTCGTTATAAAAATTCAGGCGATGTTTCATTGAGCCCCTTCTACTACAGATTGTCGGGCGTGTATTTGCGCGTATGCCATACCCATACTAGTGAGATTGCCATACCGGGCTTTGTGGGTTTGAAAGGGCAACTCCAACACCTCAACCCGAGCCTCTACCATCTCTGAAATGAGCATCGCAATAAGTGCTTCGTAGTTTGAGTTCACATTAATATAAACTTGTCGCACGGGAGCCTGGCGCAACTGGCTCTCGAAAAAGTCCATAGAACGCTGCAGTTGAATGCCAAGGGTATCAAGCACGCCCATTTTCAACTCTTGCTCTGAAAAGCTACCAAGGTTCTCAAACCCTTTTAAGCGCCTACTTATGTACAGATTACCCCTTACGATGACATTGAGAATAATTTCCTCTCCCACATCCTGAGTAAGGGAAATCACCGGTTCATCTGACACGGGTAATAGTTCACAGTGCGCCAGTTCTTCTATACTTATTTGCTTTAACCGAACACCGGCATTAACACAAGCAGTAACCACATTGGTTACCTCATCTTGCGGTAATGCAACCACGTGCAGTTTTTGTGAACCCGCCAAAGGAACCGGCACATCGAAGTAGTCAATTGCCACTGGGGTATCAACTCCCAGCATGTCTTTAACAGTCCAGCCCAAAGCTGCATTTATTTCGCTGTCATCCACTGCCGGTCTGTCGAGTTGCAAAAGCTGATAGGCATGCTGAGTGAAAGAGACGCAACACGTTATACCAGAGAGTTTTTGCTCACTGATCCAATTTTCTAATGCTGAGGGCCAGTGCTCGATTGTGGCACTTTGCTCAGACACAACCACATAGTTTTGTTTGTCCAACACCGTAAAAAAGGCGGCTTCGTGAGACAACGCCACCCCCAATTGCAAGTGAGGTTTCTGCGGTTGAAATTTTTGTTTTAAATAGGCTTTCCAACCAACATACATAACGTGTAATTCACTTTAGACGTTCAAATAATGACTGACAAAATATCGTCACTCGGGTAAGTATAGCCGGTTCACACCCCAATAATGATTATCTTTTTCTGCAACGTTCCAACCTTTCGCTGCCAACAGTTTTCGCACTGTCCGATTCATCATGCCATGGCCAAACACCACCACTTTGCTATGGGTTTTAACTCGGGTTTCCAACAGGTTAACGGCGGCGGCTGCCCTGGCTTTAGCATCGCAATAGCTTTCAAATGCCCCTGCACGCCCCATCATCCAATATGCCCTGCACAAATAAACCCAGGTCCAGGCGCGGCGCCTCCCGGGAATGCGGTAATACGGGATCTCCATTTCTCTGAACACACTGTGATATTCGTGAACCTGGCTGGCACTGTATTTCTGCGCACTCAATCGCGCCCGGAGCAAATCGCTGCACAAATGGTAGTGTTGAGATAAGTCCATCACTTTAAGAGGATTACTGTTAGGGTCAAGGCCGCTTCGGTTATACTTTCGTATCCAGTCTGCATAGCCAGCACAGTTCATCCTGTGATTCGAAGCAGACAGTGGCTTTCCATGACGTATTAAAACAATTTCCATCTTTTCGCAGCACAACCTGTTATTCTTTTATTTTCTCACTCAGTGTAAACAAGGATCTCCCAGAGAGAAAGTACCGTGACCTTGCTAACTTATTCACCGGGCAAAATTACCGAATTACGCAACCAGATTCCGCTTACTGATACCCAGCGGACAGCATTGACCCAATATAGCGATATCAAAGGTTCGCCAAAGCAAAAAAAGCAGGCATTAAAACAACTTGCCAACGTATCTATGCCCTGTTGGTTAGAACCCGGTTTGTTTATCGCAGGCGACGGACAGGTACGCATTCAAAAAGGTGTATTTGCTAACCACAATTTAACAATACTAGCAGACGCTGATATCACCATAGGCAGGGGTGTTTTCATAGGTCCTAACGCCGTACTGTGCAGCTATGAACTACAAACACAAGAGATAACGGCAGCACGGCGTGGTGGCATTACAATCGAAGAAAATGCGTGGATCGGCGCCAATGCGGTGATTTTGTCAGGGGTGACGATTGGAATGGGCGCCATAGTGGCTGCAGGAGCAGTGGTAAATCAACCTGTTCCATCGCACTCAGTATTCATGGGTGCGCCCGCGGAATTTAAACGATGGGTAGTGGCAAAATAAACAAATCGATTTCACCATGCACAACATTCTGTACATGTACATATTTTCAAGCTAGACTTGTACAATAAAATGTACAAGTGAGGTGCAAGATGAGAATAGTCTCTTTTACCGAGGCCCGAAATGGTTTAAAAGCCGTATTGGATAATGTAATTAACGATGCGGATACTACGGTCATCACTCGTCGTGACTCTGCAGATGCTGTTGTAATGTCATTGGATTACTACAACAGCCTTATGGAAACTGTTCATTTACTTCGTTCTCCAGCGAACGCTGAACACTTAAATCGTTCAATTGCACAGTATAAAGCGGGTAAAACGACCCAGCGAGAACTGATTGATGAGTAACAGGCTATTATCATGGACTGATGAAGCTTGGAATAGTTATGTCTATTGGCAGACTCAAGACAAGAAAACCTTGAAACGTATCAATATGCTAATTACCGATGTTAAGCGCTCCCCATTTGATGGGATCGGAAAACCGGAATCCCTTAAAGAAAACCTTTCAGGTTTCTGGTCTCGCAGAATAGATGATACCAATCGTTTAGTATATGCCGTGGATGATACAGCCATTACGGTGATTTCGTGTCGTTATCATTACTAGTAGGTGGCAGCTAACAAATTAAGTCACTCATTACGTTCGCTGGAACGCATACGCTAGGACTGCTTCGCATTGTCACCCTCGTGTCTGCGCCCTTATTTAGAAACTATATGCCAAACAAGGAAGTTAAATGAAGTACATTTTTTTAAGTTTGTTAACTCTGATGCTGTTCAATTTTTCGCCTGATGCAGTCGGTAAAGATAAATTCGACAGAGAAGTAGAGAGAGTTGCTTTTAAATCAAAAATTGCCGGTTCTACATGGTCTTACACTTGGAGAGAGCGAGAATATATTTTCTCCTTTTCCAAAGATGGCGGCATTTCCAAACTTCACAGTTGGTCGTCTGTCGTCTGGGTAGCCAAAGAAAAAGATTTAGTAGTCCTCGAATCAGGTAGCCAAAAAATGCACCTCCACTTCAATAAACAGGGTAACGCCTTTAAGACCGTTGACTGGGATGGGCAACTTGCAACTGGTAAATTACTATTTGTGGACGATTTTTAGATGAGGCAACAACACAACAACAATGGCCTAAACTTGCTATCAGCCGATAAATCCAATAGACACACGGCCCAGCTGACACCCAGCTTCGTAAATCACATGAATTGTCGCGCCTGGGTACTTTGACTCAAATGGGCGGATAAGCTTTTTGACACTGACTTTATACGAAGAAATACGACCATAATAAACAGGCGTTGCTCCTCGAAGCTCTTCACAATAAGCAAATTCCTTACATAGAATGAATACCTAAAAGCAAAAAAGCCCTTATGAATAAGGGCTTAATTAGAATTCTTTACAGAATATGTCTCAGGTGAACTCTAGAACGGAATATCATCATCAAAATCGAAATCTGGTTCTGCCATAGGCGGCTTGTTACCACCTTGAGTAGCAGGCTGATTTTGGTTGTTGTAGCCGCCGCCCTGATTGCCTTGTGGACGCTGCTGATAACCGCCACCACCTTGTTGGCCACCCTGATTTCCCTGCGGGCGTGGTTGATAACCACCGCTCTGAGCGCCTTGCTGGCCACCACCTTCACGGCCGCCCAACATTTGCATCTGGTCGACAATGATTTCAGTGGTATAGCGATCCTGACCTTGCTGATCCTGCCATTTGCGGGTTTGCAGTTTACCCTCAACATAAATTTGTGAACCCTTTTTCAAGTATTCACCGGCAATTTCTGCCAAACGCCGATACATGGTGAGTCGATGCCATTCTGTGCGTTCCTGTACCTGCCCTTGCTGATCTTTCCAGCTCTCACTCGTGGCCAGACTCAGGTTTGCTACGGCGTTTCCATTCGGCATGTAGCGAACTTCCGGGTCGTTGCCCAGATTACCTACCAAAATGACTTTGTTGACGCCTCTCGTTGCCATCGATGTCTCCTGTAATTCTTTACTTGTTGCGCCAGATCGCTACCGACAGCGTGTGCGCATAACTGATTAAGTCGGGATATAAGCAGGCTAGTATACCTGAAAATGCGAGCCGACTAACGACATTTTCACATTCATTGTAGAAACATTTTTGAGAGTACCTGATATCTATTGGCATGAAAAGCCGATCACTGGATCAGTGATGCGCGGTAAATCAAAAAAGGCGCTGTCAGCACACACTACCGACAGCGCCGGACATGCACGTCAAATGAGAGACATGCATGCAAGACACGTTAAAAGCAATTAGGCAAATGCGCCCTGGGTAGCAGTACACACGTAGATATCGGCGCTATACCCGGTAGCAGACTGGTATTTTTCATCTACCACTTGCTTAACCGCATCCACCGTGTCCGAGGGCACCAGCGCAACGACACAACCTCCAAAACCGCCTCCAGTCATGCGCACACCGCCGGTTTCGCCGAGAACCTCGCCGATAATTTCAACCAGATAATCGATAGGTTTAACGGTAATTTCAAAATCATCTCGCATGGAAACATGAGACTCTGCCATGGCGCGACTTACCGCAGCAATGTCACCTTTGCTCAGAGCTTCGCTGGCAGCCAAGGTACGAATATTTTCTGTCAATACGTGCAAACAACGCCGGTAAACGACCTCTGGCATGTCTGCTTTCTTTTCTTCCAGCATGTCGAGGGTCGCACCGCGCAATGAACTTACCCCCATCACCGCAGCGCCTTGCTCGCACTGCTCGCGACGCAAGTTGTATTCACTGTCTACCAACCCGCGTTTAACGTTGGAATTGATAATCACTATTTGATGGGAATCCGGCAGCGGAGCGTGTTTCACTGACAACGACTGACAATCGAGTAACATGGCGTGGCCAACATGGCCCATGGCAGAAATCAGCTGGTCCATAATACCGCATGAGCAACCAACAAATTCATTTTCGGCTTTCTGTCCCAGCAACGACGCTTTAATGCCGTCCAGCGGCAAATCATAAAGTGTTGCGAAGGCCTTCAAAATAGCAATTTCAAAAGACGCGGAAGAACTCAAACCTGCGCCTTGGGGAACATTACCCGTTACCACTAATTCTGCGCCACCAACCTGAGGAAAGTCAGCCAGAAGCACTTTTGCAACGCCGCGAATATAGTTAGCCCAGCCTTGCGTTTCGTCAAACTGAATATCGTTTAAGGGGAACTCATTAACCTGATTGTCATAGTCAAGCGCCCTAACCACAACAGTGCTATCGCTGCGTTTACTTGCCGCAATCCAGGTGCCAAAGTTAATGGCAGCGGGAAAAACAAACCCTTCGTTATAGTCTGTGTGTTCACCAATCAGGTTTACCCGACCAGGCGCATGAACAACACAGTCAGGTTCGCGCTGAAAAGCGTCTTTAAAATGAGAAACCAGCTTTGAATTATCCATTGTTGCTACCACTTTTTTTATAGTGAACCACTGGCAGTGCTTTTAGCCTGTCTGCTGCTTGCTCTGGCGTCAGGTCACGCTGGGTCTCAGCCATCAACTCGTAACCCACCATGAATTTTCTGACGCTGGCAGAACGCAACAAGGGTGGATAGAAGTGTGCGTGCAATTGCCACTCATCATGACTGTCATCGTCAAAAGGCGCACTGTGCCAGCCCATGGAGTAAGGGAAAGATGTTTCAAACAAGTTATCGTAACGGGTGGTAATGTCACCGACAATTTGTGCTAACGACAACGACTGTGCATCAGTCAGTTCCGCCAATGATTTAACCGCAAAACGAGGTAATAACAAGGTTTCAAACGGCCAGGCAGCCCAATACGGCACGACTACAACCCAATCGTCGTTGCTGCACACCACACGGGTTTGCTTTTCCACTTCGCGCTGAGCGTAATCCAACAACATGGTGCGATTGTGCTTCTCATAATACGCACTAAAGTGCGCCAGTTTTTTTGTTGGCTCTGTGGGCAAGTGTTTTTGTGCCCACACTTGTCCGTGAGGATGAGGGTTGGAACAGCCCATCATAGCGCCCTTGTTCTCAAATACCTGCACCCAACGATAAGTTTGCCCTAAATCTGCCGTTTGTTCTTTCCAACACTCAACGACAGCTAAGCGCTCTTCATCTGTGAGCTCCGGCAGCGTTTTACTGTGATCCGGAGAAAAGCAAATTACACGGCTACAGCCCTGCTCAGCTTCGAAATGGAAGAGTTCATCTTCTTCTTTAGCTTCAACTGTGTCTTTTTTCAGAGCCGCGAAATCATTTTCAAAGACAAATGTGCCAGTATACTGCGGATTAACTTCACCGTTTACACGAGTGTTACCTGCACACAAATAACACGATGGGTCGTAGGCGGGCTTCTGTTCTTCTGAGGGCGGCTCAGATTGCCCTTGCCAAGGACGTTTCGCGCGATGCGGCGAAACCAGCACCCATTCTCCAATCATCGGGTTATAGCGACGATGCGGATCGTTTGTCGGATCAAAAGGCGTACCCATAGTATTTCTCACGAGCTGATTCCGTGTTTACGGAATGTAGGTTAAACGTTTACCCTAATCTTATAGCAAGCTTTAGCGGGAATCAATTCCCGCAAAAAAGAAAATTATTTGTTAACAGCAAGAATACGCTGTGTTACTTACTTAGCAACCTCAAAATGATAGCGTATAACGGCCTTGTAAGGCTTGTGTGGCGTAATAATTGGACTGGGAAAATCCTCTTGATTTGGGGCGTCGGGAAAATGTTGTGGCTCAAGGCAAAACGCGCCTAATTGCTCTTCGCCCTGTAAATTTCCAGTATAGCACTGCAACCCGGGTAAATCTGTGTATAGCGACATGACAATGCCTGTGTCATCAGCAGAGGCCTGCGCTGCAGGTTTATCTGACGAGGAGGAGGCAGTTAGAATAAAATTGTGATCGTACCCGCCCACAGCATCAAATAAAGGATGTGTCCCAGTGCAACGGGAGGCAATCTTGCTCGGTGTCCGAAAATCAAATGGCGTGTTTGCAACGGCTATGGTTTTACCAGTAGGGCACAAGGAACTGTCGACTTCTGTGATGGCATCGGCATTGAGGTACAATGTCGTTGATTTAACCGATGGGTCCCGACTTAAGGTAAAGTATGCATGCTGTGTCATGCTGAAGGGCGTGGCCTTATCTGTTGTCGCATGCAGCGTGAGAGTAAGATCATTGTTTTCATCCAACCAGTATGTGGCCTCTACGTTCACATTACCCGGAAAACCGCTCTCACCATCGGCACTGGTATGGGTTAGTCTGATACCGGCCGCATTGCCGCTGGATACTTCCTCCGCCTGCCATACCTTTTTGTGAAAACCCTGTTCACCGCCGTGCAAGCAGTGCTCACCGCCATTTTGATCGAGGTGATAAGTGATGCCGTCCAATGAAAATTGCCCCTTGCCTATGCGATTGGCATACCGCCCCACTAATGCGCCTCGGTAGCTTGGGTCACTGATGTAGCCTTCAAGGCTACTGTATTGCTGAACGCACTGGTGCAGCGCACCGCTGCTATCAGGTACCTGTAGACTGTGGATAATACCGCCAAAAGTGAGTATTTCCACATCTATACCCTTGCCATTGCTCAAACGATACAAGTAAACCGCCTTGCCATCGGCTTCGCCAAAAAGCCTTTTTTGAATATTCATAGTTAACTGTTCCCGGCATTTTCAAAATTACAAGATAGGTACAATTTAATTACAACTGGTATAGTATAGTAGCGCAAGGGTATACGTTTTCCTGAATTTATTTTACCGCTTATCTTATTTTTTTATCCCTTGGGAATAGTCGTGGATTAGCGTCTCAATAATGGGTACAGTACACGCAAAACGTTGCCATGCGGCCCTAAGACCGCAGGAATTCGCTGTTACAATATAATCAGAAGTATCTCAGTCATGGCTACCATTAAAGATATCGCCGAGGCCGCAGGTGTCTCACTTGCCACCGTGTCCCGGGTCGTAAACGACGGCCCCAAAGTAGGTGAAAAAACTCGCCAGCGCGTGAAGCAAATCATGGCGGAAATGGGCTATCGTCCTAATGCGAATGCCCGTGCACTGGTAACGCAAAAAAACACAGCACTGGGGGTTGTACTTGCCGAATTGCACGACCCGTTTTTTGCTATGCTGGCCCATGGCGTAGAATCAGTCACGCGCCGCAAGAATATTCAAATCCTCCTAAGCGCGGGCTCTATCGAAAAAGAAACCGAGCGCAGAGCCATAGAAACCCTTATGGAATATCGGGTTGAGGCCATGGTCGTTCACAGTAAAGCCCTGGACGACGACACACTTATCGACTTCGCCAGCCAAATTCCCGGTTTTGTCTTAATTAACCGCTTTATTCCCGCCATTGCCAACCGCTGTGTATGGCTAGACAATGTCGCCGGCGGACGCTTGATGGCAGAATATGCCATATCGCAGGGCCATATCAATTTAGCCGTTATTAGCAGTCAATACCGCATTGATGATCCCAACCAACGTCTTGAAGGCATTCGAAACGCCATTTCCAATGCAGGTCTTTCACTGCCGGAAACCCAGGTTGAATACGCCACACCGGATCAGGAAGGCGGCGAACAAGCCATGCAAAACCTGTTGGCCACAGGGGCAAAATTTACCGCTGTACTGGCCTACAATGATGCCATGGCTTCGGGGGCCATGACCATGATGCAAGATCAGGGAATAGCCGTACCAGAGCAAGTGTCAGTGCTGGGCTACGACGATGTTCTCCTGGCTAAATATTGTCGCCCGAAACTCACGACGTTGCGCTACCCGATAGAAATGATGGCGGCAAAAGCAGCAGAGCTTGCGCTTCGCTACGCCAATGGCAAAAAGCCAGAGCCAGGCATCATGTTTAAGTACACCCCCACGTTAATAAAACGAAATTCTCTCGTTCGACGCTAATGTATACCTGGGCCCCGCTTTGACACTGGCGTAGTAATCAGTGACGATCATAGCGATTATACTGCCATGCGCATTTATAACCCGCATGACCTAGCCTTTATTTCGCTTGGAAGCAGATCTCGTAGCGGTACTGCTTTTGGGTTAACAAGAACGCGTCATGGGTACTTGGACTCCAGGAGTCATCACCGCCTACCCCCATGTGCGCATGGTCAACGAATACGTAGAGATATCCACTGTCTTGTAGTTCATTCGTATGTTTAGCGTTAGCCAGCTGATGCTGAGTAAAACGACTTACTGCAAAATGAAAATCACCACTCGCGATTAAGTTGCCGGCTTCCAGATAATGACAGTGGCTTCTAAGCCCGTTATCCGACGGAAAGATATACGGTGTATACAGCGCGTCAACGCTCCGTTGGTAGCGGCCATATATTGCGCCTTCACATCTATCAGGGTAGTTTTCAAAGGGCCCCAGCCCCTGCCAGTGGACGGTCTCATCTTCGCCAAGCGCTTCTAGTGCCAGTTGTATCCCAACTCGCGGCATTGGCGGTAACTGATCGTCAAATTCTACCGCTACATCAAGCTTAAGTTGCCCTGTGCTGTCGATGGTATAACACCAGCGGCTTTGTGCCTTCACCTGTTCTTTGTGAGTGTATTGGAAAAACGCTGTGATACGCACATCATCGTCAGTTGTTCGCTGCCCAACCTGAAGACACCTTTTGTGCCAGTGACCAACACCCGCACGCTGCCATCGCGACTCCCATGCATTGGGGTCGGGGTTATCGACTTCACTCACACCAATATCGTTGTCCAGTGGAGCGCGATAGAAGTTATCTTCCATAGGCAAGGCAATGACTGACTTGCCCATAAACGCCCAACAACTTAGTAACCCCGTTGTTTTACTTACTTCAAATACCGAGTTCTTTGCAGTCACGTGAATAGAATGCGCTGATTCAACCACATTGATTGGGTCCTCAACAGAGACATCAAGGGCAAGCGCTGCCAAACCACTTCGATTAGCGACACTAAATTGTTCGGCCATCATTTCGTGCTGAGCGTTAGCCCAAGCGCACGATTGCCTCAATACAATTTTCACATTGATATGGTACAAGGCTCCAGGTTGATGCACATGTATCGGTTGAATGATATAACGCCTGCTTTGCTGTGGCGCCAGCAGGACATCTTCACTGCCACTTTCCACTACCACACCGTTTTCCACCAGTTCCCAGATCATTTGCTCATTGTCAGTGTGCCTAAATAGATACTCACTGGTTAATTCGATACAAAACGCCTTGTCCGTTTCTTCCATAGACGCGGTGATTTGACGCTGGCAATACTTGGCTTCATACAGTGTAGGATGGGGTGTGCGATCGGGAAATAGCAAGCCGTTGATGCAAAATTGACGGTCGTTATACGTATCGCCAAAGTCGCCACCGTAAGCCCAGTAAGACTGGCCGCGCTCATCTGTTTTTTCAAGCCCTTGATCAACCCAATCCCAGATGAATCCCCCCTGAAGCCTCGGAAAACTGCGAAAAGCATCCCAATAGTCGGAGAAACTTCCCAAACTATTGCCCATGGCGTGGGCGTACTCGCATAAAATCAGAGGCCTGTTTTCGCCCGGTAGTGACAACCACTTCTTAATTGACCATTTCGGTACTGCTTCGTCCTCAATATCAGTATCAACCCTGGCGTACATGGGCGCGATAATATCCGTGGCACTGGTATCAGCACCGCCACCTTCATATTGCACCGGGCGGGACGGGTCGTACGCTTTTGACCAACCATACATGGCATCGTGATTGGGCCCGTGTCCACACTCGTTCCCCAACGACCACACAATCACCGAGGGATGATTTTTGTCTCTTTCTACCATTTGTGTGTAACGGGCCATAAAGGCTCCGGCCCATTGAGGGTCGCAAGCCAAACGGCCCATGGGAAACATGCCGTGAGTTTCAATATTCGCTTCGTCCACCACATAGAGCCCGTATTCGTCACACAGTGAATACCATCTTGGGTGGTTTGGATAGTGGGCAGTTCTCACAGCATTGAAGTTATTCTGTTTAAGCAATCGAATATCTTCAATCATGTCAGCTTCAGTGACTGCATGCCCTCGTGTGGGATGATGCTCATGACGATTCACGCCGCGAATAAGTATGGGTTTACCGTTAATACACAGCTGTCCATTTGTCATTTCTACATTGCGAAAACCTATATCATAAGCTTCAATATCAACGGCGCAATCCTGCTCATCCAGTAGTGACACCACCAACCGATAGCGGTACGGAGTTTCCGCTGTCCAATGTTTAGGGGCTTCGACTTTAACAGATTGAAAGACCACATCCTGCCAGCCTCCTTTTTCATCTATACGTCGATTATTGGTTGTCTGCGTACTGTGAGTCCCGACCGGCTGATCACCGTCGAACAACTCAACCCGTACCTTATAATTTGCCGGTGCGTGAATGGCCGTGCGCACAGCAACCTGGCCATCGCGGTAGCAGGCGTCCAAAGAGGGGGTTGCAAACACATCCTTAATGTAGTGATGAGGTTTAAACAGCAGCGTGACATCTCTGAATATGCCACTCATCCACCACATATCCTGATCTTCCAGGTAGCTGCCATCTGACCAGCGCATAACCATAACAAACAGCGTATTTTGGCCGTCCCGAAGCACCGCAGAAAGATCAAACTCGGCGGGTAGTCGACTGTCTTGAGAGTAACCAATGTATTGCTCATTACACCACAGATGAAATGCGCTGCTAACACCGTCGAAAATAATATGACTACGTCGTTTTCTCTGCTCAGCCGTAATATTAAAAACAGTGCGGTAGCAACCTGTCGGATTGTCATCAGGCACGTGAGGAGGATTTACGGCAAAGGGATACTTCACATTACAGTAAATAGGTTTATCTACTCCCTGCAACTGCCAGTTTGACGGCACGGGTATTGCCCGCCATTGAGATGCTAAATGTTCCGGTAAACTCGATTTAATAACTTCATCAGGCACCTCTTCAGGACGCGGATATAGGCGAAAATCCCATTCACCGTTAAGATTTTGTCGCTGTTGCCCAGTATTGTGTAACGCGTCTGTGAGGCTGGAAAAACCGTTTAACGGACTGTGGGCACGAACTTTGTTGCGCTGAATGACAGTGGGGTTTTGCCAATCTTGTCTGGCGACAATCGCACTTATACTGGTCATAAAATATTCCTGAAAGGGCGGTGAATTTCTGCCTTGCACTATAGCCAACTTAGACCAATTAATTTATGCTCAAAGCTCTCTTTTATTTATCCAAAAATATCATATTACATTTTGACAACAACATTTTTAGACATTGTAAATATTGGGCCTGACTGCATAGAGCGCTTTATTGATAGGGTAAATGCGCCTGAAATCAGGCATCTCGATATTGAATTGGCTGGTTGTTCAAATTTATCAGGAGAATACCGAGTAGGAAGAGTCTTCCCCGCCAACCATACCCTGTTTTATACGCTTAGTGGAGCGGGCGTAGTACGTACACCAGACGGCGACTTTACCTTGTCGCAAAATTCGTTGGCGGTGTTGAAAGCCAACGCGCCCTTTGAAGTGGAAATTGCGGCCCCAAGATGGGATATCATTTGGTTGAATCTGTCTGATACACCAAGGTGGTATGCGGTACATGACGCTGAGACCCCGGTTGTCGAACATTGTGACCTTCAGGTGGTTCATCACGCCATGGAGATCTTATATCAGGAACAGCAAGCGACAATGCGCGCTGCGGTGATGCCACTAATTGAAAAACACCTGAGCAACACCGTATTATCTTCAAACGCTCACCGTCAACCCAACAGATTAAGCCAACTCTTTGCTACCATAGACAACCAACTGCAATTGCCCTGGACGGTGAAAGCCATGTGCGACCGAGTCCATTACTCGGCGCCTCACCTGCACAGGCTATGTTTGGCACAGTTTGGAAGAAGTCCGGTTCAACAGCTCATCCATTTGAGAATGGAACGAGCGAAAAAGTTATTGCTAAACACAAACTGGCCAATTTCTCATATTGGCCAGTACGTGGGGTATCCGAATGTGTTCAATTTTTCTAAGCGCTTTAGTAAATCTGTGGGAAGATCACCTTCGGCTTTCAGGAAGCAACTTTGACACCTGAAATCCAATCGTCTGATTCACAGGCTAGTTTGGCCACTCTTTGCGTAATATATTGCTCAAGTTTAGCTTTTTCTGTGTCTGACAACCTCAGCCCGAGTTTTGTACGACGCCAAATCACATCTTCGAGGGTGCGCGCCCATTCATGCTCAATAAGGTAGTCCACCTCCGCCTGGTGCATACCACTGCCAAATTCCTGCCCTAAATCAGACAACGACCTTTTGCCCTGGAGGAACACATAGCACAACTTTCCGTACTGGCGTACGAAACGCTGGATCTGACTAGCGCTCAACCATGGAAATTGTGTAGTAAGTTCCTCGCCAAATTGCTTTTTATCGGCAAACTCGCCACCTGGTAGCGGTACGTCCTTGGTCCAGGCATCACCAGTATCAGAAAAGACATCACAGAGCTTATTCACTGCGTGTTCTGCCAATTTTCTATAGGTAGTTATCTTGCCGCCAAAAATATTCAACAACGCGGGCTCACCCGCTCTCCCCTTTAATTCCACTTTGTAGTCACGGGTAAGTTCCTGCGCAGACGCATTTTTCTCTTCGAGCAACGGCCTCACACCGCTGTATGTATGAACAATATCCTGAGCGGTGATTTTCGTTTTAAAATATTGATTTACAATATCCACCAGATAATCTGTCTCTTGCTTAGAAATACTCGCAGCACGGGGATCGCCAGTGTAATTTTCATCAGTAGTCCCCACCAACGAAAAGTCATCTTCGTACGGAATAACAAAGACTATCCGACCGTCTTCGTTTTGAAGGATATACGCTTCATCTGTGTCATAAAGCTTAGGTACAATGAAATGGCTGCCTTTTACCAAACGCATTGCATTTGGATTTTTAATTCCCGATACCCGATCCAGAAATGAAATCGCCCACGGGCCAGCAGCATTTACAATGGATTTAGCGTTAACGGTAAAGGTTTTTCCGTGTTCATCACGCAGTGCGACCGTCCAGTATTTATCGCCTTTTTCAGCACTGACAACTTCTGTGCGCACGTGAATTTGCGCGCCCTTGTCCTGAGCGGCCAACGCATTGAGTACAACCAGTCTGGCATCATCGACCCAGCCGTCTGAATATTCAAAACACGTAGTAATGTCTGCAGACAGGGGGCTATCAGCACCAACGGACAGTTTTTTAGAACGGGGGAGTACGTTTCGCTTAGCCAGGGAGTCGTATAAGAACATACCGATGCGAATCATCCAGGCAGGACGCAAATGTTTCTGATGGGGTAACCTGAAACGCAGGGGCCACATGATATGAGGCGCCTTTGCCAAAAGAACTTCCCGTTCTGCCAAAGCTTCTTTTACCAGGCGAAATTCATAGTGCTCAAGGTAGCGAAGTCCACCGTGAATAAGCTTGCTGCTTGACGAAGACGTTGCTCCCCCAAGATCGCCTTTTTCGCAAAGTGCTACAGATAAGCCTCGACCTACCGCATCAAGGGCAATACCAGCACCATTAATTCCACCGCCAACCACGAGGACATCGATGGGCGTTTGGCCTGATTCAGCGTTATTCACCATGAACTATTACTCATTTCACTTATCACAATGTTGGCTATTTGAACGCCAAAAGGAACACAAGTCAACATTAAACGAAAATAAACGAACATTATTAATGTTAAAAGTATGTTTACAGTGAAAATATTTTTTCAGTGCAATGGGTATTTTTTGCCAGGTTACGCGCAACACGAGCAAGGTGTGTGGCCACCTTGCGCAAGCTATTCAGGCAGAACAGAGGAAAATGACAACTGCGCGGCGACGTCAGGCTTTTACGAACTTAATTTTGTTTTCTTTAATGATGGGGGCTATAGAAGCCGGCGGTGATTTGTCACACACTAAGTAATCGACCTGTGATAAATGTCCCTGCTCTACCATCGCTTTGCGTTCAAACTTGGAATAGTCAGCAGCCAGGATCACCGTTTGAGTGTGCTCAATAATTGCCTGTGACACTTTCACTTCGCGGAAGTCAAAATCGAGTAGCGCGCCGTCCGCACTTATCCCACTAATACCTATGATACCGTAGTCCATGCGGAACTGACTGATAAAGTCGCAGGTCGCTTCACCAATAATACCGCCATCCCGGAACCTGACTTCGCCAGCGGCAATGATGACCGAAAAATCTTCTTTTGCAGACAAAATTGTCGCCACATGAATATTATTTGTAACAATGTGCAAATTTTTGTGATGCAGTAATTTGGTTGCGATAAGTTCGGTGGTGGTCCCAATGTTAATAAACAGTGACGCACCGTCGGGGATCATTGCAGCCACCGCTTCAGCAATGCGCTCCTTCACTTCCTGATTTTGGGTTTTTCGTTCCTGGTAGGGCGTATTTTCCCAGCTTTTCGTTAAACCCGCACCACCGTGATATCGACTAACTTTACCAGAATCAGCTAGTTGATTGAGATCCCGGCGGATTGTCTGAGGTGTCACACTACATTGCGATACCAGTTCGTCAATAGACATAAAGCCAGACTGTTTAAGCAAATTCAAAATTTTTTCGTGGCGCTGCGTTTGATTCATTCGATCTTTATTTCCTTTTACACCTCAATAAATTATACCTTGATAACCGAAAATTTAACATGTTCATATTGCAGCTTAAATGTTCGTTTTCGAAAATTTACTATTGTTAATCGGCTGTAAATAATGCAAACTGCCGTCAAATAGCGTAACGGAGTGTTTACTTGAACAAGTTTATTCTCGCCATTGACCAGGGCACAACAAGTTCTAGAAGCATCATTTTCTCTTCTGAAGGTAGTATAGAGGCGATTGCTCAAAAAGAATTCCCCCAGCACTATCCTAGTGATGGCTGGGTTGAGCACGATCCGGAGGAAATTTGGCAAAGCGTTCTCCTTACCCTGAAAGACGTATTTAACAAATGCCAGTTAACGCCGAAAGATATCGCCAGTATTGGTATCACGAATCAGCGCGAAACCACACTAGTATGGGATAAGCAAACCGGTAAACCCGTGTACCCGGCTATTGTGTGGCAAGATCGTCGCACCTCGCCGCTGTGCCGCGAATTGAGCGAAGACACAGCACTCGTTGAGTACATCACAAATACCACCGGGTTACTGCTGGACCCTTATTTTTCCGCAACTAAGATTGCCTGGATCCTCGACAATGTCGATGGTGCTCGGGAAAAAGCAGAAGCCGGTCAGTTGCTGTTTGGTACTGTAGATACCTTTCTTATCTGGCGTCTTAGCGGTGGAAAATCACACAAAACTGATGCCACCAATGCATCGCGTACCATGTTGTTTGACATTCACAACCAGAAGTGGGACAGCAAGCTACTCGATACGTTTCGGATTC
Organism: Aestuariibacter sp. A3R04; assembly: GCF_018860805.1. GTDB lineage: Bacteria > Pseudomonadota > Gammaproteobacteria > Enterobacterales > Alteromonadaceae > Alteromonas. The sequence continues at coordinate 514,434 of NZ_JAHKQR010000001.1, read as the reverse complement.
CAGAAGTTATGCTGCCGGAAGTACTCGACTGTGCCGCTGATTTTGGCTGCCTAGACGAAAGTATTCTGGGCACTGCCCTGCCAATTGGCGGTGTAGCCGGCGACCAACAGGCGGCATTAGTCGGCCAGGCCTGCTTTGAAAAAGGCATGGCGAAAAGCACTTACGGCACCGGTTGCTTTATGATTCTGAATACCGGTGATACCCCACTTAAATCTGAAAACCGCCTGTTGACTACCGTAGGCTATCGTCTCAACGGAAAGACCACTTACGCACTGGAAGGTAGTATTTTCATGGCCGGTGCGACAGTTCAATGGCTGCGCGACGGACTAAAACTCATAGACGATGCTGCAGAATCAGAAGCTCTTGCCCAGCGCGCCCGCCGCGACAATGGCGTTTTTCTGGTACCCGCCTTTACCGGATTGGGTGCACCTTACTGGGACCCGGATGCACGGGGCGCCATTCTCGGTCTAACCCGGGATACAGGTATAAGCGAGATCGTTGCCGCAGGCCTTCAATCTGTTTGTTATCAAACGAAAGATCTGCAAAAAGCCATGGAAAGCGATGGCGCCAGGCCAACAACGATTCGCGTGGATGGCGGAATGTCGCGAAATGACTGGGTGATGGGTTTCCTTGCAGACATTCTTGGCGCAGATGTAGAGCGTCCCGAAGTAACAGAAACAACGGCGTTAGGCGCTGCGTTTCTCGCCGGTCTGCAAGTTGGTGTATTCAATTCAGTTAGTACACTCACCCAATGTTGGAAGAGCGACAGTATATATTCACCCCGACTTTCAAAATCTGAAAGAGATCATGCATACAAAGGGTGGAAAAATGCCGTTAATCGCATCAGATGCAGTTAATTTTTGGCACTTTAGCTACAAATCGTTCTGAATTTCGTAATCATTATCCTAAAGTAGATTGATAACATTATTGTTACATTTTAAAAGTGTGTTAGTATTTACAGATTCTTGGGGAAAACGTTTACATTAGTTTACCCCTGGATAACAAAGACCTTTTTTATCAGTTAGTTATACTAACGCAATGGTAACAAGGGCAAACTAAAAATGTGAAATGCATGTTTAACACTTTCACGTTCAATTACAAAATTTGTTAATTGCTACATAATTAAGTTGTTACATGTTGCCAAATCACGGAGAAAACACAGTGACACATAACACCAAAAAATCGAAGTTAGTCCCTATCGCTACACGCTCACTCTTAGGCGTAGCTATTGCCTCTGCCCTACACGCGCCGGTAGCACTATCTCAGGACGCCTCAGCCAACGATAACGTTGAAGTTATTGAAGTGCGCGGCATTGTGAGTAGCCTTAAACGCGCCATGTCTGATAAAAAGGAAAACATGGCAGTGTCGGACGGTATTGCCGCTGAAGATTTGGGTAAATTCCCCGATCTGAACGTAGCAGAATCGCTACAAAGAATCACCGGTGTATCAATCGACCGAAGTGGTGGTGAAGGTCAACAAGTAACGGTCCGTGGTTTTGGCCCGCAATTTAATACTGTATTGGTTAACGGTCGTCAGCTTGCCTCTGACGCCGATGGTCGTGCGTTCAACTTTGACGTACTGGCTGCTGACCAAATTACGGGGGCAAACATTTACAAAAGTGCAGTTGCGAACATGCAGTCCGGTGGTATCGGTTCCACCATCAACGTCAGTACTGCCCGTCCATTCGACTACGACGGCATGCAGATCGTTGGCTCGGTAAAAGGCATGTACGAAGATCTGTCAGAAGAAACGTCGCCTCAAGCGAGCTTCCTGGTCAGTAACACCTTTGCAGACGACAAATTTGGGGTATTACTGGCCGTCTCTCACCAGGAACGCCAGGTGCAAATCAACCGCATCCAAACCGGTGGCTGGCGTCCGGGTTTGACTTTGTCAAACCGCAACGACGGCATTTTGGCTGACAATGTCTACTTTCCAAGAAACTGGGATCAGATTGTAGATCAGCAAGACAGAACCAGAACGAACGCGTCATTAGTAGCGCAGTTCGCGCCGAGCGACGATATCACTATCACACTTGACGGTTTTGTGTCTAAATTCGAAGTAGATTCACAGGTCACAGATTTAGCTTCATGGTTTGAACCTGACCGCGTTGGATCTGCCACTGTCAATGCTGACACAGGCACTGCTATTCAGTTCACCCAGGAAATCGATCTGCACCAAGGTAGTGGTAACCCGGCTTCTGACTTTGTATCACACACCCGTAACCAGCGCGATGTGACCAACGACGGATTTGGTTTAAATGTAGAGTGGAATATCACAGACTACCTCATTGGTAACTTTGATGTATCGCACTCAACAGCTGAAAATGATATTGCCGGCGATGCCCGATTCAATGTTGTAGGTATTATCAACAACTATGAGTTCGACAGCACGGGTAGTATACCAACCGTTATTCACGATGGATTTGCCAACGGTGCTCTGCCGGATATCGGCCTTAATCGTCTGCATTACAACGAGTTAGGGAACCCACGGGCGTCAGAAGATGAAATCACTGAGTACAAAGCTGATTTTACTTACTATTCTGATTCTGAAGTATTCCAGAAAGCCGATTTTGGTGTGTTGTATTCCGAACGGGAAAAATACAGCTACCAGGAGTTTGCATCCCAGTGTGCCTTCTGTGGCTACAACGTCGAAGCTCCCGTTGATGCGCTTAACATTCGCCCTTTCACAGCAAACAACTACTTTAGCGGTCTTATTGATACCTGGTATACCTACGACGGCGATGCTTACATCGACTATCTGGCATCTCAAGGTGCACCAATTAATCCGACGCTCGCCCCTAACCACTATACAGTGGAAGAAGAAGTACTGGCATTGTATGCCCAGTTTGAGTTTGGTTACGACCTGGGGGATATGCCTTTAAACATCAACATTGGCGCCCGCTATGAAGAAACCGATGTGAGTGTGTCAGCGGTACAAGCATTTTTAGTTGATATTGTTCCCACAACCGATTTGACCTTGTTCCAGAATGTGGCAGGCCCGGAAGAGAACATTACAGGCACCTCATCCTATTCAAATCTTCTGCCCAGCATCAACGTAAAACTTGAACTGGAAGAAGACATGATTCTGCGTTTGTCGCGCTACGACTCTTTGAGCCGTCCAACTATGTCACAAATGTCTCCGGCAACCACCTTTGGTGAGCCCCGTCGTCAGAATCTGACTGCGTCCGGTGGTAACCCTGCTTTGAAACCGTTTGAAGCAGAAAACTGGGATCTGTCATTCGAGTGGTACTACAGTGACGACAGTATTTTCAGCTTTGCAGTATTTAGTAAAGAAGTTGAGAACTTTATCGTTACGCTCTCGGGTGACGAAACTTACTCCCTTAGTGCTCGAACTGCGGCTGACGGATTCCGCTGTACCGCTGCAGATTGTGCTGTGGGCGTCTCCCTCGACCCAGCGAACCCTGACGTAGACGTTGTTGCTACCACGGAAGAACTCAATGGCGCCGGCGAAGTGTTTACCGTTACCCGTCCACAAAACGGTGAAACCGCTACCGTTACAGGTTATGAAGTCGCCGTGACTCACGTATGGGACAACGGCTTCGGTATTACGGCTAACGCGACAGTGGTAAACAGCGATGCGGAAGTCAGTGGCGACACTACGCAAACCTTTGCGTTGGAAGGCCTGGGCGATTCTCAGAACCTTATCATGTTCTATGAAAAAGACGCTTTCCAGGCTCGTGTGGCCTTTAACAACCGCGAGTCATTCCTGTTCGCGCTAGACAATACATCCGTTGGCGGTGCGACCGGTGAGCCGGTTACCACTAAGACATACGGACAGTGGGACGTAAGCGCAAGTTATGACATCAATGAAAACTTCACTGTATTCGTTGAAGGCATTAACGTCACTGGCGAAGAGTTAACCCAGATAGGCCGTTTCAACGACCAAATCTACTCAATCGAAGACAACGGTTCTCGTTTTGCTGTAGGTGTACGCGCCACTTTCTAAGTATAAACTGGCAGGGACTTATCCCTGCCATTTATCCATAGGTTGCCTGGATTTTTATCAGTGCCTATGGATAAATGGCACAACCCCAACAAACCTGACGAGTGACCATGAAACAACCCGGAACAGCTTCTGAGAAACAACGTATAGTGATAGTAGGCGGCGGCACTGCCGGCTGGCTCACTGCGGCGATCGTTGCGGCCAAACACAACATTGACAAAGGCAGGTGTGCGCTGGATATCACTTTGGTAGAAGCTTCCGATATTCCCACCGTTGGCGTGGGAGAAGGTACCTGGCCGACGATGAGAAACACGTTAAAAGACATTGGTTTGTCTGAAAAAGAAGTGTTTCGTCAGTGCAGTGCCGCATTTAAACAAGGTGGCAAATTCATCAATTGGGTTCATGGCAATGGTGACTTTTACTATCATCCGTTTACAGTGCCTTTGGGCTATGGGCGCATTGAACTAGCGCCATACCTGGATAACATCTCTTCATTTGCCACCGCGGTTAATTTTCAACAACACGTGTGTGAGAAAAATCTGGCTCCGAGAACGCTGTCTGATAGTGAGTACAGTAGTGCGCAATCTAACTATGCGTACCATCTAGACGCCGGTGCCTTCGCTGATATGCTGAGAACGTTCTGCAAGGAAAAATTAGGGGTCAAACACCTGGTGGCCACCGTAGAACACATCCACCGAACAGGCGAAGATGCCATCGACTGTATAACGCTGAATAGCGGTGAATCCCTCAGTGCCGATCTTTTCGTGGATTGTTCAGGCTTTCGTTCACTGTTGTTAGGTGAAACACTGGGAGAGAAAATGACCTCAACCAGTGATGTGTTGTTTAACGACACGGCGCTAGCCCTTCACGTACCCTACGAAGATGACTACGAAATTAAACCCTACACTCAGGCCACAGCTCAGCAAGCCGGGTGGATCTGGGATATCGGGCTAACCAGCAGACGAGGCGTTGGTCACGTATTCTCATCTGAGTTTATGCAAGAAGACCGCGCATGCGACACCCTCATGCGTTATGTGGGTGAAGCGCATAAGTCACTAACGCCACGGGTTATTAAATTTGAATCGGGTTACCGCAAAACCCTGTGGAAGGGCAATTGCGTTGCCGTTGGGCTGGCGGCAGGATTTGTCGAACCCCTGGAAGCCACAGCGCTTATGTTGATTGAAATCTCCGCCCGCTACATCGCCGAACAAATGCCCATGCCAGTGTCGGCCAGACCGGTCGTGAGCAAGCGTTTCAATGAACAAATGAATTATCGCTGGCAGCGTATTATCGATTTTCTCAAGCTGCATTATGTACTGACAGAGCGACAAGAGCCTTATTGGCAGGCCAACAAAGATCCGCTAACCATTCCAGATTCATTAAAAGAAGACATGGAAATATGGCGCTATCGCGGCCCACAAATTGCCGACTTCTCAGCGGCTATTGAATTATTTCCAGCGGCCAGTTATCAGTACGTTTTATACGGAATGGGGTTTGCTCCTGATTTTTCTATCCACTCACACCTCAACAAGATGGATGCAACGGCACAATCGCTGATAAATCAAAATCAACTGATCACCGAACAAAAAATGCAGGCACTGCCTAACCATCGTGATTACATCGAACAATGGCTGAGTGCCTAGGATACACACATGCAAAATTTTGAACCTGTTAATCCACAAGCCCATGGCGATGTTCGCATTGACGAACATCAGTTACCTGCGCTGTACAGCCGTTTCCACATGCTCAATGTGGAATTAAAAGAAGCGGTGCAGGCATCGAGTGAATTTCCCCTGTTTTTTAGCAAAGTTGCCAACAGCCAGCGCTGGACCATTTCAGCTCTGTGTGGATTGGGACTCAACGAAAATGTTTTTGTTCAACTCGACGAATGGGTGGCACATTACACGCCACTCAGTTTGCAAACCCTGCCTTTTTCACTGCAAATAGAAGAAAACAACGGTAAGCACACTCTGCTTATAGACTTGGCGTCTGCAGCAGTAAATACGAAAAATGGCAGCGCGCTGTTTCTCTCTAGCAAACGACCATCTGCCTTTTTAGACAACAAGCGAAAATTGCTTGAAGAACGGTCAATGGCCATGGCTCAAACCAGCGCTCTGCTGGAGGAGATGGCATCAATGGGTCTGATCCGCGCCGTCGATCTCATCATAGAATATGCCGACAATACGCAGCAGCGCGTAGGCGGGCTGGCAACTGTCAACGAACAACAATTACAGACGCTGGACGCAGAGCAACTGGCGTTACTGAACGGCAAACAGTGTTTGTCTGTACTGGCCAATATACTGGGGTCAGTGTTTCAAATGAACCGGCTTATCCGATTACACAACAAGAAATACCCCGGCAAAGCCATTTCCAATATAAAACTAGAAACAAGCAAAGCATAATCATCGCCTAAGGAGCTTTCGATGTATTCAAGCACTATTCAGGTGTCCGTATTTGTGTTCGTTACAGCCCTTATCGGGTTGTTAACGTACTTAAGTTGCCGGGGGCAAAATCGCAACGGACAACAAAACCAAAACCGCGAGTTCTTCCTTGCCGGAGGCGGTCTCGCCTGGTACTTTGTCGCTGGCAGTATCACACTGACAAACCTCAGTACCGACCAACTGGTAGGTATGAACGGCAATCAAATGGCTCTGCTCGCCCTGTGGGAGCTGTCTGCTGTAGTAGGCCTGTTTATTCTGGCAAAAGTCTTTCTGCCCGTGTATTACAAATTCAAATGTACCACTACCACAGAATTGCTTGAACAACGTTACCACAATAAACATATCCGCGCGGTTATCAGCGCCCTGTTCTTTCTCGGTAGTGCATTGATTTTCTGCCCGGCGGTAATTTACTCCGGCTCTCTATTCATGCAATCCATGTTCAACGTGGAATTACCGCTCATGTACATCGCTGTGGTATTTGTCATTGTCGGAGCCCTGTACGCGATTTTCGGCGGACTTCGCGCCGTTGCCGTATCCGACACATACTCTGGCGTACTCTTGTTAACCATGGCAGTCGTCGTAACTATTCTCGCGTTGCAGGCCATTGACTATAACTTCGACGGTATTCCCGAAGAACGCCTTACCCTTATCGGTGGCAGTGACTCTCCCGTTCCCTGGCACACACTGCTTACCGGTATGATTTTCATTCAAATGTTCTACTGGGGTACCAACCAGGTCATTACGCAACGGGCCATGGCTGCACCGTCGTTAAAAGAAGCGCAAAAAGGGGTATTCGCCGCAGCGGGTATTCGCCTGATTATTGTACCGGCCATCATTGTGGTGCCTGGAATAGTTTCCTACAAACTCTTTGGCGACATTGGTGACAGCGCATACGGACGTATTGTGGCTACTGTATTACCTGACTGGCTATCAGGCATTTTTGCCGCGGCTATGGCCGCAGCTGTACTCACTACTTTTAACAGTAATCTCAACTCTGCCACAGCACTTTATGTTTGTGACATTCACGAGGCCTACGTCGATAAGTCGCCTAATGTCCCAAAACTGAGTGGATTTGTAACTGTTCTTCTGTGTTTTGTGTCTTTGGCATTAATTCCCGTTTACCAACAGGCAGAGAGTATTATAAACCTGGTGCAGCAGTTATACGGGTTACTTAGCATGCCCATTTTGTCTGTATTCATTGTCGGCTTGCTGTTTAAAAACGTTCACGCCAATGCAGCCATCGGCTCAGTCGTTTTCGGCGTGGCTCTTTACGCCTTGCTGAGCTTTGAATTTTCTCCGATTTACGCTCCGTTTGGCCTGCATTATATTCACCTGATGTTTATTACTTTGCTCTCATGTGTGAGTTTTGCGCTGCTGGTGAACAAAGTTATTTTTGGACAAAAGGCACAGTTTTCCATGGCTATTTCCAGCAAGGAAACGGCGGCCTGAACTAGCGAAAAAACCTGGTTCAAACGAGTCACCCAATGGAAGCCCTGCGCGGGGCTTCCTTTTTTAACACTATTTATGAGGTTTTTATGTCTTCTCTTCCTCAATTTGTCAGACTGGACAACGCATACACGACAATCATTTTCGATTGTCAGGGTCGTAGCCCATCGCTTTTATATATGGGTGAACCACTGAGTACCGCCACAGATGGCGCGATGCTTAGCCTGCTAAGTACACGTCAGGAAGCGAAATGCGCACCTGTTGTCGAACCCCCGGTATCACTCGTACCCACCCACGGCGAAGGTATTACCAGTGCACCGGGACTGGAAGTATTCGGCCAACAGGACGAATGGTCTGCGGGTTTCCAAACCACTGCCATCGAACAACAAGGGCTAAAAGTAACCTTTATCGGGGAAGACGAACACCGTAATATGCTACTGGTGACGCAGGTAGTCCTCGATGAAAACAGCAGTGTAGCAACGTACAAATCTACGCTCACCAACACAGGCTCTCAAGCTGTAAATCTGGCGTACCTCAACGCCGCCAGTCTTACCCTGCCTATGAATGTGACAAAGATAAAAACCTTCGAAGGGCGCTGGTCAAACGAATTCCAAACCGCTGATCACGATCTCTTCTTTGGTAGCTATGTGAGAGAAAACCGCCGAGGCAAAACCTCCCACGACACCTTCCCAGGCCTGATTGCATTTCCACAGGGTACCAGCGAACTAGCTGGCGAGTGTTTCGGCTTCCACTTAGGCGCATCGGCCAACCACAAGCTGCGTGCTGAGGTAATGGCAGATGGCCGCAGCTATGTACAGTTTGGCGAGCTTCTATTTCCCGGAGAAGTTCAATTGGCTGCAGGTGAATCCTATTCATCTCCTGTGCTTTACAGCGGTTTCGGTTGCGAAGGCTTCTCGTCGCTGTCACAACAATTCCATAACTACATACGCAGCAATGTGCTAAAGCACAATGCAGACAGCAAACCCCGCCCCGTACATTACAACACCTGGGAAGGCATCTATTTTGACCACGACGTAGATACACTTAAAGCATTGGCCGACAAAGTGGCCCCCTTGGGTGTGGAGCGATTTGTGCTCGACGATGGCTGGTTTAAAGGCCGCCGTTCAGACAAAGCCGGTTTAGGTGACTGGACCGTGGATGAATCTATCTACCCCGAAGGCCTCGGCCCACTGATCGATCACGTAACCGGACTGGGAATGGAATTTGGTATTTGGTTTGAACCTGAAATGGTAAACCCAGACAGTGACCTGTACCGCGCTCATCCCCAGTGGGCGTTGCAAACCAAGAATAACCCCCACGTCCCTTTCCGCAACCAGTTAGTGCTCGATTTAACTAACCCGGATGTGGTTGAGTATCTATATAAGGTCATTACTGACGTCTTAAGTACTTATCCAAAGATCAGCTACATCAAGTGGGACATGAACCGCGATGTGAACCATCCGGGTAACCTTAAGGGCAAGCCTGCAATGCACGGCCAAATACCGGCGTTATATCAACTCATTCAGCGGGTGAAAGACGCGCATCCGGGCATTGAAATTGAAAGTTGCTGCTCCGGTGGTGGGCGTGTTGACCTAGGTATACTTCAGCATACTGACCGCTTCTGGACGTCTGATTCCAACGATGCCCTGGATCGCCTGCGCATTCAACGCGGATTCTCTTATTTCTTCCCCTCAGAAGTGATGGGTGCCCATGTTGGCCCCAGAGATTGTCACATTACCGGGCGTAATATTCCTATCGAAATGCGCGCAGCCGTGGCCATGTTCGGCCACATGGGCATTGAAATGGATCCAAGAGAGCTCACCGAACAGGAAACCGGAGCTCTGAAAGATGCCATCACACTGTATAAATCGTTCAGACATCTAACCCATTCTGGCGATCTGTTCCGCATGGATGACGACAAACTGAACGTGAAATTTGGCTATGTATCGAAAGACAAGTCTGAAGCGGTGTTTGCCTATAACAGTGTGGTAGAAACACCAAAAACCACGCCGTTGCGTTTCCTCTTCGCAGGGTTAGACAGCGCGAAGTCATACCGTATTACCCGTGTGTGGCCAGAAAAACTCAAGGAGTACTCGCCCTCTATTTTGCAAACAGCAGATGGCAAGGTATTTACCGGAGAAGCCCTAATGAAGTTCGGTTTGCAAATGCCAGTACTGTTCCCACAGACGGCGCTTATCTATAAGTTAGACGCCGTATAAAGGCTCATTCTACTAACACAAATACAAAGCGGTGAGGAAATCCTCACCGCTTTTTTTTACCCTTGTGTGTCATTTCAAGTCCCAGGGCGTAACGATGATCAAAGCCTTTCCATACCTCGGGTTGTACGCCGTTTGTCACTTCTTGAGCGCTGCTCCCTGATACAGTGAGATAATCGCAGTACGCGGGGATGTTTTTTACGTAGCAATGCATCAGCGCCAGAGCAAAGTGCGCGTTAATGGCGTTTAGCGACTCTGACCGCCATGCGGGCTCAAGGTAATGTCCAATATCAAATTCGCTACCGTACGCTTGTGCCGGCGCCGGATGGGGAGCGATGTTGTGCCGCGCGTTTTTAATAGTCAACAATTGGGACTCTTTACTCCCTGTATGTTCAAACAACCATTTAATACCGTCGTAGCCGGATATATCATCGTATTCCCCCCCAACATACAACACTGGCACTGCAATAGTAGCCAGAGCTTTCTCGTCAAACAACTTGTGTTGGCCCCCCCAGGGAGCCAGAGCCATCATCGCTTTCCACCTGGGGTCCACGCTGTTGCTGTCTTGTTTTCCGCCAGCGCAGGTATTCAACAATTTTTGCGCCTTTTTTGCCGTGTCTTGTGACGCTGCCCCCGTAAACTGTGCGGCTAACTCTTCGCTAAACGAATAACACCCTCCCACGGTATTCACTGCACCAAAGCCCCCCATTGAATACCCAATTAACCCCGCTCTTTCCTGATCGGCTAGCTCTTTAAACAGAGCATGGTCTAGCAAGGCATTTAAGGTAAACACCTGATCCCGTGAACGGTTCATCAACGTACTTGGAAAGCCGGCGAAGGGCCCGTTCGCGAAGTCTACATCTTCATTGGTTGAATCAGTGTGGTCGATGCCCGCAACAATATAGCCATAGGAAGCCAGATGCTCACCCAAATAGTACATAATGGTGCGATAACCTGTGTAACCATGAGACAGCACAATAACTGGATATGCGAAGTCATTGGTGAGAACTTCCACATCCCTTGATGCATTCGTCACTATACTGAAGGGTTTACCGCTGCGAGTTTCGTTGTCATAAGTGGTATTAGCGCCCGCACGCTCTGCAGGGTACCAGACTTCCACCTTAAGACTGCGGCGCTGTTTTTCACCTTGTATGTTTTCTACCTGCTGGGAATACTGCAAGTTCAGCGTTGTCACACCTACGGCGTAAGGTCCGCCGACACTGAGTTCGGGGGTCACATCATCGGGCAACGCCGGCCCTGCAAGGGTCTGCGCAGTTAACAATCCACTTAGTGAAAGGAATAGCGCTGTCGAAAAAAGTAAAGTAGAAATTTTCACGTTGATTAATTCAGCGTTAAGTGAATGAATAACGCGTAGTTTACCACCATGTAATATAAAAAGCGGCAGAGATCGCAACTACCACAAACGCGACAATATTGAACCTGAAGGTAGCGAAACGTACCACAGGCAGTGCAACAGAGTACTTTTTTTTCTCTCAAAAAAAGGCATTATGTAATGCAAACCAAATAGGAGTATTTTTTCATGGCCGAACCCGGTATTTATGATGGACTTAGTCTGGATGAGTTGCGTGCGCTGTCAGCAGCGATGAACAGAGAAGCTGACCCGGAACGGGCGGCGGAAATAGACGCCGCCATTGCGCGAAAAGAAGCCGCAGTGGACGATGGCGATACCGTTTCTGAAATTAATACCGATGGCTCAGGGCTGCCGAGCGAAGCGATGCGAGCTGCTTCCGTAGTTGAGGATCGTCTGGCATCAAGAGGCGAACGTTTTGCTGCCGCCCTTATTGACGCGGTGGTATCTATACTTATTACCATTCCGCTGTTTTTTGTCGTCGGCCTAGAAAACCTGCAAGAGCCATCCATCGGTTTAACGGCCATGATCTTTGTTTATGGGTTTGCTAGCTTTCTTCTTGTTCACGGCTTTATATTATTTAATTACGGCCAGACAGTGGGAAAGCGATTTTTAAAAATCCGAATTGAAGATCTTGAAGACAACCAAGCCACTTTTTCTACCATTATGCTCAAACGTTATCTGCCTATCAGTATCGTGGCTTATATTCCAGTAGTTGGCAGTATACTGTCTCTGATCGATGTGTTGTTTATCTTCCGCGCAGACAAACGATGTGTACACGATTTGATTGCCGACACTCGTGTTTGTAGAGTGCCAGAGGGATTTAACGTTTAAGCTAAGGTGTATTACTGGCCGCTTTTACCGCTTTGATAAACAAACGGTACTGGCCTTTTACATCTGGATAACTCATCGATTTATTGTGTTTGCCTCCGGGCACAACGTATATCATTTTATCTTCGCTGGGAGAAGCTTCATACAATTCCCGACTAAAGGTGATAGGGGTGATCCTGTCCTTATCACCTACCACCAAAAACAGAGGTTTGTCGAACTGGCGTACAAAGTCATCATTCTCGATAATCGCCAACTCGGGGGATACTTTTAGAAAGGTAAAGAGCCGTGTCCAGTCGGGCACCATGTTTTGCACTACATCGTTCACCCGGTTAATCGCACTATCTAAAACCAGGCCATCAATATCTCGTTTCACCGCAACGTAAGACGCCAAAATAGACCCCATTGAAATGCCGTGCACTACAGTGGGTAAATCATTAGTAAAGACTTCTTCCGCATAGTCGTAAACAACCAGTGCGTCGCGTTTAAGATTATACATTCTTGCTCTGGACGCCTTTTGGCTTGCACCAGTACCTTGGTAGTCTACCCACAATATGTTTGCCGGGAGTTTTCCAAATTCGTGTATTAACCGAGCGTTCTTGCTTATGTTCATACCGTTGTCTGCATACAACACAATATTCACGATAGGGTCCGGATATGCCACAGCAACCCCTTTTAGGGTCAGTTCCTGTCCGTTTTTAATTTCGACGGTGGTGATGGTCATGGCGGCCTCGTCTTCGTTTACCGCCTGGGTCAACGCTGTGATATCCAGCCCTTTCGGTTTCGGATCCTGATGTAAATAACTGGACGAACTCACATCGATGGCACATCCATGTAAAAACGACAAACAGAAAAACAAGGTAATTTTTCGACTAAGAATGAACACAGTGGTTTACGCTCTGTAACAAATAAAAGTTAAAAACCAGACAACTCAGACCGGACATTAAGGTAACATCAGTACCGATTGCGCAGTGTAATGAGGATACGACCGGCATGCAAAAAAAGATGATCGAAAGGCACGCAAAAACCGTTGCAGCCATGGTGTTAACCTTCAGTATTTTAGGAGGCTGTGTAACCACCGATGACGACAAACCGCCGCAAACACGCCTGTCAGAAGCCGAAGAAAAAGCCATTCGCGATTCACTGAAATCCTATTGTCCAGCAAGTTTACTGGCCTACGACGATCAACGCGCATCGCCAATTGTTCCTGCGGCAGGAGATACAATCGGGCCCGAAAAAATGAAGCAATGGATCTTCTCTGCTCTCAACGAGGCCAACTTCTCACTTACCCCAATACCCCAGCACGGTCATTTGTTTGTCACTCTGAATAAGAGCTTCTTGCAAAGCTACGGTGACAGTATCATTGCGAATGTTGTTATATCAGCCCAATATCAGGCTCCTAATAGCGAAGAAAAAACTGCGATCAGGGAATTTAAGGGTATGGCAATTCAACCGGCGTCTGCTCCCTTAGCCGCAGATGCATTATTTCAACAAGCTATTACCCGCTCCGTAGTTCGCATGAACCGCACCTATCGCTACGGCTGTGCGCTGGAGAAACAACACACTGCCGGGATCCACGGCGCTAAGGCACCCCGCGTTCAGTAACGTACTTTTCCCTCAACAACCATAATGCAGTGCATACCTGCTCGGGTCGCTGCTTGCTTGCCTATTTCTGTATCCTCAAACACAACACAGTCTTCGGGTTTTAACCCCATTTGTGAGGCAGCTGAGAGAAACGTATCCGGTGCTGGTTTTCCATTTTCCACGTCTGAGGCCGTTACCAGCGCATCCAGTGAAGATAATAAACCATGATGCGCCAACAGGAATTCCGCGTGGGAGCGTTCGGCCCCCGTCCCTACAGCTATTTTCTTAAAGGGCCGGTAGTGAGTGAAAATGGCGTGAGTATCCTGGATAAGCTCCGGTGTATCTTGCATGGCAGCTCTCACCGAATTCTTAAAATTTGCCACCGTTTCTCGATCATGATTTCTGACATACTTTTCGTTGAGTAAATCCACCGTTTCAAGTGTGGGAACACCGCCAAGGTTGTGCATGTATTCCGCATCAAACGGGTAACCAAACTGCTCACAGGTTTTCTGCCAGGCAACACTATGTCCGCCCATAGAATCAATTAACGTGCCGTCCATGTCGAAAATAATGCCTTTGAAACCGTTTAAATCAAGCATGTAACATCACTCTCCTTACTGTCCTATTGCGCTGTTTTTTTTACTGGATAACCTACTCAAATTGAGCCCATAATATGTCACCATTAATGACAAACCGATGAATAAGCGGCCCTCTCAACAGATCCAGGCTAGCATCAGATAAACTGGGCGATAACCTTTCTGGCTTCGTCGATATCGAAATTCTTTTCTATTTTCAGGTACACCGCGCGCTCTTTTGCTGATGTTACCGCATCATCCACACCCGGCAGCGCCATAAGTGCGTTATTCAACGCTACCTGGCGCGATACTGACACGTCGGCTTGTAATACCAGACGTTTTAGTTTGCTCACCTCACGCATTCCAGACAACACCATGATCCAAATCGCAGCACCAATCGCGCCAGCGAGATAAGCCAGTTTCGGCGACCATATATCTGTCACCAAACCCGACATAAGTCCACCGAGAAACGCGCCGAAGAACTGGAAACTGGCATAAATGCCCATGGCCGTACCTTTTTTACCCACCGGGGCCAAAGTAGATACCAATGCCGGCAAACTGGCCTCAAGATAGTTGAAACCCGTGAAGAACATCACTACGGCTGCCATGACGATCCACCAGTGATGATCTTGCATATGTAGCATAAAGAATGCGGCCATCATTAACCCGGCAGCAGTCAGCATTACTGATTTTGGTGTTCTTCCACGGCTTATACCCATGAGCACAACAAGTCCAATAATGGATACACCCAGTACTGGCAGGTAAATCATCCAGTGACTTTCCAGAGTAACGTTAAAATTCAGCAACGTGAGGGGAAGTTGCACGAATAGCAGGGTAATGAGCATATGTAACACCATTACGCTGAGATTCAGCCGCCACAAGCGAGGTGATAAAAACAGGCTTTTTACCTCTGAAAGATGGGGCAAGGTGTCACCACTGGCACTGCTTGGCGCATTGGGAACCCCCCACTTCACTAAGGGCATGCAGCAAACGGCAAGAATACCGGTAATGCCAAATACACCTGACAACCCCCAATGCTGTGCAATAAGCGGCCCGATAAGCACCGCGAGATAGAATGAAAAACCAATGGCGATACCAATCACTGCCATGACCTTCGCCCGCTGCGTCTCTCGGCTAACGTCCGTTGCCAAGGCCATTATAGCGCCCGCAATAGCGCCCGCTCCCTGCAGTACGCGACCGGCAATCAATAACGCCATCGACTCTGCCGACGCAGCAATAAGCGAACCGGCCGCAAACACTGCGAGACCGAGCAAGATGACGGGTTTGCGCCCCCAACGGTCTGACATCATGCCC
This sequence comes from Aestuariibacter sp. A3R04, assembly GCF_018860805.1. GTDB lineage: Bacteria > Pseudomonadota > Gammaproteobacteria > Enterobacterales > Alteromonadaceae > Alteromonas. Next base: position 498,698 of record NZ_JAHKQR010000001.1, on the reverse strand, counting down.
ATGGGGATTTGCAACGCCGCCTGAGTAAGACCATAGCCCCCCACAGCCAGTCCTACCAGCATGGGCGAATAATCAGGGTAATCCATAGCAGCCACGGCAAGCACCGGCATCACCATAAAAAGACCCATCATTCTTAATACGTAAACTAGCGCCAGTGCAAGAGCAGCGCGAATTTCAGTAGCGTTCAACAGCATCGTCCCCGTTCTTCTTTGAGGGCGAAGTGTAACACAGATAATAAATCCGCCCAGTGTACCGGCCTTGTCAACTGATCTCTGTGACTGATAACACGTAAGTAATGATTAATTTTCGCGCCTAGTGTGGCATAATTTCTCTTTTGGCAATTCTCAGGTTTCAATGGACAAAATCGAAATACGGGGTGCCCGCACCCACAATCTAAAAAACGTCGATTTAACCCTTCCCAGAGACAAACTCGTGGTAATTACGGGCCTGTCGGGTTCCGGTAAATCATCTCTCGCCTTCGATACCCTTTATGCTGAAGGTCAACGGCGCTACGTAGAGTCACTTTCAGCCTACGCCCGCCAATTTCTGTCCATGATGGAGAAACCAGATGTCGATCACATCGAAGGCTTGTCTCCTGCTATTTCCATCGAGCAAAAATCAACATCGCACAATCCTCGCTCCACCGTTGGAACTATTACCGAAATTTATGATTACCTGCGTTTAATGTTTGCTCGCGTGGGCACACCACGCTGTCCTGAGCACGATGTCCCCCTGGACGCACAAACTGTCAGTCAGATGGTGGACAAAGTGTTAGATATGCCGGAAGGCACAAAGCTAATGCTGCTGGCACCAGTGATACAAGAACGCAAAGGCGAACACGTAAAAACGCTGCAGAACCTGGCTGCACAGGGCTTTATCAGAGCGCGAATTGATGGTGAAGTGTGTGATTTATCGGATCCTCCAGAGCTGGATTTGCGAAAAAAACACACCATTGAAGTGGTTGTAGACCGTTTCAAAGTGAGGGACGATTTACAACTTCGCCTTGCTGAATCTTTCGAAACCGCCCTCGAGCTCGCTGGCGGAAACGCAAAAGTGGCCTACATGGACGATCCGGGCGCGGAAGAAATCATGTTTTCCGCCAACTTCGCCTGCCCACACTGTGGCTACAGCCTGAGCGAACTAGAGCCGCGACTGTTTTCATTTAACAACCCGGCCGGTGCCTGCCCGACGTGTGACGGCCTTGGTACCCGTCAGTTTTTCGATCCAGCGCTGGTTGTCACAAATGACGAGCTTAGTTTGTCCGGAGGTGCCATACGCGGTTGGGACAAACGGAGCTACTATTATTTTCAAATGCTTCAGGCTGTTGCCGACGAATACAAATTCAGCTTGACTACACCATTTGGCGAACTGCCTGAAGAGGCAAAAAACGCGGTGTTGTATGGCTCTAAGGGAAAGTCGCTTAAATTTAAATATATAAACGAACGCGGCGATGTAATGGAGCGCAAGCATCCCTTTGAAGGGATCATTCCAAACATGGAGCGTCGATACCGGGAAACGGAATCCAATGCCGTGCGTGAAGAGCTGGCCAAACACCTGTCGCAGCAACCCTGTAACAGTTGTGGTGGTGCCCGTCTTCGGGAAGAAGCGCGTCACGTTTACATAGAAAGTACCAATTTGCCCACTATTACTGAAATGTCGATTTCAGAGGCTTACGACTTCTTCGAAACACTGAATTTACAGGGGCAAAAAGCGCAAATAGCTGAAAAAATCCTCAAGGAAATTCTCGACCGACTTGGTTTTTTGGTCAATGTGGGCCTCAACTACCTGTCCATGTCCCGCAGTGCTGACACGCTCTCAGGAGGGGAAGCTCAGCGGATCCGCTTAGCCAGTCAAATTGGCGCTGGCTTGGTAGGCGTCATGTACGTACTCGACGAACCCTCTATTGGATTACACCAACGGGACAATGAGCGTTTGCTAAAAACCCTCACGCGTCTTCGCGATTTGGGTAACACCGTGCTGGTAGTAGAGCACGATGAAGACGCTATCCGTGAAGCTGACTTCGTGGTGGATATCGGCCCAGGCGCAGGCGTTCACGGCGGTGAAATTATCGCGGCAGGCTCGCTGGAAGACATCTTAAATAGTGAAGACTCACTCACTGGGAAATATCTGTCTGGTAGAGAGAAGATTGACGTTCCCGCCAAGCGCACAGCCCATCAGAAAGACAAATGGCTCAAGTTGGAAGGCGCGTCGGGAAACAATCTCAAAGACGTCACGCTGAATATCCCCGTCGGCTTGATGACCTGTGTGACCGGGGTGTCCGGTTCAGGAAAATCTACACTGGTTAATGATACGTTTTACCGTATTGCACACCGGGAGCTAAACAAAGCCACCACGTCAGAACCCGCCCCTTATAAAACAATGGCGGGCCTTGAGCAGCTTGACAAAGTAGTAGACATAGATCAAAGCCCAATTGGTCGCACTCCACGCTCTAACCCCGCAACCTACGCCGGTATTTTCACACCTATTCGGGAAATGTTCGCTGGCACGCAGGAAGCCCGTTCCCGGGGTTACAAACCCGGACGATTTAGCTTTAACGTAAAAGGAGGGCGCTGTGAAGCCTGCCAGGGCGACGGCGTAATTAAAGTGGAAATGCACTTTTTGCCTGATGTCTACGTGCCCTGCGACGTGTGCAAGGGTAAGCGATATAACCGCGAAACGTTAGAGGTGCAGTACAAGGGTAAAAATATTCACGAAGTACTGGAAATGACCGTTGAAGACGCCCGTAGCTTTTTCGATGCCATTCCATCCATTGCCCGTAAACTGCAAACACTCATGGACGTAGGTCTGGGTTATATTCGCCTTGGTCAGGCTGCTACCACTTTATCAGGAGGTGAAGCACAGCGGGTAAAACTGGCCAAAGAACTGTCAAAACGGGATACCGGACAAACCCTTTATATACTTGACGAGCCCACCACAGGACTCCACTTCCACGACATCAAACAGCTTCTGGTGGTATTGCATCGTCTGCGGGATCACGGAAACACCGTGGTGGTTATCGAACACAACCTCGACGTAATAAAAACCGCAGACTGGATTGTCGATCTGGGTCCTGAAGGCGGCTCCGGCGGCGGTCAGATTATCGCACAAGGCACCCCGGAAGAGGTAGCAAACGCCAAGCAGTCCCATACAGGGCGTTTCCTTGGCCCCATGTTGTAATTATCGACTAGCACAGGGATGTGTTCGCCGAACGACCCCTTTACTGTCGTCGATACATGGCATAATAGCGACATAAAAATATTAACCGGTTTGGAAAACATGCATTACATCAAAACCTTTATGCTGACTGTTACACTGTGTTGCGTTGCTCTCACCGCGTCGGCTAAAACACCCAAAGAAGTTTTTTGGGAAGATTTAGTTCCGCCCGGCTTTAACGAGCTTGCACCACCACCTGTCAGCAGCCACGAAAGTACCATGGCTCAATTGCAACCCAACGCACCTGTAGTGGATGAGCTAAACGGGGAGTTTGTGAAGATCCCTGGTTTTGTTGTCCCATTAGAAGGTACCGAAGAACTCACCACTGAATTTCTATTGGTTCCTTTTTTTGGCGCATGTATACACGTACCACCACCAGCTTCCAACCAGATTGTTTATGTAACGTTTAAAGAAGGCGTGGCCATTGATGATTTATATGACGCCATTTGGGTTACAGGAACTCTTTCCACCAAAGGCTGGGTTGGCGATATCGCCTCTGTTGGATACTCAATGACAGGCACAGCCGTAGAAAAATACTAGGTGTGTCTGTAACAACACAACTAGTAAGTACTAACAAACTACCTCTGTGTATAAATACGCTCTGCAGGATTAAATAGCAGCCAGGACGTAAGAATATATTTGTCGTTACTCTTCGGGATCTGTCCACGGTGGGTATGGGTAAAGCCGGCGGGAGCAATGACCATTCTACCCACCTTCGGTGTCACACTGCGCTGCTGATAGTAAAAATCCGTTTCTCCCCCGTCTTCCACATCGTTTAAATAGAACATGAACAACAGTACCCGATGCAATGCGTCATTATGTGGAAGTTGCGGATAGATCTCTGAGTGCCAATAAGGGTATCCGCCTTTGTTTGCCGCATACCGCTGCGTGTTTATGTCACCGATACGGAACAGATAATTAACCAAATTTGCCAGATTGGGCCTTCCCACTTCTTCATAATTATCGCCGGTGAGTTTTACTGGTTCGCCAGTGGAAGGATGGCGCACAGTTAATCCAATGGGCCCAACAAGAGAGTAGAAGTGGTTGTCGATGTAACGAAGCAACGCATTTCCGGTTCTCGTCATGACGTCCTGCAAAAAGGGTTTAAATACCGGGTCCTGAGTGAAAGAAACATCCATACTGCGCTTCTTTTCTACGTCGACGCCTCCACCGGTTTGGCCTTGTTTCAAGTTACTGCAATTCTCAAAAGCAGTGATAATGTTCTTGCATAGTTCCGGTGGCAATACATCGTCCACCACAGTGATGAAATCGGTTTGACTCGGGTGCATTACGCCTCTCTCAGGTGGTCGAGCATTCTCTCCCGAATATTATCGGGGATCGCTTCTGCCTTTTGGCTTTGATAATTAAAATGTACCATAGTCGTGTTACCAGTGGCACAGTGAACACCACTTTGCCAGATTTCCTGATATACGTCGAAGGAACTGCCCCCCAAACGCCCCACCCAAGTTTTTACCACTACCGGCTTGCCGTAATAAATTTGGGCGAGGAAATCGACCTTATAACTGGCCAGAATTAGCGGCCACGTCGATAAATCCAACGTTGGAGAGAACAACCGGAATAACGGTTCCCTCGCAGCTTCAAACCACCCCACGTGAACCGTGTTCCCTACGTGTCCCAGCCCGTCGGTTTCATAAAATCGAACATCAAACTCTATTTCAAACGGTTGTGATGTTGCCATGGCTTTCTCCTTATCAGGCGTTTTTTTGTCAGTGCGAAAACCAGTATTAGTGCCTATTTGCTTGAAGGAATCAAACTGCTCAAGACATAAACACAATGATTCCGTTTACAAAACAATACACTGAGGATGCTGAGCCTTTATCGTACCAGGTATAACATGAGTGGCGATGATCACAAGGGCATGTTCACTTTGCGCGACAAGCGCCCGGGCGATGACTTCCTGATTGTCCACATCCAGACCTTCAAAAGGTTCGTCCACCAGCCACACCTTAGGCTCCGCAATATATGCCCTTGCCAGCGACAATCTCTTTGCTTCACCCCCAGATAATCTTCTTCCTCCCTTCCCTAACCATTCTTTCATATTACTCAAATGGTCAAGCCCAAATATGTGTATGGCCCGATGACACAACTGTGGATCAGGTGACACCTCCGCAGGGCACAGATTCATTATCACACTGGCTTCAAGGATCACAGGTGACTGCTCAATGTAAATCCAACCGTCTCGCCGCCCTATTTGCACGTTTCTATGGTCGAAGTGCAACTTGCCTTTGGCAGTTGTCAGCCCGGCAAGGGCTTTAAGAAGTGACGATTTGCCGCTGCCTGACGGCCCCGACAATATCACCAGGCCTCGTGCGGGTATGGTTGCAGAAACGCCCTCTTTGATGGTAGCAGCCTGAAAGCGATCGAGGGTAATCTGATTGGTCGCCTGGTCGCCTGCGCGGGCAGGCAAGGATACAGCCTCGTTGTCGGCTACTGCTACTTTTGCCTGGTGAAACTTGCCGTAGTGCGCAGCGGTAGTCAGTGGTCGCCCTAACCAATCACTGATACTCAGCAAAAGCATAGGAACAATCAATACGGTTGGCTCACCAAAACCTATGAGGGTTTGCTTAGCAAACAGCACTAAAATACCAACGATGGCCAGCCCCTGAATAAGCCACAATCCCCACTGTCCTGCCGACTCAATGATTTGATGCTGCTTCCACACCCCGCGAAGCTCAGGTGGCGATGTAAAGGTACCGTTATTTTCTTGCAACTGCAGATGCCACAAACTACTGCTATTAAAAAAATGTTCAGACTCAAACCGAAAGCGATTCTCCATTTTTGTCTGTTCTACGGCTTTTCTGAAGCCAAATTGAATGAGCCATACTGTAAGCACCAACCACGCGCTGGCGATCACCCACATGACAGTATATCCGGGCAGTGCAAGATAACTGCAAATCGACACCGACAGTAAAATCAGCACCACTGCGCTGGCCTGATGTGAAACCCAGCCAACCCAAATGGATGACAGGGTTTCTGTTTGTGCCGCCAATCGCTCTACGTCTCCCGTTTTACTCGGTAGATGTTGATCTTTCAGCCGATGAAATAAATTACTTCTCAACCAGGCAGTACGCCCCAGTAGATCGTGATGAGCCAACCACATATGGCCATACCCAGCCCCAATGCGAATAAGTGCAAGAGCGCGAATAATTACCGCAGGCAACATGTAATTGAAATTGACGGGCACAAGTGCACAGGCGGCAATAAACCAGCTGGAAAATATAAGAATAAGTAGTCCTGCACTGCTGTGAACCACAGCCAAAAACAAACTCACAAAAGGAATTTTACTCATGCTGACAATACGCCTTGTGCTATTTGCCACTGCTGAGTAAACCAACTTTCGGGCAAGGGTTTGTGGGAGGCCCAAATTACCGTACTGTTAGCACATGTTTTACGAATCAAACAGCTGATAGCATCGTGTTGTTCTGTGGGCAAATGGGCAGTTGGCTCGTCCAACAACCAAATTTTAGGGTTCCTGAGCAACATTCTTGCAAGTGCCAGGCGTTGCGCCTGCCCACCTGAAATTGGGGGGTACTCGCCCATTGGTGTATCCATTCGGACGGGCAAAGCACTTACCCAGTCTGTCAGGCCAACACTTTCTATCACCCGGTGTAGTTCGCAGTCACTAAATGCCCTACCCAGGGTCAGATTATCTCTCACACTTCCCGGTAAGATCACCGGTGTTTGGGTAAGCAAAGCATACTCACTAAGGGGAGTGGCCAAACCCGGCCGTTGCCCACTCAAATACTCCATCAAAACGGTTTTACCCGCACCTGATGGGCCTTTTAACTTTATCCAGTCTCCATTTTTTAGTGTTAAGCCTTCGATTCTTAACATAGGTGCCTGGGTCAGTTCTCCTTGGATATGCACAGATGTGAATGTGCAGTCTGCTCTGCTGGTTACCGGTGCAGCTGCTATCAATAAATCGCCCAGCGCTTCACGGGCGGCTTCAGCCTGGGCTTTTTGATGGTAAAACTGACCCAGTTTTTTCATTTCCGCCAACAGCAAGGGAGCCGTTAACAATAACCAGAGCCCCTGATGCAAATTAATGTCTTCGCCGAGGTTAAATTCACCTAACAGAGTAAAACCAATGTAGACGGCAATGAGTGCCACCGCTAGGGTAGAAAAGAAATCGAGCACTGTTGTGGATAAAAAAGCGACGGATACCACTTTCATTGCTCTTTCTTTGAGACGCTGCCCCGCGTCATCCAGCAGCTTTCCCTGCCTGTCGTGAGCGGTAAATTGAGATAGCAGTGGCAGAGCCGACAAACGGTCTACAAAGAGCGTTCCCAGTCTCTCCAACGCAACAAAATGCTTGCGATGTAATATTGCCGCACCTTTGCCGACGAGGATCATAAACACCGGAACGACTGGCAGCGTCAGCAGTAAGCTCGCGCCAACCACTAGGTTGACAGCAAAGATAGCCACTAGTGCAAACACGGGAACGATCACTGCTACCATTTGCTGTACGCGGTAGTCGAAGTGCCAGTTGACGATGGCGGGCAAATGCAATTGCCACATAGTTTGCCAGTAGAAAGATGAGTGCTGACGCGCCAACGCGTGTTGCTGGCGGGCAAAGGTAGAAAGTAACCGGTTTTGCAGTTGTGAAAGTAGCGAAAGGCGCCAGCGATGATTGAGAAACAAAGTAACGCCCTGACTTAGCCACATTGCGAACAGCGCCGCAGCAACTAGCCACCACATGTGCTCCGTCCCCGGTTTAGTATTGACTACCCAATCGGTTACGATGGCCGCAAAACCCCAGTAACCCGCCAGCAGCGTGAGGTCTCTGAATACGTGTAACAAAACGAGTGCCACCAGAGCACCGCGCGGGGCGACATCACCGGTGGCAACCACGCGCTGAAACCAGCGCGACAACGTTGGGGGTTGGGGTTGACTCAAATTGCCTCTTATTCTTCTGTATCAGGGCGGTCCAGGTTTTCAGTGGATTCCAGCCACATGGCGTTAATAATACCGAAAGAACACGCCAACAGTACACCCAAAATCCAAGTAAAGTACCACATAATGCCTCCTAGTAAATGGCGTGTGATTTGTTTAAATCAGATTGTTTCACCCGACCGCGCATGACATAAAACGCATAAGCGGTATAGGCCAGAACAATGGGTACGAAGATACAGGCGACAACAAACATCACCTTAAGTGTAAACTCGCTGGAAGTTGCATCCCACATAGTCAGGCTGTTTCCAGGAACGGTACTGCTTGGCATTAGAAACGGGAACATGGAGAAGCCCGCCGTTAAAATCACGCCAGCTATCATGGCAGAGCTGGAAACAAAAGCCCAACCTGCACGGCCTAGTTTTGAGAAAAAGGCGCATGCGAGTCCCCCTGCGATACCCAATACCGGCGCTGCGATCATCCACGGATACAAGCTGTAGTTATTCATCCACGCGCCGCTTTCTGTGACTACGGTTTTAGCAGTAGGGTTTGACACTGCCATGGTATCCACGACAGACGTAATCACGTAGCCATCAATACCAAAGGCAACCCAAATACCCGCTAAAATAAAGAGTAAGACCGTTGCTAAGGACAACACCATAGATGTAGCCCGTGCACGCATTTCAATAAAACCATCGGTTTTCATCTGCAGAAAGGTGGCACCGTGGTTGAGCAGCAGGGAAACAGACACCAACCCAGTTAAGATCGCAAACGGATTAAGCAAGCCAAAAAATGACCCCGTGTATGTCGACTTTAACGTACTATCGAATTCATAAGGCACACCTAACAAGAGGTTTCCGAAGGCCACGCCAAATATTAGGGAGGGGACAAAACCACCTGCGAACAGTGCCCAGTCCCAGCCCTTGCGCCATTTATCGCTGGGTAGTTTACTGCGATAGTCAAATCCAATAGGTCGCATCCACAGTGCCGCAAGTGTAAGAAACAGCGCAATGTAAAAACCTGAAAACGCAGTAGCGTAAATCATTGGCCAGGCAGCAAAAATAGCACCGCCTGCAGTGATAAACCACACCTGGTTCCCATCCCAGTGAGGACCGATCGTATTTATCATCACCCTGCGTTCGTCATCCGTTCTGCCGATAATAGTGAGCAGCGATCCCACGCCGAGATCAAATCCATCTGTAATAGCGAAACCAATCAGCAACACACCAACCAGTATCCACCAAATTACCCGAAGCACCTCGTAATCAATCATGCGTTTGCTCCTTTTGTAGTAAGGCCAATAACATCTTCTTCAGCCCCGTGATCTTGCGGTGGTACAGGGCCCTTGGTGGCAAATTTCTTCATTAAGTAAAAGCCAATGATGAACATGACTGTGTAAAAGAGGGTATAGCCCACCATGGTAAAGACAACGTCAGAAACCGACAGGTTTGACACAGATACATGCACAGGCAATACCTCGGCGATTGACCAAGGCTGACGGCCAAACTCGGCGACAAACCAACCGGCTTCACAGGCAATCCACGGCAACGGCAAGCTAAACAATGCCGCTTTAAGCAACCACCGTGGTTGGGTAATTTTGTGTTTTGTGCTGTACCAGAAAGACGCGGCGAACAATGCCAACATAAGGAAACCCGCTAATACCATTATGCGGAACGAGTAAAAAAGAGGTGCTACGGGAGGAATACTGTAGTCTACCGCTTTGTCCAGCGCAGTTTCTGATGGTTGGGTAACATCGTCAGTATAAGGTTGCAGCAGCATGGCGTAGCCCAAATTCCCCTTGTTTTCTTCAAACAATTCAATTTGCGCTGGGGTAGCAGTGCCATCGCGCACCGCATCCATGTTTTTGTAAGCCTGTATACCGGAAAGAATACGCTCCCGATTGTGGGCTTTCAGATCTTTAATGCCTGTCACTTCTTCATCGAAACTGCGGGTAGCAATCAGGCCCATCGCCCAAGGGATCTGCAGCGCGTAATCAGTGCGTTCTTCTTCGTCATTGGGTATGCCAAATATCGTAAATGCCGCGGGAGCCGGGTGCGTTTCATACTCCGCTTCCACTGCAGCAAGCTTCACTTTCTGTACATCACCCAGCTCATAACCACTTTCGTCACCCAGAATAATAACGGAAAGCACCGACGCCAAACCAAAACTCGCTGCAATTGCGAAAGAGCGACGGGCAAACGCAACGTGTCGATGCTTGAGTAAGTAATAGCTTGAAATGGCCAAAACGAACATCGCACCTGTGGTATAGCCAGCAGACACTGTGTGCACAAATTTCACCTGGGCCACCGGATTAAAGACGACATCTGCAAAGCTGGTCATTTCCATTCGCATGGATTCAATATTGAATTCAGCGCCCACGGGATATTGCATCCAGCCATTGGCGATGAGGATCCACAACGCTGAGAAATTTGATCCAATTGCGACAAGCCAGGTCGCCATAAGGTGTTTGACTTTCGACATTCTGTCCCAGCCAAAGAAAAACAAGCCGACGAAGGTAGACTCAAGAAAAAACGCCATCAAACCTTCAATGGCCAAAGGCGCGCCAAAAATGTCACCTACATAATGGGAGTAATAAGACCAGTTCATGCCGAACTGAAATTCCATGGTGAGGCCTGTTGCGACACCAATGGCGAAGTTAATTCCGAACAACTTACCCCAAAACTTGGTCATTTCTTTGTAGATTTCTTTCCCTGTCATCACGTAAACAGATTCCATGATGGCAAGCATAAAACTAAGACCAAGGGTAAGTGGAACGAAGATAAAGTGGTACATGGCAGTTAATGCAAACTGCCATCGCGATAGCTCGACCAATGTATCGCTCATAGCGGTTATCTCCAAATCATTGTTAAAACAAAATCGTATCCGCTGTGCCGCGGTGATTAGGGTTCTACCAGCGTTGCAGGTCCGTTGAATAACGACTGAGTCTGGATCCCAAAATATAGCGATAGACTACACCCGTGAAGTATTGTGTAATTTGATCTGGCACAACATTTCGAACTTGTCAGAAAAAAGAAACAAGGCCACTTCACTGCTTTCATCATGGTATTATGTTGTCATGTGAATATTGAGGGAATTTTTATGCTTTCCGATGCTAAGGACATCATCCAACAGGTGCTTTCTCCACTGTCTTACGACGTATTCTTCGACGATTTTGTTGGCCGTCGGCCTGCGCTTGTGAACGCCCCAAACTCGCATCGGAACGTCCTCGGTGGTCATTCGGTCAAACAACAGCTGCTCAAAGATTTCGACCGCTATGCCCCCACCTTAACCTGCCACGCAAATGCGCCGAAAGTACCACCGCCCAAAGCAAGAGCGGTATCAGACGCCGATGCCTTTTACGCACTAATTAAAGAATATTTTGCCTTGGGGTATACGGTGAGGATCCCTGACGTAATAGCGCTGAGTGAGCCGCTTAGCCTGTTCACACGTGCGCTGGAAAAAGTACTGCAAACCCCGGTGAACGTGGTTGCCTTTTGGAGTGCTCCGGGGGCGTCTGCACCCGTGCATCACGATGAAGTAGACGTAATTGTTATTCAACTTGAAGGCACCAAGCGCTGGTTTATTTCAGATACGCCTACAACCTTTCCCAATCGCTGGAAAAAAGCAGGTGAACTACCACCCGCTATGCCTAAGTACAAAACCGTCGACGTAAAACCCGGAGATTTTATTTATCTGCCTCGTGGCACAGCACATACTGTGGAGTCCACATCAGAATCGATCCATCTCTCCATAGGGTTTGTCCCCCTCACAACCAGAGACGTGCTCAACGCCGCACTGGACCATTTATCTGATTTACAGCTTCCCCTGCGCAAAGATTTTGGCCCTCGTGCAGATAACCTGGCCGGAACCGAAACCGCTGATTCAACAGCAGAGGAGGTATGCGAACAGCTTCAGACTTTGTTAACTGCCTGCCAGGACAAGGCATTTATCGATATGGCGCTACAGCGACGCCGGGCTAAAATGATACTCGATCTCCCTAAACTGTCTGTGTCCCAGCCTGTCCCTGTCGTTAGTTTACACAGTAAGGTAAAACACAACCCAATGGCCATGTCTGAATGTATTAGCACGGAAAACATTGTCGATTTCACCCAACCCGGCGAACAAATACTGGTGCACCTCGGCGCCAAAGAGAGCCTGGATTTCATTCGAAACACCCGAGCGTTTTGCATTGCCGACGTTCCAGGAGCCATTGACAACCAGGTTAGGGTTGCCCTGGTGCAACGCCTCGTCAACAGCGGTTTTTTACAGGTTGAATAAGGCTTATCTGCGCAGTCTGAGTGTCACAGGTCCGAATGCTTCGATGGAGCTTTGATTTGAAATTGACGCACTTTACTGACTACCGATGCCACAGCCAATTGTACATACCCGACTATTTTTAAAGCCGGGCTGGCAGTAAACAGAGCTTTAGAGGCTCTGGGTACATCAGCAGACGCCGTTTTCGTGACAATAGCAGCCAAAGCAAGGTACAACAGAGGTTTCTCTTTTTTGAGCCTGTTTACCATGTCGCAGAACACCTCGCAGTTCTCTTGCTGTTTTCTTTCGGGCAGCGCTTCTATATGTCCGAGGGTATCAAACACCCGTTGCCATTCATCGGCATCCAGCAAAGCATCGAACTTAGTTTGGCGTTTTTGCAATTCAGCTTTGTACGTTTCAAGTGTTCTGTCGTCTATCAGGCGATACCCCGCTTCATCATCACTGACTGATTGCAAATATGCATCCAGTTCCGATTGCACATTGTCAATGGGAAAACCATTCAGCCAACGCTTTAACTCAAGAGCGGCAAACGCATAAGATTTATTCACCGCCTGATTGTTGGGCAAAAGCTTGCCTGTCAACGCCAGAACACTGAGCACATCGTCAATGATACTTGTGCTGTCACCGGGAAGTTTATAGGCAAACCCGTGGAACTTTTCTGCGCCCACCTGCTGCTTTATCGCCAACAACCGCTTCCATTGCATCAGGTTTAGTGTTGAGCTCAGTTTAAATTGGTCTGTGTTGCCGTGACGTTTCACCGACTGATTATAAATAGACAGCTGAAATTCAATAGGATTTCGAACAAAGCACAGTATTTCCACATCTGGCACATATTTGGGAATATCGTCAGCGATACGAAAAAAAGACTCCGAGCTGAACAACAGGATGTGTTTGTCGGTGGCAGCGGCAAAATTTGCCAGTACGTGTTGAAGCTTGTCGGCACAGAGTACAAGCCGCCCTTCACGGTCTTCTTCGCAAATAGTTCGCGCATTACCTGAACTGATGCCATTTTCATCCACGTTGTGGCGCGGATAAACCACGCCGTGTTCAGCCAGTGATTCCCGATGTAAGTGAAGAAAATGCTGTATTGCTGAACTGCCGGTTTTTGGCGGGCCAATGTGAAAAATAATGCGTTTATTCAATACCACTGCTCTATCCATCTTGAACCGCGGTATGTTACCACATCAGCCTGACGGGTCGACAACTTCCCTGTTGATGCTAGTGCTTTTGCCGGGCCAGTTCTTTTTCGGTTTTAAGACCAAATAGTTTTCTCATTACCAAAGTGGCAGGACAGAACCCGGTAAAACTCTGCTGAAAGAGATTGGCGCCAATAAATGCCGTGAACAAAATAAAATACTCGTTAACATAAATCGTGAGAAAAACGCTAAGCAGAACCATAAAACCAGCAAAGGCTGTCAACGCGCGTTCAACAGACATACATTACTCCTCAAAAAAATAGCGAAATGAAAGGGCCATGTTGGTCCCATTATTAAACTGGCCGTAAAACGTGTGATCGCGTTCTCCATAGAAGCCGTTGACACTGCCACTCAGTTGCCAGTTGTCTACCGGTGAATAGGTAGCGCGAATTCGCACGTAGCCATCTTTGTCCGTAGGGGAATAAAAATTAAACAACTGCAGAGACAACGTTTGCCGCATGGCTAAATAGCGCAATTGTGTGGTCAACACATGGCGGCGATTTTCAACTTCAAACACAGGCCACAAACTGGCGTTTATTCGCGAAGCGGTATCGTGATTAAATTCGGTATACCACTGAACACCGCCAGTGAGATTTGCCACCAACTCCTGCTCATAGCCCGCCAGCAAACGAGTCTGATGATTGGGTGACAACGGATTATTACCCTTATCATCGCCGCCGTGATAATAGGCATACTCCAGTTTAGCCAAACCTCTACCCAGTGGGCGAACAGCGCTAAACCCGGTCACAGTAAGGTTGCTGTATCGCGCCTCGCCCTGACTATCTGACGCTTCTGGCAACTTGGTAAACCCTTTGTAACCGTATAACGCCAGTTCCGTTCCCAGTAATGCTCGGTACAGCCTTACGGCGTATTCCGCACTTGCAGGTGTATTCGTATCAAGAACGTGAAACTCGTCTGCGATGTTCTTACGTTCAAGAGGTGAAAAATAAGAGAAATACTCACCATTGATGCCATTGTCTGGCTCAAATTGCGGTGTTACCACCACATCCACGTTGAACAAATCAAAATATCCGCTTAGCTTTATCGCTAGTGAAGGGGCTTTGAGGTAGTCATCGTCCCGGCCCGCGAAGAACGATTGGTAATCCTTGGGGAACAGATCATTGAGAAATACGTAGTCGCCCGTTCCCCAAGTTAGAATTTGCTGTCCAATTTTCAGATCGAACTGGCCGCCGTTTGCTCCTAAGAAACCCAGATTACCCTGCCAGTACAACTCTCTAATCTGACTGTTCAGGTTGTTTTTTACCCCGTCGTAATAAACATCGGTACGCATACCTACCCTAGCGTTATCAAAAGCGTAATCAGCCTGAATTTGCAGACGCAAATCTTCCAGTGTCGTTTTACGATTTATTGCATCATCGGTTTGTAACCTGCGCCCGGTCGCAATATCCAAAAAGCCCGCCCAGTGGAACGGGCCTTGATCTTCTTCTCCCCATTCAGCCATGTCTGCCCAAACATCATCGACGGGCATATCCTGGGCCGACACTTGTTGTGCGTGTCCAAATGCACACAGTACAAGTGCGACCGCAGCGATCACTGGTATTAATCTGGTTTTCATCTTACTTTAGCCACTCAACAGGCGGTGTACGCAAACTGCGTTCGGAGAAAATCTCATCACTTAAACCCAGATCGTAGTCCATGTTTCTGAATTCCATAAGGGTATAACCCCCCCCGCGCAAATCTGATACTTTAGAGCGAGTCACAGTGGGATACCCCTCCACCGTTTCCACTGACACGGCTTCCACCCTGCGGTAATTTTCATCTCCGTTGAAAAAATTTATCAGCACGGGCAAAAAATGTGTTTTATCTATTGTCACTGTGTAATGGGTGAACTCTACGGAATCCTTTTGTTTCGGCGTGGCTTTGAGTACGTATTCCTTGTCAGTAACTGACATTAGTGTAAACAAATCCTCATTCACTGCGCGGCCGGATACATCTTCATAGAAGAAGTGCGAACCCACAAAAGAGGTGCGTTTATCTCCAGCAGAGATGCGTTTGACTAAATCCAGCGCGGGTAAATAAAGCCAGCGGTCATCATCCTCGCCCAGAGTCGTGTGTTTTTCCACCCTGAAAACCGTGTCTCGTACATCTGCGGGGCGACTGAAGAACACCAACATTTTTTGATCGCCATTGTCCGCTACATCTTTTCTAAGCAGAGTAAACTGACGCATTTGTTTGCGCCCTTGAGCATCGACAATCATCATTCTGGCATCAGACCTGCCGTCGTTTCCCGCGTAGTAAGCCGCCTTTTCCGACGCCTGGATGATGGCATCTACATCTACATCTTGAGCCACAGACAGTTGAGTACTTAGAGCCAGCACAAGAGCGGGAATGAGTAAATGCGTGATCATTTTCATTGTGGTCTCCTTAGGTTGATTTAATGTGAGGCCGAAGGAAAAACCCAACGGCGCAGCAAACTCAGTGCAGCGGGCAATACCAACAACGTTACCAGCGCAGACACCGCCATAATGCTGGCAAGGAAGACACCAACAGTAATGTAAGGCACCAGCGGGGCAAACAGTAAGGGCGTGAAACCAAGTGCAATCACTAACGCGTTGCGGGTAATCGCACTTGCTGGCTCCCCAAACATACTACTGAGGGTTTCATCCACATCGCCGGTTTCCTTATAGATGGCTTTCGCCCGCTCGAGAAAATGGATAGCGAAATCCACCGATAGGCCCAGGGTCAGGGCAGAAAGAACAGCAATGGGCATGTCGTAATCTTTGCCAACCATGCCTATAAGCCCGTAAATAAACGCGATGGTAATACTTAGCGGTAGCATAGCCAGAAGGCCAAAAACAAAGGAGCGAAACAGCAGCACCATCATGATAAACACCATCACAAATGCCCCCAGCAAACTGTCTAACATACCTGCCACCATGTTTTCCTGCCAAACCACGTTGAGATAAGCTTTTCCAGCCCATTGGTGGGTAATATCAGCCGGCAGGGGGTGCAGCGCCATATACTCTGCCACTTTCCGTATGACGGCACTCATATCCTGATTGTCGCCACTGGACAACTGAAGCCACAGTAGTGTTTGCCGATAGTCCGGGGTAACAAAATGCCAAAGATCATTGGGCCGATGAGAGGACTGATATTGCAGTAGGCTTTGCGCCACTGCCTGAGGACTATTAGGTAGCGCGTAATCCCGTGCTTCACCGCTGTGCAGCTCACGATTGACGACTTTAACCACATCAGCCAACGTGTTCGACTTCCCCACTAACCCGGTACTGCTTAGATATGCTTGTAAATTTGCAATGTAATTTAGCTGCGCGGGCGACAAGAAAGTTTTACTCTTCGAAACCGCATCCTCAGCGACCGCGATAACGGCGTCAAAATAATCCAACTCGTCATTGTTTTGCGTCGCAAATGCGGCGTCATCGACGGCAATGATCAGACTTTCTAACGCTTCCTCCCCTTGTAGCCCGATTGCGCTGGCTTCAAACGCTTCCCGCCACTGCCCCAATGATGCAGGTGTGGGGGCTGAATTCAGAACATCTGCGACACCGGGCACAGCTGCGTTGGATTGCAACACAAGGTAAGCATTGTAAGTACCGGCAAAATTATCATTGAGAATGCTGTCGGCAACCCGTATTTCATGATCCTGCTTAAACCAACGCACCGGGTTGTCATTAATTTGAATATGCGAAATGCCCCACACTGAAACGGCAAACAGAACGCTAAACACAACTAGCCATCCTCTGCGCCATGACAATGCCAACTTGCCCATACCGCGGGCAAATACAGCAACCCGACTGTTGCTCTCATGCCCGTTGTGCATGGCTTGCTGAAGGCGTGTAAGGGAATTGTCACTTATCCGCGACACATAAGCCGGAATAAAAACGATTGTGACAAGAAAAGCAAACAGAATACCAAAGCCCACAAAAGCACCAAATATTTGCACCGGTGGGATGGGGGTTAACATCAAGGAGAAAAAACCCACAGACGAGGTTACAGAAGTAAACAACATGGGCGTAAACAGATGCTTTACGACCCGGCTGATGACGCTGCGGGCCTGTTCACCTGGTTTATAGCGGTCAGAGAACTCAGACAGAATATGAACCGAGTCGACTACGGCAATAGGCATGAGAAAAATGGCTATCATTGATGACATAATATGCACCGTATACCCCAAGCCAATCATCAGCCCCATAGTGACAATAACCGTCACCATGGCCACGATCATGGGTGCAGTGATAAGTGCAAAATTGCGGAAAAACAAGTACAACAACACAAATATAGTCAGGCCTGCCAGGGGCGCGGAGATCCCCATTTGCACGAACATTTCTACCCCGAACTGATCTTCTGCTACGGGTAACCCTGTGATGTACCACTGGTTTTGCGATTCCATTTGTTCAATTCTCGCGCGGATATCTTCGGCTATACGATAACTTTGATTTTTATCAGCAATAGGCACATAAATGGCGGCGGCCCGCCCTGTTTGCGCTACCAGGGTATCGAAAAGCAAAGGTAATCGAGCGACACTCGCCTTTATCGCAGATGCTTCCTCCTGAGTGGCCGGTGCGCGATCCATCATCCACTCAAAACGCAATGTGCCAGCCCCGGCTTGAGTAATATTATCAACCGTAGACAACGACATGAGGTCGGCGCGTATCACGCCATCCATAGAGAGAATTACATCAGTTAATTGCTTAATTTCAGCCAGGGTTTCCGGTGAATATATCCCCTCTTCGCTTTGCTCCTGCACGACGCCAACTACGATTGCATCGTGCATCGCAAAGGTCTGTTTAGTCTGATTGTGAAAAACCCGCGCCGGATGATTGTCTGGCAGCATATTTTCAGGGTCTGTATCTATCGTGAGACGAGGAATTAACGCACCGGTGGCCAGGGTAAGAAGCACCAAGGCAATAAACACTATACCCGAGCGGCGTGTGCTAAAAGAAACTAACAAGTCAGTGATATTATGCATTTGAACAGTATCCCACGTCCCAACATATTAGATTTCCATTATATAACGAATTTCTAATATATCAAGCCTAAGGACGTTATTCGTCCGGGTATAAATCGCAATAGACGCTTATTCGCGATAATAAAGGTATTTGTGCTGGATTTTCACATTGGAAGAAAAGGCACGGGTTCATCGTTGGTTTTCGGCGAAAAAGGCTTAGCAGATGCTCGTATCATTCGCGCCATTTTCAACGGTGGCAGAAACCGGTAAAGAAATTAATCTTTGAACACATCGCTGGGTCGCAGATCTTGCAGAACAAGCCAGCAAAATCCTCCCAGTGTATGAAAAAATAGACAGATGATAAGTAAATTTTTCCCACTGATATCATCCAGGGGCGAACGTTAGATCAAAGAAATCCAAAAAAACACGGAAAATCAAAATATTAAAAAAATTAAATGGGATATAAGAAAACTGGTACACATATCGCATATGTCAATATACGAAACAGAGTTATCAGGAGGCATAGTATGAAAGCAGTTAATGTGTTTATCGCCACACTGTGCTTGGCATTTTTGTCACAACCGGTGTTCGCTGAAACGTCCGATACTGATGCTCTTATCGACCAGAAAGCCGAAGCTGCCCTGTTGTTTAATGGAAAATTAAATACTCGTGATATTCACGCACATGTTTCGAATGGTCATGTACATTTAGTTGGAGAAGTAGATTCGTACGCCGATCGCTTGCTCGCTCAGGATGTTATCGCTCGCTTAGATGGCGTGCGATCCATCGACAATCAACTGTCTGTCAGAAAAAAACGTCAGGACAAATTTCCATTATTGTCAGTGCGGTCTACACTTAAATTCTGACAGTACAAATTTTGGTCTACCGGGTGACCTGTGGAGAACGCCCTACTGATCAAATACGAACACTGATGACGTCTGTGACGTTGATGTGAACTGTCGGTTTAGGCAGTTAATCTCCCCTCCGGGCCTCATAGGCCTATTTTATACCTCTGATTTTCTCCCGTCTTATGGCGGGAGCTTTTTTTCCACCTCTTGATGTGTATTGCCTTTTCACAAAGGTATAGATTAGAAAACCCTGATATAAAGCGTCATGTCGAACAACGAAGTAAACCCCACTAAAATTGCAAATACTGAGTCATTGAGTGATGTCTTTGTCTCTGTTTCTATGTGTATTCCTAAATGTCTTTTAACCGGAACCCTGTGTTCCGGTTTTTTTTATTCGCTTTTCACGGTTCAATGCGGGCCCAATGTCCTATTTACTTAAATTTTATTGATAACCATTCTCATTTACTATATAAGCCATTCAGTTATCAAGAGGAAATCTTTCAGTATGGAAAAGAAATCGCCCAAAAAACCCGCGTGTCTTACCGTTGTGGCTAACGAAGAAGTGACACCGAATATGCGCAGAATTACGCTCTCTGGGAAGGCGCTGGCAAATTACCCCAATATTGATAGCGCTGCTTACGTGAAGCTGTTTTTTGACTTTGCGGGTAACCCGCTTTCAGTCCCCCCTGAATCAATGAACGAGGCGCAATTGCGAACTTACACCGTTCGCTCGTTAGACCGTCAGGCCCAATCCATTTCGCTTGACATGGCTTTGCACGGTGAAGGAAAACAAAGCGGACCGGCGTCGCATTGGGCAAAGCGCGCGAGTAAAGGTGACAAAATCATCGTTGGTGGTCCAGGCAGCTCTAAAGGACTGGCTGAACATTACGACTGGGTCTTATTTGCCGGTGACATGACATCATTGCCCGCCATATCGGTATACCTTGAGAAACTGCCAGGCAGTACCCAAGGCTACGCGGTGATTCAAATCACCAGTGAGGAAGACAAACAAGTTCTGGTAAAACCAGACGGGGTAGAAATCAAATGGGTGATTGGCAATGCGCCAAGCCTTGCCGATGTCGTTGATGGATTAAACTGGTTGCCGGGCACACCGGGCATTTGGGCGGCATGTGAATTTTCATCTATGCGAGCACTGCGTTCGTTGTTTGTAAAAGACAGAAATATTGCCCATGAACAAATCTATATAAGTAGTTACTGGCGGGAAGGCCGATCTGAAGACCAGCACAAGGCAGACAAACGCAAAGATGCCGAAGTCTTTGCTGCAAAGCTAATACAATAGCGACCACCCTTCGGCAGAAAACGTCAACGCACTGATCCAATCGTTGGCGTTTCAGCTTTGGGAAACAGGTTTTTGTTTACCTGACGGGTATAGAAAATACAAGGATGCTACGCGAAATATGCGCCAGAACGCATACCGGTAAAATGTGTGAGATACCCCTGGCACATAAGGCCAGGGGTAGACTGGCTACGCGGCAATGACACTCGACAGCGCAGCAAATGAAGGCTGGGCTTGTATGTCCAGTGGCAACCGCAGATCCCGGGCTATGTCGCTGACACTGATGATACCGCGAATGACGTGGGCATCCCGGTCAATCACAAGACAGTGCTGTTGCCCGTTGTCTTTCAATGTTTCAACAATATCCCCCACGGTTGAACGTTGAATTTGCGAATAATCGAAAGATTGCAAACTCGCTTTTGCCTGCATGAAATCTGCGGCGGTGAGTTCATCCCTTGATTGACCTTCAGCCACCTTCTGTACAATGCGCTGTTCGGTTAGATCACTCAGGGTTACGATACCCGCAAATTGCTTGTGCTTATCCAGCACTATTTTCATTTTCACATGTGACTGTTTCATTAAGTGCTCGAGCTCAACGGCCTTGGCATTGTAGTCAATCACCATAGGTTCGTGAATGGTGAAATCAGTAAAAATAGTCTCAGCTGGAGATTGCAGGTTTAATCTCGCAGGGTTTTCAGGCCACGCAAGCTGGTCAATGCTTTCTGTTTTGTACAGGGGTAATGAATGCATAATACTTTCCTCAAATAGACATGGGGGCGTTCAAACGCCATAAATGTTTAACTAAGAGAGAAAAGAAGTAGGTGGTGCCCTTATGCCATTGGCGCACGAGAGAACTTCCCGTGGCAGGTATGCGTAGTCAGGATACGGCGAAACCGTATACCCGGTAGCAAGGTGTTGAGAGGTAACAACGCAGTCGCCACTGTCTTTTTCGTCATCGAGCTCATCTGCCAGTTCAACAATGGCGGTTGCTTCAACCGCATCGGTGCCAACCAGGGTTTTCGCTTCAGACGCAGCATAATCACTGTCGACCCCAACGGGTAACAGCAACAACAACCACAGTCCTAACAAGCCAAAACGCATGAGAAATCTCCGTAATGAGCGCAAAAACAAGCGCTACACAATTAGAATACGCCTGAAATTGATTAAAAGAATAACACTTTGTCGCAAATATCTACTGCTCATCGCGAATCCTTTGTTGTTTGAGACTCTATGAGCGCCTCTCAGCGGGTGAAGAGGCGCGTAAGGTTTCACGAGTGCGTAATTCAGCATGGTCTTAAGTGTTCTGAATAAGCGTTTTGTCCCGCATACCAAGGTTCAGTTACTAAAATCATCCAACAAAACTAATTGAGGAAGATCACCGGCTGTCGCACCATCATGTGATTTGGTTTCTTACTCTGCCGTGTAAGCACAATGGAATTTCTGGTAGGCTGTATAGCAGTAAAAATTCAACGTACTTATTGCATGCTATTTCCATCTCGTATTTCGCTTTTCACTGCTGTCATTGCCATTGTTTTATCCGGGTGCACATCTGTGCATGAGCGGACAGTTACGCCACCTCATTCACTGGTCATTGCGACCACCACAACCTTTACCGACGTGGATAAAGAAGTGAAAACACTCAACGCGCGGTATTCTGCCGACAGGGTTTTAATCGTATCCGACATCGACAATACCCTGCTTACTAGTACCGCAGACTTAGGGGGCGACATTTGGTATCAATGGCAGACGGGAAAACTTGCGGTTAAACCCAGAGACAGTGAGCAGGTGTCCTGCCTTTTTGAAGATACTATCGGTTTACTCTATGAGCTAAACCCAATGACACCAACGGAACCCGGGCTGGCAAACACCATTTCGACATGGCAATCCCAGGGCAATACGATTTTCGCGCTCACCTCCAGAGCACCGAAATACCGGGCAGCCACAGAAAGAGAACTGCTTCGCAACGGTTTCGACATGTCTGTATCTGCACTGACACCTGAAAATCAACAAAACCCGAATTATCGGGAACACACAGAACGGGAACTGAGTTACAGCCGGGGTGTAATGATGACAACCGGAATGAACAAAGGTCACATGTTGAAGTGGATATTAGACAAAACACAGCGACAATTTGACGCTATTGTATTTATTGACGATTCCAGAAAAAATATTGATAACCTCGCCGCAGCCTGGCGAAAAAGTGATATTGATGTGCGCCTTTTTTACTACACTCGCGTTGAAGAAGACCGAGCCCACAAATTTGGCGCAGTGCTGACCGAAGATCAAGCCAGTGCAATGGCAGAAGATTACCAACAACTAATCACAACACTGGAGGCTGTTTTCCCGGCCAGAAAATCCCAAACCTGCCTGAGTGTAAATTAACGCAATGATCGCGATAACCCCCTCAATCAAGTTGGATGAAACAGAAATAGAGATGACGGCCATTCGCGCTCAGGGTGCGGGCGGGCAGAACGTAAACAAGGTATCCAGCGCTATTCACCTGCGCTTTGATATTGGCAGGTCGTCTTTACCTGATGCTGTAAAGAGCCGACTATTGCAGCAATCAGACGCCCGGGTTACCGCAGAAGGTGTCTTTGTACTAAAAGCACAGAGTTTTCGCACTCAGGAACAAAACCGCCAGGATGCCATAAACAGGTTGGTACAATGGGTGGCAGCAGCTACAAAGGTACAAAAGAAGCGCCGGCCAACCCGCATCAGTAAAGGCGTCAAGAAACGTCGAGAAGCATCAAAAAAACAGCTTAGCGAACGTAAAAACATGCGCAGAAGAGTCGATTTTTAGATTGTTTAAGCCCTTTACAAACTCAATGGGTCAGACCGTTGAATTCCAATGCCACGAACATCATGCGGTATATTTTATTACCGGAACCGTCGGACTCGGAGCTTACGTAAAAAGCGTTTTGCCCAAACGCTTTTAAACCGCTGAAAGTACTGGCACTGGTGCTGCCTGAGGTAAAGCTCAACAGGCAGTATTTTCCCGCACAAGCCATTTGTTCAGCAAACACATCGTACGTACTGTTGTCGTATATCAGGTGAGAAAGCTGCTCTAATCGGTTGGCGCTATCGAGATCATCTGCGTGAGATTCCAGAAGTGCAAATACCACGGGAAAGCCTTCCACACTTACAAACGACGACGCATTAATGTTATTAATAATACCCTGCGAAGAAAACAACAAGTAATCCATTGTCCCCAGACTGGGGCGATTCTTCAGCAACGCGAGAACATCTTTCAGGTTCTGCGTTTCACCGGGCCCCTTTTGTACCACGGGTCGCACTTTTTCTGCTGAGTCCCGTGTTTGAGGGTGATTTGGAATGATAGGAATTTGCGGCGTAACATCAGGCTGCATTTTTGTATCTGCAGCTGATGTTACCCCTGTCTCCAAGGGCGCTGCGTTGTCAACTTTCACCTGAAAGCCAGGCAGATAGAGCCAGCCGACAAAGCCAGCTATAACAAACGCGGAGCACAATCCTATCGCCAGCTTCACCCTTGTCCCTTTAAGCCTATGTGTTGTAAATGATTAGTGTAACTTTAGCTTAGGACCGACAAAGTTGCTGACTTTTCTACCGAGTAAGGTCATGGTACCTTTAAACCATCCGTGGATAGCGTACTGATGCATGTTATACAGGGATATATACACCAGCCGCGCCAAACGGCCTTCAATAAACATACTGCTGTTTACCAGTGCCCCCATTAAACTACCCACCGTGCTGTATTTACTCAAATGCACCAGTGAACCGTAGTCGCGATACTCGTAGGCTTTTAAAGGCTTTCCTTTAAACAAATTGATGATATTTCCTGCTGCCACGCTGGCCATTTGGTGAGCTGACTGCGCACGCGGCGGCACCCAGGTGCCGTCTTTTTGCTGGAACCCACAGCAATCGCCAATGGCAAAAATGTCAGTAGATACTGTGGTTTGCAAATGGCTGTTCACCAAGATCTGATTTGCTCGGTTAGTCTCAAAAATGCCCATATTTACCAAAAACTCTGGTGCTTTTACACCCGCCGACCACACCAGGAGGTCGGCTTCCACCTTGTCTCCGGTTTTCGTGATAAAGCCGTCTTCAGTGGCCTCAGATACCATGGCACTTTCCATAACGTTAACGCCCAAATCTGTCAGCGCTTTTTTCGCCGATGCTGCAATTCTCTCCGGTAATGCCGGTAATATTCTCGGCCCCGCCTCTATAATCGAGACACGCAATCGCTCCGAAGACATTTCGGGCATTCCGTAGGCGCGGGCTAAATTCGCTACATGGTGCAGCTGTGCGGCTAACTCCGTGCCCGTTGCGCCACCACCGACAATAGCAACGTGCAAAGATGATTGTTCGGTACTGGACTGATTAATTCTTAGCAACTGATTCAAAAGCGCTTTATGGAAGCGTTCAGCTTGTTTCAGCGAATCGAGAAAATAGCAGTGCTCAGCCACGCCAGGCGTGCCAAAATCATTGCACACGCTCCCCATGGATAGTACAAGGTAATCGTAATCGATAGTGCGTTCGGGTAGGATTTCCTGCCCTTCATCATCAAAGAGCGGGTCGAGTACAATAAACTTCTTTTCGCTGTCGAGATGCTGCATATTCCCGAGTTGAAACTGATACTTGTTGCGTACAGCATGCATGCGGTAATCCACGCCATCTGAGTTTTTATCGATAACCCCTGCTGCTACCTCGTGCAGCAGGGGCTTCCACACATGGGTTTTGCTTCGATCAACTAAAATGACTTCCGCCAATCCTTTGCGGCCTAATTTTTTACTCAGTCGGGTAACCAGTTCAAGTCCACCTGCACCACCTCCAACAACGACAATTTTTTTCATGACGTATCCTATAAAACAATTTTTCCAGCTATGTAAACTCGCAAGACATTACATAGCTCGAAAAACTGATGGATAAAGCGGGAGGAAGTTTCCTGCTCGACTGTATGGTTGGGCGCGCTACGCGTCCCAACGATAAATCAGACTGAACATATAGTTTCTGGGTCGACCGGGAAAATACCGCTCCGCGGTAAACGATGTGAAATCTGCTCGCTCGGCATAGGCGGTATCGAATACATTGTTTACCCTGCCATAGACCGTCAGCGCCCGCGAGATCTGCCAACTGGCGCGCACGTTTACAATGTCATGCCCGCTGTACTCGTGCTGATTTTCCGGATCAGTATAATATCTGCCCGAATGATACCACTGTGTCTCTACTTTTGCAGAATGCGAGAAAGCATAAGCAAGACGCATATCGAATACTGAGCGCGGAGCAGAGTCAATGAGATTGCCGTTAATGTTAATATCATTGAGTGTCTGGTCGTGACGATAGGTGTGTTCTGCCAGCGAAAAGGCTGATGTCAGCTTCCATGCCGGAGAAATTACCCATTCGGTTTCCAATTCAATGCCGACATGACGACTTCTACCGTCGTTTACATAAAAGAAATCACTGTCTCGGAAAATAAAATTGTCTTTATCCATTCGATATACAGCACCGGTGAAACGGAGGTTTTCAAGGATACCGCGCACCCCAAATTCAATGTTGTTTGCTTTTTCCGAAGACAGAGACGCAACAGTTTGAGCCCGTTGTAACCGGTAAAGTTCTGTGGCCTGCGGAGCTCGAAACCCAACCGACGCATTGGCGTAAAGCTGAATGACATCAGACCATTGATACACAGTACCGAGTTTGGGCGAAATATTGCTAAAACGGTTACTTCCACTCGGTGGCCGGGTATAGCGGCAGCCACCAAAACCACAGGACGAGCCATCTTCACGAAGACGACCTGTATTCATGTTGTTGGTGTATTGGTATGCCATGTATTCATAACGCAAACCTGCAGTGATGCGCCAGTTGTTTACCTGCCACTCAGCGGCAATAAACGGCGCGACAATACTGGCATCAACGTCATAGTCGTAGTGCTTGCCCGTAGGAATAGTTTCCACGAGAAACGCCGAGCCAACGGTTTCCCCTTCTTGTAATTGCAGCAGCGTTCCCTGTGTCAATTCCCCATCCAATCCACTGGACACCGTAATATGGTCAGATACCTGATGCACCCACAATGATTGCACTCCCACCCCTTGCTGAGCATTTTTCTCCACCGGCTGCCCGGGTAAGAAGTGCATGAGAAAATCCATGTCCTGATTGCGGTAATAAGGAGTTATGGTCACACTGTCGCCATTTTTTAACGCCATTGAAAACTTGCTCCACAGGCGAATTGAAGTGGCATTGCGATACGCTTCTGGATTTTCATTTGCCTGCGCCAACGCGCTATTTTTGTAGCTTTCAAACCCTGTGATGTAACCTGCGGTTTCCTGATCCAAGTGGGTATAAGTTAAGCCACTGGTAATGTTAAGCACATCACCACTAAACTGATAACGCAGGTTTACTTTTTCCTGATCGAGCCCCTCAGCGGTGCGATAGCCACTGTCATGGGTAGCACTTAAATTCACGCCAAAACCATGGGCACCTCGGGTAGTACCAGCGCGAAATTTGCCGCGCTGGTAACCAAACGACCCCACATCCAAAGCGAGTAAACCTTTCCCTGTCGTTGTATCAGGTGTAATAACGTTGACAACACCGTGAACCGCGTTTGAACCATAGAGTACCGACCCTGGCCCCTTTAGGATCTCTATGCGCTCGGCCAGTTCGGTGTGCGCTTCAAACAACTCATTGATATTACAAAAGCCCGCTGCGCGAAGCGAAATACCATCTTCGGCGGTTAACAGTCCGCCGCATGCACCAGCTCCGCTAAGCACCTGTGATCGCAACGCGGGGAGGTATTCCTGGCCATTTCCTCGCTGCAATTGTACACCCGCCACCAACTTAAGGGCTTCCTCTACATGAGAAGCCGACAACCACTGCAAAGTGTCGTTATCCACTACCTGCAATGTCAATGGCAAACTGTGCAGCCCCCTGGCCACGCGACTCGCTGTCGTTGTTATTCGCTCTATATCCTCCGGGGTTTGCGCATCAGCAAAAAGCGGCACACAAAGGAGTAAACTAAACGCTCCAAATCTATACACCTGGTACCACCCAGGTCGTTTTGTCAACGCGCTGAGCAGACACCGCTACAATTTTCAAAAAAGCGTAGGCCTGTGCAGCCGCTTTGTCTTCAGGTACAGGGCAAGCAGAAAGCACAGGTAATAAGCCGCTGTAAATCTCCTCGCGGTTCCCAATATCAGCAAATTGGCCAGCATTGCGAATTCTGTAATAGTCGTTTGCCAGGGCAATGGCCGGACGGGCGAGAAAGTGGTCTGAGAATCCGCTGGCCGGGGCGTTACAAAGTGTGTCACCAAGTACTTCCCCTACCGTATGCGCTTTAAAGTATTGCGCCATTTCGCTGGGCCACTCCCGCCCCACATACCGTTGCCTAACCACCTCCCTGAGGTGGCTGTCGGTGAACCTGAGGTAATTGGACGCAGACAAGATCCCCTCGTCCCACTTTGATAAACCGGCTTGCCGACGATATTGCCATTCTTTGGCATACAGAGGGAACAAGGCGTCAAAGCCCGGCACATCTTTTTTAATTACCGTCTCTACTCGCGCAGTATGTTCGGCGGTTAATGTAACCACAGTGTACCCAGGTTGATACGCTGCTAACGAGGGCACCTGGACGTTAACTAAGCCTGGCGACGCTTGCGACGAAGATGAAGCAGGCCCGTGAACATCATATAAATGCATATGACCTGCCATGTGCAACTTAAGCCCGGTTTGTGCCAGTGCAGCAGTAGTTTCTTTCGTTGGCATACGCCTTAACTGCATAGCCGTAGCCCCAAATAAATCTGCAAGCTCCATTTCAGTGTCATCGTAAAAGTCAGCCATGGGAAAATGACTGAACGCCACTAATCGTTTGCCCTGCTTTTCTGCCCTTTTAACCACGCTGGTTATCCACCTTATCAATGCGGGTTTGTACGTAAGTAAGGCGTTGTAACCGGCATTCCCGGAACCGTTAAACTGTCGGTCTGCATAATCCCCTTTTGGTACGTACACGTTAGCGTCAATAGCCAGCAGCCACACACCGTCCACAGGTTCCACCAAATAGCTGCTGTCGGGCATAAAAATGCAAGTGCCTTTTTCGTCACACCAATCCCAACCGCGCCTGGCCAGTTCATTTGTGCCGAAGGGTGTTTCATACAGCACATCCTGCGGCTGAGGCAAAAAACCGTGAGCATTCAGCGTCTGCGTAATATCAGCATACCCCCATTCCCTTACCGCATGGCTACATTGCCAGGCCTCTCCTGACTGACAGCGCGGATGGTCGGGGCTGTAAACTGCCACTTCTTTGCCAGATTGATGCAGAAAGTCCCCTTTGCCACCGGCCCGGGTAAACGGGCGTACTGGGTCGTGATTCCCAGTGATAGCAAAAAATCGCATGCCGTGGCGCTCGTGATAGGTGTCCAGAATACGCCTTAGCGCTTCCACATTTGCCGGCTGCCCGTCATCGGAAAAATCTCCTGGCAGCGCAACCAGTTTTATGCCCCGTTGTGCCAGATCATCCAGTGCTGCAAGAAAAACAAAATAGTTTTCATTAAATAAACGGGTAGAGTTCAATTGTGCCTGCATGCTTCGTATTAGCACGGGATTGTTAGTCCCAGGAAAGGTTGGCAACCCAGAGGATGACAAGTTCTCCGCAGCCACGAAAAAGTCATGTAGATGGATATCGGCCAGAAAAGCGATAGATATGTCCACCGGTTCATCGACGGATGACTCAACGGGCGCGTCTTGCCTTTGATGATCAGTGTTTTTTTGACAGCCAGTGATAGTTAGCACAAGCGCGCACAACATCCAAATACAGTACTTCATGTTCAGCCTTATCTCGCAAATACCGCGTTCACATCACGTGTCGTGATATTACGGCAAAAAAACATTAATTACATTTACACCCTAAATCATGGACGTAAATGATCCTAAAACGGGGACAGGCAATCTATCACTGTAATAAAAACTTAACCAGCTGTGTTACATTTTTATGAATATTAATGGGTTAGCAATTTTTTACGTCCCCATTATTTTACTCCGTCACTCTACCTCCACAGAACATACAGAGAGCAAATTATGTTTTACCGATTAATTCTTTTATTTTCAGTATTTAT
Source organism: Aestuariibacter sp. A3R04 (assembly GCF_018860805.1). Lineage (GTDB taxonomy): Bacteria > Pseudomonadota > Gammaproteobacteria > Enterobacterales > Alteromonadaceae > Alteromonas. The sequence goes on along the minus strand of NZ_JAHKQR010000001.1, from coordinate 468,951 downwards.
GAACAATGTAGCCGCAGCTCCGTTGAATCACTATCAATGGATTGGCTCGCACAACAGCTACAAACAGGCATTGCCCGCGTCGGCATTTCGTTTTCTCGCGGAAAAAGACAGCCACCGCGCAGCACAAATCGACTATGCTCATCCCAGTTTAGCTACCCAGTTAGATCTCGGTATCAGGCAACTGGAAATAGACGTTGTTAATGACCCAAATGGCAACCAGTATCACATTCCAGAGCTGGCTGCACGGCTAAACGAGCAATGGTTAACAGAAAACGCCAGGCATCGATTGGCGAAACCAGGCTTTAAAGTACTACACATACCTCATGTAGACGTTCGCTCACACTGTATTGAGTTTACAAGCTGCCTGTCACAACTGGTAGCTTGGTCTGACGCCAACCCGAGTCACTTTCCCATCGTGATTATGATGAACGTGAAAGAAAACCAGCCGGCTTTTCTTTCCAGCCCACCCCCTGCGTTATTTGACGAGAAGGCATTTGCGGCACTCGATACGGCTATTAAGGATACATTGCAACAACGCTTAGTCACACCTGCCAGTATTCAAGGAAAGTTCGACTCATTGCGCGAAGCAATTGTTCAGCAAGGGTGGCCTGACGTAAATGAACTCAAGGGAAAATTCCTATTTCTCTTTGACGGCAATGCAGAGCAGCGCCGGCGCTACTTACGGGGGCAGCCAAGCTTAACGCAACAGGCCATGTTCGCGTCGTTTGATCCAGACCATCCATCGGCAGCCATCATGATCAAAAACAATCCCGTTGATCAACAGGCAGACATTCGCGCACTGGTGGCCAGGGGGTTTATGGTACGCACCCGCTCCGATGCCAATTTTTCTGCACCTGATTCAGTCAAAGCCGCGCAGCGGGAAGCGGCATTTCGCAGCGGTGCACAAATGATCTCCACCGATTTTTACCCCCAATCGCCACAGGCAAAACGTCACGGTTACCAGGTGAGCTTTGTCGACGGCGCATTGCGACGACCACACCCTTTTATCCCTAAATAACGACGTTCAATTAAAGGAACACACTATGCAATCATCGTTTAACAAACATATCCTTGCCCTGTCAGTGGCAGGTATTCTGAGCGCAACATCAGGACATGCTGTTGCCCAACAGGCTAACACGCCGTCAGCAGACGACGCCGACATGGAACAAATTGTCGTCAGCGGTTATCGCAGCTCACTGATTAAAGCAAGAGACTTAAAACGCGACGCGCTGGGTTCCCAGGATTCTATCGTCGCTGAAGATATTGCAGATTTCCCTGATCTTAACCTTGCGGAATCGCTACAGCGCATTCCCGGTGTCACCATTAATCGCGAGGCGGGCGAAGGGCGACAAATTTCTCTACGCGGGTTAAACGCCGACTTTACTCAGGTACAGCTCAACGGCATGGAAGCACTTGGCACGTCTTCATCGGCCATGGACAGTCGTGGCACCCTCAACACTTCACGCTCTTTTGACTTTAACATTTTCGCATCTGAACTGTTTAACCAAATCGATGTAAGAAAGTCTTACTCTGCGGATATGGACGAAGGCGGCATTGGCGGGACGGTGCAGCTTCACACGGCCAAACCCTTTGACTACGATGGCTTCAACAGTGTGATCAGCGCCCAAGCCGGACAAAACTCCCTTACCGATGATACCAGCCCTCGTGTTGCAGCATTGATTTCCAATACTTGGGATAATTTCGGGGCGCTCTTCTCCATTGCATATAGTAATCGCGATACCAGTGAACAGGGCTACAACACCTACCGCTGGCGACCAAGAACAGCCCAAGGTTCAGACATTTCAGCGTTGTCAGCAGCCAATCAGGCGGCAGTAGATAGTGGTGAACTGCGTTTTTCCCGCGGCAGCCGCTATTCACAGTTTAACAGCGACCAAACCCGCGTAGGAGCAACTGTCGCCCTGCAGTATCGTCCTAACAACGACTTATCACTGGGTTTAGATGCGCTATACGGAAAACTGGACAGCGATCGCAAGGAATACCATTTGCAAAGCCGGGGCTCTAGTTCTACGGCACTGGGTTGTACCGGACCCGACTATGACGGCGGTGCCAGGTACTTCTGTTCTGAGCTGGTGGATTTGTCGTATAACGCCAACAACGAAGTCATTTTTTCCGAGTGGCGCAATACCGCAATCCACTCAGAAAGTCGCAGTCAGACTGCTGAGACAGAGATCGTTCAAATTGTCCTGAACGGCGACTGGATCGTATCGTCAGATCTTGTTATCAGCGGTCTTGCAGGTCATATGGAAAGTGATTACACCAGCAATAGCGCCAAGGTTTACATGGAATCCTTTGCCGATATGACCATTGACTATCGCGACGACCGTTTTTACGGGACAAACACATACGTCAACGACTACGACCCCACTAATATTGATGAATTTCGCTACCATGAAATTGACCTGGCGGAAGACGAAGTCAGCAACAGTTTCGATGTTGTAAAGCTGGATGCCGACTATGTATTGACTGATTCAAGCAGCCTGAAATTCGGCGTGTCCTCCAAAAAATTTGAACACGTCAGCGGCAGAGTACAAGAAGACAACATACTGCGTGGCGACTGGCAAAGTGGTGATGTGTCAGATGTGGTCGATAGCAGTCTGACATTCATTAACGATAATCACAAAAAACAAAACTGGCTCAGCGTAGACGTTGATGGCGTTTTAAACAGTTTCACCGTAAACCGTGATATAGCAATGACGGATACCCCTAACCAGGTAACTGAGAAAACTCAGGCAGCCTACGCCCTCTATGAACTTGATCTGTTGATAGGCGACACCGAACTACGGGGTAATCTAGGCCTTCGTTACTACGATACCGAAATCGACTCGACTGGCCTGGTCAACGGTTCTGAATATGTTACGGTTACACGGGAATACGACGGTGTCCTCCCAGCGATGAACTTGGCGTGGTTCGCCACGGACAACCTGGTACTGCGGGCAAGCGCTGGCAAGAACCTTACCCGACCTACCCTTGGAAACCTCACTGTCACAGGCTCTGTGAACACCGACCCTCTTTCAGGTTCAAGCGGACTGCACATCAATGCTGGTAACCCAGCACTGGAGCCTTTTGAAACCGTCAACATGGAAATTGGTGTTGAATATTACTTTGAGGACGTGGGTTATGTTTCCATGTCCCACTTTAGAAAAGACATAGATAATTTTATTGCCACTAAAACCATTAGCGTTCCCTACGGCGATACAGGTTACCCACTGGCCCTGCTGGAAGGTGCAACAGATGAAGAAGGCAATGCCCAGACTGGTGCAACCCTGTATAACTTTTCACAACCGCAAAACCTCGACGACAGCGACTTTTCCGGATGGGAATTTGCCGTACAACGGGATTTCGACTTCCTGCCAGCTCCCTTTGACAATTTCGGTGGTATAGCAAACTACACCTATGCCGATGGCGACTCTCTGCACAACATCCTTGTGGACGGTGAAACCGTTGAAGTGTCCCGCCCCTTCTTTGGACTATCTAAAAACACCGTTAACGTGACGCTCTACTACGAAACGGAAACCTGGGGAGCCAGGGTATCAGCGGCTCACCGCGATGAGTATCTGACAGTAGTAGAAACCTCGAGCTCTGACCAGGATGAAGCCGGTTTCCACGGCACCACATACTGGGATTTCTCTGCGTTTTACAACGTCACCGAAGATATCAAAGTATCGTTGGAAGGTGTTAACCTTAGTGATGAGAGGGAAGAACAGTACTCTGACTCAGACGACCGCCTGTATAACACGACGGTAAGCGGACGCACTTTCTACGTTGGTGTTACCTACGCCATGTAATTGTAAGGAGCGGTTACTCCTGTGGGTAATCGCTCGTTTTTTTTAATGACGGTATGTCACTCCCAGGTAAAAGTTGCGTCCACTCAAGGTCGTGTTATAGGGTCGGTGTGATGAATCAGAATACTGCCGCTCCCTTTCGTTAGTCAGATTGACAGCCTCTGCACGCAGCTCCCAATGCTCGTCAATTTGATAGGCCGCAACAGCATCAACGTAAATACTCGATTCAAACCCGGTTTCATCCTCATCAATAAGCGTATTTCCATCCACCCGTGCAAGATAGGCATCGCGATATGTAGCACTCATGCGCAGGCTCATTGCATAGCCTTCCCAGTACGCGGTGACATTGGCCAGCCAGGGAGATAGATAAGGCAGTGACTTTTTCGTCAGGGCCTGACCGTTATTGCTGTTGTAATATCTTACTTCACCCTGGGTATAACTGGCGTTGGCTGCCACCCCTACGTGATAGCCGGGCAATCCGGTCAACGGCAGTTCAAATTGCGTACTCAGTTCTACGCCATACAGAGCTGCCCCCTCGGCATTTTCCGGCACAACCCGCAACAGCGACGCCCTATCGCCTGCAACAGCCTCCACAATGTCCTGCTCAGGAATGTGTGCCAGGGGAAGCTGTTCTGAGGACATCACGATGTAGTCATCAAGGTATTTATAAAACACAGACAAAGAGATGCGGTTCATCTCTGTGAGATAGCTTTCCCAGGCAATATCCAGATTGGTTGCGGTATAAGGGCCCAGCGACGGATTAAACCCGAACAACACTCCTTTCTCCTCATCATATTCAACGGTTCGAGCCAAATCGGATAGTAATGGCCTGCCAATAGTACGACTAAGGGCAACGCGGTACACATTGGTGTGACTGGTGTCATACCTGAGGTTAAGAGCGGGTAAGAAAGACGTATACTCCAGTTCTTGAGCTCGTTGGATGCCAAAATCATTTGCCCATACATCAATGCGCTCTTGCTCAATGCGCACGCCTCCATTTATACGCAACGGCCCGTGTCGAAAATCAACTTCACTGAAAAGTGCGTACCTTTGTTCTCCAATGCGGTCTTGTGACAGGGTCCATGGCTTTCGCATTGCCGCACTGGTGTAACGAATACCGTCAGGGTGGGAAGGCAAGCCATAATAGTGAAACACGTCTGTGGGGTTTAACCTCATCCACTCCAGCCTTGGGTGAGCTGTTAACGTATTCCCCACAGAATCCGGCACCTTGTCGTTTAGGCTCATAACCCCGCGTTCATCAGTGCTTTGAGCCGGCATACCCTGGCGGAACAATGCCCATTCGTCAGCCAACATATCCTGAACGTTAAACAAATGGGTTTCACTGTTGAAATGGACAAGGTCGAAGCCTGCACGCCACTGCCATTGGGTGTTCAGTATGAGTTTGACATCATAGTTTGCATTGGCAAACCCCGTGCTGGCAAAGTATTGCTCTGCATCGAGCTCTTTCATATACCAGAAATTGCGCTCGGTAAGGTCATCGGCATAGCTGATGCGGGCAAAGCCGTCTTCGTCCCGGTAGTCAATAGTGACATCCGTTGCGCTTTCCATGTAAGCCTTGATCCCCACAGGAATAGCATAGTCGGATTTTTCCCAGCCCAGTCTCAGATGCCCCTCGATCTTGGGGGTCCATTGATGTTCGGCGTTTAGCACCCACTGCCGGTAAAGCGTCGATACTCGCTGAAAACGACTTTCTGTTCCTACCTGTGCCCGTTGATACACCCCGAAGACCAACTCGTTATTTTCATTCACCTGCGCGTCAGCTATGGTGGTTTTCCCCTCGATTACCGGTGTTGACCGATATCCTCTGGGATACAGATGGTATTCGTGTCGCTCACCACTAAATTCGCCAAATAACCAGTCCAGCGTGATGTGATGCCGGTCGCTCAGGTACTCCAATGATGCACTCACACCTGCCCTGGTCATATCGCTCTGCCAAACCGAGTATCGGTTCCCACGGGGAACGTACAATTCACCGGCTTGCCAAGCAGAAGCTAAAGGTTCTGGTAGCGGGGAGATATCAGCGCCCTCAGGGGTAATTTGTCGCCAGCGGAAAGTATTCGCCCCGACTTCCTGGGAACGTCGCTCACCATAAGACATTGAAACCAGTGCGCCCCAGTGGTCTTTGGTTGACGACACCATCGTAGAAAAACGGGCGGAGGGTTCATCGATATACGTATTTTTTCCCGTCTGGGTGTTGACATGCCAATTCAGGCCAGGATGGTCAAAGGGATGGGCAGTTTCTAAAGCGGCAATGCCAGCCAGCCCACCCGTAGGCTGGCTGGCCTGATAGCTTTTCAACACCTGAATATTGCTGAATAGCTCGGTGGCAAACAGGTTTAAATCGAAAGAGCGATCCCGATGCCTCTGCTGCCGGCTGTCCATTGGTGAATCATTGTTAGCCAACACTGGCATGCCGTTCAGCGTCACCAGGGTAAAATCCGGGTTCAGTCCGCGCAACATAATTTGACGGCCTTCCCCTGCCTCTCGAGCAATAGACATACCGGGAATGCGCTGCATGGATTCCGCCAGATTGCGGTCGGGGTAGGTAGCAATGTCTCTGGCCGCAATAACATCTGAAATAACCTGACTTTCACGCTTCCTCTGCCGTGATATGTCCAGCGAAGCCCGAATGCCCGTTACCGCCACTTCTTCAATGATACTTTGTTCGCTTTTATTTATCGCCACAGGCTTGAGGAGTATACCTTCCGGAGTAAGATGGTACACAAGCGAGGTGTTAGCCAATAGTATGTCTAAGGCCTCTTCCAGCGTGTATTTCCCGGACAATTCCGGCACTCTGATGCCCCCGGTCAAAGCCTGATTTACCACGAAGGGCTGATTGTATTTCACCGACAGAAATCGCAGACTATCCGTTAACGACTGACCGTCAATATGTAAGACAACGGATTCATGGGTTGTGGCAGCTACCCGAGGTGATAGAACCAAACCCAGCGCCGCGATAACCAACGCCACCAGCCGCAAACACATTAAATACTGGTGAGGAGCAAAAACCATCACGTAGGAAAGTTCGTTTTACTGCAAAGCCGTACTGATGACAAACTGCCCGCCGTTGTCCTGCAACACTAATCCATTGGCAGATGTCAGTAGCTTCAGGCTCTGCTCGGGTTCATTGAGATTAAATCGCCCAGACAGCAACACCTGTTCGATGCCAACCATTTTTACCGGTTTTTCCAGGTAACGTCCCAAACGCTCTAAGACCACAGCCAACGGCTCATTCTCCACGTCAAGCCAACCGCTGCGCCATGCAGGCAACTGCGAGTGGGAAAGTCGAAATGTGCGATGCCATTTGCCATTTTTAAGTACGACACCTTCACCTTTCACCAGCATCAGTGTTTTATCCGCCATTACCTTAACAACGCCATCGTATACGCTGATAACCGTTTTATTTGTCAACCGATCTATATCAAACGCAGTCCCCACTACCTGCACCCTGGTATCATCCACGTGTACCACGAAGGGACGGGAAGGTTCGTGAGACACGTCAAAATACGCCTGGCCTTTTTCGAGCCGAACATCACGCCATTGGGCATTGTGATTAACCGCAACGACACTGTCTCCGTTGAGGTAAACCACAGAACCATCCAGCAGTACCGTAGACGCCGTTTGTGCGGTTTTTGAAGACAGCGCAAGTTGTTGCGACATCGCCACAGTCACTGTTTGGCTGGGTTGTGAACTGCCATCTTCAGTGGGACTCCAAACAAACGCCAATAAAGACACCAATACCAGACTGGCGGCCGTAGCCATCCAAAAATAAACGTTACCTCGTATTGCTTTGTTTTCTTCCACTCGCCGGGGTTTTGCCGTTAATTGTACACTGGCACTGACCAACTCCGGATGCCCCATGGCGGTGGCAATTCGTTGAAAAGCACGCTGGTGCTCAGGCACGCTCAGCCACCTGGAAAGCGCCTCTTTTTCCTGCTCGTTTAGTTCATTTAAGCGGTCAAACCATTCAGCAGCTTGCTCGAGATGTGCTGATTCCGTCATACGTGCCTCAGTATTTCTACCCTTATATAAAATGAGTGTAAATTGTGCTCGGTGGGGACAATAAGCGATGAATTTACACCGACGCGTCTGTCCAGCCAGCTTGTTCCAGTTTAAGGGTGATTTCCACCATTGCCCGTGTCAGGTGCTTTTTCACCCCTTCCACTGACAAGCCCAATTTCCTGGCAATAGCGTCTCGGCTCAATCCGTCTACCCGCCGCAACAGAAAAACTTCTCGGCGCAGTGGCGACATGTCGGCTAAAACCATCTCGATAAATGCAAGCTTTCTCTGATCATGGTATCGCTGCTCGGGGCAATCGTTAGCGGCATCTAAAGCCACAGATTGGTAATCAACCGGGTTTGGCAATTTCTTTCGCTGAAAATCATACAGCACAGATTTTGCTACCGTAATCATGTAAGCGAGAGGATTTTCCAGCTCGGAAAAACGCACACTTTTACTCGTGCGCATGATCGTTTCCTGCACTACGTCATCAGTGACTGAACTGTCATTGGTCAGGCCAAGTATGAAGGAGCGCAGTGCAATGCGCGCCTGTCGCCCTTCACTATCCGTCAGTCCCTGCCATTGATTTTGTTGGGGAGGTAAAGTCACAATCATTCACTACATAAAAATTCAGTAATTAAAATACGACAAAATTATGACAGTGGAATGACCAAATTTAATCGCCAGCACTTTGACGAGAAAGGACCGGATTGTGACCTAAAAAGTACAATTTACTCTGTGGGTATACTCAAATGATATCCATTACCACTTTTAGCGAAAAAAAATTACCAATTTAGTATTTAATGCTTACCAGAGAGGCGTTTTTGATGTCTAATAGCAACATAGGTTAAATGGGTATTGTGCGCGTGGCATACAAGGTGAATCGCGTCATGTATCCTGTATTGAAGAGAGGAATCCTGTATGAAGAAGCGCAGACGTTTTTGGGCTGTAGTAGAAAAACTCGAATCACTCATAGATCAGGGCGTGTATTCCGTTGGCAGCAGGTTGCCGGCAGAGCGAGAACTGGCAGATGCCTATGACGTTAGCCGCCCCACCATTCGCGAAGCTATTATTGCGCTGGAAGTACGCGAGCGAGTAGAAGTGAAAACCGGTTCCGGGGTGTACGTTACCAGCAACGGCAACAGTAATAAGCCAACTAAACCCATTAGTGCTTTTGAACTGACACAAGCAAGAGCGCTGGTAGAAGCGGAAGCCGCAGCGCTAGCCGCCGCCACAATAAAAGAAAGCGAGTTGTCGGAACTGAAACAAACTCTGGACGATATGGCCAATCCCGAACAAGCTGATGAAGCCGATCAGCGCTTTCACGAGATAATTTCTCAAGCCACCCGCAACAATGCTATCGTCATGTCGATACACAACTTGTGGAGTTTAAGACGAAACGAACCACAAATCATTGCGGCCTATGCCGATGTGTGTTCTCAGGGTTCGGAACAACGTCTTAAAGAGCATCGCGCGATTTACGACGCCATCGCCGAAAGAGATTCAGCCGCTGCCAGAAAAGCCATGCACAACCACTTTAACCGTCTGATAAATGCCTTGTTTGAAGCCAGTGAAGCGAAAGCGCTAGAAGAAATAAAACGCAAGACCGATGAAACCCGGGGGTTGTACTCAATTTCCCACCTTACGCAATAATTGCGCGAACTCGTGCTGATAAAACAAAAAAAGCGGCCATTTCCCAGGCCGCTTTTTTTACTTGTGCCAACTGGCACTTGGTTAGCTAGTCAGATTATTGTTGTGCAGCAATACACGCCTCAGTAATAGCCTGCCAATTGCCCTCAGCAACCCACTCTTTCTTTGCCACCCAGGTACCGCCCACAGCAAAGACATTAGGCAGCGACAAATAGTCTTTTTTGTTGTCGGCATTGACGCCGCCAGTGGGGCAAAAAGAGACTGACTGAAATACCGACGAAACGGCTGACAAGAAAGGCGCACCACCAGAAAGCGAAGCAGGGAATAACTTTTGTTCTTCAAACCCATACTCCGACGCCAGCAGAATATCCGCGGTGTTTGAGACACCGGGAAGCACTGGCACTTCCACCCTGCCTAACGCGCCAAGGAGAGAGGGCGATACGGCAGGTGTAACAATGAAGTCTGCACCCGCGTCCAGCGCCTGCTCGAGAATTTTTGTATTGATGACTGTACCCGCTCCCACGATCAACGCCGGCACTTCTTGTTTGATGGCTTGTAGCGCCTGTAGCGACACTTCCGTGCGCAATACCACTTCTACCAGCTTCAAACCCGCATCAGCCATAGCACGCGCTATCTGAACTCCCTCTTGTATTGAATTTGCCTGAATAATTGGCAATAGTGTCTGCGACGACATTAATTCAGAAAAACGTGTCATGGTGTGTTCTCTCACTATCTGTAACGTTGGCCCTCGCCAACAAAATAAGCACTAGGCCGATACAAAATCGACCATGGCGTGATTAAATGCCTCTGCCGGTGCAATCGCCCCCGGATACTGTATTACGGTGCCCGCCGCTTTTGCCGCACATGCCACGGCTTTTTTGACGTCAAACCCGGACAACCTCGCGCCGAGATAAGCGCCGTTGAATGCGTCGCCGGCAGAAGTCGTATCCACTACATGGTCAACCGGTTTGACAGGGTGTACTTCCATCTGTCCGTTGACACTGGTGACAACCGATGATGGGCCGTCTTTCACTACAATTTCCTGACAACCGGCTTCACGGCAAAATTGAATGACTTTGTCGGCACGCTTAAGACCGTAAAGCACCGCCAGGTCTTCTACGCCTGGCAACGTTGTATTAGCCAATGCAAATGCCCGATCAAAAGCAGATTTTGCCTCTTGTTGCGAGTGCCACAAACGGGCGCGATAATTAGGGTCAAAGACAATATTCACCCCGTTGCCGCGCAATGTCTCCAACACTCCCCACAGCTTATTTAACTCAGTGTTGTCGAGAATAGCCAAAGAGATACCCGACACAAAAACCATGTCGGCTTCTGCGAGTTTGTCTATCACATCGTCATCGAGAAAGGTCATTATTTGTCTTGCGGCGGAATCGTTGCGCCAATATGTGAAGGAGCGCTCACCATTTTCATCGGTTTGAATATAGTAAACACCCGGCGCCTTTGTAGAATGAACAAAGGCAAAATCCACATTGATTTGCTCCTGTTCAAACTGTTCGACCATACGCTTACTAAGAGCATCATCACCAACGGCTGTGAGTATGCCGCTGTTCAGTGACGGAAAACACCGTTTTAGATATACAGCGGAATTATACACATCGCCCGCAAAGGACTGTCGCATAGTAGTGTCATCGATGGATTTTAGTTCCACCATGCACTCGCCGAGGAAATAGATACTTTTCATGATAGTAAATTCTTAACAAGACGTGAAAATACCGGGCGCACGTTGAATAGTCACCCGGCAATACTGAGACTATTGCTTTCTCTTCAATGGTTCAATTTTGGGGATCAATGCCCAAACCGCCAGCATGGCAATAATCGCCAGAGACGCACCAATCACAAATGCAGGCGTGTAGTTTCCATCAGCGGTGAGCATAGGCACAAGGGAAGTCAGTCCAACCGCACCTAGCTTCGCCGCCATTCCGGAGAACCCCGACAAAGAGCCCACTGCTTTTTTACCTAACAAATCGCTGGGTAACGTTTGCACGTTGCCAATGGCTGTTTGGAATCCGAACAATATAACCGCCATAATCAACACCGCTGTGACTGGCGCTCCAGGGTCTGCCAGCGCAATGAGGGCGGGCAGCATGATAAGACATCCAAGAGTAATTACCAACTTACGAGTTTTATCTGTGCTCCATCCTGCTTTCAAACGGTTCTGCGCTAACAAGCCACCGAACCAGGCACCAAACATTGCCCCTACATAAGGTACCCAGCCATAAATACCAATCGACTTTACATCCATGCCGTAGACTTCGTTCAAATAGATGGGGATCCAGAAAACAAACAGCCACCAAATAGGGTCAATAGCCGCCGAAGCAATAATAACGCCCCAACTTTGTTTTCTCGACAACATCTCCGCCGTAGAGGGGTTGTATTCTTCCTGTTCTGCCTGTTCTAAAGGCGTTGCATCTTTGCCTGATGTCCGTTGCCCAGTGAGAATGTATTCACGCTCTTCATCGGAAATCCAGGGATGCGAGCCCGGAGGTGCTTTAACGAGAACAAGCCATGGAATTAACCAAAGTAGACCTACTCCACCGACAATGACGAAAATCATTTTCCAATTAAAATACAAAGTGAGATACGCAATAAGCGGAATGGCAATAATACCGCCGATTGCAGCCCCGGAATTGAAGATCCCTTGAGCAAGGGCACGTTCTTTTGTCGGAAACCATTCTGCATTACCTTTGGCTGCGCCCGGCCAGTTGCCGGCTTCTGCAATTCCCAAGATCGCACGAAAGAAACTAAAACTCAGCACGCCTTGTGCAAAAGCATGTGCAACGGTGGCCAAAGACCAAACACCTATAGAAAGCACAAAGCCAAGTCGGGTCCCGACCCAGTCAAACACTTTTCCAAAGATTGCCTGACCAAATGCATAGGCAAAAACAAACACAATTGAGATGTTGGCGTATATCTGCTTTCTTTCCAGTGCGCTTTTATCCGGAAACAGATCTTCGACAATATCAGGCCACAGAACACTCAGCGCCTGACGGTCGATGTAATTAATGATGGTTGCCAAAGCGATTAACGCAATGACCCACCAACGCAAACCTGGCAATTTCATAACTCGTCCTTGATGAAGTCTTCACGGGCCGGACTAAAGGTATCTATAAGAATGCCACCGGTGGGACATATAGCACCGTGCTCTGCATGAGGGGGAATGTAGCAACTGTCACCGGGCTTCATAACTTTAGTCTCACCGTTAATAGTAAAGTGAAACTCACCTTCTATCACATATGATACCTGTGAATGTCGGTGCGCATGTGTGTAACCTTCAGCGCCTTTATCAAACCATATTTTTACTGCCATCAGCTCATGGTTGTAACCTAGCATTTGTCGCTTCAAGCCACCGCCAATATCTTCGATTTTTGTGGTGTCGCCTGATAAAAATATTTCGCTGTGCTTTGACATGATAATTACTCCTGATGACCATTTAACCCGAAAACACTCAACCTGTCGTGCGAAGTGAATCCTTGGTCCTGATATGAAAAGGTAACGGAATTAACGTGTTGTGCCCCGTTAATTGCAATTAGATAAGCCTTGCCGGCGATGTGCAGTTCCACCAGCGTGAGTTCATTTTGCCGACTGATTTTCAGGGCAGAAACGCGACTTTGCGCATTCAACGTATATTCCTTACCCGGGTTGTACTCACCATGTGGTTCCAGTACTGACACAAAGCGATGAGAAGACACGCCGGAAACACGACGGATAAAACCGTTTTCATTCCGTAAATTGAAATTTGGGTCGTTCGCTCCCACTTGGGTGAAGAGAAATGCCTCATCGCCATCCACCACACTGGTTTGCGTATAGAAACGGCCATTTAGCTCGTTTAACCATGTAACTTTAGCCAGCCCTGCTTGCGGCGTACTTTTGCCTTTGAGCCACAAATGCTGATATCCGTTTTGTGTACCAACAGCAGCTAGCTGAGAGGTATTGGCGTTTATCGCGAAATTAGTTTCAATAATTTGCCCTAAATAGTGCAGCGGCAAGTCTATTTGATGGTGACTTTTGCCTTCTACATCAAAAATGTCCAACGCAATAGATTGCCCCACTTCTGCTAAGTTGACTAACGCCACCGTGCGCTGTAATGACACCTTATTATAGGCTGTGTTGATATGCGCCTGTGCCACAGAACCTGTCTCACTGGTTGCAAAGAAATCAAGGGATGGTGCATTTGCGTTACCGGTTTCCACATTGCCGTTAAAGTGGCTGGTTTCATCAATAACTACAGTGTTGTGAGCAACGGTTTGCTTGGCGTAACTGGTGTTCTCAGGCAAGTAGCGTCCACCAAATTTGGCTTCCACGTTGAGGAAACGTGCTGCTCCATAATCTGACACAATTTCCTGGCCATGATCATAATATTGCCAAGTGAGCTTGTCGAAGTGTCCGTGACCGAGACCTTGTGATGCTGGCTTAAACAACAAGGCTTGCTCTCCACCAAGTTCTCCGCGCATGATAACCAAAGCACCCTCATCACCTTCTGCCCCGTCACCCAGCGCCATCGACTTATACTGATATGCCGTAGCCAGCCCTGCATCGAGGGCTTCTGCGACCTTAAGTCCATCGCCGGTAAGCAAAATATTGTCTTGCTTGTCAGCTATCTCCAACAACCCAGTTTCGCCTGTTCGCGCGTAGGCTACGGCAACGCCGTGAACCAATTCTATGGTATCGGTACCCTTGCTTTTTATGGCATCGTTAATCGGGAAGAACTTGCCGTTGTAACTCAGTTGAATAGTGGTGTCGATTGCTTTCATCAACACGCCATCGCGATAACCGAACACGTCCCTTTCTGGTTGATTATTTTCTATCGCTTTGGCAAATGTCACAAAAGGCAGAAGCGCAAAACGCTGATAATACGGCCCTTCATTGTAATAGCCATCCGGGGAAAACAACTTTTCCAACTGTTTTAGAAATCCACCCTGACCGGACTTTTCCAAGTCGTAAAGTGCAAATTCAACCCATTCGGGTTCGTTCATCACATACCCGGCCATGCCAACACCAGCAGTAGCCCATGTGCCGTGGTTATGCACTTTGTTGAAGGTGGAAGGCTGCCCCACAGAGAGGAATTGTGCTACAGGTTTTAGCAAGTCGCTTTCAATGGTTGCTTTTTCGTCCTCAGTCAAACCATTCATCACCATGTCATATGCTTGAATGGTATACACAAGCCACATGGCCTCATTCAGACTTTGCCAGAAAAACTTACCTGGATTTTGCGATTTAACTTTTCTTTTAGGATGAACGTCAAGACTAGGGTAAAGCTCGGCATAATCAAGCAGCATGTCGCGCACGAAATTCCGGTATTTTTGTTCGCCGCTGATTTGATAGAGCACTCCGGCCTGGTACATGTTTTGATAATTGCGCTTGTGCTGTTCGTGGGTATATCCCCCAGCACCATCTTTGGGAACAGGTACATCCATAGGTGCAGACAGCACTGCTTCGAAGCGCGCCTTGGCACTCTGATAGGCAGTTTGAAACCGGCCGGGTTTCGCCGTTGCCATCTGCATGGCTTTGACGTCTGTTTTCGTGATCACCAAATTCGGATGCTGTGCCGATGCACTCGTGGAAACCAGCACAACAGCGGTAACAAAAAACAGTTTTTTTAACGTTCTAACATTGAATAAACCGCCCATGGTACTACTCCTTCATCGCCGTCGTGAATTGGTTGCCATTAAGAGTAGCAGTATGGGGGCCATCTACCCGCAACTCTTCAATAGATGGTGCCGCAGTATCGATAAACTCGTTGTGACTAATCATGGTTTTTGGCTCACCCACTGTATGCTCCACAACCACTGGCGCTGAATATTCAAACGTATTTGAGGTTATATCCGTGACTTGAACACCGTGCAGATAGACCGCGGCTTTGCGTTTATTGCGCTTGCCTGTGCCGGTTTGCTTAACGGTATTTCCTTTGGCGATAAAGTGAGGTCCAAAAGTGCTCTCGTCAGTACCGCCGCGATAAAGGCTGACCACCGAACCTGCCACATCGCTAAATACGTTGTCGTCGAGGATTACATACTCGGCGTTGTACACGCCAAGATCTTCAATTTCCTTGTCGAGCACTAAAATATGGCCGGTTATATTGTTGAACTGATTGTCGGCCAAACGAATGACATCAGCGAATGCGCCTTTGCCCGTGACAAAGAAATCAAATGAATGATTAATATCGAGATCCGTAATCACCGAATTAGTCATTTCAAACCGATAATTTTCTATCATTCCCCATTTGCGGGTTCGCACTACACTGTTACCGGCGGCATCGGGACTGTCTTTTCCGGATATAACAAGCCCCGCGAGTTTTAAACTGCCGCCATTATCTATTTCAAACAGCGCCGTACGTTCAAAAGACAATGTGGTTGCCTGGGGCTCTCGGGCGCGAATGGTAAGTATTTTGTCGACGTTAAGGAGACGCGGGACGACGATTTCGCCTTTCTCCAACACGAGAATATCACCATTTTCTGCGTTGCTAATGGCGTCCACCAACGCTTGTGGTTCGGCGGCAACACTGTGTTGCTTACCAGAATCGAAAGCTATTATCGCAGGTACTTTGGGGTACCAAGGCACGCCAACTTCTGACTTATCTACAATTTTCAAGTCATCACTCACCCCGGCTTGAACCGTCGACGAAACAGGAAACAACAAGCCGTTGTCCCTGCGCGCCACATCGCTTTTTAGAGGGGCAAAGCCCGCTGCCAACTCGGGCAGTACCTGTTGATTTGCTATGTTACCTTCAAACCGAATTCCGCTTACATCATCGAATACAGTGAAGGGTTGTTGTTCGTCGTTTACGATCAGGTTGTTGTTCATGATACTGTTAATGGGCACGGCACTTCGCTCTGCATCGCTGCCGGCGGCAAGCTGAATGTGATGTACATTAACCAGTGTATTGTGTTCAATAACAGCATTGTCTACCTGGTGGTACCGATTAATGGACGAATTCGGTACACCATTCATCACAGTAAAGCCACTGCCAAATCGATACCCCGTCAACCCTTCCAGGTAGTTGTTGCGGATCACCTGATCTTTATTGATAACCCGGATGCCCCCGGTGTGATCGACGTTATTACCTAAAAAGACGTTGTTCTCAACAACATTGCCGTTCCCGTGCCTAAGTGTAAGCGTACCCCGAGCCTCCAAAAACAGGTTGTTAGCCAAGGTGTTCTTGCCGGATTTTACAGAAATGATTTCCACTTCACCGTTGGTGTTGTCGAATACGTTATGATCGACCCTGGTAAAGGAATTTGTCAGTGAATAATGACTGGTTCCGATGCGTAGCGTTTCACCGCCGTTAGAACCAAAAACAGGGCGATAACCGAAATAGTTGTGGTCGATGCGATGGTAATTTTCCTGACTGTCTTCGCTGTTCAGACGCACCGCAACAGTGACCCCTTTATTTCGCTTTCCTACCAGGTGATTGTGATCGAAGCGATTGTGCTTACCATACATCGCCACCCAGTAATCTGATTCTTGCTTATCCGGGTTGTTGTAATTGTCGATAACCACTTGAGAAACTCTGGAGTGATAAGCCAGTTCATCTTTGTTACGTCTAAATTCGATGACTGCGCTACTTGGCGTATAACCGTTTTTAAAGACTAAGCCGGAAACGTGTAAATACTTCCCCGCCAGTCTCAGATTTGACTCACCGGAAAGGATAACGCGACCTTTGGTCTCGGCGGTGAGAGTAATAGGGTTTTGCTGATTGCCAGAGCCGGTAAACAGTATTTCAAAATCGTTCCAGACACCGTTTTTTAACACCAGGGTGTCACCTGGCTGGAGTTGTACTACAGCGTCGTTGTATTCTGCTGGAGTCTTAACCAGATAAGTCTCTGCCATTACCGAAAATGACATGAAAAAACAGATAATAGTCAGGCAAGGTTTTATCATTGTAAATTCCATCGCTCACACATTTGGTGTGGGCTGAATCACTGTGTACCGCCTCAATCACAGTGATTCAGCAAGTTCGTAGGGTACTACGAGATAGCCTCTGCTATTGTTATTGTTCAGAGACAAGTGAAATCAACGCGTTACGCGTTGACCATTACTTTTCAAGCTTCAGAAAATAATCGTAAATTTCAGGTACGTTTCCACGTCCCATTCCCGCATCAAAAGCAGCCTGCAAATTAGCTGAAGAACCTTCTGCAATTTTCGACTCTGTACCGAGGTCATTTACCATCTGTAAGAAATAGCCTAAATCTTTGTTGGCATTGGCAATAGAGAAACCCAAATCACTTACGTTATCTACTGCGTAGTTTTTACAGAATTGCATAAATGGCGAGCTCGACGGACCTGTGGACATGATGTCAAACAACTGTTGTCTGTCTACACCGGCTTTCTCTGCCACGGCGAAAGCCTGAGACATGGCGCATACCGTTGTCATACCCATGAAGTTGTTAATGAGCTTGGTAGTATGGCCGGCTCCCAACGCGCCAAGATAAAACACATTCTCACCCTGATCTTCCAATACAGGCTTCACTTTGTTGAATGTGGCTTCGTCGCCAGAGGCCATGATGTTTAACAGGCCATCTTTGGCGTGGGCAGGTGTGCGACCGAGAGGCGCGTCAATCATACCGGCACCTTTGGCTGCCAAGTCAGCACCAATTTTACGGGTGGATGCAGGAATAGACGTACCGAAATCAATGAGTACAGCCCCTTCCTTAATACCCGCTAAAATACCGTCTTCAGCGTATACGACCTTTTCTACAATATCAGAGGTGGTCAAACAGAGCATGACGATATCCACTGACGCCGCGAGGGATTTCGCAGAATCAGCTGTTTTTGCTCCGCGATCTACACAGGCTGCCACTGCGTCCGGATTTAAATCCATAACGTAAAGTTCGTAGCCCTTTTTCTGCAGGTTTTCCACCATATTGCCACCCATCAGCCCCAGGCCGATGAATCCAATGACGGGTTTAGCCATGACGTTCTCCTAAATAATTGCTTTGAGCGTGTGTGAATTTGTAACCTCACCTCAAAAAATAGAAGTGGTATACCTACGGGTTCTTCGACACACACTACGTGATTAACTATGACAGCCCAACAGGGGCAACCACAAAACTTACCAAAACAATATTTTAGACCAACCAATTTGTCAACCAATTAATGTTAAATAATTTAACATCGCGCGCCAATTATTGGTCACCACATGCTTAAAAAAAGTCAGCAAGGAAGCTTAAAACATTGATAAATATATTAATGAGAGCGATATTTAACTCCTATCGTTGGAGAGAATATAGCCGTAATATCGAAACCATAGACTCGTCGAACTAAAAAGCAACCAACCAAATTGGTTACCCAATTAGCCAACCAGACTACCTGCATTTTTGATAAAAAAAGTGAGAATGAGGGTGTTTCAGAGGAATGCGATATTGTGTTACAGGCTAGCGCAACGCTTCAGGCCGTTAGCCTGTAAATGGGTAACGCTAGCAGTAATCGATGTCGCCGCATCACTCGCTTTACGACGGCGTTGAGCTTGTAGTTTGTTATTCCTGCTCGATAATTTGATCTTTACCTGTGTGCTTTGCCCGATACAAGCGGGCATCTGCTTTTTCGACCATCTGTTCCAAATTGTCCATGTCATCCGCACACACACCTATGCTGCAGGTAATGGGTAGTCGGTATTCAGTAAATTCAAATTCGCGGACTTGATTTAAAAAGCAATTCAGACTGTCGATCACGTCTTCGTAATTGCGTTCTGAGACTACCGTAAACTCTTCACCGCCGTACCGCGCAGTAAGATCAGCACCGAAAAAGTCTTGCATGAGACTGGCAAACTCCTGTAACAAATGGTCGCCAATCCTGTGGCCGTAAGTATCATTAACCGGTTTAAAATTGTCGATGTCTATCATGGCCACCGTAATACTGTTTTGCCGACTCAGGCATTTACACATTTGTGTGCCTCGTTCAAACAGATAACGACGGTTATACATTTTGGTCAGTGAATCGAGGTTAGCAGCATCGCGAATAGTCATAAGCATTTCTTGCGCTTCAAGGTTCTGCAATACCCGACAGAAAAACTCTTCGTGATAGAAGGGCTTGCTCAAAAAGTCGTTGGCGCCGCTCTTAATAAATTTGGCAGATAGTACGCTGTTTCCATTGGCTGACAAACCGATGAACACCAGATCCTGAAACCCTTTCTCCTGCCGAATGGCCTTGACCAATTCGAAACCATCCATGTTGGGCATCATGTAGTCGGAAATAACCATCTTAATATCGGGATGTTGACTTAATACGCTCAGTGCCTGAACGCCGTCATAGGCAGACAGCACCTGAAATCGAAACCGTTTTAGAAAACTGACCAGATACGCATGACTTGTTTGTGAGTCATCCACCACCAGCACTTTAGTCGTGAGGTTTTTTCTCAGGCGGTCAATGAGCTTAATAACCTGCATATAAGAATAGCGGGATTCTTTGGTGATGTAATCCAGTACCCCTTTATCGATAAGTGCAGAGCGCAAATTTTCATCGAAATTTCCCGTCAGAACCGCGGTGGGAATATCATGAGCCAAGGTTAAATCAACAATTTCACCCCGTGGCGCGTCAGGTAAGTTTAAATCGACAATGGCTGCTAGGTAGGTCTCTCCACTTTGCAGTTTTTGTTTTGCTTCAGCGTAATCCGAACACAATACGCTGTGAAAATGCGGGTTGTCTTCAACCAGCTTGTTGATAATCTTCCTGACAATCTGGCTGTCTTCAACCACAAGAATGTTAAACATAACCGTTAGCTTTTTTTCTGGTTTACTCTATTGTCTGATCATATCGAAAAAGCACAGACAGTGCTTGCTAAAACGGTAAAAAGTAACCTGTTATGCAAATCAGTGTGTCAATAGCAACCAGAAGTATACACAACCTCATAGGTCTATATTTTACACCCCAAACGGAAAATCAACCTTTAAAGTAAGTACTTACTTCACCAGCGGAAAATACCACTTCCAAAGACGCTCGCAATACATCGATATGCGCCTTCACTGCACTTAGCCGGCTGTTAATGGCACTCGCTTCTCTGCTGTTGAGCATAAACAGATCACTGGCACCTATATTAAACCGCTTTTTCTCCTGCTCAAACAACGACTCGGCCAGCTGCGCTTGTTTGTCTTGCATACTCGCTATCTGCTTGTTGTAATGCCAGTTGCGCGATGCTATTGCCAGGTCGCGCTCCAAAGCCTCTTCTACAGCTTGATATCTATACCTGAGAGCATTTACTTTCTGCGCGGCGCTTCCCAGCTCTGCTTTGGCTTGCCGCCGTCCCAGAGGCATAGAAAACTGCAAGCCAATTTGTGTTTCCGTTTGCTGAAGACTTTTCGGCCCACGGCCCAAATCCCGGGCTAGTTTAGCTTCAATATTCAGAGCAGGTAGTAGCGTATTTTCCGCCAACACCACTTTATTTTCCGCCAGCCGCTGCTTAAAACGCATTTCCTTGAGAAGGGGGTGAGCTTGCAGTGTTCTGTGAAAATCCTGTATGGCTCCCTCGTCGATCCCCCAAGGCCATTGGATATCACTGGGCACCGACGCCAACGTCTCAATTTCTACAGGCTCAAATTGCCTGTTTCTCAGATAAAAACTCAGTTTTAAACGCGACTGTTCAGCTTTTTGTTTGGCAGCCTGCAGGGCTAGCTCACGCCCCATAACCGTGGCGTCAAATTCGGTTAGCGCAATGGCTGCCAGATCACCGGCATCCACCCGTGTGGCAATGGCTTTTCGACGATTGCGAGTAGTGGTGACTAAAGACTCATACACACTCAGCGCCAGATGCGCTTCATACCAGGCTAAATACGTCATCATACCGTTGTAGTAAAGCTGATTTCGAATTGCTTCCTGCGTAGCCTGCCATTCGTTCAGACTTATTTCGGCGTCGGAAATGGCCATGCGCTTTTTATCGATGTTTCGGTCTCGCAGCAGTGACATGCCTATACCCAAACTGGCTTCCCCCCCGGAAAGTGAGTCATATTCCGCTTCATACACGGGAAAGCGCCCGTCTGCATAGCGGTATTCAGCTTTTAGCTTCGCGTTGCCAAAAGGCAAGGGTTTCACAACCCGTTGTGTCAGCATGAAGCCATCGTAGTACCCACTTGCCCTTACCATGCTGTCTTGTTCTAGCTGTACGTCAAATGCAGCAGAGGCTGCATCTCGGGCAAACTGGCGCTGAAAACCCTCTGCTTCCAGTTCCATAATTTTTGGATGGTGAGCAGATAGCGATGCCATTAGTTCATTTATCGTCGGGGCACTTGCCAACGCACAGCCCCCGATGCACCAATTCAGCAAACACACGAGGCGCAAGACGCCCATGGCCCACTCCATTTTTCGGCTATTTTCCATTATTCCCCCACTGCGCGGCCGCGTTTGGGTTCTCTGGGGGGAAATTATTCAATTGACGCCACAGCTCATATCCAAGTTTAACTTCTTCCAGTAAAATCCAGGCTTTTACCCGACTGTCCAGCCTTACCACAGAATCATCCGGCCAGGGTTTATCTTCAGAGTCGGGTTTTATCCACGCGCTAAACTGCCCAGTATGAGTTGCTACCGGGTCAACCGCGACAACTTCACCACCAAATGTTCCTACCGATGATCCCGGCCAACCGCTGAACTGAAAAATAGGCCACCCTTCAAATTGCAATCGCACCTTTCTCCCTGGTGTCACAAGAGGAGCATCCAACCCACCAACGGAAACGCGAACCATACGCTCGACGCCATCGGGTACAAACCAGGCAAGAACATCCCCTGATTTCACCAGGGTAGATGTTCCACCGGATTGCAACCGTGTTACCGTACCGTTTTGCGGGGCAAATTTAGTTTGCGTGGATTGGCGCGCCAACGACATGCTTACGGTGTTCTTGTCTTCTTCAGTTTTAGCCACTGTGGCAAGACGCTCCTGCAGGCTAATTTGTGCAGCTTCGATATCCCGTGGCGAAACCAACCCTTCTGCCAGTAGTATTTTCTGACGTGCGAGGTTGTTCCTGGCATTCTCCACCGCCAGTCTATTCGCTTGCAACCTGGCATCAGCAGCATTGAGCTGTGCGTTAAGTTTTTCCACCAGACCGGCATCAGTGTCTATTAGTGTAACTAAAGGGTCGCCTTTCTTTACGCTTTGCCCCTCGTTTACATGCCATCGCTTGATCTGTCCAGGAACCAGTGCGGAGATAGGCTGCGCCCTGTCAGCGGGGTTCAGTGTACTCACCACACCTGACGCCTGGGCAGTTTGCTGCCATGGAACGAAATACAACATCAAACTGGCAACCACCATAAACGCCACCAGCATAAGCGCTAGCACCCGGTACCATTTGGGAATCCCAATTGAGGCAAGGGTGACCATTCGGTTCATAAATACGTTCTGATCAAAGGTCATGACCATCTCCCTGGCTCGCTGTGAATGCGTCGTGTTGATGCACCACCGCGTGGTCGTGCAGGGCAATAGTGGCTTGGAAATAGTCGGGCTGAACCGCGCTGGTAAAGTAAAGCACAGTGAATTCTGCCTGCTCCAGATAGCGCAATAGCTGCTGTCGCAAGGGCAGCGGGATAGCATCAAAATGCTGATTTAGCACTACCACACAAGGCGAAGACAAGACCGCAGCGGCCAACTTAAGCAATAAGAACGCCATAGGCTGCAGAGGATTCCCCAGTGAGCTTAACCGAGTATCCATACCCTCGTCCAATTGCTTTATAATGGCGGACAACTGAAGATCACTGAGTACCTTCCACATCTCTCCTTCGGTGGCAGATGGCGCAGCCATACGCAAATACTCGCGAACGGAACACTCCACAATTAACGAACGGTCAACCACGGCAATCGCTTGTCGCAAAGCATAGGTATGGTAGTCTGCCAGTGACAGTGCTCCCAGTTGTATCCAGCCGTGTTTGGGCTTTTCATAACACTTTAATAAGTGAATAACGTCACGCTGTAACCAGCTTCGGTCGGTGGTGACAAAATATTTACCGGCACACTGCAGCGCCACGTGAAGCGTGCTGTGTTCCTTTCGGAAATGCAATTCCACATCGTGAAAGTGCAATTGACTGTTTTGCGGAATAGGTTTGTCAGCAGATACCACCTCTTCCTGCGGCATATACAAGGCAGACCCCATTTTTTCAGCAGCACCATACAATTCGTAATAGAGCTTTAAATATTGGCTAAAACGGGAGATGCCAAAGAAAACCACTGACATAATAAGTTCCGCCGCCACTAGTTGTCCCACTGACAGTTGCCCCTGAACCACTAACCAGCCGCCCAACCCCAATAATGCAGCACTTGCCAGTGCATACAACATAAGGTACGACACGGTTTGACTAAATGTGTACCGGAAATGCCCCGCGTGTTGTTTTGTGTAGTTGCCGATGAGGGCTTCTGTTTGCCCAGCCGCATAACGCAAGTGCTGGCTGGATTTAAAAAATGTATGGGCAGAGGAAATGTCCTGCAACCATTTCGCAGTGTCGTATTTCGCATGGGATAACAAAATAGCTGTACGTTTGGCTTGGTTTGCCCACAGCCGCCAGACCAGGTAAACCAGAGCCAATACAATAGCATTAAAGGCAAACAGCAAAGGGTGATAAAACGACACTAGGGTGAACCCCACTAGCATCTGTAATATCAAGGCGAAACCATCAATCATTATAGAAGGAATATTCTTCTGCAATGTCATGATTTCAAAATATCTTTGAGTAATCGCTGCGTTCTGCCGTCCTTCGAAAAATGCGTGGGGCGCTTGAATGGTCCGCAGACTGAGGCTCGCGGTAAGTCGCGCGTAAATGCGACGCTCGTAGTACTCCATAACCCGGGTCCGCAGGGCCGCAAATATGCCTGAAAACACCAGAGTGGCCAAAAGAATACCGGCCAATAGCAATACGGATCGCGTGGATGCAATATTCACTACCGTGTTGATAAGGGTTTGAACGGCTATCGGTACCGCCAGTGTAAGCAGACCAATGCCCATGCTGTACACGATCACTACCGTAAAAAAACCGGTTTCGGGCCTGAGAATATCGAACAGCAGTTTTTTGGTCTTTCTGAGATTGATCGGTTTAGCAGCCATGATTAAAACAAGTCCATAAGTCTTTCAGATAGAGTACTCTATCCGTAAATAAGAAAATATCTGTTATATTCTTAAAATATCTTCGGAAAATCCTGATTAGTATGCAACAACTCAACTACCATCAATTGTATTATTTTTATATGACAGCCAAAGAGGGCACCGTAGCTCGTGCGGCAGAGCGACTTCACGTCACTTCTCAAACGGTAAGCGGTCAAATAGCAACTCTAGAAGATACGCTGGGTTTTCGCCTCTTTATACGGCAAAAAAAGCGTTTAGTACTCACTGGCAAAGGCAGAATGGTACTGGAATACGCAGAAAAAATTTTTGACGCTGGCCATCATCTGATGTCCGCGCTACAAAACAATTTTTCAGGCCGCATCGATAAAATCACGTTGGGTATTACTGACGCTATACCAAAAGTACTGGCCTACGATTTTGTGGCACCGGTGATGAAGCGAGCTGCTGAAACCCGTTTTGTGTTTGTTGAAGGGGGCTTTGACGAATTGCTGGGGGAGTTAGCAGTCAATCATATCGATGTCATTTTGGCTGATCATGGCCTGCCGCCGGGAAGCCAGATAAAAGCCAATGAAACTGTTCTGGGTACCTCGGCAGTGAGCTTTTTCTCCGCTGCAGACAACCATGCATACCTTGCCGAGCACTTTCCACAAAGTCTCAACGGTGAGCGCTTTCTCATGCCTGGTGTGCACTCAGGGTTGAACATTGGCTTGTCGTCCTGGTTCCAGAGTGAGCACATTCACCCTACCCTGATCGCTGAGTTTGACGACAGTGCATTACTCAAACTTTTTGGCAGCGAAGGGCATGGTATTTTTTGTGCCCCCAGCTGTATTGCCCGCCATGTAGAAACCCAATATCAAGTTAGGCAGATTGGCGCCGCCGACGTCATTCGCGAGCAATTTTACGCAATCACTCCGCGGGCTTTATCCGGGCACGCTTTGATCACTGCCATTTGCGACAATGCCCAAAGGCTGCTGACAGGGTAGCCTGACGACTACCTGTCAGCTTTTGCCAGTGCATCAAGCACAGCAAAGAGTACATTTGCACCTACTCTGGACACTTCCTGATCATAAATGTGCTCAACGTTAATACCTTCCTGCCCTCCCGCAAGGTCGCTAATAGCCCGAATAATGATCCAGTCAACGTCATTGATGGTGCACACTTGTCCCACAGCGGCCGATTCCATTTCCGTCACCTCTGCATTAAAAACATCGCGAGTCCACTTGCGATATTCCCGGTTATCGAGAAATACAGAACCTGTAACGCCATTTCCCCCCACTGTCAGTCGGGCCTTTCGTTTCGACAGTATCATCTGCTCGGGCATGGCTATGATGGCGTCTCGGGCAGCATCAAGGAGCCGGGGCGTGGCTGAAAAATATGCCGTATCCTGGGGTTTATCCATACCGTCTTTGATAATGAGTACTTCGTCCGGGTGAATAAACGAGAAGTTTTTGTACTTGGGTACGTGGGGATCTACCTTACGTCTCTCTGCTTGCTCACTGAGAAAACGGGCATAGTACTCAGGCAGGATAAATTCACCCTCACTGTTTGGGTCAGGGTTGGTGTAAACACTTTCATCGTGATAATACCAACGCTCGGGTATGATCACGTCGCCAGGTTCCCAGATGGGGTTTACAGCACCGGCAATGCCCATATAGACTACCTGCTTCACCGGAAAGTAATCGAAAGCCATCTGCATGGTCAGTGCGGCATTAGCGATACTCATCCCCGTAGCAAAAATCAATACGGGTTCGTCGTGATAAGTGCCCAATCGATAAGTTACCCCTTTAAACTGCACAACACTATCAATTCGCGCAGCAGGGTCGGCGTTTATGCGCCCGAGAATGCCTTTCATCTCCGGTTCATAAGCCACCACAACAGCAGTATACCCAGGTTGGGTAAATGTTTTTGGCCCAAACGGCTCAGCAGTAACCTCACTTTGTATGTCATTATTCACGGCGCAGGCTGTTACGCCCACAACAATTAGACAAAGCACAATTCCCCGTGCCCAGGTTGCAAAATGGTTTTTCATTGTTGGAATACAGAAATAGTTGAATAAAAACACTTTACCAGCTTTTTTTTAGCTGATGTAGACAATGCGTGTATTGAGGAGAGAATGTTATAAAAGTAGGCACAGACGACAGGTACCGACCTACCGTCTGTTCCCCATAGGTATTTAGTTGGGAAGGACTTCCATCACCAAAACGAAAGAGCCGCGACGTTTCTGCGCCGGTGCTTTAGCTTTGTCATCTTCGTATTCCGCTTCCAGCCAATACATGCCTGGCTCGTCGAAAGTAACGGCAATTTTCCCGTCTGCGTTGGTGGTGAGCGTCATTGAATCATCAACGTCACGGTACTTTTCACCCTCGCGCACAATGGTAACACTGGCGTTAGCCGCCTTTTCACCGTGTATGAGAAAACCGAAAGTTACCTCTTCGCCCGTGTATAAATCGTTAGGGTGTGTCTCGCCGTCCAGTTCAAGCCCTTTCCCACTTGGTTTAATACTTTCTTCAGACGGCGCCCCTGAAGTCACAAACACATCAACCCTGCGTGAAGAATCAATAACCTGTAAGCCGTCAGCTTTTTTGGGAACTTCTGCGTGAAATTCTTCAACGGTGCCAGTTCTTCCGCGGCCCGGCCACATTTTGCGCTTGCCGTTTTCATCTTTCCAAACAGCCATCAGCGTTTGCGACGCCAATTCAACTCGATACGTCCCTTCTTCCTTTAAGTTGATGTCGAACACGCTTCTGTACCGCAATTTCTGTGCGTGTTGTTTTTCTACCTCGTTTCCAGAAGGAGAGGTAACCCGGATAGCGTCTGTGGACAAAGCAAAATGATCGGGGAAGAAAATGCCGTTTGCAACTGCGGCATCAAAACTGATCCATTCGTCGTCGCCGGATACAATCGTCGTAGTGGGTTTAACCCAGATCCTGTGTGCCATAGCAGGGGCGGCGGCCAGAGAAAGGGCTAGTACACCCGTTGTGAAAAGACGCGATAACTTCATTATTTTGGCTCCAGTGATAATTTGATAGACGCAAGTTCTTGATTTCCCTTAACCTGCTGCGTTTGAGAAGATGAAATGGGTAACGTAACCGGTACGCTGAGAACTTCCCGGCCGCCAAGTTCTCGGGCGGCTTCTACGTACAGGGTATAGCTGCCTGCCGCAATCCCCTCGAATTGGCCTTCAAGGTTAATTTTGTGCTCTCCGGGACGACGAGTAGCGCCACTGACCCCATCGATGGGCATTTCAGCACTGCGACCGCTGCGACGCCACCACAGGCGCATATCTTTGAGCCACTTTTCTCCTTTGCCGTTTTCCATATTGATGTCATACCATACGGCGAGATCTTTCACCCTCTTCTCTTTGCTGTCAGCCAACCACACAGCCACATAGGGTGCGTGATATTCGGCCACAGACAAGCGGGGCAAGGTTACAGTGACTTCATCAGCACTGGTTACCGAGGGCAATATAGAAAGCATGCCTGCGCACAAAGCCGCACAAACCGCCCTGGTTTTGAAGGAGAAAACAGACTCCATTACTAACACTCCTTTATGGATAGATGTCGATACGTCATATTGGCGAAGCTATACACAACGAACCAATCTCATACTTGTCTGTTGTGTAACGTTAACCTGTTTTCCATCCACCTTTATCGAAGAAACCTCGACAAGGTAATGGATCATTTGTAAGTTAATTAACTGCGCCCGCACAAATGAGAATAATTTTTATTTATGTTAATCTGAGTAGGCGATATTCTCAACTATTTTATGGACCGTAAAGGAAAATACTGCGATCAATGAATATTAAA
The DNA here is from genome assembly GCF_018860805.1 of Aestuariibacter sp. A3R04. Classification (GTDB taxonomy): domain Bacteria; phylum Pseudomonadota; class Gammaproteobacteria; order Enterobacterales; family Alteromonadaceae; genus Alteromonas. Next base: position 440,621 of record NZ_JAHKQR010000001.1, on the reverse strand, counting down.
CTGCTTCGATCTTTGCAGGTTTTTGTGGAAGTTGCCAATACCAACAATATGAGCACAGCAGCTAAAAATCTTCATATGACGGTATCTGCGATCAGTCAGCAATTGCGCAAGCTGGAGCAGGAAATGGGAATGAGCTTGTTCAACCGGAATACGCGACATATCAGTCTTACCGAGGCAGGACAAATTTACTACCAGAGCAGTATTGAGCTCATTAGTGTCGCTGAACGGGCTCATCAGAGAATAGAGCAGCTACAGGAAACGCCGTCGGGAAAATTAAAAATCATTGCCCCTGAAGGCTTCGGTGGCGGGTTGTTGAGCAATCCAATTGACGAACTTCTCAGTGCCTTTCCTAAAATTTCTGTGTCACTCATACTGACTGACGAACCCTATGATGTCATCGCTTCCGGTGCAGATTTAGCAATAACGTTAGAAGCACTATCCGACGTAAACTTAAATTGTCAGAAATTGGCCTCGTGGCAGTTGCTCTTGTGTGCGGCAGGCACTCATCCACTGGCCCGCATACTACCGGATTCACCTGAAGCCCTGCGTGCCCACTGTCATATTGGGCACAGTGAACTCGACACCTTCGCTCTCAGGCACGAAAGTCACACCCACCTTTTGGATTACCCACGTCTGCAGGTAAACTCAATGCAGGCACTCATTCAATTAACCCGAGACGGACTCGGTTTTGCGGTATTGCCTGAGCCGGAAATTCGGCAGCAATTAGCTCGCGGAGAACTCGTCCACATATTGCCTCATTGGCGAGTTCCTGACTATCAGGTTTATGCAGTATCGCCTAAACACGATGCAGTACCCGTTAAAACACAAGCAGCAGTAGACTGCCTAAAGGCTGCATTTAGCCGTATTTAAATACCAGTTAACTGCCAGCGACACTGGCTTATACTTTTGCGGATGCTAAAATAGCTTTCTTCACCAATGCAGAGGTCCTTGTTCCCCTAACTCTATAGTGATAGTGTTTACTCACTTCAAGAGATGTTTCATCACTGTGAGATAGCGTCTTTCTAGATTTTTTCGGTTTTCTCGATATTTTAATAGTATCTAAACACATAGTTAACTCCACATCGTTACTCATCGCTACCACCAGATTCTGATACGTCATTTATCACGCTAACTAGTGAGCGGTATGCCATCCGTAACTGCCGCTCTGCCTGCCAGTCATATTTTTGACGAATACCGGGAATTGTCTATATTCACCCGCAATCTGTCATTGTTTAGCAGAATACGGGCCAAGTTCGATCCCATGCTCTCAAATCGTCAACGACGCAATAAAACCCCCTACAGTTCAATAAGATCTGGTATTAGCTGTTGTGACAAACTGGATTTTTGATAGCGAATAAAGGATGATAGCGGCAATTTCTGATGTAAAAATGGCATAGCACTGTGTATGCCTTTCCTTTTTCATTTCAACACCAAGTCTTAGGGAACCTATAATGTATAAATTGGTACTTATCCGACACGGCGAAAGTCAGTGGAACCTGGAAAATCGCTTCACCGGCTGGCACGATGTGGATTTGACGGACACTGGCGTAGCCCAGGCGCAAAATGCCGGTAAGCTGATGAAAGACGCAGGCTTTGAGTTTGATATAGCGTACACCTCCGTGCTATTGAGGGCCATTAAAACACTTAATATCGCCTTGGAAGAAATGGGTCAACACTACTTGCCTGTTGAACGCCACTGGCGATTAAATGAGCGTCATTACGGTGCACTAACCGGCTTGGACAAGGCCGAAACAGCGGCGAAGCACGGTGAAGATCAAGTAAAAATCTGGCGCCGTAGTTTTGATGTACCACCGCCGCTAGTTGACGAAAGCAGTGAACATTTCCCTGGTCACGATCGTCGTTACAACCATGTAGATCCATCTATCCTGCCTCGCGCTGAAAGTTTGGCGTTGACGATCGAACGTGTTTTACCTTACTGGCATGACGTCATTCGTCCGTCGATCCAAAACGGGCAACGGGTGGTTATCGCAGCCCACGGTAACAGCTTACGCGCCTTGGTTAAGTACTTAGATGGCATGTCTGAAGAAGAAGTACTTGAGCTGAACATTCCCACCGGCGTTCCATTGGTTTATGAACTGGACAAGAACCTCAGACCCATTTCAAAAGAGTACCTTGGCGACCCGGAAGCCATAAAAGCTATGATGGATGCCGTTGCAAAGCAAGGCAAGGCTAAGTAATCCCCCAAAGAGGTGCCGCTCTAGGGCGCCTCTTTTGTATCATTAAGGGTGTCTACCACAGTGAGAATACTGTTCCAGGCAGCATTTAATGAAGGATAGCGACCAGATTCAGGTAAGCCGTTGTGCTGACGATTCGTCAGGAGTATTACGATAAGCTGATCATCAGGTCGAAACATTATTTGTGTGCCGGTAAAACCCGCGTGTCCAAAACTAACGCGACCGTCTCCGCTTTCATATCGCCAAAAACCGTGTGCCTGATTGGTGTCATAAGGCGTAGACAAGAATGTCGCGACTGTTTCCGGGGTGGCGATCATCGCATTACCATACCCTCCTTCGTTGAGCATCATCTGGCAAAAACGCGCTAAATCAACAACGTTGGAAAATAGGCCAGCATGCCCCGCCACGCCGTCCAAAGCGTACCAGGCATTGCCATCGTTAACTTCCCCCAATAAGGTGTAATCCCGATAACCAGCAAAGGTGTCGGTAAAAGCTGGCGTGGACAATATGGGATAAGGACTGGATGTGGCCACCATATTTTGCTCATATCGGTTACCTTGTGAGGTGGCTGCTATATGCTGGCGCCAAGATACTGGAGGTTTGTATGTAGTTGACATCATACCCAATGGCTGATGGATGTGCTTCTTCACGTATTCATCAATGGATTCACCCGTTACGCGGGTAACGACTTGTCCGAGCAACATAAAGCCAATATCAGAATATGCTCGCTTTTCGCCTATCGCATAGCGGCGGTCAAGGGCTGCAAGGTATGCAAATACCGACGCACTACTGTACCTGCGATGCAACCAAGTAGGTTGCCATTCCCACAATCCGCTTCGGTGCGTCAACAATTGCTGTACAGTAACAGCCGCTTTATCTGTTTCGGCAAAACCGGGTAACAACTCGCCCAGTGTATCAAATAGAGACAACTGATTCTCACTCACCAAGTGCATTATTGCCGCTGTGGTACTTACCACTTTAGTCACAGAGGCAAGGTCAAAAACAGTATCAACACTTACTTTTCGCGGTGAATCAAGGAGCTCCAATCGCCCCTCGGTTAAACGCTGATACTGTGCCATCCCCTGACCTTCAGCAAATAAAATTTCACCCTGTCGCGCAACCAACACCGCCGCACCTGGAAATGCGTGTTGCTCAGGATCTGCACCAATATATGGTTGTAAGACTTTTCGAAACGTGCGTTTTTGCGCAGTGGTGAGGGCGTGTTCAGGGCTTACTTCTCGCAGTACGGGATAGTCTACTGCGACTGCCACATCGCCCTTTACCAAGTGCATCTTTAAAATATTGCTACCCGCTCTTACGGCTTTGGAATCACTTAACATGAGTACTGTATTGTGAGCGGGTTGTACCTGGCCATCAAAAATTACCTCGCTATTGACGGATATTCGTACTTCACTGGGTGTAGCGGGATAGACACGCAATTGCACAAATTTACCTAGCGCCTGGAAATTGCCGACCAGAGTGTCATCAGGGGTTTCTGACTGCAACACCAATTGCCCCTGATAAGCTACCGACCACGCGGGGGCACTAATGATGACAGACGCCATCATCAGTGACACAAACGAAAAAATAACGCGTTTAATGCCCACGTAACGCCTTATCCTGTTCATCGAGAAACACGGGGACTGAACCACTGGGTGTAAGCATACCTGTTAGCACCCGGCTCAAGCTGTCAATGGTTGCGCCTGTGTAGGGGCTGTCTTCATCGTCGGAAAGCCTGTAAACATTGGCGTTGTAGGTTGCCAGAACCGCATCACTCAATTTATCTAAGCGCCCTTCGTCATAAGGCATACGCAAATAAACCAGTACGCTGCGTTTACCTGAAGCGTTGATGGCTTTCAGCAAGTCCGGCAACCGTGCTTGCGCCTTTGCATAACCCAGTATTTGTTGTGTGTTCTCTTTCATATCTTCCATGCCGCCCAGTTCTACCAAACTCGGAGACGGCGTCATACTTCCCAAAATCACCGTATCCGCTTGTGCAATACCACTTTGAAGAGCCGACTCAGTAAGGGTTTGTAAGCTCATGCAATTTACCGTTTGACCCGCGCGGTAAAGACTAAAGTGATAAGTCAGCGCCTTACATACCGGCTCCGCAGGCATTAGTACAAGTACATTCTCTTGCGCACCTATCTGATAATCTGCCGGATTGCCTTTTAACAGGGTAATAGCTTCGTCTGCCATGCGCTGCGCCTGGCGTTTGTTATCTTCCAGATTCTCAGACAGCGCTGCAATATCTGGCTTGTCCCACTGCGCCAAGGCAAAGCGTTTCTTCACTCGGCGTATGCGCTCTGCTGAGGCGGTAATCTCGCCGCGATCCAGCTCGCCTGATTGCACTTTAGCCACGAGTTCATCCAACATATCATTGTACTTGGCAATATCTTCAGTGGTATGCACTGGTAGTGGCATGACAGCCATATCAGTGCCCGCAGCGAAGGTAGCTGCTACGGCCTCTGTTTGATCAAAAAATTTAGCAATACCAGCCATGTTCAGAGCGTCTGTTACAATTAGTCCGTCATAACCCCACTCGTCGCGCAAAATACCGGTGAGAATTTTCCTCGACAAGGTTGCCGGCTTTATTTGTTCATTGCCGTTTTTATCTGTCAGGGTACTACTGTCGAGCTGGGGATACTGAATGTGCGCAGTCATTACTGCTGCGGGGTTCGCCTTTTCGATGATCGCTTTGAACGGATACAAATCAATGGCATCGACTGTAGCCCTGTCGTGATTAACCACAGGCAAACCAAGATGGCTGTCGGTGTGTGTATCGCCATGCCCGGGGAAGTGTTTTACCGTTGCTAGCACGCCTTCGCGTTGCATGGCAATGACTTGCGCTTCGCCAAGCTCTGCCACTCGCTGTGGCGACTGACCGAAGGACCGAATATTGATAACGGGATTGGCGAGATTGGCGTTTACATCCACATCGGGTGCAAAATTAGTATTCACGCCCAGCGCTTTAAGCTCCTGCGCCATAATTTTGCCACTCGCGCTCGCGTAGTAAGTCCCTGATTTTTCCCACGTTGCACCTAAAGCCATATTCCCCGCGAAATCGGTGGTAAACACCCTTGGGGTGCGAAACACTCTGCCACCTTCTTGATCTATACCAATGAGCAGGGGCTGAGGGTTTTCCGCCTGTTGTGCTGCCTTTTGCAAATCTTGAGTCAGTTTGGCTATCTGTTGCGGATAAGCCAGATTTTCACTGAACAAAATGACGCCCCCAAGACCTGACTCCGAGACCAATTCAGACAATTGTGGGGGCAGTACTGTCATAGGCTCGCGGCAACGGCTTTGGGCCTCTTCGCAAAAATAGCGAAAATCGAGCATGAACTTTTGCGCCAGATCCCGGCGGATTTGCTGGGTATCGCTGTCGGCAGGCATGGCACACCCGTGAAGAACAGTAAAACCACAAACACAAACCGCAGTTTGAAAGAAGCGCTTGCTTCGCGTGAGAAAGTTGTACATACAACCCCTTTGTTAAAAATTTTTTATTGCTGTCGGGTCATCAAACATAAAATTAAATATACATTGATTCGAAGTCAATGCACCACCAACTGCACAGAATACAGCTGAATACTTGTTATGCTGACACTAAGAACGCCTGACAGCCAATGCATTGCGACTGTCAGACGGTTTATTGAGGCGACGACGCTGCCAGGTTACAAGGCCGGGGTATAGCGCAACGATACACCAATAGAACGGCCCACTACATCATAGCCATCAACTGTGTTGTATCGCGTCGCTCCCGCAGCTGGGACAGGAGGTGCCTTGTCGAACAAATTGTCGACCCCAGCGCCGACAGACACTTCATCACTTACCTGCCAGGATGCAGCCACATCGAAATAGTTCTGCGAACCAATTGAAACAGACGGATCACTGGCGTAATCCACATCACCGATTCTGCGCCAGCTCAGCTGCACAGTGTATTCGTCTAAAGACCAGCCAACGCTAAGTCTGTGTTTGTAATCAGCCTGCAGAGAGCTTGCGTAGTCGCCTGTACACGCAGAACCATAAGTCCCCTTACAATCTTCCACCGGTAAGGTTGGATCGAGCCGCTTTTCTGCTTTTGTCACCAAATTGGCAGCGTAGTTAAGCGTGAGGTCTCCTCCCATAAACTCAGGTGCAGCAAAGCGGTACTGAGCGGTGACATCGACTCCTTCCTGTAAAAACGTGGACACGTTGAAATCGTTAACCAGGGCGGTGGTTATAAAACCTGTGTTGGGATCGCGCAATACTGCATCGCATAGCGGATTACCAGCAACAGGGTTGTCGATATAACAGTTTTGCAGCGCTGCCGCTGGTTGTATTACCCAAATCGCATCATCAATTTCGATTTTGTACCAGTCAACCGTGAGGTCAAATCCGTCCAGGTAGGTAGGGGTATAGACAAAGCCCACGGTAGTGGAATCGGCTTTTTCAGGGCGAATATCAGGGTTGCCTCCGTAGGTGTACCGGGCTGATGATGAATCCCACTCAGTCCCTACTGCCGGCGCGCCGTAACGGCTGCACTGCTCAGCATCACCTGTACCTAACAAACACGGATCACCTTCAAAGCGGCCCGCCAGACGGCTAATGAAACGCTCGTTATACGGGTCAAAAATAGCCAATGACAATCCGGAAACCGGGCCAGCAAACTCACCGAGGTTGGGCGCTCTGAAAGCCGACTGCCTTGTCCAGCGTACACGCCAGTCGTCATTTACTGTCCAATTCAAGCCTAATTTGTGGGTGTCGTCAGCATCAGTATTGGAGTAACTTGACACGCGATAGGCGCCTTCAAAATCCAGCGATTGCATGAAAGGCTTGTCGTATACAAGTGGAACCAATACTTCTGCGTAACTTTCTCTGCTGTAAAAACTGGCATCAATTTCAACAGAGCTACTCGACGAGAACGTGGTGCCGCGTCTAAATGCATCGCCCGGCATTTGTACCCCTGCTTCGCGGCGATATTCATATCCGATGGCGAAGCTAACCGGCCCTGCCGGTAATTCAAACAAAGGCGTTGATTCACCGGAGAAGGTAATGGAAGCTACGTTCTGCGTGCGCTCACGGTCGTGATAAACAAGGGTAGTTTCAAGTTCATTCAACGCCACATTGGGGTTAAACAAATCAACACTATTGGCAATTGCCGCAAAGCTGCTTCCCCCCGACGCTGTAGTCGAATAGCCAGAATTTAACACTTTGTCGGTTTCGTCGGTTTTACCGTGCTGAAAGTAGGCGTCATAGCGCAGAAAATCAGTAATATCGCCCCGTAATCCCACCTGAAACTGCAAGCGATCTCGCTCCGTTATTGTTTTCTGTAAACCCAGGCCCAGGTTGCGTTCAACCCGTACCTGTGCAACACCGTTTTCGTCAAACGTCAACTGATCAGCAATGGCAGACGTGATGAACGGGTTATCGCGAGACAATAGCACCTCTTCGTTCACTGATACTGGTGTTTGCCCAGCGCCACCGGCCGTATACACTTCCATTTGGGAATACAGTGCACGGCCGTACAGCGTGGCGTTGTCGTGCAAATCCACGTCCCAGAACAATCCGGTCGATTTACGGGTCATTGGTGAAACCAGATAGCGGCCAGCGGTGGAGTCTACTGTGTTGCGCCCCTCAGTAACGGCACCATTGTCGTCTATACCAAAGGTATTTCCACTGACGATATCCTCATAATAACCGCCGGTATTGACCACTTGCGTACCGTTTTCCATCGCAAAATCTCGGTCGCCCGCAAACAATGCTTTGCGATCAGCAAAGCTGACGAAGCCGGTTAAGTGCCCTTTACCATCGAGAATATCACCGCCAAAAATTGCTTCTGCACTGAACATTTCAGCGCCGTTTTGTGGCATCTCATAACTCGTGGAAAACTCCACCCCGTCGAAAGTATCATCCATGATGAAATTGACTACGCCCGATACCGCATCAGCGCCATATACTGCAGCAGCGCCACCAGTGAGCACGTCAACGCGCTTTATCAGTCCAGCCGGTATAGCATTTACGTCCACCGCATTGCGAAATCCGAAGGGCACGTCGCGGGTGCCGTCGAGTAGCACAAGCGTTCGGTTTTGCCCGAGTGCTCGCAAGTCAATAGTAGTCGCTGAGCCACCACTGGCACCGCTACTTGGCGCCTGGGGAAGCTTAAAAATGATATCTTCGACATTCACCGCCCGGTCTAACTGTAGTTGGAACTCCTCTACCGATGTCACCGGGCTGGTTGACACCACTTCTGTACGCGCAATGCGTGAACCGGTGACACTCACCACCTCAATGTCTTGTTCTGTAATGGATTGCGCCATAGCAGCGCCTGATAGTAAGGCCAGATGGATGGCCGCGGTTAACTTTCCCACACCGTAAAAAGTGGATGAAGTAAATAAGCGTTGCATAAAATCTCCGAGAATGATGAGAACTAAGATAACCGTCACTGATTCATCAATATTTCCAGTAACAGTTTGGCGTGTGCGATACTGAGATATAGATTGATATCGTCCTTTTACAATTTTTTATAACAATTATCATTTTAATTCAAGAATATTTTATTTTACGCACTACTACTTTGTTTGCTAGATTGTGATTTTAATCGCTGATAGCACTATAGAAGCGGCGGCCCTGCGAAAAAGTAAGAAATAATGTCATGAAAAGTTATATTCAAAAGCTGTATCACAGTAGCGAGAAGCAAAGTCGACGCATCATTGGCTTAATGAGCGGAACATCCTTAGACGGGTTGGATATTGCCCTTTGCCACATTTCCGGACACGGGTTGAAAACGTCGGTGGAACTGGAAAAATTCGTCACCGTTCCATACGAAACCCCGTTTCGTCATGCTGTACAACGCATTTTTGCAAAACGCGATGTCGATCTGCAGGAAGTGACCCTTTTAAATGGCTGGATTGCAGAGCAACATGCAGAAATGATCAATAAAACTTTGAAAACGTGGCAAGTATCGGCTTGTGATATTGACTGTATTGCCAGCCATGGCCAAACGGTATTTCATTGCCCCAAAGAACAACACGGCTTGGGGGAATATGGTCATGGCACGTTACAAATTGGCGATGGCGACAGGCTCGCAGTACTGACTGGTATCATCACTTTATCTGACTTCCGACAGAAACACATTGCTGCGGGCGGAGAAGGTGCCCCCCTCGCCGTTTATGGCGACTACCTCATGTTTAGCGACCCCATAGAAAACCGGCTTCTGCTGAATATGGGCGGCATCGCCAACTTCACCTGGCTACCAGCCGGCAACAACGCCTCTTCGGTATTCAGTACCGATGTTGGGCCGGGCAATACCATCATCGACGCTTTCGTCGCTCAGCATTTTAGCCATCTTCGTTATGACAAGGATGGCAAGCTTGCTGCAGCAGGAAAGGTTAATGAAGACTTACTTCACTCGCTGCTCAGCCATGAGTTTTTTAGCTATTCCATGCCAAAAACCACAGGTCCGGAAGTGTTCAATCTCGACTACCTGAAACAGGCCCGCATCACCAGCCAGACGTTGGCAATTTCCGACTGCGATGTAATCGCTACGCTCACTGCATTTTCTGCCAGAGCAATTTGTAACGGCATCGTGGAAATGGCAGGTCTCGCTGACAACAATGTTGTCTATGCCAGTGGTGGTGGTGTTCACAACCCCGTGCTAATGGAGATGATCACGACATTACTCCCCAACAATATTCGGGTGTGCAATTTATCTGAAATTGGCATTAGCCCTGATGCTAAAGAGGCGGTATTGTTCGCCATTTTAGCCAATGAAACTATTGCTGGGACGCCTTGTTTTGAAGGCAATAGATACGACATTCCCAATACCACCATGGGAAAAGTCAGTCTGCCGTAAACGGCAAAAATTGGACTTTTGACTAACTCCAATTTATGTAAAAAAAAAGTAGTATTGTGTACTATTAATACTAAATTTGGGCTCGCAGTATGTTCACTCGAAAGTCAACACACACCACCAAAGTAGACAGTCTCACTAAAGAGCTTCGGCATTATCACTCTCTGATCGACGCGGTAAAACGCAGTAGCCCATTTGTCTGTTTCAGTCCAAATGGGCGCGTCAAAGAAGCCAATACACTCTTTGCCGACCTGTTGGGTTTTAGCCCTGAGGAGCTTGTCGAAGAAAATCATCGGGCATTATGTGCGCCGGCATTTGCCAACAACCAGGCCTATTTATCATTCTGGAAAAACCTCTCTGACGGGCAAGCACAACACTGTGAACAGGAATTCAAACACAAAAGCGGTGGCTCTGTGTTTCTTGAATGTAATTACGAACTTGTAAAAGACACAAGCAACTGTGTTACCGACATTATCTGCCTGGCAATGGATATATCCAGACAGCGTCAAGAAAGCAATGATGCCAAAGCCATTGCGTCGGCGCTTGACAAGTCCATGGCAGTCATTGAATTTAATCCAGATGGCACAATTCTCCGCGCGAATAAGAATTTTACCGACACCGTCGGTTACTCGCTGGAGCAGATCCTTGGCCAGCATCACCGCATGTTTTGTTTCGACGACTTTTACATCGATAATCCCAATTTTTGGGACAAGCTGGCCACCGGCCAGTTTGAATCCGGCCAGTACAAGCGGAAAGGTGCTTCAGGCAACGTACTGTGGCTGGAAGCTACCTACAACCCCATTTTTTCAGCCGAAGGGAAAGTGGTAAAAGTAATAAAGTTCGCCGCCGATATCACTGAAAAAGTAACGTTGCAGCAAAACATTGCCAGTGCTTCCGAGCATGCGGTTTCCATTTCTGAGGAAACGTCGCAAATTGCTTTGCGAGGAACAGAGTCCTTAAACAGTTCGGTGGACGTATTTAGTGCCACGCTGGCGGAAGTAGACCACGCCAATGTGTTGATCGCACAGCTGACGGAACAATCTGCCAATATCGAGTCTATCGTTTCTACCATTCGCAGCATTGCTGATCAAACGAATCTGCTTGCCCTCAATGCCGCTATAGAAGCTGCAAGGGCTGGCGATCAGGGCAGAGGTTTTGCAGTCGTGGCAGACGAAGTCAGACAACTGGCAAAACGCACCAGTGACTCCACCATCGAAATAGAATGTGTGGTTAATGAAAACCGCGGATTGGCGGAGCAAGCGAGTAATAAAATGGGTGAAGTGAAAGTGAAGGTTGATGAGAACGCTAGCCAAATTAGCAGCGTCCAGGCTGTGATGGGTGAGATATATCAGGGCGCTGTAAGCGTCACTGAAAATGTTTCACGCATCATGCAATCATAACTCGTTCAACCGACCGGCGCTGCAATGCGCCAACGCCAGTCGGCTAACCGCTATTATGCCATGTGGATAACTGTACGAATGCTTTTACCTGCGTGCATTAATTCAAAGGCTTCGTTTACCTTTTCCAGCGGCATGGTATGGGTGATAAAGTCATTCAGTTTAAACTCGCCCTGCATGTAGCGCTCAACGTAATCGGGCAATTCTGAACGCCCTTTTACCCCCCCAAACGCAGAGCCGCGCCACACGCGTCCTGTGACCAGTTGGAACGGTCGGGTTGAGATTTCTTGACCCGCGCCCGCTACGCCAATAATGACCGACTCACCCCACCCCTTGTGGCAACACTCCAGGGCTGAACGCATAACATTTACATTGCCAATACATTCAAAAGAGAAATCGACTCCACCGTCGGTCATGTCCACAACCACTTCCTGAATGGGCTTGTCGTAAGACGATGGATTAATACAGTCAGTTGCCCCCAACTTTTCCGCCAGATCGAATTTACTTTCGTTAATGTCAATAGCAATGATGCGACCGGCCTTGGCCATTGTTGCGCCTATAATTGCTGACAAGCCGATGCCACCCAGACCAAATATGGCAACGGTGTCGCCTTCCTGTACTTTCGCCGTATTCATTACGGCTCCCATACCAGTGGTTACGCCACATCCCAGCAAACACACTTCTTCCAGTGGGGCTTCAGGGTTTATTTTGGCCAGTGAAATTTCTGGTAAAACGGTATATTCAGAAAACGTCGACGTTCCCATGTAATGGTAAATGGGCTGACCATTTATACTGAAACGGGTTGTACCGTCGGGCATCAGTCCCTGACCCTGAGTATGTCTAATGGCCTGGCACAAATTAGTTTTGCCTGACAAACAAAATTTACACTTACCACATTCCGGTGTGTAAAGAGGAATCACGTGATCTCCCACCTCAACGCTGGTCACACCTTCTCCGACAGATTCGACGATACCGCCACCTTCATGACCAAGGATCGCAGGGAATACACCTTCTGGATCATCTCCTGACAAGGTAAAGGCGTCTGTATGACACACGCCCGTGGCGAGAATTTTAATTCTGACCTCGCCGGCTTTTGGCGGTGCAACCTGAACATCTTCAATGGATAAAGGTGCGCCGGCTTTCCAAGCTACTGCCGCTTTACATGTAATCGTCTCTGTCATCGTTCAAACCCTTAAGAAAAACAATGACACCATTGTAACTCCCCCGCATAATGAAACAATAAGCACTTTCAGAAAATAACTTTTGCAAATTTGCAATAATTACCGGTGAATCTATGAATTGGGATGGTATTTTCGAATTTGTTGCGGTTATCGAGCAACGAAGCTTCACCCGCGCTGCCGAAAAACTGCAAATTTCTACAGCGAAAGTCAGTCGTCAGGTGACCGCGCTGGAAAAACGCCTCGACAGCAAGCTATTAAATCGCACCACCCGAATTGTGACTCCCACAGATATTGGATTGCAATTTTACCATCAGTGCAGGCAGATAACGGAGTTACTGGACGACGCCCAACGGCTAGTCAGTGAACAACAACACACCCCTAAAGGCCATCTTAAACTCACGGCGCCAGTGACATACGGAGAACGGTTTATTGCCCCCCTCCTCAACGATTTCGCTCTGCTTTATCCCGGTTTGCGAATACAACTCGAATTGACAAACAAGGTACTCGACCTAGTGGAAGAAAGCTATGATATGGGCATTCGTCTGGGTCATTTGGAAGACTCAACGCTTCGCGCGCGAAAACTCGGTTCGCGAAAACTGCACACCTGTGCATCTTCTGCTTACCTTGACAGTGCGGGTGTGCCTCAGCGTATCGATGAACTAAAAAAACATCATTGTGTTGCCGGCACGTCCTCTCATTGGCAGTTCACCGTGGACAACAACCACAAGACATTTCGTCCCTCGCCTCGAATGCGATGTAACAGCGGATTTGCAGTACGGGATGCAGCCCTCAAAGGCCTCGGTATCATTCAATTGCCAGATTACTATGTAGCGAAGGATATTGCTGAAAAGCGTCTTCTTCCGGTTTTAACTGAATACGACACCGAAAACGACGGTATATGGGCTGTTTATCCCCAATCCCGACACGTACCAAATAAAGTCAGATTGTTGGTAGATTACCTGGTCAAAAATCTGTAGAGGCAATAAGATTGTGCCAGTATAGAGGTATACAGTGATTAATCGCTTTACAGTTTTTTGGCTGAGCCACGGATAGAAATAAGAAAATTGGAAATCAAAGAGTCACTGGAAACGGAATTTCATCATCGTGTGATAGCTGCCGTTGTTCTCAGCCTGCATTCAGTGACATGGACGTATTTGAACTTGAATGGGCTGACAACCCGGCTGTTTCACCGGATGGCAAGTTCATCGCTTTGCCGCACATAAAAAAGGCGTCTAAGACGCCTTTTTTATGTCATTGGAAAGAAAAGCAGACTCGCTATTTCGGCGCATTAGCCGAGCACCGATGAACATAAGTGCCACGGCAAAAGGCAGTAGCGTTGCGGGCTCCGGTACAGATGTAACCTTCACTGCGTCAATGAGGTTACCGGTTGTGCCACCACTTATCGACGTGAAACTGATAGTGGTAAAAAGATCCGGAGCCACAAAATCCGTATCAAATACTCGCCAGACATTTTTACTGTGGTCGGTTATTAATTCAGAGAATATAGCACTACCTGCGTCGTTGAGTATTTCGAATAAAAAGGCTTCGCTGGCGCTTGTACGCGCCTGGTAGGCAAAACTCACACTGTAGTGAGCGTTCACATCGGTCGCAAAGGTCTGGCTGATTTGGTAGGCGTTGTTCGCCGCATTTCGCTTGCCAAAGGCATTCAGTTCAAGTAATTGGTCCCCCTCAAAGGCCGCACGGCGGTCCAAATGATCCCATATTTCAATGTTCAGACCATCCCAGCCATTGACAGTACTGGCATCAAACTTAGCCCAGCTTCCTTTTTTCACATCATTATCTTCGAAACTACCATTAACAATTAAACTTGCGCTGGCATTTGCGCTGATAGCCATCAACAAGCCCGCTATTACATATTTGAGTTTCATATCTCTACTGCCCGGTAACACAAAAGGAAACACGCCGTACATATCTGAGAAATGACAACGCCTTAATTATATTGTTCAAGTGTACGGACAACTCGATAAGAAAAATAGGACAGTTGGATATCGTTTTCGGTACAGATATATATAGCGGTATATGTATCCTTCACTACTTTTCGAAATGCCGCCTCCCCGGACGTTTACCTGGCATTGGACACCGCGTTAAATTGGGCATATGCTGATTCGAGGGAGTACAGATATGCCGAATTACGTTTCTAAAATTAGCTTGGCGCAGCGACACATCACACTAAAAAATATCGACACCACGCGAAAGTTAGACAGTAAGGCTGACTACAAAAAACAGCTAAAGAAGTGGCAAAACGCACTGCTTCACACGCAGCAAGCTTATTTTCATCAGCAAAAACGCGCCATTATTGTGTTTGAGGGATGGGATGCTTCAGGTAAAGGCGGTGCAATACGGCGCGTAACAGAGCCTCTCGATCCCCGCGGCTTTTTAGTTCACCCCATCGCTGCACCTCGCAAAGAAGAGCAAGGGCGACATTATTTGTATCGCTTTCAGCGTCGACTGCCTAAGCAGGGTACTATTGCCATTTTCGATCGCTCGTGGTACGGACGGGTTCTGGTAGAACGGGTAGAGGCATTAGCCACGGAGAATGAGTGGCAACGAGCTTATCAGGAAATTAATGAATTCGAACGCTTACTCATTGACGACGGTGTGCGCATCGTCAAATTGTTCATGCATATTACACCTGAAGAACAGCTGGCTCGCTTTGAAGAGCGCCTGCACAACCCTTATAAACGGTGGAAACTCACCGAGGAAGACATTCGCAACCGAGAAAAATGGTCGCAGTACGAAGAAGCTACCGAAGCCATGTTCGACAATACAGATACCGAAGCGGCGCCATGGCATGTGATTGCTGCCGAGCACAAATGGTACGCGAGGGTTGCGGTACTCCGTACACTGGTTGAAGAACTCGGTAAAGAGGTGGATATTTCACCGCCCCCTATTGATGATAGTGTGGTGAACCTGGCTCGAAAAAAACTCGGCATCACAGGTAGTATTGACAAAAAAAGCTGACAATCAGAACCCACATTGACTTCTGTTCGGTATCAGCCGACGGTTAATTTATGTTTAGCAAGTAATTCGTAGTAAGGAAGAGATTGCGCCAGTACGCTTTGCAGAGACGCAGGTAACTGGGGAATTGGCTTTCGTTGGGTTTTCGTTAGTCCGTTGCTCTGCCAAACGGCATTGTACCAGTGTTCTGCCCACACGCCATCAGCGGGGTTACCGCCAGGTTGCCATGACAGCATGGCGCTGTCAAAGGGGATACCAATGGCATCGCACAGTACTTCTAACCCCAGGGCCGGATCAGTGAGCAAATCATCACTGTCGATAACCACAGGAACCCGCCCACTGCGCTGGTGCTGGCGGTTAAAAATAGCAACCTGCTGTTCCACGCCAACATCTTGCAGGCTCGGTTGTGCACGCTTTTTATGGTAGCTGGCAATAACACGTGCCGGATGGCGGATCAGGAACACATTAGTCAACTTGTCGGTAAACTCTATGGAAAAGCGCGGCAGCACATGGTGAGACATGTGTTTTTGATAGCTGAGTTTTTTCCCCTCTGGCAGCGGGCTCAGGCATGCCTGTACCACTTCTTCAGGGTCAGTGGGCTGCGACGCCAGAATGGCTTCTTGCATGGGGTGCACTTCGCCACTTGCTTTCAAATAAGCGGCGTAGAAAGGCTCATCCATAACGACACAATCTTGTCTGGAAGCAAATGCGTACATCATGGCTGTAGACAGGTTGCGCGGTCCTGACCACATGGCAATCCGCATCAATGTTGTTCCTTAATAAGTTGGTAGTACCCGTGGCGGATTTTTTGCGTTACTGGCCCGGGGTGAGCAATGCCAATTTCCCGGCCATCGATGTGACTAACCGGTGTTTGTGCCCCAAAAGTACCGGTTAGAAAAGCTTCATCGGCACCATAGGTTTCCACCAGGGAGTAATTGCGCTGATGTACCGGAATGCCCAGTTTTTCGCATACGTCAATTACCTTTTGTCGGGTAATGCCGTTCATGCAGTAATCTCCGGTGGATGTCCATACTTCGCCTTTGCGAACTATAAAAAAATTACAAGCATTGGTAGTATTCACAAAGCCATTCACATCCAGCATTAGCGCTTCGTCTGCACCAGCTTTTTCCGCCGCTATACAAGCTAATATGCAATTGAGTTTTGAATGCGAGTTGAGTTTTGGATCTTGTGTCATGGGTAAACCGCGTACATGGGGAACGGTTGCCAGTTTTATAGGTCGGCCGATAGCCGGTATAGAGTGCTCACAAATAATGACCAGTGTGGGACCTTGAGTAGACAGTGCCGGATGTTGAAACGGCTTGTTTTTTTTACCTCTGGTAAACATTAAACGGGCGTGGACATCAGTGTGCATATTATTGGCCAGGCGGGTTTTCTCTAACGCGTTGATCACCTCATCCCTTGCCATGCCTAGATCTATATCAACGGTTTTGGCTGCTTCAAACAATCGATCCATGTGTTCGTCTAAAAAAGCCCATTTTCCGTTGTAAAGACGCAATCCTTCCCATATGCCATCACCCAACATAAAGCCACTATCATAAACCGACACTTTGGCTTCATCGCGATGCACGATGTCACCATTCACATAAATCAGTATGTCTTCATTGCGCTGATCTTCCGCTGCAGTGTGAGTCGATACATCGCTGATATTCATAACGCGTCCTTCCAAGTCGCTTGAAATAGCCAACAGGTTCGGCGCAGCCTCATGCCCGGAACCTGTTGCAGTGGCTCGGATTAGTTAAAGATATCTTTAAGTTTGTCCTTGCCTTTTTCCATTAGCTTTTCTTTTTCTTCATCAATTTTTTCTTTTACCTTTTCCTTTGCTTTGTCGGCCAGGATTTTCTTCGCTTCGTCTTTCGCTTGTGCGATAGCGTTATCGAGCATTTTGCTCACAATAGCAGCGCCAACCTGGTCTGCTGGCAGGCCATCGGGTTGACCAATTGCTCCAGCACTGAACGTTGGCAATGTTACTTCATAAGCTTTTTTGTCAATTTTAAAATCACCGGTTTCCAGCTTTTCGAAATTCAAAGTAAGCTTGACGTTGCTGACCGTCACATTGTCCACAATCAACTTCGGATTGGCGCCTTTTGAGGTTGAAGGCTCGCTCTCACCTTTTGGCAAATTGGCCATAAGGTTATCTTTAATCACCAACAGGTTGCCATTTCCGTTGGCATCCACTTCATACAGGATCTCCGGGGCATTAATGGACACTTCCTGTATGCGATAAGGCTCTTCTGTGCTACCGGCTAAATCAAGGGTGACACCATCCAGACTAAATGCATCTTCATCGCTGAAACCTTCCGGATTCTCCACGTCTATATCAGAGATGGTGATTTTGCCTTCAGCAAAGGACAGATCCACAGTGGCAACAGTGACAGGCGTACCTAAAAAAGTTGAGCCCTGTGTCTCAATTTGTTCGCGAATAAATTCATTAGCGCCACTGGCGAGATAGATAACCCCACCAACCACCACCGCAACAATTAAGAGTAAGACAACCAGTACTTTTTTCATGCTTTTGTTCCTTCTGAAAATATAATGAATAGATAACTACGATAACCTGTTCAACGCCGACTTGCTATTAACCATTGGACGACCCTTTGGCCCCGTTTATGGTGTTGGGCTTTTTGAAACACCGATCAACTGGTATGGTTGCCTGACGCTGCCAGCAACCATATCTGACAGCCATCAGACTAAATTGAAGAGTAAAGGAAAGCAATGAATAAACTCTCATTGGTGCTGGTTTCGGCACCCCTTCTGTTCGCCTGCTCACAGCCGGCACAGCAGAATGTATCGACAGAAACAAAGCAAGAGGCAGAGTTCACTCAGCCCGCCATAATAGCGGGAACTGACTACCACTCGTTTTCTAATCCCAGCGAAATACAAGTGACCCATTTGGATTTGGATCTCACCGCCGATTTTGAAAAAAAGCAACTCATCGGCTCGGTGAAACTGGAATTCGAAAGGAAAGATCCGAAAGCTGACACTCTTATTGTAGATACCAGGGCATTGACAATACACAGCGTTACCGCAGAAGGGAAACCTGCCACTTTTGAATTGGGCCCCGAAGATGTGAACCTAGGCTCAGCCCTCAGTATTACCGTCCCGCCAGACAATACCCATGTAACGATCAATTACAGCACCTCCCCTTATGCGTCTGGCGTGCAATGGTTAACTCCCGCACAAACCCAGGGTAAAGAACACCCGTTCTTATTTACTCAAGCACAAGCGGTGCACGCCCGCAGTTTTATTCCACTACAGGACTCGCCTCAGGTTCGGGTGACCTACAACGCCCGTATTCGCACGCCTAAGGAGCTGCTGGCCGTCATGAGTGCCGCCAACGACCCAAACACACCAAGAGACGGCGACTATCAGTTCACTATGCCCCAACCGATCCCGTCATATCTCATTGCCCTCGCTATTGGCCATTTGGACTTCAAACCCATGGGGCAGCGTACAGGGGTTTATGCCGAGCCTGAAATTCTGTCCGCAGCGGCGGCTGAATTTGAAGACACCGAAAGTATGCTTGAACTTACAGAAAGAACTTACGGGCCTTACAGTTGGGATCGCTACGACTTATTAATCCTCCCCCCGTCATTCCCCTTTGGTGGCATGGAAAACCCCAGACTCTCCTTCATTACACCGACAGTTATTGCCGGGGATAAAAGTCTGGTATCACTTATTGCCCATGAACTGGCACACAGTTGGTCGGGAAATACAGTAACGAACGCCACATGGCGGGATTTGTGGCTCAATGAAGGCTTTACCACATACCTGACGTACCGAATTATGGAAATGTTGTATGGCAACGACAGATATAACATGGAAGCCGTACTGGGCTATCAAAGCCTCGAGCACGATTTGGCGGCCTTGCCCGACAACGACGAGATTCTGGCTATCGACTTGCGTGGGCGAAACCCAGACGATGTATTTTCAGATGTGGCCTACGAAAAAGGCGCATTGTTTTTGCGAGAATTAGAACAGCGCGTAGGCCGAAAGAACTTTGACGCCTTTCTAATGCAGTATTTTAATCACTTTGCGTTTCAAAGTATCACCACTGACACCTTCCTGACATACCTAGATAACACACTGTTGAAGGATTACCCTGAAAAGCTTGACAAAGCGCGGATCCACCAATGGGTGTTTGAACCAGGAATTCCCGACGGCGCGCCTGTTCCTCAGTCCGATGCGTTTACGAAAATAGATAACGTCCGTTCAGCCTGGCTCAACGGAGACATTGCAGCTAAAGCTATCAATACTGAAAACTGGACAACTCACGAATGGCTGTATTTCCTCAACAATATGCCCGATGGACTGTCTGAAGCCCAGTTAGCCAACTTAGATAGTGCTTTTTCACTTACCCAGAGTCAGAACAATGAGATCGCACATAGTTGGCTGTTGATAGCAGTAAACCACCAATACAAACCGGCCTATGAGCGTCTCTATGACTACCTTGTGCATATTGGCCGCAATAAACTGGTGAAGCCTCTTTATCGTGCGTTGTCACAAACGCCTGAAGGGAAAGCCTTCGCGCAAAAGGCCTTCGAAGAAGCTAAACCCGGCTACCACCCATTGACCATTCACGCCAATGAGGGGTTTGTCACCGACGGCGATTAATATCCTGATACAATTACACCCCAACAGCCGCAACTGCGGCTGTTGACTTTTTAACCTCGCTATTTATACTGCAGACGTGGTTCGCAGAGACGCCACTCCGCTGAAGATGACATCACTCTGTATTATCCTTCTCATTTTGTTTTGGTTCACATGAACCTAAGTTTGGTATTGCGGAAAGCCATCGTTACTTAGGAACTGTTGAACATGAAACATTCTTGTCCTGGTCACCTTTGGCCGATTCAATCAATCCTTTTGTCAGTGATACCCCTTGCGCCGAATTGTTTTGCGGAGGTGCACTGTGGTTAAAGCTATCAATGAGCTCCGCTATCACGCCAAAAAACGCCACCTCTCATTAAAAGAAGAAGGCGCAACAACCACGCTGACCCAAGCCAAACACCTTATTGCCCGACAAGTGGGTTTTGCCAGTTGGCAGGACGCCTCGCAGATTTTAAAAGGCAGCAGCATGAGCCCAAACTGCACTTTGTGGCACCATCACGCCTGTGACGCTCACATGAACCATTGGTTTGCCGAATATGTCGAAGCAAAAAGGTTTATTCGCTCTGACCCGGCCTTAGTGTTATTTCCTTACAAACATCAGTTTGTGGTAGGAGACGAACACTATATTTACAGTCTGGGCTTGTCGAACTATAGCGAACTTATCTACCAGCAATGCCAACGGGATTTGGTTTGCAGCTACCGAAGCACATCGTGGGATGAATTAGCGGCATACTGTATTCGACAAAAAATAACAAACCACTGACTTTTTACTAAGCACAAAATGTTACTGAAGTGTGGATTAATGTTATTTTTATGTTAATAATAGAGATGTGCATTTTTTCCACAGTCAGGAGCGTTACTTATGAGTAATCATATTTGGGGTCTTATCCATCATCCGGACAAAGAATGGCGTTCTATTAACGAGGAGCACGAAACGGTAAGCCACCTCTACACTCATCACGTTCTTTGGTACGCATTAATCCCCGTGGTCTGTTCGTTCATTGGTACAACCCGGTTTGGCTGGACGTTTGGCGGCGAAGAAGTGTTTCAAATTTCCGTTACAAGCGGGTTGGCCTTGGGCGTTGTATTTTATGCGCTCATTCTGGCAGCCGTTGCTGTAGTTGGAAGCGTGATACACTGGATGGCAAAGAAATACCCCGAGCGACCATCTAAAGCGGAATGTATCGTTTTCGCCGGCTATACTGCTACACCGCTTTTCCTCAGCGGCGTATTTGCGCTATATCCCGTGTTTTGGTTATGTGTACTGGCCTGCGTTATCGGCCTTTGCTATACCGCATATTTGCTGTATGCAGGTACCCCCAGCTTTCTGGGAATAAGCCGTAAACAAGGGTTCATCCTGTCTACTTCTACCCTGTGCATAGGTGTACTGGTTCTCGAAGTACTGATGATTGCAGTGGTATTGTTGTGGAGCATGGGGTCAGAGCACAGTATTGTCTGGCATTTTTTTAGCTAGCTCGCCCAAAATTAATGTATAAAATAAAAGGCCGCAATTGCGGCCTTTTATTTTCTTATAACCTGCGGGCTACCCTATTCTGCGTCTTCCATAAAGAATATTAGCTCTCCCCCTTGCATAAGCTGCTCGTAGGTGACTACCGGTGACGTCAGTACTTGCCCATTCAGGGTTACAGATTTTACGTATTGCGACCCACTCTCCGTATTGCGCTTCACCGCGAACGGCGCCTGGCCAAAGTTCAACACCACTTCCTCAAATTGAGGTGTGCCCAGAATAAACTCACCGCCAACCGGGTTCATAGGATAAAAACCAATGGCACTAAACGCATACCACGCTGACATTTGACCCAGATCGTCGTTCCCTGCCAAACCGTCGGGTTGAGCCAGGTACATGGTATCGCGAATTTCTTTTATGCGAGCTTCACCATGACGCTTGTTTTCGGTAAACGCATACAGGTACGCAACGTGATGCACAGGCTCATTGCCGTGAGCATACTGACCGATCAAGCCTGAGATATCCGGTGAGACATCACCCTGCAACTCAGAACTGGTAGAAAAAAGCTCATCCAGTTTCGCCAAAAATGGCTCTTCACCGCCAAACAACTCAATCATCCCCGGCACATCGTGGGGAACGAAGAAGGTGTATTGCCAGGCGTTCGCTTCTGTGTAATCGGTCTTGCGATGCTCCACATATGTGGGGTTAAACGGCGTCACCCATTCACCCTTAGCATTTTTACCACGCATGAAGCCGGTAGAAGCATCAAATAAAGTGCGATAACTGTTGGCCCGTCGTGAAAATTCCCTGTAATCGTCATCTTTGCCCAACGCCTTGGCCATTTGCGCAATCGCCCAGTCGTCGTAAGCGTATTCTAAAGTTTTAGATACGGCCTCCAATTCCATTTCAGATGGAATATAGCCATACTCGCGGTATAAATCGATACCAAACTTGTCCTGCATTGCAGAGGTTTTAATGGCCTCATAAATGTGCTCCGGATCAGCAGTTGTCAACCCTTTGAGATAGGCGTCCACCAACACGGGCACTGCGTGATAGCCAATCATTACGTCGGTTTCGTTCGACATTAAATCCCAGGTAGGCAGTAAGCCGGTCTCATCGTAAAAGGCCAGTAGAGATTTGACGATATCGTCGACTCGCTTTGGGTTACTCAAGGTCATCAATGGCTGTTGAGCACGAAAAGTATCCCACAGTGAAAACAGCGAATTGCGTTCAAAAGCAGTACTGTTATGCGTGGCTCCGTCTGCGCCGAAATAGTCGCCATTGACATCGTTGAATGTCTGCGGTGCCACAAAAGCGTGATACAGGGCAGTGTAAAACTTTGTTTTATTCGTGACGTTACCATCTGTCACACTAAATTTATTTAGCTGTGCCGCCCAAGCAGCTTCTGCGGCATCTTTCACACTACTAAAAGACTGTGCAGCCAATTCAGCGTCAAAGTTGGCCTCTGCCCCTTTTATACTGACGTAAGATAAAGCAACCCTGGCTTCCACTGGCGTCTCTGACTCACCTGAAAAATTGAGTACCAGTTGGCTTTTTTCAGCCTGCAGGTTGTGTCCATCTACCGCTTTCTGATCGTTGTAAAACTGATAGGTAAAGGGCTGATTAAACTCAGCCTTGAAGTAAATCGGCTGATTGCGTGCCCACCCGGTAGACAACCTATAGCCAACTACAGTTTTATCGTCTACCACACGCATAAAGCTCACCACGGGTTTGTCGTAGTTTTGTGCGTATGCCAAATCAATCAAGAGCTTGCGGTCAGCGGTACCATGGAAGTCATACCTGTGCATACCGCCACGCCGACTTGCCGTGAGTTCTACATTCACGTTTTCTTCCGGCAGGTACAACTGATAGTAACCCGCTGAGGCAGTTTCGTTTTCATGGTCATAGTGAGTAAAGATGCGCCCTTTCTCATCCCGTTTTCGTTGTGTGTACTCTCCGCGAAATGGCATGAACAGTACATCCAGCAGATCACCAACCCCCGTTCCAGACAAATGCGTATGACTAAACCCTACCAGTACGTTATCGGAATAGTGGTAACCCGATGTCCAGTCCCAACCCTTGGAAGGATTGTCGGGGCTAATTTGAACCATGCCAAAAGGCACTAATGCACCAGGGAATGTATGACCGTGGCCACCAGTGCCGATAAAGGGATCGACATAGTCGAGCAAGGCTTTGTCAACACCCGAGGGGGATTGCGTTGCCGATATATCTGCAGTTTGCGTTGCCGTCGACGCACAGCCGGCAACGATAAGCGTCGCGGTAACCCCGGCTACAAGGCGGGTTCTAATTAATTGTTTCATGTGTATATCTCAGTCTTTTAATTTGTCTAACCAGTTCCTTTTCAGGAACCACATGGTAACGATAGTGACAACGAGAGCTGCAGCCACGCCATCCCAGTCGCGGATAACCAGGTAAATAGGCAATACAACCAGGCTGATTTGCCAGGCCATACCCACTGCAATATTAATGGCATCACGCAGTATGTGGTCGTCGCGCACGAAGTTAGGATCATCAGCCATCACTTTATCGCGAATTGGCCCCCACACTCCCCACGGCCGTACCTGACGATAGAAAGCACACAACACGGCATCGTCTTCCGGCGGAGTTAGTAATGTACCGGCGACACAACCCAATAAACTCAGGGCTAGTAAAACTGGAAATGCCATCAACGGATGCACGTCTGGCATTAATAAAGGTAAGAACAACGAGCACAACAAGCCCGCTATCATGCCCCAAAAATAGCCAAACGCATTAAAGCGCCACCAATGCCACTTGAGCAGGTTTGCAGCCGCATAGCCGCCAAATAATGCACCAAATATCCATTGCATAATATCGTTGATAGAGCCGAGCACCAGGCCCAACCCAATACCAATGGCCACCATAGTAAAACTCACCAGATAACTCACCCGCACATAGGTCTTCTTATCAGCATCGGGGCGGAAGTAGCGCTTGTAAATATCGTTGACGAAATACACTGGCGCTGCGTTTACAGAAGCGGCAAAAGTAGACATAAAGGCTGCAAGTAAACCGGCAATCAACAGCCCTGTCAGGCCAACGGGAACAAAGTTATTGATGGCGTAAGGAAGAATTTGCTCGAAATCGAATTGTTCGCCCTGGGCCTGGATGTCTGGGCCCATGTAGACCAGGGCCAACACAGTGAGCCCTGCCACCATCATATAGCGGGGCAAAAACATAACCAGGGAGACCAACCCGCTCATCCTGGCTGCATCTTTGGGAGATTTGGTAGCCAAAATCCGCTGCATGTCGTAATTCGGCACGGGACCGGCCATGGAAAACAGAGTGCCTTTGAACAGCATCATCATAATCATCAGACCGAAGAGTTCGAAGCCATCACTGTGAATTTTGCTATTCACACTGTCAATTAGGCCCTGCCAGTTTAAGTCCAGTTGCCAACCGAAGGTGATACTCGCCCATCCTTCGGGTGTTGCCGCGTCGATTTGCTCAGGTGATACCAGGTTCATGGCAATCACGCCAACCGCCACAGCAGCAATGGTCATGATGATAAACTGTAGTACTTCGGTAAATACCACCGAGTACATACCGCCTTTAATGACATACAAGGTAGTTATGGAGAAAATTACCAGTGCGTAGATATCCGGAGACACTTCCCAAGGGAAGAATATGGCAGCGAATTTACCGATCCCTTTGAACGCGTAAGCGATAAAACCGACGGCACTGATTAGCGCAAATATCACGACCACCAACTGACATAACTCTGCACTTTTTCCTGTGCCAAAACGGGTTTCCAGCCACTGCGCCCCTGTCATCACGTTAGAGCGGCGCAACCAAACCGACAAGTACACCATCAGGAAAATCTGATTAAAAATAGGCCAGATCCAGGGGAGCCATGCGCTTTTAAGGCCATAGACAAAGCACATCGACACCAACCACATGGTGCCGGTAATATCGAACATGCCTGACGCATTTGACACGCCAAGTGCCCACCAGGGAATTTTCTTCCCCGCCAGAAAATAGGCGTTCATATCTTTGCTGGCTTTTTTGGAAATATAAAACCCAAGCAATAAGGTGCCCAGCAGGTACCCGGCAATAACCACTAAGTCGATGGCACTTAAGTTCATACTATTATCCCGTAAAACTGTCGATCAACGACTGACACACAATGCCTTGCTGGCATTGTTCCCGTTCGTCTTGAGTCATGCCTGTAAGCGGCAAACTGATAACTTTTTGCTCACCCGCAAGTAAGTCAAAAAAATTATCAGAGAAATTCGCCACTGTATGCGGTACATCGACAAAAACATGGCGATGCAGAACCGGCGCTTGTAAAACAACCTGCAACTCATCTCCAGCAATAGTAGTACTAAGACTAATTTCGCTCTTCGCTAGTCGCAGGACCTTGTGGGGTTCAAAATAGAAATACGTGATAGAAAGGCGGTTTGTATTTTCTGTCAGCGAGGCAACCAACACGCATTCGTCGGTTTGAATGTCCCCTAGCTCAGCCAGATCCTGCGTGTGCAGTAGCACGCTTGACGCAGGTTGTAGTATTACTTCACGGGTGTAAGTCCATCTGACATTCCCATTGAAATCTTGCAGCGACAGTTCAAGCGCTGCCTGCACCGGGACCAATGCATCATTTACAGCCTGCACTTTCACAGTATTTCCATCACCCGTTAGCACCAGTACCTGTTCGGCAAAACTTCTTTTTGCCTGATAGTGCAGTGCTTTCCACTTGCCGTAGTAATCAATGCCCGACCAAGACGCAGCTGGCCAGGTGTCGTTTAATTGCCAGTACAAACTACCCATACAAAAAGGCATAGCTGCGCGATGCGCCTCAAAAGCCAGTTTCAGGCCTTCAGCTTGTTGAACCTGACTGAGATACAAAAGTTGGGAAAAATCTTTCGGAGGCCGGAACTCCGCATCCATATAACTGTGAATTAACTGATTACCACGGGGGTGCTTTTGGTGTACGCGCAGTACATCCGATTGCAAATCGCGATCTGCCTCTTCAGTAAACCGATTTAATGAACGGGCCATAGGGAACGATTGAAAACCGTACTCACTCATAAACCGAGGGATACGTTTCTGGTATTCACTAAACGGTTGCTCGCCGTGCCACACTCCCCAGAAATGGTGATTCGCAATGTGATCCGCGTCTTCTTCCCAAAATCCGATGGGTGAAGAACGCATGTAAAATCTGTTGCTGTCGAGTTCTGCCACCACAGAAGGCAATAAAGTGTCGAACAGGGCTTTATAATCCTGTTTCAACCCTTCATAAACAGCCTCAGAATAGCCAAATTTTTCCGGCCACTCCCAGTGTTTAATGGCCATGTCTACTTCGTTATTTCCACACCACAAAGCGATACAAGGGTGATTGCGCAAGCGTTTAATGTTGTACTCTGCTTCGGCTTTCACATTTGCGATAAAACCCTCATCACCAGGGTACAAGGTACAAGCGAACATAAAGTCCTGCCAAATCAGCAAACCTTTTTCGTCTGCCATGCGATAAAAGGTATCGTCCTGGTAAATACCGCCGCCCCATACTCTGAGCATGTTCATGTTGGCGCTTACTGCTGCATCCATTAACGCATTGTGCCGTTCGGCGTCTACGCGGTTTAAAAAGCTGTCAGCGGGAATATAATTAGCGCCTTTCATGAAAACGGAGTGACCATTTACTTTTACGAAAAAGCTCACCCCTAAATCATCGGGCTGATTGATGACTTCAATTGTTCGCAACCCTACAGGGGTTTGCCACTTGTCGATTTCAAGACCGTCGCAGATCAAAGCAAAATCGACATAGTACAAAAAGGCCTCACCCAGGCCATTTGGCCACCAACGCCGAGGGTTGTCGATAGTAAAGGTCACACACACCTGATTGTCTACAAACGCGGTTGCTTCAACTGTGGTCGCGATTTGCTCGCTTTGCTCACACCATATTGACAGACTGCTTTTTGCGGGCAATGCACCTTCAAGCGCAATGACAAACTGTACTTCCGCTTTTTCATCACTTAACGACAGCAACTGATAATGCACGTCCTCAATACGGGCGTGGCTATACGCGCACAATTGGATATCGCGCCAGATACCGCTGGTGACAAAGCGCGGGCCCCAGTCCCATCCGAAGTGACAAGGCGCTTTGCGGCAATATACACTAAGCTTTTCTTCTGATTTGTCGTTTTCGGCAGGATAGGCGTAGCCAGCGCGTTCATAGCGAGGCATGGTTTCGCAGATGGGAGATCTGAAAACCACTTCGATGAGGTTGTCACCTGCCACCAGGACGTCTTTGCAGGCTATGCGATAACCCACAAACATGTTCTCGGTACTGACTACGGGATGACCATTAATTGAAATATCGCAAAATGTGTCAAGACCATCTGCGACTAAGTCAATATATTGCGCCGACAACATCTCCTCATCAACGACAAAGATTTTCCGGTATTCCCAGTTTTCCTTCTCTATCCACTGCAACTTGCTTTCATTGTCGCGATAGAAAGGGTCGTCAATTAGTCCTGCGGCCATCAGATCAGTAAAATTGCATCCGGGCACAGTAGCCGGAAACCAACGTTCGGTACCCGCCTGCCTAAATTCCCATGCACCGTTGAGTAACAGGTTGCCGGTATGTTGGATTGATGCCTTGTTAACCATAGTATTGATATCATCTTGATTAAATGTCACTGCACTACCGGTTTTCTTCGAAAGTGCTGCGACAGGAATTGAAAATGCGGGATAATTTATCTTTATTTATCATCCCATTACTAAGCACCGACGAGTAACAATGGAGAGAGAAGTCGGTGTGTGTGCCGTGATTTTCACAGCGGGTATTATTGTTAAGTGATGTGATAATGGTGCGTGCATTCTCAGCAGTCACGCCACCGCCAACGACCAACTCGGCATAGCCATTGGTAATGGCGAGCAGTTTTCCAAGCAAATTTAGGCCATCAACGGCCCCTAGACGGCTTTCCCACGGCGTACCGGATGTCAGTACCCTGGATACACCCATGTCGACAAGCGTGCGCATTGACTCAAGCGGGTTGTTAATTGCATCGAATGCCCGGTGAAAGGTAACTGAAAGGCGTTGCTTTCTGGCTCGATTAATTAGCCTGGCACTCGCTCTGCGTTGCAGGGCCAGTGTATGGTCGAGCACGCCAAGAACAACGCCATCAGCTCCCAAATCAGCAGCCATATCAATACTCGACGCCATCGTTTGACACTCGGTTGCAGAATAACAAAAGTGGCCGCCTCGCGGCCGGATCATCACCAACAGCTCGCCGTTTTTAAAAATGCTTCTTGCCTGAGTAATGGCCTGTGCAGAAGGCGTTAACCCCTCTTCTGCCATGTTGGCACACAACTCAACCCGGGCAACGCCGCATCTGTGCACTTGCTCCAGGTTGTATTCCAAATGGCTGGTGTCAGCTTCCAGGCATATCTCCAGGGGAATCATGGTGCTACCGTCAATGCGCCGAGCAGTCCGTCAATGGCTTCCCCAGTTGTGCTTGCCACAACACCAATCTGCGCCACATGAGCACCATTTAGTGCAGACAGTGAATGCGATTGAGTCTGCCAGCCAGAGTTATCTAGCAAGGGAAACAGCCATCGCTTGCCTTTGCTGTCCTGTAGATATATGGACAAACCTGAAAGTTTCCCTTTTGTGACAAACGACAAGGTGCTTCCTTCAGATAACGCAAACCGGGTGGCAAATAGGGGAAGTCTTTCTCCCGATGCATCCCCGGCAAGGTGCAGGGCACTGCCTCCCTGGTAAGCATCTTTAAAGGTGTAGGACACTGAAAAGGGATCTTTTTCATCAGTACCATATAAAGCAAACTGCCAGGTCGGTAACGGCGTTTGTTCGCTGATATCCGCCCATTCACCAGAGACTTTTTCACCTTCACTAAACCAAAACTGACCGTGCCCTGTGTTGAACGTGGTGGTAAATGGCAAACTTAAGTGGGTGGTAGAAGCCGCTAATTTACTTGCCAACCCGGGCCAGCCGTGACTGTCTTCTGTGGCCAGGTTGTAATCGTCTCCACTGAACAAGCGCTGCTCAGTGCGATAAAAACGCCAGGCGTCTGCCCCATCTTGTTGAAATACACTAAATGGTTGCCGTTTGTCATCTCCGACAAAGTTGTAGTTAAAATTCGGTGCAAATACGGCCAGTGATGTTTTCGCCCGATTACCGTCAAATAGCCAGTGATACCATTGGTATTCACTGAACGCTGCTTGTGCATCCCGCTGTGGCCACAGATCTGCACCGGTATATACATCGTAAGCAGAACGTCCAAGCTGTTTGGCTTTTTCCACTGAACCGTCAACCATTGCGGCATTCCACCAATAGTTCAGGAACATGGCATCACTGGTACGAATAGCGCCATCTTGCAAGTAGCTGCCATTTGCGTCATTCAGTGTGTTTTGCCACTTCACTTCTCCCGTATCAATCATGGCGTCGTACCAGTGAATTTCCATTCCTGCAGGCGCATTTGCAGTGAGATACTGCATAAATGCCTTCACTCGCGGCGCCAGTTCAAGCCCCTGTTCTCGGTCCTTCTCACCTTTAAGAAGGTTGTTTTCGGCATCTTTTACTGCAGTTAGGTCGGTTTCCTGATTCATCAACCAACCGTCAAAGCCGTAATAACGTGCAATGTGGATCAGCTTATCTGCCATGACAAAGCGCCCTTGCTCATCCTGTTTGAGTAACGCTTCAACAGTATCTGCGTTCCCCCCCCAACGCGCCACACCGAGGAACACCGAGCCTATTACCTTTACGCCATTTTTATGTGCAGCTTCCACCCATGGTCTGGCAGGGATTTGAATGGTGTATTGTGCCGTGCCGGCAAACCAATTAAGCACATCGATATCAGCCCAATGCGTAAAGTTGTACACATTAAATTTCGGCTGACGAGTGAGATAATTAGCAAAGTTATTCATGCCGTCTGGTGCGTAAAGTACCTTTGCCTGACTATCCGGCTGGTTATGTAAAGGAAGCCCTGGCTCCAGAAAGGCCGGTTGACGTCTGGCAAGTCCAACCCGCGCCACATTGGCCTCGTTCGCCAAAGGGGAGTCTGGCGACCACTGGCTGAGTTGTTCCAGCGTAAGCGCAAAGGGAGGAGAATTTGGTGATATTGTATCAGATTGACCGGCCGCAAAAGCATTAAAAGCAGCAACGAAAGTACCCAAAGTCAGTAGTAATTTCACCATTACTTATGCTCCTCTCAACAAGCTGTTGCCGTCTATCAGGCGGCTTCCAGCACTATCCTGAACCGCATAATTAAAGCCGGGTTGAATACAGTGAGCACCGTACTGCCCCTGCTTATTTAAAGCTAAAAAGCCAACCTGAAAGGCTTTGTAATCACCCAGTTTTCTTGCAATCCTTTCCACCGCACCTTCACACGCTTCTGCCGGAGATGCCCCTTGGCGCATAAGCTCAACCACCAAATGGCAACCCACGGTTTTCATCATTAACTCACCCATGCCCGTGGCGGTGGCCGCGCCAACTTCGTTGTCTACATATAATCCACTGCCAATAATGGGAGAATCACCAACTCTACCCGGCATTTTGTACGCAGCCCCCGAGGTAGTACAGGCACCTGAAAGATTTCCCTTATTGTCCAGTGCCAGCATGCCAATGGTATCGTGGTTCTCAATGTTAATTTGCTGCACTTCTCGTGTTTTCAGCCATTGTTGCCAATCGTTTTTTGCCTCGTCCGTAAGTAGATTTTCTTCAACAAACCCCTGTTCAAGAGCAAACTTTTTCGCACCTTCACCCACCAACATCACGTGGGGCGTATTGTCCATTACCAACCTTGCCACCGAAACAGGATGCTTAATGCCCTGCAAGTACGCCACCGCTCCGCAGTTCATGTTTTCATCCATAATGCAGGCATCCAGTGTCACATTACCTTCGGCGTCGGGGTATCCGCCAATACCAACGGTCCGTACTGAGGGGTCACCTTCAGGTACCCGCACGCCCTGCTCGACAGCATCAATAGCCCTACCGCCTTGACTCAGCACACGCCAGGCCGCCGCGTTGGCTGGCATACCGTGTTCCCAGGTAGACACGACAACAGGCTTATTTTGTGTAGTACTTTGCTTACCAAACGCGGGTAACGCTGCGCTGATTGCCCCGGTAAATGCAGATAGCTGTAAAAAGCGACGCCGTGTAGTCATACCGATTCCTCGTCTAAATTGAATGATTAGATACTTGTTTGGCAAACAAAATTGCGCCTGCTTGCGGTGAGGCTTCCCCCTCAGTAATGAGCTCTTGAATTTGGGGGGCCAATCGGGACCTTAGAGCGTGAGCCACACTGCCAATTAGTACAGTTTCAGGCGCCCCAAAAGTTGTCATCTTACGTATTACTCGTTCGGCAAATGCCGCAGCCTGATTTAGCAACCCTTCTGCCACAGCATCGCCTTTTGCTGCAGCTTCAAACACCAGAGGGGCAAAACGCCCAAAAATAGTGGCGTCGCCATTTACCGTTTTTTGTGCCAGTTCTACCGAAGAGGTATTGGCCAGCAGTAACTCCTGTAACAAAGTCTCGGGCCCCAGTTCATCAGCTGCTAACAACACGGCTTTTACTGCCTCTAAACCAAGCCAGGAACCGCTACCAAGAGCATTCACAGGAAACCCCATGCCACCGAGAGCCAATTCGCGATTCTTGCTAATAGCAAGGGCACTGAACCCGGTACCCAGTATTAACACAGCGCCATCCCTTCCCTGATGCGCCCCTAGTATGGCCGCATGAAGATCGGTAGTAACACACATAGACTGAAAAGGATGAACCCAGTTTTCCATTGCTTTAGCCATAGCGGGTAAATGCAAACCAGCAAGGCCTGCGCCCACGCAACACGACGACAGAGCAGACTGTGGCAGACCGGCCTGACCTATGGCCTGCGCACATGCATCGAGGATGGCACTTTGAGCTAACTGTACACCGTTCACCGGGTTCGCTGGTCCGCCTTGACCCTCGCCAAGGTACGTGCCGTTAGCGTCTTGCAACAATGCCCGGCAGTGAGAACCGCCACCGTCTATACCTATGAAAAATGTCATTTTATACTCTATAGCTCCAAACGAGCGGAATTTACTGATCAGTGGTGCTACGGACTTGGCCAATTGTTCAGCAAGGTATAACCAAAAGCGGAGTCAATCCTTTGCCGTCCTTTGTACCCGTTATGTAAACATAAACATAAAATTGCAGGTTCCAAATAAAACCCCACAAAAACAACAATTTATATGTTAATCACATATTACTCCCAAAAAGCAGCAACAACACAACATGTAAACGATTACAGTAAAAGTATGTTATGTTGCCCCAATGTTCATGTCAACCAAATGTTAACGCTTTAAATTGTGTTTTTGCCATTCCAGTACATAAATAAGCCGTCTAACGACATTAAAATTAAATAAATATCAATGAAATAATGGAAAAAAACACTGTTTTAAAAACGTTATAGACTCGCTGTACCAATCCAGGAGATCACATTCTTTTCTGTACCTTACAAGCAGAACAGACAGATTTACGGAATATCTCGTACCCATTTTTTCCCTTGTTTTGAATGATACTAGCATCAACCTTCTTGCGACTACTCGTCTTAGCAACCCAACATATCGAAAAATAGTGTTTACTGTTCATGTAACCGATATCAGCCGTCAGTTTTTCATCGCCCCATGAATGATAAATTGAAAATTATCACTTTTTTTTATCTTTCATCTGGCCTGCCCGTTTGTAATCGATTACACTGGTTACAATTTGTTAACGAATCATCCTTCGATGTCTCCCTAAATGTGCATTTGAAGGCCAGACAGGACGGTTTAATTAAATGATAAAACAATCACTTACAAGCATATCCTTGTTATTTACCCTCGTTGGTTGTGGCACTCAACAGATCGACGAGCCCGCCCGAATTAACCTGGTGGAGGAAGATCTCGTACAGTACGTAAACCCACTAATGGGTTCAGATTCGACCTTTGCGTTGTCTAATGGCAACACCTATCCCGCGGTTGCCACCCCTTGGGCGATGAACTTTTGGACGCCGATGACCGCACCGATGGGTGACGGCTGGGCATACAAATACGATGACAATAAAATTCGCGGCATTAAGCAAACCCATCAGCCCAGCCCCTGGTTGAACGACTATGGTGCGTTTTCGTTTATGCCGGTAACCGGTGAACTGGTTTTCGAGGAAGAGGCACGAGCATCGTGGTTTTCCCACAAAGCGGAAGAAGCGAAACCCAATTACTACAGCGTGTACCTGGCAGACTACGACGTAACGGCGGAAGTGACGCCCACTGAACGCGCTGCCCAGTTTCGCTTTACTTTCCCCGACACGGATAACGCTTACATTTTACTCGATGCCTTTGAAAAAGGCTCCATGGTAAAAATACTGCCAGAGCAAAGAAAGATTATCGGCTACGCGAGAAACAACCACGGCGGTGTACCTGATAACTTTCACAACTACTTTGTTGCAGAATTCGATAAAGATTTTGCCGTTGCACAAACCTGGCATGACAACTGGACTTTACAGCCGGACGCCTTGCAATCTGAAGGTGATCACGTGGGCGCAGTGATTGGATTTAAAACCAAGCGGGGAGAACAAGTTACCGTAAAGGTAGCCTCTTCATTTATTAGCCACGAACAGGCGCAGCGCAATCTGGCGAGAGAAATTGGCGCAGACAGCTTTGACGAGACGCGAAGCAAAGCGCACGCATCCTGGCAAAACGAGTTGTCACGCATACTCGTTGAAGATACCAACATAGAACAGGTACGTACCTTTTACTCAGCGTTATACCGGGTGTTGCTGTTCCCGCGTAAGTTCTATGAATATGATGAAAACAACAATATAGTTCACTACAGCCCCTACAACGGTGAGGTTTTGCCCGGCTATATGTTCACCGACAACGGTTTTTGGGATACCTTCCGCGCTGTTTTCCCTTTCTTCACGCTAATGTACCCCGAGCTCGATGCGCAAATTATGGAAGGGCTGGCTAACACCTACAAGGAATCCGGCTGGTTACCCGAGTGGGCAAGCCCAGGTCACCGCAATGTCATGGTGGGTTCAAACTCTGCAATCAACATTGCCGATGCGTACTTAAAAGGTATTCGCGGCTTTGATATTGATACCCTTTACGAAGCTGTGCTTAAAAACGCCAACGTTAATGAAGGTCGTCCCATGACGTCAGTAGGTCGTGAGGGCGTAGACTACTACAATGAACTGGGTTACGTTCCCTACGATGTCGGTATTCATGAAAATGCAGCACGTACACTGGAATACGCATTTGCTGATTTCAATTTGTACAAGCTCGCCACTGCTCTGGGCAAAACAGAAGACGCTAAGCGCTTCTATCAACAAGCATTTAATTACAAACATTTGTTTGACAATGAAACAGGCTGGATGCGCGGAAAGAACGCTGATGGCACGTTCGACGCAAGTTTCAACCCACTTAAATGGGGCGACGCATTTACAGAGGGCAATGCCCTGCACTACACGTGGTCTGTATTCCAGGACATCGAAGGGCTTAAAAACCTCATGGGTGGCAATCAGGCATTTGTAGACAAACTCGACCAGGTTTTCGAAATGCCGCCGGAATTCGACGACTCCTACTACGGCTTCACTATTCACGAAATTCGTGAAATGCAAATTGTAAATATGGGGAACTACGCCCATGGCAACCAACCCATTCAACACATGATTTATTTGTACAATTATGCCGGCGCACCGTGGAAAACTCAGTTCCATGTACGCAATGTAATGGACAAACTGTACAAACCCACGCCAGATGGTTACTGCGGTGACGAAGATAACGGACAAACTTCAGCGTGGTACGTGTTTAGCGCAATGGGGTTCTATCCGGTAGCGCCAGGCACTAACCAGTATGTAATGGGTAGCCCTTTGTTTGACAAGGTAACCATGACATTAAGCAATGGCGAAACATTTACAATCACAGCCGAAGACAATGTCAGTGATGCCCCTTACGTGCAATCAGTAACTCTGAACGGCAAAGCGTATGACAAAACCTGGCTCAGCCATGAGACGCTGATCAAAGGTGGTGAACTGCACCTGCAAATGAGCGACACGCCGAATAAAATCCGAGCAACCGAGAGCAGTGCGTACCCGTACTCACTGTCCCTTGAAAAGTAAACCAACCCATTAAGTAATGCGCGATCTAACAATCAGATCGCGCCACAGCAAGTGAGATTATTATGGCCGCTATTCCAGGAAGTACTCCGGTAACCAGTAAGGGCAATGCAAGTCACTTTGCATTTGCCGCCATGACCACCCTCTTTTTTATCTGGGGCTTTATTACAGCCCTGAACGATATTCTCATTCCACACCTGAAAGCATCATTTTCGTTAAATTACACTCAGGCGATGTTGGTGCAATTTTGCTTTTTTGGCG
This sequence comes from Aestuariibacter sp. A3R04, assembly GCF_018860805.1. Classification (GTDB taxonomy): domain Bacteria; phylum Pseudomonadota; class Gammaproteobacteria; order Enterobacterales; family Alteromonadaceae; genus Alteromonas. Next base: position 404,559 of record NZ_JAHKQR010000001.1, on the reverse strand, counting down.
CGTATTTTGTGGTATCTCCCTTCGCCGGAAAACTGTTAGAAAAAATTGGCTATTTACGCGGTATTATCACCGGCCTGTGTACCATTGCCGCAGGCTGTGCCATGTTCTATCCAGCGGCAGAGCTGGGAATATACGCCATCTTTCTTTTGGGACTATTTGTTCTTGCTGCTGGTGTCGCCACTCTGCAGGTTTCGGCTAACCCCTATGTTGCCATATTAGGGCCTGAAAAAACGGCAGCGAGCCGTCTGAATCTGGCGCAGGCAATTAATTCACTGGGGCACACCGTTGGTCCTTTGTTTGGCGCGGCATTAATTTTTTCCAGTGTGGCGGAAACCGAGGTCGATGCAAAATCGGTGCAGCTACCTTACTTGCTTCTGGCAGGAGTGATGCTCATCACTGCGTTCACGTTTAAGTTTCTAAAACTGCCAGAAATTACTCATGAAGAAACCAATACCGTGAACACCAAGCAAAGCGTCTGGCAACACAAGGGCCTTGTACTCGGCGCCCTGGCCATCTTTTTGTACGTGGGAGCAGAAGTGTCCATTGGCAGTTTTCTGGTAAATTACTTTGCAGACCCCCGCATTGCCGGTTTGAGCCAGCAAGATGCCAGTACCATGGTGTCATATTACTGGGGAGGTGCAATGGTTGGTCGCTTTGTAGGTGCAGCACTTACCCGTTATATAAAACCGGCTTACGTGCTTGCCGGTAACGCTGTAATGGCTATTCTACTACTTATTACCACAACTCAAACCACCGGAGCGGTGGCGATGTGGTCTGTAATAGCAGTTGGATTTTTCAACTCCATCATGTTCCCCACTATTTTTTCATTGGCTATCCGCGGTTTAGGTGAACTGACCAGCCGCGGTTCCGGTCTGCTGTGCCAGGCCATTGTTGGCGGTGCAATTTTACCCATGATCCAAGGGGTTGTGGCTGATATTTCAACAGTACAATTAAGCTACTTTGTACCCGTACTGGCCTATGTTTACATCGGCTGGTACGCCCTCAATAGTAGCCGTTTTGCCAGACAAGAACAGGGAGACAATAAATAATGAAGCAAATTTGGGCCGGCGCACTGCTTCTTGTTGTTCTATCGGGCTGTGAACACACACCAGAAGATGCGTCACATCCTCTCGCAAAGGAAGAGGATGTAATCTCGTATGTTGACCCCTTCATTGGCACCGATGGCAAAGGGAAAACCTTTCCCGGTGCCACTGTGCCTTATGGAATGGTACAACTGAGTCCGGACAATGGTCGGACTGGCTGGGATTGGATAGCAGGCTATTTTTACCCTGACAATATTATTGCCGGGTTTAGCCATACACACCTTTCCGGAACAGGTGCAGGTGACCTGTATGACATTTCATTTATGCCATTGACCAAACCTTACATCAGGGTTGAAACCGAAGGCGGCCCCGACAACGGCACCATTGTTTCTCATTTTAGCCATGAACAGGAAAGTGCTTCTCCAGGTTACTATCGGGTAACACTTCAGGACTACAATATCGATGTTGCACTCACAGCAGGGTTGCGCTCTGGCTTCCAGCGCTACCGTTTCCCTGAAACGGCGAATGAGGGCTACGTACGTGTAAACCTCGGCTATAGTCGAAACTGGGACAGCACCCTCGACACCCAACTGACCGTGGAAGACGATTACACTATTTCCGGCTACCGCAAATCCACCGGCTGGGCAACCGACCAGCGTGTATACTTTTACACTCGCTTTTCTCAACCTATTGCCAGCTACATACTGGAAAACGGCAGCCAATCAATAAACGGGCCCACGGCAACGGGCAAACAGGTTTTATTGGAAGCGGCGTTTAACCTGTCCAAATCGCGAGTCATTACGGCCCGAACGGCCATTAGTTCAGTGAGCGTGGAAAATGCGAAAGCCAACCTGAAAAGCGAAGGCAATGACAAAACCTTCGATATGGTTCGCGCCGAAGCAGAATCGGCATGGCGAGAGGAGCTGTCACGGGTTCATGTAGAAGCGTCAGAAGAAACCAAGACCCAGTTCTACACGGCGATGTATCACGCCGCCTTGGCACCCAGAGTATATTCAGATGCCAACAAGCAATACAAGGGGCCGGATGGCAATATCCATACCACGGCAGCTGAGTATCGCTACGATTTCTTTTCGCTGTGGGATACTTTCCGCGCGCTGCACCCGTGGAAGACCCTGGTTTCCCCGTCTCAAAATGAAGAGATGATGAAGACGCTACTGGAACACTACGACGTTTTTGGTCGTTTACCTGTTTGGATTTTTCAGGGTAACGAAACAGACATGATGATGGGCTATCACTCCGTTCCCGTATTAGTGGATGCGTACCTTAAAAACCGCGACGGTTTGCCTGGCGACATCATTTTAAATGCAGCAATAGAAAGTGCCACCCAAACCGCGTTTGGCTTGGATGACTATCAACGCTTAGGCTACGTACCCTACGAGTACGGCGGTTGGAACGTGTCGCTTACCATGGAATACGCCTATGATGACTGGGCGATTGCTCAATTGGCAAAATCTCTTGGCAAACAGGATATCTATGAGACTTATTTGCTGCGCTCACAAAATTACCGCCATCATTTCGATGCTCAAACGGGGTTCATGCGCGCAAAAAGTCACCAGGGAGATTTCAGAGAGCCCTTTAACCCAGATGCTTATCACCCTGAAGACTACTGTGAAGCAAACGCCTGGCAATACACTTTTTTTGTTCCTCACGATGTGCACGGGCTTATTCGTCTGATGGGGGGAGAAACCTCTTTTGCAGAAAAACTCGATGCTATGTTTAATGCACAGCAAGATGAGTCTGACTTTCCGGAATGGATATCCGGTACCATTGGCCAATACGTGCACGGCAATGAGCCTAGCCATCACGTTCCGTATTTATATCAGTTCGTGGGGCAAAGCCACAAAACCCAGCAAATCGTCAGGCAGGTGATGAGAGATTTGTATCACACTAATCCAGACGGATTAGCGGGCAATGAAGACGCGGGGCAGATGTCAGCTTGGTATTTGTTCAGTGCACTGGGCTTTTACCCGGTAGATCCTGTCGCCGGCGAGTACGTGTTGGGCAGCCCGGCGGTTGTATCGGCAGATATGCAGCTTGAAAACGGTAAAGTATTCTCTATCAGAACCAAAAATCAGTCTGACGAAAACGTATACGTGTCAAACGTAACCCTCAATGGTCAGCCGCTCAATGGCTTTATCCTTACTCATGACGACGTCATGGCGGGGGGTGTACTTGAATTTACTATGAGTGATCAACCATGAAGTACGTAGTGATGGCGCTTGCTGCGCTGATAACAACATCTGCTATAGCCGGAAACAGCGACTACGTCGACCCGTTTATCGGCACCTCGAACTTCGGTGCGACCCATCCAGGTGCACAATACCCCAACGCCCTGGCCTCGGTGTCCCCGTTCAATGTTGCCCATGGCGGTGAACACAACCCGACCAAAAAAGACGATGCCTGGAATTCTCGTGGATACATCAGCGAGAATGGTTTTTTAACAGGTTTTAGTCACTTAAATTTAAGCGGTGTGGGTTGTCCGGAAGCTGGGGTGATGCTGCTTATGCCCACCACCGGGGAATTGTCCCTTGAAGCCAGTGAATACGGCACAACGTATTCAAACGAAACTGCCAAGCCGGGCTACTACCGTACAACGTTGGACAAATACGGTATTACCGCAGAAGTGACCAGTACATTAAGAACCGGATTAAGCCGTTATACCTTCCCAGAAGGACAATCTCATATTCTGATGAATTTAGGACTCGGGTTAACCAATGAAACCGGTGGTATGGTTAAGGTTGTATCCAATACGGAAATTGAGGGTATGCGCAACATAGGCACCTTTTGTTATCACCCGGAAGATGTGCGGCCAGTATACTTCGTGGCCCGTTTCAGCAAGCCTGCTGAAAGCTACGGCGTATGGAAGCGTATGCCAGCCTATAAAAATGTGGAGGCAGACTGGATTAGCTACAACGACACCATCAAGCCGTATCACAATTATCTCGCTCCGATGGCAGGCGATGACGTTGGCACTTGGTTCAGCTTCAACACCCGGCAAGGAGAGCAAATTCAGGTTAAAGTGGGTATTTCATTTGTCAGTATTGAGAATGCCAGGGCAAACCTTGATACCGAGCAACCCGCGTTTGATTTCAATACCGTCCAGGTCAATGCCCAAAAGGCGTGGGACAGCTATTTAAACAGAGTAAACGTTAAGGGGGAACACGCCGACAAAGTTAAATTTTACACCGCCCTGTATCACACGCTTATCCATCCAAACATTTTTCAGGATGCAAACGGCGACTATCCCTTAAACGGGGCGCATGGGGTTGGCAACAGCGGAGGCAAAAACCGCTATACCGTTTATTCTCTGTGGGATACAAACCGAAACGTTCACCCTCTTTTGAGCTTGTTGTACCCCGAGCTTCAAGAAGAAATGGTAAACAGTGCCATTGCGATGGCAAAAGAAAGCGGCTGGCTGCCCAAGTGGGAGCTGTACGGCATGGAAACAGAAGTGATGGTAGGAGACCCTGCCACTGCTATGATTGCCGATACCTATTTACGGGGCATACAAGACTTTGATGTAGACGCCGCTTACATCGCCATGCAAAGGGCCGCAGACCAAAAGAACGACAACCTGCTGCGTCCGGAGAACGCCGACTATCTCGCTTTAGGTTATGTACCTTTTGACGACGAAGGTCCTTATGACGGCAGTGTGTCTACCAGCCTGGAGTACTATGTTGCGGATTTCAGCCTGGCGCAGTTGGCCCGGGTTTTGGGTAAGCAAGAAGATCATCAGCGTTATCTAAACAGAGCCATGAAATACAAAACCCTGTTTGACAGCAAAACCGGTATGCTACGCCCTAAAAATCGCAAGGGTGAATGGTTGACACCTTATGATCCTGAGCTTGGTCGCAACTTTGAACCCGCCCCTGGTTATATTGAGGGCAACGCGTGGAATTACCGGTTTTACGTGCCATTCGATACTCCGGGGTTAATAGGTTTACTCGGTGGTGAAGAGGCCTTTATCGAGGCGCTGGACGCCACTTTCGACACAGGTAATTTCGACATGGCCAACGAGCCCGATATCACCTACCCCTTCTTGTATAACTTTGTACAAGGCAAAGAATACCGGACTGGCGAGCGTGTGCACGAGCTAATTAACGAGCACTTTCTGACTACTCCAGGCGGTATTCCAGGCAACGATGATACAGGCACATTGTCTGCTTGGCTGGTTTTCAGCATGATGGGGATTTACCCAGTTAGTCCTGGTGTAATGGACTACGCCGTTTTTACCCCGTCTTTTTCTGAAATCACTATTTCCCTGAACGACAACATTTATGAAGGAAAAAAACTGGTGATAAAGAAAGGTAGTAATGGCGCGCATACTTTCAACGGCAAGCCCCTTCGCACGCCGTTTATTTCACACAATGAACTCACCGGTGGCGGTGAATTAACGCTTCACTAGTATGGCTATTGACCCAAGACACAGACAATCACTGTGTTTTGGGCGCAAGGGCTTAACCGACACTGTTTTACCCCAATTATGAGTATATCACCGGGCAGAAAAGGCCGAGCAATAGTGACCTTGCGATATAAGCTGGCGCTGTCGTTGTATTTTACAACTCTCGCTTGGTGAGTGCCAATGCCGCCTCTATCGTATCATCCATATCATAGTATTTATAGTCTGCTAGCCGACCACCAAAAAGGTACTTCTGCTGGTATACCGGCTCGTTGGCAAGCGCTTTATATTGTTCCAGCAACCTGTTATTAACATTGTCGTTAATGGGGTAGTAAGGTTCGTTGTCTTTACTAAATTCGTGGGGGTATTCCCTGGTTACTACGGTTTTCTCCTGCGTGCCAAACTCGAAATGCTTGTGCTCAAGAATACGTGTGTAAGGTACTGATTTTTCAGTGTAGTTTACCACCGCATTACCCTGAAAGTTCTCGCGTTCTAACACTTCCGTTTCAAAATGCAGACTGCGATACTCCAGCTGACCTAGTTTACAATCGAAAAATTCGTCTATTTTTCCCGTATAAAGCACACGTTCAGCCAGGCCATCTAATTCTGCTTTGTTTTCAAAATAATTGACGCCAGTACGCACCTCTACACCCTCAAATAAAGCATTGGTAAGGGCATTGTAGCCACCGTTAGGGATACCTTGATACAAGTCGTTGAAGTAGTTGTTATCAAAGGTGAAACGGAATGGCAGGCGCTTAATGATGAATGCTGGGATCTGTGTTGCTGGTCGTCCCCATTGCTTTTCGGTATAGCCTTTTATCAGAGTTTCGTATAGATCTTTGCCGCCTAGGAATAACGCTTGTTCTTCTAAATTTTGTGGGTCGAGATGTTTGAACGGTGCGCGCTGCTCTTCAATTTTAGCTTTGGCCTCATCGGGTGTCGTCACGCCCCACAATTGGTAGAAGGTGTTCATGTTGAACGGCAGGTTATACAGCTTGCCGCGATAGTTTGCTATCGGTGAGTTGACATAACGATTAAAGCTGACAAATTGATTGACGTAATCCCACACCTCTTGGTTACTGGTATGGAAGATATGTGCGCCATACTTGTGGACGTTAATGCCTGCAATCTGTTCGCAATAGATATTGCCACCGGTATGGCAACGCTTGTCAATAACCAGAACCCGCTTACCTGTTTGCGTGGCTTCACGGGCAAAAACAGCACCAAACAGCCCCGCCCCAACAACTAGATAATCGTATTGAAATGTCGCCATGAATTTGCCTGCTTTTACATTAAACTAGAATGTAACAGACGCCATTCAGTTTTGGTAGATGACAGTGCCACTATGACTGCAATTCGCTCACACTATGTCAAGTGTCGCCCCCGCGCAAATAGCACACGTCAGCATCCTACTGAAAAACACTTTTCATAAACTCGAAAAACACATCTGTTTTCCGGGTGGCTAAGCTGTTTTGCGGTTTTAAAAACCAAACTGGGGCGTCGTTGTCTGCCAGTAAACCGGGCAGAATCTCAACCAGTGCTTCCCTCTCAAGTTCATCTTTAACCGCTATAAGCGATTTAATGCCTATTCCGTGGCCAGCCAATACCGCCTGTGTCATGTTATCCGAATTCGACACCGTGAAACGGGTGCGCACATTTAGCGTAGACGTGCGCCCACCCTCCGTCACCTTTAACTGTCGTTGCCAAGGTAAACACACCCAGTAATGATGGTGTAAGTCTGCTAACGAACGAGGCAAACCAAAGCGGTCAATATATTCTGGTGACGCACATAACAACCGATGGTTGCTAACAAGCTTTCGCGCCACTAAGGCAGAATCAGCCAATTTTCCCACCCGAATGGCAACATCCTGTTTATCTTCGACAACATTGACAAAATGATCGTTGATTAAGAAATCTAAAGTTAAATCAGGATAAGCCTGCTCAAAGCGCGCCAGATTAGGCATAACAAATCGGGAAAACACCCACGGCGGCATAGTGGCCCTCAAGTTACCTCGAACATCGCTGCCTTTTGCGCCTATCTGATGCTCGGCTTCACTCAGTGCATCAAGAATGTGCCCTACCCGCTGGTAAAACACGTCTCCCGCAGGAGACAATTGCAACTTTCTGCTATCGCGAAATACCAACACGGTTTTTAGTGCCTTTTCAAGCTTACTCAAACGCAAACTCACTGTAGCTGGCGATAGCCTGAGCGCCGACGCTGCTGACACAATGCCGCCATTTTCAACTACTGCCACAAAGGTTTCTAATTCTCGAAGGCTATACATGAACACTTTAATAAAATTAAATACAGGTTTTAATTATCAGGCCTTCATTTAACTATTTCAAAGAAATACACTGTATTTTGTCTATCGTGTATTTCTACAACAGGAAATTTTATGCCTTTATTTCGCAAACCTTTAGTGGCGATAGCGCTATTAATGGCCGTTTTCACAGTACCACAGACGCTGGCAAATACTTCTCTTCCAATACCCAAAGTAATCATTTTTGATGTCAATGAAACGCTGCTCGATTTGACCTCTATGCGAACGTCTGTAGGCGACGCATTAGGCGGCAGGCAAGACTTACTACCATTGTGGTTTTCAACCATGCTGCATTATTCACTGGTTGCCACTACCACAGGTGAGTACCACGATTTTGGAAAAATTGGTGTGGCTGCATTGATGATGGTGGCCGATATTAACGACATTGCGCTTACACCAGAGCAAGCGAAAACCGCCATTGTTACTCCATTGCTGCAATTGCCTCCTCACGGCGATGTAAAAGAGGGCTTAACCGCACTCAAGGCCCAGGGCTTTAAGCTGGTGAGCTTAACCAACTCGTCGAATTTTGGCGTTAAAACTCAGTTTGAAAATGCAGGTTTAATGTCGTTTTTCGAGGCGCGTTACAGTGTGGAAGACATTGAAATTTACAAGCCAGACCTGCGATCCTATGCATGGGCGCTTGAAAAACTCGGTGTAAAACCAGAAGAGGCACTCATGGTGGCAGCCCATGGCTGGGATATTGCGGGCGCGAAAGCCGCGGGCTTACAAACCGCGTTTATCACTCGCCCCGGTAAAGCGCTCTACCCACTGGCACAACAGCCCGATTATATCGTCAGCGATGTCAATGAACTGGCTGCGCTACTTAACAGTAAGACACAGTAAAGTACAGTCTTACCGCCCTTCGCTTTGCAGCGTGTGTTGATACACCGCGAAGGGCACGTCAAAGCCATTGAGTCTATCTTGCAAGCTGGACAGGGTTAGCGTGTCGGGCCTTGCCATTTCAAACAAAAAGCCTTTTAGCGCATTAGTGGCTTTCTGACTTAAAGGCGATGCCAGTGCCACCAGAAAATACCGCCGCTCGCCGCTAAATTGGGTGGGATGGGGAAGCGACATCACGTTGTCATTGACTTGTCTCACCGCCGCACGGCGCTCTCCCAAGCCGATAAACACAATACTGCTCACATCTTTGCTTCCCATTGCTTGCAACACACAAAGTTCACCGGCTATCGATAGGGTATCGAAAGTGTGATGAGTGTGATTTACCTCGGCAGGCATGGCCGTATTGTCATCACATTTTAGCGCCGTGGCGGCTTTTAACGTAAGAGACAACGTTGGAGTTGCAGGCGCCCCCTTGTCTGTGTCACTAACGGGTTCGTGCCTCACGGGGCGGGCAGCGCTCCCTATCGATGCATTCACCGTATGTGAGTCTTCAGACGATACAGGCTGAAAGCCAACATAATACGCCGCAGCAGCGCCTGCACATAACAAGAGTGCTGCAGCAACCATCACTTTACCGCTGCGCTTTTTCACTTTTCCAGTACCGTCTTGTTCTGCGGATGAAGAAACGGTAACGGATGTTCCCATCTCGTCCTCCGTGACGGTGGGGTTATTCCGCGACCTCAAAACGTCAGGGTCTGGAAAATACGTGGCCAAATAGTCAAGTTCATCAGCTGTATTGCAAGTGATATCCTCAAGTTCAACGAGTTCGTGTTTGTTGGCTTCAGGCACTAACATCACGATGTCACACTTACCTTTGTAGTGTATCAGCGCTTCGTCTGCTAAAGCCAGCTTACGGGGGACCTCGTCCACCGGACCTACTCGCCGTTCAGCCGTATTAATACACCCTGTAGCCACAATAATCATTTCACCGTCGTTGGGTTTGCCATCACCCAATGCGTCGATTTCCTTCGCCATGTGGGCCAGATAAAACCCTAACTGCCAGCTGTTGCCCTGGGTAATTTTATCGCTGAGATCGATGCGAAATGGGCCAGTTGAGAAATCAGCTTCAATAATTCCAGACCCCAGTTTGACAAAGCTGTGATAGCTGTTTGTGATGGGTAAGGGGTCGGCAAAGCCTCCTGCAGTAACCGTAGAGCTTGCCACTGCCGGCAGTGAGTATAAATTATTGACCGCCACCAGGCCTTGAGTTGTCGCGATAAAAATATGAATACTCACTAAACTTCCTTTTTTACTAGTCTGTGATCACAATACTGGCGTCGTGATGAAGCAATGCTTGCAATGCCGCCGACGATTCCTCAAATAGCCCTTGGGTTTTGTTGTCGATAAGCGGTGGCAACTTTAGTTGCTGCAGTACGTCGCCAAGCTCAATATGCACTGTGACCCCATTTTTCATTTGCTTTTCTGTGGGAAAATGTACCGCAAGAATAACGTAAATTTGCGACGGTGAAACCGGATCACGGCTAAACGACAATGAAAATTTGTCGGTGGTTCGGCCTTCTAGCGTTTCAGTGCTGCTGGCAGCGGCTTGCGCTGGACTCACCTCGTAAGCAAATTGTTTTACCAACGACATATACTGACGACGCAATGGCAAAGACTGGTTCACCTTTTCCATTAATTGTGATGTACGCCCACCAGCACAACCGGTAGCTAGCAGTACGAGGTCGTTAAATACTAAGGTCTGCTGATTGTCGTCGCCCATGCCGTTTTGCAGGGTATCGTAGTAACGCTTGGCCGTGAAGATGGCTTCTGCCTGCTCATGATTAGATGGCAACATGAACTTCTCCGTATAATTGATTAAACCTGTCGGTGAATATAGAAACATCAGAGGCAAAAAGGGTATCCAATGGCGCAATATCGCTGATGTTGTCCATTTGAGCGACATGAGCTGCCAAGATTTGTTTTGTCCCATTGACGCAAGCCAGCGCTTCAAGGTATGGATCAATGTCAACGCTGTCTGGCATGATTTTGAACCCGGCCTTATTGTTAGTCTTAAACGCTTTTTCCAAGTCAGCGAGTAACGCGGCAAAATCAGGCCAGCGCGCGCGAAGCTCTGCAATAGCACATTGCATGTCTTCTGGACTCGTCGCAGGTCGCATTTGCTCGCTCAAAAAGCGCTGAAGTTCAGCCGGCATGGTGGGCAATTTCATAATAAGCTCAGCGAGAATAGACTTTGGCTCGTGTGGCAGCAACACATGATGTAAACAGTACGTGCTGTAAGTGAGTGCATTCTGACAAGCTTTCACATCCTCGTGATATAGCGGGTAGGTGTACTCAGGTGGCGATGCCAGCTTCGTTTTTAGAGCAGCAGCCGATGTGCGTTTAGCCTGCGACAGTACCGCCTGCCATTGCCCAAAAACCTGTACCCGAATAAGGGTTAGCGCAAAGCGTGCTAGTTGGGTCTTGTGGCGGTGAAGTGGCTCACAAAGGGCTGCCTGCGCTTTCGTGAGGCACTTGGGCGCAGCGGTTAACTGTACTGGCGAGGGCGTTTCGTTGTTCTGGCTAAACAAAGCTGATTGCACCCACTGCTCAGATGCGGTGTCGTCTTTACCATTGACGTCATCAAAAGCCACCCGGTCTAAATCAACTTCGCCCTGCTCACTGTCACTGCCGACACTATCGCCGTGCTTTATCGCCTTTTGCGCTTGCACAACTGAAATCGCAAACAAGGTATCAAGTATGTCATCTACTGCGGTATCAAAGCGCACATGACTGGGTTTATTCGGGCTGACATCATCGTTTGCATCCTGCCAAAAGCGCAAAATATCGTCATCGCCTAAGGTACTGTAGCTTGTCTGTGTTTGGCTTAACCAGTCGGTGACATAGCGATAACGATTTTGCTCCTGAACTTCAGGCATATTCAGCTTCAAATAATCATAAACCGCTTTTTGCATCTGTTTCGACAACGTATCGATAACCTGTGCACCTGGCGCACTGAGCACAGCTTTCATATTATTCACTAGTGATGGGGCAATGGAGGCCATAAATTCCATCATCACCGCCAGCACACCAGCCCGTGTAGGTGAAATGTCAAACCGGGTACCAGAAACGCAAAGATGCAGCACATCTGGCTGCATCTCGACACTGTTGTCATTTTCTTGCCAGGGCGTGGAAAAAGCCTTGCGAAAGGCGCTGGCGCGGGTAATGCCGTCCAACCAAAAATAGCTAAACAAGGGCTCCTGATAGGTCTCATCAGGGTAAGCCCGCACAATAGCCCAGCTTAAAAAGCACAACTCTCGACATAGAAAGCCGTAGTTGCGGCAACAAATATACTGGGCTACCCTGTCAATATCGTCGCAGCGATATTTTCTGGGGGCATCGTCACAGCCATCTGCCATAGTAGTGGTTTGCCGCAGCCCGTCAAAAATGCTTAGTAGCGTTTCACTTACGCCATAGCCAATTGTTGATGTCATCGTTCCCCCTATCCCTTTTCTGTTTATACTGACTACCGTGTTACTTTTTGTAAATTGACTCCCACTGAGCCACTTTGGCGCGTTTGCTCACCGTTGCAGGCTGGGGGCGAACGGCGGTATCGTCACTTTGGTAAGTGTGCGCTGTTCCCCCTGCTCTGGTCAAGTTGTGAACACGGAGTTGTTGCAACATAGCGATACGAGGATCGCTAATATCCCCTGAAGACACGCTGTTATTTCGTGTATAAGAAACAGCGGCTGTAACCCTATCTGTTGCCGGCGCTTCGGCGCCGCGGTTGGTAGCCAATTGCCCGCGATACGCGGCTGAATCGACCCCGTCATTGATGTACTCGCGCTGATACGCAAGCACTTTGTTCACATAGCCGCGAGTGGCAGGGATAATGCGGTAATTATTGTAGCGGTCGCGCACCGCTGACCCACCGTTATAATGAGAAAGCGCAATGTCTACCCGGCCATCATAAGTGGCAATTAACTGCTTTATAAAAGTGACGCCCAGTTTGATATTGGTTTTTGGGTCGTAAAGGCGCGACGCCTGTACATTGTATTCGCCCAATGCCGTAGCAGGCATCATTTGCATCACACCCCGTGCACCGGCATGGCTTAACGCATACGGGTCGAAGTTCGATTCTACCCTTGCGATGGCTAAAGCCAGTGATGGCGGCAACCCCTGAGCCAGCGCTTCTGTTACCACCATTTGCTCAATATCCGCTTTTTTGTAGGGACTATATGCCCAGCCCGCCGCACTCACCGCGAGTAAAAAGCCACACAATATCGCTTTCGTCATAACAGTTGTGGGTTTCATGGTAATTGCTCCAATCGTGTTTTCCATGCTTGGTTGAGTAGGGTTATAGAAAGGTTTGGATGATTTATTTGCGCTTTGATCTGCATGACCTCGTCCATGGCCGCATTAGCAGGCACAGCAAGGTACACCGGCTGACTTTTTTCCAACATTGCTGCTTCAAAAGGTTTGAGTGCGCTGTTGTACAATTTGCCCTCGTACAAAAACACAAACTGGGGTTGCTCTTCTGATGAAGCAGCTACGCTATCCTCTGTTTCTGCATTGTCTCGACTTTCAACCAGGGAAAACCCTTGATCTGTATCAGGGGTAGCTTTTGAATCGGTTTTAGCATGTTTTGAGGGCGGCACGCCCATGGATAATAGCGCCACAATAAGTATGGCAAAAAACGCCATGGAAAGGCCCAGCGCCACCTCGGTCATGGCCTGGGTCGTGGTATCCTGATTGATTGTGTTTTGCATAGTCACCTCCGAAAAGGGCTATGCAACGATTAGGGCGTTTTTTTGCTTTGTTGTTAGAAAAGGGGGGCCAGCGTACTAGTCTTGCGCTAAACGGAAGCCGATATTATTGCCAAAGCGTGTGACATCCGCAGAAGTGCGACTCGAGACGCGCAAATAGCTTGCTGGCACATTCCACGACCCACCACGAAGCACACGGGTGTTAGTATTTCCCAGCAACCATGGCGCAGCTGTATTCGTTGCATCGCTGTAATTCGGACTATAGTGGTCAGCTGTCCATTCAAACACATTTCCTTCCATATCAAACAAGCCCAAAGCATTCGGAGAGAACGACTTCACTGGCGCTGGACGTTTGTTGTCCCATCGTGAGCCGCAATCCTCGCAATTCGCATTATTACTACCAGCAGCGTTGCCCCAACTGTATTTTGTCTGACTGCCGGCTCTGGCGGCATATTCCCATTCCGCTTCGCTCGGCAAGCGAAACGTTTGTCCGGTGACATTATTTAGCCAAGGTATAAACTGTTTAGTAAAGAATTTGTGAGTCACATTGATAAGTGGCTGATCTCCTCGCCCCCAGCCTTCATCATCAGGGTTATACCAACATCCGCCGGATGACAAACAAGCATCCCACATTGCAAACGTCACTTCATGGGACATTAATTTAAACCCGGGCACCGCGACATTGTGAACTGGGCGCTCCCAAGGAAAACATTGATCATCCTGAAGGCTGCAACCCATTTGAAAATTCCCAGAAGGAATCTCCACCATGGCATTCAATATACTTTTTATCGCTTTATCTCTTTCTAATGATGTTGCGTAAAGGGTGTATCCATACAATACCGCACCGATGCACACGCAAATCATAAAAGAACGAACCATCCATCGTTTCTTGCGCTTCGGCTTTTCCTTACCACTTGCTTCGATGTTCACTTGAGCAGTCTGTTTAGAAGCGTCAGGGGTCGTTGCTATTTCCTTATTTGTAAGCTCCGAAGGCAGCTTTTCGTTGATAAAGTACTCCAGAGTGGATGCTTGCATCCCCGTACTGGCTTCGCCCGCTTCTATCAATACAGCTTTCTGCTGTGCACTTAACGACTCACCTTTAACTTGCAGGCTGTTGAGATGGGCCACCCATTGTTGGAAAGCCTTTTGCTTAGGATGCTGACTGGCTTGCTGATCGGTGACTTGCTTTATCAATGCACTGAGCGCGTCGTTATCTAACCCGCCTAACTCTGCCAGCGCTTGTAATACTGGAAAGTCGTTATTTCTTACCTCGCCCTGACGCTTGAGTAGCTGAATGATTTTTTGTTCCAGCGGTTGTAGCTCAGTTTTAACACTGGCGTTACCACCAACCCAGGTGGTTGTTGCTTCATCGTGTATGACACCCTGATCATCCACCTCGGCCAGCGCTTGCTGGAACTGGGTCAAAAAATCACCAGCGTCTTGTGGTCGCTGATGTTCATTTTGCGAAATCGCCTTGTCTATTAAGTCGTTTAGTGGCTTACCAATTTCGGGGACAAAGTGGCTGACATCATCAAATTTACCCAGCGGGAGCTGGCCGGTTAGCATGCGATACGCCAAGATCCCTAAGCTGCACACATCTGAGGCGGGGGTAACGTATTTGGCACTTTCTCGTTGCTCCGGACTCATATAGTTACGACTGCCCATACCCACACCGCTTTGGCTGTATTGTGCATCAGGGAGTTTGGCGATACCAAAGTCACACACCTGCACATTGCCTTGCTCGTCAAACAGGATATTAGCGGGTTTCAAATCGCGGTGAATAAGTCCGGCGTCATGCACCTGGGCCATGGCTTGTAGCAATTGCTCTAAAATTGTGAGCGCTCGATGCAGAGGCAACTTTCGGGGGTGTTGGCTTGCTGGTATTTCTTCTAACCGACCACGGCTAAACGCGTCTTTGCCAATTTCTCCTTCCAGCGACTGGGGCAGATAAGGCATGACATAGTACGGCGTGCCGTCTTCTAGTTCGTCGTAGTCTTTTATATTGACAATGTAAGGGCTGTGCGAAAGTTGATGGAGGGTTTTCGCCTCGGCCAAAAAGCGCTCTCGCAGTACTTGTCCGGCATCCTGCGACGCACTTGTGATCTGGCCGACGAGGTTGTCATCTCTTACCTGAAATACTTTAATCGCAACTTCCACGCCCAAGCGGGGGTCTTTACACAGGTAAACCGCACCGAAGCCGCCGGCCCCCAGCTTCCTGATTATTTGATACTTGCCGATGCTTTCCATACGCTTAACTACTGCTCATCCATTTTTTGCGTTAGCGCCGTTAACCCGAAAGGCCAGTATGGCACCGCTACTGTCAGTTTTATGGTTATTATTCAATCAGGTTAACTGTAACCTATACCCGTTATTTTTCAATTATTAATCGCTAACAGCGTGCGCCCGGATTATACAAAAGCCAGTCGCCCGCGACGGGGGCGTTATTAACAGTAATATTAACCAGATACAGTTTATTCTGGCGAAGCGCGTAGCGCCCGCGCAAGGCGTGTAACGTTGTTTTTGTGCGGGTAAGTGTGCTGGCAATATGCGATGATAAATTAATATCCACCTGCTCAGGTACAATACGCACCAATGTACCAGGCTGGGTGTTGTGGTTTCGCCATTGCTGCTCTTGTTGACTTAACTCACCTTGTGCCACCCGCAACCAGCTACTGGTGGCCTTGTACTGCTCTGGCGACAGGTAAGTAAGCGCTTGCCCGTCAAAAATGGCAAATTCTGCGCCTACGCATTGATACAAATAATTTAATACGGTTTCTCTTTCCTTGCGATCACCAGGCCAGGCTAATTGAATATTAAGCGCTTCGTCTTCACTGAGTTGTTTGTACACATCACGGGTTGTCACCACCGGCTGTGGTCGCACTGGAGGCATGTTATCGGGTTTAGAAGCAGCTTCGAAGCTGGTTTCGATATCCTGCTTTGCCAAAATCTGCTCATTCAGCACCGCTTCCCCCTTCGGTTCGCCAGGCACTACGCTTCGCTGTTGCTTGACAATGTTTGTGTCCGAGGCAGCGACTTGCTGTGGTGTCGGTGTTATTCGATCCAGCTGTTCTGGTACTGGCGGCGAGGGTACAGGGGGCAGTTCAACCTGTTGAATAGCCACTTGTGCTTGTGGTTGAGTGACATCAGGCATATCGCCTTCTTCCATGTCTTCGAGTGCCCTTTCTCCAGGTTGCTTGTCATCAAGTGTTTCAGGCACAGCTTGCAGGCTTTGAAAATGTGCCAGTACCTGTTGAAGAATTGCTGTCGATTGGTGTTTCGACCATACTACCAGCGCCATCCACACCAGCCCGGTCAACACTAATAGTCCGAGAAATCGACGTGCCGCCCTGCTCATCATTACCCCCCGTTACCCAAACTTGAAAAAGACAGGTTTTGCATTCGTTCAGCAATGTCCTGTAAGTTGGCGCGCTGCCGCTCAGTACTGGTCTGGCGGTCCGGTACGATTGGAGCAACGTAAGTGGATACGTTCTGTGAATCTAATGTCACGCCCTTTACTGGTTTTAACGGCTGATAGGCCAGTGGGGTCGTATCGCTTACCTGGTGAGAAGACCCTTCCAAAGCCGCTACCTGCTGTTCCAGTTCCACTATGCGTTTTTGCAATGCGTCTATGTGAGTCTGATGTACGGCATGTTGCTCTTCTCTCACCACGGCAATACGCTTTTCCACTTCATCGATTAGCGCATCCGTGGTTTGCTGAATATTGGTGTTAGCCACCGTGTCGTCTACCCATTCAATTCCCGTGTGATTCTGGCTGAGCAGATACACGCCTGCACCTACAACGGCAGCTATAAATATCATTTTTTTCATTCGATAGTCTCCTTGCGGCTCAATACAGCCTGATAACGTACACTGCTCCAGGCGCGCAACAGCGCTGCGGTGGGTAAACCCAACACCGTGGTCATAAAAGCAGTAGAAAACTGCTTCGTTAATTCGCCTATGATGTCTTGAATGGTATCTGGGGTCAGTGGCTGTTCAGACAGCGCCCCAATGCCCAGGCTTATTCCCAACAGGGTAAATGTCAGGGCTAGTGTGGCGACACCGTTACCGGCTTGCTGGGCAATTTCCCAATAATAGGCAGCTTGTCTGTTTGCCCGGATGGCCTGACAGGCAAACACACCTGTCGCCAACAGGGCGATGTAAAAACCGGCAAATCCCCAACCAAACACTCGTTGTGCCCAGCTGATGAGATCAGGCAGCGACATGTTGGTAAAGTAGGTTGCGGTAGCAAGTAACACGATAATCGTGCCCCCGCCGGTTAGCATCCATTTACCGAACAGCGTCAGTGGTTTAGGTTGGGACAAGGCCATCATTAGCGTACACCCTGCTCACTGCGCTCAATGGTTTCAGCCGTGATATTCAATGTACTCAGCCAGTGGCTGTATACATCACGGTTTGCTTCTGTACTGGCGTGAGCCAAAAACGTGAGGTCGTAGTTATCGAAGGCCTTTTTCACAATGAGCTTATCGCTTTGGGCGATTCGCTCATCGCGCAGCACCATGCGTTCGATATCCACCATGCGCTTAAAACTCATTGCCACCTTGCTTTGGCGATCATTTATATCAAGGGAGGTGTCTGTCATGGCACTTAACATGGCTGCTCGCTCGCGCTCGAGGTTCTCCAGACTAAATAACGCGTTCGCGTGGCTGGCGCCTGATACAAAAGACGCGGCAAAGACTAACCCTGTGATTAGTTTTATTGTAGAAAGTGTTTTTGCTTTCATATTCATAATGGTGTTCCTTATAAAGTAAACAAATCAACGGCTTTGCCAGCCTTATTGACGGTGCGCGTACGGGTAAAATCAGCATCTTCGCCGTAAGCAATCTGGTATTCCAATTCCTGGGCATCCAGCGCTACGATCCTGGCCATGTATTCCAGCATCACGCCTTCCTGGTGCAGTAAGGACTGCTCCATAGAGATGTTAAGCAGTAACTGGCGGAGGTATTCTTCCGAACTCACCTCTGCCCCATTCAACATGGGCGATGCGTTTGCTTTGTGCGTGGCAATTTTCTCTCGAAGCCGGTCAATGTTAGCCACATTCTGCGCGTATTCGTCGGCGTAAGGACTACTTTCATTGAAGCCAGCATGCATCAGGTTCTGATCGACCTGCGCCATCACCTGTTCCATTCTGGCCAGTGCCGATTGTTGTTTTTGCTGAAGCTGCAAACGGTCGGGGTGCTGCGCTTTACCATGCTGATTGCGATACTGCTGTAACACATCCTGATAGACACCTTGTTTCTGTGTCGCCGCTTGCTTGCGCAGCGCGTGACTTTCCTGCAGCAGGTCGAGAAAATCCGATTTTTGCTGAACCAGTTCATACTTGATGTTCACTCTGGCGTCACCACTGGTTTGCTGCAATGCTTCTTGCAATTGGGCGATGCGGGTCGTTTTATCTGACATCTGACCGTCAATATCTGCCAGCCTCTGAGCCATAGGCGAAACGCTAAAATCTTTTTCCACACGTTTTTCTATGATGTTGGCAGGTAGCTTTATTAACCTGTCGCTCGCCTCTGGCTTCCATTCACTGGCCGAAGCCAGGTTAGACATCACCACCAAAGCAACCATGGCTACTGTGGCTTTTACGCCGCCTGTTTTTACAATGCGCTGTTTCATAGTGTTGCTCCTTAGTGGGTTAACCAGTACTGCTGACGTTCAATTTCCCGCCGTAGCTCTCGGCTGATGTTCAGCGACGCCAGCTCCTGGGTGCTCAAGTGGCTGCCGCCAATCAGGGCTGTTACCGTGTCGCGGAACGAGGTGTAATCAGGCAAATACAAGTCCTGCCCGGGAAAGTGAGTTTCAAAGCGCTGCATTTGTGCCGCCGCGGCGTCCAACTCGCCGGCTTTCATGTAGGTAAGTGCCGAAATCGCCATTACCTGCATCACCGCTTGTGTATCTTCGTCGTTTAATGAGGGCGGTAGCGGGTTGGCTATGCAATGCTGTATTGCATTAGCAGACGAACGCATTTGTGCAGCAGAACGACTCGTTTCGGCGTGTGCTGCCATGTTACTCGCGCGGTCCACACAGGCTGTGTCTATAACCTGGCCGGTATGCGTGCTTTCTGTGCTGGAGCAAGCTGACAAAGCCAGCGCCATTGCCACACCCGCCACGAGTTTTACATGCTGGGATTTCGATTTTACGAGAGCTATCTTTTTCATCATCTTGTCCTTTTGGTTGGTACACTTAGCGTTATGAAATGCTTTGAGGTTTTTTTGTTCTGCTCAGGAAGGAAGTAACGAAATAATCTCTTTTGCCCACTGAAAGCCCATGGCGTTGCAGGCAATAACAATGATTGCCCCAACAAAAGCAACCTGGATAACAAACGCCACAACCTTGATGGCGTAATAAAGGAGAAAAAGCCCCACGTAAGATGCGATAAAGAAAACGCCTCCGGCCAACGCTATTTGCACTATGTTCAGGTTGTTGTTGTCATTCCACAGGATCACTGCACCAATAATGGCAAACAGTACTGCAAGGCCACCAATTTCTTCAGAAACCTTATTTGGGTTTTGCTGTGTTGATGTTTGTGCTGAGGTGCGCGGCTTTCTGATTTCTTCTTTGGGTTTTACTGTTGTACGGGGGCCTGTTTTTACCGGAGGCATGGGAGCGTCCGGCACATCAACGCTGCCAGCGCCATGACAGTGCCAGCAGGTTTCCCGAGCAGGCATGGTTGACTTACCGCTGCCGTGACAGCTCATACAAGACACATTAGTGTAGCTGCCGTGCCCAGAGCCGCCGCAACTTGCACAATGCTCGTAACTTCCGCTTTCGATAGTGCCGACGCCGAAACAATGATCGCAGGTTTTCTTAGCCATGGTGCTTCCCCTTAGTGATAAAAAACGTATTCTTTCACGCTTAGGCGTTATCTATTCACTTCAGGTACTTCAGCCTGAAGTCGTCAAATGCAAATATGAAAGGGTTTGAGGAAATTTATGGCGTGCAGGAGAGAAAACAGACGTTAACTGATACTATACGCCGCAAAGCGCGATACCTCTTACGAATCGGAACCACCATGGCACTTAAAGCAACTATTTTTAAAGCTGACCTATCGATAACTGATATGGATCGCAACTACTACAATGACCACAACCTCACCATTGCACGCCACCCTTCAGAGAACGACGAGCGCATGATGCTGCGGATCATCGCCTTTATAGCTAACGCCCATGAAAGACTGCAATTTACCAAAGGATTGTCAGACGACGACGTGCCCGATTTATGGCTAAAAAGTTACAGCGACGACATTGAGCTGTGGATAGAACTCGGCCAACCGTCTGATCAGCGCATCAAAAAAGGCTGCAACCAAAGTCAGCACATGATGGTTTACGCTTATGCTGATAACAGCTTTGACGTGTGGTGGAAAAAAGAGGCCAACAAGCTGCAAACCAGAAAGAACCTGTCTGTATTTACTTTACCCGAGCATCTGGCGGCATCCCTGGCCGGCGCAGTACAGCGGTCGATGCAAATTCAGGTAACCATACAAGACGGGCAAATGTGGCTTACCATTGAAGGCCCTGAGACTACCGAAAGCGTGGAAATCTCTATAGAGAAACGTCTGCAATGAAGCCATTATCTGCGGTACAGCGCAAACAACAGGCGGTGGTATTTAGCGTTGCGGATACCCTCGAAGCGCAAGGCAGAGAAGAACTCCAGGGGATGGTACAGTGCTGGTTTGACTTGCAATATCATCACTTCCCCGATTCATTGCTGTTGCGTTTCCAATTTGACGATGAGGCAGCACTGGCAGCCGCCGAGCCTGAACTTAAGAAATGGCAAAGGCGCTTAAGCGCTGCCCTGTTGAAAAAAGGTGTGGTACTTAAAGATGTGCGCAGGCATCTTATCTTTACCCTGGATGGCCCGGAAGACTAGCCTTCTTTGCGTGAAGTCTGTCGCGGCGAGCTATCCATGTTTACTACAGTGTGCGTCCATCAATACCTTTTTGCTCAGGGAATACGCTCGTTGTTCGCTGCTAGGCCGCCAGGCTTCTATATCATCTTCTTGTGCCAGCGGCTCAGCCACTACTCTTCCCAGCTATGTAGATCGTCGAGTTTGGCGTTGTGCGTGGATTTCATAACGTTTGCCGTATTGCCCGTCAACCGCACGCGACCGTTAAGATCTAGCTCAGACAACACGCGATTCAGATTTTGCGTCAGCTTGTTTCGGCTAATAGCGGCAACATAGTGAATTTCTGCGTAATTCTGACTGGAATCGACGTAGCGCATGTGGCTGTAGCCGGAAAAAACAGGCAGGTAACGTTCAATATCTTCCATTTCCTGAAAGTTAAAGCCAGAGAATACCAGGGTAAATTCCACGGCTTCAGGGCCATCTGATTTCACCGGCGCGGGGCTTTTTCTCCGGGGCGTTTTTGACACATAGCTCGTAGGCAATGTAGAAAGTATGTGCTCACTAACTTCATCGGAAACAAGCGTTAGTGAACCGACTAAAAGGCTATTCACACAACGGGCAGGACAATTGTCGCTGCCGTTTTGTGTGGCGCCTTCGGCAGTAAACGACCCGTGTACCCTGCCAGAGCCCACCTCAATAGTTTGTCCAAACACATCAGCACTGACACGGGTAGTGTAATTACTGCGGGTAACTTTTGCGTCTGTGGAAAGGATAACGACGAAGTCAATTGCCGCTCGCCGATAACTGCGGGCCATATCCAGAAGCATAGCTTTGTCATGGGTGCCATTGTAGTTAAATTCAGACCGATTATCGTATACATTCACACCATGGTGAGCTAAATCACCAGACACGTCGCTAATGAGTCGTTTTACAGCCTGATGAGAATGAGGTAAAGCGTCGGCACTATCGTCCTGTACCAAAATCATAACGTTAACCGGCTGTACCCGGGTGTCTTTGCTGGCGCATGCGCTGAGGCATGTGATAAACAGTAAGGTAAGTAGCTTTTTCATATCTGTTCCTGATAAATGTCGTGTACCCGCGGCTATAAAAAGCTTTGGACGTTTTACCACTCGATATCAACGTTGCCGCGTTCGTCGTTGTGTTCCTGATCGGCAGACTTTACCGCCAATTTACAGGCTTCAGGGTGTGACAACGCCACCTGAACACGGCGATGACGAGCATCGTTCTTCGCTAAGCCTTCCAGCAAAGCCGTTTCACCTTTTCCAATTGCGGTTAGCTTGTTTTCACTTACCCCGTAACTGTCTACGAGAGTTTGCTTGACTGCTGTTGCCCTTGCAGCCGATAAAGACAAATTGTTTTCTGCACTACCTGACGCATCCGTATGCCCGATGAGGGTTATCTCGCACTTAGCAAGCGCAGAACCTGCCAGCGCTTTTCCCAGCGCTGCCACCTGTTCCTTAGCGCTGTCGGTTAATGTGGCTGAATTAAGAGCGAAGCGAATATCAAGATCGATACTCATGCGCACGCCATCGTAATTTGCAATTGTTTCTAACGGGTTAAGCGCTGCTTCTATATCAGCGATAGATTTAAAGCCATCGTCTTGTGCTGCGCTCAATGAGCAGAAAAGGCTGGCACCGCTAATTAGCAGTGCCGAAGTGAGGTAACCAATGTACTTCATTTTGTTGATGCCGCCTTACCAGCCACCATCTTCTGAGGGCTTGCGATTTTCACCGCGACGGGTAATGCGTTTCAGGGTATACGTGTTACCTTCAAACGTTACCGTTGCACGCATATCCAGCTCGCCCAGCATTTTTTTCAAGTTTCGGCTTAATTTCGCCGTGCCAATACTAGAGCGATACATGACTTCCGTTCGCGTGTGGCGCTGCTCAGTAGGGCGATGGGAGTCATAGCCACTGAAGATAACCAGGTATTCTTCAATGTCCATGAAGTCTTCAGCACTGAACCCGTCGAACACCAGGTAGTAGTCGGTCACCATACCGTTGGTTGCACTGCGATCTTTATCGCTATCAGAACCATTATCCTCCACTAACCAGTCGAGTTTTTCAGCCAATACAGAGCCCAGTTCATCTCCCAGAATCTTGGCCTTATCACCCACAGTTTCAAGGATACATTCGCGGTTGCAATCATTCGGCGCATTCCAGAATTTGCCGCTATCCACTTCGAAATTGTCGACAAACTTACCGGTTTTCGCGTTAATCATTCGCCCTTCAATGCGCGCTTTAACTTTGGTGGTATAATCCTTCTTTTGCGCACTGGCATACATGGTGAACACCACAACGACATCAATGGGCGGACGCTTCACAGAACGAGCGATATCATACAACTCAGCGTCAGTGCGTCTTACCCGGCCTTGTTTGAAGTTGTCCATAGTCACAAAAGTTTCATCGTACACATCAAAGCTGTAATAGTTCATTTGGCTTTGCAGTGCATTGACTACCCGCTTAAAGACGCGGCTGTTTCTGGGTACTGAGTCTTCATCGGCGTCTTCGCCCATCACTAGCAAATTTGGGTTATCTGCGGCTGTGGCAGGCACTGCACATAGGCCGAGCGTAAGGGTTAAAGCCAGTGTTTTGAATAAGTGACGCATAATAGTTCCTTAAATTTTCTATTCGTTACTACCATTGCTTATGAAAACACTTGGCAGTTTTTTCCATTTAGCTTGAATAGCTTTGATAAGCCGCTATACCAAGCAGTGAATTTAATCGCGTGTTCATTTACAAAATGAAAGAACCGCCTTAAATAACTATACAACTCAGCCCGTATTTTCTAATACCGACACGGTAATGTTGTCTTTACCACCTGCCGCCAGAGCAGCACCAATTAACGCATCCAGCGCTTGTGTGGGAGAATACGCTAAAATTGACGCAATAGTACTGTTGTCTACCATGTCGGTAAGACCATCGCTGCAAAGCAATATTTTGTCACCCGCTTGCCAGTAAAATACCCCACTATCCGGGGCGATAGGATTATTTACGCCTTCTACCCCGAGACAGTACATCAGCGTATTTTTATCAGGATGCGTGGCGATATCAGCCTGTTGAATGCGACCTTCTTTATACAAGGCCATGGCAACCGTTTGATCTTCAGATATTTGGCTTAGCTCCCCGCTCCGCCAATGGTAAATACGGCTGTCACCCACGCACACCCAGCCCACTTTGTCTTCGTCAGCCAACACACACACCAGCGTGCATGCCATTCCCGCGTAGTCTTTATTTTCCTGTCCCATGGCCGCAATTTCCTGGTGTGCTCGGCGCGCGCTCATATCAAGCATGGGGCCACGCATGTCAGGGTCTGCAGCCATTTTTAGTTTATTCGTATTCACCAGCTCCTCGAAGACGTCGCACGTCTTGGCGCTGGCAATTTCGCCGAATTCTTTTCCTCCCACGCCGTCACTTACCAGTGAGAGTACTAACGACGGAGGCTCAGGTAAGGGCGCAAACCAAAATGCATCTTCGTTATTCTTTCTAACTTTCCCGACATCACTTCGACTCACCACAGTCACAGGCACGATTACTGGCACTCCCCGAATTGCAATGTTTCGCCGCCAATGTGTATAACACCCCCTGGCGGTACAGGCACCTTGCCATGTACAGATTGCCCATTTATGAACACCTCTGACTGCTCTGCGTGACACGTTGCCGGTTCAATGAAATAGCGCCCGTTGAAACTTAGTAACGCCAATGGCTTAGATGTTGACTCAAGCGCAATGCTAAGCTGCCCGTCTTTATTCAGTCCCAGCGGTAGTTCACTGTCGAACAACACCCAGCGCTTGCTCATATCTTCATCCATTGACGGCCACATCTGCCCCATACTGGTATCATCAATGAAGCGCACCACCGAAGAAGCTAATTTCAGTACCATACATCCGTTAATGTGCTCTGGCAGTATTGTATCGATTTGGCAAGCGCCAGTGGTGGCATTTTGCACACCGCTTCCCAGTAATAAACTACCACCTGGGTTGCACTTAACCCGACTAAAAGGCGCCAGGGTTTGGCCGTTGTAATGGGTGCCGTTTGTACTGGCTAAATCTTCAATAAAATACTGTCTGTCCTGACGAACAATGCGGGTTTGCTTACCGGTTCTTGAAATGCGCTTAAAACCAATCATCAGGGTGGTATCAGCACTACCTGCCGTGCGGCCTATTTGCACTTCACCATTGGTGTAAAAATAATGGCCTGCAAGTGCACCGCCACCTTGCAACGCACCGTTCAGCACGGGCACCTGTGCAGACAGTTCTTCACGCAAGACAACCAATTCCGCCTGCTCCTTAAGAAAAGAGTTCAAACCGGCTATTTTCAATAACGAGCTGTCAATAATGCCATATGCCTGATAAATATTTCCGTGCTCAAGTGCCGATTTTGCTTCTTTAATGGCATTGCGCCCTAAGCCTTCATGCATCAATTGAATGCAGCGATTCTCCAGTGGAACAATTTTGTTCTCAAGGCGGGGATTGAGCTTTTTCGCCTCATCCAAAATAGGTAGTGCGGAAGCAGGATGGGTTTCTATTTCAGATTCTGCGAGTTGCAAGCGCTCGAAGCCCCGCTTGTAATCCACAATGTGTTTTTTTAGTACTAAGGCTTCTTTGTCGTCTCGATTTAACGCCAATGCGGCCTCGATTTTTTTCTGAGCGTCATCATATTTGTGTTGTTCTGCCAGCAACCACGCTTGCTCACTAAGCTGTTTGGCTTCGCTAATTTTCCCCAGCCACAACTTTTCTTCTTCGAACCACTGCTTTTGCTGCGGAACCAGAGGTGATTTTGCCTGCTTGAAGTAATTCAACCACTGCTGCGCTTGCCCCTCACTTGCGTACTTGCCCAATACCCGACCGTGTTTTTGCCGTTGCAATAAAAAGTACGTCCCGTAGAAAGCAGCGACAATAAGCACAATTGCGGTAGTGTACCCCCACAAAAACGGTAAAGAAGAGCGGTTAAGATCAAACCGTCGGGCTGATTGTGAGTAACTTACATCAATGGGAATGCCCTTATCTGAAATAAACCCTTCTATTTCGTTGCGCAAGTCAGACCCAGATTGCAGCGACACGTAACGAATGTGGCGGTCCATCACCTGATGTAAAAGTTGAGGGCGAGCGTTAAAGTCTTTTTGCAAACTGTCGGCAATATAGCCTGGCAGTTCCTTAAGGTATTGGTCAATTTGTACCACTTCAGTGGGAGTGAAAGAGGAAATATGCAAGTTGTAGCGGAAGCGCCTGGGGATAGCATCGAGCTTCTCAGACAACACAGCCCCCAAATCTTGGGCGAGATAACCTGCATTTTTCGTCAACCAATCAGAAAAACAAACGCCCTCACAATCTGTAGCTGTTTCAGTAAAGCGCCCTTCCGTTTCAAACCCATCTAAATGAGCGCCGCTCTCCAAATCAAGAAGTCGGCCGCTTAAATAAAACTGCCATTTATTAACAGCCCTTCCTGGTTGTTCACTGGCGCGTATTTGATATAGCAGCGCCAGATTGACCTCTTTGCCGGAAGTGCGGGCTATTTGCTGAATCTTTTGATCAGTGAGGCTGGCACAATCTTCATGAATACAGTTGGGTAAACGCAGGCTCTCTTTTGAAATAACATCAAAATCGGCTGACGTCATGGCATTCACCAGGCGGCTGCTAAGGGTGTGATGTACAGATAGCAACTCTGAAGAAGAGGTGTATGTCGTGTCGGGAAGCACAACTATCTGCCAGCGCTCCGCCGCATATGCTTCACTCCTGGCCATCATCAATAAAATAAAAAGAAGAAGCCCGCCTGGAACCTTAATTTTTATACGCTTGTTCATTCGTTATTTTTACTGCCTTGCGTAACACCGTGTAGATAAACAAGCAAATCGCTCCTAATGCTTATTTATTCACCATTTTTTATGATCGTCATTGGAAAAGCAATGACTAGTTCTGTATTTACCACTCAACACAGGTCACATTGCCATTTTCATCGGTAACAGCCATGCCTTGCCCCTTACAATCCACTACCTTAGGCTGGGCGCGCTGAGGCGAAGGTTTTGCTGGCTGAGCTGGCGCAGGCTGTGTTTGCCTGGGAGCGGGTGGCCGTGGCGAAACTGGTGCTGTTCGTCTTGAACGCGCATTTCCGTCTGCGGGTTGGGCGGGCGGATGTACTGGCTGCTGTGTCCGCGGATTTGCTCTTCTGTCGCGTTTTGAAGCAGGTAAAAACCGATTAATTTCAGCATATATTCGCGCGGCTGAAATCCCTTCGTTGATCATGGCTTTGCCTTCGTTATCCGTGTAGCCTGAATGGTGTAGTGCGATGATGCTATCGCCCGTGGCAGTGAAAACGGGCGAACCGCTGGAACCAGGCTCTGTATCAGCAAAGTAATGCACTAATCCACGATTCAAAAATTCTTTGTATAAACCCGTATTTTTTAATACCACCTCTTTTGAACGGCCTTTGGGATGCTGAATAATTCTCACGCCATTGGCACGCATGGTGGCCTTATCGTTCGTTTCTAAGGTTAGCCAACCCAGTTTATCACCAACGGGCTGATCAAGGCGAAACAGCGCGTAGTCGAGCTTCGCGTTATAAGCCACCAGTTCGGTGGCTTTAAAAAGGGGCATCCCAGACACTTTTCTTAAATCATCCACATAATAGTTAAAACTAAATAGATACTTAGATAATGGAATTTGCTTACCACCAGAAAAAGCACAATGTTCATTTGTAAGGAAAAGATCGGGCCCTACCAGGCTGCCGCTGCACATGGGCCGACCATCCATGAATACAGCACCAATACGTTCACTGAGCTTGTACAAATCACTTGTTTGAGGGAAGTCACGCATTTTCTCGAAATCAGCGGGGCCTATTACAACTTTGGCGCTGTAGCCAAAATCCAGTTCACTTTGCTTCACCGGTTCAAAGAAACCACTTGAGGGGAAGTCGGAAGCAGGTTTAAGATCGGCCGCTTGTAATTGCCCTGCCAAGCTTGTCAGCCCCAGCAGAAAGAGTTTTAGACAAAGATGCATGATAAATCCTTTTCCTTTATCGTTTTGTAAAGCGAACAGATTGTGGCGATACGGGCTGCCAAACATCGCTGTTATCAGTTTTATATTCGAAATCAAGTTGGTTTAGCCGAAAGGTTTCTACCGGCATCCACTGGCTATTTATGTAAACATCAGCCCGATAATTTTTCCCAGAAACGCGAGTCGGTGAATAAATCTGATCAACAAAAAAAGTCATCGCCTGCTTATTGTGATGCAGTGTCACGTGCATTTGTGGTGGGAAACTTTCCAGCAATGCCTTTTCCACCGTGTATGCAGGCCACAAAACGCCGTCTTGTTCCACCAGCAATAACCTACCCTGCGCCAACAGTGCAAGCTGAAATTCAGTGTATTCGGGCGTCGCCGGGCGCAGCATGACATTCGGCTCAGAGCCTTCCTGTTCTGTCATGCTACAGCCACCAACGGCAGTTAAACCCGCAACTAACCATATCGGTGCACTTTTACCTAGTATACTCATTGCCTTGCCCTCCCTAGCGAGGATAAAATTTATCTTTTTGGATTTTTTCAATGTCATGGTGTTGGCTCAGGGCATCAAACTCAGCTCTGTTTACCTCCAGCAACATTTGTCCGGTGGCATCAAACGAAGCTAGTATTGCAATATTCTCGTCTTCCAGCCATTGAACAAAGCCTTCCTCATCTGCGCCCAATGCAAGGGTCACAATAACATTTACCGGAGCATGGTTTTCCAACTCGGCACACACCTCGGGGTATTGCTCACATGAAGAGGATGAATCTTCCGAGCACGCCCCAAGACACAGTGCAGTAATTAAGGCCGCGCCTTTACACCACTTCGCTACCATTGGATGTTTCCTCCTGCAGACTGACAATGTTCAGTCATATCTTCGACAATAATGCCGTCAACATTTGCCCGGCATGCGGGTTGTTTGCCCGGCGGCTCAGATCTGTTTCCGCCTGGTGCCGGCGCTACCATTATCTGCTCCAGGTATTCAAGTGCATAGGGCACATACAATGCAACAGTTTGCAGACCATTACGGGGATCAGTGACGGCTTTTCCTTGTTTAACAGCCAGCATCAATTGCTTGGCACTCGCGTCGGGAAAGGCCGATCGCAACAGGGCAATAGCGCCCGCTACCTGAGGCGCAGCCATGGATGTTCCAGACGATGTAATGTAGCGTCCTTGCAGACCTGAGGACGTAATTTCTCCCCCAGGAGCTACCACATCGAGCTCTGCATAGCTGTTTGAAAAAGAAGAGATATTGCCGTCAGGATCAGTGGATCCAACAGTAAGGGCTGTGGAAATACACGCTGGGCTGGCCACCGCGTTGGTATAGCGTTCATTGCCAGAAGCGATGACCGTGACAACGTTTTTTTGTGCCAGCAAATCGATAAAACGCTTAATAGGCGCATCATCGCATGTATGAGAAAACTGCCCTCCACCTAAACTCATGTTCACCGCGGCTACATTGTGTTTTTCGGCGTGCTCATAGACCCATTCCAAGGCTTGCATAATGTCGGAATCTCGTGAGCCCATTCGCTGCCCTGCAATGGAAAATACGTTCAGGGTCAGTAAATTAGCTTGCGGCGCAACACCGGATAACTGGGCCTGGAAGCCGGCGACAATGCCAGCGACATGAGTGCCATGAAAACAGCCTGCATTGCCTGTACATGGTTGCCCGGCACTTACCCCAAAAGCGCGTTTTTGCTTGCCAGGACAAGAGCCATTGAAGGAGAAGCACGCCCCGTCGATAACGCGCTGCTGAAAAAAAGGATGGCTGCTCTCAACCCCTGAATCAATAATTGCTACCGCATATCCCTCACCCTGGTGCGAGTAGTCGGGGATACCATTCAGACCAATAGTACGGTGGCTGTTAACCAGTGCGGGCGTGTTGAATCTGTCCGCGTACACCCCCTGTACCAGTTGGGATTGCTGCAACCGTTGCAGCTCTTTCTCAGAGACGCTTTTGGCCACGGCAGGTACGTGCTTGAATTTCACCAGTTCATTGAAATTAACCCAACCCTGCTCCTTGGTAAATTCCTCTTGAACCTGGCTGATATAATCCTGCAAGTTGAGCCACCCGCCTTGAGCTTGGCGCTCTTGGGACGCTTTCGGGCTGCTTTTCAGCACCACGATTACCGGTATCTCACCATTGTCTGGCAAGGTCTGAACGTCACTATGATGAATCTGCTGGGCGCAGGCACTAGTGATAATAAAAGCACTACACAGAAAAACCCCCAGTGCATGCCACAATAATTGCTTAACGAGATTACTCGCCACCATGTTGTTACCCCTTTCACTGAGGGTTTCGGGTTATAAAATGTGGTATATAGAAACCCTAGAGACAAAAACCGTCTATTGAAAAATACTTTCAATATCCAATGCCTTGGGTTCAGTTTCTTTCTTGTTAGCCGGTACACTTACCGTAAGTACGTTACCGGTTTGTTCAACAATTAACCCCTGTGACCAGTTCGTCGCTATGTCCCTTAGGGTGTCGGCAATTATATCCCTGCCAAAACGGGAACTGAGAATGAAGCCTAACGCTTTGTAGTTCCGCAGACCTACCACGTTCTTGTGGTTTACCAGTTGCTCTGCAAATTGCTGCTTTTCAGTTTCGCTAAAGTGCACCAAATTGACCTGGTGCTTAAAAGTAAAATTAGGACGGCTCACCTCGTCGTCGAGGATCTCCGCCAGTACCGCGCCAAGTTCATCTGCCAGCCAGCGGGAATACTCCCCTACTGACTCAGACAAACACACATCGACGCAATCGAGTGGCACCATCCAGTATTCTGAAGCCTGGGTTTCGAAGGCTCCCAGTGACTCACCGGTATTAATATATATTAACCGCCCGGCAATCCTTGCCCGCACAGCATTCGCTGTCTTTGAGCGGTTTTCTTCCAGGTAAAGATGAATGGCAAACTCCACCATAATGTCTACTGGCTGATGTTGAATGGTGCGCACCAACGCGGTGAGATCACTATCGCGATAGCCCTGACGGCTCGCTTCACTGCTTCCCAGCAATTCAGATGCAGCATAAGAGGAAAAACCACGCCCTCGCATTTGATCAACAATCGCCGTGGTCACCCGCCGGTAGATTGGCGCGCTGGAAGCGATGGACCCCTCTTCGCCACCGGCGCCAATCACCACCAAACTCGGCATAGGCGCAGCGCGGCTACCCTGTGACAACACAAATAGCAGGACTATCCCTATTACACGCCACATTCCCATTCTCATGCCCGCTTATAGACTCATTTCTGCCGCATCGTTCAGTGCTTCCATCTCCGATGGTACTTTTATCCCCTGATCTTGCGAGTATTCGAATACCAAAGACGTGGTTTCATACAAGGTATTTATGTAGTCCGGACTGGTGCGAATAATTTCCTTCACAGCATTAAATTGCACGATATTTCGTTCCATTAGCCTCACATTCGTGGCATTGTTAGCCAGCGTTTTGGAGTAAGCCGGTGCCACTTCACTGACGTCTTTGGCCTGCTTAACCCCGACGTAATAAGGCACAAAGCCTGTGGCAAACAAAATCCGATTTTCTCGACTCAGCTTGTCTTCTTCCGCTTTTTCGTCAGCCAGCACGTCTTTAGCTTCCTGGCTCAACGCGTTAATGCTGTCTAATACGTCGCTGTCAAGGGTATCGCCATTTTCTAACGACGTGCGCTTTTCTTCCATTTGAGCTGCCAATTCTGCTTTGCCAATGGCCCTGAGCCAAATTTCCTGCGCCGTCATAATTGACATCAACGAGGTAACATATGCCCCGAGTAACGGGTCGGACACTGCCAATCCTGGCGAGATCGTAAAACGCTCCTGCAAACTGGCTTCATCCACCCTTGTATCATTCTCTCCGGTTATCACCTCCAGAGTTTCCTTAATCATAGTTTCGGTGGATTGACACCCCAGTAAACAGGACGCGCCCATCGCTATTGCAACTATCTTCACCTTCCACATACTTCTATCCTCTGATCTATAATTTTTGTAAAAAATGGCTTTTTATTTTTCCGGCGAGTTTTCTTGATGCTATATTAATTCCGCTTTGAGTCGCCAACGCTTCGGATTCGCCTTCTCCCAGCGTATTGGCCACTTCTAGTGTGGTCCTCTCATTGGTATGTGCATTAATGATGGTCGCTGTACTGTGCAGCTTAACCTGATGAATTTCCTGTCGGAGGTTGTCAACCCCGACAAACGTCAGCGTGTGAGTAACAATCGCGCTGTAGGCTTTGGCACCACCGGCTTTGGCTTTCGCGGCGGCGTTCAGAGGCGCTATCGCAACGTTTCCGCTGTTAACAAACTCCTTTTCCATAAGCCCAAAATTGAACATGCCACCCGTGCGATCTGACAGTTCATCATATTGCGTGGACACCACTAAGTTTCCACCAGATAAGGATTCCGAGAGTGGAAGAGAAAACGTGCTCCTGGCCGCTGACAGGCGTTGCTCTGTGGATTGCAAAAACTCCACGACCACCAATGTGATTTCTTCCCGGGATGATGCCAACTTTTGCAATCGCTGTTCAAAATCTGACTTTTTGAAGCTCGCTACCACGTCAGTAACCAATCGGCCGCGCTCGTCAAAGGCCTGGTCTACCCGATACTCGTTAATCAGTTTCGAGATGTTTTTCTGCATTAGCGCTTTGGGAATTTTCGTCTCGATAAAGTGCAACATATTGGGGTCAGTGTCGCTGTAGTAATCCAGTACCCCCTGATAAAGGGCTTCTGATACTTGCTGCTCTTTGTCACTGTCGCTGACCTGTGTAACTGCCAGAATTGAATAGCCTTCTATTCGCACATCTCTGGCAAAACCGGTGCTAGCCCACATAGCAAACACGACTAACGCACTTATCCTTATAAACGACATGACGCGTAAGCCTCCTTAAGTTTCTCGAACTGCTTAAAAAACGCCCGTTGTTGGGTGCGATCAAACCCTTGTGCTTTCATAAACTCAGTGCGATCGTCGTAAGTTTCAGTGTTGGCTTTGTAGATCAACGCCAGCAAATTAGTATCAAAGAAGTACCACTCCTCATGGGAAAAAAAGCCGCTGGGAATCTTCTCGTTGGTAACATATTTAAGCTGTTGACGAAATACGTCCTGATCACCGCGTTTAAGATTTTTCACCACCGCCAGTTCGCTAAACACGCCATAATAGTTCGACTCACCGGCTCTGTTTTTACTGTACGGCACTTTTTTAAAGCCTCGCAACGTAAAAATCACCTTGTAATAAGGCCTGGGTAATGTGAGCTTGTAGGTTTGCTCTCCCCCAAAAAAGCGCCCTTGCATCTGCAGCACAGACTGGTCGGCAGTGTAGGGCTGTACTGCAATATTTTGTGTTTCAGACATGGCTTTCGTCAGTTGATTTGCTACATAGCGCCTGTATACGTCCAAGCCACTTTCCTTTAGTCGCTGTGGTAGATAAGGCAGCGCTTTGTCACCAACGATAACATCAGCAACGGCAAACTGTACGAGGCTGGCTTTGGCAGGCGCAGGAGCCTGATATAAGGCATCGACGAAATACTGAATCAGCCCCTGGTGATCACCGCAGACGTTATTCGTCAGCATGTCTTCCACACGCTGTACAATGGCCTCACGGGATACTGCAGTACTGTTAATATCCGTACAACGCAAGATGGGTAACGTTTTGGTGTATACGAGTTGAGAAGCTTCAACGTCGAAAATGACCAACTGTGCTGACAATTGTACCCACCACGGATAAACGGTACTTTTCGACAAGGTCACCTGTTCCTCTGACACAGCCTCGCTGTCAATCAGCATGCTCATGGCATATTTATGCCCGTCGTCTTTGTCGAGGCTGCTGGCCGACACGGTCATATTGCGGGGAGGCTTCTTCAGGATAGCCTGATAAAGTATTGCATTGAGATTGTTGTTTTTTACTACCGACGACGTCAACGGATATTGAATGGCGAGATCTTGTTTACCACCTAAAAAAGTGATACCGGCAAAAGCGACCGTGTCAGTAAAACCTCGCTTTGAGGGCTGCTGTCCGCCCATTTGTTCAGAAAAGCCAGGGAAAGCACAAGTCAACATAAGAATAAAAAGCGCAAAAAACCCTGCGATTCGCGGTAAGTCAGCTTGGTTCCTCACCGCTTTGTACTGAATTGAATACATTACACCCATGCCTCACTCATCCTTTTGTAACTGGCTATAAGAGTATTTGCTGACTTTTTATACCAAAGTAGAGTATAGGAACTTCATATTACGCGCA
The DNA here is from genome assembly GCF_018860805.1 of Aestuariibacter sp. A3R04. Taxonomy (GTDB): domain Bacteria; phylum Pseudomonadota; class Gammaproteobacteria; order Enterobacterales; family Alteromonadaceae; genus Alteromonas. The sequence continues at coordinate 370,082 of NZ_JAHKQR010000001.1, read as the reverse complement.
AATATTGATCTGTGCAGAAAAGACAAGCCCGGGTGCGCTCGAGGCAACCGTCATTGCGGACTTTCAGCACAAAGAACGGAAGAGAAAAAGATGTAAGAGGTTGAAGTTAAATAAAAGCCGCCCTCCATCTGCATGGCATATATTAAGAGCGGCGGTTACTTGGTTCGATTTCTACGGCAAATAAGGAAGTGATGACTGGTGCAAGATAATTCTTACGTTCCCGTCGTCACACTGTTTAAAAACGAAGCTCTTATTTACAAAAATATGGCTGTCATCTGCACCGATAAAATGCACGTTACACTGCACAATGGCCAAGTTGCCATTGATAATGAAATCTTCTTTGCTATACCACACTTTCACCCATGGCTTTAGTTTAAAGCCATTGTCGTTCGGATAACCGCTGTTCCCACCAACAAAATACGACAGCGCTCCTTCTTTTGTCGGACGGAATGTGTGCTCTCCAAACGTCAGTGTTGGCTTAAATAACACCTTGCCGTTGTCGTAGTCATAATGGTCTGAAAGGACCTGATCTGCTGCCGCTTTGGCGTCTCCACCTTCAGCATGCACTTTTCCCACTTTGACAACATTGTCACACCACGTTTGAAGCGCGGAATAAACCATTTCTTCAGTAAACATCACTCATCCCCTTCTCTTTAGTTGCGTCTGCGTTGAACACAGAAATTTATTAAAACATATAGTGAAAAATATTACATTTACGCAAAGCAATCAACAAATGAGATAACATCACAATATTAACTAAATAGCCAGATGTTGCGTGACTAATTTCACTAAGAGAAGTAACCGCCCAGGCACTTTGGAATTTTTTAGTAAAAAAACATTTACTCAAAGGAATTTAAAATGAGATGTCAATACAGACAACTATCAGTAAGCTATCGCTCTGCCAAAAACAGTTGGCCAATATTTCGCGTTAACCCTGAACAGCTTGACGATTTTAGTGATGGCACCGCACAACGCCCAACCGGAATTCCCGGTGAATTCCAACCAAGCTTTAACAACGCTGAAGCCTTGGTTAATGTCCCAAACTTACACTTTGTACAAAGGCTTTAGCTGGCAGCTTGAAACCGTTGTGGTTTGCTTATCAAAGCGGCAACGTCACTGAGTTTTTCAACCGGGATAATCATATCTATCAGCCCTTCAAAGTGTTCAATTGAGGGGTTGATTACTAGCGTTTTGATACCGGCGGCCACAGAAGCCGTTGCGCCGGTCAATGAGTCTTCCACAACCACTGTAGTATCCCGACTACTGTTGAGTTGTTGCATGCCTTGCAGATAGATATCAGGAGCGGGCTTAGGCTCCGACACGTCATCGGCGGTAAGAATACAGTCAAATTTAGTGTGCCAGGAAAACCTCTCCAGCACTTTGTCGACAATAGAGTGGGGAGAATTGGTAGCCAACCCTACTTTCATACCGCAATTCCGACACAAGTCTAATAGTGAATCAGCGCCTTCAATCATCGCTCCCTGCTTAGCAATGCGTTCACCGACTTCATCAATCACTCTGCGCTCAATTTCTTTAAGAGAAATCCCCTGCCATGGAGTGATCTGGTACCAATAATCAGTGACGTCAGCAGTAGACATTCCCGCTGTTAATGCAGTACTTCCTTTGCTCATATCTACCCCCAGTCCGGAAAAAACCGAATATTCTGCGGCGGTCCAAAAACCTTCCGAGTCAATGAGGGTACCATCCATATCGAAAATAATCGTGTCCGGTTTCACGGGTGTTATATCCTGCATTCAGCGGTAATCAATGCTTAACCTAACAAAAAAACGCGAACAAAAATACCGAGATACCAACCTCAGGGAGAGCAAATGAGATGGCGACCACTGTTTCGTTGCCGAAGAAAAGAGCACCTTTGTGCTCTTCAACATTTTTCCATCTGAGGTTCAGGTAGTGACAACGATGTCCCTAGTACAAATAATCAGGAAGTGGCTCGTCGAACATGCCCCGCTTATACTGTTCCACAGTTTCTTCTGCCAGCTTTTCACGATTTTTTTCAGCGTAACCTCTCAACTTTCTGAAATCGCTGTTTTCTTCGATTTCACGCAGCGTTTCAATATAACGGGCAGAACCTGTGCTACCAATGGCGTTGGCAAGCCAGGCAAAGGTATCAATTTGATGCTTTTCGGCCTTAGCATAGTGTGTTAATAGAATTTCGGCAGCGATATCCGACAGCACTTGATCTTTCGAGCGGGTACTCACCATTTCTCGCGCCCCCTGCTTAAGGCTTTTCAAATCGCCGGCTAACATGAGCGACTTCAAACGAACCACCAAGGTAGAAACAGCTTCTTTCTCGTAGATACCCTCGGGCAGCTGGTAAATGCCTGCCACGTATTGTTCTCCTTCTTTGCCAGGCAGCATATCGAGCGCTTTCTCGGCGTGGCGCTCTAACTTATCAAATTGGGTTTTGCTTACCACCTCCGCCAACACGCTGTAGTAACGACCATTCTCAGAGGCACCTATAGCTCTCGACAACCAAGCAAGAGTATCCACCTCAGACGCGTACACGTCCGGGTATTTTTTTAACAGCACTTCCGCTGCAATATCCAGTAACGCCGGGTCCGAAACTCTATTTTCGTATATGCGCTGTGAAGCGATTTTTAGTTGTTTTATATCTCCTGACAAGATCATGTCAGCCAATGGCTGATATTTACTGTCAACTGCCGCTACTGTGGTAAAAGACAGCACAATTGCCGCCATCGCTATCAAAAAGTGCTTCATAAGAAACTCCGTTTCCAAAAAATGGTCGATTAAGGGTTAATTAGTACATTCCGCCATTTACACTAATGACCTGGCGGGTGATGTATTTCGCGCTGTCAGACACCAAAAAACCAATGGTATTTGCCACGTCATCCACGTGTCCAAAGGTACCTAACGGAATCATTTTTTTCGCTTCATCAGCAATGGCACCTTCAATCATGCCGGTTTCTATCACACCAGGAGCCACGCAATTCACCGTTATTTTTCGTTTTCCAAGTTCCATTGCCAGTGCTTTTGTCGCGCCGATAATTCCGGCCTTAGAGGCACTATAGTTAGTTTGCCCGCGATTCCCCATCTGCCCTGAAACCGAAGACAAGGTGACAATTCGGCCGCCTTTACGCAAGCGGATCATCGGCATAATAGTAGGGTGCAATACGTTGTAAAAACCGTCTAGGTTTGTGTGAACAACGCCGTCCCACTCTTCACTGGTCATTGCGGGGAATGCCGTGTCTTTGGTAACACCTGCATTACACACCACGCCGTAGTATGCGCCAAACTGCTCGATGTCAGATTCAATAGCCGTTCGCGTGCCATCTCTGTCCGCAATGTCAAATTGTAAGGTACTGGCTTCACCACCGGACTCAACAATGTCATTCGCTACTTTCTCGGCAGCGTTTTTTCCACTGCGATAATGAACGGCAACAGCAAAACCCTGTTCAGCGAGCTTGTATGCTGTTGCCATTCCAATTCCACTGCTGGCGCCGGTAACCAGTACCCTCTTTTTATCAGACATAATTGTCGCCCTCCCGTTTTACTTCATCACCATTAAACAGGCTAATTGCCGCAATAAAATTAATGGTATTTCCAATAAGTATAATACTTCCGAATGCCTGGACGATGGGCATAGAACTAAATGCCAACAGACCAAATGACAACAGGCTGGTTACCGCCGACAACAAAATGGCCTGCTGAGTGGTTTGCCGCTTTGCGGTCATTTCTTTGGCGAAAACAATATAGTCCATACCCAACCCAAGGACCAAAAACAGCGCCATCACGTGGAACACCGTAAGTGCTTGCCCCATAACCGACACCATCGCCACCGCAATCAGGCTTGCTACCGCGGGTACAAGTAACAGCAATACAGCTGATATCTTGCGGTAGTAGAACACCAGTAAAAGGCCGATGAGTGTGTAAGCCAGCACCAATAGCCTTGTTCCCGCTTCCCGTTGAAGTTTTAATGCGTGAGAGGCATTGCCCAGTGTATTGACGTACGTGACGCCAGGCACGTTCTCACTGGCTTTTTCAATACTGACAAGGTTGCTGTTTTTCTTAACAAGCGCAAAGCTGTACAGACCGCCACCGTTGGCTATCCACAGCGGGGGTAACGACGGCAGTTGCTCCATGAGATCGGTGAACCTTATGATATTGCCTTCCGACGCCAGGTACTGGGCTTTCACCCCATCGAGTGAACTCGCGGGAAGGCCGAGCTTTTGCGAGAATGCATCAAGCGCACCGCCGCTCGTATAAAGGGACGCCTGTAACGCGTAATTGGCTTGTTGCTCTTCGGGTGAGGGCAGCCAATCGAGAATACTCGATAACCCCTGTTTATCTTCACCTAATACAGAGTACAAAGAAGTAAGGGCATCAAAAATATCTTGCGGTGTCTGACCACGAACAAGCAGGTAACGGCCAGGTTCATATACTTGGGTAAGGGAAGCGACATTCTTTTCCTGTTCCAACAGTGTTGCTGACACATGGAAGAACCGACGCGGATCATCATTCACCGCTGTATTGCCCATAAAGACAAACGTCCCGCAACCCACTGCTAACAATATACCACCAACGGCCAGCCAGGATGGTCGACGTGCAAAGAATTGCTGCAATACGCCGATAATTCCAGACAGCAAGGTTTGTCTGGCCTGAATAGGCCGTCGCACCACAAGTGGCCCGAGAATGATGACACTTAACCATGCCATAACCAGCCCGGAGCACGAAAACAGTGCAATTTTTTTGAGAATCGTGAGATCGGACAAACTGAGCGCGCCGTAACCCACCAAAGACGTTAGCACACTGAGTAACATCGCCCGAAACAAGGTACCCGCTTTTTCATCACCGCGCTGCTGTTCGTTGTTTTGCGACAGAAAGTGATAAAAATAGTGCAGCGAATAATCCACCACGATGCCAATTAAACTTGCACCAAACACAATGGTGAGTATGTGCACTGAGCCAAATACGGCAATGCTGGCTAGAACACCAAAGCCCACCCCAATGGCGATAGAAGTAAGAGATAACAAAAGGGGCAGCAATGATCGAAAGACCAGTAACATGAGAATCAGCACGCCTGCAGCAGAGCCCACAGCAATTAGCTGAATATCTGATTTTGCGGACTGTGCCGAATCCACAGCAAAAAAGAACATACCCGAATGCATTACTCGCACTTCGTATTGTGCTTCAATCTGTTCTTCCGCCTGCCGGATTTGTTGATATAAGAATTCTTGTTCTGACAAGCTAACAGGGTAAGTAGTAAACTGCACAGTAAAGGTTGCGACAGAAGCGGGGGTCTCGTCGCCCACCGGACTGGCTATATTATCCAGTCCGGACAAAAGGTAATCTGAATACCAGCCGAGCGGATCATCGTTAAATGGCAATAGCCTCACACCATTGCCCAACTGATAAAGCTTGCGCTGCGCTTCTTCTGCTATTTGCTGAACATTCCCCGACGCTAGCGCTTCTCGCTGCGCAGAGCTAAGGAGGTTAAAGCGATAGGGCGTGAGCGCCGAAAAATAGCCGCTTTGCACTTCACCTTCCAGCACTACCCTCAATTCAGGTAATGCGCCTATGCTATCTTGTAGTGCTTTCGCTGCTTCCTTAGTCCGCTTTTCTGCAGCACTGGTAATGGCAACGACAAACCGCTGGCTTACGTTTTCAGTTAATGAATCCAATGCAAACTGCAGACTTGGGTCACTGACTTTGTCCGGATTGAGATCATTTAAGTTAGTATCTATCTGAATTTGATGAGCGTTAAAGGCAAAAAACGCTGCCCCCGGAACCACCACAAGGACAAAAATCACTCTAACTAGTAAGGCCATCATAAGCGACTATCGCGATTTATATCGGGCGGGGGAGCGCAACACCTGGCACCATGTGGCAGTATCGGAATACAAGGTTTGGCATTGCTCATAAGCACTGCGTTTTCCTTCAAAGGCGTACTCGTTAATATCAGCGATACTCACACTGGTGAGCTGGCCGGTAGCATCCGTGATGGCGATATCCAACGACACCCCTGCTTCCGCTGTGTCCTTTTTTTGGATGTGAATGCTATCCAGTCCTCTGCGCATCATATCGCTATGAGGCCGCATTACTATAGCGTTGTCATCGGCCGGAGAAATCGCAAACTCTTCAGTAAAATATTGGGTATCACCCTTTAGTAAACGCACGAAAATATTTGACATGATATACCGGGTAGTGCCCGTAAGCGGGGTGAGCGCACCGGTTTCATCAGCTCTGAAGTTATTGCTGCCATTTACGTACAAGATAGCGTCTTTAAACGGTTCACTGGTGTGCCAAACGAGTCCGAGATCACAGGAATAATAAAAATCTCCCGTTGACATTAAGGGCACAGGCAAACCTTCGATAGCTTTCTTCTGCGTAAACTGACCTGAAAAATGACACCCGGATGGAAACACAGAGGCCAGCAGCGCTTCGTCTTCAGGCTGAGTATCTTTTGCTGCTAACGCGCCGCTTAGCCCTCCTAAAAACAACATGCTAGCAAACCACTTTGGGTAGATTTTTGTCATTATTTGCTTATCCATGTGTCCACGGCATCAACCAGAAAAGCGGGAGAGACATATTGGGTCACCATATCAGGCATTGCCACTGCAAACTGAGTGGTTTTTGCCTTAGTGTGTATCTCGCCCGTGTCTATATCTTTAATAAGATAACTAATTTTAAGGCGGTTTTCCCATTCCGTTAGCCAGGTTTCCACTACTACTTTCTGTTCAAAAAGAAGTGGCTTCACGTATTTCACCTGAATATCTACAATGGGAAAGAAGAACCCTTGTTCTTCCATTACACTGTAGGGACATCCAATTTCAGACAGCAAAGCGCAACGCGCCATTTCTATGTATTTGGGATAATTTCCATGCCACACAACGCGATAAGCGTCGACATCGAAAAAAGGGATATCGATATTCAGGCAAACCTTCTTCATAGGGCGTTACGCTTTGGCAGAAAGTTCTGCAAATACGTCAACCACGTCCTGAATGGTTCTCACTTGCTTAAATTGTGCAGGTGACACTTCAACGCTGGTGGTTTTTTTGAGGTCAACCAGTAAGTCAACGGCGTCGATACTGTCGATGTCCAAATCTTCATACAGCCTGGCTTCTGGAACGATCTCCGCGGGATCCAGTTCGAAAAGGTCAACGAGGATTTCTCTGACCTTAGTCAGAATCTGTTCTTTTTCTGTATTCATAGGTATATCACTACTTTTGCGTTCCACTTATCACCGGCGCTACTGACTGAACATCGGCAATCCGGTTTTTATAATACTCTTCTAAATATTTTGTCAGCTGCCGGTATTGTTTTGGTCTTGGCTGCGTCTTGTCGATACAGTTGCCTAACACTAACAACTCACCAGAGGTCAGGGTAAATTCAGGCCCGCCCTCGGGGATATCATACCACTTATCCCCTTTTTTTAATGCCCTGGGATAACATTCTATAGTGACCGGCATAATGGCGGCATCCACGGCCACAGCCATATTGGCAGCACCGCGTTTAAAGCGGATCACATTATCTTCTTTGGTTCGCGTACCTTCTGGAAAAATGAGAATATTTTCACCCGCTTCCAATTTCGCTGCTGCCATGGGCAGCACTTGCTCAGCATCGTTAGGAATAAAGCCAGCTTGGCGCACCACTGCACCTGTGAAAAAATTATTCCACACAGCGCTTTTAACAAAACAACACATCTGCTCATTTACCGCCAAAAGCAACACAACGTCAATTAAAGAAGGGTGATTGGCAATGATAATGTGCCCCGGTCGGGCTTTTTTCATCGACTCCACGTGAAAGCGATAGCGAATGAGGCCAAAAAAACGCATTATGCGAATAAAAAGCAAGCAACCTTTGTGAATACTCCAGCGGATCATACGTTGTTTTTTGTCTGCAGGAATAAAGGTTACGGGGCTCATCAGACGAAAGAAGATGCCAACCACCAGCGCGCCCAAACCAAAAAGACCGTAGCTGATCCCAGCGCTAACTATTTGCCATACTTTACGCATGCGGGAGGCTGTCATGAACGGCATTCGCTTTTAGTAACGCAAGTTACGCGCAGAAGCATTCAATTTCTACCAACAGTTCTTTGCGGCAGACATCGGCGAGCGTGTACACGGCATTCACATCCGGATAGCGCTCAGATAGCCATTGCCGGGTAAACGCCACATGTTCCGGGTGTCGAACATACACTTTGAATGCAGCCAGCTTGCACCCTTTGGGATTTGCTGATTCGAGTAAATGACCAATATTGCTCATAGTAACGTCTAACTGGCGTTCAATGTCGCCCTCACCCAAGGTCTGATGGCCGATGATACTGGCGGTACCAGATATAAACAACAAATCTGCACCATTGATGGTTAACGCTGTTGCACGCGCAAACGACGGACTGCTGACACCATACTGACGAGGATATTCGTAGGCATTCACCTGATGATTATTTTTATAATGCTCGGGCTTAACCTTACTGGCAAATACGTAAATCACCGCGCCTTCACTGTGATGTCCAAGCGCTGAAGCGGCGGGAAACCCATCGGGTGTTATTCCTGCGGATTCAAAGGCGTTTAAACGACCAGTACAAAACTTTTTATACAGTTCATTGTCGCCTTCTCCCACATTAATATCCGGTAAGTAGTTCCAGAACCTAAAGGGGTATGCATAGCCATGCTCAGCTAACAGCGATAGTACAGCCGTATATGCACCCTGCGTATGCGGCTCTATAGCTTCACATTCATCTTTGCTCAGCCAATGTGCAACACACATCACATCATCCGTCTTCGACCAGAAACAGCGTCCCGTCAGCCCTCGGCTTACAGGCTCAGAGACAGTCCACACCTCGCTCATTGTGCTACCATTCGCTTCTTCCAGACCCGTGGCTATCATACCTGGGCCAAAGGGCTCACATTGCGCCACAAAAGGCATTACAGCAAAGGTATTTGCTTGTGACAATAACTCGTGTGCGGGTGTGGAACTAAATTGCTGTTTTAACATGATACAACTGGGTGTGGCGTTATTTTAATATGAATGAAGCAGGCAACTCTCTAATGAGCTTGGCAAAACCTTCCCTTGCTCTATCGCTGGGTTATGTTTTTTGCGTGCTGTCATGCGGACTAATTTGTGGGACGTCATTCCGTGACACAAAATTAGTGTTTAATTTGGCAGTAGTTTAAACTAGCGGTACTTGAAAATAAAGCGAATGGACGGCCAGCTTACAACTGCCGCTCAAATCCAAAGACACCAGTAGTACAACCTCCCATGCCAAACACATTCCCGCTGATCCAACGCCAACCCAGAGACCCAATTGCCTTTTTAACGCGACCTGTTGAAGAAATTGGATTTCCCGCCGGTACAATCAATGCCGCACAATTTGTGTCTCATGTCCAGCAGGTTGCAGCAGCACTAGCGGACGATGGTTACGCCATAAATCTGTGTGGCAATCGCTACCTGTTTCTTGTCGGCTTATGCGCTGCTGTGTTAAGGGGGCACACAACACTGCTACCGCCAAACCACAATGTCGCTACACAGTACAAACTCAGTGAAGAATATTCTCGCTGCTACGTTATACACGATGGGGGCGACACTCATGCAGAATTGCCGTCTGTGAATCTGCTGTCCATCCCGTTTCAGATGACATCTGAAACTGACTACATACACATCCCACGCATTAACAATGATTTTCTCGCCTGTATAAGCTTTACCTCTGGTTCAACGGGCCACTCTAAGCCAAATTTAAAATACTGGCGCACGTTGCACCGCAGCAGTAGTATCAATTACGCCTTTATGATCCCTGACTGTGACACCACTTTATATCAGCTCGCCACCATGCCCGCACAGCACATGTGGGGACTTGAGACCTCAGCCCTGCTGCCTCTATTTAGCCCGGTGTGTATGAGTGATGCCAAGCCATTGTTCCCTCAGGACATCATTGATACGTTTTCCTCGCTGCCTGAACCCAGGCAACTGGTGTCAACACCGGTTCACTTACGGGCACTTTGTGCCAGTATGCAAGCCCCCCTTAGTGCACACTCAGTGCTTTGCGCCACCTCGCCTCTTACAGTGGAGTTAGCTAAAACTGTTGAAGAGAAATTTTCAGCGCCGCTCAGAGAGGTTTATGGTTGTAGCGAAGTGGGCTCAATGGCCGTCAGACGCACCGCAACAGAGAAAGCATGGCTTAAGTTCACCGGCATTGACTTTCACCAAAACGGTGAAGTAACTACCGCTGAAGCCGCGCATTTACCTGGCCCTACAGAATTACAGGATGTCATCGAACTACAGGGTGACAATCGGTTTGTATTGGCAGGGCGAGCGTCGGATTTGGTGAAAATTGCGGGTAAGCGAGGCTCTCTGTTCGATATAAACCAAACACTCCTGACCTTTGATGGTCTGGAGGACGGCATTGTGATCCATCCAGCTGCCGCAGGCCAGACAACAAGGCTGGTGGCCATTGTGGCGCTGAAAACTGGCGTAGAAAAATCCGATCTTTTGACATTTTTAAAACGACGTCTTGACAGCGCGTTCGTGCCAAGACCCATTTATGTAGTCGACGCGCTGCCGAGAGAACCCAATGGCAAATTACTCAGAATGCACATCGATGCATTACACGCTTCGTTAAAGAAGCAACGGTGACGTTCACCACCGCGATTAAAACACAGCAGGCGACCGCCCTAAAACGAAGACTGTTACAGTCATAACCGTTTGATAATCAACGATGTGTTTATACCGCCAAAAGCTAAATTGTTACTAATAAAGTACTCAGTGGTGATATCCCGACAATCGTGCTGAATATAATCCAATGGCGCGCACTCAGGATCAATATTGTCCAGGTTCAAGGTAGGTGCGAACCAATTTTCTTTCATCATGTTCAGCGTTGCCCATACTTCGAAGGAGCCACAAGCACCCAACGTGTGCCCGGTGTAGCTTTTCAATGAGCTTACTGGCTTGGCACCCAGCACCTGAAAAGTTGCCTGACTTTCTACGATGTCGCCGTGCTGTGTGGCTGTGCCGTGGGCAGACACGTAACCAATCTCATCAGCGGTGACACCTGCGTCCTTCATTGCATCCTGCATTACACGCTGTACTGTTTCCAGGTTTGGTTTAACCAAGTAAGTACCGTCGGTATTAGTTGCATAACCCACCACTTCCGCCAGAATATTTGCCCCCCTGGCTTTCGCATGGTCGTAGGATTCTAGTACCAGGGTACAGGCACCTTCACCAAGTACCAGTCCGTCGCGACCCTTATCGTATGGCCGCGGGGTTGCTTCCGGTGTCGTATTTTTTGTACTGGCAGCAAAAAGTGTGTCGAAGACGGCTGCCTGTGAAGGGCACAACTCCTCGGCACCACCGGCAATCATCACATCCTGCTGACCGTAGCGAATGGACTCAAAGGCATAGCCGATAGCCTGGCTGCCAGCTGTACAGGCACTGGAAGTGGTATACATGCGCCCTTGTGTACCAAAGTACACACTGATGTTCACTGCCGCTGTGTGGCTCATCATACGCAAATACGTGCTGCTGTTAATTCGTGAAGTAGACAAATTTTCCAGCATGGGAGCGAACTCAAGCGCTGCCTGGCTACTACCTGTTGCCGAGCCATAGGCAACACCGGTAGCGTGAGAACGAATAACCGGATGATCAGTGAGATTAGCGTCAGCTAGCGCCCGCTCTGTCGCCAACACGCCCATTTGGGCAACCCGTCCCATGCTGCGCTTTTTCTTTTTGGTGAAATGGGCTGGCATCTCGAAATTGTGAACGGGCGCAGCGAGGTGCGTGCCCAGCCCTTCGTACTTTTGCCAATCTTCCATAAAGCAAACAGCCGACTTTTTTGACTGGAAGCTGGCTTTTACTTGTGTCCAATCATCACCCAGCGCAGATACTACGCCTGCGCCGGTAATCACTACACGTCTGTAATTATTATTATTCAAATTTTATCCTATTCGTTTATCGGGCGACGAAACACCGACAGGCTCGCTGTTGCCAGACAGTTTATTTCTTGCGCGTCCTGAGCGTAATTTTCAATGAAGCAACTAAAGGTTGCAAGCCCGTCACCTACCAATGCCGTTTCTTCACAACGCACTTTATAGGTACCAGGGGAAAAATAATCACATTCAGATTTAAACGCGCGAGTTCCGAGTAAAAAGCCTAAGTGAGGGCCAACTAACCCTTGCTCTAACTGGTGTCCGGCAATAAGTGCAGCCGTCTGCCCCATATATTCAAGACCAATCCAGGCTGGCACACCTTTATCAGCCTCATAAAATGACGCTTGTTCATCAACTAAAACCAGTGATGAAGAGGATCGGGCATCAACATCCAGAACTTTATTAATAAGTAACATGGGTGGACGATGGGGGATCAATGCAAATAACCGCTGGTCGAATCGAGTTTCAGGCACCACTACACTCCCTCCGGTTTAACACGTGTCAACGCGATATAATCTGTGCCAGGTTGCCAAAAATCGTAAAAATTAAACCACTGATACGGCGAGTTAAGGCAATGGCTTTGCAGTGCATCAGCGAACTGTTGCGCGTAACCCTGCAAATCCTGCTCACGGCTTTTTCTGCTAATAATTAATTTTTCACACAGTGGTACCACATCAAACAGCACTTTGTTATCACAAGCACAGCTTCGGTATGCAAACATCAGCTTCACCGGGCACGCCAGGGCTTTTGCCAGCATGTAAGGCCCGATAGGCAATGGAGCCTTATTCCCTAAAAAATCAACATTAACGGTGCGCTGCAAACCACTTAAAGGAATGCGATCACCTGCAATAAACACCCACTCACCGGCATCAATTTTTTCTTTCAGCATCATGATGGTGGTAACGTCAAACTCGTCCACCTGAAACACATTGAGCCGCGATGCGCCGTTTTGCTTTTGCATCATCTTGACGAAATTACCGGCGTGCTTGTCGTACAGGAGAATGTTGATGACCTTACTGCGATATCGGTGCATGAAGCCACGGCAAAACTCTAAATTACCGAAGTGAGAACCGATAATAAGCTGACCGCGCTCGTCGTTCATCAATGCCTCTACCCGTTTGGGAGATACTAATGAAAAATCACTTTCTTTAATGTCATTTAGCCAACCCAACATCTTGTCCAGAATCACGTCGGCAAAAGATTTGAAGTGCTGCAAGACATGCCAGTAACCCGGTTTACCGCGCCAGGCCTCGGGCTTATACCTATAGTGCTTGCGAAGATACTGCAGCGACGCACGGCGCTGTGCAGGTCGAGCCAACATGAAATACAGCGCCACCGGATACATGACCAGTGAAAACACCCAACGCCCGAACACTCGATAAATGAAAAAGACCAGTTGCATGGCTGCCATGGTGCCGGCCTCCTGGGTTTGCGACCAATGGGTCTGCTCGCCTTCGGCTTTGTTATTCTCTGCCACCGACATAATTAACTAATCAACCCTTTTAAACGCGCGAATAGCAAACGCGGTAAGCGCACGACCATGCCAAACATCAGCCGCACATGAAGTCTGATAAGCATCAAATTGTCTTTTAAATAATGGAAATGGGATACGGTGTCGTCGTGATAAATAACTTTTGTGGGAATGAAGTGCAAATCAATACCCGCCCATACGGCCTTTACTAAAAGCTCAGGATCAAAATCCATACGCGGGCCGAGATAATAGTTATCGAACACATGCTCGATTTGCTTTATGGGGTACACCCTAAACCCGCACAACCCGTCTTTGATCTTTAATGACAGGGTTTCCAGCGCCACCCAGAAATCTGTGATTTTGCGGCCATACTTTCGGGCAAACGGTGCGGTTTCATCGAAATAAGGCTGCCCGGAAATAAACGCAGTCGGATGGGCTTTGCTGTAATCAAGAAGCTTTTGCGCATCGTTAATATTGTGTTGGCCATCGGCATCAAGTTGCAACACGTGGCTAAAACCCATGGCACTGGCATGATAGCAACCTGTGATCACAGACGCGCCTTTGCCACGATTAGACTGATGTAAAACCAAATGAAAATTCGGATAAGGTGCCAACAACGCTTTCAGCTTGTCTACGCTGGCATCGCCGCTACCGTCATCAACCACAATACAGGGAAGCTGTAACGAGGCCAGTGACGGTAAAAATTTTTCAAACAACACTTCGTGCTTGTAATGAGGAACAATGATGCAATGTTTCATGATGCGATAAACTTAAAGCTTCCCTGAGAAAATGAGTCAGTGTCATTGAAAAAGTGAAAAGCGACGATACCCTTTGCCGCCTTGTGCGTTAGAGTGAGCTGCATTGCTGTATCCGGCAACACCATGGTTTTAAATTTAATGTTTGTCAGCTGTGTAAAAGACTCTCCCCCGACAAACAAGGCTTTTGCCAGCTTTCCAGCCCAATCGATCTGGACTACGCCAGGCAGCACTTTTTGCTGGGGAAAGTGGCCATCGAACCAACGCAAATCAGACGCGACGGTTAGGCTCAATACAGCGTCATCCTGCTTTGTTTTCAATTGGGAAATCTGCGGCCCTTCCAAAGGCTTAAACAGCCCGTTTAATGCACTTGTTGTATTAGTCATCGATAATATTGTGTTTCTTTTTATAAAAGTGTCGATAAACCAGTTCCAGCGCGATGAACACACCGAAAATCACATATGACAACAACCCGTTGTACCAGGTCCATGTGGCCAGACTGCCGTACCATGCCGTCCAAGCAGCTACCACACCATTGCTTAGTAACAACACGCCCCAAATTAGGGTTAAGTTGCGTAGATACCCCTTTGCTTGTTCAGGAGGCGTTTTACCTCCAGCGCGGGCAAACCGCTCTATCAACGTATGCTCATCGAGCAGGGATGACAAAAACAAGACGCCCATCCCCACACTCATTATAACGGGGTAACTGCGCAACAATATCGCACTTTCAAGGAGTATGATACCGAAGCAAAACAGTACGATGACAGTGGTCATTACCCAGTCGCTTTTACGCCTCTCGTGCCAGGTAACACCGAGCCGTATGAGCGCAACTGTTAACAAAACCACACCAAACCAGCGCGGATTTACTCTATCAATGTGAAAGTAAACAACAAAAGGATAAGCCAGGGTTAACAACACGAGCACCAAGGGAAATAAATCCTTTAGTCCTCGCGGTTTGCTCGTGTTCATCAGGCCAAAACACTTAGCCTGTAATCGCCAAGAATTGCGCGTTCTTCATCGTCGATATTTGCAGAAGCGTTGTCCTGCAACATCTCTTCAAAGTAAGGCACAATTTTCTGCATGATGGCGATGTTCTTTTCCAGCGCTTGCTCCACATCGATGTCAGGGTTCTTAAGCACATCGTTTAATTCACCCAAGCACGGCACCAGGAATTGATCCATGAAACCGCCTTTTGCAGGCAACACCTGACGCTTCTGAGCACGTTCACTCAGCAACATTTGCATCTTCTTATTGAGCTTTTGAGTTTTGAGCAAATTAGGCGTGATTTTGCGCATGATGTCGAGATCGCCAATGGCATCGGAAAAGAACAAGAGCGCAAAAACACCCCAGTAGTAGGTGTAATCCCATACCAACTTTACTGACATCATTTTGCGATCGCCGAAACCGCCGTACTGGTCTTTGTAAATCGATAGCGTATTTTCGAAGAACGAGTCGTAAAATTTGTGAAACAGCGCCGCTTCAAAGCGGATGTCCTGCCCTTTCATATCCCGCTCAATTAAGTGGGTGATAAAGGTGTTGTTGAGCGCGATGAAATCACTACCCGGTGAATAGAAGGGGTCAGCAAAAGCCCCTGCCTCGCCAGTCATAGCCCAGCCGCTTTCCGAAAACATCTGCTTACAGCCATAGGAGTAATCTCGCATCACTTTAAAATCGAGTAGCTCGGCTTTTTCAATGGCTTTGGCACAAAGCGGGTGCTCTTTTGCCAACCATGCCATGGTGTCTTCGAATGTTTCAATATTACTGTCAGCAAGGGCTTTGTCATCCATAACAATACCGAAACTTGTCGCGCCGGAGGCCAACGGAATTATCCACACCCAGTAACCCGGGCCCATCAGGTGATTGGTGCTTAACCAGCGTTTCCCCGGCTCTTTTACCCGGTTCTGCCACGCAGGGTTATCAGACCACTCATCGATGATAACCCGCTTTTTCACCCGGAAAAAAACAGCATTACCTTTGTGACCCGTTTCTGTTTGCAAGTTGAGTTTGTTGCGCAATAGCGCTTGTCGACCCGCGGCATCCACTAACCAGCGCCCTGTGATTTGGGTTTCACCGTCTTTGTGGTGACAAAGTACGGTTTGTTTTTTGTCGCCCAAATCAATACCGGCTGGTACTGCACCATCGAAGAAGGTAACGCCTTTTTCAGTCAGCAAAGTATAAAGGTAGTTCTCCAGTGTACCGCGTTCAATTTGGTAAGCTGGAATGCCAAACAGTTCGCTCACACCTAACTCGTCGTACTCGCTGTAGTCGCCGTCCACTTTGCCAAAAAACAATCGCAGACCGTATTTGCGCAGGTGCTTTTCTTTAAAATGCGCATCGAGCCCCAGCACGTCGGTAAAGTAATGAGCACCAATTTCCACCGTGGATTCACCCACTTTCGCTGTGGTGTCATGAACCGGAAAGGTGTTCTTCTCAATGATAGTAATGCTGAGGTCGTCGTTTCTGTTCAACAGTTGCAAAGCCAGGCTCATACCTGCCAATCCGCCACCAGCAATAATGATATCCGTATTGATCTGATTCATAACATTCCTACGCAAGAGAAAAGGTCATTGATGTACCTGCACTCAACGGTACAGTAATACTCTTGGCCTGTGAGTCGGATGAAGCAATCATCTCTGCCAAACACAGCACTTTAGCGCTGGGGTTTTCCGCATACAGTTTCCCCATGTAATCGTGTTGACTGTGTAACGCAGGCCACGCATTAACCGGTGCGCTGTTGACGTTAGCCTTGAGCACAGGGCCTGCCAGTGGCGCAGAGTCTGGGTAGATAACCAACGAAAAAGCAAAGGTTTCCTGGTTTTGCAAAATAGGCGATAACACGTCCGCAACGGGCGCATCGTAAAAGGTC
Organism: Aestuariibacter sp. A3R04; assembly: GCF_018860805.1. Taxonomy (GTDB): domain Bacteria; phylum Pseudomonadota; class Gammaproteobacteria; order Enterobacterales; family Alteromonadaceae; genus Alteromonas. The sequence continues at coordinate 353,090 of NZ_JAHKQR010000001.1, read as the reverse complement.
AACAGCATCGGCGTGTTTTCAGCCTCGCACTGGATCATGGCTTCAAGCAGCGTGAGCGATACCGATTGCTCATAACCCGCCACGGAGTTTGCTGCACTCATGGTGCCGGTGCTAATTGTCCAATACCCCGCGGGCGCATTGTGTACCGAATTGTGAAATTTGGTAGGCGATAAGGCTTTGTTATCAGATGCCAGGGTTTTACACATGTAATCCGTAAGGTCGGTATCACCTAAACCTGACACAAATACACACGTAAGGGTATTGGCTTCTACACCCGCATCCTGCGTGGCTTGCCAGGAGCTCTCCACAGCTAAACGCACGGGAAGCGGCGCTCGACGGCGTTCGTTAGCGGGAATGATCGTTGGTTTAGGGCCTTTGTTTTTTATTTCAGGTATAGCGTTACCCGCCAACAATGCTTGCAACGCTTGCCAATTGTCGAAGTAACTTCCCCAGGCACCGATACCTGCAATTTTACATTTTAGTTCTTTTGCTTGCATATTACCCTGCCCTGCTAAACAACAGCGTGCAGTTATTACCACCAAAACCAAACGAGTTGGTCATCACATGCTGACATGTTCTGTGTTCATCCTCGGCCTGAATCGTCAGTGTTAACGCTTCGTCCAGCGTTTCTAAGTTCTTTGACCCAGGAATAACGTGAGTATTTAATGTATCCATCGCGATAATGGCTTCGGTGATCCCTGCGGCGCCCAATGTATGACCCATCCATGCTTTGGTAGACGAGCAACGGGTGGTAGATGGGAAAAGTTCGGAAATCAACAGTCCTTCAATGAGATCATTGGCGCGACTAGATGTGCCGTGCAAATTGACGTAATCGATGTCTTTTGCACTCAGGTCAGCACGCTGTAACGCCTGTGTCATTGACAACCTTGCCCCTAGACCATCAGGATGAGGGTGCGACATGTGATGGGCATCAGAGCTTTCACCGTATCCGGCCAGGCGAATACCACTGCCATTTGTGTTTTCACCTGCGCGCTGCAGTACTGCAAAGCCCGACGCTTCACCTAAATTGATACCATCGCGGTGCTGATCGAAAGGTTTACAGGGGTTTGCAGACAAAAGCTGCAAGGAATTAAAACCGTGCAACACGCTTAAACACAGTGTATCAACGCCACCTACCAGTACTGCATCAACAATGCCGGCTTCGAGCCAGCGTGCACCAGTAGCGAAGACTTTGGCAGAAGACGAACAGGCGGTGTTTATTGTCAGCGACGGGCCTTCGATACCCGTAAGATGCGCAGCGAACAAGCTGGGTGCATGAGGGTTATGTACAAAGGGCTGTTTAAACGCATCAGTGAGACCGTTGTCGCTGTTAAGCTTAGTATACGCTTCTTCTGTGCGATCGATACTTGACGTGCTCGACCCCATAACCAAGCCAATGCGTGCCGCACCGTATTTTTTTATCAACCCTGACACTGTGTTTCTAATGGTACCCTGTTCATATCCCAGAGCGGCTAATGCATTGTTGCGGCTTTGCCATTTGCCAAGATCACTGACTGATGCAATTTCGCCGACCACGCCTATCCAGGTGTCTAAATCTGAACCGGGTAGGTTGTTTTTGATCAAGCCGCTTTTGTGCTGTTTGAGTGATTCCCGCAAGGTTTTAAGATTTATACCTGCAGCCGAGCAAGAGTCGTAATCGATGATGTCTATATTCATTTTTTCAAATCGGCCCGTGAAGCGCGCAATTTAGAGGGTTAACCGATACCGACGCGCTCTGAAGAGGAAGGGCAAGTAAGTGCTTATTTATTCTGTTCAACAAATGCAGTTAAACTACGTAACGTTTCGAACGCCTCACGGGTACCCTCGTCTTCAGCTTTGATCTGCACGCCGTACTCTTTCGATATAGCTAACGAAATTTCTAATGCATCAATGGAATCGAGTCCCAAACCATCGCCGAACAATTGTTCTTCCGGGTCAATCTCTTCTGCTTCCATGTCTTCCAGATTGAGTGCTTCAACCATCAGCTGCGCCATTTTTAATTCTGATTCTGTTTGTGTAGCCATAGCTAGTTATGTCCTTACTGCGAACGCTTTTTTGTAAGTTCGCTAGTGTAAACTAATGTCACAATAAAAACTATTTCTGCGATTTTAATGGCCGAATATTTAATTTTTACCGCTTTTAACACCCGCATAAAGCACAAACTCTAACCAGCACGGCATAAATATGCCCGGACCTTCGCCCTAACCACAAAATCATGTGCGAAGAGAACGAAAATCAGATAGCGTAGCAGAGGAAAATTTTTTGCAGGAAGGGATATTCACGTGAAGCACTTTGTCAGGCTAATAAAGGCGGCAACCAAGAAAGCCGATGCTGTGAAGCTTGATCACTGGTTTGCACATCAATGCAATGAAATATTTCCCCCTGTTGGCAGCACAAAAATCTATACGGCTAATGCTTTTCAGACTGCATTGCGTCTCTTCAACCACCAGCACCAATGGCATCACGACCATCTGCACCCCTGTTTTCCACTTTTTCTCGGTATTGTGCAACATATTGATGCACTATCTTCGAAAAGCTCCCCCTTTCCCCTTATGGGATTGGTACATACGAAAAACGAAATTACCCAACCAGCTCCCCTCGCCAATCAGGACATCACATCCCAATGCTACTTCGATGCAATACGGCCCCATGCCCGCGGCGTAATGGTGGATCTTGTCATTGAATTTCGACAACAAAACCGGTTGTGTCAAACCACCCGTAGTACCTACTTGTACCGACGGACGCCCGATCGAACTCAAGGGCTCGCCGACGGCGATTCCCCCGCCGCAGATACACTTTCAAACAAAACATATAACAAAAGTGAGCACTTACATTTTCAAGAGAATGCCGGACGTAAGTACGCCCGGATAAGTGGCGACTACAACCCTATCCATCTCTACGACTGGAGCGCCAGATTGTTTGGCTTTAAATCAGTGATGGCCCATGGCACCCATGTCCTGGCTCGCACACTATCGGTTGTTGACAAAAACCAGGCGTTACCCGGTGCAGGATTTACCGTGAGCAACCAATTTCACCGCCCGGTTTCTTTGCCATCTGATTTGACTGTGACTTTCAATGTGGTCACCAATTCTGATGCTGCTCGCCGGGGGTTTGCACTATACAACCCCGCAACGGCAAAAAGAAAACAACAAGTCATGTCGGGCTGTGTGATTAGCTGAAACCAGCTCAGCCACGAAGGCTATTGAGAGGTCAATCAAGGCTTTCTCTTAGCTATTCGGATTAAAATGAAAATTCAATTTATTATTGTCTAAATCTCTTATGTAAGCGCAATAAAATCCACCGGAGCGTATTCCTGGCGCGCCTTCATCAGACGCACCTATATCGAGAGATCTTCTATAAAGCGCCTGAACATGTTCTGTAGAGTTGGCTCGAAATGCAATCATCGTCCCGTTGCCCGCTGTTGCTTGCCGCCCGTTAACCGGCAATATTGTAGTGAAGATAATCTCACCACCGTCTCTTGCCCATGCGATACTGCTTTCATCTGTATGGATCCTCTTGGCACCTAACAGTTCGAAAATTTGATCGTAGAACTCACCGGATCTGATAATGTCATTCGTACCACATGTAATATACCCAATCATCCCAAACTTCCTTCATTTTATTTTTAGTGACTGTAAACCAAGTTTACTGTACAGATATACTGGTTAAAAAATAATGTTAATTTATTTAATAGCATTTGTTGCAACATTGCGTTTATTATAAATGAGCAAAATTTTCTCGAGACGATTATGCATATGACGCCTACAAACTGCTTTCGACCACACCTGAGAATGCGTTCAGTTACTGCAGGCGTTGATGTTATTTTTTCTGGAAAAAATGAAACCGGTTACAACAAGAGGTTAATGATACTTTTGGCACCAAGCCGGAAGATCAGGTCATCGCGATACAACTTATTCGTGCTTCCGAAGACAAAGGCACGTGACAATGAACTTATCTCCATTTCTTTCGACAACTACGGTCACTCATTATGTTAAAAAGACTGCTATTACTCTGTGCACTGTGCACTGGATGCGCTGACAAAGAAGCGCCTACTATCGATGCAGCGGCGTCTGAATCGCGCCCCAATGTTATTTTGTTCCTCACGGACGATCAGGGGTGGGGAGATGTTGCCTTCAACGGCAATGAGATCGTGTCTACGCCCCATATCGACAGCATTGCCAAAAGCGGTGTCAGCATAGACCGCTTTTACGTCAACCCGGTTTGCTCTCCTACGCGCGCTGCGTTACTGACTGGGCGTCAGCCACTGAAAACAGGCGTTTTCAGTGTTACCCGGGGTGGGGAAAAAATGCGCGCTGAAGAAGTAACACTTGCTGAAGCACTGAAAGCAGAAAATTATGCCACCGGCCTGTTTGGCAAATGGCACAATGGTGCCCAGTACCCCCACGATCCTAACGGCCAGGGTTTTGACGACTATCTGGGCTTTGTGGATGGCCACCAAACCTTGTATTTCGATGCAGAACTATTGCGCAATGGCGAGCCAGTGCAAACCGAAGGCTACATAGCCGATGTGACCACTGACGCTGCCATTGACTTTATTCGGCGCAACAAGCAAAAGCCCTTTTTCGCCTATGTGCCGTTCAATACCCCCCACGGCCCGTTTGAGGTGCCACAGCAGTATTTCTCCAAGTACAAAGCCAAAGGGCTGAACAATTTAGATGCCGCCATTTACGGTATGGTTGAAAACATCGATGACAATATCGGCCGGGTCATGGATACCCTGGATGAACTCGCGCTGACAGATAACACTATCGTTATCTTTTTATCTGACAATGGGCCAGCCTTCCCCCATGGCCACCGTCGCTACAACGGTGGCATGAAGGGCAGCAAAGGTCGGGTTGACGAAGGCGGTGTGCGGGTGCCGTTGTTTATTCATTGGCCAGGGCATATCGAAGGCGGCCGAACCGTTCGGTCGATTGCCCAGCACATGGACATCTTTCCCACACTGATGAGCCTGCTTAATATAGACACGCCGCCGGTAAACCCGCTGGATGGTGATGATATTTCCCCTTTGTTGCTGGATGAAAATGCGGATAAAACCTGGCCCGACCGAACGATCTATACCAACCATTTCCGCAATACTCAGCGTGAAGATCAGCAGGCAGTAGCGCCAAATCCGGGCTCCATTCGCACTCAGCAATGGCTGGGCGTATATGATTACGACGGACAATGGTATTTGTATGATCTCATTGCCGACCCTGAACAAAAGCAAGACCTTGCAGCCACACATGCTGACACATTAGCAAAACTGCAAGACGACTATATGCAATGGCACGCTTCACTGCTCACCGAACCGGTACAGCCTATTGCCATTGAAATTGGCCACCGGGAGCGTCCAAATGTTACCTTGTCGGCCCATGAAGCATATATTGCAGGTGACGCCGTTGACTATGCGTTTAAAGCTGGCTGGGCACACGATTGGGTGGTAGTGAAAGGAAAGGGACAAGCCGAGCTGAAGTGGCCGGTAAAAAACGTGTCTGAAGGAAATTACAAAATTATTATGGAATATGCCACGCCCTCCGGTGACATCGAACTCAAAGGCAGCGTTACCCTTGGCGATCACGCCCTCACTCTCGACCAGCATTTAGCAGCGTATTCTGCCACAGAAATACCGGGCAACCGCCTGTACTATACTGATGAGGCGCCTGAATTGGTGTGGCAAACCGTCACTTTAGGCACCATGCGGCTAGATGCATTGGACGACGCGCTTCGCATTCTCCCAGAGCTATCTGGTACCAACCCTGAACTGCACATCAAGTCAGTACGATTTGAGCGACTCTAAGTTGACGACCCAAAAAAGCTGGGATGACTTTCGTCCCCCAGCTTTCTCTATTTTTGCATACCGTCTTCACTGCCATGTGAACCAGTTCCCCCTTCAAGAATGAATTGTCTGGGTTTGCGAAACGATCCGATACATCAAATTGCGCAAACTCTTTTATATCCGAAATTGAATAAGCGTTAACAGTTGTAACTATTCTAACCCGCGTTGGAACCGATAATGGCTCAGCGCGATAGTCTTCGACATTACTGGTAAATAACGATCTACAGGATAAGAAAATGGCAGGCAGACAGAGAGTACGCGGTGTAAAAGCGTCCCGACAAAAACTGGAACGAGCAATGGCTGAAAAAGGATTTGAGACCCAGATTCAGCTGGCCCGATATATGGCAAAAATAGAAAAACGCACGTCGCCCCCAAAAGACCTGGTAAATAAGGTGTTTCGGGAACAACCTGTGGCCTTTCACAATATCTCGCGTATAGCTATCGCACTGGATGTTGAGGCACATACATTGTTTTTTTCCGCAAGTGATACGCCCATGTGCGATCTGTTATCTCAACAAGCGCCAGCGAAACATCAAAGTTCATTCGCCGCGCAGTTGATAAGTAAACTAAGAGGCTGCTAGCGCAGCCTTCTCGCTAAAACGCGGGGTAGAGCACTGCTTTTACCGCAGTCCCTCCTCCTAAAGCCAGAATGGCAATTTCCGCTGAATCATCCAGCAACTGAATCTGAGTGCCATCATTGATGACATAGTCACTGTTTACCAAGTCATATTCTTCCACCCCGAGTTGCTTGTGCAAATACACGTAGCTTTTGACAATAGGATAGCCTTGGTCATTGTAAAACCAGACTTCTTGTGCCGAATCGTCCAGCACTAACTGAGCACCACTGGTATTGGTAAACGCCAGGCGAATGCCTGGTGAACCGTCAACGTATAACCATTCCATAAAATCGGGCGTGAGTGTTGTGTATGTCACGTTATTGGCAACAGCGTTGTACTCGGCCTCGATGAATACCGCTATTTCTGTTACCGTTGAAAACAGTATTTCTTCTTCTGCCCGCACCATAAATTGGTCAAGCGAGAGATGCACTGTTGCAGAGGCACTGGGTGGCAAGCACTTTACACCTGGAACATCGAAGTCATGAAGTGCGCTAAATTCCATCGTGTACGGAGTATCGTTGAACTGATACGACACATTAAGAGACTTCGTTAGCGCTGTGCCATCGGCTTGCAGCAATTGCCAATCGTCATAGTCAGATAAACAAAGTTCATGGCTGCTGGTATTGGTAATATCAAAGGCACCTTCAACAATGGCTTCGAATACAGGCTGACCACCGTCATCAGTATAATCAACGCCTCTGTCGATAAGCCGCGTATATATCTTCACTGCACTATCAATAGCTAAACTGCCGGTAGAAGCGCTGTCGCCCTCGTTGACGATAACCGCGGTGAGGGGCTTGGTAAATGTATTATGTTCTACGCTGGCTAAACCGATACAATTTCCTGCGTTAGTCGTATAAGCGAGGCCACCATTTGCCATAGCCACCACTGACGTACTCAAGTTTGTATCGCAAAACGTACTGTCGGAGGGCAACTCAGAACCTACCCAATCGCTGGTATCAACATATTCGTCACTGGCAATCCAGGGGACAGTACCGTTTATTTCAATGGAGTCATTGCCGTCGTCCCAAATAAATTCAGCCCCAATAAAGCTAATTTCCTTGTTATCGATATCAACATTTACTTCGCAATTAATTGTACATTCAAAGGTAAACTCTTCGCCGTCGACAGTAGCAAGGAGTGAGGCACCGGTAAATTGCGTTCCGTCAGCAAAGGCCGCAACCAGCGCAAACGCATTCTGCGGCTCTTCGTCCAAACTACTCAAGGTTTCTACTGAATCGAGATCTGATCCCCCCACCAGCAACACAGACTCTTCAACCCCAGTGAATGCCGTATAGCCAATGGCGATATCCCGAACTTCGAGTTCAGATTCAATTTTACTCAACGCGCCATCGTTACCAGACACCTGCAGGATGTAGGATACTGAGCCGCCGTTGTCTCCACCGTCTGAACCGCCATCACTGCCGCCGTTGTCTCCACCGTCTGAACCGCCATCACTGCCGCCGTTGTCTCCGCC